>NZ_AP014546.1:1622500-4095481 GCF_016592555.1 Neptunomonas japonica JAMM 1380 | reverse complement strand
TAAACATAGGCTTGGGAAATTTATTTATCTCTTTTAACTCATTAACTAAAAAACTATTTGAATTATCTTAATTAATTCACTAGAATTTCGCGTCTTAATTTTGCTCTGTAGCTTCAGCCAGCTAATAACCGAGCACTTACACAAGCGTTAATAGTAGGACTGACTGATGAAAAGAACATTTCAACCAAGCGTTTTAAAACGTGCTCGTACACACGGCTTTCGTGCTCGCATGGCTACTAAAAGTGGTCGCGCAATTATCAACCGCCGTCGTGCAAAAGGCCGTTCGCGTCTGTCTGCTTAATACAGACGACGACCGGATCTGGTAGTTGAATGACCGAATTCGGATATCCCCGACAGCTTCGCCTGTTGACTGCCGGGGATTTTCAACAGGTCTTTGATAGTGTCACTATCAAGGTGCCAGACCAGAAAATACTTATCCTAGCCCGTCATAACGGACTCGAACATCCACGTCTCGGGTTTGTGATTTCAAAAAAAAATGTACGTAGAGCAGTGAAACGTAATCATGTTCGGCGTATCATTCGCGAGTCATTTCGCCTTAACCAGCATAAACTACCGCCCGTCGATATGATCATTCTGGCTCGTCCAGGACTGGGTGATATGAGCGCAAGCGAGTTACATCGCCTTGCCGATAAGTGCTGGTCTCGGTTGAATAAAAAATCCAAACACGTACTTAACAAGCAAGATTAACGGTCTTAAACTTATGGATGTACAGCGAGTCATACTAGTTGCCGCCCTGGCACTTATCTCATATATGCTGGTTTTACAGTGGAATGAGGATTACGGTCAACAACCAACAGCACAAGCCCCGGCAGCTTCTGTTTCTGTCTATGGCAGTGCATCAACAAGCAGCGATCTTCCTACCGCCGTAGCTGCTAAAAAAAGCACTTCTGGTGAGTTACCTACAACAGAAACTGCTACTGAAGGCACAACACCGACACAACTAATCACAGTTAAAACTGATGTTCTAGATGTGCTGATTGATGCTAAAGGCGGCGATATTATTCAAGTAGCCTTGCCAGCATACAAAGCAACACTTGGAAGCGAGCTTCCATTTATCTTGCTTGAGCAAAATGTTAATCGCACTTACGTTTCACAAAGTGGCTTGGTTGGTACAAATGGCCCAGATGCTAACCCAGATGGACGCCCTAGCTATTCAGTGGCAAAAAGTGAATATGCTCTGGATGGACAAGACAGCATTAACGTTGATTTAGTTTTTAACGATGCAAAAGGCCTGAGCATTACTAAACGTTATATCTTTAGTAAAAACTCTTACACTATCGGCCAAGAATATATTGTTAATAACGGCTCGAATGAGTTATTCCAAGCAAACTTGTTTGCTCAGATTAAACGTGACCAAAGCGCTGACCCTAACTCATCTACCGATATGGGGATGCAATCTTACCTTGGTCCTGTTTTTTCAACGGCGACAGACAGCTATCAAAAATATGATTTTGATGACATTAATGAAGTCAATTTCAATGAAACAACAGTTGATGGTTGGGCAGCCATGGTACAGCACTACTTCTTGAGTGCATGGATCCCAACACCTGGCGCTGAATACACATACAGCACGCGCAAGCTTAATGGTAACTACATTGCAGGTTTTGTATCGCCTTCATTTGAAGTACCTGCTGGCGGCGAGAAAACTGTTTCAGCATCATTTTATGCCGGCCCTAAAGATGTAGACCAGATGGAAGCTGCGGCTCCAATGCTGGATCGTACCCTTGATTTTGGTTGGCTGTGGTGGATTGCATCGCCTCTTTACATAGTGCTTAAGTGGATACATGGTATTGTAGGAAACTGGGGGCTGACTATTATTTGCATCACGCTTCTGGTGAAAGCATTACTCTTCCAGTTAAATGCTAAAGCCTTTAAATCTATGGCAAAAATGCGTAAGTTCGGTCCTGAAATGACGCGTTTAAAAGAGCTACACGGCGCTGATCGACAGAAGATGTCCCAAGCCATGATGGAGCTATACAAGAAAGAGAAGATCAACCCGTTAGGCGGATGTTTGCCTATCGTTGCTCAGATGCCGATCTTCATCTCTTTGTATTGGGTACTAATGGAATCTGTAGAGCTACGCCATGCAGACTTCCTCTACCTGACTGACCTGTCAGCTAAAGATCCTTACTTTATTCTGCCAATTATCATGGGTGTGAGTATGTTTATTCAGCAGTCGCTGAACCCAACACCTCCAGACCCAATGCAGGCTAAAGTAATGAAGATGTTGCCTATCATGTTTACTTTCTTCTTCCTGTGGTTCCCTGCAGGTCTGACACTGTACTGGGTAGTGAACAACATTCTGTCGATTGCACAACAATATGTAATCAACAAACAGATTGAAGCAGAACCTAGCGCGACTTAAGATAAGGTCACGTACAAAAAAGGCTCCTGTGGGAGCCTTTTTCAATGCTGCAAGAAAAACGGAGTACCTATGAGCCTGATATCTCAAGAAACGATTGCTGCACAAGCCACTGCTCCCGGGCGTGGAGGTGTGGGAATTATACGTGTATCAGGCCCAAAAGCTGCTGCAATTGCAGAGCAGGTTCTTGGCTATTTACCCAAACCCCGTTATGCACATTACGGGGCATTTAAAGATGCACAAGGGAGCGAGCTGGACGAAGGTATAGCCCTTTATTTTCCTGGCCCTAATTCGTTTACCGGTGAAGATATTTTAGAGCTACAAGGCCATGGCGGCCCAGTGGTGATGGATTTTCTACTACAGCGAGTACAATCACTGGGGGCCCGACTCGCCAGACCCGGTGAATTCTCTGAACGTGCTTTTTTAAATGACAAACTTGATTTAGCACAAGCAGAGGCTATCGCAGACCTTATCGATAGCTCATCGCAACAAGCAGCACGCTGTGCTTTACGCTCCTTACAAGGAGAGTTCTCTCGACGAATCGACACACTAGTAGAATCACTTATACAGCTACGTATCTATGTTGAAGCGGCCATCGATTTTCCCGAAGAAGAGATCGATTTTCTAGCAGACGGAAAGGTACTCTCTGACTTACATGGCATTATTGCCAACCTCGCCGCTGTATTAAGCGAAGCGAAGCAGGGAAGTTTGATTCGTGAAGGTATGAGTGTTGTGATTGCAGGACGCCCCAATGCGGGTAAGTCCAGCCTGTTAAACGCATTAGCAGGAAGGGAAACAGCTATTGTAACCGATATTGCTGGAACGACGCGTGACGTATTACGTGAACATATCCACATTGATGGCATGCCACTTCATATTATTGATACTGCCGGCTTACGTGACGCCCCCGATGAAGTAGAACGCATCGGCATTAGCCGCGCTTGGGAAGAGATTCACAAAGCTGACAGAGTGCTATTGATGGTCGATAGTACAAAGACACATGCTGATGACCCCCAACAAATTTGGCCTGAGTTTGTCGATCAGCTACAAGATCAAAGTAAAATTACAGTTATCCGAAATAAATCTGATCTGAGCGGCGAAGGATTCGGTCTACAAGAGGTGCATGGTCATACGCTAATCAATCTATCAGCTAAAGCTGGAGAGGGCATAGAGACGCTACGTGAGCACCTTAAGACCTGTATGGGCTACCAAGCCACAACTGAAGGTGGTTTTTTAGCTCGTCGTCGTCACCTTGAAGCACTCAACAGCGCTTCACAATTGTTAGAAACCGGTCGAGATCAACTTATCCACAACGGTGCAGGCGAACTACTTGCCGAAGATCTAAGGCAAGCTCAGCAAGCCTTAGGCGAGATTACCGGCCAATTCAGTAATGATGACTTATTAGGAAGAATATTTTCCAGCTTCTGTATTGGAAAATAGTCTTCCTTCTAGTCTGAAGCTAATTATCCATCTGCCATATCTAATCTAGATCAGCACTGGCATGACGTTCTGGCAGCTGATCATCGTCTTCACCCCAGGTACGGTTGACCTTGCGACCACGAATAACAGCAGGGCGCTTAGCAATTTCATTCGCCCAGCGCTGCACATGTGTATATTCATGCACTGATAGAAACTCCCCAGCGTCATACAGATGCCCCAGCACTAATCCCCCATACCAAGGCCAGATAGCGATATCAG
This sequence comes from Neptunomonas japonica JAMM 1380, assembly GCF_016592555.1. Classification (NCBI taxonomy): domain Bacteria; kingdom Pseudomonadati; phylum Pseudomonadota; class Gammaproteobacteria; order Oceanospirillales; family Oceanospirillaceae; genus Neptunomonas; species Neptunomonas japonica. The sequence goes on along the minus strand of NZ_AP014546.1, from coordinate 4,091,400 downwards.
CAATGCTGTATTCGTTTCCTGCAATATACGGGCGCTCAGCCAATGCGCGGTCAAGCACGTCTAATTGACGCTTAGTTTCCATGGTAAAACGATCAATAGGATACTCAAACTTCTCGGGAGCATAGGCATAAAAATGCCCGAAGCCACCGCCAAGATAGGGCGCAGAGCCCATCTGCCAAAATAGCCAGTTCATCACTTCCGTCCTGTCGGCTACCGCCTTAGGCAGCATCGCATCAAACTTTTCAGCGAGATAAAACAAAATAGAACCCGACTCAAATACGTACGTTGCCTTTTCGGTACTGTTATCCACAAGCGCAGGAATTTTAGAATTAGGATTAACCTCAACAAAACCACTTGAGAACTGATCTCCCTCCGTAATACGGATCAACCAAGCATCGTACTCTGCATCGCTATATCCCAGTGCTAAAAGCTCTTCCAGCATAATGGTTGCCTTCATACCATTAGGCGTCGCAAGAGAGTATAGCTGTAGAGGATGCTTACCCACAGGCAGCTCCTTAGTATGAGTTGCACCTGCAACCGGACGGTTGATGTTAGCGAACTCCCCACCACTGGGTGCTTCCATAGTCCAGACCTTGGGTGGTACATAGGGTGGCGTATAGTTTGAAGAATCACTCATGACATTGGCCTCTTGTACTCTCAAAAAAACATTGAGATAAATAACTAAGGTGAATAGAGAAAGTAGATGTTAAAGAGTTATAGCACGCCGAGTGCATTATAAAGATGTAAAAAACTAATTTGTAAAAGCAAAAATTGGACTGAAAAGCGCCGATTACGCATGAACAACTGAAAATTACTGATATTAAAGCGACCAGAGAGCGTCAGGTGCATCCCAGATAACGGGGACGCGATAACCCCACCAGACCAGCACATTAAAAACGTCATCGCCAATAAGTCAGGCGCTGCATTAATATTAGCGAGCAAGCCACCCGCTGTGGCAACAGTAATAACAGGGTGCACACCAACAATGGCTAAAACCACCGATATTATCAACAGACCGCTGGCTTGCCATGCGCCAAAGCTGCTAAAGCCAAGCGTTAAATTAGCCGATGTCATCACAGAACCAATACCTACTGCGAGTACGCCAGCGGCCAGAAATAGTAATAATTCCGAACCAATATTGGGGATAACATTAAGAATATGATGTTTATACACAGGCAAGCCAGTCGTGGACTTTTCACCTATCGCTGACTTTTTAAAAGCCAGTACAACAAACGGCAATAAAATTGATAAGAAAGAGATCAGTGTGAGTACTGGCACCAAAGGCAATAAAAAGTGACAGGCCATAATAGAGATAGCCAACAATGTAGGCATCCACAAGGCTGACAAATCCAGTGGATAACCTTTGAACTCATCCACCTCTATCTCTTTAGTGATATCTGTTCCGGCAAGCCACAAAGCAACCCCGGCAATCGGTAAGCCAGCAATGGCTAAGACAAATAGATGTGCTCCTGGCGCATTAGTAAGTGCCACCCCCATTGCTGCAAAAAAAGGCGACCAGAGTGCCGCCGTACCAAAACCACGCGAGAGTGTCGCTGCCTGTGTCATGCTTAAAGACTGCTTTTGATTAAGGCGTTCAGCCATAATCATCATTGCGGACAGGTTAATGATTGATCCAAAAAAATGCACACCTAATAAGGTTTTCCAGAAAGCATTTTTACCTTGTGGTTCGCTGTGGCTTTCACTCATATGAGAAGCTGCAATCAAACGCAAAAAACTTACCGCTGCGAGCATGGTCACCAGAGCTTGATTTGCGCTCAACGCTTTTAACCAGAGCACCGCTTCACTTTGTGAAAAGCTCCATAACAAGCAGCTAACACCCACTAGCAGCATTAGACCAGATTGTAGGAGTTGCATTCTACGTACACGGCGTAATAGCAATAAAGCAGCCAACCAACCTGCTATACCCGCCCACCAGCTAGGAACAGCACCACTTAACCCATTCACAACTGAGAGCAATATCATTAGGTACAGCGTAATACCTGCCACACGCACATGAACAGGGCAGGCAGGTTGACTGCTCGCCTGATGATTAGACATTCATTACCTCAAGAGCGGTCTCAATAGTCGGATATCACAATAGTTTCAGCACAGGTTGCTGCAATGCAAAGAACTGCTCTCGTAGCTGTAATAGATGCTCACCCCAATAACGCTCTGTATTAAACCAAGAGAAGTTATGCGGAAAAGCAGGGTCATCCCAACGTCTAGCGATCCATGCAGCGTAGTACATCATCCGTAGCGTTCGTAGCGCTTCAACCAAATGTAATTCGCGAGGATCAAAGTCAGCAAACTCATTGTAGCCTTCTACGACTTCGCCGATTTGTAACTGCTGCTGCTGCCGTTCGCCGGTTAAAAACATCCACAGGTCTTGTATAGCCGGTGCCATACGCGCATCGTCAAAGTCCACAAAGTGTGGCGTGTCATCACGCCATAGAATGTTCCCCGCATGGCAGTCACCATGTACGCGTATCAGCTTTACATCTCCGGCACGTTTAAAAGCGGCATCAATTTCACGTAAAAGATCCGATGTAAGGCTGTCATAAGCAATTTTTAACGAGTTGGGGATAAATTCGCGACTAATGAAATCGGCACTGTCGACGCCATAACTTTGAATATCCACCACAGGCCTGTGGATAAAAGAGCAAGACTGACCTACCTGATGTATCCGGCCAATAGTTCGACCCAACTGGAACTGGTGTTCAGGATCATCTAATTCTGGAGCGCGCCCACCGCGGCGTTCAAATAGAGAAAAACGAAAATCTTCATAACTAAACAAACTATCGCCATGGGCATTTTTCATCGGAGCAACAACAGAGAGCTCTTGCTCCACCAGCTCATACATATACTGGTGTTCTTCTAATATTTGCTCATCACTCCAACGCTCGGGGCGGTAAAACTTAGCAATGAGTGGTGTCTTCTCATCAATACCCACCTGATAGACGCGATTTTCATAGCTGTTGAGCGCCATAATACGCCCGTCACTTAGGTAACCAAGAGACTCGACTGCGTCCAAAACAGTATCGGGCTTTAATTCAAAAAAAGGCTGTTTATTCATCGCTCTACTGCCGCAGATAATGGTTTAGTGTGAGGGCCTATACTAAACCTAAGTAACATGAATAGCGCGTCTAAATTCCTACAGACTCAACCTGCAAGATAATAGAATTTTTTACATCTTGAGGTAAAAAGCTCGCCTTAATACTATTAATCGCTAGCTGTTGTAACTGAGCAGGCGTCATCGCTAATGATTCATATATTGCTTGGTAGTTTTCAGCCACATAACCACCAAAATAAGCGGGGTCATCAGAGTTCACCGTCACCATGACACCTTGATCTAGCATTTTTAGTATTGTGTGGTCAGCCATATCGGCAAATACTTTTAAACGTGTATTTGATAATGGGCAAACCGTCAGTGGAACCTGTTCATCGATCAAACGTTGTATCAGCTTAGCATCTTCAAAAGCACGCACACCATGATCGATACGATCGACACTAAGAAGATCTAACGCTGACCACACATAAGCTGCCGGCCCTTCTTCGCCAGCATGGGCCACCGCTTTAAAGCCTTCAGCGCGCGCTTTGGCAAATACACGCTCAAATTTCTCTGGAGGATGACCCATTTCAGAACTATCAAGACCCACAGCAATAAACTGATCACGATATGGCAACGCCATCTCGAGCGTTTTAAAAGCAGCTTCTTCGGGTAAATGGCGTAAAAATGAGAGTATCAGATAACTACTGATACCTAACTGCGTTTGCCCCTGCTTTAATGCCGCGCTAATACCGTTGACCACAACGGGAAAAGGAATACCTCGGTCAGTATGTGTTTGCGGATCAAAGCATGGCTCTGTATGCACCACGCCTTGCTCTTTGCAGCGTAAAAGGTAGGCCCAAGTCAGATCGAAAAAATCTTGTTCCGTCTGTAATACATTGGCGCCTTGGTAATAAATATCAAGAAAGTCCTGCAAATTACCAAACTCATAGGCGGCTTTAATGGCCGCTATATCATCATAAGGTAAAAACAGTTTATTACGCTGCGCAAGCTTTAACATTAGCTCGGGTTCTAAACTACCTTCAAGATGAAGATGCAATTCAGCTTTAGGGAGCTGTGTAATAAACTCGGTCATGTTTGCCATAAAAGCTCCCCGTTTATTCAAAATAAAGATTCAAAAAAGGGGGCATAAGCCCCCTCGTGTTCCTTAGATTGTCTTTCCTATTTAACGAGGAATTTCACCTGGAACACCTTCTACATACCAGTTCATGCCTGCCATATCACCGTGCGGTAAAATCTCGCCTTCGGCTACTTTAAGTTCACCCGCCTGGTTTTTAATCGGACCCGCAAATGGGTGTAGAGTTCCTGCTTTAATTTGAGCAATCAACGCTTGAGCTTCTGCTACAACATCTTGAGGGACACTATCACTGAACTCAGGAATAACAATCTCTTCTTCAGCCATGCCACCCCAATGATCTTCAGACTTCCACGTACCATCCATCACTTGCTGAACGCGTTTAATGTAGAAGGGAGACCAGTTATCCACAACTGAAAGGATGTGCGCTTTTTCACCAAAGCTAGACATATCAGAAGCCTGACCTACTGCATAGGCACCACGTCTATTGGCTGCCTGCATTGCTGCTGGGCTATCAGTGTGTTGCAAAATAACATCCACACCCTGATCCATCATAGCATTAGCGGCATCTGCTTCTTTACCTGGATCGAACCAGCTATTAACCCAAATAATTTTTAATTCAGCATCCGGATTATACTTATTCAACGCCATCTGTACCGCGTTAATATCACGAATAACTTCAGGTATAGGGAAAGAGGCGATATAGCCGATTTTGTTAGACTTGGTCATTTTTGCAGCAGTAAAACCTGCGATATAACGGCCTTCATAGGTATTCGATATGTAAGTACCGACATTTTTCTTTAACTTATAGCCCGTCGCATGTTCAAATGTCACTTTAGGAAAGCGCTTAGCAACTTTCAACGTTGGGTTCATAAAACCAAACGAAGTTGTAAAAATTAGGTCGTGGCCAGTTTTAGCAAGGTTACGGATAACGCGCTCAGCATCAGCACCTTCAGGTACATTCTCAACATAGGTTGTTTTTACCTTATCGCCAAAATGCTTCTCAACAGCCAAACGTCCCTGGTCATGTTGATAACTCCAACCATGATCACCTACAGGCCCTACGTATACAAAACCTACTTTGAAAGGGTCAGCGGCTTGAGCACCTAATGTTGCTACTAAACCTACGCCAGCAATTAAGCCGGTTAGGAGTTTTTTCAACACGATTTTTTTCATTACCAAAATCCTCGTTAAAATACTTTTTATTATTGGCTAAAATGCTCAGCCCGGGTTGTTTGTTCTATCGGCTAACGGCGTTGAGAAGGTGTACTCCATATCCCACGGGAATCTAATCCAAGTATCCTGACTGACTTCCATCGCATACGTATCAACCAACGGGCGGCCAGCAGGTTTGGCATAGAGCGTTACGAAATGTGCTTTTGGTAGCATTTCACGTACACAGCGCGCTGTTTTACCCGTATCAACGAGGTCATCTACCAGCAAAAAGCCTTCGCCATCGCCTTCGACACTTTTAAGAATGTTCAGCTCTCCCTGGTGCATTGCTGCATCGCCTTCGTCGTTAACACCATAGCTGGTAACGCATACAGTATCGATCAAACGAATATCTAGCTCACGAGCGAGAATAGCAGCAGGCACTAAGCCTCCACGAGTGATGGCGATAATACCTTTCCACGGACCTAGCTCCAGCAATCGCCATGATAGCGCGCGGGAGTTGCGATGCAGCTCCTCCCAAGTTACTGGAAAATCTTTACTGTATGGCGACTGTCCCATCAAATATCCCTCATCAATCAAAGCTTCATATGTCTTACAAAAAAATGAAAAGACATAACATTGTCAGAAATCATAACCTAATGGTCAGGTTTTTCTAGTATAAAAGTATTCTAGTGCGACAGCTTAGTCGCCAGCTTTTTAGCTAAAGCGCTATGTTCCGCAATGAGTGCATGCCTATCAACACCTGATACTTCACCATCTTCGACAGTCCAATGCCCAGCAACCATAACGCGATCCGCTTTTTCAGCACCACAAAGTAGTAAGGCGGCTAATGGGTCATGACTGCCTGAAAAACGTAGCTCATCTAACATAAACATCGCCAAATCTGCCTGCTTACCTAGTGCTATTTTTCCTACATCACTTCGTCCTAAAACAGCAGCAGAGCCCTGTGTAGCCCAGCGATATGCATCAAAGTGCGTTACGGCGGATGAGCCATAACGTAAGCGCTGCAGATACAAAGCCTGACGAACTTCCTGAATCATATTAGAGCCATCATTTGATGCCGAGCCATCCACACCTAAGCCAACGGGTACACCTGCAGCTTCTAACTCTTTTGTGCGGGCAATACCTGATGCCAGCATCATATTAGACGTAGGGCAGTGGCATACACCCACACCTGCCTGACCTAAACGACGAATCTCGTCATCATCAAAGTGAATACCATGTGCTAGCCAAGTGCGTGCTGATAACCAACCTACGCTCTCAAGATAATCAACAGTGCGCATACCAAAACGTTCTAAACAGAATGTTTCTTCATCGATGGTTTCAGCTAAGTGAGTATGCAGGCGTACATCATGACGTTGTGCTAGTAATGCACTCGCTTTCATGATTTCGGGTGTTACTGAAAAAGGCGAGCAGGGGGCCAATGCTATTTGAATCATGGCGCCTTCACCGCGTTGGTGATATCGGTGGATAAGTCGCTCACTATCACTCAATATTTGTTCTTCACTTTGAACCGTTGTTTGTGGTGGCAAGCCTCCATCTTTCTCGCCAAGACTCATCGAGCCTCGCGTCAACATCACCCGTATACCGAGCTTATTAGCCTCAGCAACCTGTACATCAATGGCATTCTCCATACCGTCAGGAAACAGGTAATGATGGTCTGCTGCCAACGTGCAACCCGATAACATCAACTCGGTTAACGCTAAGCGGCTGGCAGAAGCAAGCATTTCAGGCTCTAAGCCTGCCCACAGGGGATAGAGCGTTTTCAACCAAGGAAACAGCTCTTTGTTCAAGGCACCTGGGTAAGCGCGAGTCAGTGTTTGGTAAAAGTGGTGGTGAGTATTAATCAACCCCGGCAGTATGACATGCTGGCTGGCATCATAAACCTGATCACATGACTGAGCGGGCACTTCTCCTGCAGCCACCAGCTCAATAATTTTTCCATCTTCAACAACAATGCCGCCGCGCGCATCGTCTTCAGAGTTAGACAAAATAGCCAGTGGGTTTTTTATCCACAGGGAGCTGCTTTCAGTCATCTAGCCTAAGCTCCCGCATGAAAAGGTTTGCCTAAAGAGATTGGCGCATACATTTTACTGCGCCCTTGATTGCGCGACATCATTACCAACACCAACACGGTAGCAATATAAGGTAGCATCGCTAATAGGTTTGGCGAGACGGCAAACCCTAAGCCTTGTGCTACCAAATGTAGAATACTAGCTAAACCAAATAGATAAGCACCCAGTAATATTCTTTCAGTACGCCAACTAGCAAAGACAACCAATGCTAGTGCAATCCAACCGCGCCCAGCTGTCATGTTTTCAGCCCATAAAGGTGTATAAGCCAAAGATAGATAACCTCCGGCTAAACCCGCCATTGCTCCACCAAAACCGACGGCCAAATAACGCGTACGCATGACCGGCAAACCGATCGCATTAGCAGCATGCGGGTTCTCTCCAACAGCCTTTACAATTAAGCCTGTACGGCTGGAGCGGAAAAACCAAAAAATAACACCAAATAAGACAAAAGAGAGGTAAACAACTAAGTCTTGAGCAAATAACATTTTACCGATTAAAGGGATATCGCTAAGAAACGGGATAGCAATCACTTCCAACCCTTCAATAGGTTTACCCACAAAGCTTGAACCAATAAACGCCGATAAACCGCCTCCAAAAATGGTCAACGCTAACCCTGTCGCTACTTGGTTAGCATTAAGCCCTAACGCTATCATGGCAAATAATTGCGACATGACAATACCGGCAACAATCGCCATCAAGAAGCCAAAGAATAGATTACCTGTCAGCCATGTCGCGATAAACCCAGCCACAGCACCCATCAGCATCATGCCTTCTTGGCCTAGATTTAACACGCCGCTTTTTTCACATACCATTTCGCCTAACGCTACAATTAACAGCGGTGTACCCGTACGTATCATGGCGTAAAGAATATTTGTAATCAGATCAATATCCATTATTGTTGCTCCACACGGCTTGTCACTGTATCCATACCCGACCAAGGAAATTTAATTTTGTAACCTATCAATACATCACAAGCGAGAAGGTAAAACAGCAGCATCCCTTGAAACAAACCAGTAATAGCCAGCGGCATATTCAACTCAATCTGAGCCATCTCTCCACCCATATAAATAAGGGCCATTAACAGGCTAGCAAACAAAATACCTATGGGGTGTAAGCGTCCTAAAAAAGCCACAATGATGGCGGCATAGCCATAGCCCGGAGATATTTGTGGTACTAGCTGCCCTAATGGACCTGCTACTTCACCTGCACCGGCAAGGCCTGCCAAACCGCCACTAACTAACATAGCAATCCATACAAGCTTTTTATCCTTAAAGCCAGCCAGCCTTGCGGCACTGGCGTCTAGCCCCAATACCTTTATTTGAAATCCGATAAAGCTTCTTGCTAATAAAACCCAAATAACTACCACCGCTAGCAAAGCAAACAAGATACCAGCGTGTACACGAGTATCTTCCACTAATACTGGCAACAAGGAAGCGTCACCAAACATGGCGGACTCTGGAAAATTAAAGCCATCAGGATCTTTCAACGGTCCATGTACCGAGAAAATAAGTAAGTTAAGTGCTATGTAGTTAAACATGATGGTTGTTAGGATTTCATTCGCATTGAAGTGAGTTTTCAGCCAAGCCGCGAGTAATGCCCATAAAGCACCACCAACAATTCCCGCCAACATCACTGCCGGCAAAGCCCACGCTGCTTCCACTTCGATAATATTGACCGCTAGCGCGCTGGCAGCAAGCCCACCAATCAAAAGTTGCCCTTCAGCCCCTATATTCCACACTTGTGCCTTAAATACGATGGCCAAACCAATAGCACAAAGTAATATTGGTGCCGTTTTCACGCACAGCTCAGCTAAACCATAAGTATCTGATATAGGCGTATAAAGCATCGTTTGTAGTGCAAAAAGAGGATCATGCCCCTGCAGGTAAAAAAAGATACCTCCGGTCATTAGGGTAAGAACACCGGCTAACAAGGGGGATAAATAAGCCATCTTGCGGGAGTGTTCAGCACGCGGTTCTAATTTAAGAAACATCTAGCACTCCTTTAATGAGTCTGAACGGCGCCAGCCGTTGCTTGTGCAGAAACTGATTGGGTTTCGAGCGCTTGGGCGTCACAAACGTCCGCATCAAATATGCCAGCCATCCAGCGCCCGACTTCTTCTACGGTTGTATCTGGAGCAGCTTTAATCGGGGAGAGAGCCCCATCACATACAGCACACAGGCGATCTGATATTTGAAATAGCTCATCAATATCCTCTGAAACGATCAAAATAGCTGCGCCGTTATCTCGCAATTCAATCAATGCCTGATGAATAGCCGTTGCCGCACCAATATCGACTCCCCACGTGGGATGGGCTGCTATTAAAAGTCGTGGATTTTGCATAATCTCACGACCAATAATAAACTTCTGCAGGTTACCACCCGATAAGCTTTTCGCATGCGTGCCGCTATTGGGCGTCTTTACTTTGAATTTTTTGATGATTTTTTTCGCAAAGCTTTCCGTGCTCTCATGATCAATCATGCCATTTTTAATCAAGCCAGTTAAAAAACCGGTTAGCAGGGCATTATCTTTCAAGCTCATATCTGGTACCGCACCGCGCCCCAAGCGTTCTTCAGGCACAAAAGCGAGTCCTTTGCCGCGGCGTTTGTCTGGGGATAAATTTCCAACCGGGCCACAGGGAAAATGAATAGCATCATGGTTTTTAATAATGTCTTCGCCACTAAGTGCTGCTAATAACTCTTCTTGACCATTACCCGCAACACCGGCAATACCAACAATTTCACCGGCATGAACATCCAAATTAATATTTTTTAAATCAACACCGAAAGGGTCTTCACTGATACGGCTCAAACCGCGAATTTGTAAAAATATATCCTCCCCCTGAACCTTGTCGTAATCCATATTGATAGGGGTTTCATCGCCTACCATCATCCGTGCCATACTAGATGCATCTTCCTCAGAAGGAAGACAAGCACCTGATACACGTCCTGCGCGCAATACAGTAGCACGATGACATAAAGCCTTAACTTCGTTTAATTTATGGCTAATAAATAAGATACTGCAGCCTTCTTCAGCTAAACGACGTAACGTAACAAAAAGCGTATCGACCTCTTGAGGTGTTAACACTGATGTGGGTTCATCTAAGATGAGCAAACGAATATCTTGTACAAGACAACGTACGATCTCAACGCGTTGCCTTTCTCCTACCGATAATGAATTTACATAGCGCTCAGGATTAAGCGCCATTCCATAATGTGCCGATACCGTGCGTATTTTTTCAGCCAAGGCTTTCATATCCTTAGCCTCATCCCCCAGTGCTAAAGCGATATTTTCGGTAACAGTAAGCGTTTCAAACAAAGAAAAGTGCTGAAACACCATACCTACGCCTAATTTCCTGGCATGTGCGGGGTCTTTAATGCGGATCTTGTCACCTTCCCAAGTGATCTCTCCAGCATCGGGTTTAACGACACCGTAAATAATTTTCATCAAGGTACTTTTACCTGCGCCGTTCTCACCCAGCAAGGCATGTATCTCTCCTACACCGATATCAATATCAATGCTATCGTTTGCTAAGCAACCAGGATACTGCTTGGTAATACCATGCATAATAAGCCGTTTGGGGCGATCAGGCTGAAAACTTGCCGTAGGAGTGTTCATGTGTGTCCTCTTCTCACCGTTAAGCATTTTTTGCATCATGTACTGCATAGTACTAACGTAAAATTAGTTTCTCTAGAAATGCAAAAAACCAGCCAACCGCTCAAAAATAGATTCTTATTTTTAACGCACAATGGCAGAATTAATACAAAACCTGACTAACAAGACAAGTTTTTGAATAACTTAAATACAAAGATTATTTCAGATGGGAGCTAAATAAGCTTCACAAGAAATAAAAAATCATTCAAAAACAAACTATTAAATATTCGTTACCTTTGATAAACAGATACTTTCTCATTCTGTAATGCACCAAGTCTTTGCATTTTATCATGTTAGTGACGTAATAAGAGGCATGAAATATGGATCCTTACCTAATAGATTGGATCAGCTTGATACTACGTTTCTTGCACGTAGTCACCGCCATTGCTTGGATTGGCGCCTCTTTCTATTTCATCTGGTTGGATAACACACTACAAAACCCTCCTCAATGGAAAAAAGACAAAGGTATTTCTGGTGATCTCTGGGCAATACACGGAGGTGGTTTTTACGAAGTAGCCAAGTACCGACTCGCACCTGAGCAGATGCCAGAGACTCTGCATTGGTTCAAATGGGAAGCATACAGTACCTGGATAACGGGGTTTTTATTACTCAGCTTAATCTATTATGTCGGTGCTGATGCCTACCTAATAGATACAAGTAAAGCAGACATATCTCAGCTCAGTGCTATTACTATCGGTTTGGGTAGCATTCTTGGCGGAGTCATTATTTATGATTTAGCATGTAAGTCACCAATAGTTAATCATGGCTTGATATTTGGCCTGGTTATGTTGGTTTTACTGACCCTGATTGCCTTTGCTCTAAGCTTGGTCTTGAGTGATAGAGGTGCTTATATTCACATAGGTGCGATCATTGGTACCTGTATGGCGGCAAATGTACTTGTCGGCATTATGCCCGCACAACGCGCACTAGTAGCAGCCGTTAAAAAAGGTGAGGCGCCTGATCCAAAATACGGAGTTAACGCTAAATTACGCTCAACGCATAATAACTACGCAACCTTACCCGTGCTATTTATTATGCTAAGCAGCCACTACCCAATGACATATGGCCACGAATACGGCTGGCTAGTTTTGGGGGCAATAATGTTAATTGCAGCGTGGGCACGTCATTTCTTTAATTTACGACATAAAGGCATTGTTAAGCCACTTATTTTAGTTTCGGCATTGCTAGCGTTTATGGCACTGGCTTGGATCATAGCGCCTAAACCTGTAAGCCTGGGTGCTTCCAGCAAAACACTGTCTGATAGCGCCGCGATTAGCTTGATTCAGCAACGCTGTAACAGCTGTCACAGTGCTACCCCGACTGATGAGCTATTTTCAACAGCTCCGGCAGGCGTCATTTATGATACAAAAAAACAGATAATGAACTGGCTTCCTCGCATTCATGCTCGCGTCGTTATCTCCAAAGATATGCCATTTATGAATAAGACAGGTATGACGGACAAAGAAAGAGCAGCCCTTGCTGACTGGCTACAAAAAAACTAACGCTGTTGACCATGCAATAATGGCTGAATTGAACTTGTACCTCCTAACTGTCTCATTTGGCGCGTAATCCAAACAACACGTTTCCTTATATAAGTAGAAGGGCGCCCTGCATTATATTTTTTAGGGTTAGGCAGCACAGCCGCTAGCTTAGCAGCCTGTGTTCTCGTCAAGTAGCGAGCTTTGATACCAAAAAAATGTTGGCTGGCTGCTTGTACGCCATAAACACCATCACCAAACTCTGCAATATTAAGATAAACCTCCATAATACGCCTTTTAGACCACAAACCTTCCAAACCCAATGTAAGCCCCAGTTCTAAAACCTTACGCATGTAATGTCTATCATTCCAAAGAAAAAGGTTTTTGGCGGTCTGTTGAGAAATGGTGCTTGCTCCCCGAAGTGAGCCCTTTTTACGATAATCCTTTAATGCGGTCATTAATGCCTGTGTATCAATACCCCAGTGCTTAACAAAGCCTTGGTCTTCACTGGCAATAACGGCTAATGGCATCCACTGTGAGATATCCTCAAGGTCAACCCAAGTATGTTGAACGACACGTTCAGGGTTCTGCCATTGATCAATCAACATAAAAGAAGATGATGGAGGGTTAACAACCTTAAAAAGGCCAATAATAGCTAGTGATAACAAACATACTGTTAGCAATGTTAAATATATGTATCGCCATAGCGAATTCAATATTGACCTTTTCGCCACTCAATAGCCTCCAAAATAAACGTTACCTTCATACATTGAAGGAGCGAGTCCTAAGCAAAATAAGGACTAAGACAACAACCAAGGCAAGAGTTCAGCTCATAATTAATAAAACACGACAATGCCTAGTCGATTAATTGAGCGTATAAAAAAACATCATTACTTGTTAAAAAGGGGGGATATCAAATAAAAAACAACTCTTAGCCAAGAAGGTAAAGAGCATCAGGAGAAGTTATGCACCCGTGTGAGTTTCAGGCTGATTATATCATTATTGGAGCAGGTTCAGCAGGCTGCGTATTAGCTAATAGACTCTCAGCTAATCCACAAAACAAAGTCCTGCTATTAGAAGCTGGAACAAAGGACACCTACCCTTGGATTCATGTGCCTATCGGCTATATCTACACTATGAACAATCCTAAAACTGATTGGTGTTTTAAGACACAAGCAGATGCCGGACTTAATGGACGCGCACTAAACTACCCTCGCGGTAAAGTGTTAGGAGGGTCATCTTCCATTAACGGCATGATCTATATGCGTGGTCAAAAGCAAGATTACGATCACTGGGCTGACTTAGGCAATGAAGGATGGAGTTGGGACGATGTACTACCATACTTCAAAAAATCTGAAGATCATTTTTCAGGCCCATCCAATATGCATGGAGCTAATGGGGAGTGGCGTGTAGAAGAACAGCGCCTTTCATGGAGAATACTCGACAGCTTCAGGCAAGCTGCTGCCGAAACAGGTATACCCTCAATAGATGACTTTAATACGGGAAACAACGAAGGGTTTAGTTATTTCCAAGTTAACCAGAAAAAAGGCAAGCGCTGGTCGTCAGCAAGTGGCTTCTTACACCCAATAGCACATAGACCCAATCTAACCGTTATTACCTGTGCTCATGTTGATCGTTTACACATTGAAAATAAAAGGGCTTTAGGTGTTGCGTTCGATACTCAAGGCGTTCCCACCTACGCCCGAGCGAATAAAGAAATTATATTATCAGCCGGTGCGGTTATTTCTCCCATTATTTTACAACGTTCAGGAGTAGGCAACCCTGACCTCTTAAAACAACACAACATAGAACTTGTCCATAAGCTTCCTGGTGTTGGCGAAAATCTACAAGACCACCTACAAGTTAGGGCGGTATTTAAAGTTAAAAATGCTGCCACCCTCAATGAGCAGGCCAATAGCTGGCTAGGCAAAGCCAAAATGGTTTTTGACTATGCCTTTTTTAGACGAGGCCCTTTATCAATGGCACCGAGCCAATTAGGAGGCTTTGCAAAAAGCGATAAACAATATGATACCGCTAATCTGGAATATCATATTCAACCACTGAGTTGTGAAAAACTCGGTGATCCATTACATAAGTTTCCAGCTATCACCGTTTCTGTGTGTAACCTCAGACCTAAAAGCCGTGGTCATATTAGGCTAAGCTCTGCAAACCCCTATGCCTCTCCCATCATCACACCTAACTATCTAAGTCACACAGAAGACAAACAAGTGGCCGTTGATGCACTTAAACTCAGTAGACGTATCTGTAAAGCTAATGCCTTTAAACAATATCAACCAGAAGAGTTTAAACCAGGTGTTGAGATTAATACTGATGAAGAACTCATTAAAGCAGCAGGAGATATTGCCACCACTATTTTTCATCCTGTGGGTACTTGCCAGATGGGGAACAGTTCAATGTCAGTTGTGGATTCACAATTAAAAGTCCACGGAATTGATCAACTCCGTGTAGTAGACGCATCAATTATGCCCACTATTACCTCCGGAAATACTAATTCACCCACCATTATGATTGCAGAAAAGGCTGCTGAGATGATTTTAAGCAAATAATTGAAATTATTTTCTACTTTTTTTGTTCCGATCAGCCTTTCTATAGGCTGATCATTCTCTTAAAATTGTAAATTACTCACATTTTCTTACACAAAAGTTATCTACACACTTAATTATATACATATATAAACCATTGATTATAATGGAATAAACAGAGATGCCACAGACTTATCCACTGTTAATAAAACAATAAATCCTGCGCTTCCCTTTTTCATTAACTTATTCACAGTATAAGTTACCCACACTTTACACAGCTTTATCCACATTTAGATTTTGGGTTATTCATGAGTTAATCACTTTTATTATTGCTGTTAGTAACTTCTGTGTAAAACAGGGGATATCTAGATGATCAAGTTGGGGGCAGTTCTGCCTGTGTATAACTCGCTATTTTATGCACACCTTATATACTTATACACCAGAGGTATTTGACAGTTTCAACGCTCTGTTTAGCTGTGCTTATCTAGTTGTTTTTGTTGATAAATATAGGTTTAGGAACAGATAAGTGGCTGCTTAATAGTAACAACAACAATAATCTTATATATATATTCATATACCTTTAATATTTATTTAGTAAAAAATAATTAAAGAATAAAGTTGATCAATTTTTAGACATTCCTTCGATCAATTAAGACTGTATAATGCTCGTCCTATCCAATCTGTTTCACTGTAAATAGATGAGTAACCTGCTTTATATCGAGGTAAAAGCATTGGACTATCCTGATCAATTTGACGTCATTATTATTGGCGGAGGACATGCGGGAACAGAAGCCGCACTAGCTTCTGCTCGTAAAGGCGCTAAAACACTGTTGTTAACACATAACATCGAAACACTTGGCCAGATGTCATGTAATCCAGCAATAGGTGGTATTGGGAAAAGCCATCTTGTAAAAGAGATCGATGCTCTCGATGGAGCAATGGCTCGTGCTACTGACAAAGGTGGCATTCAATTTCGAGTTTTGAATTCTCGTAAAGGACCTGCGGTACGTGCTACACGAGCTCAAGCAGACAGAGTTCTTTACAAAGCGGCTATACGTAGCATTCTTGAAAATCAGCCTAATCTGCAGATATTCCAGCAATCAGCTGATGACTTAATTGTTGAGCAAGATGAGGTTAAAGGTGTAGTTACCCAAACGGGTATTCGTTTTATTGCTAAATCAGTGGTGCTAACAGCAGGTACGTTTTTAGGTGGATTAATCCATATAGGAATGGAAAATTTCTCTGGAGGTAGAGCAGGAGACCCTCCATCAATCGCTTTAGCTAAGCGCTTGCGGGAACTCCCTTTTCGTGTCGAACGCTTAAAAACAGGTACACCACCACGTATAGACGCTCGTAGCGTTGATTTTTCAGTGATGCAGGCTCAACCTGGAGATACACCAAGGCCTGTAATGTCATTTTTGGGTTCTACAGCTGACCACCCTGAACAAATTAGCTGTTTTATTACGCATACTAATGAACAAACCCATGATATTCTTCGCGCCGCATTAGACAGATCTCCTTTATACACAGGCGTTATCGAAGGTGCTGGACCACGTTATTGCCCTTCAATTGAAGATAAAATAATGCGTTTTGCTGATAAGAATCAGCATCAAATTTTTGTAGAGCCTGAAGGGTTAACGACTCACGAACTTTATCCGAATGGAATATCTACGAGTTTACCGTTTGATGTTCAGTTGGCCGCTGTTCGTTCTATTCGTGGTTTTGAAAACGCTCATATATTGAGACCTGGTTATGCGATTGAATACGACTTCTTCAATCCTCAGGATTTAAAACACACGTTAGAGACAAAATTTATAAATGGACTTTATTTTGCTGGTCAAATTAACGGCACCACAGGTTATGAAGAGGCGGCGGCTCAAGGTTTACTGGCAGGACTAAACGCTGCAGCCAGAGCTCTGGATCAAGACCAATGGTATCCACGTCGCGATGAAGCATATATTGGTGTGTTGGTGGATGACCTCATCACCATGGGAACATCTGAACCTTATCGGATGTTTACTAGCCGCGCGGAATATCGTCTTGTTTTAAGAGAGGACAATGCTGACCTTCGATTAACAGAAAAAGGTCGCGAGCTAGGTTTAGTGAGTGATGAGCGTTGGGCTGCTTTTTGTAAGAAACGCGAAGCGATTGAGCAAGAAAAGCAACGTTTAAGTAGTACATGGATACAGCCGGGGAGTGAGGCAGCAGAGCAAATCAAAGATAAACTCTCTTCAGAAATTCAGCGCGAATACAATTTAGCAGATCTCATTCGCCGTCCAGAGCTAAAATATACGGATGTTGCTGAATTAAAAGGAGAAGCGGTTACTGATCCTTTGGTTGCTGAACAAGTAGAAATACAGTTTAAGTATGAGGGTTATATTAACCGTCAAATTGAAGATATCGAACGGGTTAAATTGCAAGAAAATACTCCTCTACCTGAAGATTTTGATTATGAAGTAGTCGGTGGTCTTTCAAACGAATTAAAAAGTAAATTACAAGAGCATAGACCCGTTAGTATTGCACATGCTTCTCGGATTCAAGGAATGACTCCTGCCGCAATTTCGTTACTATTGGTTAATATTAAGAAACAACAGATGATTAAAAAGCAACAAAAGGCCACTGGTTAATGGATTTGACACAATTACGTGCTTCACTGGTACGACAATCTCAAGAAATGAAGCTTTCATTATCAGATGAACAGGTAGATAAGTTAATGGCTTATCTACAATTATTAGTGAAGTGGAATAAGGCCTATAATCTTACCGCCGTAAAAGATCCTGCTGAGATGGTCACGCGCCACTTACTGGATAGTTTAAGTTTACTACCATTTGTAAAAGGCCCTCGCATTATCGATGTCGGTAGTGGTCCAGGCTTACCCGGTATTCCGTTAGCTATTTGTTGTCCTGATTTAGATGTCACCACATTAGATAGCAATGGTAAAAAAACACGTTTTCAGAATCAGGTTAAAGTTGAATTAGGGTTAACTAATTTGACTGTTATTAATGGCCGTGCAGAGCAATGCGATGATGAGCCCTTCAATGAGGTTGTATCGCGTGCCTTTGCTTCTATGACTGATATGATTAAATGGACACATCAGTTGTGTCGCCAAGATGGTGTTTTTCTTGCGATGAAAGGCTTGTACCCTACGGAAGAGTTAGCTCAAATGCCGCCAGATATTGAGTTAAAAGCCAGTCATTCATTGAATGTAGCAGGCACTCATGGAGCTCGACATTTAATGGTTCTTGGGAGAGTGTAAACGTGGCTAAAATCCTGACTATAACCAACCAGAAGGGTGGTGTAGGGAAAACCACAACCTGTGTCAATCTAGCTGCATCACTTGCCGCAACCAAGAAGCGTGTATTGATGGTCGATTTAGACCCTCAAGGAAATGCTACTATGGGTAGCGGAGTCGATAAGCATGATTTACAGCACTCTGCTTATGAGTTGTTGACAGGAAAATCGACAGCAGTAGATGCCATTATTAAAAATCCAAAAGTTGGCTATGATGTTATTGGTTCAAACGGTGATCTAACGGCTGCTGAGGTTGAGTTATTACAACTTCCTAGAAGAGAGTTTCGTTTAAAGGCGGCACTATCTCCTATTATTGATAATTATGATTTTGTACTGATCGATAACCCTCCATCACTCAATTTGCTAACAGTGAATGCGCTTGCCGCATCATCAGGCGTCATCATACCGATGCAGTGTGAGTATTATGCACTTGAAGGTATCAGCTCACTAATTGGCACTATCGACAAAATAAATCAGCGTCTAAATCCTAACTTAAGAATCGAAGGGATTTTGCGCACGATGTTTGATCCACGAATGAGCCTGACAAAAGATGTATCCAGTCATCTCGTGGATTACTTTGGTGATAAGGTTTACCGCACTGTTATTCCACGTAATGTCCGTTTAGCAGAAGCGCCGTCTCATGGATTACCTGTATTGTTTTATGATAAAAATTCACGTGGATCAGTAGCCTATCTAGCATTAGCAGGTGAGTTGATAAGAAAAACAACGCAAGAATTAAAGAACTCCCAGAAAGCTGAGCAACAGGAAGCATAGTAATGGTTAAAAAAAGAGGTTTAGGTCGCGGACTGGATGCGTTACTGGCGGGTATCAATACAGAAACAGAAGATGAGGTTTCTTCGAAGGAGCACACAGAAGTAGCAAAAAGTGCCTATGAACTGATGTCTGTTCATAAAATTCAACGTGGCCGCTATCAGCCGCGACGTGACCTAGAACCTGAAGCCTTAGAAGACTTGGCCAGTTCTATTCGTGTGCAGGGTGTTATTCAGCCCATTATAATTCGATCGGTTGAAGATGGACGTTATGAAATCATAGCCGGAGAACGTCGCTGGAGAGCGTCACAAATAGCAGGCTTAGATGAGATACCTGTCATCGTTAAAAATGTGCCTGATGAAGCCGCTATCGCCATGGCATTGATAGAGAATATTCAACGGGAAGACTTAAACCCGATGGAAGAAGCGATTGCACTCCAGCGTTTACAAGATGAATTTGAGCTAACTCAACAAGAAGTGGCTGATGCGGTAGGTAAATCACGCTCTACAGTCACTAATTTATTACGTCTGATGAAGCTGACGGGTGATGTCAGAAAAATGTTGGAGTATGGCGATATAGAGATGGGTCATGCACGGGCATTGCTTGGCTTGGACTTAGAACAGCAGTTATTAGCTGCTCAAGAAGTGGTAGGTAAGGCGTTGTCTGTAAGGCAAACCGAAGAGCTTGTTAGGAAATGGCAAGCCGGTGACGCTATTAAAACTGTGCGTGATGTAAAAAAACGAGATCCTCAGCTTGAGCAAATATCGAGTGATTTATCACGCCGTTTTGCAGCTAAAGTGTCGATTAACCAAAGTAATAAAGGTAAGGGAAAAATCACGATAGCGTACGACTCTCCTGACGCATTAGAAAATATATTGAAAAATTTTGCAGAGTAAGTGTGCGAGTAAAAACTCTACAAGGTCGATGTTTTAAGGACTTAAGTATGATCTGCGATAAGACATTAGTGCAAAACCCTTACTATCAGGTTGAGTCTCTCGGGCTAACCCCATATAATCGGCACGCTGATTGGAAACAGCTTTCCAAAATAGAGCAAAAGAGTCTCTCTGGAAGTGAAACTTGGATATGAACCTGAAGCCAGGAAAGCATACTCAGGCAACACGACATAGAGTTATTAGAATATTTCTAATACAGGCTTTTTTGATAGCAGTAATGGCCGTCATTACATTGATTTATGGAGTGACGCAAGCCTACTCAGTACTACTGGGAGGGCTACTTTATTTGCTACCCAATGCCTATTTTGCGAAACGTTTACTATTCGGTCGCCAGAAAAGCTCAGCAAATCGAGCTCTGGCAGAAATGTATATCGGTCAAATATGGAAAATGGCGATATCGATAGTAGGATTTTCCGCTGTCTTTATCATGGTTCGACCTTTGAGCCCATTTTCCTTATTTTTTGCTTTCATCTTGCTACAGGTATCCGGTTGGTACTTACAAATGAAAGCGAATTACCGATTCCTAAAACTTTAAGAAACGAGAGAACTGAGAATGGCTAGCGGAACTGTCACATCCTCAGAATATATATCTCACCACTTGACCAACTTGACGTTTGGCAACCATCCAGAAAATGGATTAGGTTTCGCTCATACGGCAGTTGAAGCGGCTGAGATGGGATTCTGGGCAATTAATGTTGATACTATGTTGTGGTCTATCGGTCTGGGTGTGTTATTTACCTGGCTGTTTAGCAAGGTTGCTAAATCTGTTACGGCAGGTGTACCTGGTAACACGCAAAACTTTGTAGAGACACTCATTGAGTTTGTTGAAGAGAACGTCAATAGTATTTTTCATCATAAAAATGCGCTGATTGCTCCTTTAGCATTGACCATATTTGTCTGGATTTTCCTGATGAATACGATGGATTTAGTTCCTGTTGATTGGATTCCTTATATCGCAGGCCAGATGGGTATTCACTTCATGAAAGTGGTTCCTACGACAGACATCAATGCCACTATGGGTATGGCGTTGAGTGTTTTTGGTCTGATTCTTTACTACAGCATCAAAATGAAAGGTATTGGTGGTTTCTTAGGTGAACTGGCCTTCCAGCCACTAGGTAAATGGATGCTTCCGTTTAACCTATTTTTGGAAATCGTTGGCTTGCTTGCAAAACCAATATCGTTGGCATTGCGACTGTTCGGTAACATGTATGCAGGTGAGATGATCTTTATCTTGATCGCTTTGCTGCCGTTCTGGATACAGTGGGTTCTTTCTGTTCCGTGGGCGATTTTCCACATTCTAGTTATTACATTGCAGGCATTCATCTTCATGGTATTGACAATTGTCTATATGGCCATGGCACATGAAGAGCACTAATGTGTAATCGCTGAATAAAAAGATTTTGTTTTAAAATTTCAACCTTAACTTTAACTTTAACTTAGCAAATTAATCGGAGAAAAACTGATGGAAATGGCTTTGCTATATATCGCTGGTGCACTGATGTTGGGTCTTGGGTCCGTAGGTGCTGCAGTAGGTATCGGTATTCTTGGTGGTAAATTCCTAGAAGGTGCTGCTCGTCAGCCTGAACTGATTCCACTTCTACGTACACAGTTCTTTATCGTAATGGGTCTTGTTGACGCCGTTCCGATGATCGGTGTAGGTCTGGGTCTATACGTACTGTTCGCTGTTGCTGGCTAATAAGTAGAGATGCAAACCATTCCCAATAAAATGGGTAACTACTTTTTAGAACAACCGCGAGAGGTAATGGCGTGAATATCAATCTAACCATCATTGGTCAGGCCATCGCATTCGCTATCTTTGTTATGTTCTGCATGAAGTATGTATGGCCACCAATTACAGGTGCCCTAGCAGAACGTAAGAAAAAGATTGCTGAAGGTCTGGACGCTGCTGAACGTGCTCAGCGCGATTTGCAATTAGCACAAGAAAAAGCTGTTGCGAATATGCGTGAAAGCAAAGAGCAGGCAGCCGCCATCATCGAACAGGCTAATAAGCGGGCTAGTCAACTAGTCGACGAAGCTAAAGAGCAAGCACGTGTTGAAGCAGAACGCATCAAGACAGCAGCTCAAGCTGAAATCGAACAGGATGTTAACCGTGCTAAAGAAACTCTTCGTTCACAGGTTGCTGCACTTGCAGTAGCTGGAGCTGAAAAGATTCTTGAGAAGTCGGTCGACAAAGCAGCCCACGCTCAGCTGGTTGATAAACTAGCAGCGGAGCTTTAAGCGAGGTTTACGATGGCTGAACTCAATACAGTCGCTCGTCCTTACACAAAAGCTGCATTTGAATTCGCTCAAGAAAAGGGCAATTTAGATCAGTGGTCAACAATGCTATCAACAGCTGCAGTAGTGGCAAATGATAGTGTGATGGCTAATGTGTTGGGCAATCCTGCGCTAACGAGTGAGCAAAAAGCAGGCGCTATGGTATCGGTATGTAAAGATCATCTGGATGAAGCAGGTGAGAATTTCATACGGTTACTAGCTGGAAACCAGCGTCTTGGTTTGCTCCAAGAAGTTAATGCGCAGTTCGAGCAGCTCAAAGCAAATTTGCTGAAGTCAGTCGATATCGATTTGACAACTGCTTATGAACTGGATGAGCAACAGCAACAGAAATTAACTCAGGCACTCAGCGCTAAGCTGGGTCGGGACGTAACACTAACATCTACCGTAGATAAAGATATCTTGGGTGGTGTTGTAGTACGGACACAAGACCTGGTAATCGACGGCTCAGTTCGCGCCCGTTTGGCGAAACTAGCTGAAGCACTTAATTCCTGAGTATGAGGAATAACCATGCAGCAACTGAATCCATCTGAGATCAGCGAGATTCTCAAGAAGCGCATCGAAAAGCTGGATGTGTCTTCTGAAGCCCGAAATGAGGGCACTATCGTCAGCGTATCCGATGGTATCATTTTGATCCACGGACTAGCTGACGTAATGTACGGGGAAATGATCGAATTCCCTGGCAGCATTTACGGTATGGCGCTCAACCTTGAGCGTGACTCTGTCGGTGCAGTAGTATTAGGAGATTACCAAGGCCTAGTCGAGGGCATGACTGCTCGTTGTACTGGCCGTATTCTTGAAGTACCGGTCGGACCGGAACTACGAGGCCGCGTTGTTGACGCGCTAGGTAACCCAATCGACGGAAAAGGCCCTGTTGAGGCTAAATTGTCTGACGCTGTTGAAAAAGTAGCGCCAGGTGTAATTGATCGTCAATCAGTTGACCAGCCTGTACAAACAGGTTTGAAAGCAATTGATGCGATGGTACCTGTAGGCCGTGGTCAGCGTGAGTTGATTATCGGTGACCGTCAAATCGGTAAAACAGCTATCGCGATTGATGCGATCATTAACCAGAAAGGTACTGGTGTAACGTGTATCTACGTTGCCATTGGTCAGAAGCAGTCTACGATTTCAAACGTAGTGCGTAAGCTGGAAGAGCATGGCGCAATGGATCATACCATTGTCGTAGCTGCCGGCGCTTCTGATCCTGCATCCATGCAGTTCCTAGCTCCTTATGCTGGTTGCTCTATGGGTGAATATTTCCGTGACCGCGGTGAAGATGCTTTGATCGTATACGATGACCTGACTAAACAGGCATGGGCATACCGTCAGATCTCTCTGTTGTTACGTCGTCCACCTGGTCGTGAAGCTTATCCTGGTGATGTTTTCTATTTGCATTCTCGTCTACTTGAGCGTGCTGCTCGTGTAAACGCTGATTACGTAGAAAAATTCACAAATGGTGAAGTGAAAGGTCAGACCGGATCTTTGACAGCTCTACCGGTAATCGAAACTCAGGGCGGTGACGTTTCTGCTTTCGTACCAACCAACGTTATCTCCATCACTGATGGTCAGATCTTCTTGGAAAGTAGCCTGTTTAACGCAGGTGTACGTCCAGCGATCAACGCTGGTTTGTCTGTATCCCGTGTAGGTGGTGCAGCACAGACTAAGATCATCAAGAAGTTGGGTGGTGGTGTACGTCTGGCGCTTGCTCAGTATCGTGAATTGGCTGCGTTCGCGCAGTTCGCATCTGATCTTGATGATGCAACACGTGCACAATTGGAGCATGGTCAGGCTGTTACTGAGCTAATGAAGCAGAAACAGTACTCACCAATGTCTGTTGCAGATATGGGCCTTAGCCTATTTGCAGCAAACGAAGGTTTCCTGAAAGACGTTGAAATTAACAAAATCGGTAGTTTTGAAGCTGCTCTGATCTCTTTCTTCAACAGCGAATATGCTGATCTGATGAACGATATCAACAAGAGCGGTGGCTTCAGCGACGAAATCGCTGCACAGTTCAAAGCAGGTATTGATAAGTTCAAGTCAACTCAGACTTGGTAAGCACTCAGTGAGTGGTGGCCTGTATTATTTTGCAGGCCTTTACTAAGTTAAGGTTAGATAGGCGGATCTATGGCAGTCGGAAAAGAGATTAAGACGCAAATAGCGAGCATCGGTAGCACACGCAAAATTACCAGCGCCATGGAAATGGTTGCTGCGTCAAAGATGCGTAAAGCTCAGGATCGCATGCATTCTTCCCGCCCGTACGCTCGCAGTATCCGTGGTGTTATTCAGCATTTGGCAAAATCAAATCCTGAATACAAGCATCTTTACATGCAAGAACGTGAAGTTAAACGTGTTGGTTACATTATTGTAGCAACTGACCGTGGACTTTGTGGTGGACTGAACATTAATTCGTTCAAGAAAGCCATGTTAAGCATGAAAGAGTTCAACGACAAAGGCGTCGAGATTGACGTTTGTGCGTTAGGATCTAAAGCTGTTTCATTTTTTAAGACTTACGGTGGTAACGTAGTAGCAGCAAAAACCCATTTGGGTGATCAGCCAGAAGTAACGGATCTGATCGGTGCTGTGAAGGTTATGCTGGATTCTTATTCTGAAGGCAAGCTGGATCGTCTGTACGTTGTGTCTAACACTTTTGTTAACACAATGACGCAGGCCCCGCAGGTTGAACAAGTGCTTCCACTGAAAGCAGAAGACGATGAGGCGCTGCTGAATCATCACTGGGACTATATTTATGAACCTGATGCTAAAGAACTGCTGAATGGCCTTCTTATGCGTTATGTTGAGTCCGAAGTGTATCAGGCAGTAGTTGAGAATAACGCCTGTGAACAGGCGGCGCGAATGCTGGCAATGAAAAGTGCAACTGACAATGCCGGTGATTTGATTGACGAACTTCAAATGATTTATAACAAAGCTCGTCAAGCAGCAATTACTCAGGAAATTTCTGAAATTGTTAGTGGTGCTGCGGCTGTTTAATGCGGTGAACGGGTTAAAATTTAAGAGGATCCGAACATGAGTAGCGGACAAATTGTTCAGATTATAGGCGCGGTAGTCGATGTGGAATTTCCACGTGACAGCGTACCTAAAATTTACGACGCGCTGACCGTTTCAAAGAATGGTCTGACACTAGAAGTTCAGCAGCAGCTGGGCGACGGTGTTGTACGTGCGATCGCGATGGGCCAGACTGAAGGTACTAGTCGTGGCTTAGAAGTGAATAATACTGGTGCTCCAGTTTCTGTACCTGTAGGTACAGCAACATTGGGACGCATCATGGATGTACTAGGTAACCCAATTGATGATTGTGGTCCTATCGGTGAAGAAGAGCGTATGCCTATTCACCGTAAGGCACCTACTTATGCTGACCAAGCAGCCTCTAACGAGCTGCTTGAAACCGGCATCAAGGTTATCGATTTGGTATGCCCATTCGCCAAAGGTGGTAAAGTTGGTCTGTTCGGTGGTGCCGGTGTAGGTAAAACCGTAAACATGATGGAGCTTATCCGTAACATCGCTATTGAGCACTCAGGTTTCTCAGTATTTGCAGGTGTTGGTGAGCGAACTCGTGAAGGGAACGACTTTTACTACGAGATGAAAGAGTCCAATGTATTGGACAAAGTATCTCTGGTTTATGGTCAGATGAATGAGCCTCCAGGAAACCGTCTGCGTGTAGCGCTGACTGGCCTGACTATGGCTGAGAAATTCCGTGATGAAGGTCGTGACGTACTGTTGTTTGTTGACAACATTTACCGTTACACACTAGCAGGAACTGAAGTATCAGCTCTGCTAGGTCGTATGCCTTCAGCGGTAGGTTACCAGCCAACGCTGGCAGAAGAGATGGGTGTTCTTCAGGAACGTATTACATCAACTCATACGGGTTCTATCACGTCTATCCAGGCGGTATATGTACCAGCGGATGATTTGACGGATCCATCTCCTGCAACTACTTTCTCACATCTTGATGCGACAGTTGTATTGTCTCGTCAGATTGCAGAGCTAGGTATTTATCCAGCAATCGACCCATTGGATTCTTCTTCTCGTCAGTTAGATCCTTTGGTAATCGGTCAGGAGCATTATGACATTGCTCGTAATGTGCAGGGTGTTCTTCAGCGTTATAAAGAGCTGAAAGATATCATTGCTATCCTAGGTATGGATGAGTTGTCTGAAGAAGATAAGCAGGTTGTAACACGTGCTCGTAAGATTCAGCGTTTCTTGTCTCAACCGTTCTTCGTTGCAGAAGTATTCACTGGTTCTCCAGGTAAGTACGTATCTTTGAAAGACACTATCCGTGGCTTTAAAGGAATTTTGGAAGGTGAATACGATTCACTTCCAGAGCAAGCGTTCTACATGGTCGGTGGCATTGAAGAAGCTGTTGAGAAAGCCAAAGGCATGTAATTGCTTTTGGTAAACCTTTAGAAGGAAAACAACATGGCTATGACTGTTCATTGCGATATCGTAAGTGCTGAAGAAGAGATCTTCTCTGGTCTGATCGAGTTCGTATCAGTAACAGGTAGCCTGGGTGATCTGGGTATCTACCCAGGTCACGCTCCGCTTCTGACGGAACTGAAACCAGGCCCTGTCGAAATGCGTAAGCAGGGCGGCGAACAGGATATCTTCTACGTATCTGGCGGCTTCCTAGAAGTACAGCCTAACAAGATCATCGTTTTGGCAGACACTGCATTGCATGCAGGCGATCTGGACGAAGCGGCTGCTCTTGACGCGCAGAAACACGCTGAACAAGCGATGGGTGATAAGCAGAGCGAATTCGAATACGGTCGCGCTGCTTCTCAGCTGGCTGAAGCTGCGGCTCAACTCCGCACGCTACAGCAAATTCGCAAAAAGCTCAGTAAATAAGACTGACGTCGTTGAGTTACAATCGAATAAAAAGGCAGCTTCGGCTGCCTTTTTTGTGTCTGAAGCTTGCTTCAAATAAGTAGAAAGCTTTAAAGAACACCCCACAATGTATCAAAAATAATCTTTTGAGCTGCAGAGACCTCTTTTGAGTCAATCAGTACTGCTGTTGGGTAGTTATTGGAGGCTAAAGAGATAATCGCACATTTTGGTGGATATATAGCAATATAAGCGGCATCCACATGACCTTCTGTTTTTATCCATTTTCTCTCTGAAAGCTCTGCATCTTCCCCGCCGTCACCTATGGCAATAACTCTGACGCCAATCTGTTTTTGGATCCTCTGGGCGGTGTAATTTGGGAAGGGCCTATACAGATGAGAGCGTATTGGCTTTGATGAGAAGACAGAATACTGTCGCTCATTACTTTTAGAAACACTACTCAAAATATCTCTGAGTACGAATTCAATACCGTCATCCCCTTCATAAAATTGAACATTAGCAGCAGAAAAGTCCGGTTTGAGATGATTTAACTCTGGAATAATCGAAGTTTTTAGCTGTTGTATCGTATTTTCTATCTCATGTTGCCTTTGTTCAGCTAGCTGTAAGAGTACTTCAGGGTTACGCGGAGAGAAAAGGCGGCGCTTTCCTTTTGGTAAATAGCTGACAATACCTTTTTGTAAAAGCCCTTTTAAGCAGTCGTAAGTTGTACCACGATTAATACCGGCTTTATCGGCAATGCTCCTTATAGGGCTAGGGCCTAGCGACAGTAAGGCGCGGTAGATCGTTATTTCTCGCTGGTCAAAGCCGAGTCTTTCAAGAATAGAATATTGCATTTGTCAAAATTTTCCAGACAAAAAGTATTGTATAAGTTGAACTATAATATAGATTAGCGGACATAAATAAATTCTGCCAATAACACATCATAAGATGCTACAGGATCGGATAATGACAACGGATATTGTAATCCTTGCAGCGGGCCAGGGAAGCCGCATGAAATCTTCTCTGCCAAAAGTTCTACATGCTGTCGCTGGAAAGCCGATGGTGAAACATGTATTAGACCAAGCTCGTCATATAGAGCAGGCAAAGCTTCATGTAGTCATTGGGCACGGTGCCGCATTATTAGAAACCGCTCTTGCTAATGAGCAGCTAACCTTCTCTATGCAAAAGGAGCAGCTTGGGACAGGACATGCTGTTGCTCAAGCGCTGCCTAACGTTGATCCTGAAGGCGTTACATTGATCCTGTATGGGGATGTGCCGCTAACCCGCTCTGAGACAATGCAGCAATTGGTTGATATTGCCGCTAAAGGAAATTTGGGTTTATTGACAGTACATCTACAAAACCCAACGGGCTATGGTCGAATTATTCGTAATGATGCCAATAAAGTCATTGCCATTGTTGAGCAGAAAGATGCTTCAGATGAGCAGCTTAAAGTAACAGAAGTTAATACTGGCATAATGGCAGTACCTACAGGCTTGTTGCTTAAGTGGTTACCACAGCTGTCTTCGAATAATGCTCAGGGCGAATATTATTTAACCGACATTATTGCTATGGCAGCAGAGGAAAGTGTTTCCATAGAGACTCAGCACCCTGCTTGTGAGCAAGAAGTTCAGGGCGTTAATAATCGAGTTCAACTAGCTGAACTCGAACGTTGGCACCAGTTACAGCAGGCAGAAGTTCTAATGCTGAATGGTGCAACACTAGCAGACCCATCTCGTGTAGATGTAAGGGGTAATGTATCAGTAGCTGGTGATGTCATTATCGATGTAAACGCGGTGTTTGAAGGCGATGTAGTGTTGGGTCACGGTGTATTGATTGAACCTAACTGCATTATTAAAAATGCAACGATCGGTGATAACACACATATCCGCGCTAATAGTGTCATAGAAGACTCTACGATTGCCGCTAATTGCGACGTAGGACCTTTTGCTCGAATTCGCCCGGGTACCCAGCTTGCTGCTGGGGCTAAAGTGGGGAATTTTGTAGAGACCAAAAAAGCTATTGTCGGCGAAGGATCAAAAATTAATCATCTTAGTTATGTAGGTGATGCGGTTATCGGTAAAAATACTAATATTGGCGCAGGCACAATCACCTGTAACTATGATGGTGTAAATAAATCATTGACTGAAATTGGTGACCAAGTATTTATTGGTTCAAATACTGCTTTAGTGGCGCCGGTTAAGATAGGCTCTGGTGCTACTGTTGGTGCTGGTTCTACCATTACCAAAGAAGTGATCCAAAGCCAGCTTGCGGTAGCACGTGGCAAACAAACTAATTTGTCTAACTGGCAGCGCCCAGTCAAGAAAGGCTAAGGAGAAGCAAGTATGTGCGGTATTGTTGGAGCAACAGCTGAGCGTTCAGTATCAGGGATTTTATTAGAAGGCTTACGTCGTCTGGAGTACAGAGGGTATGACTCTGCAGGCATGGCTATTTGGGATGGCGAGTTAATTCATCGATTACGCCGCGCTGGCAAGGTGCAGGCATTAGCTGATGCACTGGATGACGAACCTTTGATCGGTTCTGCTGGTATAGCACACACGCGCTGGGCAACACATGGCAAGCCTTCTGAACATAATGCTCATCCACATATGTCAGGCACATCTGTCGCGGTTGTGCACAATGGCATTATTGAGAACTTTGAAGAGCTAAAGTCAGAACTGATGATTTCTGGTTATAACTTCAGTTCACAAACGGATACCGAAGTTATTGCTCATTTATTAGACCGAGCAATTAAATCAGGTGCCGATCACTTAAGTGCTGTGAAAGATACGGTTGCTTCTTTGGATGGTGCTTTTGCACTGGGTGTTATTCATGAAGATAAACCTGGTGAGCTAATCGCTGCACGTCAAGGTAGCCCTTTGGTGATTGGTGTGGGTATTGGTGAAAACTTTATCGCGTCTGATCAGTTAGCACTGTTGCCAGTTACCGATCGCTTTATGTTTTTAGAAGAAGGTGATATTGCACACCTAACAAGAGACGAAATTACCGTTTGGGATATTAATGGTGAGATCGTTGAGCGAGAAGTCACCCAGTACGAGCACGCCACTTCAGCGACAGAGAAGGGTAAGTTCAAGCATTTCATGATGAAAGAGATCTATGAGCAACCAACGGTTACATTGGCTGCCTTTCAGGATCGAATTCAAGATGCGCTAGTTAATGAGCGCGCATTTGGTGAACAGGCTGCAGCTATTTTTGATCAGGTTAAGCAAATCCAGATAATAGCGTGCGGTACGAGTTATCATGCAGGACTCATTGCTAAGTATTGGATGGAAGGGCTGGCGGGTATTCCTTGTCATGTTGAAGTCGCAAGTGAGTATCGCTATCGTCCAGTTGTGATTCAAGAAGGCACCTTGTTTATCTCTATCTCTCAATCAGGAGAGACGGCTGATACACTCGCTGCGCTGCGTGATGTTAAAGATCAAATTTTAGCGAGTCTGACGATCTGTAATGTTCCGGGAAGCTCATTGGTTCGAGAGTCTGATCTGTGCCTAATGACCAATGCTGGGCCTGAAATAGGCGTGGCTTCAACCAAGGCTTTCACGACCCAGCTCGTATGTTTGCTGTTAACAACGCTGGTTATTGGTCGACGCTTTAAAATAACAGAAGCATTGGAGCATCAAATAGTTGAATCAATGATGTTATTACCCGCATTGATTGAAGAATCACTGCAAATGGATAGTGATATTGAGCTAATGTCGCAAGCCTTTGCTGAAAAGCAGCATTCTTTGTTCTTAGGTAGAGGTACGCTTTACCCGATAGCAATGGAAGGGGCGTTAAAGCTTAAAGAGATCTCTTATATTCATGCAGAGGCTTATCCAGCCGGAGAGCTTAAGCATGGACCTTTGGCGTTAGTTGATAAAGACATGCCTGTTGTTACGGTTGCTCCACGCAATGATATGTTGGATAAACTTAAAGCTAACTTACAGGAAGTCAGTGCACGTGGTGGAGAGTTGTTTGTTTTTGCTGGCTGTACACAAAAAGTGCAACCGGGTGAAGGTATTCACGTATTAGGTATGCCTGATATGCCTGAAATACTTGAGCCGATCGTTTATACGATCCCATTGCAGCTTTTGTCGTACCATGTGGCTGTGTTGAAAGGCACCGATGTTGACCAGCCTCGTAACTTGGCAAAATCTGTAACGGTAGAATAAAGCACTAGCTCATTTTTTGATCGCAATGATTAAAACCTATGACAAGCAAGCGGTTCTGTGAGGGGCAGCTGATAGATAGAGGTGTTAACGTTTTTTGAAATAACACCCGTAAGTAATGTCCACTTTCAGGAGTGGGCATTATTTTTATGCCTGGTAGGTCCATTGCGTCCTTTCTCTTTGATATATATATTTTATATGCTCACAATAGAACCCCAAGTTCATAAAAAGGCTTTTTAAGACGATGACATCGCAACGTGCAGGTCGAGGCCCATCAGTAACTCGAGTTATGGAAATAGTGGAAGCGGTTTCCTCCTTAGAGCAGCCGATGTCACCCGCAGATCTTTCATTTCATTTGGGTATTCCAAAAGCTAGTTTGCATCGCCTTATTCAACAGCTAGAAGATGATGGCTACATTCAAATAAATATGCGTGGAAAAGTGGTACCCGCAAGGCGTATGTACAAAGTCGCATTAGGGGTTTTGTACAGCAGCCGCTTTCAAATTCAACGCCAAGCAATTTTACAACGGTTGGGCCGTCAGCTAGATGAAGCCTGTGGGATTGCAATTCCGGATGGAACAGAGATGGTCTATTATGACCGAGTCGAATCTAGCTGGCCTTTACAGTTTAACCTTAAGGCGGGTAGTCGGGTGCCATTATGGTGTACATCTAGCGGTAAGTTGTATCTTAGTTTTCTCCCAAAAAACATGCGCCATCGGGTAATAAATAACCTCCCACTCGATAAGCTGTCTCGTTCAACGTTAACGGATCCGGATTCTCTTGAGGAGTCTTTGATCTTGACTCGCGCCAATGAGATGGGCATTGATAATGAAGAATATATCGATGGTATGGTGGGGTGCTCAGTACCTATTAAGAATGAAGATGGGCAATTTATTGCAAGTTTATACACCCATGTTCCTGTTGTGCGGAAAAGCCTTGAGGAATTGAAGGCGTATGAGCCGTTATTACGACAGGCAGCAGCTGAAATCAGTGATTTGCTGAACTCTCCCGTTATGGATAGCGGAGAGTGACCTGTAAATACAAGGTCTGTTTTAATTGATACAAAGCCTTGGTTAAAAAACCAAGGCTTTGGTTGGTCTAAGTATTACGCTGGGAATGAGAAATCGACGCCTTCTCGAACGCCGCTAGAAGGCCAGCGTTGAGTGATCGTCTTACGTTTGGTGTAAAAACGTACAGCATCGGGACCGTATGCATGTAAATCACCAAATAAAGAACGCTTCCAACCACCGAAACTATGGTAAGCAACAGGGACAGGTAGTGGAACGTTGATTCCTACCATGCCTACTTGGATATTGTCAGAGAAGTAACGTGCTGCTTCGCCATCACGAGTAAAGATACAAGTACCATTACCGTATTCGTGATCGTTGATCATCTGCATTGCTTCATCCATGCTGTTCACACGAACGACCTGTAGGACAGGACCAAAAATTTCCTGCTTGTAACTCTCCATATTAGTGGTGACACCATCAATCAAGGTGGCGCCAACGAAGAAGCCGTCTTCGAATCCTTCAATTTTAGGGTTGCGGCCATCTACCACAATTTTTGCACCATCTTGCTCGGCACTGTCGATGAAACCAACGACCTTCTCTTGATGCTGGCGTGTAATGACTGGGCCAAAGTCATTGCTGCTATCAGAGTAAGCACCCACTTTAAGCGGCTGCATAGCGACACTCATTTTTGAAATGAGAGCATCAGCTGCTGCATCACCTACAGCAACGGCCACTGATAATGCCATGCAACGCTCACCAGAAGAGCCAAATGCAGCGCCTAACAGTTGGTTAACGGCGTTATCCATGTCGGCATCAGGCATGACGATAGCGTGGTTTTTGGCACCACCGAGTGCCTGACAGCGTTTTCCATTGGCGTTAGCAGTCGTGTAGATATATTCAGCGATTGGCGTTGATCCGACGAAACTAACTGCTTTTACACGCTCATCACGTAGCAATACATCAACCGCTTCCTTATCACCATTTACTACATTTAACACACCGGCTGGCAGTCCAGCTTCGTGAAGTAGTTCAGCAACCAGCATAGCTGAAGAAGGGTTGCGCTCAGATGGCTTAAGGACAAAGGTGTTACCGCAAACAATTGCCATTGGGTACATCCACAACGGCACCATTGCTGGGAAGTTAAATGGAGTGATACCCGTAACCACACCGAGTGCTTGAAATTCGCTCCAGCAATCGATTCCTGGACCAACATTTCTACTGTGTTCGCCTTTTAACAGTTCGGGAGCCGCGCAGGCATATTCGACGCATTCGATACCGCGTTGTAGTTCGCCCATGGCATCATGACTAATCTTACCGTGTTCTTCTCCAACAACTTCAGCAATACGTTCGGCGTTTTTCTCTAACAGCTCTTTAAAGCGAAACATGATTGCCGCACGCTTTTGTGGAGGAGTATTGCGCCATGCCGGGTAAGCCGCTTCAGCAGCTGCAATGGCTTCTTCCACTGTGGCTGTGCTGGCTAAGGCGACTTTTTTGCTCGCTTGGCCGGTTGCTGGGTTATAGACCGGCGTTGTACGTGTGTTATCAGCCAATGCTACTGCGCGATTGTTGATTAGATGTCCTACAGTTTTCATAAGTGGTTACTCTCTTCATTAAAGGCTTTATAAAGGGGTTAATAGTCTTTTTAATTCCAAAGGGTCTTATAAATGGCAATGATTTCGTCTTTACTTGGAACACGAGGATTGTTGCCGGGGGATCCTGAATTAAGTGCTTGTGTTGCCATCTCCTCTAGTAAAGACAGAAACTGCTCCTGATCGATACCAAATTTTGAAGGTGTCGGTACTTTCAGCTCATCGTTAAGCGCATGTAGCTCGCTTAATAGTTTTTGATTGGCTTGCTCGGTATTGTCTTGTGAGTCGGCAATACCCATCGCGCGGGCGCAGTCGGCATAACGCTCTGGCGCGCCCTCGATCGAAAACTCAGTTACGCTTGGCAACAGCATTGCGTTTGATAGGCCATGGGGGACATGGAAAAACGCACCTATCGGGCGGCTCATACCATGAACCAGAGCAACTGAGGCATTAGAAAAGCCAATGCCGGCTAAGGTCGAACCTAGCATCATGGCTTCACGAGCCTGTTTATCTTTGCCGTCGTGAAAAGCGCGACGCAGATTAGGGCCGATCAAGCGCATAGCTGCAAGGGCTTGTGAGTCGCTGTAAGCGTTGGCTTTTTTGCTGACGTAGGCTTCCATCGCATGCGTGAGGGCATCGATACCGGTATCGGCGGTGATCCTTGGTGGTAGGCTTAGAGTCAAGTCAAAGTCGACCAAGGCGGCTACTGGCATAAAACCAAGGCCAACACAGAGCATTTTCTCATCGTTAGCTTCATCGGTAATAATAGTGAACTTGGTAGCTTCGGAGCCAGTGCCAGCGGTGGTTGGCACAGCGATTATCGGTAATCCCAATTCATTGACGATTCTTGGGAATTTATAGTCGCGCATCGAGCCACCATATTTGCCAAGAATGGCAATGGCTTTGGCGCTATCGATTGGGCTTCCGCCACCGACAGCGATAATTGCATCGTAGTTACCGTTACGAACCTTGTCTACGCCGGCCATGATCGACCCAATGGTAGGTTCAGGAACGGTATCATCAAAAACATCACAGCTAATGTTATGCTTGGATAATGCTTCTTTAATACGACTAACATAGCCCAGCTCAACCATTACTTTGTCGGTAATGATGAGCGGTTTTTGGCAGTTAAGGCTGGCCAATACAGATGAAATCTCTTGGCTAGCACCTTCACCCACCTGCATGATACGAGGCAGTATTATTTGAGTAGACATTTTGTCTCCTACATTTTCAGATTATTAGAGGCAGCTAGTAACGTTCATTTAGCTGGCGAATTTGTGAGTTATGGCGCATAAGCGGTAGCAGGTAGCCAGGTGACAATACCTTGCCAATAGAACACGATTGTTAGTCCCACTAGTTGTATCAGGATAAAGGGCAGCACACCGCGATAAATATGGCCGAGATTGATACCCGCTGGCGCGACACCTTTTAGATAAAACAGCGCAAACCCAACGGGTGGTGTTAAGAAAGAGGTTTGTAGGCAGACAGCAAACAGTACGGTGAACCAGATCAGGTCAAAGCCTAAGGCGGATACAACGGGAGCCACTAAAGGTAGGATGATCAGGGTCAGCTCGATCCAATCAAGGAAGAAGCCAAGGACAAAGGTGATTGCCAGAATGCAGATAACGATGCCTGTGGGACCAAAAGGAAGCCCAGTCAGAAACCCTTCTATGAGCTCGTCGCCACCTAAACCGCGCAAAATCAGTGAAAATGCCGTAGCGCCGAGTATGAGAGCGAAAATGAATGCTGTGGTCTTAGTTGTTTCACGACCAACATCCCTGAGTACGGAAACTGTCAGACGGCCGTTAGCAAATGCTAGCAAGGTTGCCCCCAGAGCGCCGACGCCAGATGCTTCAGTGGGTGTAGCTATACCGAAGAATATAGAGCCGAGTACGGCGATTATAAGGCCCGCCGTCGGCAGTACTGCCTTGAGTACGCTGAATATCACTTTTACTGAAACAGGCTCGGCATCTTTTGATAACGGTGCAGACTGAGGATTAAGAAAACTAAGTGTCATGATATAAGTGACATAGAGCCCTGCGAGCAGTAAACCAGGGAATAGGGCGCCCAGAAATAAGTCACCTACCGAGACGCCAATGCGATCCCCCATCATCACCAGCATGATGCTAGGTGGGATCAAGATGCCCAAGGTGCCGGTCGAGCAAACTGTGCCGCAGGCTAATTCCTTGCTATAACCCTGCTTCATCATTAGTGGTACGCCGAGTACGGCTAGCAGTACCACTGAGGCTCCGATAATTCCTGTAGAAGCTGCTAACAGCAGACCCACGAAGGTAACAGTAACGGCCAGTCCGCCTCTGACTCTGCCAAATAGACGGGATAAATTGACCATGAGGTCTTCAGCGACACCTGAGCGATCTAACATCAACCCCATAAAGACAAACATCGGCAGGGCTACGAGTACCCAGTTAGTCATCACGTCCCACATTCTGGGGATCACGACGGAGACAAAGTTCCAGTCGATACCTATAAAGGCATCAAACCAGTGGTCCATTAGCATCGCTAAGGCGGAGAAGATAATAGCTATACCACCCAGCACCCACGCTACCGGATAGCCGGTAAACAGCAATAATATAAAGCTGCCAAACATGCAGGCGGCAAGGATCTCGTTGATTTCCATGAGTAATACCTACTTTGTTTCAGCCAAAATGAAAGGAGAGTTCTGGCGCAGAAATAGCAGGGCACAGACCCGTGATAGTCGAGATAGCGCTGCTAGAGCCAATAACCCGAAGCCAATAAAGAGTACGGATTTGATTGCCCAGCGATAAGGAAGGCCACCCGGAGCGTCGGAGACTTCACTTAGTTCCCATGAGTAGAGGATGAAAGGCACCGCATATAAAAGAACGAGGGCTAGAAATGGAATCAGTAAAAATACAATACCCAGCAGTTCGATCCAGGTTTGGGCCTTGAGTGATAGACGATCATGAATTAGGTCTACCCGCACATGGTCATCGGCGATAAAGCAGTAGGAAAGCCCGAATAGCCAGCCTATAGCATAGAGATGCCATTGAAGTTCTTCGAATTCGATTCGCCCCTGATCAAATAGGTAGCGCATTACGACATTTAAGATTATCACTACCATCAGTATCACCCATGTCCAAGACATGAGGTTGCCGATTTTTAACAGTACTTGGTCTATCAAGCTCGACAGCCGAGTATGTGGGAGCTCGGTATGGTGGTTAAAATGGTCGAGGTCCATAAGCGTTGCTATGGGTCGGCCGTTACCTCCTTTGTCCTGCGGCATAAGTCCTCCATTTACGGTAGGTTGTTAAATCGGGGCTGCTTTTTGGCAAAGTGAGGCCCTGATCTGCGCCCGCAGGCGCAGAGGTTTAAGGAGTAAAGGTATGGAGCAAGTGAGTAGTGGCAAAAAAGTATCTGGCCACTGTTAGATATTATTCAAAGTTGCGAGGCAGATAAGCCAGCTTCTTCCAAGACTTATACTCAAGCATAAAGGCCTGCTGGGATTCATAAACGCGCTTGAAGTCAGCATCTTTAGCGGACTGTTCTTGCATTACTTGGTTGGTCAGTCCTTTTAAGTCTGTTAGCAACTTGTCGTTAAGTGTTCGTGCGGTGACTCCCTTTTCTTTGAAACCATTAACAATCGCGCCTTGTAATGATTCTCCACGAGTCAGTGCTCGCAAGGTGCCTGCGGTACAAGCCATATCGATCATCGCTTGTTTAGAGCTATCGAGGTTATCCCATATCTCTTTATTGACGATCAGGTGATTGGCGGTAAAGGTTTGATGCCAACCTGGGAAGTAGTTGTTTTTTGCCACCTTATCGAATCCAAGTAATTGATCAATGGCTGGCATCGAAAACTCAGTTGCATCGATAGCACCCTTTTCTAGGGCTGGAAAAATTTCACCGCTAGGCATTGATGTGACTGAAGCGCCTGCTTTTTGTAGTACCTGACCACCTAAACCGGCGAAGCGTATTTTTAGGCCTTTAAAATCATCAATGGATTTCATTTCCTCGCGGAACCAGCCAGCGGTTTCTGGGCCAATAACCCCACACAAAACAGGATGAATATTGTGTTTTGCGTACAGGTCTTGAGCGAGTTTTTGTCCTTCGCCTTCATACCACCAAGATGCGTATTCCCAAGGCTCCATACCAAAAGGCACGTTGCTAAATAGGCCAGACGCTGGGATTTTTCCCTGATCGTAACCAAGGAGGTAAAGACCGGCAGGGATCTGCTTATTTTTGACCGCTTCTGAAATAGCAAAAGGGGGAACGATCTTGCCCGGCTCATAAACTTTGAACTGCACGCTACCGTCACTTGCTTGCTTAAGCTGCTTAGCAACTTGGGCGATGGGGTCGCCCAGGGCAGGTAAGTGGGTGCCAAATACCGACTGGACCTTCCATCGAACGTTATCTTCAGCTTGGAGCGCTGTACTCATTGATGTTGCGATAACCCCGGCAAGGGTTGCTTTAATGACCGATGATCGAAGTTTAGTTGTTGCTTTGTTCACAGTTAAATCCTCAAGTTTGGCTACCCAGTGAGCATGAAAAAACCTCAATGAATAGGTCCTTTTTATTAGTATTCAAGGTTTCATATTTATATATTGGAACTATAAATACCATAATAGTGAATTTTTGCTGTGTCAATATATTTCTATATTGGGACATTTGGGGCCATAATGGATTGTTTTGTGGTTGCTCTTACTGTTTTTGAAGAATAGGGGCTTTGATATAGGGGGATTGAATCGTTTAATTAGGTTCTACTGTTTGTTGTCAGGTCTTTATAGTTTTGTATTACGGAACATAAATGCCGAAGTGGTTTATAAATGCTCAGTAGACGGGATCAAATCAGGGGAAATTGTGAATAATATTTTTTCCTTTAGATTCAAAGGTTATTTTGTTTTCGTACTCCTTATTTAGTGATAAGTTGTGCTTGAACACTTATTTAATAAAAACAATGAAGAGAGCAATATATGAAATCATTGAAACTGATCGTTGGCGGTACCATCGCAGCAACAGCAGCTTTGAGTACTTTTGCTATGGCAGGTGAAACTGTTGATTCGATCAAGGCAAAAGGTTATGTGCAATGTGGTGCCAATACTGCGTTGGCTGGTTTTTCTGCCCCGACTTCTGAAGGTAAGTGGGAAGGCTTAGATATTGATTTATGTCATGCGGTTGCTGCTGCGATTTTAGGTGATGCTTCTAAAGCTCGCTTTACACCTTTGACGGCAGCTCAGCGTTTTACGGCATTGCAGTCTAAGGAAGTTGATTTGCTTGCGCGTAATACAACTTGGACACTATCGCGAGATACTAAAGTTGGTCTTAACTTTGCCGGTGTGAACTACTACGACGGCCAAGGCTTCATGGTTGCAAAAGCATCTGGTATTACCAGCGCTACTGAGTTAGATGGTGCAACTGTGTGTATCGAACCTGGTACAACAACAGAGTTAAACCTTGCAGATTACTTCCGTGCACAGGGCATGAGCTTTGAGCCAGTGGTTATCGAAAACGCTGTAGAAGCTGTTCAGACATTCTTCTCTGGTCGTTGTGATGTTTATACAACGGATGCATCAGGCTTAGCTTCTTACCGTCAAACAGCACCGAATCCTGATGATTTCATCGTGTTACCTGAAATCATTTCTAAAGAACCTTTAGGCCCTGCTGTTCGACATGGTGACGAAGAGTTTGCAGATATCGTGCGTTGGACGCACATTGCAATGTTAGAAGCTGAAGAGAAAGGTATTACATCGGCTAACGTTGATACTTTCAAAAAAGACAGTAAAGACCCAGGTATACAGCGTCTGCTAGGTACAACCGGCGACATGGGTAAAGCGCTTGGTGTTAGTGATGATTGGGCATATAACGTCATTAAACAAGTAGGTAACTATGGCGAAAGTTTTGACCGTAATGTTAAAGCTAAATTAGGCCTAGAGCGTGGATTGAATGCGTTGTGGACTAATGGTGGATTGATGTATCCAGCACCGATTCGTTAAGACGGTATGACCTGAGCCCCGATAATCGGGGCTTTTTTTAAGGGGCTTCTAAAGTTGATGCATATGGACTCGCCCCTTTTACTTATTATTTAATTTGTTAATGATTAATGCGTTTTGTTGAGTATGTAAACCGCTATTGTGATCATATAGCGGCGATGAAACCGTATGTTCAGATAATAATTAGAGAGACAGGCTAATGTCCGAACCATTAAAGAGCCGTAAAAGGCTATCCAGTTTAATTTATAGTGAGAAGGCGAGAGGTGTTTTTGCTCAGATACTCGTCACTGGGGGTATCGCATTTATTGCTTGGTATCTTATTTCAAACACCTTTGAGAACTTGGCTAATCAAGGCATTGCGACGGGCTATAGCTTTTTGTCGTTAGAGTCCTCATTCGGCATCAGTGAACATATGATTGAGTTCACGCCTGCTGACAGCTATGGCCGAGCACTCATGGTCGGTTTTCTTAATACAATGAAGGTCTCTTTTCTGGGCATCATATTCGCCACATTGATTGGTTTCGTTGTGGGTGTATCGCGAATGTCGAAGAACTGGATCTTGAGCCGTATTGCTGCGGTATATATCAATCTGTTCCGTAATATCCCTGTGCTATTGCAACTTATTTTTTGGTACACACTGATTAATAATGCCCTGCCTAGCCCTAAGCGTGCATTAGAAGTTTTGCCCGATGTGTTTTTCAGTAATCGTGGCGTTTTATTTCCAGTACCTGCGGACCATCCTGCGTATTTTTGGATGGGCGTTGTGTTTGTTATTGCACTGGTTGGTGTGTGGTTACTACGCCGCTGGGCATTAGCACATCGTGATAGAACGGGGCAGACGTTTCCGTATGCATGGGCCGGCTTAGCACTAGTCGTCGTCAGTGTTTTCATTACCTATCTTGTTTGTGGTGCGCCTACAGAAATGAGTACGCCTGTACTTAAGGGGTTTAATTTCAAAGGTGGCGCTAAGTTATCTCCTGAATTTCTTTCTTTGCTGATAGGCCTAACTTTATATACATCAACCTATATCGCTGACATCGTTCGAAGTGGCTTGTTGTCAGTGCCAAAAGGGCAAGAAGAGGCTTCTACGGATTTAGGCTTAAAGCCGAGTCAAACGCTGATGCATGTTGTATTACCTCAAGCGTCACGCGTAATGATTCCTCCGCTAACCAGCCAATACCTCAACCTAACTAAAAATAGCTCTTTGGCGGTAGCCGTTGGTTATCCTGACTTGGTTTCATTATCGAATACCACAATGAACCAGACGGGGCAGGCGATCGAAGCAATTTCCATATTCATGGCTGTTTATTTAGGGATAAGCCTAGTGATTTCGCTATTTATGAATTGGTATAACAAAAAGATGGCACTGGTGGAGCGATAGATATGAGTAATATAGCTATTAAGCCGCCAAGTCAGAGCGGAATCGTGAATTGGATGAAGGAAAACTTGTTCAGTAATAAGCTGAATACAGTGATCTCTATCATCTGTATCTATTTAGTGGTTAAGTTTTTAGCCGGTGTGGTGGACTGGGGCATTTTAAATGCAGTTTTTGCTGCAGATGCATCGGCCTGTAAGGCGGCCTCTGACGGTGCCTGTTGGGGGATTATTTCAGAGAAATACCGCTTTATTATTTTTGGTACATATCCCGCTGATGAGCAATGGCGGCCGCTACTTGCAATGGTGTGGTTTGTCGGTTTAATCATTTGTAGTTTGCTCAGGTCATTCTGGAAGTTGTGGCTACTTCCGTTATGGATCGCAAGCCTAATTGGTTTGGGCATTTTGATGTGGGGTGGTGTACTGGGTTTAAGTTACGTAGAAAATACGCAATGGGGTGGTCTGCCGTTAACGCTGATGTTAGCGGTTGTCGGAACAGTCGCTGCTTTCCCGCTTGGTATTTTACTCGCGTTAGGGCGCCGTTCTGAGTTGCCCTTGATTCGTGTTTGGTGTGTTGCTTTTATCGAGTTGGTACGTGGGGTTCCGTTGATCAGTGTGCTGTTTATGGCCTCTGTGATGTTCCCGTTATTCTTACCTGAAGGTGTAACGATTGATAAATTGCTCCGAGCGCAAATCGGTATCATCCTATTTACGTCGGCGTACCTTGCTGAAGTTTTTCGAGGTGGTTTACAGGCCGTGCCTAAAGGTCAGTATGAAGCGGCAGCAGCGATGGGGTTAACGTATTGGCAAACGATGCGTGTTGTGGTG
The DNA here is from genome assembly GCF_016592555.1 of Neptunomonas japonica JAMM 1380. Taxonomy (NCBI): domain Bacteria; kingdom Pseudomonadati; phylum Pseudomonadota; class Gammaproteobacteria; order Oceanospirillales; family Oceanospirillaceae; genus Neptunomonas; species Neptunomonas japonica. The sequence goes on along the minus strand of NZ_AP014546.1, from coordinate 4,049,262 downwards.
ATGCCGCAAGCACTGCGTATTGTCATTCCACCGACGGTAAATAGCTTTATTTCGATGTTTAAAGATACTTCACTGGTCTTGATTATTGGGTTGTTTGATCTACTGGCTACGGCCAAAGTAGCCATTACAGACCCTGTATGGCGGGCCTTTTACATCGAAGTGTATATCTTTGTTGCGGCTATTTACTTTGTCTTTTGTTATTCGATGGCTTCATACGCGAATAATCTTGAAACAGAATTGCGTAAAGGCGAACAGCATTAATAGCGCCTCTGTTTGATAACACCACAGAATTGAGTATAGGTATAATTTATGAGTTCAAATGGCCAAACATCTGCTGACGATATACTGATTCATGTAAATGATTTGAATAAATGGTATGGCGAATTTCATGTCTTGAAAGATATTAATTTGCATGTCAAAAAAGGCGAGAAGATTATTATTTGTGGCCCTTCGGGTTCGGGTAAGTCGACTCTTATTCGTTGTATGAACCGTCTGGAAAAATACCAAGCCGGCGAAGTTCTGATCGACGGTATCTTACTGGATGATAATGTTAAAAACTTGGAAGCTGTGCGTAAAGAAGTAGCCATGGTGTTCCAGCATTTTAATCTATTCCCCCATATGACTATCTTGGACAACTTGACGTTAGCTCCTCGTTTAGTGAATAAAATGCCCAAGAAGGACGCGGAAGATATGGCAATGAGCTATCTTGAGCGAGTTAAGATACCTCAGCAAGCGAACAAGTTTCCCGGACAATTGTCTGGTGGGCAGCAGCAGCGTGTGGCAATAGCGCGAGCGCTGTGTTCTAACCCACGAGTGATGCTGTTTGATGAGCCAACTTCTGCACTGGATCCTGAAATGATCAAAGAAGTTTTGGATGTCATGGTGGAGTTGGCCGAAGAAGGTACCACCATGATCTGTGTGACGCATGAAATGGGATTTGCTAAGCAAGTGGCTGATCGGGTTATTTTTATGGATGAAGGCCGCATTATCGAAGAAAATACACCTCATGAGTTCTTTGATAATCCACAAAATGAGCGCACACAGTTGTTCCTCAGTCAGATTTTAGGGCATTAATACCGTCTCTGTAGACACCAAAAGCCTTACGCTTATCAGTAGGGTATTTAAGCCTTCGTACAAGGACGTACACTACTTCTGTGCTTTATCCTCATAGTTAAAACTTATATCGAAAGGGCGCTCACTAGATAGGCGCTCTAGGAGTATGCCGTTCATGATCGATTTTGATACTTTCCCTCGTATGGTCATTAGCCATGGGCCAACGCCACTTGAAGCCATGCCACGACTGTCACAAGCATTGGGTTGCAACTTGTTTATTAAACGAGATGACTGCACAGGGTTAGCGGGTGGCGGAAACAAAACGCGAAAACTGGAATACTTACTGGCGGCTGCACGTGATGCGGGTGCTGATACCTTAATTACTATCGGTGGACTGCAATCGAATCATGCTCGTCAGACAGCTGCTGCAGCGGCAAAATTTGGCTTTGCCTGTGAGTTAGTGCTTGAAGATGTCGAAGGCACGCCAAAGCAAGACTATTACAATAACGGCAATATCTTGCTGGATAAGCTGTTTGGCGCAACCATTCATGCTGTAGCTGAAGGGGTGGATAGCGTTGCATTTGCTGACCAGTTAATGGCTAGATTAATTGACGCTGGAAAAAAGCCTTACCTTATTCCAGTGGGTGGCTCTAACGAGGTGGGCAGTCTTGGTTATGTTCGCTGTGCCAATGAGATACTGGCACAAATAGTAGAACAGGGTATTACCGTTGATCAGATCGTTCTCGCATCGGGTAGTGCGGGAACACAGGCTGGGTTACTGGCAGGCCTCATTGCAGCGGGTGCTGATATTCCTGTGCTGGGTATTGCGGTAAGCCGTGACACTCAAGCACAGCAAGCGTTAGTCCAAGCGTTATTGGAAAAAACACTCCAACATATGGGGCTTGATCCTGCGCTAGCCAATGGTCGAGTGATTGCTGATGGCGGCTATTATGGCGCAGGCTATGGTATCACTACGCCTGCGACTATAGAGGCGGTGAAAATGTCAGCCGAACAGGAGGGTGTACTACTTGATCCTGTATATACGGGCAAGGGGATGGCAGGGCTTATTGATAAATGCCGTACAGGAGCCTTTTCTGCAAAGCAAAATGTTCTGTTTTTGCACACAGGCGGGAGCCAAGGGCTATTTGCTTACCGAGAAGTATTATCATGACGCTCTAAAAAGGTGACTGCCGCGTCTATGACAAACAAATGAAATATGAGAACCACCATGTACCTCGATAAACTTGCAACATCACTAGTGAGTGCTGGCCGCTCAAAGAAATTTGGATTGGGCTCAGTCAATACGGTTATTCAACGCGCGTCATCGTTAGTGTTTGATTCGGTTAAAGATAAAAAAATAGCCACAGCTAACCGTGCTAATAGCGAGTTGTTCTACGGACGTCGTGGTACGTTGACGCATTTCTCACTACAAGAAGCGATGGTTGAACTTGAGGGGGGTGTCGGTTGTGCGCTTTATCCTTGCGGTGCGGCGGCGGTCTCCAATGCTATTCTTTCCTTTGTGGTGGCAGGTGATCATATATTGATGACCGGAGGGGCTTATGAGCCTACACAAGATTTTTGTAACATCATCCTCAATGATATGAACGTTACTACCACCTATTATGAACCGACAATAGGTGCTGATATTCGTCATTTGGTAAAGAAAAATACCAAGCTCCTTTTTTTAGAGTCGCCTAGTTCTATTACGATGGAAGTACCCGATATACCAGCAATGGTGAAAGCGGCTCGAGCTATCAATCCTGAAATAATTGTCATGATAGACAACACCTGGGCTGCCGGTGTGCTATTTAAAGCACTAGAGCATGATATCGATATATCTATTCAGGCCGGTACCAAATACATTGTTGGCCACTCCGATGCTATGTTGGGTACGGCGGTATCCAATGCGCGCTGCTGGGAGCGGTTACGGGAGCGCTCATACCTAATGGGCCAGATGGTTGATGCCGACACTGCCTATATGGCAGCTCGGGGACTGCGCACAATGGGCATCAGGTTAAAACAACATGAAGCTAATAGTATCGCTGTTGCGAACTGGTTAAGCGGGCGACCTGAAGTTGAGCGTGTGAATCATCCTGCACTACCTAGCTGTAAAGGGCATGAGTTTTACAAGCGTGACTTTAAGGGTTGCAATGGGTTGTTCTCATTTATTCTGAAACAACGTTTGAGTGATGCACAGTTGGAGCAGTACCTCGATAACTTTGAGCATTTCAGTATGGCTTATTCTTGGGGTGGCTATGAGTCTTTGATTCTTGCTAACCAACCTGAAGAACTGAATGAAATTCGCCCCTCGGGTAAGGTCGACTTTGAGGGAACGCTCGTCCGCGTTCATATTGGCTTGGAAAATGTGGACGATCTAGTTAAGGATCTTGACGCAGGCTTTGGACGAATAGCTGAGTAACGATAGACATTTTTAATGATATTGTTTTTAGATGTGTTAATTAAGCCTGTGGATAAGTTAACTTAATATGACTATATTCGCCTACACTGACTCTAGAGTAGGATAGGCCTATCAATGAGTTAGGGGATAAATGATGAGCGATACGGTTACTATTTTTGCAATTAATTTTATTGCAACTATCGGAATTTTATTCTTGTTGGTTGTGGTCGTATTATTGATTACAGGCTTCATTCTTTACCGTAATGATAAAAAACAAACAGCACAAACGATTCGACGTAACTATCCATTAATTGGGCGTTTCCGTTATTTGTTTGAGCATATGGGTGAGTTTTTTCGTCAATACTTTTTTGCTATGGACCGAGAGGAACTACCCTTTAACCGCGCGCAACGTAGCTGGGTATATAGGGCCTCAAAGAACATTGATAATACTATCGCTTTTGGCTCAACACGTGACCTTCGTCGCCCCGGCACTCATTACTTTCTTAACTGCCCCTTCCCGACGCTTTCTGAAGACGCCGCCTCTTCTCAACCTTCACGTATCGGGCCTTACTGCGAGCACCCTTACGATGCCCCGTCGTTTTTTAATGTTTCAGGTATGAGTTATGGTGCTTTATCAAAGCCCGCTGTTCAAGCGCTTTCACATGGAGCGTCTAAAGCAGGGTGCTGGATGAATACAGGAGAAGGGGGCTTATCTCCTTTTCATCTTGAAGGAGGCTGTGACCTTGTCTACCAGATAGGAACGGCTAAATATGGTGTAAGGGATGCCGATGGCGGGCTTTCAGATGAAAAGCTGAAAGAAAAAGCCGCTATTACTCAGGTGAAAATGTTTGAAATTAAGCTGTCTCAAGGCGCGAAACCCGGTAAAGGCGGGATTTTACCCGCAGAGAAAGTGAGTAAAGCCATTGCTGATATTCGAGGCATTCCAGAAGGGCAAGCGTCGATCAGCCCGAATCGACATGCTGATATAGCCTCTATTGATGATCTACTGAATACCGTTGAACGAATCCGTAGGGTGACCGGAAAACCATGTGGATTTAAATTAGTATTAGGTACCACTGAATGGCTTGATGAGTTCTTTGAGGCGGTTAATAAGCGGGGTATTGAAAATGCTCCAGACTTTATTACGCTGGATAGCTCGGACGGCGGTACAGGTGCTGCGCCAATGCCTTTAATGGACAGTGTTGGTTTACCTGTGCGTGAAAGCTTGCCGGTTTTGGTAAACAAATTACATCAACATGAGCTGCGTGAGCGTATACGCGTGATTGTATCCGGTAAAATGATCAACCCAACAGATGTTGCAGCGGCATTATGCATCGGTGCAGACTTTGTGGTGAGCGCACGTGGCTTTATGTTTGCTTTGGGTTGTATACAAGCTTTGCAATGTAATAAAAATACCTGCCCAACAGGTATTACAACACATGATCCTGATTTACAGCGAGGGCTAGTGCCGGAGAGCAAGGCTGAGCGAGTCGCTCATTTTCATCACAATTTAGTGCATGAAGTAGAGATTATCGCTCACTCTTGTGGTGCTTCAGAGCCACGCCAATTAAAGCGCCACCATGCTGCTATCGTCATGGATGGTGGTAACTCTGTGCCTCTGAATATTATTTATCCAGAGCATCAATAGCTCTGCTCAGTAGAGAAGCCTAAAGCGAGTCGTACCAGGCTTCTCTATCTATATGTTTTGCTAGGCTATGTCTTTCCCGGCGTTCTTCAATGGCACGTCTAGCTTGGAATAAACGCTTTGTTGCCTGTTTTTTACTGATAAGGTTTTTATCGTCTTCATAGCCCATTAGTGCGTTCATGATTTCAAGCTGTACTTCGTTTAGCGGATTAGTATTGTGCTTTAACATCATAATCAACCTTTTATCATTGCCTGCCTTAAATAGAGTCGTGCTTAGGCAGGCTGTTTCTTGATATAAAATGACGGCATAGCGAAAGGTGGATTTTTAATTCCCCTGTGTTTGATCCGCTATGTGTTAAAGGCAGGTTAGTGTATTCAGATTGCAGAAATATTAAGACAGTAGCTGATGACCTTATACTTCAGTATCAGGCTTTGTTAAGAGGCGCTTATCGTTTTGTCGTAGGCTGCGCAAGCTACGTTTAATGGTTTTCAAATGGTCCAATAATGCCGGACCAAGTCGCATCGCCACACCGACGGCAAGTACATCAATGACAACAAGGTGGAGAACACGTGAAGACATCAGCGTGCTGAGATCTTTATCTTCTTCGACATCAATATGAATAGCGATATCAGCTAAATCAGCGAGCAGTGTATTTCCAGGGCATAACGTGATGACGGTTGCCCCGGTTTCTTTGGCTAATTTAACCGTGTGCAGTAAGTCTTTGGTGCGCCCTGTTTGTGAAACGGCAACAACGACATCGCCAGCGGACATAGAAACAGCAGAGATCGTTTGCATGTGCGGGTCAGAATAAGCCGCGGCAGATATTTGTAATCGATAAAACTTGTGTTGTGCATCGCTACATACCGCCGCGGATGCGCCAAACCCGTAAAACTCGATACGTTTTGCTTTTACTAATGCATCAATGGCATTTTCTAGTGTTTCAGCGTCTAGCTTGTCACGAATATCGATTAAGTTACCGATCATAGAATCGAAAATCTTTTGCTTAAACTCAGAAACAGTATCCTTAGAGTTCAATGCAAACGGCTCAAAGTTGGGGTTACTGGCCAACCCTTGAGCGAGTGTTAGTTTGAAATCTTGAAAACCATCATAGTGAAGAGCGCGGCAAAATCTGACGACGGTAGGCTCACTGACATTTGCTTCTGAGGCGAGGTCCACAATACGCATGTGGATAACTTCCTGAGGATTAGCCAACACAAAGTCTGCAACTTTTTGCTCCGATTTGCGAAGCTTAGGCTGAGCATCTGTGATTGACTTTAGTAAGTTTGCTGCGTTCAAAAGTAATTCTCGTTAAGCGCTATTACGTAACGTATCAGTATATCAACGAAATATGAAAGCACATAATTTCATTGAGTTTTATCCACGCGATAGCACGATTAGTTATCTACAAAACATGTCACTTTTTACTGATTGTTTATAGCCGTATGGGTAATACCACGTACGTAATAAAAGAGCTGTTAGTGATCGTTGCAGGGGCTTATAGTGCATGCTATGTTTATTGTAAATCACTGCAAAATAATAACGTAAGGAGTAGGCCTTTGAAGCGTCGTCAATTTCTAAAAGGTGCCGGAGCTGCAACCGTAGCAACAGGTGCCATGATGTCTACCGCAGCTCAGGCTGCGCCAGAGTTTAAGTGGAAAATGGTAACCACCTGGCCTAAGAACTTTCCTGGTTTAGGTGTGGGTGCAAATAATTTGGCTAAGCTGATCACTGAAATGACGGGCGGCCGAGTTGAAGTAAAAGTTTACGGTGCTAAAGAGCTAGTTGGCGCACTGGAAATTTTTGATGCAGTTTCTCGCGGAACGGCGGAAATGGGGCATGGTGCTTCTTACTACTGGAAAGGTAAAAGCCGTGCAGCACAGTTCTTTGCCGCGGTACCTTTCGGTTTAACGGCTCAAGAGATGAACAGCTGGTTGTACCATGGTGGCGGTATGGAGCTATGGGAAGAAGCATATGCACCATTTGGTCTTGTACCGGGCGCTGCGGGTAATACCGGTGTGCAGATGGGTGGTTGGTTCAACAAAGAGATCAACTCAGTGGCAGATCTTGAAGGCCTTAAAATGCGTATGCCCGGTTTAGGTGGTGAAGTACTTAAGCGTGCTGGTGGTACGCCTGTACTGCTTCCAGGTGGTGAAATATTCCCTGCGCTACAGTCGGGTGCCATTGATGCAACTGAGTGGGTTGGTCCATATAACGATGCTGCATTTGGTTTACATAAAGCGGCTAAGTTTTACTACTACCCGGGTTGGCATGAGCCAGGTACAACACTTGAGTGTTTCATGAACAAAGAAGCATTCGAGAAACTACCAGCGGATCTGCAGGTCATTGTACGTAATGCTATTCGTGTGGCTAACCAAGACATGCTGGCTGACTTCACAGCGAAGAATAACCGCTCACTTGAGCAGTTAGTTAATGAGCAAAACGTGCAACTGCGCAAGTTCCCAGACGATGTATTGGCTACTCTGAAATCACTGTCTGATGAAGTGATTGCTGAAGAAGCGGCTAATGATGAAATGACGAAGAAAGTATTTGATTCGTTCGTTAAATTCCGTGACCAAGCAACTAAGTGGCATCAAGTATCTGAACAGGCTTACCTCAACGCACGTAACCCTGTTTAAGTTTGCTTAGATAATATCTAGCTTCAATTTAAAGCCGGCATTAGCCGGCTTTTTTATGTGCCCATGTAAATAGTTTGCTTTCAACCCCAAATAGCATTAAGGCTTAGTTAAGTGGTGCGCAAAGTGTGTCATCACTTGAGCGCCTTGTAAGACTTTGATTCATCGGACAACCTACAGTCTGTTTTAATGCAAAATTGTGTTCTTCTAATGATTTCTTCAACTTCCTCTTGGCTTAATTGGGAGCCATTACATAAAACATAACCTTGAGACAATGCTGCGGTTTCGGTTTCGTAGTAAAAAGTTGGAGTACTGCCTATTAAAGAGAAAGAGGTTTGCTGCCCTAAAGTGTATAGCTGTTCAAAGTATTCTATTTCACTGAATTGGTCAGGATGACATAGCTCGGCAGCACGCTGAACCCACTTAGACCTTCCATCAGATTTAGACCACATGTGCATTTCATAATATTGTAAAGCATATAACTTTGTACTTAATATTTGGTCAGTATAACCGTAAGAGTTGTTATCTCTTTTTTGATAAGTAGAAGAGCAACCTGAGATAAGTAACGCACAGATAAGTACTGTTGTAAATTTCATGATAGATCCTTAGCGCTTAAGATGTGGGACCAGCGTAGCGTAGTCACACACACGACCCACTTGTTAGGTGATTGTTCATTGTCTGGAGCCTTGCTTTAACCCTGAAAGCCCAAATGAGCATATAAACAGACCGGCAATTAGCCAAAGTATACTTGCGGTATAGCGAGCAAAAACAGGGCCAAATATTTGCTCAGAAAGCATAGTTAAACCACATAAAGCATGGCAACTCATACCGTCTTCAGGAATCTCTCGGGTATCAATAAAATACGAATAACTTAAGTACATTGAAAATATTCCAAGAGCTAAAACTATTGCGCGAATAAACTTCATGTATCTCATACGCATCTAACGTTTTAATACTGCGCCTGCGCATTTATGCGCAGACTGCTTTAGAGTGCATTGCTTTGAAGGGTCTTGATAAATAGGATTTTTTGACTGCATCTGTTATTTTCCTCCATTGAAAATAAGCATGCGCGTTTTGATGATTGTAGCTTGCGCAGTATCTTACCTGCACTTTTCCTTATCTATTTGATAATGCATAACTTTCTATTCAAGTACTAGGGGAGGCCACCCATATTGCAGCCAAAAAAAGAGCCGTAGATAAAAAACTACAGCTCCTCTTTCTAGACGGTTGGGCTAACCCTTATCCATAAACAGCGTGAGGTAACCAGGTTGCTAGCGCTGGCCAAGCAGCTAATAATCCTAGCATGGTGAGCTGTATGGCAATGAAGGGGATAACACCTCGGTATATTTGTCCTGTTGAAATGGACTCAGGAGCAACGCCTCGTAAGTAGAACAGGGCAAAACCAAAGGGGGGTGTTAAGAACGATGTCTGTAGGTTAAGGGCAATCATAATACCCAGCCAGATAGGGTCGAGTCCCATGGTCAGCAAGATTGGGGCGACAATAGGAACAACAACAAATGTTATCTCAATAAAGTCTAAGAAGAACCCAAGCAAGAACATGACGAGCATAACGACGGCAAGAGCTCCCCAGACACCACCAGGCAGGTCTGTTAGAAAGTCCCGTACCATGTCATCACCACCAAAGCCACGAAATACCAGTGAAAATATAGACGCGCCAACCAGTATAATGAATACCATCGAACTGACCTGAGTCGTCGAGCGCATGACGCCAGTCAACGTCTCCAGATTGAAATTACGCTTAAAGATAGCCAACACAACCGCTCCAACTGCGCCTACGGCAGCCGCTTCTGTCGGTGTCGCCAATCCGCCTAGAATTGAGCCTAAGACCAAACCTATAAGCAAAATGGGTGGCACTAAAGCACTAAGAACCTTGCCCCAAAGGTTATCTACTGCATCACGTTCTTCTTTAGGAATAGCAGGAACAGAGGAAGGCGAGATAACGGCTTTTCCTACGATATAAAGCGTATAGGCAAGTACCAGTAATAGCCCCGGAATGAGTGCTCCTAAGAAGAGGTCACCCACCGTAACGGTTTCAGGAGAAAATAAACCTTGGTCGATTTGTGACTGCTGATACGCGGAACTAATCACGTCTCCCAAAAGTACTAACACGATAGAAGGTGGAATTATTTGCCCTAGGGTACCAGAGGCACATATAACACCACAGGCAACTTGAGGGTCATAACCACGGCGCAGCATGGTCGGTAGGGATAGCAGCCCCATTGTTACTACGGTCGCACCGACAATACCGGTACTGGCGGCAAGTAACATACCTACGATCGTTACTGAGATGCCTAAGCCGCCGTTCATTGATCCGAAGAGTATCGACATGGTGTCGAGAAGCCCTTCGGCAATTTTGGATTTCTCCAGCATGACGCCCATGAAAACAAACAAGGGTACCGCGATCAGTACTTCGTTATTCATGATACCGAATAATCGGTTGGGTATTGCCTCAAGAAAAACAGAGTCAAAGTGCCCGGTTAACGCTCCTATGCCTGCAAAAAGAAGACCGGTTCCTGCAAGAGAAAAGGCAACGGAGTAACCCATTAATAGGACGATGACCGCACCTAAAAAAAGAAAGAGAGAAAGGTATTCCATCATACAGTGTGCTCCGATACATCTTCTTCAAGGAGGTGACCCTGGCCTGTTAGCACAAGAATGCAACGGCAAAGTTCTGATATCCCTTGCAGGATAATTAAGACAGGCATAGCGATTAACGCGGTTTTGAGAATATAGCGAAAATCTAAACCTCCGGACTCTTGAGAGCCTTCTAGCAGTGACCATGATGATGCGACATATTCCCATGAGATGTAGCCGATAAAACCGGCGACAGGGAATAAGAGTAATAAAATACCTAAGATATTTATCCAGGCTTTACCTCGTTCACTTAGCGGGCGATAGAATATGTCTACACGCACATGGCCATCATGTTTGAGTGTATAAGCTGCACCTAAGAGGAAAACAAAACTGTGCATGTAAACTACGGACTCTTGTAGGGCAATGTTGCCCACATTAAATACGTAGCGCATAACAACGATTACAAAAGTGACGACCACCATAAACAAGGTTAACCAAGATACGGTTCGTCCTGTCCATTCGCTGAGGCCATCGAGTAATCGGACTAGCTGAATAAGAAAATTGCTCTGCATTATTCTTCTCTATATTAGCAAGATAGGTTCAAAGTTGTGTTATTTAAAAGTATAACAACAAAAAACCGCTATATTTATCCGTAATTCCACCGGTTTATCTACTCGATGGCTGCAAAATCCTTTAAATCCCTTACAATAGCGATGTTACTTACCCAAGCAGAGATCTATATATGACTGATAGACTGCCCGTAGAGGCGCAATTACGCTCACTGGATCATAAAAAATTGGCCGCTTACTGTGTTGCAGTAACCGAGCGCCAGTTTCCGAACTTTGTACTTTTTAATAAGTTAGTCGAGTTTGGTGATCTGAAACAGCTGGAAACAGTATTGGACGGTGTGTGGCAGTCACTGGTGCCTGGCGGTGCCAAAATGAATTTTGAAGTGCAGCTCGATAGAGTTGACGCCAACATGCCGGATCTTGATGAGCATGAAATGTATGGTGCGTCACCGGCATTAGATGCCGTTGTCTCATTATACTCAACGCTGATATGTATCTTAGAAGCGGATGTCGATGAGGCCATTGCGGTAGGAAACGTTTCTCGTGAATGTGTTGCTATGTTTGTCGAAATATCTGAAGGCGATGATCAGATGTCAGATGTAGAGATACTTCGACTGATCAACAACCATGACTTGATGGTTCAAGAAGACGAATTTCAGGAAGAAGTGGTTGAACGTTTAATGAATATTAAACAGATGGATAAAACCTTTATCGGCGAGTTACGTGAGCTAGCACATAATCAGGGTGTTAGTAATATTGGGATAAGTGACGAAGACGCCTAATGCTCAGAATTGGATTAATATTGCTGGTGGTCCCTTGTTTATTACTCATGGGGGGCTATATGTATGAGCAGTCTCTCGTTAATGACTGCTTGGACCTAGGTGGTTCATTTAATTATGAACTACTCGTGTGCGATCAAGAGAATAATCATTCCTTCATTCCCTATATGGCAAGGCATCCCCAGTTTGTTAATGGTGGTATGTTGCTCTCTGTTATCGGGTTGTTTTTTTGTATTATCGGTCTGTATAAGCGCAGCTAATTTCGGAATTATAAAAGTATATTATGTTCAAAAAATCACTCTTAATCATGTTGTTGATACTGGTTGTTGCTGCGATCTCTTTTTGGCTAAACAGAGATAGCTGGTTGGCGGACTTTAATCAGGAAAGGGCGGTTATTACTGAACAGTTTAAACACGATGGTCAGGCTTATGGTCAAACAACGGATCAACAAAACTGTTTAGATACTACCTTACAACAATTTGATGGGTGTTTAGGGTTTAGTTGTACCGTTAATCAGGGTGTATTTTTGAAAGCATGCTTGAGTCAAGCAAAAGCCAGTGAAGGGTTTTGTGATGGTGTGCCTGAATATCGTGAAACACCGACGGAAGACGATAAAGCCTGGGCCAAATATTATTGCTGGAACCATAACATTAAAGGCGAGGGTTGCCGCTTTTTAATGAAACAGCAAAAGTATTTTTGTAGCCAATAAAAGACAGTTTGTCATTTATTTTCATCATTCTTACAAGAACAACAGTCCGTTACTTCAATAATCTGCATATATCGACTATTTTTAATTCTGTTTAGACTAAATGCTGAGCAAACAGTAGTCGGCAGGAACTCCTCTGACACCATCGCGTAATAACAATAATAATTTTGGGTACGCATGCATTATCATAAATTACTCTTTATTGGCCCTGTAGGCGCCGGTAAAACGTCGGCTATCCGTGCGGTATGTGACGGTCACCATAATCTTGAAACAGAAGCAAAAGCTTCTGATATGACGGGATTACGCAAGGCCACGACTACGGTTGCCATGGATTATGGATGCCTCACGCTGAATGATAACGAAGGTGTACAGCTCTACGGTACGCCGGGGCAAGCGCGTTTTAAATTCATGTGGGAATTACTTGCCAATAATCTGGCAGCAGACTGTGCTGGGATTATCTTTTTAGTGGATAACACACGTAATTACCCAATGCGTGATCTTAAATATTACTCGCAAGAATTTGCAGAACTGATCGCTCGTAAAAAAGTCATCTTAGGGGTTACCCGTTCTGATTTACGAGATGACCCTAGTTTGCTTGAGTACCAGAAAGCGCTATTAGAATTGGGAATTGAAGCATCGGTACGTTTCATTGATGCGCGTAAAGCGAGTAGCGTGCTGCCCTTAGTGGAAGAGCTGGTGGGCGATAAAGTTACCTTTGATGGCTGGTCAGGCCTTGTTAGTCAGGCGCTGGATAGTGAAGAAGAAACATTATTTGAAGAAGTGGAATTGCCACAGGATGACGCCCACTTTGCCATTCAGGATTATCTAGGAGAGGAGGTCGTTATGAAAGACTCAATTATTGATGATGTGATGAATCTGAAAGGCGTTCGTGGGGCAGTATTAACGGATGATATGGGCGAGATTATTACATCCTCTATTGAGTCGACAGACGTAAATGACTTTGTGGGCTTTGTTGCCGGTGTGGTGAATGTCTTTGAGGAAGCCTCTGGCTTAGGTTCCGTTCAAAATATTTGTATAAAGAGCAGCAAAGAAGACAATCTTTCAGTATTTCTTGGGGGTGAAAAGGCCCTTGGGGTGCAATCTTCAAACCGAGTCTCTGTCAGGACACTCAAACAGCAAGTTGATGACTTGTTACAGTGGAGTTAATTGAAATGGAGAAGATACTAAAAGATTTTGGACGTTTAGGTGGAATACACCATAGTTGTTTGATGAGAGCTGATGAAATGATGGCCTCCACATTTCCTGAGACGCTTGAAGAGAACCTGATGGGCGCTTGCCGAGTTGTTTATCAAATGTTTATGGCGGTTGAAGGCATGGGCTGCAGCCATCGAGAAATATTTATTGAGTTGGAGGAGAGCTTATTAATTGGTTATTACATCGCCGATGAAACTATATTAGCTTTGCTGACAGATAAAGACGTCAATCTTGCATTGATTAATACCAGTGTACGATCTTCATTGGCGCGCATCAAAAAGCAGCTAACCTCCCCAGATGTAGAGCCACCCGTTGTTCATGCCGCCACAGCACCAAACACTGAAAATCAAAGACGTGTAGAAGTTGAGCTGACGGGGCTGATGGGCAATTTACAAGAAGGTCTCGCTGAACATATAGGGCCGGCTGCTGAAATTGTATTTGATGATGCATATGCTGATTGGAAGGCGACACACGGAGTAAAGAGAAGCAAAATAGCAGAGCTGATTAAAGCACTGGCGTTTGAAATTGAAGATAAAGCAGATAGAAGCCGTTATTTACAGGCGGCCGTTCAAACGGTACGAGCATTTAACGCGCAAACCGTTAGGTCATAGGCTTTTAAAAGTCATGACCTTGGCTTGTTAGCTATGGTTTATACGGTAAGAATTACCTTACCTTGGGTATGACCGGATGCAATATCTTTAAAAGCGTCAGCTGTCTGCTCTATAGGGTAGGTTGTTGTAACATTTAAACGTAATACCTTGCTCGCATTCAGTTGGGCTAATGATTGTAATTGTTCGGCATTTGGTTCAACACGCAGGGGCAAAACAGTGAGGCCTCGTTCTTCACCTGCGGCTATTACTTCATCTTTTGTTACCGAGGGAAGCGTGACCATTGTGCCAGACTCTTTCAGACAAGCGAGAGCTTCTATCGCTGTTTGCCCGCCAACACCGTCAATGACTAAGTCAACATCTTGTACTGCATCACTAACGTGTTGCTGATGGTAATCAATGACTTGATCACACCCTAGTTGAGTAAGGAATAATTGGTTTGCCTGTGATGCGGTACCTATGACGGTAGCACCTTTCCATTTTGCGAGTTGAACCGCTAAGTGGCCGACACCTCCTGCAGCGGCCAGAATCAGAACCTTTTGCTTGGCGAGCAGTTGGCCTTTATCGAAAAGTGCTTGCCATGCAGTAAGTCCGGCTAGTGAAAGGCCTGCAGACTCTGTTAGGTTGCACTTCGCGGGTAACAGACTAATTTGATCACAAGGCACTGCAATTTCTTGGGCATAACACCCTGCTGCACTAGGAAACCGTACAAAACCAAAGACGTTATCTCCCGATGTAAAACCTGATACATCGGCTCCACAGGCAATGACTGTGCCTGAGAATTCCCAACCCGGTGTAAATGGGAGGTCTCCGATAAAGGGCGCTGCACCACCGCCACTGCACGTTTTCCAGTCAATAGGGTTAACGCCTGCGGCATGATTTTTAACGAGAACCTCACCTGCTTTGAGCTGCGGTTCTGGTACTTCTTCATAAACTAATGCTTCGGGTCCACCGAAGGTATGTATTCGGATCGCTTTCATGGGGTTTCTCCTAGGTGGGCCTTAATAGTTCGTCTAAAGGGTTCGCTATTTTCAAAATATTAGAGGTTATCTTTGCAGCCTGAACAAAGCAATTCTGTTAGTCTTATCTGTTTTAAAATCGGCTGATAAGTGAGAAAACATGTACTTTTTAGTATTACTTGAACAAATACTGTTTTGGGGTGGTCTTATTGTTTTTTTAGTCTCTCTGGCTATGTATGCCGGCAGAACAAAAGACTTTAAGTCTTTAGTGATGTTTTGGCAGCCTACCATTGAGTTTAGCCCTAAAGAGTTCAAGGTTAACCGTGCAGGCATGATGATGATGATCGTTGGTTTGGTCTTACGTCTTGCGGTTAACTTCATCGTTTAATATTAGGAGGGAAAATGCGAGGCAATCCGGTAAAAGGAGCAGGGTATTTGCTCAGAGGGTTCAGTATGTTGCCTGAACCCGGCATTCGGCAATTTGTATTGATACCGATGCTGATCAACATATTGATATTTTCCGGTGCAATTTGGCTACTGGTTAACGAGTTTGAAGGCTGGGTTAATTATTGGTTGGGGCAACTACCGCAGTGGATGTCGTTCCTGGATTGGTTGTTGTGGCCGCTGTTTGCTGTGTTGGTATTAATTACGGTGTATTACGGTTTCTCAATGGTGGCTAACCTAATTGCCGCGCCTTTTAATGGCTTCCTATCAGAGAAGGTTGAGAAGATGCGTAGCGGCGCGGTTATGGCGGATGAGGGCTGGAAAGGGATGTTGGCTACCGTTCCTCGTGCGTTGCAGCGTGAGCTATCAAAAGTTGCTTATTATTTACCACGTTTGCTTTTACTATTGATTATCAGCTTCATTCCCGTAGTGAATGTTATTGCACCTTTCTTATGGTTTTTGTTTGGTGCGTGGATGATGGCTATCCAATATTGCGATTATCCGATGGATAACAATAAAGTTAGTTTTAGGCAAATGAAGGTTATGCTGGCTGAACGGCGCTTAACATCACTTAGTTTTGGCGCCCTTGTTCAAGTTGGCATGATGATACCGCTGGTAAATCTAATTATGATGCCGGCTGCTGTTATTGGAGCGACATTATTTTGGTGTGAAGAGCATTGCGCTAAGCAAAAAGTGGGTCATTAAAGAGACCCTTAGACAATAGACTCCAAGGGTTTTACTTTGTCTAACATGTCCAGAGGAAAGTGGCAGCTGAATAGGCTGCCTTTGCCAAGTTGGCTTTCAATAGTCAATTTGGCTCCATGGCGATGTAAGGCGTGCTTTACTATCGCTAACCCTAGTCCTGTCCCACCGGTTGAGGAGGAGCGTCCCTCATCAACACGGTAGAACCTTTCGGTCAGGCGTGATAAATGAATAGACTCAATACCTAACCCATTATCTTGTACAGCAAAGTGTCCACCTTCTTGGTCAACCCACCACTGAATATTGATTTCCCCTTTTTGCGGTGAATACCTGACTGCATTAAAAATTAAGTTTGAGAATGCACTGTGGAGTTCTTGAGGCTGGCCTAAAAGGTCATATTCTGTGTCTATATTTAGCGTAATCTCATGTGTTTTATTTTGTGAACGCGCCAAAATAAGAGCATCTTGTTGGATAGAGTGGAGCATTTCTTGAATACGTATAGGGTTCTCATCTGGAATATGCTGGCTAGCTTCTAAGCGTGATAAGAAGAGTAAGTCAGCGACTAAGCTTTCCATACGACTCGCCTGAATTTGCATTTGATTCATAGCGCGGGTTAACGGTTTTGGCAGTTCTTGGTCAAGAAACGTTTCTAAATAGCCACGTATAACGGTCAGCGGAGTACGTAATTCATGAGATGCGTTGGCGACAAAATCCTGTCTTGTTTGCTCAAGTCGAACGAGCTGTGTGATATCACGCGCAACTAAAAGGCGATCGCCAAAACCAAATTCTGTAATCTGATATTGCAGAACGGTGTCATTTAATACTGGGCTTGGTAACTGCAGAGGGTCCTCATAATTACCTTTGCGAAAATAGCGAATGAAGCGAGGGTCACGTAATAGGTTAATTACAGGCTTACCGCGATCAGCTGATGCTTTGAGTCCAAGTAAGCGGTCTGCTGATAAATTCCACCATTCAAGATTATTATGCTGATCAATAATAACAAAGGCATCGGCAAGAGCTGATGAGGATTGTTGAAAACGCACAATGATGTCTTTTAACTGTTTGGTTTTACCTTGTTGGCGTTTTTGAATACGTGCTAAATCATCAAAAATATCACCCCACGCTCCTTGTGCTTCTGGCGGTATGGTATCGGAGCGTTGCAGCCAGGTTCTAAGCTTTTCTGTCTGACGTATTTGCAAAATACACCAGATAGATAAGCCCACAACTAAGCCCCAACTTAGATACCCGATAAGTAGCCCTATTGTTGCAGATATGAATGCAATAATAATAAGATTACCGAAAGATGCATGTGGCGAGTTTTGCATAAAATCCGTTTTACTCTGTAGTATTAGACAGCTTAATTAAGCTACTTTTGTTGAGAAACGATAACCCGTACCTCTGACTGTTTGTACCAGATAATCATGTTGATTACCTAACGCTTTGCGTAAGCGGCGAATATGCACATCGACCGTTCGTTCTTCTACATAAACGTTACCACCCCATACCATATCTAATAGTTGGCCTCGTGAATATGCACGATCTTGATGGGTCATAAAGAATTGTAATAAACGAAACTCGGTTGGCCCAAGGTCAATAGGGTTTTCATTTGATGTGACGCGATGCGACACAGGATCAAGTGTTAAACCGTCAACAGAGACTGGGTCTTCAATACCTTTAGGTGTAGCACGTCTTAACACTGCTTTTAGACGAGCAACTAGCTCACGAGGCGAAAACGGTTTAGTGATGTAGTCATCAACACCGGCTTCTAAACCTTTTACCTTATTCTCTTCTTCGCCTTTGGCCGTCAGCATAATGATGGGGATGTCAGCGGTTGTTTCATCCTTTCGCAGGCGTCGCGCTAGCTCGATGCCGCTCATGTTAGGCATCATCCAATCGAGCAAAATCATGTCAGGTTGTTGATCAACAATCATGGCATGTGCTGTTTGTGCATTGTCTGCTTCGCTACATTCATACCCTGCCATTTCAAGAGCAACAGCAATCATTTCACGAATGGGTGCTTCATCATCAACAATTAGAACTTGTTTACTAGTAGACATGTTAACCGTCCCTACGCATAAAATATGTCGGGAGTATTACACTGCTTTTATATGACATAAATGTTACATCTATGTCTTAAAGTGTCATATAGTGCAGAAAAATGCCTGCAAAAACAGCTAATCCAGCATAATGATTGTTTAGGAACGCTTTAAAGCACGGCTCACGCTCTCGGTCTTTAATCAAAAATTGTTGGTATATAAAGAGAATGGCAGCTATCGCTACGCCTAAATAGAAGCTCCAACTAAAGTTAAGTTGTTGGCCCACTAAAAGGAAAATAATGAGGGTTAATAGCTGTAAAGCACCAATAATTATTTTGTCTAAATCTCCAAATAAAATGGCAGTAGATTTCACACCGATTTTTAAATCATCGTCACGATCCACCATGGCATACATAGTATCGTAAGCCACAGTCCATAGTATTTTGGCTATATAGATGAGCCAGGCAATGGTAGGGATGGATTCGTTTACCGCGGTGAATGCCATTGGAATAGCCCAACCAAAAGCAGCGCCAAGAACGACTTGTGGTAAGTGAGTATGACGCTTCATAAAGGGATATAAAGAAGCTAAAAACAACCCACCAAATGACATTAAAATAGTCATTTTATTAGTGAAAAGCACCAAGCTAAATGCAGTTAGCATCAATACGGCAAACAGAGTCAGTGCTTCTTTACTACGAATACGGCCGGTTGCCAGCGGGCGTTGTGAGGTACGTTTAACGTGAGCATCTATTTTTCTGTCAGCAAAGTCATTGATAACGCAGCCAGCTGAGCGAGTGAGGAAGACACCTAGTACAAAGATAATAATAAGTTTGGTGTCGGGGATGCCTTCTGCCGCTATCCATAACGCGCAAAGCGTTGGCCAAAGTAGTAGATAGCTTCCAATGGGGCGATTAAACCTTGTTAGATCAATATAGATCGCAAAGCGCTCCCGAAGGGATAAAGCAGGCTGTGGTATGGTTTCTGACATGGCGTTAGTATCGGCAAGTTTGAATTATGGGGTGTAGTGTACCTTCTCCAGTGCTGGGAGAAAAACTTCACATACAAGGAGAGGTTTTCCTGATAGGAAAAACTTAGAACGACGCGCCCAAACGGTTTGTTGATTGGATAGGCGTAAACGTGAAATTTGTAATGGCCCACGGTGCATGGTCGGATCACTAAACAGGATGCTACCTAGAGAACGGTTTCCCACATGGCTTAGTTGGCGCTCACGGCCTGTCATTGTGGATGCTGGAATGATGGAACGCGCATAAACCCACACTTGGTCGTTGCCTAACAAATGCACTTCGCGAATTAAGGCCAACTGACGTAAGGGGATACCCAGTGTGAGTGCTTCTGAGCGAGTAGGGCGAGCCCAGCCTTGGCGCACCACCTCTACACGAAATTTACCATGACTGGCGTTGAGTAAATGTTGCGTGAGTGACGCACGGTCGGTTAGCCAGCGTTGCCAGCACAACGGTGCATGCAAACGTGTTACACGTCGCAGGCCTGTCCAGCGAACATCAAAATTCATGGAGGTCAGAGCGGAGGGAATGGGCACAGTATCTTCCTTATTTAACCGGGCTATATTCTACCTTATCTGTCTATAAACAGTATATCTGACTGGTTCATTGAGGCTGTTTGGATTAGGATGCCGCTATGAAAAAGAACACAAGTATTGAATATAAATGTGAAGACGTGATTAGTTTAAGCCGTGAGTGGGTCGAGACCATTGTGGTTGGACTTAACCTGTGCCCTTTTGCTGCTCCTGTGGTACGCCATGATACCTTGCGCTATGCGGTTAGTGATGCGCAAACCGCCGAGGGGCTGGCCAGTGATTTTTTAAAAGAACTTAATCTTATTCAAGATGCTGATGAGAAAACAATCGCCACAACCTTGTTGATAATGCCGCAAGGCTTGGCAGACTTTTATGATTATCTTGATTTACTCGCTCATTTTGAAAAACTGCTAGCAAAAGCCGGACTATCAGGTGTGTTTCAGCTCGCTAGTTTCCACCCTGCATACCTGTTTGCTGGGGTTGCTCCTGATGACTTGAGCCATTGGACGAATCGCTCCCCGTTTCCGATGGTACATATTATTCGTGAAGGTCAAATGAGCCGGGTGTTGATGCATTACGATAACCCGGAAGAGATTCCTGAACGTAATATCAAATTACTGCAAGAGATGGGGCGCGAAGGCTTAGAGAAGCGCTTCCCGCCGTTTGCTGATTTTATTGATTAAGCAGCGACAACGCAGTTTCGTTGGCTGCTTTTTGCTTTGTAGAGTGCTTGGTCCGCATGCTCAACGAGTTCGTGAGGGCTGTTGCTGCTAGAAGGGATTAAGGTGGAGACACCTTGGCTAACGGTTACCACTAAACCGGTTGATGAGCGGTCATGAGCAATGCCCAATAACATGATCTGGTCGCGAATCGCTTGTGCTACCCGTTTCGCACCCTTTGTGTCTGTATCTGGTAGTAGAATGGCGAACTCTTCTCCGCCATAGCGACACACGGCATCATGGGAGCGGTTAATTGTAGTTTGCATTACGCCAGCCAGGCGTCGTAAGCAGCTATCACCTGCTAAGTGGCCATAGCGATCGTTAAACGCTTTGAAATGATCAACATCTAACATGATTAAAGAGAGGGGTTGGCGGGTACGGGCACTGCGGCGCCATTCCATTTCTAAGCTTTTTTCAAATTCCCTACGATTATTGACGCCTGTTAATCCATCAATACGGGCTGAGCGCTCGAGGAAATCACGTGATCTTTTTAGCTCTAACATCATACTGATACGCGCACGGATAATACCCGCCGCACGATCTTGAACGAGGTAATCAGAGGCGCCATGTGCATAGGCCTTAAGTTCTTGTTGATCGTCACTTTCTGCGCCGACTATCGCAATGGGTACAAAAGTGTTGTTGATATTTTGTATCAGACGTTGGCAAAGTAATAGATTATTTAACCAGTCATCAGTTGCGTGTATTAATACAAGATCGGGTGTTTGCTCTGCAGATTCTAATTGCTGCTTCAAGTCACCTAGTGTTGCCGGGAGCAGAATGTTGTAGTCGCTGCGCAATGCCTCAATGAGCTGCCATACCGGTGTTAAGCCTTCGCTGGCAAAAACGGCAATCGTGTGATGTTCGGAGTACTTACACATTTCTCGGGAGTCGTATTCGACCTTGTTGTCTTCTCCGGCAAAAAAAGCACTAATTTCATCGATGGATGCTAGGCCAATTAATTTTCGGCTATCGGGTGAGAAAATAACAGGCACGCGTGACCCTATGTGACTGTTTTCCCAGCGATCTTGCCACTCATCAAGTATATCTTCGGCATCCATATCGATAGACAGTTCAGTCGGTAAATCAGCGGCTTCTAAGCAATCATAGATAACCGTAGGGCTAGCAATATCTAAGCCGTCTACCCACATCGCTTTATAAAATAGATCTCTAAAAATAATGGCTTTTTGGCTATCGATTTGTGCTGCGGCAATGACACATAGAATTGCAAAACGACTATCGGGGCGTTCAGACGGAAGAGAAATAGGTATTTCACTGGCATAACTGCGTACTGAAAATACATCACTCGCCAGTTCTGCGAGCATATCGGGGGTATTTTCATAAAGGCCAATATCTTGTGCATGCTCTACTAAGCGGTAATCAACTTTATCGAGAAGGTTGAGCGCTTTCAGGCGTTCGTGCAAAGCGTAGCTATACGGGCAATTAAGGTCACCATAGACAACATATTGGTTCAGCGCAGCGTTAGACATGTGTAATACCACTTATGTTTACTTGTCATATGTATAGCGGCTAGAACAAGCGAAACTTTTGGAATATGTCAGTCGTTACTGTTTTTTATCAAAGTAAAAAACAGCCGGTCCGGCTGTTTTTTTAAGCAATAAGGTAGATATAACTACTCTTTAGGCTCTTCTGATTCACTAATACCTGCCGTCTGTTTAATCTTTGAAAGTGGTTGGTGGCGAACATCAGTGCCACTTACAAGGTAGATTAGGTGTTCAGACATATTACGTGAATGATCTCCGATACGCTCCAAGCTGCGTAATACCCAAATAACATTTAAGCAACTGGAGATTGCACGTGAATCTTCCATCATATAAGTCATGAGGGAGCGCATCGCGGTACGGTACTCTTGATCAACCGCCTTATCTTGCTTGGCGACGTGATAGGCAAGCTCGGTATCGTTACGCGCAAAGGCTGTTAATACATCTTTCACCATGGAGCGTACCAAGTTGCCTATATGACGGACTTCTTGGTAGCCACGTTGTGATTCGCCATCTTCTACTAACTCGATGGCATGACGGCAAATACGGCTGGCTTCATCTCCCATCCGCTCAAGATCATTAACGGCTTTGGAGATGGCAACGATTAGGCGCAAGTCACTCGCTGCAGGCTGGCGTTTAGCGATGATGGTAGTGCAGCGCTCATCAATCATCAGCTCCATTTCGTTGGTTTGTTTATCAACGCGACGTGAGCGCTCTGCTAATTCGGCATCGCCGGTTAATAGTGCTTCCACTGCATCGTGCACCTGGCGCTCTACTATGCCACCCATAGTGAGAAGTTCGGTGCGGATCTGCTCGAGTTCATTATTGAACTGCTGAGAGATATGGGTCGAATATGTATCTTTAGTGAGTTCCACGGTAACGGTACTCCGTCCTTATTAGTGATTCACAAACGAAAAGTTTATATGTCTTATTATTAACCGTAACGGCCAGTAATGTAGTCTTCGGTTTGCTTCTTTTCTGGGTTGGTGAAGAGAGTGTCGGTACCGCCAAACTCAATAAGATCACCCATATACATGAAAGCAGTATAGTCTGACACGCGGGCGGCCTGTTGCATGTTGTGTGTCACGATAACAATGGTGAAATCGTTTTTAAGCTCATGGATTAGCTCTTCAATCTTCAACGTAGAGATAGGATCCAGTGCTGATGCCGGTTCATCTAGAAGTAAAACTTCAGGCTTTACAGCGATCGTTCGAGCAATAACCAAACGTTGCTGCTGTCCACCGGACATACCTAGCGCACTTTCATGCAGGCGGTCTTTTACTTCATCCCACAAAGCCGCAGATCTTAGAGCCCATTCTACGGTATCGTCTATGTCACGCTTCTTTTTAATACCTTGGATACGTAGGCCGTATGCAACGTTTTCATAAATTGATTTTGGGAATGGGTTTGGCTTCTGAAAAACCATGCCAACACGGCGACGTAAATCAGCAACATCAACAGTGCGATCAAAGATATTGTTGTCGTCGAGTAGAATCTGACCATTAATGTTGCAGCCATCTACTAGGTCATTCATACGGTTAAAGCAGCGTAACAACGTTGATTTACCACAACCGGATGGTCCGATGAATGCGGTTACACGTTTTTTTGGAATATCCATGTTAATACCATGGAGTGCTTCCTTATCACCATAGGATAAACGTAGATCTCTTACCTTTAACGTCGTTGTTTCGGTATCCAGATCTAAAGTTCTGGCTTCACGCTGCAACGATGAGATATCGATACCATGTGTTTTAGCGTTAGTCGTCATTTTCATTCTAACCTTCTCAAAGTTATTCGTTATACAGCGTTACATTTCTAGCGATTTATATTTTTCACGTAGGTGGTTACGAATTTGCACCGCTGAAATATTCAGTAGTGCAATAACCGCAACCAGAAGCAGAGCTGTTGCATAAACAAGTGGGCGTGCTGCTTCTACATTCGGGCTTTGGAAGCCAACATCATAGATGTGGAAGCCCAAGTGCATAAATTTCTGATCTAAATGTAGGAACGGATAGTTAGCATCAAGCGGTAGGCTAGGTGCCAATTTGACCACCCCGACGAGCATCAGCGGAGCTACTTCACCGGCAGCACGTGCTATAGCCAAGATAACACCTGTCATCATGGCAGGGCTGGCCATCGGCAATACAACTTTCCATAAGGTTTCTGCTTTGGTTGCACCAAGAGCAAGTGAGCCTTCACGCACCGAACGAGGTATACGTGATAACCCCTCTTCTGTGGCAACAATAACAACCGGCACTGTCAATAGTGCGAGTGTGATTGATGCCCAAACTAGGCCTCCCGTACCAAAAGTAGGTGATGGCAATGCTTCTGGATAAAACAGTCTATCGATGTTGCCTCCAAGGAAGTAAACAAAGAAGCCAAGCCCAAACACACCATAAACGATTGATGGAACACCTGCCAAGTTGTTAACGGCGATGCGGATCAGGCGAGTAGTAAAGCCTTGTTTAGCATATTCACGAAGGTAAACCGCTGCAATAACACCAAACGGTGTGACCAGTATCGACATTAGTACAACCATCATCACAGTACCAAAAATCGCAGGGAAGATACCGCCTTCGGTGTTGGCTTCACGAGGGTCGTCTGAGACGAACTCTTTGATTTTTTCAGCATAGTGAATCAGCTTAGCGCCGACAGACATGTCATTTGGGCGAAATGCGCGGACAATTTTAGCGACAGCAATATCGATCTCTTGGCCATCAGACACTTCTGCAATAATAGTATCCCGATTGATCTCCGTGTAAAGATCAAGCAAGCTTTGCTGTAGACCTTCGTAAGAGATATTTAGCTCCTTTCTACGAGCATCGATCTCTGCATAAGGCGCTGGATCAGAAACCTCTTTTAATTCAAGCGCACGTTGCTTTAAACGTAGTCGCTCAAGCTCATAGTTGATAGAGCCAATTTCATGCTTCTCGATTTGGTAAATATCTTTACGTATGATCAGAGCACGCTCAATGCTGGCTTCAAAGCTTTCCCATAATGCTACATACTCAGGGGTCTTTTCATAGCCGTCATATTGACCAACGAGCTTATCGCCTTCTTTAAGCGCACGCAGGTAACCATAAAAATTACCCCATTCACGACGCTCTGCCGTGAACAGCATTTCGGGGTTGCTACGATCAGATAGATTATCATCCAAAACCCAGGTGAAGTCGGTTCCCGTAACATCGCGGTTGCCAATTTTCATGAGGTCACGGCGCATCATCAGAGTCCCTTCAGGAACGATAACACCGGCATCACGCAGCTGCTCAGCAGGTACTTGCTCTGATTCTACAATCTCGCCAATAACAAGGCTTTTCTCTCCATTAAGGGAGTATGTTGCTTGCTGAATATCCGCTGGCCAAAAGTGCCCAAGACCACGTACGGCTATGAGGGAAAGTAGGCCTATGACCATAATTACACAGATGGCTACTGCCCCTGCATTTAACCAGACCCACGGTGAACCGGACTTGGTCCATTCTGTAAAAGAGACTTTCATCGTCTTTAATCCTTAATCATCAATGGGTTACAGAGAACCGTATTTTTTACGTAAGTGTTGTCGTACCAGTTCAGCCAATGTATTGACCACAAAGGTAAACATGAATAGAACAAAGGCCGCGAGGAACAAAATACGGTAATGAGTGCTACCCACTTCTGACTCCGGTACTTCTACCGCAATGTTGGCGGCTAAGGTACGCATTCCTTCAAAGATGTTCATATCCATAATAGGGGTGTTACCAGTGGCCATTAATACGATCATGGTTTCACCAACAGCACGTCCCATACCTATCATCAAGGCAGAGAAGATCCCTGGACTAGCTGTAGGCAGCACAACGCGTGTGAGTGTTTGCCATGGTGTTGCTCCCAGCGCTAATGAGCCATAGCTCAGATGCTTAGGTACAGCAAAGATAGCGTCTTCTGTGATTGAGAAGATGGTAGGGATAACAGCAAAACCCATAGCAATACCAACAACGAGCGCGTTACGTTGATCGTATGAGATATCTAATTCATTGCTCATCCATAGGCGCATATCACCGCCAAACAGAATGCCTTCTATACCATCAGAGACAGATAGACTGAATAGCGTAGCGAGGATAACGACAGGAAGGAGTAACGCGGCATCCCAACCTTCGGGAATCATGAAACGGTATTTGTTAGGCACTTGTGCCCAGGCAAAGCCGAATGCAACTATCGCAATAGGTACAAAAAGAAGAGTGACAAAGATGCCTGCGAGCTGGTTTTCCATAAAGGGCGCCAACCATAAGCCTGCAAGGAAGCCAAGAATAACCGTAGGCAATGCTTCCATTAATTCGATGAAAGGTTTTACCTTACGACGCATCGCAGGAATCATGAAATAAGCAGTATAGATTGCCCCACAAATGGCCAGTGGCGTACCTAATAGCATGGCATAAAAAGCGGCTTTCAACGTACCGAAAGCTAATGGCATTAAGCTGTATTTAGGCTCAAAGTCATTGTTGGCCGCAGATGACTGCCAGATATACTCGGGTTCTTCATAGCCTTCGTACCAGACTTTATCCCACAAAGCGGACCAAGAAACATCGGGGTGCTCGTTATGAATTTCTAATAAAGATAGCTGCCCATCTTTTTCGATAAACATGGCATTTGAGCGTGGTGCATAGCTGATGCTATCTGCAGTACCTTCAACAACTGTTGCGGTGAGTGCGTTGCGTTCAGCTGTGGTGTTGAACAGGCGCAGAGTGCCTAGCTCGTCAATAGAGGCGAAGCCTTTGCGGCGATGCTCGATAGTAAGGTCAACAATGGCTGCGTTGCCTCCACTAAATTCACGAACCTTAGTGAATTTCCAGTCAGTGTCTTCATCGCGAATCAGAAACCATTGAGATACTTTTCCTAAATCGTCGGCGATGAGTACAGCATTACCACCTAGCAGCATTTGGAAGTTGGTAATATTGCCTTTACTGGCTTCAATTACTTGTGTTGTTTGTGGGCCGTCTTCAGCTTTAAGGTCAACGACGGCAAGTGTACTTTTACCTGCTACCAGTAACCAACGTCTGTCTGGGAATAATAAGAGCTTTTGAGCTTTTAGATTAAATTGAGGAAGTGCTTCTGACTCTGTTGTCGTCTCAATTTCACCTGTCATCATATTTTCTTCGACAGATATCTTAGTTTGAGTCAGCCCTGTTTCATCACCACCGATCAAATTCCAGTTTTCTTCAGTATGAGAGATACCTAAAAGCTTAAGCGGTCTGTTACCAATCTGAATGGGTGCTTTACCTAAAGGGTAAATCAGAGAGGGGGTAATAACGCGCTCACCATCTGGATACGAAGAGGCGTAATTGTGTTGAATGACCAGTGCATCCCCGTTGCTGAAGCCGATAGCAAATTGGCGTAGTGGGTCTGAGATGGTAGAAAGGCCCGTAATGCTGCTGTTTGCTGGGATATCAATCGTTTCAGATTTAATAATTGAACCGTTCAAGGTATTGAAGAAGAGAACTTCCCCTTGGTCAGTAACACGAACACCGATTTCAGCTTGCTCTTCCATGGATAGGTATAAGGTGTTGCCACTACCAGGAATAGGGTAGCTTTCTATTGCCTGCTCGTTTTGCTGCCATGGCTGCACTTTAGCCGACTGAAATAGCGGCATTACTTCGTAAAGTAGGTAGAAGAAAATCAGAAGAATCGCAACGATGACACTAATGCCGCCAACCGCAATGCTACCTGAGGCCATTCTATCCTTGAGTGCGCGAAACTTACGCATGCGCAGCTGAGCAGGCGTGTTGAAGTCAATTTGAGGAGCTGATGTATTTTCAATACTCATGGGGAATGTAGTCCTGATGGATCCATGATAATAGTGGCTACAGGGTAAGCAAATTATGTGACACTAATGTTACAGGGGCGTCATAAACGCAAAAAGGGAGTGTCTTTCGACACTCCCAACATAGCGGGTTTAGTCGGCTGCTTTTACAAGCCTAGATCAGCCATCTGTTTAGCAACAACTTTTGCTGGCAATGGGATGTAGCCATCTTTTACAACGACTTCCTGACCTACTTTAGCCAGTACCATTTTCAGGAACTCAGCTTCCATTGGAGGAAGAGATGCGCCTGGCTTTTTGTTAACATAAACGTATAAGAAGCGAGACAGTGGGTAAGCACCGCTAACAGCGTTTTCTGGTGTTGCTGCTACGAACTTACCGCCTTCTTTTTTAGCCAGTGGTAAAGCGCGGACAGAAGATGTTTTGTAGCCAATGCCTGAGTAGCCGATGCTGTTCAATGAAGTCGATACTGACTGTACAACAGAGGCTGAACCTGGTTGCTCGTTTACATTATTTCTGTAGTCGCCTTTGCACAGTGCTTTCTTCTTGAAGTAGCCGTAAGTGCCTGACACAGAGTTACGTCCAAATAACTGAATGCTTTTGTTTGCAAGAGCCCCTTCAACACCTACTTGTCCCCAAGTAGTGACGTCTTTTGGCGCGCCACATTTACGAGTAGAGGAGAAAATGGCATCAACCTGCGGAATAGATAATCCTTTAACTGGGTTATCTTTATGTGTAAATACCGCAAGGGCATCAATAGCGACAGCGACAGGTGTTGGCTTGTAGCCGTATTTTTTCTCGAATGCTTCGATCTCTTTATCTTTCATTTTGCGAGACATTGGGCCCATGTTAGAGGTGCCTTCTGTCAGTGCTGGTGGCGCAGTAGAAGAGCCAGCCGCTTGAATCTGAACATTAACATTCGGGTATACACGTTTGAACTCTTCAGCCCACAACGTCATTAAGTTAGCCAATGTATCTGAACCCACACTAGACAAGTTGCCAGATACACCAGAAGCTTTTGTATACGTTGGCAGGTTAGCATCCAGCAGGTCTGTAGCGTTAGCTGTTAGGCATGTGGCAGTCATTGCTACAGCCGCGAATAACTTCTTCATGGGTTTCATTTTTTTAGCTCCAAACAAACTAAGGGTTTATTAAGTAAGTTGGCCGTAATATAAATACTGTTTGTGACAGGAATGTGACAGTTTCAGGCAGTAAGCTGAAAAGCAGGCTAAAGTCATTGAATTGTTAGGGGTAACGTTTCTGTATCTGCTAAGATGGTATAGCTGTTTTATACTTAAGTCTAAATTTGTATAAGTGTCTTTGAACTGTTAAAAATAACAAAATATTGAATAAGAAAAATAATGAAAAGTGAACAATCTGATTTAGAACCTCGTGGTGAGTTGACATTAAGAGTCCCTGCTAGTCATGCAGCGACTAATGTTTTTGGCGATGTATATGGTGGTTGGGTATCTTCGCAAGCTGTACTCGCTGCCGAGATGCGTGCGGGAGGTGAAACCGCAGGTCGTGTTGCCACAGTATCTATTGGTGGGATGGAGTTTATGTCACCGGTACTTGTGGGCACCATTCTGAGCTTCTATACGGAGATTGTCGAAGCGGGTAATAGTTCTATTCGTATGAAAGTAGAGGTATGGGGGCGCTGCCCTGATGGACGAGCTTTACGAAAAGTGACAGAAACCGAATGTGTACAAGTCGCTATTAATGATGATGGACATATTCGTTCTTACGAATAAGTTTTACTTAATTGCGACACTTGTCTAGAAAACATTGCTATTTAGAGCTGCTATTGAAGCATCAACGTTGCCAGATAAGTAATTGATTATTGGCAGGCATCAAGCAGTCTTCTACCAAAGATAACCCTTGTTCATGTGCAAGGGTATTAACGGCTTCAAACTCACGTATTCCGCTCGCAGGATCACGGTCTTTCAGCCATTGGTCAAACTGTGCGTTACTCGCTGATGTATAGGTGTCGTTGTAGCGAAAAGGGCCATAAACAAATAAATAGCCGCCTTTTTCGATGAGTGTACCGATGCCTTTAAAAAAAAGTTGTACCTCTTCCCAGCTCATAATATGTAATGTATTTGCGGTGTAAACCCCGTCATACAAGGCGTTAGGCCAAACGCTGTTTACGTTCAGTTCGATGGGGGATAAAACGCCTTGGGAGGCATATTGTTCAATGTTAATCTGCAAAGCATCTAGGTATCGCTCTTGATCAGAGGGCTGCCAAGTCAGGTGCTGGTGGTGTGAACTTAAAAACAATGCGTGTTGGCCTGAACCACTACCAACTTCTAAAATAGTTTTACGGTATGCCAAGTAAGTAGACAGTTTTTCTAAAATCGATTGTTTGTTGCGCTCGCACGCTTCGCTGTAATTGAGCATATGAACTAATGTTCTTTTGTTGATAATTTAATTAATAGGTTGGCCGCTAAGAGTTAAGACAAAAGAAAAACAAAACAGTTTCGTTCATGCTAGTCACATAAAGGTTTATAGAAAGTGTTTATGTCGATCATATCTTTATCATAGTCACCACTTGTCGTGATGAATTTTCCGATACCCCCACGTTTGTTTTTATAATCAACAAAGGCTAACGCAATAGGTACTTGTGCTCCATGAGCAATATGGTAAAAACCACTTTTCCATTGTTTTACGCGCGCTCTAGTACCTTCTGGCGACATCATTATACGTAGTTCGGGTAGCTCTTTGAATTTTTCTATTGTTGCGTTGACCATATTATTGGAGTGTGAACGGTCAACAGGTATGCCACCCATCCAGCGCATTAAACTACCAAATGGGAATTTGAAAATGCTTTGCTTACCAATCCAGTGCAGCTGAGTATCTAGCGAAAACGCTATCATCAAACTTAGAGGCATATCCCAGTTGGTTGTATGCGGTGCTGCAATTAAAACGCATTGTTTTACATCTTGAGGCATACTGCCAACAACTTTCCATCCTAAGAGCTTAAGTGTCACGCGTGAAAAGCTACGTAGCAGCGGGCGAATAATCGGAGCAGTGAACATGGTTTTTTGTAGCATGCAGGTGCAGTCTCTGAAATTTATTATTTTTATTCTAGACGAAGTGAAGTATAACGGCATTGCTTAGCGAGTGAGAACTGCTCAATCGTTAGAAATAAAAATGTAGAGGGTATTAATGGGTACGCTTTTAACACTGCTGAGTCGATTCTGGTTGGCAATTACATTACTGATACTGCTGGCTATTACGCTTCTTTCTTTATGGCCTGCGGATGGTTTGCCTAGTGTGCCGGGAACGGACAAAACACATCATTTTATCGCTTATGCAGGTTTAATGTTCCCTGTCGCATTACGCCAGCCTAAGTACTGGTTAATTATTGGAATGTTTTTTATTGGCTGGAGCGGCGCTATTGAACTCATCCAGCCATACGTAAATCGCTATGGTGAGTGGTTGGATATGCTGGCCAATAGCACAGGGTTACTATGTGGGATGTTATTGGCCCGCATGGCTACATTTTTCTTCGATGTAAAGCCTGCTAATTGAATGTAGCCGGTATTTACACCGGCTCTAACTTAGCAAAGCCCAAGACTAGCCACTTCATGCCGACATTTTCAAAATTAACCTGTATACGGGCTTTAGGGCCTGTGCCTTCGCAGTTCAGGACTATGCCTTCTCCGAAGCTTTGGTGGCGCACTTGTTGACCAATATAGAGTTTAGGGGTGCCGTCATCCATTTGAACCGAGTTTGGGCTAAATTTGCTATTGGATGAGTTGTTATAGTCATTTCTTGAGGTCATTGGACGGCTGACACTAGCGTTTAAGCGTACTTCTTCGATCAGTTCAGAAGGGATTTCCTGAATAAAACGCGAAGGGCGGTTAAACGTTTCTTGACCATGCATCCGACGGGATTCGGCGTAAGTTAAAAACAGCTTTTGCATAGCGCGGGTAATACCGACATAACAGAGTCTGCGTTCTTCCTCCATACGACCCGGTTCATCAGCGGACATCTTGTGTGGAAATAAACCTTCTTCTACTCCACCGAGAAAAACCATCGGGAATTCTAGACCTTTGGCTGAATGTAAGGTCATTAGCTGAACGCTATCTTGGTGGTCGGCTGCTTGTGCATCACCTGCATCAAGAGCTGCTTGATCCAAAAAGGCAGATAGCTCGTTTACATTTTCCTCTTCAGGGCTAGCGACCCATTGACCGCTAAACTGTTTGGCCGCGTTAATCAGTTCTTCAAGGTTTTCTAATCGAGATTGGGCTTTTTCACCTTTCTCTTTCTTGTGATGATCGATTAAACCACTGAGCTGGATCGCATGGTCTGTTTGTTCGTGTAACTCTGTGCCCATCGAATCGGTATCGATCTGGTTAATCAGATCTAGAAAGAGTTGTAGTGCTGTCAGTGCGCGAGAGGGCAGCTTTTTATACTCTACGACTTCATTGGCGGCACGCCACATCGATACGTTTTCTGCTCTGGCTTGTTCGCGAACTATTTCGATTGTGCGAGTACCGATACCGCGTGTGGGCACATTAATGATGCGCTCCATAGCTGTATCATCTTCGCGGTTGGATACGAGGCGTAGGTAAGCCAAGGCATTCTTAATTTCTAAACGGTCGTAGAAACGATGACCGCCGTAAATCTTATAGGGCATACCGCTACGGATGAGTGCTTCTTCTAGAACTCGGGATTGGGCGTTTGAGCGGTAAAGAATAGCGGATTCTGAGCGTAGGTTGCCCTCGTCAACCCACTTTTGGATCTGGCCGACAATAAAGCGTGCTTCATCTTGCTCGTTGAAGGCCGCGTAAAGACTGATTTTTTCTCCGTCTTTGCCATCTGTCCACAGTTCTTTTCCTAAGCGCCCGCGATTGTTTTCAATAACGGCGTTAGCCGCTTTGAGGATGGTTTGTGTCGAGCGATAATTTTGCTCCAAACGTATTGTGTCAGCCCCAGGGAAATGCTCTGGCAGGTTCTGAATATTTTCAATACGCGCACCACGCCAACCATAGATAGACTGATCGTCATCACCGACGGCCATAAGTTTGCGGTCATTTCCACAGAGTAATCTTAGCCATGCGTATTGAATGGCGTTGGTGTCTTGAAACTCATCAACGAGCAGGTAACGAAAGCGCTGTTGATAATGTTGTAGCAATGATGGGTTACGATCGCGTAACAGTTCTAAACAGCAAAGTAGAAGTTCACCAAAATCAATCATTCCGCCACGATCACACGCTTCTTCGTAAGCTTCATACATACGAATCATGGTGATGTCATGTGGATCGGCTGTTCGTTCTAAGTGGCGACTGCGTAAGCCTTCATCTTTTTGCGCATTGATGAACCATTGGAATTGACGTGCAGGCCAGCGAGTATCATCCAACGACATCTCTTTACATAGACGTTTTATCAGCCGTAGCTGATCTTCGCTATCCATTATTTGGAAGTTCTCATTAAGGCCTGCGTCGCGCCAATGAGCGCGCAATATCCGATGTGCCAAACCGTGGAAAGTACCGACCCACATGCCATTGGGGTTAACGCCCAGCAGTGTTTCTATACGACCACGCATTTCGCGTGCCGCTTTGTTGGTAAAGGTCACTGCCATGATGGAGTAAGGAGAGATGTTCTCCGTTTGTACGAGCCAAGCAATACGATGCACCAGTACGCGTGTTTTTCCTGAACCTGCACCGGCCAGTATTAATAGGTTTTGTACCGGTGCCGTTACGGCGCTGCGTTGCGCATCGTTTAAACCATCAATTATTGCAGTTACATCCATCGTTACAGGCGCTTTCTTTATGAGTTCAGTGGAAAACTGCCTAGTTTTTAGCTAGGCAGGTTTGAAGGGGTTGCGATGCGATTGAGTAGTATACGTTTAAGCTCATCAGGGTCTTTAATCACCATGTCGCCACTTTGACGGCCTGCTTGCTCAATACCACATGCAGGAATAAGGCGTGATAACCAAAAACGCATTGCCGCAGTACGTGTTAGCTGTGGCCATGCTTTGTACTCATCAGCGGTGAACGGCCTTTGGGCATGATAAGCTTTTAATAATGCTTGTTCGCGCGGAGCATCAATCGTCCCATTGGGTAGAGTGCACCAGTCGTTAGCGACGATTGCTAAATCAAATAACAAGAAGGCTGTCGCGGCATTATAAACGTCAAGAATGGCCGATACTTGGTTGCCTTCAAACAGTGCATTATCATGGAACATATCGCCATGAATAATGCCCATAGGAAGCCCCCAAGGCTGCTCGCGTAGCTCATCAAATAAGCGGACTTCTTGCGCCAGTAACTCGCCATCTTCTTTACTTAAGTGGCGTTGAATATTCTGGCTTTCACGTCTCCACCAGAACACTCCGCGATGCGCTTGTCGGCGCAAATAGAAATTTTCTGCCGCTAGATGAAATTTGGCTAGGTGCGTTCCGATAGAGGCGCAGTGCTCAGGCGTTAAATCTTGTTGAGCAACATGCTCGCCGCTAAAGCGTGGCTGTATGAGTGCCGGGCGATTATGTAACTTTTTGAGTGCAATGCCGTTGCTATCCTTAAAAGGGAATGGCACAGGTAATTGCCGCTCAGCTAGCCAAGTTGTGAGTTCGACAAAGAAGGGCATATCATCCATGCCAAACTCTTCAAACACTGTCAGCACATATTCAGTTTGCTGATGGTTTTTTTCGAGCGTCACGAAGTAATTGGTATTTTCAATACCGCCTTCAATGCCTTTATAGGAAACTAACTGCCCTAAGTCATACTGGGCGAGTAAGTTTGTCATGTCGTCTTGCGAAAGTTGTGTATATACGGCCACGTGATTACCAGCGAAAAATAACCCACTTAGGGATCAGGAGTGATGATTCTTCAATACGGACCATAGGCCCATGTCCTTCTGAAGGAACCAGATAATAGGGCTTACCAACGGATGGCACCACTTTAATTTCTCTTAGCTCACCATTGATACGGTATTCGTAATAGGTGGTATCATCCTGATGATGAATACTAATGTCTGGCTGACCCTCTTCAGGATCTCCAGGTACACCTGCGGCAAAAGCGGTAACTGACATAAAAAGTGCCAGTAATATCAGTAATTGTTTACTCATTCTTCCATACCCATTGGTTTGGTCGTGCCATTTTTACTATGATTGTGAGCCCGGACACTTGCTCTGTAAAGTCTCAGGGATAACTAACTGACGGATTGATAATGACCCAGCAACCAGCCCCCCTTATATTAGTCGACGGTTCATCTTATTTATACCGTGCTTTTTTTGCTTCCCAACAAGCGGATTTGCGCACCAGTGATGGTACGCCCAGTGGCGCAATTCGTGTAGTCACCTCTATGATACGTAGCTTGATTAACCAGTACCCCGACAGCCGTATCGCCGTAATTTTTGACGCTAAAGGGAAGACGTTCCGTGATGAAATTTTTGCTGAATATAAATCACATCGCCCTCCTATGCCAGATGATCTGCGTTTACAGATAGAGCCGATACACAGCATTATCCGTGCAATGGGGTTGCCTCTGATTGTTGAGGGAGGTGTGGAAGCGGACGACGTGATTGGTACGATGGCTTTGCAGGCGACTGAGCAAGGGTGTGATATTTTGATTTCCACGGGCGATAAGGATATGGCGCAACTGGTGAATAAACATGTCACCTTAATTAATACCATGACAAATACTGTCATGGATGAGAAAGGAGTTGAGGAGAAGTACGGCATTCCTCCTAATCTAATTATCGATTTCTTGGCATTAATGGGCGATAAAAGCGACAATATTCCCGGTGTGGCGGGTGTTGGAGAAAAAACAGCACTGGCTTTATTGCAGGGTATTGGTGGGATTTCAGAGCTCTATCAACGTTTAGATGATATCGCTGAGTTAGGTTTTCGTGGTTCGAAAACAATGGCAAAAAAATTAGAAGAGAACCGAGAAGCAGCTGATTTATCGTATTTGCTAGCCACCATTAAAACGGATGTCCCGCTCGATTTTGAACTTTCTGATATCAAGCATCCTAAACAGGATAAAGAACAGCTTCTGGAACTCTTCAATACCTATGAATTTCGCAGTTGGGTAAAAGAGCTTGAAGAAGGTATTGAAGCGGTAGCAGTCGAAAAGGCCGCAGTAGCTGCGATGCCTGAAGTACCACAAAGCGTAGATTATCAGGTGATTACTGAGCAGGCGGAGCTAGATCGTTGGCTTGATAAGCTTAAATCCGCTGATCTTTTTGCTTTTGACACCGAAACAGACCGGCTAGATTATATGGAAGCTGAGCTGGTAGGTGTTTCTTTTGCAGTAGAGGCAGGAGAGGCCGCTTATGTTCCTTTAGCACATGATTATATGGGTGCACCAGATCAGCTGGATCGTAATTCAGTTTTGGCGCAGTTAAAGCCGTTATTAGAAAGTGATGCTCATAAAAAAGTAGGTCAGCACATTAAGTTTGATATGAACGTGCTTGCTCGCTATGAGATCGACTTAAAAGGCGTTGCTTTTGATACGATGCTGGAATCCTACGTGTTGAACTCAGTGGCTACTCGTCATGACATGGATAGCCTTGCACAAAAGTATCTGGGCGTTAAAACGGTTACCTTTGAAGAGATTGCCGGGAAAGGTAAAAAGCAGCTGACTTTCAATCAAGTTGATCTTGAGCAGGCTGGTCCATATGCGGCTGAAGATGCGGATATCACGTTGCGTTTACACCAAGCATTGGATGCAAAGTTATCCACAGAGGCATCGTTAAGCCGTGTTTTTGCTGACATAGAGCGCCCATTGATTTCTGTGTTATCTAAAATTGAACGTCATGGCGCTAAAGTGGATGCAAACCTACTGGGTAAGCAGAGCCTAGAGATAGAGCAGCGCCTTGCAGAGCTGCAGCGCTCGGTGCATGAATTAGCGGGCGAAGAGTTCAACTTGGCTTCGCCTAAGCAACTGCAAGTGATACTGTTTGAGAAAATGCAGTTACCAGTGCGAAAGAAAACACCTAAAGGTGTACCGTCTACGGCTGAAGAGGTTTTACAAGAGCTGGCGTTGGAGTATGAACTACCGAGGTTACTACTTGAACACCGGAGCTTGAGTAAGTTGAAGTCGACCTATACGGATAAGTTGCCTTTGATGATTAATAAGCGAACTGGACGTATTCATACCTCGTACCATCAGGCGATAACTGCGACAGGGCGACTTTCATCGACGGACCCAAACTTACAAAATATTCCGGTAAGAACGGCTGAAGGTCGGCGCATTCGCCATGCTTTTGTCGCCCCTGAAGGTTATGTTCTTGTGGCTGCCGACTATTCTCAAATTGAACTGCGTATTATGGCGCACTTGTCGGGTGATGAGGGCTTGCTCAATGCCTTCTCTCAGGGAGAAGATATCCATAAGGCGACAGCGGCAGAAGTCTTTAAAACTGAGCTCAGTCAGGTCAGTGCTGATCAGCGCCGTAGCGCAAAAGCGATTAACTTTGGTTTGATTTATGGCATGTCAGCTTTTGGTTTAGCGAAGCAGTTGGGTATTGGGCGTAATGATGCGAAAAAATACATAGAACATTATTTTGCTACTTACCCTGGTGTGCAAAATTATATGGAAGACATTCGTGATAAAGCTAAAACCCAAGGTTATGTAGAGACTGTATACGGGCGGCGTTTATATCTGCCTGCCATTAATGCGAGTAATGCTATTCAGCGCCAAGCGGCAGAGCGAACAGCGATAAATGCGCCGATGCAAGGGACTGCAGCCGATATTATTAAGCTGGCAATGATTAAAGTTGATCAATGGCTGCCTGATAGCGGCTTTGATGCCAGCATGATTATGCAGGTTCATGATGAGTTGGTCTTTGAAGTGAGGGCTGATCAGGTTGAGGCGTTTAGTGTACAGGTATCTAAGCAAATGCAGCATGCTGCGGAACTTGATGTACCTTTAATTGTTGAAGCGGGTAGTGGCGAAAATTGGGAGCAAGCACATTAGTTTCAATAAACTGTATTTTTTTTGGACAACGTGGGAACTTAATCGATAACTCGGTGGTCATTAGTTATACACATCGTAAAAGTTCCCCTTTTGAGTGTTCAGTACGATAGTTCAGTACAAACAGTACCGATGTGTATTTATAGCAGGATGCATTACCCCAGATTTAGCCCTCTCCCCCCTTCAGGGCTTTGTCTGGGGATCTATTTACATTATTAGCTTTCTTCTGATTCCTCTTCGTATTCATCAAGCCCCTGTGACAACCACTCATCCAAGCGTGCGCTTAATGTATCAACGCCAGCACGCTTTAAAGAGGAGAAGGACTGTACACTTACCTTATCGCCTAATATCTGTGTTAATTCTTTGCGCAGTGTTAATACGATTGATTGGGCAGGGCCTCGTTTTAACTTGTCGGCTTTAGTTAATAGTACATGTAATGGAACGTGCGTTGATTTGCACCATTCGATCATCATTAAATCAAACTCTTTCATTGGATGGCGAATATCCATCACCAGCACGACGCCTTTCAAGCTGTAACGTTGTTGTAAATACTGGTCTAGATGTTTTTGCCAGTGCTCTTTCATGGCGACAGGCACTTTTGCGTAACCATAGCCAGGTAGATCAACTAAGCGCAACCCTTCAATATTCAGGTCAAAAAAGTTGATAAGCTGAGTTCTTCCCGGTGTTTTAGAGGTGCGGGCAAGCTTTCCGTTATTCGTAAGCGCATTAATCGCGCTGGACTTCCCTGCATTAGAACGCCCTGCAAACGCAACTTCTGCTCCGCTATCTTCTGGACACTGGCTCAATTTATCGGCACTGATCAAAAAACGAGCAGCGTTATAATGGATAGAATTCACGTTAGCAGTCATAGACTTTAGGTTACCTAAAGGGATTGGTTCTATATTAACCGTTCCAGTTTGTGTGGATATTAAGTTATAATGCCGCCAAATTTTACCCTTGAACGGAGTCTAGCTCTAGTGGCAAGGCATAATAAAGATTTTCGGTTTGTTTTGACGTCACTTGTTGATGTTAAAATAAGCATTCATTTTACTGAATGACAAGAGTCTGGGTTAATCATGAATAAACTACTGATCGGCTTACTGTTAACCTTAGGTATCACTGGTGTAGCGAATGCGGCAGGTGATGCGACAGCGGGAAAAGGAAAAACAGCAGTCTGCGCGGCATGTCACAGTGCAGACGGTAACAGTGCAATTGCAAACTTTCCTAAGTTAGCAGGCCAAAATGCCACTTATCTCGTTAAACAGATGAAAGAGATAAAAGCGGGAACTCGTCCTGTTGTCGAGATGACTGGCTTGTTAGACAACCTGAGCGATCAGGATATGGAAGATATTGCGGCGTATTTCTCTGGTAATGCTATTCAAGGCGGTAAAGTTGCTAAGGATCAGTTAGAGCTAGGTCAGCAGATTTATCGTGCAGGATTGGCTAAAAAAGGCATTCCAGCCTGTACTGCTTGTCATGCAGCTAATGGTAAAGGTATGGCTGCGGCAGGTTTTCCTGCAGTTGGTGGACAACATGCTGCTTATGCTGAAAAACAGTTGAAAGATTTTCGTGTAGGTGCGCGTAGCAATGATCCGCAAGCAATGATGCGTGATATCGCAGCTAAACTTAGCGATGTAGAGATCAAAGCTGTTTCTAGTTATGTTCAAGGCTTGTATTAAGTCTTAAGCGAGCAATAAAAAAGGCAGCTTCGGCTGCCTTTTTGTGTTTATGGGTGAACCCTTTAATGTCGTCATTGTCAGATTGAAAAATCAGACAATGTAATCGGAGAAATAATATGTGGAAGACTTTAATGTCTGTCCTATTGGTTTTGGGCTTAGGTACAACAACTTCGGCTGCGCAAGAGTATGAAGCAGGCAAGCATTTTATAGAGTTGCCTTCTGCTGTTAAGACTACTGACCCTTCAAAAGTCGAGGTGACAGAGTTGTTCGGTTACCCTTGTCCTCATTGTAATAGTTTTGAGCCAATGCTTGAGGCATGGCACAAAAGGCAGCCGGAGGTCGTCGACTTTAAGCGTATACCTGTTGTGTTTGGCCGTAGTTGGGAGCCTATGGCACGTGCTTATTACACGGCTGAGTTACTAGGTGATGTAGAAAAAACGCATCAACCGATGTTTGATGCGGTCCACCTACAGAAAAAGCGTTTTAGAAATATGGATGACCTAGCAGATTATTATGCTGAGCTAGGTGTTGATCGAGCTAAATTTGAAAAAACTTTTAGCTCATTTGCCGTGAATACGAAAATGAACCAAGGTGACTCCAAAGTGCGTGGTTATCAAGTGGACGGTGTGCCATCGCTTGTTGTAAATGGTAAATATCGTGTCACGGCAGTCATGGCTGGTGGCCAAAAGCAGATGCTAGATGTTGTTAATTACCTCGTAGAAAAAGAGCAAAAAGCGTTAGCGCAATAAGTAGGTAGCTTTGCGATAAATAGGCCGCCTTATATAGGCGGCTTTTTCGTAACAGTGTGATAGGAAATACGGCTTCTTTGGACTAATATTGAACGAGTAGCCACGAATAAACGGATAGATATAGTGAGTAAGGAACCTATCGACTGGAAAAAGAAGTATAAAGAAGCGGCGTTGGAAATTGATAAGCTGGAGAAAAGCCAGAACAATGACCAGTTACGTTTGGCTGTTTCTCATATGACGCTTGGGCTTCAGGGGCAATCTCCTGATTTAGACGAGGCACTTACATCACTACGCAATACTCTCAATAGTGTTACGCAGGCCCCGCCATCAAAAAAAATTATTGCTAACATCGAAAAGCATATACGCAAGCTAGACCAATCCAGAGAAGATACTTCCCAAGCTATTACGGGTGCAGTAATAGACTGGGTTCATCAGTTGAAAAAACACTTTAGTGTGGGTGCTACGGAGCTTAATACACTAGCGGAGTTAGAGGGCGTCACCGCAGATTCTGTAGAGCGCTTGTATAAATTCCCACCGTTAATCAATTCGCTTGTTGCTGTGCAAGTGAAGGTGCTGGCTTCGATGAAAACGGAACTAAGCACTGCAAAAAGCCAGTTAGCGGTTGATGTTGATTTATCTTTGATTGGTTCAGAGCTTATTCAATTAATTGGTGTGCTCAACCTGACGAGAGAAGGAAGAAAAAAAGCACATGATTTAGTTGTCAGTATCGAGAAAGGTTTAACACTCGAGCAATTGACAGGCGTTCTCGCAAAAGTAGTTGAGCTGGCCCAGCTAGCAGCGGTTACCAGTAATGAAGATTTTGAAAACTACCTGATTAATTTGAACACCCAATTAGTTGAGGTGCAGGGCTTTCTTGAAGAAAGTCACACCGAACAAGCGACCGCCGGAGATGCACATAAGCAGTTGGATCAACAGGTACGGAATGATGTTGGTACTATTAGCAAGGTAGTGAAAGACTCCCATGATTTAAGTGAGCTGAAGATGTCGGTTTCATCTCAGCTTCTTGAAATTGTACGCGCGATGGATGAGTTTAAGCGAGGGGAAGAGGATCGCGACGAGCGTTTGCATACGCGTTACGATGCCTTGATGCAGCACGTCTTAGAAATGGAAGAAGAGACAAAGCGTGTTAAAGCACATATGGAAGAAGAGCGTTTAAAAGCGAGAACTGATTCTCTTACAGGTTTGCCTAACCGTTCTGCGTATGATGATCATTTGAACAAAGAATTTGAACGTTGGGGGCGCTATAAGCAAGGGTTCTCTGTTGCTATTGGCGACCTTGATTTCTTTAAACGTATTAACGACACGTATGGTCATTTAGCCGGAGATAAAGTTTTACGTTTGATTTCTCGGGTGTTATTGCGAAATTTACGAGGTTCTGATTTTGTTGCGCGTTTTGGTGGAGAAGAATTCGTTATTCTTATGCCGGCGACGGAAGCGGAAGAGGGAGCTAAAGCGATTGAAAAGCTACGAGAGTCAATTAGTAAGAGTCCTTTCAACTTCCATGGTAAGCCCGTTACGATCACTATGTCTTTTGGTGTGACTCAGACTCGAGAATCAGATACTAAGGATGCATTATTTGATCGGGCTGATGCGGCGCTTTATAAAGCGAAGCAAGAAGGACGTAACCGTGTTTGTATCGGCTAACGCTTTACCTATCGCACGGGAACGGGCACACTTGTGCCGCTGATTTAGCTCTGTATTTATAGGATTTTTCCCGGTGCGACGCCTCTCTCGAAGTTTGAAAATAGCTCATACTATTATTCGTTATCGTCTAGATACATTTTTTGATGATTTGCCATTGCCTTGGTATCTGAGGGTTCTCTTCTATTTAATGCCTTGGCGGTACTTAATTAAAGCGACGCAGCCACGGGGTGTTCGTCTGCGCCTAGCTCTGGAGTCGCTCGGGCCTGTTTTTATCAAGTTCGGTCAAATGTTATCAACGCGTAGAGATTTATTGCCCGATGATGTCGCCAATGAGCTAAAACGATTACAAGATAATGTCCCGCCGTTCTCCGGCCCGCAGGCTCAGCTGATTATTGAAAAATCACTAGGTAAACCGGTCGCTGAGTTGTTCGCTGCTTTTAATGTTGAGCCGCTAGCGTCCGCGTCAGTTGCGCAAGTCCATGAAGCAACGTTAATAGATGGCCGCGAAGCGGTTGTAAAAGTTATTCGCCCTGGCATAGCGAGAACCATTAGAAAAGATGTTGCATTGCTATATACGCTTGCACACTTGGTTCATGCTGTATGGCAGGAGGGGCGAAGGTTACGCCCTGTCGAAGTCGTTGCTGAATATGAGCAAACCCTATTTGATGAGCTGGACCTAAGAAAAGAAGCGGCAAATGGCTCTCAGCTCAAGCGTAACTTTGAAGACTCAGATATTCTTTATGTTCCTGAAATCTATTGGGACCTAACACGTCAAAATGTATTAGTTATGGAGCGTATCTACGGTATTCCTGTCGCTGAAGTGGACGAACTTCGGGCGCAAGGAACTGATATGAAAACCTTAGCTGAGCGTGGAGTTGAGATTTTCTTCACTCAAGTGTTTAGAGATAGCTTCTTTCATGCGGATATGCATCCAGGAAACATCTTCGTTTCACGTGAGAACCCAGTAACACCCCAATATATCGCGGTTGATTTTGGAATCATTGGTTCGTTAACAGCAGAAGATCAAAGTTACCTTGCACGTAACTTCTTGGCTTTCTTTACACGGGATTACCGTCAAGTCGCACAGCTACATATTGATTCTGGCTGGGTGCCTGCTGATACCAATGTTACCGCGTTTGAGACAGCCATTCGTAGTGTATGTGAACCAATATTTAATAAGCCGCTAAAAGACATCTCTTTTGGCCAAGTGCTGCTGGGGCTG
The DNA here is from genome assembly GCF_016592555.1 of Neptunomonas japonica JAMM 1380. Lineage (NCBI taxonomy): Bacteria > Pseudomonadati > Pseudomonadota > Gammaproteobacteria > Oceanospirillales > Oceanospirillaceae > Neptunomonas > Neptunomonas japonica. Next base: position 4,006,122 of record NZ_AP014546.1, on the reverse strand, counting down.
TTTCAAACAGCACGGCGCTTCAATATGGAAGTACAGCCGCAGTTAGTATTGTTGCAAAAAACCTTGTTGAACATTGAAGGCTTGGGCAGGCAACTGTATCCAGAATTAGATTTGTGGCAAACCGGTAAACCTTTTCTTGAGTCATGGATGAAAGATAGAGTGGGTCCTAAGGCGGCTTATAGGACACTAAAACAGCAGGTTCCTGACTGGCTGGATAAAATGCCGCATATTCCGCAGCTTGCTTTTGATGCCTTGCAACAGGTTAAAAATCAACCACTGCAAAACCGTATGGCCATGACAGAGATTACTCAAAAAGAGGAAGAGCGCAGTCATAAAGCTAGCCGAAAAAGATTGCTTGCCGTTCCTTGTATCGTTGCTGCATTGTGGTTTGGACACGAGCCTAGTCATGAATGGCTAGAGCAATTGAGCTTGATGGGGTGGGCGTTGGGTGGTTTAGGTGTTTATCTTCTTCTTAAATAAGTAGAGATAGATCAATATGAGTCATATCTAGGATGGAGCTTATCTAGTTGATCCGGTATGCTTGCCCTTCTTTGAGACCGAATAGTTGTAGAAAAATGACAGATAGTTGGCTAGAAAGTATTAAGTGGGATGAGAAAGGTCTGATACCTGCAATCGCTCAGGATTATAAAACTGGGCGCATACTGATGGTTGCTTGGATGAACCAGGAAGCTCTGCAGCTTACGGTTACTGAACAGCGCGCTATTTATTGGTCGCGCTCTCGTCAGAAATTATGGCGCAAAGGCGAAGAATCAGGGCATGTGCAGGCTCTTCACGAAGTTCGGTTAGACTGTGATAGTGATGTACTTGTGCTACAAGTTGAGCAGAAGGGCGGAATTGCTTGTCATACTGGAAGAGAGAGCTGTTTTTATAGTGTCTTGCGTGATGGACAATGGGAGCCTGTCGATCCTGTCCTCAAAAATCCTGATGATATCTACAAAGGGTAATTAGTTCGATGAGTGATGTGTTGACGCAGTTAGGCAAGATTCTTGAAGAGCGAAAAAATGCCACAGCTGAAGCCTCTTATGTAGCAAGTTTACATGCTAAAGGCCTAAATAAGATTTTAGAGAAAGTTGGTGAAGAAGCCGTAGAAACAATTATTGCGGCAAAAGATGCCAAGCTTTCTGGTACCACAAGTGATGTGGTATATGAAACTGCGGACCTATGGTTTCACAGCTTAGTGATGCTGTCTCATTTAGATGAATCGCCGCAAGCTGTCTTAAATGAATTGGCTCGTCGTTTTGATATGTCGGGCTTAGTTGAAAAAGAATCGCGCAATAAGCCATAAAATCGTTATCAATGGCGTTATTTGTATCGCCTTCTGGCGCTCTAGATATTGAGGAGAAATAAAATGGGTTTTGGTGGAATTAGTGTTTGGCAGTTAGTGATCGTACTGGGAATCATTGTTTTATTGTTCGGTACTAAAAAGCTTCGCAATATTGGTGGAGATTTAGGCAGTGCAGTAAAAGGTTTCAAAAAAGCGATTAAAGAAGAACCTGAAGATGCAAAAAAAATTGAACAGCAAGAGCAGGACGCTAGCTTTACTGAAGAGAGTAAGCCTGCAGCAAAGCAGGAACAATCGACTGATCAAAAATAATACGGATCTGTTGAATGTTTGATATAGGTTTTGCTGAAATACTGTTAATCGGCGTTGTTGCGCTGATTGTGTTGGGGCCTGAAAAGCTGCCAACCGCTGTGCGTGCTGTCGGTTTATGGATGGGGCGAGCTAAGCGTGCTGTTTCTAGTATTCAGAGTGAAATATCTGAAGAGCTTCGTCTTGATGAGATGAGGCGGACGGCCTCTATCCAAAAAGAAGAGCTCGATAAAGAACTAAACGAAATGAAGCAGCCTTTTAATCAGGCGTTTGCAGATGACTCTCCAATCGCTAAAGCAGCTTCTTCCCCAGTCACAGAACAAAGCGATGACGTAGCTGCTGTTACGAATAGTGTCGCTAAACCTGAAAAGCCCGCTAATGAGTAATCAGCTAGGCGAGACGCCAAAGCAAGAGCAAACGTTGGTCTCTCATCTTGTAGAGTTGCGCCAGCGAATGATGCGTATTCTTATCATCGTATTTGCCGTGTTTCTTTGTCTGTTCTATTTTGCTAATGATCTGTATGAATACCTTTCTGCACCGCTAACAGCGCTGCTACCAGAAGGTACTAGTATGATAGCGACTGATGTCACTTCGCCATTCTTTGCTCCGTTTAAATTGACGTTGGTGTTAGCAATTTTCCTTGGTATACCTTTTATTCTGCATCAAGTATGGGGGTTTATTGCTCCTGGTCTTTATAATCATGAGAAGCGATTAGCAACTCCGTTACTGATTTCCAGTGTCTTTTTGTTTTATGCCGGAATAGCATTCGCTTACTTTGTTGTTTTTCCGCTGATTTTTGGCTTCTTTACTAGTACGGGTCCTGAAAGCGTAGCTATCATGACGGATATTAGTAGTTATCTAAATTTTGTATTGAAGCTGTTCTTTGCTTTCGGAGTTGTTTTTGAAATTCCAATAGCAACACTATTGCTGATCTGGTCTGGCGCTACTACCGCAAAAGCCTTAACAGAGAAGCGTGCATATGTACTGGTATGTTGTTTCGTTGTGGGGATGTTGTTAACGCCGCCGGATGTTATCTCGCAAAGCCTTTTGGCTATTCCTATGTGGTTGTTGTTTGAGCTGGGTATTGTTCTATCGAAATTCTTTGTGAAAAAAACAGACGAAGATGATTTAGATGATGAATTAGACGCTGCCATTGATGAAGATGAGGCAAATAGTCAGAGTTCATAATGTGTATTCGCGGTAAAAAATCATAATAAAGGCGCCTTCGTGGCGTCTTTGTTGTTTTAGGGCTTTTATGACAAATAAATGACTTTTTTTAGGCTAGGGTGTTGACTCCTTTTGGGGTGTCTGTAGAATGCGCACCTCTTCCCAAGGATGCCGCCAAAAAGGCCGGTTGAGATGAGAAGATACTGGTTTTTAACTCTTTGATAATTAACATCTTTTCAAAGATTTCAGGTCAGTAGTTGGAGTCGAGCTTTGCAGCCAAATGAGTTTCAGGAAGTTGCAAAATAAAGGTTGACACCAGCGAGGCGTTCGGTAGAATATGCGCCTCACTTGAACGACACGTTCAAGCGCTCTTTAACAGATTGGTCAGATAATTCGTGTGGGCGCTTGTCAGGACGAAGCTACAAAAGCTTTATCAGGATAAGCAACCTAACGAACAGAATGAAACATACGTTTTATAAGGTTTTTTAGTTAGCAAAGCCTGAGCTAGATTTAGGTAGTTGTTAATACTCCGGTATTGATAAATTACCAATGATTTTAAACTGAAGAGTTTGATCATGGCTCAGATTGAACGCTGGCGGCAGGCTTAACACATGCAAGTCGAGCGGTAACAGAGAGTAGCTTGCTACTTTGCTGACGAGCGGCGGACGGGTGAGTAACGCGTAGGAATCTGCCTGGTAGTGGGGGATAGCCCAGAGAAATTTGGATTAATACCGCATACGCCCTACGGGGGAAAGGAGGGGATCTTCGGACCTTTCGCTATCAGATGAGCCTGCGTGAGATTAGCTTGTTGGTGAGGTAAAGGCTCACCAAGGCGACGATCTCTAGCTGGTCTGAGAGGATGATCAGCCACACTGGGACTGAGACACGGCCCAGACTCCTACGGGAGGCAGCAGTGGGGAATATTGCACAATGGGGGAAACCCTGATGCAGCCATGCCGCGTGTGTGAAGAAGGCCTTCGGGTTGTAAAGCACTTTCAGTTGTGAGGAAAGGGTGTTACTTAATACGTAACATCTGTGACGTTAGCAACAGAAGAAGGACCGGCTAACTCCGTGCCAGCAGCCGCGGTAATACGGAGGGTCCGAGCGTTAATCGGAATTACTGGGCGTAAAGCGCGCGTAGGCGGCTTGGTCAGTCAGATGTGAAAGCCCCGGGCTCAACCTGGGAATTGCACCTGATACTGCCAAGCTAGAGTACAGAAGAGGGTGGTGGAATTTCCTGTGTAGCGGTGAAATGCGTAGATATAGGAAGGAACATCAGTGGCGAAGGCGGCCACCTGGTCTGATACTGACGCTGAGGTGCGAAAGCGTGGGGAGCAAACAGGATTAGATACCCTGGTAGTCCACGCCGTAAACGATGTCAACTAGCCGTTGGGGAACTTGATTCTTTAGTGGCGCAGCTAACGCGATAAGTTGACCGCCTGGGGAGTACGGTCGCAAGATTAAAACTCAAATGAATTGACGGGGGCCCGCACAAGCGGTGGAGCATGTGGTTTAATTCGAAGCAACGCGAAGAACCTTACCTACTCTTGACATCCAGAGAACTCGCTAGAGATAGCTTGGTGCCTTCGGGAACTCTGAGACAGGTGCTGCATGGCTGTCGTCAGCTCGTGTTGTGAAATGTTGGGTTAAGTCCCGTAACGAGCGCAACCCTTGTCCTTATTTGCCAGCACGTAATGGTGGGAACTCTAAGGAGACTGCCGGTGACAAACCGGAGGAAGGTGGGGACGACGTCAAGTCATCATGGCCCTTACGAGTAGGGCTACACACGTGCTACAATGGCCGGTACAGAGGGCTGCAAACCTGCGAAGGTAAGCTAATCTCACAAAACCGGTCGTAGTCCGGATCGGAGTCTGCAACTCGACTCCGTGAAGTCGGAATCGCTAGTAATCGTGGATCAGAATGCCACGGTGAATACGTTCCCGGGCCTTGTACACACCGCCCGTCACACCATGGGAGTGGATTGCACCAGAAGTAGATAGTCTAACCTTCGGGGGGACGTTTACCACGGTGTGGTTCATGACTGGGGTGAAGTCGTAACAAGGTAGCCGTAGGGGAACCTGCGGCTGGATCACCTCCTTAAACGATAAGCCGAGTTCTGGCATAGCGTTCACACGAATTATCTGACTGAAAGTTAAGAGAAAGATCTTTGATCTTGGAAGTAAAGTTCTAAGTCATAAGCTGCTTGCTGTAAAGCAACCTGTTTATCGCTTAAAGCTTTTGCTTTAACGCTCTTTAACAATGTGGATTTGATGAAAGAAAGTCTTGTTTAAACACAAGCGCCAAAAGTAATTTTATCGTTACGAGAACATGTTTCTTGCCAGACGCCTTCGGGTTATATGGTCAAGTGACAAAGCGTGCACGGTGGATGCCTTGGCAGTCAGAGGCGATGAAAGACGTTGTAACCTGCGATAAGGTGAGGGGAGCTGGTAAACAAGCTTTGATCCTCACATTTCTGAATGGGGAAACCCACTCTATTTATAGAGTATCTTTACACTGAATACATAGGTGTTTAGAGGCGAACCCGGGGAACTGAAACATCTAAGTACCCGGAGGAAAAGAAATCAACCGAGATTCCCTAAGTAGCGGCGAGCGAACGGGGAACAGCCCTTAAGTTGAGATGTGGTTAGCAGAACACACTGGAAAGTGTGGCCGTAGTGGGTGATAGCCCCGTATGCGAAAACCTATTTTCAATGAAATCGAGTAGGACGGGACACGTGATATCCTGTCTGAATATGGGGGGACCATCCTCCAAGGCTAAATACTCCTGACTGACCGATAGTGAACCAGTACCGTGAGGGAAAGGCGAAAAGAACCCCTGTGAGGGGAGTGAAATAGATCCTGAAACCGTGTACGTACAAGCAGTGGGAGCGGTCCTTGAGACCGTGACTGCGTACCTTTTGTATAATGGGTCAGCGACTTAATTTCAGTAGCAAGCTTAACCGTTTAGGGGAGGCGTAGGGAAACCGAGTCTTAATAGGGCGTATAGTTGCTGGGATTAGACCCGAAACCGAGCGATCTATCCATGGGCAGGTTGAAGGTTGAGTAACATCAACTGGAGGACCGAACCGACTGTCGTTGAAAAGCCAGCGGATGACCTGTGGATCGGAGTGAAAGGCTAATCAAGCTCGGAGATAGCTGGTTCTCCTCGAAAGCTATTTAGGTAGCGCCTCGTGTCTCACCATTGGGGGTAGAGCACTGTTTCGGCTAGGGGGTCATCCCGACTTACCAACCCGATGCAAACTCCGAATACCAATGAGTGCAATCACGGGAGACACACGGCGGGTGCTAACGTCCGTCGTGAAAAGGGAAACAACCCAGACCGCCAGCTAAGGTCCCAAAGTTCTAGTTAAGTGGGAAACGATGTGGGAAGGCTTAGACAGCTAGGAGGTTGGCTTAGAAGCAGCCACCCTTTAAAGAAAGCGTAATAGCTCACTAGTCGAGTCGGCCTGCGCGGAAGATATAACGGGGCTAAAACTAGACACCGAAGCTGCGGATGCCATTTATGGCATGGTAGAGGAGCGTTCTGTAAGCCGTTGAAGCGGAAGCCGGGAGGCACCGTGGAGGTATCAGAAGTGCGAATGCTGACATGAGTAACGATAAGGGAGGTGAAAAACCTCCCCGCCGGAAGACCAAGGGTTCCTGTCCAACGCTATTCGAGGCAGGGTGAGTCGGCCCCTAAGGCGAGGCAGAGATGCGTAGTCGATGGGAAACGGGTTAATATTCCCGTACTGGTTATAACTGCGATGGAGGGACGGAGAAGGCTAGGCAAGCGCGGCGTTGGTTGTCCGCGTTTAAGGTAGTAGGTTTAGAGCTTAGGTAAATCCGGGCTCTTATAAGACTGAGAACCGATGACGAGGTCCCTTGAGGACTGAAGTTGTTGATGCCATGCTTCCAGGAAAAGCTTCTAAGCTTCAGGTTATAACGAACCGTACCCCAAACCGACACAGGTGGTCAGGTAGAGAATACTAAGGCGCATGAGAGAACTCGGGTGAAGGAACTAGGCAAAATGGTGCCGTAACTTCGGGAGAAGGCACGCTGCTGGCGGTGATGAGCTTTACGCTCTAAGCTGCTGGCAGTCGAAGATACCAGGTGGCTGCGACTGTTTATTAAAAACATAGCACTCTGCAAACACGAAAGTGGACGTATAGGGTGTGACGCCTGCCCGGTGCCGGAAGGTTAATTGATGGGGTTAGCTTCGGCGAAGCTCTTGATCGAAGCCCCGGTAAACGGCGGCCGTAACTATAACGGTCCTAAGGTAGCGAAATTCCTTGTCGGGTAAGTTCCGACCTGCACGAATGGCGTAACGATGGCCACACTGTCTCCACCCGAGACTCAGTGAAATTGAAATCGCTGTGAAGATGCAGCGTACCCGCGGCTAGACGGAAAGACCCCGTGAACCTTTACTATAGCTTCACAGTGGACTTTGACATTACTTGTGTAGGATAGCTGGGAGGCTTTGAAGCATGGTCGCTAGATCGTGTGGAGCCAATCTTGAAATACCAGCCTGGTACTGTTGAGGTTCTAACTCTGTTCCCTAATCGGGATCGAGGACATTGTGTGGTGGGTAGTTTGACTGGGGCGGTCTCCTCCCAAAGAGTAACGGAGGAGCACGAAGGTACCCTCAGCATGGTCGGAAATCATGCATTGAGTGCAAGCGCATAAGGGTGCTTAACTGCGAGACAGACACGTCGAGCAGGTACGAAAGTAGGTGCTAGTGATCCGGTGGTTCTGTATGGAAGGGCCATCGCTCAACGGATAAAAGGTACTCCGGGGATAACAGGCTGATTCCTCCCAAGAGTTCACATCGACGGGGGAGTTTGGCACCTCGATGTCGGCTCATCACATCCTGGGGCTGAAGCCGGTCCCAAGGGTATGGCTGTTCGCCATTTAAAGTGGTACGCGAGCTGGGTTTAGAACGTCGTGAGACAGTTCGGTCCCTATCTGCCGTGGGCGTTTGAGATTTGAGAAGAGTTGCTCCTAGTACGAGAGGACCGGAGTGAACGAACCTCTGGTGTTCCGGTTGTCACGCCAGTGGCATTGCCGGGTAGCTACGTTCGGACGGGATAACCGCTGAAAGCATCTAAGCGGGAAGCCCCCTTCAAGATGAGATCTCGCTGGGAACTTGATTCCCCTAAAGAGCCGTTTAAGACTAAGACGTTGATAGGCTGGGTGTGGAAGCGCTGCGAGGCGTTGAGCTAACCAGTACTAATTGCTCGTGAGGCTTGACCATATAACGCCAAAGGCGTGTGGGAAGCATGTAGTAAAGATAAGATTACAGAGTAGTGCTTGTGAATAGACCAAGACAAAGAAAAGCCTTCATCAAATCCATGTTGTGACAGTTTATGCTTGGCGACCATAGCGAAATGGAACCACCTGATCCCATCCCGAACTCAGAAGTGAAACGTTTTAGCGCCGATGGTAGTGTGGGGTCTCCCCATGTGAGAGTAGGTCATCGCCAAGCTTTTAATAGAGAACCCTGATCACTTCGTGATCAGGGTTTTTTTATGCCTGCGATTTAGAACGTTGGGATGTTAATGTGGCTCGGATGTGGATAAGTAGCAGGGCTTACAGAGGTTGGCTCCGTCTGCTGATAAAGTATGCATTAGTTAAAATGCTTTATTAGGTTTTGTAATTGACAATTTATCTTATTCAATTGCGATGAAAAGTGTTTATTGTTTTCGGCTTCATGCTGTGATTTGGCACTCATAGAAGCGGTGTGATTAATTGCAATGGTTATGTCTTGGCTAAGTTGTGATTGATTGTCAGTAGTTTTGACGATCGCTAAGCTTTGGTTATGCATTGCTGTAACTGATTCTGTAATGGTTGTTATCGATGTTTGGGTTTCATTAGCAATGAGTAAAGTTTTGTGTGTAGTGTCTTTCTGATTTCTCATTAGCGCTACAGTTAGGCTTGTTCTTTCTGTGAGACGACTTGTTAGGGTTTGTATTTTCTCAGCTGCCGATGAGGTGTTTGTTGCTAGTAACCTGACTTCATCAGCAACAACAGCGAAGCCTCGGCCTGCTTCCCCGGCCCTCGCTGCTTCTATGGCAGCGTTTAGCGCGAGCAAATTGGTTTGTTCGGCAAAGCCGCTAATAACATTTAGCGTATTACTGATTAATTTGACATCAGATTCCAATAAATTTATTGATCGCTCAGTGTTGTCTATTCCTAGCGCTAGATTGTTTAAGCTTAAGCATGTTTGGTTTAGCTGCTCTACTCCCGCCTCAATTTTGTGTTTCGACTCACCAGCCTGCTGTGTTGTCGCTTGAGCATGAGAGGCTACGTGTAGGAATGATATGTTCATTTCCTCTATCTGCCTTGCTGCGTCTTGTGTAGCAATATTCTGCTTTTGTATGACTTCAGTTAGGCTATTTGAGCCTTTGAGGGACGCTTTTTGCAATGTTGCTAATTGATTGCTTTCTCTACGTATATCGTTGATTAGCTTCTGAAAGTACAGTGTTAATTCTTCAAGTGAGTTTTGTAAGCTAATGCATTCTTTGAAAGAAGGTTTTATGGAGGTGTTTCCCTGTAAATTTCCTTTGGCTAAGTTGGATGTGATTTCTGCACTGAGTGTAATAATGTGGGATAGCTTAAATGTAAGCTTTGACATTAATAGCACCATCAACATGATGATAGTAATAGTTACTATTAATACCCATTGGACGTCAGAGTGAGTGTTACGGTAGTTTTGAGAGAGTGTTGTTTGTCCGGATGTAATGGTGCTATTCAGGTGTAATAGAGTGGTTTGGACAGTCTCTTGAGCATTTTTTTTTATTTGCAGGAGGTTGTGAGCATTCTCGATCTCTTTAGAGTAGCGCTGTATTTGACTATAAATATTATCTATAGACTCGCTACTTGACTCTTGAGGCTGAGAATCATCTTCTATTGCCCATCCCATTAGTGAGCTTATGTCATCACTTTCCACCTGTGTAGGATTCGACTTATAAACTTCCATGAGAGGCATGTCTTTTAACTGCGCGGCTTCCTGTGTTAACCCAACGAGAGCAATTTTAAGAGCTTGTCTGTTTTCATTATAAAAAACTTCTTGGCGAGCATTAGTTAGACTTAGTAACTCTTTTTGAAGTTGAAAAATTCTTATCCAATATGCTTTTTGTAGCGCGATGTTTTGATGTTGCGTATTGATTTCCCCCAGTGTAATTAACTCGTCGGCAATTTCTTGTTCGGATAATATAAGTAGGGTTTCAGGATTGGATAGTTTTCCTGCGGCTCTTAGCGTCAGGGATAAATCAGTGTTAAGTTTTTTTAATGTGGATAAAGTCTTTGTGCTGACTGAATTAGGCAGTGAAGAATCTGAGCTTAAGTTATGGATGAGTGCTGAGATATTTTCAGAGGTTTTGTTGAGTAGATTGCTATTACTTGAGTGGAGATAGTCGTTAAGAGGAAGGGTAATTGTATCTTGGGTAATTTGTTGTAGTTGTTGGAAGTGTTGTGATTGTATGAATGCTTGCTCGAGTTTTTGTAACGACCAATACACTGAAGCCACTAATATACTCAATGTTATAAAAAGAGATATGGTGGTAGCACGGGTCAGGTGAGATATATGCATCGCAGGCCTTAGTTGTAGATTGCTGAATTTAGTTTGAATAGCATATGAATATAGTGTGACGATTTTATGAAGTTAGGTACGGAAGTCTAGGAGGGAGCATGGACAGCGCTTGATGGATCGACTAAAATACCGCCGTTTACCTGCTGTATGCAGGTAGTACCAAGAATTCCGGTTTTAAAGCGAGGTAGTACCTCGTTTTTTTTCAGGTGTCGTATATAGTTTTCTGTAAAGTCGCAGCACACGCGGGGAGGTTCAATTGACAAGACCAGCCATTCTGGCCCTTGAAGACGGCAGTATTTTCAGGGGTATTGCTATTGGCGCGGACGGTCAATCCAGTGGTGAAGTTGTTTTCAACACATCCATGACCGGTTATCAAGAAATTCTGACAGACCCTTCCTATTGCAGACAAATAGTGACATTAACTTATCCACATGTAGGTAATGTTGGCACGAATGATGAGGACGAAGAATCAGCTGGCACATGGGTATCAGGGCTGGTGATTCGTGACTTACCGCTTGTTGCGAGTAATTTTAGAAGTCAGAAAACTTTGGATCAGTATTTGAAAGACCACAACATTGTGGGTATTGCAGATATTGATACGCGTCGTTTAACACGTATTCTTCGTGAAAAAGGCTGCCTAAACGGTTGTATTATGGCCGGCGCTGTAGATGACGAGGCTGCATTAGCGCAAGCGAAGGCATTTCCTGGCTTAAAAGGCATGGATTTAGCTAAAGAAGTTAGCGTTTGCGAGAAGTATGAGTGGAACTCATCGACTTGGCAGTTAGGCAAAGGTCATGAAGAAAAAGACGCGACTACTCAGCCGTATCATGTGGTTGCTTATGATTTCGGTGTGAAGCGCAATATCTTACGAATGTTGGTAGAAAGAGGCTGTCGAGTAACCGTCGTTCCTGCACAGACGCCTGCTTCAGAAGTGCTTGGTTTATCCCCGGACGGTGTGTTCTTGTCCAACGGCCCTGGTGACCCTGAGCCTTGCGACTATGCTATTTCTGCTATACAGGAAATATGCAAAACAGATGTGCCTGTTTTTGGCATCTGTCTTGGGCATCAGCTGCTGGCGTTAGCCTCTGGTGCAAAAACTGTCAAAATGAAGTTTGGGCATCACGGTGCGAACCATCCGGTACAGGATATCGATACTACGCGAGTGATGATCACCAGTCAGAACCACGGTTTTGCTGTAGATGAAACAAGCTTACCTGATACGATTCGCGCTACTCATAAGTCTCTATTTGATCAGTCCCTGCAAGGAATTGAGCGTACAGACCGTCCGGCGTTTAGTTTTCAGGGACACCCTGAAGCGAGCCCTGGACCACGTGATGTGGCGCCTCTGTTTGATCGCTTTGTAACAGAGATGAGAAAAAGCAAAAACGCCTGATTGATATATTGATCAGCTAAGTAATTAGATTCGACCGGTTTATACAATGCCAAAACGCACAGATTTAAAAAGCATACTGATTTTAGGAGCAGGGCCGATCATTATCGGTCAGGCATGTGAGTTCGATTATTCTGGTGCGCAGGCGTGTAAAGCGCTGCGTGAAGAAGGCTACAGAGTTATTTTGGTTAACTCTAACCCTGCTACCATTATGACTGACCCAGCAATGGCCGATGCCACTTATATCGAGCCCGTTACTTGGGAAACTGTCGCTAAGATTATCGAGAAGGAACGTCCAGACGCATTGCTGCCGACTATGGGTGGGCAAACAGCGCTGAACTGTGCTCTTGATCTTGAACGCGAAGGTGTTTTGGTTGAATTCGGTGTTGAAATGATCGGGGCTAATGCCGATACCATCGATAAGGCAGAAGACCGCTCTCGTTTTGATAAAGCGATGAAGAAAATTGGTCTGGAATGCCCCCGCGCAGCCATTGCTCACAGTATCGAAGAAGCTCAACAAGTCCAGGCTCAGCTTGGCTTCCCATGTATTATACGTCCATCGTTTACGATGGGGGGGAGTGGTGGTGGTATCGCTTATAACATGGAAGAGTTTCTTGAAATCTGCGAACGTGGATTGGACCTCTCACCAACGAATGAGCTATTGATCGATGAATCACTGATCGGTTGGAAAGAGTATGAGATGGAAGTTGTTCGTGACAAAAACGATAACTGCATCATCATCTGTGCAATTGAAAATTTCGATGCGATGGGTGTACATACCGGCGATTCTATTACAGTCGCTCCTGCTCAGACACTAACAGATAAAGAATATCAGATCATGCGAGATGCCTCATTGGCAGTACTGCGTGAGATCGGTGTTGAGACAGGCGGTTCTAACGTGCAGTTTGGTGTTAATCCGGTAGATGGCCGTATGGTTGTCATCGAGATGAACCCACGCGTTTCTCGCTCTTCAGCTTTGGCATCAAAAGCGACAGGTTTCCCTATTGCTAAAGTTGCAGCGAAATTAGCTATTGGCTATACACTGGACGAGCTACAGAATGATATTACCGGTGGCGCTACTCCCGCGTCTTTCGAGCCGGCTATTGATTATGTTGTTACGAAGATTCCTCGCTTTACATTTGAAAAATTCCCGCAAGCTAATGACCGACTCACCACTCAGATGAAATCTGTGGGTGAGGTAATGGCTATTGGCCGTACACAGCAAGAATCTTTGCAAAAGGCTCTACGCGGCCTAGAAGTAGGTGCTACAGGCTTTGATCCTATCGTTGATCTAGATAGCGAAGATGCGCGTTCCGATATCGTACGTGAAATGAAGCAGCCTGGTGCTGAACGTATTTGGTATCTAGGCGACGCGTTCCGTATGGGAATGACCGTTGAAGAGTTGTATAGCATTTCTGGTATTGATCCGTGGTTCTTGGTGCAGATAGAAGACCTTATTCAAGACGAGCAACGCGTTTCAAAAATGACGCTGACTGAGCTTGATGCAGATAAAGTCTATCGGTTGAAGCGTAAAGGCTTTTCTGATGCGCGTTTAGCGACACTCTTAGGCGTGAGCGAGAAGCAGTTCCGTAAACACCGTCATAATTTGAATATTCGCCCTGTCTTTAAGCGTGTTGATACCTGTGCAGCTGAGTTCTCGACAGATACGGCTTACATGTATTCAACGTATGAAGAAGAGTGCGAAGCTAACCCATCTGATCGTGAAAAAATCATGGTGATTGGCGGTGGTCCTAACCGTATCGGCCAAGGTATCGAGTTTGATTACTGCTGTGTTCATGCTGCGCTTGCCGCGCGTGAAGCTGGCTTTGAAACTATTATGGTTAATTGTAATCCTGAAACTGTATCTACCGACTACGATACATCTGATCGTCTGTTCTTTGAGCCGATCACGCTTGAAGATGTGTTGGAAATTGTTGATGTAGAGAAGCCTAAAGGCGTTATTGTTCAGTTTGGTGGCCAAACGCCGCTCAAGCTCGCCGTAGCTCTAGAGCAAGCGGGTGTGCCGATTATTGGTACCTCTCCTGAAGCAATTGATCGTGCTGAAGACCGTGAGCAGTTCCAGCAAATGTTGCAGCGTCTTGGTTTGAAGCAGCCTGAAAACGCAACTGTTCGCTCGCTTGAGCAGGCCGTTATTGAAGCAGAAAAAATTGGTTATCCTTTAGTGGTTCGCCCTTCGTATGTACTGGGTGGGCGCGCAATGGAGATCGTTTATAAAGAATCCGAGCTGCGTCGTTATATGAAAGAAGCTGTTCAAGTTTCTAATGAAGCGCCAGTACTGCTTGACCACTTCCTAAATGCAGCTATAGAAGTTGATATCGATGCTATATGTGACGGTGAAACAGTCGTCATTGGTGCGATTATGCAGCATATTGAACAGGCCGGCGTGCATTCAGGGGACTCTGCTTGCTCTTTCCCTCCTTACAATCTTCCTAAAGATGTTCAGGATGAGATGCGTGATCAGGTTAAGAGAATGGCGCTTGAATTAGGCGTTGTTGGCTTAATGAACACACAGCTAGCGTATCAGGACGGTGAGATTTATGTGATAGAGGTGAACCCTCGTGCATCTCGTACGGTTCCTTTTGTATCGAAATGCATTGGTGTTTCTTTAGCTAAGGTAGCAGCTTTAGTCATGATTGGTAAAAAGCTTACAGAGATTGGCTTTACTGAAGAGATAATTCCTGAATACTTTAACGTTAAAGAAGCAGTATTCCCATTTAATAAGTTTCAAGGCGTTGACCCAGTTCTCTCTCCAGAGATGAAGTCTACTGGTGAAGTGATGGGAACCGGAGAAACTTTCGGCGAAGCATTTATGAAAGCTATGATTGGTGCGGGTGAGAAAATGCCGCAATCAGGAAAAGCTTTTATATCTGTACGTAATGTCGATAAAGAAGGCGCAGTGCCTGTTGCTAAATCAATGCTAGCTCTTGGCTTTTCACTAGTTGCTACTGGCGGTACAGCGGCCTTCTTGAAAGATCATGGGTTGCCGGTAGATGTTGTTAATAAAGTGACAGAAGGGCGTCCAAATATTATCGATATGATAAAAAATGGCGAGATTGCTTATGTTGTAAATACAACAGAAGGACGTAAAGCAACAGCGGACTCGGCAGAAATTCGTCGTAGTGCGTTACAGCATAAGGTCCCTTACACTACAACTCTGGCCGGAGCTGAAGCGGTTACTATGGCGCTTGAGTATGGTGAAGAGAAAGTAGTTCGTCGTTTACAAGATTTGCATTGAGGGCTTACTAATGAGTCGTGTTCCTATGACAGTGGGTGGCGAAAAAGCACTTCGTGAAGAGCTTGTTACCCTTAAGACTGCTGATCGACCGCGTGTGATTCAGGCTATCGCTGATGCTCGTGAGCATGGTGATCTAAAAGAGAATGCTGAATATCATGCTGCACGTGAAGAGCAGGGTTTCATTGAAGGACGTATCCAAGAATTGGAAAGTAAGCTGTCACAATCACAAGTGATTGATGTTACAGCGATTCCATGTTCTGGGAAAGTAATATTCGGAACGACTGTGGTTATTATTAACTGTGATACTGATGAAACTGTGCGCTATCAGATTGTAGGTGATGATGAAGCAGATATTAAAATTGGTAAGTTGTCAGTCAACTCACCTATTGCTCGAGGCTTGATTGGCAAGACCGAAGGTGATGTGGCGGGTATTCAAACCCCGAGCGGTGTTGTTGAATATGAGATAGAAGAGGTGCTACACCTTTAACAAAAAAGCCGCCTTTATGGGCGGCTTTTTTTAACGTAAAAGGTTAGATAGTTTGGGGTTAGGTTGTAGTGCAGGGCGGTAAATTAAGGCTATGTTGCCTATCTCCTGAACAATAGTCGCCTCAACGATAGTGCAAAGCTCTTTAATTAATTGCTTTTTCACATCTCTGTCGCCAACCGCGAACTTCACTTTAATAAGCTCGTGGTCTTCAAGCGCTCTATCCACCTCCAATTGAATGTTTTCTGTCATCCCTTTACCTGCGATGGTCACAAGTGGATTCAGGCTATGGCCGATGGTGCGATATTGTTTCTTTTGCTCGGGTGTCAGGCTCATACTAAAATAGACATCTCATTAGGGGTGGCTGGGCCACATTTAAAAAGTATATTCTACCTGAGACGGGCTCAGCGTAAAACTATAGAGAAAAATTAGTGGCAAGATCAAAAACAAGTAAAGCGTGGCTGAAGGAACATTTTGATGATTCGTACGTCAAACTAGCTAAAGAGAAAGGCTACCGTTCACGTGCCAGCTTCAAGCTTTTAGATATACAGGAAAAGGATAACCTGTTTAAAAAAGGCATGACAGTGGTTGATCTAGGTGCTGCTCCTGGTGGGTGGTCACAAATTGCGGCAGAGCTAGTCGGAGATAGCGGCCGTGTGGTGGCGTCTGACATTCTTCCTATGGATTCGTTGGCGGGAGTCGAGTTTGTTCAGGGTGATTTTACCGAAGAGTCAGTGCTTAATGAAATCCTTGCTGTGATGGATGGTGATTTAGCAGACCTTGTAATTTCTGATATGGCCCCCAATATGAGTGGTATGAACTCTATTGATCAACCAGCGGCTATGTATTTAGTTGAATTAGCGTTGGCGATGGCAAAAGACGTTCTGAAACCGAAAGGCAATTTTGTAGCAAAAGTGTTTCAGGGTGAAGGTTTTGATCAGTATTTGATGGATGTCCGCGCAAATTTTGATCGAGTAGTTACGCGTAAGCCAGATTCTTCCCGTGCGAGGTCGCGAGAAGTTTATATAATCGGGCGTGGTTTTAAATGAGTTTTATTAGTCAAAGCAACTAAACTGATGTAGTTTATTCGATGCTTTATGACGCTATTAAATTGAGGGTTGTCTTTTGAACGATATGGCAAAGAATCTGGTTCTATGGTTGGTTATTGCGGCGGTCTTGTTGACGGTCTTCAATAATTTCAGCGCCGAAAGCGATCCAGGCCGTGTGACTTATTCGGATTTTGTGACTGAAGTTCAGTCTGACCGAGTTTCTAAAGTAGTGATAGATGGATACACCATTCATGGGCAGCGCAGTAATGGTGAACGCTTTCAGACAATTCGTCCTGCTTTACAGGACCCTAAACTAGTAGATGACTTACTTTCTCACAATGTGATCGTTGAAGGTAAGCAGCCTGAGCAGCAAAGTGTCTGGACACAGCTCCTCGTTGCGTCATTTCCAATACTGATCATCATCGCAATATTTATGTTCTTTATGCGACAGATGCAGGGCGGCGGTGGTAAAGGCGGCCCAATGTCTTTTGGTAAATCAAAAGCACGCATGATGAGTGAAGATCAAATAAAGACTACGTTTGACGATGTTGCTGGTGTTGAAGAAGCAAAAGAAGAAGTGGGTGAGCTGGTTGAATACTTACGTGACCCAGGAAAATTTCAGCGACTAGGTGGGCACATTCCACGTGGAGTGCTGATGGCGGGTAGCCCTGGTACGGGTAAAACTTTGTTAGCAAAAGCTATTGCAGGTGAAGCGAAAGTACCGTTCTTCTCTATCTCTGGTTCTGATTTTGTTGAAATGTTCGTAGGTGTGGGTGCGTCCCGAGTGCGTGACATGTTCGAACAAGCGAAGAAGCATGCGCCTTGCATTATCTTCATCGATGAAATTGATGCTGTTGGTCGTAGCCGTGGTGTGGGTATGGGTGGCGGAAATGATGAGCGTGAGCAAACACTCAATCAGTTACTTGTCGAGATGGATGGCTTTGAAGGAACGGAAGGCGTCATTGTTATTGCAGCGACCAACCGACCTGATGTTTTGGATCCGGCGCTACTACGTCCAGGGCGTTTTGACCGCCAGGTTCATGTGAGTTTGCCGGACATCCGTGGCCGTGAGCAGATTCTAAAAGTGCATATGCGCAAAGTGCCAATCGGTGATGATGTTAAGCCTGAGCTGATTGCTCGTGGTACACCGGGGTTCTCTGGTGCCGATCTTGCTAACTTGGTTAATGAGGCCGCTCTTTTTGCCGCTCGTGACAGCAAGCGTACAGTAGGAATGGAGCAGTTTGAAAAAGCTAAAGATAAAATCATGATGGGCGCTGAGCGTAAATCTATGGTTATGTCTTACAAAGAGCGCTTGAACACGGCATATCATGAATCAGGACACGCGATTGTTGGTCGTCTGATGCCAGAGCACGATCCTGTTTATAAGGTTTCTATCATACCTCGTGGACGTGCGTTGGGTGTGACTATGTTTTTACCGGAAGAAGATCGTTACAGTCATAGCCGATCGACTATTATTTCTAATATTTGCTCCCTCTATGGTGGCCGAATTGCAGAAGAAATGACCCTAGGTAAAGATGGTGTGACGACAGGGGCTTCAAACGATATTCAGCGAGCGACTTCAATGGCCCGGAACATGGTCACTAAATGGGGATTGTCTGAAGAGCTAGGTCCATTGCTTTACGATGAGGAAGGTGACGACCCGTTTGGTCGAGGTTATGGTCAAGGAGCTAAACCGTTAGCTGAAGAGACGCAGCGCCGTATTGATGCTGAAGTACGTAAAATTATAGATGAGTGCTATACGCAAGCGACAGCTCTTCTGGATGATAATCGCGACATCCTTGAGAGTATGACGCAGGCGTTGATGAAGTATGAAACGATCAGTAGTGATCAGATATCCGAGCTGATGGAACGTAAAGACGTGACTCCACCTGAAGGTTGGGTTGATGAAAATGATTCTTCAGCGGCAGATAGTGATTCAGGGACGCCAGTTTCTGATGAGCAGCCTGAGGTAGATTCTGCGCCAGCAGATGCTGACGAACCTGTAAAACCATCGGATGATGGCGCAGGTGATGTAGATGAAGATGGTAAAACAGTTTAAGTATAATTGAGTTAAAAAGAACCGGATGTGTTGAGCATCCGGTTTTTTTATATGTAGGCGAATAATGACTATATTGCAGTGTGGTTTACGGGCGCTAGACCTTCAATACGCGCATGTGATGGGTATTTTGAATGTCACTCCGGATTCTTTCTCAGATGGAGGAGCGCTGTTCAAACACAATAAGTTATCGCTTGATAGTGCGTTACAGCGAGCGGCTCAGATGGTGAAAGAGGGGGCGTCCATCATCGATATTGGTGGAGAGTCAACTCGTCCAGGGGCGAAAAAAGTTACGCTGCAAGAAGAACTCGATCGAGTGCTTCCTATTGTCGATATAATATCAAAAGAATTAGATGTAATGATTTCAGTTGATACGAGTCAGCCTGAAGTCATAATTAATGCGGCACAATTAGGTGCAGGCATGATTAATGATGTCCGAGCATTAAGTGTTCCAGGGGCATTGGAGGCGGCGGCTGAAATTGGGCTGCCCATTTGCCTTATGCATATGAAGGGGTCTCCGCAAGATATGCAGGATGCTCCTATCTATACTAATGTTATTGATGAGGTGGCTGCGTTTTTTAATGAAAGAATTAAAGCATGTACTGACGCAGGTATATCCGCGCAGCGATTGTTGCTAGATCCGGGGTTCGGTTTTGGTAAGACGCTTGAGCATAATTTGGCGCTACTGAATCGTTTGGATGCGTTGCATGATTTTGCTTTGCCTCTTCTTATAGGGACTTCGCGCAAAAGTATGATAGCAGGAGTGCTGGATCGGGAAGTTGATCAGCGACTATCAGGTAGTTTGGCCACAGTGGCCATTGGCGTCATGAAGGGAGCTAAAATTATCCGTGTTCATGATGTATTAGAGTCAGTAGATGTTGTACGTATGACCGAAGCCGTTATGTATGAAAGAGGAGAGTGATGTGAGTAAAAGGTATTTTGGTACAGATGGTATTCGTGGTCGTGTTGGCCAGTTTCCGATTACCCCTGATTTCATGCTCAAGCTGGGTTGGGCAGCAGGTAAAGTGTTTGCTCGTGAAGGTCGTAGTAAGATTTTAATAGGTAAAGACACGCGTATTTCTGGCTATATGTTTGAGTCGGCTCTAGAAGCGGGTCTTTCTGCTGCGGGTGTTGATGTTTTACTCACAGGGCCAATGCCGACACCGGCTATCGCTTATTTGACCCGAACCTTTCAGGCTAATGCCGGTATTGTTATTTCTGCATCACATAACGCCTACGGAGATAATGGTATTAAGTTCTTTTCAGCAGAAGGTACGAAGTTACCTGATGAAATAGAGCACGCTATTGAAGCTCAGATGGACTTGGTGATGACAACGGTGGATTCGGCTAGTCTAGGTAAGGCAAGGCGTATAGAAGATGCACCAGGTCGCTATATAGAGTTTTGTAAGTCGTCCGTTCCAGTAGGCTTTAACTTGTCGGGCCTTAAAATCGTCTTGGATTGCGCTAATGGTGCGACTTACCATGTGGCACCGGCAGTGTTATCAGAGCTGGGTGCTAATGTTATTGAAGTCGCTTCGTCTCCGGATGGCTTAAATATTAATGAAGCTTGTGGTGCGACGGCCCCACAGCGGTTACAAAAAGTAGTCGTTGCTGAAAAGGCGGACCTTGGTATTGCCTTGGATGGAGACGGTGATCGTCTCATGATGGTTGATCACCTCGGTGAAGTGATTGATGGAGATGAAGCGCTGTATATCATTGCTGAGAGAATGCATCAGCGAGGAGTTTTGCAGGGAGGGGTTGTTGGAACCTTGATGAGCAACTTCGGATTAGAGCAGTCATTGGCTAAGCTTGAGATACCTTTTGTACGAGCTAATGTTGGTGACCGTTACGTAATGGCGCTATTGGCAGAAAATGATTGGGTTTTAGGTGGAGAGAGTTCAGGGCATGTTGTATGCCGCCACCTGACATCTACTGGAGATGGTACCATTTCAGCGCTTCAGGTACTGCGAGCAATGCTTGAATCCGGTAAGAATTTGCATGACTTGAAAAAAGGCATGCATAAAATGCCGCAAGTGATGATTAACGTTCGCACGACTGCAAAAGTTGATATTCGTAGTGTTGAGTCTATTCAGCAGGCTGTCAAGGATGTAGAAGCTCAGTTGGGTAACTCTGGCCGGGTCTTGTTACGTCCTTCAGGAACTGAACCGCTAGTTAGAGTGATGCTAGAAGGTGAAGATAAAGAGTTTATTCAAAAACTCTGTGAAGAGTTGGCAAAAGAGGTAGGAAAAGCACTTGAAGCGCTTGTCAGTAACGAGTAACTCGGTTAATATTTGCGCCTCTTTTATGGAGGATGGCGATGCGTGACTTAATAGTCGCTGGAAATTGGAAAATGAATGGCTCTCAACAGTTTGTTGGTGAGATGTTGTTAGCTCTTAATAAGGCTAGTTTTTCCGAACCTGTAAACGCTGTTGTCTTCCCGCCTTCTGTGTATTTGCATGAAGCAATTCAGCAAGCAAAAGCAGTAAAGGTTGGCGCACAAAATCTTTTTTATGAAAAGTCGGGTGCTTTTACTGGCGAGCTATCTGCATCGATGATATCTGATGTGGGTTGTGAGTATGTCATTCTAGGGCATTCAGAGAGGCGTGCAATCTTCGGTGAAGATGATTTGCTAGTAGCAAAAAAAGTTGTTGCTGCCTTGGAAAATCATATCACGCCTATTTTGTGTGTTGGAGAGACACTCGAAGATAGGGATGGTGGTAAGTATGCCGATGTTATAGCTACTCAGGTAAAAGTGGGTTTAAGTCTGCTAAGTACAGAGCAGACTTCTAATGTAGTTATTGCCTATGAACCTGTTTGGGCAATAGGGACAGGTCAAACGGCTTCCCCGTTGCAGGCACAAGAAGTACATGAGTTAATTCGTAACTTGGTTGCTGAGTTAGCAGGTATAGAAGTATCGCATAATATGTCGATACTGTATGGCGGCAGTGTTAACGCTGCTAATGCGCAGGAGCTTTTCTCCCAGCCAGATATAGATGGTGGTCTTGTTGGAGGAGCTTCATTGAAGGTTGATGAATTTTTAGCTATCTGCAGTGCGGCTGCAGAAGTGCTTAAACGGTAGGTAATATGGAAACTCTGGTTCTTGCTGCTCATGTTGTTCTTGCTGCTGGTATTATTGCTCTGGTGTTGTTACAGCAGGGTAAAGGTGCTGAAGCAGGCGCTGCATTTGGTAGCGGCGCATCTCAGACCGTTTTTGGTAGTCAGGGGTCGGGTAATTTTTTAAGTCGTATGACGGCAGTGTTGGCAACAGCTTTGTTTGCGACAAGTTTTGTATTGGCTGTTTATGCTAAGGAGCAAGCGGGCTCTATTGGTGATGCGGGTATTCCTGCGGTTGAAGCGGTGCAAGAAAAGCAATCGACCTTGCCTGTTTTAGATGAACCTAAAATTGAAGCGCCTGCAGAAACGGATATTCCAACAGCGAATTAGGTAGTAAAGAGTAAAGCCCAAGTGGTGGAATTGGTAGACACGCTATCTTGAGGGGGTAGTGGCTTATGGCTGTGCCGGTTCGAGTCCGGCCTTGGGCACCATATGTTTGCAAAGGTACGTATTATATGTATAATATGCGCCTGTTTCTGATGCGGGGTGGAGCAGTCTGGTAGCTCGTCGGGCTCATAACCCGAAGGTCGTTGGTTCAAATCCGGCCCCCGCTACCATATTTTTGAAATAGCCCCTTTTTAGGGGCTTTTTCGTAAGTATGGTTAAGTTTGATTTCGCAGAAATGGGTCTTATAAAGACCCATTTTTTATTTCTGCTTTACGAAAGTTAGAGGTTAGTGGGTGTCAGCAAAGCTGAAATTATTACAAGAGATGTTAAAACCTATAGTTGAGTCACTTGACTGTCAGCTATGGGGTATTGATCACATTTCACAGGGGAAACACAGCACCTTACGTGTCTATATAGAACGCGAAGAAGGTGTCTCTGTGGATGATTGCGCGGCTGTGAGCCATCAAATCAGTGGAATACTTGATGTAGAAGACCCTATTAGTGGTGTCTATACATTAGAGGTGTCTTCCCCTGGAATGGATAGGCCGCTATTTACATTGGAGCAATTCAGTGCCTTTGCAGGAAGCAAAGTTCAAATTCGTCTTCGCGTACCATTTGATGGCAGACGAAATTTTAAAGGGATTTTAAATGGCATTGAAGGCGAAGATATTCTGCTGGTTGTGGACGATGAAGAGTTTTTGTTACCGATTGATTTGATTGATCGGGCTCAGGTTATTCCGCAGTTTTAACGATACATTCGGGGATTGGCGAGGCAGTAGCATGAATAAAGAGATTCTACTGGTTGCAGAAGCAGTATCGAACGAAAAAGACGTCCCAAAAGATGTTATTTTTGAAGCGATTGAACTGGCATTAGCAACAGCGACTAAAAAACGTTTTGATGAAGAGGCTGATGTAATTGTCATCATAGACCGTGCAACTGGCGGTTATGATACGTTTCGCAGCTGGAAAGTAGTCAGTAATGACGATGTGCCTTTATTGGGCACAGAATTGACCATGGAAGAAGCAGAGGAAATTGATCCTAAGCTGCAACCTGGTGATATACATAAAGAACAAATTGAGTCTGTTGCGTTTGGGCGTATCGCTGCTCAAACTGCTAAGCAGGTTATCGTACAAAAGGTACGTGAAGCAGAGCGAGCAAAAGTTGTAGATCTTTATCGTGACCGTCTTGGTGAGCTGATTTCAGCAAGCGTGAAGAAGGTAACACGCGATAATATCATCGTTGACTTGGGTAATAACGCTGAAGCCTTATTACCACGTGACAACGTTTTGCCTCGCGAAGTTTTCCGTATGGGCGATCGAGTTCGTGCAGTTTTAACTGAAGTGCGCGCTGAAGGGCGTGGTCCTCAGTTGGTGCTAAGTCGTGCTTGTCCGGAAATGCTGATAGAGCTTTTCAAGATTGAAGTACCTGAGATTTCTGAGCAGGTTATTGAAATCAGAGCGGCAGCTAGAGATCTTGGCTCGCGTGCAAAAATCGCAGTTAAAACTAACGATGGTCGTATCGATCCTGTCGGTGCTTGTGTTGGTATGCGTGGTGCTCGTGTTCAGGCCGTTTCTAATGAATTAGGTGGCGAGCGTGTTGATATTATCCTGTGGGATGATAATCCTGCGCAGTTGGTAATTAACGCTATGTCTCCTGCTGAAGTTGCTTCTATTGTTGTTGATGAAGAAACGCATTCAATGGATGTTGCTGTAGCGCAAGAGTCGCTTGCAATGGCTATTGGCCGAAGTGGCCAGAACGTTCGATTAGCATCAGAACTCACAGGTTGGGAATTGAACGTCATGACAGTTGAGGCCGCTGAAGAGAAGCAGCAGTCTGAAATGGGTTCTGTCATGGAAGTTTTGATGAAACATCTGGATCTTGATGAAGATGTTGCGTCAGTGTTGGTTGAAGAAGGATTTACCACCTTGGAAGAGGTGGCTTATGTGCCAGTCGATGAGATGTTAGAAATTGACGGCTTTGATGAAGATTTAGTGAATGAGCTTCGTACTCGAGCGAAAGACGCACTGCTGAATTTAGCTCTAGCGAGTGAAGAACAGCTCGAGAAATCCGAACCAGCAGCAGACCTGCTGGAAATGGAAGGTATGGATCGCCATTTGGCTTTCCTGCTTGCGGCTAATGGCGTGATTACCATGGAAGATTTGGCAGAGCAATCTGTTGAAGAACTTCTAGATATTGAAGGTATGAACGAAGAAAAGGCTGCAGAGTTGATCATGACCGCGCGTGCGCCATGGTTTGCGGATGAAGTCTAATTCAGCGGAGGAGATATACCAATATGGCAGAAGTCACTGTTAAACAACTTGCCGGTGTGGTTGGTGTTCCCGTTGAGCGTTTATTAGCGCAAATGCAGGAAGCGGGAATCGCAGGTAAAAAAGATGAATCTCTGGTTTCGGAAACCGAAAGACAGACATTATTGAATCATCTTAAAAGATCACATGGTGAAGAAGACGAAAATGTTGCTTCACCTAAAAAAATTACACTGAAGCGCTCTACTACTTCTCAGTTAAAGGTAGCTGGAGCATCAGGTAAGAAAAAAACGGTTAATGTAGAAGTGCGCAAAACACGTACTTATGTCAAACGTGCTGATGTAGAAGGTGGTGCAACAGAGGCTGATAAGGCTGCTGCTGAAGAAGCCGCACGTTTGGATGCAGAGCGCTTGAAGCTTGAACAAGAAGCGGCAGCTAAAGAAGCAGAGGCTAAAGCGAAAGCTGAAGCGGATGCTAAAGCAGCAGAAGCAGCTAAAGCTGCTGCAGTTGCTGCAGTTGCTAAGCCCGCGCCTAAACCTCAGGAAGCTGCCAAGCCAGCGCCGAAGGCTGCTCCGCGACCTGCCGCTGCTCCTAAACCAGCAGCAAAAGCCGCTCCTGCTCAGGATGATAAGAAGAAATCATTCCGAGGCGAAGATAAAAAGCCAGCTAAAGCATCTCATGGTCGCAATACGCGCGGTGGTAGTGATGCAAAAGGCGCTCGTCGTGGTGGTAAGCTTTCACGTAATAATATGAAAGGTAATCGCGCTAAGACCGCTCATCAGCTAGATAATGCACATGGATTTACAGAGCCTCAGGCTCCGAAGGTTCATGATGTTGCTGTACCTGAAAGTATTACTGTTGCTGAACTGGCTAAGAAAATGTCAGTAAAAGCAGCTGAGGTCATCAAAGTGATGTTTAAAATGGGCGCTATGGCGACCATTAATCAGGTGATTGATCAAGATACAGCGGTATTGGTTGTTGAAGAGATGGGGCACGTTGCTAAGCCGATGCAAGAAAATGCCATCGAAGAAGCTTTGATGGAAAGCATTCAGCAATCGCAAGGTGAATTACACGGTCGTGCACCTATCGTGACGGTTATGGGGCATGTTGACCATGGTAAAACATCGTTACTGGATTCCATTCGTCGTACGCGTGTTGCTGCAGGTGAGTCGGGTGGTATTACCCAGCATATCGGTGCATACCACGTAGAAACAGAAAACGGTATGGTTACTTTCTTGGATACTCCAGGGCATGCTGCTTTTACAGCGATGCGTGCACGTGGTGCCAAGCTAACTGATATCGTTATCCTTGTTGTTGCTGCTGATGATGGCGTAATGCCTCAGACAGAAGAAGCCGTTCAGCATGCCAAAGCTGCTGGCGTGCCTTTGGTAATCGCAGTCAACAAAATGGATAAAGAAGACGCTGATCCTGATCGCGTTAAAAACGAACTAGCTCAGCGCGATGTTATTCCAGAAGATTGGGGTGGCGATGTTCAGTTCATTCCAGTATCTGCTAAAACAGGCGAAGGCATTGATGCCTTATTAGAAGCTGTATTGCTGCAGGCTGAAGTACTTGAGCTGAAAGCGGTTAAAAATGCACCGGGTCAAGGTGTTGTTGTTGAGTCTCGTCTTGATAAAGGACGCGGTCCAGTTGCAACGCTACTTGTTCAAAATGGAACCTTGAAGAAAGGTGATATTGTTCTGGCTGGTCTGCATTATGGCCGTATCAGAGCAATGATGGATGAGAACGGTAAGCCAGTTGAAGAAGCGGGCCCTGCCATTCCTGTTGAGATCCAAGGTCTTGATGGCACGCCAGGCGCGGGTGATGAGTTCACTGTTGTTTCTAACGAGAAGAAAGCACGTGAAGTTGCTCTATTCCGTCAAGGAAAATACCGTGACATCAAACTAGCACGTCAGCATGCATCTAAGCTTGAGAACCTGTTTGCCAATATGGAAGCCGGTGATGTTAAGAACTTAAATATTGTTCTTAAAGCTGATGTAAGGGGGTCTTTGGAAGCATTAACAAATGCACTTGAAGAGCTTTCTACTGATGAAGTAAAAGTTGTTATAGTTTCTAGCGGTGTCGGCGGTATTTCTGAAACAGAAGCCAACCTTGCGCTAGCGTCATCCGCATTAGTTGTTGGTTTCAACGTGCGTGCTGATGCTCAGGCTAAAGCGATTATTTCTCGCGAAGGTATACAACTGCGTTACTACAGTGTCATCTATAACATCATTGATGATGTTAAGCAGGCAATGACAGGCTTGTTGTCACCTGAGTTCCGTGAAGAAATAGTTGGTATTGCTGAAGTACGTGATGTCTTCCGTTCACCAAAACTTGGCCTAGTAGCCGGTTGTATGGTGACTGAAGGTACTGTATTCCGTAATAAGCGCATTCGTGTACTGCGTGAAAACGTTGTTATTTACGAAGGTGAGCTGGAATCACTACGTCGCTTTAAGGACATCGTGAGCGAGGTTCGTCAGGGTATGGAATGTGGTATCGGTGTGAAAAACTATAATGACGTTAAAGTCGGCGACCAGATCGAAGTATTCTCGGTTGTTGAAGTTCAACGCACATTGTAACGGAGTAGTATGGCACGCGAATTTAGTCGTACTCAAAGGATCGCTGACCAGATGCAACGAGATCTGGCTCAGTTGATTCAACTTGAAGTCAAAGATCCACGTATAGGGATGGTGACTATCAGCTATGTTAAGGTTGCTAAAGACCTAGGCTTTGCTGATGTATATATCACTGTTTTCCCTCTAGGAGAGCAAACTCAAGAGGACGCTATTAAGTGTTCTCTTGAAGTACTGCGCAATGCTGCAGGTTTTCTTAGGCATGAGCTGTCGCATAAAATACAGCTACGTGTGATGCCGCAACTGCGTTTCCACTTTGATAAAAGTGTAGAACGTGGACGCCATATACATAGTCTTATAGAGAAAGCTTCTCGCGAAATTCGTGAGAAGAATGACTCAGAAGAGGATTAGGTAGTGGGCCGGCGACATAAAGGCCGTCCAGTGGACGGCATTTTTCTGCTTGATAAACCGCAGGGCGTGAGCTCCAATTATGTTCTGCAAGGTGTAAAGCGCATCTATGGTGCCGCAAAAGCGGGACATACCGGTGCGCTTGATCCGCTAGCTACAGGCATGCTTCCTCTTACGTTTGGAGAAGCCACCAAATTCTCTCAATTTCTTCTCAATGCTGATAAACGCTATCAAACGACTGCAAAACTAGGTATCAGAACAGATAGCAGTGATGCCGATGGTCAGGTCATTGCAACAGCAGATATCGGTGAGCACGTTACACGTGAGCTGATTCAATCTTTGCTTGAAGAGCACTTTACCGGTGAGATTGAGCAGGTTCCTTCGATGTTTTCAGCCTTGAAACATAACGGTCAGCCTTTGTATAAGCTGGCAAGACAAGGTATTAAGGTTGAAGTCAAACGTCGACAAGTTACGATTTTAAGTATTGAAATTCTCGACTTTCGCGGTGACGAGGTTGATCTGGATATACGTTGTACTAAAGGCACCTATATTCGCTCGATTGTAGAGGATTTAGGTTTGTATCTTGGCTGTGGCGCGCACGTAAAAGTATTGCGCCGTTTAGATTCAGGGCCCTATCAAGCACAAAGCATGATTACCTTAGAGCAACTACAAGAAATAGCTGCTCCAATGACGCCTGATGAACCCCCACAAAGCATACAAGAGCGCTTAGATGCGCTATTATTAGCGCCGTGGTCAGCAATTGAGGATACACCTCTGATTGAGCTGGAAGCAGAGCAGTGTGCACGTGTGTTAAATGGCATTGTCATTGACCTTGATATGGCTGCGCAGCCGCTTGTAAGAATACAAGAAAAAGATACTGGGAGATTTCTTGGTATTGGCGAGATAACTCAGGAAGGTCAGTTAGTTTCAAGACGGTTAATGTCGACAAATAACTAGCATTCCTGAAAACGTTTGGATGCCTAATGGTTCCAGATGATGGCGATGAACTGATAATATGCTCGGTTCACCGTGTCCTATAATCCGACAGCAAAAGCTGTCCGCATATTAGACTGGAGCAAGATAGATGTTAACAGCTGAACAGAAAGCGCAGATCGTAGCAGATTACGGCCGTAGCGAAGGTGATACAGGTTCTACAGAAGTACAGGTTGCTTTGCTAACGGCAAACATCGAGACTCTGCAGGGACATTTCAAGTCTCACAAACATGATCATCATTCACGTCGTGGTCTGATTCGCATGGTAAACCAACGCCGTAAATTGCTTGATTACTTGAAAAAGAACGATGCAGATCGTTATTTGACAGTAATTGGCCGTTTGGGTCTGCGTCGCTAAGACTGTTTTTCCAAAGGCCATACACTGTATGGCCTTTGTTTTATCCGCCTGTTTAAAGAGAGAAGGTTTTCAACCAGCCTGTACTCATTTGTGCTTAACCAATGCTCTATAGTTTTGATAGAGTGCAAATGAGTACTGGCCTTAAGATGGTATGGAATTCGATTTCTCTCTGACAGGCATTTGTTTATTAAATGAGAGGTTATATTCGTGCAAGCGATTACAAAGACATTTGAATTCGGTGGCCAGCAGGTCACATTAGAAACAGGCCGCGTTGCTCGCCAAGCAACCGGTGCTGTATTAGTAACGATGGGTGAGGTTCAGGTTTTATGTACCGTTGTTGGTGCTAAAGAAGCCAAAGAAGGACAGGGTTTTTTCCCTCTTTCTGTTCATTACATCGAGAAAACGTATTCTGTTGGTAAAATTCCTGGTGGATTTTTCAAACGTGAAGCACGTCCGTCAGAGAAAGAAACACTTACATCACGCTTAATTGACCGTCCGATTCGTCCGCTTTTTCCAAAAGGCTTCATGAATGAAGTACAGGTAATCTGTACGGTAATGTCTGCTGATAAAAACAATGATCCAGATATCGCAGCAATGATCGGTACTTCTGCTGCTTTGTCTATCTCTGGTATTCCATTTGTTGGCCCAGTAGGTGGAGCTCGTGTAGGTTTCACTGAAGAGCAGGGGTATATTCTAAACCCTACTTACGAGCAGCTTGCTGAGTCTGAACTAGACATGGTTGTTGCTGGTACTACTGATGCTGTTTTGATGGTGGAATCAGAAGCAAAAGAACTGACTGAAGATGAAATGCTGGGTGCTGTTCTATACGCACACACTGAAATGCAAGTTGTTATCAAAGCAATCAGTGAATTGAAAGCTGAAGCTGGTAAGCCTACATGGGATTGGAAGCCTGCAGTCAAAAATGAAACCTTGATTGCACAAGTAAACACTTTGGTTGGTCAGGGTATCTCTGATGCTTACCAAGTGGCTGATAAAATGCAGCGCCAGGCAACACTTAATGACCTGCGTAGTAAAGCAGTAGATGAGTTATCTGGTTCTGACGAAGGCCTGCCTTCTGATAAAGAAGTATCAGGTGTTGTTAGCTCTGTTGAGAAAACGATTGTTCGTCAGCGTATCGTTGATGGCGCACCACGTATTGATGGTCGTGATACGAAAACAGTTCGTCCCATCAACGTTGAAGTTGATATTTTGAAAGGTACTCACGGTTCTTCATTGTTCACTCGCGGTGAAACACAATCTATCGTGACATGTACACTTGGTACGTCACGTGACCAGCAGTTTATTGATGCGCTGGAAGGTGAGCGTAAAGACCCGTTCATGTTGCACTACAACTTCCCTCCATACTCTGTAGGTGAAGCGGGCCGTATTGGTTCAACTGGCCGTCGTGAAATTGGTCATGGTCGTCTAGCTCGTCGTGGTATCGCAGCTATGTTGCCATCACAGGAAGAATTTCCGTACACCATTCGTGTTGTATCTGAGATTACAGAATCTAACGGTTCTAGCTCAATGGCGTCTGTATGTGGTGCTTCTCTTGCGATGATGGATGCGGGTGTTCCTTTAAAGGCACCGGTAGCTGGTATTGCTATGGGTCTTGTTAAAGAAGGCGAAAAATTTGCAGTCCTAACTGATATCTTGGGTGATGAAGATCACCTAGGTGATATGGACTTTAAAGTAGCAGGTACCGAGCAAGGTATTACTGCGCTACAAATGGACATTAAAATCACAGGTATCACTGAAGAGATTATGGAAATTGCATTGGAGCAAGCGCTGCATGCACGTACCCATATCTTGAAAGAGATGGCTAAAGTAATTGGTTATGCTCGTCCAGAGCTACCAGACAATGCTCCAGCGATGACTCAGTTGAAAATTAATCCTGAGAAAATTCGTGATGTTATCGGTAAAGGCGGCGCGACTATCCGTGCTCTAACCGAAGAAACTGGCGCAATGATTGATATCGAAGATGACGGTACGGTGCGTATTTACGCAGCTGACAAAGCAGCCGCTAAAGCAGCAACAGATAAAGTTATCGAAATTACTGCTGAAGCTGAAGTAGGTAAGATCTATGAAGGTAAAGTAGTACGCTTGGAAGAGTTTGGTGCATTTGTGAACATCTTGCCGGGTAAAGATGGTTTGGTTCATATTTCTCAAATCGACAACAAGCGCGTTGAGAAAGTAACTGATTACGTGAAAATGGATGACATCATTAAAGTTAAGGTGTTAGAAGTTGATATGCGCGGTCGTATTAAGCTTTCTATGAAAGATTTAGTTCAGGATGAGTCTGTAGAAGGCTAAGCTATTCTGATTTAATAAAAACCCTCCTAGTGAGGGTTTTTTTGTGCCTGAAATTACCTCTAATGAGTTATATGTAGAATGAGTAATAACATGTATAATAATTGCATGTTTAAAGAATTGAGACTCTATTATGGCTATTCTGATGTTTGAAAAATATCCGGCATCTCGTTGGGAGACATTATTGAGCAACGGCTTCAGGCTGCTGTTTCTTTGCGTTGGTGCTGCTGGCGTCATTCTCATGGGGTTATGGTTAGCTATTTTAAAAGGCTATTGGTATGGCGCCTCTATTGCCGTTCCTGTTACGCAGTGGCACGCACATGAAATGCTGTTTGGTTTTGTTGGAGCGGCGATTGGCGGCTTTTTGCTGGCGGCTGTTTCAAAATGGACAAACCGTTTGCCCGTTAGTGGTATGCCATTAGCTATATTGGTGTTTTTTTGGGTATTGGGTCGCTTGGCTATGCTTGTGTCTGCGGAACTACCTTATGCAATCGTAGCGGCCGCTGATCTGTTTTATGGTGTTTTGTTGGCAGGTTTGATCGGTCGTGAGATTTTGATAGGTGGACACAAGCGCAATTATAAAATAATTGTCATGCTGGGCTTATTCTGCGTTTTCAATGTGCTGTTTCATTTGGGACATCAGTACGGTGCTGCATATAGCGATATGGCATTGCGTGGTGTGATTATGCAAGTAAGTTTGATGATTGCTTTAATCGGTGGGCGTATCACGCCTTCTTTTACACGTAATTACCTAGTTCAACAAAAGCCTGATTCAGACAAGCCACTCCCGACGCTATTTAATCGTTTTGATATGTTTGTTAGTGTCTTGTTAGTCGTCGCTGCAGTGAGTTGGGTTGTAGTACCGGTTAACATGCTTACAGGTGGGTTATTGTGCCTTGCAGGTATAGCCCAGTGGGCACGTATCAGTCGCTGGCAGGGAATACAAATCTTAGGTGAGCCTTTGTTGTGGGTATTGCACTTAGGCTTTGTATGGTTAGGTACGGGGCTTATTTTGCTCGGCTTGTCTGCTTTGGGTTTAATCAATGTTTCTGCTGGATTACACGCAATAGGTATTGGCGCCATGGCAGGGATGATTCTCGGTGTCGCTTCACGGGCAGCGCTAGGCCACACTCAGCGTGCGCTGGTTGCGGGTAAAATGATGACAGCTGTGTTTGTGCTAATAAGCATAACCGCATTGCTGAGAGCGGCGGCGGCCTTGGTAGGTGGTGTTGCTTATAATCACTTTATTTTGAGCGCCGGCGTTATATGGATGGTCGCGTTCATACTGTTTTGTATTCGCTACGTGCCGATTCTAATTTCACCGGCGCCGAGCTGGAAAAAGCCGAATTAGTTGGCAAAATGGCTGTGCTGATTAAGCGACGCTTGCTGGATCTAGGTTATCGTTTGGGTTGGGACAGCCGCACTAGCTTAAAATGGTCAGTGACTACGGGCGTTTCACATAGCGTAAAGTAACGACTGGCTTTACGTTCTAGGGGGATGTGTAAGTTAACGACAAAAATGGCTAGGCCATCTGCAGTTAAATGTTTTGCCGCACTGTCTAAAAAGCGATCAGTTAAATCGTTTTCCACACCAAACCCCGAATGAAAAGGTGGGTTACATATAACGAGTGAAAAACGCTCCTTTATATTATCAGCGCAGTTATCTGCCATTGCGCTGCCATTAAGTTGATAGTGCTCAAGATTGGTTTGGCAAGCGAGAATAGCGGCGGCATTGTTATCTGTTGCAGTAACCTGAGTATTGAGTTGCTTGGCAGTATGCAGGCTTAAATATCCGTAGCCGCAACCAATATCTAACACAGACTTAATGTGGTCGATTCCTGCCGTGAGTTCTTTTAAGTGTTGAATAAGTAATTCACTGCCTTTATCAATCTTATCCCAGCCGAAAATCCCAGGTTTGCTCCAAAAACTGAAAGTTAAATCGCTTGGAGCTTGTCTAAGGCTGCGATAGGATTTGTCATCTAAGAGCGCGGCTGATGTGCCATCAAAGGTGATTTTTCCGGCCCATGTTTGTTTGTCAGCTTTCCATGTTTGTATTGGAGCACTGGTGAGTGTTCCCGCGCGCTCTATAAAGCCTTTAATGCCTTCTTGCTTTAAACCACTCAGATATAATGAGCCACCATTGGCAAGCAAGCGTTGTGCCTGATTAATAACGTAGTGGGCTTGTGCTTTTTCTTTAGGGATGCGTAAAAATATGTTGTAAAAGTGCTTTTCGGGCCAAGCCTCGAGTAGGTAGTCATTAAAACTACAATCCCACCCTAGACGCTGTAAGCTTTGTGCAATATCTAACCGATTAGATATGGCACAAATCAATGGCGTCGCCGCAGGGATAGCCTGTGTGGAGATGTTCTCATCGACTATCCATAGTGAAGCGTCACTGACCTGCTTAAATTCTGCATACAGCAGGTCAAAGGCTTTATCTGCACTCATTTGCTTATCTGTATCTCTTCTTCAGTCAGCTCACGGTATTCACCAGGCGCTAGAGACTCATCAAGTACAATATGGCTAATACGATCTCGGTGTAGTTTGATGACTTTATTACCGATGGCGGCAAACATACGTTTAACTTGGTGATAGCGACCTTCGGTTAATGTTAAGAACGCTTCATCAACGCCAATAATTTCAAGTTCAGCGGGTTTAGTGAGGTGTTTTTCATTGAGAAGCTGTACACCTTGGGCAAATTGCTCCACAGCGGATTCAGGAATCGGATCAGCCGTTTCCAACAAGTAACGTTTTCCTTGCTTGTGCTTTGGTGATGTAAGCTTGTGTGACCACTGGCCATCATCAGTGATTAGAAGTAAGCCTGTGGTATCCAGATCAAGCCGGCCGGCTAGGTGAAGGTCGTTAGGGCGAGGCTCGTCGATAAGCAGGCCCATGACGGTTGCATTGGTTGGGTCATCTGAAGAACAGACATAGCCGTATGGTTTGTTCATCATAAAGTAACGAGGGCGAGGCGCTGCAATCTCCATCTCTTGAAACATAACGGTATCGTCTTCAGAAACCTGCAGGGATGAGTCTCGCGTAACTACGCCATTAACAGCCGCCAAATCTTTGTGTAATAGGCGTTTGATATCTTTTCTGGAAAGGCCGGTAGCTTGAGATAAATACTTATCGAGACGCATGTGAGATAAATTTTCCTGGAAACAAAAATACATTATAACGTGCTAACGCGAGTCTCATAACCAAATTTATTACTTCGCTTGAAAAAGCTACTATAGGTAATGATTTGAATGCATATGGATACTGCCTTGCGGTAGAATATGAGGCTTCAAAAGAGGGTGAATGACTGTGAAGCTTTTTGTAAATAATCTGACAAATGTGGATTTTTCCTACCTGCACTCATCGCGGGGCTTAATGGGCGAGTCTTGGTTGCTACAGCTGGAACTGGATGGCGCACTTAATGAACAAGGAATGGTCTGTGATTTCGGTATTGTAAAAAAGCTGACACGCGAATGGATGGATAACACCATTGATCATGCCCTATTGGTACCGACAAAAATGAGCCATGTTCAGTCTGAGCAGTCTATTGGGCAAACTAGTGTTGAGTGGCGCTACCCTGATGGAGAGTTGTTCAATTGTGTCTCGCCAAGCAAGGCCATAGTGCTGATAGATGTTGAAGAAATTACTCCAGAGGCGATGGCGCAGTGGTGTACAGTCCAGTTGCTTGAGTTGTTTCCTCAGGAGGTTAAAGGGCTAAGTTTAAAGTTTATACCTGAAGAGGTGGCTGGCGCTTTTTACCATTACAGTCATGGATTGCAGCAGCACGATGGTAATTGCCAGCGTATAGCGCATGGGCATCGTTCACGTATAGAGATCTTTTTGAATGATCAGCGTGATGAAAAGCTGGAGCAAGAGTGGGCTAATCGTTGGCAAGATATTTATATTGGAACAACAGCACATCGTAAGGAAAGTGAGGCGGGTATGAATCGCTATGAATACCAGGCGCCTCAGGGAGAGTTTTCATTAACGCTTCCAGAAAAATACTGTTATGACATCGATACAGAAACAACAGTTGAACAGATAGCTAGACACTTAGCCGCACGTATCAAGCAGATGAGGCCGTTAGATGATGTCATGGTTCGAGCTTATGAGGGGGTAGGTAAAGGCGCTGTCGCTAAGGCTTAATCAACTCTTAAGTTGTGTTTATTGACCTATAATATAAAAAACCGCAGCCATTAGCTGCGGTTTTTTTATGCAAAAAGCTAACGATTAATCGCGCTCGATAGCCAGTGCTGTACCCATACCGCCACCGATGCATAGAGTAGCTAGACCTTTTTTAGCGTCACGCTTAATCATTTCATGAACCAGTGATACAAAGATACGGCAACCAGAAGCACCAATTGGGTGCCCTAGAGCAATGGCGCCGCCATTGACGTTAACAATGTTAGTATCCCAGCCTAGGTCGCGGTTAACAGACATTGCCTGAGCAGCGAAAGCTTCATTGGCTTCAACCAGCTCAAGGTCTGTAATTGACCAGCCTGCTTTTTCCAGTGTTTTCTGTGTCGCACAGATAGGACCAGTGCCCATGATAGCAGGGTCAACACCAGCAGAAGCATAAGCCTTGATGCGAGCTAATACAGGTAAACCAAGCTCAGCGGCTTTTTCCGCAGAGCAAAGCATGACTGCTGCAGCGCCGTCGTTAATAGTAGAGCTATTACCTGCTGTAACTGTACCGTCCTTTTTGAAAGCCGGACGAAGTTTTGCAAGTGCTTCAGGTGTGCAACCAAAACGTGGCTGTTCGTCAGTGTCAAAGACAACTGGATCGCCTTTGCGCTTAGGAATAACAACAGGGAAAATCTCACCTTTAAAGCGTCCTGATGTTACGGCTGCTTCAGCTTTGTTCTGCGAAGCGCTGGCAAATGCGTCTTGCTCTTCACGAGAAAAACCGTATTTTTCAACAATATTCTCTGTCGTGATACCCATGTGGTAGTTGTTAAATGCGTCCCATAGGCCATCAGTGATCATGGTATCAACCATTTTCCAATCGCCCATGCGTGCGCCATTGCGTGAATTAGGCAGAACATGTGGAGATTGGCTCATGTTTTCTTGTCCGCCAGCAATGATCACTTCAGCGTCGCCGCAACGAATTGCTTGAGTAGCCATTTGAATAGCTTTTAGGCCTGAACCGCACACTTTGTTGATAGTGAGAGCAGATACTTCTTGAGGGATTCCGGCATTGATCAGAGCTTGACGTGCTGGGTTTTGCCCGCAGCCCGCAGCCAGGACTTGTCCAAGGATGACTTCGTCGATCTGAGCAGGGTCAATTTTGGTCTGTTCTACTAGTCCTTTTAGTACCGTAGCGCCTAAATCAGATGCTTTTACGCCAGCTAAAGAACCATTAAATGCACCAACCGCAGTACGGCCAGCTGCAACAATAACGACTTCACGCATGATTGTGCCTCTTATCAGTAAACTCTATCCTGTCACTTTTATATTAAAGAGATCCGGATGTGCAGGTGCTAATGAATAGCCTTGCAGGAGTCAGCTTAGTAGTTAGTTTTTTCCGCAGTGCGGAAAATATCAGTGTGAGCAACCCCGAAGGCTATTGCAAGCACCTTCAGCAATAAACATTGAAAAAGGTGCCGACAATTAGTCGTATTGAAATGCAGTGCTTTAGCGGTTTTGAGTTGTAACTTTAGAGGTTAACTACCTGATTATCGAGAAGGCGGGCAGGACCAATATAAGCCGCAGCAAGAATGGCCAGCTTAGTATCGTCTTTTGACGCGGCCAAAAGGTCACTTTGGCGCGCAATGACGAAGTAATCACGCTGAAAACCAGCGGCTTCAAGCTGTAGTTGTGCTGCTTCTACGAGAGCGTCAAAGTCAGTATTGCCTTGCTCTATTGCGTGTGCAGTCGCTTTAAGGGTTTTATTGAGTGCGGTAGCAGCACTTAACTGCTCCTCTGAGAGATAACCATTGCGCGAGCTTAATGCTAGACCATGTTCGTTTCGAACAATCGGGGAGCCTTGAATGGTAATAGGTAAGCTAAGGTCTTTTGTCATTTTACGGATAACAAAAAGTTGCTGGTAATCTTTAGCCCCAAAAATAGCTAAATCTGGTTGTACCATACCAAATAATTTGCAAACAATGGTAGCAACACCCTGAAAGT
Organism: Neptunomonas japonica JAMM 1380; assembly: GCF_016592555.1. Classification (NCBI taxonomy): domain Bacteria; kingdom Pseudomonadati; phylum Pseudomonadota; class Gammaproteobacteria; order Oceanospirillales; family Oceanospirillaceae; genus Neptunomonas; species Neptunomonas japonica. The sequence continues at coordinate 3,968,987 of NZ_AP014546.1, read as the reverse complement.
GCCCTGGACGGCTTGCGCCGCAGTAAAGGTCAGAGACATCGGGGACTTCCACCATGGTCTGTTTTTCGCGTCCGTCAGGATAAACCTCTTCTTCTGAGGGTACGAACAAGTAGTGGCAGCCAACCGCTTCTAGTTTTTCTTGGTCGGCTTGGAGTGTGCGAGGGTATTTGTCGAGATCCTCACCCGCCGAAAACTGTAATGGGTTAACGAAAATAGTAGAGACAATAATGTCCGCATTTTCTTTTGCCTGCTGCACGAGAGCAATATGCCCCGCATGCAGGTTACCCATAGTAGGGACCAAGCCAATATTATGGCCGCGCGCGCGCTCCTGGGCCAGGTTCTGGCGGAGCTCTTCTAGTGTGTGAATAGTCTTCATAGCTTATTCGAAACTGTGCTCAGGCCCCGGGAAGCTACTTTGCTTTACCGCGGCGACATAATTTTGGATGGCTGATTGGATGTCAGCAGCATCTTCCATAAAGTTTTTAACAAACTTTGGGTTTTTGCCTGGAGTGATTCCCAGCATATCGTGCAGTACTAATACCTGGGCATCAGTTGCGGAGCCTGCGCCTATGCCTATAACGGGGATATCAACCGCCTGAGTGACCTCTTCTGCCAATAGGGAAGGAACGCACTCAAGCAATAAAATACTTGCGCCTGCCTCTTCAAGCCTAACGGCATCTTCAATCATCTGTTTGGCCGTGTCTCGATCACGGCCTTGAACTTTATAACCACCTAGCTTGTTAACTGCTTGCGGCGTCAGCCCCATATGGACGCAGGTTGGAATACCGCGTTCAGACAGCAGCGAAACGCTTTCTGCTAACCAGGCATTTCCTTCGATTTTGACAAGGTGTGCACCTGCTTGCATAAGTAGGGCTGCATTATCCATCGTTTGCTCAGGAGTGGCATAGCTCATAAATGGCATATCAGCCATGATCATAGCGCCTTGGTTGCCTTTAGCAACGCTAGCGGTGTGGTAGATCATGTCATCCATAGTGACAGGTAGTGTGCTGTCCTGCCCTTGTAGAACCATTCCAAGAGAATCGCCTACTAGAATCACTTCAACTCCAGCTTCGCTGACCACGTGTGCAAAACACGCATCGTAAGCGGTCAGGACGGAGAATTTCTCACCTGCCTTTTTGCAGGCGGATAATGTATGTAATGTGACTTTGTTCATAGGCAACTCGATTGATTAATAGAATGCACTGTTTTCGAGCGTGATTATACAGAGATCTTTTCCAGTGTGCCCAGCGGGCATGCTACTAATAGATCATTAATTGATCTGTCTCCGGGGAAAATAAGCTCAGGAGAGAGCTCTGCTAGAGGCCAGAGTACAAAGTTACGCTCTGTTGCGAAAGGGTGAGGGATAGTCAGTCGTGTGCTATTGAGCACGATATCATCGTATAAGATGATATCTAGGTCTAATGTTCTAGGGCCCCAGTGGATTTGTCGCACGCGTTGGTGCTGTTGCTCAATGGCTTGCAATTGATCAAGCAGGGCTTCGGGTTCTAGTCGGGTTTCCAATAGAGCCACAGCATTAATATAGTCGGGCTGACCTGCGGGGCCTATTGGATCCGAGCGGTATAAACTGGAGCTAGCGAGTAATGCGCAACCTGGTAGTTGGCTCAGCTCTATTAGCGCGGTTGAAACTTGTTGGCGAGGGTCTTCTAAGTTACTGCCCAAGCCAACATAGCACCGACTAAGCGTTGCGAGGATCATTCTTTGCTCTTCTACGACGACGGGGCTTACGAGAAGGGCCTTCGGAAACGAGTTCAGAAACCATTGACTCTCTCTCTTCTATGGGAGCCGCTTGGTACTGTGTCCACCATTGGCCTAAATTATCCAACGTTTCTCCGCTTTGCTCTCTGAGCAGTAGAAGGTCATAAGCTGCCCTGAAGCGAGGATGCTCTAATAGTTGCTCAGCGCGGTTACCAAAACGCTTAGGAAGGCGCAGCTGTAACTCCCAAATTTCTCTGATAGGCGTAGAAAAGCGGCGTGGAATAGCGGTACGTTTTACCTGTGCCGCAATAATGTCATTGGCAGCAGCATGTAAAGCAACCAGAGGAGGCATTTTGCTATTTTGCTTCTGTATTTCTCGCATGCGCGTTTGCAGAGGATGCCAAAGCATAGTGGCAAATAAGAATGCAGGGGTAACGCTTTTGCGCTGGTTAATACGTCGGTCGGTGTTTTTAAGGCCTTGAAGTATCAGTGCTTCTACCAGCTTGTTGTCGCCTTGTCTGCTGACGGCTTTCGCTGCTGAAGGTAGTAGTTGTTCAAATAACTGATACTCTTGAAGTAAGTGGTATGCAGTAACTGCATGGCCTGATTGAAATAGTTTTAAGGTCTCATCAAACAGGCGAGCAGGTGCAATGCCTTGTAGTAAGTGTGCTTGCTGTCTAATGGGGGCCGCCGTTGCTGGCTCAATCACAAAATCAAGTTTTGCGGCAAAACGGATGGCGCGCAGCATGCGAACAGGGTCTTCTTTATAGCGAAAATCTGGATCGCCGATCATACGAATAACTTTTTTCTGTATGTCTTCATAGCCATGAGTAAAGTCATAAATGCTGTGATCTTTCATACAGTAATAGAGCGCATTGACGGTGAAATCTCGACGTAATGCGTCCTCTTCGATGGTGCCGTACACATTATCGCGCAATATTAGCCCCGATTCGGACTGTTTGCCTTTAGCATCATCGTTATTTTCTTTTGAATCATGACTCGCTCTAAATGTGGCTAGTTCAATGATTTCTCTACCAAAGCGTACATGGAGTAATTTGAAGCGGCGTCCGATAAGACGTGAGCGCTGAAATAGCTCATGTGCCTGCTCGGGGTGTGCGTTGGTGGCAATATCAAAATCTTTCGGGCGCTTTCTAAGCAGGGTATCTCGAATGCAGCCGCCAACAAGATAGCCTTCATAGCCAGCATCTAGTAGGCGATACACAACCTTGGCTGCATTATCATCTAAGTGCTTGCGAGGAATCTGATGAGTTTTCTCGGAAATAATCAACGGAAAGTCATTTTGCTCCTCTGGGGCCTCATCTTGTGTTTGAGTGGGCTCTTTTGCTAGAGAAGAGTTCGACTTGTTACGGAACAGTCCGGTGACTTTCTGAATTAAACGGCTAGGCATGAGTTTTAAATTTTGCTCGTAAAATATTTAGTGGCACATCATAACATTGTTAAGGTGACACATTAAGCAATGAGGGAATAAACAGTAAAGAGGAGATGGACAGCTGACCGCAAGCTTAAGAGTAAAAATCTCGGCTTGTTGTTATTGTTAGAGCACTGTAGATGCATTACTGCACAATCCAGCGATCAGCTTTTAAACCTCATTTTTATTATTATTCGAGGTGGAATACTTATCTACACTCAGCCTATTTTTATTTTTATTAATGGTCGGCGTATCAAAGTTTATTTTTTTGTTTGTACACCCAATATAATGCATTCGATGTGCCACTTTTATTAAGATGTTGTTTTTTAAAGAAAATTTGTTTTTTGTGAAATATGTGCTACCCGATTGGTTACAGGCGGGAACACTTTTTTGTTTCTTTAGGTAACACTATGTGTGCGTGTTACCTCTAAGTGTTACCCTTTGGGGCGCTTTGGAATGCCTAATTTTTGGCGGCGTTCCCACAAGCATTTTCGGCTGACGCCCAATTTCTTAGCTAAGTCTGTTTCGTTCATCTCGTTTTGATGTTCAATCACAAAGCGCTGGAAGTAGTCATCCATTGATAGCCCCGCAGGCGAGCTCTTTTTTGAAAGGTGGCTGGTGGTTGTTTCACGCGTTGTTGATTGCTCTATATAGTCAGACTCCAATTGCTGAAGGCTAGGGCGTGTTTCAATATCCAGTCCAAGTAAATCTGGCGTAATAAAGTGGTTATCAGCAAGAATAACGGCGCGCTCTATGGCATTTTCTAATTCACGTACATTCCCCGGCCAGCTATATTGCAGCATGACTTGTCGGGAACTATCACTAAGAATGGTTTCTGGGCAGTTCATGCGTGAGCAAGCACTAATCAAAAAGCGTTCTGCCAGCATGATGATATCCTGTCCACGCTCCCGTAGGGGCGGCATGTTCAGTTCCATGACATATAAGCGATAGTATAAATCTTCACGAAACTGTGCGGCGCGTGCCAGTTCTTTGAGATTGCGGTGAGTCGCTGCAATTAGTCGTACATTGACCTTTATCGATTGTATTGAGCCGACCTTACGAATTTCACCTTCTTGTAGAAAGCGTAATAAGCGAGCTTGTGCTTCTAGTGGTAGCTCTCCGATCTCATCTAGAAATAATGTGCCGTTATCAGCGGCTTCAATTAATCCGCAACGGCTATTGTCCGCGCCAGTAAAAGACCCTTTTTCATGACCAAAGAGTTCAGATTCAATGAGGGATTCTGGGATCGCTGCGCAGTTAACTGAAATCATCGGCGCTTTAGCACGTGAGCTTTGTTCGTGTATGGCGCGTGCTACTAACTCTTTACCAGTGCCTGACTCGCCTAGGACTAAGACCGTGGCATCGGTACGAGCTACTTTTGAAATGCGAGAAAAGAGACTAAGCATGGCATCGCACTTTCCCGTAATCTCGGTACGTTGCGTCGCAGACTCAGTGTTAACACTATGTTGCTCTACCGGCTGCTGGATCAAAATGCTAGCAATGGTGGATAACATGTCTTCATGGTTAAAAGGTTTGGCTATATAGTCAACGGCACCCATTTTCATGGCGTCAACGGCAGATTTCATGCTGGCGTAGCTCGTCATGATGAGTACAGGTACGGTATTAGCGAGCTTAATTAGGTCGGTACCTGGAGCGCCCGGTAGACGCAAGTCGCTGATAATAAGATCAAAACTATCTAAATTAAACTGTGAGGCGGCTTCATCAACAGAGGCGGCATCATCTATGTTGTAGTTGTTTTTTTCTAATAAGCGGCGCAGCGCTGCACGGATGATGGATTCATCTTCTACGATCAGAATTCGGCTCATTGTTCTCTACCTAATCTCCAGTACTAGACCTTTCAGAAAGTTCGTCTTTCAGTTCAGGCCTGGAGCCCGGTAAGGTGATAATCACCTGAGTGCCTTTCTTCTGCTTGTTATTGGCGGGGCTAATTATTTTAATACTACCATAATGCTCAGTTAGAATGTTGTAAACCAATGGCAAGCCCAATCCTGTCCCTTTACCAGGCTCTTTGGTGGTGAAAAAAGGTTCGAATAGTTTATCCTGAATGGATTGGTCAATGCCGCTGCCTTCATCTGTGATAGTTAGAAAAATCCTCTGCTCTTCTTGAGACGCAGTAATCATTATTTCACCCTCTTCAGGTGACGCATCACAGGCATTGTTTAGGATGTTAACCAGCACTTGCAAAAGTAGTTGAGGGTCACCATCGACCATTAGGCCGTTATCAAGTTTGCAAATAAACTGTTGTTGCCGAGCATGTATATCCAGAGAGACTAAATGAATAGCTTCTTCTACACACTGGTTTAAATTAATCGTTTCAAATTGAATGTCACTGATGGTTTGGCCGGTGTGAGCAAAGCGGACTAATGACTGCACTATTCGATTGATACGTCGGGTTTGCTCCATTATTTGATCGCCTGCTTGCAAAACCTCTGGTTGATCGGTTTCCAGAGAAAGGTTTTGAGCTAAACAGGCTATGCCGGTGATTGGATTACCTATTTCGTGCGCTACTCCGGCAGCAAAGCGTCCTATTGAAGCAAGCCGCTCGCTATGCATTAAGTTATCGGTTAGTTGATGATGTTCTGTTTCATCTTCAACCAGAATGACGATAGAACTATCAGCATTTTCGGAAAGTAGGTTTTTATGTAGTGTTAACCAATAAGTGTCTGTCCCTATTATTACTTGGGTATCGGTTAAATGGTTATCACTTTGTCGCACAAACTCAGGGAGTAGTGTGCACCATGGCTCTGGTAACTCTGAGAGAGAGAGGTCGGTAACATCCGCTGCGCTGAGTTGGGTTAGGTCAGCGATTTCATTGTTCCAAAAAAGAATGTGTTGTGTTGGAGTGATTGTACAGGCACCAATAGGTAGTTTTTCCAACGTTCTTTTATGGTAACGGCGCAGCTCATCTAGTTCTGCTGCAAGACCGCTTAATTTAGCTTGGTATGTTTCTAAGTGTGTTTCAAGAAGATAGATATCGCGTGTTTGGAACGGTTTGCCACCGGGCTGTTTAGCAAGAGGTTCAAGTAGTGTCGCGGCTTCGATGGGGCCAACAAGTGCTGATAAGTTTTGCTCAAGAGCGTTTCGTAAGCGAAGTAGATCGAGCGGTCCTATTTGGTCTTTATCCAATTCCAGCTGATGAGTTGCATGTAAAAGCTCTCTGCGTGCCGCTGTTTCACCTAATTTGGGGGTAAGTAAGCGAATAATATCGGTTGTTTCAAAAGAGAGTCGCTGAATGTCAGAAGGGGAATTCATGGTGTTTAAAAGGCACGCTTCTCCCGCTCTGGTTTCTTCTTGGTAAGTTGGGGTTAGACGCGAAACGATAATGAAGGCACTGATGTTTAGTAAGAGAGAGATAATGGCAGATGATTGCCAGTTCAAATTTTCAATATTAGTGTCTGTTAATAAAGCGCCTTGTTGCAAAAGGACGGGATAAAACGTAGTAATGATCCAGCTGGACATCCCCAAAATTAAGCCAACGATAAAGCCGATGCGGTTAGCTCCTAGCCAAAATAGCGTAGCAATAATACCCGGTAAGAACTGTAGGAATGCCACGAAAGCACTTAATCCAAGCAGATGAATTTGTTGGCTCGCTCCAAATACGGTGTAAAAAAGATAGCTACATAACACCACAAGTGAAATTAGAATACGTCTCAGCCATAGTAACCAAGCATAAAATTTCACATTTTCCGGTGTTTTAATCAACGGTAAAATGAGGTGGTTTTGTAGCATTGACGCCAATGAAATCGAGGCGACGATAATAATTCCACTGGCCGCTGTGAGGCCGCCAATAAAAACAATAATAATCAACCATTCGGAATGCAGAATCTGGCTTAAATACAGGAGTAAGAAGGATGACTCTTGGTTAATTTCAAGTTTATAACCCGCCAGCACGATAATCGGTACGCAGCCAGCTAAGAGTAACAAGTAAAGGGGCATGCCCCACGATGCTTTATAGAGGCTATCGGTGGAACGGTTTTCTGTAAAAGCTAGATGGAACATGTGTGGCATAACTAACGTAGCAGTAAAAAATGCAAGAAGTAGCGTGTGCCAGCTGTCGTCATTATCGTTTGCAGTGAGTTGCTCAAGGATTTGTGGGTTCTGTTTCAGCCAGGATAGGGCATCTTCAGGGCCTCCTAGTACGGCAAAAAGAACATAAGCGGCAATGCTTAATAGTACTAGTAGCTTGATGACTGAGCTGATTGCCATCGCCATAACGAGCCCTCGATTGCGAGCTCGCATTGAGGGGTGGCGTGTGCCAAATAAAATAGCAAACATGGCAATAAGGATACAAAATGCGGCCGCTATCTGTGGTGACGCAAAATCACCATTAAGGATATGTAGTGTGTCAGTGACTGCCTGAATTTGAATCGATAGTAATGGTAGCGTTGCTAATAGGAGTAATAGTGTCGTGATAGTACCGACAAGCCCGCTACGAAACCTAAATGCAAACAGGTCAGCCAGAGAGCTTAATTTGTAGCGATTAGTGATGTTGAAAATGGGTATGAGCAGTGAAGGCGCCATGATAAAGGCGGCTGTTGCTCCAAGGTATGAAGATAAAAATAGCAGCCCTGAATGCTCTAACATCCCAAAAGCACCATAAAAGGTCCAAACACTGGCATAAGTTCCTAACGAAAGCATGTGAGTTATGGGGTGTTGTGAAATACGCCGGGGAATGACTTCTCGCTCAGTGGCATAGGCGATGCCGAATAGAAACAGCAGGTAGGCGGTAACAATTAGGAAAAGTTCGGTAACCGAAAAATTCATATATTCGCTTTTATCAATAAGGAGATGTCGTCAGTATACATAGTCTGCTAGAGCTCAAGCCAGATCTGTGTAGGTAAGTTCTGTTTTAAATTAAGCTATTAACTGAGTGCTTGGGTTCAACATATATACGTGAACGGTTTGCTTAGTATATTTTGGCGCGATCTAGCTATAAGCAGATGAGTGTGTCTTCACGACAGAAAAAACGAAAATTTAGCTTATTCTATACGTAAATAGGACATGAAGAGACCTTGAACATAAGAAGTACAGGGCAGATAGCAACAATAAATTCAGGCAAATGGAAGCTTCCTTTGCCTGAATTTATAAGTCTTAAGAGCCGACCTGTTTTTCTTTTATTTCGGCTAGAGTTTTACAATCGATGCACATAGTTGCAGTAGGACGTGCTTCCAAACGACGGATGCCTATCTCAATGCCGCAGGTGTCGCAATAACCATAATCATCTTCTTCGATTCGTTCCATCGCTTCACGGATTTTTTTAATCAGCTTACGCTCACGGTCACGAGTACGAAGTTCCAGGCTGAATTCTTCTTCCTGGCTAGCCCTGTCACTAGGGTCTGCAAAGTTAGATGCTTCTTCCTGCAGGTGGTGGATTGTGCTATCAACCTCCTCCATTAGTTCCTGTTTCCAGGCCAGAAGAATATGACGGAAATGATCTTTTTGAGCATCATTCATGTATTCCTCACCCTTTGCCGCCTCGTAAGGTACAAAGTGGGTGAATTGTGTGTTGCTAGTGTTTGGCATGTGGCGCCTCACTTCTCCGAAATGACCGGGTTTTGGACTATAAACCGGCAACCCAATTACAGTTGATTCCATTACTTCCTGAGATCAGAAGGTTGGAGAAACTACCAGAAGATACGGTATTAGGCTAGTACTGATCTGTAAAAAGTAAAGAGAGTTGTAAGTATTCTTGCAAGGTAGCATCCCTCTACTAGGGACAATAAGTATGTTTAAGCAAATATTCGATACAACTTATGTATAATGCTCTGGTTAATCGAGCAGGAGTTTAAAATGGATAGTCAGTGGACTGGGCGCGCGCGCGAAATGGAATCTTTTAAAGTAATGGACTTACTGAAAAGAGCCAAGGAATTAGAGGCTCAAGGCAACGATGTTGTGCATATGGAAGCAGGTGAGCCTGATTTTAATACGGCCCCGCTTATTAAAGAGGCGGCGCATCGGGCTATCGATCAAGGTCTCACACAATATACGCCGGCAGCGGGAATTCCTGAACTACGCCAAGCCATATCGCGCTTCTATAAATATCGTTACGACTTGGATATCGCCGCTGAACGGATAGTCGTTACTTCGGGTGCATCAGGTGCGTTGCTATTGGTATTTGGTCTGTTAGCTGACCCTGATACTAGCTTTATGATGAGTGATCCGGGCTATCCGTGTAATCGTCAAATTTTACGAATGTTAGAGGCGCGTGGACAACTCGTTCCGGTTTCGGCGGAACAGAATTTTCAGCTTACACCTGAGTTGATTCGCCAAGAGTGGAATGAAAGTACAGCCGGAGTTTTGTTGGCGTCGCCAGCCAACCCAACAGGTTCTGTATTACATCGTGACGAGCTGGCGGCTATTGCTGAAGTAGTAAGAGAAAAGCAGGGGGCTTTAGTGGTGGATGAGCTGTACCACGGCCTTACCTATGGCTTTGATGCGCCATCGGTATTGGAAGTTGACCCTAATGCTTTTGTTATTAATAGTTTCTCTAAATATTTTGGTATGACTGGCTGGCGCTTGGGTTGGGTCGTTGCTCCTGAAGCGGCGGTACCCGAAATAGAAAAATTGGCACAAAATGTATATATTTCACCAACAACGGTATCGCAATATGCAGCCGTAGCGGCTTTTGAGCCTGAGACGTTGGCGATTCTGGAAGAGAGACGTCACCAGTTTGAGATACGCAGAAATGTGCTGGTGGATGGTTTAAGAAAACTAGGTTTTAAAATTCCAGTCATGCCGGAAGGTGCATTTTATGTTTATGCGGACGCATCGCATTTAACGGATAATTCATTCGATTACTGTTGGAATGTATTGGAAGAGTTGCATGTTGCGGTAACACCCGGCCTAGATTTTGGCTCATACCGGGCAAATCAATTCATTCGTTTTTCATACACCACTAGTCTGGATCGTATTGAACTTGCTTTGAGCAGGCTCAAAGCAAAAATTAATGGCTAATTTTAAGTTGAGGGCAGGTTTACCCAAATTTGCCCTTGATCTATTTTAGTTGGAATAGATGTAAGCATTTCTCCTGGGCAAGGTCCTGCAATACATTCACCATCTTCGATGCGAAACAGAGCCCCATGGGTAGCGCATTGGATAAAGTTTTTATCTAGATCGAGAAACTGATCGGGCTGCCACTCTAATGGAACTCCGCGATGCGGGCATTGATTCAGATAGACATGAATATTATCGTGTTTATTCACCGCCAGTAGGGAGATATCGTTCAGTTGGAAGCCTTTTGAGGTATCTGTGGGTAATGTGTCGAGAGAGCAAAGTAATTGCATATCGAGTCTCATGTGGGGAAAAGTGAATCCAGCGCGTATCATGATGAAGAGCATTCAACCATGGGCTGTGCATAAGTGTTTATAATGCGGGCCTATGATACTGCCTGATGAAGCGGGAATACAGCGTGCTACTTAATCATTATTCGATGCGTTTTTTGCTGTTATTACTGTGCTCGGCAGGTGTTCATGCATTGTTTATTTGGTCCCAACAAAGTTCTGCACAAAGCTCTGGCCATGACCTGGCCGCGGTGTCCTCCCAAAGTATTAGATTAAATAGTCGCTTAACCAACGTACCAAAACTTGACGCCCCTCCCATAGAAGAAAAGGCTGAACCGCAACCGCAACCGCAACCGCAACCGCAACCGCAACCGCAACCGCAACCGCAACCGCAACCGCAACCGCAACCGCAACCGCAACCGCAACCGCAACCGCAACCGCAACCGCAATCTAAGGTGGTTAAAGCGGCTCCTGTTGTGCAAAAAACAATGTCAAAACCGCTCGAACCAGTACACTCTCAAAGCAGCACTAACGATAGTAAAGTGGTCGCAAAAGCATCTATTGATCATGCGACAAGTAGTAATGATTCTGTCCAGAAAAGCGCTAATCTTGATCAATCAGTATTTGTCATAGACTATCGAGCACTAAATTACCGAGAGGTGCCAGTTCAACCTAATTACCCCCGTATGGCTACACGAAGGGGATTAGAAGGCATGGTCATGCTGGTCTTGCATATCAGTTCTACAGGCTTGGTAGAGCGCGTGGTAATTGACACAAGCTCAGGATATTCGATACTTGATAAGGCTGCAGTGAAAGCTGCCCGTCAATGGCATTTTGTGCCAGCTGTTCGGGCAGGCAAAGCTGTAGCAGCACAAGCAAGTATTCCGGTGCGTTTTTCTCTTGTAGGAAGAAAATAATGTCGAATGCGAGAGCCAAAGCTAGTTTCTGGGTTGTGGTGCTGATGTTATTGCCGCTAATGGTGTTGATGTCTTTGTTAAATGGCTCATCGGTTCTTCCTCTGACAGATTTGTGGGAGGGGAGTGATTTAACACGTCGCATTCTTTATGAGCTGCGCTTACCAAGAATTCTAGTTGTTATGCTTTGCGGCGGTTTGTTAGCGATCTCTGGTGCTGTGGTGCAGGCTTTATTTCGTAACCCGTTGGCTGACCCTGGTTTAATTGGTGTGGCTGGTGGTGCGGCATTAGCTGCAGTGACATGGCAAGTCGTTGCGTCTGCAACCTTGGGTGCGAGTGTGTGGTTGTCGGCAGGCATGCCGCTGGCTGCATTTTTGGGCGGCATGCTCGTTACTTTTCTAGTGATACGTATTGCACGAAGCGCATCGGGGATCTCATCCCTAACGTTACTGTTAACCGGTATCGCCATTAATACTATTGCAGGTGCGGGTATTGCTGGGCTCAAATACATATCAGATAGTATGACCTTGCGACAAGTAACGTTCTGGTTGATGGGTAATGTACAGGCAGCCTCTTGGTGGGCAGTGTTATTGCTGTTGATCATCAGTAGTGTCTTTGTTCCTGTACTGGTTCGCCATGCAGCAGCACTGAACATACTCTTACTGGGTGAACAGCAGGCGATGCTATTAGGAGTGGATGTAGACAAGACTCAACGTCGTTTGGTTGTGATAACCGCACTGATTGTCGGTGCAGTGGTGTCTATGGTGGGTTTAATTGGTTTTGTGGGCTTGGTTGTACCGCATTTGGTTAGGCTCATTAACGGGCCAGACAACCGCTTTCTGTTGCCAATGTCTTTTTTAAGCGGTGCTCTATTGTTGTTAATTGCTGATCTTGTGGCGCGTAATGTAGCCGCGCCGGCTGAGTTGCCTATTGGTTTGATTACTGCTCTGATCGGTGGGCCGGTATTTCTCTTTATGATTAGCTATCGACAACGGGAGCGTGGTGCATGTTGAAAGCTGAATCATTAGTGGTAAGTCGTTATGGAAGCACCTTGCTAAATGATATTAGTCTCGACATAAAACCGCAGGGCTTACATGTTATTTTAGGCCCTAATGGAGCAGGAAAAAGTAGCTTACTTAAAGCCTTAGCGGGGTTGCTCAAAGCAGACGTTGGTAAGGTGTTATTAGATACTGTAGATATTCACAATATTGGAATAAGTGAGCGCTCACTTATTCTATCGGTGTTGTTACAAGAGCAACCACTTGATTTCTCTTTTCAGGTACAAGAAGTGGTTTCTATGGGCGCTTATCTAGTTGATAAGACATTACAGTCGCCTGATAACGCGATAGTTGATGCTATGAAAGCAATGGATGTTATGCATCTTGCAAAGCGTGACTATACAACATTATCCGGTGGGGAAAAGCAACGTACCCATTTAGCACGGCTATTGGTTCAGGTAACTAAAAACACGCTATATGTGCTGCTGGATGAGCCATTAAAAGCGATTGATTTGAAGCACCAAATTGCCGTTATGCAGCAGCTTAAACAGATGGCCAACGAGGGTAAAGGGGTGTTGCTAATTGTGCATGATTTGTCGTTAGCCGCGCAATTTGCCGATAAGGTAACTCTGATGGATAAAGGACAAATTGTCCAAACTGGCACGTCGAATGAAGTGATGCAGCCTGAAATACTCTCGTCGGTGTTCCAAACCCAAATTAATAAAACAGAAGCTTTTGGCCAGACGCTCTTTTTTGCCCAGCCTAGCGCTCTATCTGAGCGGTAAGCTTTAAATTTTAGGTTCTAAATCGTAAACTCTAAGGCTCTACCAATCCTTGGGCAATAAGCTGACTCACCACAATATTGATGGCATCATCGCTATCAGTATCAATCTGTAAGCTACTTTTTAGTTCTGCATCCGTCAGTTTTTGCTGATGTTTTAATTGGTTCTGCATAACAGAAATATCAGCATCTGAAGCGTCTCCGCCTTCTTCACTGCGCCTTGCCAGTCGTGCTTCTATTAATTTTGGCTCGCAATAACAGCTGATGATACGCATAGGAATATCAAGAGAGATAGCAAGATCCATATAGCTTTGGCGGGTGCGTTGTCTAATAAAGGTAGCATCAACAATAACGGAGTACCCGCTCTTTAAGAGGGCTGTGGATAAGTTTAATAAGTGTTGAAAAGTACGCGCGTTCATCTCTTGACCATAAAGGTCCAGATGCTCGCCGCGCAGGCAAAGTTCGCGGTAAAGACGTTTTCGTTCCACGTCAGAGCGTATTCTTATACAGTCCAGCCTTTCAACCAATTGGCTGCACAGATAACTTTTGCCACTACCTGATACACCATGCATCAAGAATAACGATGGCTTCTTTTGATGGGCATAAGACTTGGTTAATAGCAGATAACGTCTAAACGTTAGGATATCTGGATTATCGCCGAGCATAGAGACTTTAGCGCGTACCATCGAACGATACGATTTATAAAAGTTGAGAAGGGTTAGCCCTTCGTAGTCCCCAGTAAGCTCGAGATAACGGTTAAGGCAGCGGTTTGCCCAACGATATTGGCCCTTCACTTCTAAATCCATAAGAAGGAACGCTAAGTCACAAATGGTGTCTATCCAACGAAATTGCAGATTAAATTCAATGCAATCGAATAGGCGCAGTTGACCATGATAGAGGGCAATATTGCCTAAGTGAAGATCGCCGTGGCATTCGCGAATGTAGCCATCTTGTTTACGACGTTTGATTGACGCTTCTAACTTTCGAAACTGTTGTGAGGTGCGTTGCGAGAGAAACTGTAATTGCTGCCAATCGTGAGCTTCTAGCTGATGCTCGCTGATGTGCTGGTAATTATCTGAAACAACGCCCCAGATAGTGTCAGACTCGCCCCATGGGCTGTTTTGTGCGACACGAGGAGTACGGGTATGAAAATGAGCGATCTGTTCAGCCAACATATCGATCCATGCTGGTTCAAATCGTTGCCGATCAAGGATAAGATCCAGCCGCAGTTCAGAATCAAACTGATACATTCGTACGGCATACTCGAATGGCTCATCTTCGCCGAGTTGTGAAGCTTCTATTAATTGCGGCTTTTCAGGCGAACCAACGATAGCGATTAGCGTATCATAGATATCTGGCGCTAAGCGTTGGTTCAAACGTAGCTCTTCTTCGCAAAAGTAGCGGCGTTGCTTCAGCGTTGTAAAGTCGAGGAAACCAAAATCGACAGGCTTTTTTATTTTATAGGCATACTCGCCGGTTAATAAAAGCCAAGAGATATGTGTTTCGATAACACGTATCGGCGCTTCTACCGAGTGAGGGTAAAATGAGGGGCAAGTGAGCGCTGTAATCAATTTGGCTAGCATGTAACCTTCGATATTGTCTGAAAAGTTAAGGAATTATACGGGCTTGATGAACAAAAAGAGAACACCAGCAAAAAAACGTCTCGAAAAAGAAAGGCAAAGCCGCAGGTTAAGAAAAGCCTATGGCGTTCTTTTGGCGTATTTTTACTAAAATTGACCTTAATTGGCGCCGTAATAGGCTCTATTGGGTTGATATACCTTGATGCTCAAATACGCCAGCAATTTGAGGGAAAACGCTGGGCTTTGCCTGCAAAAGTCTATGCTCGGCCATTAGAGTTGTACTCTGGACTAACCATCTCCACCAAAGATGTGAAGGTTGAGCTTGCTGGTTTAGGTTATCAGCTCGTCTCTAAAGCATCACAGCCAGGACAAGCTGAAATAGCTAAAAGACGCATACGCGTTTATACGCGAGGGTTTGAGTTTCCTGATGGGTTGGAGCGTTCTCAAAAGCTGCTATTAGATTTTAAGGGTGAGCAATTATCCAGAATTCGAAATAGCAAAGGACAAACGGTTAACTTAGCACGTCTTGAACCAGTGCTAATTGGCGGCATTTATCCGCAAAATAATGAAGACAGGGATCTGATTCGTTTAGACGAAGCGCCGACTAGCCTAACCGATGCGCTAATCGCTATTGAAGATCAGAGCTATTATGAGCACTTTGGTGTATCGCCTAAAGGTATTGCCCGCGCTATGTGGGTCAACCTTCGTGTTGGGCGCTTTGTGCAGGGTGGTAGCACGCTGACTCAACAGTTGATTAAGAATTTTTATCTGACATCTGATCGAACGTTGGCACGGAAATTAATGGAAATTCCAATGGCGATTCTATTGGACTTTCACTACAGCAAAGATGAAATTTTAGAGGCCTACCTTAACGAGGTCTATTTAGGGCAGGAAGGTTCTCGTGCTATTCATGGTTTTGGTTTAGCCGCACAGTATTACTTCTCTCAACCTCTGCAAGAGCTCCAATTATCACAAGTCGCACTATTAGCTGGCATGGTTAAAGGCCCTTCTTACTACGATCCGCGTCGTCACCCCGAGCGTGCCAAAAAGCGCCGTGACCTAGTATTAAGAGTACTGCGTGACGAGGGCAAAATCAGCGAAGATACGTACCAAAAGACCATTAAAAAATCGCTAGGTGTTGTTAAGCAGAAAAGCTTACTAAAAGGCGCGTATCCTGCGTATCTGGACTTAGTTAAACGCCAACTACGTGAAAGTTATCACGAGGAAGATTTGCGCACAGAAGGGCTACGAGTCTTTACGGGCTTGAACCCTATTGTGCAAGCAAAGGCCGAAACTGCACTGGTCAGCACGATAAAAAGCTTGGAAAAACGTTACGGAAAGCGTGCAGCTGATCTTGAAGGCAGCATGGTAGTGACGGACCCACAAACCGGTGAAGTACTGAGCATCATTGGCGGAAAAAGTACCCGATATGAGGGCTTTAACCGCGCACTTGATGCTGTCAGGCCGATTGGATCTTTAGTCAAACCTGCAGTTTATTTAACGGCATTGGAAAATGGATATTCATTAGTATCGCCGTTAGATGATGAGCCCGTATCTGTTGAAATGCCTAGTGGGCAAGTGTGGGAGCCGCAAAACTTTGATAAAAAATCTCATGGTGTAGTGCCTCTACACCATGCATTAGCGCGATCTTATAACTTATCCACAGCTAATCTTGGCATGTCATTAGGTGTTAATAAAGTGATAGGCACCATGCAAGACCTCGGTGTCAGCCGTGAGATGGATGAATATCCTTCGCTGTTACTCGGTGCTCAAGGCTTACCTGCAGTTGAAGTCGCAACTATGTACCAGACAATTGCTGCTAATGGTTTTCAGATGCCGTTGCGAGCTATACGCATGGTGACAGATAGCCAAGGTATGGAGTTATCCAGATATCCTTTTAAGGTGAAGCAAACCGTTTCTGCTGAAAGTGTTCATCTCCTGCAGTATGCAATGCAAGAAGTTGCCCGTGAAGGTACCGCGCGTTCGGTTTATTCACACTTGCCATCCAACCTAAATGTGGCAGGCAAAACGGGTACCTCTAATGATCAGCGCGATAGTTGGTTTGCAGGCTTTACCGGAAGCCGCTTGGCGGTTGTATGGCTAGGACGAGATGATAACAGCGCCTTGCCGTTTACAGGGTCAGGTGGTGCACTTAAAGTTTGGACTGCCTACATGAAAGCCGACAAGCCAGAGCCGTTCCAAGCACCCGTGCCAGAAGGGGTGGAATACCTCTGGGTTGATAAGGAAACAGGTTACTTATCGGATGAGCGTTGCCAAGGTGCTATCCCCGTTCCTTTCCAGAATGGTAGTAAACCGCAGTATCGAGTTGATTGTGGAGTAGAACCTGTTCAGAATAGCGAATCAAAACCACTTGACTGGTTTCGGCGTTGGTTTAGGCAGGAGTGAGAATGAATTTTAATACACAGATGAAGCTAGTCGCTATGAGTGCCTTAGTCGTTTTGACGGGTTGTACAACGCAAGGTATTTACAATACACCTATTGAGGACCGCTCAACAACGCGACCTCAGCAGGAAAGTAACGGCGTCGTTACACCGGTAGATATCACTACAGGCGTTACGGTTACCCCTGTCGCTCCGTCACCGGTTTTTCGTCCACAACGTGGTGACAACACCAGTGAAGAGAATAGCGTAGGAACGTCAGTCCCTGTTGCCCCTAAAGTAGTTTTACAGTCTAAGCAAAACCCTGCTGCTGTTGCACTGCTTGCTACGGCGCGCAAGCAAACTAATAATGGTCAATTACGTTCGGCGCAAACTAGTTTGCAACGTGCACAGCGTATCGCCCCTAAAGATCCAGAAGTGTATTACTCCCTAGCTGACACGCACCGACGTTTAGGTGAGTTTTTACAAGCCGAGCAAGTCGCCCTTAAAGGCGTAGGAATAGCGCAAGGGCAGAGCACTAAACTACGTCGCTTATGGCAGTTGATTGCTTCTATTCGCACGGATGCCGGTGACCTAGAAGGGGCTGATAAAGCAGCTGCCGTAGCAAGACGCTATTAGTAAGCAATGTAAAGCAGCTAGATATCTGTAGGGTTTAGCTATTTGAGAAAGGCCATTGGATGAGAATTCAATGGTCTTTTTTGTTGGAGGGGCTAATGCTATTCATTAAATACCGCACTTTGCAGTGTGGTATTTGTTTTAAGCAGCATATGAATACTTACATGCTAGTAGATACCGCTCCCTGATTTTGAAACAAAGAAATAACTTCCCTCGTCGCTAATCCTAAAGCCACAAGGCTAATCGCTAGTAGGCCATCGCTGAACAGGGCATTTTGATACTCTGGTAATATAGAAAGC
Organism: Neptunomonas japonica JAMM 1380; assembly: GCF_016592555.1. Lineage (NCBI taxonomy): Bacteria > Pseudomonadati > Pseudomonadota > Gammaproteobacteria > Oceanospirillales > Oceanospirillaceae > Neptunomonas > Neptunomonas japonica. The sequence continues at coordinate 3,950,955 of NZ_AP014546.1, read as the reverse complement.
GTTCCGTAAACAGCCACCGATAAACCCGCTAACAGTGCGCCGACTAACCCTAGCAGACGAATATTTGCTTGGCTGTAGCGAACAAAGGCTAGCAGCAGTGCCACGGATGTGATTCCTGAGAGCACCATTGCGTACTGCTCACCAAATTCGGCTCTACGTGCTAACTCAAACATCGCAATTAACACCAACACCCATCGGCCCCAGCCAGCGCGAGACCAGAACTTATTAAAGCTGGTGGCTAGTAATAGAGAGGCAATTAGCGGAATCGCTAAATAATCTTTCATATTGCTGAGCAGGCGTTGTAGGGTTTGTGAGTTTTGACTTTGTTCGCTGATGAGTAGCTGGCCAGCGGCAGAGGCTAATATCAATACGATACATAACAACAGTAGCAGCACGAGTGATCTGTTATTGCTGGTTAGCGTTTTTGGTTGGCGAAACAACTGAGCCGCGTAAAAAACGCAGCTCAGTATGATTGCCAGGTTAGCAAAGGTCGCCATCATCTAAGCTTTTTTAGCAAAGGTATCAAACACACGTCCCGCTGCTGCAATGGTGCGATCCAAATCTTCTTCAGAAATAGCTGCTGACATAAAGCCTGTTTCGTATGCAGAAGGGGCTAGGTAAACGCCTTCTTTGAGCATGCCTTGGAAGAACTGCCCAAAGCGTTCAGTATCGCAGGCCGTTGTTTGTGCAAAGCTGCTGATATTTTTTTGATCTGTGAAGAATATTCCAAACATGCCGCCAACAGCGGTTGTTGTAAATGGAATACCTTTTGAGATGGCCATGGCTTCTAAGCCTTGCGTTAGGTAATCAGTTTTAGCCTCTAGCTGATCATGAATGCCCGGTGTCGCTGTCAGAGCGTTTAGCATGGCTAAACCTGCATTCATCGACAACGGGTTTCCTGATAGGGTGCCCGCTTGGTAAACCGGCCCTAAAGGCGCGATCTGTTCCATAATTTCGCGTTTGCCACCAAAAGCACCGACGGGCAAGCCGCCACCGATAACTTTACCTAATGTTGTTAGGTCTGGTTTGATGCCGTAATAGGCTTGGGCGCCGCCTAAGGCAACACGGAAACCTGTCATTACTTCATCAAAAATAAGTACCGTGCCGTATTCGTCACACACTTCACGCAAGCCTTCAAGGAAGCCTTCTTTAGGTGGTATACAGTTCATGTTGCCGGCAACCGGTTCAACGATGATACAAGCAATCTCGCTGCCGACTTCTTCAAATGCTTGGCGAACATTTTCGATGTCATTGAATGTTAGTGTGATGGTGTGTTCAGCGATAGATGCCGGTACGCCCGGTGAGTTGGGCTCGCCCAGTGTTAGTGCGCCTGAACCTGCTTTTACTAGCAGTGAGTCAGAGTGGCCATGGTAGCAGCCTTCAAACTTCACGATTTTATCGCGGCCGGTATAACCACGTGCTAAGCGAATAGCACTCATGGTCGCCTCAGTGCCTGAACTGACCATACGGATCATTTCGATAGAAGGCATTATTTCACATACTTTATCAGCCATCTGAGTTTCGATTTCGGTCGGTGCACCAAATCCTAAACCGTTATCTAGTACGCTTTTAACTGCATCAATAACTTCAGGCAGAGCATGACCTAAAATCATTGGGCCCCATGAGCCGACATAATCGATATATTGATTATCATCTTCATCAAAAAGATAAGCGCCTTGCCCTTTTTTGAAAAATACCGGTGTGCCGCCCACGCCTTTAAATGCGCGAACCGGCGAGTTTACACCGCCGGGGATGTGAGTTTGGGCTGCTTGAAAAAGATCTTCTGAACGTGACATGCTGATGAACCTTCTTTATTCATTCCAGTTGAAAGCGTGGGCAAATGCCTCGGCTTGCTGTGTGATTGACTCTGCGGCAAAAAGTGAGTGCACTACGGCAATCATATCAGCCCCTGCAGTAATCGTTTGGCTGGCATTATCCACAGTAATTCCTCCGATCGCCACTATTGGACAAGAGAGTATTGATTTGGCTTCGCCTAACAGCGAAAGCGGTGCCGGTTTTGCGTTAGGTTTGGTTTTTGAGGGGAAAAAAGCACCAAAGGCTACATAGTCTGCGCCAGCTAACGCGGCGCTGTTGGCCAGTGATAGTTGGTCGTGGCAAGTCACGCCAATGATGGCGTTAGCCCCCAATGTTTGGCGTGCTATTTCTATCGCCGAATCTTTCTGCCCAATATGTACTCCATGCGCGCCGCATTGATGTGCCAGTTGCACATCATCATTGATTACAAATGTACGGTTGTGTGCGCGGCATAATTCATTGAGTAAACGTGCTTGGCGATAGCGCTTTTCAGTATCAGAGGTTTTATCTCTGTATTGAATAACGTGAGCGCCGCCAAGAATCGCCTGTTGAACATACGACAATAATGTCTGATCGTCAGGCATGAGGGTATTATCAGTAATGGCGTACAGGCCGTGTAGTGGATTCATAGAGTCTGCTTATGTGTATAGTAATATTCAATCTGTGCGCGCGAGAGTATACCCATGATCTCGCCTTGGTTACTGGTGATACACAGGTTGGCGATGTTTTGCTCATTCATCTTTTGTAAGGCTTCATAAAGTGTTGCCCTAAAGCTGAGTGTCACAATATTAAAGCGCTCAGCAGGAATTTCCAGTAGGTTAATCGGCGGCTGTGGTTCTAATGATGCTTCTGGCTGTATTGCCTTCTCCTGATCTTGCTGGGCTTGGCGTGTTATATGGTCTTGTAAGTCGTTGGGTAGCATGATGGATGTGGCAGGTTGCCCTACTTCCTGTAAAAGAATCCAGCGGGGCGCTTCTGCCAACACCTCCTGTGCGGAGGAGGTGTTGATTAGATGATTAGTCGCGACAAAGTTTCTTTCCATTAAACTGGCGGCGGCTGCTCGGGACAATGCTTGAGCAATTGGCTCTTGGCGGTAATCGAGTCCTTGAGCTTGTAATGAAGATAGAAAGATCGAAGGCAGGTTAAATAGGTAGCGAACAGTTAGGTTACTGATGACGATAGCAATCATGCCAGGAAAGATAATGTTCGGGTTTCCTGTCAGTTCGAGTAATGCCACCAGTGCCGCCAAAGGTGCATTGAGTACGGCACCCATCATGCCCCCCATACCCAGCATGACATATAAGCCGACATGCGATACGTCCATATCGGTGGACCAGTCACCGATAATGCCGCAAATCCCTCCGATAATAGCACCAATAAAGAGTGTAGGTCCTATAAGCCCTGCCGGAATGCCTAAGCCAAGAATAAAAGGAGTAAGCAGCAGCTTAACTAACAATAACCCACACAATAGTTGGATATCTAATCGCCCCCAGAGTGTTTCGGTGATGGTGTCATAACCAATGCCCATCACTTCTGGGTAAAGTATAGCGGCTAAGCCTGTGAGAATACCCGCTAACATAAAGCGTACAGCAACCGGCCAGTGTGCGAGTTTATAGGCGGATAACAATATGTGATTAAAAACCGCGGCACATAAACCCACAACAACGCCTAGCAACATGACCCATGGTACTTCGGCTAATGTATTGATCTCAAAGGAAGGCACATCAAAAACATTTTCATGCCCTAAGATGCTTCGCATAACAATATCGGCAGACACAGCAGCAACAATGACGGGTGTAAAACCGATGACGGTATACTCCAGCAGAATCACTTCCATCGCGAAGATAACACCGGCTAATGGTGTGTTAAAACCTGCTGAAATAGCCGCTGCAGCGCCACAACCAATTAATAGGCGCAATGAGTTATTGGGCAGCCGTAAACGTTGACCTATGAGGCTACTACAGGCAGCACCGAGAAAGATCGAAGGGCCTTCACGACCCACAGAGTGTCCGCTGACTAAAGCAATGGTGGCAGACAAGAACTGCATGACAATACTTCTGCCCGGGATATGGCCCTGATAATAGGAGAGGCGCTCAAAAAGGTTGACCATACCAACTTGTTTGGCGGCTTGTGGCCAGAGATAAAAAATTAATATAAGGAGGCAGCTTCCTATAATGGGCCATAACAAATGCTGTGTGGTAGATAAACTTTCGAAGTTGTCAGCTTGGCCCAACCAGTAGGTGAGTGGTAACTCAACGGCCATACGAAAGAGGACCATCAGCAAGCCGGTTATTACCCCGGATAGCATCCCCAAAATAACAAGTTGAGGTAGTGCGTCATAGTGAGCTAAGCGCTCCCGAAAATACTGCAATGATAAGTGGTATTTCTGCATTGAGTTTTTTAACCAACTGCTGATAGTTTTTACGACCCTTGAACGGTATTATAAGTTAACAGTTTTTGCATGCCGATGAGAGGTTAAAGTGATTAATGTAGGTATCGTAGGTGGAACAGGTTATACCGGTGTAGAACTTTTAAGGTTGCTCGCCAATCATCCTGATGTGGACGTGAAAGTAATTACTTCGCGTTCAGAAGAAGGTGTTTATGTGGCTGATATGTTTCCGAACCTTCGTGGGCATTATGATCTGCAGTTTACCGTGCCGGATGCCGATACACTTTCTACGTGTGATGTGGTGTTTTTTGCTACGCCACATGGTGTGGCTATGGGGATGGCTCCTGAGCTGATCAAAAGGGGTGTGCGGGTTATTGATTTGGGTGCAGATTTTAGAATTAAAGATGTTGAGCTTTGGTCACAATGGTACAAGCTTGAACATACTTGCCCTGATTTAGTTGAAATGGCTGTTTATGGTTTGCCTGAGATAAACCGTGAACAGATCAAGACGGCACAGCTTATTGCGTGTCCTGGTTGTTACCCAACAGCTACTCAGCTTGGTTTCTTGCCATTGCTAGAAAATAAACTGATTGACCATCGCCGTTTGATTGCTGATTGTAAGTCGGGTGTTAGTGGTGCAGGCCGTGGTGCCAGTGTTGGTGCTTTACTTTGTGAGACGAGTGAAAGCATGAAGGCCTACGGAGTTCCTGGCCATAGACATCTCCCTGAAATTCGCCAAGGTTTATCAGAGGCCGCAGAGCGTCCAGTTGGATTGACGTTTGTTCCGCACCTCACGCCGATGATTCGAGGAATTCATTCTACCTTGTACGCGACGCTTAAAGACCCGCAAGATGGGCTTCAGGCACTGTTTGAAGAGCGTTATAAGGATGAACCATTTGTTGATGTATTGCCTGCGGGTAGCCATCCTGAGACTCGCAGTGTGAAAGGTTCTAATATGTGCAGGATCAGTGTTTTCCGTCCACAAAACGATGACACGGTCGTTGTTTTATCAGTCATTGATAATTTAGTTAAGGGTGCTGCAGGCCAAGCTATTCAAAATATGAATATCATGTTTGGCTTTGAAGAGACTGCAGGCTTATCTTTTGTTGGTCTTATGCCATGATACTTGACTAAATTGCTTGGTTAATTGAGAATAGGCTGATCAGATTTAATGATACAGAGAGCGATATGACAGAATCAGTGGCATTAAATGAGGCAATGGTATTTACAGATGCAGCTGCTGCAAAAGTAAAAAGCCTAATAGAAGAAGATCAGAACGATAATCTTAAGCTTCGTGTTTTTATTACGGGCGGCGGTTGTTCTGGCTTCTCTTATGGTTTTACGTTTGATGAAGAGACCGCAGAGGACGATACCCAAATAGAGAACCAGGGTGTCCTTATGGTTGTTGATCCCATGAGCTTACAGTACCTAGAAGGGTCTGTAGTTGATTATCAAGAAGGTTTACAGGGTTCGCAGTTTAAAATTGAAAACCCGAACGCAACAACGACTTGTGGTTGTGGTTCATCATTTTCGATCTAATGTAGTATGAGTTTAAGCACAGTGCTAGCTGTGCTTACTTTTATCTCATCTACTATGCTTGATAAATCCCACCTAATATTCGCTCTTGAGCAGCGCCTGTCACGCTTGGTAAGTTCCCGGGTAGGTGTTTAATTGTTTGATGAGCTAACCAGCCAAATGCCGCCGCTTCAACCCAGTCTGGGTGTAAGCCTAGCTCTTCTGTTGTACCTATATGTGAATGTTTAACCAGCGAGGATAGTCTGGCCGTTAATACGTTGTTATGCACACCGCCACCGCAAATATAAAGCTCAGGCTTTGTTAGGTTTTCGGCGTTAATGGCAGCAGCGATAGACTGAGCGGTTAGTTCTAACAATGTGGCTTGAATATCAACGGCTGAAACGTGCTGGTGGCTGTTGTGGATAACCTGTTCTAGCCAGTCAAGGTGAAATTGCTCTCTTCCAGTGCTCTTGGGTGGGGCTTCCGTAAAGAAGGGTAAGCTGAGTAATTGTTGTAGCAGCTCTTGGTTTACTTGGCCCGAAGCTGCCCACTGGCCCGCTTTATCGTAACTAGTGCCGTAATGTTTATTAATCCACGCATCTAATAATATATTTCCAGGCCCAGTGTCATAACCTGTCACCGCTTTTGAATTATCGGCAGGCAGTAACGTAATGTTGGACATGCCGCCAATATTTAAAATGATTCGGTTTTTATCTGCCGAACGAAACACATTATTATGAAAAGCAGGTACCAAAGGAGCGCCTTGCCCACCTGCAGCAATATCTCTTCTTCTAAAATCCGCAGTAACCGTGAGCTTGGTGGTTTCAGCGATTGTGTTGGGATCGCCTATTTGTAAGGTGAAACCGGCTTCAGGGCGATGGCGAACCGTTTGCCCATGACATCCCACCGCTACTATTTGGCGAGTATCAAAGGGTGCTGACTGTAAAAACTGATTGATGCTATCGGCAAATAAGTGCCCCAGCTCTATATCAAGTCGGCCTAATTTCTCGATCTCATTATCAGCAGGCTGAGTTAGTCCTAAAATATCTTGGCGAACCTTCTCTGGAATAGTGAAGCACTGCGCTTTGATAAAGCTAAGTTTCTCATCAATACGAACAGCAGCGACATCAATACCGTCTAAGCTGGTACCCGACATAACGCCTATATAAATATCTGCTTTCATAAATACTAATTCGCTCTGGCGTATAGAGTCGCAGCGTAAGTTTTAAATTGGTTTTTCATTTGGCTGGCAACTTCTCCAAAGGCGACTAGCTCTTTTTTAGGAACCGGTGACGCATGCGGGAATTTAACCGTCATTGGATTTTTGTGAGCGCCGTTTACACGAAACTCATAATGCAGATGTGGGCCTGTAGCTAGCCCAGATTTACCAACATAACCAATAGCTTGTCCCTGTTTTACGCGGCTGCCCTTTTTCAATTTCTTATTATACTTAGACATATGAGCGTATAACGTAGTGATATTGCTGCCGTGCTGAATAATGATGGTACGACCATAGCCGCCCTTGTTGCCTTTCCAGATGACTTTACCATCACCTGACGCTTTGATCGGTGTGCCTGTGGATGCGGCGTAGTCGACACCTTTGTGAGCACGTATTTTGTTCAGTACAGGATGTTTTCTAGAAAGGTTAAAACGTGAGCTAACACGGGCAAAGTTAATAGGCATGCGTAGGAATGCCTTACGCATGCTATGGCCATCAGGTGTGTAGTAGCTGCTGCTTCCTTCTGAGTCGGTATAACGAATAGCGGTAAGGTTTTCACCATTATTAATAAACTGAGCCGCGACGATATGACCATCGCTAATTTTCTTCCCGTCTAGGAATTGCTCATTATAAATAATACGAAAGCTATCGCCTTTGCGGATGTCTTGCGAGAAGTCGATATCCCAGCCATAAATCGATGCGAACTGCATAATCATATTATTCGATAAGCCAGCGCGTTCTGCGTCTACGAATAAAGATCCTTCAATAACACCCTCTATATAATGCTCTTTAGTAACAGGCGTGCGCTCGATCGTATTAACAGCAAACTTATTATCGATTAATTCAATGAGAAGGGTTTTTAATGGGCTGATTTCATACTTTAGTTTTTTGAGGCTGGCTTCTTCAATCAGAAAGGCAAGTGACTCGCCAGGGTAGAGCCGGCTGAGTTCGTTATCATGTTTGGTAGCTTGGCTGATATTGTAAACATCGCGAGCGTTTAGACCAGCGCGCTTAAAGAGCGACGTTAGGTTATCGTTCTTTTGAACAGTGTAAGAGATCCAGTTTTCAGTAGGTTGAAGGAGTGCTGTCGTTACGTCGGTTTCTGGTGCTGGAGTAAAGGTTGCTGCATCGCGCTGGTTCTCTGGTAGCGATGATGTTGGGCGGGCTAGGTCCAGTACAATACTTTTACGTACTCTTTGTGACGTTTGGTCAACGCTGCCTGCATGGGTAGTATTTGTAGAAGTTTGAACTGTTTGTAAGTTGCTCTTTGTCGCAGAGACTTCTTCAGAAGGCAAAAGAAGTAGCGTGATACTTAGAATAACGCCGCAAATACTGATGGCTGCAAGGTGTACGGTTGGGAAGCGGCCTTTGATCTGTTGTAAAAAGTTTGGCATGGCTCAGTTCTCACGATCCATTTATTAATCAGTGAATATAAAACAGTAATATACGATATTTTCTTAAAGTAGTATCGGCTGAAAAGTCAAAATATTGACATTGGTAATTGAAATTTGTTCAAAACTCACGCTATGGGTAGAATGTCGCATCAATTGAGTGCCGTATTAACATTTAACAAGGTAATGACCCGACATGAGTGAGTTAACACTGTTACAGGATTTTAAAGCGAGAGGCCTTATAGCGCAGATGACCAGCGAAGAGGAGCTTGAGAATCATTTAAATGAGAACAGTGTGACGCTTTATTGTGGCTTTGACCCAACGGCAGACAGTCTTCATATTGGTAGCTTAGTTCCATTGTTAACTTTGAAACGTTTCCAGCAGTATGGCCATAAGCCATTAGCGCTGGTTGGTGGAGCGACAGGTTTAATAGGTGATCCGAGTTTTAAGGCTCAAGAGCGTAAGTTAAACGACGATGAAACGGTAGCTGGCTGGGTTGATAAGCTTAAAGAACAGGTAAGCGCGTTTATTGATTTTGACTGTGGTGATAACAGTGCCGCTGTTGTTAATAACTTAGATTGGACGCGGGGCCTAGATGTACTGGCTTTTTTGCGTGATGTCGGTAAGCACTTTTCTGTTAACCAGATGATAGCAAAAGAGTCTGTTAAGCAGCGTATTGACCGTGACGGCGATGGCATCTCTTTTACAGAGTTTACTTACATGATTCTGCAGTCGTTTGACTTTCAGCAGCTCAACAAAAGTCATGAGTGCACATTGCAAATCGGTGGTTCAGACCAGTGGGGTAACATTACTGGCGGTACTGAGCTAACGCGACGTATGAATGGCAATCGTGCTTATGGTATGACGCTACCATTGGTGACTAAGTCTGACGGTACTAAGTTTGGTAAAACTGAATCCGGTACTATCTGGTTATCTGCTTCAAAAACATCTCCTTATGCCTTCTATCAATTCTGGCTACAAGTTGCTGATGCTGATGCGTATCAGTTCTTGAAATACTTCACTTTTTTAAGTGTTTCAGAAATTGATCAGATAGAAGCAGATGATAAAGAGCGCCAAGGTCGCCCTGAAGCACAAGCTATATTGGCGAGTGAAGTAACAAGGCTGGTTCATAAAGAAGAAGGCCTTGTTGCTGCGCAGCGTATTACCGACGCACTGTTTAGTGGCAACTTAACGGATTTAAGCGAAGGGGACTTTGAGCAGTTGAAGCAAGATGGTTTGCCTTCATCGGCACTTGACCTTGAAGCGCTAGAAGGTGGCTTGCTAACATCTTTGTTGTCTGATGCAGATATGGGTAACGGTAAGCAAGTAAAGGATGCTTTGCAGCGTAATGCCGTTAATGTGAATGGTGTTGCTATAGGTTTGGATAGCAACAATAAAGGAGCAGAGGTTTTTGCACGCTCTGCCAGTCTTCATCAAAAATACTTCCTTGTTAAGTTAGGCAAGAAAAAGCACCACTTGTTCTACGTATAAGAAAAGACTTATTGGCTAGGGTATTCGAATGTCCTGTTAAATAGTTAATCAAAGGCGCCCTTGTGGCGCCTTTGTTGTTTTTTAGCTTTATTTCCCCTAAAAGTGACTTTTTTTAGGCTAGGGTGTTGACTCCTTTTGGGGTGTCTGTAGAATGCGCACCTCTTCCCAAGGATGCCGCCAAAAAGGCGGGTTGAGATGAGAAGGTGCTGGTTTTTAACTCTTTGATAATTAACATCTTTTCAAGGATTTTAGATCAGTAGTTGGAGTCGAGCTTTGCAGCCAAATGAGTTTCAGAAAGTTGCAAAATAAAGGTTGACACCAGCGAGGCGTTCGGTAGAATATGCGCCTCACTTGAACGACACGTTCAAGCGCTCTTTAACAGATTGGTCAGATAATTCGTGTGGGCGCTTGTCAGGACGAAGCTACAAAAGCTTTATCAGGATAAGCAACCTAGCGAACAGAATGAAACATACGTTTTATAAAGTTTTTTAGTTAGCAAAACCTGAGCTAGATTTAGGTAGTTGTTAATACTCCGGTATTGATAAATTACCAATGATTTTAAACTGAAGAGTTTGATCATGGCTCAGATTGAACGCTGGCGGCAGGCTTAACACATGCAAGTCGAGCGGTAACAGAGAGTAGCTTGCTACTTTGCTGACGAGCGGCGGACGGGTGAGTAACGCGTAGGAATCTGCCTGGTAGTGGGGGATAGCCCAGAGAAATTTGGATTAATACCGCATACGCCCTACGGGGGAAAGGAGGGGATCTTCGGACCTTTCGCTATCAGATGAGCCTGCGTGAGATTAGCTTGTTGGTGAGGTAAAGGCTCACCAAGGCGACGATCTCTAGCTGGTCTGAGAGGATGATCAGCCACACTGGGACTGAGACACGGCCCAGACTCCTACGGGAGGCAGCAGTGGGGAATATTGCACAATGGGGGAAACCCTGATGCAGCCATGCCGCGTGTGTGAAGAAGGCCTTCGGGTTGTAAAGCACTTTCAGTTGTGAGGAAAGGGTGTTACTTAATACGTAACATCTGTGACGTTAGCAACAGAAGAAGGACCGGCTAACTCCGTGCCAGCAGCCGCGGTAATACGGAGGGTCCGAGCGTTAATCGGAATTACTGGGCGTAAAGCGCGCGTAGGCGGCTTGGTCAGTCAGATGTGAAAGCCCCGGGCTCAACCTGGGAATTGCACCTGATACTGCCAAGCTAGAGTACAGAAGAGGGTGGTGGAATTTCCTGTGTAGCGGTGAAATGCGTAGATATAGGAAGGAACATCAGTGGCGAAGGCGGCCACCTGGTCTGATACTGACGCTGAGGTGCGAAAGCGTGGGGAGCAAACAGGATTAGATACCCTGGTAGTCCACGCCGTAAACGATGTCAACTAGCCGTTGGGGAACTTGATTCTTTAGTGGCGCAGCTAACGCGATAAGTTGACCGCCTGGGGAGTACGGTCGCAAGATTAAAACTCAAATGAATTGACGGGGGCCCGCACAAGCGGTGGAGCATGTGGTTTAATTCGAAGCAACGCGAAGAACCTTACCTACTCTTGACATCCAGAGAACTCGCTAGAGATAGCTTGGTGCCTTCGGGAACTCTGAGACAGGTGCTGCATGGCTGTCGTCAGCTCGTGTTGTGAAATGTTGGGTTAAGTCCCGTAACGAGCGCAACCCTTGTCCTTATTTGCCAGCACGTAATGGTGGGAACTCTAAGGAGACTGCCGGTGACAAACCGGAGGAAGGTGGGGACGACGTCAAGTCATCATGGCCCTTACGAGTAGGGCTACACACGTGCTACAATGGCCGGTACAGAGGGCTGCAAACCTGCGAAGGTAAGCTAATCTCACAAAACCGGTCGTAGTCCGGATCGGAGTCTGCAACTCGACTCCGTGAAGTCGGAATCGCTAGTAATCGTGGATCAGAATGCCACGGTGAATACGTTCCCGGGCCTTGTACACACCGCCCGTCACACCATGGGAGTGGATTGCACCAGAAGTAGATAGTCTAACCTTCGGGGGGACGTTTACCACGGTGTGGTTCATGACTGGGGTGAAGTCGTAACAAGGTAGCCGTAGGGGAACCTGCGGCTGGATCACCTCCTTAAACGATAAGCCGAGTTCTGGCACAGCGTTCACACGAATTATCTGACCGAAGTAAAGAGAGCAAACGAGTGACTTGGTGTCTGCCAAGTGACCGCTGCGATAGGCTTGTAGCTCAGCTGGTTAGAGCGCACCCCTGATAAGGGTGAGGTCGGTGGTTCAAGTCCACTCAGGCCTACCAATTTCACGATTGGTCAAGAAATCGATAGTGTGTCAATACTCACAATAATGGGGCTATAGCTCAGCTGGGAGAGCGCCTGCCTTGCACGCAGGAGGTCTGCGGTTCGATCCCGCATAGCTCCACCATTACTACAAAGTTTTAAATATTATATTTAAGAGAGTTTTATTATCTTTTGAGTGTAGCATTTAAAGCTTTTTGCTTTAAACGCTCTTTAACAATGTGGATTTGATGAAAGAAAGTCTTGTTTAAACACAAGCGCCAAAAGTAATTTTATCGTTACGAGAACATGTTTCTTGCCAGACGCCTTCGGGTTATATGGTCAAGTGACAAAGCGTGCACGGTGGATGCCTTGGCAGTCAGAGGCGATGAAAGACGTTGTAACCTGCGATAAGGTGAGGGGAGCTGGTAAACAAGCTTTGATCCTCACATTTCTGAATGGGGAAACCCACTCTATTTATAGAGTATCTTTACACTGAATACATAGGTGTTTAGAGGCGAACCCGGGGAACTGAAACATCTAAGTACCCGGAGGAAAAGAAATCAACCGAGATTCCCTAAGTAGCGGCGAGCGAACGGGGAACAGCCCTTAAGTTGAGATGTGGTTAGCAGAACACACTGGAAAGTGTGGCCGTAGTGGGTGATAGCCCCGTATGCGAAAACCTATTTTCAATGAAATCGAGTAGGACGGGACACGTGATATCCTGTCTGAATATGGGGGGACCATCCTCCAAGGCTAAATACTCCTGACTGACCGATAGTGAACCAGTACCGTGAGGGAAAGGCGAAAAGAACCCCTGTGAGGGGAGTGAAATAGATCCTGAAACCGTGTACGTACAAGCAGTGGGAGCGGTCCTTGAGACCGTGACTGCGTACCTTTTGTATAATGGGTCAGCGACTTAATTTCAGTAGCAAGCTTAACCGTTTAGGGGAGGCGTAGGGAAACCGAGTCTTAATAGGGCGTATAGTTGCTGGGATTAGACCCGAAACCGAGCGATCTATCCATGGGCAGGTTGAAGGTTGAGTAACATCAACTGGAGGACCGAACCGACTGTCGTTGAAAAGCCAGCGGATGACCTGTGGATCGGAGTGAAAGGCTAATCAAGCTCGGAGATAGCTGGTTCTCCTCGAAAGCTATTTAGGTAGCGCCTCGTGTCTCACCATTGGGGGTAGAGCACTGTTTCGGCTAGGGGGTCATCCCGACTTACCAACCCGATGCAAACTCCGAATACCAATGAGTGCAATCACGGGAGACACACGGCGGGTGCTAACGTCCGTCGTGAAAAGGGAAACAACCCAGACCGCCAGCTAAGGTCCCAAAGTTCTAGTTAAGTGGGAAACGATGTGGGAAGGCTTAGACAGCTAGGAGGTTGGCTTAGAAGCAGCCACCCTTTAAAGAAAGCGTAATAGCTCACTAGTCGAGTCGGCCTGCGCGGAAGATATAACGGGGCTAAAACTAGACACCGAAGCTGCGGATGCCATTTATGGCATGGTAGAGGAGCGTTCTGTAAGCCGTTGAAGCGGAAGCCGGGAGGCACCGTGGAGGTATCAGAAGTGCGAATGCTGACATGAGTAACGATAAGGGAGGTGAAAAACCTCCCCGCCGGAAGACCAAGGGTTCCTGTCCAACGCTATTCGAGGCAGGGTGAGTCGGCCCCTAAGGCGAGGCAGAGATGCGTAGTCGATGGGAAACGGGTTAATATTCCCGTACTGGTTATAACTGCGATGGAGGGACGGAGAAGGCTAGGCAAGCGCGGCGTTGGTTGTCCGCGTTTAAGGTAGTAGGTTTAGAGCTTAGGTAAATCCGGGCTCTTATAAGACTGAGAACCGATGACGAGGTCCCTTGAGGACTGAAGTTGTTGATGCCATGCTTCCAGGAAAAGCTTCTAAGCTTCAGGTTATAACGAACCGTACCCCAAACCGACACAGGTGGTCAGGTAGAGAATACTAAGGCGCATGAGAGAACTCGGGTGAAGGAACTAGGCAAAATGGTGCCGTAACTTCGGGAGAAGGCACGCTGCTGGCGGTGATGAGCTTTACGCTCTAAGCTGCTGGCAGTCGAAGATACCAGGTGGCTGCGACTGTTTATTAAAAACATAGCACTCTGCAAACACGAAAGTGGACGTATAGGGTGTGACGCCTGCCCGGTGCCGGAAGGTTAATTGATGGGGTTAGCTTCGGCGAAGCTCTTGATCGAAGCCCCGGTAAACGGCGGCCGTAACTATAACGGTCCTAAGGTAGCGAAATTCCTTGTCGGGTAAGTTCCGACCTGCACGAATGGCGTAACGATGGCCACACTGTCTCCACCCGAGACTCAGTGAAATTGAAATCGCTGTGAAGATGCAGCGTACCCGCGGCTAGACGGAAAGACCCCGTGAACCTTTACTATAGCTTCACAGTGGACTTTGACATTACTTGTGTAGGATAGCTGGGAGGCTTTGAAGCATGGTCGCTAGATCGTGTGGAGCCAATCTTGAAATACCAGCCTGGTACTGTTGAGGTTCTAACTCTGTTCCCTAATCGGGATCGAGGACATTGTGTGGTGGGTAGTTTGACTGGGGCGGTCTCCTCCCAAAGAGTAACGGAGGAGCACGAAGGTACCCTCAGCATGGTCGGAAATCATGCATTGAGTGCAAGCGCATAAGGGTGCTTAACTGCGAGACAGACACGTCGAGCAGGTACGAAAGTAGGTGCTAGTGATCCGGTGGTTCTGTATGGAAGGGCCATCGCTCAACGGATAAAAGGTACTCCGGGGATAACAGGCTGATTCCTCCCAAGAGTTCACATCGACGGGGGAGTTTGGCACCTCGATGTCGGCTCATCACATCCTGGGGCTGAAGCCGGTCCCAAGGGTATGGCTGTTCGCCATTTAAAGTGGTACGCGAGCTGGGTTTAGAACGTCGTGAGACAGTTCGGTCCCTATCTGCCGTGGGCGTTTGAGATTTGAGAAGAGTTGCTCCTAGTACGAGAGGACCGGAGTGAACGAACCTCTGGTGTTCCGGTTGTCACGCCAGTGGCATTGCCGGGTAGCTACGTTCGGACGGGATAACCGCTGAAAGCATCTAAGCGGGAAGCCCCCTTCAAGATGAGATCTCGCTGGGAACTTGATTCCCCTAAAGAGCCGTTTAAGACTAAGACGTTGATAGGCTGGGTGTGGAAGCGCTGCGAGGCGTTGAGCTAACCAGTACTAATTGCTCGTGAGGCTTGACCATATAACGCCAAAGGCGTGTGGGAAGCATGTAGTAAAGATAAGATTACAGAGTAGTGCTTGTGAATAGACCAAGACAAAGAAAAGCCTTCATCAAATCCATGTTGTGACAGTTTATGCTTGGCGACCATAGCGAAATGGAACCACCTGATCCCATCCCGAACTCAGAAGTGAAACGTTTTAGCGCCGATGGTAGTGTGGGGTCTCCCCATGTGAGAGTAGGTCATCGCCAAGCTTTTAATAGAGAACCCTGATCACTTCGTGATCAGGGTTTTTTTATGCCTGCGATTTAAGAGTTCGAAGGGGTTTTGCTGCGATGCGTCAATGGTCATTAAGTTGTCACCAAAAAGTAACGGTGTTGACTTGCATACTAAGTATTTTGTCCTATATTGCATTGCAGCATAATAATCTTTTTGGAGTAGAGAAAATGAGTATCCCTTTTTCTTTAGAAGGTAAGCGTGGCATCGTGTTGGGTATTGCTAATCGTCATTCTATTGCATACGGGTGTGCGGAAGTATTGAGCGAATTAGGTGCTGAGCTTTGTATTACCTATCTGAATGAAAAATCTAAACCATTTGTTGCCCCCCTTGCCGAAAAATTATCTACAGCGTTATTTCTTCCTTGTGATGTAAGTAAAGCGGGTGAGCTGGAAGCTGTGTTTAAAGAAGCAGAAAAGCAATGGGGTACAATAGACTTTGTTGTCCACTCTATTGCTTGGTCGCCATTGGATGAGTTGCACGGCCGCTTAGTGGACTCTTCGTCGCAAGGCTTTGGGATGGCCATGGATATTTCTTGTCATTCATTTATTCGTACGGCGCGTTTGTCTGAAGCGTTAATGAAGGATAATGGTGGGACATTGATTACAATGACTTATTACGGCTCAGAGAAGGTCGTAGACCATTATGGCATGATGGGGCCGGTTAAAGCGGCTTTGGAGAGCTCTGTACGCTATATGGCATCTGAGCTTGGGGAAAGTGGAATAAGGGTGCACTCCGTGTCACCAGGCCCTATGCCGACACGTGCTGGTTCGGGTATTACCGACTTTGATGGTTTGATGGATGATGCTGTGACTCGCTCACCTTTACATCGTTTAGGTAGCCCTGATGATGTTGGACGTTTAACGGCGTTCTTAATTAGTGATTGGGCTTCTAGTCAGACAGGGAGTCAGCTATTTGTCGATGCAGGTCACCATATAATGGCGTAAGGTGTCCTAATGTTTTTAAAGGTCTCTCATGAGGCCTTTTTTATTGCCTTTTATTTATTATTTTGCTTTTTGTGTAGTCACTGAAATTGTTGCTAATTATTTCTGCGTAAGACACAAAAAAGCCCTGCATTTAACTGCAAGGCTTAATTGATGGTGCCCGGAGGCGGAATCGAACCACCGACACGAGGATTTTCAATCCTCTGCTCTACCGACTGAGCTATCCGGGCATCAGAAGAGGTGCGTATTCAATCATTTAGCGCTCTTTATATCAAGCTTATTCTCTATTTTTCTATTTAATTCAGCTAGCTAAATAGGTTATGTCGCCTAAACTATTATGAATATGTGCCGTTATATATAAAATGGGCTTTTACTTACGGTTTAATATTTTATTATCTGTCAGCTGTGATGCAGTATTGATGTAGAAAGGGGTGGCTGATTTGCTTAGGTTCAGGAAAAAGAATAACAAAGCAAAAGGTTTGGTTGCGGCTCATATCTCACATGAGGGTGTAGCTGTTGCATCAGTGTCTTTGGCGGGTAAGCTGAGAAAGTTATCTAATGTTGCGTTTCTGTCGGTTAACGATCCTCTAACTCATTCTCAGTCTGTTGCAGCAGAAATATTGAACTTAGGTTTAGAAGGCAGCCGTTGCTCTTTGGTATTGTCAGCAGGTGAATACCAGTTGTTGTTAGTTGAGGCTCCAGAAGTACCTAAAGAAGAGTTGAAAGAAGCTCTGTTGTGGCGTGTTAAAGACCTCATTGAATATTCGACTGATGATGCCATTATTGATTTTATTGAGCTTCCTGAAGACGCCTTTAAAGGACGAGGGAAGATGCTTTACGTCGTGGCTGCTGACCGAAATTTAGTTGAAAAGCGGACTGCTTGGCTGGAGAGCATTCATCTTGAACCTGCTTGTATTGATGTCCCAGAATTAGCTTTGTTGAATATCGCCGAAGACCTCTGTGAAGTAGAGGCCGGTACCGCTATTTTGTATCTCAATGAACAGCAAAGCATTATCAATATGATGTCGCTGAGCAGTTTATATCTATCAAGGGCTTTGTCTTACAGTCATAGCTCTCAAATAGACAATGCTGTTTTAGATTTACAACGCTCTATGGATTATTTTGAAAGCCAAATAGGTAAACCGCCCTGTTTGAGGATTGTTGTAATGCCTTTGCAAGTCGGTGAGACACCTCTGATGATGGAACTTAGAGATAATCTTGGTGCGGATGTTCAGTCGCTGGATTTAGGTGATGTAATTGAATCCGAGACTCCCTTAACTATTGACCTCCAGCAGCGGTGTTTTTTATCGATTGCTGCGGCGTTACGTAATGAGGGAGCTAAATAAGCCATGAAGCAAAGAATTAACCTGCTACCACCGAAACCCAAAGTTGAGCGTGATTTATTATGCTTTAGTTCTGTGCTTATGGGTTTGGCTGGCGTGCTTATGGTGTGCTCTGTTATTACTGGGTTGTTGTGGTACGACACTGAACAAACAGAAGAGAAACTCAATGGATTAGTACAGCAAGAAAAGTCGCATCAAAGTAAATTGCAGGATTTAGAATCTTTGCGGAGTCAGCGTACGCCAGATCCAGAACTCATGGGATATCGTGATTTGCTGAAGCAAACTGTTTTATCTAAAAAGCGTTTATCAAATCTTTTACAAACGGTTCAGCCGGAACATCGACAAGGCTTTTCTGAGGGGTTGCTGGCTTTTTCAAATAGCACGCCTGATAAAGTCTGGCTCACAGCATTTAAGATGACATCAGGCTCCTTGATATTAGACTTAACGGGTGAAAGCTCAGATACATCGAAAATTCCTCTCTTTTTAAGATCATTAGCTCAACAAGAGTTCTTTAAAAGCATGCGTTTTGCTGAATTAGAAACAGAACGCAAAAACGATCAAGCTTACATTTTCAATGCTCATGGCGTTATTACCGGGAGCACATATGATTAATATAATGGCTGCAAAGTTTAATGCTTTGAATAAGCGTGAACGAATGCTGGTATCGATAACCTTAGCCGTTATCGTTGTGATGCTTTTTTTTGTGGCTGCTATTGAGCCTTTGGTGAAAAAATCATCAAAACTGGACACTCAAGTTGAACAAAAAGAGCACAGAATAAATGGCTATAATGTTGAGATCACCGCGTTCACTCAAGCATTGGCTGCCGACCCCTCCGCAGCAGTAAAACAAGAAGTGGCAAGTTTGGAAAAGTCAGATAAGCATGTGACGGCTCTTTTGCAGCAACGCTCAGTGCATTTGATGGATCCTGTGCAAATGAGCCAAGTCCTAGAAACTGTTCTTCAAGATAAGCAGGGTATTACATTAAAGCGGCTCGCCTCTCTTCCTCTAAAGCCTCTTGAATTATCTGAAGAGGTTGAGAGTCGCGTTGATGATACTGAAGCGACGTCAACGGCTGCGGTTTATTCTCATGGCTTTGAAGTAGTATTGCAGGGGCGTTATTCCGATATTTATGATTATTTACGTCGGCTTGAAGGGCTTTCTTCATCGTTTTTCTGGGATTCTCTGGAGTATGAGGTATCAGTATACCCCAACTCTGAAGTAACTTTACAAGTACATACCTTAAGTGCGGTAGAGGGGTGGCTGGGTGGCTAAATATATAAGTATTGTTCTACTGCTTTGCTCTGGTTGGGTGTTGGCGGCTTCTGGTATAAAAGACCCGACACAGCCTTATCAGTCTCAGCATGTGCCTGTTTTACAAGAAGCGGGTAAAAAATCTGTATTTAGTGTGACCTCGATTTTAAAGAAGAAAAAAACCGCATGGGCCATTATCAATGGCGCAAAAGCTTCTGTTGGTGAGCGTATAGAGGGAGCTAAAATTATGCGTATCGCTTATGACAAAGTATTGCTAGATGTTGGAGGTAGCCGACGTTGGATTCCTCTTTCTAAGAAATCAGGGCTGAAGAAAAGCCGGTAATGTAATAAGGTTTGCAGATGAAGTATATGCATAAACATCTAGTTTTGATTGTTGCTGGATTACTAGTAGGATGCCAGTCGATAGGGCACGTAACACAAGAGCTACCAAAGCAAGAATCTGAAAAGATTCTTCAGGCTGCATTAGCCGAAACTAGTAGAACTAATACCGCTATATCACTACCTGCACTACCCTCTTTGGCTCCATTACGCTTGGACGACTTAGCAAAAGTCGAGGAGGAGCGTTTTGACGTCTCTGCTCAGCAGCTATCAGCCAGAACTTTCTTTATGGGGTTGGTAGAAGGCTCTCCTTACAACATGATTGTTCATGAAGGAATTAGTGGTGATATTTCGCTGCAGCTTAAGGATGTGACAGTTGCTGAAGTGATGAAAGCGGTGCGTGATGTTTATGGCTATGAATATAAGCGCATGGGTAATTTGTACCAAGTGCTTCCTGCGGTTCTTGAAACGCAAATTTATCAAGTGAATTATCTTGATGTGCAGCGTGATGGGCAATCACAAACGTCCGTAAGCGCAGGCTCTGTCAGCAATGCTGGCAGCAGTTCTTCTGGTGGCAACAGTTCTTCGAGTGATAATGATAGCTCCTCAAGTGATAGCGGCAAGGGAGCGTTAGTTGGAACTCATATCAGTACGCGTAGCAAAACAGATTTTTGGGGTGGCTTACAGACAACATTATTGACCATTATCGATAGTGATAAGGGACAAAAAGTAGTGGTTACGCCGCAAGCCGGTGTTGTGGTTGTTAGGGCTTTTCCGAGTGAGCAGCAAACTGTACGTGAATACTTAGAAAAGGCAGAGCTAATTTTAGGACGCCAAGTTGTCATTGAAGCCAAAATTCTTGAAGTAAATTTGAATAATGGTTTTCAAGCGGGTATTGATTGGGCGGCTGTTGGTCAAATTAACTCGAAAAACACAGTCGGGTTTGGCCAAAGTGCCGAGCGAATCATTAATCCCGATGGTATTGGTGGCGTTTTTAGCGCTGCTTTGAGGTTGAATGACTTCACGGCATTAATCGATTTACTTGGAACTCAAGGGAATGTGCAGGTGTTATCTAGCCCTCGAGTATCTACAATGAATAACCAAAAAGCAGTGATCAAAGTAGGCTCGGATGAGTTTTTCGTGACTGAGATCGAAAGCACGACAACGACCGGAACAGCGACAACGACAACGCCATCGGTTGAGTTAACCCCCTTCTTTTCAGGTATTGCATTGGATGTGACACCACAAATCAGTGCTGAGAATGAAATTATTCTGCATATTCATCCTTCGGTTAGTGAAGTTGAAGATCAGCAAAAGTTAATCAGTGTCGGTGCTGAACAGTTTAATATTCCGCTTGCCTTGAGCTCTATTCGTGAATCAGACAGCGTTGTAAAAGCCATGAGTGGCCAAGTGATCGTTATTGGTGGGCTGATGACCTCCGGTAGCAATGATACATTTGCTCAAGCACCAGGCTTGGGTGATATCCCAGGAATAGGTAAGCTTTTTCAACAGCGCAGACAAGGCTCTAATAAAAGCGAGCTGGTTATTTTGTTAAGACCGGTGATTGCTAACTCGGCTGGTTGGCAGCAAGAGTTACAACGTAGCCTTGATGGCTTCCAATCATTGAAACAGCGTTAATTTAAACTCAGCACATAAGTGGTGGATTAGATACCTATGTACATTGATCACTTTGGGATGCGTGAACTACCGTTTACATTAACACCGAATACGCATTTCTTTTTGCAGTTGCCCACGCACCAAGAAGCTCTAAATTTATTGTTAGTCGCGTTAGGTAGCGGTGATGGCTTTATAAAAGTGGTAGGTGAAGTCGGCACAGGCAAAACAATGCTGTGCCGTACATTGCTTAATACATTAGAAGAAGAGCCATGTGTTACAGCGTATATTCCAAACCCTTATTTAAGCCCTGAAGCATTGCGACATAATTTTGCATTGGAAATTGGAATTGATAATGCTCTGGAGCTTAAAGATTTTGAATTGGCTAATCAGATTAACTTGCGCCTGCTCGAAATAGCTAAGGAGGGTAAGTACACCGTATTGATTGTCGATGAAGCGCAAGCTATGCCAGAAGAGACAATTGAAGCGCTGCGTTTATTAACCAATCTTGAAACAGAGTCAGAAAAACTGTTTCAAGTGGTGTTGTTCGGGCAACCAGAGCTTGATCAAATACTCGGGCGTGTATCGTTAAGGCAATTACTCCAGCGTATTACCTTTAGCTATCACTTACAGACCCTCTCAATGGAGGCCGTTAGTTCTTATTTAGAGCAACGAGCAAGAAGGGCTGGTTATGAAGGGCTTTCTCTGTTCTCTCAGCCAGCTGCACAGTTTATCGCAAAAGCATCAAGAGGCGTGCCGCGATTGGTCAATATACTGGCTCATAAGTCATTGATGAGTGCTTATGGCTTGGGTGATAGCGTCATTAAAAAGCAGCATGTGATTAGAGCAATAGAAGACACCGAAGGTGTCGATGTGCCAGCGATGGCTGGCGTTATAAAATTTTTACTAGGCTCTGCCATTCTTGCTGGGTCTGCTTGTGGATTACTGTACCTAGCGGTCATGCGAGGGCTGATATGAGCCTAGTTAATGATATGTTACGCGATTTGGATGAGCGTAAAAGAGGAGATTCAGTAAGTCATCGGTCTGTTGCAAAACCACAGCGTACAATAGGGCGTTGGATATGGATTGTTTTGGCAGCCTTAATCATCGCCGCCGTTGTGTACTTTGTCGCGGTTGAGCTTAGAGGGAAAGTGGGAGAACGTGCAAATCTGCTCTCTTGGCTAAAGCAAGAAACGCAGGCAGCGGATAGTGTAAATTCTCCCTTACCACCACTGGCCGCAAAGAGTGATGTCGTTCAAAAAGACTCTGAGGCTAATGAGACTAAGCCTGAAACCGTTACACCTGAAAAAAGCAGCCCAGCCGTTACGGATATAAGCCTTATTAACTGGACAACAAAGACTCAGACAAGCGGTTACTTAACGTTTTGGATGGGCCAGGTAAAACCGTTTGTTCTTTATGAGAAAACCGCCAACAGTCTCGACATTGCGATTGACGAGTCAAAGCTAGTGACTGGGTTACCGGACATGGATTCTTTGCTTCTCTCTGCGGTTGAAATTGTTGCAGAAGAGGGTAAAAGCCGTTTTAAACTCATTGCTAGCAGCCCAGTTGAGTTCAAAACGCAACTCAAGCAGAACCCTGCTCGTTTAGTGATCAGTGTGCTTGCTCCTAATGATCCCTCATCAAATACGGTTGTGAGTACCCAGAAGGCTGTCGTTGAGGAGGCGCCCGCTACTCCTGAATCAGCTGCTATTAAATCGGTAGCAAAGCCGTCTGATGAGAGTCCTGTTGATACTCCTGAATTAGTCAATTCTCATGTTGAGTCTGTAGCTGCGGCCATACCAGCTCAATCCGAAGGGCAATGGCGAAAGTCCCTCAATACATTACCGACCGATAGCTCAACGGTGCGAAGTGCGCGGCGCTTACTCAGCCAGCAGCGCACTGAAGAAGCAGTGAGTCTATTAACAGACTATATTGAAAAAGCTCCGGCTTCTCTGCAAAGCCAGTATTTGCTGGTTCAGTTATACCTTGCGACTGAGCGTTACTCTCGTGCGACAGAGCTTTTAGAAAAAGCACCCAATAACTTGTCATGGTCTCTTCTTAAAGCTCGATCCTTATTGCAACAGGGCCAAGCAAATGAAGCTATACGTATATTAGAACAATACCCTGATGGTCAAAGCCGAGAAGATTATCTCGACTTGCTTGCATCGGGTTACCAGCAAGTTGGTCAGCATGGTGCTGCTGTGGCGCGTTACTTGAGCCTGTTGGGTCTAAACTCTCAGGAAGCGCGTTGGTGGATTAACTTAGGTGTTTCGTTAGAGCATCTTGGGCAGAACTCAAAAGCGTTAGATGCTTACCAAACAGCCTTACAGATTCCTAATCTGGATCGGTCATTAAAGCAGTATGCAAGGCAGCAATCACAGCGGTTACTGCAACTACAATAAGAAGGGTTACGCGGCATGGCATCACCAAAGATGAAAATTCGCATTGGCGATCTGATGGTTCAGGATGGTGTAATTACTGAACAGCAGTTGATGGATGCATTGGCCCGCCAGAAAGAAACTCGGCAAAAGCTTGGGCGCACTCTTATATCGCTTGGTTATGTTGATGAGCAACAGTTTTTGGAGTTTCTTGCGCAGCAGTTGAGTGTTCCGTTGGTAGAGTTGTCCCATTACAATTTTAATCAGCAAGATGTGTTACGCCTTTCTGAAACGCATGCACGGCGTTTTCGCTCTATTGTTCTCAAAGAAAACCCTGACCACTTTCTCGTGGGGATGTCGGATCCGCTGGATATATTTGCTTTTGATGAGCTGCAGCGCCTATTGCCCAAAACGATCGAACTAGCTGTTGTTGCTGAAAGCCAGCTCTTGCAAACGCTTGACCTCATGTACCGTCGCACCAACGATATTGATTCCTTAGCGGACCAGTTGAGTGAGGATATCGTTGAAGACAGTTTTGACCTGTCACGATTAACAGCCACCGATGAGATGGATGCCCCGGTCGTACGATTGCTCAAAAGCCTGTTTGAAGATGCGGTACAAGTAGGTGCATCGGATATACATATTGAACCGGACGAGCATGTGTTACGTATTCGCCAGCGTGTTGATGGTGTGTTACATGAGCAGGTTTTAAAAGAAACACGCATAGCATCTGTATTGGTATTGCGCCTGAAGTTAATGGCTGAACTTAATATTTCTGAAAAGCGCTTGCCTCAAGACGGGCGTTTTAATATTACTGTCAAAAATCATAATGTTGATGTGCGTATATCAACACTGCCGATTCAACATGGAGAGTCGGTGGTTATGCGCTTGCTCGATCAAAGTGCAGGTATGATTGGTTTGGATAAAGCGGGTTTGCCAGCTAACTTATTGGCTAGAATGCGCAGAATTATCCACGAGCCTCATGGCTTGTTGTTAGTTACAGGGCCAACCGGTAGTGGTAAAACAACTACGTTATACGGCGCATTGAATGAGCTGAATGATGCCTCTAAAAAGATCATTACAGTGGAAGACCCCGTCGAGTATCGGCTTTCACGAGTGAACCAGGTGCAGGTACAC
The DNA here is from genome assembly GCF_016592555.1 of Neptunomonas japonica JAMM 1380. Lineage (NCBI taxonomy): Bacteria > Pseudomonadati > Pseudomonadota > Gammaproteobacteria > Oceanospirillales > Oceanospirillaceae > Neptunomonas > Neptunomonas japonica. The sequence continues at coordinate 3,926,385 of NZ_AP014546.1, read as the reverse complement.
CCACAGATCGGTTTAACCTTTTCAAAAGTATTACGTTCTTGCCTACGACAGGACCCGGATATTCTATTAGTAGGAGAGATTCGCGACCTTGAAACCGCAGATATCGCTATGCGAGCAGCGATGACGGGGCACTTTGTCCTTTCTACCTTACATACCAATGATGCTATCTCCAGTGCTATGCGTTTAGTTGATATCGGTGTGGAAGGCTACTTGGCAGGTACCGCATTGCGCGGAATCCTCGCCCAGCGGTTAGTACGGCGTGTTTGTGTGAACTGCAAAGGTAGCTATGCTCCTAATGTACAAGAGCAGGTTTGGCTAGATATCAAAGCCGAAGAGCTAGGTTCCCCCGCGATAGAACTCCAACAGGGTAAAGGTTGTACCTATTGCAACAACACTGGATATAAAGGCCGTATTGGTATATTTGAACTGCTAGAAATTAACGATAGCATGGCCGATGCATTACGCCGTAACGATAACTCAGCGTTTGCCAAAGCAGCCAGAGAGAGTGACGGATATCAGCCGCTGGTTATTAGTGCGCTTGCATTGGCGGCAAAAGGTATTACCTCATTAGAAGAGGTGTTCAGGGTAACTGAGCAGCTGGATGAATCTGCTTATATCGATACAACAGAACCTCCCCAAGTTGATAATCATCTGGAGCTGGAGTAGGTATGGCATCGTTTCAGTATTCAGGGCGTCATGCAGATGGCTCTGCCGCATCAGGTCGAGTCGAAGCGCTAAGTAAAGCGGCGGTGGCCTCTCAGTTGCTGGATCAAGGCATCACGCCGGTGAAAGTTGAGTTAACAGCGCCGAGTGAGGATGACAAAAAGTCTAGTAAAGCGGGCCAAATACGTTTGTTTGAGCGGGTAACACTGGATGAGCTGATTATGTTTAGCCGCCAAATGGCGAGTTTAACACGTGCCGGTGTGCCTATTACCAGTGGTATGCGTGGTTTAGCAAACACCATCCGAAACCCGCTATTGGAAAGCACGCTCAATACAGTTGCAGATGATTTAGAGCGCGGAAATTCGCTATCAACTACGCTGAATAAACACCCTAAGTTGTTTAGCGATTTGTATGTCAGCATGATCCATGTAGGTGAGAATACCGGGCAATTAGATCAAGCCTTTAGCCAGATGGCATCCTATCTTGATCTTGAGCGAAAAACAGCGCGCAGTATTAAACAAGCGACCCGCTACCCTATGTTTGTTATGGCGGCCATTGCGATTGCTTTGGGCGTGATAAATGTTTTTGTTATTCCTGCTTTTAAGTCGGTGTTTGAAAGCTTTGGCGGTGAAATGCCGTGGCAAACACGTGTGCTTATTGCTATTTCTGACTTTACCGTGGACTGGTGGCATCTTATTTTGGGGGGCTTGTTGTTGTTGGGGTATCTGTTTGTTCGTTGGAAAAAAACAGAAGATGGACGGCGAAAATGGGATCGAATTAAATTACGTTTTCCGTTAGTGGGTGGGATTTTTTATCGAGCCATCTTAGGGCGTTTTGCGCGTACTTTTAGTGTGGTATTAAAAGCCGGTATTCCCATTGAGCAAGGCTTGTCTATTGTTTCCCGTGCAATGGGTAACCTGTATGTCGGTGAGAAAGTTGCGGACATGCGCAAAGGTATCGAACGTGGCGAAGGCTTTACCGCGACAGCCCACCGTACCGGCATGTTTAGCCCATTGGTGATGCAGATGTTAGCCGTAGGAGAAGAAACCGGGCGAGTCGATGAGATGTTGGCAGATGTGGCTGACTTTTATGAAGAAGAGGTCGAATATGATCTGCAGAACCTTTCGAGTGTTATTGAGCCTATTTTAATCGTGGCGATTGGCATGATGGTATTGGTTCTTGCGCTGGGTGTATTCCTTCCTTTATGGGAATTGAGTTCGACGATAAATGGCTAACCGCAAACGGCAAAAGGGTTTCACTTTACTTGAGCTGGTTATCAGTATGTTGGTCATTGTTATCTTATACGGTGTGTTATCCACTCGTTTAGGGCGTGTAGCAGAATCAGCAGAGAGAGCGGCGGTTTATGGAGTGCTTGGCCAAGTTCGGCAGCAATTAAACCTACGCTTGGCTAAGTTTTATATTGACGGTTCACCCAGTAAGGCTAAAGCGCTCATCAATGAAAACCCTTTTAGTTGGATCTCACCTCCGCCTAGCCAGTATGCAGGAGAAGTTAACGACGTTGCAGAAGTGCTGGTTAAAGGCCGCTGGTACTTTGATACAGCTACTAAACAGCTGGTATATCGAGTGAAACGAAATAATAAGTTAAAAATTGAGGGTGGTGAGCAGCGAAATCTCAAATTTGTGCTTAAATTAAGTGGTAATGCAGCCGATACCCAACAAAAGAGAGCTGTTTATAGTATTAAGATTCAAACGGTTAGGCCGTTTGTTTGGAACATTTGAGCATTTTAAGAAGTATGGCGATGCCCGCCAAGTAAAAAACGGAGTGGCAATAATGAAGCGACAGGCTGGTTTTACAATTATCGAATTGGTAGTGGTTATCGCGCTACTGGGTATTTTGGCAGCGGTGGCGTTACCACGCTTTATTGATGTGACGGATGATGCACATCGTGCTGCTGTACAAGGCTCTGCTGGAGGTTTAGGTGCAGCAGTTGTGTTGGCTAAAGCTCAGGCCGTTGTCGATAATGTTGCGGCAGCAGGTACGGTTAGTCTTGATGGTGTGGATGTTACTGTGAATGCTAAGCGCTATCCTGTTTCCACAACGGCAGCAAACGTAACCGTTAGTGCTGCTAACTGTGTTAATGTGTGGGGTGCTGTTTTACAGGGCAGTGCGCCAACGGTGGCAACAACAGGTACCGGATTTGATTATATCGTGACAGCATCAGGTACAGTTTGTACTTATACTTATCAAAAAGACTCAGTTAATACTCGCAGTATTGCTTATGATACAAACAATGGTGAAGTAACCACGGTTAACCCTAGTACATAAAAGCCAGCTGGCGTGATGGTGGTTTTAATATGAAGCACAGCATACGTCAGCAAACAGGGTTTACGTTAATTGAGTTGGTCACTGTGCTACTCCTATTAGGGATTTTAAGTGCAGTGGCCTTCGCGCGTTTAGGGGGCGTGAATTCGTTTAGCGAGTCTCTTTTCCAGCAGCAAGTTTTATCTTATTTACGCTTAGCACAACGCACTGCAGTGGCACACCAGGGCAGTGGTGCTCAGTTGAATATTAACCGAGTTAGCACTTCTGAGTGGGATATTACGCTGGTATTTGCTACGCAAACGTTAAGCTATCAACTTGATGGCGATAACGCCTTAACCTTTGCATCGGGTGCCAGTACGGGCAGTATTTCAACGGGGGATACCTTATCGTTAGTGTACAGCGATAACGGTGACCTTTCTGAGCTAACAGCACCGCTTGCGGCCGATATTGATGCTAGCCTTTCTTTGGTAGTGGCGGGCAACCGCTCCCTATGTATTTCACCTACAGGCTTTGCATATGAAGGCCTCTGCCTCTGAATCCGGCTTCTCACTGGTTGAGACTATTCTAACCATTGTTATCATCAGTATCTCGCTAGTGGTGCTCGTCTCTGCTTGGGGACAATCAGCTAGGCAAAGCGCTGATCCTTTTTGGCATGCTAAAGCTGCTTATCTTGGCCAAGCCTATATCGAAGAGATACTTACCAAGCGCTATGATGAAAATACCCCCGTTGGAGGCCAACCCGCTTGTAGCAGTAGCACTTGCTCAACAACACTCGGCGCTGAGGCCGGTGAAACACGCGCCCTGTTTGATGACGTTGATGATTACAACGGCTTAAATGAAACGCCCTCTCAAAATGCTTTAGGTGTAGTCCGGCCTGAATATAACAACTATCAAGTAGAGGTGAACATCTCTTACGCGGGAGGGGATCTCGGTGTCTCTGCCACAACAATGAAACGTATCAATGTAACAGTGACGCCGCCGGGTGAGTCTCCTCAGCAGTTTGTGGTTTATCGAGGGAATTACTAATGTACTCGGTAAGTACACGCCAGCAAAATGGCTTTACCCTGTTAGAGCTGATTGTTGTTGTGGTTTTGTTGGGTATTATTTCTGTTGGTACCACCGGCTTTATCGTCAACTCCGTTGAAGGGTATAGCGATTTAACGAGACGCGATGGTATTGCCGCTACTAGCCGAGTAGCCATGGACCGTATGGTGCGCGAGCTGCGCAACTCGTTGCCTAACAGCGCTAGAACGAATGGCGCGTGTTTAGAGTACATACCGATTTTGGATGCGACTACCTATATTTCAATTCCGTTAAGCAGCAGCGCTACTACTTTATCGATAGTTCCCTTTAGTGAACCTCCTGAGTTAGGTAGCACAGCGGTTTATCCCATCAGCACAACGGCTGTTTATAACACCGTTTCCCCTGCGGTTATCTCGCCTGCTATTAGCTCGTCAGCGGGGGACTTAGACGGTGCTGCTGCGGTAACGTTATCGCTATCTGCTGCGCATCAATACCCTGCAGACTCACCATCCAACAGAATGTTTATTGTGGGAGGCCCAGTGAGTTTTTGTGTGGTTGGAGACCGCTTATATCGATATCAAAACTACGGCCGTTCAGCGTCACAGCCAACCCTAGCTACGTTGCCTACTACTGAACCAAGCAGAGTATTACTCGCTTTTCCTGTGACGGCGCCTGTTGCTCCCACGCTGCCATTCACAGTGGTAAATGCGACATTGCAACGTAATGCCTTGGTTATGCTGCAGTTCAGCGTAGAGCAAAACGATGAAAGCTTGCTGATTCAACAAGAGGTGCAGATTCGTAATGCGCCATAATATGAGACATACATATAAAGCTCAGGCAGGCTTAGGGCTAGTCTCTGCTATTTTTGTGATAGTCGTATTGGCTATGCTGGTGGTCGGTATGAGTAGTATAATGACGGCAAGCCAAACCTATCGGTCTCAAGAAGTACTAGCAGTGAGAGCGCTTTCTGCTGCGCAAACGGGCTCTGAGCGACACTTGTCTAAGTTATTGCACCCAGAGAATGCTCCACTGGCATGTACAACGGATGCTACTCCCGTTGTATTAACAACGCCGGGATTATTGGATTGTAGTTATCAGGCGAGTTGTGCATCGGTAACGATTACAGATACGTATGTGACGATTGAAAGTGTCGGGCGGTGTGGATCCGGTGTTGATTCGGCCACCCGCATAGTAAAGGTGCGAGTGGCGCTTTAGGCTATCGGTTAAATACCATATTCCGTGCGGTAAGCCTGAATCGCAACCACTGAAGACTCGTAGCCGCCAACTTCCTGTAGATATTCAACAACATCTTCTAAAGAGACAATGCTAATAACCTGCATGTTGTAATCACGCTCGACTTCTTGAATAGCAGAAAGCTCACCTTTACCTTTTTCCATACGGTTAAGCGCAATCATGACAGCAGCAGGTGTGGCGTTGTCTGCATTATTAATAATATCCATTACTTCACGAATAGCCGTACCGGCAGTGATAACGTCATCAATAATCATGATGCGGCCTTCAAGCGCAGCACCTACTAAACTACCGCCTTCGCCGTGGCTTTTAGCTTCTTTGCGATTAAACACATAAGGCGTGTCACGCTCATAATCATTAGACAGTGCAATGGCTGCTGCTGCAGCTAAAGGAATGCCTTTGTATGCCGGGCCAAATAAAACATCAAACTCAACCTTGGCTTCATCAATAGCTGCCGCATAGTAACGCCCTAGTTTGGCTAGAGCCGTGCCGCTGTTAAATAAGCCTGCATTGAAAAAATAAGGGCTAACCCGGCCAGACTTTAATGTGAACTCACCAAAGCGTAATACGTTCTGTTCAATAGCAAATTGGATAAATTCTCTCTGGTAATCACGCATGGCAGGGTCTCATTTGGGATAAAAGGTGTATTCTACCATTAGGATGCACTATGAACGAGATTTTCAACGGTTTGTAAATTTCCTTTTTGCTGACTTCACTATACAATTCGTCTCTAACATTTTTTGTGCGCTTTAACAGGAATAACAAATATGCGTGTTATCACCTTCAATACACAAGGTATTGAACAGGCGGCTGATAAAGGCTTCTTTGACTGGATGGTCAAGCAGGATGCGGACGTAATCTGCCTGCAGGATCTTCGGATAAAAGAGTATCAGCTCGATGGTGACCGTTATCATCCTGAAGGATATTACCCTTACTTTTTTGATGCCTTTGAAGATGGCTTTAGCGGTGTGGCTATTTACACTCGCCATGTACCCAAAGCAATAATGACAGGTTTGGGTTTTGAGCTTTGTGATTATCAAGGACGCTTTATCCAGGCTGATTTCGATAAAGTCAGTGTTTCTTCTTTGTATGTTCCCTCTGGTTTAAAAAGCTTTGCGGCCCAACAGACAAAAGAAGAGTTTATGGCGCATTTTTTAGCGCATCTTAAAAAGACCTTGCGTAAGCGTCGCGACTTTATCTTTTGCGGTACCTTTAATACCGCGCACCGCACCATGGACTTGAGCAACTGGTATGCAAATCAGAGTGTTTCGGGTTTCTTGCCAAGCGAGCGTGCTTGGATGGAAGAGATGCTAGGTGATCTGGGCTTTGTTGATGCGTTTCGTGAGTTAAACAAAGCGGAGCGTCAGTTTACTTGGTGGCCTGATTACAACCGTGCACGCACGCTAAACGAAGGCGCACGACTCGATTACCAAATCACTACGGCAAACCTACGTAAGATGATTACGGGTGCGAGCATTTATAAAGACCAATCATTTTCAGAGCATGGCCCACTCATCATCGATTATGATGGTGATTTTTAGTAAAGCCTAGAGAGTAAAAAAGGGTGCTGATGCACCCTTTTTTGTGTCTGCAGATTATTACTTAGCGAAAGCTGCTTTTTGCAGTTCGATAATCTCTTTAATGCCTTTATCAGCCAGCGCTAACATTTTATTAAGTTCATCGTGAGAATACGGAGCACCTTCTGCCGTACCCTGAACTTCAATAAAGCCGCCTTGGTCAGTCATAATAACGTTCATATCTGTTTCGGCAGCAGAGTCTTCGTCGTAGTCTAAATCAAGCACCGCTTCACCTTTATAAATACCGACAGAAATAGCCGCCAGCATATACTTGATAGGGTTGCCTTTTAGCGCACCGTGCTTATCTTTCTTCAAGAAATTAATCGCATCCATTAGCGCAACACAAGCACCGGTGATAGAAGCAGTACGTGTACCACCATCGGCTTGGATAACATCACAATCGATAGTAATGGTGTTCTCACCGAGCTTTTTAAGATCAAGCGCAGCACGCAAAGAGCGGCCAATAAGGCGCTGTATCTCGATAGTACGGCCTGTTTGCTTACCGCGTGACGCTTCACGGCCATTACGGGTGTTGGTAGAGCGTGGCAACATACCGTATTCAGCCGTAACCCAGCCAGAACCTGAGCCGCGCAAAAAACGTGGTACACCGCGCTCAACTGTTGCGGTACAAATGACTTTCGTCTCACCAAATTCTACCAATACAGATCCTTCTGCATGCTTAGTAAAATTACGTGTAATACGGATTTCACGTAACTGGTCGGGTTGGCGACCACTCGGACGCATGCTTGCAAGACCCAGGTTCTGAAGTTGATCGGACATGGTAGGACTCATCTGTAAAATACACCTTATCGACAATGAATGATTTGCTGCATAGAGCATCTGTCTTCAGACTGCTAAACTATCTGAATTGGATAATTCTAATCGAGATACGACAACATGACACGTAGTATGACTGCTTTTGCTCGTCAAGAGAGCCAACAAGGCTGGGGAACACTCACTTGGGAAGTGCGTTCGGTAAATCATCGCTTTTTAGAACCGCACCTACGCATCCCTGAGCAGTTAAGAGAGCTAGAAGGCAGCTTGCGCGAAACACTGCGTAAACGCCTAAGCCGAGGCAAGGTAGAATGCATGCTGCGTTTTGTGCCAGAAGAGCAAGCACAAACACTGCAAGTGAACGAAGCCTTTGCTAAACAGCTACTGGCAGCCACCGAGCAGATGGAACAACTCATGCCGGTTTCTCAATCGTTGAACCCGCTCGACCTTCTGCGCTGGCCTGGCGTGTTACAAGACGTGCAGATCGATATGGACGAAGTAAAACGCGAAGCATTAAAGCTGTTTAATAAAGCACTGGATGATCTACACGCAGGGCGTGAGCGCGAAGGTAAAGAGCTGGCGTCGCTTATCGAGCAACGGCTCGATGCCATCAGTGTTGTGGTGGCTGACGTACGTGCCAAGCTGCCACAGATTCTGCTAAACCAACGTAACATGCTTAAAACACGCGTCACTGACTTGGGCGTAGACCTAGACCCGCAGCGCTTGGAGCAAGAAGTCGTACTCCTCGCGCAAAAAGCCGATGTAGACGAAGAGATGGACCGCCTAGATACACACGTTCAAGAAGTGCGCCGTATCCTAAAACAGAAAGAACCCGTAGGCCGCCGTTTAGACTTTTTGATGCAAGAGCTAAACCGCGAAGCTAACACGCTGTCATCAAAATCGATAGTGACCGATACCACACAGAGCGCTGTGGAACTTAAGGTGCTAATTGAGCAGATGCGAGAGCAAATTCAGAATATAGAATGATATTTCATAAGTGTTCACTACCTGTCAAAATTTATTATAAAACAAATGGTTAAATTGATTGTGTGTTTCATGATGTTTCACTGAAATGCACTACATGTCACCAAAAAAGGTGACAGAAAGGGTGACAGGGTTGATCTTTATTCGTTAGGATCGAGTTCTCTGTCACCCTTTTTCGGTTGGAATGCTATGAACGACTTACGAATCAAAAAGTTACTTAGGGATAAAGTAGTTGGTCGTCATAATACTGGTGAGCGACTGGGATTATATTTTCGTGTTAGCGAAGAAGGTACTGGGACCTGGGTTGTAAGGTTTAAGGCCCATTCTAAGCGGCGCGAAATCACCATCGGGCGCTATGGCAGTGGCCCGGGCGGCCTTTCGCTTCGTGATGCTCGAATGGAAGCTGCCAAGATTCAGGCTGAATCTAAGAATGGTATTGATCCTTTAGCAGAAAGAGAGCGTGATCAGCTCGCTAAAGCGAATACCATTGATGACCTTGCAGCGGACTGGTTAGAAGACTGTCGTAGACGGCTGAAACACCCGCATATACCTGAGCGCGTCTATCGCAAAGAAATATCCCCTGCGATAGGTCAGCTTTCACTTGATCAGGTGAATGCTCGTGATATCAGAGGAATTATCTTGAAAATTGCCAAGAGCGGCCGCCCGACAATCGCCAATGATGCCCTTGCATACTGTAAGCAACTCTTTAATCATGGTATCAAGCTCGATCTTGTTCAGAGTAATCCTGCACAGGCTTTTCGTAATATAGACGCTGGAGGGGCCGAAGAGAGCCGAGACCGAGCGCTTAGTCTCGAAGAAGTCGAACGGGTATTTATAGTCTTTCGTGAGAATACTGATCAATTCACAAGAGATAACTATTTAGCTGTTGCGTTGCTTTTGTGTCTTGGTGTCCGAAAAGGAGAGCTTATCGCCGCTGAGTGGTCTGAGGTTGACCTTGAAGAGGGCCTTTGGGTTATACCGAAACATCGCAGCAAAAACGGTGACTCAATAACCATTCCTCTGGTCGGAAGTGTAATTGAATGGTTTCAAGAATTGAAATATCGCTCTGCAGGTTCCGAATATGTATTCCCTCGCAGACGTATTAGTAAGAGAAATGGCCATATATCACCGGATACACTCAATGCGGCAATAGCTAAGTTGTTTAGAGAAGGGAAGTTAGACATGCCGCACTTCACTGTCCATGATTTACGAAGAACCTTTCGGACTCAGCTTGGGTTGCTTGGAGTGCCGGGGCATGTGGCTGAGCGTTGCATGAATCACCGGATTCCAGGGATTGAAAGAACTTACAATGTCCATGATTACTTCGACGAAAGGAAAGAAGCTCTAGAGAAGGTTAACAGCAGAATAGCAACGCTAGTCAGTATCTCGAAAGCGTAGCTTTAGTCAGAAATACATTTATTAAAAATGCTTTCTAATGCACGGTAATCGCCGTTATAACCATCAATATTAGCTTGAACCCAGTCACTCTTGCTGATGAGTTCATAAGAGATGGTGTGGCCCGTATTAACGATAATATGCTCAAAAAGAATCCTTTGAGCACGGCCATTACCATCCCGAAATGGGTGTATTACATTGAGCTCGCTATAATACTCTGCCAGTTTGGGGATTAATTCTTCTTTAGAGAGTCCATTCAAGAAGTTATCTTTTGCTACTCGCCCAAGTAGTTTTTGAGATTCCCTTTCAATAAATCGACCGGCACAAAAACGAGTGTTGCCTTTCGAGATATCAATTGTTCTGGCTTCTCCAGCCCACTCATAGATATCAGAAAAAAGAAGTTGATGAATTGAGCACCAATAGGAAAAATCATATGGAGGCTCTGAAAACTCTATATCCATAGCCGCAATTTCAGAAAAATCACGTTCTGCTTCTTGCAGTTGTGTGGCATCTCGAATATCAAATTTATTGATGAGAATATCCGTGCCTTCATACGAATATGGGTCTTGGCCTGTGCCGTATTTATCAACCATGTTTAGCTGCTTTACTGTTTGATTGTGAATGCTTTTTAAGCAGTGCTTGTCGTAAATTCTGGCGTTCAGATTTGTCTGTAGGGATTTGTCTAGATGATGCTTCAATACCCTCTAGGCCTAGGCTCGCGCGGTAGTTTTTGAGTTTAGAGTGCTCATACCGCATAAATTTGTCATCGAATGTGAGAGCATCCGCTTTTTCTGATTTTTTAACGCGACTTGATTTGATTTGCTGTAAGTCCATTGGCTGTACCAGTGTTTTGAGGTGGTTCCCGCTTTCAAAGACTCCCCACTTAACAATACAAAGAACTTCCTTGTTACCCTCTTTGTCGCGAGATAACTCAATACCAAATGTTGTGGGTAGTTCTAGTAGCACTGTTTGAACTTTGCGTATAGAAATCCCAGTGAGCTCAGAAACTATTTTAGTTGTCGGTTTTTCCGTCTGAATAATGGCGGCAAGAACGGTCATCTCATAATTCATAAATGGCTCCTTGATCTATTCGCGCACATATATGCGCATACGGAAAGTATACAACAAATTTGAGTAATTATCTTTCGGCGTAACTTATGCAATATGTTCGCAATTCAATAGACGATCACCGTCTTTTTTCCTTAGCAGTTGCCAGGCGAGCAAGTACTACAGTCTGACCAAAAGGCTAATTGAAGCTGATTAGCCGTGCCTAAATACAAGTTATCTAAGAATGGTTTTGTATAATCGTAATTAGTTACGATTAAAATACTAATTATTCGTATTTATTGATTTTTATTCTTCCATTACAGTGATCTTCTAAATTAATTGGTGAAGGGGGGCAGCAATGTCTAGTTCAGATAAACTTTCTTTTGAGGATACTAAGAGGCTCCTAGATCATGCCTGCAGTGCTAGCCCCAATACGAATGCAGCTAAAATAGCTGACTTTTTGAATGAGCCTGCTTCTCGTATTTCTGAAGGTAGAAGCAAAGGGTGGCGTTTAAAGGTCAGTGACGCTAATAAGCTGATTGAGAAATACGGCCAGCCTAAAGGAAAACCAGGGTTATTTGTTCGTGCTGAAGAGAGAGGGAGTATTAAATCCTTCCTCGAACATGAATCGTCAACTTCAAAGTCTCGGCATCTTAAAAGGGTTTGGAATCTATATCACTCTGTCCATTTTCTTAACTCGCTAGCAGATAAAATCATGATGGTGGGTGATCAGTTGTGGCCTACTTATGAGGAGTTTGCAGAAGATGGTGATGAGCTTCTAAACATGGATGAGCGAGATGCAGTGCGTAAAGCCAGAGCTCATAAGAGAGATACATCCGCTAAGTTTAGAAAGGAAAAACTAGATAAACTATTCACTATGATGAAAACACCAGAGTTTTCTCAGTGGTTATCAGCTGCCGGGTTGTATTTAGATAAGCTTTTAGATGCTTATGATATCCCTGTAGATGCTTATGGTATCCCTGAGATAATATTTCGAAGGATGGGAGCTACGGGTTATTACGGTATTAACGATATACATAATATCACCCCTGATGGCGATAATAATCATCTCTCTTCAGAAGGTACCCTGAATCAGTTATTAGAGGAGCATGGGCTGAAGTCTTTACCCTTTCTTGAAGTGAACCTTTTTTTATTCGGAACATTGGAGCAGTACTTTCGAGAGTTTGAAGAGCCTGCTACAAAGGCGACTCTCATTTCTCAAACTGATGAAGTTTTAATAGAATTGAGAGAATACGTTATTACAGGAAAAGAAATATGGTCTCAGGAAAGTAAATTTACTATTCCTAGGCTCGGAGAAGCGGCAATCGGAAGTATATTTTCTGTAGATGGAAAGAGTAGGGCTAATTGGATTTCTTCACTTCACCAAAACGATATTGGGCTAAGTTCGCTGTCTAAAAAAGATGTGACTTCTTTGTTTGTTGATCATTGGACAACTTATAAAGTTTCATTATTTCTTAAAGATAACTGCGATTACGCATTGATGCTGTCATTAGGAAGTTATGAGAGTAGCTTCAGTGATGTGTTACATGATCCCGAACGATTTATTGTTATCCCCGATATATCAGGCATGTGTCTTTTTGATGAACTTGATGAGTTGAGAGAGTGGCTAGATTTACCCGCGCTTCCAATGGATGAAATGAAAACAAATATAGCTGAATATGGCGGGTATGTGCCTGGAGCTATTGTTATTTAGTTATAAATTATTACAAGGATTAGTTATGTTGAAAGTTAAGTTTGTTGGGGCGTCAGAAGGCATTACAGGGTCATGTTCATGGCTTTGGCATACGGAAACAAATACTCAATTTTTGGTTGATTGTGGCATGCATCAAGGGACTCATGAGGAAGAGTGGAAAAATTATCAGCCTTTTGAGTTCGACCCAAAGCAGATTCAATATGTGTTGTTAACCCATGCCCACATAGATCATTGTGGCTTGTTACCGAAACTCATTAAAGGTGGTTTTAAAGGTTGGGTTTACTGTACTCAAGCAACCAAAGAAATAGCTGAGCTTATGCTAATGGATGCGGCAAAGATTGGAGATCTATTTCAAGAAACTGATGTCAGACTGATCAAATGGCATGTGATTGATGCAGGGGACTTTTCCTGGAATAAAACCCTTAGATTGGCGGATGGCCTATCAACTACGTTCAAGAGAAGTAGTCACGTACTGGGTGCGTGTGGCATCTCTGTAACATGGTCTGTGAATGAGGATTCAAAGGAGTTAAAAAGCATTTATTTTAGTGGTGATATTGGTTGCCAGCTTGATGACAATGCCTATCTTCCCCTTATGAAAAGTGATCATCAGCCTTACCCGAAGACTAATTACATTGTGATGGAGTCTACATATGGTGCAGTTGAAAGGGACCCTGGATTTAAGGATGCGAATAACCGTATTGATGTCCTAGGTAAAATCATATGTGAAGCAGCTTACCAGAAAGGCGGTACTGTATTGATACCCGCTTTTTCTTTTCATCGCACACAAGAAATAATTATGGATTTGCTCTGTTGGCAATGGAGTCGCTGGCCTAAGAGCGAATATGCGGGCTTGATGGGGGGGGATAAATTAAAGGAAGACGGCACAGAATCTTATGAGAAGCCATTGAGAATCCTTTGTGATAGCCCGCTAGGGCATCGGATAAACGAAGTGTATGCGTCACAAATTTCAAAAAGACTATCTAACGGTAAATATCAATATTTAAACAAAGAGCTAGCTGGGCGTTTAAGTTGTTCAGAAGGAGAAAGCAGTAAACTATTTAGTGAGCTCGTGAATACAGGTTGTATCTATAGAAAAGGGCACTTGATTAGATGCCTTACTCCTGAAAATAGGAAGAAAACACGGTATCCAGAGTCTAATAGTAAATATTCAGTGATTATTGCTAGTTCTGGTATGTGTGATAATGGCCCTGTTGTTGAGTATATTAAAAAAATGCGAAGAGACCCAAAGAACACCATTGTTTTGACTGGCTATCAGTCTTCTGGATCCTTAGGCAGGCAGCTTTTAGAGCAATCTGAATTGGAAGGTGTTGGTAGTAAGCAGGCTCAGGTTATCAATATGTCAGGTTATTATTCAGGCCATGCTGATCAAGCTAAGTTACTGGATTATGTATTTTCTTTAGGCAGCTATTCTCAGGAGTCAAAGCCCGCTCATATCTTCATTAATCATGGAATAGATGATACTAAAAATGCTTTGAAATTAGCTATTCAGGAACGATCAGGTCAAAAGCTGCATGGTGACAGAGAGGTTAAATCCGTTGAGATTGCAAAGAAAGAGTGGTTCGACCTTAATGCGGGAGCTTATATCGATTCACAGAATGAGCACAGTGATCAGTTGATGGGTAGATTGGCTTCAATTGAAGATAAACTGAGCCGCCTTACTGATGAAATATCAGGACTAAAGTTGGCGCGATACTGATGGGTTTTATCTCTGTGTGATCAAGCTGAAGTCGCAGAGCACCATTTAAAATATGCTTAGGCACGTTAATAGTTATTAACGTGTTTTTTAAGAAGGGAATCTGCAATGATAACTCCATTAGAACTACTGTCACTTGTATTGTCTGTGATTGGATTAACTCTGGCTTTTGTTGGTATCTACCTCCCAAAAATTGCTGCAAAACTTGAGAAATTACTGTCCTCCTTTGCAAATATGAGATTTAGAAATGCACCAGAATGGAGGTGGGAAAGGTTTAGGCGGCGCCCAATCTTATCTTGCTTCTTCCGTGGCAGTTAGCAGGAGCTATTTTTTGGATAGAGGGCTTCAGTTGGGAAGTGATGGTTCAGGTTTTAAGCATCTTTTTAATTTTAGTAGTGATCTTCACCTTAATAGCAGGTGTAAGTTATATATCATGGTTTTTTATCAGGTTATTCACTTGGAGTGCTTATGCCTGTGGGCATCAAATTGTAAGAATTAGTAAGTGGATAAACCCTAATTCTGAAGTGATTCCTGGAGTAGGTATACTGATAGCGGGGTTAAGCCTGTTGATCAGTTTGGCACCTATTGCATTATAGGTATTAGCGAAAGATAAAATACTAGGAGTGGGCGTGACTGAATTAACGTATGAGCAGTTAAAAGAGATTGTATCTATTGCATCCGAAAAGGGGTTGTTCGACATCGTCACTGTGGCTGCGCCAAGCGTAGTGGCTTTGTTCGCTGTTTGGGTAAGCTATCTCACCGTTAAAAGACATTCTGTACACGTCACCAATGAAAAAGTGATTGAAAAGGATGTAGAAAAATTATATGAAGCCGCAGATTGTTTTTTTGAATATTCGGATGCAGTGGGTCTGTTTTTTTCCATGCAAGAGAAGAGGTTTAGGCGCGTGATAGCATTGGATCCTGATGATGAAGGCTTTGCGCATAAAGTGAACGAAGCAACAGGTGCTGTGTATTCAAACTTTAGCAAAATTCATAAAACTTCATTTTTGTTGAAGGCTCTTGGGCAAAAAGAAGTAGCTGATTTAGTGGATGCCTATCGTAGCCAATCGATAATTCTTCGAAAAAGTGTCTATGAACTTAGCCAGGCTCCTTCAGAGGAAGCAATAAAATCATTTCTCGTTAATATTGCCGCAGAGAGAAGTAATCTGGAAGCGATGAAGAACGAGTGCTTAGAGGAAATCGCTGCCTGTAAGGGACGAATCAAAGGTAGCGTCGGTTGAGTATAGTCTGCCGAAAATCACTGATTGACTCTGTATTTATCTAGGAATAATCTCCATTTTGCTGGAAATTGCGTATTTTTACGTTACTGGATGACGTAAAATTGGTTCAGTTACGTTTAATAGATGATTCCAGTTATGAGCACCCAAGATTCTTCAAGCTATTGCTATTCTTTTCCTGCCGTGAGGGGAATGCAGGCTGGCCACTCTTTTTATATTGCTACGTGTCCACTTCGAATTATCCCTCGTATTTTTATATATGATGAGGACGAAGTACCGCCTGAATTACGAGCGCAACGCACACTTAACAAATCACGCATTCCTGAAATGGTACGTTATCTCCTTGATAACCCTTTAGATTATGTTTTTTCTGCACTCACCGTTTCAGTGGGTACTGAAGTCCAATTTGAAGAATTTGAAGGGGCGGCCAACATGGGGACGTTAAAAGTGCCTATGGATGCTCAGATTCTTATTAATGATGGGCAGCATCGCCGCAAGGCTATTGAAGAGGCTATTAAGGAAAAACCAGAACTTGGGCATGACAATATACCCGTTCTATTTTTTGTGGATGAAGGGCTTATACGAAGTCAGCAAATGTTCGCTGATTTGAATAAATACGCGGTTAAACCAAGCCCTTCACTGTCTACGTTATATGACCATCGTGATCCAGCTTCTCATCTGGCTCGGTATCTAGCAACCGAGATGATGCCTTTTAAAGGCTTAACGGAGATGGAAAAGTCCAGCATTTCAGTTGTAAGTAATAAGCTATTTACGCTTTCTAGCGTTAAACAAGCCACTAGAGCAATGTTAGGAAAAGGCCTGAAAGATGGCTTTGATACAGCAGATAAAGAAATCTCAAGTCTTTATTGGCGTAGCGTTTATAAGAACATGCCTGATTGGCAACTTGCCCAATCAAAGCAAATGACACCGTCTCAATTACGTCAGGAGTTTGTTCACGCGCATGGTGTTGGGTTACATGCTCTAGGGCTGTTAGGTAAAGCGCTTCTTTGTGAGTCTCCTGATCAGTGGCAACAGAAGTTAGAAAAATTAAAAAGTGTAGATTGGCGGAAAGTTAACCCTGAGTGGATTCAAAGAAGTATGCAACACGGTAAATTAAGTAAGTCTAATACCAGTATTCAATTGATGTGTAACAGGCTTAAGCTGCAGCTAGGCTTGAAGCTCACGCCAGAAGAAAAAGCACTTGAAGAGCAGCTAAGCCAATGAGCTCCATCGTTCAAAAATATGACCTTGAAGACTATGAAGCATTCATTGATCGTGAAGTCTTTGCTGGGAGGCCTTTAGCTGACTTTGTTACTGAGGTGCAGCGCATCTATGTTGCGGATAAACGCCCGTGGGTGATTGGTTTTAGTGGAGGTAAAGACTCTACTGCTATCATGACATTGGTATATCTAGCACTGTTAGGTTTAGAGCCGAAAGATCGTCAAAAACCAGTGTTTGTGATTTCCTCAGATACGTTGGTAGAAACCCCAGTAGTTGTCGACATGATTACTGGCACGCTTAATATGATACAAGACGGGGCAAAGCGCGACAGTCTACCAATCACGACTCACATAGTTACCCCTGAGGTTGAAGATACCTTTTGGGTGAGTTTATTAGGTAAAGGATATCCTGCCCCGACACGTCAATTTCGTTGGTGTACCGAGCGAATCAAGATTGACCCGATCAGTTTGTTTATTAAAGAAAAAGTAGCCCAGTATGATGAAGTAGTCATTGTACTCGGCTCTCGAAGTGCAGAAAGTTCATCTCGTGCGCAAGTTATAGCTAAGCATAAAGTAGATGGATCTCGTTTAGCTCGTCACACAACATTAGCGAATGCATTTGTATATACGCCAGTGGAAACTTGGGGTGTTAACGATGTCTGGGACCTTTTGCGGGGAGGTTACAAGCATTCAGAGTTTATAGATGAGTGGGAGAGCCCTTGGGGAACGAGCAACCTTCCTTTATGGACACTATACATGCATTCATCAAACCAAGGGGAATGCCCATTGGTTATTGATGAGAGTACTCCTTCTTGTGGTAATTCGCGGTTCGGTTGCTGGACTTGCACTGTCGTTACAAAAGATAAAGCAATGGAAGGGCTTATAGAGAACGGCGAAGAGTGGATGCTTCCTCTTCTACAGTATCGGGATCTTCTTGCTTCAACGAGTGATCCGTCGAAGAAAAACATATACAGAAACTTTAAGCGTAGAGATGGAAAGGTCATCTATCAAAAAGCAAAAGAAGGTGAGGTTGTAAACGCTCAGCGTAAGCATGTGCCGGGGCCATACTGGTTTAAGTATCGTAAACAATGGCTTGAAGAGCTGCTAACCATTGAGAAGCAGATAAATGATAGTGGGCACTCTATTACACTGATAACAGAGCCCGAGCTGCATGCTATTCGTCAGGAATGGTTTAACGACCCTAATGAACCTGATTGGGAAGACTCTTTGCCGGTTATCTATCATCGTGTTTATGGGCATGATCTTAAATGGTCACAGAATGATCGTCCTCGGTTTGATGCAGAAGATTCTAAGTTACTAGAACAGCTTGGTGATGAATTTGATGTAGTCCCTGCAATGATCAAAAAACTTATTGAGCTGGAGCTTTCCATGGAAGGTTTGAGTCGCCGTAGTGGTGTGTTTAATAAGATATCTTCTTTATTAAAGCAGGATTGGGGCAGCCTAGAAGAGATTCAGGAAAAACAGTCACAACTACAAGCCAAGCATGAATATGATCTCCACCAGATCGAGATTCAGGACTATGAATCAGCTATACGTGAGGTAGATGGGATATTGCAACGTGATCAAGAGGCAGAATTAATATGATTATTAAAAAGTTAGTTCTGCATAACTTCCGCGTGTTTCGTAGTGTTCATGAAATTGATTTAGAGCCAGGTTATGACCAGCATGGACATGTTAAGCCGATTATTTTATTCGGTGGCTTGAATGGAGCAGGAAAAACTTCAATTCTCTCGGCTATTAGAACCGTTCTTTATGGACGGCAAGCATTTGGACGAGCCCTAAGCCAAGGTGAATATATTGAGCAGCTTGATGCTTTAATCCATCACGGAGAGGGGCAAGGTAGCCAGCCTGATCAAGCCAGTGTGGAATTGGTATTTAAGACTACTCAGAACGGAGAAGAAAGTGAATACAGTCTTATTCGTTCATGGTCTCGCGGTAAAAAAGACCGGCTGAGCTTGAATCAGAATGGTATACCTGCCGGATTAAACTATGAGCAATGTCAGGGTTTCTTGAATGAACTCATACCTTCTGGAATCGCTGATCTGTTTTTCTTTGATGGAGAAAAAATAGCTGAACTAGCAGAAGATGAATCAGGCGTTATCTTACAAACAGCAGTTCGGCGGTTATTGGGAATTGATTTGATTGCTCGCCTCAAGAGTGATTTGACAATCTTTCTCAAGCGCCTTGGTGCAGAAGCTATGCCGGAGAAGATCACTCAAGAGCTAAATACTTTTAATAGCGAACGCAAAGTTCTAGATAAAATTGCAGAAAGTTATCGTTATGAGGCTGACCTTAAGGCCAAGAGTATTGTTGCTGCTAATGAGAAATTAGCATCCTTAGATGCTTCACTTAATGCTGAAGGTGGTGTTTGGGCTAAGAGTAGGGAAAGTGAAGAAGCAAGAGTTAAGGTTTTGCTTAAGGATAAGGAAAGGCTAGAGAAATCAATCCGTAATGAGTTTGAAGGATTACTCCCACTAGCCTTAGCTCCTAATGTATTAGGTGAGCTCATTGAAACACTTCAGCATGAAGCAAGTCTGAAGCAAAAGCAGAGTGCAGGAAGTGAAGTCAAAAAGCTACTTGATCAAATTAAGTCAGTGCTCAGAAACATCGATACTGGATCAGACGTTGCTTTAAAAGCAATAGAGGATTGTTTTAATGATCAGTTGGCCGCAATCCCTTCAGAGGAGGCCTTACTTGATCTATCCGAAAGAGAATTTCGATCCTTACATCAACAAATACAAAATGCTGAACAACATTCCTTTGTCCGCGTTAAAGCGGATCGTAAAGAGCTATCTGGGACTGAAAATGAATTAGATCACGCTTCTCTGAGTATTGCTCGTGCTCCCGATCAAGATCAGCTTCAAAGCGTATTTAATCAGATTCGCGAATTAGAGCGAAGACGAGAGAAGCTGAAAGCTGAATACCGTAAAGCATTAGAAGATGCTAAAAACACTTACCGTAAAGCTATGGATATAGCTCGAAAAGAACAGAAGCTACATGATAAGCATAGAGCAGTATCGAATAGCTCCGCATCAGTGGAGAATGCTCAAAAAGCGTTACGGTTGCTTGACCGTTTCTCTGAACTTTTGACTCACGCGCGAGTTAAGATGCTTGAAACTGAGTTTATAAAATCTTACAGACAGCTTGCTCGTAAAGAAGATTTACATATTCACGCTCGCATTCATCCAGAAACATTTGATGTTGAGTTAGTTGATGAGCATGGTCATGTAATCAATCGAAAGGCGCTTTCTGCTGGTGAAAAACAGATTTATGCTATATCAATCCTAGAAGCGCTTGGCCGTACATCTGGTCGTAAACTGCCTATCATTATCGATACGCCATTAGGGCGACTTGACTCCCATCACAGAGATAAACTGGTTAAAAATTACTTTCCGTTTGCCAGCCACCAAGTTGTCATCCTCTCAACAGATACAGAGATTGATAATCACTACTTCACTAAATATCTTGAAGAAGATATATCACATGCCTATGAAATTGTTTTTGATGGTAGGACCAAGTCCTCCCAGATTGCAGAAGGCTATTTTTGGAAAGATACTCAATTGGAGGTGGTCTGATGTTGCCTAATCGAATGCACCTAAAAAGACAGACTGAAGAGCATCTGAAGAAGTTGAAGGGCTACACAGGTATTACACCTAATGTTGCTTCGCGTATTGCCTTCTTTAGATCACTAGAGAGTGGCTATCGTTTCTCGGGAGAGGCTATTAACTTAGATGGTTCTCTTGTGCTTGATAAGATAACTTGGCTGGGTGATCTTGAGTTAGCGGTGGAGACCTTGCTTAGAAAGTACTACCCAGAACTCGACTCTAAAGGGCTTGAGCTAGCCTGGGCATCACACGTGGAAGATGGGATTGCTAGTATTCGAAATCTTAAAAGCTTAAAGGAATTTGCGGCTGCATTATAGCAGCCATATTTATTTCTAATTATGGCTTAGGAAAGGCTACTCTTCATGATTCCGTATAGTCTTGATGTAGTCTTTGATGATGGCTCCATATTGGTGTCAAAATCAGATTTTTGAAATGTTACTTTTTTAATAGATTTTTGAAAATAGTCTCTTATATCTTCTGTAGGAGGCATTTTTGCAACTAAATCTGAGAAAAAATGCATTAAAGCGTAAAAGCCAACAGTTTTATTTAAAATTGCCTTTTTGTTATTTTTATCCCATTGTTCGGGCCATGACGCTTTCACTGAATCAAAATAAGACCAAAGCATTTTCGCTATATCGTCATCTCTCTCATTAATAAATAGTTCCCTTAATGGATACTTTTTAAAGCTATCTTTATCGGTATTTTCTAGCTTAATACTTTTGGAAAAAAGCCCTGATTTTGACTTTTTAAGAAAATACTCTCTATCGGCCAATGGATCAGGAGACATAAGTTTCATTATCTCTTCAACAACTGTGGACTGGCTTAGTTTCTCGTTTTCGATATCTGGCGTTTTTATGCCAAGTCGTTTTATACGATTATAGAAAGGGCTTTTATTATTTTTATTAAGCGATACTACAATAGTATGAGCAGATTTTTGCGGACTCCTAGTGTTAGAAAGTGCTTCAAGGTCATACACAAGGCTTTTTCTAACTGGAGTCTGCTTTAGGTTTACAATAGAGAATATAGATGCTTGATCTGGTAAATCTAAACCTACAAAAAATGTTACAACAAGCTCGAAATCTTGATAGCCATCAGGAGTGATAAATCGGCATTGGTCTTCATCTAATGCCGTTGCCTCTTTATTCATGAAGCCCGCCACTCTATGTTGCCCATCTAATATGCGAGCAATTTTATTTGGGTTTTCACTTTCGATCACAAAAAGCCCTTTTTCTTCTTTCCATGTACAATGTTCGTCATCGATAGATAGAATAATTGAATTTGGGAAAGTTGCTCCAAATGTTTTTACATATTGTCTGATTTCTTCAGCTCTCTTTTTGTTCAGCTCTCGTTGAATTCCAAGATATGAATTAAGATCATTCTCTTTTTTCATTTCTCTCATGTCAGGGTAAGTAATAGACACTAGTTCAGATGCTTTCATTTTTCCGATATAAAAGCTTCCGATAGGCTGATTTACCTTAATGGCTTGTATTTCTATAGAGATCATTGTTGTTCACCATCAGCCCATTTATTTAGTGAGTTGTCCATCGTTGACACTTTCTCTTCTAGCACTTCATCATGGCCTCTCGCTTCTTTGTTACTTACATATATTGTGTAGTACCAGGTAAGGACTCCTGCTATATAAACAAAAAATGAAAAAAATGAGAACCAAGCTGAGTCTACATTCGATTTTACAGTTGTATATTCAGGTATTTGAGACATTTTGTGAGCAGAGAACATTATGACGGAAGTAAGCAAGAAAATAATGGTAAATATCAAAACAAGAGAGTAAGTCATACCGCTACTGTTTGCTCTGCTATTTTTTATTTTTGTTACAGATAAATAAAAGAATGGAGCCGACATGGATGCAAAGTATATGAATACTTCGCCGGCAATAAGCCCATCCAAAAAGGATTGAAAGAAACCGTTTTTAGTGAAAATGGCCATGGACACAGCCCCAAATAAAACAGGGAATAAAGAGAATAACCACATCCATAGTAATTCGTAGAAACATATTCTTTTATACATGTAATCTTGCATTATTTTCAAGCCTGTTTAAGTGGATATTTCCCAAAAAGCCAAATCTTTAATCTTACAAATTTTCTTATCACCATCGATATATAAACTATGGTGTTTATCTAGTTCACGAATAGTTTTCATCAAGTTGTCCTGTTCTGGCTTATCATCCTTATTGAACAATGATTTAATATCCTGGCTTTTAATCTGTGAAACGCGGTGAACAACCCAGCTAAGAATATAAGCGGAATAGTCATTTTCTTTGGTCTTAAAGTGAGTGATATCCTGTGTCGATAGGGTGACTCCAACTCCATACTCACGCCCCTCTTTAAGAACTTTTCGTAGGCTGGGGAAATCTTGTGACATAAAGTTGTCCGCTTCATCAACCAGAATCATCTTAGTGATTTGCCGGAAATCACCACGCACCTCTGGTTTACCTTGCTTTTGCATCTGGGAATAAAATAGATCGAGAGTCAGTGCCACAACGAGGTTTTGAATCTGCGGAGGGTAACCTGCTAGCTCTACTACGGTAATACAGTCGACCAAGTCATAAAGACTGTGGCACTTATTGATATCGTCTTCAAAAATTTCAAGCTCGTAAAGGCTTTCTAATGCTGCATAGAGTGAGTCTTCTTCTACTTTCTCTTGGTCGATAAACAGCGCCCACACGTCTCTGATCGTAGGCGCTGGTTTGGTCCAAGTTGTTTTATCCGCTTTATTGATGCCAGCTAATTCATAGGCTTCAGCGATTAATTTACGCAGACGTAATTGCTGTTTCTGCCCAAGACCAAAAGCTTTACTCATGGTTTCTGAAAAACCACGGGCTGTATGTACGGGGAGCATTGGCGTATCGCCAAATAAACTTAATGGATTGTAAGGAAGCTTATGTAGGTTAAATTTCTTTCCCTGAGTAGCGTTCAGAAATTGCTCATCCACATAATCTGACTTGTAATCGAAGATCAGCATGCCAATCGCTTTGCCATCAATATTTTGGTGTTGGTTTCGATATAACTGAGTGACGACCGACTTGGTACATTGAGTTTTTCCCGTACCCATGGTGCCGATGATTCCGGAGTTGGTATTCATAAACTTGGCGGTATTAGTCGGTTCCCAATAGACCGGTTCTTGATGGTTGATTTCATGGCCTATCAAGACTTTTAGGGCTGCTTGGGGTGTAGGTTCAATCACAGCCGTCGTAACATCTAGAACTGCATTGTGAGAAACAGATTCATATTCAACTGGGAGTGCGGGAACAGGCTCTTCTTGCGTAGGCAAGGGCTCCGGTTCACTCAGCGCGTCAAACACCAAGGTTGTTGCCTCAGTCTTTGCATTTAAAAAATACACATCTTGAATTTTAGCAGCAGCTGTCGCGCTGTAGTCCTGCCAAAGTTCCATTAAAGGTGTTGAAATGGTTTTTGCCATAAAGCTTGATGGCACTTCAATCTTGAGGATGTTATCGATCAATACTGGCTTGGTCTCAAAACACTTGTCATTCTCTAAGTTCGCAACCACAAAGCCCTGCGGATAACCCTTAATACCAGCCAAGGAATAATCGCCTTGCAGCCACCACTCTTTGTGAGCTAATAATGGTGCAAAATAATCATCATGATAGATTCCATACAGCTCGTACTTATCGACTTGCATCAATGCCTGGCGCACAAATAAACTGCGAAAAAGACTAGCGGCTAGATCTTTCCCGATGAGTAGGTCGCTTAAATACCGTACTAGCTCTTTTGCTTGTTTAACTGCTTTAGTGGGGTTATAGCTGCTCCCGGTTTTAACTTCTAAGGAAAGCAGATAAAGCTGTTGGTTTTTGAACCCTACGAATAGAACATCATCAGAAATAGGCCCTGACTTGAAGCCCTGTAACCGCCTAGAGAACTCTGATTCTGACATATTGAGGCCGATATTACCGGAAACACGTATCATTTCAGCCGCAGACATTGGCACCCAGATAATATCCGACTTTGAGAGCAAACAGCTGATTAATTTGTAGGCGGCTAATATACCCTTTCGTTCTTTTCGGATGTTGTCGTTATCGGTAATCATCTTCAACAGCCATTCACCATTGAAAGCGTTGAACTCGGTGACTGAGCCACCATTATCTTTCTCTAGCACCTTGTCGTACAGGTCAGATTGGCGAGTCACAGTAATCGCATCGTAACCGGCAGAGCTGGTGTATTGATCTGAGTAGTGGATCAGTAGGGTGTCGCCATCATTATCAAAAAAATCGAGTGTTACTTTAGGGTCAATGATTGTTGTCCAAATTGAGCTATCGTAGGAACGATCCAGCAGGCTTTTAAACTTGTCATCAATAGCCAAAGCAATGGAACTATTTTTACTATATGTTTTGGTATTGCTTCGCGCGGGCTTATTCAAACGATTCAATAACAACGCAATATCTATGACTTCACTATTTTCATATTCTAGGCCTTTAAGACCAAAACCAGTAATGTAATTACTGCCTTCATTGCTGGATGCTTCTCCATTTATCAGCCCGTGACAGCTAATACCGCTTAACTTCTCTTTAGGGTTAACGTCATCAATTACCATTATTTTTTGATTGTTTCGGAAGAAGCTTAGGTGGGCGTAAGCTTGCTCTTTCGCATCACCGTGAGTGAATTTACTATACGTCACACGCGTTCGCATTATGTCGACAATAGTGTCTGCATGGTCTTTTGCCTTACCCTTATTCAGACCATAAACCTGTTTGATTTTCTCGTAACTGGCCATTTCTGAAAATTGATCAAACTCACTGTCTTGCAGCTTATCGTCATAGAGATTGACGTGAATATTAAAGCACTTAGTACGCTGTTTTATGATGTGTTCGACGATGCCCATAAATAACTCATGGTTGTCATAGTTATTTATGCTATTCATGATTAAAGTCGGGCGGGCACTACCTTTTTTTATATTAAATAGGCACGAAAAGGCCGCACTAAACTCTGAGATTTTATCGCGTACTAGCTTAGTTACATAGCTGTAGTTGGTCTCTTGATACGGTACACAGTGCAGCCAGAAACAGTTGTCTTCAACGGCTTTTACGTAAGAAAACTCATGCTGAGGATCGTAAATAAAGGGCAGTAAGCCTTGCGGGTTGAGACGGTTTAAGGTGACTTTCGGTAAGCTGATAAAACTCTGGTCACCTTCTACTGTCGCTCGTTCAACCAAGTTCAGGTAGTAGGCTAGGACTAAGGGATGAAAAGGCGTTAGCCACTCACCATCCTCCTGCTTATACATGCCGATTTTTAAGACAGTTTTATCAGCTTCGTCGAGCGTTTTATTTGGTTCAATATATGCCAAATAACGGTGATAGGCATTTACGACCGCTTTAACCAAAATTTGATATTCAGGACCCCAACCACATAATGACGGCAAGGTCTTGTTGTCTACGTAATATACAAAAAGAGCCTGGTAGGCTGTGCACAATTCGGGTGCAATCTCGGCAATCTCTGTTAGGTTTAAACTTTCCTTTTCACCAAAGCGATGAAGTAATGACTTGTCGACCCAGGTCGCTTCACGGTTAAGTAAGTCGAGTGTTGGCTTGTCGTTTTTAAGCTCTTTGTGTTCAACATATACCCGTTGTTTAGAGCGGTTAAAAACACCAAAAAATGCATCGCTAAACAAACGCTTGTCGCGACTTTGGTCAAAGATCAGCGGTAAGATCAGAGTCTCTGTAGCTGCGGCACCTTCAATAATAAATTCAAGTTCAGCTAAACCATTGTAAAGAGTAAAGCTGATGCGCTCGACTTCATTGGCAAGTGCTTCATAATCGATGATGCCATGCTGGGTTACATCGAAGCACTGATCAACTTCATCCAGCGATGTTCGTTGTGAACCGGCGGAGAGAGAAACAGCTAGATCACTTTCTTGTGTCTGTAGGCTCACGACTTGCTTCACTGGATTTATTAAGAAGCTGTTTTCTATTGCTGCGGTATTAAACCAACCTTGCTTAACTACCAAGCACTTAAATTTAAACTTCTCGGAAGTCTTCGGCCGGTTCAGCGTGAGAGAGAAATACAGGGGCTTATCAGTGATGGTTCCGGTTAGCGTTAGGTTGGCGTTAACATGGCCTCCGCTGAGTTGAATGTTATTACGGCTAATTGTGTTGGTTTTATCGACAAGTTTAATTTCATCGCTGTTAATTTTACTCCCGCTAAAATCGAGGCTTAAATCGAAGTCGTCGCGACCGGGGTCAACTTCTAGCAATATGTGTCGTTCACGCTGTGCGGATGTTGCTTCACTTTTTGTACGTACTACTATCTTGGCTGAGGCGGAGCTTTCATTCGTAATTACTAATAACTGTTCGCGATTACGTTCTTGTTCTTTGCTGTACTCATCAAAACTAACCATCTTCCAGCTATCTGGTTGATCTTGACCAAAGTGCTTGGCTATAAAGCTGTCGCTGAAATAAGGCAGGTGGTCGGATAGTTGGTCGGAGTAGTGCTCTACTACATCTGAAATCTGATCAAATAGGGCTTTGTTTTGATCAAGCCGCTTACGAACCTGCGTTTTTTCGTTTTCAGTGGGCTTAGCGCCACCGCACATACTCAAAATGGCGGGATCTTCTAAAAGATCAATCTCGTGAAACCGAATATCACCATCGGCTATAGCTTCATGAAGTGACTCAAAACCAAACATGCTGCCTTTGTCTTCAGTAATCAGGTCGTATTGGTACTCCAGCAAAATCTTAGATACTTCTCGCCCCTCTAGGGTGTCTTTATCATTGATCTCATCAGCCAAGGACTCTTTGATTTTGGCAGGAGAAAAAATACCGCCTTCAGCAGTTATATCTTCTGCGCTGTTAATCAGGGTATCGAGTAAGCTGTTATGGATAATTAGGAGCGCTGTACCTGCGAAGTTACCCTGCTGCGCAGCCACCACATCACGTAAGAAGGAGATGAAATTTTCGGTGTAACCCGTTTCACTACCATCTCGGTGCATAACGGGGATTAATTTAACCCCCGCACAATCAATATAAGTTAGGGTCGTATTCTGAAAATTTAAAGTACCTAAGCCTTGCTGGGAGTGCCTGAAGGCGTGATAGAGCTTTCTACTTTTATCAACATCAGGTGACTTAAACTGATACCGGTATCCTGCTTGAATATAGCCTTCGGTAAGCTTAAGGAAGTGCGGGACAACGAACTCTTCAAAGAATTTTACGGACATAAACGGCGTCTCCACTATCACTCATACGCTCTACATTACCGACACGCTCGTAAAAACGAATGAGAGCCTGCTGACTTTGTTTATCAAAATAAATCCCACGCGAATTGAATTCAGTCAATAGTTCGTGGAAACGCAGTTTGTCCTTGATGCCAATCGCTATATTAGTAATTAAAGCGATATAGTCTTGATTCATGACCAGAACTTTACCGACTTGACCGCGCGCTTTCACGAAAGTGCTACATAGCTCGTCTTCGGTGGCTTTAATAAACTTAATCTGTGCCGCAGATCGTTTCATACCTTTATCAAACTGCTGAACAGCAAGCTCTAAAAGGACATTTAACCAGTAGCGTGGATCGGTATTGTTTTTGTCATAAGGGAACAGAAAGGTGAGGCTTTCATTACGGTTTAAGGCAAAGGCTTCAGCGTACTCCCTAAGTTTATTACTGTCGTCATCCGTCAGTTTCTGTGCCAATTGCCAAAGAGGTAAGCGATGCTCGTTATCCTCTTTACTCACATCCTGCAGGCCTTCTGACATTGAAAGGTACGGAAAAATATTAACCAGCAGGCGGGCCACCGTTTGATGGCCATTGCGAACTAAATCAGTCCGCTCACGACTTGCTGTCTCGTTCTCCATAATAAAATACAGAGGCTTAGCAGTGGGTTCACAGTCCAGCCCTTTAATATTAAGTGCTAGCTGTGCAGTATAGAGGTAGCCGTAAAGTTTGAGTAAATTCTGTAGTTGATCAATCAAATACTTAGGGTGGCTGGCGAGAAATTTTAGATCGGACCTGAAATGCTTTGTTAAAAATGGGAGAAAAGACTTTTCATTAATGCCTTTTGAAAGGGTTTTCTTGCCTCTCTCAAAGAGTGATAGAACCTCTTCTGATCGTAAAGACTCAACTACTTGTTGCTCTAGAAAATTGGTTTCTTGTTGAATGGGGCTCTCAATATAGAGACCTTGCATTAAACTAGAAAACATATCCGCTAACCGATGTTGAGGCGAATTTCCTGTTAACGGAGCCAGTTTGAACAGCAAAGCCTCTGGTGTAACGCTATAGAGGGCTTCACCGGAAAAGTACATTTCTTCGAGGTACTCCCATAGGCCTGCTTCATCTAAGCGCTCTTTAAAGTCGGCTTTGCATATAGTACGGAAGGCGTTAATTGCTGACGATTCTTTGTTTTCTGGGTCTTTTGGAAGCCCTTTAGTGAACTTGGTGCTTAACTGTTTGCGGTAAAGATTTCGTACCACAATTGCTTTAGCTATATCCCAATCAAAATCACCTTCGTTGTTGCCCGTGCGAGCAGGGAAATAACTGTTTAACACGTTGTTACCAGGCGTTAGCGTAGCTTTTAGTATCGACATAATTACAACCCACTCACTCGAATATCACCATCGGTATGAGCTTTAACTTTGACGCGCTGTCCATCCCGATAGAGGTAAAGTACTTCGGTATTACTTACTAAAGATGTGATATGGCTAACTAGTTCATCCAGTAATACAACACTATTTTTGTCATGTTTGTTGGGGCGGTAACCTTCAACTACATCGAGCATTAATGTCAACAGGTTGACGTTTACAGGCAGGGGCTCTAGCTTCTTATCATTAACCGAAAAGTGAAGATAAAAGGCATGTATATCCTTACACGCAGCGCCCTCGATAGCCTCATGATTTACGCTTAATTCAATCTCAGAAGCGAGATCGCAGGAGCCATGAGAGGATAGATAAAACTCATCCTTAGACAAGTATGGGGCATTGCGGTTGGCATAGAGCTCAATGGCAGCAAAGACGACGTCATCATAGAAGCGACGCAGCTTTATCTTGTCTTCTTTGTCACCCGCATAATTTCTGTGCAGAGCCCAGATTTCTCGGTACAGAAGCTCGCCCTTTTCATGGAACGAAGACTTAAATTTTTTGTGGTAGTTATGTTCAATACCCGTTTGTTTTAGTAGATAAAACAGACGGATGGCAGAGCTTGCCTGCAACGTTCCTATGACGGAGTACTTTGCTTCAATTTCATCAATAAAGAGCTGGTATTCGGTATCCTCGATATCCAGTGTTCGATTTAAAATAAATCGGTCGATGTCGCGATTGCGAATTACGCTAGGGTCAAATGCAACCATTGCTTTCAATAGCTCGTTATCTCCGCCCTTGAACAGGTTATCAAACAGATACCCTGAGCCTGTCAGAATGCAGTAGATAAAGTCGAGTAGCATCCGTGCGGTAACAAACTGATCTTGCCGAATACGAGCATTTAGTAACAGTTCGACCACAACTTTTTGTACCGAACGGTCACGCAGCAGGAGGACGTTAGCAATAAGCTTTTTATCTTGATTTAACGCAAGCGCTTGGTTGAAACAATCTCGAAACTTGTTGCCTTGATCATCTCTGACCACTCGATCCAATAAAGCGTTAAAAAAGGCAGATGAAACTTCTGTTCCTTCAATCTTAAACTTAGGGAAGGCTTCAAAGTCCAGAAAAGTAAAACGGTCACTGGACTCCTGAGTGTTAAGAAATTGCTTAATGGCTGCTTTGACAGTGCAGTGCTCATCAGCACCTTCGCGTTCAAAGTTAGCCAGCATGCCAATATTAATACCTATAACCAGAGGCCTACGGCTAGTTTTTTGCTTGGTAAACCGATCGTTAAGAGTGTCTATTGCAGTATGGGAGGGATCAAAACTATGGGTTGCATCAAGATGAAAATCAACCAGCTTCTCGTGCTTTTCACTGTAACGAGTCAAAATTTCTGACTTTCCGTCACCGCTACTTCCACACAAGAAGATGACGTCATTTTCCTGTATATCATTCAATTCTTGCTTGAAGACTACTTCTATCTCGGTTTCTACGTAGAGATAGTTTTTGATAGCTCGTAGTTCAGGGTCGATAATCTCCCCAGCCGTAGTTACAGCATTGGGCGATGACTTTGATAAAACAGCAAGAGCCTTCCTTAGATCCATATTATATCCATGTGTGGTTGCATACCGTCAGCTTACTGATTCATCTATATTGGAGCAGTACGAACTTTGTAAGCTTTATTATTGCATCGGCTTCAATGTATGTTTCGAGATTAACATGCCTAACTGATTGTGTATCTAGCCTAACTCTTTAATTGGTATCTGTTTTTAGAACTTTTGTCTTGGGACAGAAAAGAGGGTGTTGAGATTGGGCCGTTAGGTACGTTAATCATCATTAACGTGCCTATATCATTAGATCCTCAGCCGCAGCCTGAACACGAACGCAAAGTCTCATCAGGCTTCTTACTTTAGTGCGCGGTTTTCCTTACTGTCGCCAGTAAGTCATTTGAACTCCACGACTAGGTTTTATTGCTATGACTTCATGTCAGGGGTGGTTCAATAGTTGGGATGATTTTGACTGGTTAGGTCGCTTTGCGACTATAGGGCTTTGAGTTACGTGAAATCGTTTTGGCAGGTAAGTGCCAATACCAGACATAAATAGATACTTTAAAACTCCCGAGATTAATCAGAAATTATTCGGTGCCAATTGTAAATCCCAGTGCCTTTATGATTACGCGATGGTTGAATTAAGTAAACTGTCCCCGGTATTCCCCTTTCTCGCCTTCTTGGTCAGGGCAAAGTGCATATTCTGGCTCAACATGAACAACCATTCTCTAGTTGTCTCAGGCTTGTTGTCACTTCATATTTTAATTCAAGGGGACAATATTGCCGGAACATGCAGTAGACTTAGAAACTAAAAAACAATCTATTCTAATACTTCTTCTTGTTGTCTGTAATCTATTATAAACGGCGGATATTCAGCTAGATCTTTTATTGAACGAGTGATAGAGAACCTGCGAACAAGTTATTTTTGCTACTCTACCGGCCGCATAGATAGGGAAGTAAAAATTAAAATATTGGACTTATTCGTACCTTCTCTAATACCGCTGATAATAAATTTTTATTATTTGTTTTAGCTTTTGAGAAATACGTAGACTTCCTCTTGGCAGAGGGAGTATAAGTAAGCTCTGATAAGACTGTTTTTTCTCTAACCATATATCTAAATACAGTCCAAAAAGTGCCCATTTTTTAACCTCTATCACATCATATGTGCACCTTTTTTGGCATAAGGTGTGTGGTTTACTTAACGCAAAATACTGACTTTCACTTAGAGAAAACAAGCCTAATTCGTGTTGTGGTACTGCCGCGTGAATTCGTTGTTCTCAACAATGCTGGCTAAAAACACTCTGACATAGTCTACTTTTCATAAGGAACATAATTATGAGAATTGCAATTCTTTCTCGAAATGAGAATTTGTATTCTACTCGTCGCTTGAAAGAAGCCGGAGAGTCCCGTGGACATCAAGTTGATATCATAGACACTCTACATTGCTATATGGATATTACTCGAAGCCGACCGGCTGTACGTTACCACGGTGAAGAGCTGCCCTACTATGATGCAGTTATTCCTCGTATAGGGGCATCTGTTACTTTTTACGGCACAGCAGTTGTTCGTCAATTCGAGGTGATGGGGACGTTCTGTGTCAATGAATCCGTAGCAATAAGTAGGTCACGCGATAAGTTACGTTCATTGCAGCTATTATCCCGTAAAGATGTTGGGTTACCTCGTACAGGTTTTGCGAATAAACCCGATAATATTAAAGATCTTATCGCAAACGTTGGTGGTGCTCCTGTTGTAATTAAACTACTTGAGGGTACACAAGGGATTGGCGTGGTTCTGGCAGAAACCAACAAAACCGCCGAGAGTATTATTGAAGCCTTCATGGGCCTAAAAGCAAACATATTGGTGCAAGAGTTTATTGAAGAGGCAGGGGGGGCTGATATTCGGTGTTTCGTGGTTGGCAATAAAGTCGTAGCGGCAATGAAGCGTCAGGGTGCTGAAGGAGAGTTTAGGTCTAATTTACATCGCGGTGGTTCAGCAAGACTTGTACGCTTAAGCAGAGAAGAAAGAGCGACTGCCGTTAACGCAGCCAAAGTGATGGGGTTAAACGTCTGTGGCGTCGATATACTCCAGGCTAAAAACGGGCCGGTAGTAATGGAGGTTAATTCATCGCCGGGTCTTGAAGGTATTGAATTGGCTACAGAAAAAGATGTAGCTGGGTTAATTATTGATTTTATAGAAGCTAATGCTAAACCAAATAACAACCGGACTCGAGGCAAAGGATGAATCAGGACTACATGGTAAGAAGTAATGGAAACTAATGACCTGATAATCGGTGGTTTCACAGTTAGGCCTGGAGAAACGAAGCAGATTGAGATAGCGGTAGCAAAGCTCTATACAGATACTGATATTTGTATCCCTGTGCATGTGAGGCGTAGTAAAAAACCGGGTCCAACCGTTTTTGTTTCGGCGGCAGTACACGGTGATGAGCTAAACGGTATTGAGATTATTCGCCGCTTAATTCAATTAAAGTCGCTGAAGATCAGTAGCGGTACATTGATTTTAGTGCCTATGTTGAATGTATATGGCGTTCTCAATCAAAGTCGCTATATGCCAGATCGGCGTGACCTTAACCGGTGCTTCCCTGGATCAGCGAAAGGTTCTTTAGCAGGGCGTGTGGCTGATATTTTTTTAGAGGAAATTGTAAAGCATTGTGACTACGGCATTGATCTACATACAGGTGCAATTCACCGCTCCAACTTGCCGCAAATACGTGCGAACCTTAACGATCCAGAAACCCGTACGCTCGCTGAAGTTTTTGGTGTGCCTGTATTATTAAACGCAGACCTAAGAGATGGATCTTTACGGCAAGCGGCAGTGGAGTCGGATACACGTATTCTTCTTTATGAAGCTGGGCAAGCACTGCGGTTTGATGAGCTATCTATACAGGCTGGCGTGAAAGGTGTCTTGAATGTTATTAGGCATCTAGGCTTAGTGAACCGTAAGCTTCGAAGAAAAATACTCACACCCTATATTGCTAATCACAGCTCTTGGGTGCGTGCAAACTGCAGTGGCATTGTGCATGATCTTAAAAATCTGGGTGATCAGGTACAAAAAGGGACTCCCTTAGCTGAAATTGGTAGCCCTTTTGGAGAAGTGATTGATATTGTTACGGCAAATAAATCGGGCATTATCATAGGTAAGCAAAATATTCCGTTGGTACAGGAGGGGGATGCTATGTTTCATATTGCATTTTTTTCAGAGGATGATGCTGAAATAGCAGAAAAGATAAGCGAGATGCAAGACGCTTTGGCTCCACCCATTCAGGATATAGCAAGATAAGTTACAACCCTTAATAGCAACGCTTTGCGCCGGTCTAGGTATGAGTTTAATGAAAGATAAAATGATTATTGGCAGTATTGAGAGTTGTGATCTCCCTGATCTAGGGATTTTTGATTTGCAAGTGCGTATAGATACTGGCGCAAAAACATCTTCACTTCATGTGGATAATTTGTCTCGGTACAAAAAATCGGGTAAGCCTTGGATAAAATTCGATATTCATCCCAATATTTATAAAGTAGAAGATATTGTAGAGTGCGATGCTCCTCTTCAAGATATAAGGCGAGTTAAATCATCGAATGGAACATCTGAAGAGCGCTATGTGATAAAAACGACTGTACATCTTGGTAATGAGTCATGGCCTATTGATATAACACTGACGGATCGGTCGGATATGAGTTATCTAATGCTGTTCGGGCGTGAAGGAATGGGTGACAAAGTACTCGTCGACCCTTCAGCTACCTATTTGCTCACCAATCTAGAGTAATAGTGCCTTATTGAATTAGAGATCTTGAATTATGTATATACGGTACTCAGAATGCCATTTTCATTAGAATTTTTTAGTTCTAAGTACCATAATTCCATAAAGTCTTGAGTTATTTTTTGTTCTATATCCAAAGCTTGTTCTGAAGGGCAAAAAATTGTCACACTGGCTGTGTTTTTTCCAATATCTGATGTTGCTATGGTAATAGTCGGGGCAGGGCCTGCAATCGTTACATCTAAGCGTTTTTCTATCAAAGAATTATACCGGTGTGCTACTTCATAGAAATCTTGGCAGTGAACAGCTGCTCGCTCCAATAATTCATCCCTAAATAAAAACAGATTTACGCGTTGGTCCCGAGTAACTGTGAAAGTGTGGGTCGCATAGCGCTTCATGAAGTTGAGGTTTTTTATAGTATTCAATACCAACATGCTGTTGGGTAAATAAAGAGTTTTTCCGGTGTGACTGTATGAATCAATATCAACCTCTAATAAGGTCAATTGTACCCAGTCAGTTTCTGTTACTTCACCGTAATAGCGACCGACCTGAATCCAGTCACCAACCTGAAATGGTCTTGATGCAACTATATAAATGTATCCGATAATACATTGAATAAACTCGCGCGTAGCAATAACAATAGCTACAACAAATGCGGCCACAGAAAATGCAAATTTTTGTAGTTCGGCTGACCAGTAGATAAAAAATAAAACAACAACTGTAAGGTTAATTAAGTTTTTAATTAAATTAATTAGATAACGACGATCTTCCCGTTTTGCCTTGCTTCTCACTCTGATGGCTTTTACCAACAATAGTTTAAAGAAATAAGCTAAAACAATAAACGTAAGCGAAGATAGCAACTTGTGCTCAACAAGGAAGTCGCTAAGAGTAAAGTCGATCATGGGTTATCCCAATTTTATATATGGTTATAAAATAAATTGTATTCATAATAGAAATATTGAGGCCAATCCGAGGAAACTTAAAAAACCGACCACATCAGTTACCGTCGTTAAAATAACTGCCCCTGAAAGTGCAGGGTCAATTTTCATTCGTTTTAACGTCAATGGGATAAGTACTCCAGAAAGAGAGGCGACCAGTAAATTTATGAACAGTGCGACGGCAATTATTAGCGAAAGGTATGTGTCTTTAAACCACAGTAAGGATACGATCGCTACTAAGAAAGCCCACACTAGGCCATTGAGCGCCCCCACAGCAAGCTCTTTACGCACCAGCCATAGAGCATTTAAGTGAGACACTTGATCCATAGCTTGGCCTCTAATGATCAGCGTGAGAGTCTGACTACCGGCAATACCTCCCATGCTTGCTGTCACCGGCATTAATACGGCTAATGCTACAATCTGATTGAGTGCCGCTTCAAATAAGCCAATAACCCAAACGGCCATAAACACTGTAATCAGGTTTATCCCTAGCCACACCCCACGACGCCGGGCACTTGGAATAATGGGAGAAAATAGATCTTCTTCCTGTGCAACTCCACCGGACTTTAGAAACGCTTGGTCTGCTTCATGACGAATAACATCTACAACATCATCAACCGTAATTCTTCCACACAGCTTGCCTTCAGCATCGATCACCGCTACTGAAATAAGCTCTCGTTTTTCAAACAATGTGGCTACTTCGTGTTCTTTAGCATCAAAACGTACGGCTTCTGCCGTGCCAACCATTGCCTCTATTACTTTGGTTTCTGGACTACCTGTAACGATATTAGCTAATTCAAGTTTTCCTAAATAGTAACCTTCTGCATCTGTTACCATTAAAGCATCAGTTAGCGATGGCAGTTTTTCATGCCGTCTTAACCAACGTAACACAACTGAGAATGTCACATCTTTTCTTACACTGAGAACTTCTGTACGCATCAAGCGACCGGCACTTCCCTCCGGGTAACTCAAAACCGTTTCAAGACGTTTTCGATTATCTGTTTCAAGTGCTTCGATAATAGATTGAGTTACCTGGTCGGGAAAATCCCCTAAAACATCGGCAAGATCATCGACGTCCATCGCTTCAGCTGCCACAAAAAGCTGTGCATCATCCATCTCCCCTATCAAACTAGGGCGAATGTCAGCACGTAACCAGGGGATGACTTCGCTTTTTTTAGGTTCGCTGAGAAGCTCCCAAATAATGGTTCTTTGAGTTGGCAATATCGATACCAATAAATCAGCGATCTCTGCTGGTGAGCTTGTATCGAGAAATTCTCCAAGCAAGGAAAGATTGTTGTTGTGTATATCGTTAACAACACGTTCAACACTGATTTTTTCTGACTCATGGGAGGTTATAGATTGCATGGTTCAGTTAACTCTATTTGAGGCGTCGCGACGCGAAAAACTAATAAAGAACATAAAATAAGGATTGAAGATATTATGCCTCCATATTTCGTTAAGTAGTAAATACTTATTTGAAAATTTGCACGTATTACAGATGTATCACTCAACATCAAAGGTGGGTAAGCAAACTTGTAGGTATAGGAACCAACTGAGGAAAAGTAAACTCGGGATACCTTTCTTAAAAATAGACCTACAATTGAAATTGATAGAGCGACCAAGCCATTGCTAAACTATTTACTCCCAAGAGATCGGTGCTAAAAAATGACAGGATTAATACATGCAATATTACTCGATGGAAAAGGAGGTGGTAGAGAGCTTCAGTGGGAGGAGGCGCTTTCTTTAGTCCCCAATAATGAAGAGGTCCTTTGGATTCATCTTGATTATACAATTTCAGAAGCTGTTGAGTGGATTACTCATGAATCAAAAATAAATGCACTTGCCGCACAAGCTTTGCTGGACGAAAACACACGCCCCCGTGCAGACATTTATCCGGGAGGGCTATTGCTCGCTCTTCGTGGCGTTAATCTCAACCCAGGTGAAGATCCAGAGGATATGGTAGCCATCAGGCTATGGCTAGAAACAAATAGAGTCATAAGTACACGTAATCGACCTCTCTTAACTATTCGTGAGATCAGGTCTAGTTTACTGGATAATAAGGGCCCTAAAACAACCGGTGACGTCATAACTTCATTGAGTAAGCGTTTACTAAATCGCATGAGTGGTGCCATTGATCAGGTTGAAGATCAAATTATCGAACTCGAAGAGATGATGCTGGAGGGAAGTACGATAATCCTTCGTGATCAGTTGTCACGATTACGTCGTAAGTTGATAGCACTTAAGCGCTATCTAGCGCCTCAGCGCGAAGCACTAGACGCACTACAAGAGATTCCGTCTGATATTTTAACAGACACACATATAATGGAACTGCGTGAAAGCAGAGAGCGTTTGCACCGTTATATTGAAGAGATCAATGAAGCACGCGAACGAGCCTCAGTTTTACATGAAGAAATTATCAATAGTGCAACCGATGTGATGAATCAGCGCATGTACGTGCTATCGCTCGTCACAGCAATTTTCTTACCGCTTGGGTTTCTTACTGGGCTTTTAGGAGTAAATGTCGGCGGCATTCCTGGTAGCGATAACCCTATGGCATTTTGGGTGTTTTTAGGTGCTCTAATAACAGGTACAGCTGTAATACTTTGGGCATTTAAAATAAAGAGTTGGCTATAACTGAATCTGAGTGTTTCTCTAAGCTTCCATAGTATCGTCACCAGCACTAAACTGGTGTACGAGGAGTAACAACGAACTATTATTAACCACGTGATTAATGGACAACAAACTAGGCTCATTGCCCATATCAACCGCGAATAGCCATTAGATTGGCTCACTTATCTATGTTAAAAATGGCTCATCTATCTGTGGTATTCACACAACTACGTGCCGTATTGATTACAGGTTACCTCTTCGGGAAAGTGATGAAGAAGGGCATAGCTAGTAGGTGAATTGGGTTGAAATTACTTGCGAGCTAAAGACCGGTTAGGGTCGACACCGGAAGTTTAACAGTTCAAACAGCTATAGGTAGTCCAAGTCGTTTAGCAACAGTAAAAAGGCACGCTAATGATCATTAGTGTATCTTTTCTGATGTATCTTCAAGTACCTAGGTTTTGGGGTATTCCTCGAGGATTAAGCTGGAATTTGCTATAATGATAATAAGAATCATTACGATATATGGTGATTCTTGCGTCCAACTTAACGTGGTGTCCAAGTTAGTGCGGCACTCAATTCCTATATAAATCTCATACGTGTTTTTGTTATCCGGCTATGCCGGAGGCTTCTTCACGCCTGCTAAAAGGTATTCGACATGACTATTAAGACAAAAACCACGGCTTTCCCTGTTGGTGAAAAACTTGTGAAAGCACTGGTATCAGCCTTATCTGAGGCCGGTGATTATCCGCATCGATCAGTCACCATCAATTTTAGAGATCCTGACTATTCTGCTGAGCGAGGAGGGTATCGCCCGGTAGAGATTAGGATTAGTGATATTGGTGAAATTACTTATATCACAGAGTTTACGTATTTCGGTCAGGGTGCGTATGCGGAACTCGCTAAGGCTACAGATTTCGATTTCGGTGAACGAATCTACAGCAATGAATATCGCTCGTATCCGATTACCGATAGAGGTGTTGAAGAATTCTACCGCCTCTGGGAAAGCAACTTCTGTGCTTACATAGAAATGGGTGTGTTCAAGGTTCAGATCTCTGCAGAGGAGTTCGCATAATGAACGAAGAAGACCCGTTAATTCAGGGGGACTTAGATGAATGGAGCGCTATTTATAGCGTCTTGAATTCAATTCGCTGGCTACATCCAGAAACTGATCTTGAGATTTTCTCCAGTATGTTTGCTGAGTCATTGGCGCGCACAACAGAGCTACGTAAAGGCAGACAGTCGGCACGAGTGACCTATGGGCTATCCTGCGAAGAATTAGAAAACTTGCTGAATATACTGCTACCAGAATATCAGATGGGCTATAGAAGCCTTGTTGATGACACAGCGGTGCCCGAGTGGAATCTGTTTACCTACTGGCGCGTCATATCAAACTTTCTGAAGCGTGCAGAAGGCAAAGGTGTTGTGCTGACACAGATTAGAGGATTGGCTAATCATTGGACGGTCGTTACTTCATGTAGCAAGGACGCGATGATTCTATATGATTCACAGTATTATGATGTGCTCGATCGTGTTGACTGTACGGTTTCAGATCAAAGCAGCAGTCGCCATTATCACCTCAGCCCCATCGATACCTTTCTGGTTTACCGACGCGACTAACTACCTAACCCACCTTACTCTTTAATTCAGACTCTTATGCACAACGTGCGGGCATTCGGCTGTCTGCGATTTGAGGACGGTGGGTCATTCAAGGACTTACTATGAACGCAAAAAACATATCGGCAGTAGAGTGTTACTTACTGGCCTTGGCACCGACAGGACGCCGATCAATGAGGAGCCAGCTTAAGCAAGTCGCCATACTGTTGGGTAAGCATGATATTGATGAGGTGACGTGGCATGAGCTGGAATACCAACAACTCATCTACGTCCGCACTTATCTGTTAGAAGCACATAAATCTATTAGTACGGTGAACACCACATTGGCCGCTATCAGGGGCGTACTGCAAACCGCCTTCAAAATGAATTTGATCACGGCTGAGCATTTAGCGCGAATATCGCAGATAGAGAATGTGAGAGGTAACGCTAAAAATAGTGGAATAGCGTTATCACTTACTGATGCAAGGCGGCTAATTAGAAAGGTGTCTAAAGATACGTCGGTCAAAGGAATACGTGATTCCGCGATTCTGATGCTCATGCTCACGTCTGGTTTGAGACGCTCAGAAGTAGTCTGTTTAACGCATGGATCGTTCAATTTTGACGGCCACAGGGTCAATATATTGAGTAAAGGGCGTAAGCTCCGACATCATGATATCAGTGGGATCACGCTTAAAACGCTCAAAAAATGGGCTGCCTTATGTGAGTTTACGGATGCTAATGCACCGTTCTTCACACAGGTAAGGGGAACCGCTAGTAGTAAAGCGCTTTCAGCGCATGCCATATATCGAATAGTGAAAAATCGGGGAAAGTCTATCGGCATTGATAACTTGCGGCCGCATGATCTGCGCAGAACCTTTGTCAGTTTAATGTTGGAGCAGGGATCGGATCTCAGTACGGTTTCAAAAGCGGTAGGGCACGCCTCGGTAACGACGACTACACGATATGACAAGCGCTCAGGTAATGCGCAGATCAGCGCCATGAGAAAGCTGACAGACAATTTAGGGAGAAGGTTATGATCGATAGTTCTGTGTTCTACAGCGCGGTATCGCAGCTAGACCAATCGGTTAGAGATTTAATGGAGTTAACGCGTGAAGAAGAATTGCCTGAA
Source organism: Neptunomonas japonica JAMM 1380 (assembly GCF_016592555.1). NCBI lineage: Bacteria > Pseudomonadati > Pseudomonadota > Gammaproteobacteria > Oceanospirillales > Oceanospirillaceae > Neptunomonas > Neptunomonas japonica. The sequence continues at coordinate 3,885,753 of NZ_AP014546.1, read as the reverse complement.
GTGACGAACGGCGTTCGCCGCTACTATGCAGAAGATGGTAAATGCCCTTTCCAGGTTAGCAGGCAATTTGATCGGCCAGATGAATATCTTCAGGCGCTACTCGATATGATCAGAGTGCAGTATGAACCGCACCCGATGGGAACCATGATGCTTAATAGCAATGTGACGGCCAATTTATGGCAGGTTATTGAGGAGGGCGATATCGGTTTTGGCTACTTATCTATGGTGAGTGAGGATAAGCCGTCTTTTACGGATTTCTGGCAAACTGAAATAACCGATTATGCCAATAAGTGTGGCTATCGGTTACAAGACGCTAGGTTAATGTTTGTGGTGGTTACGGCAGGCATGAGTAATTATGCGCTGCCGTTATTGGCCGAAGTGAATGATGTGCTTGATAGTGGGTTAACGATAAAAGAAGCGGTTAAAGCTTTGGCTGAAGGTATCGCAGGAGAGGCCGGCAGCGGCAAAGAAGTGCATGCCGGGTTCTGTTTGGATGAGGCTATGGGTGAACGGTTAAGAGTATCCGTGTGGTTAATTGAATAGAGTGAAAAAAGGGCTGTCACAGCCCTCCATTGTACTCAATTAAGTTTATTCCTGTGTCTTCAAGTGGGTATATTCTATTAACTCGCTTTTTCCCGTTATAAAGGGGCTTTCGGCGTTGCTTTAAGATATACCATGCTTTGTCGTCAGTCCTTCCTGGAAAGTAGCCGTCTTGATGAATAAGCATGAAGTCAGCTAGATACAATACATCAAGATGTTCGGGGTCTGTGATGTTATAGGTAAATGCTTTTTTAATTGGATCTACTCGTTTTAGTCTAAGCGCCGCTTCTATGAATAACTCACGAAAGTTTGGCTTATCCATTTTAAACTGGACTGGGTCACGCTGAATAAGTGCGTGGAAGTGATAGCCACCTAGCTTGTGGTCTTCTATACAAACGTATCCTTTCATGTGCTTTTCGTGTTCATACCAATTGGTGCCATAGAGTTTACGGTTCAGGGCTTTTATTACATAGTTAAAAGCATCAACACTTTCATTTAAGGACAGGGGCGGGCGTCCTGATGGCTTTAAAAATGGTAGTGTAACAAAATAGGTGTAAGGGCCTCCATTCTTAACGGTTATTACAAGGTCTTCGATACGGATGTGGTTGGTACTTAGCATGGTTATTACCTTAGGGTATTGGCTAGGAATAGCTGGTAGGCACAGGGGGAGCATCAAGAACTGATTTTTTCAGTTCCTGTTGCAGACCTCCAGTAGCTATGCTGACTCTTGGTTGGTTCCCGCCACTGTGGCATCGCTGCTAATCTAGCTTTGTTAAATTACTATTTACAGTTTTTTAGAACAGGATAAAAATATGGGATTCCAGGCATGAGAATCCCCGATTTAGTAGCACTATGTCTGCAGTTGTTCGGTGAGTGCTTTCATTGACTTACAAAGCTTTTTCTTTTCCTTCGGGCTTAGGCTATGAAGTAAGGAGTGCGGTTTGTGTTTTGCATTAATCCAAGTGACGCCTGACTCAAAATTCTCATATGCTTCAATAGCCTCTTTGACTGCCTTAGTCCTAGGCAGCGTCTGAGGATCTAGCTCCTCTGCTGCAAGTTTCCAAATATGCCGTACTTGAGCTCCAGTTCTTCCTTTCTTGTGAAGTAGCTCTGCAGTCGTTATTGGCACGGTTCCAATATCAAAACTTAAGATCACGTCAATCTTGGCTGCATTAATGTGCCTGTAAGCGTTACTACGCCCACATATGTCCTGCAGTTCTTTCTCTACAAGTTCGTCGAAACTAGCGTATTTTTCATCCCAGAGATTATCTTTGTAAATGGTGTAAATCATCTGCCTTGTTTGAGAAACTCCTTCACTGCAAGCATTAACAGCTTTAACCAGAGTTAACTTCTCAGGCAGGCCTGAAATGGTTGCTTCGATTCTAAGGCGCTTCTTGCTTTTGCTGGCGTTTACCTTACTTTGATTAGCCATCTCAGAAATCCTCCACACAGCTTAAGTTGCCTTTAAGTTCTATTCCCCGTGGTAGGCTGCTTATCCACTCGTTTACTTCATGTGCATAAAAACCACATCGCTTGCTAGTCAAGGCTAAGGGTTGTGGAAAGGTTCCGCTTTTTACCATACGGTAAATTGTTGAGCGCGATAGGCTTGTTGCCTTAATCACGTCATTTAGCGTTACGATCTGCGCAGTTATTAGTGGATAGTGTTGCGTACTAGATGCAGTTTTTTCTTGCTGTTTCATGATGTGAAAACCTCGTTCGATTAATGACAAGGTTCTTTACAGTTTTCTTTTTCTATTATAAAAATCGTATAATTTTCTTATTTATCAGTATGTTGCGTGTTCTTAAAAAACCTGAAGTTATAAAGTCAAAAAATTCATGACTATTTGCCGTGACTGAGTCCTGGTATTTAGCGATACTCATAATATTATTATAGCGTGACAGGTCTCGCTTATAAGTAAGGGTTACATATCAGGACTCAGTCACGTTAGGTCTGCTTTTAATATTATGTGAACCACAATATTTGTGCGCTTTCTAAAAAATGTTAGTTAACAAGTACCGGGGGCTATGGTGAAGGAAATAAAATTAGTGGATGGTCATGTAAGCGATGCTTTAATGTTTCTACAAGCTATAGCATTGAGCGTCGATAGTAGTGCCCAAGAAAATCACAATCAGAAACTAAGGCGTCGACTGAAAAAGAAAATCCAAATGCTGAATGGTCAGCTCGCTAGTCAGGATTTTTATCTAAATCGAAAAAGAAAAAAGGAGATAGAAAGTATTATCAATAAAGGAAGAGAGTTCTTTTATGAGAAAGACTCGAGAATAAAGGAATGGAAAAAAATAATTGATAGAGTCAGAAAGGCAAGATCACGAAGAAAAAATAGGGAGCAGGGAGAGGGACGTTGCTCAGTGGACGTGAGTTTAGCGGTTAGAGATCAGTTACAAAGAATTCGAGATAGCAACAAGCTTAATTCATATAATGATGCCATTACTATATTGCTGAAATGGCATCGACATAAATTTGAAGGCGATTGGCATATAGTAAAATTTGAATCTTAGTGAATCAAATATAGAGACCGAAATCTCTAGCTAGACTATAAGCGCTTATCGGCGGAAGTGGAGCATTATGAGGTGAAATTATGTATGCGTGACCAAAATCACATGTATAAAAGTCCTTCAAACTATTTCCCCAAGTCTTCATTGGTATAAGGTAATTAGTCTTATACATCGAAGCACTTTGTATATTACAGAAGTCTTACTTGGTTGATAGTCGAGCGTGCAGTGGTGATTTATGTGCTCTCAATTCATATGGTTCCAATTTGTATCAAGAGAGTGCAAGTTAAAAAGGTGACAGGAAGTATGACATATGGTGGTTTTAACTAGCTTTATATTTAAATATATTCATTTAAAACAAATGGTTGAGATTTATGATCAATAAGCAAATTCAAAATATTGAATAAGCTGTTAGATAGTCTCAATACCGCATTTTAATAAGTATTGATATGTACCCTCGTAGAAGCTCGGTAATCGTGTCATATCATTTTCATCCCCTTTGGGGATGAAAATCACCATGCCTTGTCTGGCCCTTGTTAATAGTACTCGGTACGCATTGACCAAATGCTTTTGACTTTCCTCTGAAATGCGCTTTTGCCACTTACTTCCTTTAAATTGCCAGTGCTGAAATTTACCTGCTTGGAATCGGTAATCAGCGTCCCATGCGACCAAGCACCAGTCGAGTTCTAAGCCTTGTATATCAAACTCTGTGGCTACATCTTCTAGAAAACTAGCTGAGCGAATATCCTCAGGTGGTTTTAAAAACCAGTCTCTGGGCTCTATTTTATTTTTAACAAAAATGCCGCTAGCTTTAAGCCTTATTCCATTAGATGATGCAATCATTCCCATACTTTCTGTAGCTCTAGTTTTATTTCGTAACCACTGTTTAGCAGTTTTCAAGTCTCTAGTTACCTTTATTGGAAAGCTTTCGAATAGAGTACGGTTAACTGCGTAAGCTTGTGAGTTGCTTCCAGAAACTAAAAAATGAGTAAAGCTAGATAGATGTTCTGCCCGAAATGAGCGCATTGAAGTCGCTAAATGTAAGCTAGTAAGGTTATGAGCTTTTATTAGTGCTTCTTTGGATACTCCTTCAGACACGTACTCGCCTTTGAGTAGCTCCTTTGACGTGTATATTTCCCACAGTTTATAACGCTCTTCCAGTGCAGCTAACCAGCCGGCTAAGCCTGCCTCCCCTGTATGGATCTCTTGGCCACCACCAATAAGAGCTACAATGACAGCCCATTCCTCGTGACGATCCATTACTTCAATTAGATACTCAGGTTCAGATTTATTAAAATCAGGTTGATTACGTTTTTGTTGCATGAATTTACTGGCTTGCTTTGCATCCCATGCGCGCTGGGCTTCATCAAAAATAGCCACTTGCTCAGGTGGCTTTTTTCCATCTAGAGCGTCATCCCTGAATTTGTGGATGTTTTGGATAAACTGTTCAGTGTGCCTTCTTGCATCGCAAATTTTCTCATTAGTTCTGATATGTCTATCTTGTGCTAGAGCTTCTTGTAATACAGAGACCAGAGGAGCATTTCCGCTCAGGAATACCGAATATTCTTTTTCATTAGGGTTTGAATGTGTGCTGGCAATGTTTAAGCCAACAAGTGTTTTTCCTGCGCCAGGTACACCCGTCACAAAACAGATTATTTTTTTATGATAAGTTCTTGCTCTGCGGATAAGTTCGAGAAGTTGTCTATTAGTCTCTCCAAGGTTTTGTGTGTCAGCTTCACTTCGAGCTATATCGGAAACTTCATGGTTGGCATATAGCGCTTGAGCAGCTTCTATTATTGTTGGTGTTGGCAAATAACCAGACGAAGCCCATTGTTTATCATCAAAAGGCGGATGTGCAAATTGCTTTGTTGCTAGCAAAACTGTTTCTGAAATTTGGTTCTTACTAATGCAAACAGTTTCGGCAACATGATCTTTGGCTAAGGTGATGTTGATGCTGTTATCAGGAGATTCACTTGCAACTAATATAGGGATGATGCACTTGTTATGGCTACCGCGATGAAAATTTTTAAGATCCAGAGCATACCCATGAGCTTGCCGTTTATCTGCTAGATAAAAATCTGATGAGCCTATTTTGAACTCTAAAACAAAAATAAGCCCATGGTAAGTTAGTATCACATCAGCTCTTCGTCCCATTCTAGGAATCATAAATTCAAAGAATATAGCTGCCGTCTCATTTATGAGAGTTTTAAGTTGAGATTGTAAAATTTCTATTTCAGCTAACCATGCTCTGGTTGCTTGATACTGGATTGTTTGCGTATGCTGGCTACTAATTTCACCTGAAATTTCAGTAGGTGCTTTTGTTAGAAATTGGTTAAGTGAATCGGTATAAAATGCGCGTTTAGTCATTGCTAAAGCCAGTGTCGAATGACATTAAGCCGGATAGTGGTAGGTTAAGTGCCTTAGCAAGTTTTACCAAATTAACGAGGCTTACGTTCCTTTTTCCACGCTCTATCCCGCTAATGTATGTTCTATCCAAGCCCGCTTTGAGCGCCAGCTGCTCTTGTGATAGTTGCTGTGATATACGGATAGATTTGATATGAGATCCGAAGCAGAGCAGTAACTGTTCGTCCATGAAGAGACCTTCTGATGATTTCCTTCATGATTGCTATGTGTAGACAAAGAGTCTACGGACTATAAGTCACATTAAGTGGCTCTGTTCATATACTGTAGAAAGCAAGTGTCAGGGGCATGTATATGTATACGTTGGCACTCATCACAAAATACCGAGCCTGTTAGCCGCAGAGGCTCGGTATTTTTTGCAGTGCTTTACGCCGTTTCGCTCAGTGCCAATTGCTTCGCCGTTGCAAAATCGTTTTTTCCCGATCCTAACTTAGGCACTGTATCCACGGCTACCCAATTGGACGGGATCATTAAACCGCTAACGCCATTCGCTAACATTGCTTGCCTTACTTCGGTTGTTTCTAAATCTCCCTCATAGAGTAGTGTGATCGACTCACCTTTTTTGTTGCAAGGAAGGTTGATAGCAACAAGCTCTATATCTTTTTCAGGTATTGCGTTGCGCACGTTTTGCTCTAGTTCGCTTAAGCTAATCATCTCGCCTGCTATTTTGGCAAAGCGTGAGTAGCGATCCAAAATCGTTAAAAAGCCTTGTTCATCGATTGAGCCTTTATCGCCGGTTACATACCAGCGCTCGCCCTCAATTTGTTTTAGGACTTCAGCATTTTTCTCGGGGTTGTCTAGGTAGCCCTGCATCACTTGCACGCCACCAATGAGGATCATTCCCGCTTCGCCTGTGGCTAGCTCTGTGTAGCTTTCTGGGTCGACTATTTTGAAGCTTGTGCCTGGTAGCGGCATGCCCACGGTGCCTTGTTTTCCGCCTTTTTGTACTTTCCAATATTGCGTATCAAGTACATCAGGCAGGTTTACGCTGGCAACGGGTGTAGTCTCAGTACAGCCATATCCTTCAAGGATTGGCTTACCAAATTTTATTTGGAAGCTATCGCGTACATCGGTATTGAGCTTTTCCGCCCCAGAAACAACGATGCGTAAGCTATCAAACATAAGCGGGTGCACTTTGTGGTTGCGGGCAAAAAGCCTAAGGAAGGTTGAGGTGCCACACATGACGGTTGCTTGGTGCTTGGCCACAGCTTTAGCGATCCCTAGTGCGTCTGTTGGATCGGGGTGGCAGATCATCGGTAAGCCTTCGATCAAGGGCAAGAACTGAGTAACGGTTAAACCAAACGCATGAAACAAGGGTAATGAGGCCATGATAACGTCATCATCATTCATGTTGAGCACATCGGCCGCTTGTTTAACGTTGGCCATTATATTGCGATGGCTGAGCATAACGCCTTTGGGTGCACCTTCACTGCCGCTTGAAAAGAGAATAGCGGCCGTTGCAAGCGGGTCACGTTGTTTACACACTAAACGTGCCAGTAACGATGCAGGAAGAAGCTTCGCCATTAGCCAATGGCCGAGTAGCTCTCCTTTGCCAATAGTCTTTTTCATCTCTTCTAGATAAACAATCTGTACACCGTCAAACAGTGGTGCGAGATCCACACCGCGTTTTTCCAGCTTTTTAACAAACCGCTCAGAGGTATAAATAGTTTTGATCTGTGCTTGTTTAACCGCAGATATCAGTGCATCGGTGGAGGCTGAGTAGTTTAGGTTTACAACGGTTTTACCTGCCATGAGAGACGCCATATTGGCGAGCACACCACCGGCACTGGTCGGGACCAATAAGCCGACTCGCTTCTCTGGGCTGAGTTTGCCAATACGGTGAGACATGCCCATGGCTCCAGCCAGAGCGCTCAAACCTGAAAGCTCTGCCCCCGTTGTATCTGCAATGGCTAGATCAGTGCCTTGCTGCTTGGCGGTATTGATCCATGCTTCGGATAATGTGGGTAGTTGTGCAACATGCTTCTGCCAAGAGCTGATAGAGAGATCAAATACTCGGCGTTTAAGCACATCAACAGTCGTGTTTTTATCTAACGGAGCGCCAAAAGACACTACAAGATCACGTTTTATACCACGCGCGCTATAGCGCTTTAGCCGCTCAGAAGAGTGTGAGAATTTACTGCCCCATAGGCCACGAAGGTAAAACGGCACAATGCTTACGTTAGCGTTTGCTTCTTTACAGGCTAGCTCATAGCCACGGCGAAACTCAGCCAGGTGGCCGGTACGGCTAATGCTACCTTCGGGGAAAATACACACAACCTCGCCAGCATTAAGTGCCTCGGTTACTTTAGTTAAGGAGTCTTTGCTTGTTTTTCCTTGTTGAATAGGTACGCAGCCCATCATTTTTAGAAAGCTGTTGAGATACCATTTATCGTAAATGGATTTCAGCATGACAAATCGAATGGGGCGAGGGCTAGCGATCTGAATAATGGCCCAATCAACCCAGCTAATATGGTTGCCCAACAAGAGTACGCCACCACTGCTAGGGAGGTTCTTTAGCCCTTGTACTTTAACTCGGTAGCGTCTGCTCATGAGTGAGCTAAGAATAACGCGCACCAAGCTTTGCGGTAGTTTTACGATGGTATAAACACCACCGATGAGTGCCACACCCGCGATAATGTGTAGCAGAGTCCGGCTTTCGAACCCTTGTAGAGCAAACACCACGGTGAGTGTTAAAAAGCTCGCCATAGCCACATTTTGTACCCAGTTATTAACGGCGAGCACTTTCCCCATTTCATCATCTTCAGCATGAAATTGTATTAAGGCATTTAGGGGAACAATGAATAACCCGCCGAAGATACCTACCGCCGTAAACAGCAGTGCTTGCCCTTGTAGTGTTGTGATGCTTGGCAGCAGCCATAAGCTCAGAGCCACACCTAATGCACCCACGGGAACGAGGCCTGTTTCAATATGGTGTCGTGATACCCGCCCTGCTAACCAGGATCCAAATACGATACCAAGCCCCGTACACGCGAGCACGCCCTGAATGATGACCGTGTTGGTAATACCAAAGCTATCTTTTGCGTAAGATGGAAACGTCGCTAAAAGCACTTGCCCCACAGACCAAAAGGTTGCCAGCCCAATGATGGATAAGCGGATGACGGCACGGCTGTTGACTGTTTTAAGGTTGTTAGCAACGAGCTTGCCTCTAACGTAATCCGGTACTGAAAACTGCTTGGAAGGCTCGCCTTGCTCTAGTGTAGGCAAGCGATACATGGCGAGTAGCTCCAGTGCTGCGTTGAGCACCAAGATCCACCCCAATGGCGCGATAGCGAGGAGAATAGTACTGCTATCGGTAGCGCCCTCGGGATAAAGCGTTTCAAAGAAGAGGGAATACACCACGGTGCCTGCCAAAATGGCAATGATAGTAACGGCTTGCACCATCGCGTTAGCGGGCGCTAAACCTTCCTTTCCAAAAAGAGGCTTAATGTAGCCGTACTTGGCCGGTGAATAAAAGGCGGATTGCACGGCCAGTAAAAAGGTCATTGCAAACGCCGCCCAAAACCAGCCTTGGTAGTAACAAAAGGTAATGGCTAAGGTGAGCCCTAGTGCAAACCAAGCGGCGACTTTGAGCACGTGGTTTTTTGGATACTTATCGGCAACAAACGCAGACGGCGATAACAGTAAGATAAAAGGTAGCAGGATTAAGCCGTTAATAATCGCCGTTAGGATAACCTGAGTTTGGTCATCGTAAACTTTAAAGATAGTGTTTTGAATAACAATCTTATGGCCCAAGTCTACAAAGGCGTTAAGAAACACTGCCGCTAAATAAGCTAAAGAGCCAGTGATTTTGAGCAGTTTATCCATCAGATTATCCCTTGCTGTGATTCGTATACCATCCAGTATTGGCGAATACTCAAGAGATGAAATACTATCGGTAAAAGGCGCGGCATATCAAACAAATAGTATTACATAATGATCCTTTTTAAAGATGGTCGCGTTTTTGGTTCGATTCTAAAATTTCTTGTGAGCTAGGATTATGACTTCTGCAGAGCACCGCCCGCAAACCAATGCGTTGATTGCTACGCTTAAGCGCCAACTTAAGGCCAGTGGTAAAACTTATCAAGATATCGCTTTATTATTAGGCTTAAGTGAAGCGTCTATTAAACGGTTATTTCGTGAAGGAGATTTATCGCTACCGCGCCTGGAAAAAATTTGTGATGGTATTGGGCTCGAGCTCAGTGAGCTATTTCAATTAATGGCGCATCAACGGCAACAGCTACAGGGTTTGAGCCGTGAACAAGAGCAGGAAATTGTTGATGATCAGGTGTTGTTGCTGGTCGCTATCTGTTGCGTAAATGGCTATAAATTTCACGAGATTCTTAATCAGTACACGCTTGAGCAAACAACGCTCATCAAAAAGTTAGCGATGCTAGATAGGCTGAAAATAATTGAACTACAGCCTAATAACCGTATTAAGTTATGTATAGCCCCAAACTTCAATTGGCTTGCTAACGGGCCTATTCAAAGCTTTTTTCACAGCCGAATCAAAGAAGAATTTTTTCAAGCTTCTTTTGCAAAATCATCCGATAAGTTAATCGTTGCTAATGGCCTCATTGCAAATAACAGTAATGCTGAATTACAAAAACGGATGCAGAAATTAATAAATGAGTTTACTGAGCATAGCCGTAAAGATGCCACCCTAGAAATGGCAGAGCGTCATGGCACTATGATGGTGGTGGCAATGCGGCAATGGCAGCCTAGCTTGTTTAAAGGGCATATTAAAAAATGAATAACTAAGCGCCTTGTAGGTAAACACCAAGTTACCGAAGGTTGCAGCATACGCTACTTTTGTACATCTGCTGTTCTCTTGCTGTAAAAATCACAACACTGCTTTCCCATCGCCACTGAAGTGGATCATGAGAGGAGAGTTGCTATGTTGTGGAAACAGATGATTAGCCAATGTATTGGGGGCATATTGTTATGTGCTGGGGTTTCGCTCAGCGCGCAGGCGGCCGGGTTAATGAAACCGGTTAATAGTGCATTGCCAGACTTGAGCATTCAACAACACCACGTGAATGTGCTGGTGGAGGATGGTTATGTCACAACCACCGTTGAGCAGGTATTTCATAACCCGAGCAATACGCAGTTAGAAGCAAAATACTCCTTCCCTGTACCCGAACGAGCGGCCGTAGGTGAGTTTATTTATTGGATAAACGGTAAGCCAGTGATAGGGGAGGTTGTCGCTAAACAACAAGCCAAAAAGATTTACCAACAGCAAAAACAAGCGGGTAATCATGTCGCGTTAACAGAGCAAGACGGCTACCGAACGTTTGATAGTCTTATTTATCCCGTTGAAGCCAATGCCGATGTGCGTATTAAATTAGTCTATGTACAGGCTGCACACCTTGATACGAATACAGGCCGCTACCTCTACCCTTTAGAAGATGGCGGTGTTGATGAGCAAACAAACAGCTTTTGGTCGCGTAATGAGGTTGTGCAAGAAAGCTTCAGCTTTAATATGGATATTCGTTCCAGTTATCCACTGGATGGCGTTAGGCTGCCCAAACATGCCAATGCCATCATTACACAGTTATCACCGCAACAGTGGACGGTGGATCTTTCTTCTTCAGCAGAGGTAGATGAAGGCAGTGGTACGTACCAGCCTGCTGCATCGTTAAGCGGTGATATTTTGGTGTACTGGCGTTTAGAAGAAGGGCTACCTGGCGCGGTTGATCTAGTGAGTTATCGCCACCCTGACAGTGTTCAAGGCACCTTCATGCTTACCTTAACCCCCGGAGATGATCTTCCTCCCGTACAAGGTCATCGTGATTGGACGTTTATTCTGGACGTATCGGGGTCTATGGAAGGCAAATACGCCACTCTTCTTGAAGGTGTGCGCCAAGCGCTTGTAAAGCTACCGCCACAAGACCGCTTTCGTTTGATTACATTTAACGATAAAGCACGTGATATGACCGGCGGTTATCAACAGATTAGTAGCGAGAATGTCACGCGGTATATTGATCAGCTACAGAGTAATGGAACAGGAGGAGGAACCAACTTATATGCGGGCTTAGCAAAAGGCTTAAAGCGCCTAGATGATGACAGGTCCACGGCTATTGTGTTGGTAACAGACGGTGTGGCTAATGTCGGCGTCACTGAAAAGAAAGCTTTTTTAAAGCTTGTTCAAGAAAACGACGTGCGGCTGTTCACTTTTATTATGGGAAACAGCGCTAACCGCCCGATGTTGCAGGAGATGACAGCGTTATCGAACGGTTTTGCTGCAAGTATTTCTAATGCGGATGATGTTATCGGCCAAGTGATGCTGGCAACCAGCAAACTTAATCATGCTTCGATGAGAGGTATCGAAGTCAGCATCCAAGGCGGGCGGGTCAGTGATCTAACACCAGAGCAGATCAATACGGTTTATCGTGGGCAGCAATTGGTGCTGTTTGGTCACTATTTTGAAGCAGGGAAAGCCGAAGTAGTGCTGCGCGGTAAAGTGGGTGCACAAGAGCGTGTGTATAAAACGCAGGTCGAGCTAGCAGATGTGTCAAAAGATAACCCAGAACTAGAGCGTTTGTGGGCTTACAGCAAGATAGAAGCACTACAGCAAAAAATGGATTACTTGGGTGCTGATGCCGACACAGAGCAAGCAATGACTGATTTAGCAGTACAGTATGGTTTGATTACTGATTATACCTCGCTATTGGTGGTAGAAGAGGAAGTGTTCGAGCAATTAGGTATTAAACGCACGAACAAACAACGCGTTAGCAAAGAACAGCAGGCTCGCCAGCAACGCAGCCAGCGAGAGCATGTACAAGACAACCGAGCCGATAGCAGTCAGCCTATGTTCCAGCAATCTCGTGCAAGTACCGGTGGTGGTGCGATTGATGGCTCTCTCTTGTTAATCCTCCTTGCTTTGGGGCTGCCATCCTTACTGGTCGGCTTTAAAGCGAAACCTGTTGTTACAGCAAACAAGCAGTGATGAATAATCAATGGAGTCTGCCTTGGATCACTGTTGCTATTAGCGCAGTGGTTCTGGGCTTAGGTTTGTCACCTGAGCTATTTCAATGGCTATATTTTGACCGCGCTTTGATAGTTGAGCAGCAGCAATGGTGGCGCTTGTTGACGGGGCATCTGGTTCATAGCAGCGAGGCGCATTTAGGCTGGGATTTACTTGGGTTTATGGTGTTCGCAGGTATTGCGGAATGCTGGCATCGTAAAAAATTGATAGTGTCTATTGGCATAGCAGTATTCATGTTGGGCTGCTTGTTAATGTCGCCCTTTGGACTGGATCGTTATTGTGGTTTGTCGGGTGTTCTTTGTGCTCCTGCAACGCTGGTGCTGTTGGCTCACTTCAATAAGCAGAGAGACGTACTGCATTTTTTGCCACTATTCATTGCCGGGTTAAAACTCGTGATTGAAGAAAACAACGCTGACCTTTTATTAGCACAGCAAGGCTGGCCCTTGTATGCACCCGCACATTGGGCAGGAGTAATGGCGGGTATATTCAGTGTGGCAGTACACGCTAAATGGTCGGTTCATCTACCAAAAAATAGGCCGATTGCAGTTAAGCCGAATGGGTAGGTGTGTACTGGTCTTTTGAATAATTTCTCACAAGCGTTGAATTTTTTCACCTCGCCGCCATCTATAGAATGTCTATTTAATAATGACTTGCTTTACGTCGACAAAAATTGGGTTGAACGTAGAGTGATGTACCGAATTTAGTTGAAATAAACAATGTCACTGGGAGATACCGATGACTGCAGAGGTTGTGGTTGCAGATAGCAGCGAAAGTACTGAGAGCACGGTAAGTGCAACAAGCGAACATCAGGCTACTTTAAGCGAGCTACGTACGGCACTGCAGGAAAAAGTGGTAGGCCAAGATAGCTTGATTGAACATCTGTTAATCGCTTTGTTAACCGATGGCCATGTATTACTGGAAGGCCCGCCAGGATTGGCGAAAACGCGTACTATCCATGCACTCAGTGATCTGCTCGAAGGCGAGTTTAAGCGTGCGCAGTTCACGCCTGACCTGCTGCCTAGCGATATCACCGGCACTGAAATCTTTAACGCACAAAAAGGCGAGTTCCAGTTCCGCCCCGGCCCTTTATTTTGCAATATGTTATTGGCCGATGAGATTAACCGTGCTCCTGCTAAAGTGCAGTCTGCCTTGCTCGAAGCGATGGGTGAGCGCCAAGTCACGGTGGCTGGTACAACCTATCCATTACCGCGTTCCTTTATGGTCATGGCGACGCAAAACCCGCTTGAGCAAGAGGGAACCTATCCTCTGCCAGAGGCGCAGCTAGACCGGTTTATGCTACATGTGCGTGTCGATTATCCGCAGCATGAGCAAGAAAAATTAATTTTAAAGTTAGTGCGTAATGAGCACACTCAAGAGACGCTAAAAGCAGAGTCTTCAGCCAGTGTTGTGTTGACTGAAACGGCATTACTAGAAGCACAGCGAGAGGTAATGAATGTCTTTTTGGCTGACAGTTTAGAAGACTATTTAGTCGCGCTAGTCATGGCTACGCGTAATATTGGTGCTTATGGTGAGGATCTTAAAGATAGCCTCACATTTGGGGCCAGCCCGCGTGCCACTATTGCATTGGACCGTGCGGTACGAGCTAAGGCATGGCTGCAAGGGCGTGATTTTGTTACACCGGATGATATCCAAGAGATACTGCCGAGCGTGTTGCGCCACCGCATTGGCTTAAGTTATATCGCTGAAGCGAATGGTCTGGATAAAGACCAGTTAATCGCTAAGTTAATTGCTCGCGTGGCCGTGCCTTAAAACGGAGAAATTAGTATGTTTCTCGGTGATAATAGCCCGCGTCCAGTGCCGCAACAGCGCCATTGTATTTCACTCGATGAGTTGCTCAGTTTGCGTCACTGGCCGCCTGCTCGTAGTCCTAGCCGTCAAAGAATGGCGATTCGTGAGGGCCATCACCTTAGCCATATTCGTGGTCGTGGGATGGAATACGATGATGTGCGCGAGTATCAACCGGGTGATGATATTCGTCATCTGGATTGGCGCTTAATGGCGCGCACTGGTGAAGCGCATACTAAGTTGTACCGAGAAGAGCGTGAGCGTCCCGTTTTTGTGTTGGCAGACCTGCGCTCACCTATGTCTTTTGCGACGCAAGGGCATTATAAGTCGGTGTTGGCGTGTTATGCCGCGGCTATGACCATCTGGACAACGCTTGCAAATGGCGACCGTATTGGTGGACAGATTTTAGGTACAAAAGGTGAGCAGTTGTTTCGGCCCAGTAGTAATCGCCAGCAAGTGATGGCGATGATGGCGGCACTTGCTCAAGAGAGCAATGCGGCGGTTGACGTGCAGGGAGTAACAACACCGTTGAGCTTGTCGGATGTACTAGCAACGGCTGAGCACACTATCACGAGTGGCACCCTGTTATATATTTTCAGTGATTTTCACGATGTCGATGACAGTGTGCAGCAGCACTTGATGCGCTTGGCGCAGCGTTGTGAATTAAAGCTGGTGTTGATCTCAGATCCCTTGGAAGAAAAGCTTCCCCACGGTCGGCGCTATCGGTTTTTAGGCAGTGGCCGAGAACTGTTGGTTGATGCTGATCAGCAGCAACAGCAGCGCTATCATCAACAGTTCCATGCACGTATTCAGCTGCTCGAACGTTTGCGTAATCTACGCGGTGTGGAGTTCGCACATTGGCAAACCAATCAGCACCCCTTATTTCGATCACCGCTTATGAAGGAGACGGTTTAATGGAGCAGCTTCGTCCGATGCAGCTACCCGACCCTATTAGCTGGTGGCCGCTGGCGCTTGGCTGGTGGCTGTTGTTGGTGTTAATCATTGCAAGTGTGTTTGCTTTGCTTTGGTGGTTACGCCGTCGTTGGGCAGACCCGCGCCGTTATGCATTGGCAGAGCTGAAGAATCTTCAAGCCTGTTATTCTCCTGAGAGCAGTCAGCAGTCAGGTGGCCAAGCTGCACTGCTCACGCATTGCAATCAACTACTTAAGCGCACAGCGCTGACGCTCTATCCACGCCATGATGTTGCCTCGTTGTCAGGGGAGGCATGGATAGCGTTCCTACTAAGTAGCAGCAAAGGCTGTGAGGCAGAAGCATTGCAATGCCTTAAGAATGGCGCTTATCAACAAAACGTTGAATACGATAGCGCTGCCCTACTTAAAAGTTGTCGCCAATGGTTAAAAACAGCAGGTAAGGGAGGCCGCAATAATGCTTGATCTTGCTTGGCCATGGTTACTGATTTTATTACCTTTACCTTGGTTTGTTTGGCGTTTCTCACCTGCTGTTACGCAGTCACAACAGAGTGCACTGCAAGTGCCTTTTCTTGAAGCAATGGAACAAGCCGTTGGCGCTTCAGTTGTGGATAAGCGCCGCAGCCGTTTATGGATACTTCTGTTGGTGTATCTTGCATGGTGTTTGTTGCTGGTATCTGCCGCGCGCCCGCAATGGCTGGGTGAGCCTGTTCCTCAGCAGCGTGAAGGGCGCGATATGATGCTAGCCATCGACCTATCAGAAAGCATGCTAGAGGAAGACTTTGAGTTAGGTAACCGCCTAATCAACCGCTTAATAGCCACTAAGGTCGTTGCCGGTGATTTTATTGAGCGCCGTGAGGGAGATCGAATCGGTCTTATTCTGTTTGGTGAGCAAGCTTATTTGCAGGCACCACTGACGCATGACCGTCAAACAGTAAAGCAACTGTTAGATGAGGCGCAGGTAGGTTTAGCCGGTAAGACAACGGCTATCGGTGATGCCATTGGTTTAGCAGTAAAGCGCTTTAAAGAGATGCAAAACGAGCAGCGTGTACTGGTGTTAATTACCGATGGGACGAATACTGCTGGTGCTATTGAGCCTGACAAAGCGGCTGAACTCGCCGCTGTGGAAGGGTTAAAGATATACACGATAGGTATTGGCCGAGACCGCAGCCAGCGTGGGCTAATTAGCCGGTTTTTTGGCGGCGGTACTTCTCAGATAGATGAAGTGGCTTTAAAGAATATTGCCGCTAAAACGGGTGGGCAGTATTTTCGCGCTAGAGATTTAGCACAGCTATCTGAGATCTACACATTACTCAATGAATTGGAGCCCATCGGTCAAGATGAAGACTTTTATCGCCCTGTCGTATCGCTTTATCAATGGCCGTTGTTAGCGGGTGTTTTCTTGCTGTGCATAACGGCTTTATGGCAGAAGAGGAGGGTCTAAGATGTTGGCCGCGTTTCATTTTCAACAGCCCTTTTGGTTGCTACTTTTACCTCTATTCGCTGTGTTGGGTTATGGTTGGTTACGCCATAAAAGAAACACATCACAGTATTGGTCTGAAGTGTGTGATCCGGCGCTACTGCCCTTGTTAGTGAAAGAGGGGCAAGCAAGATCAAGCAGTGCCCCGGCTCTAGCCGTATTGGTCGCTGTACTCTTGTCGGTTGCTGCTGCACAGCCTGTATGGAAGCAACAGCCTGTGCCTGCATTTAAGCAAGGAGGTGCTGTTGTCATCGCGCTAGATCTGTCGGCTTCAATGAATGCGACAGATATTAAGCCGAGCCGTTTACAACGGGCGCATTTTAAAATTGAAGATCTGTTGGGGCGCCTTCCCGACAGTCAAGTAGCGCTGCTGGTATATGCAGGCGATGCCTTTGTAGTAACGCCGCTCACTGAAGATACCGGTACCATTTTAGCGCAACTACCCGTGATGACGCCTGAAATTATGCCTGCACAGGGTAGCCGTGCAGACCGTGCATTGGTAAAAGCGGGCGATATACTGGCACAAGCAGGTGTCAGGGGAGGGACGGTTTTATTAGTCAGTGATGAAGTGAGCCCCGCCCAAATTGCCGCTGCTGCTAGCCGTTTGGCTCAACAAGGGCGTAGCGTCTCTATTTTAGCGGTTGGAACAGCGCAGGGAGCCCCGGTACCCACACAGTTTGGACCAATGAAAGATCAACAAGGGCAAGTGATTTTGGCACGCACCGATATGCAGCAGATGCGTGAAGCCGCGAGTTTAGGGGGCGGTTCTGCCGTGCAGTTAGTCGCGGATGAGTCAGATCTGAGCACCTTAATTGCTACATTTAGTACTGGTCAGCGCGAAGAGGTAAAACAGGGCAATGAGGTTGAGCGTTGGGTTGCAGAAGGTCCTTGGTTTGTGTTGTTAGCTTTGCCTTTACTGTTACCTCTTTTTAGGCGAGGTGTTGCGAGCATCTTGTTGCCCGCTTTATGTTTTAGTGCCTTAAGCTTAGGTGGGTTAGGCATTGCGCCTAATGCGGAGGCGGGAAGTGAGCTTGACGTTAAGGAAGGTGCAGCGTCGAGTATATGGCAGGATTTATGGAAAACCGCCGATCAACAGGCAGCACAGCAGTATCAAGCTGGTGATAAAGCGGCGGCGGCACAAGCATTCAGTGATGCACGCTGGAAGCAAATAGCACAATATGAAACACAAGATTATGCCGCGGCTATAGAAAGCCTTCCTGAACCAGAGACGGCAGCTGATTGGTATAATCGTGGCAATATACTGGCACAACAACAACGATTAGATGAAGCCATTGCTGCTTACGAGCAAACGTTGCAGAGGGATCCTAAACACGAAAATGCGACGTTTAATAAGCAATTGTTAGAAAAACAAAAGCAGCAGCAAAAAGAACAAGACAAGAAGCAGAGCAAACAAGGTTCAAAAAGTAATTCAGAGCAAGACAGCGAACAAAAAAAGCAGCAAAATAGCTCTCAGCAACAAGGGCCATCTGATCAGCAAGATCAGCAAGGCCAAAAAAACTCATCAGCGGATAATTCTTCGCAGGGCGATCAAGATGAAAAAAACGCTTCGGCCGAAACGCCACAACAAAGTGAATCGGCCCAAAAGGATTCACCGAGTGAAACGTCAGATCAGACTACAGAGCAAGCCCAAGATGCTGAAGCGGCGAAAGCTGAAGAACAGCAGCGTGCGGCCGATTATCTTAAGCAACAGATGGATAAGGTTGGGCCATATGATGGCCAAGCGGCGTCCGGCAATGCTCAAGCACAATCTGCTGAACCTATCAGTGAATCTGAACAAGCACGACAGCAGCTCCTTAACCGAATAGTTGATGACCCTGCTGGTTTGTGGCGACGTAAGTTTATGTACCAATATCGTCAGCAGGCAGAACAACATTTGGGAGAAGAAAAAACATGGTAAGTGTTCGCCGTGTATGGCTAGTTGTTGTCTTATTATGTGCCAGCGTTAATCTTCAGGCGGCGGTTAAAAGTAGTATTAATCGCAGCATGATTGAGCAAGGCGAGAGTATTCGCTTGAGTATTGATCTTGAAGATATCGACGCTGACCAGATTGACTTAAAGCCACTAGAAAAAGACTTTGAAGTGTTAGGGCGAAGCCAGCAATCGAAGAGAATTATTCGTAATGGCTCGTACGAAAGCTCTTCTGAACTTATCCTAACGCTGTTGCCCAAACGTAGTGGCGACTTACAAATTCCCTCGTTAAGTGCTGATGGTGATCAAACCAGCTCGCATGCATTGCGCGTTACGACCGTGCAGCAGCCAACCGCTGCGGATGGCGGTATCGAGATGTTATCAACATTGTCGAGTGAGCAGCCTAGAGTGCAGCAGCCGCTTATTTACCAGTCAAGTTTGTTGGTGGGGCGGCAAATTTTCAACGCATCTTTGCAAGGCCCGAGCATCCAAAAGGGCAAGGCGCTTATCGAACCATTAGGTGAGCAGCGTCAGTACCAGCAGGCGCTTAAAGGCCGACAGGTTACCGTTGTTGAACAAACGTGGCTCATTACGCCAGAGCAAAGTGGCTCGCTAGAGATAGCGCCTGCCCAAGTCATTGGGCAAATACAGACCGGGCGCTTAACGCGCAACCCATTTGGGGGTGCTTTTTCAGACCCCGCCGCCATGCGTAGAATTCAGGTATCAGCACAAGGCTATCAATTAGATGTTGCTCCTATTCCTAGTAGCTTTAGTGGCCAAGTTTGGCTGCCTGCTGAAAATATTGTCTTAAGCGATGAGTGGAGTAGTGAGGAGTTCACAGTAGGGGAGCCGGTAACACGTACCATTAGGTTGGAAGCAGAAGGGCTTAGCCGAAACCATATTTCAGAATTGCCTTTGCCTGAAATCAATGGAATAAAACAATATGCAGCTAATCCAGAGGTGGCTCAGCAGTATGAAAATGATCGATTAACATCAGTTTTAACGCTAGAAGTCACGCTTATCCCTGAAAAATCAGGAGCACTGATCTTACCTGCGATTACTCTGCCTTGGTGGGATGTCAAAAGTGATAGTGAACAAACGGCAGTACTGGCGGCAAGAACCGTAGATATTTCCCCTGGGAAAGCGCAAGCCGTAACGCCATCACTATCAACTCAGGCGGCTTCGGTGCAAGCTCTAGCGTTAAATCAGGCTGCGGTTACTTCACCGCCATTAGCCAAACCTGCAATGCCACAGAGTACTGTTGATACTGCGTATAATGACAGCTTAACCCCATGGTTGGCTGTGCTTTTAGGTCTTATTGCAGGTAGTGTGATAACGATATTGGTTATGATTTTTTGGCAGAAAAGCAGAAAATCACAAGTCAAAACGATTGAAGTCGATACGCTGCTCCCGCAGCCTTCTTTAACGGCACTTAAGCAAGCATGCTCCAGTAATGATGTAACGCAAGCGCGTTTGGCTCTGATTCAGTGGGGCCAGAGTATATGGTCAGAATGCAGTAATTTAAATCAGTTGTCTGTGCGAGTAAGCCCTGAGTTACAAGCGGCTATTCGTGATTTGCAGCAAAACAGTTACAGCCAGAATGCTAATAGCCAATTTGCTCTGAAATGGCAGGGTGCTGAGTTATATAAAGCTATTCAGGCGTTTTCTGTCCCCCAAAAAAGTACAAAGAAAAATACAGAAAAGCTATCTCCTTTGTACCTTTCTTAAAGGAGAGGGAAGCTAGGTGATTATTTAGATTGATGTGTTTTACATTGGCTGCCAGCAACATGGCTCTGCACTAAAGGAGCCTCAGTCAACTCATCCGTAGGGTGATCGAGTTCACGCAAAATTCCGCAATCACGTGTAGTCAGAGCTGCGTGGCATTGGTTGCGCAGTTCAATAAGCTGTGTTTCCAGTATTGTTAACTCCGCTATTCTGGCTTGTACATGATGTATATGCTCATCAATTAATTCGTTGATAGTTTCGCAACTGTTATCGGGTTGAATGCGCGCTTGTAGCAGTACTTTTATCTCGCTGTGGGTCATCGCCAGCGTTCTGCAACGGCGAATAAAAATTAAACGTTCTAAATGGCCCTTATCATAACGACGATAGTTATTAGCAGGATTGCGCAGAGCCGGAGGCAATAGGCCTTCATTTTCATAGTAGCGTATAGTTTCTACCGTAACGCCAACTTGTTTGGCTAGTTCACCTATTTTCATACCTCCCCCGAATTGATGCTTTTCTAATCATGAGCCGCTTGACCCTAAAGCAACTTCAGGGTGTTTAATACTAAGCATACGACACAATGCAGGTGATAACTAATATGAAGGGCGATGCTATGAGTGACTCGATTGATAGTAGGGTGAGTGATCGCACGAAGAGTAATGCAGTAGAGCGCGTAGGCGCTTGCTGCAGCTCCGCGCATGAAAGCAGCTCTGCCCTCGAAAATAAAGAGCCAGATACCCAAGGGGCTAGTTGTTGTATTCCTGAGCCTTTATTAGAGTCGCTTAACACTTCTTCCTTAGGTCAGTCGCAAGTGGTTGCAGAGGGTTTGCGTACGCCGATACGTATTATGCAGATGGACTGCCCAACCGAAGAAGCAATGATTCGTAAAAAACTGGGGGGCATGCCAAGTGTGATCAGCATGGAGTTTAACTTGATGCAACGTATCCTCACCGTAGTGCACACCACGGACTCATTGAAAAGTGTGCTCGATGCGGTTCGTTCCCTCGGTTTTGAGCCTGAAGTACCAGATGCACAAGGCCAGCTCGCCGATGTGAGCGAACAAAAAAAAACATGGTGGCCCCTCGTTGTGGCAGGTGTGGCGGCAATAGCGGCTGAAGCTGTTTCTTGGATGGCAGCACCTAGCTGGTTAGCTGCTGTGCTGGCGTTGGTCGCAGTGGGCTGTAGCGGCTTAACAACGTATAAAAAAGGCTGGGTGGCGATTCGTCATGCCGACCTTAATATGAATGCGCTAATGAGTATTGCAGTCACGGGCGCGTTTATTTTAGGCCAGTGGCCAGAAGCTGCCATGGTGATGGTGCTGTTTACTGTGGCAGAGCTGATCGAAGTAAAGTCATTAGATAGAGCGCGCAATGCAATCTCTGGGTTAATGCAGCTCACACCCGATAATGCGACTGTTTTACAAGAGGATGGTTCATGGCAGTTGGTGGATGCTAAATCTGTTGTTGTTGGCAGTATTGTTCGTATTAAACCTGGCGAGCGAATTGGTTTAGATGGGCTGATAGTGTATGGCCGTTCCACGATAAACCAAGCACCTATTACGGGCGAAAGCTTGCCTGTGGATAAGGCAGAAGGCGATAAGGTTTTTGCTGGCACTATTAACGAAGCGAGTGCTTTTGAGTACAGGGTTACCGCTGCAGCAAATAACACCACCTTGGCGCGTATTATTCATGCCGTAGAAGAAGCGCAGGGAACAAAAGCACCTACGCAACGTTTTGTTGATCAATTCGCACGCTTATATACCCCTATTGTTTTTGTTATCTCGTTAGGTGTGGCGGTGTTGCCTCCTCTATTGATGGGCGCTAGCTGGTTTGATTGGGTTTATAAAGCGCTGGTCTTGTTGGTGATCGCTTGCCCATGCGCATTAGTGATATCGACTCCAGTGACGATTGTTAGCGGTTTAGCTGCTGCCGCACGGCGCGGGATTCTGATCAAGGGTGGTGTTTACCTGGAAAGCGGCCATCAGCTGAAATATTTAGCCCTAGATAAAACCGGCACGATTACGCATGGTAAGCCAGTGCAAACAGAGTTTGAAGTGCTGCTTACAGGCCGAGATGACGCAAGTACTGACGTTGCGAAAGAATGCCGCCGTTTGGCCGTGAGTTTAGCGGTGCGTTCTGATCACCCAGTATCACTTGCGATAGCTAAGGCGGCGGAAGGTGAGGGTATTAATGTGGATCACGCCCGTGTGGATAAGTTTGAAGCCTTGGCAGGGCGTGGTGTAAAAGGAGAAATAGACGACAAAGTATATTTCTTAGGTAATCATCGCTTGATAGAAGAACTCGGTGTATGTACCCCTGAACTGGAAATGCGTTTAGATCGTTTGGAGCAGCAAGGGAAAAGCGTTGTGATGCTGGCGGGCCGTCAGCAAGTATTAGCACTTTTCGCCGTTGCTGATACGGTAAAAGAGAGCAGCCGCAAAGCGATTGTCGAGTTGCAGAAATTAGGAATCAAAACCGTGATGCTCACGGGTGATAACCAACACACTGCAACGGCTATTGCTGGCCAGGTCGGTATTGATGAAGCACGGGGTAACCAACTACCAGAGGATAAACTGAGCGCTATTCAAGCAATGGAAGCTGAGGGTTTAGTGGGCATGGTTGGTGATGGGATTAATGACACTCCGGCACTGGCGCGTGCGCATATCGGCTTTGCTATGGGAGCGATGGGAACCGATACCGCTATTGAAACGGCCGATGTTGCCTTGATGGGTGATGACCTGCGTAAAGTGCCTTCATTCATACGCTTATCACGCGATACGCGTACCATATTGATTCAGAATATCTCGCTAGCGTTAGGCATTAAAGCGGTGTTTATGGTGTTAACTCTGATGGGCATGGGCACTATGTGGATGGCTGTTTTTGCTGATATGGGGGCTAGTTTATTGGTGGTTGGTAATGGCTTGAGGCTACTGAGAAAGTAACGGGGTTAGTGCTTGGTTTGTTTAAGTATCTGTTGTAGAAAAACCTCGGGTAGGTCGGGTTTACCATATAGATAGCCTTGGCCAATTTCGCATTGTGCATGTGTAATAAAGTCTGACTGTTCGATGGTTTCAATGCCTTCAGCAACGACATGTAGCTTCAGGTTGCGAGCCATAGAGATGATGGCTGATACTAAGTCTTGGTTACGGCTAGATTCTGCGAGACTTGATATGAAGCTGCGGTCAATCTTTATGGTATCAAATGGGAATTTTTGTAAGTAGCTCAGTGACGAGTAGCCCGTCCCAAAATCATCAAGTGAAATGCGTACACCGGACTTGGCTAAAATATTAAGAATTTCCAGTGCTTGTGCCTCATCTTGTAAAAGAACGCCTTCAGTTATTTCAACTTCTAGGCAATGAGGTGGTAGCTCGTAAAATTCAAGCAGCTCAAGAATATGAGAGGCCAGTTGCTCATCCCTGAACTGTACTGGGGAAATATTGACGGCAACATATGCGTCAACTTGATGGGCTTTACACCAATGGGCGGTTTGCTTTATTGCTGAACGAAGTACGAAGTTCCCTATGCTTAGGATCAGGCCGCTTTGTTCCGCAATAGGAATGAAGCTATCAGGTGGAACATTACCTAGTATCGAGTTATTCCAACGTAGTAACGCCTCTGCACCGATCACTTTACCTGATTGTGTGCAAATAAACGGTTGGTAGTGTAATACTAATTCGTTGTTGTTTAATGCATTAGAGAGTTGGGATTCTATTTGTAGACGAGTGCTGAGCTGGGATTGCATACTCAAATTGAAAAACTGGTATTGATTATCTGCTGCGCTTTGTTTGCTTGTTCGTGCCGCGCTGGATTTGCGTAAGAGTTCATCCATATCCAATGCGTCGTCAGGATATAAGGCAATGCCGATGCTAACAGATAATGGGATAGCCTGTTCTTGAGTGACAACCGGCCTGCTAAAACTGAAGAGTTGGCAAAGCTTGTTTGCTAGTTGAGCAGATTCCTCAGCAATGCTGTGCTCAGCGGTTGTGTGAAGAATAATAAATTGATCGCCACTCAGGTGTGCTAAAAATGCTGTAGCCGGAATGTGTTGTTTGAGTTGATTCGCGATTGTATGAATGACATTATCTCCGGCTTTATATCCGAAGTTATCATTAATCACTTTCATATTATTAATACCGACGTGCAAGACGGCTGCTGAAAGAGGGGCTAATGATACGTTTTCCAACGTGTTTAACTTTTCTTGTAGCAACTTTCTGTTAGGCAAGCCTGTGAGAGTATCGTAGTGGTTTTGTTGGTAGATGGTTTTTTCTGCAGAGTGTCGCTCATCTATCTCTTGGGATAGACGGTGGTAGAGTGTTTCTAATTCGCTGGTACGCTGGTGAACACGTTGCTCTAAGTGCTCATTTGCATCCTGTAGTTTGAACTTCTGATATAAAATAGTGAGGCTGGCTTCTACAGACTTTTGGAAACGGTACAATAATTGGCGGTTTTGCTCGTTATAATGATTTGCTTTGTTATCTAAGATACATATTGTGCCGAAGGCCTCTCCAGTGGGCCAGTTCAGAGGGAGCCCACAATAAGAAATCATACCTGCTTTTGCATCTGTGTTATGGTCCCATACAGGGTCAACTAAGGCGTTGGGTACTAATAGTTCTGCACGTTGCTTAATAACGGTTTCACAATATACACCTTTCCCTAATGCTTCTTTATAGCCAGTAGGGTAAGGATTGCTGGCGCTTTGACTACTGACAAATACTTCAATATTTTGAGTATGCACTCGCATGATTAATGACGCAGGAATTTCACAAATACTTGCGATTAGGTCAACAGATTGCTGCCAGCCATCAATAACATCATCTGGAATGGCAATAGTATGAATGTTTATAGCATCGTTCATTTGTACCTAATCTAGAAAAATAACCAATAGTCTTATAATAGGTTGGATTTTCGGTTTATCCAGTTACCGTTTGATTTAATAGGCTATCAAATAATAGGCGTAGTGTTTGAATTGTCGAAATAATAAAGGGCTACAAAAGCTTGCAGCCCTGATATTTGGGGCTCAAAAGGCTTAAAGAGAGCTAAGCCATATATTGGCCGCCGTTTACTGAAATGTTGGTGCCGGTAATAAAACCAGCATCATCTGCTGTTAAAAAAGACACTGCACGAGCAATCTCTTCTGGCTGACCCAAGCGTCCAATAGGAATACCACCAACAATGCTGTTTAATACGTTTTCAGGCACTTGGCGTACCATCGGTGTATCAATGTAACCAGGTGAAACCGAGTTCACTGTCACGCCTTTTTTCGCACCTTCCTGAGCAATTGCTTTAGTAAAGCCATATATGCCGGCTTTTGCTGCCGAGTAATTAGCTTGTCCAAACTGACCTTTTTCGCCATTGAGTGAAGAGATATTAACGATACGCCCCCAGCCGCGATTACACATCGCTTCAAAGATTGGCTGGCTCATATTAAACATAGAGTTTAGGTTCGTGCCTATAACAGCTTGCCACTGCTCCGGCTGCATCTTTTTCAGAGGCGCATCACGTGTAATACCGGCATTGTTGACCAGAATATCTACGCTACCTTCTGAACTTTCTACTTCTTCTAGTAAGCGTTTACAGTCGTTGAAGTCTGATACATCTACTGCCTTCATCGTGATATCAAAACCTTGCAGTTTCATCTCTTCTTGCCAGCTAGCAGCGGCAGCAGCATGCCCAGGTGCGAATGTACCCACAACCTTGCGGCCTTGCTCTGCAAGGGCTTTACACATTGATTCACCTAGGCCGCCGTTTGCACCTGTCACTATGGCTATTCGTTGCGTCATTTTCTTATCCTTATTCTTTTTAATAGATGATTAATTAAGTTTTTAACTAAATTTGAGATTGAGAGTTAGCTGCTCAGAAGCGATTTAATTGAAGAGGAGAGGCTTCGCTTATTTTGGCTCAGGTAAGCTTGGCTGCGCTTTTCAATGTTTGGCAGGTCATATAGGTAGTTCACCATAAACCCTGCGGCTTGATTTAGACCATTCACTGAGGTGTCTGCCATCCAGTTTAGTTGGGCTATTTGCGCGCCATTACTGAGATGGAAGTGCGTAACAGAGTCCGCCGCCGTACCACCAACACGTTCTGCTTTAGCAAGGTAATAAGTGGCTAATTTGATCAGTGGTGCTTTAAGTTGTGGTTCTGCAAGCTGCTCCGTTGTCAGTGTAAGCGCTTGATCTTGTATGTGGGGTAGTAGGGCTTTTCCGCCGGGTAATTGTTCTAGTTCTTCTGCGGGTTGTTTATGAATCCAGCGAGTAAGGCCAGGTATGGGCGAAAGTGTGGAAAACTGCTTCAAGTGAGGAAACTCATGTTGTAGTTCTTTCACGACTCGCTTAATTAAAAAGTTACCAAAACTGATGCCTGCTAACCCTTGCTGTGCATTGGATATGGAATAAAAAATAGCCGTGTCGGCTTGCTCAATATCGCCGACGGGTGCTGATTCATCTAACAAGGTTTGGACATTATCAGCCAACCCTTTTACGAGTGCGACTTCAACAAAAATAAGAGGCTCGTTTGGCATGTTGGGATGGAAAAATGCGAAGCAGCGTCTGTCTGAATCTAGGCGATTTTTTAGGTCATCCCAACTGGTAATGGCATGTACGGCTTCGTAGGCAATCAGCTTTTCTAATAGTTCTGCACTGGAATGCCAATTGATTTGCTCCAACTGTAATAGCCCAATATCAAACCAGCTAATCAGCAATCGTTTAAGGTCTGCTTCCAATGGCTTTAATTCGGGGTGCTGTTTTTGTAAAGAAAGAATCTGTGCGCGCATATCAACCAGAAATTTGATGCCTTCTGGTAACTCATTGAAAAGCGTCAACAGCTTCATTCTTGGGGGTTCAAGTACATTTCTCAATTGACGTGCGGCTTCTGCACGTGAGTCGTCGCTGGCTTCTTGCCAGCGCTCTATATACTGCTCTACATCCACACGATTGGTATCGTAGTGCATTGCTAAAATAGACAGGAATCGTTGCTGCCCGATAGGGTCCAACTCTAAATAGCTTTGTCCCAAAGTGGCGGCGCGAGCGCGTGACGCTATTTCTCCGCCCTTGTCCGCCAGGCAGTGATCAATCCATGTTCGGAGGATTGCTTCATCATCATTGCTTAGTTCAGGAGATAAGTTTAATCGCTCTAGCGTAGCGCGGTTATCAGTTGCTTCGCGCCAAGCCAGACGTATATGACTAAATGTGCGCTCTAAGAAGCTGTTGTTTGATGTAGCCACTATGCCTTACCTCGTTTTATGGAAAGGGGTTTACGTGCTTGCTATAAACACGCTAACAAAATAAAATAAAAACCAAGGGTTAATACTTGGTTTTTTAAGTGAAAACCATTAGTTTAATAATCATCAACACTTAAAACATGACAGATTTGGGGGATTTATGCAGGAACTACACGGTTTTTATCTTGAAGATTTAGAAGTAGGCCAGACGGCAAATTATGCTAAAACGATCACCGAAGCCGATGTGGTGTTGTTTGCTGGTATTTCTGGCGACGACAACCCGGTTCATATCAATGCTGAATATGCAGCACAAACTATGTTCAAAGATCGCATCGTGCATGGCATGTTTAGCGCTGCATTAATTTCAGCTGTTTTGGGTACACGCATGCCAGGGCCGGGCGCTATTTATATTGATCAACAGCTTAGCTTCAAAGCACCGGTGTACATTGGTGATACGGTGACAGCGACCGCTACTGTGATGGAGATTAATGAGCAGCGCCGTCGTGTAACGCTCAAAACGGTGTGTACTGTAAAAGGAAAAATAGTGGCTGAAGGTGTCGCAACTAATATGGTAGACCGTCGTCCAGTTGAGGATAAATAACATGATGTTACAAAAAGATAATTCGTGCTTGATGGTGATTGATGTACAAGCGCGCTTGTTACCCGGCATCCACGAAAGCGAGAAGCTGGTGGCGTATTGCGACTCATTAGTGGAGCTCGCCCAAGAGTTGAGCATTCCTGTTTTTGGAACAGAGCAATACCCAGAAGGCGTAGGCCCTACGGCAGATGGTTTGCGTGAACGTGTTGGTGAAGGTGAGTTTACAGGTAAAACTTTTTTCTCTTGTGTTGATGCACCGCAATTTCAAGACAAGCTAAAGACTATCACACAGGATCAGGTTGTGATCTGTGGAATGGAGGCGCATGCCTGCGTACTGCAAAGCGCGATGAGCTTTAAGGCGATGGGCAAACAGGTCTTTGTGGTGGCTGATGCTATTTCTGCTCGTAACCCTAAAGATACCGAATTTGCGATTGCTCGTATGCGTGAAGAAGGTATCAAAATCATCACGCGCGAAATGGTAGGTTTTGAGTGGCTGCGCCGTTCGGATGCCGAAGGGTTTAAATTATTTAGCAAAAAATTCCTTCGCTAAGTCAGCACAGTGATACGTAAAGCGGTGTTATGCCGCAAGGAGAGTAGGTAATCGATATGGGAATAAGTATGGAAAATAACAATAAAAGTCCGTACGAAAGCGGCCTTGGTAAGGTGCCGGCTAACTTTGAAGCACTGAGTCCGGTTCCTTTTATCGAACGTGCCGCTTCTGTTTATCCTAATCGCCCTGCGGTTATCTACGGCGATTTAGTTCGATCATGGAAAGATACCTATACACGCTGCTGCCAGCTTGCTGATGCACTGGAAAAGCGAGGCATAGGTAAGGGCGATACGATTGCTGCCCTGTTACCTAACTTGCCTGAGATGCTTGAGCTACACTTTGCAGCGCCCATGGTGGGCGCTGTTTTGAATGCACAGAATATCCGTTTGGATGCCGATACCATCGCTTTTATGCTAAACCATAGTCAGGCCAACGTACTTATGGTCGATGCTGAGTTTGCAAGCTTAGCTAGGGCCGCGTTGTTGCAGTGCGATCATTCGGTGTTGGTTGTTGATGTCGAAGATGTCGTCAGCGGATTTGATGAGCACATAGGTTCTCTGACATATGAGCAGTTATTGCAAGAAGGGGACGCTTCCTACCAATGGAGCTTACCTGATGACGAGTGGCAGGCGATTGCACTGAACTACACCTCCGGCACGACGGGTAACCCAAAAGGGGTTGTTTATCATCATCGCGGTGCTTATCAAAATGCCTTGAGTAATATTTTAGGTCAGAACTTACCACCGCATGCGGTATACCTGTGGACCTTGCCCATGTTTCATTGCAATGGTTGGTGCTACCCCTGGTCCGTTACTGCTGTAGCGGGTACGCATGTGTGCCTTCGTAATGTGCGCGCCGCTGATATTTTTACTGCATTGAGTGCTTATAAGGTCACACATTTTTGTGGTGCGCCTATCG
Source organism: Neptunomonas japonica JAMM 1380 (assembly GCF_016592555.1). Taxonomy (NCBI): domain Bacteria; kingdom Pseudomonadati; phylum Pseudomonadota; class Gammaproteobacteria; order Oceanospirillales; family Oceanospirillaceae; genus Neptunomonas; species Neptunomonas japonica. Next base: position 3,856,146 of record NZ_AP014546.1, on the reverse strand, counting down.
TTTTAAATATGATGTTGAATGCTCCTGAAGCTGCCAATATTGTGCTTGAGCAAGAGGTTACAGTCACAACCGGCGGTGCCGCGCCGCCGGCGGCAATCATTGAGGGAATGGAGCGCTTAGGGATTAAAGTGGTGCATGCTTATGGCTTAACTGAAACCTATGGTCCCAGTGTTTTTTGTGACTTTCAGCAAGCATGGGCAGAGCTACCTATGGAGAAAAAAGCAGCCAAAATGGCGCGCCAAGGAGTTAGGGCGCCGGCAGTCGGGCGTCTTATGGTGGCCAATGCTCTAACGCTTGAGCCTTTGCCACACGATGGCGAATCGATGGGTGAAGTGTTTATTCGCGGCAATACGGTAATGAAAGGCTATCTGGCTAACCCGCAGGCAACGCAAGAAGCGTTTCAAGGAGGTTGGTTTCATACGGGTGATTTAGCGGTGTGCCACCCTGACGGTTATATCGAAGTCAAAGATAGAGCAAAAGACATTATTATTTCTGGTGGAGAAAATATCTCAACGCTCGAGGTAGAAAATACGCTCTATCAGCACCCCGATATTCTGGAAGCGGCAGTCGTTGCCTTGTCTGATGATAAATGGGGCGAAGTGCCTTGTGCGGTCATTACACTCAAAGCCGGAGCTGATGTCAGTGCTGATGACCTCATTCAGTTTTGTCGTGCACGTTTAGCGCATTTCAAATGTCCTAAGCAGGTGGTTTTCTCTGCTTTGCCTAAAACGTCCACCGGAAAGATTCAGAAGTTTGCATTGCGAGAATTAGTCAAAACAGCGCAATAATGAGAGCGTCGCTTGTGATCTGGTTTGCTATGATAGGAGGCTGAATGATATTGAGTTCAGGAAACAAACCACCAATGGAAGCTTCTCGTGCGCAGCAAGGCCAAAGCGCTTTAACAGATGATGCGGAACGTAACCGTTTGCTGGCAGAAATGGCTGAGCAATCGACCGATATGATTTCGCGTCATACACCACAAGAGTGGCGCTTTATCTATGCCTCTCCAGCCGTCACTCATCTGCTGGGTTATAGCGTTGATGAAATCATTGGTATGTCTGCATACGAGCTGTACCATCCGGATGAGGTGGAAGACTTTAAGCGTCGCCGCCCTAGCGTGTTCTATGAAAAAGGTTTTTATACCCATACTTATCGTTTTCGCTGTAAAGATGGTCATTATACGTGGCTAGAAAGTACTAGTCGCTCGATTCGAGATGCTCAATCTGGTGAGTTAAAAGAAATTCTCGTTGTTTCTCGTGATGTTAGCCGCCGTATCGAAGCAGAAGCACGTATGTTGCAATACCAAAAAGAACTTAATCGTGCTTCGCGTCTAGTGGTGATGGGGGAGATGGCATCGGGGTTAGCGCATGAATTAAACCAGCCCTTAACTGCGATTGTTAACTATGCGCGTGGAATCGAGCGGCGTTTAGAGGCTAAGCAATCTCTTTCATTAGAAGAGGTTACGCCTGTATTGCAGCGGATTACCTCTACGGCTATGCGAGCGGGTGGTATCTTGCATCGCATGATGGATTTTGCACGTAAGCAAGAGCCGGTTAGAGAGCGGCTAGACTTACATGGTCTAATTGATGACCTGCTAGAGTTTTGCGCGAGTTCAGCTGCGCAGAGTAATGTGTTGTTAGAAAACCGCACACCGGCCATTTTACCTCAGGTGATGGCAGATCGGGTGCAGCTTGAACAGGTGTTTCTTAATCTGATTTTAAATGCGATTGAGTCTTGCCAGACAAAACCGGAAGATGAGCCATTGTCTGTGTGGATTGATGCTTCTCTGGTGAAGAACGAACAGGTTATAATTTCAGTTTATGACCAAGGTGAAGGCCTTTCCGGCGATGTTGAACAGCTCTTTGAGCAGTTCTTCACCACTAAAGCTGAAGGGTTGGGTATGGGGTTATCGATCAGTCGCTCATTGATAGAGGCGCATGGTGGGCAATTACGCGGTGAAAAATTACCGGGTAAAGGCAGTGCTTTTCATGTGGTGTTACCGCTTTCCCTGTCGTCTGTTGAGGAGTTGAATGAGTAACCAAGCGAAGCAAATTATTTTTGTTGTTGATGATGATGCTGATGTACGTGATTCACTCAAGTGGTTGCTGGAGTCTGTCGATCTTAATGTGACGGTGTTTGAAACGGCCCAGCGTTTTCTTGATGGTTGCCCTGAAAATGCTCAAGGCTGCATCCTCATGGATGTTCGTATGCCGGGTATGAGCGGTCTAAGTGCGCAAAACCAGCTGGCTGAGCGACGTATCTATATGCCACTGATTATGATTTCAGGTCATGCTGATGTAGACATGGCGGTATCAGCCATGACGCAAGGAGCACTCACTTTCTTACAAAAACCGTTCAGCGATCAGGCATTGATTGATATTGTTCAACAAGCCTTATTGCAAGACTCTGCGCGTTGTCACCAAGCAGAATTGATCAGTGATGTGCGTGTGTGTTATGCAAACCTTACTAAGCGAGAACGGCAGGTTTTTGAGGGTGTGGTTGCCGGTTTAGCGAATCAAGAAGTGGCTGACCACTTGGGTATTAATCGCAAAACGGTAGAAGGGCATCGGGCTAATATGATGACGAAAATGCGGGCTGGTTCGTTATCAGAGCTTATCCAAATGTCTGTTGCGCTAGGCCTAGTCAAAAGTTATGGGCAGCACTAAAATTAAAGCTAAAACAGTCTCTAAGAATTTAGGTGTGAATGTAAAATGAGTGTTAAAGGTACCCTTTATATAGTATCAGCGCCCTCTGGAGCAGGTAAGACCAGTCTAGTAAAAGCGTTGCTCAAGCAAGATCAACAAGTAAGAGTGTCTGTTTCTCATACGACACGTGATATGCGCCCTGGTGAGCAAGATGGTGTTGATTATAATTTTGTCACTATGGACATGTTTGATGGCTTAATTGCGCAGAAGCAGTTTCTTGAATATGCCGATGTGTTCACTAATAAATATGGTACATCTCAGGTTTGGGTTAAAAGTGAGCTAGATAAAGGTATTGATGTCATTCTAGAGATAGACTGGCAAGGTGCTGAGCAAGTTCGCCAGTTGATGCCTGATGCTGTGTCGATCTTTGTTCTGCCCCCATCACAGGGAGAGCTGCGTAAGCGCTTAACCGGACGTGGTCAAGATGACGTCTCTGTCATTGATCTGCGTATGTCTCAGGCGGTCAGCGAAATGGAGCATTACCCTGAATTTGACTATGTTGTGATTAATGACGACTTCGACATAGCATTAACTCAGTTGCAGGCAGTTTTGACAGCACAGCGTTTACAGCGTGATGTGCAGTGTGTACGCCATGCAGACTTGCTGAAAGACCTCTTGTCAGTTTAAGCAGTGTAAGGTAAAATTTCGCCCCTTTGGATTTCTTAAGTAAGATCTCCTAAACTGATATTTAAACAAACCAAATTTTGAGGTTTAGCATGGCTCGTGTCACAGTTGAAGATTGTCTGGACAATGTAGATAACCGTTTTGAACTGGTTATGGTTGCAGCAAAGCGTGCGCGCCAGTTGGCAACAGGCGGTAAAGACCCTAAAGTTGAGCGCGAAAACGACAAAGATACTGTTGTCGCATTGCGCGAAATTGCAGAAGGTTTGGTTGATAAGTCTATCCTAGACGATATCGCTCAAAGATAAGTTCCTCTTTTTTAATCGGGCATTGTTCCATCTGGAAGCATTAGTGAGTAGATTATTACTAGCGCGGAAATAATGGGGGAATAATGCCGACGATTGATTTTCTTTCTGACCGATTAACAGACTACCTAGATCTTCAGCAGATCAAGGATGTTCGTCGTGCTTACTTCTATGCAGAACAGGCACATGATGGTCAGCGCCGTAAGAGTGGTGAGCCCTATGTTACTCACCCACTAGCCGTTTCCAGTATCCTCGCTACTATGCATATGGACCATCAAAGCTTGATGGCTGCTATGTTGCATGATGTTATCGAAGATACTGATATTAGTTATGATGGTATTGAAAACCAATTTGGCACATCTGTGGCAGATATCGTTGATGGTGTTTCTAAATTAACCCATCTCGAGTTCGAAACCAAAGCTGAAGCACAGGCAGAAAACTTCCAAAAGATGGTCTTGGCCATGGCTGAGGATATCCGCGTTATCTTGGTGAAGCTGGCTGATCGACTTCACAATATGCGCACCTTAGGCGCTATGCCGCCAGACAAGCGGCGACGTATTGCGCGTGAGACGATGGACATCTACGCCCCTGTCGCTGCTCGCCTTGGTATGCGAGATATGCAGGTAGAACTTGAAGATCTCGCCTTTCAGTCATTCTATCCTATGCGAGCTAAATATATTCGACGTGCCGTTGTGCAGGCACGTGGTCAGCGCAAAGATATGATCAGTTCGATCGAAGATGCCATTCGAAATCGACTCGATCAGGAGAAGCTACCGGGTATCGTCTCTGGGCGTGAAAAACACCTTTATAGTATCTACTCAAAAATGAAAGCGCAGCGTAAGTCCTTTGCGGAAATTATGGATGTGTTTGCATTTAGGATAGTGACCGATACTGTTGATGAGTGTTACCGCATTCTTGGTGCTATTCATAATCTTTATAAGCCGGTGCATGGTCGTTTCAAAGACTATATTGCTATTCCAAAAGCTAACGGCTATCAGTCATTGCATACCGAGCTATTTGTCGCGCGTGACATTACGATAGAAGTGCAAATTCGTAGTCGCGAAATGGATGCGGTGGCCTCTCTGGGTATTGCTGAACATAGTCATTACAAAGTGTACGGTGATTCAGATAGCGCAGTCGGATCTTATAACCGCGCTCGCAAGTGGGTGTTGGGTTTATTGGAAATGCAAAAACGCGCGGGCGACTCCATGGAGTTTATTGAGCATGTTAAAAAAGACCTGTTTCCAGATGAAGTCTATGTGTTTACTCCTAAAGGACGAATTCTAGAGTTACCACGTGGTGCAACGCCGGTAGACTTTGCTTATGCCGTACATACGGATGTAGGTAATTCCTGTGTTTCTTGCCGTATTAATAGACGTTTAGCTCCGCTTTCTGAGCCTTTAGAGAGTGGCGAAACAATAGAGATCATTACCACCCGCAGCGCACAGCCCAATATGGCATGGCTGAACTTTGTGGTGACAGGTAAGGCGCGTTCCAGTATTCGACACTTTTTGAAAAACCAACAGCGCCATGAATCTGTTGAATTGGGACGCCGCTTGCTCAACCAGTTCTTAGGTCACTATGGTAATTCAGTTGATGAAATCGATGCAGGGAAGTTGCAAGCGCTTTTAGAGGGTGCTGATTTCACTTCGTTGGAAGATTTGCTTGAAGATATTGGCATGGGTAATCGCATGGCGTATGTGGTTGCACGTAAGTTAAAGCCTGATGAAAGTGAAGTTGAATCACTCAAAGGTCAGAAGCCAATTGCTGTGCAAGGCACAGAAGGCTTGGTTATTCAGTATGCAAAATGCTGTCACCCGATTTCAGGTGATCAAATAGTCGGCCATATAAGCAGTGGGCGTGGTTTAGTGGTTCACCGCACCGAATGTCGCAACATTCGTTATATGCGAGACGACCCAGAAAAATGTATTTACCTTGAATGGTCTGATGTTATGGATGATGAGTTTACTGTCGTCTTGAAACTAGAAGTAGCATCATATCGTGGCATTATCGCAAGCTTGGCCACTACCGTATCGGGAACAGGTACTAACATCCTGAAAATAGATATGGGAGAGGAAGAGGGGCAGTTAGCAACCGTTGATATGGAGATAGATGTTGCTGACAGGGTGCATCTTGCTCGGGTTATCAAAAAGTTACGTGCACTGCGTGCAGTGAGTCGTGTAACGCGCTTGTAATACTAAGGCTGTGTGTTTCTAAAGAAATTCACGCCTTTGCCGATACTCAATCAAAATTGTTCCTTAATTGATGATTAATCGAATGTTTTGCCTATACTACTAGTTAGTAGCTGCGATCTCTGCCGTATCGTTGCTGATAATTTGACTAGGCAAGCCTCGATTGGAGTGAGCACATTGGCTATAGGTGTAAATACATTAAATAGTGATGCAGGCAAGGGCAATTATGCTCGGTTAGTGCTGCTGCATGACAATGTTGGCAAGGTGCTGGTTCTATTACCGGCAGCCAAACTACTTAATTTAGTCAGCATTTGGCGAGAAACTGAGCGGCATTTACAGCCTGTTAAGGGTGATGACGTAAAACGTTTTTTTAGTCAGAATAAATTGCTATCAAGAGAAGGGCAGCAAAAGTTATTCTCATTGCCGCTCTTTATAGACAGTGCGTTTGAAGACCAGGATATGCTTGATGTAATCGAGCCTTACAGTTCTTTGCGTTTTACGGCTGATCGTTCTTGGTATGTGGCCAGTATGCGCTCTATACGTATGGGGTTGAGTGTTTCTGATATTGAAAATGTACAACCTCAAGGTGATGATGAAACGGTTATTACTCATGCTGTGGAGCGGTTTACTGCATTAAGAATACGTCAGCGCTTGGAAGATACCTTAGGTTTGCCTAGCTTAGCGCCGACCACGCAGAAGATAATTATGCTGCGTTCTGATCCTGCCGCCGGTGTTGATCGTCTTGTGCCTGTCGTGAAAGTGGACCCAAGCTTGTCTGCACAGGTAATGAGTTGGTCGGTTTCTCCTTACTATGCGGCGCCTGGTAGTATTCAGTCGATTGATGATGCCATTATTCGTGTCTTGGGCTTTGATCTGGTGGTAAACCTTGCATTAGGTATTGCTATGGGTAAAACATTGAACCTTCCTGAAGATACCCCGCGCAACCAAACACCTTATTGGCAGCAAGCTGTGTATACGGCAACGTTGGCAGAACGTTTAGCTAAGAAAATGCCAGGTGATATTCGTCCTAAACCCGGGTTGGTTTATTTAGCGGGTTTGTTGCATAACTTTGGCTATGTTGTTTTAGCGCACCTGTTTCCTCCACACTTTTCGCTCTTGTCTCGTTATATTGAGGCGAATCCGCACTTACGCTTAGATTATATCGAAAAGCATATTTTGCATGTGACGCGCGAGCAGGTTGGGGCGTGGCTTATGGAAAGTTGGTCGTTGCCTAAAGAAATTTATAATGGCGTACGGTACTTAAATGATCCACTAAATCCTAAGGCTGACGCTTATGCGCAGCTGATTCACTTGGCCAATCATGCACTACGTCAAAATGGCTGGGCAGATGGTCCCGTTGAGGAGGCGCTGGATTGTGACGTATTAGCCATTACGGGTCTTACTCAAGCGCAAATAACAGAAGAGATTGAGCGTATGCAAGACGACAGTGATGTTTTGCAGGACTTCTCCGATTCACTCGCAAGCCATTAACTGGCTGCGAGTGCTAACTCTAGAGTCTCTAAGTTCTCTAGTTCTTCCATCCATGTTAACTCAGTGCTATCAATCTGCTGTTTGAGCTGAGTCTGAGTTGCCAAAATTTCCTTCAATTTATCTTTGTTACCTGCATCATATAAGCTACTGTCACCGAGTTGCTCTTCAGTGGATAGAAGCTTCTCTTGCAGTGTTTCGAGTTGCTTTTCTAGTTTTGAAACCTGTGCTTTTATAGGGCTGAGCTTCTTACGTAACTCGGCAGCTTCACGTTTCTGCGCTTTACGCTCAGTAGCTGAAAGGGAGCGGTTTTCGCGCTCTTCTGTTTCATTAGCGTTCTGCTGTTCACTGCGGCGCTGCTCGGTTAGCCATTTTTGATAATCATCCAGATCACCTTTGAACTCTTCGACATTACCGTTGGCGACCAATAAAAACTGATCAACCGTATTGCGTAATAAATGGCGGTCATGTGAAACCAGAATCACCGCGCCTTCAAATTCTTGCATGGCAACCGTGAGTGCGTGTCGAACTTCTAGGTCAAGATGGTTAGTTGGCTCATCCAGCAAGAGCAGGTTTGGTTTTTGCCAGGCGATGAGTGCCAGCGCAACACGTGCTTTCTCACCACCTGAAAAACGCTTCACGGGTTCCAGTGCATCTTCACCAAAGAAGCCAAAAGAACCAAGGTAGTTACGCACTTCTTGATCCGTAGCTTTAGGAGATAAGCGCATAATGTGAAGTAGAGGTGACGCCTCTAAATCTAATGCCTCTAGCTGATGCTGCGCAAAATAACCGACGCGCAAATGCTCCCCTGAGTAGCGTTCACCACTGAGTTGAGTAAGATCGCCAACTAAGGTTTTAATCAGCGTTGATTTACCCGCCCCATTAGGGCCAAGCAAACCGATACGTGATCCTGGTACTAATGTGAGAGATATATCTTTAAGAATGGGGCTGCCTGCATAGCCACAGTTAGCTTCACGCATAGATAACAGCGGGTTGGATACTTTGTCACTGCTATAAAAATGGAAACTGAATGGACTATCGACATGGGCAGCGGATATCTGCTCCATACGTTCCAGTTCTTTCACTCGGCTCTGTGCCTGTTTGGCTTTGGAGGCCTTGGCTTTAAAGCGGCGTACAAACTGTTCAATCTCGGCAATGCGTTGCTGTTGTTTCTCATATTGTGCTTGCTGTTGGGATAAACGTTCTGCTTTAGCACGTTCAAAGGCGCTGTACTGGCCTTTGTATATAGTTAACTGCTGTTGGTGCATATGGGTAATATGCGTGACCACTTGATCGAGGAAATCTCGGTCATGAGAGATTAACAGTAAGGTGCCTGGGTAATTTTTCAACCATTGTTCCAACCACATAGTAGCGTCAAGGTCTAAATGGTTGGTCGGTTCATCCAATAACAAAATGTCAGAACGGCACATCAATGCTTGGGCTAGGTTGAGACGTATTCTCCAGCCTCCAGAGAGCGCTTTAACCTCTTTTTGCATATCTGTAGCACTAAAACCTAAACCGGCTAGCAGCTGCTGTCCACGCGCTGAGGCGCTATAGCCTTCAATGGCGTCCAGCTCGGCATGCAATTCGCCGAGTTGTTCGTTCGCACCATTGGCCTCTGCTTGCTCTAGCGCATGTTGAATGCGCCGCAAGGCTTTATCTCCATCAAGCACATATTCAAGCACAGTGCGATTAATCGCAGTGACTTCCTGTGCCATGTGGGCAATAGTGAGATGAGGTGGCAGGTAGCAATCGCCAGCATCGGGTTGTAGTTCACCTAATAGCAGTTTAAATAGGCTAGATTTACCTACGCCATTGGCGCCGATAATTCCTACCTTCCAACCGGGATAGATGGTTAAATCGGCTTGCTCTAGTAAAAACTGAGTGCCACGGTGTAAGCTGAGTTTAGATAACTGAATCATAGGCGCGAGATTCTACCATAGCTATGCAATTACAAAATCCTCTTTGGGCATTTGCGTTAAAAGTTTATTCACATTCTGAGGTGGAGCAGTGCTGTTTAACGCTGCAAAATGACTTTGAAATGAGTGTGAACCGTCTATTATTTGCTGGCTGGTTAGCTTTGCAGCATAAATCGATAGACCTTGCTGCGCTGGAGCAGAGTCAAGCGAGTGTTTGGCAAAAAAGTATGACACACCCGCTGAGAGCTTTGAGGTATCAGCTAAGACCTATGCAGAAAAAAGAACCTGAGCTTGCTGCATTGTATCAAGCGATGCGTAAGGCTGAGCTTGAGGCTGAAAAAATTGAACTGGCTCATTTGCATGCGTTAGCTATTCACTGGCCCGAGGTTGTAATGCCGCCTAAGGTTCTTATGCAGGACAATATAGAGCGTTTAGCTGTGTTTTCTGGGGCATCTATTAGTGTTACCCAGCAAAAATTATTAACTTCTCTGAGTCGGCAGATGATGTTGCTAGGATAAGATTCGCTTCTCTTTGAACTTTACGGTTTAATCAGGCACTAACGCTGTAATAAAAACTTATATGAACGATATCAGGTACAAGGAAAACAGAATGAAAAAAACATTACTGGCCATCGCTGTGGCAGGTTCTTTGGTTGTAATGCCGTTGGCTCAGGCGTTTGAACTGAAAACTGATGATCAGAAAGTAAGTTATAGTTTGGGATTGGTTTTGGGTGAAAAACTTAAGTTAGATCTTGAGACAATGGATCTAGATGCTTTTCAGGAAGGCATCAAAGCTGTGTACCAGGGAACGACACCACTGATGGATTCCCAACAAGTTGGCGAGACAATGCAAGCTTTTCAAATGAGAAAAATGGAAGAGCAACGCCAAGAAGTCGCTAAAGTAGCACAGGAAAATTTAGATAAAGGCCAGAAATTCTTGGCTGAAAACGCTAAAAAACCAGGCGTTACAGTGACTGAGAGTGGTTTGCAGTATGAAGAGACACAAGCCGGTACGGGTAAGCAACCAACAGCTGCCGATACTGTGAAAGTTCACTATCGCGGTACGCTTTTAGATGGCACTGAGTTTGATAGCTCTTTTGCACGTAACGAGCCGGTATCTTTTCCGCTTAATGGTGTTATTCCAGGTTGGACCGAAGGTCTACAGCTAATGAAAGAAGGCGGAAAAGCCAAGCTGACAATACCTGCAGAGCTCGCTTATGGCCCTGGTGGCATGCGTGATGCCATTGGCCCGAATGCAACATTACAGTTTGATATTGAATTGTTAGAAGTAAACCCCGCTCAGTAATACGCGTGGGTCATTAAAAAATGGCCGCAATTGCGGCCATTTTTATTTAAGAATATTCATAATGCCATTAGAGCCGATGGCGTAGTACTCGCCGGAGCCGAAACCAACAGCATAAACACTGGTGCTGGTTGGGCCGTACGGATCACGTTTATGTGCCCGCCAGCGTTTCAGTTCTTTACCTGTGGCGCTATTCCAAAGCTGAATCAAGCCTGCGGCTGTACCGGTTAATAGCTGATCTCCATTTTGAGAAAAACGGGCAGCGACATAACTAACGCGTTTAGGAAAAAAACCATCCGTTCCAGACAGAGAGTGTCGTATTTTTCCGGTCTTCGTGTCCCAAATAATAGCTTTATCTAGATTGCTTGCACTGAACGCTAGATCACCTTTTGGCGTCAGGGCTACTACGTCAATAACATTCTCTAGTGTTATTTGTTGTAGTTGTTCGCCGGTTTTTAAATCCCACAAGGTGGTTTTGTAATCATCTGAGCCGGTCAATACGGTCAGCGTATCAGCACTTAGATCAACACTTCTTACACGGCCTTGATGACGTAAGGTGCGTTTAACCCCTCCGTTCTTGATATCAAAGTAGACCGCTTCATGATTACCTAGACCTAATAGTGCAAAATCTCCTTTTGGCGACAACACCAAGTCTAGTATTTCGCCGGGAGAACTCCAAAACCATTCTGGTTTTCCGGTCAGTGTATGCCATAACACAAGGTCTTGCTGGTTCGCTGTTACTGCAAAATCTGCTTCAGGAGAAAAGCCGGATTCTGCAATGATAGAGCGCTCACCTTTGCGGTGGTTCCAGTCAAATAGTCGGGCATTTTTTTTGATGTCCCAAAGGCTTCCGCCTTCTTCTTGGGAGCCTATAACAGCATAGTGACCGTCTGAAGAGATGTCGGCGCTATATGCGCCAAGCGTCGTATATTCATATACAGAAGAAGGAGAGTTGGCGCTATCACACGCGGCTAATGCACTCGCTAATAAGGGAAAGAGTAATAGCCTGTGTGATCGTTTCAACATTGTTATGCCTCGTCCATGACAGTATCGCGGTGCGATGTATGTAAAATCTCAATTAATTGATCTTCTAGAGCAAAACGCTCTTCCAAGCTTTCACCTAGTTTAGATAGTTGGAAAGAAAACTCCCTAATTTGCTGAACCGTTGGATGTTGAAGAGAGGCGTAGCCATCATTAAAATCTAATGCGATGTCGGTCGTAGGCTGGATGCGTGGAAAAATCTTCTGTGCTTCTTCTAAACCGCCGTCGTCAAACTCGCTGCCTTCATGAAGTAGTTTTTCGTATACTTCAAAGTGGCCAGATGACAAATAATCCATCATTAAAGTGCAAAATGACTCGATGCTTCCTTCAATGTCGCGAACTTCCACATTAGGTAAGGCAACGAAATTGCTTATTAGCTTTTGGCGGTGCTCCAGCCAATTATCAATAACTTCGCTAACACCACCCCAGCGTTCGTGGGCACTTTGGCATTTTTCCAACATGATTAAATCCTTATTCATTAATATATTTTAATACTAATCCCAAGCGACTTTCCTGTGCAATAGAGATCAATTCTGGCGTAGTCGAAATAGGCGGTTATACTTACCTTAAATTGACTTATCTCAACGGGAGCTTTGACGCTATGCTACTACGTTTTTTCGCCATTGTTTTTTTAGTTTATGGTTACCGACTGCTTGGGCTGCAGATGAAGAGCAGCCAGTGGAGTCCGATTATATAGGATATGTTGAACTTAAACCTTTTATTGCTAATTTTGGCGGCTCAGGAAAAATACGTTTCCTTAAATGTGAGGTGACGGTGCAGGTCGGTTCTGAAGCGGCAAATCATGCAATTAACCAGCATATGGCGAATGTTCGTAATGATTTGGTTTTTCTATTTAGTGCACAAACAGAAGCTGATCTAGAAACGGTTGAGGCACAGCAGGTTCTGGCCAAAAAGGGGTTGCAACTGATACAAAAATTGCTGGTTGAAGAAGAGGGTGAGGCTATGATTACCGACCTCTTCTTTACCAGCTTTGTCATTCAATAGTGCTTTAACTCGCTAAATACTCTGCTAGGTATTGGTCGAAGTTAAGCGTATCGCTCGCTTCGATCTCTGCCTGAGCGTTTAGTGATTTATCGACTTGTTCAGTGAGTTTGTGCTGAACAGTTTGAGGCAAAGGTGACAGGTTAAAGGTTTGACGGTGCTCGGTGCTTTTTTGCAATAGCCATTGTGTATGGTTGAGGCCGCTTTCTTTTAGCGCTTTTAGTACCTGAGCCGACGGTGTGAGGGAGACATCGTTTAGCTTGTCATGCTGGGCTGTTACGCAATGCATATAAGCGTCGTCATTATGAAGCTTGCTTAGCACTTTGGCTGTCATTTTTACTTGTTGTAGTATGTCGTCCCCCGCACTAGTAAGGGCAACAGGGCCGTTCAGTGTTTCTAATGTTAACCCTGGTTCGCGTCCACGCGAGACGACTTTATCTAGGTTTGCACTGATCATATCGCACTCGACGTCACTGATCTCATCATCACTCATGAGCAAACAGCTAATCAAGAATGCATCTAAAAACTTTGCTTGCTGGCTATCAATACCGGTAGGTAGGAATGGATTGATGTCCGTATTGCGCACCTCTATATATTCAACACCACGTTGTTGCAGGGCATGTAATGGCTTTTCGCCAGGTGCCGCTACTCGCTTGGGACGAACATCACTGTAGTACTCATTTTCAATCTGCAAAATATTGGTATTGAGTTGCTTGTAATGCCCGTCAACTTTAGTGCCGATGGTTTCATAAGCGCCGTAAGGTGTATGAATAGCTCTGTGTAATGAGCTTATATAGGTGTTCAGGTGGTTAAAACAGATATTCAAAGAAGCCTGAGCTTTGTTTGAATAGCCTAAATCACTCATGCGCAATGACGTGGCATATGGCAAGTAAAGCGTATGGTCATGTAGGGTTTCTAAATTGTGGTTTTTCCCTTCCAAGAAAGAGTCACACAATGCAGGAGATGCACCAAAAAGATAGAGCAATAGCCACGAGTGGCGACGAAAATTCCGGATCAATCTGAAATACGAGGCTGAACGAAATGCCTGTAGTGACTCTGTATTAGCTTGCTGGGTCTGCAATGCTTGCCAAAAATCATCAGGGAGCGAAAAGTTGTAGTGAATACCTGCGATGGTTTGCATCATTTTGCCATAGCGATGCTCAAGGCCGACACGGTAAATATGCTTTAGTTGGCCAACATTAGAGGCGCCAAAATGGGCGATAGGAATATCGGCTTCATCTTTAATATGGCAAGGCATGCTACCGCCCCATATGAGCTCTTCACCTAAATGCTGGTAACTGAATTTATGCAGCTCTTCAAGGAAGTTGAGCGCCTCTTCAGGTGCTTCAAAAACAGGTGTAATGAATTCTAGCAAAGATTCAGAATAGTCGGTGGTGATATCACCATTGGTCAGTGCCGACCCAAGCCCTACTGGGTGGCCTATCTGAGATAACTCACCAGAGCCATCAACACGTAAGCCTTCTTTTTCGATGCCATGCAGGATGCCCTTGAAGTGGACGTCATTGCCGCTGGACACAAGTTGTTCAAGCTGTTTTTTTAGAACTGATGCCAAAGCTTAGCCCTTCCCAGATGATAAAATGGTTAGCATTATAACCAAACTGCTCTTAATAAAGCACAGAAACAGTGCGTTGCACTATTTAACTTTAAAACCTGCTGCTTGTAATCCAGCAGCTAGCCCGGTGTTTAAATGTGAGCTTGTATGAGAGCGGTTAGGCTTATTGGATTTAGGTGCTGCCGGTTTAGTTGTGGAGCGTTGGTCAGTAGCTACTGCTTGGCTCTTCATTGATAGTGCAATACGCCTGCGTGCTTCATCAACGTCAGTGACTCTGACATGTACAATATCGCCTGTTTTGACCAGTGTGTGTGGGTCTTTCACGAACTGGTCGGATAATTGCGAAATATGTACCAGGCCGTCCTGGTGTACACCGATATCAACAAAGGCACCAAAATTAGTGACATTGGTAATGACGCCTTCAAGTTGCATATCAACATGTAGATCTTTGATGGTTTCTATACCCTCGGCAAACTGCGCTGTTTTGAACTCAGGGCGCGGGTCTCTGCCTGGTTTATCTAGTTCAGAAATAACATCACGTACGGTGTATTCACCATATTGGGCTGAGATAAACTGTTGTGTTGTGAGTGCTTGGATTAAATCACTATTACCTATCAGCTCCGTTGTTTTGCAACGCAAGGCGGCAGCCATGTTGTCTACTAGCGCATAGGATTCCGGGTGAACAGCGGAGTTGTCCAGTGGTTGCTTTCCTTCTCGTATTCTAAGAAATGCAGCGCATTGTTCGAAAGCTTTTGCGCCTAGTCTTGGTACTTTCAGCAATTCTTTACGATTCGTGAAGCGACCTTGCTTATCGCGGTAATCAATAATGTTTTGTGCTGTCGTACGGTTTAGCCCAGCGACCTGCGAAAGGAGCTCGCAGGAGGCGGTATTCAGATCGACGCCTACATGGTTTACACCGTCTTCGACCACGTTTTCTAGTGATCCTGCGAGTGATTTTTGATCCACATCGTGTTGGTATTGGCCTACGCCGATGGCTTTTGGGTCAATCTTTACGAGTTCTGCCAGCGGGTCTTGCAAGCGACGAGCGATAGATACGGCGCCGCGAATAGTAACATCTAAATCAGGGAACTCTCGGCTGGCAAGTTCTGATGCGGAATACACCGATGCGCCTGCTTCGCTGACCATAACAGCGGTAAAGTTTAATTCTGGATGGCGCTTACTTAGGTCTTTTGCTAGTTGCTCTGTCTCGCGTGATGCTGTGCCATTGCCGATACTAATAAGCGATACTTTGTATTTGGCTGCAAGCTTTGCAAGCGTATTTAATGCTTCGTCCCAGCGTTTATGGGGGGCGTGTGGATACAAGGTGCAGTGATCGAGCAATTTTCCTGTGGCATCAACGACAGCAACCTTGGTGCCGGTTCTTAGGCCAGGGTCTAGCCCAATGGTTATTTTAGGGCCAGCAGGGGCTGCAAGTAGTAAGTCTTTAAGGTTGCGAGCAAAAACATTAATTGCTTCTGCCTCGGCTTCTTCTCGTAAGCGCTTAAGAAGGTCTGTTTCAATCTGTTTGTGTAGCTTTTGAGTCCATGTGTGTTCAACGCAATTTTGTAGCCATCGCTCGCGAGTGCTGTTGCCTGAGGGTGTGCCTACATGCTGCTTAATGATGTTGATAGGCTCTTGTTGCATGCTTGGTTCAGGCAGTAATGCAATTTTAAGTTCTCCCTCTTTATTTCCGCGAAACATTGCCAGTGCACGATGTGAAGGCATCTTTCGAACAGGCTCTTTATGGTCGTAATAGTCGCGAAATTTACTGTCTTCTGATGCTTTGCCGCGTGTCACGCTAACGGTGGTGATACCGTTACTCCACAGCCAGCTGCGTAGTCGGTTGAGGAGGTCTGCTTGCTCTGAGAATTGCTCCATCAGAATTTGCTGCGCTCCCGCTAACGCGCTTTCCGGGTCAATAACCTGCTTTTGCGGGTTAATGTATTGGCTTGCTGCCTGCATCGGGTCGCAAGGTGTTTTCAGTAATTTCAGGGCAAGCGGTTCAAGGCCTGCTTCGCGTGCCGCTTGTGCTTTTGTGCGGCGTTTTGGGCGATACGGTAGGTATAAATCTTCTAGGCGTACTTTGGTATCTGCAGAGGTGATGGCTGTTTTTAGATCGGCTGTTAGCTTGCCTTGCTCTTCAATACTACTAAGAATCGCCTGCTTGCGACTCTCTAGAATTCTTAAGTAATCGACTCTTATAGCTAACTGGCGTAGCTGAATATCATCTAAAGCCCCCGTGATCTCTTTACGGTAACGCGCAATGAACGGCACAGTAGCGCCTTCGTCCAATAAGGTGATAGTGGCAGCCACCTGTTGTGTACGAACGCCGAGTTCCTGAGCGATTTGAGCAGCGAGAGTCATAAAGTTATCCGATTGATTAGATGAGTTATTAATATGCGTAAACATACTATGTATAAAACTAGCAGGTTACGCCAGTAGGCGTGAAAAACTTGGTTAAGGGAGGAGTAAGCCTCCCTTATGTGGCAGATAGAGTTAAGTTAAGGAACTTGTAATACCTGCATCGAGTTTGTGCCGCCGTGTTCCCCAAGTGTAGCGCCTCGAGTGAGGATAATGAGGTCACCACTTGTTAGTAATTCTTTCGCTTTAAGGCCTGCCAGAATTTCATCGTTGAGGCTGTTTTCTGGTACGCCAGTTGCGTCAAAGTGCATTGCTTCTACACCACGATAAAGCGCCATGCGGCGCATAGTGCGGTCATGACGTGTTAGGGCGTAAATTGGCAAGCCTGAGCGAATACGGGACATCCAACGTGGTGTCGAACCTGATTCAGTTAGGCAGATAATAGCCTTGATACCTACTAAATGATTGGCGGTGTACATGGCAGAGCGAGCAATGGTTTCATCAATGCGGTTGCCTTGTTGGGATATGCTTGTCACCGCTGGGCGTGCTGACTGATGCCTCTCAGCGCCTTGGCAAATTTCTGTCATGGATTTAACCACGGCAACCGGGAAATCTCCTGCCGCAGTTTCTGCTGATAACATCACAGCGTCTGTGCCGTCGAGTATTGCGTTAGCGACATCAAAAACCTCAGCACGTGTTGGCATTGGGCTTTTGATCATGGTTTCCATCATTTGGGTCGCAGTAATGACTGTGCGGTTCAACTCGCGAGCACGGTTGATAATATGTTTTTGAACACCAATCAGTTGTGCATCGCCAATTTCTACCCCTAAATCACCGCGTGCCACCATGACGCTATCACTGGCGAGGATAAGTGCATCAAGAATGTCATCATCGGCAACGGTTTCAGCGCGTTCAATTTTAGCAATAATCTCAGCACGACACCCCGCCGCTAGCAGTAATGCCCGTGCCTCTTCGATATCGGCGGCAGAGCGCGGAAAAGATACGGCCACATAATCCATATCCAGCTCAGCGGCGACTAATATGTCTCGTTTGTCTTTCTCTGTTAGGGCTGCGGCAGATAAGCCGCCACCTTGCTTATTAATCCCTTTGTTATTTGATAATGGGCCGTTGAGTAACACCTCTGTTTCTACTCTTGAGCCATTAACCTTCAGTACTTTTAACTGCATACGGCCATCATCTAGCAGCAATATGTCACCTGAGCTGCAGTCATTCGGTAGCTCTTTATAATCTAAGCCGACCTGATGTTGATCACCTACAGCGCTTGGAAGCTCGCCATCAAGAGTGAATAGGTCACCCGTTTTTAGCTCTATGCGGTCTGTTTTGAATTTTGCAATGCGGATCTTAGGGCCTTGTAAATCGCCTAAAACCGCGACGATTTTACCGATACGGCGTGAGGTGTCGCGGACCTCTTTGGCGCGACGGCGATGGTCGTTAGCCGTGCCATGAGAGAAATTCAAACGTACTACGTTCACTCCTGAGCGAATTAATTCCTCTAAGACGCCGGGTTGGTCTGTAGAAGGCCCTAAAGTAGCTACAATTTTAGTACGTTTTAGCATAATAACTCTCTGTCATTGGTACGGGTAAAGTGAGGAAGGTGCATTGTATATTGATTAGTGCAAATGCCGTGATATCTTCCTTTCGTGTGAAAAACAAATGTTTCCTATAGAATCATAGCAGTAGATAATTTCCACTTCACATTAAGATATTTTAGTTTGCCATTAAATTATTAGAAGGGGTGCGATTCTGGCAAGATATTTTTCAACTTACCGGCCTTGGGTGGCGGTGGCGTTGACATGCGTATTTATTTTATTGCTCATACAAGCCGCTAGTCTTAGCCGCCAACAAGCATTGAACAATCTGCAGCAGAAAACGTTGGCGGATATGAATCGATACATGTTGAATTTACAGCAGACGCTTGACCGTTATAAAGACCTGCCTCGTCTGCTATCCACACATTCTGAGCTTATTAATACACTGCTCTATGACTCCAGTAATGATGCACAGATGCGCGCTAATTTATATCTTGAGCAGGTCAATGATGTGATTGGTGCATCAGACACTTATTTGATGAATGCTCAAGGCTCGACGGTGTCAGCTAGTAATTGGAGTAAGGAAGCATCGTTTGTAGGTAGAGATTTTAGTTTTCGTCCATATTTTCAAGACGCCATACAAGGGCGTGCTGGGCGTTACTTTGCGTTAGGAACAACATCAAAAAAACGTGGTTATTTCTTTTCCTACCCTGTTGAGCATCGCGGCAGAATTATTGGTGCTGTCATTGTTAAGATTGATCTGAATGAAATAGAAACAGACTGGAATGATGTATCCACTGATTTAGTTGTTAGCGATGATGACGGCGTTATCTTTATCTCAACGCGAAAAGATTGGAAGTTTCACACTCTCACACCGTTAGCGCCACTGGATGCGCAACGAATCTATCAAAGTTTACGCTACGGCGATTACCCGTTGACTTCGTTGGACATTATCAAGCGTAGCGCGCGCGATGATGGCAGTCAATTAATCACCTTAATAGATAGCGGGGATGTTAGTAATACGGCATTAGATGGTATAAAAACAGGGGAGTATTTACTGCAAAGTACCGTGGTTGATGGTGCTGGTTTTACTGTATCGATATTGGCCAGTATGAAACCGGTACAGCGCCAAGTTTTGAATGCCATTATGTTGGCTGCATTTGTCTACCTTGCTATGGTGTTGTTAGTGATGGTGATTATCTCAAGGCGACGTATCGTAAAGGAGCGTGCTCGCTTTAAGCAAAGAGAACTGCAGGCATTAGAAAAAAATGAATCTCGTATCCGTGACATTATTGATAATACGCAGGCTGGGTTAATAACGCTGGATAGTGAAGGACGAGTAGATTCGTTTAATCGTACCGCAGAAAAGCTCTTTGGTTATAACGAAGAACGGGTGAAACATCAGTATTTTAGCTTGTTTTTATCCCAAGAAGACCGCCCCGTATGTTGGCAGCATATTACCCAGGCCTCCGTTGCAGAAGTTCCTGACCTGATGATCGAGGCTTCTGGTAAGCGCCAAAGTGGTACGTATTTTCCGATAGAGATCACAATAGGGAAGATGCAGCGTGGTGACGTGTTACGCTTTGTTGTGACCATTCACGATATTACTCAACGCAAAGAATATGAATTAGCGCTGCAAAATTCTCAGGCAGAACTGGAGTCGAGAGTACATGAACGTACCTCTGATTTAACTTATGCTAATGCCAAGCTTAGAGAAGAGATGGACCTACATAAAAATACCCAAAACGAATTAATCCAGACGGCTAAACTGGCAGTATTAGGACAAATGTCTGCGGGTATTAATCATGAATTGAATCAACCTTTAACGGCTATTCGCGCTTATGCGGATAATGCACAACAATTTTTAAAGTTGGATCGATTGGAGCCGGTCGGCACTAACTTGGCAGAAATTAGCCAGCTAACAGAGCGTATGGCTAAAATCATTCACCCATTGAAAGAGTTTGCGCGTAAAACCAGTGGGCATGCTGAAACTGTTTGTATGAAGTCGGTTAAAGACGGGGCTATGTCGATTATGTATGGTCGTTTGAGTCGTGAGCAAGTATCCATCAGCTGGCCTAGTAGCTTAGAGTCATGCTTTGTGTTGGGTGATATTGTACGCATTGAGCAAGTGATGGTGAATTTGATCGCTAATGCTATACAAGCGATGGAGTCACTAGAGGATAAGCGAATTGATATTACGCTAGAGTCATGTAATAACGAGCAGGCTTTACTGGTACGTGACTATGGCCCAGGTATACCTGAAGATGAGCTTGGGAGGGTGTTTGAGCCTTTTTATACAACGAAGAAAGCAGGTCAGGGGCTGGGGCTAGGGCTGTCTATTTCATATCGCATTATTGATAGTTTGGGAGGTGATTTAAGCGTCTCTAACCATCCTCAAGGAGGCGCTGTATTTAGGCTCTCTTTGCCTACAGATCCTTATCAGGGTATTGATCAGCAATTGACATCTAGGTAGCGAGAAACGTATGCAGGTTGTAGACGAAAATCAAAATACGACTCATCAAAGTGTGGCAGGTCACAGTAACACAGTGCTGCTTGTGGATGATGAAAAGCATATAAGGCTTTCTGCTGGGCAGACGCTAGAGCTGGCAGGGTATGCTGTTGTCGCGCTAGAAAGCGCAGAAAAAGCGCTCGAGCAAATTACTGATGAATGGTGTGGTGTCTTAGTAACCGATATCAATATGCCTGGCATCGATGGGCTGGAGTTAATGCAAAGAGCGCATATTATTGACCCGGACCTTCCTGTGATTTTGATTACAGGTCATGGTGATATTTCTATGGCTGTGAGTGCGATGCGAAATGGCGCTTATGATTTTATAGAGAAACCATTCTCGACAGAGCTTCTAGTAGATATTGTTCGTAGAGCAATGGAAAAACGTGCGCTTACTATTGAAAACCGCAGATTACGTCAGGAGTTAGAAGCACAAAGTGCTCCAGGGCCGCGTATTATTGGTAATACGTCATCTGTTAAACAATTGCGTCGCTTAGTGCATGCCGTAGCCGATACGCCTGCTGATATTTTGGTGCTAGCTGAGACCGGCACCGGTAAGGATTTGATGGCCCGTTATATTCATGAACACAGCAACCGCAGAGATAAAAACTTTGTAGCGATTAATTGCGGGGCCGTACCTGAAAGCTTGATTGAGAGTGAGTTATTTGGACATGAGAAGGGTGCCTTCACTGATGCTAAATTCAAGCGAATTGGTAAGTTTGAACATGCTAATGGTGGAACTGTTTTTTTAGATGAGATTGAAAGTATGCCGTTCGCCTTACAGGTGAAGCTGCTAAGGGTATTGGAAGAGCGCACCATTGAACGTTTGGGCTCAAATGAACTGATTCCGCTTGATATTCGGGTGATTGCTGCGAGTAAAGTAGATTTAAAAGAACAGGCCGAGCGAGGTGAGTTTCGTGAAGATTTGTATTATCGCTTGAATGTTGTCCGTGTTGATATTCCACCACTAAGAGAGCGTTTAGATGATATCCCTATGCTCTTTCAGCACTTTTCCATCTTAGCTTCTACTCAGTATGGAAGGGAGGTGTTGCCTCTTAACATGGAAAGAATGCATAGCTTGATGACACATGATTGGCCGGGAAATATTCGTGAACTACGCAATTTGGCTGAGCGCTATGTATTACTTGGAGAAAGTTGTACTTTCGACTTCGATAACCGCCCCATTACCGACAGCACTGCTTCAGGGAAAATGACATTGCCAGAGCAAGTTGAACGGTTCGAGAAAATACTGCTGCAAACTGAGCTTTCACTGCATGGAGGGTCGATCAAGGATACGCTTAATAGCCTTGGGCTGCCGCGAAAAACCCTTTATGACAAAATGCGCAAGTATGGGCTGGATAAAAACGATTACAAGTCATAATACCCCCGTTCTCTATGGAGAAGGGGGACAGAATTTATTCTTGCCGGGTCTTATAACTTAAAACGGTTCACCAGCGTGCCAAGTTGCGAAGCCAGCGAGCCTAATTCAGAAGAAACCGATGTTAGCTGTGTGGCTCTATTTGCGGTATTGCTCGAGCTTTGACTAATATCTTGAACACTGGAGTCTACGCTGGCCGCCATTTGAGACTGTTCCTTAATAGCACTGGCCACCTGGTGGTTCATGTCGTTAATGACACGTACTTCTTCGGCAATATTGATGAGTGCATTAGAGGTCTTGTGCACGCTTTCAACGCCCGACTCGGCACTGTTCATCGCAACATCCATGACAGTGACCGCCCCCTCAGCATCTTTCTGTAAACGCGTAATAATAGAGTTAATTTCTTCAGTGGCGAGGTGGGTGCGACTGGCTAAGGTTCTGACTTCATCAGCTACGACAGCAAATCCACGCCCTTGCTCTCCAGCACGTGCTGCCTCTATAGCCGCGTTAAGAGCGAGTAAGTTAGTCTGGCCTGCAATTTTTTGAATGACTTCCAGTACCGTACCTACATTTTGACTCTGATCGTTGAGTTGCTGGATAACGAGGGTTGCTTTGATCATATTGTCTTTAAGGCTTTCAATTTCTTGTAAAGCCGCTTGCGTGATATCTGTACCGCTGGTGGTTTCTCGTAGAGCAAGATCTGATGCGGACACGGTGCGTTCTGCGTTCTCTGCCACACTTTTTGTAGCAACTTCCATTTGTGTCACTGCAGAGGCAACGGAGCTTGTTTGGGTCTGCTGGTTACTAACCGCTTGTGAGGCCATACTGGCAATGTCATTTATCTGCTTGCTGGATGAGCCTAGTTGAATAATGGTATTGCTGACTTGCTTTAGACTGTTGTGAAAATTCTCCAGCATTGAATTAAATGCAGTAGACATATTGCCAATTTCATCAGTCGACGTGACGTCGATTCTAAGGTTAAGGTTTCCCTCTTTTTCGATGCTATGAATTGTGTCGCTCAAGCGGTTAATAGGACTTACTACTAAGCGGCGAAGCAGAAGGCTTATAAGAATAATGCCGGCCGCAAATAGGGCCAATTCAATGAGTGCAATGGCTGTGATATTGCTGAAAACGCTAGCATCTAAGTTCTTGAATGAATAAGTAACGCGCACGGCACCAATAATGTCGCCTTCGGGAACCTGGTGGCAGAGCAAACAGTTCGTGCCCTTATAGTCAGTTAAGGCTTTCATTGGGGTTACAACGACAAGGCGATGGCCTTTCTCGTCATTAATATCCTCAATAATATGCTCTCCCTGCATCGCTCTACGGTCAAACTCATCTTGTATTTGAGAGTCTGTTGTTCCAGGGCCATAGACGTTTGATATCGCATCACTACGAATAATTCTCGCTTCAATCAGGTCTTCATTGGTAATAATTTTTTGTTGTAAGGTGGAGCGATTTGCCATGGCACCACTGAGCATCAGGATATTGATGCTATCAAAGTAAGAGTCTGCCGTAGCGAGTGTTGTTTTACGGGCTACCTCATTACTGAGTCCTGTCTCACTTTTAAAGATAGCTGTCAGGCTACCGATGAAAACAATCGTGAAAACGGCAACGAGTGACAAATTGACTTTGGTTTGAATCGACATCCCTTTATTGATGCTCACTTCAGGCTCCTGTTTTGACCGTTCTATAACGCTGAATATAAACTTAACAGCGGCGGACTATAGAGGTTCTTTAGATTTTTGTCGTGAATCTAAATCAAAGAATAGTAAGGATCGTGTAACTCTGAAGGGCGTTGTTTTGTTGTAAATGTGTGGATTCTCGCCACTTCTGTGGTTTTTGCATGGGTGGTAATACGCCATTTCTTTACTGTTACAAACTGTGTTTTATGTCTAACTTCATGTTTCTAAATGATAATTTGTGATTGGCCTTATCTTTGCTATATCAGTGTAGACGCTGATAGCAGAGGTTTAAGTGGCTTTCAGCAAACGCGAAATAATCAAAATAAATCCAAGAAGTAGGAGATACACCATGCGTTTATTGACCGCCGCGGTAACGACAATTGCTTTAGCACTCGGTGCTCAGGCTGCAGTAGCAGCACCAATCGAAATTAAGTTTTCTCATGTGGTAGCTGAAAACACCCCTAAAGGCCAGATGGCGCTTAAATTCAAAGCGCTAGTTGAAGAGCGCCTAGCTGGGAAAGTTGAGGTTGCTGTATTCCCAAGTTCTCAGCTTTTCGGTGATAACAAAGTATTGGAGGCGATGCTTCTGGGGGACGTTCAGTTAGCCGCTCCCTCACTTTCTAAATTACAAAAATATACTAAGCAGCTACAAATTTTTGATTTACCTTTCCTGTTTAAAGATATGAAATCCGTTGAGCGTTTTCAGCAAGGTCCTGATGGCCAAAAGCTATTAAGCTCTCTTGAATCAAAAGGTCTTGTTGGTTTGGGTTACTTACATAATGGTATGAAGCAGTTGTCTGCGAGTAATCCATTGAAAGTACCAGCTGATGCTGCAGGAAGAAAGTTCCGCATTATGACGTCTGATGTACTGCAAGCGCAGTTTGAAGCGATCGATGCCGTGCCATTGAAAAAGCCTTTCTCTGAGGTATTTACTCTGCTGCAAACGCAGGCTATCGACGGTCAGGAAAATACGTGGTCTAACATCTACTCTAAAAAATTCTTTGAAGTACAGCCATTCATCACAGAATCTAACCATGGTGTTCTTGACTACCTAGTCGTGACTTCAGCTGAATTCTGGATGTCTTTGGACAAAGAGCTGCAAGTAGAAGTTAAAAAAGCCTTGGATGATGCTATTGCATACGGCAATGGTATTGCTGCTGAAAAAGCCAGCGAAGATAAGCAAAAAATTATTGACTCTAAACGCTCTGAAGTCGTCAACCTGACTGATGCTGAGCGTCAGCAGTGGGTTACTGCAATGAAGCCTGTATGGGCTCAGTTTGAAGAAGAAATTGGCGCTGATCTGATCAAAGCTGCCGAAGCATCTAACCAGTAAGTTGATGTTAACAGGCAAGCGTAACTGCTTGCCTGTTTCCTCAATGAGTATTGTTTAGAAGAGAGCTTCTCCTGCGTGCTGGTAGCTACGCAGGTAGAGCTGTCCTGTAAATGTTGTCTCACGATAATAATAAACGACGAAAGTCGTGTAGATGGTGGATGTGATGATTAAAAAAGTGGTTTCGCATCTGGAAGAGGGATTCTTGTCCTTGCTTCTGGTTTCAATGACCCTGCTTGTGTTTGTAGAGGTTGTGGCTCGGTTTGGGTTCAACTCAGGTATTCACTGGGCACAGGAAGCTACCTTGCTAATGGCTGCTTGGTTTGTGCTGTTTGGTGCTTCTTATGGAGTAAAAGTTGGTGCTCATATCGGCGTAGATGTATTCGTCAAGATGCTGCCAGCTAACACTCATCGATTCTTTACATTGCTGGCAATCGTGCTTTGCCTAATTTACTGCGGCCTATTTGTTTATGGCTCTTGGATTTATTTAAGCAAGATGAAAATGATCGGTATCGAGATGGAAGATATTCCTATTCCTAAATGGATTCCGATGAGCATATTGGTTATTGGTTTTGTTTTATTGATTGTTCGCTTTTTACAGCTCGGTTGGAAAGTTGTGATTGGACAAGCCGATGGCTTCCATTTTGCGGATGAAGCCGAAGAGTCGATGGAGATTGCAAAAGATTTGCAGGACACAGCTCTTGGGGATCCAGAGAATAAAGACTCAAACAAAGACAAGGGAGATAAATCATGACTATTGCGGTTCTTTTTATCACCCTGTTCTTTTGTATGTTTATTGGTATGCCGATCGCTATAGCGTTGGGTCTATCGTCTGTCACCACTATTTTGATGTTCTCGAATGACTCTCTTGCATCGATTGCACTTAAGCTATTTGAAGCAACATCAGAGCATTACACACTGTTAGCGATTCCGTTCTTTGTATTGTCATCGGCGTTTTTATCGACCGGTGGTGTCGCCAAGCGATTGATTAACTTTGCTGTCGATACGGTAGGTCATATTAAAGGCGGCCTAGCAATGGCGTCTGTTATGGCTTGTATGTTGTTTGCGGCGGTTTCAGGTTCATCTCCTGCGACTGTAGCAGCAATCGGAACTATCTGTATTGCAGGGATGGTTCGCTCGGGTTATCCACAATCCTTCGCTGCGGGTGTTATTGCCAATGCCGGGACATTAGGTATCCTGATTCCTCCCTCAATTGTCATGCTGGTGTATGCCGCAGCAACGGAAGTATCTGCTTCGCGTATGTTTATGGCAGGGTTTATTCCTGGCTTGATGATGGGTCTTATTTTGATGATCGCCATCTACATCGTAGCACGTATCAAAGGGTTGCCTTCTCAGCCGTTTCCAGGTTTTAAGAAACTAGCTCGTTCAGGCATCATTGCGCTGGGTGGGATGATGCTGATCATCATCGTATTGGGCTCTATCTACGGTGGTATTGCATCACCGACGGAAGCGGCGGCGGTTGCGGCGGTTTACGGTTATTTCATTGCCGTCGTTGGTTACCGTGACATTGGTCCGATGAAAGGTGTCGCGTGGCAGAATGAGGGAGAGGGTGTTGCGTCTGCATCTTTTCGTAATACTGCGCAGATGTTGATGGCAATCCCTAAGTCTTTTGCAGATCCTGAAGTTCGCAAAGTCGTACTGGATGCATCAAAAGTGTCGTTGATGCTGCTGTTCATTATTGCTAATGCAATGCTGTTTGCTCATGTGCTAACGACTGAGCGTATCCCGCATACCATCGCTGAGTCGATCATTGCATGGGGTTTACCAGCTTGGGGCTTTTTGATTGTAGTAAATATCTTACTATTGATTGCTGGTAACTTTATGGAGCCATCAGCGATTATTTTGATCATGGCGCCGATTTTGTTCCCTATAGCAACGCAATTGGGAATTGATCCGATTCACCTCGGTATTATCATGGTGGTGAATATGGAAATTGGCATGCTGACACCGCCGGTAGGGCTCAATCTCTTCGTAACGGCAGGTATCACCGGACAGAATATGATCTGGGTTATTAAAGCGTGTCTACCGTGGTTATGTTTGTTGTTAGGCTTCCTGATGCTAATAACTTATATACCGCAGATTTCACTATTCTTACCTGAATATATTGATTCGCTAAACGGTTATTAAATTTGATGTGATAGCGGCGATGTAATATTTGTATCAATTTACGTGCACTTACCGCCCTATATGGGCGGTTTTTTTGTTTAGTATCTGGCAGAGTTGGGTACAATGTGCGCCTCTACTGATTAATAAAAGAGATACGATAGTGCTAGGGTATATTGCTGTTCTGTGGGGAATCACAGGGATCGGCTTGCTGCTGGGTAGTGCCATTTATCGATTAAGCGCGATAGGTTGGCAAACCTTTGATTACAACCTCGAGTGGCATCATTGGTTGGCGTTGGTAGTAAGTATTGTTTTTATGGGCTTTAGTGAAGGGTATCGCGGATTCCAGCAGGGATGGTCTCCACGTGTTGCTGCGCGAATACTTTACCTATCTCAGAATGTATCTCCACTTAGACTATTGTTGGCTCCGCTGTTTTGTATGGGCTTTTTTTCTATTGTGCGTAAACGCATGATAGTTACTTATAGTTTGACGCTAGGTATTATCGTGATGGTGTTATTGGTGCATCAGTTAGAACAACCTTGGCGCGGGATTGTTGATTTAGGAGTGGTGACAGGTCTGCTATGGGGGCTTACCTCTACGTGCTTATTTACTGTGCGGGCTTTCTTTGGAAAGAGCTTTGAACATTCACCGGAGATGCCTTGACGACCCATGAGGTGGTGCTATCTGCAACACATGACCCTGCTGATAGCTTTTGCTTAGTCTTTTGGGTTTTCTCTGAATCATCACAAAATATTTTAGAATTTCTCTCCGTACGTTTAGCACGTCGTGATGTTGATCAGTTGCCCCAAGCTTTTGAACACGGCTGCATCTGTGTTGATGGTCTTGTCGCTTATCCTAATCAAATACTTATTTGTGGACAAAAAGTGACGGTCCGCCTGAGGGGACATCAAGAAGCGGATGTTGACTCTCACTGGCAAGTACTGTGGCAAAATGATGAGCTGCTGAAAGTATATAAACCCGCCTTACTGCCTGTTAGTCGTACTACACGTAACTTATATCAAACACTGATCTCGTTAGTTCGCCGTGAAACTCCGTTCGTAAATGCTCAACTGCTACATAGATTGGATACAGAGACATCGGGTGTCATCTTGCTGGCTAAAGATAGTGCTGCAGATAAAAAGTGGAAAAAGCATTTAGAGCAACTCATTGTCAGGAAAGTCTACCATGCGTGGGTGACAGGTTTGCCGGAGTGGAATCAGATTACTTTTGAGTGCGAATTGTCCGAAAAACAAGGCAGTGAAATTCGTAGCCAAATGTATGTCGTTGATCCACAGGAACGGGAACGCTATTTAAAACCCAAAGTCAGTAAAACGGCTTTTCGTGTACTGCAGCGTCAAACCGGCAGGGCGTTAATCGAGTGCGAGTTGTTTACGGGCAGAAAGCATCAAATTCGAGCTCAATTAGCGCACTTGGGTTATCCCATCATCGGTGACAAAATTTACTCACATGATGGCCGTTTTTACTTAAAGCGCTTAGAGCAAGCTCTCACTGACGATGACTTTGGTACGTTAGGCGCGCAACACCACATGCTTGAATCAAAGGTTATCGAGCTGAATACCGAGTTTAATAGAGAGTTGTTATGACTCCTTGCTTATAGTTGACGTAAAAAAAACCGCTGGGTTAGAGCGGTTTTTGTGATCTTATGACAAGCCAAATAGCCTTAAGAGAGTTAGCCTAAAAACAACTTGTAAGCTGGGTTGTTGGTTTCTTCCCAGAAGTTATAGCCAATCTCGTTCAGGAACTCTTTTACCTGTGGCCTTTCTGCTTTGGGTACTTGCATGCCAACCAGCACACGACCATAAGCGGAGCCATGGTTGCGGTAATGGAACATGGAAATATTCCAACGACCACCTAATGTACTGAGAAACTTCATTAGTGCACCAGGGCGTTCCGGAAATTCAAATCGGTAAACGATCTCATTGGTAACTGACTCAGGAGCATGTCCACCTACCATGTAACGTACATGTAGTTTGGCTGCTTCATCATCGGTAAGGTCTACAACCTCTTCGATATGCTCACGAAGCTCTGTTAATAGCTCTTCCTTTCCATCGTTATTCGCTTGAATCTGCACCCCTGCAAATACAACCGCCTGAGTATCGTCACTGTATCGGTAGTTAAATTCTGTGATATTGCGCTTACCTAGCGCCGTACAGAACTTTTTGAAACTGCCCGGTTTTTCTGGAATCTTAGCGGCAATAATAGCTTCACGTTTCTCGCCTAGTTCAGAGCGCTCAGCGACATGGCGTAGGCGGTCAAAGTTAATATTGGCACCTGAATCAATGGCAATTAGTGTTTTGCCTTTGCTTTGCTCACGATGGACATACTTTTTAAGCCCGGCAACACCCAATGCACCTGCTGGCTCACAGATTGAGCGTGTGTCGTCATAAATATCTTTGATGGACGCACAGATTTCGTCGGTTGTCACGGTGATCACTTCATCGACATGGTCACGGCATATTTCAAAGGTGTTTTTACCAATTTGTGCAACAGCGACGCCGTCAGCAAAAATGCCTACTTGTGACAAGGTTACGCGTCGAGATGCTTTCATGGCAGCAGCAAGGCAGGCGGAGTCTTCGGACTCAACGCCAATAATTTTGGTTTCGGGGCGCAGGTACTTTACATAGGCCGCGATACCGGCAATCAGGCCGCCGCCACCGACCGGTACAAAAATAGCATCGATAGGCCCAGACTCTTGGCGGAGAATCTCCATTGCGACCGTGCCTTGCCCCGCGATCACATCTGGATCATCAAAAGGGTGGACATAAGTCATCCCTTTTTCTGCGACTAGCTTTTGTGCGTGTGCTGAAGCCTCATCAAAAGCATCACCATGTAAGATGACTTTGCCACCAAGGCGACGTACATTATTCACTTTCAATTCTGGTGTCGTCTTAGGCATCACAATAGTGGCTTTAACACCTAAGTGTTTGGCTGCCATCGCTAGCCCTTGAGCATGGTTTCCGGCTGATGCTGCAATAACACCACACGCTCGCTCTTTCTCCGACAGCTGTCTCATCTTGTTATAAGCGCCGCGAATTTTAAAAGAAAACACCGGTTGCAGGTCTTCTCGTTTTAATAAGACACGGTTGCTGAGGCGTTCAGACAGGCCTCTAGCTTCATCCAGAGGTGTTTCGACAGCGACGTCATAGACACGCGCTTCAAGAATTTTTTTTATGTATCGGTGAGCCATAATAAGGGTACGATCAATAGAGCGAGTGGCTTGTTTATCAGTCAATCTTGAGTGATTTAACAAGAAGAGGCAGAAATCCTACAAGTTGTAATGCATTTCGTCTATAAGCGAGCGCCAATGCTGCGTATAATTTGTGCAATTAGTCAATAAATGAGATGTTGAATAGCATGACACAAGATGAAATGAAGCTAGCCGTTGCTCAGGCTGCTGTTGAATATATTCGTCCACGTTTAGGGCGCGAAACAATTGTTGGCGTAGGCACGGGTTCTACAGCGAACTTTTTCATCGATGAACTGGCTAAAGTAAAGCATATGTTTGACGGTGCAGTTGCTAGTTCTGAAGCAACGGCTGAGCGTTTAAAAAGCCATGGTATTACCGTCTTTGATCTTAACGCGATCAATGAACTGGAAGTCTATGTTGATGGTGCTGATGAATTCGACCCTCGTTTAAATGTAGTGAAAGGAGGCGGTGGTGCATTAACACGAGAAAAAATTGTAGCGGCTGTTGCAAAAGAGTTTGTCTGCATTGTTGATTCAAGTAAACAGGCCGATGTGATGGGTGATTTTCCTTTGCCAGTTGAAGTGATTCCTATGGCTCGTTCATACGTAGCTCGTGAGTTGGTAAAGTTGGATGGAATGCCGGTTTATCGTAATGGTTTTGTAACTGATAACGGTAACGAAATCCTTGATGTACATGACCTTGAGATCGTTGATCCTAAAGGGTTAGAAGCGACGCTAAACAGTATCGTAGGTGTTGTTACTAATGGCTTGTTTGCTCAGCGCGGTGCTGATGTGATTTTGATGGGTACGCCTGAAGGTGTGCAGACGATCAAACATACGCAGTAGACGTTGTAACAAAAGGTTGTAGCGGATTTAGGTTACAGCTTTTATTATAAAAATGCCGCTTATCTAAGCGGCATTTTTATATCAGTATTTTAAGCTGATACTTACCTCTGCATGATTTGCATCGCTACAATGCTAACCGGCATGGTAACCCATACCATCGCGACTAGGTTAATAGCAATCCAGCCATAGCTAGAAGTATCACGAAAATTCTCATCATGATGATCCATGAAATTCACCCTAAAAAATTAAAAAGTTGGAGTTACACTGTATTTTTTTGTCCGCGGATTTTAGCAGTAACCGCTATTGGTTTATAGCTTTTTGGAATAACCACTTGTTTTGTAATGATATTTTATTTTGTTAAATCATCCTGGTGCTCTGTAGAATTCTAGTTATCTTATTGTTTTATATTAAAAAAATTATATGCGGTTGAAATATTTAAGATTAAGCGACTTTAGTCGGGCGAGTGGTATAACCGCATTTATTTAATGGGGTTTCGTTACGCTACAAGTCTTGCTAGTGTTCAGTGAGCACTTCTTATGGAAAAGTTGATAGGAGACTCAAATAATAAAACAAAAGCTAAACAGCGATTCAGCCTCTAATCAGGGAGCGTTGTGTAGGCTTTTGTATATAAGTTTTGGCCTACTAGAGTGTCGCTTAGGTTGGACGTTTGAGAGTAAGTGACTAGTGGTTTTAAATATAACGGGGTAACGAATGCGAATCATTTTATCAATAATAGTATTAATTTCTTTAGGGCTATATTCAGTACCCTATTTGATTCGCGATCAGGTCGTTATCTGGCTTAAAGGCCAGGGCGTTGAAAATGCATCATTTGAAAAGGTAGATATTCATTGGTTTAGTGGTGCGGTTGAGCTTTTACAGCTTAAAGCTGAATCTGATGGTGTGCCGCCAATTAAAGTAGGCCATTTAAAAGTTTCTGTGGATTATCCTTCTCTGTTGGATAAACGCGTTTTTATTAATGAAGTGTTGATCACTGATGTGGCGAGTGGGTTGCACCAGCAAGGAGATGACCTTTGGTTGGGGCCGATAAATCTTTCTCAATTTGAATCTAGCGAGAAGGTAGAAGAACCACAAGGGCCTCCCAGTGAGTGGAAGTTCGGTATCGCTAATGTCAATTTAAGTCAGATCAGCTGGTCGTTAGACTTGCCGCAGCACCAGCAGAACCTCGTGATTGATAATGCTGGGTTAAACGCCTTGTACCAATGGGATGAGGAAGCTTCTACTGAGCTCTCTATAGATGCTTTGTTAAATGGTGCACGTATCAAGCTTGATACGGATGCCGTGCCATTACCTGATAAGAAGACCTCAACTATAAAGCTAGTACTGGATCAGTTTCCTTTACAGAGTGTTGCAAAAGCATGGGTGCCTCAGCTGCAGGGTGTTTTAACAACGAACCTTGAGCTTTCGCTTGATATCACCGGAGGAACAGGACAACTGTCTCACTCCGGTAGCTTGAGCTTAGATGACTTTGCTTGGCAGGATGGGCCGCTCACTATTACCGATAAGCATTTGGCCTGGAAGGGGAAAGGCTCTGTTGAGTTAGCAGAAGGCGATTTACAAAGTATGGCTTTGGATGGCGCGTTAAAAAATGCGGCAATTAAGGTTGAGCAGGGCAAAGAGTTAGCATTGTTGATGTCGCAACTTAATTGGAAAGGGGGCGTTAATCTCTTATTTGCAGATAAGTTATTGAGCAGTATCAAAGGCCCACAAAATTTAACAGTAAAAGACCTAAAACTACGACAATCTGATTTGAATGTCAGTGCGGCGACGCTGACCCAGAATGGGCCGTTAAATATACAGTTTGAAAAAGGCTTACCTAAGCAAGTTAAGACGCAAGCTGGTCTTAATATTGCCGCTCTAGATCTTAAAACACCTGAACTAGACTTAGCTGCGGCGCAATTATCATTAATGTCTCCCTTGGATGTTAGCTGGCAAGGGAGTGAAATTGCTGGGATCTCTGCAGTTCCAGTGATCGCGTTACAGCAGTTGAAGTTGATACAAGGTGGTCGGTTGGCCGTTGATTTAGCATCCGCTGATATGTCTGCTGCTATCAATAATATGCAAGTCACGCAGCCGGTTATCGATAAAATTCAATTAAAAGGCTCTGCTCTTAATGTCGCCACCATTAAAAACCCATTGCAGTTGTTACAGTTAAAAAGTTTGGGTCTTAATAATGCGTTCTATTCGACGAAGAAAATCAGCTCAGATCAAGTGACTTTATCTGGCTTGAAAGCAAGCTATAAGCAAGGGCAGAAACCGTTAAGTACAATTGGTGAAGTTCGGCTTAAAGGGATTCTTCTTAGCGATCTGACACGCTTAGCGATTAATGATATTCGTCTTAAAAACTCTAAAACAACTATCTCTGTTACTAAAAAACAAGTGATAAAAGAGATTGATGCTCTGACAAAAGCGCTGGCTACGTTAGAAGATGAAAGTGCTGTATCGTCTAAAAAAAGCAGTACTGCAAAAAAAGCATCTAAAGGTAATAATGCTGCCTTTACTTCTCGTATTGGGACGCTACAACTGACTGGCAGTAACCTCGTTTATATAGAAGATCACAGTGTTAAGCCTACGTTTAAATCGACGGTTGATATCAAGCAATTAAGTGTAGCTAAGGTAGATACGGGGAAAAGTGGGTTAAGTCCGTTTAGTGTAAAAGCGGCGATTAATAAACATGCCATATTAACGGCATCCGGCAAGATGAATTTGCTGGGTGGTGCAAAAAATGGTGACTGGAAAGTCGACCTGAAAAATGCAGAACTGCCCGTTGTTAGCCCTTATGCTGGAAAATATGTAGGTTACTTTTTACAAAGTGGTCAGATGGACTTTAGCAGTAGCGGCACGCTGAAAAAAGGTGTGCTGGCAGGTAAGAACCGTATTAAGTTAAACCGATTAGAAGTACAGCCTGCTCAGAACGAAGCAACAGGTAACTTTAATAAGACACTGAGTATGCCTTTGGGCACAGCAATCTCTGTTCTTCAGGATAGCGAGGATAATATTAAATTAGACTTGCCGGTTGAGGGCTCTTTAGATGATCCGCAGTTTGGCTACCAGAGTGTTATTAACCGCCTGGCAAGCAAAGGCTTAAAAAAAGCCGCGTTTGGCTTTCTGACAAAAGCTTTACAGCCCTATGGTGCGCTTATCTCTTTGGCCAGTACGGCCATTGATGCCAATAAATCGGGAGCATTTATTACCTTAGCGCCGGTGAATTTCGCAACAGGCACGAATAATACGGCTGCAGATGCCGGTGATTATTTGGGTAAAATCAGTGAGATGATGGTTTCTCGAAAAGGCTTACGTTTGAATATTTGTGGTAATGCGGTGAAAGCAGATAGAGCTAGCGTACTGATATTACTTGAAAAAGAAAATAAAGCAAAATCTAAGCCCTTACCGCCTGCAGAGCTAGAAGTGCTAGTCATGGAGCGCCTCCAGGAATTGGCCGCTGAGCGTGGCGAGGCTGTAACGGCTATCCTCCTAGAAAAGGGCATTCCTAAAGATCGCTTGTTTTCCTGCTTCCCAGTTCCAAACTTGAAAGACGACAAGTTGAAACCAGGTGTTGTTCTCGGGCTATAGGAGCTGCGTTAACTACAGTGCTAAGAGCCGCGTAAAGTACGCAGCTCTTAGCACTACTCCCCACTTTTAAGTAGCTGGTAACTGCTAGGCAGTGACAGCGTTTTTCGAGTGAGTAAGCCTGTTAATGCAAACAGCACGGTTGCCAGTACAGGTAATGCTAACCACAAAAATGGATGTGGCTGAGGGGCTAACTGCAGTAAGTTTGTGTAGATTAAATAGAGTAAAGACTCGCTCATAATACAGGTTAGCAAACCACAACTAAGGCCTATTAATAGGTATTCCAGCATATCTAACTGACGAGCTTGATTCGCTGATGCTCCGAGCGTGCGTAGTAGCGCTACTTCAAAACGACGCTGTACCAAGTCTTGCTGCAGTGTTGTGATCACTAAAATTAATCCACTGAGTAATGTCAGCAACAAAATAAGCGATGCGCTATCACTGAGCTTATTGATCAGATCTTGTGCTTGCAGTAATAGCTGTTCAATATCTATCAAGGTGAGCGTTGGAAATGCTTTGAGTAGCAGTGTCGTCGCATTTTTTTGGCTAGCGTCCGTTTTAAAGCTCGTAATATATGTCGCCGGAAGTTGATCGATCACGCCGGGTGAAAAAATCACATAAAAGTTCGGGCGAAACGATGCCCACTCAACGCCTCTTATACTGGTAACTGTTCCGCTGAACAGGTCGCTGCCAACACGAAAACCAATCTCATCGCCTAGTACCAGTGATAATTCCTCCGCCATGGATTGCTCGATAGAAATAGCATTGTCGGCGCTGCTCCATTGCCCTTGGTTGAGGGTGTTATGTGCAGGAATTTTATTGCCCCAGGTTAAATTAAGCTCTCGGTTTAAGGTATTGTGCAGGCGTTGCTCAGCGGTAAACGCTTGTGCTATTGCTTGGCCGTTTAAGGACTCAATGCGCCCTCTGATAATTGGGTAGAGAGTTGATGGTATTTTTTGATCGCTTAACCATTGAGTAACAAACTCTTTTTCCCAAGGTTGGATGTCGATGACAAATTGATTAGGTGTATCTTCAGGGAGCTGTCCTTGCCATTCGCTCAGCATGTCTTGGCGAGCAAATAAAAGGACCGTCATCAATGTAAGGAGGAGTGTCAGTACACCGCCTTGTAGACGGTGCCAGTGGCGTTGCTGTCTGATGCGTAAGGTTAATAATGGAAATAGCCGTATGCTGTTTTTTAGGCGTTGGTTAAGCGTATGAATTAGAAATTGAACACACCAACCCGATATGAGTCCTGCTAATAGTAGGCCCGTTGTTAAAAAGAGTGCAAATAAAGCGGACTCCACAAATAGAGCAATTATGCTAAACAGTGCCATGGGCGTGAGTAAGTAGAGTAGCTTATGTGTGCTAGGGCGGTCATTCCCTTGGCGTATTAAGGATAAAACAGATGTTTTCCCTAGCGGTAGTAAGGTGACAAGCCCGGCAACGATCAATATGGCGCCTGCCAGTAGTGGGCTACTAATAAGCGATAGAATGCTCAGTGATGGTAAGGGTTGGGGTAGTAAGTTAGCCAGTTTCCATAAAACCACATTATGTAGACCGAAACCTAATAAGGCACCAGGGATGGTCGCGAGCAACCAACCGCATAAAAGCTGAATACTGAATAGTTGAAAAAGCTGCTTCCGTGAGAGCCCTAAGCTCATTAGTAGCGCGGTACGGCTGCGTTGGTCGGCACTGAAGCGGCGTAAACAGAGGTAGATAGAAAAGGAGCCTAGTAATAGAGCAAATAAAGCACTGAGTTTTAAGTATTGGCTGGCGTTATTGGCGGTATTACCTCTAACAGGTTGATTACCTTGGGCCGTATAGAGTCTCTGCTTTTCATTTAGGTTTGCTCTAAAGAACGATTCTGCTTTTTGAATCTGTTCTGGGGAGCCCGCAAATAAACGACGATAATGGGCCCTGCTGCCTGGAGCGAGTACTCTGGTGGCAGCTAGATCATCGCTATTCATAATGATATGCGGATTAAAGCTACGAAAACCAGAACCACGGTCAGGGCTGCTAATGAGTGTTCGATCGACAATAAAGCTGCTGTAACCAATATTTAATGAGTCGCCAACATTAATATTGAGACGGCTCAAAACGCTGGCTTCTACCCAAACGGTACCGCTTTTAGGGACGCTCGTAAGGTGTGGTGGGTCGGTAATGATTTTGCCACGCAAAGGATAGGGGGCATCAACCGCACGAATAGCGCTGAGTAGCATCGAGTCTTGAGCTTCAACCATGCTGGTAAATTGCGTTACCTTGGTAGTGCTCAAACCAAAAGGTGCGGTTTGATTGTTCCAGCCAGAAGGCAATTGGCGATGACTGCTCATCACCATATCTGCTCCGAGTATTTCAGCACTTCGAGTGGTTAGGCTTTTTTCTAAGCGGTCACCGGTTAGGCTCAGTAGGGTAATTAAACTGGTCATTAAAAAAATAGAGAGCAGTAGTGCTCTTCCATCGGGGCGTCGCCACTGTGCTTTTAGCTGTCGTAAGGCTAGTTTGGTTATCATCCTGCTAACCCTTTGCTTGTTCCTAAACTTGAGCCTTCATTCATTGTTTCGTTTGGCTCTTGTTGGCGTGCTTCTGATAGTCCTTCAATTAACATTCCCTGCTCAAGCCTAAACTGGCGATTGCAACGCGATGCTAAGGCGGCATCATGTGTAATTAGTATTAAGGTGGTTGCTTGCTGCGAATTAATATCGAATAGTTGAGTGATTATATTTTCACCCGTCTGCGCATCTAAATTTCCGGTAGGTTCATCAGCAAATAAAATTGAGGGGGCAGTGACAAATGCGCGCGCGATAGCAACGCGTTGTTGTTCGCCACCAGAAAGTTGAGCAGGGTAATGATCTTGCCTGTCTGATAACCCTACTTTGCCGAGTAAGCGTGTGGCTTGTTGTGCCGCCTGTTTGTCGCCGCGAATATCGAGTGGTAACTGCACATTCTCAAGTGCGGTTAATTCCGGTAACAGGTGAAACGCTTGGAAAATAAAACTGAGGTGTGTGCTTCTCCAAGCAGAGCGTGCAGCATCGGATAATTGACTAAGGTCTGTTTCCATTAGCTTCACAGTACCTGATGTAGGTTCGTCTAATCCAGCTAATAGGCTGAGCAATGTTGATTTACCTGCACCGGACTGGCCAATAATCGCCACGCTCTCACCTTGTTGAATGTTGAGCGACAAATCCTTAAATAAATGGATGGCACTTGCTTGAGTTGAGAAGGTTTTTGCGAGATGGTGTGTTTCAATAGCAAAAGAGGTTTTATCAAGCATGGCTTTCATCCGTTATTTATTACTACTATCCGTTATTGTTAGTAGCAGTGTATCCGCTAGAACTCTATTAGTACTGGGTGATAGTTTATCTGCCGCTTATGGTATTCGTCCTGAGCAGGGCTGGGTAGCGCTGCTAGAAACTCGGCTCCAGCAAGGGTACACCGATATCGATGTGGTAAACGCCAGTATCAGTGGTGAAACCACGCAAGGAGGTATAACACGTCTGCCGGCCTTGATAGAGAGACATCAGCCTGACTGGATAGTTCTTGAATTGGCAGCAAATGATGGGTTGCGAGGGATGCCTTTGGCGCTTATACAGCGAAATATCACACAGTTAATTGAACTGAGTGAACAAGCTAGCGCCACGCCTTTGCTCGTGGGTATACGTTTGCCGCCTAATTATGGTGTTTCTTATACGGAGCGTTTTTACTCGCTTTTTGAAACCTTGGCAGATGAGTATGAAGTCAGCCGGGTTCCATTTTTACTGGAAGGTGTCGCGTTGCAGCAAAGTCTGATGCAGGCAGATGGTTTACATCCAAATGCTAAAGCGCAAGCTGTGTTGTTAGATAACGTATGGCCTTACTTACAGCCTTTGCTGGGTGACTAGCATCGCACCAGTTGTTAGGATGATTTTTACGAGTTTAGATCTCCTCATTTATTGTGATACAGGTGAATAATGGATTGGTATCTACAGGTTATAAAAAAATACACGGTGTTTTCTGGCAGAGCTTCACGTGAAGAGTTTTGGTATTTCATGCTGATAAATATTCTCATCAGTATCGCGGTAGGTTTTGTCGATGGTTTTATGGGCTGGAGATATGCTTCGGGTGCAGGTTTTCTCGGCGGCTTATATTCGCTGTTTATCTTTTTGCCAAGTTTAGCGGTGAGCGTTCGTCGTTTACATGATATTGGGCGTTGTGGCTGGTGGGTGCTGATTATGCTGGTGCCGCTACTGGGTTGGATTATTCTATTAGTAATGATGGCGTTTCCAAGCAAACCTAATAACGAATATGGACCACAGAATAATCATGATGAAACAGCCTTTTAATAAACTGTTGGCGGTTTTTGCTATTGCTGCCTTAGTACAGGGCTGTAGCTCGATGAACCAGTCTGAGTGTATTCATGCTGACTGGCAGTTGATAGGGCAGGCTGATGCATCTAAGGGAGTTCACTCTTCTATTTTGGATGAGTATCGTCATGATTGTGCTGAGTTCGCGGTGATCCCTTCGCGTGAAGCTTACCACCTTGGGTATCAGGAAGGGTTGACGCAGTTTTGTACACGTTCTAGTGGCTTTTTTCAGGGAAAAAAAGGCAGTAAGTATCAAGGTATTTGCCCAGCAGCATTGGAAGAAAAGTTTCTGCAAGGGTATAACCCCGGCTATGAATTGTTCATGATCAGCGATGTGATGACGACACTGCGAGCCACTTTGAGTGATGCTGAACGTGATATTCGTAAACTCAGAACGCGTATTAGTAAAAAAGAGCAGTTGTTAATTAGTGATAAAAGCACGCCCGCAGATCGCAAGCGTTTATTAGGTGAGATTAAAACGCATCACAGGGAAATATTTTGGCTACAGCAAGATGCTGAAGACTCGCGTTTTGAGTTACTACGAAAACAGTCAGAATACGATCGAAAAGTGCGTTTACATACGTATTAAATTATTAGTTTTACTCCACGTAATGAATAGGACAAACAGACATGAAGTTGGCATCATTTTTAATAGAGGGTCACCCTTGCTTTGGTGTAATTAAAGGCGGCCGTGCATATAACTTGTCTGTTGAATACCCTGATGTTCCTGATTTGAAAAGTTTATTAGTAAGCTTTCCAGATATTGCTGTGATCAAGGCCCAATTAGAAAGCACTCCTTGTTACTCATTAGATGAAGTGCAATTATTGCCCGTTATTCCTAACCCAGAAAAAATCATCTGTGTTGGGCTGAACTATGAAAGCCATCGGTTGGAAACCGGAATGCCTGAGATGAAGCATCCCGTGCTATTTACGCGATTTTCATCAACGCAGGTCGCTCATGGAGCACCGATAGTACGGCCAAAGGTTTCTGAAAAGCTTGATTTTGAGGGCGAGCTTGCTGTGATTGTTGGGTGCGCTGGTCGGCATATAACGCGTGAAAACGCCTTCCAGCATGTTGCTGGGTATGCTTGCTACAACGATGCCAGTATTCGTGACTGGCAAATGCATACCGGGCAGTTTACCCCAGGCAAAAACTTTGATAATACCGGCGCTTTTGGCCCGTGGATGGTAACTCCAGATGAAATTGCTGACTTGGAATCTCAAACACTAACAACGCGCTTAAATGGTGAGCAGGTTCAGCATGCGCCGTTTTCTGATCTGATTTTTGATATTCCGGCATTGATCGAATATATATCGACTTTTTGTACGCTGGTGGCTGGCGATGTCATCGTTACAGGCACGCCTGGTGGTGTGGGCGTTAAACGCAAGCCTCGTCTCTATATGAAAGCAGGCGATGTGATTGAAGTTGAGATCAGTGGGGTTGGTGTGTTGAAAAATCTTATCGTTAACGAGTCATAGGTTGGTTCATATGCACAGGTTAATGTGATCGATATTTATATGGGTAGGGCTTATTTTGGGGAGGGTGATAAATGCCTGGTGAAAAAAACCTAGAAAAACTCATCGCGTCCATGGCTCCTACTCTTTCTGATGCAGAGTATGTTTTTGGTTTAGTGGCGATTGCTGACTACGAGCAGATAGCACTATTACAGCCCAGAGGCACTTTTCGTGAAAAAGAAGGTGTGACTGTTATTTTAGAAAAAGAAAAGGCAGATGAGTGTCATGTTGCCTATTCGGGTGTGTTTAAGTGTATTACCTTAAGTGTTCATTCAAGCCTTGATGCTGTTGGCTTAACGGCGGCGGTTGCCACTAAATTAACCAAATCCAATATTAGCGCCAATGTCATTGCTGCTTATTATCATGACCATATTTTTATTAAGTCTCTTGACGCAGATAAAGCACTGTCAGTACTTAATGAACTGGTGAAAAAGGGCTTGTAGAGTCTTAATAAGTCCGCGTATCTCTTCTAATGCGCTCTACATTTCTGCTGATAGTTGTTCTTCAATAGCGGCTAAACACTCGGTTACATTGCGCGGTATTATGCTCTTGTATGGGTGCAAGGCGTACACTGAGTTCTCCATTAGTTGAAAGCTTGGAAAAACCTCATCAACAGATGTTTTTGTTTGCTTGAGTAAAAAATCAGGTATTACTCCGACCCCCGCGCCTTCACTAATGAGGGCTAAACAAGTATTAGATGAGTTAGCTTTGCAGCGAGCCTGCGTAGAAAATGTAAAGGGTAGGCCTGTGTCCTTATGTGTAAAAGTATGGCATATCTGCTCACCTTGCCAGGTGTTTGCAATGTAAGTGGATTGTTGATCAATCCCTTTGACTATTAAATCAGGAGTGGCACATAAAACATCTCGAAAATAACCTATACGTCTTTGCTTTATTGAGCTGATAGCAGAAGGACCAACGCGAATTGCCAAATCAATATTATCAGCGGCTAAGTCTAAATGTTGATCGCTACTAATAAGCTCTGGTTCTAATAAAGGATATTTTTTGATGATCTTGCTGATAGCCGGTGCGATGAGCGTGCTCATGAGAGCGTCGGGTGCGGTGATTCTGATGGCGCCTTGCGGCGTTTCTAATGTGTCTTTGGCTTGCTGCCAAGCTATTTGTGCTATGTCGTTAAGTGCTTTGCATTGTTGATAAAAACTGTCTCCTGCACTAGTCAGCGTTTGTCTTCGTGTTGTGCGTTTTAAAAGTGAAATACCTAGTTCGTCTTCAAGTGTTTTAAGGTGTTGACTGACCACGGACTTAGAAAGCTGCAGAGAATCTGCGGCCGCGGTAATTGAGCCTTCTTCCACAATACGTGCAAAGACAGACATATAGCGTAACTGGTTCATTTTAATTGTCCGTATTTATAGAACAGTTAATCTTTATCTATCTGTTTTTCTGTGTCAATCATTCGCATAACCTTGCTTTATTGTCTTACTAATTGGGGAAGGTAACATGTCAGTTAAAAGTATCTTAGAAGCTTGTGAAGAAGGTATTTTGCTTTGGCAGCAAGCATTTAATAAGCAAGATGCAGCAGGCTGCGCTGCACAATATATGCTAGGTGCTGTGATGGACGCGCGCCCGTTTGGAACATTTACGGGGCGGGATGAGATACAGGCTTTTTGGCAAAACATTATGGATCAGGGTTTTGCCAATGTTGAGTATTTCGATGTTAAGTGGGAATCGGCAGGGAGCGAGGGGTATATACTGAGTTCTAGCTGGACAATGAATAAGGCCTTTGGCGTGGTTCATCGTGAACACTGGATTATTGATACTGATGGCAAAGCACGTTTGAGTCGTGATGATTTTGAAGTGCAGGGCGAGCGGTAATTATTGCGGTTAATAAAAAAGGCCATTGAATTGTCACTCAATGGCCTTTTTTGCATCTACCTAGGTAGGTGCTTTATAAAGCTAAAACTTACGCACCAAAGTTCTGGTTAGCGAAGTCCCAATTTACTAGAGACCAGTAGCCTTTCAGGTAATCAGGGCGTACGTTACGGTAATCGATGTAGTAAGCGTGTTCCCACAGGTCACAAGTCAAGATAGCGCGCTGACGGTTAGTCATTGGCGTACCCGCATTGCTTGTGTTGATAATTTCTAGAGAGAAGTCATCGTTTTTAACTAACCAAGTCCAGCTAGAACCGAAGTTGTTAACGGCTTTATCGTTAAACTCTTCTTGGAATGCTGCGAAAGAGCCCCATTTAGCGATAATTGCATCAGCAACTGGGCCTGTAGGCTCGCCACCACCATTTGGAGATAGGCTGTTCCAGTAGAACGTGTGGTTCCAGATTTGAGCAGCGTTATTGAAAACACCGCCAGCTGGAGCTGAAAGGATAATCTCTTCCAGAGTTTTTCCTTCAAATTCAGTACCAGGAACCAAACCATTTAGTTTAGTTACGTATGTGTTGTGGTGCTTGCCGTGGTGGAAATCAAGCGTTTCAGCAGAGATGTGTGGTTCTAGTGCATCTTTTGCAAACGGCAGTGCAGGTAGTTCAAAGCTCATGTGTTTTCACCTTCTTGTCGACACGTTCAGCATATCGTTGTAGTTATGGATAGCAGTTATGGACATCCCTTTCAGACAAAGGTTAGATGACCCACGACATATTTGTGAGTAGATGATATCACCCTTGCTTTGTCTTTTCATGACACAATTTGTGTGTGATTAGATCTAGTTACGACTAAAGTTTGCTGCAAATTAATAAGACTCACTCTAGAATAACCAACCTTCAGGCAAGCTGAAGCTCATCCATTAAAACAAGAATAGATAATTTATCATGGCTAAAATACTTCTTTGGATCTCTGCAGTATTGTTGGCGGTCTTTGTGATTAAAACGCAGTATTTAACTTCAAAAACGTATGAGCCTTTTGTTGCTGGGTGTGTTTCCTCAGGTAATGCATCGCAAGAGCAGTGTGAATGTTTGTCTGACTATGTGCATAAACGATATAGCGACTTAGAAGTACGGGCTATTATGGATAATCGTTTGGGTGATGAACTTTCTCAAACGAAGGTAGAGCAAGATATTCGCCAGGGCTCACAAGTGTGTGCAAACCCTTAAGCTTTGTTATTGAGTAATTGTTGCGCTACTTGCTTTCAGTCGATAGAAAGTGGCGAGTCATATACAAGGCTGCAATGGCTCGTCCTTCTGTGAACTCGGGTAGAGCTATGAGCTCTTCTATATTTGATAGCGGCCAATGAACCACTTCCATTGGTTCTGGTTCATCTCCCTCAAGCTTACAAGGGTAGAGGTCTCGAGCAATAATCGCTGAAATACGGTGCCCCATATAATTGGGTGCGGATGTCATCTCTTTTAAAAAATCGAGCTTGTTTGCACCAAAGCCCGCCTCTTCCTTGAGCTCTCTATCGGCAGCAATTTCTGCTGTCTCGCCAGGGTCGATCAAGCCTTTGGGGAGTGTTAGCGTATAATCTTCAATACCGCCGGCATATTCTCGAATCAGAATGACATTATCTTCTGCATCGATGGCAATAATCATAACAGCGCCGTTACCGCGTGATGCTAAGCGTTCATAAGTCCTTTCTACGCCATTGCTAAAGCGTAATTCTAATTCCTCTACTTGAAATAGACGACTGCGGGCGGTAGGTGTGACCTTCAAAATCTCGGGTTTCACGGGCATACTGATATCCATTCTGATGGATTGATATAAGAGGCATTGATGTGATTGTACCTGCTACGCTTGATTGGTCCAGTATTGATACTGTTTTGTTAGATATGGACGGAACTCTGCTGGACTTACACTTTGACTCTTTCTTCTGGTTAGAGCATTTGCCGGTACGCTACGCGGATATCCATAAAATGGATACGAAGGAGGCGAGAGAGTGGTTACACGAGCGCATCATGAAGGAATATGGAACGCTGAACTGGTATTGCTTGGATTACTGGTCGCAAGAGTTAAACGTCGATATCGTTGCTCTAAAAAAAGAAGTGGCGGATCGCATCGCTTTTAGGCCGCATGTACAGGACTTTCTTAAACAAGTGAAAGCAGCGGGCATGCGTTCAGTGATAGTGACTAATGCGCATCGTGGTAGCCTTTCATTAAAACTAGAAAGGACTGATTTAGCCGAGCGTGTTGATTCAATTGTTTGCTCGCATGATTTTGGTCTACCTAAAGAAGATCTGGTTTTTTGGACAAAACTGCAGGAAGTAGAACCTTTTAACCCTCAGCGGACTCTGTTGATAGATGATAGCTTGTCTGTTTTAGCATCAGCGAAAAAGTATGGTATCCGTTATTTATTAGCTATATCACAACCTGATAGCCAAAGCCCACTACGTGATATCGATGAGT
The DNA here is from genome assembly GCF_016592555.1 of Neptunomonas japonica JAMM 1380. NCBI lineage: Bacteria > Pseudomonadati > Pseudomonadota > Gammaproteobacteria > Oceanospirillales > Oceanospirillaceae > Neptunomonas > Neptunomonas japonica. The sequence goes on along the minus strand of NZ_AP014546.1, from coordinate 3,811,262 downwards.
TTGATGCGCTAGAGCACTTCAGTGAGCTTAAACCTGAAGGAGAAAAGTGATGTCTGAACAGGTGAAAGTCCGTCTAGATAAGTGGTTATGGGCAGCGCGTTTTTATAAAACCCGCGCCATTGCCAAGCAGATGGTTGATGGTGGGAAAGTGCATTATGAAGGGCAGCGAGCTAAGTGCAGTAAAGTAGTTGAGTTAGGCGCTACGCTGCAAATTCGACAAGGCTTTGACCAGCGTGTTGTTATTGTAAAAGCTTTATCTGAGCAGCGCCGTGGTGCCGCCGACGCACAGCTATTATATGAAGAAACGGCAGATAGCCTGGAGCGTCGAGAAAAAGAAGCACTGCAACGAAAAGCATTAAAAGGTGCTGATCTAAGCCCTGGACATAAGCCGGATAAACGTAGCCGCCGTCAGTTGTTAGGTGTTAAAGAGCTACAAAGAGGATAATTGCTAGCGTTTACAGCAAAAACTTTGTGGTAAAATGGACAACGAATAATTTTTGTAAAGTGAGAAATTGGCAATATGAGTAACCCTGATCAAATTCAGCGTATTTTATTTGATGATCTCGATATCCGGGGTGTGTTGGTGGGTTTGGACAAAACCTATCAGGATATGCTCGCGCTACATGACTATCCAACAGCGATACGTAATGCATTAGGAGAGATGCTAGCCGCAGTAGCATTGCTCAGCACTACCTTAAAGTTTGATGGGCGACTCCTGTTACAAGCTCAAGGTACGGGAGCTGTTAGTGCATTGATGGCTGAAGTGAACAATAAGCGTGAATGCCGGGGTATAGCCAGATATGAAGGTGATATTGATGAGAATGCTGGCATTATTGAGCTGATCGGTGATGGCCACCTAGTTATAACTATTGAGCCAGAAGTTGGGCAGCGTTATCAGGGGATTGTACCTCTAGAAAAAGAAACGTTGGCGGCTTGTTTAGCTGACTATTTTGAGCGGTCTGAGCAATTACCAACGCAAATTCATTTGGCGGCTGATGAGAACCGTGCTTCTGGCTTCTTATTACAGGTTATGCCTGCAGCAGGCACTGCTAAAAATGATTGGGAGCATATTGAACAGATTGGTGCGACGCTCAAAGCAGAAGAATTGTTGGAATTAGATAACGACGCATTACTCTTTCGTCTATTCCATCAAGAGCAATGTCGTTTGTATGATCCTGATTCAGTTGAATTCAAATGTGATTGCTCGCGAGAGAGAAGTGCCAATAGCTTACAGTTTCTAACACAAGACGAATTGCTCGAAATTATTGAAAAACAAGGTCTTATCGATGTTGCTTGTCAATTTTGCAACGAGCATTACACCTTTGATGAAACAGATATTCGAGCGATGTTTTCAGATTCGGCGCATGTGCCTAAATCTGATCAGCTGCATTGATGCGGATGTGATGGCTGCCAAGCCGCGGATCTGCGGTTTTGGCATGGCATAAATCGCAACTTTTTGTAATAATATGCATCCCCAAATAATTACTCACTGTCGGTTATACGCAGAATAAAGGGGTTTTTTGCTTTTTAGGTAACGTTTTTTGGCGCCGAGCCAAGGGAATCCACAGAATGACCAAAGAAACTGAGAATACCGTACACTTTAATCTGACCCGTGCTGAGCTCGTGGAACAGGCAATTAGCCGTGGCGAAGGAACGCTGGCAGATTCCGGCGCACTAGTAGTAACTACTGGTAAGCGCACAGGGCGTTCTCCGATGGATCGCTTTATCGTAGAAGAACCTAGCACTGCTGATTCTATTGACTGGGGTAGCATTAACCGCCCATTCGATGCCGATAAATTTGATGCTCTTTGGAATCGTGTTGAAGAGTACTTGGCTAGCAAAGAACACTTTGTAGCTAATGTTCATGTGGGCTCTGATCCAAATCAGTACCTAGCCGTAAAAATGTCAACAGAAACAGCATGGCAGAACTTGTTCGGTCAGAACCTGTTTATCCGTCCACAAGAATACAACCCAAAAGCGAAAGAAGAGTGGCAGATCATTAATGCTGCTGACTTTGAATGCGTACCTGAGCGTGATGGCACTAACAGTGAAGGCTGTGTCATCCTTAACTTTGCTAAACGTAAAGTTTTGTTGGCCGGTATGCGTTATGCGGGTGAAATGAAGAAAGCGATGTTCTCTGTACAGAACTTCTTGCTTCCTGAAAAAGATGTATTGCCTATGCATTGCTCAGCAAACATTGGCGAAGATGGCAATACTACATTGTTCTTCGGGTTATCAGGTACAGGCAAAACGACCTTATCTGCAGATCCTACATGTTACCTCATTGGTGATGATGAGCATGGTTGGGGTAAAGGCGTTGTCTTTAACTTGGAAGGTGGTTGTTACGCGAAGACGATCAACCTGAGCCAGAAAAACGAGCCTATCATTTGGGATGCTATTCGTTTTGGCGGAATCGTTGAAAACGTAAAGCTAGATGATAATCGTAAAGCGGACTACGATGATACTTCTCTCACTGAGAATGGTCGTTGTGCATACCCACTAGAGCATGTTGAAAAGCGCTCTGCTACTAATATGGGTGGCGAACCAAAAGCCGTTGTTTTCCTTACATGTGATTTGACGGGTGTTTTGCCTCCTGTGTCTATTTTGACAAAAGAAGCAGCGGCTTATCATTTCTTGTCTGGCTACACAGCATTGGTAGGGTCTACTGAAATGGGTTCTGGTGGTGGTATTAAATCCACTTTCTCTACTTGCTTTGGCGCTCCGTTCTTTCCACGCCCTGCTCGCGTATACGCTGAGCTGTTGATGAAGCGTGTTGAAGAGTTTGACTCTCAGGTTTATCTGGTTAATACCGGTTGGACAGGTGGATCTTATGGAACTGGACAGCGTTTCAGTATTCCAACAACACGTGGTGTGATTGCTGCAATTCAGAGTGGTGCATTGAAAGGTGTTGAAACCCAGCAGTTACCGGGTATTAACTTGACCGTTCCTACTTCTGTACCGGGTGTTGATTCAGCCTTGTTGAATCCTCGTGATACATGGGAAGATAAATCAGCTTATGATGCTGCTGCACGTGACTTGATTGGTCAGTTTGTGAACAACTTCACGAAGTTTGAAGGTGTTTCTACGGACATTATTGATGCCGGCCCTAAAGTTTAAGTAACGACTGATACAAAAAGCCCCTGCTTATTCACATAAGCAGGGGCTTTTTCGTTTATAGCGCGTATAGCTTTATGGCGGACTAACTGATGCTTAGTTTAATATCTGCATTTTTTAGGTAGTCTATCTCTTGTTCAAGATCAGCTTGAGTCAATGGGTGTTCTATCAGTACACCTTTCGCAAAGTTTAGATTTAGTTTCTTACCATCTGCTTTTAATGTAAATGCAGGCAGAGCAGAGGCATTACGACTACGATGCAAAATAACGGATAACCTGAGCAAGACGCATAGTCTCTTATAGGCATCTTTACGGCGTTCAGGTAGCTGTTTGTAATCACCTTTTGGAAATTTACGGCGATTTCCTCGAACTAAAAACGCAAGAAGCTGCTGCTCTGATTTGGTAAAGCCTGCAAGGTCAGAGTGCTGTAGTAAGTAAGCGCTGTGTTTATGGTATTGGCTGTGTGCAATGGTTAAGCCTATTTCATGCGTGCGGGTTGCCCAGCTCAGCATCTCTTGATGGGAGGGTGAGGTAAGCCCCCACGCTTTATTTACTTGTGCTAGCGCTGCCAATGCGGTGTGCTCAACACGTTGAGCGTGAGCTTCGTCCACATGGTAACGTTTCATTAGAGCGGATATTGAGCGCTCGCGTATATCTTCGTGGCGTAAGCGCCCAGCCATATCGTAGAGTAGACCTTCACGTAGTGCGCCATCAGAAAAAGTCATTTCTTCTATTTTCAATGATTGAAATAACGCGATGAGTATTGCTAGTCCTGCCGGTAAAATGGCAGCTCTTTCTGCTTTGACACCATCGATATCAAGTTCTGATAAGGTGTCGAATGTGAGGATCTGTTTTTTTAGTTGCTCTAACCCTTTGCGAGTGATGCGCTCTTCGCTAAATCCGCTGGCAATGCAGGCGTTTTTTATGGCTTTTATCGTGCCGGAAGAACCAACGCTCGTAGCCCAGCCGGCTTTTTTATAGCGCTCTCGGATAGAAAGCAACTCACGCATCGCAGCATGTTCAGCATGTTTGAAGTTTTTTTCATTGATGCGGCCATCGCTGAAGAAGCGGCGCGTATAACTCACGCACCCCATATGCAGGCTTTCCATCTCAAGTGGCTCAAAATGCTCACCGATAATACATTCGGTACTGCCGCCGCCAATATCTATTACCAGTCGGGCTCCCGTGGTATTGGCCAGAGTATGGGATACGCCTAAGTAGATTAGCCGGGCCTCTTCGCGGCCGGCAATAATTTCAATAGGAATACCCAGTATTTTTTCGGCTTGTTCGGTGAAAGTGTAACGGTTGGCGGCTTCTCGAAGTGCATTTGTAGCAACGATTTTTACAGCGTCATGTGGTAAATCACTCAACAGCTGTGAAAACCGGCTTAAACAGCTAAGGCCTCTTTCCATCGCCTCGCAAGAAAGTTTTTTATCAGGACCTATGCCAGCACCTAACTGTACTTTTTCTGACATGATATCGACGGTAGAAAGCTCTCCTTGAGAGAGGCGGGCAACAACGATGTGGAAACTATTAGAGCCCAGGTCAATAGCGGCGAGAAGTGAGTCGTCCGGTACTGAATCTGTATGATTTTCTGAATTGTGCATTAAGCTAATCTTCTCTTTAGCGTTAGCGGTGTAAAAATCCAAGAGTATCAGAACAAAAAGACATATTCAGTGAATTAGCTCAATGAATGAAGAGAGTTCACATTTATTTCATTCAGATGGTATCATCTTGCTTTGTTTTGAAAGCACTCAGCGTTTCTGGTGCGTTTGGAGAGGTTAAATGAGCGAAAATATCGTTAATGTTACTGATGCATCTTTTGATGAAGATGTTCTAAAAGCAGATACTGCTGTGCTGGTTGATTACTGGGCAGAGTGGTGTGGTCCGTGTAAAATGATTGCGCCAGTGCTGGAAGAGATCGCTAAAGATTACGAAGGTCGTTTGAAAATCTGTAAGCTGAATATCGATGAGAACAGTGAAACACCACCTAAGTTTGGTATTCGTGGTATTCCAACATTAATGCTGTTTAAAGGCGGCAATGTTGAGGCGACTAAAGTAGGTGCACTATCAAAATCGCAGTTGTCTGCTTTTATTGATTCAAACCTATAAGTTATGTAAAGCTAGATGAAAACGGGGAAGAAATAGCAACTTTAGTAATTATCTTCTCCGTTTTACTAGACACTCGCGATACAACCTTCTATATTTGATTTGTCTGGCGCTTCTGTTCAGTATTTGAGCGTTTCAGTTCTTTACATATACTCTTTCGAATTTTCCCTCTTTTCTCAATTATTATCCTACTTAGTTACTCACCTCAAAATATATGAATCTTACCGAATTAAAAACTAAAAGCGTTCCCGAGCTTCTCGATATTGCAAAAGAAATGGGCCTAGATAACTTAGCCCGCTCTCGTAAACAAGATGTGATTTTTGCCATCTTGAAGAAGCATTCTAAGAGCGGCGAAGATATTCATGGCGATGGTGTGCTGGAAATTCTCCAGGATGGTTTCGGTTTCTTGCGCTCAGCAGATTGCTCTTACCTTGCCGGCCCTGATGATATTTATGTTTCACCGAGCCAAATCAGACGCTTTAACTTGCGTACCGGTGATACTATTTCCGGTAAAATTCGTCCGCCAAAAGACAGCGAACGCTATTTTGCATTACTTAAAGTTAATCAAATTAACTTTGATCGCCCGGAAAACGCAAAAAATAAAATACTGTTTGAAAACCTGACACCATTATTTGCGCAAAAGCGTTTACGTATGGAGCAAGGTAATGGCAGTACAGAAGATATTACCGCACGAATTTTGGATCTCGTTAGTCCAATGGGTAAAGGTCAGCGTGCTTTAGTGGTATCTCCGCCTAAAGCAGGTAAAACCCTGATGCTGCAGAATATTGCTAACAGCATCACGCGTAACAACCCTGAGTGTCACCTCATTGTATTATTGATTGATGAGCGTCCTGAGGAAGTAACAGAAATGCAGCGTACAGTGCGCGGCGAAGTAGTGGCATCTACCTTTGATGAACCGCCATCACGTCACGTACAAGTTGCAGAAATGGTTATTGAGAAAGCGAAGCGCCTTACTGAGCATAAGAAGGATGTTGTTATCTTGCTTGATTCTATTACACGTTTGGCTCGTGCATATAACACAGTTATTCCTTCTTCCGGTAAGGTGCTAACCGGTGGTGTTGATGCGCATGCATTAGAGCGCCCTAAGCGTTTCTTTGGTGCGGCACGTAATATTGAAGAAGGTGGTAGTTTAACTATTATCGCGACTGCGCTGGTTGATACTGGCTCGAAGATGGATGAAGTTATCTTTGAAGAGTTTAAAGGTACAGGTAACTCTGAAGTGCACCTAGACCGTAAAACTGCTGAGAAGCGTATCTATCCTGCCATTAACATCCGTCGTTCAGGCACACGCCGTGAAGACTTGCTAACATCTGAAGATGAACTGCAACGAATGTGGATTCTGCGCAAGCTGCTGGACTCTATGGAGGACTCCGCGGCCACTGAGTTTGTTATTGATAAGCTTAAAGATTTTAAAACAAATGATGAATTCTTTATGTCGATGCGCCGAAAGTAAGCTGCTAGATATGTGATTAAGGGTGAGCTTGTGCTTGCCCTTTTTTATGGGCAGTGCTGCTGCCGAGTTTGTAAATAACCTTGTCACTGCTTGTATTAATAACGCTTAGTAAAAAAAGAGCTCTAACTGATGTCGAATCTCAAATATAACGACCTACGCGATTTTATGGCTTTGTTAGAAGCCAGAGGTGAGCTTAAGCGCATTAAGCAAGAGATTGATCCTAATCTTGAGATGACGGAAATTTGCGACCGTACTTTGCGAGCAGGCGGGCCAGCGCTATTGTTCGAGAATCCAAAAGGTTATAACTATCCAGTACTGGGTAATTTGTTTGGCACGCCTGAAAGGGTAGCGTTGGGTATGGGTGAAGAAAGCGTCTCAGCGCTACGAGAAGTTGGTAAAGTGCTGGCAATGCTAAAAGAACCTGAGCCTCCTAAGGGCATGAAAGATGCCTGGGAAAAGCTGCCCGTGTTTAAGCAAGTGCTAAACATGGGGCCTAAAGTTGTTAAAAAGGCTGCTTGTCAGACTCATGTGATTGAAGGCGATGATGTTGATTTAAGTACATTACCAATTCAAACATGTTGGCCGGGCGATGCTGGTCCCTTAGTGACGTGGCCTTTGGTCATTACACGTGGCCCTAATAAAGAACGCCAAAATCTTGGGATTTATCGTCAGCAAGTGATTGGCAAAAATAAATTGATTATGCGCTGGTTAGCGCACCGTGGTGGAGCGCTCGATTTTCGCGAGTGGAAAGAAAAACACCCCGGTGAAAACTTCCCGGTTGCTGTTGCGCTAGGTGCTGACCCTGCCACTATTCTTGGTGCGGTAACACCTGTGCCTGATACTTTATCTGAATATGCTTTTGCAGGTTTGTTACGGGGAGGCAAAACAGAAGTTATTTCGTGTGTAGGTAATGACTTGCAGGTACCTGCTAGTGCCGAGTTTATTCTTGAAGGTTACATCGCACCTGACGAAATGGCAGATGAAGGCCCGTTTGGGGATCATACTGGCTATTACAATGAGGTTGATAGTTTTCCAGTATTTACTGTTGAGCGCATTACGCATCGTGATACGCCGATATATCACAGTACTTATACCGGGCGTCCACCTGATGAGCCAGCCATTTTGGGTGTTGCACTAAACGAAGTGTTTGTGCCAATCCTGCAAAAGCAATTTCCCGAAATTGTTGATTTTTATCTGCCGCCAGAAGGGTGTTCTTACCGGATGGCTGTTGTCACCATGAAGAAGCAGTACCCAGGGCATGCAAAGCGCGTTATGTTGGGTGTATGGTCTTTCTTGCGACAGTTTATGTATACCAAGTTTGTGATTGTTTGCGATGATGATGTGGATGCGCGAGATTGGAACGATGTTATTTGGGCGATCACAACGCGGATGGATCCATCGCGTGATACCTTGTTGATCGACAACACCCCCATTGATTATTTAGACTTTGCCTCGCCAGTATCAGGCCTTGGTTCTAAAATGGGTATGGACGCGACCAATAAGTGGCCGGGTGAAACCACCCGAGAGTGGGGCGAGCCTATCGAGATGGATGCGGATGTTAAGCAGCGTGTCGATGAACTTTGGGATGATCTTGGCATCATGCCGGATGCTACAATGAGTAAAGTGTGAATAAAAAATCGCTGATACAGCTGTATTTAAATGAGCTGGCTCAGCCACTATTGTGCAACCCCGACGAAACGCTACTTCAGGTTGTGGAGCGTTATGGTTATCTTATGCCAAGGAGTTGCCAAAACGGCGTATGCCAAATATGTGAATACCAGTTGCTGTCAGGTCAAGCCTTGCAGCGCTATCCAGAAAAGCATTTAGTAGCCAGCAGCGATCAAGTTGAAGGCAGTGCTGACGTTTTAGGCTTGGCATGTACATCTGTTCCCGTCAGTGATTGTTGGGTAAATATTAAAGGGCTGAAGCGCCCTGGAGAGCAAGAAGTGAAACGTTTGAATTGTGATATTGCGCAAATTGAAAAGCTAAACAAAGATGTATATAGGGTATCACTGGTTTTGCCAGCAACAGCATCTCAGTCGGTAAGCTATTATGCTGGTCAATATCTCGAAATTGTCATGCCTGATGGTCAGCAAGCTGCATTTTCTATTGGTAGTGCGCCAGAAGCAGGGCGTAACCTTGAATTGCATGTAAGGCACGCACCTGAGAGTGAGTTGTCGAGTGCGATTCTGGCGCATTTACAGAGTTCTAAGAGTGTAGAAGTTGAACTGCCAAAAGGCGACTGCTACCTACAAGCAGCAAGCTTTGCAGCAGACCAGACGATTATTTTGGCCGCGGCAAGTACAGGCTTTTCGCAAGTAAAAAGCATGATGGAGCACCTACTTGCTAGCGGTGTGAAAAACCCTATTCATATTTACTGGGGCGCACGTATCGCTGCAGACTTGTATCTGCCTGAGTTACCAAAACAATGGGCGGCAGAGAACGATAATGTTACTTATCACCCTGTAGTCAGTGAGCCGGGCGACAGCTGCGGCTGGACAGGGCGTGTTGACCTGCTGCCTGATGCGATCAAACATGATTTTGCTACACTTGAAAGCGTTGAAGTGTACGCCAGTGGATCTCCTCCTATGATATATGCGCTATTGGATGCGTGCGAAGAGAAAGGCCTGCAGCAAGTGCAGATGCACTCTGACGTATTTGCTTACGCACCTCGCCCAGAGAAGTAGCTTTAGAAATCCAGTGCTAATACGTTTAAATGGCCGATCTTTTGATCGGCTTTTTTATGTCTATAGAACTGAAAAGTGTTGCTTAGTTGTATCAACTGAATATGAACTTTTATGTAAAACAGTCTGTCAAAATGAACTCTTTCTGTCCTGTTGGCGCCCTTATTAACAAGGGGCTTAAAATTATTACTTATTTTCAATGAATATAAAGAAGGGCTTCCCATGCGTAAATTTCTATTAGGTTTTATTGCTTTGTTCTCACTCTCATCAGCTGCTATAGCTGATAATGGTGTTATCAGTGTAAAGAGTGCTCATGATGTTAACGAAACAGCAAACCGGCTTGAGGCTGTATTGGCTAAAAAAGGCATGAATGTGTTTGCGCGCATTGATCATGCCGCAGGTGCGAAAAAAGTAGATATGCAGTTACGCCCAACTGAGTTAGTGATTTTTGGTAATCCAAAAGTGGGCACGCCACTGATGTTGTGCGACCAGAGTGCAGCCATTGATCTTCCGCAAAAAGCATTGATCCATGAGGATGAGGCAGGGCAGGTATGGTTAAGCTATAACAACCCTGCGTACTTGGCCAAGCGTCATCAGTTACAAGAGTGTTTTGCTGTTCTTGAGCAAGTTACAGGCGCGCTTAAACACTTTGCTAAAGCGGCTACTCAGCCGTAATTCGATATGTTGATTTTTCAGACATAAAAAAACCAGCGCCGTCACCAGTGCTGGTTTTTTATATATACAAAGAAAGTGACGTTTTAAGCGTTGCTTGTGCTGCTCTCTTTAGCTTCTTCGTCAGTTTTGCTTTCGCCTTGCTCTTGTGCAGCAGGCAGTGGAATAGGCGTTAACCCACCACCCATTAAGGCGAGCCCATCTTGCATAACACTCAGTGAGCGCTTGTTGTCGCCCAGGTGTTGTAATACTCGTGTTAGCTCGGTGTAAGTTTCAGGGCGTTTTTCAAGCGCTAAACTTTCTTCCATATAGTCTACGGCTTTGCCCCATTGCTCGTTGCGCATGGCAAGTCGACCAAGAGTGAGTTTAAGTGCTGCGCTATCTGGGTTCTTTTTCAGCCAGCCTTTAGCAACTTCGAGCTGCTTATGGGCACTTTCACCTTTAATTCGACCATAAAGGTTGACGAGGTCTTCGTCCCACTGACGTTTGATTTTGTCTTGAAGGACGCTTTCGGCTTTATCTTCAGAGCCTGCGCTCACCAGCTGCTCGATGTAACGCTGGATCATCTCTGTATCGTGAGAAAGTGCTGAAGGTAAGCTTTTCCACTCTTTTGTTAGCGCTTGTAAGCGAGTGTTGCTATCTGCTTCTACCGGAAGTTTTTCTAGTGTGCTTTCCAATAACTCTGAATAGCAGGTTTGTTCGAGAGCAGCGATTTCGTCTTCTTTTAGTACTTTAAGTTTGCGCAGCTCTGGGATTAGGTTGGTTAACCCTTGCCAGTCTTCTAAGCGAACATAAACATCTTTCAAGAGACGGAGTACGTAAGTATGTTTTGGGGCGAGCCTGCGCAAACGCAGCAGCGTTGCTAAAGAAGGCTCAAGTTGCCCACGTTCAAGCTGGATTTGCACTTGAGTGATACCAATAGCGACTTCGGCTTGAGGTACGCTACTGCGAGCCTTTTGTAGTAACTCATCAGCGGCTTTGTCTTCACCCTGCTCATGAGCTGCACGTGCTGCAGCAATATAGTTGATTAATGGTTGGTCTGAACTTTCAGCAGATTGACTCAATAAGCGTTGTGCTTTCCACCAGCGGCCTTCTGATAAAGCGAGTAAGCCTTTTAATGTTTTGCCTTGCGCTTGGCGGGCATCACGACGCTCGCGCCACTCACGGAATTTAGCCGTAGGGAAGCGCGCTTTAAAGAATATGTTCACGGCCCAATGAAGTGCAACAAAACCCAGTGTTAGCACAACTAATAGCACCCAAAGGCTGGTTTCTATTGTGCTCTCGTCATAGGAGATCAGAACATAGCCAGGGTCTTTGACCATTTTTTCGCCGACCCATGCTCCCGCAGCCAGAACGATGAGGAGCAGCAGAAATAATCTTTTCATTATGCTGCTCCTTTTTCCTTAAGTTTGGTGACTTGTTGCAGGTACGTTTTTAGCGCATTGAGTGATCCGCTGATGTTTGGCATCTCCGGTGAGATCTTTAGACCTTTGAGTTCATCAATACCACGAATGAGTGCTTGGGTAGTGGCATCTTTTTCTTCAAAGTAGGTGCCCGTCCACTCTTCAGCTTTGACGAGGCTGCGATCAAATGCGATTTGGTTTTTCTGCAAAAGTGCTAATTGAGCCTGCTCTAACATCAGGTGTAAGTTCTGTTGTAAGTAGTAGTTTTGCTCAGGTGATAGTAGTGGCTCGATTGGCTCGTCGCGATGTTGAATAACAACGAGTTTCTCTACCTTATCAACAGCTTTAGCCCACGACTCTTTTAATCCACTCGACCATGTTTCGCTCATGGCTTCCGGCGAGATCTCTTCGATCAGAGAAGGTAGCTTATTCTTGTCTGTAAGCGGAACTAGACGCAGGTTGTTAATCTGTTCGCTTAGGGCTGCCAATTTCAGGTATGAGCCTTCAAGATCAAAAGTAGGGACTGATTCAAGGGCTGCAATATCTGAGGCTAATGTTTTGCGGACAGTATAGATGGATACATCATCTGTTTCTTTTAAAATTTTGTCAGCAGATTTAAGTAGTGATAAAGCACCTGAAGAGGTATTTTCCATCAAAATACGCTGGTTGGCTAACCTCAGTAAGTATTCTACTTCTGCGAGTAGCCAATCTTTGCGTGAGTTGCTTTGTTTGGCTGTTACTTGCTGGATGCTTTGTGTCAGGCGTGTTTGTAGCTCTTCAATGCCTTTTTGCTCTTTTGAAGACTGAGACTGCAGTAACGTTAGGTTTTGGTTTACCGATGCTACTTGGGAGCTAACGACTGATTTTGTATCAGTAAGCTGTGTATTGACACTGGCAACTGCTTTACTGACTTCCTGTTTAAGGTTGTCGATCGTAGAGCTATCTTGTTGCTGACTTTGCATGGAGTGCCAATATTGGTAGCCACTGCCGCCTAGCGCGATAATAGAGATAACTAGCGCTAGTTTTCCGGGCCACGTAGCTGCTTGTTTTTCCTCTGCAGGCATGACAGGAGGTGGCGTTGTTTTGTCGACCGGCTCTGATTTAACAGGCTCAGGTGTTTCTTGAGCGTCGCTGTCTTTGTTTTGGCTTTTTGCTAAAGATTGTTCTTCTTTAGCTGTTTCAACCACGTTGTCGGTACTGCTTTTTGTATTCTTAGTATCGACTGTTGATTCGTCTACGGTTTGGTCTGTCGGTGCGGTTTTCGACTCGATGACGGCTTCTACGGTGGTTTGAGTTTTTTTCTCGGTATGTTTCATGCGTTGGCTTCCGAGTCGTTAGCTGAATTTAGCGCTGTTACCATGGATAAGTCATCCGGCCCTTGCGCTACCTTGATTCGTGTAAATCCTTTGTGTCTAGCCTGATCAGCAATTCGCTCACTAGGTACTACAAGATAAAGATGATGTAGTGAATCCGTGCTGAACTGTTTTTGGCGACCAGCAGCAACTGTAACAAAATTGCTAAGGGCCTCGCCACTGGTAATCAGGATAGATGATAAAGGAATGTTATAAATAATACTTTTGATATGCGTATCGTCATATTCGGGGCATGTTCTGTCGTAGAGATTAGCATACTCTACTTCAGCACCGCGGGCTGTTAGTGTTTCGGCTAACATAGCTCTGCCGCTTGAGCCTCGTAAAATGAGAATTCTTTTACCACGAATATCAGTTAGTTCTGGTAGTGTCAGCATGGCTTCTGAATCAAAGCCTGCTGTTGAATGGTGAGCTAAAATGTCTTGATTGTTTAATATGTGAGCCGTTTTTTTGCCAATGGCATACCAATCAATCCCTTCGGGGAGCTGCGGCCAGAATTGATCGATCCACTCGAGTGCCTGGTGTGCTGCATTGGGGCTAATACAGATGATGATGGAGTAATGATCTAAGTTCATCATCTGATTTCTGAGCTGCGCATATCGGGAGTCAGTATCACTGATAGGACATATCTTCAGAGCCGGTAAGTGCACAGGCTTAGCACCACACTGTTTAAGCAGGTCAATGAGCTGATCTGCTTGCTGAGTAGGGCGTGTTACTAGCACACGTTGGTTGTGAAGCGAGGGAAGTTTAACCTTTGTTGGTTGCATAAACTTCGCTCAGAATTTCATCAGCACCGGCTGCCAAAAGTCGCTCGGCTACTGTGACGCCAATCTCTTCTGCTTGATCAGGGTGTCCGCGCATTTCGTCGCGTAAAACGGTAGTGCCATCCGGGCGTGCAACTAAACCACGTAAATATACTTCATCTTGGGCTTCGTTGAGTATGGCGTGACAGGCAATAGGAACCTGACAGCCGCCTTCAAGGCGTCTATTTAGTGCGCGTTCAGCCAATACGCACCATGCTGTTGGTTGATGGTGCAGTGGCGCCAGTAGGGCAATGGTATCTGCATCATCAAGGCGGCACTCTATGCCGACAGCACCTTGGCCGCCAGCGGGCAGGCAGATGTCGTCGGGTAGTTCACTACGAATACGTTCTTCTAGTTTCAGCCGTAGTAGGCCTGCGGTAGCAAGAATAATGGCGTCGTATTGACCTTCATCTAGTTTTCTTAGACGTGTTTGAACATTGCCGCGAAGGTCTTGAATTTCAAGGTCTGGGCGTTGTTCTTTTATGAGTGATTGGCGTCGTAGTGATGATGTTCCAACAATAGCGCCTTGAGGTAAATCAGCAAGGGAGTTGAACTTGTTAGAAACAAAGGCATCTGTTGGCTTTTCGCGTGGGCAAATAACAGAAAGGCCTAGGCCTTCGGGGAACTCCATAGGGACATCTTTCATGGAGTGAACGGCGATATCTGCTCTATTTTCTAACATGGCGACTTCGAGTTCTTTAACAAATAGCCCTTTGCCGCCAACTTTTGCCAGTGGTGTATCGAGAATAATGTCGCCACGGGTTGTCATGCCCAGCAGTTCTACCTGAATACCTGGATGGTGCTTCTCCAGCTCAGCTTTAACATACTCAGCTTGCCAAAGTGCTAATAGGCTTTTTCGGGTCGCGATGCGCACAACTTTTTTCTGCATAGTCCTGTCCTAAAGTGAAAACGACAATGGGCCTTACCGGGCGAATGCAGCGATTGTAACAGATCATTTCGTTTCAGGGGCTTTGCATATATCAAGAGAACACGCATCGGGTGCCAAAACTGATATAATCCCTCGCAAATTTAGACCAGAACGGTCTGTCCAGTTTTCATAGTGAGGTCCTGAGCATGAGCAATAAAACCAACCAGCAGTGGGGTGGTCGTTTTAATGAGCCAACGGATGCGTTTGTAGCACGCTTCACGGCATCAGTTGAATTTGATCAGCGTATGTATCGACAAGATATTCAAGGCTCGGTTGCTCATGCCACAATGTTGACTGAAGCCGGTGTGCTGACTGTTGCTGAGCGTGACATGATTATCCAAGGATTATCTGAAATAAGCACAGATATCGAAGAAGGTCGCTTTGAGTGGTCTATTGAGCTTGAAGATGTTCATATGAATATTGAAGCAGCGCTCACGGCTAAAATTGGTATTACGGGTAAGAAGCTACACACAGGGCGTTCTCGTAATGACCAAGTAGCGACAGATATTCGCTTATACTTGCGTGATGAAATTGATCTTATCTTACTTGAAATTACACGCTTGCAAGAGGGGCTGTTGGGTCTGGCTCATCAAGAAGCTGATACGATCATGCCTGGCTTTACCCATCTGCAAACGGCTCAGCCTGTAACGTTTGGCCATCATTTGATGGCGTGGTTTGAAATGCTTAGTCGTGACTACGATCGTTTTGTTGATACGCGTAAGCGAGTTAATATTATGCCGTTAGGTGCGGCTGCTTTAGCGGGTACTACCTATCCGATTCAGCGTGATATTACTTGTCAGTTGTTAGGTTTTGACGCGCCTGCTGAAAATTCATTAGATGCTGTATCTGATCGTGACTTCGGTATTGAGTTTTGTGCGGCTTCTAGTCTTTTGTTGATGCATCTGACACGTATGTCCGAAGAGTTGGTGTTGTGGACCTCTGCTCAGTTTAATTTCATTAATCTACCAGATCGTTTCTGTACCGGCTCATCTATTATGCCGCAAAAGAAAAATCCAGATGTGCCTGAACTGGTACGTGGGAAAAGTGGACGTGTTTATGGTCACCTATTCAGCTTGTTAACGTTGATGAAGTCACAGCCATTGGCTTACAACAAAGATAACCAAGAAGATAAAGAGCCGTTGTTCGATACCATTGATACAGTGAAAGGTTGTTTGCGAGCTTATGCTGATATGGTGCCTGCGCTTGAATCACGTAAAGAATACATGCGTGAAGCCGCTCTGCGTGGTTTCTCCACAGCGACGGACCTTGCTGATTACTTGGTCAGAAAAGGTATGCCCTTCCGCGATGCTCATGAAGTGGTCGGTAAGTCGGTTGCTTATGGGATTGAGACAGGTAAAGATTTGGGAGAGATGTCACTGGAGGAGCTACAGGCATTCTCCGATACTATCTCTGAAGATGTATTTGATGTGTTGACGTTAGAAGGTTCGGTGGCTGCACGTAATCATGTTGGTGGTACTGCCCCAGATCAGGTAAGAGCTGCCGTTAAGCGAGGTCAGGATAAACTGGGGGCACGTGCTTAGTAATTTATAACACTACCCAGTGCTGAAAAAATAGCGTGCTCTTGCACGCTATTTTTTTGTCTAAAGATTTGTTTGCAAATATTCAGAACTGTTTTGTTAAGATCTAAAAGTACTACGGGAGTGTTAAAGGACGTCTTTGCGAGCATTTGTCTGTTATTGATAATCGCTCTTCCCTTAAATTTGCCTCTTTTTTCTCGGGCTGGTACAAATATACACATCTATTACACTAACGCTTTGCATAAATACGAGTATAGGGATGTATGCGTTCAGAAAAGTCATGCCTTTACTAAAGGCCAGCCGAGCTACTTCTAGGCTTGAGGAAGACATTATGATGATCCAAGGTACCCTCGGTGTCTTGGCTATTCTTCCTTTTGCCGTTAGCCGTGCTTTGCAAGGTGAGTGGGTCATGGTGATTCTTGATCTTCTAATTATTTCAGGCATTGTCTCCTTGGGAGTTTATGGTCGTAATGGTGCAAATTTCAGAACAGTAAGCACTCTCTTTACCTTGATGTACACCAGCGGCATGCTGGCAGTGATTTCGGTAAAGGGGCCGGATATGTTGTTTTGGGCCTACCCTACCGCGATAGGCGGCTACTTTATGGTTCGTCTAAAGGTTGCCATCAGTATTAGTGTTCTTTCTGCAGTCGCTATCACCGCATTAGTCTATGAGGCGCTTTCCGCGTTTCAGTTATCAGGATTTGTGGTGACATACTTACTTGTGTGTTTGTTTTCCTATTTTTTTGCTGCACGCATGACACAAGATAAACAAAGGCTTGCTGAGCAAGCGACGATAGATCCGTTAACCGGTGCAAATAACCGCAGAGCTCTTGATGATGCTATAGAAAGCCGAGTCTCTCTCTTTTCAAGAAGAGCAGCGCCGGTCTCTATTGTGATCATCGATATTGATTATTTTAAACGCATCAATGATGAGTATGGGCATGCAGTTGGAGATCTGTTTTTACAGCGCTTTGTAGAGTACCTCAACGGCGTTATCCGTAAAAGTGAGATACTGTTCCGCTTTGGCGGAGAAGAATTTGTTGTAATAGCTGAAGGGCGCTTAGAAGAAGCAAGTAATCTTTCAGAGAAGATACGTGGGTTGTTTGAGCAAGCGCAGTTGATACCTGATCACGCTGTTACTGTTTCGATTGGCGTAGCAGAACTAGGTCATGAAGAAACGTCACGCGAGTGGATGAAGAGGGCTGACGATGCCTTGTATTTAGCTAAGTCATTGGGTCGAAATAGAGTGTGCTTGGCTCCCTCTTTAGAGAGTAAGCCAAAAACAGTTTCATTCGATGAAAGCATTCTCGTTGAAAAAGAGAATGCATAACGAAACAGATTAGCGGTTATTTTTTTATTAGGCGATAAATGAGGAGTAATAGTGCAGCCCCTGTTGTAGCTAGCCCAAAGCTAACTAGGTTAATCCCGTTGACTTTCCCAAATCCTAGTATTGTTCCTAGATATCCGCCGACAACTCCGCCAGCAATACCTAAAATGATGGTTATAAAACAACCGCCGGGATCTTTGCCTGGCATTAGCCATTTGGCAACAGCCCCTGCAAGAAAACCCATTAGGATCCATGAAAAAATACCCATAGAAGTGCCCTTAATGTAAATGGAGGCGTTTTTGAATCGATTTCTACTTGGTAGGTAAAGTTGGCGGGCGGGGCCCGCCAGGGCGTTAGTTCAATGTGATATCAACCATTAGGTCGCTGGCAATTGATTCTATAGCACTTTGAAGGTCGTCAAAATCTAGGCTTTCAGGGGCGAGTAGTTGAGCTTGTGCTTTGAACAGTAGTTCTGCTGACATTGAGCCAGAGACGAGTTCTGTCGATAAGCTTTCAACATTGATGTGCCGTTGTGCCAAGGCTTGCGAAATTTCACGTACGATGCCTGGTTTGTCATGCCCAATTAGTTCGAGTGTAAAAGACTGGAGCGTGTCGGGTCTGTCTTGTTCATCAGCTGTTTCGACAATGATCTTAAGGCCAGACTTTTCTAGCTCAAGTAAGGCGCTGGTTAATCCTGCGGCTTTTGCTTTAGGGGCCTTAATTACGAGGATACCTGCGAATTTTCCACCGAGTCGTGATAATGCAGATTCTAGCCAGTTGCCGTCATGTGCAGCAATAGTTTGAGATAAACATTCAACGAGTCCAGGCTTGTCAGGTCCGATGACTGTTAATATAAGGGAGGTCATATAGCTGGTTCCTTCTAAAAGGTGTGATCTCAAAGCTAAGATATAAATATCTGATATAAGAGGATAGTACACAAATATGTTGTCAGTGCTAAGTGCTTTATGGCCGGTTTTTGCAATATTAATCTTAGGTTTTGCAGGGCGTAGAGCAGGTTTTCCTGGTAATGGCTTTTGGGAACCTGCTGAAAAACTTACATACTTTGTATTGTTTCCGGTGCTGTTGATTAATAAGTTAGGCTCAGCCGATATAAGCGGTGTTTCTATTTTGGATATATCGATTGCCGTGGTGGCTCTGTTATTAATCGGTACAGGCCTGTGTTTTGTGGTTCGTTATTGGATGGGGCTTTCTGGGGCAGGGTTTACCTCTTTCTATCAAGGGTCTGTGCGTTTTAACACCTATGTTGGGCTGGCTTCAGTTAGCACACTCTATGGGAGTGACGCTGTTGCTGTGTCTGCTGTCGTTATTGCGTTCATGATTCCATTATTAAACTTATTGAGCATTATAGTTTTCTCAACACAATTGGCGCGTAAGCAAGGTGTGCGGGGTTTGCTTGCTACACTCATAAAAAATCCGCTGATTCTAAGTTGCTTGCTGGGTATTGGGTTAAATGTTAGCGGTATTGGAATTCCATCAGCGGTTGCATCTGTGACTGGGCTGTTGGGTAGTATGGCATTGCCATTGGGGCTTTTGGCGGTTGGTGCGGGTTTGAATCTTCAAGCTTTGCGGGCAGTGCAGTCGGCCGTTTGGGTGTCTTCATTTATTAAATTATTACTCTTTCCATTTATAATGTATGGAATTTGTTTTTTTATGGAACTTTCTTCTTTTATTACGGGTCTCTTGCTTGTCTTTGCTGCCGTGCCGACGGCTCCTTCCGCTTTTATTTTGGCAAGACAGTTAGGTGGTGATGCCGAAATGATGGCAGCCATTATTACAGGGCAGGTGTTGTTATCAATGCTGACTTTGCCGATTGTCTTGGGAGTGCTGATTTAACATGACGAAGAGGTTAAAATGTTGCGAAATTCAGAAAAATTCCTGAAATATGATGATTCGTAGCATGTTTTTTGTTCTTTGTTAGGGTAAAAGCTCTTCTGCTGGCTATAATACTAAATAGGGAGTTAATTGTTTATGCACCATAATTGGATGGGATGCGGAGATAATGTATCGGTAGTATGTAAATAAGCTGATTAATGAAAATATAGAGATTATATGAAGAAAGGTCCTGATTTAGTGATGGTAGTAGTAATGACGTTTGTAGTGGGCTCAGTCCTAACAGGCGTATTTTCTCAAACAGACTTTCAGTTTGCATCGTTGGTGGAGCAAGTATTTAATCGCCAAGGTTAAATGTTAACTTACTAAGTTGAAAGAGAAATTCCATTTCCTTGCATATCGTGAGGGCAGCTATATATTCGATAAAATAAAATATGGGCATGTCATTAATGTATTAACGACATGCTCATAAAAATATTATTGAGGGTTTATTAAAATACACGGCAATATGAATTTTATTATTAATAAAAACCGTGGTCAGTCGCCACCATTGTTAATGGCACATCCCAGCTTGCAGTAGGTAACTGTTCAACTTTTTGTAAATGATGTGCAAGCCCTATTAAACGTGGTTTTTGGGCATTGAACTGTCTAATAAAGCTGAACGTTCGATCATAATAGCCGCCACCCATGCCAAGCCTCCCTCCTTTGTCATCAAATGCAACAAGCGGTAGTAATACGATATCTAGCATCTTGGCTGCAGAAATGAAGCGATAGGGAGCTTTGGGTTCTAAAATGCCATAAATATTACGTGTCATTGGCGTGCGAGGGGTGTATCTAACAAACCAAAGCCGATTATGTGAGAGTGGGTGTAGCACGGGTAGGTAAACATTTTTTTTCATCTTCCAGCACCAATGAATAATAGGTGTTGGATCGAGCTCACCATCATTAGGTAAGTAAAGTGCAAGATGTTTAGATTTATGTATGCTGGGAAGTTTTTTGATTTCAGCTAGCAGCTTGAGTGCCGCTGTCGCTTGTTGCTTGGGTGTTAAGGATCGTCGCTTTTGGCGCATTGACTGACGAAGTGTTGAGCGTGCGTCCATTAACGTAGAGACTCCCCAAGATGCCGTTACTGGTTGTGGCCCTGAACCCGAAGGTTCAAGGAGGAGATCTCCGAAGTGTATAAGGCTTTCCGAAAACGGACATGCACACAACACTTGCTAGAAAAATCCATACTGGTAATTATCGGCTCGAGGGACGTAACCAATTAACGAACACCTCAGGGAGCCAGATCATTATAACGCGTTTGGCGCCAAAGTCAGCTCTTGTATTTTATTAAATATCTGCTAAGAGGAGTCTTTAACTGGTTGAAAATTATACAGTTAATATGGTTTTTATGTTCACCCTAGGGTGTTCCCTTAGGTTTTATGAGTGAGCTGTCAATTTTTTTGCTGAGCTTCATAATACGCTCTTCTAAATTTTCTTGTTGCTGAGCTTTGTTCTGTAATAACTCATGGGAAAGGTTTAATGCAGTCATAACCGCTACGCGCTCTAACCCTAATACTTTTCCGGCATCACGAATTTCGCGCATTTTCTTATCGAGGTAATCGGCTGAAACAAATAGCTCTGCTTCTGAGCCTTCAGGACAGCCAATCAAGTACTCTTTATCCATTATTTTGATAGCGACTTTGTGTCCAGCGTCGTTGCTCATGAGCTTTGCTCCAGTGTCTTCATGCGTTGAATCATTTTTTCAACTTGTACACGTGTTTGATCGTTCACTTGGAGAAGGCGAGCTCTTTCCTGTCGGGCCTGTAATCCGGTGGCCTTGAGATGCTGGTTTTCCAGTTCAAGCTCCTCACAACGGGCGAGTAGCTGATCAATTTTTTGTTCAAGTGCGATAAAGTAATGGTCTGTCATTCGGGAATCCAACATAAAATCTAAAGTGGACTATAAACAGGCTGCCTTAGAGGGTCAATCGAGTCTGCATAGCTCTGTATAGATTACAATGCTAGGATAATCAAAATATTTTGAAATATATGTCTGTAAAACAGTGAAGAGAAGAGTGAATAATGCCGGAAGTGAGTGAAGAGCTGATTGGTTTTGATGCGATAGCCAACCTACTTGTATCAGAGAATGTTTTCATTATCACACCCTCTGAATTACATGGTTTGTTGGCAGGGCAATTGTCGTCCGGTGCCCGCATGGTCCCAGATATTTGGCTAAGTACCGTGGCGGAGTTGTTAGAGCTAGATGGGCTTACACAAGAAACCAGTAAGGTGGGTATGATTGGTCTTTATCAGCAGACGTTGGGGCAGATGGAGAGTTTTAGTTTAGAGCTGACGATGCTTCTACCTGATGATGACGCGACGCTTGCGCAAAGAGTCGAATCGTTAGGGCGTTGGTGCCAGGGTTTTATGACAGGTTTTGGTTATCAGGGAAAGCAAACGGATAAGTCGCTTTCTGATGAAGCGAAAGATGTGCTTAGAGACTTGTCAGAAATTTCACAGGTAGCAAATGAAGTTGACGATGGTGAAGATAGTGAAGCGGATTTAATGCAGCTAGAAGAGTATGTACGTATGGCTGTATTAATGCTGTTTTCAGAATGCAATCTTAGCAGTGATGCCGTGAGCAACCCAAACGCACCTAAAATGCACTAAATGGATGATGTGAGCATGAAACAACCCTGTATCAATCAGTGCGAGTTTGCTGAGCGCAGAGAGCGGCTCCTCGCACAGCTGCCTGTTAATAGTGTGGTTGTTGTTCCCTCAGCAACGTTGCAGCAGCGAAACAGTGATGTTGAATCTCCTTTTAGGCAGGATAGTGATTTTTATTATCTAAGTGGCTTTGATGAGCCTGAAGCGCTGATTGTGATTACAAAAGGCGAGGCCGTTGTTAGCTATCACCTGTTTTGCCAGCCCCGTGATCCAGAGATGGAGATTTGGAACGGTTATCGGTCTGGACCTGAGGGTGCTAAAGTAGACTTTCTGGCGGATAAAGCGTTTTCTATTGATGACGTTGATGAGCGTTTACCATCAATACTTGATGGTATGGAGTCTATCTACTTCTGTATGGGTACGTGTTACCGCACAGAGTCTCGTGTTGAACACTGGTTAGAGTCAATGCGCAAAAAGCGTCGTCAGGGCGTTAAAGTGCCTTCTCGCCTTATTGAGTTGGGCCCTGTGCTACACGAGATGCGACTGCTTAAATCAGAGCAAGAGATTGAAGTAATGCGTGCTGCAGGTGAAATATCCGCTCAAGCACATGTTCGTGCTATGCAGATATGTCGTCCTGGTTTGATGGAGTACCAGCTAGAAGCAGAGATTATCCATCATTTTATGCAACATGGTTGCCGCTTACCTGCTTATTCCAGCATTGTGGGAGGTGGTAAGAATGGTTGTGTTCTGCACTATGTATCGAATAACGCCATGCTAAGGGAAGGTGATCTAGTATTAATTGATGCGGGTTGTGAAACTGACTATTACGCAGGTGACATTACACGTACTTTTCCTATTAATGGGCGTTTTAGTGATGCTCAGCGTGCTTTGTATGAACTAGTGCTTAGAGCACAATCAGCATGTTTGGAAGAGATTAAACCGGGCATTCCTTGGGAGCAAACGCACGATACGTCAGTCAGGGTGATTACCGAAGGCTTAGTCGAGCTCGGACTATTAAAAGGCAAGGTTGATGAATTGATTGATTGCGGTGCTTACAAAGCATTTTATATGCATCGTTTGGGTCACTGGTTGGGTATGGATGTACACGATGTTGGTGATTATAAGAGTGATGGCCAGTGGCGGCTCTTAGAACCTGGCATGGTCATGACGGTTGAGCCTGGTATTTATGTTGCTCCCGACAATGAAAGCGTTGATGCCTGCTGGCGCGGTATTGGCATCCGTATAGAAGATGATGTTGTGGTTACTGCGGAAGGTTGTGAAGTGTTGACAGCGTCAGTGCCAAAAACTGTTGATGAGATTGAGGCGCTGATGGCTGCTGCGAGACATTGATGAATACACATTACGATATTGTCATTATTGGTGGTGGGATGGTTGGAGCGAGTTTGGCTGCGGCTTTGTTACCTATGACCGAAGCGCTCAATCTGCAAATTGCTGTAGTTGAGTCGATGCCGATGCCGACCAGCGACTTATCCCAATATCAACCGAGTTATGATGCGCGCGCTACGGCTCTGTCTTATGGTGCCCGAAAACTTTATGAGCAGATGGGTGTTTGGGACGCTATTTCTGAACATGTGTCTTCGATCCAGCGTATCCATGTTTCTGATAAAGGGCATTTTGGTGCTACGCGTTTGCACGCTGAAGAAGAGCACGTACCTGCGTTAGGTTATGTTGTTGAGAACCAATGGATGGGCCGTACGCTACTGAACCACATTACCACTCATCAGTACGCCGAGAGGGTTACTTATTGTTGCCCTGCAGAAGTGCTCAGTGTAACGCCTATCGAAGAGGGGATGCAGCTAGATATCCTTATGGACGACAAAACAATTCAGGTGTCATCTGCGTTGGTTGTTATCGCTGATGGGGGGCGTTCAGAGTTACGAGAAAGCTTGGGAATTAGTTATCAACAAGTTGTCTATGAACAACATGCTGTGGTTACTAACATAAGTCCTGAGAGCCCTCATCGGAATGTTGCTTATGAGCGTTTCACAGATACAGGCCCTTTGGCCTTGCTACCCTTACAAGATCAAGATGACATGGCGCGCTGTGGTTTGGTGTGGACGGTACCTGATGCTGAGTTAGATGCTGTTATGGGGCTTGACGATGCTGCGTTTTTAGCACGTGTTCAAGAGCGTTTTGGCTATCGTTGCGGGCGCTTTATGCATGTCGGAAAACGTTTTAGTTACCCGCTCAAACTGGTATTGGCAGATGAGCAGGTACGCCCAGGGTTAGCCGTGCTGGGTAATGCAGCGCATGCATTGCACCCGATTGCGGGTCAGGGGTATAACTTGGCATTGCGGGGTGTGGTTGATTTGGCGCAGCATATTATTGAGGCGCGACGTTGCGATATGTCTGTAGGAGATATTTCTATGTTGCAAGCTTACCATCAGGCGCGTATAGCCGATCAAAAGAGAACGATTGGTTTGAGTGACAAAACCATGAAATTGTTTTCGAATCGTAATCCAATGCTAGCATTAGGCCGCGATCTTGGTTTGCAATTGATGGATATCTGCCCGCCGGCGAAAACACTTTTTGCACGCGCGGCAATGGGTTTAGATGTTCCCGCTCCTCGTTTGAAATAAGGTAACAGAATGACCGTACAAACAGCTGACATAATTATAGTAGGCGGTGGTATGGTAGGTGTAACGGCAGCGTTAGCGTTAGCTGCTTCTGGGTTACATATCGTATTACTGGAAAATAGAGAGTTTGATCCTGAGCGCCTTATAGATGATGTTGCTGGTCAGCTCACGGCTGGCTATGACCCTCGAGTGAGTGCTTTGACATGCGCTTCGCAGCAGCTATTAACACACGTGGGTGCCTGGCCTTACATGCAGCAGCTTCGTATCAATCCTTACACTGATATGGATGTTTGGGATGGCGAGGGTAGTGGTCATATACACTTTTCCTCACGAGAGTTGCATGAGCTTGCACTCGGTCACATAGTAGAAAATAGAGTGACGGTTGCCGCCTTGTATGCGGCAGCACAGCAAGTAGATAATTTGAGCGTAGTGACGGGGGCTTCTGTTATAAAGTTGTCAGAGCCAGGAAGTGCTGTTGATGGCTGCTTGCGATTATTGACCTGCAAAGATGGCTCTCAGTGGCGTAGCAAATTAGTTGTTGCTGCTGATGGGGCTATGTCAAAAGTGCGACAGCTCGCCTCTATTCCTATGTGGGAGTGGGATTATGGGCACCACGCCATTGTTACTACGGTACGTACAGAAAAACCTCATCAGAAGACTGCGTGGCAGCGATTTACTGATGACGGGCCATTGGCCTTTCTGCCACTCGATGATCCCCATTGTTGCTCTATTGTATGGTCTACATCGCCAGATCATGCGGCAGCACTTATCGAATTAGATGATGATGCGTTTTGTGCCGCGCTAACACGTGCATTTGAAGGTCGCTTGGGGGATGCGCTATGGGCAGACAAAAGACACCTCTTTCCGTTACGCCAACGCCATGCACAATATTATGTGCAGGCAGGGTTAGCTGTTATAGGTGATGCTGCACATACCATTCATCCTTTGGCTGGACAGGGAGTTAATTTGGGGCTGATGGATGCAGCAGCATTAGCTGAGCAGGTTTTATCGGCTCATACTCGTGGAGAAGAGATAGGCAGTGAGGCTGTTTTGAAACGCTTTCAGCGCCAGCGACAAAGTGCCAACTTGCAGATGTCGGCGAGTATGGAGGCTTTCAAGCAGTTATTTGGACACCAGCAGCCTTTGCTTAAATTAGTGCGAAATATGGGTATGAATACATTGAGTCGCCTGTCTCCTATTAAACAGCATGTGGTGATGCAAGCGATGGGCTTGAGTGGCGATATCCCTGCGTTGGCAAGAAGGCCAATAGATCAAGGCTGACATGAGTATTATGCATTTATCCTAGTGTAAGTATGAATAGTTTTAGGCATAAGTCGTAGGTCGGGGGTTAGAATGCTTTCAAATATTGATCTGGCATTAAAATCCCTATAAATTGACATCCCTTTTTTCTGTATCCAGCTATAGATTAGTACTTATGTGTATTGGCTGTTGATGCGTTAACAATAGATAACAACAAGAGTTTTATAACGATGGCTAATAAAACCGCTTTATATGATCAGCACCTGGCCATGGGTGCGAAAGTTGTCGACTTTGGTGGCTGGGATATGCCTCTGAACTATGGTTCGCAGATAGAAGAGCACAAAAAAGTACGTACAGCGGCAGGAATGTTTGATGTATCGCACATGACAATTGTCGATGTGACGGGTGCTGATGCTTCTGAATACCTTCGTTATTTGTTAGCAAATGACGTGGCGCGCTTAGAAATTAAGGGTAAAGCGTTGTACAGCGGTATGTTGAACGAAGATGGCAAGGTTATTGATGATCTGATTGTATATCGTATGACCGATCCTAGTGTGCCTGGTGAATGGTTCCGAGTTGTTGTGAATTGCGCTACTCGAGAAAAAGACCTTCGCTGGATGGCGGACAAAACTGCACATTTTGATGTTGCTTTAACTGAGCAGCCAGAGCTCTCTATGGTCGCAATACAAGGACCAGAAGCAATAGCAAAGGCTAAATCTGTATTGAATGAATCACGTGGTCGTTTAATTGATGGCTTGAGTGTCTTTCAGGGGCTTGAGTCCGAGGGTTGGTTTATCGCTAGAACCGGTTATACCGGTGAAGATGGATTAGAAATTATTATCCCTGAAGATGAAATTTCTGAGTTTTGGCAGGCCTTGGCTGATGCAGGTGTAGCGCCTTGTGGTTTGGGAGCGCGAGACACATTGCGCCTTGAAGCCGGTATGAACCTATATGGTGCAGATATGGATGAAAGCGTATCTCCACTGGTATCTGCCATGGGGTGGACTGTTGCTTGGGAACCAGAAAGCCGTAATTTCTGTGGGCGTGCTGCATTAGAAGCTGAAAAGGCTGCAGGCGTAGCTCAGAAGTTGGTAGGGTTGGTGATGGAGTCACGAGGTGTATTGCGTGGCCACCAAAAAGTTATTGTAGAAGGTGTTGGTGAGGGGGAAATTACGAGTGGTACTTTTTCACCTACACTGAACGTGTCTATTGCTTTGGCACGAGTTCCAGTAGGAACAAAAGATATAGCGATGGTCGATATTCGTGGGAAGCATGTAGCAGTATCAGTCGTGCGTCCTCCCTTTGTCCGTAATGGCAAAAAAGTATTTTCTTAACCCTAGTGTAGGAATCGGGAATATGAGTGATATTCGTAACGAACTAAAATATGTAGCTAGCCATGAGTGGATTCGTAATGAAGGTGATGGATCTGTAACTGTCGGCATTACTGATCACGCACAAGACTTATTGGGTGATGTTGTCTTTGTTGAGTTGCCTGAAGTCGGTGCTGACGTTGAGACAGGGGACGATGCAGGTGTTGTTGAGTCTGTAAAAGCTGCATCTGATATATATGTGCCTATTTCTGGCGAAATCATTGCGACTAATGAGTTGCTTGAAGACTCACCTGAATTGGTGAATAGTGACCCTTATGGTGATGGCTGGTTTTTCCGTATTAAACTGGCTGATGAAGCAGAGCTGGATGGCTTATTGGATGCTCAGGCGTACGGGGAATTATGTGAGGATGAATCCTGATCGATTCATGTAGCACTTCGGTGTAAGCTATACCGATTGATTTATTCACTGTCCCGGCACTTGGCCGGGACAGTCATTTTTACTGTCTATAGAGATTACCATGTCATTAAATACGCTTATTCTCAATCAAGGTGCAGAGCGCCGACTTCGTGCAGGCCATGTCTGGATTTACAGCAATGAGGTCGATAATAAGCGCACGCCCATTAAATCTTTTCAGTTGGGTGAGCAGGTTTTAGTTGAAGCGAGTAATGGGAAGTCGTTAGGTGTTGCGTATGTGAACCCTAATACTTTGATTTGTGGTCGTCTGCTGTGTCGTGATACTAAGCTTCGCTTAGATCGATCGTTACTGGTTCATCGTATTAATATTGCGTTGTCATTGCGTGAAGCGTGCTTTGATAAACCTTGCTATCGTTTAGTATTCGGCGACAGTGATGGCTTACCAGGATTGGTAATCGACCGCTATTTCAATATCTTTGTGGTGCAAATTTCGACCGCTGGAATGGAAGCCGTTGTGGATGAAATTATTTCGGCATTAAATAAAATTTTCACACCTGAAGCGATAGTATTGCGTTGTGACGGCAAAATGCGCAGTACTGAAGGCCTCGAAAGCTACATTGAGGTTGCGCAAGGTGAAGTGCCTGAGCTATGCCCATTTGAAGAGAATGGCGTGCCTCTGTTAGCCCCGGTGCTAACAGGGCAAAAAACAGGTTGGTTTTATGATCATCGTAACAACCGTGCAGCGATGCAAAAGCATGTAGAAGGTAAGCGTGTATTAGATCTATTTAGTTATGTGGGTGGTTGGGGTGTGCAGGCTTTAGCGGCGGGTGCAACCGAAGTGATGTGTGTTGATGCGTCTGAAACTGCATTGGATGTAGCATTAGAAAATGCGCGTCTTAATAATGCAGAAGATCGTTTTGTGGCAGTACAGGGCGATGCGTTTGATGCTTGTAAAGCATTGATCCATGATCAAGAAAAATTTGATGTTGTCATTGTTGATCCTCCTGCGTTTATTCAACGGCGTAAAGACATAAAAAATGGTGAACGTGCTTACTCACGAATCAATAACTTAGCGATGCGCTTGCTGGGACGTAACGGTGTATTAGTAAGTGCTTCGTGCTCAATGCATCTTGAGCGTGCTAACCTCGTTGACATTATTAGAGCGAATGCGCGTGAACTCGACCGAACAGCACAAATTTTTGATCAGGGGCATCAGGGTGCTGACCATCCAGTACACCCGGCTATTCCAGAAACTGATTATCTGAAATCATTTTGTGTCAGAGTGTTACCAAGTAGCTAGTTGTTTAGGGAAGTATGCATGCATTATCACACACTGGGACATAGCGATCTTAAGGTAAGCCGCATCTGTTTGGGAACCATGACGTTTGGTGAACAAAACAGTGAAGCCGAGGCTCACCAAATGCTAGATTATGCTGTTTTTCAGGGGGTGAACTTTTTAGATCTAGCCGAAATTTATCCAGTGCCAACCTCAGCAGAGTCGCAAGGGCTTACTGAGCAATATGTTGGTAACTGGATGAAGCTTCGAGGTAATCGTGAGCAAATAGTTATCGCAACAAAGGTCTCGGGCCCTGCCGATATGGTGAGCTATTTGCGCCAAGATATTTGTTTTGATAGCCGTAATATCCGCATGGCAATTGAAGGAAGTTTGCAGCGCTTACAAACTGATTACATCGATCTTTATCAGTTACATTGGCCTGACCGAAAAACGAATTTTTTTGGCCAGTTAGGTTACCAGCATGATACGTCAAAAGATGGCGTCCCAATTTTGGAAACATTGAAAGTTTTAAAAGAGCTGGTGGATGAAGGAAAGATACGCCATATCGGTTTGTCGAATGAATCGCCTTGGGGTGTGATGACCTTCCTTCAATATGCACAATTGTATGACTTACCTAAAGTGGTTTCAGTACAAAACCCTTATAGCTTGCTAAACCGTACCGATGAAATTGGCTTAACCGAAGTACTACAGCGTGAAGGGGTTGATATGTTGGCATATTCACCGTTAGGTTTTGGTGTGCTATCAGGAAAGTATTTAGACGACAAACGACCCGCTGGTGCACGCCTTACTTTGTTTCCTAGTTATGCCCGCTACATTAAACCTAATGGCATTAGAGCGACTCAAGCCTATGTTGATCTAGCTAAGATGCATGGAGTAGATCCGGCTCAAATGGCGCTAGCGTATGTGAATAGCCGCACCTTTGTTGGCGCAAGCATTATCGGGGCTACCACCATGAGTCAGCTAAAGAGCAATATTGCTTCTGATGGGTTGGTGCTCAGTGATGAAATCCTTGAGTCCATTGAAGATATACATAGTCATAACCCAAACCCAAGTCCGTAACAGTCTTACTCACTCTTCCTTATGTACTGCGCAGATACCGCTGAAATACAAATTTTACTCATGCCATAAGTCAGCTATAGTTACTGAATGTAGCCTGAATTTTTCGGCATGAGCGGATGCTTGCTCAGCTAAGGTCTATATCGTGTTAACCGTAGCAAGAAAGGACTTTGTGATGCGGCGTTATCTGCAGTTAATTGTTTCTATGTGGCTTTTTCTAAGCTGTGTGGTGCCTGTCTCAGCGGCTGAGTGGGCCTATATTGTTCATGAAGGCGATACGCTTTGGGATTTTAGTATTAAAAATCTTAAAAATAGTGGTCGCTGGAAAGATTTACAAAAAATCAATGGGATTAAAAATCCTAAGAAAATGCAGCCAGGAACACGCATTCGGGTGCCTTTGGCATGGGTGAAAGAAACACCTGTAGAAGCAGAGGTTGTGGCTATCTTAGGTAGTGCTTCATTGACTCTAATAGATAGCAGTGTAAAGCCTGTTATTGTTGGCTCACGTATTCGTTTAGGTGATCAGCTTAATGTTGGTCACGCCAGTAGCTTATCTGTGAAGTTTGCTGATGGTTCCATTATTACTTTATATGAAGGCAGTGCAGTGCGCTTTAATCACCTGAGTCAATTTGGTGATTCGGGGATGGTAGATACCCGTTTGCGTTTAGAAAAAGGGCGTGTCGATACGCGTGCCATACCGGCTAAAGGTGATGGGTCTCGTTTTGAAATTCAAACCCCCTCGGCCATTACTGCAGTGAGAGGAACAAAGTTCAGAACGACGGTTATTAGTACTGATGATGTATCTCGTATAGAAGTCATTGAAGGTAAGGTTGCTGTTAAGGGGCAATCGAGAACACGTAGAATAGCTGCGGGTTTTGGTACGCGAGTGTCTCCAGGTCAGGTGCCTCTCGCACCGCAAAAACTGCTTGCTGCACCCAAGTTCAAGGCTATTCCTGATGTGATTCGTCAACTTGATTGGTCGCTTGTTTGGCATAAGCTTGCGCGATCTAAAGGTTATCGTATTGAGCTGTCAAAAAGAGCTGATTTTGTTGCTGTGCTGTGGAGCAGGGTGACAGAAAACAGGCAGACTACCCTGCCAGAAGTGCCTGATGGCCAGTACTACGTGCGTGTTCGTGGTATTGATTATTTAGGTATTGAAGGCCTTGCAGTGGTTGCCCGTTTACAACTTGATGTGCACCCGCAGCCTCCTTTGCCATTAAAACCTCTAAATGAGCAAGTAATAAGGGGGATACCTCCAGTATTTCAATGGACGCAATCTGCTAATGCTAGTGCGTACCGCTTGCAGATATCTGCTTCAGAAGATTTTTCAGGGCCCTTGCTCTTAGATCAAAAGGGTGTGGAGCGAGCGTCTTATTCGCTGGAGAAATCCCTCGCTAATGGTAGCTACTATTGGCGTGTTGCTAGTCTTTCCTCTGAAAAAGAGCTGGGGCCATATAGTGTGGCGCGCCAATTTCGACAGGATCCCGTACCGCTTGCACCTGAGCTTGTCGTTTCGCCTGAAGAAGGTAAGTTAACGGTATCCTTAGCGGGGGAGGTTGCTCAGCAATATCACATTCAGATTTCAGAAAGTGATAGTTTTGATGAGTTAATTGTCGATAAGCTAACAAAGCAGCATGAGATGACGTTCTCAAGAGCAACTAATTTGCAATATATGCGTATTCGAGTTGTTGAGTCAGATGGATATAAGGGGCCTTGGGGGGCCACGCAGTTAATCTACCCGCCGCAAGATAATCGCTGGTTACAGGTTATTGGTGTGGGTATTTTGGGTATTTTGTTATTCTGATGAATGCAGTAAAGAGGCGAGCCTTCCTTATTAATAGTGGGCTTTGGGTTCTTTGTTTGCTAGTCCCTTTATTACTGCTAAATAATAGCTATATAGCACGTCTGAACTGGATTATTTATGACACTATGCATGGTTTTCTATCGCATGAAGTGTCTGAGCAAGTAGTTATTGTTGCTATTGATGACAAAAGCCTACAGCAGATAGGTCGTTGGCCATGGTCTAGGTCAGTCCATACTTCTTTATTAGAAAAGACGACTGAGCTGGGTGTTAAGGCTGTGGGCTTTGATATTCTTTTTCCTGAAAGTGAAGCCGCCGATATTGATCAAATATTTGCTGAGGCAATCCAGCAATCGGGAAAAGTGGTATTAGCGGTGGCTCCAGAAACCAATACATTGGGGCAAATAGCATCGGAGTCATTGCCGATACCTGTGTTGGCATTAGCAGCAGATAGTCTGGGCCATGTTGATTATGAGTTAGGTGTCGATGGTATATGCCGCTCTGTATATCTATATGCAGGGCTCGATGGTGCGCATTGGCCTGCTTTTTCGTATGCCGTTTATCAAACGGCATACGGTAAGCTTTTTAGTGCAAAAAGCACTGAGCCGGCAGGTTCTGGGTGGACGAGAAGTCAGTCCGTTTATATTCCTTTTTTAACGTTACCCAGAACTATAAGTCGAGTGTCATTTAGTGATGTGCTGTCGGGGCAGGTAGATGATCTTATTCGTAATAAGTTGCTATTAGTTGGTGCCACGGCTACAGGGTTAGGTGATCAACTGTCGACACCCGTTTCTGGTAATCATCAGCGCATGTCGGGAGTGGAAGTAAATGCTCATGTTTTGGAAGCACTGATTCAGCAGCGTACACTCGAATACGCCTCTTTGCCCTTGCAAGCCATTTGTACTGTGTTAGTGACTTTGTTGTTTAGTTTGGTTATGTACTTGTTCGGACTCTTGCGAGCTCCTGTCGTGTTTTTTACATCAATTACCTTGGCTCTTTTACTTGCTTTTATCTGTTTGCAATTAACGCATATTTGGGTACCTCCTGTTAGTGCGTTGGTTGGTATTATGGTGGCCTATTTTGTTTGGGGGTGGCGGTCTCAAGCCATCGTGCAGGGGAAGTTATTTCGTCTGAATCAAACATTGCAGCATCAGGGTGATCATGACCCTGTTTCTGCTTTACCGAACAGAAGCATGCTTGAGAAAAGTCTTAATCAGAGCATGCTTCATGCTAAGCAAGTGGGAGATTTGGTCAGTGTTTATATTATCAACTCTGGGCAGTTGCGAACGATTAACGACCAATTGGGTTTTAAGGTAGGAGATGAATTGTTACACAAAGTTGCTTTGCGTATACAGCAGACATTGGGAGAGGAGGCTGTTGTTGCCAAAATAAATGGTGAGTTTGCAGTGGTGCAAGTAACATCTAACGAACTGAGAATTAAACACGTCGGTGGTCGATTATTACAAATTTTACAGCAGCCCATTGAGTGGCAAGGAAAAGACTACTACTTACCACCCAGTATTGGTGTCAGTGTTTTTCCTGAAGACGGTCTGAGTAGTGATGCGCTGATCAATCATGCTTTTACTGCTATGCACCGGGCGAAAGCTGATAAGAAACGAGGTTTATTATTTTTCTCTCATCAGATGCGTACTGATTTAGTACAGCGTTCTGAGTTAGAAAATGATCTGCGTAATGCTTTAGCCAATAAAGAGTTTGAAGTTTATTATCAGCCTAAAGTGTGTGCGAATAATCATAATATTAAGGGGGCTGAAGCACTACTGCGTTGGCATCACCCCAGCAGAGGGATGATTCCCCCTTCTGATTTTATTCCGTTAGCAGAGAAGCAAGGGGTTATTGTTGATATTGGTGCCTGGGTCCTGCGTGAGGCTTGCTTTCAGACTAAGCAGTGGCATGCTTTGGGTTTCTCTGAGTTTCAGGTTGCGGTGAATGTGTCTGCAGTCCAATTGACTGAGAGTGATTTTCCCGCAGTACTACACGATACATTGGTTGAAACCAAGCTTGATCCTCAGCTACTAGAAATCGAGGTGACCGAGACCGCACTGATGACGGATGTTGAGTTAACAATTAGCATACTTGAGCAAATTAAGGCGTTAGGAACCGGTGTGGCTGTTGATGATTTTGGAACGGGTTATTCATCGCTGAACTATTTAAATATGTTTCCAGTAGACTCCCTAAAAATTGATCGAGTTTTTGTTAAAGACATCGGTATAAAGAGCGATAGCAAAGATATCACTTCTAGCATTATAGGTATGGCGCATCGCCTAAATCTTAAAGTGGTAGCTGAGGGGGTCGAAACGCCAGCCCAAGCGCAGTTTATGAAAGATAATGCCTGCGAATACTTACAAGGCTTTCTTTTCAGTAAGCCTTTACCTGCTAATGAATTTACCGACCTTCTTTCTCGGTCCTGATTTGTTCCCTTTATAGAGTCCTATAACGTAAAACTATTGTTTATATAGTGATAGCTAATTAGCTATTGTGGAGTGCACCTGATACTACTAAAGATGTGATTTGGATGATTGAGGGTGCTGTCATGTTAAAAGTGAAAGATCTAATGCGTGTGAATCCGCCATTGTTATCGCAAGAGCAGGGGCTTCCTGATGCGGTTGATATGATTCTTAACAGTGGATATTTAGGGCTGCCGGTGATTGATGCGGGAGGAGGGCTTATTGGCTTTGTGTCGGAGCAAGACTTGATTAGTGAAAGCTACCATTGCGACTCCCACACCCTGGTTAAAGATGTGATGAGGCATGACCCGCTCTCAGTATCTGCACAGCTGTCTGTTCTGGAGCTAGCGGAGCGTTTTGGCAAAGGCCAGCCAAAGATTTTTCCTGTTGTAGAAGATGGTATCGTCACGGGTTTAGTGGCGCGTGGTCAAGTGATGAAATCTTTGAGTCACTCGTTGCAGTCATGCAGGGTGGCTTGAGCCACCCGTGTTTTGGCTAGCGTAGGCTGATAACTGGCCAGCCTTTTTGTTGTGCGGTTTGCGTTAGCGTCTCATCTGCGTCGACAGCGACTGGGTGGTCGACAAGCTCTAATAACGGTAGATCGTTTCGTGAGTCGCTATAGAACGAGCTTCCTTGTAGCGAGTGATTATTGTCTTTCAGCCAGTGGTTCAAGCGAGTTACTTTGCCGTCTTGGAAACAGGGGGTGCCTGCCACTTTTCCAGTATAGCTGCCGTTAATTATTTCAGGGTCAGTAGCCAGAATTGCATCGACACCAAGGCGGGCTGCAATAGGGCCTGTGACAAAGCTATTAGTTGCTGTAATGATGAGCAAAAAATCCCCTTGGTCGCGATGCTTCTGAAGTAGCGCTAGTGCCTTAGGTAAGATGATCGGCTCAACTTTTTGAAGCATGAACTGTGTATGTAGTTCTGATAGCTTTTGTGTAGAAAGCATTGCTAGTGGGCGTAAAGCAAACTCAAGAAACTCCTGAATATCTAAGGTTCCTTGCTGGTATTGCTGAAAGAAATAGTCATTACTTTTACTGTATTCAGCGGCATCAACAATTTCTTGCTCACAAAGAAACTCGCCCCATGCATGGTCGCTATCGCCGTTGAGGAGGGTGTTATCAAGATCAAAGATGGCCAAGCTCACGTGTCGCACTCCCTTAGTTAGAGAGGCAAGCATAATGTGATATCTCGTTGCTTTCAAACTTTGTGCTTTTCCTATCCGACAGACAAGCTATTTGCGGATTGCAGGAAGTGTGGAACAATAGGGTCAAAATAGTTACAGGATTTGTATACGTGATTGATTCAGACGGGTTTAGACCGAATGTAGGTATCATTCTGGCAAACCCACTGGGTCAGGTGCTTTGGGCGCGTCGTATCGGACAAGATGCCTGGCAGTTTCCGCAAGGGGGGATTAACCCCGATGAAACGCCAGAACAGGCAATGTATCGAGAATTAAGAGAGGAGGTCGGCCTCAGCGAGAAAGATGTTGAGGTGGTCGCTGTTACTCGTGGCTGGCTTCGTTATCGGCTACCCAAGCGCATGATCCGCAGGCACTCACACCCCATTTGTGTGGGTCAAAAGCAGAAGTGGTTTTTGCTCAGAATGCTGAGCCATGACGATGCCGTTGTAATTGATCATACTGATTCGCCGGAGTTTGACGGTTGGCAGTGGGTTAGTTATTGGTATCCATTGGGTCAAGTTATTTCTTTTAAGCGTGAAGTTTATCGCAAAGCAATGAAGGAGTTATCACCAAAACTATCGCGTGTGGTTGTACAACAGCAACGCTAATGTCGCAAGGAAAAAAATATGCTGGAATTACTGCGTAAAATTGTTCAAGAAGTCAGTACTGCGCCTGATGTGGATGCTGTGCTGGGGTTGATCGTGCGCAGAATTCAACGAGGCATGAAAACCGAAGTATGCTCAGTGTTTCTATTGGATGCCCCATCACAACGGTTTGTGTTGCGTGCATCTCAAGGGCTTAATCGTAAAGCTGTTGGCCGTGTGTCTCTCTCTTCTTCAGAAGGGATTGTGGGTATGGTGGCGAAAAGAGCTGAGCCGATTAATTTGGAAGATGCTGAAACTCATCCAGCGTTTTATTTGTTGAAAGACACCGGCGAAGAGCGTTTTCATGCTTTTTTAGGTGTGCCGATTATCCATCAAAAACAAGTATTAGGTGTGCTTGTCGTACAGCAGCAGAACTGTCGACGCTATGATGAAGCCGAAGAAGCATTTTTAGTGACTATTTCTGCTCAGTTGGCGGGTGTTATAGCACATGCTCAGGTCACAGGAGCGATCAGTAAGATTGCTTGGAAGCACCAAAAAAGTATTGATCATCGCTTTGAAGGTATTCCAGGTGCTCCGGGCGTGGCTATTGGTCGAGTTGTGGTCGTGGCGCCTTTGGCTGATATTGACGCTGTACCTGAAAAAGCGACCGATGATATTGCGCAGGAGATTGCTCGGTTTGAAACTGCATTAGAGCGCGTGCGTGCAGATATCCGCAAAGTAAGCGCTAGGCTTGCCAAGCGTCTACGTCACGATGAGCAAGCGTTGTTTGAAGTTTATCTTCGCATGCTAGATGACAATGCGTTAGCGGGTGAAGTGGTGGCGCAAATTAAGCAAGGTAACTGGGCGCAAGGAGCGCTCAGCGCGGTTATTACCAGTAATGCTCGACAGTTTGCCCGGATGGATGACCCTTATTTGAGAGAACGAGCAACGGATGTTCGCGATTTAGGGCGCCGCGTTCTTGCTTATCTGCAAGAAGAAAGTGGCTCAAAAAGAATTGAGTTGCCTGAAAACGGTATCTTAGTGGCAGATGAGCTATCACCTGCAGTATTGGGCGAAGTGTCCGCTGAGAAGCTTGCTGGGCTGGTCTCTGTATTAGGTTCAGGTAACTCTCATGCGGCGATCTTGGCTCGTTCTATGGGTATTCCTACTGTCATGGGTATGGTTGACCTGCCTTATCGTCAGCTGGATGGTCGTGAAGTTATTCTTGATGGTTATTCGGGTCGCTTGTATGTCGATCCATCAGAGGAGTTGATACAGGCTTATCGAGAAGTGCTGCGTGAGCAGGAAGAAGTGGCTGCTGAGTTAGCAACATTAAATGACCTGCCCGCTAAAACAATAGATGGTAGCCGGATGCCGTTGTGGGTAAACACTGGGCTTATTGCTGATGTATCACGCTCGTTGGAGCGCGGGGCTGAAGGGATAGGTTTATACCGTACTGAGATCCCATTCATGGTGCGGGACTTTTTTCCTAGCGAATATGAGCAGATGCAAATCTATCGTCGTCAGTTAGAAGCTTTTGCGCCTTTGCCTGTGACCATGAGAACACTGGATATTGGTGGTGATAAGGCGTTGCCTTACTTTCCTATAAAGGAAGAAAACCCATTTCTTGGTTGGCGAGGCATTAGGGTGACGCTAGATCATCCTGAAATTTTCTTAGTGCAGATAAGAGCGATGCTCAGGGCTAATGAAGGCCTAGGTAATTTACGTATCATGTTGCCGATGATAACCAGTGTAAATGAAGTAGATGAAGCTAATAATCTACTAGACCGGGCACTAATTGAGCTGCAAGAAGAGGGTTATGTTGTTGCACGGCCTTCTGTTGGGGTGATGATTGAAGTGCCTGCTGCGGTGTACCAGTTACGGCGTTTTGCAAAGCGGGTAGATTTTATATCTGTAGGCTCAAACGACCTTACACAATATCTGTTGGCGGTCGACCGTAATAATCCAAGGGTGGCGGGACTCTATGTTCCCTATCACCCTGCAGTGCTTAAGGTCCTAGAAGATATTGCGCGTGAAGCTCGCAAGGATAAGCTACAGGTATCTATCTGTGGTGAAATGGCTGCTGATCCTGGTGGTGCCTTATTGTTAATGGCGATGGGTTATGATGCGCTATCTATGAATGCGACTAACCTTCCCCGGGTTAAATCGACCATACGTAGCGTCTCGATGGTGCAGGCAAAAGTGCTGCTTGATAAAGTCATGCGCATGGATGATGCCGATAAAATACAGGCACTGATGACAGAAACGATGAAGTCTTTAGGTTTAAGCCAGTTAAGCAGTCCGGTATTACCTGAGTGACATGTTATATACGCAGCTTAACCAATGGGTTTCATGAGGAGAGCGAAATGCTCTTCACCTACCTTGCCTGAGGGGCCAAACCTGAACTCTGCTATTTGAGTTTCTCCAGAGTTTTTTTGTAGTAGGACGGTGGTAGCGCGAGTTCCATAGCTTGGGGTGTTGATAAAGCTGGCCGATAGCTGTTTTTCCCATTCATAGCTTATGCCGGTGCTAGGTAAGTCCTCATCTGCGGCTTGATGTTCTGAATGAAGTAAATGGGCAAGCGATTGAATAGAAAACTCACTTTTTATGAGCCTCGCTAAACCTTGTTTGGCAGCCTCTACTTTTGGCCAGTGGCTGTCTAAATAAGCATTGCTTAAACCGTAAACGCCGGGCGTTATTTGTTTAGTTAGCGCGCCTTTGTTTGAACAGTAGTAGAGCCCAGTGGTGTCTCCCAATAGTAAATTGAAGCCTCCATACAGGCTGCCTTCAGTGGCTAGCTCTTGTAGGTAGGTTTTGGCAGGTATCGCCTCGGTGAGAAAGTGTCGTGTAAGAGCGCCTCTAGACTTTAAGTTATTTTCTATATTTTTGCCGTCTCTGAAGTTTGTGACGGCTGCCAGCTTGCCGCTCTTGTTTATCCCTAACCAGGTACCTTGCTGCTGTAAATCTTTGCCTGCTAGTACGTTAGGATGGTTTTCCCAGAAGTGCATATCTAATGTTGGTCGAGCGTAAAACTCATCACGGTTGGCCACCATTATGAGTGAGTATTCTGGATGTTGTTGATAAGCGAAGGTGATTAGGCACACGGTCGATGGTTTCTCTTGTCTTTGGAGTGCTTACATGAAGCGAATTCGATAAACTAGCACATTAACATGAAAAAAATACGGATTAGAATTGATGTTAATCACTCTTGCGCTCTATTTAGTTCTCGGTGCTGCGGCGGGCATTGTGGCAGGCTTATTTGGAATTGGTGGCGGTTTGTTAATCGTTCCCGTGCTTATTTTCAGTTTTGGTTTGCAGGGCATGTCACCAGAAGTGCTGACGCATGCAGCAGTGGCTACCTCGTTGGCCACTATTGTGGTGACCTCTATTAGCTCAGTGCGTGCTCATAACAAACGTGGTGCAGTACGTTGGCAGATGTTTAAGCCTTTGGCTGTTGGTATTATGGTCGGGGCTTTTATCGGTGTATTTACAGCCGATTTAATGAAAGGAGCTCACCTACAGATTGCGATTGGCATTTTTGCAATGACAGTGGCCATTCAAATGGCATTCGGGTTGAAGCCTAAAGCAGGGAGTGAAGCGCCTTCTGATAAAGGCTTGGCGGGTGCTGGTGGTATTATTGGTTGGGCATCGGCTATTTTTGGGATTGGTGGTGGAACGTTGACGGTGCCGTATTTAACTTGGAAGCAAG
The DNA here is from genome assembly GCF_016592555.1 of Neptunomonas japonica JAMM 1380. Classification (NCBI taxonomy): domain Bacteria; kingdom Pseudomonadati; phylum Pseudomonadota; class Gammaproteobacteria; order Oceanospirillales; family Oceanospirillaceae; genus Neptunomonas; species Neptunomonas japonica. Next base: position 3,771,639 of record NZ_AP014546.1, on the reverse strand, counting down.
TATCTATGCAGGAGGCTGTCGCTACGTCCGCCGCTTGTGGGTTACCTATTGCTTGCATGGGCGCAATAACAAATATTTATACAGGGTGGGGTGAGGAAGGTTTACCTGAGTGGAGCTTGGGTTATATCTACTTGCCTGCTTTTGTGGGTATCGTTATTAGTAGCTCGCTGTGTGCAAAAATTGGCGTGAAGTGGGCGCATAGTTTGCCAGGGGATCTTCTCAAGAAAATTTTTGCTGGTTTTCTGGCGCTGGTTGCGGCTCGATTCCTACTCTCTAATTTATTTTAAGGAACACTATGTGGGTTCATGATATTGATCCGATTGCACTGGATTTAGGTTTTATACAGATCCATTGGTACGGGCTAATGTACTTAATCGGGTTTGGTGCTGCATTTTGGTTAGGTGCATACCGAGCACGGCGTCCAGGTTCTGGTTGGACCGAAGAGCAAGTATCAGACTTGATATTTTGGGGCGCTATGGGTGTGGTTTTAGGTGGTCGTATGGGCTATGTGCTGTTCTATAATTTTGATCAGTTTCTCTTAGACCCACTCTGGTTGTTTGCTGTTTGGGAAGGCGGTATGTCTTTTCATGGAGGCTTACTAGGCGTGCTAGTTATGCTGTGGTTGTTTGGCAAAAAGCACGATAAAAGCTTTATGCAGATGGGAGACTTTGTCGCGCCTTTGGTTCCAATAGGGTTGGGTGCCGGTCGTATCGGTAATTTTATAGGCGGTGAGCTCTGGGGGCGTGCTGCTGATGTTCCTTGGGCAGTCGTTTTTCCGCGTACAGTTGATGGTATAGCAAGGCATCCTTCTCAGCTTTACGAGGCATTTTTGGAAGGCGTCGTCATGTTTGTAGTGCTTTGGTGGTTTACATCAAAACCACGTCCACGCATGGCGGCATCGGCGTTATTTTTAATAATGTATGGTGTGTTTCGTTCTTGTGTTGAGTTCTTTCGTGAGCCGGATGCGCATATTGGGTACATTGCATTTGGCTGGTTAACAAAGGGGCAGTTGTTATCATTACCGATGGTAGTCGTCGGTGCTCTATTGCTGTTGTGGGCGTATAAGAAAAAAACATCACCGGCTGCTGTTTAATTAAGGTTAGTAAAGTATATGAAACAATATTTAGATCTTTGTCAGCGCCTTATTCAGCAAGGTGAGTGGGTTGAGAATGAGCGTACAGGTAAGCGTTGTCTCACAGTAATTAACGCGGATATGATCTACGATGTCGCTAATAATCAGTTCCCATTGTTAACAACGCGAAAATCGTTTTGGAAATCAGCAATTGCTGAATTGATCGGCTATTTGCGTGGTTATGATAACGCTGCAGATTTTAGAAAGCTGGGTACAAAAACTTGGGACGCTAATGCAAACGAAAATAGCGCATGGTTAAGTAATCCTCATCGTCAGGGTGTTGATGATATGGGGAGGGTATATGGAGTGCAGGGGCGTGCTTGGAAAAAACAAGATGGTGGTGTTATTGATCAGCTACGAAAGCTAGTAGATGACCTTTCTAGAGGTGTTGATGATCGCGGTGAAATTCTGAGCTTTTATAATCCAGGCGAATTTCATATGGGCTGCTTGCGTCCATGTATGCATACCCATAATTTTTCATTGTTAGGTGATACATTGCACCTGACATCCTATCAGCGTTCTTGTGATGTGCCGCTTGGCTTGGTGTTTAATCAGGTGCAGGTGTTCGCGTTCTTGAAAATTATTGCTCAAATTACCGGGCATAAACCGGGTCAAGCGTTCCATAAAATCGTTAATGCGCATATTTATGAAGATCAAATTGAGTTAATGCGTGATGTGCAATTGCACAGAGAGCCCTTTGAGCTCCCGCAATTGCATATCAATCCTGATATTAAATCACTCGAAGATTTGGAAACCTGGGTGACGATGGATGATTTCGAGGTATTAAACTATCAATTTCATGATCCAATTCAATACCCATTTTCGGTATAGATGAGCGTAATAACGTTAACGACTGGGGTACTTTATGAGCAAGCAAGCGTTTCAAGACTATTATCCTGAGGAACTGAGTCATTGTTATGGATGTGGAAGTAATAACGCAGATGGGCATCAGTTAAAAAGTTATTGGCTAGATGAAAAGCAGGGTGAAACAATTGCGCGCTTCACTCCAAAAGCTTATCACACGGCTATTCCAGGTTTTGTCTATGGCGGCTTGATTGCATCCTTAATTGATTGTCACGGTACTGGAAGTGCTGCGGCGGCTGCTTATCAAGCGCAGGGGCGTGTTATTGGCTCGGCGCCCGCGCTTCGCTTTGTTACGGGGGCTTTGAATGTAAATTTTTTGGCGCCCACGCCAATGGGTGTTGAATTAATACTTCGCGGTAAAATCACTGAGGTAAAAGAGCGTAAGGTAATTGTGGAGATTACTTTGTCAGCTGATGATGTGGTGTGTGTTAGCGGTTCTGTTATTGCGGTTAAGATGCCAGCAACAATGGGGTGAGTACACTCTAGATTTTACTCAGTGAGTGCGCAAAGGTCTTTATGTGGGGCTAGATGTCTCTGGCCAGAACGACCCAGTATGTATGATGAAAGGTCTGTTCCTAAGTTGGTCTGCGTGTTTTTGTCTAAAATATAAACTATTGTTATTTTCTTGTTTGCTGTGTTTTCAAATGACAGCAAAAGCTTATTTTAAGGTGTATTTCTATGAGATTGTCCATGATTGTTGCTCAGGCACAAAACCGAGTGATTGGTAGGCAAAACAAGCTTCCTTGGTATTTGCCTGGTGACCTGAAATATTTTAAACAAGCAACCATGGGTAAGCCGGTCATTATGGGGCGTAAGACGTATGACTCGATTGGTAAGCCGCTACCGGGTCGATTGAATATAGTGATTACGCGTGATGATGCTTATCAGTTGGAAGGCGCAAAGGTAGTGCGCTCTCTGGATGAGGCTTTTGATTTGGCCGCTTGTCAGGCAGAAATTGATGGGGCTGAAGAGGCTATGGTTATTGGTGGGGAGCAAATATACGCTCAAGCTTTACCATTAATAGAGCGTCTTTATGTGACGCAAGTACATGCTGAAGTTGATGGTGATGCCTATTTTCCTGAGTTCTGTGTGGATGAGTGGCAAGAGCTGGGGCGGGAGGATTTTCAAGCCGAGGGGCCGAACCCATATGATTACAGTTTTGTTGTATACCAGCGGGCTAGCTAGATGATTGATGACAGACTGCTAGCGATATTATCAAATGGCGAGTTTCATTCGGGGCAGGAACTCGGTGATGTACTGGGTGTGAGCCGCAGCGCTATCTGGAAGCAGATGAAAGAGCTTGAGCAGTTAGGAGTCGATGTGTATAGCATTCGAGGGCGTGGTTATCGCGTTCCGGGAGGCTTGGATCTGCTCTGTGAAAAAGAAATTGTTACGGGCTGCTCTGAGTATGCAAGTCGTCGCCTAACAACTATTTCTCTAGAGCGAGTTGTCGACTCTACAAATATGATGGCTATGCGAGAAGTGCATCAGCAAGGTGTGGTTTCTGGACGTTTGTATTTAGCTGAGTATCAGACAGGAGGTAAAGGTCGTAGAGGCCGAACGTGGGTGAGTCCATTTGCAAAAAACCTCTACTTCTCGCTGGTTTGGCGCTTTACTCAAGGCGCTGCCGCGCTAGAAGGTTTGAGTCTTGTTGTCGGTTTAGCGTTGGTTAAAGCATTGGGTTGTTTGGGTGTGAAGGAGGTGCGGGTAAAGTGGCCAAATGACCTGTTGGTCAACTCTAAAAAGCTTGCGGGCATATTGCTTGAGATGCATGGAGATGCATCGGGTGAGTGTCAGGTAGTGATTGGTGTGGGCGTTAATGTGGCTATGCCGGACCACGCGCAGGAGTCTATCGATCAGCCGTGGACTGATCTGCATAAGCTATGTGGTGGCGGTATATCGCGCAATACCTTGATGTCACAAGTACTCAATCATCTTGTGCCTGAACTAGAGCGTTTTAGTGAGCATGGCTTTTCAGTATTTAGGGATGAATGGCAGAAAATACACGCTTACCAAAATGAAACGATACGCTTGTTGCTGGGTAGTAAAGAGGTCGTGGGGGAGTGTTTGGGCGTCGATGAGCATGGCGCGCTTATCGTTGAGCATGCTGCAGGCGTCGAGCATTTTCATGCAGGTGAAATTAGCGTTAGGCCATACCATGCGTCTTGAAGTCGATATAGGAAATACATTATTAAAATGGCGAGTGATTGATGCAGGCAATGTTATAAAAAAAGGTTCTGTATTGACGCAAGAGTTTGCGCATGACTCGTTTGGCGATGTGGTAAATGATCGGGTCGACGAGGTATTTGTTGGCTCTGTTGCCGGGTTCGAATGTGATAAGCGGCTGCGTAAGGTGTGTAGGGCGTTATGGGAGGTTGAGCCCATCTTTGCTAAAACCAGCAGTCAGTGCGCCGGTGTTACCAACAGCTATGAAGACCCGTCTAAAATGGGGGTAGATCGTTGGTTAGCGATGATAGCGGCATATAAACGTGTGAATAAAGCTGTAATTGTTGTTGATTGCGGTAGTGCTGTTACCGTCGAGTATCTTTCTGATAAAGGTGAGCATCTAGGTGGGTATATTATCCCGGGTTTACGTTTGATGAGAGAGTCTTTGCTGAAAAACACTGCACAAGTTCGCTTTGAGAAGCAGCCGGCAGAAATAGTAACTCATCCTGGTGTAAGTACGGCTGAAGCAGTCTTGCAGGGAAGTGTCTATCTATTTAAAGCGCTTGCTTATGCTATTGAGGGTGATCTTGAAAAGGGTGCGGAGTTGTTTTTTACAGGAGGTGACGGTGCGTTGATGCAAGAGATGATACAGGTTGGGCGGTATGAGTCGGACCTTGTTATGGATGGTTTGGCCTGGGTTTGTCGATAATGCGTAAATGGCTGCTGGTTTTCTTGTTATTAGCGAATGTGGTTGCTTTTTATGGCTTTGTTATGACTGCTGAAAAACCAGTTAGCCAGCTAGATGTTGAGATTGAGCAGGCATTTACGCTTCGCTTGGTGAGCGAGGTGGCAGAAGGTAGTCTTGAGAAAAGGTCGGCGCATAAGCTGGCAGATATTAAGGCAGGCGAGATACTGGCTGAATGTGTCGTTTATGAGGGGTTTGTTAATCAGTCTGACGCTGATGCTGTTGCTGGTTTTATGGTTGAGCAAGGGCTCTTGCCTACTATTATTGTGGGGCCTTCTGAGGGTGAAAAATTTCAGCTTGTTCTTAGTTTGCCAAAGACGATGCGCGAGAAGCTTTTGTTGGTTGCGCCGTTACGTGAAAGCGGAGTTTTAGTTACGCCAAGCCGAGATTTTGTTGCTTCTGAATTTGTCATTGCTGAATTTCAGACGCAAGCAGGAGCGCAGGATAAAATGAATAGTTTGTTGATGCTTGCAGAAAGGCTTGGAATAAAACACCAGCTTGCGGTGAAAAAGCGCTATTCAGTCCAGTTGTCAGTAGATGTTGATCGTATTTTGATCAATAAAATCAATGATGTACTGCAGAAAAAATATAAATCGTTAAAAATACTAAAAAAACCTTGTTAAGGGGTTGCAAGGGTGGGGTGTCGTCAGTAACATATGCGCCACTTCGTTAAGCCGGTATAGCTCAGCTGGTAGAGCAACTGACTTGTAATCAGTAGGTCCCGAGTTCGACTCTTGGTGCCGGCACCAACGAAGATGGTAAGGTGGGGTTCCCGAGTGGCTAAAGGGATCAGACTGTAAATCTGACGCGCAAGCTTCGGTGGTTCGAATCCACCCCCCATCACCATAAATGCTCCGATCAGCGGGTATGGTATAGTGGCTATTACCTCAGCCTTCCAAGCTGAAGAGGTGGGTTCGATTCCCACTACCCGCTCCAGAGCTAATGGCTTGCTCATGTAGCTCAGGGGTAGAGCACACCCTTGGTAAGGGTGAGGTCGGCGGTTCAAATCCGCCCATGAGCTCCAAAAAAATTCGATAAGGGTAGATATAGAGATATGTCTGCCCTTTGTTGTATCTGTGAACTTGCGGTCAGAAAGTGGCCGGTTAGGGGATAATAACGATGGCTAAACAAGCATTTGAGCGAAATCTGCCGCATGTCAACGTAGGTACAATTGGCCACGTTGACCATGGCAAAACAACACTAACTGCAGCACTAACGCGCGTATGTGCGGAAGTATTTGGCGGTGAAGCCGTAGCGTTTGACGGTATCGATAACGCTCCAGAAGAGCGTGAGCGTGGTATTACCATCTCTACATCGCACGTAGAATACGAATCAACGATTCGTCACTATGCGCACGTTGACTGCCCAGGACACGCGGATTATGTGAAAAACATGATTACCGGTGCTGCTCAGATGGATGGCGCTATTTTGGTATGTGGCGCAACTGATGGTCCTATGCCTCAGACGCGTGAGCACATCTTGCTTTCTCGTCAGGTAGGTGTTCCATACATCGTTGTTTTCCTGAACAAAGCAGACTTGCTGGCTGAAGACTGTGGTGGTGTTGATTCTGAAGAATACGCTGAAATGCGTGAGCTTGTAGAAATGGAATTGCGTGAGTTGCTAGATGCTTACGACTTCCCGGGTGATGACACTCCAATCATCTGTGGTTCTGCGCTAATGGCGTTGAACGGCGAAGATGATAACGAGCTAGGTACAACAGCTGTTAAGCAGCTAGTTGAAGCATTGGATTCTTATATCCCGGATCCAGTACGTGCTATCGATCAGCCGTTCCTGCTTCCAATTGAAGATGTATTCTCAATCTCAGGTCGCGGTACAGTGGTTACTGGTCGTGTAGAGCGCGGAATCGTTAAAGTTGGTGAGGCTATCGAGATCGTTGGTATTCGCGAAACAACTACAACAACCTGTACAGGTGTTGAGATGTTCCGTAAATTGCTTGATGAAGGTCGTGCAGGCGAAAACTGTGGTGTTCTATTGCGTGGTACTAAGCGCGATGACGTACAGCGTGGTCAGGTTTTGGCTAAGCCAGGATCAATCAACCCGCACACTAACTTTGAAGGTGAAGTGTACGTATTGAGCAAAGATGAAGGTGGTCGTCATACACCATTCTTCAAAGGCTACCGTCCACAGTTCTACTTCCGTACAACGGATGTGACTGGTAACTGTGAGCTGCCTGAAGGCGTTGAGATGGTGATGCCGGGTGACAACGTTAAGATGGTTGTTACTCTGATTGCACCAATCGCAATGGACGAAGGTCTGCGTTTTGCGATCCGTGAAGGCGGGCGTACAGTAGGTGCTGGTGTAGTATCTAAAATTATCGAATAATATCGATAAAAGGTATTGCCAAATAGCAGGGGGGTGCATATAATGTGCGTCCCTGTTTTTAAAGGTCAGTGGCTCAATTGGCAGAGCAGCGGTCTCCAAAACCGCAGGTTGTGGGTTCGAGTCCCTCCTGACCTGCCATTCTCAGTCGAGAGTGGTATCAAAGCGCAAGCTTTATTCGAAGCCGAGGCTAACAAGCGTGAATTCAAAAGTTGCATCTGAAGGATCTAAGTTCGACACCTTGAAGTGGTTGGTTGTTGTGCTGCTTGTTGCGGCGGGTGTTGTTGGTAACTCAATGTATGCAGAACAGTCCTTGTTATATCGAGTCATTGCCTTGTTGGTGTTGGGCTTGGTTGCTGGGTTTGTTGCGCTGCAGACAGAGAAAGGTCGTGCGTTTTTCACTCTGTTTAAAGAGGCGAAGAACGAAGTGCGTAAGGTTGTTTGGCCTACGCGCCAAGAAACACTGCAGACGACAGCGATGGTTGTGGTTGTGGTGTTGTTGATTGGTTTGATGCTATGGGGGCTTGACTCGTTATTGGGTTGGATTGTCTCTAGTATAATAGGTTAGGAGAAAGGGCATGGCTAAAAATTGGTATGTTGTTCATGCTCACTCTAACTATGAGAAGCGTGTAAAAACATTGTTAGAAGAGCGTATTACTCTTGCTGGCTTAGAGGATATGTTTGGTGACATCCTGGTTCCAACAGAAGAAGTTGTTGAAATAAAGGATGGGAAAAAGCGCAAGTCTGAGCGTAAGTTCTACCCTGGTTATGTGTTGGTGCAGATGGAGATGACTGATGAGACTTGGCATCTTGTTAAGCATACTGCGCGTGTTTTAGGTTTTATTGGCGGTACTGCAGATAAGCCTGCTCCTATTACTCAGCGTGAAGCTGATGAGATTTTGTCTCGAGTGCAGAGCGGTGTTGATAAGCCTAAGCCTAAAACTGTGTTTGAGCCAGGTGAGATGGTGCGTGTTTCGGACGGTCCTTTTGCTGACTTTAATGGCGTTGTCGAAGAGATCGATTATGAGAAGAATCGCATGAAAGTTGCGGTGCTTATATTTGGCCGTTCTACGCCGGTTGAGTTGGCGTTTGGGCAGGTCGAGAAAGTCTGATATAAAAAAATCTAAAAACTCTGCCTTTTATAAGGTGGAGTTTTTCTGTCTTTGTAAAACCGGGGAGCCGTTAGGCGTTAGACCCAAAGGAGATTGTTGAAAATGGCCAAGAAAATACAGGCTTATATTAAGTTGCAGATTAAAGCAGCTCAAGCTAATCCAAGTCCGCCAGTAGGTCCGGCTCTGGGTCAGCACGGCGTAAACATCATGGAGTTCTGTAAAGCATTCAATGCTGAAACGCAGAGCTTGGAGCCAGGCTTGCCGACTCCTGTTGTGATTACAGTTTACAGTGACCGTAGCTTTACCTTTATTACAAAAACTCCGCCAGCTTCAGTTTTGTTGTTGAAAGCAGCAGGCTTGAAAAGCGGTTCTGGTCGTCCAAACACTGTAAAAGTTGGTTCGGTGACACAGGCTCAGTTGGAAGAGATCGCAACAATCAAAATGCCAGATCTGAATGCTTCTGATTTAGAAACGGCTGTTAATACTATCGCTGGTAGTGCTCGCAGCATGGGTCTTGTAGTGGAGGGTCAGGAATAATGGCTAAACTAACTAAGCGTCAGAAAGCTATCCGTGAAGTAGTAACTGCGGGAAAAGCATATTCAATCAATGAAGCGGTAGAGTTGTTGGCTAAAGTTTCTACAGTTGGCTTTAAAGAGTCAATTGATGTTTCTGTTAACTTGGGTGTTGATCCTCGTAAATCGGATCAGGTTGTACGTGGTTCTACTGTATTGCCAAATGGTACAGGTAAAGAAGTGCGTGTTGCTGTTTTTGCTCAGGGTGAAAATGCTGTTAAAGCACAAGAAGCTGGCGCAGATGTTGTTGGTTTTGATGACCTAGCGGCTTCTATGAAAGCTGGTGACCTTGATTATGGTGTTGTTATCGCAACTCCAGACGCTATGCGTGTTGTTGGTCAGTTGGGTCAGATCTTGGGTCCACGTGGTTTGATGCCTAACCCGAAAGTTGGCACTGTGACTCCAGATGTTGTAACTGCTGTTAAAAATGCAAAAGCTGGTCAGGTTCGTTTCCGTACAGATAAAAACGGAATTATCCATGCAGGTGTGGGTAAAATTGAATTTGATGCAGATGCAATTAAAGGCAATGTAGCGGCTTTGGTTGCTGATCTTAAGAAACTTAAGCCAGCAGCATCAAAAGGTATCTACATTAAGAAAATCGTTCTGTCCTCTACTATGGGGCCAGGCATCTTGGTTGATCAAGCTTCTTTAGCTTAATCAGGCAATAGGTTTTTTGAGGGTCTTCGCGACCTGTTAGACAGAGACGAAGGCCGTCAAAGACCGCAGGTGATGCGTCTTTGGCGTATCTTAATGGGTGGCCAGCCTGCGCAGACGGTGAATACCACCGTGCTCGCAACTCTACTTAGGTAGATTGATGGTAAACAGTCGTAAGACTATTAATCCAGGAGTTAATTGTGGCATTAGGACTAGAAGACAAAAAAGCGATCGTCGCTGAAGTCCAGGAAGCTGCTCAAAACGCACTATCTGCAGTAGTGGCTGATTCTCGCGGTGTTACCGTTGGGGATATGACAGCGCTACGTAAAGAAGCGCGTGAAAATGGCGTGTGGTTGCGTGTAGTGCGTAACACATTGGCACGTCGTGCAGTAACTGGTACAGCGTATGAGTGTTTGTCTGAATCTTTCACAGGCCCAACGATTATCGCTTTTTCTACAGATCACCCGGGTGCGGGTGCGCGTATTCTTAAAGAATTCGCTAAGAAGAACGATAAGCTTGAGCTTAAATCAGCAGCATTTGAAGGCGAAGTAGTAGATGTAGCGTTATTGGCAAGCTTGCCAACCTACAACGAAGCGCTTGCAAAACTGATGAGCTGTATGAAAGAAGCAGCAGCAGGCAAGTTGGTACGTGTTATCGACGCTGTTCGCGATCAGAAAGAGCAAGAAGCAGCGTAATTTTTTTGCTGTTTCATAACGATTTAAACGAGCTTAGGCTCCATATTTTAGGAAAAAGTCATGTCTCTGACTAAAGAAGATATCATTAACGCTATCGCTGAAATGTCTGTAATGGATGTTGTTGAACTAGTTTCAGCAATGGAAGAAAAATTCGGCGTATCTGCTGCTGCTGCTGTAGTTGCTGGTCCTGCTGGTGACGCTGCAGCTGCTGTTGAGCAGACTGAATTCGACGTTATCCTGACTTCTGCTGGCGATAAGAAAGTTAACGTAATCAAGGCTGTTCGTGCTGCTACAGGTCTTGGCCTGAAAGAAGCTAAAGGTCTTGTTGATGGCGCTCCTTCTGCTATTAAAGAAGGCGCTAGCAAAGATGAAGCTGAAGAGCTTAAGAAAGTGTTGGAAGAAGCAGGCGCTTCTGCAGAGCTTAAGTAATCTGGCTTATGCTTTACAAGCAGCCTGAGACTGCTTGAAACACCTATGGCTGGTGGCAAATTGCCACCGGCCTTTTTCCGTTATTTGTAGACAGCAAATAAATAGCGGCTCCGCGGGCCAGAAATTCTCGTTCTGGGCTGCTTCTCAACTTGGTGCACATGCTGGGGAACACTGATGGCTTATTCGTATACTGAAAAGAAACGCATCCGGAAAGATTTCAGCAAATTGCTGCAAGTCATGGATGTACCTTACCTGCTGGCGATCCAGCTAGACTCTTATCGCAAATTCCTACAGGAAGGTGCGGATGCCGGAGATCGTAAAGAGGAAGGTCTACACGCGGCATTTAAATCTGTATTTCCTATCGTCTCTTATTCCGGAAATGCTGCCTTGGAATATGTAGGCTATCGCCTAGGTGAGCCTGTTTTTGACGTCAAAGAATGTCAACAGCGTGGCATTACATACGCTGCGCCACTGCGCGTTAAAGTGCGGTTGGTTATTTATGATCGTGAATCATCAAATAAAGCAGTAAAAGATATCCGCGAACAAGAAGTCTACATGGGCGAAATGCCTTTGATGACGGACAATGGAACATTTGTAGTAAATGGAACTGAGCGTGTTATCGTTTCTCAGCTTCATCGCTCACCTGGTGTGTTCTTTGATCATGATAAAGGTAAAACACACTCATCTGGTAAGCTGCTATATTCTGCGCGTATTATTCCTTACCGTGGATCTTGGTTAGATTTCGAGTTTGACCCTAAAGATGCGCTGTTTGTTCGTATTGACCGTCGTCGTAAATTGCCTGCAACTGTACTGTTGCGCGCTCTGGGTTATGATACGCATGAAATTCTTGATATCTTCTTTGAGAATACATCATGGGAGCTTTCTGCAGATAAAGTACAGATGGGTCTTATTCCTGACCGTTTGCGTGGTGAAACCATGTCATTCGAGATCAAGAATAACGAAGGCGATGTGATTGTTGAAGCTGGTCGTCGTATTACGCCGCGCCATATCAAGAAAATGGCTGATATGCCTCAGCTAGAAGTGCCTCTTGAGTATCTGATTGGTAAATCGATCGCTAGAGATGTTGTTGACCCTGCAACGGGTGAACTGGTTTGTCCATGTAATACATTAGTAACGGATGAATTGGTAGCGACGCTTGTTGCAGCAAATGTGACCGAGATCGAGACGCTTTATACAAACGAGCTGGATTGTGGTCCGTTTATCTCAGATACATTGCGTAACGATCCTACGCGTAGCCAGTTAGAAGCATTGGTAGAAATTTACCGTATGATGCGCCCTGGTGAGCCACCAACAAAAGAATCTGCTGAAACATTGTTTGGTAACTTGTTCTTCGCTGAAGAACGTTATGACATGTCAGCTGTTGGTCGTATGAAGTTTAATCGTCGTCTAGGGCGTGATGCAGAAACTGGATCCGGCGTATTAGATAAAGAAGACATCTTAGATGTAATGAAAACCCTGATTGATATACGCAATGGTAAAGGCATTGTTGATGATATCGATCACTTGGGTAACCGTCGCATTCGTTCTGTTGGTGAAATGGCAGAAAACCAATTCCGCGTTGGTTTGGTGCGTGTTGAGCGTGCCGTTCGTGACCGTCTAAGTATGGCTGAAGCTGATAACCTGATGCCTCAGGATTTGATCAATGCTAAGCCTGTTGCCGCTGCGGTTAAAGAGTTCTTTGGCTCTTCTCAGTTGTCGCAGTTTATGGATCAGAACAACCCGCTATCGGAAGTAACGCATAAGCGTCGTATTTCTGCATTAGGCCCGGGTGGTTTGACTCGTGAGCGTGCTGGTTTTGAGGTTCGAGATGTACATCCGACTCACTATGGTCGTGTATGCCCAATCGAGACACCTGAGGGACCAAACATTGGTCTGATCAACTCATTGGCAACATTCGCTCGTACCAATGACTATGGTTTTCTTGAAACACCATACCGTAAAGTGACTGATGGTGTTGTTGCTGACGATATCGAGTACTTATCGGCAATTGAAGAGAACAACTTTGTTATCGCTCAGGCCTCTGCATCTATGGATGAAGAGAAGCGTTTGCTTGATGATATGGTTACGGTTAGGCATCTGAATGAAACAACAGTAATGGCACCTGCAAAGGTCGATTACATGGATGTTTCTCCGCGCCAGGTAGTTTCTATTGCGGCTTCGCTTATACCGTTCCTAGAGCATGATGATGCTAACCGAGCGTTGATGGGTTCTAACATGCAGCGTCAGGCTGTTCCTACATTGCGTGCTGATAAGCCGCTCGTAGGTACAGGTATGGAGCGTTATGTTGCTCGTGACTCTGGTGTATGTGTTACCGCTGAGCGTGGTGGTGTTATTGAATCTGTTGATGCGGCACGTATTGTGGTTCGTGTAGGTGATGCAGAAGTAACAGCTGGTGATGCTGGTGTAGATATTTATAGCCTTACTAAATACACGCGTTCTAACCAAAATACTTGTATTAACCAGCGTTCAATTGTTCGCCCGGGTGAAACAGTTAAACGTGGCGATATCATGGCCGACGGTCCTTCTGTTGACATGGGTGAGCTGGCGCTTGGTCAGAATATGCGCATCGCATTTATGCCTTGGAATGGTTATAACTTTGAGGATTCTATTCTTATCTCAGAGCGTGTAGTGGAAGAAGATCGTTTCACCACTATTCACATTTCAGAGCTTACCTGTGTTGCGCGTGACACTAAGTTAGGATCTGAAGAGATTACTTCAGATATTCCAAACGTAGGTGAGTCTGCGCTAGCGAAGTTAGATGAATCAGGTATTGTCCATATCGGTGCTGAAGTTGGTCCTGGTGACATCCTAGTGGGTAAGGTAACACCTAAGGGTGAAACTCAGCTTACGCCTGAAGAAAAGCTACTACGTGCAATCTTTGGTGAGAAAGCTTCCGACGTTAAAGATACTTCTTTGCGAGTGAAAGGCGGTACGACTGGTAAAGTTATCGATGTTCAAGTCTTTACACGTGATGGTGTAGCGAAGGACGAGCGTGCTTTAGCGATTGAAAAAGCAGAGATGGACGCTATTCGTAAAGATCTTAACGATGAATACCGTATCGTTGAGCAGGCTACTTTTGAGCGTTTGGCTAAGGTCTTGGTCGGTAAACAGGCTGATGGTGGTGCTGGTCTTGTTAAAGGTGCTGAAATTACAGAAGCATTTTTAGCTGATCTGAAGAAAGAAGAGTGGTTTAAAATCCGTCTTTCTGATGAGGCCGTGTCTGAGCAGCTAGAGCAAGCAAAAGCGCAGCTAGAAGAGCGTCGTGAAGAGCTAGATAAAAAATTCGAAAGCAAAAAGAACAAGCTTCAGGCTGGTGACGATTTAGCGCCAGGCGTATTGAAGATTGTTAAAGTGTATGTGGCTACTAAGCGCCGCGTACAGCCAGGCGATAAGATGGCCGGTCGTCACGGTAACAAGGGTGTTATCTCGGTTATTATGCCGGTAGAAGATATGCCTTATGATGCCAACGGCGAGCCAGTTGATATCGTTCTGAACCCGCTAGGTGTACCTTCGCGAATGAACGTTGGTCAGGTTCTTGAGACGCACATGGGTGCGGCTGCTAAAGGCTTGGGGCGTCGTATCAACGAGATGTTAGAAGTTGAGCGCGAAAAAGCTGAAGCAGTTAAAGAAATTCGTGAATTCCTGCATCGCATTTATAACAGCGAGCTAGATGGCTGGAATAATGCCCGTCATGAAGATCTTGACAGCTTCTCTGATGAAGAAATTATCGATCTGGCCCGTAACTTGCGTGGTGGTGTGCCATTGGCAACACCTGCATTTGATGGTGCGAAAGAAGCAGAAGTTAAAGAGCTCCTTCGTATGGCTGGCATGAACGATACAGGTCAGGTTACGTTATTTGATGGTCGTTCAGGTGATGAGTTTGAGCGTCAAGTGACTGTTGGTTACATGTACATGTTGAAGCTTAACCATTTGGTTGATGACAAGATGCATGCACGTTCTACTGGTTCTTACAGCCTTGTTACTCAGCAACCGCTGGGTGGTAAAGCGCAGTTCGGTGGTCAGCGCTTCGGTGAGATGGAAGTGTGGGCACTGGAGGCGTACGGCGCAGCATATACTCTTCAAGAGATGCTGACTGTTAAGTCGGATGACGTGAATGGACGTACGAAGATGTATAAAAACATCGTCGACGGAAACCACAAAATGGAGCCAGGAATGCCTGAATCGTTCAATGTATTGATTAAAGAGATTCGCTCTCTTGGTATCGATATTGAGCTAGAGAACGACTAGGTATTACCGAATCACCCGGGTAGGCGCGCTGTGCCTGCCCAATAACTCCGCGAGGAGCCGTAGACAATGAAAGATCTGCTGAATCTACTGAAGTCACAAAGCCAGGCTGATGAATTTGACTCGATCAAAATCTCGCTTGCATCACCGGAAATGATCCGCTCGTGGTCATTCGGTGAAGTTAAAAAACCTGAAACGATTAACTATCGTACTTTCAAGCCTGAGCGTGATGGCTTGTTCTGTGCGAAAATCTTTGGCCCAGTCAAGGATTATGAGTGCTTGTGCGGTAAGTATAAGCGCATGAAACACCGCGGTGTTATTTGTGAGAAGTGTGGCGTTGAAGTCACGCTAACCAAAGTGCGTCGTGACCGCATGGGGCATATTGAATTAGCGAGCCCTGTTGCACATATTTGGTTCTTGAAATCATTGCCGTCACGTATCGGTTTGATGCTTGATATTACGCTGCGTGACATCGAACGAATTCTATATTTTGAATCGTTTGTTGTTGTTGAGCCTGGTATGACTACGCTTGAGCGTGGCCAGCTGATGAACGATGAGCAGTACTTTGAAGCACTTGAAGAGTTCGGTGACGAATTCGATGCTCGTATGGGTGCTGAAGCAGTTCAGATGTTGATGGCTTCAATTGATTTGGAAGAAGAGATTCAAATGCTGCGTGAAGAAATTCCGCAAACAAACTCTGAAACCAAAATTAAGAAGCTTTCTAAGCGTCTTAAGCTGTGCGAATCATTCTATAAATCTGGTAACAAACCAGAGTGGATGGTGCTGTCAATCTTGCCAGTATTGCCACCAGATCTGCGTCCATTAGTACCTTTGGATGGTGGTCGTTTTGCTACTTCTGACCTAAATGATCTGTATCGTCGTGTTATTAACCGTAATAACCGTTTGAAACGTCTATTAGATCTGAACGCACCTGACATTATTGTGCGCAACGAGAAACGTATGCTGCAGGAATCTGTAGATGCGCTATTAGATAACGGTCGTCGTGGTCGCGCTATTACCGGTTCTAACAAACGCCCACTAAAATCTTTGGCTGATATGATCAAAGGTAAGCAGGGTCGTTTCCGTCAGAACCTATTGGGTAAACGTGTAGATTACTCGGGTCGTTCGGTAATCGTTGTAGGTCCGTACCTGCGTTTGCATCAGTGTGGTCTTCCTAAGAAGATGGCGCTTGAGCTATTCAAGCCATTCATCTTTTCTAAGCTTGAATTGCGTGGCTATGCGACAACGATAAAAGCCGCTAAGAAGATGGTTGAGCGTGAAGAGCCATTAGTATGGGATATCTTGGATGAGGTAATCCGTGAGCATCCTATTCTTCTTAACCGTGCGCCAACACTTCACCGTTTGGGTATTCAAGCGTTTGAGCCTGTGTTGATCGAAGGTAAAGCGATTCAGTTACACCCATTGGTATGTGCTGCGTACAACGCTGACTTTGATGGTGACCAGATGGCGGTACACGTACCGTTGACTATTGAAGCGCAGCTTGAAGCGCGTGCTTTGATGATGTCTACCAACAACATCTTGTCACCAGCAAACGGCGAGCCAATCATCGTTCCTTCACAGGACGTTGTATTGGGTCTGTATTGGATGACACGTTCGCGCATCAACGCTAAAGGCGAAGGTATGGCCTTTGCTGATATCGAAGAGATCGAACGTGCTTACGGTGCTAAACAGCTAGACTTGCAGGCGCGGATTAAAGTACGCATCAGTGAAGTGATTCGTGATATCGAAGGTAATGTTACTGAAATCACTGAAATGAAAGAGACAACGGCGGGTCGTGCCATGCTGTTCTCTATCGTTCCTGATGGTCTTCCGTATGAGCTTGTTAACCAGGCGATGAAGAAAAAAGCGATTTCACGCTTGTTGAATGAAGCGTATCGTCGTTGCGGTCTAAAAGATACGGTGATTTTCGCTGACCAGCTAATGTATATGGGCTTCCGTCAAGCAACCGTTTCAGGCTCATCAATTGGTGTTAACGATTTCGTTATTCCTGATGAAAAACCAACAATCGTTGGTGAAGCTGATGCTGAAGTAAAAGAGATCGAGCGTCAGTTTGCTGATGGTTTGGTAACGCAAGGCGAGAAATATAACAAGGTTATTGATATCTGGTCGCGTGCTAACGATTTGTTGGCTAAGCGTATGATGGAAAACCTAAAAATTGAAAAAGTAATTGATCGTGAAGGCGATGAAGTCGATCAAGAGTCTTTCAACTCTGTTTATATGATGGCTGACTCAGGTGCCCGTGGTAGTGCGGCACAGATTCGACAGCTAGCGGGTATGCGTGGTCTGATGGCCAAGCCGGATGGTTCGATCATCGAAACGCCGATCGTTGCTAACTTCCGTGAAGGCTTGAACGTACTTCAGTACTTCATCTCTACTCATGGTGCTCGTAAAGGTTTGGCAGATACGGCTCTGAAAACGGCTAACTCTGGTTACCTGACGCGTCGTTTGGTTGATGTTGCGCAGGATCTGGTTATTACTGAGACAGATTGCGGCACTGAAAATGGTCTTGTAATCCAGCCAATGATCGAAGGCGGCGATGTTGTTGTAGCGTTAGGGCATCGTATCCTAGGTCGTGTGGTTGCACGTGATGTACTTGATCCAGCGGGTGTGGATGTACTTATTCCTGCAGGAACATTGATTGATGAGGCGTGGGTTCATCGTTTAGAAAATGATGAAGCATTCTCATCTATCGACGAAATCGTGGTTCGTTCGGCAATTACTTGTGATACGCGTTTCGGTATTTGTGCTGCGTGTTACGGTCGTGATCTAGGTCGTGGGCATGGTGTAAATGCGGGTGAGGCTGTCGGTGTTATCGCTGCACAGTCGATTGGTGAGCCGGGTACTCAGCTTACTATGCGTACGTTCCATATCGGTGGGGCGGCTTCTAGGGCTGCTGCAGTGGATAGTGTTGAAGTTAAGAAAGGCGGTGAGATTCGCCTTCATAACCTTAAGCATGTAGAAACACCTGCAGGTCACTTGGTTGCTGTATCGCGTTCTGGTGAGTTGGGTGTAACTGATGAGCATGGTCGTGAGCGTGAGCGTTATAAGCTTCCTTACGGTGCTGTCATCAAGGTTCAAGATGGCGCTGAGGTTAACCCTGGCGATATCGTTGCAAACTGGGATCCGCATACGCATCCAATTATTACCGAAGTTGCTGGTACAGTAATTTACGTTGGTATGGAAGACGGTATTACGGTTAAGCAAACGACTGATGATCTGACAGGTCTATCTACTACTGAAGTGCTGGATGGTAAAGATCGCCCGGCAGCCGGTAAAGACATTCGTCCAATGATTAAATTGGTAGATGAAAAAGGCGTTGATATTTGTCATCCTGGTACTGATCAGCTGGTGCAGTACTTATTGCCTGCTAAAGCCATCGTTAACATGGCTAGCGGCAGTAAAGTGTCGGTAGGTGAGGCGTTAGCACGTATTCCGCAGGAAGGTTCTGTAAACAAAGATATTACCGGTGGTCTGCCACGTGTAGCTGACTTGTTTGAAGCGCGTAAGCCGAAAGAATCCTCAATATTGGCTGAGATTTCAGGTGTTATCTCGTTTGGTAAAGAGACCAAAGGCAAGAAGCGCCTGGTTATCACACCAAATGACGCTGAACCGTTTGAGTTAATGATTCAGAAATGGCGTAACCTCAACGTATTTGAAGGTGAATATGTTGAAAAGGGTGAGGTTATTTCTGATGGTCCAACTAATCCGCATGATATCTTGCGTATCTTGGGTGTTGAGGCGTTAGCTGAGTTTGTTGTTAATGAAATCCAAGACGTTTACCGTCTTCAGGGTGTAGGCATTAACGACAAGCATATCGAAGTTATTTGTCGTCAGATGTTACGTAAAGTTGAAATCGTTACTTCTGGTGATTCTACCTTTATCCCTGGTGAGCAGGTTGAGTATGCTGCTGTCGTATCTGAAAATGCTGAGCTTGTAGAAGCAGATAAAATTCCTGCTAAGTTCGAACGTGTTTTGTTAGGTGTGACTAAAGCGTCTCTGGCAACAGAGTCCTTTATCTCGGCTGCATCCTTCCAGGAAACAACTCGCGTACTGACCGAAGGGGCAGTGAAGGGCAAGCAAGACTTCTTGCGCGGATTGAAAGAAAACGTTGTGGTTGGTCGTCTTATTCCTGCGGGAACGGGTCTGGCTTATCACAGTGAGCGCAAACGCAAAAAAGCGATTGCGGAAGGAACTGAGACAGTCAGTGCAGAAGAAGTGCAAGAAGCACTAGCGGCTGCATTGAATGCCTCGTTGTCAAATTCTGATTAATTTTTAATCAGACATTGACTTTACGGGTCGGAATTGATTAAAATTCCGGCCCCCTAGTGACCGGATTAATAATAATCCGGTTTTTTGGTGCTTTTAATTAAACGTGAAAACGTGGAGTTTGCTTTAATGGCAACAATTAACCAATTGGTTCGCAAACCACGTAAGCGCAAAGTACAAAAAAGTGACGTACCGGCTCTGCAGGCTTGCCCTCAGCGTCGTGGCGTATGTACACGTGTTTACACTACAACTCCGAAGAAGCCAAACTCGGCCCTTCGTAAAGTTTGCCGTGTTCGTTTAACAAACGGCTTCGAAGTGACTTCCTACATTGGTGGTGAAGGTCATAACCTGCAAGAACATAGTGTTGTTTTGATCCGTGGCGGTCGTGTTAAAGATTTGCCTGGTGTTCGTTACCACACTGTTCGTGGCGCATTGGATTGCTCAGGCGTTAACGATCGTAAGCAGGCTCGTTCGAAGTACGGTACTAAACGTCCTAAGTCTTAATCACCGTTTAACGGTGGAAGTTGATGCTAGTAAAATGTCTGGTGACAGATCCAATACTAAATTTGGCAAGACCGGACCCGGTAAGAGTAAGGTTGGATAGATACTTATCTATCTGAATTTCCTGAAGACCTTTTAAATATGAGGGCTTATCATGCCTAGAAGACGCGTCGCTGCAAAGCGCGAAATACTGCCGGATCCTAAGTTCGGCAACATTACATTGGCAAAATTTATTAACCATGTAATGGTCAGTGGTAAAAAATCTGTTGCAGAGCGTATTGTTTACGGTGCACTAGATAAAATCCAGGAACGTTCAAATAACGATCCTCTGGATATGTTTGTAAAAGCGTTAGATGCTATCCAGCCAGCGGTTGAAGTTAAGTCGCGTCGTGTTGGTGGTGCTACATACCAAGTGCCTTGTGAAGTACGTCCTTCGCGCCGTATGGCTTTATCTATGCGTTGGTTGGTTGATGCTTCACGTAAGCGTGGTGAGAAATCCATGGCTTTGCGCTTGGCTGGTGAAGTGCTAGATGCTGCTGATGGTCGTGGTGCTGCTGTTAAGAAACGTGAAGATGTGCATCGCATGGCTGAAGCTAACAAAGCTTTTGCTCACTATCGCTTCTAAATATCCAGAGGGATGAGTCGTGGCTCGTAAAACTCCTATTGTGCGTTACCGTAACATTGGTATTGTTGCACACGTAGATGCCGGTAAGACGACTACAACAGAGCGCGTGCTTTTCTATACAGGTCTATCTCATAAAATTGGTGAGGTGCATGATGGCGCCGCAACAATGGATTGGATGGAGCAGGAGCAGGAGCGTGGTATTACCATTACTTCTGCTGCGACTACCTGTTTCTGGCAAGGTATGAACAAGCAGTTTGAAAATCACCGCATCAATATCATTGATACGCCTGGGCATGTTGACTTTACTATTGAAGTTGAGCGTTCTTTGCGTGTATTGGATGGTGCGGTTGTCGTGTTGTGCGCCTCTTCAGGTGTGCAACCGCAAACAGAAACTGTTTGGCGCCAAGCTAATAAATATCATGTTCCGCGTATGGTCTTCGTTAACAAAATGGACCGTGCGGGTGCAGACTTCTTTATGGTTATTGATCAGCTTAAAGCTCGTTTAGGAGCTAAAGCTGTTCCAATTAACTTCCCTATTGGCGCTGAAGATGAATTCAAAGGCGTTGTTGATCTGATTCTCATGAAAGCAATCATGTGGAACGAAGCAGATCAGGGTATGACTTATGAGCTGGAAGATATTCCGGCTGATCTCCAAGCTAAAGCTGAAGAGCTTCGTGAGGAGATGGTTGAAGCTGCAGCAGAATCTTCTGATGAGTTGATGGAAAAGTACCTTGAAGAAGGTTGCTTGGATAATGACGAAATCAAAGCAGGTCTGCGTGCGCGTACGCTAGATAATGACGTGGTTCTAATGCAATGCGGTTCGGCCTTTAAAAACAAAGGCGTTCAGGCGATGCTGGATGCAGTAATTGAATACATGCCTTCACCAATCGAAGTTAAAGCGATTGAAGGTACTTTGGATGATAAAGACGAAACTGTCGCAGCTCGTCCAGCTGATGATACTGCTCCGTTTGCTGCGCTTGCATTTAAAATCGCAACTGACCCGTTTGTTGGAACGTTGACGTTTGTGCGTGTTTATTCGGGTGTGTTGGCTTCAGGTGACAGCGTCTTTAACTCTGTAAAGAGTAAGAAAGAGCGTGTTGGTCGTATGGTGCAGATGCATGCAAATAACCGTGATGAGATCAAAGAGGTGCGTGCAGGTGATATCGCCGCTTTGATCGGTATGAAAGACGTTACCACAGGTGACACGCTATGTGATCCTACGAATAAAATCGTATTGGAGCGCATGGAGTTTCCTGAGCCTGTAATCTCTGTCGCTGTTGAGCCTAAAACTAAGGCCGATCAAGAGAAGATGGGTGTTGCTCTGGGTAAGTTGGCACAGGAAGATCCGTCTTTCCGTGTTGAGACTGATGAAGAGTCTGGGCAGACGATTATTTCAGGGATGGGTGAGCTTCACCTTGATATTCTGGTTGATCGTATGCGTCGTGAATTCAACGTTGAGGCAAACATTGGTAAGCCTCAGGTTGCCTATCGCGAGAAGATTCGCCAGTCAATCGATGCTAACCACAAGTTTGCCCGTCAGTCGGGTGGGCGTGGTCAGTATGGTCACGTCATGGTTGAATTCAGCCCGTCTGATGAAGAAGGTTTGGAGTTCATTAATGAAGTGGTAGGTGGTGCTATTCCTAAGGAATACATCGGTGCTGTCGAGAAGGGTATTACAGAGCAGATGCAGAACGGTGTTATTGCCGGTTATCCGCTGATTGGTCTGAGAGCTCGTTTGTACGATGGTTCATATCACGATGTTGACTCCAATGAGATGGCATTTAAAATTGCCGCATCTCAAGCATTAAAAAAATACGCTTTGCAAGCTGATCCATGTCTGTTGGAACCAATGATGAAAGTCGAAGTGGTAACTCCAGAAGATTACATGGGTGACGTTATGGGAGATCTTAACCGTCGTCGTGGTCTTGTTCAGGGTATGGAAGACACTCCATCTGGCAAAGTGATTAATGCACAGGTTCCGTTGGGTGAAATGTTCGGATATGCAACTGATCTGCGTTCCGCAACTCAAGGGCGTGCAACTTACTCTATGGAGTTTGAGTGTTACGCTGAAGCTCCTAAGAATGTCGCCGAAGCGGTGATGAAGGCTTACTAGCCTTCGCCATAATTTAAGAGGTATTTTATCGTGGCAAAACAAGCATTTGAACGAAATCTGCCGCATGTCAACGTAGGCACAATTGGCCACGTTGACCATGGCAAAACAACACTAACTGCAGCACTAACGCGCGTATGTGCGGAAGTATTTGGCGGTGAAGCCGTAGCGTTTGACGGTATCGATAACGCTCCAGAAGAGCGTGAGCGTGGTATTACCATCTCTACATCGCACGTAGAATACGAATCAACGATTCGTCACTATGCGCACGTTGACTGCCCAGGACACGCGGATTATGTGAAAAACATGATTACCGGTGCTGCTCAGATGGATGGCGCTATTTTGGTATGTGGCGCAACTGATGGTCCTATGCCTCAGACGCGTGAGCACATTTTGCTTTCTCGTCAGGTAGGTGTTCCATACATCGTTGTTTTCCTGAACAAAGCAGACTTGCTGGCTGAAGACTGTGGTGGTGTTGATTCTGAAGAATACGCTGAAATGCGTGAGCTTGTAGAAATGGAATTGCGTGAGTTGCTAGATGCTTACGACTTCCCGGGTGATGACACTCCAATCATCTGTGGTTCTGCGCTAATGGCGTTGAACGGCGAAGATGATAACGAGCTAGGTACAACAGCTGTTAAGCAGCTAGTTGAAGCATTGGATTCTTATATCCCGGATCCAGTACGTGCTATCGATCAGCCGTTCCTGCTTCCAATTGAAGATGTATTCTCAATCTCAGGTCGCGGTACAGTGGTTACTGGTCGTGTAGAGCGCGGAATCGTTAAAGTTGGTGAGGCTATCGAGATCGTTGGTATTCGCGAAACAACTACAACAACCTGTACAGGTGTTGAGATGTTCCGTAAATTGCTTGATGAAGGTCGTGCAGGCGAAAACTGTGGTGTTCTATTGCGTGGTACTAAGCGCGATGACGTACAGCGTGGTCAGGTTTTGGCTAAGCCAGGATCAATCAACCCGCACACTAACTTTGAAGGTGAAGTGTACGTATTGAGCAAAGATGAAGGTGGTCGTCATACACCATTCTTCAAAGGCTACCGTCCGCAGTTCTACTTCCGTACAACGGATGTGACTGGTAACTGTGAGCTGCCTGAAGGCGTTGAGATGGTAATGCCGGGTGACAACGTTAAGATGGTTGTTACTCTGATTGCACCAATCGCAATGGACGAAGGTCTGCGTTTTGCGATCCGTGAAGGCGGACGTACAGTAGGTGCTGGTGTAGTATCTAAAATTATCGCGTAATCTCATTTTGAGGTTAGATGATACAAAAAAGCCCTCAATGTGAGGGCTTTTTTTGCTTTTGGTTAAATATTAGTCGACTGGTCTTGACGTGGGTTGCTCTCCTGAGTAGAATTTGCGTCCCCTTCATAGAAGGGGAGGTCGGCTATTGCCGTTATAAATCATTTGAAAAGTGTGATCAAAATGCAAAATCAGAAAATCAGAATACGTCTGAAAGCGTTTGATCATCGCCTGATCGACTCGTCTGCGCAGGAAATTGTTAATACTGCAAAACGTACGGGTGCACAGGTGCATGGTCCGATCCCGCTTCCAACTCGCAAAGAACGTTTTACCGTTCTGATCTCTCCGCATGTAAACAAAGATGCGCGTGATCAGTACGAAATTCGTACACATAAACGAGTTCTAGATATCGTTGAGCCAACAGAAAAAAACTGTTGATGCTTTGATGAAACTAGATCTTGCTGCGGGTGTAGAAGTGCAGATCAGTTTAGGCTAATCAGTCACTGCGCAGAATTATTCATTTAATGAAGCGCTGTTTGTGGAATGCTCCTGAAAAGGGCAGCCGTAGTGGGTAACAGCCCCGTACACAACTGGCAAGAGGTATAGGAAATGTCTGTAGGTTTAATCGGACGTAAAGCGGGTATGACTCGCATCTTCACAGAAGATGGCGTATCCGTGCCAGTCACGGTCATCGAGGTGGATCCGAATCGCGTAACGCAGGTAAAAACTGTTGAAACTGACGGCTACACAGCTGTGCAAGTGACTACTGGTTCTGTTAAGGCTAACCGCCTAAACAAACCAAAAGCGGGTCACTATGCTAAAGCTAGCGTAGAAGCAGGACGTGGTTTGTGGGAGTTCCGTCTGTCGGGTGATGAAGGTATCAACGTTGGTGATTCACTAACGGTTGAGCGCTTCGCAGTAGGTCAGAAAGTAGATGTTGCTGGTCAATCTAAGGGTAAAGGATTTCAGGGTGCTATCAAGCGCTGGAACTTCTCTATGCAAGATGCGACTCATGGTAACTCACTATCTCACCGTGCTCCGGGTTCCATCGGTCAGTGTCAGACTCCTGGTCGTGTTTGGAAAGGCAAGAAGATGGCAGGTCACATGGGAGCTGAGCGCGTTACTATTCAGACTCTAGAAGTTGTGCGTGTAGACGCAGAACGTAACCTGTTATTGATCAAGGGTGCTGTTCCAGGCGCAACTGGCGGTGACGTAATCGTTAAACCAGCTGTTAAAGCTGGCGCCTAAGGGGGGTTATGATGAATCTGAATCTCGCTGGAGCTAATGGATCGGTCGAAGTATCCGATTCGGCATTTGGTAAAGAATTCAACGAAGCACTGGTACACCAAGTAGTTACTGCATACTTGGCTGGTGCTCGTCAAGGTACAAAAGCACAGAAAACTCGCTCTGAAGTTTCTGGTGGTGGTGCTAAGCCATTCCGTCAGAAAGGAACAGGTCGTGCGCGTGCCGGTACAATTAGTTCGCCTATCTGGCGTAGTGGTGGTGTTACGTTTGCTGCAAAGCCACGTAGCCACTCGCAGAAAGTGAACAAAAAAATGTACCGTGCAGCTATGCGTTGCATTTTCTCTGAATTGGTTCGCCAGGATCGTCTGGTAGTTGTTGATCAGTTCTCCATGGATACGCCGAAAACTAAACAGTTTATTGCTAAGATGAAAGAATTTGATCTAGCAAACGCGTTGATCGTGACTGAAGATGTTGAAGCAAACCTATACCTGGCTGCTCGTAATGTTCCGCATGTGGACGTACGTGATGTTGCAGGAATTGACCCGGTTAGCCTGGTTGGTTTTGATAAGGTTGTAGTTACTGTACCTGCTCTTAAGAAAATTGAGGAGGCATTAGCATGAACCAGGAACGTCTATACAAAGTATTGTTAGGTCCTCATATCTCGGAAAAAGCAACAATTATCGCTGACGATGCTCAGCAGGTTGTTTTTCGAGTGGCTAAAGATGCTACCAAACCTGAAATCAAAGAAGCAGTTGAGCAGCTGTTCAACGTCAAAGTATCTGGCGTTAACGTTCTCAATGCTAAGGGTAAGACCAAGCGCACTGCACGCGGCCTAGGCAAGCGTAGCGATGTTCGTAAGGCATATGTATGTCTTGCTGCTGGCTCTGAGATTGATTTTCTTGGTGGCGAATAAGAGAGGTTAAGTTATGGCGGTTATGAAATCAAAGCCAACCTCTGCTGGACGTCGTCACGTAGTTAAGGTTGTAAATGCTGAGCTGCATAAAGGCAAGCCTTTAGCTGCATTGATCGAAAAGAAAAGCAAGAGCGGTGGTCGTAACAATAATGGTCGCATTACGACTCGTCACATTGGTGGCGGTCATAAGCAGCATTATCGCGTTATTGATTTTCGTCGCAATAAGGATGGTATCCCGGCAGTTGTTGAGCGTCTGGAATACGATCCAAACCGTACTGCGCACCTTGCCCTGCTGAAATATGCAGATGGTGAGCGTCGCTACATTATTGCGCCGAAGGGTGTTTCTGCTGGAGCTAAATTAGTTTCTGGCGTTGATGCTGATATTAAAGCGGGTAACACGTTGCCATTGCGCAACATTCCTTTGGGTAGTGTTATTCACTGTATCGAACTGAAGCCTGGTAAGGGTGCTCAGATCGCTCGTTCTGCGGGTACATCTGCTCAGTTAGTTGCGCGTGAAGGAACGTACGCTACATTGCGTCTACGTTCTGGTGAGATGCGTAAAGTGCTGGTTGAGTGTCGCGCAACGTTGGGTGAAGTTGGCAACAGTGAACACAGTCTGCGTCAGCTCGGTAAAGCCGGTGCTAAGCGCTGGAAAGGTGTTCGTCCTACCGTTCGCGGTGTTGCGATGAACCCAGTAGATCATCCGCATGGTGGTGGTGAAGGTCGTACTTCGGGCGGTCGTCATCCTGTTACTCCATGGGGTGTGCCTACTAAAGGTTATAAGACACGTAAGAATAAACGTACGAACAAGCTAATCGTTCGTCGTCGTTCTGCTAAGTAACTAACTTGAGGATACAGCTGTGCCACGTTCACTGAAGAAAGGTCCATTTATCGACCTTCACCTGTTGAAGAAGGTAGAAGCTGCAATTGAAGCGAGCGATCGTAAGCCAATCAAAACTTGGTCACGACGCTCTACTATCTTCCCGCATTTTGTTGGGATGACGATTGCAGTTCATAACGGCCGCCAGCACGTTCCAGTCTTCGTGACTGAAGATATGGTAGGTCATAAACTTGGCGAATTCGCTGCTACGCGTACTTATCGTGGTCATGCTGCGAATAAGAAGGCTAAGCGCTAATAAGGGGTTAAATGATGGAAGTCGCTGCTAAATTAAATGGCGCTCGCATTTCTGCCCAGAAAGTGCGCCTAGTCGCTGATCAGATTCGCGGGAAGTCGGTGGGTGAAGCTTTGAATATCTTAGCTTTTAGCCCTAAAAAGGCTGCAGTACTCGTTAAAAAAGTTCTGGAGTCTGCTATTGCAAACGCCGAACACAATGACGGTGCTGATATTGATGAGTTGCATGTTTCTACAGTCTTCGCAGATGAAGGTGTAACCATGAAACGTATCAAGCCACGTGCAAAGGGTCGCGCTGATCGCATCCTGAAGCGCAACTCCCATATCACCGTTAAGGTGTCCGACTAAGGCTGAGTGCTAGGAGAGTTCGTTATGGGTCAGAAAATACATCCGACCGGTATTCGACTTGGAATCGTCAAAGATCACACATCTGTGTGGTATGCCGATAAGTCTGAATATGCAAGAAAATTGCAAAACGATCTTCAGGTACGTAATTACCTTGAAGGTCAGTTAAAAAATGCTTCTGTAAGCCGCATCGAAATCGAGCGTCCTGCACAGAATGCTAAAATCACAATATTTACGGCTCGTCCGGGTATCGTGATTGGTAAAAAAGGTGAAGATGTTGAGAAACTGCGTAATGCTGTTTCTAACATGATGGGTGTGCCAGTTCACATCAACATCGAAGAGATTCGCAAGCCTGAACTAGATGCCATGTTAGTAGCACAAGGTGTTGCTAGCCAGCTTGAGCGTCGTGTTATGTTCCGTCGTGCTATGAAGCGCGCTGTGCAAAACGCTATGCGCTTGGGTGCTAAGGGTATCAAAATTCAGGTAGGTGGTCGTTTAGGTGGCGCTGAAATCGCGCGTTCTGAGTGGTATCGTGAAGGTCGTGTACCTTTGCATACACTACGTGCAGACATCGATTACGCACCTTATGAGGCGCACACTACTTATGGTGTGATTGGCGTTAAAGTCTGGATCTTCAAAGGTGAAGTTCTTGGTGGTATCGAACAGGTACGTGCTGAGAAGAAAAATGCGCCTAAGAAGAAAGGTTCTAAGTGAGGTGAACGTCAATGTTGCAACCTAAACGACTTAAATTCCGCAAGATGATGAAAGGCCGTAACCGCGGTCTTGCACATCGCGGTAGCAAAGTTAGCTTTGGTGAGTACGGTCTTAAAGCTACCGGTCGTGGTCGCATTACTGCGCGCCAGATCGAATCAGCGCGTCGTGCCATGACTCGTCACGTTAAGCGTGGTGGTAAAATTTGGATTCGTATTTTTCCAGACAAGCCGATTACTAATAAGCCACTAGAAGTACGTATGGGTAAAGGTAAGGGTAACGTGGAATATTGGGTAGCACAGATCCAGCCGGGTCGCGTGTTATTTGAAATTAGCGGTGTACCTGAAGATCTGGTGACTGAGGCTTTTGCTCTTGCAACTGCTAAATTGCCGGTGTCTACAACCATTGTCAAACGGACGGTGATGTAATGAATGCCAAAGAACTTCGTGAAAAGTCTTCAGAAGAACTTCAGCAGACTTTGCTGGGTCTTTTGAAAGATCAGTTTCATCTGCGTATGCAGAAGTCGACTGGTCAGCTGTCACAGACTCACCTTCTGGGTCAGGTCCGTCGCGACGTGGCTCGCGTTAAGACAGTACTTAATGATAAGGCAGGTGAAAAATGAGCGCTGAAAAACGTACTCGGACTGTGGTTGGACGTGTTGTCAGTGACAAGATGGATAAAACCATTACAGTGTTGGTTGAGCGTAAAGAGAAGCATCCGATTTACGGAAAGTTCATGACGCGTTCCTCCAAGCTGCATGCTCACGATGAGAAAAATGAGTGCCATGCGGGTGATCTTGTAACGATCGAAGAAACCCGTCCTTACTCCAAGAGTAAAACTTGGGCGCTTGTAAGTATTGATGAGCGTGCTGCGAAGGTGTAGAATACGCGCCTTCGCTCCAGTTGACGGTTTGCCCGTCATGATTTTGATGGGCAGCTAACATATTTTGGAGTAGACCATGATTCAAACTGAATCGATGCTTGATGTCGCTGATAACAGCGGTGCTAAGCGTGTGCAGTGTATTAAGGTTCTGGGTGGTTCACACCGCCGTTACGCAGGTATTGGTGACATCATTAAAGTTACTGTTAAGGAAGCAATTCCACGCGGTAAAGTTAAAAAAGGTCAGGTTCTTAACGCTGTTGTAGTACGTACCCGTAAAGGTGTTCGTCGTCCAGATGGTTCTGTAATCCGCTTTGATGTAAATTCAGCGGTTTTATTGAATGCGAACAACGCACCTATGGGTACGCGTATTTTTGGCCCAGTAACGCGTGAACTTCGCTCTGAGAAGTTTATGAAAATCATTTCCCTGGCGCCTGAAGTGCTTTAAGACATTATTCTTTTAGGATTTTGTCTTTTGAAACGCCACTCCCGAAAGGGTTTGGCGTTTTTGAGCATGAGCAGGTAGTAGGAAGCGATAAAGGTATAGCATGCGTAAGATTATACGTGACGACGAAGTAGTCGTTATTGCAGGTAAAGATAAAGGTAAGCGCGGTAAAGTTCTTCGTGTAATGACGGATGATCGCCTTATTATTTCTGGTATCAACATGGTTAAAAAAAGCACCAAGCCTAACCCGCAGTTGGGTAAGCCTGGTGGTATTGTTGAGAAAGAAGCTGGGATCACTACATCTAATGTTGCTATTTTTAATCCAGCAACAGGCAAGGGTGATCGTGTGGGCTTTAAAGTGCTTGAAGACGGCACCAAAGTTCGCTTCTTTAAATCCAATGGCGAAATCGTCGGCGGCGGAAAATAAGGAGCGATTGTTATGTCAAGATTGAAAGCGCTTTACGCTAGTGAAGTTAAGCAGAAGCTTAAAGAAGAACTAAACAGCCCTAATGTTATGGCTGTTCCTCGCATTACTAAAATCACTCTTAATATGGGTGTTGGTGAAGCTTTAGGTGATAAGAAGCAGCTAGAATACGCTGTGAATGATATGACAGCTATTGCTGGTCAGAAACCTGTAGTAACATTGGCGCGCACATCTATCGCAGGCTTCAAAGTTCGTGAAGGTTGGCCGATCGGATGTAAAGTGACGTTGCGTGGAAAGCAGATGTGGGACTTCATGGATCGTTTGGTAGATGTATCTATCCCTCGTATTCGTGACTTCCGTGGCCTCAACCCGAAATCTTTTGACGGTCGTGGCAACTACAGCATGGGTGTCAAAGAGCAGATTATTTTCCCTGAAATCGAATACGATAAAGTGGATAAATTGCGTGGTTTGGATATTACGATCACAACAACTGCTAAGACAAACGACGAAGGTCGCGCCCTGCTGGCTGCCTTGAATTTTCCGTTTAAGATTTAACAGGGGTTAAGAATGGCTAAGTCATCTATGAAAGCACGTGAAGATAAACGTGCTAAAGCTGTTGTTAAATTCGCTGCAAAGCGTACACAGCTTAAAGAAATTATTAATAGTGCCGCGTCTTCTGAAGAAGAACGTTGGGACGCAACTGTTGCGCTGCAGAAATTGCCGCGTGATTCAAGCCCGAGCCGTCAACGCAATCGTTGTCAAATTACTGGTCGCCCTCATGGTGTGTACCGTAAGTTTGGTTTGTGTCGTAACAAACTGCGTGAAGCAGCAATGCGCGGTGATGTTCCGGGTCTTAAGAAAGCAAGCTGGTAAGACAGTTTGTTAAATGGTAAGCACAATGGTCAGGGCAGGAGACTGCTACCGCGTTGTGCTGCACAACTGAGGAAGTAAATGCATGAGCATGCAAGATACATTAGCGGATATGTTTACACGTATTCGTAATGGTCATATGGCTGAAAAAACAGCTGTATCTATGCCGTCTTCCAAGATTAAAGTATCAGTTGCTGAAGTGTTGAAGAATGAAGGTTATATCGCTGACTACGCTGTAGAAGGTGAAGCTAAACCTCTTCTCACTATCGAACTTAAATACTTTGATGGTAAGCCGGTAATCGAAGAGATTAAACGAGTTAGTCGTCCAGGTCTGCGCATCTATAAGGCAACTAAAGAGCTGCCAACTATCGCAGCTGGTCTTGGTGTTGCGATCGTATCTACCTCTAAAGGTATGATGACTGATCGTGCTGCACGCGCTGCCGGTATCGGCGGTGAAATCATTTGCACGGTATTCTAAGGGGTTACAATGTCACGTATTGCTAAAAATCCCGTAGTCATTCCTGCAGGTGTTGAACTGAAGCTTGAAGGGCAGTCTGTTAGCGTATCTGGTAAGAATGGCCAGCTAGCTATCAATATGCACCCATCAGTTTCTATGGAACAAGAAGGTAACGTACTTACATTTGCAGCTCGCGATGGTTCAAAAATCTCGCGCTCTATGTCTGGCACAGCCCGTTCCATTGTCAACAATATGGTTGTCGGTGTATGCGAAGGTTTCTCGAAAACTTTGTTGCTACAAGGTGTTGGTTATCGTGCTGCTGTTAAAGGCACCACAATTAACCTAACTTTGGGTTTCTCGCATCCAATCGAATATCAATTGCCTGAAGGCATAACAGCTTCTATGCCTAACCAAACCACAATTGTCATTAGTGGTGCTGATAAGCAGCGTGTTGGTCAGGTAGCGGCAGAAGTTCGCGCGTTCCGTCCGCCAGAGCCTTATAAAGGTAAAGGTGTACGTTATGCTGACGAACATGTTCGTCGTAAAGAGGCTAAGAAGAAGTAAGGCAGGGTTATGAACGCTAAGAAAAAAGCTCGTATTCGTCGCTCACTGCGTGCTCGCCTGAAAATGCGTGAACTTGGTGCTGCGCGATTGTGTGTTAACCGCACACCACGTCACATTTATGCTCAGCTAATTTCTGCTGATGGCGGCCAGGTTCTGGCTTCTGCATCAACAGTTGAGCAAGCGCTACGCGCAGGTAGTACTGGTAACGCCGATGCTGCTGTAAAAGTTGGCGCTTTGATTGCAGAGCGCGCTAAAGAAGCAGGTATCACTAAGGTTGCTTTTGACCGTTCGGGATTTAAATTCCACGGTCGTATTAAAGCGCTAGCTGACGCAGCCCGTGAAGGCGGCCTGGAATTCTAAAGGGGTCGATGATGTCAAATCACGAACAAAAAGATGGTGATCTACAGGAAAAGCTAGTTCAAGTAAATCGTGTAGCCAAAGTAGTTAAAGGCGGACGCATTTTTGCTTTTACAGCGCTAACTGTAGTTGGTGATGGAAAAGGACGTGTTGGTTTCGGTCGAGGTAAAGCTCGCGAAGTGCCTGTTGCAATTCAAAAAGCAATGGAAGCAGCACGCCGTAACATGATCCGTGTTGAGCTTAATGGAGATACTTTGCAGTATCCTATTAAAGCGCGTCACGGTGCTTCAAAAGTATATATGCAGCCAGCCTCTCAGGGTACTGGTGTAATTGCCGGTGGTGCTATGCGTTCCGTTTTGGAAATCGCTGGTGTGCACAACGTATTGGCTAAATGCTACGGATCTACAAATCCTATCAACGTAGTGCGTGCAACATTCAAAGGATTGCAGCAAATGCGCTCTCCTGAAGATATTGCTGCTAAACGTGGTAAGTCTGTAGAAGAGATTCTGGGGTAGACTATTATGGCTAATACTTTGAAAGTTAAACTGGTCCGCAGCCCAATTGGTATTCTGCCTAAGCACAAATTATGTGTTAAAGGTCTTGGCTTGCGCCGTATCGGACATATTGTTGAGCTTGAAGATACTCCTTCAGTTCGCGGTATGATCAATAAAGTCCACTACATGGTTAGTGTAGTAGGCGAGTAAGAGGAGTTCGTCATATGCGTCTGAACACTCTCAGTCCAGCTGCTGGTTCTAAGCCTGCTCCAAAACGCGTCGGACGCGGAATTGGTTCTGGTTTAGGAAAAACTGGTGGTCGTGGTCACAAGGGTCAGAAGTCCCGCTCCGGTGGTTCTGTAAAACCGGGTTTTGAAGGCGGTCAGATGCCGTTGCAGCGTCGTCTGCCTAAGTTCGGTTTCACTTCACGGAAAGCACGTTTTGTTGCTGAAATACGTTTGAATGAACTGAACGGCATCGAAGCTGAAGTAATCGATCTGGCGGCATTGAAAGCTGCAGACATCATCTCTGAAGAGATTAAGTCTGCAAAAATCATTCTGTCAGGTGAGCTTAAGAAAGCGGTCAGCATTAAAGGTCTTCGTGTGACCAAAGGTGCTTTGGTTGCTATCGAAGCTGCTGGCGGCAAAGTCGAGGCGTAAATGGCTAAGAAAGGATCAATACCGGCAGGCAAGCAAAGTGGTTTAGGGGAGCTATGGTCTCGTCTGCGCTTTGTGTTGCTGGCTATCGTGGTTTATCGTATTGGTGCACACATTCCTGTGCCTGGTATTAACCCTGATCGTCTAGCCGCACTGTTCGATCAAAATCAGGGGACGATTCTCAGCCTCTTTAATATGTTTTCGGGTGGTGCATTGGAGCGTATGAGTATTCTTGCGCTCGGTATCATGCCGTATATCTCTGCATCTATTATTATGCAGCTGATGACGGTGGTGAGCCCGCAGCTCGAGCAGTTAAAGAAAGAAGGTGAGTCGGGTCGTCGTAAGATCAACCAATACACGCGTTACGGTACTGTCGTACTGGCAACTGTGCAGTCATTTGGTATGGCTGTAGGTCTAGCTAATCAAGGCGTTGCCTTCCTCGGAGGCCCAAGCTTCTACTTTGTTGCAGTAGTAACACTAGTAGCAGGCGCAGTTTTCTTGATGTGGCTAGGTGAGCAGGTTACTGAGCGCGGTATTGGTAATGGTATTTCGATTTTGATTTTCGCTGGTATTGTTGCTGGTTTGCCGAGTGCTATTGGGCAGTCTTTCGAGTCTGCACGACAGGGTGATCTTAACATTCTTGCGTTGCTAGCTATCGCTGTACTAGCGGTTGCTACTGTCGGATTTGTTGTGTTTATGGAGCGCGGTCAACGCCGTATCACTATAAACTACGCAAAACGTCAGCAAGGGCGTCAGGTTTTCGCTGCTCAAACCAGCCACCTACCATTGAAAGTTAATATGGCAGGTGTTATTCCTCCGATCTTTGCGTCTAGTATTTTGCTGTTCCCTGCATCAGTTGGTCAGTGGTTTGGGCAAACTGAAGGAATGGAGTGGTTGGGCGATGTTGCATTGGCTCTTGGGCCAGGGCAGCCGCTGTACATCATTCTGTTCGCAGTATGTATAGTGTTTTTCTGCTACTTTTACACTGCGATTATGTTTAATCCGCGTGAAGTGGCAGACAACTTGAAGAAGTCAGGTGCTTTTATTCCGGGTATCCGCCCAGGAGAGCAATCGGCTCGTTACATTGACTCTGTGTTAGGTCGCCTTACCTTGTTTGGTGCGCTTTACATCACAGCGGTATCTTTAATGCCTCAATTTTTGGTTGTTGCATGGAATGTGCCTTTCTACTTCGGCGGAACATCTCTGCTGATTGTGGTAGTTGTTGTAATGGACTTTATGGCTCAGGTGCAGTCACATTTGATGTCTCACCAATACGAGTCCCTGATGAAAAAATCAAATCTCAAAGGTGGCGGCGCAGGCATGCTGCGTTGAGCGCTAGGAGTGGATCATGAAGGTGCGTGCATCTGTTAAAAAGATCTGTCGTAACTGCAAGATTGTGCGTCGCAATGGTGCGGTTCGTGTTATCTGCAAGGTGGAACCTCGCCATAAGCAGCGTCAGGGTTAATTACCACTGACAAAGGGAGTAGAAAGCGCGAGGTCTTGATTTAAAATTAATCAGGGCGTATAATATCGCGCTTTCTATGAACATATTTATAGAATTGTGCTCAAATAAGAGCATTTTTAAGATGGAGTAAGTTGAATGGCTCGTATAGCTGGCGTCAATATTCCTGACAATAAGCATGCGGTTATTTCTCTGACTTACATTTATGGGATTGGCCGTACGACTGCAAAAAAAATCTGTGAAGCTTCTGGTTTAACCGAAGCAACTAAGATTTCAGAGCTTAGCGAAGCGCAGCTCGATGTAGTTCGTGGTGAAGTTGGCAAGTTTACAGTTGAGGGTGACCTACGCCGTGAAGTATCTATGAGCATTAAACGCCTCATGGATCTCGGTTGTTTCCGTGGTATTCGTCATCGTCGTAATCTGCCAGTTCGTGGGCAGCGTAGTAAGACCAACGCGCGTACGCGTAAAGGTCCACGTAAGCCGATCCGTAAATAAGTGTTAAGCGATAGGAATTTCCAATATGGCTAAGCCAGGTAATCGCACACGTAAGAAAGTTAAAAAGCAAGTAGTAGATGGGTTAGCTCACATCCACGCTTCTTTTAACAATACAATTATCACCATTACCGATCGCCAGGGTAATGCACTTTCATGGGCAACTTCAGGCGGCTCCGGCTTCCGTGGTTCTCGTAAAAGTACACCGTTCGCTGCGCAGGTTGCTGCAGAGCGTGCCGGCCAGGCTGCTTTGGATTATGGTTTGAAAAATCTTGACGTGTTTGTAAAAGGTCCTGGACCTGGTCGTGAATCGGCAGTTCGTGCGCTGAACGGTTGCGGCTACAAAATTACAAACATTACTGATGTCACGCCGATTCCACATAACGGCTGTCGTCCACCGAAAAAACGTCGCGTATAAACTGGAGACGGTATAATGGCAAGATATCTTGGGCCAAAGTGCAAGCTGTCACGCCGTGAAGGTACAGACCTGTTCTTGAAGAGTGGTGTCCGTGCACTGGATAGTAAGTGTAAAGCTGAAACTGTTCCTGGTGTACATGGTGCTCGTCGAGGTCGTCTGTCCGATTACGGTCTACAGCTTCGTGAAAAACAAAAAGTACGTCGTATTTATGGTGTACTGGAACGTCAGTTCCGTAATTACTACAAAGAAGCCGCTCGTCAGGCTGGTTCAACAGGTGAAAACTTGTTGCAACTGCTTGAAGGTCGTCTGGATAACGTAGTTTATCGTATGGGTTTTGGTTCTACACGTGCCGAAGCTCGTCAGGTCGTATCACACCGCCAGATCACTATTAATGGTCAGGTTGTTAACATTGCATCTTTTAAAGTGCAAGCGGGTGATGTGGTCGCAGTTCGTGAAAAAGCTAAGAACCAGTTGCGTGTTAAAAGCGCACTAGATCTTGCTTCGCAGCGTGCTCCAATTGAGTGGGTTTCAGTTGATGCTGGCAAAATGGAAGGCGTATTTAAAGCTATTCCTGAGCGTAGCGAATTGTCAGCTGACATCAATGAGCAGCTGATCGTTGAGCTGTACTCTAAGTAATTCATGAACTCTTGATTGGTGGAACTATGCAGCGTTCTGTAAATGAGTTTCTGAGTCCTCGTCATATTGATGTCCAGGAAATCAGTAACACACGTGCTAAAGTGACATTGGAACCGCTAGAACGTGGTTTCGGTCATACGTTGGGAAATGCCTTACGTCGTATCCTACTCTCTTCAATGCCTGGCTGTGCCATCACTGAAGTTGAGATTGACGGTGTCTTGCATGAATACAGCACAATTGAAGGTGTGCAGGAGGATGTCATTGAGATTCTTCTTAACCTTAAAGGCGTTGCTATCACGCTACACAATGGCGAAGAAGCAACTCTGACATTGAGCAAATCAGGCTCAGGTGCTGTAACAGCTGGTGATATTCAGTTGAACCAGGATGCAGAGATTGCAAATCCCGACCACGTGATTGCTCACCTGAATTCAGGTGCGACTCTGAATATGCAGCTTAAGGTAACCAACGGACGTGGTTATGTGCCTGCTGACACTCGCACTAATGACGAAGACGAAACTCGTGCTATTGGTCGTCTCCAGATGGATGCTTCTTATAGTCCGGTACGCCGTGTTTCTTATGTTGTCGAAAGTGCTCGTGTGGAGCAGCGTACTGACCTAGATAAGCTGGTTATTGATATCGAGTCAAATGGTACGATTGATCCTGAAGAGTGCATTCGTCGTGCAGCTACAATCCTTCAGCATCAGTTGTCTGTTTTTGTTGATCTTGAAGATGCAGCTGATCAGGCGAAAGATGAGCCTGCAGAGCCGGAAGTTGATCCGATTCTGTTGCGCCCTGTCGATGATTTGGAATTGACGGTTCGTTCGGCCAACTGTCTGAAAGCAGAGCAGATTTACTATATTGGTGATCTGATTCAGCGAACAGAAGTTGAGCTGCTGAAAACCCCAAATCTAGGTAAGAAGTCGCTGACAGAGATTAAAGATGTGCTTGCTTCCAAAGGTCTTTCTTTGGGCATGCGTCTTGAAAACTGGCCTCCGGCTAGCCTGAAGAACGACGATAAAATCGCATCGTAAGATGCGGTTTTAACTGACCAAGTTGGTAAGGAATTTATAATGCGTCATCGTAAATCTGGTCGCCATTTAAATCGTACCAGCTCGCACCGCAAAGCGATGTTCAAGAACATGGCATGCTCATTATTTGAGCATGAACTGATCAGAACAACTTTGCCAAAAGCGAAAGAACTTCGCCGCGTAGCTGAGCCACTGATTACTCTGGCGAAAGAAGATTCGGTTGCAAATCGCCGTTTGGCATTTGACCGTACTCGTAGTAAAGAAGCTGTTGGTAAGCTTTTCACTGACCTAGGACCTCGCTATGCGAACCGTCCAGGTGGCTATATCCGCATTCTGAAATGCGGTAACCGTCCAGGTGATTGTGCTCCTATGGCTTATGTTGAACTAGTTGACCGTAAGGTAACTGGTGCAGCTGAAGAAGTTGAAGGTTAATTAATTAGTCTTCAAAAAAAACCCGGCCTTGGCCGGGTTTTTTATGTCTGCTCTATTATTTCAATAGAGGCTTCAAGAAACGAGCGGTGTGTGAGTCTGAGTTATTAGCAACAT
The DNA here is from genome assembly GCF_016592555.1 of Neptunomonas japonica JAMM 1380. Classification (NCBI taxonomy): domain Bacteria; kingdom Pseudomonadati; phylum Pseudomonadota; class Gammaproteobacteria; order Oceanospirillales; family Oceanospirillaceae; genus Neptunomonas; species Neptunomonas japonica. The sequence goes on along the minus strand of NZ_AP014546.1, from coordinate 3,733,813 downwards.
CTTCAGGTGTTCCAGTCGCTACAATCATTCCTCCATTTATTCCGCCTTCTGGACCAAGATCTACTATCCAGTCAGCTGTTTTAACCACATCAAGATTGTGTTCAATTATCACTACTGTGTTGCCGTGATCTCTCAACCTTGAGAGAACAGACATCAGTTGTTCAATATCGTGGAAATGTAACCCAGTTGTTGGCTCGTCAAGAATGTACAGGGTTTGGCCTGTGTCTCTTTTAGAGAGCTCTTTTGCAAGTTTTACGCGCTGTGCTTCACCACCAGAGAGCGTTGTTGCTGCTTGTCCAAGGCGAATATAAGACAGACCCACATCCATTAATGTTTGTAAGCGTCGAGCGAGTGCAGGAATGGCATCGAAAAACTCTCTTGCATCCTCTACAGTTAGCTTAAGTATTGCGTCAATACTCTTGCCCTTGTATTCGATCTCCAGTGTTTCACGATTGTAACGTTTGCCTTTACAGACATCACATGGCACATAGATATCTGCTAAGAAGTGCATTTCTACTTTGATAACCCCATCACCCTGACAGGCTTCGCAGCGTCCTCCTTTAACGTTAAAGCTGAAGCGTCCTGGTTTATAGCCGCGAGAGCGTGCTTCTTGTGTGCCCGCGAGTAGCTCTCTTATCGGTGTGAAAATGCCAGTATAGGTAGCGGGGTTTGAGCGTGGTGTTCGGCCTATAGGGCTTTGGTCAATATCGATAACCTTGTCCAAGTGCTGTAGACCGTCTATTGATTCATAAGGTGCCGCATCAAGCGTTGTAGCGTGATTCAACTCAGTGGCCGCGAGAGGGTATAGCGTGTTGTTAATCAGTGTCGATTTTCCTGAACCTGATACACCGGTAATGCATGTCATGAGGCCAAGTGGAATTTTGATAGTGACGTTTTGCAGGTTATTGCCTGTAGCGCCTGAAAGCGTTAGCGTTTTAGAAGTATCAAAGGGGTGCCTTTCTTCTGGTATGGCGATGCACTTTTTACCAGATAAATATTGGCCTGTCAGTGATGCGCTATTATTGATAACTTCATCAGGTGTTCCGTAAGCGACAATCTCACCACCATGAACTCCGGCGCCAGGGCCTACGTCAATTACATAGTCGGCTAAGCGAATAGCATCTTCGTCGTGCTCTACAACAATGACTGTGTTGCCAAGGTCGCGTAAATGAACCAGAGTTTGCAATAGACGTTCGTTATCACGTTGGTGCAGTCCTATCGAAGGCTCGTCGAGAATATACATAACGCCGACTAAGCCTGCTCCTATTTGACTGGCGAGCCTGATACGCTGGGCCTCTCCGCCCGATAATGTATCAGCTTTGCGGTCAAGTGATAGGTAATCGAGCCCAACATTGACGAGAAATGATAGGCGCAGACGAATTTCTTTGAGAATTTTGTCAGCAATCTCTCCTTGTTTTCCGCTCAGTTTGAGGTTTTCATAATACTCAAGGCTGGCCCCGATCGGCATGGTGACCATCTCTGGAAGAGTGTGCTGATCTATATAGACGTGTCTAGCATCTCTTCTTAAGCGGCTACCCTCGCACGAAGGGCATGGTTGCATATTAAGGTACTTGGCAAGATCCTCTCTCACCATATCAGACTCTGTTTCTTTGTATCGCCGTTGCAGGTTGTTTAGTACGCCTTCAAAAGGATGTGACTTGGTGATTGTGTCACCACGGTCATTTAAATAGGTAAAAGGAACCTCTTCATTTCCAGTTCCCTCGAGTATGAGCGTTTGTTGTTCGCTGGTGAGCTGCTCGAATGGTGTATCGATATCAAATGAGTAGTGATTAGCCACTGCTTTTAACTGTTGGAAATAATAGAGGGTTCTTCTATCCCAGCCACGAATAGCGCCTTCTGAAAGAGTTAAACTAGGGTCTTGAATAACTTTATTTGGGTCAAAAAATTGTTTAACGCCGAGGCCATCACAGCTAGGGCATGCGCCGTGTGGGTTGTTAAATGAAAAGAGTCTAGGTTCGAGTTCTTGAATGCTATGGCCGCACTCGGGGCAGGCAAAGCGAGAGGAGAATATAAGATCTGCGGCCTCGCCATCCATATAGGCGATGCGAGCAATACCGTCGGTTAGGTTGAGTGCCGTTTCAAACGACTCTGCTAGGCGTATTTGCAGATCATCGCGTACCTTGAATCTGTCAACCACGGCTTCTATCGTGTGTTTTTTCTTTTTGTCTAATTCAGGTGCGCTGTCTAAATCAACAACGATGCCGTCAATTCTAGCGCGGACAAAGCCCTGTTTTCTTAGGTCGTGTAAGGTATGTAAATGCTCACCTTTGCGGCCCTGTATAACTGGCGCTAGGAGCATTAATTTGCTGCCCTCTTCTAAAGTCAGGACCTGATCAACCATTTGGCTGACCGTTTGTGCTGCCAGAGGTAGGTTGTGGTCTGGGCAGCGTGGTTCGCCGGCTCTAGCAAATAGCAGACGTAAGTAGTCATAGATCTCAGTAATTGTGCCGACAGTAGATCGTGGATTGTGTGATGTTGATTTCTGCTCGATGGAAATGGCCGGCGATAATCCTTCAATATGATCTACGTCTGGCTTTTCCATCATGGATAGAAACTGCCTGGCGTAAGTAGATAGGGACTCAACATAGCGTCTCTGGCCCTCTGCATATAATGTATCGAAGGCTAATGATGATTTTCCAGAACCGGAGAGGCCTGTTATCACCACAAGTTTGTCGCGTGGGATATCCAGGTCAATGTTTTTCAGGTTGTGGGTGCGTGCACCGCGAACCAGAATAGTGTCCATGCTTACTCCAAGAGGAATACAAAAGAGATCGATTATAAAGTACTCAGGGGCGGCAGCGCTATGTGTTCTGTTTCTTATAAATGAATCTGTTCTATCTGGCGTGCTTCGTATAATTTTATATGTCCTCTGTGGTATGCTTTATAGAAATATGTAATGGTTTCCCTCGTTTGTAGGGGCTGATTTATCTGACGGAGAGAAGCATGGCACGTGGTGTAAATAAAGTAATATTGGTAGGTAATATGGGTGGTGATCCTGAAGTGCGTTACATGCCGTCAGGAAATGCTGTCACCAATGTTACGTTGGCCACCAGTGAATCTTGGAAAGATAAACAAACGGGGCAGAATCAGGAGCGTACTGAGTGGCACCGCGTTGTGTTCTTTAATAAATTGGCAGAAATTGCTGGCGAGTACCTGCGTAAAGGCTCGCAGGTTTATATCGAAGGCGCGTTGCGTACTCGTAAGTGGCAGGATCAGAGCGGCGCAGACCGTTATACAACTGAAATCGTCGCTAGTGAAATGCAGATGCTGGGCGGTCGTGGTAATAACAATAACGATGCTGGCTATTCGCAAGATCAAGAGTATAACCAGGCTCCACAGCAGTCTCGCCCACAGAGCGCACCACAGCAGTCTCGTCCTCAGCAGAGTGCTCCTTCGCAGCAGAGGCCGCAGCAGGCTCCGCAACAGCAAGCAGCGCCAGCACCAAATTTTGATGATTTTGACGATGATATTCCGTTTTAGACCCTGTTTCATGTAAAGTGTAACGTTTTATAAAGCGTATTTAATTGAAAGCCTCGCATTAGCGGGGCTTTTTTGTGGGACTAGTAAGTGTTCTGTCTGTAAGTTGTTACGCTATTTAATTCAAAATACATGTTTGTGTGTTTTATTGGTCGCATATTATTGTTTTTGTTCATTTATATTAATTTGCATGTTAAAAATAAACTTTATTGGATTAGGTGTTAGAGAAGCATGACTGAGTGGACAAAGCTTTTGCCGATTAAAGTGTTAGTGACCGGCGGCGATGGGCAGGTTGCTCATGATTTGGTATTACTCGGTGAGCAAGATAATCATTTTGAGTTTATCTGCTTAGGGCTTTCTGCTTTGGATGTCACATCCCCTGATGCTATTCAACAGGCATTAGATCGTTACATGCCTGATTATGTTGTTAATACAGCGGCATTTAATAATGTTGATGCCGCTGAGCACGAGCCAGAACGCAGTTTCTGTGTGAACCGTGATGCAGTAAAAAGCCTTGCTGTTGAATGCGGAGCTCTGTCTATACCGTTAATTCACCTGTCGACTGATCATTTGTTCGATGGGCATTATGCTAGCGGTTATAGTGAAGATGATGATGTTTCTCCGTTGGGCGTATTTGGAGAGAGTAAGCGTCAAGGTGAAGACCTGCTTCGCCAGTATCAGCCAAAACACATTATCTTACGTGTGAGTTGGGTTTTTAGTGCTAGAGGTGATAATTACCTGCTACGTACACTTGAAAATGCTCGCAAGCAGGCGGCGATTGAGACTGCGGATGATCGCCAAGGATGCCCTACCTCAGCGACTGATGTTGGGCGTGTGATTTTAGCTATGATTAAGCAGCTAGAAAATGGAGCCGATGCTTGGGGTACCTATCATTACTGTGGTGCAGAAGTCACTACGCGTTATCGCTTTACAGAGGCTATTTTGGCGGCGGCCGGACAATACGAAGCATTGAAAACAATAGACCTTGTTCCAGTGCCTTCGCGCGCTCTGCATGTGGAAGTAGAGCGGCCAGCATCGTCAGTGTTGAAGTGTAAAAAACTGCTCAGTACGTTTGGTATTAGACAGCGTCCTTGGCGCAGTGAGCTGGTAGCTGTCTTGCGCCAGATTTATCAAAAAGACACTTGATTGCAATCGGTTAGCTCCAAGGCGCTGCGTTATGAGTAATGGCGACGCTTAAAATATATGTAACGCAAAGTAGTGCTAAAACAAACGCACTGATGCGAGTTGTTTTGGTTTTTCCACGTTTTAGAGCGATACTGCCAAGAATAATATACAGAACTAAGCCTGCGACCTTTGCCGATAGCCAGTCAGCCTGAATAGGGTATTGGTTGATGATAAAGGTCAGAGCAATAGCGCTGACTAGTAATATGGTATCTATGATATGCGGTAGAATTTTTACCAGCTTTTTTTGTAGCCACTGAGCGTCAAAAAGCATACCTGCACCGCGCACCAAAAAAAATAGAATACTTAAAGCGACGCTGGTCAAGTGAATATGTTTGATGAGCGGGTATAGTTCTGACATGAGTGTTTCCTGTTGGGCATTATCCGGGGTATTAAATGTACTTGTTTTAGAGGCTGCAATTATAACGGTGTCGCGGTAGGAAATGATATGAGGAGTTTGAAATGTCAGTTGTTGATAATCCTGATTTAATGCCGATTAGTGATGCATTATCAGCCATTTTGCAAATGGCACCTAAACCTACTGAAACAGAGGTTGTGTATTTGGAGCATGCCGTTGGTCGGGTTTTGGCTGAATCACCTATTGCTGCTGTTGATGTGCCTCCTGCTGATAATAGCAGTATGGACGGTTACGCAATTAACTCTTGCTCGATAAACGAGGGCGGTAAAACAACATTTGCTGTTTCTCAAAGAGTTCCGGCAGGAAGGGCGCCTCAACCGCTTGTCTCAGGTACGGCTGCACGCATCTTTACGGGTGCTGAAATTCCACAAGGTGCTGATGCTATCGTTATTCAAGAGAATGCTCAGTTTGATGGCGAAAAAGTAGTTATGGATGGGCCGGTGCAAGTTGGTCAAAACATTAGAGCTAAAGGTCAGGATATTAAAGTAGGGCAGGTTTTTCTGGCTAAGGGAGTGCGGCTGCAGGCTGCTGATGTGGGTGTGCTGGCCTCAACAGGGCTCGATAGTATTGCTGTTTTTCGGCCAATAAAGGTTGCCATCATATCGACAGGTGATGAGTTGGTTAGTCCCGGTGAATCACTGGCACCAGGGCAAATTTATAACTCCAATCGATTTGTGCTGGCCTCTTTGTTAACTCAAATGGGTTGTGTGCCTATTGATATTGGTAAAGTAGCAGATACCGCAGAGGCTGTCGAAGAGGCGCTGGAGCAAGCCGCTGAACAAGCTGATTGTATCATCAGTACGGGTGGTGTCTCTGTTGGGGAAGAGGATCATGTGAAGCAGTCCGTTGAGAGGCTGGGTAAGCTAGATGTATGGCGCTTAAAGATAAAGCCAGGAAAACCATTAGCGTTTGGTAGTGTTAAAGAAACGCCTTTCTTTGGGCTTCCCGGAAATCCTGCTTCGGCGCTCATCACTTTTTGCTTATTGGCGCGGCCTTTTTTAATACGCATGCAGGGAGCTGGCTATGCGTTACCTTTAGCATTTAATGTGCCTGCTGACTTTGAACATTTAAAGTCGGGGAATCGTCAGGAATACATGCGTGCAAGGATGGAGCAAGGGCGTATAGCTGTGTTTCATAATCAGAGTTCGGGCATCTTGTCTTCGGCGAGCTGGTCTAATGGATTAGTGGTCATTCCGCCTGGAAGTGTGGTGCACAAGGGTGATTTGGTTAGCTTTATACCCTTTTCGGAGCTGTTGGGGTGATATTATTGGGTTTGGCGTGAAATAGCGGGTAAAATGCGCTGTTTATTGGTTGATTAGAGATCTTGATGCAAGTGAATACACAGCAAGACCCATTCAAAGAAATGCGCCCTTATAATGATCGTGAAGTTGAAGCTGTTTTACAGAACTTGCTGTATGACAATGAACTGATAAGCGCAATTACTCATTATCAGTTTCCTTCTTTGCCGGGCTGGTTAGCTAAATTTCTCAAGCCTTTTGTTCGCATTGGTTTGGCACGTGAACTCGGCGATATTCAATCAGTAAAGCAGTTTCAGCAAGCTATTGCTAAATACATGGCAAAAATGATTGCCAGAACAACCACTCGTTTGACGTGTTCTGGTATGGAAAATCTTGAAGGCGACGAAGCCTATTTATTTGTGTCTAATCATCGTGATATTGCTATGGATCCAGCATTTGTCAATTGGACACATTACCAGCAAGATCTTCCTACCGTGCGGGTCGCAATTGGCGATAATTTGCTGAGTAAGCCTTATATATCTGATTTAATGCGATTGAACAAAAGCTTTATCGTCAACCGTTCGGCTAAAGGCCCGCGTGAAATGATGGCTGCGGTTACTCAGTTATCCGCTTATATTGACCATAGTATCCAGGAGGGTGAATCGGTCTGGATTGCGCAGCGGGAAGGGCGGGCTAAGGACGGAGACGATAAAACGGATCCTGCTCTTCTAAAAATGTTTTATGTGAGTCAGCGTAAACAGCGTAACTTCCCTGAAGCGGTTAAGCGATTGAATATTGTACCTGTGTCGATCTCTTATGAATTTGACCCTTGTGATCGAGCTAAAGCAATTGAGCTTGCGGCACGAGAAAGAGAGGGTGTTTATGAAAAAGGTGAGCATGAAGATATAGAGAGTATCGTTCAGGGAATTACAGGTTTTAAAGGCGCGGTGCATATTCATTTTGGTGATGTAATTGTTAATGATTACGAAGCGCCGGAGTTGCTGGCAGCAGAGTTGGACCGCCAGATACATCAAAACTATTTTTTGCACCCTTCGAACTATATTGCAGCAGGCCTTCTAGAAGAGGCGACAGAAGAGCAGCAAGCGGTATTTGAGAAGCGCTTTGAAGGGCTGGGTTCACGTGAAAGTGAAATTATGCGAAATATATATGCTAATCCTGTGTTTAATCATGAATCAAAGAAGGTATAGCTTGTGAGTAAATTAACCCATTTGGATGAGCAGGGTCACGCCCATATGGTAGACGTTTCTGAGAAGGCGGTTACTACTCGTGAGGCGCGTGCTTACGCAGAAATTTTGATGTTACCAGAAACACTGGAGATGATAGTCTCTGGTGGGCATAAGAAGGGTGACGTACTGGCTGTCGCTAGAATTGCTGGTATTCAAGCCGCTAAGCGCACCAGTGACCTTATACCTTTGTGTCATCCGCTCATGTTGACGAAGGTTTCTGTAGAGCTGGTACCTGATGTGGAGAAATCTGCAATTTGTATTAGTACGCTGTGTCGTTTGTCTGGTCAGACAGGGGTTGAGATGGAAGCATTAACGGCCGCGAGTGTTGCTGCTTTAACCTTATATGATATGTGCAAGGCTGTTGATAAAGGGATGGTGATCTCTGAGGTAAAATTGATAGAAAAAAAAGGTGGTAAAAGCGGTCATTGGAAAATTGAGGGGTAAATGATGTTATCACTCGTTTTTTTTGCCAGCGTGCGTGAGCAGCTGGGAGTAGGACAGGTTGATCTGGAATGGGATGCGAATCTATCTACGGTGGCGCACCTCTTAGCGGCTTTGGTGAAAGAGGAGGGTGATGCATGGGAGCGGGTTCTGATGCGACCTAATCTGTTGGTTGCTATTAATCAAGAGATGGCGAGTCTGGAAGCTTCCATTAAAGATGGTGACGAAATTGCTTTTTTTCCGCCGGTAACAGGCGGGTAATTAATGTCTAAACAGGGAAAACCAATGCTGGGATATTTTCGGGCAGCGCTTTATTACATGGCATTTTATCCGGCGACAATCGTTTATAGCTTGCTTTGTGTGGTAGTTGCAAAGCCTTTGCCATTTGCCCAGCGCTTTAAATTTGTAACCCAAATTAACTACTTTTATATAGCATGGTTGCGCATTTGTTGTGGTGTAAAGCTGCAGGTTGATGGGCTGGAAAACCTGCCTAAAGATGGGGCGTATGTTGCTATCGCTAATCATCAGAGTGAGTGGGAAACTATCTACTTTCAAACCTTGATTCGTCCGCAGTGTGTTGTCTTGAAAAAAGAGCTGCTGAAGATGCCATTTTTTGGTTGGGCGCTGGGGTTGTTAGATCCTATCGCTTTAGATAGAAGTCAGAAGCGTGGCGCGTTGAAAGAGTTATTATCGCAAGGAAAAGACCGTTTAGGTAAGGGTATTCCGATTGTGATCTTCCCTCAAGGAACGCGCCTGCCTGTGGGTGAGAGAGGTAAGTTTAATAAAGGTGGTGCTATGCTGGCGGTTAGTTCGGCTGTGCCTGTGGTTCCTATTGCCCATAATGCTGGAGTGTATTGGCCGGGGAAAAGTTTTCTCAAATATCCGGGAACGATACAGTTACGTATTGGTAAGCCGGTGCTGTCTGAGGGACGTAGTGTTGATGAGGTGCATACTGAGTCAGTTGCTTGGTTGCTTGAGCAGATGGAGCAACTTGAAGCGCTGGAAGTTAAAAAAGTGTAAAGCTTATTATAAAAACAAAAAACCGCAATAGGCGGTTTTTTATGCGTTTCAGATATTAGCCGTCAAAGCGCTGGAATACCAACGTAGAGTTGGTGCCTCCAAAGCCGAAGCTGTTTGACATGACGCGATCTAGTTTAACATTGTCTTTGCGTGTTGTGACGACAGGCATGCCTTGTGCTGCTTCATCGAGCTCATCGATATTGGCAGAGGCACAGATAAAGTCATTTTCCATCATTAGAAGGCTGTAGATGGCTTCCTGAACGCCAGTAGCGCCAAGAGAGTGTCCTGTTAATGACTTGGTTGAGCTAACAGGAGGCATCTCATCGCCGAAGGTGTTCTTCATTGCTTTGAGCTCCTGAATGTCTCCAGCGGGCGTTGATGTGCCATGAGAGTTGATGTAATCAATAGACCCATCAACTGTGCTCATTGCTTGCTGCATGCAGCGCATAGCGCCTTCGCCTGAAGGTGCAACCATGTCGTAGCCATCAGATGTCGCGCCGTAGCCCACGAGTTCGCCATAAATTTTGGCGCCGCGTGCTTTGGCGTGTTCAAGTTCTTCTATTACTAGCATGCCTGCACCGCCAGCAATGACGAATCCATCACGATTGGCATCATATGCACGTGAGGCTTTTTCAGGTGTTTCATTATATTTGCTGGATAGCGCGCCCATGGCATCGAACATTACTGTTAGTGACCAGTGTAGCTCTTCACCACCGCCAGCGAACACAACATCTTGTTTGCCTAGTTGGATCTGCTCCATTGCGTTACCGATACAATGTGCGCTCGTAGCGCAGGCAGAGGTAATCGAGTAGTTAATGCCTTTGATCTTGAATGGTGTGGCAAGGCAGGCTGAAACTGTGCTGCCCATGGTGCGAGTAACGCGATAAGGGCCAACGCGGCGCACGCCCTTGTTGCGCAAAATATCAGCACTTTCAACGATGTCTGCTGATGAGGCGCCACCTGAACCCGCGATTAAACCGGTGCGCACGTTAGATACTTGCTCTTCGCTGAGGCCTGCATCTTTAATGGCTTGGTCCATTGCAAGGTATGAATATGCTGCAGCATTACCCATAAAACGACGAAGTTTGCGATCAATTAACGCCTCTAGGTCGATATCAATACTGCCGGCTACATGGCTGCGAAAGCCTAGTTCTTTGTACTCTTCTTGAAATTTGATGCCTGAACGGCCTTCTTTCAATGAGTCGAGTACGGCTTCTTTATCGTTACCCAGGCAAGATACGATGCCCATTCCTGTTACTACAACGCGTCGCATATGTTGTATCTCCTGTTAAGAGGATCTTCTTCTTATTCGTTAATGGATAGTTCGTCCACTACCCGTCTCCAGTTTTCTTGGTATGACGGGCAGGACATTGTAATGGACTAGAAATTGTCTGTAGATGTAAACAAGCCTACACGCAGATCTTTAGCTGTATAGATAACTCGGCCATCAACTGAAACGGTTCCGTCTGCAATTCCCATTACTAGTTTGCGTTCAATTACGCGTTTTAGCTCAATGTGGTAAGTGACTTTTTTAGCTGTAGGGAGGACTTGTCCCGTGAATTTTACTTCACCTGATCCGAGTGCTCTTCCGCGGCCTTTATTGCCTCTCCACCCTAGGTAGAAGCCAACAATCTGCCACATTGCATCAAGTCCCAGGCAGCCTGGCATAACCGGGTCGGTTGGAAAGTGGCAGTCAAAAAACCAGAGGTCTGGATTGATGTCTAGTTCGGCAATAATTTCGCCTTTGCCAAATTGGCCTCCATCATCGGAGATGCTAGTGATGCGATCCATCATTAGCATATTACCTACTGGCAGGCGTGCATTGCCAAGGCCAAACATTTCACCGTGCCCGCATTTCAACAGGTCTTCGCGTTCAAAAGAGGATGCTTTAGTCATGTGGTAACTGTCTATCCCAGAGAAATTGTAGTCAAAATATCGGTTGATTATACCGGTTTGATGAGCTGTAGGCACGGCCTGAGTCAGGTAAATTAGTTAAAGATGTGGTTTTCTTACTAAAACTGTCGTTTTTTAGGTAGGAAAATACAGATAAATTGATGAATTTACCTGTATTTCAAGATGCCATAGTGCTGGGTTAAGTGTTTCTGTGCACAGCCATGTGGGCTAAAAGGGTCAGGGTTTCTTTGAATGACGAGTCTGGCAGTGCTGATAGTGCGTCGATGGCAAGGTCGGCTTGCTTTAAGGCGCTTTCTTGAGTGTATTCTATGGCGCCAGAGCTTTTTACGAGCGCTAGTATAGGTTCAAGATCTTCAAGTCCACCTTTGCGGATGGTTTGGCGAATAAGCTGACGCTCTTCCGCCGTTACAACCTTCATTGCTTGAATTAGTGGCAGTGTTGGTTTTCCTTCTGCTAAGTCATCACCCACATTTTTACCCATCTCTTCAGCACTGGATAGATAGTCCATGACGTCATCGATTAGCTGAAAGGCAATGCCTAGATGACGGCCGTAGTCGCGAAGAGCTTCTTGTTGTTTTTTGGGCGCATTGGCTAATATCGCGCCAACCTCGGTTGCCGCTTCAAAAAGCATGGCCGTTTTACCAATGATCACCTGCATGTAGGCTTCTTCAGAGGTGTCCGGGTTGCGGCAGTTTAAGAGCTGTAGAACCTCACCCTCGGCAATAACGTTGGTGGCGTTAGATATGACTTTCATAATATCCATGTCGCCAATTTCGACCATTATTTGGAAAGCGCGTGAATAAAGAAAATCGCCTACTAAAACGCTGGGCGCATTGCCCCACTTAGCGTTAGCGGTGTCTTTTCCGCGGCGCAGATCTGAATTATCAACGACATCATCATGCAGTAGTGTTGCTGTATGGATAAATTCGATAACGGCAGAAAGGGAAATATGATGTTTGCCGTTGTAGTTGCATGCATTAGCGGCAAGCAACACTAGTAGAGGTCTTAGGCGTTTTCCGCCGCTCTCGACAATATAATGGCCAATCTTTTCGACCAGAGGTACGTTTGATCCTAAATGATTGATTATATAGTCATTTACGGACTCGAATTGTGGTTCTATGGCTGGATTTAGCTGGTGTGGTTGCATGCGACAACTTTATAATATTGATGTGGACATTAGCGCGCATGCTAGGTGTTGATGAGCGGAGTGTCAAGAATTGGCGGTGTTACTGGTAAATTGCTTGAGTTATTGGCTCGATTGCTTTAAAATCTCGCGCCCTGAGCTTATCCAACTTAGCTCCCTACCATATGGGTTCGCCATTAGAAGTAGGTTTCGTTTTAGTAGCCGGATAAGCGTTAATTGGAGAAAGAAATGTTTGCAGTAATCGTAAGCGGTGGAAAGCAATACCGAGTACAAGAAGGGCACACTCTTAAGCTGGAGAAATTGGCAGCTGAAGCAGGTTCTACTATTGAATTTGATCGTGTTTTGATGGTTGGTAATGGTGATGACGTTAAAGTTGGTTTGCCAACTGTTGACGGCGCTAAAGTTACTGCTGAGGTGATTGGTAATGGTCGTGGCGCTAAGGTGTCAATTATCAAATTCCGTCGTCGTAAGCACAGCATGACTCGTCAGGGCCACCGTCAGTGGTTTACTGAAGTAAAAATCACTGGAATCAGCGCATAAGCTGAGTTGTCGGGAGATAGAAAATGGCTCATAAGAAAGCGGGTGGTTCTACTCGAAACGGTCGTGACTCACAATCGAAACGTTTAGGTGTTAAACGTTTTGGTGGTCAAGTTGTGATCGCAGGTAATATTCTTGTTCGTCAGCGCGGTACGCATTTTCATGCAGGTACTGATGTAGGCATCGGAAAAGATCACACTTTGTTTGCTAAAACAGACGGCGTGGTTAAATTCGAAGTTAAAGGCGCGAAAAACCGCAAATACGTCAGCATCGTTCCAGCGTAAAAACTGGCTTTGTTGTTGAAAAAGCTCCGCTGTGCGGGGCTTTTTTTGTTTATGAGCAGCCCTCGCGCTATGCTAAGGCGGAGTTGTTCTTGGGAGATAGAAGATGAAGTTTGTAGATGAAGCGACGATTACTGTAGAAGCGGGTAAGGGTGGTAATGGCTGCCTGAGCTTTCGTCGCGAAAAGTATGTACCCAAGGGCGGTCCTGATGGTGGTGATGGTGGTGATGGGGGCTCTATCTATATGGAGGCTGATGCTGGGCTGAATACGCTGGTTGATTTTCGTTTTACGAGAGTGCACAAAGCGCAAACAGGTCAGTCGGGGATGGGTAGAAACTGCTCGGGTAATAAGGGTAATGATTTGGTGCTGAAGGTGCCGGTTGGTACTACTGTTATCGATATAGATACTAATGAAGTGCTTGCTGATCTGACAGAGGTTGGTCAGGTGGAGAAAATTGCTCAAGGCGGATTTCATGGGCTGGGTAATACGCGCTATAAAAGTAGTGTGAACCGGGCGCCGCGACAGACGAGTAATGGTAGTGCCGGAGAATTTCGTAACATTAAGCTTGAGTTGAAAGTGCTAGCGGATGTTGGTTTGTTGGGTTTGCCTAATGCGGGTAAGTCTACCTTTGTTCGTGCCGTATCAGCGGCGACGCCAAAGGTGGCTGATTACCCTTTTACAACGTTGGTGCCAAGTTTAGGCGTTGTAAGAACGGAGCGTAATCGTAGTTTTGTCGTGGCTGATATTCCTGGGATTATCGAAGGGGCTGCCGAGGGTGCCGGTTTAGGGATTCGTTTTCTTAAGCATTTGGCGCGAAATCGTGTGTTGTTGCATATTGTTGATATGGCGCCGTGGGATGAGCAGACGTCTGCTGAGTCTGCCAAAGTAGTTGTTGAAGAGCTTGCTAAATTCAGTCCTACGTTGGCAGATCAGCCGCGCTGGTTGGTGTTGAATAAGCTGGATTTGGTGCCTGTCGAAGAGCATGAAGAGCGTTGTCAGTCTGTTATTGATGCGTTGGGTTGGGATGGTCCTGTTTATCGTATATCGGCGATTGATAAGGGTGGTGTTAAGCCGCTGATGATGGATCTGCAGAACTTCCTTGATGAGCGTGCGGCTGCTTTTCTTGCTGAGCCTGAGTTGCAGCAAGAGGAAAATGAAGTTCGTGCATTGGTGGATGCTGAAGCGCGTCTGCATATTGAGCGGCTGCGTCAGTCTATGCGTAAGAAGCGTGAAGCTGATCAGGATCTTGATATCGACGATGATGACTTCGATGATGATGATTATGATGTTGACGTGGAATATGTTCGCTGAATTTAGCACGAAGAGGTAGTTGTGGCGGCAAGTCGAGATAAGTTGCAAAAAGCACGGCGCTGGGTTGTTAAGATAGGTAGTGCTTTGTTGACCAATGATGGTCAGGGGTTGGATCAGGCGGCTATTAGTCGCTGGGTCGATCAATTAGCGGCCTTGAAACAGCAGGGTGTTGAGGTTGTTCTGGTCTCTTCGGGGGCAGTGGCTGAAGGAATGACACGGCTTGGTTGGAGTGTTCGTCCTAAAGAGCTTAACCGCTTGCAGGCAGCTGCTGCGGTTGGGCAAATGGGCCTGGTGCAGGCGTATGAGGCGAATTTTCAGCGCCATGGTACGCATACAGCTCAAATTTTGCTGACTCATGATGACCTGACTCATCGAGATCGTTATTTGAATGCTCGTGCAGCCCTTAAGACTTTGCTTGAGATGGGTGTTGTGCCTGTCGTCAATGAAAATGACACTGTTGTCACTGATGAGATTAGGTTTGGTGATAATGATACCTTGGCTGCATTGGTTGCGAATTTGATTGAAGCGGATGGTGTCGTCTTGCTAACGGATCAGCATGGGTTGTATACGGCTGACCCTCGCTCAAACCCGCATGCTGAGTTGATTTCGCAAGCGCGTGCTGAAGATGAGTCGTTGGTAGCGGTTGCTGGTAGTGGTGGGAAGTTGGGGCAGGGGGGTATGGCAACTAAGGTGAGGGCTGCCAAACTTGCTGCTCGCTCTGGAGCGATAACGCTGATTGCTAGTGGTCGTGAAGAGGATGTGTTGTTGCGCCTGAAGCAGGGGGAGGTGCTGGGTACGCTCTTGGTGCCTGATCGTAGCCCTATGGCGGCGAGAAAGCAGTGGTTGGCAGGTCATCTGCAAGCAAGAGGTACCTTAGTGCTTGATGCGGGTGCTGTGCTGGCGTTGACTGAGCGCGGTAAGAGTTTGTTGCCTGCGGGTGTTAAAGGGCTCTCGGGGGAGTTTACGCGTGGAGAGATGGTGCTGATTGCTGATGAGTCCGGGCGGATTGTAGCGCGAGGTCTTGTGAACTATGGTGCGGGAGATGCTCGTAAGATAGTAGGCAAGCCTAGCTCAATGATTTCGGAGGTATTGGGTTATATCAGTGAAGAGGAGTTGGTGCATCGGGATAACCTGGTGTTGGCCTGAGTTTTGTTTGGGTTGTAAAAATCAGATATAAAAAAACCGGCAAAAGCCGGTTTTTTTAAAGCAGTGCTAATTAAGCCATTGCTTTGATGCGTGCGTTCATGCGACTTTTGCTGCGAGCAATTTTGTTTTTCTCAAAAATGCCTTTGTTTACAGAAGAGTCCATGAGAGGCTGTGCAACTTTTAATGCTTCGTTTGCAGCAGCTTTGTCGCCGCTAGCAATAGCTGCAACAACTTTTTTGATGTACGTTCGAACCATGGAGCGGAGGCTAGCGTTATGCTGGCGACGTTTCTCCGACTGGCGAGCGCGTTTACGGGATCCTGCGGAGTTAGCCACAATCCGGCTCCTTCAAGTTGGGTTAGTATCTATCCGGTGAATTCACCAGAATTTGAGACGCAAGATTATTCATATTTCTGAGCCTGCTGTCAATAAAAACAAGCAAGTTTATTATAAAATCGATAAGATGCGTGGCGTATAAGGTATCACGTAAAGGAAGTATTGTGGGTAAAGGGGTTGTAGAAGATACGAAACGCCGTGGTGGGTTGCTGCGTTCAAGCGGCATCGTGGGCATTATGACCATGCTTTCTCGCGTCTTGGGGCTGGTAAGAGATGTTGTCATTGCTAACTATTTTGGCGCTAGCGGAAGTGCCGATGCTTTTTTTGTAGCATTTAAGATTCCTAACTTCCTGAGACGTTTGTTTGCTGAAGGTGCTTTTTCGCAAGCGTTTGTTCCTGTGTTATCGGAATACCAAACTCAGAAAGATCATGATGAAGTCAAACGCTTAGTCGATAGGGTGGCCGGTACGCTAGGCCTTATCTTGCTGGCAATTACTGTTTTGGCTGTCTTGGCTGCACCCGTGTTGACTGCGGTGTTTGCTCCAGGTTTTTATATGGATCATACGCACAAGTTTGATCTTGCATCTGAAATGCTGCGAATTACATTTCCCTATTTGTTACTTATATCCTTAACGGCCTTTGCTGGTGCTATTTTAAATACCTATGGCCGCTTTGCTGTTCCTGCTTTTACGCCTGTGTTGTTAAATGTCTGCTTGATAGGCTCTGCCATTTTTCTTAGTCCTTTGTTTGATGAGCCCATTGTTGCGCTTGCATGGGGCGTGTTAATTGCCGGTGTGGTGCAGCTGATTTTCCAATTTCCTTTTTTGATGCATTTGAAACTGTTACCTAAGCCTGTGTTTGGTTGGCAGGATGAAGGTGTTCAGCGCATCCTTAAATTAATGATCCCGGCATTATTTGGTGTCTCCGTTGCTCAAATCAATTTGCTGCTTGATACCGTACTAGCTTCTTTCTTACAAACCGGTAGTGTTTCTTGGTTGTATTACTCAGATCGCTTAACTGAGTTGCCATTGGGTGTGTTTGGTATAGCCATATCTACCGTTATTTTACCCAGCCTTGCTCGTAAGCATGCTAGCCGATCTTCGAAAGAGTTTGCTCATACCTTGGATTGGGCAGTGCGGATGATTTTGCTGATTGCGTTGCCGTCTGCGCTGGCGCTTATTCTTTTGGCTGAGCCGCTGATCATCACTTTGTTCAAATATGGCGCATTAACCGAAAGGGATGTGACTATGTCTGCAATGAGCTTGCAGGCTTATGCCTGTGGGTTGCTAGCATTTATGCTAATTAAAGTGCTGGCTCCAGGATATTTCTCGCGCCAAGATATGAAAACACCAGTGAAGATTGCCGTACAAGCAATGGTTGCCAATATGGTGTTTAACTTATTACTGATTTGGCATTTTCAACATGTGGGATTGGCGATGGCAACGGCATTATCTGCTTTTTTGAATGCTGCTATGTTGTTGAGAGGTTTGATACGCGAAAAGGTATTTGTGTGGCAGCCTGGGTGGGGTGTGTTGCTGATAAGATTGTTTTTAGCTTTGGCCGTCTTATTTGCCGTAATAACGTGGCTAAGCCCTACTGTGGATGTGTGGATGAGTGGTGATGTGTGGCAACGAGCTCAGCATATGTTGCTTGTGGTGGTTGCCGGAGCTGTCTCATATTTTGCTGTATTAGTGCTTGCAGGGCTGAGAATGCGCCATATTCGAGCCTAATTCGAATTTGCGGTACTCGTTGTATACTAAGTGAGCTATAATTCGGCGTTTTTATTGGGGTTGTATTAAATTCGATGGAATTGATTCGCGGGCTGCATAACTTACGTGAAAAACACCGTGGATGTGTGGCGACTATCGGTAACTTCGATAGTGTCCACTTGGGGCACGTACGTGTATTGGAGCAAGTGAAAGCAAAAGCTCGAGAACTGGGGTTGCCGACCACTGTTATTATTTTTGAACCACAGCCTAGGGAGTTCTTTGGTGGTGAAAGTGTCCCATCACGATTGACCCGCTTTGGTGAAAAAGTGCGCTTGTTGCGAGCTCAAGGCATTGATCGGGTGTTATGTCTGGCTTTTAATGCGCAGCTGCAAAAAATGACAGCGGCTGAGTTTGTAGAAAATTTGTTACTCAAAGGCCTTGAAGTGAAGCACTTTGTTGTAGGTGATGACTTCAGGTTTGGCTGTGATCGTGCTGGCGATTATCAAATGTTGGAAGCCGTGGGTAAACAATATGGCTTTAGCGTTGTTAATACAGATACATTTACGATTGCAGGTGAGCGTGTCAGCAGCACACGTGTTAGAAAAGTATTAGAGCAAAACGATTTTGATTTGGCTGAACGCTTGCTAGGTCGGCGTTATCGTATAGCCGGGCGGGTTATGCATGGTCAGAAGCTAGGTCGTCAGTTAGGTGTGCCCACTGCAAACATTCGTATGCATCGATTTATTGCGCCGTTGCGAGGTGTTTATGCCGTTACTATGTATCGTGAGGAGCAGATGTTGGGACAGGGTGTATGCAATATAGGTATGCGCCCAACCGTTAATGGCACTCAGCCAGTTTTGGAGGTTCATCTACTTGATTTTGATGAAGACCTTTATGGACAGCTACTCAGTGTAGAGTTTGAAACTTTCCTGAGAAAAGAACAGAAATTTGACGGGCTAGAACAGCTTCGCAAACAAATCTTTAATGATATAGAGGTTGCGCAAACTTACTTTGCCCAACCTAAATGATCTGGAATAAATGTGATGACCGACTATAAAGCGACATTGAACCTGCCGGATACTGAATTTCCAATGCGTGGGAATCTGGCTAAGCGCGAACCCGATATGCTGAAAAAATGGCAAGATATGGGCTTATATCAGCGAATTCGTGAAATCAATGCAGGTCGTCCCAAGTTTATTCTGCATGATGGCCCTCCATACGCTAACGGCAATATTCATCTTGGCCATGCAGTAAACAAAGTACTGAAAGACATTATTATTAAGTCCAAAACATTGGATGGCTTTGATGCGCCTTACGTTCCAGGTTGGGATTGTCACGGTTTGCCTATCGAGCACAAAGTAGAGGTTACCCACGGTAAAAACTTGGGGGCTGATAAAACGCGTGAGCTATGTCGCAGTTATGCTCATGAGCAGATTGAAGGCCAGAAAGACGACTTTATTCGTTTGGGTGTGTTTGGTGACTGGGCAAACCCGTATAAAACTATGGATTTTGCTAATGAAGCGGGTGAAATTCGCGCATTAGGGAAAATGGTTGAAGGTGGGTATGTTTTTAAAGGCTTGAAGCCGGTTAACTGGTGTTTTGATTGTGGTTCGGCATTGGCTGAGGCTGAAGTTGAATATGCAGACAAAAAATCTTCTGCAATTGATGTCGCCTTTGAATGTAAAGAGACAGAAAAATTAGCTACTGCTTTTGGATTAGATACTTTAGATAAGCCTGCTTTTTCGGTTATCTGGACAACAACGCCGTGGACTATTCCTGCTAACCAAGCGATGAATGTTCATCCTGAATTTGATTACGCCTTGGTAGATACGGGTGATCGTTATTTATTGTTAGCAGCAGAGCTTGTGGATAGCTGCTTGGAACGTTATGAGTTACAAGGGAATATTGTTGCTAAAGTAACGGGAACTGCGTTAGAGCACATAGCATTCCAACATCCGCTATATGATCGTGAATCTCCGATCTATTTGGCTGATTATGTCGCACTCGATGCCGGTACAGGCATTGTGCATTCATCACCTGCTTATGGGGTAGATGACTTTGTCACTTGCCGTAGTTATGGAATGGAGTTTGATCAAATCCTAAGCATTGTTAAGGCGGATGGGGTTTATATTGATGACTTAGCTGATTTCGGTGGCCTGTCAATCTGGGATGCTAGTCCTAAGATTGTTGAAAAATTACGTGAAAATCAGCGTTTGTTAACGCATAAAACCATTACACACAGCTATATGCATTGCTGGCGCCATAAAACTCCGCTGATCTATCGTGCTACTGCGCAATGGTTTGTTGGTATGGATAAGCAAGCTAACTCTGGTTCAACATTACGTGAAAGTGCTCTAGAAGCGATTGAACAGACTCAGTTTGTTCCCGGTTGGGGTAAGCCTCGCTTGCATAGCATGATTGCTAACCGTCCTGATTGGTGCATCTCACGCCAACGTAACTGGGGCGTGCCGATTCCGTTCTTCTTGCATAAAGAGACGGGCGAGCTACATCAGAATACCGTAGCTTTGATGGAACAAGTTGCATTACGCGTTGAGAAAGAAGGTATTGAAGCCTGGTTTAAGCTAGACGCTGCTGAACTATTAGGTGATGAAGCTGATCAATACGAAAAAGTAACAGATACATTAGATGTGTGGTTTGATTCAGGAACAACACATTGGCATGTCATGCGTGGTTCTCACCCTATGGGGCATGATCAAGGCCCTCGCGCTGACCTTTATTTAGAAGGCTCTGATCAGCACCGTGGTTGGTTCCATTCATCGCTGTTAACCGGTTGTGCAATTGACGGAAATGCACCTTACAAAGAACTTCTCACACACGGCTTTACCGTTGATGAGAAGGGCTACAAGATGTCTAAGTCTTTGGGTAATACAGTTGCTCCGCAAGAAGTTACCGGTACATTAGGTGCTGATATTTTGCGCTTATGGGTTGCTTCAACAGACTACTCAGGTGAGATGGCCGTTTCTAAGCAAATTCTGCAGCGTACTGCTGATTCATACCGTCGTATCCGTAATACGTCGCGTTTCTTGTTAGCCAATCTTAATGGTTTTGACCCGGTTACTGATTTAGTAGCGCCTAAGGATATGCTGGCACTGGACCGTTGGGCTGTGGATGCCACGGCGCGGTTGCAGGAAAAAGTGAAAGAATCTTATGCCAACTATCGTTTCTTAGATGTTTATCAACAAGTGCATCACTTCTGTGTGCAGGAGCTGGGTGGCTTTTACCTAGATATCATCAAAGATCGTCAGTACACGACTAAAGCGGATAGTTTGGTGCGCCACTCTTGTCAGACGGCGTTGTATCATATTGCACAGGCGATCACACGTTGGATTGCGCCTATTCTTAGCTTCACGGCTGAAGAGATCTATGCAGCCTTACCAGATAAAGATAAAAGCGAAAGCATCTTTTTCGAAACCTGGTATGAAGGCTTGTTTGAGCTTGATGCAGAGGTCGCTTTTGACCGTGAGTATTGGGCACGTATTTTTGAAGTTAAAAGCGCCGTGAATAAGGTGCTGGAAGAAGCACGAAATGAAAAGTTAGTGAAAGCTTCCTTATCTACCGAAGCAACACTCTATGTGAATGACAGTATTATGACTGATCTTGAACGTTTGGGAACAGAGTTGCGCTTTGTATTGATTACCTCTGAAGCAGCGTTGAAACCGCTGAGCGAAGCAGGGGATGCGCGTGATACAGAGCTAGAAGGTATGAAAGTGGCGTTAAAAGCATCTGAGCATGTTAAATGTGAGCGCTGCTGGCACCACCGTGAAGATGTGGGCGCTAATGCAGACCATCCTGAGCTTTGTACCCGTTGCGTTGATAATGTTTATGGTGAGGGTGAAGCACGCCAGTTTGCTTAAAATATAATGACAGAATCGCAGAAAGGAATAAGTTTGGGCTCGTTAAAGTGGTTGTGGCTAACGGTATTTGTGTTAGCTGCAGACCTACTTAGTAAAAACTTTGCCCAAGAGTGGTTAGATTATGGTGTCCCTGTGGCACTGTTTTCTGGCTTGGATATGACTCTGCTTTACAACCGAGGGGCTGCTTTTAGCTTTTTATCAGAAGCCAGTGGCTGGCAGCGATGGTTGTTTGTTGTGATTGCGGTGGTTATTAGTGTTGTTTTGGTTGTGTGGTTAAAGCGAACTGAAACGCGTCAGTGGTGGCTGGGGATGGGGCTGGCTCTGATTCTTGGAGGCGCTCTAGGTAATTTGCATGACCGTATTCTGCTGGGTTATGTCGTAGACTTTATCTCTGTCTATTATCAATCCTACTTTTTTCCTGCGTTTAATCTGGCAGACAGCGCTATCACGCTCGGTGCCGCTATTATGATTATCGATATGATATTTCTGGAAAAGCAAAACGAAGATGCTGAATCTTCAACAACTTGAGAGCCGGAGAAAGGTATGAGTGAGCAAGTCATAGGCCCTGAGAAAACAATTACACTGCATTTTGAGATCCGTTTGCAAAATGGGGATGTAGTCGACAGTAATTTTTCTAGCCAACCCGCTACCTTTACTGTGGGCGATGGCAATATGTTAGCAGGGTTTGAAGCAGCCATATTTGGTTTGAAAGTAGGAGATCGACAAGTATTTAAGATCACTCCTGAGCATGGATTTGGCATGCCAAACCCCAGTAATATTCAAAAAGTTGGGCGTGAAAGCTTTTCGGGTATTGAGTTAGAGGCAGGCTTGGTTGTTGGTTTTCAAGATGCAAGCGGAGAACTGCCCGGTGTCGTTGTTTCATTTGATGATATAAATGTAGAAGTGGATTTTAACCACCCGCTAGCCGGAAAAAACTTGGAGTTTGAAGTAGAAGTACTACAGATAGCTGCGTAACTATTCCCTATTATGGAGGGGGCTGACAATAAATATTCCCCTTCCTTTTCCCTACCCTCCTTTCGTTTTCGCTGTTGTTACTTTATCTATAAAAATGGCCACTTCTATTTTTTGACCTATACTCATAAAACAAAGTGTTTAGATTTTGTACAGTATGTGCGTTTTACAATAGTTTGAGTTAAATCTTCATGGATAGAAGATCAATCAATGGAAAGGGATGACAATGGCCATGCGCGAATAACTAAATAGAAAATATGAAGCGAAATTTAGGTTTTACACTGATTGAATTAATGGTGACATTGGTGGTGTTAGTGATTTTGATTACTGTCGCTATCCCTAGTTTTACAAATCTGATTCAAAATAGCCGTTCTGCTGCGTTAGCTAACAGTATTGTGATTGCCTTAAATGTTGCTCGAAGCGAGGCCGTAAAAAGGAATACGTTGGTAAATTTATGCCCAGGCAATGATGGGACTGCGTGCCCTGGGAGCTGGGCGAATGGTTGGATTGTGCAGCTAAATACAGGAGCTGCAACTATACAGGTATGGGATGCCCCTGATACTGGGGCTGTTATTGCTCAGACAGGCGGAAATTCTACTATTAGGTTTGATGGTAGTGGTCGTATGACATTACCGGCAGCAGCAGTCACTATTAATAGTCGATACCCAAATTGCACAGGCCAACAAGCTAGGCAGATACAAATTAGTACTACAGGGCGGGTCAGTGTGACGAGAGCCGCTTGTCCATAGAGTGATGTTATGAAATATGAATGCACGCAAAGTAGTAAGCAATCAGGTTCTACACTAATAGAAGTACTAATAACTGTACTAGTACTGTCAATAGGGCTTCTTGGAATGGCAACATTGCAATTTGATGCGGTTAAATTAAATCACGATGCATTTTTGCGATCACAAGCTGTGAATCTTGCTTATGATATGTCGGATCGCATCAGGTCTAATCGCTCGGCCGCAAGAGATGGGGATTATGATACTCAGCCGGCTCCGTCGGGTGTTGATGCCACCGCTGCAGCTGATATAACCGCATGGCAAGCAAATTTAGCGGCTGCTTTACCTACAGGTACAGGAACCATTGCTCGAAACAGTGAAGAGTTTACAGTTCAGGTGTGTTGGGATGAGAGTAGGGGTGGTGGTGCTCCTGCGACTTGCTTTTCATTTGTAACGGGGCTGTGATGAAAAAAGTTAATAGTCCAAGTGAGCAAGCTGGTTTCTCGTTAATTGAGCTAATGATAGCTATGTTGTTAGGGCTAATTTTGATTGGTGGTGTTATCAATGTGTTTTTGGCGTCCAGTCAAACATATAGGCTGCAAGAGGCTATGTTTCGGGTTCAAGAGTCGGGGCGTTTCGCATTAGACATTATGTTGCGTGATCTGCGTGATGCGGGATTTCAAAATTTATTGCCTGTTAATAGTAGTCGAGATACCAGTATTACTGCTGTGCAAGGGTTTCAGGCCGTCGCTCCTTTGCCAGCAAATGTTGTCGCCGGTGTGACGAGTGAGATACTTTCAATACCAGCGAATGCTGCAAATTCAGGCGGCGGCGTTGTTTACTATGTCGCTCCTGATGCAGGAGGGCAACGGGCATTATTTAGAAATGCAAATGCTGTTGTTGAAGGTGTTGAAAATGTTGCTTTCACCTATGGTGTAGATACAAACAGTGACCGAGAACCCGATACTTATTTAGGCGTTGCTGCTGTAGGCGCTTCGCAATGGACTGATGTGGTGACAGTGCGTATTAGCTTTCTAGTTGCCAGTAATGATGCAGGTGTAGTGGAGCAGGCACAAGCGGCCCCAGCCCCATTTAATGCTGCACCTTATACGGTAACCACTACGGATAGGCGTTTATATAAGGTCTACACTACGACCGTAGCGCTTCGAAACAAGATGCCTTAATGATGAATATCTATAAAAGAAGAAACATACAAAGATTAGCCCCTCACCGTCATCAACAAAAGGGAGCTGCGCTCATAATCGGTTTGGTGATGATGTTGCTGCTAACCGTTCTTGGGTTAAGTGCGATGCAAGGTACGGCGATGCAGGAAAAAATGAGTGGTAATATGCGCGATGCAAATTTGGCACTCCAAGCAGGTGAAGCCGGAATGCGTTATTTAGAAGAGGGTTTTCTTAAAAGCATAGAAAACTTGGATGTAGGTAAGTCATATGGAGGTTGCAGTGCGACTGCTACGCCTCGTTGTCAGGTAATAAACGCTTCAGGAGGTGTTGCTTTGCCTGCAAATGACACGGCGGCGTGGGATGCCCAAGCTATTAGTTATGGCAGTTACAAAGAGTCAGATGGAACAGTTATTAATCCTCCTACTAGTACTGATATGAACACACTAGTCGTTTCTAGCCCTTTATTAATGGTGGAGTATGTTGTTTATAAAACAGATGCTTACGATGTTGGAGGCGGAGTTGTTGAAGATAGAGGTAGTGCATTGTATAGAAACACAATTAAGGCATACGGGGGGTCGTTAACTTCAGAGGCTCTGTTGCAAACTATTTTCGCGCGTCGGTTTAGATAAAGGAGGAGGTGTATGAGCATGCTATTAAAGCCAATTTATGGGCTTCAGTTATTTGTGATACTCGGTATGTCCGTAGATGCTATAGCCGCTTCTTGGGCGCTGTCTAATGCACCTTTACCCGTCTCTACTACAGTAAAACCCAACGTTATGTTGCTGGTGGATAACTCCGGCAGCATGGATAACATTATTTATGATGCGGACTTCTTTGCTCTAGTTGATTCTAGCGACCCGAATAGTGGAGTAATAGATCGCTCTTCACAGCAACAGTGGCAATACTATAATTCAAGCGGCAGCTGGTCTAATGTTTCTAATACGGCTGGTAACTATTATAAGAGCAGTTTTAAGCAAGGAAGTTGCTCAAGTAACTATGATCGATTTAGGAATGCGTCGACAACCAGTATTACTAAGTGTTTGAAGTTGCCTGACCCTGTCGGTAGTGGTGATACACGCTATTCAGGTGAGTATGTAAATTATCTACTGAATCGCTTTGCTAGCGGGACAGATTTATCAACAGGGGCTTCTGGAAATATTCCTAACGAAACCAGAATGATGGTTGCAAAAGCGGTAGGGGCGGATGTTGTTGATAATACTGCTGGTATGCGCTTTGGTGTTGCTCGTTTTTATGGGCCTAGTGGTCATAGTTACGGGCATGGTGCAACGATTGATCAAGTATGCGGTAGTAGTATTAGCAGTATTAAGAGCTCTCTTTCAGGTTATTCTGCTGACACTAACACGCCACTGTCTGAAGCCCTTTATGAAATCACGCGCTATTTTCGAGGTTTGAGCAGTTATTATCATTCAAGTACTTCTTATAGCAGCCCTATTCAATACCGTTGCCAGAAAAATTTTACGTTAGCAATAACAGATGGCTTCCCTACACGTGATAGTAATTTTCCTAGTAACGATCCTGATGTGCCTGCAGGTCAAACTTTAACGGACTGGGATGGTTTACATCCAGCTACATCAAGTAGTGATTACCCTTCATTTCCTCAATATTCAGATGGATATGATTCGAACGGAACGGGTGAAGGTGCTACGTTATATTTGGATGACATTGCTAAGTTTGCTTGGGACACTGATTTTAAAAAAAATGCGAGTGAAAATGACTTATCCGGTGTTGGATATAACGATGCGGCTTTTCCTGTGCAGAATATGTATACCTATACAGTTGGTTTTGCGACACAAAATCAGATGTTGGAAGATGCGGCTGAATACGGTAATGGGAAATACTATACAGCGTCTAATGCCGCCCAATTATCCACAGTACTTAAAAATGCGCTCGCTGATATTACAAAAAAATCGGGTTCTTCTTCTTCTGCAGCGGCCAGTACTGGGCGAATACAGACGGGGTCTAGTGTCTATCAAGCGCGTTACAACAGCTCCAACTGGTCGGGTGAATTTCTTTCTTTTGAGATAGATACCACCGTTGGTTCGACGTATGGGCAAGTAAAAACAACAGGTTCAGCTACCAATGGCGCAGTATTTGATGCAGGAAAAAAAATTCCAGCGTGGAATTCACGTGTTATTGTGACGAACAAAGCAGCAGGCATCGCGTTTGATTGGTCGCAGTTTTCGGCGGCAGAGAAAACGAGTTATTTTAATGGTCAAGAAGCGATGCTGCAGTACTTACGAGGCCGCAATGTTAGTGATACAGCCTATGACGTGTCTATCTACCGAGACCGTGTAACTAACTTAGGTGACATTGTTCATTCTACCCCTTATTTTGTAGGCGCCCCAGCGGCTAGGTATTCTGACTCCTTTGAATCAGTGGCTTATTCTTCATTTGTAACAACACATAAAAACCGCGATAAAATACTCTATGTAGGTGCTAACGATGGGATGTTGCATGCGTTTGAAGCACTCACGGGTGTTGAAAAAATGGCGTTTATCCCCGGCTCTTTACTGCCAAATTTAAAAGAGTTGTCTGATCCTAATTATTCCCATCAATATTATGTAGATGGTTCTCCAACGGTTGTCGATGCATTTGATGGCACCGCTTGGAAAACAGTTTTAGTGGGTGGTTTAAATAAAGGTGGGCAGGGTATTTATGCATTAGATATTACTGACCCGTCAGCCTACTCAGAGTCAAATGCAGCATCTTTGTTTATGTGGGAATTTACAGACGAGGATGATGTGGATTTAGGCTATAGCTATAGTCGGCCTAAAATAGTTAAGTTGCAGGATGGTAAATGGTATGCAGTATTTGGTAATGGTTATAACAATACTGAAGCAGATGGCTATGCGAGTAGCAGCGGCAATGCGGTGATTTATATTGTCGACCTTTGGGACAAAACTAATGTGATTAAGATTTCTACCGGTGTTGGTACAAGTGATGATCCCACTAATGCTAGTAGGCCTAATGGCTTTTCTACATTAACACCCGTGGATCTAAATGGTGACCAAGTAGCCGATTATGTTTATGGGGGAGATCTATTTGGTAATGTTTGGAAATTTAATTTGAATGATGTTGATCCTACAAAATGGAAGTTGGATTATAAACTTTATAGTGCTTGTAGTGCCGACCCTTGTACCAAAACAACAGGAGGGACTGTCAGTAATGCTCAGCCAATTACAACCGCAGTTACTGTTGGTAAATCGAAAAGCGGTATTGGCCAAATGGTTTATTTTGGTACTGGGCAATATATCGAAGTTACGGATAATAATGGAGCGTTAGGCGGCCGACAAACCTTTTACGGTATTCATGATAAGGGTGCTAATGTTACAGGGCGCTCTCAATTGTTGCAGCAAACTATCACAATAGAAGCCTCTGTTAATGTGACGGATACAAAGGGCACGGTATCAACCGTAGATGATGTTGTGAATAGTTACCCTTTGCGTGAAACATCTAATAATTACGCCACTACTGCAAAGAAAGGCTGGTTTCTTGATATGGTTCCGCCTGCGGGTGAACGAGGTGAACGCTTAATTTCTATTCCCGCGATACGTGGGAAGCGGTTGCTATTTGTAACAAATATTCCAGCGAATGACCCTTGTTCTCCCGGAGGAGACAGTTGGTTGATGTCCCTCGATGCTTTCACTGGGGGGCGCTTGAACCAAACATATGATCTTGATAAAGATGGCAAGTTTGGTACAGGGGATAAGGTTTTTGGTCCTACTGGTAATCCTGTTGTTGCATCGGGTATTAAGGTTGGGTCTGGAGGTAATGCGCCCAGTTTCATGCCTGGAGCAGACTCTGACCAAGTTATTATTTCTGGGAATGACCAGTTAGAAACAATGCGGATTGATGAAGGCGATGATGTGAACCGCCAGAGCTGGCAGCAGATTACTCGCTAGGAGGGATGCTTTGAAAATTACACAACTGTTTATTGGTATGGTTTTAGCGTTAGTTATAAGCTTTGTGCCACAACTTTCACTGGCTAAAGATAAGCTTAAATCTGGTGTTGTATATCAGAGCCAGGGGGTATTACAGGAAATTGTTACAAAGGGCACCGGTAGCATTATGATTGATAATGAAATCTATAAAGTGGCTTCACATGCGAGGATAAGGGAAGCGGGTAACCCTACTAAATTGCGTCATTTAGACTTAGGGCTGGACGTGCTATTTAGCTACAAAAAAGGTAAGAAAGGCGCTCGTAGGCCCGTTATTACTTCAATTAATGTCATTATGAAATGAGTCATATGAAACCAGACCAAAAGGGTGTAACCCTTATAGAGTTAATGATTGTGGTAGCGATTATAGGCATATTGAGTGCAATCGCTTATCCAAGTTACCAACAGTATGTACTAAGTTCATGGCGCGCAACGGCCAGTGGCTGTGTGCTTTCGCTGGCGCAAAATATGGAGCGTCAGTTTACAGCAAATATGACCTATTTAGCGGCGGTGCCTGTTGATGGTTGTACAACTGAAAATGGTATGGCCGCACGGTATACAATTAGCTTAGCGGCAGCAGCATCAGCAGCAGTATACACAGTCCAAGCTGTTCCCCAGGGAGCACAAACTGCAGATACACAATGTGGCACGTTAAGCATTACCCAAACGGGGGCACGTGCTGAGACAGGAACGGGGAGTGTGCAAGACTGCTGGTAAATGTATAACGAGTAAATATAAGGCTAGGATGGCCTGAGGATGACATATGCACAAGGATGCGCATACGGACCGGGAGCGCTCGCAATCCGGTTTCACGCTTATTGAGTTGATGGTAGCGCTGTCTCTCATGATCATTTTAATGTTTTTGGCAATACCTTCGTTTTCACAAATGCTAATTCGCAGTGAAATAACAGCCGCTTCAATGGCTATTCGTGCAGGCTTATCTATTGCTCGGTCTGAAGCGGTAAAGCGCGGTGCTCAAGTTCAGGTTTGTAGCTTGTCCACAGCAACAATGCAATGTGCCGGTAGTGTGGGTGTTGGGCGCATAGTATGGAATGATGGTTTTATTGTGTTTCAAGATGTCGATAGCGACAGGGTCTATAACGCCGCTATCGATGAATTGTTACATATCGCACGTTTTAGCGAATCTTTGGATATAAATTGGGGGCGGGGGCATTATTTAATCTATGTTTCAACTGGGCGGTTACTATTGGGCAATAGCTCATTTCGCATTAACCACCCTAGCTATGCATTGGAGCGACGCTTGATACTTAATATTGTAGGTAGGGTACGTTCTATCGATATCTAAAATGCTCTACACTGCTCTTTTTGTTGAAATTTAATCAGGTGTAGTAATGAGCGACTTTGTCATTGTTGGTGCGGGTGTTGTGGGAATGATGTTGGCGCGTGAATTAGTGCAAGCGGGTGCGACAGTCTCATTAGTAGACCGTGTAGCATGTGCTCAGGAGTCAACATGGGCGGGTGGTGGTATCGTATCTCCTCTTTACCCTTGGCGCTATTCTGAGCCTGTTACTCAACTGGCAACCTGGTCGCAAAGTAGTTATTTACATCTATCACAAGATCTTCAAGAAGAAACCGGTTGTGATCCTGAACTTCGCCAAAAAGGTATGTATATGGTGGATGTAGAGGATGAGCGCGATGCACTAGCTTGGGCGGCTAGGTTCAATCGGCCAATGCTTAAGGTTGATGCAACTCATCTGTATTCAAGAGAAGCAAATTTTTGCAGTGGGTATACTAGCGCGTTATGGATGCCAGAAGTTTGTAGTATACGTAATCCTCGTTTAGGGAAGTCGCTAAGAGCCAGCTTGGAGAAATCACCTCGTGTGGCTTTGTACGAACATCATGAAGTAAAACAACTATTGCTGGATAACGGGAAAGTTCACGGTGTAAGGACTGCTCAAGCTGATATCACGGGTGGAAAAACCATTATTACAGCAGGGGCGTGGAGTGGCGAGTTACTGAAGCCGTTGAATATTAGTTTGCCTGTATCGCCAGTGAAAGGGCAAATGATGATTTTTAAAGCGCCTGTAGGAACCGTAAATAGAGTCATCTTGATGGCAGGCCGTTATGTTATTCCACGTAATGATGGTCGTATTTTAATAGGTTCTACTTTGGAACATGCTGGATTTGATAAAACTACAACTCAGCAGGCGCATGACTCTTTGTATAAAACAGCCGTTAGTATTATTCCATCTTTGGCTAATTATGATATTGAGCACCACTGGTCAGGCTTGCGACCTGGGTCGCCACAAGGGGTGCCGTATATTGGTGATGTGCCGGGTTATGAAGGGCTTGCTGTTAATGCAGGGCAGTTTCGTAACGGTTTAGTGTTGGCTCCTGCGTCAACACGTTTACATGCGGATCTACTATTAGGGCGTGAGCCTGTTATTGATCCTGCAGCCTATTATTTAGAAGGGCGTGTCTAAGCCCTTCTAGCGACAAAATGAGCGTTTAATCGTAGATAGTGGGGATCGGTTGGCGCTTATGCTGTGTTTTTATGTAGATGCTAATAAGTTTTTCTTGAACCTCAGATGTAACGTTTTTCCCTTCTAAGAAATCATCGATATTGTCGTATGTTAAACCAAGAGCGTGTTCATCTGCTTTTTGTGGAGCAAGGCATTCTAAGTCAGCCGTAGGTGTCTTATGTGCGAGGCTTTCCGGTGCCCCAAGCTCCATTGCAAGTTGGCGAACTTGGCGTTTATTTAATCCAAATAGTGGCGCTAAGTCACACGCACCATCACCCCACTTGGTATAAAAGCCTGTAATGTTTTCAGCGGAGTGGTCTGTTCCGAGTACCAGCGCGCCAACGATTCCTGCAATCTCATATTGAATGATCATTCGGGTCCTAGCTTTGACATTACCTTTTGCGAAATCAATAGCTGCTTCATTCGCAGAAAGTAGTTGGCTTTGCTGTAATGAAGATGTGACTTCTTCATGTAGCGCATCAGCACCTGGCTTCACATTAACGGTAAGCGTTTCGCTTGGCTTAATAAATGAAAGAGCACGTTGTGCGTCATCTTCATCGTGCTGGATGTGATAAGGCAGGCGTACGGCAATAAACGTATAGTCAGATGTTTGCTCTTCTTGATTAAGCTCATCAACGGCACGTTGAGCGAGTCTTCCACAAGTGGATGAGTCGACTCCACCGCTGATACCCAATACGAGATTTTTTAAGCGTGAGTCACGTAAACGTTGTTTGATGAAGCTGATGCGTCGTGTTATTTCAAACGCAGGATCTATTTCAGGTAGAACTTGCATCTCTTTAATGATCTCATCAGCATTCATTGCGTCTGCATTCCTATATTAATGATTCAAAAGTTACGTACTGCCAGATAACTACTCAAAAACACCAAAAGTAGCACGATCAAACCAAGATCTTTTCTTTTCTATCTTAGTTTTTTGCTCAGTTGTTTTAGTGTTAGGTCGTGATGGTGGAAGAGGCTCTTCGCTGCTACCAAGTAATCCAAAGGTAGCTGTTTCTAGTAATGTTTTATTTTCTTGACGGTAAGTTCGTAAGTCATAGTCAGGATAGTTAGCTAATAAAACATCACGCGCACTGCTGGCTAAATCAGTCATCCCTAGTTCTGTATATGCTTGATACATAATAGCAAGTGCATTAGGGACTGCGGGTGTGTTTTGTAAATTCTCAACGACATAACGTCCTCGGTTTGCTGCTGCAACAAAAGCACCACGTTTCATGTAAAAACGTGCAACATTTATTTCATAGGTCGCTAGGCGATTTTTCAAAAACACCATGCGCTTATTAGCGTCAGGTGCATACTGGCTGTCTGGATAGCGATTTAGCAGAGTAGAGAAGCTTTCGAAAGAGTCTAGTGCTGCTCCTGGGTCCCGTCGAGTGATATCAATGGGCAAGTAACGCTCAAAAAAAGTTCTATCCTGCTCAAATGCAGTGAGGCCTTTAAGGTAGTATGCGTAATCAATATTTTCGTGAGAAGGGTGTAGTCGAATAAAGCGATCTGCTGACGCACTAGCTGCTTCAGGTTCATAGTTTTTGTGGTAAGCGTAAATTAATTCTAACTGAGCTTGCTCTGAATAGCGGCCAAATGGATAGCGAGCTTCCAGCATCTGCAGTTTTTCAACAGCTAGTTGATAGTCCTCCAGCTCAAGTGCAGAAATTGATTCTTCGTACAGTTGTTGTTCCGGAATATCCGGGATCTCTTTATCACCACCAAACCATGAACAACCGGTTGCCAGAACGCAAAGGGTGACGGTACCAACGATTTTTGCCAAGCGCATGTAATAAATCCTGATATTCCAAGTATTCGATTGTCGGCGTGACTCGCCGTATCGGGTATACTGAGCCAAAATGCTTAATTAACGGTCTATTTAACCATAACCGGAAGCTAAGAAAAATCATCAGCGCTACAGATCGGTATATTGATGTCAGAAAAGATTGAATTAGAAGTAATAGTTCCGGGTGCATTGACCGGAAAACGTCTTGATCAGATTGTTGCTCAGTTGTTTTCAGAGTTTTCGCGTTCACGGTTACAGTCTTGGATAAAAGAGGGCTCCGTTACTGTCGACGGAAAGCAAGCGAAAACTCGGGAAAA
Organism: Neptunomonas japonica JAMM 1380; assembly: GCF_016592555.1. Classification (NCBI taxonomy): domain Bacteria; kingdom Pseudomonadati; phylum Pseudomonadota; class Gammaproteobacteria; order Oceanospirillales; family Oceanospirillaceae; genus Neptunomonas; species Neptunomonas japonica. The sequence continues at coordinate 3,701,088 of NZ_AP014546.1, read as the reverse complement.
ACTCTATGGCGGCGAGCGCATTGTTATTAATGCAACGGTCGAGCCTATGGAGGAACATCTAGCAGAAGACATTCCGTTGGATATCATCTATGAAGATGATGATATTCTCGTTGTTAATAAACCGGCAGGGTTAGTGGTTCACCCGGCAGTGGGAAACCGTACGGGTACCTTGCTGAATGCTTTGCTACATCACTTTCCTGATATAGCGATGGTACCGCGTGCTGGCATTGTGCATCGTTTGGATATGGACACTACCGGTTTGATGGTGGTTGCTAAGACTATCCAAGCGCAAACTGAACTAGTGGGCCAGTTGCAAGATCGCTCCATGGGACGTGAGTATGAAGCGGTAGCTCAGGGAGTGATGACAGGCGGTGGTTGTGTTGAAGAACCTATAGCGCGTCACCCTAAAAACCGCCTTAAGATGGGTGTCGTTAAAGGAGGAAAAGAAGCTGTTACGCATTACCGACTTCTTGAAAAATTCCGTAACCATACGCATATTCGTTTGAAGCTAGAAACGGGGCGTACCCATCAGATACGTGTTCATATGGCACATATAAATTATCCGCTGGCGGGTGATCAGCTCTATGGTGGACGTTTTCGTATGCCAAAAGGGGCGACTGAAGAGGTTCAGGAAACTCTGCTAGGTTTTAAGCGCCAAGCATTGCATGCGAAAAAATTAGAGCTATGGCATCCGACGAGCCGTGAGTTGATGTCTTGGGAAATTGATCTGCCTGAAGACTTTCAGTGCTTACTAGCAGCTCTAGAGCGAGATGTTAAAGATTTTGATGATTATGAATACTAGCCTGGTATTACCATGCAGCTAATTCGCCCTGGTTGGGCCGCGCCGCAACATATAAAGGCAGCTGTTACTACTCGCTTAGGAGGTGTTAGTTGTCCTCCCTATGATTCGTTTAATGTGGGTGATCATGTTGGCGACCAGCATAGTGCTGTGGCGAGTAATCGTGGGAAATTACTGAATGAGCTTGAACTGCCTGCTGCGCAATGGTTAACACAGGTGCACGGTACGGTGTGTGTTGAAGCGCAAAGCGATGCTGTTATTCGTGAAGCAGATGCCTGCTGGACAGCTGAAGCAGACCTTGCCTGTGTCATAATGACAGCAGACTGCTTACCGGTTGTATTCACGGATGGAGAGCGTGTTGCGGCTGCGCATGCGGGGTGGAGAGGTTTGGCTGATGGTGTTCTGGAAACAACACTAGAAACAATGTCAGAATCTGACATTCACGTGTGGTTAGGGCCTGCTATTGGCCCAACAGTATTTGAAGTTGGTGAAGAAGTTCGCCAGCAGTTTTGCGATCAATTGGCACAGTCCAGTGATTGCTTTGTGTCTTCTTTGAATTCTGGTAAGTGGTTGGCGGATATCTACCGGTTGGCTACTTTGCGTTTACAGCGGGTTGGTGTAACTCAGATATCAGGTGGTGAGTACTGTACATTTTCGGATACAGAGCGTTTTTTCTCTTACCGTCGTGCTCCGCAAACGGGGCGCATGGCCACGTTGATTTGGAAAACTGCGAGTTAAGCCTTTTCTCCAAATACTTTGACATGCTAGTGAGTTTATATAGGCAGTGCTGTTGTATATTTGATCTGCTCCATAGCAAAGCTCGAGGTAACATCACTTAAGTCGGGCGTCTCTTCAACAAGGCGCTTATAAAAGTTGTCAAACGCAGTAATATCAGCAACGACTATACGCATTAGGTAATCATACTCGCCACTCATGCGATAAAACTCGGCGACTTCTGCATAGCTAGATATCTTCTTTGAAAACGCGATAAACCAATCATGAGAATGGTTACGTGTTTTTATATGCACGAAGACAGATACATTCAATTTTACTTTTGCTGAATCCAGCAATGCGACCTTCTTTCTAATAACACCCGCATCTTGTAGTTTTTGAACACGCCGCCAGCAGGGGGTTGAGGATAGGTTTATACGCGCGGCAAGCTCTGTGATGCCAAGTTCGGCATTTTCTTGAAGCTCACGCAGGATTCGTCTATCCGTATCATCAATTTTAATATTTGTCATAATATTAGAATTATTTTCTATTATTTATTAATTATAAGTAAATAATAGCAATATTTTTCTCTGCTGGCTCCTGCATACTTTTATTAATCAACAGGAGAACAAGCTATGAGTCAAAACCATTGGTTAGCTAATGCTATTCGTATTATTGAAGCAGACTACAATCGCTCCGCTGATACACATTTAATTAAATTAGATATGCCGGCTTTTCCTGATATCGATATTTATCTTAAAGATGAATCAACCCACCCTACCGGTAGCTTAAAGCATCGTTTGGCTCGCTCATTGTTTCTTTATGCGTTGTGTAATGGCTGGATTAAAGAAGGAATGCCCATTATTGAGGCGTCTTCAGGTAGCACGGCTATATCAGAAGCTTACTTTGCTAGGTTATTGGGTTTGCCTTTTATTGCCGTAGTACCGGTGGGTACGGCACCTAAAAAGATGGCGCAGATCTCCTTTTATGGTGGGCAGTGCTATCAAGTTGCTGCGACTGACTTGTGCCAAGCGGCGGCTGATATGGCAAAAGAAATGAACGGCCATTTTATGGATCAATTTACTTACGCAGAAAGAGCAACTGATTGGCGGGGGAATAATAATATAGCGGAATCTATATTTACTCAGATGAATGTTGAGCGCTTTTCTAAGCCGAGTTGGATTGTAGTGAGTGCTGGAACGGGGGGAACATCAGCAACCATCGGCCGTTACCTACGACACCAGCAGTGGTGGCAGCAACCCTCGCAGTTATGCGTAGTCGACCCTGAAAATTCAGTATTCTACGATTATTACCAAAGTGGAGATGCCAGCTTAACAATTCAGCAAGGCTCGCGCATTGAAGGTATTGGCCGTCCACGTGTAGAGCCTTCTTTTGAGGCTGCGGTGATTGATAAAATGCTGAAAGTAGAAGATAACGAGAGCTTAGCTGCAGCGCACTTTTTATCTGCAAAGTTGGGTCGTTTAGTTGGGGGCTCAACAGGTACTAATTTTGTGGGTGTCTTGGCATTGGCAGAAGAGATGCAGCAACGAGGTGAACAGGGCAGTATTGTTACCTTGATATGTGACGGTGGAGATCGTTATCAAGAGAGCTACTTTGACCATGATTGGCTGCGAGAAAAGGGGTATGAGGTACCTGAAAGAGTTGCTTCAATGCAATCCATATATGGTTGAGTGTGATCTCTTTTGAATAATGAATCCTGTTTAATGGAAATAATTCTCCAATAAAGTTATTTTTATTATTTTGTCTGGTATATTGGAATTAAATATTTTATACAAGATAAAGTGAGCATTAGGAGAAAATATGAACCGTTCAGATTTTTTACAGCAGCTGGTGCTGCAAACCGATCAGCTAAAAGCAGAAGGGTTGTTTAAAGCTGAGCGGGCTATTGTTTCTCCTCAAGAGGCTGCTATTGAGCTAACGGATGGCAACAAAGTGATTAACTTTTGTGCTAATAACTACTTAGGTTTGTCGAATCATCCTGCATTGATAAAAGCTGCAAAGCGGGGGCTAGATGAGCATGGGTTTGGTATGTCATCGGTTCGCTTTATTTGTGGCACACAAGATATCCATAAACAACTAGAGGCTGCATTAAGCCAGTTTCTAGGTTTGGAAGATGCCATTTTATATTCTTCATGTTTCGATGCGAACGGTGGCTTGTTTGAAACCTTATTAGGTGCAGATGACGTCATTATCAGCGATGCGTTAAACCATGCCAGTATTATTGATGGTGTGCGCCTGAGTAAGGCGCAGCGTTTGCGTTACGCTAATAATGATTTAGTAGCGCTTGAGCAGTGCCTACAGCAGTCACAAGATGCACGAGTGAGGTTGATTGCCACTGATGGTGTTTTCTCTATGGACGGTGTAATTGCTAATTTACAGGGCATTTGTGATCTGGCTGATCAATATAATGCACTGGTGATGGTGGATGATTCGCATGCCGTGGGGTTCGTTGGTGAGAACGGGCGCGGTAGTCATGAACTGTGTGAAGTGATGGGGCGTGTCGATATTATTACCGGCACCTTGGGTAAGGCTCTGGGCGGGGCTTCCGGTGGATATACAGCAGGCAAGCGAGAAGTGATTGAGTGGCTTCGCCAGCGTTCACGTCCTTACCTTTTTTCTAATTCACTGGCTCCCGCTATTGTGCAAGCCAGTTTGCAAGCGCTGGAATTAGTTGAGGCTGGTGATGAACTTCGTAAGCAGCTAAATAAGAATGCAGATTATTTTCGTCAGCAGATGGAGCTGGCAGGTTTTACTTTATCCGGTAGTGGCCATGCGATTATTCCGGTGATGATTGGTGATGCCGCATTAGCATCTACCTTAGCAGATAGACTGCTCAAAGAAGGGATCTATGTGATTGGCTTCTCTTTTCCTGTTGTACCCAAAGGGCAGGCGAGAATTCGCACTCAGATGTCAGCGGCTCACACTCGTGAGCAACTGGATCAGGCTATTTCTGCTTTTACACGCCTTGCTCGTGAACTGGGTATTATCTAAGGGGAGGTTATATGAAAGCGCTAGCAAAACTTTATCCACAAGAAGGTATTTGGTTACATGAGATAGAGAAACCGGCAGTGGGTCATAATGACCTGTTAATTAAGATTCGTAAAACCGCTATCTGTGGAACGGATGTTCATATTTACAACTGGGATGAGTGGTCGCAAAAAACGATTCCAGTGCCAATGACAGTTGGTCATGAATATGTAGGTACCGTGGTTGAAATTGGTTGTGAAGTAGAAGGCTTTTCAATTGGTGATCGAGTTTCCGGTGAGGGGCATATTACGTGTGGGCATTGTCGTAACTGTCGAGCGGGTCGTCGCCATCTATGCCGTAATACGCAAGGCGTGGGTGTAAATCGCCCTGGCGCTTTTGCTGAGTACCTTGCTTTGCCTGCGATAAATGCATTCAAGATTCCTGATAATATTTCGGATGATTTGGCGTCAATTTTTGACCCTTTTGGTAATGCATTACACACGGCGTTGTCGTTTGATCTGGTGGGTGAAGATGTTCTGATTACTGGTGCAGGGCCTATTGGAATAATGGCGGCTGCTGTTGCAAAGCACGTAGGTGCACGACATGTGGTGCTGACGGATATAAATCACTACCGTTTGTCTTTGGCCAAGCAACTAGGTGTAGAGCATACCGTTAATGTTGCTGAGCAAGCATTAGAAGATAAAATGGCAGAGCTCCAGATGACAGAAGGCTTTGATGTAGGTTTAGAGATGTCAGGTGCACCGGCTGCCTTTCGTAATATGCTAGATGTCATGAACCATGGCGGTAAAGTTGCCATGTTGGGTATTCCATCTTCAGATATGGCAATAGACTGGACCAAGGTGATATTTAAAGGATTGGTCCTAAAAGGGATTTATGGCCGCGAGATGTTTGAAACCTGGTATAAAATGGCCAGTATTATTCAATCCGGGTTAGACCTTACATCTATTATTACCCATCACTTCCCGTTAAAAGATTTTCAGCAGGGTTTTGATTTGATGCGCTCTGGTGCTTCTGGCAAAGTGATACTTGACTGGCCTGAATAAGCAGACTTAGTCAATCGAAGTTTGTTTTAAGTTTATGATGTGAATTGTATTTTAGCGTTTATGTACAACTAGAAAAGCTCGGGCCGTTACCTTTCCTGGGTTTTTTATGGAGTGCTGAATGTCGGCGGGGTAGCGTAGTGTATCCCCTGTGGTCGCTTGTGTTCGTACCTCTTCTTGGAGTATCACTTCCATCTGTCCTTCTATAACCGACAAGTGCTCCTGCGTACCACGAACATGCGCTTCAGATTCTAGATGGCTACCGGGTTGAATGATTAGCTGATACCACTCAAATTCAGTGGCCGTATCTACAGGGTTGAGTGCAATCAGTTCACAGCCCTGATCTTCGCTGTGCATTCTCGGTGTGTTGATAGCATCTTGCCTCATGATTGTTGGGGGCTGGTTTTCTGTGCTGCTATGCGCCAAATCATCAATGCTAACGCCTAATGCCTGAGTAATATTCCATAAGTTTGTGAACGTAGGGTTGGCGTTGCCTCTCTCTATCTCTGATAACATTGAGCGTGACACATTAGAAAGCTCGGCAAGCTGAGACAGGTTAAGCCCAAGTGTTTTGCGGCGTTGCTTCATGGCTAACCCAAGGTTTGGTGTACTTCTCTGGCTCACTGACAACTCCTACCGTTTTATCAAAATTAGCACTCATGATAAAACACTCGGCAGTTTTTGTCCTTCAGGTGTTTTTTAATCTGCTGCATGTATATAAGCTTTTGTTGATATTTGTCATATCTCCTTGTGATAACTGAGAGGATAATCATTCTCATTATCTTTCATGGTGAGGTGGCTAGTCGTGACTCTTGACTCTTTAGCACGTGGGCAGTCTAGAAAAATCGTGGATATTTGTGGTTCTGGCGATTTTCGACAGCGCTTGGCGACGCTGGGTATCTTGCGTGGACAGGTTATTCAGTTATCAGCTGTATCCCCTTGGGGAAACCCTAAAGTCTACCAATTGGGGCGACAGAAAATCTGCTTACGAAATGAAGAAGCAGTCTGTATTCAGGTAGCAGATAATGACTAAAACACATTTCACTATTGCGCTGGTGGGTAATCCTAATTGTGGTAAAACCTCGTTGTTTAACCTGCTCACAGGTGCGAGGCAGCGGACCGGAAATATGGCGGGCGTTACCGTTGATATTAAGCAGGGTACACGTGAGTATGAAGGCCTAACGCTGACATTTGTGGATCTCCCCGGTATTTACTCGTTAAGCCAGAGTCGCGTGGAAGAGCGGGTTACACGAGACTACTTGCTATCCACACCACCCGATTTTATTTTGAATGTACTCGATGCCAGCCATCTTTCACGTCATCTGGCGTTAACAACACAGTTGCTGGAGCAAAGCTTACCTACCTTACTTGCACTAAATATGATGGATGAGGCGGCACGTTTGCGCCAAGTGCCCGACCTAAAAGAGTTGTCTCGCCAGTTGGGTGTGCCTGCGTTGGCGAGTGATGGTCGCAATATCAACATTATTAAACCTTTGCTTAACCAGCTAGTGGCCTCATTGCTGGCAAGTAACCAGCATCAGTCATCATTGATATCTACTTTTCATGCATTAGATATCGTTTATGAGCCTCATATTGAACAAGCCGTCGAACAGCTGCAACTTGCTGATTTGCCTCGCTGGAAGGCGATTCAGTGTCTAGAAGCGCAAGGCGATATTGGTTTTCAATTAACTGAGAATGCGCAAAAGGCAATGACTAGTGCGTTGAAAATGCTGGCAGAGCGCCATGATGAAACCGCGACCGAAATGATTACCGCGGGGCGTTACGGTTATATACATGGTTTATTTCATGAAATAGATGAGAACCATGTGGATATTAGCCGTATTGATAGTTGGCTGGATAATATTACGCTTAATCGCTGGCTGGGTTTACCACTGTTTTTTATAGCATTGTGGCTGATTTTTGAAGCAACGTTTACTTTTGGCGCTTATCCCGCTGGTTGGATTGAGCAGGGTGTTTCTCTATTGGGTGATGGTGTGACTTGGCTGTTACCTGATAGCTTATTTAGGGCCGTTATTACTGATGGTCTGTTAGCAGGCGTTGGCGGAGTTTTAGTATTTTTACCTAATGTGGTGTTGTTGTTCTTTTTTATCGCGATCTTAGAGCAAAGCGGTTATATGGCGCGTGCGGCGTTTCTCACTGATAGAGTCATGAGTAAGGTGGGGTTACATGGAAAAGCGTTCGTACCTTTGGTGATGGGGTTTGGCTGTAATGTACCGGCAATTATGGCAACACGAACGATTGAGGAACCCCGAGCACGCTTGATTACTATTTTGATCAATCCTTTTATGAGCTGCTCGGCACGTTTACCTGTGTATGTATTATTAGCAGGGATATTTTTCAAGAATAATGCGGGCAGCGCTCTTTTTGGAATTCATATGCTAGGTATTATGGTTGCATTCATGATTGCCGCATTGTTGTCTCGCTGGTTACCTGCACAACCTAACGAAATTTTTATTATGGAACTGCCGCCGTGGCGTTGGCCATCATGGCGATCATTAGCGTTACATGTGTGGGATAAAGTGAAAGATTTCCTGCAAAAAGTCGGCGGTGTGATTCTGGTAGGGTCTTTGGCGGTATGGGGGTTGCAAACATTCCCGATGCAAGCTGAGATGTCATTTCTGGAACAGTTGGGGCGCTGGATGGCGCCGATATTTGCTCCCTTGGGTTTTCAGTGGCAAGAAACTGTCGCGCTGCTTTCTGGATTTTTAGCAAAAGAGGTTATTGCAGCAACGCTGGCGATGGTTTATCAGGTTAATGCTGAAGATATTGGTGGTTTACAGTTAGCGATACAGGCGGGCTTGGCACCTGCTGCTGGGCTAGCTCTCATGGTGTTTACCTTGTTGTATATGCCTTGCTTGGCAACGCTTGCTGTTATTCGCAGGGAGACCGGCAGTTGGCGTTGGGCGGTTTTGTCTATTGCTTTAGGTTTAGTCTTAGCTTGGGTCGGTGGCTGGTTAGCATTTACCATAGGAAGTTTACTCCTGTAAAAGTTGATTCAGGTCACATCTGGTTAATTATTAATCATGCATGGCTTGAATCAACCAGCAAGTATCCCCATATCAGATGCAAAGAGACAGCAGCTCCGTCATATTGTGAGCTGCTAACAGGAGATACTTATCTATGAGACCCGATAAATTTACCTCAAAACTCCAGGATGCGTTAAGTGAAGCGCAATCGTTGGCCGTTGGCAAAGATCATAACTTTATAGAGCCGATTCATTTACTTGCGGCGTTTTTACAGCAGCAGGATGGTTCTGTTCGGCCACTGTTAGCGCAGGCTGGTGCAGCTTTGCCGCAGCTTACGCGTAGTGTTGGTGAGGCCTTAGAGCGTTTACCTCAAGTTCAAAGCCCAGACGGTGAAATTCGACTATCCCAGAATATGGCGCGCATTTTTAATCTGACGGATAAGTTAGCACAAAAACGTGCTGATCAATTTATAGCTAGTGAGCTAATCGTATTGGCAATGCTAGAAGATAAAAGTGATGCCGGTAAAGTGTTAAAAGATGCTGGAATTACTAAACAATCTTTGGAACAGGCTATTAATAATATGCGTGGTGGGGATAGTGTGAATGACCCTAATGCTGAAGGCAGTCGTCAGTCGCTAGATAAGTACTGTATTGATCTAACCGAACAGGCTGAATTAGGTAAGCTGGACCCTGTAATTGGTCGTGATGATGAGATTCGCCGTACGATACAAGTATTGCAGCGAAGAACTAAAAATAACCCCGTATTAATCGGCGAGCCTGGTGTAGGTAAAACGGCTATTGTTGAGGGTTTAGCTCAGCGCATTATAAATGGTGAAGTACCTGAAGGCCTGAAGCGTAAAAAAGTATTGTCTCTTGATATGGGTGCACTGATTGCCGGAGCTAAGTTTCGTGGTGAGTTTGAAGAGCGCCTTAAAGCTGTATTGAATGAACTCTCTAAGCAAGAAGGGCAAATAATTCTCTTCATCGATGAACTGCACACGATGGTCGGTGCCGGTAAAGGCGAAGGCGCCATGGATGCCGGAAATATGCTGAAACCCGCTTTGGCGCGAGGCGAGTTGCATTGTGTCGGCGCAACAACGCTGGATGAGTATCGACAGTATGTAGAGAAAGATGCTGCCCTTGAGCGACGTTTTCAAAAAGTACTTGTAGATGAGCCAACAGAAGAAGATACGGTCGCTATCTTACGTGGCCTTAAGCAACGCTATGAAGTGCACCATGGAGTGGAGATAACCGATTCTGCCATCATTGCGGCGGCTAAATTATCACAGCGCTATATTACTGATCGGCAGTTGCCTGATAAAGCGATTGATCTTATTGATGAAGCGGGTTCGCGTATTCGAATGGAAATGGATTCAAAACCTGAGGACTTGGACCGTTTAGAGCGTCGCTTAATTCAGCTGAAAATGGAGCGCGAAGCGCTTAAAAAAGAGAAAGATGGCGCAGCCCGTAAGCGCCTGACAGAGCTTGAAAAAACGATTGACTTACTGGAACGTGAGTTTGCCGATTTGGAAGAGATCTGGAAAGCTGAAAAAGCCGCTTTGCAAGGCTCTCAAAAGGTTAATGAGGCGCTAGATCAGGCGTTAGTTGAGTTAGAAAAGGTTAAACGAAGCGGTGACCTTGCGAAAGCGTCAGAACTGCAATACGGCATTATTCCTGAATTGCAAAAGCAGTTGGCGGCGGCCAGTGAAGCAGAAGAGGCGGGGCAGGAAAATAATAAACTGCTGCGTAATAAAGTCACGGAAGAGGAAGTTGCTGAGGTCGTTTCGCGTTGGACCGGTATACCTGTGAGTAAAATGCTCGAAGGTGAGCGTGAAAAACTATTGCGCATGGAAGATGCCTTACATCATCGTGTGGTCGGCCAAAGTGAAGCAGTGGTAGCCGTATCAAATGCAGTACGTCGTTCACGAGCAGGGTTAGCTGATCCCCATCGCCCAAATGGTAGTTTCCTGTTTTTAGGCCCTACTGGTGTGGGTAAAACAGAACTTTGTAAAGCATTAGCTACTTACCTGTTTGATACCGAAGAAGCCATGGTGCGTATAGATATGTCAGAGTTTATGGAAAAACACTCTGTCGCTCGGCTGATAGGGGCTCCTCCTGGTTACGTCGGTTATGAAGAGGGAGGGTATTTGACGGAGGCTGTACGTCGTAAACCGTATTCTGTTTTACTACTGGATGAAGTAGAAAAGGCACACCCAGATGTTTTCAATATTTTACTACAAGTATTAGAAGATGGTCGTTTGACAGATGGGCAAGGAAGGACGGTTGATTTCAGAAATACTATCGTTGTCATGACATCAAACCTAGGTTCTCACCTTATTCAGAACTTCAGTAGTGATGATGATTATGGCTTGATGAAAAGAGCTGTGATGGAAGAGGTGGGTTCCCATTTCCGCCCTGAGGTTATTAACCGTATAGATGAAGTGGTGGTGTTCCACAGTCTGCGTAAAGAGCAGGTGGCTGGTATTGCTACTATCCAGTTGGAGCGTTTACGTCAGCGTTTGGCTGAGCGAGATTTAACCTTGACCCTGACATCTACAGCACTTGATAAGCTGGTGGAAGTCGGCTTTGAACCAATCTATGGAGCGCGCCCCCTTAAACGAGCGATTCAGCAATGGATTGAAAACCCGTTGGCTCACGCGTTATTGGCCGGTAAATATTTACCCGGTACTGAGATAGCGGTCGATGTAGAGGCGGGAGAGTTCGTTTTTCGCTAAATGACTAAACATTTCTGTAAAGCCCGCTGATTTAGCGGGCTTTTTTATGTTTGTATTCTGCTGATTACTGGTGAATAGCATTTTTATGGCCTACTTTAATGGGTGTATATTGATAAAAATCCCGGTAGTAATTGCCTAAAGGCAGATCGGTTGTAGAGAGTAGTAAATGGAAAATTTGAAAGTATTGATCGTTGATGATGCAAAATTTATTTGCGAGCTAGTCTCTAAAATAGTGAGTGATGCTTTTCCCCAGTCTGTGGTTAAGGCCGCTTTTAATGGTGAAGAGGCTCAGTCGCTACTTTCTTCAGAAACATTTGATATTGTCCTGTGTGATTGGGAAATGCCTAAAATGAGTGGTTTGGAGGTACTCGAATGGACGCGCTCACAACCGCAATATAAAACAGTTCCGTTTGTCATGATAACCAGTCGTGGTGAGCGAGAATACGTGCTTAAAGCGATTCATGCGGGTGTTAATGACTACTTAGGTAAACCGTTTACTAATGAGCAGCTAGTCCAAAAAATGAATAAGGTGTTGGGTAAGCAAGCCGCACCAGATAAAGCAAAACAAGCTAAAGCCGCTAAGATGCTGCAGCAAGAGCGCGCCAAAGTTGAAGTGACGCCAAAAAGCGTATCAAAACCTAAAGGTATGGCAAATTTGCGTGTTCGTGATCAGGTGTTTAAGTGTGCGATTAAAGATATGAGCCTGAAGGATGTGCTGGTGGTAGTGAAAAATGCAGGTGTTTTTCCGCAAGTACTGGATCAGGCCGTGATCGACATTGAGCAGCTATCGGGCGATAGTGTGGCAAGGGTTAATGGGTTTATACAAATGGTACAGGCAGCAGACCCACATATAAACTCTGCGTTTATCAATATCAAGGTCACCCTAGTTGATGATGACCCTGATAAAATGGCACATCTTTCTAAATATATCGCCAGTGTTCGCTAAGCTTTATAGTAGCTTTTATACCATTCAATAAACTGACGTACTCCCTCTTCAATAGGGGTCGCTGGCGTAAATCCAGTTGCTTCACTGAGTGCGTCAATATCTGCAAATGTTTCGACTACGTCACCGGCTTGCATTGGCAAGTACTCTTTAACAGCGGTCGTGCCTAAAGAGGTTTCAATTTGCTGAATAAAATATTCCAACTCGACAGGCTGGTTATTTCCGATATTGAAGATTTTATAAGGCGCAGCACTCTCGTCGCCTTTTCCATCCCAGTCGGGGTTTTGTTGTGGGATGATATTCTGAATGCGTACAATACCTTCAACTATGTCATCAATATAAGTAAAGTCGCGGCGCATTTTTCCGTAGTTAAATACTTTAATAGCTCTTTCTTCTGAGATCGCACTGGCAAATAACATCGGCGCCATATCAGGTCGTCCCCATGGACCGTACACCGTGAAGAAGCGCAAGCCTGTAGTGGGAATGCTATAAAGATGTGAATAGCTATGTGCCATCAGCTCGTTACTTTTCTTGGTAGCGGCATAAAGCGAAGCGGGATGAGTTACTTCATCTGTGGTTGAGAATGGGATCTTAGTATTGGTGCCGTATACTGAGCTAGATGAAGCGTAAACCAAGTGCTCAACCGCAAAGTGACGACAGCACTCAAGAATTACTAACATGCCAAGCAAGTTAGAACTGGCATAATCAAAGGGTTTATTGATTGAGTGTCTTACACCCGCCTGCGCACCTAAGTGAATAACACGTTGAATGGCTTCATCGGCAAAGATTTTTTCTACACCTTCTTTATCAGCAAGGTCACATTTATAGAAGGTGAAATCAGAATAAGGCTTTAATAAAGCTAAGCGATCCAGCTTTAATTGTGGATCGTAGTAATCATTTATATTGTCTAGGCCAATAACTTGATGGCCCTTTTTCAGCAGGCGTTGAGCTACATGAAAGCCGATAAATCCTGCTGCACCGGTTACCAAAAAACGCATTGTGCCTACTCCTGATTACATCTATTTAAGTGGTACATGACCGAAAGAAGCTACCATAGTCGGCAGATTTATTGCTTATCGTTTTAACCTAGGTAGCCGTTGGTTAAAAGTGAGTTTATGATAAATATAACCTAAACTGACAGCGGATGCTGCAATAGCAAAAATCCAAGTATGGGGGAAGCCCCCGTCATAATTTATCAATGTAATGGCGCACCCCGCATGAATGATTAAGAGGACGGCATAAAATCGACCTTTGAATACATCTTGCCAGCGATCACATAGCTTAAGACCCGTCCAGGCTGAAACAAGCCCACCTGCCGCTCCCATGCATACGTCTGCAGGCCAGTGAACACCGACAGCCACGCGTGACCAGCCTATAAATAAGGCGGTTATTAGAATTAAGCCTTGTATAACTCGATTGGTGGTTAGTCTTGTTAATAAGCCTGCTGCTGCAAATGCAGTTAAGGTATGACCAGAGGGCATACTTTTTTTGCTGATGCTCGAGCCAATTAATTGAAAACTTCCAGGTTCAAGAACTCCTGGTGGTCGCGGCGTAGCTAGCCAAGGCTTTATGCCGTGTGTAATGAGTGTACCAACAATGGCGGTGATCAGTAATGCCAATAGCAGATGTGGATAGCGGTACGCAAATAGCAGCGCTAAGGTTAGAACAACGAGCGTGTCTCCCATGAAAGAGAGATGTTCCCAGATAATAGCTGGCAGTATAAAGCTCAAAGTTTGAGCAGTATAGAAGCCTGTTTGTAAGCCGTTGCTTAATAGCAATGCGCAGCCAAGCAGGAAGCAAACCGCTGCAAGAATTAACAGAACCTGGTCAAATGCTTGCGGCTGCGGCCACGCTGCATTAGCTGAGCTAACATGCTGCTTGAATGTTGTAGTTCTGGGTATGTAGCGCAGCCCCATAAATGTGCTATTGCTAGAGTCACTCATAAAGATTGATTACTCATAAGAATAAAGGGCAACACCGCCTTTAGCATAAAGGCGTACTGGGTTGGCTGTTGGGTCCAATAAAGACAGGTCTTTATTGATGCGGGTGAAAACAAGTTCTCCGCGTTGTGGTTCTCTGCGAGGCACAATGGCGTCTCTATAAACGGAAAAGCTGGGCATGTTGATACCATAGCTAACGACAGGGCCACCCAATTTTTTAGCCAGTAGCGCTGCTTCTCGAACAGGCTCTTGCTGAGCGGCGCCCAATAAGGGGAGAAGCAGGAAATTAAATACCAGCATAGTGCCTGCTGCACCCATTAAAAGCCTTGAAGGGTAATCTGTTTTTCTCAACAAAAATAATGAAATGACTATACATAATCCGATAGCCGTCATAGCTTGAAATATGATGCTGTATTCGAGTGCTGCAAGCTCCAGTACCGCTATATCAAAAGGCTTGTGCGATTGGCTTGCTGCATAGTCAAACAATAGTGGCAATAGGCTCACAAATAGGATGGTTAGGGCGGGAGCAAGCAACGACAAAAAACCTACATTAAGTAGGTGTCTTGCCATCAAAAACAACACCGGTGTAATGCCGTAAAGAATGTAATGTGGAAGTTGTGTTTTTGAGAATGAGAAAATCGCTAATACTAATAAAAACCAAGTAAGTAGAAATAACTCAAGCTCTTTGGGGCGTTGATTAAGCAGCGATTTAATCACCGGTGCTATTAACCCGGTGAAAGGTGTCAATAACAGTGGTAGCAGCATGACATAGTAATAAGGTTTACCACCGTGGCTTTCCATGGTGCTACTGAAGCGGTCAATATTGTGCTTTAAGTAGAACCCTTTAAAAAACTCCCACCCTTGGTCGAGATAGACAGCTATGTGCCAAGGAAGGACGATGATGATAAAGGTGGTGATAATAATGGGATGAAAAACAGCTTTTAGCCAGTCTTTAAAGCGCCCTTCAGAGGTGAATAAAACAAAGCTGGCAATGAGTGGTAGGGCGCAAGCAACAGGGCCTTTGGTGAGAAATCCTAATCCCAGCCAGATGCCAATCCTAAATAAGGTGCCCTTATCTGCACGTTGATAATAGCGGTAGATATCAAAGAAGGCGGCGCATAATAAAAAGTTCAGCAGTGCGTCTGCAATCGCGGCTTTAAAAATAATACTAGCCAGTGGCAGTGATGCCAGCAACCATACCATCAAGCGTGCTTCTGTTTCATTTCTTTGTTCTTTAACAAAGCGGTAGCTTATCCAAATCCAGGCAAGTGCAGCTAGACATGATGGAAGCCGTAGACTCAAAGTACTGAGGCCAAAATTTGAGACGCTAAGCGCTTGCAGCCAATAGATCAGAATAGGTTTATCATGGCGAGGCACGCCATTCATGTAGGTAGAAATCCAATTTCCGGTTTCTAACATCTCACGAGTGGCAGTAGTAAAAGCACCTTCATCTAGATCGAATAAAGGCAACCAGGCGGCATAACCAAAAGTACTGACAAGTGCCAGTACTATTAAGATAGGTGTGGATAACAGGAGCTTGAATAGCCCCTGTTGTGGTAGTGCGTTATTCACACCACCCCCTTTGTGTCGGAGCATTAGGCGATGGCCGTACGGGCATTTGAGCATGTGCAGTACTGCGAGTCAGAATCTCTGCCAATACCCCAGTAGTTACTAGCTGAGCACTGGTCATTACAAACAAAATGCCGGTGAAGAGTAATGGACGATTCCCGATATCTTCTTCAGTAAATAGCTTTACACCAAACAAGTAAGTAAGAATCAAGCCGCCAATAGCGCCTAAAAATAAACCGATCGAGCCAAAGAAATGACCAGGGCGGCGTGAAAAGCGCATAAAGAAGAACACCGCTAGCAAGTCCAAAATTACGCGAATGGTACGTGATATACCGTATTTAGATGTGCCGAACTGGCGAGCACGATGGTTAACGGGCATATCGCTAATACGGTCAGGCGATGTGACACAAGCAACCCACGCAGGAATAAAGCGATGCATTTCGCCGATTAAGTGAACCTGTTTGATGACCCACGAACGATATACTTTGAGGCTGCAGCCGTAGTCATTAACATAGACGCCGGTGTTTTTACGAATTAACCAGTTGGCAATGCGAGATGGGAGCTTTCGATTAATCGCGCCATCTTGACGATCTTTGCGCCAGCCGCTGATCATATCTAGGTCACGTTCTTCGAGTGCAACAATTAGCTTAGGAATGTCAGCGGGATCATTTTGCAAATCCCCATCCAGTGTTGCTATCAGGTCTCCGCGTGCGGCATCAATACCTGCTTGCATTGCAGCTGTTTGGCCGAAGTTGCGGGCAAAATGGATTGCATTAATGTGACTGCCATATTCCGCTACTGCTTTATCTAGTGCCTGAGTCGTACCGTCGTTACTACCGTCGTTAACAGCAATAAGCTCCCATTTTCCAGGATAATCTTTTAGTGCCGCATGTACCTCTTCCATGAAGGGTTTGATGTTCTCTTCTTCATTATAAAAAGGAACAACAACCGAAAGGCTTTGGCTGCATGGGTCAGTAGAAGCATGGTTTACTTCGTGGGTGGTTGTACCTTCAGGTGTATCAATTGTGTCGATCATATTGAGATATCCTCTCTCGTTGGCTTGGCAACGGGAATCCAGAAACATAACAGAGCAAACAGTGACGTTGCTCCTAGTATAAACAGGTGTAAGTTAACGGCCAGCCCCAACACATCTGAGCTGAGTAATCCTATGGGAGCCAGTCCAGCCATAAAAGCGGCTTCAAAACTACCGCTTCCAGCAATACCATGGATGGGTAATATACTACTTAGTTCCGCACCTAATACACCCGCGAGTGCTTCAAAGGTGCTGAGTGACTGTAATGCACGGGTAATCATGATCAGCGCAGCGAGTTTGCAGCCCCAAGAAAGAAAGGTCCAGAGAACAACGCGCATGAACTGCTTTGTATCCTTTGGTGCTGTGAGTTGTAACTGCTTGATGATGGGCTCAATTTTTGGGTAAAAAGAGTGCTGGATAATCCAAACTCGTCCTTTGGTACGATAAATTGCATAAATTACAAGTAATGAAACGATACCTAGAGCGGTTCCAATAAGCGCCAATGTCGGGAAAAAATAGCTAAAAGTGATGACGATAAGCGTGCCTGCAATCATCAAATCTAATACTCTGAGCCATACTAGGCGAGCAAAACCCTCAGCAAAACCTACCGAAAAATAACGTTTCATTAGTATAGGGAAAAGGCCTTCACCTAATCTCATCGGTAGCATATTGTTTGCGTATAAGTGCAAAACGCTCAGTTTTAATACGGCTATAAAACGCCCGTGTAATGCCGGTTGGCAAAGATCGTATATACGCCATGCACGTAATAAGTAGCTGCACGCAAAAAGAGCTAGTGCTGGCAATAATGTGCTGGTAGGTACCGCTTGCCATTGTGTTAATACTGCTTTCCAGCCAACAATGTACTCAACAGCAATTAACATAATGATAAAAATCAGAATGCCAAGTAACCAGGGTAAGCGTTTGCGTTTTGAAAACAGGCTGTCTTGAGTGTCTGTTTGCATATCATCTATACGAAAAGTGACAAAGTTGAGCATTGTACCTTTTGCATAAGGGATATGGCAGCGATAATGGTCAGGAATATAACCAAATAGAGGTGTTAGAGTGCTGAGCTATCAACATGGCTTTCATGCCGGGAATTTTGCAGATGTGCATAAGCACATGATACTGGCGTTAATGATTGAAGCACTTAATGCTAAGGATAAGCCGTGGAGCTACCTTGAAACGCATGGCGGTTGTGCGCTTTATGATTTGTCAGATGAGCAAGCTCAAAAAACAGGTGAATTCCTTGAGGGTATTAATAAGCTTTGGGATAAAGCTAATATTCCAGAAGCGCTTCTCCCTTATATGGAGCAAGTAAGAGCAGTGAACGCGGAGGCTACTTTACAGTTTTATCCAGGTTCGCCATCAATAGCGACTATGATGGCGCGCCCGTCTGATCGCTTAGCGGTGATGGAACTGCACCCCGCTGAGTACCAGCGTGTTAAGCAGCATTTTAAACGTCAGCCACAAATGGCTGTACACCACCGAGATGGTTATGAAGGCGTTATGTCAATGATGCCGCCAAAGCCTAATCGTGGCCTAGTCTTGGTTGATCCGTCTTATGAAGTGAAAACAGAATACAAGCAGGTAGCTAAATTTGTGAGGCAATTGCTTACGCGTTGGCCAAATGGGAGCGTGGCTATTTGGTACCCACTGTTAAAAGCAGGCCATCATCAAGAAATGTTGGATAACATTGCTGCATCAGGTATTCGAAAAGTCTATCAATCTGAGTTCTTCGTAAAGGGTTCTGATTCACAAAGGATGTACGGAAGCGGTATGTTGCTGATTAACCCACCTTGGCAGCTTGATCAAAAAATTGATTCAGTTATGCCATGGTTGCATAAGAGTCTGGCACTAAAAGAGGCGGGTGAGCCACAAGGTCAGTGGCTCGTGCCGGAGTAAGCGCTTAATAAAGAGCGGTTTCGTCTTTTACAATGTCTTTTAACAGATCAAGAAACATCTCATCTGCTTCGCTGTGTTCTATAGGAATTTTGACGTTAGTGAGTGAAGATAGCTCATCCGCAATAAGGACGTTTGCGTTAGGGCTGTTGAGGTGTTTGCGTGCTATATCCTTAGCAATGGCGCATATTTCTGGTTCAGAAAATACTTTACGAATGAATAGCGTTAGTTCTTTAATAACTCGCTCTTTGTTTTTTATTTCGGCAATACTCATTAGGTAATCTCCAGCTTTTTTCAGACAATATAACCTGACTTTCGTCTATGTGCATCTGCTGTATGCAAAGTGTGTTCCTAGAGTTGATCAATAGTGCGCAAAATGCGAGAATGTTGGGCTGTTTTTCTTCGTTCGTTTGCAGTAGGAAATCCCGACACAAATGGCGAAATTAATGTTGGTAAATTGGGTTAGTAAATTCTTTTTTAAAACATTATAAGCACTACCCAGCTTAAGTTTCAGAAAGTCTGCCGGTTAAGACGATCCTTAACCTGCATTCATCCGAGCATGGGCCATTACACAAGGTGTGCTTTTGGTTTTCCGCTGTTCTTGCGTCATCATCGCACAGCGGCTTTAACATGTTCATTATTGCAGAATCTCTGAACTGTTTACTCACCGACGAGGTCGGTGTCGACTAGAGGGTAAGAAAGTGGAATTACTATCAGGCGCAGAAATGGTTGTTCGCGCTCTTCGTGACGAAGGCGTGAAATTTATTTACGGATATCCCGGCGGAGCGTTGCTTCATGTCTATGATGCGATTTTTCAGCAGGAAGAAGTAGAACATGTTCTTGTGCGCCACGAACAAGCGGCAACGCATATGGCCGATGCATATGCACGTGCTACCGGCAAGGCGGGTGTTGCGCTCGTAACATCTGGGCCGGGAGCTACAAATGCGGTTACAGGTATCGCAACGGCTTATATGGATTCAATACCAATGGTGGTTATTACCGGACAGGTAATGAGTCATCTGATTGGTGAAGATGCGTTTCAGGAAACAGACATGATTGGTATTTCTCGCCCAATCGTGAAGCATAATTTTAGCGTTAGTCATGCTGAAGAAATCCCTGAAATAATCCGTAAGGCATTTCATATTGCACAAACAGGGCGCCCCGGTCCTGTGGTTGTCGATATCCCTAAGGATATGACCAACCCGACAGATCGTTTCCCTTATGTGTTTCCAAAGCAAGTGAAGCTGCGTTCTTATAATCCAGTGACCAAAGGTCATAGTGGTCAAATTAAGAAAGCGTTCGATTTGTTGATGAGTGCTAAACGCCCAGTTATTTACACGGGTGGCGGTGTCATCATGGGTGATGCTAGTGAGGAATTAACTGAGCTGGCTCAAGCGCTGAACTACCCTGTGACTAACACATTGATGGGGCTTGGCGGATATCCTGGAACGGATCGCCAGTTTGTTGGTATGTTAGGAATGCATGGTAGCTATGAAGCGAATATGGTTATGCATCATAGTGATCTTATTTTGGCTATTGGGGTGCGTTTTGATGACCGTGTTACCAATGGTGTTGATAAGTTCTGCCCAACAGCAAAAATTGTTCATATTGATGTAGATCCAGCATCTATTTCTAAAACAATTCGTGCAGATGTGCCCATTGTTGGTCCAGCGAAATCTGTTTTGGACGAGTTATTACAACTGCTTAAAGCTAGCAAGAAAACTCCGGATGAAGAGTCGACTAAAGCTTGGTGGGCTCAGATTGAGGAGTGGCGCCAGCGTCATGGCGGTCATTACCGTACGGATGATTCTGAGAAGATGAAGCCGCAACAGGTCATCGAAATGCTTAGCAAGGTGACTGGTGGTGATGCATACGTTTGCTCGGATGTTGGTCAGCATCAGATGTTTGCTGCACAGTACTATAAGTTCAATAAACCTAATCGTTGGATTAACTCTGGTGGTTTGGGTACGATGGGCTTTGGTCTGCCAGCAGCGATGGGTGTGAAAATGAATTTCCCGGATGCTGATGTTGCCTGTGTGACAGGGGAGGGTAGTATCCAGATGAATATTCAGGAACTATCAACCTGCAATCAATACGATATCCCCGTCAAGATTATTTGCTTGAATAACGGCTCGTTAGGTATGGTTCGTCAGTGGCAAGATATGAACTACGAATCTCGCCATTCTCAATCTTATATGGAATCATTGCCTGACTTTATGAAGCTGGTTGAGTCGTATGGGCATGTGGGTATTAAGGTTGAGAAATACTCGGAACTGGAAGCGGCAATGGAGAAAGCTTTTGCCATGAAAGATCGTTTGGTATTTATGGATATCACGGTTGATCAGCATGAGCATGTATATCCTATGCAAGTGCCGCGCGGTTCTATGCGTGACATGTGGTTGAGCAAAACGGAGAGGACTTAAATATGCGTCATATCATTTCTGTTCTTCTTGAGAACGAACCGGGTGCTTTGTCTCGTGTCGTTGGATTGTTTTCTCAGCGCAACTTCAACATCGAGTCCCTAACAGTAGCACCGACAAACGATGAGACCTTGTCTCGTCTGACGGTCACTACCGAAGGTGATGATCGTGTTGTTGAGCAAATTACTAAGCAGCTTAATAAGCTTATTGATGTTGTTAAGGTAGTTGACCTGACTGAAGGTGAGCACATTGAGCGCGAGCTGATGATGATCAAATTCAAGGCCTCGGGCGCATTTCGTGCTGAGGTTAAGCGTACGGCTGATATTTTCCGTGGCCAGATTATCGACATTACACCCAATACTTATACTGTGCAGTTGGTGGGCTCTAGTTCAAAATTAGATGCTTTCATTGATTCATTAGGTTCTACCAGCATTATGGAAGTAGTGCGTTCGGGAGTGTCTGGTATTGCGCGTGGTGAGAAGGTGTTGAGCCTGTAACATCTTAAGGTGATTCTCAAAAAGCCGTTCCATAGTGGAGCGGCTTTTTTGTATCTACATAAAAAACGCAGAGAGAGAGAAGCTAATGGGTACTCCTTTTCAGGTCATGAGTAAGGTGCGTGATTACGAATTAGATATGCAGGGTATTGTTAATAATGGCGTTTATTTCAATTATTTAGAGCATGCGCGCCATGAATTTTTAATAACAAACGGTGTGGACTTTGCGGCTTTAGCGGAGCAAGGTATTCACCTTGTCGTTATTCGCTCGGAGATGGACTATAAGGCTTCTTTAAGGAGTGGTGATGAATATGTAGTGAGTGTGGCTGTTGAGCGTCTTGGTAAGGTTAGATTTGGTTTTAGGCAGGAGGTTGTTCGTTTATCAGATCAAAAGCTATGTGTGAGTGCATTAGTAATCGGTACTGCGCTCAATGAGCGAGGGCGTCCTTATATTTCTCCTGAAATAGAGGCGTTGTTTGGTGAATAAGCAGAAGTTTAATGAAAGGAATAGTGGTTAAGGGAGGCTGGTTTTTATTTGGCTCCATAGAGCATTAATTAATGGATTTTTGAGTTTCTTTTCTAGTGTGAACAGGCCAACTTCGTATGGTTTTAGCTGGGGGGTGACAGACAGGATCTCTATCTTGTCTGCAAGAGGGCTATTGTCTAGTACTATTTTGGGTACCACTCCTACGCCAAAGCCTAGGCTAACCATGCTTACAATAGCCTCGTTACCAGCAACTTGTGCATAAATGTTAGGTTTGGTATCTAGTTGTCGAAACCATTCGTCGATTCGGTCTCTTGAAACGCCGCCCTCGGAAAGAATCATGGGGACATGGCTCCATTGTTCTGTGTTGACCGGTAAAGCAATTGCTTCGGATTGAGCGCTGCGCTTTTTAGGCGCGATAAATAACAGTGGAGAAATACCGATAGGCTTGAATGTTAAGTCTTTAGGTAGTTGGTCTGGTTTGGCGGCTATTGATATGTCTTCTTCGTTGTTCTGTACTCGGTTAAGCGCAAGGTCCGGATCACCCGTATGTAGTTTTATTTCGATGCTGGGAAAGTTTTTCCGAAACTGGCTAAGAATGTCATATAAAAAACTATAGCTGGCTGTAACGGAGCAGTAGATGCTGACTTCACCACGTAGTTCTTTGGCTTCTTCTAGTAGCGTATTTCGTGTTAACTCCCATTGGGCGAGTGCGTCTCGGGCATAGGCTTGAAACAACTTACCTTCATGAGTTAGTTGTACGCTGCGGTTATCTCTTATAAATAAAGAAACTCCGATCTCTTCCTCCAATTGCTTGATGGTGCGACTTAAAGCTGATGCGCTAATATGACAAAAGGCACTGGCACGCCCGAAGTGGAGTGTGTCTGAGAGGCTAAGAAATAGTTGAAGAGTGCGTGTATCCATATGATTATTATTACATAAATCTGATGATATCTGGCCAGAAATTCTGATGCGCAGAAGATAAGCTTTTAAAAAGTATGTGAGTACATATTGTTGAATATAGAGGGTTGTATTTTGCTATGCCGTATTTGTTATAAGCTTTAAGTGCAATTATAAAGTGCTTGGGGCTGCTTGAATGCTAAATAGGCGTGGTGATTGAGTGTAGATAATGAGTTGTGATATTCGTGTATTGTTTGCTTGATAAGCTATCGAACTGTTTAATGGCGCTGTAGAATAACCCCCTTTCCTAATGAATAGTGATGTTATGACTGAAGAAAATAACTCTTGTCCTGAAGATGAATCTGCCTCTGAATCAGAGGTTAAGCCTCGACGTGGTATCTATTTGTTGCCAAATTTATTTACAACAGGGGCGTTGTTTTCTGGTTTCTATGCTGTAGTCGCAGGTATGAATAGCCAGTTCGAAGCTGCCGCAATTGCGATTTTTGTGGCAATGGTTTTGGATGGGCTTGATGGTCGTGTTGCTAGAATGACAAATACATCCAGTGCCTTTGGTGCTGAGTATGACTCTTTGTCTGATATGGTTTCGTTTGGTGTTGCGCCAGCTTTGGTTACATTTAGTTGGGTGTTAGGTGATATAGGAAAAATAGGTTGGTTTGCTGCGTTTATTTATGTGGCATGTGCTGCTCTTCGGTTGGCGAGATTTAATACCCAAATTGGTTCTGTTGATAAACGCTACTTTATCGGTTTGCCTTCGCCAGCAGCGGCTGCTGCAGTTGGTGGTTTAGTGTGGGCAGCTACCGAGTACGGTATTGATCCGGCCCCTTATGCTTATATTATTGCTCTTTATGTCGCGCTAGCAGGCATTATGATGGTGAGTAATGCGCTTTATAATAGCTTTAAGGATGTTGATCTGAAGGGTAAGGTGCCGTTCGTGATTTTGGCGGCAATAGTGTTAGGTCTAGGGGTAATCTCTATCGAGCCGGCCCTTTTTCTGTGGTTATTATTTCTTATCTATAGTGCTTCTGGCCCTGTATTGTGGTTGTTGCGCAAAAGGAAAAAAGTATAGTAGGGAATTATTTATTACTTTAGGGTCTAAATTTTCATTGGTATAAGCAATGGAAATTGAAATGTTAATTAAAAAGGCTGAATTAATAAAAAGCTCAGAGATAACGCCAGAAAGTATTTATAAGCAGCGTCGTCTCTTTATGCAAGGTTTGGCAGGTACTGCCGCCTTGCTTTCTGCTGGTATGGCTTCCGCACTTTCCAAATATGACTTTGATGAAGACTGGCCTGTATATGCAGGTCCTGACTGGATGCAACCATCTATTAAAGCCGCTCAGCGTAATAGTAATTTCTCTTCAAATGAAAAGCTTACTCCTTACCCTGATGTGATTTTACATAATAACTTTTATGAATTTGGGCTTGGTAAGCAAGATCCCAGCCGCAAAGCTCAGCAGTTTAAGACTGATCCTTGGGCGATAGAGATTGAAGGAGAGGCAGAAAAGGTTGGTAAATTTGCATTAGAAAATTTGATAAAGCCGCATAAATTTGAGGAGCGAATTTACCGGTTGCGTTGCGTCGAAGCATGGTCGATGGTTATTCCGTGGTTAGGTATACCTTTGGCGGATCTATTAAAGCAATTCAAACCTACCAGCAAAGCAAAGTATGTTGAATTTACAACGCTTTATGATCCGCAGCAGATGCCGGGGCAAAAGGCGCTGTTTAGCTCACTTGATTGGCCTTATGTTGAGGGGCTACGTATAGATGAAGCAATGAACCCTTTGAGCTTTTTGGCTACTGGTGTTTACGGTCAGGCTTTGCCGCCGCAAAATGGAGCACCGCTCAGGCTGGTTGTTCCTTGGAAATATGGTTTCAAAAGCATTAAATCTATAGTGAAAATTCGTTTCACTGAAACTATGCCCAGATCAACTTGGAACTTAACAGCACCGAAAGAGTATGGTTTCTTTGCTAATGTGAATCCTGAAGTTGATCATCCGCGATGGACGCAAGCATCTGAAAGACGTTTGCCTTCATCTTTATTTTCGCCAAATCGAATCGAAACGTTGCCTTTCAATGGTTATGCGGAAGAAGTGGCTCACCTCTATGCTGGAATGGATTTACGTAAATGGTTTTAGGGATTAAGCCTGCAAAAAGCAGGTTGGTGTGGTGCTTTGTTTTCTTTGGATTAATGCTCCCGCTTTTGATGTTGTCTTATGATATTTATACGCAGCAGTTGGGAGCTGATCCTGCAAAAGAAATAGTTAAATATCTGGGTACTTGGGCCATTATCTCATTGTGGCTAAGTCTTTGGGTTACGCCATTGCGTCGTAGGTTGTCGCTTGCTTGGCTTGTGCGGTTTCGTCGTATGTTCGGTTTGTATGCATTCTTTTATAGCGTATTGCACTTGTTGGCGTTCGCTACCTTTATTGTCGGGTGGCGGTTTGAGATATTGTTGGAGGAGTTTTCAGAGCGCCCTTATATTATAGTGGGTGCTGCAGCTGTGTTGTTGCTGATACCGCTGGCTGTCACCTCTACAAAAAAAATGCAACGCCGTTTAAAGAAGCGATGGCTTCAATTGCACAAGCTGGTGTATCTCATATCAATCTTGGTTATGGTTCATGTTATCTGGATGGTAAGAGCGAGTTATGAAGATGCCATCATCTACGGTGGGTTTCTAGCGGTTGCTTTGTTTGAGAGGATTTATTTTAGTTATAAGAAGAGTAAGCCGCTGAAGAAGGTTTAAATGTAGCTTGATTGCTAACTAAAGGTGCCCTAGTGGCGCCTTTGTTGTTTTTGGGATTATTTTGCCTAAATATGACTTTTTTTGAAGAAGGGTGTTGACTCCTTTTGAGGTGTCTGTAGAATGCGCACCTCTTCCCAAGGATGCCGCCAAATAAGGCGGGAGAGATGAGAAGATGCTGGTTTATAAAGCGTTGATAATTAACATCTTTTCAAGGTTTTTAAGTTAGTAGTTGGGGTCCGGTTTTGCAGCCAAATGATTTTCAGAAAGTTGCAAAATAAAGGTTGACACCAGTGAGGCGTTCGGTAGAATATGCGCCTCACTTGAACGACATGTTCAAGCGCTCTTTAACAGATTGGTCAGATAATTCGTGTGGGCGCTTGTCAGGATGAAGCTACAAAAGCTTTATCAGGATAAGCAACCTAACGAACAGAATGAAACATACGTTTTATAAAGTTTTTTAGTTAGCAAAACCTGAGCTAGATTTAGGTAGTTGTTAATACTCCGGTATTGATAAATTACCAATGATTTTAAACTGAAGAGTTTGATCATGGCTCAGATTGAACGCTGGCGGCAGGCTTAACACATGCAAGTCGAGCGGTAACAGAGAGTAGCTTGCTACTTTGCTGACGAGCGGCGGACGGGTGAGTAACGCGTAGGAATCTGCCTGGTAGTGGGGGATAGCCCAGAGAAATTTGGATTAATACCGCATACGCCCTACGGGGGAAAGGAGGGGATCTTCGGACCTTTCGCTATCAGATGAGCCTGCGTGAGATTAGCTTGTTGGTGAGGTAAAGGCTCACCAAGGCGACGATCTCTAGCTGGTCTGAGAGGATGATCAGCCACACTGGGACTGAGACACGGCCCAGACTCCTACGGGAGGCAGCAGTGGGGAATATTGCACAATGGGGGAAACCCTGATGCAGCCATGCCGCGTGTGTGAAGAAGGCCTTCGGGTTGTAAAGCACTTTCAGTTGTGAGGAAAGGGTGTTACTTAATACGTAACATCTGTGACGTTAGCAACAGAAGAAGGACCGGCTAACTCCGTGCCAGCAGCCGCGGTAATACGGAGGGTCCGAGCGTTAATCGGAATTACTGGGCGTAAAGCGCGCGTAGGCGGCTTGGTCAGTCAGATGTGAAAGCCCCGGGCTCAACCTGGGAATTGCACCTGATACTGCCAAGCTAGAGTACAGAAGAGGGTGGTGGAATTTCCTGTGTAGCGGTGAAATGCGTAGATATAGGAAGGAACATCAGTGGCGAAGGCGGCCACCTGGTCTGATACTGACGCTGAGGTGCGAAAGCGTGGGGAGCAAACAGGATTAGATACCCTGGTAGTCCACGCCGTAAACGATGTCAACTAGCCGTTGGGGAACTTGATTCTTTAGTGGCGCAGCTAACGCGATAAGTTGACCGCCTGGGGAGTACGGTCGCAAGATTAAAACTCAAATGAATTGACGGGGGCCCGCACAAGCGGTGGAGCATGTGGTTTAATTCGAAGCAACGCGAAGAACCTTACCTACTCTTGACATCCAGAGAACTCGCTAGAGATAGCTTGGTGCCTTCGGGAACTCTGAGACAGGTGCTGCATGGCTGTCGTCAGCTCGTGTTGTGAAATGTTGGGTTAAGTCCCGTAACGAGCGCAACCCTTGTCCTTATTTGCCAGCACGTAATGGTGGGAACTCTAAGGAGACTGCCGGTGACAAACCGGAGGAAGGTGGGGACGACGTCAAGTCATCATGGCCCTTACGAGTAGGGCTACACACGTGCTACAATGGCCGGTACAGAGGGCTGCAAACCTGCGAAGGTAAGCTAATCTCACAAAACCGGTCGTAGTCCGGATCGGAGTCTGCAACTCGACTCCGTGAAGTCGGAATCGCTAGTAATCGTGGATCAGAATGCCACGGTGAATACGTTCCCGGGCCTTGTACACACCGCCCGTCACACCATGGGAGTGGATTGCACCAGAAGTAGATAGTCTAACCTTCGGGGGGACGTTTACCACGGTGTGGTTCATGACTGGGGTGAAGTCGTAACAAGGTAGCCGTAGGGGAACCTGCGGCTGGATCACCTCCTTAAACGATAAGCCGAGTTCTGGCATAGCGTTCACACGAATTATCTGACTGAAAGTTAAGAGGAAGATCTTTGATCTTGGAAGTAAAGTTCTAAGTCATAGGCCTGCTGTTTGCTCGGCTTGTCTATCGCTTAAAGCTTTTTGCTTTAAACGCTCTTTAACAATGTGGATTTGATGAAAGAAAGTCTTGTTTAAAAACAAGCGCCAAAAGTAATTTTATCGTTACGAGAACATGTTTCTTGCCAGACGCCTTCGGGTTATATGGTCAAGTGACAAAGCGTGCACGGTGGATGCCTTGGCAGTCAGAGGCGATGAAAGACGTTGTAACCTGCGATAAGGTGAGGGGAGCTGGTAAACAAGCTTTGATCCTCACATTTCTGAATGGGGAAACCCACTCTATTTATAGAGTATCTTTACACTGAATACATAGGTGTTTAGAGGCGAACCCGGGGAACTGAAACATCTAAGTACCCGGAGGAAAAGAAATCAACCGAGATTCCCTAAGTAGCGGCGAGCGAACGGGGAACAGCCCTTAAGTTGAGATGTGGTTAGCAGAACGCACTGGAAAGTGCGGCCGTAGTGGGTGATAGCCCCGTATGCGAAAACCTATTTTCAATGAAATCGAGTAGGACGGGACACGTGATATCCTGTCTGAATATGGGGGGACCATCCTCCAAGGCTAAATACTCCTGACTGACCGATAGTGAACCAGTACCGTGAGGGAAAGGCGAAAAGAACCCCTGTGAGGGGAGTGAAATAGATCCTGAAACCGTGTACGTACAAGCAGTGGGAGCGGTCCTTGAGACCGTGACTGCGTACCTTTTGTATAATGGGTCAGCGACTTAATTTCAGTAGCAAGCTTAACCGTTTAGGGGAGGCGTAGGGAAACCGAGTCTTAATAGGGCGTATAGTTGCTGGGATTAGACCCGAAACCGAGCGATCTATCCATGGGCAGGTTGAAGGTTGAGTAACATCAACTGGAGGACCGAACCGACTGTCGTTGAAAAGCCAGCGGATGACCTGTGGATCGGAGTGAAAGGCTAATCAAGCTCGGAGATAGCTGGTTCTCCTCGAAAGCTATTTAGGTAGCGCCTCGTGTCTCACCATTGGGGGTAGAGCACTGTTTCGGCTAGGGGGTCATCCCGACTTACCAACCCGATGCAAACTCCGAATACCAATGAGTGCAATCACGGGAGACACACGGCGGGTGCTAACGTCCGTCGTGAAAAGGGAAACAACCCAGACCGCCAGCTAAGGTCCCAAAGTTCTAGTTAAGTGGGAAACGATGTGGGAAGGCTTAGACAGCTAGGAGGTTGGCTTAGAAGCAGCCACCCTTTAAAGAAAGCGTAATAGCTCACTAGTCGAGTCGGCCTGCGCGGAAGATATAACGGGGCTAAAACTAGACACCGAAGCTGCGGATGCCATTTATGGCATGGTAGAGGAGCGTTCTGTAAGCCGTTGAAGCGGAAGCCGGGAGGCACCGTGGAGGTATCAGAAGTGCGAATGCTGACATGAGTAACGATAAGGGAGGTGAAAAACCTCCCCGCCGGAAGACCAAGGGTTCCTGTCCAACGCTATTCGAGGCAGGGTGAGTCGGCCCCTAAGGCGAGGCAGAGATGCGTAGTCGATGGGAAACGGGTTAATATTCCCGTACTGGTTATAACTGCGATGGAGGGACGGAGAAGGCTAGGCAAGCGCGGCGTTGGTTGTCCGCGTTTAAGGTAGTAGGTTTAGAGCTTAGGTAAATCCGGGCTCTTATAAGACTGAGAACCGATGACGAGGTCCCTTGAGGACTGAAGTTGTTGATGCCATGCTTCCAGGAAAAGCTTCTAAGCTTCAGGTTATAACGAACCGTACCCCAAACCGACACAGGTGGTCAGGTAGAGAATACTAAGGCGCATGAGAGAACTCGGGTGAAGGAACTAGGCAAAATGGTGCCGTAACTTCGGGAGAAGGCACGCTGCTGGCGGTGATGAGCTTTACGCTCTAAGCTGCTGGCAGTCGAAGATACCAGGTGGCTGCGACTGTTTATTAAAAACATAGCACTCTGCAAACACGAAAGTGGACGTATAGGGTGTGACGCCTGCCCGGTGCCGGAAGGTTAATTGATGGGGTTAGCTTCGGCGAAGCTCTTGATCGAAGCCCCGGTAAACGGCGGCCGTAACTATAACGGTCCTAAGGTAGCGAAATTCCTTGTCGGGTAAGTTCCGACCTGCACGAATGGCGTAACGATGGCCACACTGTCTCCACCCGAGACTCAGTGAAATTGAAATCGCTGTGAAGATGCAGCGTACCCGCGGCTAGACGGAAAGACCCCGTGAACCTTTACTATAGCTTCACAGTGGACTTTGACATTACTTGTGTAGGATAGCTGGGAGGCTTTGAAGCATGGTCGCTAGATCGTGTGGAGCCAATCTTGAAATACCAGCCTGGTACTGTTGAGGTTCTAACTCTGTTCCCTAATCGGGATCGAGGACATTGTGTGGTGGGTAGTTTGACTGGGGCGGTCTCCTCCCAAAGAGTAACGGAGGAGCACGAAGGTACCCTCAGCATGGTCGGAAATCATGCATTGAGTGCAAGCGCATAAGGGTGCTTAACTGCGAGACAGACACGTCGAGCAGGTACGAAAGTAGGTGCTAGTGATCCGGTGGTTCTGTATGGAAGGGCCATCGCTCAACGGATAAAAGGTACTCCGGGGATAACAGGCTGATTCCTCCCAAGAGTTCACATCGACGGGGGAGTTTGGCACCTCGATGTCGGCTCATCACATCCTGGGGCTGAAGCCGGTCCCAAGGGTATGGCTGTTCGCCATTTAAAGTGGTACGCGAGCTGGGTTTAGAACGTCGTGAGACAGTTCGGTCCCTATCTGCCGTGGGCGTTTGAGATTTGAGAAGAGTTGCTCCTAGTACGAGAGGACCGGAGTGAACGAACCTCTGGTGTTCCGGTTGTCACGCCAGTGGCATTGCCGGGTAGCTACGTTCGGACGGGATAACCGCTGAAAGCATCTAAGCGGGAAGCCCCCTTCAAGATGAGATCTCGCTGGGAACTTGATTCCCCTAAAGAGCCGTTTAAGACTAAGACGTTGATAGGCTGGGTGTGGAAGCGCTGCGAGGCGTTGAGCTAACCAGTACTAATTGCTCGTGAGGCTTGACCATATAACGCCAAAGGCGTGTGGGAAGCATGTAGTAAAGATAAGATTACAGAGTAGTGCTTGTGAATAGACCAAGACAAAGAAAAGCCTTCATCAAATCCATGTTGTGACAGTTTATGCTTGGCGACCATAGCGAAATGGAACCACCTGATCCCATCCCGAACTCAGAAGTGAAACGTTTTAGCGCCGATGGTAGTGTGGGGTCTCCCCATGTGAGAGTAGGTCATCGCCAAGCTTTTAATAGAGAACCCTGATCACTTCGTGATCAGGGTTTTTTTATGCCTGCGATTTAAGAGTTCGAAGAGTAGCGTGGTGAATTTACTGTCGCTAGGACGATAGAGTACTATTTCTAGGTCATCTAAATATTTCTCTTGTTGGAGTATCTGTTGTATGTGTAGTAACTCTGTAACCGGTGTAATACTCGCTGGCGGCATGGCTCGTAGAATGGGGGGGACGGATAAAGGGTGGATTGAGTTTGAGGGTAAGCCTCTTATTCAGCACGCGTTAGATATTATTCGACCTCAGGTTGCTCGTTGCATTATCAATGCGAATAGGAGTTTAGAAGCATATCAGTCATTGAACTTAGAAGTGTTTACTGACTTGGCAGGTGGTTATCAGGGGCCGTTGATGGGCATGGCAACAGGCCTATCTAATGCCAAGACAGACTGGATCGCATTTATACCGTGCGATAGTCCTCGATTACCTAAGGACACGGTATTTCGGTTAATGAAAGGAGTAGAAGATGGTGATTATGATATTGCTGTAGCGCATGACGGTAAAAGGTTACAACCGGTCGTGGCATTGTTGAATAGACGTTTGTTAGACGACTTGGAGCAGTGTTTAATCAATGGTGAGCGTAAGATTGAAAGTTGGTTTGCTCAGCACTCATGTATAGAAGTTGATTTTTCTGACTGTATTGACGCTTTTGTTAATGTTAATCGTCGTGATGACTTAGACGCATTAATTGAAATGCCTAAACTCTTAGGGCTTTCTGCTTGGAGTGGTACGGGCAAAACAACGTTACTAAAAAAATTAATCCCTGCTTTGCGTAATCATGATGTGAGGTTGGCGGTGATTAAGCATGCGCATCATCAGTTTGATGTAGATCATCCTGGTAAGGATAGTTATGAATTGCGTAAATCGGGAGCTAATCAGATGCTTATCGCCTCTGCAAACCGCTGGGCGCTAATGGTTGATAAGCCAGAGCCGCAAGAACCAGTCTTAGCGGACTTAGTAAGTAAGCTCGATTTAGCGAATTTAGATTTGGTGCTAGTTGAAGGCTTTAAGAGAGAAACTATCCCGAAAATTGAATTGCATCGTCCTTCTTTAGGGCGTCCACTGATTTTTCCTGAAGATAAAAATATTATCGCGATTGCTTCAGATGAACCTGAAACCGTTGCCTCAGACCTTAAGGTTATGCATTTGGCGGATGTGGATAGCATACTGGAGTTTGTTATGGAGTATTTGAAGGCTCGTTAGTTGCGATAATATTTTTATATGTATTGAAGAGTCTCTTTTAGTTTGTTGGCGTGGCTCATACCACAGGGTATTTTGGTTCTTTTTTTGTAATTAGCTAAGCAGTATTCTTGTTTATTGATCTTAAAAGTTATTGCCAATTCGCTTGTCAGTGCAGGTTTAAAGAATAGATGATGAATGAGCAGCTAGTTGATCCATTTGGACGGTGCATTACATATGTTCGCATGTCGGTGACTGACCGATGTGACTTTCGCTGTGTGTATTGTATGGATGAGGTGATGACTTTCTTGCCTCGTGAAGAGGTATTATCTCTCGAAGAAATTACGCTGATAGCGCGTGCTTTTACTGAAATGGGAGTTAATAAATTAAGGCTGACAGGTGGAGAGCCGCTTGTTAGAAAAGATGTGATAAGTTTATTCAATGGAATAGGTTCTCTTCCAGGGCTGGATGATTTTTGCTTGACGACGAATGGCTCCCAGCTTGTGAGGTTTGCTGCTGATTTGAAAGCTGCTGGAGTGACAAGAATAAATATAAGTCTTGATAGTTTGAATGATGCTTTGTTTAAAGAGTTGACACGTACAGGGCGACTTGAGCAGGTTTTAGAAGGTGTTAATGCCGCATGTGATGCTGGCTTTGATAAGATAAAGCTTAATGCTGTCATCTTAAAGGGGCGAAATGATCATGAAATATTGGATCTAGTTCATTTCATACGGGATAAAGGTTTAGATATTTCCTTTATTGAAGAGATGCCTTTGGGAAGTATTTCTGAACATGATCGTGCACAGACTTATTGCTCCAGTGATGAAGTTCGCAGCATAATCGATGAGAAGTACCCTTTGGCGTCATCCAGTGAGACTACGGGAGGCCCATCTCGCTATTGGAGTATGCTTGATAGCCCCTCGCGTGTTGGTTTTATCTCTCCTCATAGCCATAATTTTTGTGGAGATTGTAACCGTGTAAGGGTAACAGTGGAGGGTCGATTATTACTCTGTTTAGGTAATGAAAACTCGGTCGATCTTAAAGCCGTTGTGAGGCGTTATCCCGGAGATGTTGAGCGTTTAAAAACAAGCATTCGAGAAGCGATAATGCATAAGCCTAAAGAGCATCATTTTACCTCTGATGGCGATGTGCAAATTGTTCGCTTTATGAATACAACGGGGGGGTGATTCGTTATCATATTAATTCCATGGTCTCTCAACAGGGAATTAGATGATCAATCTTGCCTCTCTTTCTTTTTATTTTGATGTTATTGAAGACCGTATTCGCCTAATTGGTAACCTAGATAATGGCCAGCAAAGAGTCGACTTTTGGCTTACGCGACGCTTAGTCTTGAAGTTGCTTGAGGCCTCACCAACGTTGGTGAAGCAGACGTCTGAGAAAATTAGTAAAACTCCCCTAGAACACCAAAGTGCAATGGCTCAATTTGAGCACGATAGCGCAAAGCAAAGTCAATCGGTTAGACAAGAAGCTAATCTTGAGCATAATGACTTCAAAGCTTCTCTTTTGCGTCGCTTAGATATTAGCTTCCAAAAAGGGCAGTATCGCTTGAGTTTCTATGTAGGTAATCAGGATGAGGTGTTTGGCTTTAGTGTGCTTACTCATCAGGAGATGCATCAAATTTTACACTGGATGCATAAGGGCTGTTTGCAATTAGACTGGGGAGTATCAGTATCCCTTTTTGATATAAATGAACAAGCACCGATGAGATTGCAATAGTGGCCTTTGATGTAAACGCTCCACGTAAACCGTTTATAACGAGAGGCTCTAATGTAGGTCGTTGCAAGGGGTGTTTCCTTCCTTTGCTTAGTTGTCTATGTTCTGAAAAACCTAAAGTGAAAGCCAGTGCTGTTTTTTGGTTACTGACACATAATGATGAGATTTATAAGCCAACGAATACGGGGCGATTAATTGTAGATGCAATTGATGGTGCGCGAGTCTTTAAGTGGTCACGAACAGAGCCTGATCCTGAGTTCATAGCGGCGCTTTGTGATGATCAATATCAACCTTGTATTGTTTTTCCTTCTGGAGAGAGTTATCAGCAGCGGATGATCGTTAGTGAAAATTTATCAGAAAAGACTCCCGCGTTTATTATCTTGGACGGTACTTGGCGGCAGGCGCGTCGTATGTTTCGATTGAGTCGTTATTTGGATGACTTACCAGTAATGCAGCCTAATGCAGTGGCTATATCTCGTTATCATTTAAGGCAGTCTGTAGAGAAGCATCACCTTTGTACAGCAGAGGTTGCTGCACAGATGCTACGTGAAGTCAGTGATCACCATAGTGCCGATGTCCTAGATGCCTATTTTGATCTTTTTAATGCGGAGTATTACGCAACACGTCGTTCAGTTGATATGAGCAATGCTTCTGCAGCGGCTAGGCATCGCCTAGCTCAGCTGCAGGGTGGCGTTACTAATATTGTATAGATTGTGTAAGGTTAGTTTACTTCTAATAAAAAAGTGACAGGGCCATCATTTAAAAGCCGCACTTTCATATCAGCACCAAATTTGCCTGTTTGCACAGGCGTATCTGTAGCTTGGGCTTGCTTGGTAAAGTAGTGATAGAGTGCTTTACCTTGCTCGGGAGATGCTCCATTTGAAAAGCCAGGGCGAAGTCCTTTTTTTGTATCGGCTACCAGAGTGAACTGAGAAACAATAAGTAAACTTCCATTAGCTTGTTGAAGGTTTAAATTCATTTTCCCTTCAGTATCAGAAAAAATGCGATAAGTCCGAATTTTTTTTAAAAGCTTGTCAGCTGTTTCTTCTGTATCGCTTTTTTCTATACCCAGTAAGAGAAGAATGCCGGGCCCTATTTCACCAATAATACGACCATCGACTTCTACAGAAGCTTCGCTAACACGTTGGATTAAACCTTTCATAATGTCCCTTAAGCGCTTGAGCGTGCAAAATCATCAGTAGCGCGCACTAGGTTGTCGATAGTACCTGCCTCAAATGATGAATGACCTGCATCTCTAACAATATGAAGTTCGGCATTGGGTAAGACTTGGTGCAATGTGTGTGCTTGCTCTATAGGGCAGATCATATCATAGCGGCCGTGCACCAAAGTGGTTCGTATATGGGCAATTTTTCCGGCATTTTCGATAATTTGATTGCTTTCAATAAATGCTTGATTGATAAAATAGTGGGCTTCAATGCGAGCTATAGAAAGTGCGGTATGTGGGTCAGCAAAGTGATCAACAATATTGGGGTTAGGGTCTAATGTTGAGCAGCGACCTTCCCATACTGCCCAAGCTTTTGCTGCAGCCATTCTCTCAATTTCATTTTGCGATGTCAGGCGTTGGTAATAGGCTGACAGTAAGTTACCTTGTTCATTTTTCGGAATTAAACAAATGAAGTCTTGCCAGTAGTCAGGGAATATAGCGCTGGCACCTTGTTGGTAAAACCACTGTATATCTTGCTCTCTGGCTAAGAAAATGCCGCGCAATATCATACCAGACACCCTTTCAGGGTAGGCTTGGGCATAAAGAAGGCTTAGCGTAGAGCCCCAAGAACCACCAAAAAGAAGCCATGCGTCGATACTGAGCAGTTCGCGGATTTTCTCGATGTCATTAATAAGGTCTTGTGTGGTGTTGTTTTCTAGGCTGGCATGAGGTGTTGATTTGCCGCAACCACGTTGGTCAAATAATATTATTCGGTATTTTTCTGGACTAAAAAAGCGTCGTTGAGCACCGCTAGTAGCACCACCGGGGCCACCATGAATAAACAGCACGGGAATTCCTTCAGCATTACCGCTCTCTTCTACATATAAAGTGTGCTGAGAATCAACGTTAATTAAGTGCTCTTTATATGGATATATTTCAGGATAAAGCGTCCGCATGGTAAATCCTTAACTGATACGGGAAGTATGCTTAAAGTATAGAGTGGGAAGATGAGGAAAGGGAATCTATAGGCGTAAAAAAGGCGACTAAAGAGTCGCCTTTTTATTCTTGCTTGTTTATTTGCCCGTACGGGCAAAGCGCTTACGCTCGTTTTCTGTAAGGAACTTCTTACGTAAACGAATGTGGTTCGGCGTTACTTCAACTAGTTCATCATCTTCAATGAAATCTAGCGCCTGTTCTAGCGTGAAGCGAATTGGCGGCGTTAGCTGAATATTCTCATCAGTACCTGATGCACGTACGTTGGTTAGCTGCTTACCTTTAATTGGGTTAACTGCTAAGTCATTTGTACGGCTATGAATGCCTAGAATCATACCTTCGTATACTTCAACGTTAGGTGCGATACAAAGACGTCCGCGTGCCTGCAGGTTCCATAACGAATAACCAAGTGCTTTACCCGTTACCATAGTGATCAACACACCATTGGTACGCGAAGCAACTTCACCTGTTTTGAC
Organism: Neptunomonas japonica JAMM 1380; assembly: GCF_016592555.1. Taxonomy (NCBI): domain Bacteria; kingdom Pseudomonadati; phylum Pseudomonadota; class Gammaproteobacteria; order Oceanospirillales; family Oceanospirillaceae; genus Neptunomonas; species Neptunomonas japonica. The sequence goes on along the minus strand of NZ_AP014546.1, from coordinate 3,664,320 downwards.
AGGGCCGTAATGGTCAAAGATAGAAGTCATGATGCCAGTACCTGATGTCATTGTCAGGAATTGGCTACGGAAGCCGATCAGACCGCGTGATGGAATTAGGAAAGTAAGGCGAATACGGCCAGTACCATCCACTTCCATATTGGTCATGTCGCCACCACGTTTACCTACTTCTTCGATGATGCTTCCCTGATGATCTTCTTCAACGTCAATCATAACGATTTCAAAAGGTTCATGGGTAACGCCATCAACTTCTCTTTGAACTACTTCGGGGCGAGAAACACCCAGCTCAAAGCCTTCGCGGCGCATGGTTTCAATCAATACAGAAAGGTGAAGCTCACCACGGCCAGATACACGGAATTTCTCAGGTGAGTCGCCTTCTACAACGCGTAGAGCAACGTTGTGAATTAACTCACGATCTAGACGCTCTTTGATGTTACGGCTGGTAACGAACTTGCCGTCTTTACCCGCAAAAGGAGAGTCGTTAACCTGGAATGTCATAGAAACCGTTGGCTCATCCACTGATAATGGAGGCAATGCTTCTACATTCTCAGGGTCGCACAAGGTATCAGAAATATTTAGTACATCCATACCTGTGACGCAAATGATATCGCCTGCGCGAGCTGTGTCCACGTCTATGCGTTCGAGGCCAAGATAGCCCATAATCTTTTGTACACGACCGCTACGTACTTTGCCGTCGGCACCAATGATTTTCACTTGTTGGTTTAGCTTAACCGAACCGCGTTTAACACGGCCAACACCAATAACACCCACATAGCTGTTGTAATCCAAAGCAGAAATCTGCATTTGGAATGGTCCATCAACGTCAACCTCAGGTGGTTTAACATGCTCAATGATTGCTTCAAAAAGCGGGGTCATGTCTTCAGCAAGGTTATCATGCTCAAGTCCTGCAATACCGTTTAGAGCTGATGCGTAAATGATTGGGAAATCAAGTTGCTCATCAGTAGCGCCTAACGAGTCAAACAAATCAAAGACTTTATCAACGGCACGGTCAGGATCAGCACCAGGACGGTCAACCTTGTTCACAACTACGATTGGACGCAAGCCCTGATCGAATGCTTTCTGTGTAACAAAGCGTGTTTGTGGCATAGGGCCATCAACAGCATCGACTAGCAGGCATACACAATCAACCATTGATAGTACGCGCTCAACTTCACCACCAAAATCCGCATGGCCCGGAGTGTCAACGATGTTGATATGGTAACCGTTCCACTCAATGGCTGTATTTTTTGCCAGAATGGTAATACCGCGCTCTTTCTCCTGGTCATTGGAGTCCATAATGCGCTCGGTGCCCTCATCTCGGCGGCCCAGGGTGCCAGATTGCGATAATAGTTTGTCAACCAGTGTGGTTTTACCATGGTCAACGTGCGCAATGATGGCGATATTTCTCAGCTTCTCGATCACGTGGAAGTACCTGTAGAGATTTTCATAAAGGCCGCATTATACACGCAATAGCAACGTTGATCCTGATTAATAGTTATGTTTGTACGTCTTTTTTCCACAAGAAGTTTGTTTTAGGTTGGAGTATGATATTAGCGGCTATATAAAGCGGTATATGTAACACGGTTTATGCACTGTTATGGTGCGATGTTTTGTTTTTCGGGTTATTTTGGTGCGTTTTATTGGGTTTGAAGGTGGCTGGTGTAATAAAATCAAGCACATATGTGCTGGCACACTAGTTGCTTATTGAAATATTAAGCCGGCTTAGGCCGATATGTTTTTCAGGACCGTGTTTTTTAGCGTGTCTGACAAAATTTTGATGTGGAGAGAGCCAAATGTCAGAGAAGACTCTGAAGTTAATCGAAGAAAATGATGTTAAGTGGGTTGATATGCGATTCACTGACACTAAAGGTAAAGAGCAGCACGTTACTATTCCTGTTCACCAGATGGGTGATGACTTCTTTGAAGAAGGGAAAATGTTTGACGGTTCTTCTATCGAAGGTTGGAAGGGTATTAATGAATCTGACATGATTCTTCAGCCAGATGATAGTGCATCTATCTTGGACCCGTTTTCTGAAGAGTCTACTGTTATTGTCCGTTGTGATATCGTTGAGCCGGTAACGGGTCAGGGTTATGAGCGTGATCCTCGTTCTGTTGCTCGCCGTGCTGAAGAGTATCTAAAGTCTACCGGTATCGCTGATACAGCAATGTTTGGCCCTGAGCCTGAGTTCTTCGTATTTGATGAAGTTCATTTCCATAATGAAATGAGTGGTTGTGGTTACACTATTACTTCTGAAGAAGCTGCATGGTCTACGAACAACAAGTATGAAGGTGGTAATACAGGTCACCGTCCACGTGTTAAGGGTGGTTACTTCCCTGTTCCTCCTGTTGATTCTCTACATGACCTACGTGCAAACATGTGTAATGCAATGACGGCTATGGGATTGGATGTTGAAGTTCATCACCATGAAGTAGCGACGGCTGGTCAGTGTGAAATTGGTGTTGGTGCTAACACGCTAGTAAATAAAGCAGATGAAGTCCAGGTTTTAAAATACTGCGTACATAATGTTGCTCATGCGTATGGTAAAACGGCGACTTTCATGCCTAAGCCAATTGTTGGTGATAACGGTTCTGGTATGCATGTTCATCAGTCTTTGTCTAAAGATGGTGTAAACATCTTTGCTGGTGACGCTTATGCAGGTATGAGTGAGACCGCTTTGTTCTACATCGGTGGTATCATTAAGCACGCTAAAGCGCTTTGTGCACTGACTAATCCAGGTACGAACTCTTATAAGCGCTTGGTTCCTCATTTTGAAGCGCCTGTAATGCTGGCTTATTCGGCTCGTAACCGTTCGGCTTCTATCCGTATTCCTTATGTGACTACTGCTAAAGCACGTCGTATCGAAACTCGTTTTCCTGATCCAATTGCTAACCCATACTTGTGCTTCGCAGCACTGATGATGGCTGGTCTTGACGGTATTCAGAACAAGATTCATCCTGGCGATGCTGCAGATAAAGATCTGTATGACCTTCCTCCAGAAGAAGCAGCAGAGATTCCACAAGTTTGTGGTTCTTTAGCTGAAGCATTGGCTGAGCTAGATGCTGACCGTGAATTCCTGACACGCGGCAACGTATTTACTGATGATATGCTTGATGCATACATTGAAGTGAAGCAGGCAGAAGTAGATAAAGTAAACCAGACAACTCACCCTGTAGAGTATGACTTGTACTACTCTTGCTAATTGAGATTGTTTAAAGAAACCTCCTTCGGGAGGTTTTTTTTTGCCTGGTATTTACTGTAATGAGTAAGAATAACGCACTAATAAAGTAGTGGTGCACTATATTGGTGCGTTTGGAAGTGGTGCTATAGTGGTATACGCATAACTAGTCTTTGCTTGTATCTCTTTAGGCGTGTTGTTAGCGCTTTCTGGTTATAAAAGAATATTTTTATAAGTTGGCGCTTATTTTGCATTGTGCTTAACAACGTATTAGGTGGTCGCGCGGATGTTTCGAAAACAAACACATAAGCAAACTTTAGAAAACCTATCTACCAGTGTGATTCTGTTGGATGAGAAGCTGTGTATCGATTATATGAACCCTGCTGCAGAAATGCTGCTGGAAGCGACAGCCAAGCGTTTGAGAAATTACGGTGTTGAGCAGTGGCTTACTAATGATTCTGATGAGCTGGCAGTACTAAAGAAATCAATCCACTCTGGCCACCCATACACGCGTCGTGAAGCAAAACTTCTTACGATGAGTGGTCATGAGCTCACAGTTGATTACAGTGTTAATCCTTTACCATTGCAGCATAGTCCTATGTTGCTAATTGAGATCCAAGCAAGAGATCGTCTGCTGCGAATCGAGCGCGAAGAGGAGTTGTTATCACACCATGCCGCTACTCGGAATTTAGTGAGAGGAATGGCGCATGAGATAAAGAACCCTCTAGGGGGTATTCGAGGGGCGGCACAGTTGCTCGAAAGAGAATTAGAAGATGAAGCGTTACATGAATATACGCATATCATTATCGAAGAGGTTGACCGGTTAAGGAATCTGGTTGATCGATTATTGGGCTCACATCAGCTTCCCAAGCAAGAGCAAGTAAATATCCATGCAGTGCTCGAGAGAGTCTGTGCATTAGTGAATGCAGAATGCGCTGGTAAGCTGGCCCTGAGAAGGGATTATGACCCGAGTATTCCTGAATTTACGGGGGATTCAGAGAGAATTATTCAAGCGGTATTGAATGTTGTAAGAAATGCGATGCAGGCATTACAAGAAAATGAGGTTGAAGCACCAGAGATTTTTCTTCGAACTCGAGCAAAGCGTCAGGTGACGTTGGGTTCTGAGCGGCATAGATTAGTGTGCTGCCTTGATATTATTGATAATGGTCCAGGGATACCCACAGACATACTTAATACAGTTTTCTATCCGATGATCAGCGGTCGAGCAGATGGCTCGGGGTTGGGGTTGTCTATAGCGCAATCCATCATTAATCAACATCATGGGCTAATTGAGTGTAGCAGTGAGCCCGGGTGTACACGTTTTTCACTCAATATTCCCTTGGAGTTAAGTAATGAAAATGCCCGGTAAAGTATGGATAGTAGATGATGACCGTTCCATCCGCTGGGTGCTCGAAAGAGCATTAAGTCAGGTTGGTATTGAGACACAAGTATTTGAAAAAGCGGATGACGTATTGAAGCAGCTTGAAAAGAGCACTCCTGATGCTGTCATTAGTGATATTCGTATGCCAGGTATCGATGGTTTACAGCTACTTGAGCGCATACAAAAAATACATCCGCAGATGCCTATCATCATTATGACCGCACACTCTGATTTGGATAGCGCTGTCGCCTCTTATCAAGGTGGTGCGTTTGAGTACTTGCCTAAGCCCTTTGACGTTGATGATGCGGTTGCTTTAGTAACAAGAGCTGTTGAGCATGCGTTTGAGCAAAGACAAGAAAGTGCTGAACCTGTTGCGCTAGACACTGCTGAGATTATTGGCGAGGCACCTGCTATGCAGGAGGTGTTCAGGGCTATTGGACGTTTATCTCAATCGAATATAACGGTCTTGATAAACGGAAAGTCGGGAACAGGCAAAGAGCTGGTCGCTCATGCTTTGCATAAGCATAGCCCGAGATCCTCTTCATCTTTTATAGCGCTTAATATGGCAGCGATCCCAAAAGATTTGATAGAGTCGGAGCTTTTTGGTCATGAAAAAGGCGCTTTTACAGGAGCGGCGGCGGCTCGTCATGGACGGTTTGAACAAGCTGATGGTGGCACATTATTTCTAGATGAAATTGGAGACATGCCGGCCGAGACTCAGACCCGTTTGCTGCGAGTGCTGGCTGATGGTGAGTTTTATCGAGTAGGTGGGCATACCGCTGTTAAAGTTGATGTGCGTATTATTGCTGCAACCCATCAGGACCTTGAGGGCTTGGTCCAAGAAGGGCGGTTTCGTGAAGATTTATTTCATCGTCTAAATGTCATTCGTATTCATATTCCGCAACTGTTTGAGCGCAAAGAAGATATACCGCGCTTGGCTAGACACTTTCTGGTGCGTTCAGCAGAAGAGCTCAACGTTGAGGCAAAGGTTTTAAAGCCTGAAACCGAGGCGTTTATGTGTGATTTGGCGTGGCCTGGTAATGTTCGGCAACTAGAAAACACCTGTCGCTGGCTGACGGTTATGGCGTCTGGACGAGAAGTATTGGTTTCCGACATGCCTCCTGAATTGGCCGAGCAGCAAGGGGCTGCTGAAGTGATTACCTCTAATTGGGAGCACGCTTTACGTAATTGGGTTGATCAGCAATTGAGTGCCGGCAAGCAAGGGGTTATTGATGCAGCAATGCCTGCATTTGAAAAAATAATGATTGAAACAGCATTAAAACATACCGCTGGGAGGAGGCGAGACGCAGCAGTATTGTTAGGTTGGGGGCGTAATACGCTGACACGGAAAATTAAAGACCTCAAACTAGTTGTTGAAAGTACAGAAGAGGAGTGATTTTGAGTGTATGACGGTATAATGTTAACTGATCTATTTTAACGAGAAGCATTATGCTGCATGTTGTTCTTTTTGAGCCTGAAATACCGCCTAATACGGGCAATATTATCCGTCTATGTGCTAATACAGGGTTCCACTTGCACCTAATTAAGCCTTTAGGTTTTGAGCTTGATGATAAAAAACTACGGCGAGCTGGGCTTGATTATCATGAGTTTGCAGCGATGCGTGTCCATGACTCTCTCCAAGAGTGCTTGAACGAACTGGGCTCTCCTAAAGTGTGGGCACTGACAACTAAAGGGCAAAGCTTCCACAGTGAAGTCAGTTTTTCTGAGGGAGATGTGCTTTTATTTGGCCCTGAAACCCGTGGCCTACCGGAAGATGTAAGAGATAGCTTGCCGGTTGAGCAGTGTGTTAAATTGCCGATGTGTGATGGCAGTCGAAGCTTGAATCTTTCCAATGCGTGCGCCATTGTGGTTTATGAAGCATGGCGCCAGCACGGTTATAAAAGTGCTATTTGAAGTGAGGAATCATTTTTTATAGTGAGCTACACTCTTTTATACTGTCATCTCTATTACTATCGGTGAACTTTTCCCTTGATCAAAAATCGTTTTTTGTTTCTCGCGAATTTTTTATGTGTGTTACCTGCACTATCGTTTGCGACAACCAGCGTACAACCCAATACACATAAAGATATTAAAACGGATGTGCAGTTATTGTGCGGGAAAATTGGCCGTAAACTTTCTAGCGTGTCTGTGCGTGAGTGTAATAAATTAGCGTTTGATGAGCCTCGATTTTATTCAGTTGGAGGCTTGGCTATTCTGGAAAAGCATTTTCCTGCGATGCGTAGTGATGCACCTAAGGTTCTCTTTATTGGCGGTATTCATGGCGATGAATACTCCAGTGTTAGTGTGACCTTCAAGTGGTTGAATACACTACATAAGCATCATAGCGGTGCTTATGATTGGCATTTTCTTCCATTGGCTAACCCTGATGGCTTGTTGCGATCGCGCTCTTCACGCGTCAATTTTAATAAAGTAGATTTGAATCGTAATTTTATTCCAGCATCAGGTTTTCCGGAGCCATTGGCGCATTGGAAGAAAAAAGCACGTGAAAGATCTCGTTACTACCCAGGGAAGGCGCCCCTTAGTGAGCCGGAATCCCAAGTTGTTCATCAGTTGATAGAGGAATATCGTCCGGATGTTATTGTATCAGTGCATGCCCCTCACGGAATTTTAGATTTTGATGGTAGCAGTTTAAAGCCACCCAAAAAATTAGGACCTCTTTACTTGCGCCAATTAGGCACCTATCCAGGATCTTTGGGTAACTATGCTTGGTTTGTAAAAAAAATTCCTGTTATGACAATAGAGTTGCCCCATGCGGGTATTATGCCATCGCGCAATGATATAGGGCGTATGTGGACTGACCTAGTGGATTGGGTCGATAAATCTGCAGTGAAAAAAGAAGTGGTATTATCTGAATAGGGCGAGTTATTACAAGCTCAACTAGGTTGAGCTTGTAATACACTGATAGATCAGTGTTGTTCTGCAGTAGCAGGTGCTGCCTTTTGTTGCATTTGCTGAGCATAAAGCGCATCAAAATTAACGGGCGCTAGCATCAGTGGAGGGAAGCTGGCTTTAGTTACAAGCGTATCAATCGTTTCGCGAGCATACGGGAAGAGTAAGTTAGGGCAAAATGCGCCTAACGTATGGCTAATTTCTTGCTCGTTCATGCCAGAGACTTGAAAAATTCCACCTTGCTGAACTTCTACTAAAAACGCAGTATCTTCTTCGTTTTTAACTGTCACTGTTAGCGTTAGAACAACTTCAAAATGTTCTTCGCTAAGAGGTGTGGTTTTAGTGTTCATTTCCAGGTTGATCTCTGGCTGCCACTTTTTAGTGAAGATTTGCGGGCTGTTAGGTGTTTCTAAAGAAGCGTCCTTTACATATACACGCTGAATAGAAAACTGTGGTCCTTTTGGCTGCTCAGCAACCTGATCATTCTCTGACATTTTTAATCCTTAATCCTGTGTTGAAATTAGAGTATCTAGCTGCCCTTGTCGTTCTAATGCGTAAAGCTCATCGCAGCCGCCAACATGTGTGTGACCAATGAAAATTTGCGGTACGCTAGTGCGGCCGCTTAATTCTGTCATTTGTGCCCGTTTATTGGGTTGATTATCGACGTTGATCTCGGTGTACTTCACACCTTTATGGTCCAGCAGCCTTTTTGCGTTTGTGCAAAAAGGGCACCAGTCAGAACTATAAACTGTGATCATCTAGCTCAGGCCTTTTTTACGATAGGCAGATTTTGGCCTTTCCATTCAGTAATTCCGCCTTGTAGGCGTAATACGTTATCAAAACCAGCTGCTTTCAGTTGCTTGCTAGCAGCGCCTGCTGTTTGTCCCATATTACAGACAACAATAACAGGACGCGTTTTGAATTTTTCTACTTCCTGTAAGCGACGGGCAAAGTCAGCAAGAGGGACGTGCTTTGAGCCTGTAATGTGGCCTGTATCCCACTCTTTCTTAGTGCGAATATCAATCAGCACAGCATCTTGTTTGTTCATCAGCTGGGTAGCTACGGCTGGTGAAACAGACTTGCCAGCTTTTTGGCCTTCAGACCACATAATCATCAAAAGTGTTACTAGCCAAGCCGCTATCAGCATAAAGTTGTTAGTGGCGAATTCAATCAATTGTTCCATTATGTTTCCTAAACCGTCATTACGCCGCGAAGCCGGCACCTCATTTCGAGCGAAGATTATACATTGACAAAGCTTCTCATATAAGAGGGCAAGATGAATTGCAAGGCGTTGTTAGCCAATTGCTGTGAATCAAAGTAAAATACGTGACCTTCCTTAGACGATATTGGCCTGAATTCATATGAGTAATATGCGTATCCCCAAAGCACTAATTATCCTAGATGGCTTTGGCATTGAGTCGACTCCTTCTTCTGCCATTGAAGTGGCAAATACCCCTATGTGGGATCAGTTACTGGCGAATAACCCAAACTCTCGCATAGCGACTTCAGGTTTGGCAGTAGGCTTGCCTGATGGGCAGATGGGGAATTCTGAAGTTGGCCATATGAATATTGGTGCGGGCCGCACTGTTTATCAGAACTTTACCCGTATATCTAAAGCGATAGATGACGGTGATTTTTTTGAAAATAATGTGCTGACAAGTGCGATGGATAAAGCGATACATCAGCAAAAAGCGGTGCATATTTTAGGGCTGCTATCGCCAGGTGGCGTGCATAGTCATGAAGAGCATATATTTGCGCTGATAAGGATGGCTGCTCAGCGAGGTGCGCAGAAGGTTTATCTGCATGCTGTTTTGGATGGACGAGATACGCCACCGCGCTCGGCTAAACCTTCACTTGAAAAAGCCCAGGCTTTGTTTGCTGATTTAGGCGTTGGCGGTATCGCCACTATTGTTGGCCGATATTATGCTATGGACCGCGATAATCGTTGGGATCGTGTGCAGCAGGCATATGATGCAATGACACTGGGGCAATCGCCTTGTGTTGCTAGCTCCTCTGTCGAAGCTTTAGATGCTGCTTATGAACGTGATGAAAATGATGAGTTTGTGCAGGCGACTGTTATTCACCAAGATGGTGTTGCCATGGGTGTCATTGGTGATGGTGACGCCGTTATCTGTGCTAACTTTCGTCCGGACAGGTCGAGAGAAATAACCCGTGCGTTTGTAGAGAGCGAGGATTTTTCAGGGTTTAATCGAACCTCTGCTCCGGCTTTAGCCGATTACGTCATGATGACCGAATATGCCGCCACTATTCCCGCTGCTTGTGCTTACTTACCTGCAACAATAGTTAATGATTTGGGCGAGTACATTTCAGCACAAGGGAAAACGCAATTGCGGATCTCAGAAACAGAGAAGTATGCGCATGTGACTTTCTTCTTTAATGGTGGACAGGAAGCGGTTTATCCAGGAGAAGAGCGTATTTTGGTCTCATCCCCTCAAGTGGCTACCTATGATTTACAGCCTGAAATGAGTGCGCCGGAATTAACCGATAAGCTGGTGGATGCAATCAAAAGTGGCAAATATGATCTGATCGTTTGTAACTACCCTAATGGCGATATGGTAGGGCATACCGGCATTTTCGATGCGGCAGTTAAAGCCGTAGAGGTTGTTGATAGCTGCTTAACACGTGTCTTGGCTGCGATGGCTGAAGTGGGAGGGGAAACCTTGGTCACGGCCGATCATGGTAATGTTGAGATGATGTTGGACCCCGCGTCAGGGCAACCACATACCGCACACACAAACTTTCCGGTTGCATTGATTTATGACGGCCCTAATAAGCAGGCGTTATCGCTAGAAGATGGTGCCTTATGTGATTTAGCCCCTACCATCCTGGATTTAATGGGCTTGCCAAAGCCTGCTGAAATGACGGGGCATAGCCTTGCTAAAACCCAGTAAATTAATAAGGCCGTCTATGCGGCCTTTTTTATATCTTTTTTTCTGTTTAGCGCTGTTTCTGGGGGGGGATAAAAATTCTCATGCCGTAGCAGCGGATCGACAAGCTACAAAATCACAGTTGAGTGCTCTTAAAAAAAATATAAATAAGGTTCAATCTCAATTAAAAAGGGACCGGAAAAAACAAGGTGTTGCTGAGCGTGTATTGGCAACAACAGAGCAAGAGATTAGTGTATTAGGCAAAAAAATCCATCAGCTTGATAAGAAGCTGAGCACCTTGAAAGTAGATTTATCTGGGTATCAAGCCGATAAAGTTGGGTTAGAAGCTCGTCTTGAGAAGAGCCAAGAGCGTTTAGAGCAGATTATTCGACAACAATATCGATTGGGTTCTCAGCCTCGTCTTTTTATGTTCTTGAACCAGCGAGATCCTGAACAAATATCGCGTATGACGCACTACTATGATCGCTTTAGCTCTGCTCAAGTTAAAGAGATGGCACAATATCAAGCGTTGTTAAATGACCTTAAATCAACACACCTGTCCATTGATACAACACAGCAAGCTATTATAAACAACCGTGATCGTTTGAAAGGCTCATTGACGTCACTCACAAGCTTGCGTGAAAAGCGTAAGCAATCACTGAGCGCTTTAGGTAAGCGGGTTGTGAGTTCTCAGGCTAAACTAAAGCAGCTACGGCGTGACAAAAAGCGCTTGGAAAAGCTTCTAATAGATATCGAGAAGTCGATCTCTTCAGCAAACCTTACGCAAAATAATAAAAAATTTGCCAGTCTTAAAGGTAAATTGAAGTGGCCAGTAAAAGGAAAGATTCTACGTGCTTATGGTAGTGTTCAGAATAACCTAAGTTACGATGGTGTATTACTTTCAGGAACCACTGGTGGGCCTGTAGCTGCAGTACATCATGGTAGAGTAGTATTTTCTGACTGGTTAAGAGGCTACGGTTTATTAACTATTGTTGATCATGGAGGAGGATATATGAGCCTCTATGGGCAGAATGATAGCTTACTCAAAGAGACAGGGGATTGGGTGTCTCAAGGTGAGCCTATAGCGACATTAGGCAGTAGTGGTGGAAATAGTGAACCCGGTCTATATTTTGCGATCCGACATAAAGGAAAAGCAATTAACCCCAAACGTTGGTTTGTCCGTCATTAAGGATGATAAATGTTTTTATGAAAAGGTGGCAGCAGTGAAACTATCGTTAAAGCTGGTTAGCGTATTGTTTAGTTTAGGGCTTAGTGCAACGGCGCTGTCTCAAACCGTTGTGCCTCCTAATTCTGAGGTATCTAAAGCGCTACCTTTAGAAGAGTTGAGGCGTTTTAGCGAAGTGTTTGATCGCATAAAGAACTCATACGTTGAACCAGTAGATGATGCCAAAGTATTGGAAGATGCTATTCGTGGAATGATTTCGGGTTTAGACCCGCATTCATCCTATTTAGAGCCTGAAGCTTTTGATGAGTTACGCGAGCATACCAGTGGCGAATTTGGTGGTGTTGGGATTGAGATTAGTCTTGAAGATGGTTTTATTCGCGTGATTGCCCCCATTGATGATACGCCAGCTGTTAAAGCAGGTATTAAAGCGGGTGATTTGATTACACGAATTGATGACGAACCAGTTAAAAGCATGGGGCTAGACGGTGCTATTAGCCGAATGCGGGGCAAGCCTGGTACTGAGATCGTACTGACTGTCCTGCGTGAGGGGGAGGATAAGCCGTTAAGCATTAAAGTTGTGCGTGATGTGATCAAGGTGACGAGCATTAAGCATAAGATGCTGGGTGAGCAGTATGCGTATTTGCGAATTACACAGTTCCAAGGAAATACGGGAAGTGATCTTAAAAAAACACTATATGAAATTCAGGAAAAAAACGCTTCATCTTTACAAGGCATTGTACTCGATTTGAGAAATAACCCGGGCGGGGTTTTGCAAGCGGCAGTTGAAGTTGTCGACGCATTTATAGATAAAGGCATGATTGTTTATACGCAAGGTCGCCTAGCCAATGCTGATACTGAATTTATGGCAACAGAAGATGTTGTGTCGGCAACTGTACCCATGGTTGTGTTGATTAATGGAGGCTCTGCGTCTGCTTCAGAAATTGTTGCTGGTGCACTTCAAGATCATAAGCGTGCTGTGATTATGGGAACGGGCAGTTTTGGAAAAGGTTCTGTGCAAACTATTTTACCTTTGACGCAACGTCGTGCCTTGAAGCTTACAACGGCGCGATATTTCACGCCAAGTGGTCGTTCAATTCAAGCGCAAGGTATACAGCCAGATGTTGTGGTTGAAGAAGCTGAGCTGAAAAAAGTTCAAGGTAGAAATTTTCCAAAAGAGAAAGACTTGTCGGGTCACCTGTTTAATGGACAAGCTGAACAGTTAAAAGATAATGAGCTAGCTGAGGCGCAGAAGGGCTTGTCACAAAGAGATTATCAACTGTATGAAGCGCTTAACCTGCTTAAAGCGCTAACGATTGTTGGAAAAGTGACAGCGCCTTAATGACTGTTCGCTGGCTCGAGGCTGTTTGTGGTATCTGCCTGACGGTTAGTGTTAGCTGTCAGGCGGGTAATAACTTGGATGCCGTTATACAGCCGCGCATTGTTATTGTGATTGATGATGTCGGTAATAATTTGGCTCAAGGCCGCGCAGCGCTTGCACTGCCGGGGCCCGTTACTTATGCCGTGTTACCATACTCCGCTCATGGGCGGTTGCTTGCTATTGCTGCCCATGAGCTGGGCAAAGATGTCATGTTGCATGTCCCTATGGCTAATGATCAAAATTTAAAGTTAGGCCCAGGAGGGCTAACACCTGACTTATCTGAAACGCGTTTTAAAGAAATTTTGAATGATGATTTGGATGCGGTTCCTTATGCAGCGGGCTTGAATAACCATATGGGAAGCTTACTGACACGTCAGCGGGTTCCGATGAAGTGGGTGATGGAAGTTGCAAAATCACGCAATCTTTTCTTTCTCGATAGCCGTACAACACGTGGCAGTGTGGCGTGGAGCGTTGCTCGAAAAGAAGGGATTCCGGCACTGAGTAGAGATATCTTTCTCGATCACGTGCAAACCGAGGCTTTTTTAAGTCAGCAGTTTATTCAGGCTGTGAAAATTGCGAGAAAGCATGGCTCTGCTATTGTGATTGGTCACCCTTACCCTATTACGACTACTTTTTTGGAAAAGGCGATTCCTGCATTAGATGAGGCTGGTGTGCAATTAGTGTCAGCACCCGCGTTAATCATGCAAAAGCAACAGGCCGAATTGTTAACAAAAATAAATAAGAAATCTTATGAAGTAGCACGCCCACCATCAGCGAAGTGTACATCGTCACAAGCCTATGGGTGTAACGAGTGATTAACCAGGTAAACGGTCGGTTTATCTGGTTAATATGTTGTCACTAATGGTTAGCCTGGGCGGAAAAGACCTACAGCAAGTCTTTGCCACTGGTCACTCCAGTGCTCGGTTGGTTTGCGTTGGAACTCACTTCTGACAAATTGACGAATACGGCCTTCAAGCACGGCAATCATTAGATTTGCAGTAACGCCTGCTGTAGCCTCCGTGCGAAGTCCTTCTTTAAATTCAGCCTCGCGCATCACTTGCTTTAATTGTGTCTCCAGCCGTTCAAAAAACTGATTGACACGATGGCGAAGCCTGTCAGTTTCGCCAGCAAGAGCATCTCCTGTGAGGATGCGAGCCATTCCTGGGTTACGTTCAATAAAAGCTAATACTAAGGTTAAAATTTGCTCGCACTGGCGGATCGCCGGACTCTCTGACGAAGTAATGATATTAGCTCTAGAGAAGATAGTTTCTTCAATAAAGCCAATTAACCCCTCGAACATGCGTGCCTTACTAGGGAAGTGACGGTACAGCGCCGCTTCTGAAACGCCGACTTCCTTTGCTAGCGCTGCCGTAGTAATACGCTGGCCATGATTAGATTCCAGCATTCTTGCGAGTGCTTGTAAAATTTGCTCGCTTCTGGAAACTTTCGTATTTTCGCTCATGTAAAACCTACTACAGAGTGTTGTTGGAAATGAGCGTGCCGACACCTTCATCGGTGAATATTTCCAGCAGACAAGAGTGCTCTACACGACCATCAATGATATGTGCACTGGTGACGCCACTTTTCACTGCGCCTAGTGCACAATCAATTTTTGGAAGCATGCCGCCATAGATAGTGCCATCTTCAATGAGTGCATCTACCTGTTGTGTGGATAAGCCTGTTAGAACTGCGCCATCTTTGTCGAGTAAGCCTGCAATATTAGTTAAGAGAATTAGTTTTTCAGCTTTAAGTACTTCCGCTACTTTCCCTGCCACTAGGTCCGCATTGATATTGTAAGAAGAGCCGTCCGAGCCTACACCGATAGGAGCGATAACAGGGATAAAGTCAGAGTCTGCTAGCATATCAAGAACAGCAGTATTGATATGTTCAACTTCGCCAACATGGCCGATATCGATGATCTCAGGTGCTTCCATCTCAGGTGTTTTATGTTTGACTCTGAGTTTTCTAGCACCTAGTAGGTGCCCGTCTTTACCCGTTAAGCCAATCGCTTTACCGCCATTGCTATTGATTAAGCCAACAATTTCTTTATTGACCATGCCGCCTAACACCATTTCTACAACATCCATGGTTTTAGAGTCGGTGACACGCATACCATTAATAAAGTGAGACTCAATGTTGAGTTTTTCAAGCAGGTCGCCAATTTGTGGGCCACCTCCATGAACAACAATGGGGTTTAAGCCAATAAGTTTCATCATAACGATATCACGAGCAAAGCTGTTTTTTAGCTTCTCGTCAGTCATGGCGTTTCCGCCATATTTGATGACAATGGTTTTACCCACAAAGCGCTGAATATAAGGAACGGCTTCACTGAGAACTTCAGCCGTTTGCATGGCCTGTTGACGATTTAAAGGCATGTAGATATCTGCTCCAAAATAATACTTATTCGTTGGGAATGATAAGGCTTGAATCAACGGTTAATAATCGTTCCTGGAATTGATCCCTGATACGATTAAGAGCTGTTTCATTAGCTGCTTCAAAACGCAGCACTAACACAGGTGTTGTATTAGAGGCTCTTACTAGTCCCCACCCATCAGGGTAATCAACACGAATTCCATCAATGCGGCTAGCATCGCCATCTGGGTACTCGAGTGCTTGTAGCTTTTCGACGATATCGAATTTATTATCATCACGTACATCGATATTCAGTTCAGGCGTGCTCACATCTTCAGGGTACTTATTGAAAATTTCATCCAATGTTTCTGTGCGCGTTGATAAAATTTCTAGCAAGCGTGCAGCGCTGTATAAACCATCATCAAATCCGAACCAGCGTTCTTTAAAGAAAATATGACCGCTCATCTCGCCAGCTAGCAGGGCGCCGGATGATTTCATTTTACGTTTGATCAACGAGTGTCCAGTTTTCCACATGGTGGCTTGGCCACCGGCTTTGCGTATAACGTCGCCTAATAAACGAGAGCATTTCACATCGTAGATTATTTCAGATCCAGGGTTGCGCTGCAGGATGTCTTCTGCAAATAACATCATGACTCTGTCTGGATAAATCATCGCGCCGCTAGATGTGATGACGCCTACACGGTCACCATCACCATCAAAAGCAAGGCCAAGATCTGCGTTATGCTCTTTAACGGCAGCAATACAATCAATAAGGTTGGCTGGTTTGCTAGGGTCTGGATGGTGATTAGGGAAATTGCCGTCGACCTCACAATACAAAGGAATGACTTCGCACCCGAGTTGCTCCATTAAAATGGGGGCCATCTCACCCGGAATACCATTTCCACAGTCGATAACCACTTTTAATTTACGCTTGATACTAACGTCTTCGGTCACGCGTTTACGGTACTGCGGACGAATGTCGATGCTGTTTAGCTGGCCTTCACCTTGCGTGTATTCTCTCTGCAAGATTCGGTGCTTAAGGGCTTGAATCTCTTCGCCGGCAAGAGTGTTGCCGCCAAGCATCATTTTAAAACCATTATAATTGCTTGGGTTATGGCTTCCGGTAATCATAATGCCAGTTTGGCTGTCGGTATGGTGTGCGGCGAAATACAGTAGAGGTGTTGGAATGTAACCTGCATCGGTAACATCGACCCCACCTTCTAATAGGCCTTCAATCAAGACCGCTTTTAAACGAGGACAAGACAAACGCCCATCAGCACCGACCACGACCGTTTTAATTTGCTGGTGTTGTGCTTGGGCTGCAAACGCTCGCCCTAAATGATAAACGACAGGGTCTGTTAGTGCTTCATCTACAATACCGCGAATATCATAAGCACGAAAAATTTCCTGGTCGAGCTGTTCCAATGTATAAGTCATGCTTTCATCCTTGCAAGAATTAAGAGCGTCCAGACGAACCAAATCCGCCTGCGCCGCGTTCAGTGTCAGTAAAATTATCGACAACTTCAAAGTCGGCCTGTACTACAGGAACCAACACTAACTGAGCAATGCGTTCACCTGGTTCCATCGTAAAGCGGGTGTTACCTCGGTTCCAGCAAGAAACAAAGAGTTGTCCTTGATAGTCGGAATCGATTAACCCCACCAAATTCCCCAATACGATGCCGTGTTTGTGGCCTAGCCCTGAGCGAGGCAAAATCATAGCGCATAGCGATGGGTCTTCAATATGAATCGCCATACCTGTTGGGATTAGCTCCGTTTCGCCTGGCTCTAACGTAAGGGATTGGTCAAGACAAGCGCGCAGGTCTAAGCCTGCTGAACCTGGTGTTGCATAGTTTGGTAGCGGGAATGCCTGACCAATTCTGTCATCCAGAATTTTAACCTGTATTTTTTTCATTTTGATGTCTTATAAAGTTGGGAGATCTGTTCAATCAATAGTGTTGCCAGCTGGCGCTTGCTGGTTTGAGGAATTTCAATGTGCGTATCACGAGTCACTAATGTGACAGCGTTTTCGTCGCTATTAAAGCCTATGCCTGCTTGTGAAACGTCATTAGCAATGATCATATCTAGATTTTTACGTTCTAGCTTTCCTTGAGCGTAAGACAAGACATCGCGTGTTTCTGCCGCAAAAC
This sequence comes from Neptunomonas japonica JAMM 1380, assembly GCF_016592555.1. Lineage (NCBI taxonomy): Bacteria > Pseudomonadati > Pseudomonadota > Gammaproteobacteria > Oceanospirillales > Oceanospirillaceae > Neptunomonas > Neptunomonas japonica. Next base: position 3,646,902 of record NZ_AP014546.1, on the reverse strand, counting down.
CAATAGTGAAAGGTTTGTCTACTCTTGCTGCTATCGTTGCAACAATATCTGGATTTTTGACCAGATGGAGTTCCATGATCTCCTCGTTGCCTTTTTTGATCTTATGTTCAGCGATAGAAGTAGGGCGATAATCAGCTACGGCAGCGCACGCAATAAAGATGTTGCAGTTGCTAATACCTTCTAATGAAGCTTCTAGCATATCTTCAGCAGTAGTGATGGATACGCGTTCTACATGAGCCGGTGCGGGTAAGTTAACGGGCCCGCTAATTAGTTTAACATTAGCGCCTGCATCAATAGCCGCCTCAGCCAAGGCATAACCCATTTTGCCAGAACTATGGTTGGAGATATAACGAACAGGGTCGAGAGGCTCACGCGTTGGCCCTGCTGTAATATGTATGTTGAGACCCGACAAAGCGCCATTATCAAATTGCTTAGCGACTCTTTCTATAATTTCAGTGGGTTCGATCATACGCCCTGGGCCTGTATCACCGCAGGCTTGTTCGCCAACACCCGGCCCCCATAATTGAACGTGCTGTTGCTGCAGCGTATCTGCATTTTTTTGTGTTGCGCTAGAGCGCCACATCGCCTGGTTCATCGCAGGAGCTAAGCAAATAGGGACTGCTGTAGCGAGGCATAAAGTGCTGAGTAGGTCGTTACCCATGCCATTTGCTAGGCGTGCCATAAAGTCGGCACTAGCTGGGGCGATGACAATTAAATCGGCCCATTTTGCTAGTTCTATATGGCCCATTCCAGCTTCAGCTTCAGGGTCGAGTAGTTCAAGGTGAACCGGATGCCCTGATAGTGCCTGTAGCGTTAACGGTGTGATGAAAGAGGTTGCAGCCGGGGTCATTACGATCCGCACATCCGCTCCTGCTGTTTTCAATAAACGCGTGAGTTCAGCGCTTTTATAGGCAGCGATTCCGCCTGTGATACCTAAAATTATTTGTTTGTTAGTAAGTCTATACATACCTTGAGCAACCCGGAATTACGCAGTTGTGGTAAAGGGGTGTAAGATACCACTTCAGGAAATCTTTGCGTAGACCTTCTATGGGATTATACGTAACTAGCACAAGGAATGTGTATGGCGATTACAGACTGGCCTGAGTTAGAGCGGCCTAGGGAAAAGCTTTTGGCACAGGGTGCATCGACTTTATCTGATGCAGAATTATTGGCTATTTTTCTTCGAACGGGTATCAAAGGGGCGAGCGCAGTTGATTTAGCACGCGACCTATTAAATAGATTTGATGGTTTGCGTCCACTTTTGGAAAGTTCACAAGAAGAGTTTTGTGAAGCGCCGGGCTTAGGGCCTGCCAAATATGCTCAACTGCAAGCGGTTTTAGAAATGAGCCGCCGACATTTGATGGCTTCACTACAAAGAGGTGAGTTAATGGAAAGCCCACAAGCTGTCAGGGATTACCTAGTAGTGCAGATGAGGCATCATCAACAAGAGGTGTTTGCCTGTCTTTTTCTGGATAATAAGCACAGAGTTATCCGCTTTGAGCCGATGTTTTATGGCACTATTGATGCAGCATCGGTATACCCGAGAGAAGTAGTGAAAAGGGCGCTGTCTTTAAATGCAGCTGCCGTTATTTTGTCACATAATCACCCGTCCGGCGTTGCGGAACCTTCCGTGGCAGATAAGCAGATTACAAAACGCTTAGTGGATGCATTACAGCTGGTGGATATACGAGTACTGGATCACATGATCGTGGGTGACCCAGATGTCATATCTTTTGCAGAGCAAGGGTTGCTCTAGGCTTACATATAGCTGGCAACACCCACTTGTGTATGGCGCATATGAATGGATAGGCCAAGAGAGGAAAGGCCTTTATCGCCTAATATTTCAGCAGAGAGGGGGAGGAACTCCCTTTCTTCGAATTGAGCATGGTCAAGGTATGAGTTAGCGAGTCTTAATGCCATTGCTTGGTCAAATATGACAAATTTACCTTTAGCTAGCTGCTTGATATCAGGTTCAATTAGTTTCCATTGCAGTTCAAGCATGCGATGTTCATTCGTTAGCTGCTTAATCATTGTTTTTGATTTAAGAGTCTCTTCACCACGTCTGGCGCAATCAAGTACGACATTGAATAACTCATCTTCTTCTTCTTTATGATGTTTGAGTACCACTTCATGAAAGAAGCTATATAACTTAGCGGCTGTCTGCTTGATGTCAGGAGATATCGGTTCGCTAATATTTGTTGTGGCTAAGCCTCGAAGCTGCTCAAAATTTTTAATGATGCCCACGTGACAGTTTGAAAAATCCATCAATGGATCATCATTACCAGTTACCTTAATATTATTATCCATTGGATTATCCTGTTTGCAGTGAATGGCTACGGATTCCAAGGTTGGAATTCTGTATTCTCTAATACTAAGAGGGTTTGTTATACGTATATATGACGAATATCAAAGTTACACGAAAACCTTCTATTATTTTTTATTAATGTATCGTTTTATGTTCGGTTCGTTTTTCAGAAGGCGCTTTTCGCTTGTTTTTAGCGGGAATCTAGCCCTTTTTGAAAATCTTAATGGTATTTGATGTTTCTTATCTATATAATTCGCCCCCTTCTATTCGTGCTTGGTACGGGATTCAGTTCGGTTATTGAACGCTCCGCCTGAGGTTTGCTTATATACACAGTATCTGTGAAGCGACCAATAGACATCCGAAATAGAAGTTAACAATGTAATTTGAGGCTTTGATTATGGCTAAAGTTTGTATGGTTACTGGCAAGCGCCCAGTAACAGGAAATAATGTTTCTCACTCACAGCGCAAAACGCGTCGTCGTTTTCTTCCAAACCTGCATTGGCACCGTTTTTGGGTAGAAACTGAGAATAAATTCGTTCGTTTACGTGTAACTGCTAAAGGCATGCGTATTATCGATAAAAAAGGCATTGATGCAGTACTTGTTGAAGTTCGTGCACGTGGCGAAAAGGTATAAGGAGCTAGACGATGGCAGCTAAAGGTAATCGTGAAAAGATCCGTCTGGTTTCTTCTGCAGGCACAGGTCATTTCTACACAACTGATAAAAACAAACGTAACATGCCAGAGAAATTCGAGATCAAAAAATTTGATCCTGTAGTTCGCCAGCACGTTATGTATAAAGAAGCTAAAATCAAATAAGATGATAGTTTCTCAAAAGGCCCGGCTATGTCGGGCTTTTTTGTGCCTGAAAATTGACCTCCTCAGAAATAATCTCGCCAAGCCTTGCCAGTGCTAATATTTGTTGCGGTGTGTTGTCGAATGTACTGAAGTTAAGGCGTATGCAGTGCTGAAATTGCCGTGCTGTACCGAACAAACTTCCCGGGGTAATGCTAACGCCTTCGCTTTTCATCCGCTCGAACAAGTGGTCGCCGTCAATATTGAGAGGAAGGGTTATCCAGCATAGGTAGCCGCTATCTGGATTATTTATATGTGCTTCTACAGGAAGGCATGTTTTTAGTGCTTCGATAAATAGTATTTTTCGTTGTCTGTAGTTGTTTTGAAGCTGCTTGATATGACGGTCGAAATTAGCCGACTCCATCCACAAAGCAGAAGCGTGTTGCATTAGACCTGATGTGGCGAGTGTGGTGACATATTTCAAATAGTTAACTTGATCAAAATATCGTCCGGGGCTGACCCAACCAATACGGATGTCTGGATCGAGTATTTTGGACAGAGCGCTGCATAAAATAACACGCCCCTCGGTATCCATTGATTTTAGTGTTCTGCGTCGCTGTGAGGTATGCACCAGCTTGCCAAATACATCATCCTCGATAATAACTAAATCATACGCTTGCGCTATGGCCATTAATGATGACTTCATTGTATCTGGCATGTTAAACCCCAGAGGGTTATTGGCGTGGGGGTTGAGTAGAATCGTTTTTATTTCCCAACGCTCTAATATATTAGAGAGCTGTTCTAAGTCGATGCCATCTGGCGCATGGGACGGTATTTCAATTATCTGTAAGCCCAAGGCTTCTATGCATTGTAATGTACCATAGAAGCAGGGCGATTCTACCGCGATAATGTCGCCGGATTGTGTGGTGCTTCTAAGTGCAAGTGAAATGGCTTCTTGTGCGCCGTTAGTAATGATGATCTCTTCAGGGTCAAGCTCGGCATGGCCGCTATGTGTTTTTTTTGCAATTTGTTGTCTCAGCTCTAGGTTGCCTGGTGGTGCTTGGTAGTGGCTATAGATGGCAGGAGACTTTATTTCTAGGCGAACTAGTTTGTTTAATTGCTTATAAAACTCTTTGCGCCCTTTGATACGAGTATCTGGGTTAGCACTACCAAAAACTACATCAGCTTGACGTTGAGCAGACCCAATAATATCCAGTGAGGTTGCGCCGCGAATCACTTTTTGAGGTGAGGGTGGTTGCGGTTGATCGTATTCGGTATCAGCTTTTATGGAAAACCCTTTTCTTGGGTGAGCAAGGATTACTCCGCTTTGCTCAAGTGCGATATAGGCTCGGATGACACTGTTTTTACTGACATTTAGTGTTTGTGACAGGCTTCTGACAGAGGGTAGGAAATCATATGCCTGAAGTGCACCTGAGCGTAGCTGGTGCTCGATGTGTTTAATAACTTTTTCATAAACTTTCATGGGTACAGTCTTAGTTATTTGTCGTTATTTTCTGCTATTTTATTAACTGTACCCTATTTTTTATTGCTGTGCTGTCTCTTTTTTAATCAGTGCTTTATTCGTACTCTATCTCTTTAAATGTTACTTATATTTCACCATAGGGGCGCCTATATGGTTGCGTTGCGTACCAAGCTTATTCCTTTTATCCCATTTATCTTTGTGCTGCTATGGAGTACTGGGTTTATCGGGGCTAAATATGGGCTGCCTTACATAGAACCTTTTAATATGCTGTTTATACGAATGCTGTTTACGCTGGCGGTATTCATGGTATTGATGGCTATTTTCAAATCAAAAATTCCTACCGGTAGGCAGGGTTTTCATCAGATGGTTTCTGGCTCGCTGGTGCATGCCGCTTATCTGGGAGGCGTTTTTGCAGCCATAAAATGGGATATGCCTGCTGGCATAGTTGCTATTGTGGTTGGCTTACAGCCTTTGCTTACCGCGCTTATTGGGCGGATCTGGTTTAGACAATCATTGGCAGGTTTGCAAGTATGGGGCTTAGTGTTAGGGCTGGTAGGCGTGTCGCTGGTGCTAACTGGCGGCAAAGATTTAGGTGATTGGTCACTGAGGCCTGAAGCGATGGCTGCCTCTATCGTCGCGCTGCTAGGGATATCGATAGGCACGCTGTATCAGAAACGTTTTGGTGCTGGTGTTGACTTAATGGCGGGCTCCTTTTTTCAATACCTAGCCACTGCTGTATGGATGGGGCTGTTGGCGTTCAGTATAGAAACGCGTGAAGTAGTTTGGTCATTTGACCTAGTGATGGCGCTTGGCTGGTTAGTGTTTGGTTTGTCTGTATCCGCCGTTTTGCTGTTGATGTATATGATTCGCGAGGGGGAGTCGGCCAGAGTTGCCAGTTACTTCTACTTGGTGCCACCGGTCACTGTTATCGAAGCGTGGTTGCTATTTGATGAAGCATTAGGGGTGTTAGCACTAATAGGGATATGTATTACTGTGTTTGGTGTGTATCTTGTATTGAAAGCCCCTCAGAAGTAGCTATAAGCGACCGTGCTTCATAGTATGAATGGAATGAGTTCTTGTGCCAGAATTGCCTGAAGTTGAAACGACCAGAAGCGGAATCGAGCCGCATATACTGAATCAAGAAATTGCTGGTGTGGTTGTGAGGCAACCGCAATTGCGCTGGAGAGTTCCTGAACTTGAGTTACGTAAGCTTGAAGGCTTATCTATAAAGAGTGTGGTGCGACGCGGTAAGTATATTCTTTTAGAGACCGAGCGTGGTGCGGTTGTTATTCATTTGGGGATGTCGGGCAGTTTGCGGATTATCTCTGATGAGCGATCTGCCTTGAAGCATGACCATGTCGATATCCAATTTAGCGACGGGATCTTGCTGCGTTACACGGACCCACGTCGTTTCGGTGCCATTTTATGGCAACCCAAAGGGCAAGTACATGAGCGTATTGCCTCTTTGGGGCCTGAGCCCCTATCGGATCAATTTAATGGGCGATATTTGCATCAGCAATGTAAGGGGCGATCTGTTACTATTAAGCAATTCATCATGAATAGCAAAGTGGTTGTTGGTGTAGGGAATATTTATGCCAATGAAGCACTGTTCCACGCAGGTATTGATCCCCGGAAATCTGCGGGTCAAATCTCTGAGAAGCGCTTATCGGTGCTCGTGAAGAGAATCAAAAGTGTGCTGACTGCAGCGATTTTTCAAGGCGGCACAACTCTTAAAGATTTTGTCGATAGTGATGGTCAGCCTGGATATTTTCAGCAGTCTTTGAATGTTTATGGGAGAGGTGGTGAGCCTTGTTCCACTTGTAGTCGCACCTTGAAAGAAGTGCGTTTAGGGCAGCGTAGTACGGTGTTCTGCAATTATTGTCAGCGGTAGGAATATAAAATGTCGATAGCCGAATTACACATCAACGAAAATCGCAAGGGCTGCGTAGTTGAAGATCACCGAGGGCGTTTAAGAGATAAGTTGGATATCCATCATTTTTTGGATAAGCGCGAAAACCTTCAAATAGGCGAGCTTCCGGTGCACTGTGAGCTTTATGAAGCAGGTAATAAAGATGCGCCCATCCTGATATTGTTGCCTGGTATTGGCACCTATTGCGAGTTGTATGCTGATATCCTTGGGCGCTTTGCAGAAAGCGGTTTTCATGCTGTTGGTTTGGATTATCCAGGGCATGGTTATTCGGGTGGTAAAAGAGGGCATTATACAGTTGAGAGTGTTGTAGAGTCGGTCAGTGAGTTGATTGATGGGCTTGAAGAGCGCTACTCTGGACCTGTTTATGTATTTGGTTATTCGATTGGGTCACTTTTGGCTGTTGCTGCCGCAGAGAAGGATAATCGGATAAAGGGTGTTATGTGTGGGACCTTACTGATTCCCGAAATTCCCCCAGACACTTTTCATCAAATCGGGTGGCAATGGACATGGGGAATGGCGCAGCTGTTTCCTAGTATGAAGTTACCGTTGAAATCGATGGTGGATTATGAACAGTTGCTTGCAGGGCATCCTGCAGCAAAAGAGTTTAATCATGACCACCTTATGATATTTGATTACCCGTTAAGTACGTTGTCCAGTTTGTACTCGTGGCGCTCCAGAGTGAAGTCAGAAGCTTTTGATTTTCATGCCGCTATTTTACACGGCTCAGATGATGAGGTTATGTCATTGAGGTACTCAAAGCGCTTAGTCGAAACCTTGGCTCACCCTTTTGAGTTAATCGAGGTTCCTGGTGGGCATATGATGCCTTGGTATAACCCAGAGCTGTTGATTACTAGTGTTACTGGGTGGTTAAGTGCTTTGCCTACGCAGGGATTAAAGTAGGCCTGTCATAAAAACTTCACCTTGATGTAACAAGGGCTCCACAGATGCGAAGCGATAATGCTCATTATCGTATCCGTTTATGGGGCGCGTTATGTTATCTATTCAAACGATTACTGCTTTTGATACATCGTTGTTCTACTGGTTTCAAGACCGGCGCCAAATGCATGCTGGGATAACTACGCTTAGTCGTAACGTTTCTCGACTGGGTGATGGAGTGCTGTACCTTCTTTTGGGCGGCCTGTTAGCTTTATTTGAACCGCAAGATGGTGTTTCTTTTCTACGTTTGGGCCTGTTCGCTTTTGTTGTAGAGCTTCCGCTCTACCTGTTTCTCAAAAATATCATTAGACGAGACCGCCCCTGTCAGCGATTGGATCTTAAGTCAGTTGTTACCCCTTTAGATAAGTTTGGTTTTCCTTCTGGCCACGCCGCTGCTGCTTTTGTTTTTGCGTCAGTGTTGGCGCATGTCTACCCGTCTGTCGCATTGCTAACTTATATTATTGCTATCTTGATAGGTATTTCTAGAGTTGTATTAGGTGTGCATTATCCTGCAGATATAGTGGCGGGAGCAGTGGTTGGTATTGTGTGTGCTAAGTTGTGTATAGGGGTTGTTGGAGGGTGAAGGTCTTATATGGGGTGCAAGCCACGGGCAATGGGCATATTGCTCGTGCAAGGGTTATGGCACCCGCTTTGGCGGAAGTGGGTGTTGATGTAGATTATCTTTTTAGTGGCAGGCCTAAGGCAGAATTGTTTGATATGGCATGTTTTGGTGATTACACAGTCAGACGAGGCTTGACCTTCTGTATGGGGGAGGGGGCAAAAGTACTACCGCTCAAAACGCTTTTAAATAATAACTTGGTTCAGCTATATCGTGATGTCAGGTCTTTAGATGTATCCCGCTATGATTTAGTTATTTCTGATTTTGAGCCTGTTACAGCGTGGTCGGCAAAGTTGGCGAATAAAGCCAGTATGGGGGTTGCGCATCAATACGCCTTTTTACATGCATTGCCCGATGGTTATTGCTCCAGACTTATCAGGCCGGGTATCAAGCTGTTTGCGCCAGTAAAGCAAGCCGTTGGTATTCATTGGGACTCATTTGACGCTTTGATAGCGCCGCCGTTGATTAGTCCTGCTAGGTTTACTTCGAATTCTACACATAAAATGATCTTGGTATATATGCCGTATGAAGTGAACGATGTTTTGTTCTATTGGTTTAGTGCTTTCCCTGATTATGAATTTCGTGTTTATAGCAAAATCGATAAAGCGTATGTGCGAAGTAACGTTGTATTTAGACCATTGAGCAGAGATTGTTTTGAAAAAGACCTGTCGATGTGTGAAGGCGTTATTTCAAATTGTGGTTTTGGTTTGGCTAGTGAGGCTATGCAGTATGGGAAAAAATTTCTTAGCAAGCCGATGAAGGGTCAAGCTGAACAGCAGTCCAATGCACGCATTTTGAAGTCATTAGGCTTGGCAACTATTATTAATGAACTGGGTGTTGATGTAATAGAAGCATGGCTCCAATTAGATAACCCTCTGCCTAAGTGCTTTCCTAATGTGGCAGCGGCATTATCGGAATGGATAGCGAGTGAGCGTCAGATACCATTGGACCAAGTTGTTAAACAGATGTGGTCTTAGACAGCAGCTGAGTAGGCATTAGAATTTAAATACGAATTTAAGAAGTAATGGTTAGCGATTAATTCTAGCCTGTTGCTGTTAAGTGCAAAGGGTATGGTTAATGAGATAGTGTGTAAAAGGGCGAGTAAGCTTTATAAATCCTTTATAAAGCTTACTCATTTGGCTTCCATTATCCGTGCGGTTGAAAGGCTTCCGTGCTGTTAACTACCTTGTGTCCTTTCCGCTGACTTGGCCATCCTTGAATTCGTTCCATGAACAGGAGATCCACCGTTGTTATTATGGCGAGTTGGCCCGGATTTCATATAGGAAAAAGTCCTATTTTTAACAGTAAATTATTGAATGTAGATTCATTATCCAAGGGGTAGACAGTCAGAGACTAACCGCTTAGACTCATTTTAATCTTGTCGGGGTGCCTTGTGTTGAGGCTGAGAGAAAACCCGCTGAACCTGATCCAGCTAGTACTGGCGTAGGAATCGAGATGTACAATCATAGCTCTTCAACAGCTATGCCTGTAGCGTTAACTATTGCCGGCTCAGATAGCGGTGGTGGTGCAGGTATACAAGCTGACATTAAAACGTTCTCTGCTCTTGAGGTGTATGCCGCCTCTGTTATTACAGCAGTGACGGCGCAAAATACATTAGGCATTTCTGCTATTCACTCCATTCCTAACGACATCGTTACTGCACAATTGCGTGCTGTATTGGACGATCTGGATGTTGCTGCTTGTAAAATAGGTATGCTGGGTGATGCGCTAACCATTGATGCGATAGCTTCTGTGCTGAGCGAGTTTCCTGTGAATTCGTTGGTCATCGACCCTGTCATGGTGTCAAAAAGTGGTAATGCACTATTACAGTCTGATGCTATTTCATTATTGAAAAATCGTCTTTTCCCGTTGGCTACTGTCTTGACGCCGAACCTTCCTGAAGCCGCTGCTTTAACAGGGTTACCTGAACCTCAATCTATTAAAGAGATGTATCAAATCCTAGAGTCACTTCATGAGCTAGGTGTTCCTTGGGTGTTGCTCAAAGGTGGGCACTTACCTGTACATAATCACGCGATAGACCTGCTTTCTAATGGTGAGCAGGTATTTGAATTTAAGAGTGAGCGTTTCAAGACAAAAAATACACATGGGACTGGTTGTACGCTGTCTTCAGCGATAGCTGCCGGGCTCGCTAAAGGGTTAAGTGTTGAGCAGTCTGTTAAAGAGGCTAAAAGCTATATAAGTGCAGCAATTTCTGCTGCGGACACATTAGCAGTAGGGACCGGATACGGTCCTCTGCATCATTTTTCGTTGCTCTGGAATAAAACTAGCTAAGGCTGTTTTCAGAGTTCAGTTCTAAGTAGGGTGGATTATGTCTAATAATAAATTACTAAGCCAAAATGCCAGTGTTGATCATGCCTCTGTGCAGCCGTTTCCTAAGTCTCGCAAGGTTTATATTGAAGGAAGCCGTCCTGATATTCGTGTGCCGATGCGTGAAATTTCTCTGGATGATACGCCAACAGGTATGGGTGGCGAAAAGAATGATCCGTTGTATGTATATGATACGTCGGGTCCCTATACTGACCCTGAAGCAAACATAGATGTGAGAAAAGGCTTGGATGCATTGCGTGCAGGCTGGATTAGTGAACGCAACGATACAGAGCAGTTAACCGCATTATCATCTGAATATGGTCGTGCGCGCGAAGTCGATTTACGTTTGGATGAATTGCGTTTTGAATTAACGCGAAAACCATCTCGCGCTAAAGCAGGCATGAATGTTACTCAGCTGCACTATGCCCGCCAAGGGATAGTGACGCCTGAGATGGAGTACATTGCTATACGCGAAAATATGAAATTAGCGAAGTCCAAAGCTGAAGGTAATATCGTTGCGCAACAGCATCCTGGTTTTAGTTTTGGCGCTAACTTACCGGACGAAATTACCCCTGAGTTTGTTCGTAAAGAAGTAGCTGAAGGTCGCGCTATCATTCCCGCTAACATTAACCACCCTGAATCAGAGCCAATGATTATTGGCCGTAACTTTTTGGTGAAAATTAACGGTAATATTGGCAATTCTGCAGTGACTTCTTCTATTGAGGAAGAAGTAGCGAAGATGACGTGGGGGACTCGCTGGGGTTCCGATACCATTATGGATCTCTCTACAGGTAAGAATATTCATGAAACACGTGAGTGGATCTTGCGTAATTCTCCTGTTCCGATCGGTACCGTGCCTATCTACCAAGCGTTAGAAAAGGTAAACGGTGTTGCAGAAGACCTTAATTGGGAAGTATTTCGCGATACATTGATTGAGCAAGCAGAGCAGGGTGTGGATTACTTCACTATTCATGCCGGTGTTTTGCTACGCTATGTGCCAATGACCGCTAAGCGTATGACGGGTATCGTTTCTCGCGGTGGTTCCATCATGGCGAAATGGTGCTTGGCTCATCATGAAGAGAGTTTCCTTTACACGCACTTTGAAGAGATCTGCGAAATCTGTAAAGCTTACGATGTATCATTCTCATTGGGGGATGGTTTACGCCCTGGATCTGTTTATGATGCAAATGATGAGGCTCAATTTGCTGAGCTTGAAACCTTAGGTGAGTTGACAAAAATTGCTTGGAAGCACGATGTTCAAGTAATGATCGAAGGGCCGGGTCATGTACCTATGCATATGATCAAAGAGAACATGGATAAGCAGCTGACCGAGTGTCATGAAGCGCCTTTCTATACCTTAGGTCCTTTGACGACAGATATTGCTCCGGGCTATGACCACATTACTTCAGGTATCGGTGCCGCCATGATTGGTTGGTATGGTTGTGCGATGCTGTGCTATGTGACGCCAAAAGAGCATCTTGGTTTGCCGAATAAGGATGACGTTAAAACGGGTATTATCACTTATAAAATTGCGGCACATGCTGCGGATTTGGCGAAAGGCCATCCGGGTGCGCAAATACGTGATAATGCTATGTCTAAAGCGCGTTTTGAATTCCGTTGGGAAGATCAGTTTAATATTGGTCTCGATCCTGATACAGCACGCGCATATCACGATGAAACCTTACCGAAAGAGTCGTCAAAAGTGGCTCACTTTTGTTCCATGTGTGGGCCTAAGTTTTGTTCTATGAAAATTTCTCAGGAAGTCAGAGATCTTGATGCTGCTCAGATCGAGGCAATAAAAGTAGCCGCTGATAAAGGGATGCAAGAAAAGTCTCAGGAATTTAAAGATACAGGGGCTGAAATTTACCATAAAGTTTAACCTGAGAGGTTCTTTCGGTTAGTCTTATAGGGATGTTGATAACTTATGAAGATCCCTTATGTCAGAAGAACTGAAGTATGTCGCGGTTGCTCTTCTCGTGCTGTTTGCTTTTGTGCCTGTTACCCTTCAGGCGCTTAGAAGACGAAAGGAGCAACCGCCGCCTTTGGCTAGCAATGATCGAAAGTTATACCGATTGTGGCGCTCAGACCCCGATGCTTACCAGAGGCAGTACGGTGCTTTGGATGAAAAGTATATCGAAGCGCAAAAGAACAAAAATAAGTAGCGTGGCTATGTTGGCGAGGTATTCATGCTAAAAGAGCGTGAATACCTTTTTACGATACTGATATCCTCTCTAGCGCGTGGCGAAAAGCATTAAGGTGCGACTCATCATTCAGGTCATCTCCTAATAATTGAATTAGGCCCCCTTTAGGTGTTGTACTGCCTACCATCATCAAATTGTCACTCATATCAAATTGCTCAACCATTTGGCCATTTTTGTCCTCTCCGGGGAGTGGCTGATTGATACGTTCGGAGTAACTTTTGTTGGAAAGCGTATAGCCCCATACCGGTTTTTGTTGTGCGGCCATATAACCCATCTCAAACGCAGTGCCTTGATCCATTCCCGCACCTCGAAAGGGTGTCATATTGGCAATGATGCAGTCTGCTTGATTCATAAGCGCAATATTGGCGTGATAAATTTTAAGACCCGCGTTGAATGGTGTTAAATGCTCAAGACTAAGTTCGTTGTCTAGGGGGAATAAACCGCTGTAGCCAAGTTCATGGCAAAGTTTTTTCTTTGCTGCACCCAGCGCTTTGGCTGTTGGCCTGAAAACATCAGGGCCTGCTAAATAAATGTATTTGATCATGTGGGAACGTTATCATTATCAAGGCTCTCTGTATGGCGTCTTTTGCATAGAGATTTAACAATACCCTCTGCATGCCCTCTGTCTGCTACTTGTAGTAAAGCAAAAGCAACTAATTTAGGGCGTAGCGCTTTAAATTGGGATGCATAGAGCAAAGCTAGCGCTGGCATAGAAAATAGAGCCTTGTTTACAGGTGAAACTGTTCTTTAATTACTTTTCAACGGGTGGTCTTCCGGTAATTGCTTCGCAATCCATAATGCGAGCTTATGTTTCATATGAGGCTCGTCTTCTTGGTCTTTTGCTAGTGGAGTGATGAGTTTGTCTTGTGTCAACAAATGATAAAGTTGTGTGACTTTTAGGCTGCTGCTATCTGTTGGCTTAAATTCGTTGATGCCTCGGTTCTTCATATAGACTTCGCCGATACGTAATGCTTCTTTAAGCAGTTGGGCTTCTTGTTTGGGTTTCATTTTCATCGCTATTCCTCTTTAAAAATATGCATAGATTGAGTTGAATGATTTATTGGGCATTGGATTTGAAAACCATTAGTTGTTTTCATCCGCTTGTATTAACAGACTTTAATATTGAGACTCTATGGATAGTTGCATACCTATCTGGTGAGTCTCATTAGGTTTCAGTGTAACAGTATCTCCAAGAACATTAGCTGTTTCGATGCAAAACATGGAATTAAAATCTGTAGATGAAAACTGACTAATTCGTTTGCTTTTTTCTATCCATGGATTCCAGATAACAGCTGAGCGGCTATTAAACTGGTTGAGTAATAATGTGTGCAGAGGCGTGGTTGCGGTTAGTGTTGTGTTATCTCTAAACATGTAAATACGATCAGTTTCTATGCAAAAATTTATACTGCCTTGCTGTTGTTTTTTCTTCCAATGATCAAGCGCGTCAATGTAAGTGGTGCCGCTTGCTCCATAAATGAGCGTTTTATTAATATCGCTTGTTGGCAGGTAGGTATGTAACGCTTGGCTGTAGGTCACAACGTGCTTGTCTGTATTGTGCGTTGAGAGAGAAATACGCAGAGTTTTGCCAATAATAAATGTAGCTTCGAGTTCAAAATCAAACGGCCAGCATTGAAGGCTTTCAGCGCTTGATGCAAGTGACAGAGTGACTTCAATTTGATGGCAGCTTTCCCTGATGCTTTTGAGCTGCCAGATACTATTGCGGGCAAAGCCATGGGCAGAAGGTTGTTTTATATTCTGGCTAATGTTCGTGGGATTTTTATCAGGAGCACCAAACCAGGGCCAGCAAATAGGAATGCCTCCGCGGATAGATTCTCCTGTTTTATAATGAGCGCTCGGGCTTAGCCATAAAGCGTTTTTGAAATGATAGTGAGCGGGCGAAAACTCAATAATTTGTGCTCCTTGTAATAACACCGTCGCTTTGAAAAGAGGGTGGTCTATTTGGATGCTATCAAGTTCATCACGTTTAATTAGCTGGCAAAAAGCGTATTTCATATAATGGCTTCGCAATTCGATTTTCATTGACTTAAAATAGCTGTTCACTATAAAACAGATAGTTGTGTGAATATATCATTGCATAATTATCATCCCGTTCTTATCTTCTGATGACTAGTGCCTTTTGAATAAAACTCGGTTAGCAGAGCAGCTCTTGAATGCTGTGCAAAATGAATTAACGACAATGCTTGGTGCTGTTGATCAGGCGCGGGACAATGCTGTTCATGAGCAAAGTAAACCGGAAAATCAATATGACACTCTGGCGTTAGAGGCTGCTTATTTGGCGCATGGGCAATCGGTACGTGCCGCTGAGTTGCAGCGTCAAATTACAGTTTTGAAACATTTTGAATCAGTGGATTTTAAATGTGACTCTGCAGTTGCTGTGGGTGCGGTTGTGCATTTACGTGAGCATAGTAATCAATTATCTCAATGGTTATGGGTTGTGCCTGTTGCTGGTGGTGTTGAGCTGCAGTTTGAAGAGATAAACGTAACGACTATAACGTCTGATGCCCCTTTGGGGCGTAAGGTCTTAGGGTGTTATGAAGGTGACGAAATATTATTGCGCTTAGGTTCTAATGAAAAGTGCTTTGAAGTTGTCTCAGTTATTTGAAATTTATAGGGTGTTGGGTATTTTATGAAATTTAGAGTTATTCCGGTTACTGCTTTTCAGCAAAATTGCACGCTATGTTGGTGTGAAGAAACTAAACAAGCTGCGGTGATTGATCCCGGCGGAGATGTCGCAAAAATAGAAGCAGCTATTAAAGAAGAAGGTTTGGTTCTAGAAAAGATTTTATTAACGCATGCGCATATTGATCACGCTGGTGGCACTGCCGAACTAAAAGCACTTCATCAAGTGCCTATCGAAGGACCTCATAAGGGAGATTTATACTGGATTGAGGGGTTGGATAAACAAAGTGCTATGTTTGGTTTTCCTAAAGTAGATGGGTTTATGCCGGATCGTTGGCTTGAAGATGGTGATCAGGTAAGTGTAGGGAATCAATTTTTTCAGGTGTTGCATTGTCCTGGGCATACACCGGGGCATGTGATTTTCTTCGATAAGCTGGCAGGTATGGCTCAAGTGGGCGATGTTATTTTTCAAGGATCTATTGGGCGCACTGACTTTCCAGGCGGAGACCACCCACAGCTGATCAGCTCTATCCGTAATAAGTTGTTCGCTTTAGGTGATGATATAGAATTTATACCCGGTCACGGGCCTGCATCTACATTAGGGCATGAAAAGCAAACCAACCCTTTTGTATCTGATCATCGGGGTTGATCTGCTTCAGCGCTGCTTATTTATGTAGCAAGGTGGTTATATCAAAGATGTTCTGGTCGAGAGTTTTCTTTTCTGAGATAACTCTACGTAATGGGATATCGATGACAGCGCCTTGCCGTAACCCCACCATAATGTCGTTATAACCTGCTAATAGATATTGCACTGCTGACGCTCCCAGGCATGAGGCAAGCATTCTGTCGTGCCCCGACGGGCTTCCCCCGCGTTGAATGTGCCCGAGAATGCAAATTTTAGGGTCCTGTCCTTGTTCTTCTAATTGATAAGCGATTCTTGATGTCAGGCCAGGGTCTTTACCTTCTGCAATAACGATAATACCACTGGAACCTTGCCCGGATGCCCGTTGCTCGGCAAGGGCGACGCACAGGTCGTGCAAGTCAAATTCATATTCAGGAACCACGACAAGTTCAGCACCGCAGGCAATACCTACTTGTGTTGCAATGAAGCCGGAGTTTCGCCCCATCACTTCAACTAGAAATAGCCGCTCATGAGAGAGTGCGGTGTCACGAATCTTATCAATAGCCTCTAAGGCGGTATTAACAGCGGTATCAAAGCCGATGGTGTCATCAGAGCCAGGGATATCGTTATCAATAGTTCCGGGTAGGCCGATAACAGGAATACCGGTTTCTTCTGTTAATAAGTGAGCGCCTGTCATTGATCCATCACCGCCAATAACAATCAGTGCTTCAATGCCTTTGTCATGTAAAATTTTGGCTGCTTTAGCGCGGGTGGCTGGGTCTTTGAATTCCAAGCAGCGAGCGCTTTTTAACATAGTGCCACCACGTTGTACTATGTTGGTAACAGAGCGGGAACTCAGTTTCTGAATGTCTCCGGCAATTAAGCCGCTATAACCTCGTTGAATGCCATATACGTTCTCTATGCCGCTATTAAGGGCTGCACGAACGATACCTCGAATGGCGGGGTTCATTCCCGGAGAGTCGCCTCCACTGGTGAGTAAGGCAATGGATTTATACGGTTTGATAGGCTTTAAGTGAGGTAGTGTAAACATGGCACACCCTATTGTGATATCAACATAATATAGAGAGTAGTATGTATCGTGGGGTTTATGATGTTCAAGTAAATAAGCTAATGTAATGAAGAAATAAGAGGAGGGCATATGAGTAAGAAAGTGTCTGAGCGAATTGCCAGAGAAGTGCTTAAGCACTTCGTGACTTATCGTATGCTCTTTAAATTAATTACAGACATGGCTCAGCAGCGCTTTGAGCAGGAGCAATGGTTAGAAATACAGCAGGCTGCGTCAGATCGAATAGACCTCTATGAGCAGCAGCTGCAAAAGACGATAGATAGTATTGCCTGCATTGTAGGTGCTAATGCTTGCGAAAAACTTTTGTGGAATGAAATAAAAGTTAGTTACATTGGATTGGTATGTCAGCGCAATGATTCTGAACTGGCAGAAACCTTTTATAACTCTGTCTATTGTAAGGTATGTAAGCATCGCCAATTAACGGATGAAAATATATTTGTCCATTCCTTGGTTGCTGAACACGAAGTGTTATCCCGCCATGCTATTTACCGATCTTACAGTGTCGAGCAAGGGTTGGTGGGTTTAATAGGGGAGGTGCTGGATGATTGCGGGTTTGATGTGCCTTGGGAGAATAAAAAAAGAGATGTTGTGAACCTGACTCGTTATATCTTGCAGCATATGCCTTTAGAGTTTGATGCCGGTCGTATGGTCAGTGTTGATGTAATTCGAAGCGTTTTTTATAGAAATAAAGGGGCATATATCGTCGGGCGTATTAGTTTTGTGGGTGGTGATATTCCTTTCGTTATTCCCGTGTTAAATCATAATAAGCGTGTCTATGTCGATACGGCTATAAGCAATCAGGACCAAGTCTCGATAATTTTTAGTTTTACACGTGCTTATTTTATGGTGAATGTTGATGCACCTTCCGAGTTTGTGAGCTTTTTGCACTCCTTAATTCCCTCAAAATCAGTGGGTGAGCTTTATACCTCTATAGGTTTTTATAAACAGGGAAAGGAGGAGTTCGTCCGTGATTTTATAGATCATCTGGGCTGTTCAAAGGATTCATTTGTCATAGCTCCTGGTATCAAAGGGATGGTCATGACGGTTTTTACGCTTCCCTCTTATCCGGTAGTGTTTAAAATTATCAAAGATAAATTTTCTTCATCTAAACGTGTAACCAGATCAATAGTTCATGAAAGATATCAGTTAGTAAAGCGCCATGATCGTGTTGGGCGTATGGCTGATACGCAAGAGTTTACAAATTTAATACTTCCCCGGGCACGTATTACTGATGAGTTACTTGAAGAGTTGCGAAAAGTAGCACCGTCTTCGTTAGTAGTTGAAGAAGAAGCAGTAACTATTAAGCATTTGTGGACGGAGCGTCGCATGACGCCGTTAAATATCTACTTAGAGAAAGTGCTCGCAAATGATGACAGTAGCGCTATTTTTCATGCGATTAATGAGTACGGAAAAGCTATTAAGCAATTGGCGGCAGCAAACATCTTTGCTGGTGATATGTTGTTTAAGAACTTCGGTGTAACTAGGCACGCAAGAGTAGTGTTTTATGACTATGATGAAATCATGTATTTAACAGAGTGTAATTTTCGAAAAATACCCGCTGCAATGTATCCCGAGCAAGAAATGGCTGCTGAGCCATGGTATTCAGTAGCGCCAAATGATGTATTTCCTGAAGAGTTTACAATTCTTACTGCCTGTAATGTGAAGGTGCGTAAGATATTTAATGAGTTGCATGGCGATCTATTGGACGTGAAGTTTTGGAAAGAAATGCAGGAGCAGGTAAGCTCAGGCGAGGTTGTGGATATATTTCCATATCGTCAGATACAGCGGTTCACTCGTTAATAATACCCCATATGGTTTCGGGTGCTATTAAATCCCCTTTTTTGGTAAATAAATGACTTTTTTTAGGCTAGGGTGTTGACTCCTTTTGGGGTGTCTGTAGAATGCGCACCTCTTCCCAAGGATGCCGCCAAAAAGGCGGGTTGAGATGAGAAGATACTGGTTTTTAACTCTTTGATAATTAACATCTTTTCAAAGATTTCAGGTCAGTAGTTGGAGTCGAGCTTTGCAGCCAAATGAGTTTCAGAAAGTTGCAAAATAAAGGTTGACACCAGCGAGGCGTTCGGTAGAATATGCGCCTCACTTGAACGACACGTTCAAGCGCTCTTTAACAGATTGGTCAGATAATTCGTGTGGGCGCTTGTCAGGATGAAGCTACAAAAGCTTTATCAGGATAAGCAACCTAACGAACAGAATGAAACATACGTTTTATAAAGTTTTTTAGTTAGCAAAACCTGAGCTAGATTTAGGTAGTTGTTAATACTCCGGTATTGATAAATTACCAATGATTTTAAACTGAAGAGTTTGATCATGGCTCAGATTGAACGCTGGCGGCAGGCTTAACACATGCAAGTCGAGCGGTAACAGAGAGTAGCTTGCTACTTTGCTGACGAGCGGCGGACGGGTGAGTAACGCGTAGGAATCTGCCTGGTAGTGGGGGATAGCCCAGAGAAATTTGGATTAATACCGCATACGCCCTACGGGGGAAAGGAGGGGATCTTCGGACCTTTCGCTATCAGATGAGCCTGCGTGAGATTAGCTTGTTGGTGAGGTAAAGGCTCACCAAGGCGACGATCTCTAGCTGGTCTGAGAGGATGATCAGCCACACTGGGACTGAGACACGGCCCAGACTCCTACGGGAGGCAGCAGTGGGGAATATTGCACAATGGGGGAAACCCTGATGCAGCCATGCCGCGTGTGTGAAGAAGGCCTTCGGGTTGTAAAGCACTTTCAGTTGTGAGGAAAGGGTGTTACTTAATACGTAACATCTGTGACGTTAGCAACAGAAGAAGGACCGGCTAACTCCGTGCCAGCAGCCGCGGTAATACGGAGGGTCCGAGCGTTAATCGGAATTACTGGGCGTAAAGCGCGCGTAGGCGGCTTGGTCAGTCAGATGTGAAAGCCCCGGGCTCAACCTGGGAATTGCACCTGATACTGCCAAGCTAGAGTACAGAAGAGGGTGGTGGAATTTCCTGTGTAGCGGTGAAATGCGTAGATATAGGAAGGAACATCAGTGGCGAAGGCGGCCACCTGGTCTGATACTGACGCTGAGGTGCGAAAGCGTGGGGAGCAAACAGGATTAGATACCCTGGTAGTCCACGCCGTAAACGATGTCAACTAGCCGTTGGGGAACTTGATTCTTTAGTGGCGCAGCTAACGCGATAAGTTGACCGCCTGGGGAGTACGGTCGCAAGATTAAAACTCAAATGAATTGACGGGGGCCCGCACAAGCGGTGGAGCATGTGGTTTAATTCGAAGCAACGCGAAGAACCTTACCTACTCTTGACATCCAGAGAACTCGCTAGAGATAGCTTGGTGCCTTCGGGAACTCTGAGACAGGTGCTGCATGGCTGTCGTCAGCTCGTGTTGTGAAATGTTGGGTTAAGTCCCGTAACGAGCGCAACCCTTGTCCTTATTTGCCAGCACGTAATGGTGGGAACTCTAAGGAGACTGCCGGTGACAAACCGGAGGAAGGTGGGGACGACGTCAAGTCATCATGGCCCTTACGAGTAGGGCTACACACGTGCTACAATGGCCGGTACAGAGGGCTGCAAACCTGCGAAGGTAAGCTAATCTCACAAAACCGGTCGTAGTCCGGATCGGAGTCTGCAACTCGACTCCGTGAAGTCGGAATCGCTAGTAATCGTGGATCAGAATGCCACGGTGAATACGTTCCCGGGCCTTGTACACACCGCCCGTCACACCATGGGAGTGGATTGCACCAGAAGTAGATAGTCTAACCTTCGGGGGGACGTTTACCACGGTGTGGTTCATGACTGGGGTGAAGTCGTAACAAGGTAGCCGTAGGGGAACCTGCGGCTGGATCACCTCCTTAAACGATAAGCCGAGTTCTGGCACAGCGTTCACACGAATTATCTGACCGAAGTAAAGAGAGCAAACGAGTGACTTGGTGTCTGCCAAGTGACCGCTGCGATAGGCTTGTAGCTCAGCTGGTTAGAGCGCACCCCTGATAAGGGTGAGGTCGGTGGTTCAAGTCCACTCAGGCCTACCAATTTCACGATTGGTCAAGAAATCGATAGTGTGTCAATACTCACAATAATGGGGCTATAGCTCAGCTGGGAGAGCGCCTGCCTTGCACGCAGGAGGTCTGCGGTTCGATCCCGCATAGCTCCACCATTACTACAAAGTTTTAAATATTATATTTAAGAGAGTTTTATTATCTTTTGAGTGTAGCATTTAAAGCTTTTTGCTTTAAACGCTCTTTAACAATGTGGATTTGATGAAAGAAAGTCTTGTTTAAACACAAGCGCCAAAAGTAATTTTATCGTTACGAGAACATGTTTCTTGCCAGACGCCTTCGGGTTATATGGTCAAGTGACAAAGCGTGCACGGTGGATGCCTTGGCAGTCAGAGGCGATGAAAGACGTTGTAACCTGCGATAAGGTGAGGGGAGCTGGTAAACAAGCTTTGATCCTCACATTTCTGAATGGGGAAACCCACTCTATTTATAGAGTATCTTTACACTGAATACATAGGTGTTTAGAGGCGAACCCGGGGAACTGAAACATCTAAGTACCCGGAGGAAAAGAAATCAACCGAGATTCCCTAAGTAGCGGCGAGCGAACGGGGAACAGCCCTTAAGTTGAGATGTGGTTAGCAGAACACACTGGAAAGTGTGGCCGTAGTGGGTGATAGCCCCGTATGCGAAAACCTATTTTCAATGAAATCGAGTAGGACGGGACACGTGATATCCTGTCTGAATATGGGGGGACCATCCTCCAAGGCTAAATACTCCTGACTGACCGATAGTGAACCAGTACCGTGAGGGAAAGGCGAAAAGAACCCCTGTGAGGGGAGTGAAATAGATCCTGAAACCGTGTACGTACAAGCAGTGGGAGCGGTCCTTGAGACCGTGACTGCGTACCTTTTGTATAATGGGTCAGCGACTTAATTTCAGTAGCAAGCTTAACCGTTTAGGGGAGGCGTAGGGAAACCGAGTCTTAATAGGGCGTATAGTTGCTGGGATTAGACCCGAAACCGAGCGATCTATCCATGGGCAGGTTGAAGGTTGAGTAACATCAACTGGAGGACCGAACCGACTGTCGTTGAAAAGCCAGCGGATGACCTGTGGATCGGAGTGAAAGGCTAATCAAGCTCGGAGATAGCTGGTTCTCCTCGAAAGCTATTTAGGTAGCGCCTCGTGTCTCACCATTGGGGGTAGAGCACTGTTTCGGCTAGGGGGTCATCCCGACTTACCAACCCGATGCAAACTCCGAATACCAATGAGTGCAATCACGGGAGACACACGGCGGGTGCTAACGTCCGTCGTGAAAAGGGAAACAACCCAGACCGCCAGCTAAGGTCCCAAAGTTCTAGTTAAGTGGGAAACGATGTGGGAAGGCTTAGACAGCTAGGAGGTTGGCTTAGAAGCAGCCACCCTTTAAAGAAAGCGTAATAGCTCACTAGTCGAGTCGGCCTGCGCGGAAGATATAACGGGGCTAAAACTAGACACCGAAGCTGCGGATGCCATTTATGGCATGGTAGAGGAGCGTTCTGTAAGCCGTTGAAGCGGAAGCCGGGAGGCACCGTGGAGGTATCAGAAGTGCGAATGCTGACATGAGTAACGATAAGGGAGGTGAAAAACCTCCCCGCCGGAAGACCAAGGGTTCCTGTCCAACGCTATTCGAGGCAGGGTGAGTCGGCCCCTAAGGCGAGGCAGAGATGCGTAGTCGATGGGAAACGGGTTAATATTCCCGTACTGGTTATAACTGCGATGGAGGGACGGAGAAGGCTAGGCAAGCGCGGCGTTGGTTGTCCGCGTTTAAGGTAGTAGGTTTAGAGCTTAGGTAAATCCGGGCTCTTATAAGACTGAGAACCGATGACGAGGTCCCTTGAGGACTGAAGTTGTTGATGCCATGCTTCCAGGAAAAGCTTCTAAGCTTCAGGTTATAACGAACCGTACCCCAAACCGACACAGGTGGTCAGGTAGAGAATACTAAGGCGCATGAGAGAACTCGGGTGAAGGAACTAGGCAAAATGGTGCCGTAACTTCGGGAGAAGGCACGCTGCTGGCGGTGATGAGCTTTACGCTCTAAGCTGCTGGCAGTCGAAGATACCAGGTGGCTGCGACTGTTTATTAAAAACATAGCACTCTGCAAACACGAAAGTGGACGTATAGGGTGTGACGCCTGCCCGGTGCCGGAAGGTTAATTGATGGGGTTAGCTTCGGCGAAGCTCTTGATCGAAGCCCCGGTAAACGGCGGCCGTAACTATAACGGTCCTAAGGTAGCGAAATTCCTTGTCGGGTAAGTTCCGACCTGCACGAATGGCGTAACGATGGCCACACTGTCTCCACCCGAGACTCAGTGAAATTGAAATCGCTGTGAAGATGCAGCGTACCCGCGGCTAGACGGAAAGACCCCGTGAACCTTTACTATAGCTTCACAGTGGACTTTGACATTACTTGTGTAGGATAGCTGGGAGGCTTTGAAGCATGGTCGCTAGATCGTGTGGAGCCAATCTTGAAATACCAGCCTGGTACTGTTGAGGTTCTAACTCTGTTCCCTAATCGGGATCGAGGACATTGTGTGGTGGGTAGTTTGACTGGGGCGGTCTCCTCCCAAAGAGTAACGGAGGAGCACGAAGGTACCCTCAGCATGGTCGGAAATCATGCATTGAGTGCAAGCGCATAAGGGTGCTTAACTGCGAGACAGACACGTCGAGCAGGTACGAAAGTAGGTGCTAGTGATCCGGTGGTTCTGTATGGAAGGGCCATCGCTCAACGGATAAAAGGTACTCCGGGGATAACAGGCTGATTCCTCCCAAGAGTTCACATCGACGGGGGAGTTTGGCACCTCGATGTCGGCTCATCACATCCTGGGGCTGAAGCCGGTCCCAAGGGTATGGCTGTTCGCCATTTAAAGTGGTACGCGAGCTGGGTTTAGAACGTCGTGAGACAGTTCGGTCCCTATCTGCCGTGGGCGTTTGAGATTTGAGAAGAGTTGCTCCTAGTACGAGAGGACCGGAGTGAACGAACCTCTGGTGTTCCGGTTGTCACGCCAGTGGCATTGCCGGGTAGCTACGTTCGGACGGGATAACCGCTGAAAGCATCTAAGCGGGAAGCCCCCTTCAAGATGAGATCTCGCTGGGAACTTGATTCCCCTAAAGAGCCGTTTAAGACTAAGACGTTGATAGGCTGGGTGTGGAAGCGCTGCGAGGCGTTGAGCTAACCAGTACTAATTGCTCGTGAGGCTTGACCATATAACGCCAAAGGCGTGTGGGAAGCATGTAGTAAAGATAAGATTACAGAGTAGTGCTTGTGAATAGACCAAGACAAAGAAAAGCCTTCATCAAATCCATGTTGTGACAGTTTATGCTTGGCGACCATAGCGAAATGGAACCACCTGATCCCATCCCGAACTCAGAAGTGAAACGTTTTAGCGCCGATGGTAGTGTGGGGTCTCCCCATGTGAGAGTAGGTCATCGCCAAGCTTTTAATAGAGAACCCTGATCACTTCGTGATCAGGGTTTTTTTATGCCTGCGATTTAGAACACCAAGAGTCCTCAATACAGGTGATGTAAGCTCTAGGGCCTTCGAGGCTTTTACTGTATTATTTATTTTTATCAACAGTGTTAGCTCAGTAGGTTTATTCGATGTCAGAATCAGTAATAATTTCGATGATTGCTTTTGGAGCATTCATTATTGTGTTTCTTTTAGTGTTTATTTATAAAAAATATCAACTTATAAAGAAAAATCGTTTGGCTCAGCAAGAGCAGGCCGAGAAAATTAATAAGGTGCGCCAAGAAAAATATACTTATGTACTTGATAGCCTCAAAGTATTATCACAAGCTTTGATGAGTGGTCAGGTTGGTGTTGTCGAAGGTTCTATCAGAATTAAAGTATTAATTGATCATTTAGATCCTGAGTTTCATAGTAAAAAATCTTATAAAGTGTTCTCTGATATTTTTAATGAAACAGAACACATCCCTATATTAAAAGCATGGAAAAGTTTAGATAAGCGTACCAAAAGAAAGTATGAAGCTTTTATGGCTGATATAGAAAATAAACGTGCCGATGAGGTTATTGAAGCAGCTGGGGCCCTGAATTCTGAGTTGAATAGAGCTCTTCATTAAAGTGGACTTTATTTTAGTTTTTATTATATGTTTATTGTTTTTGCTTTTACTTGCTATTGCTATGCTGTTTGGTCGCCCACCAATTTATCGCCCTAAACGGATGGATGTGTATTGCCTAATTTCAGACCTGTGTGAAGGGGAAGGTGATGCTGATCAGTGGGTGGTCTTTGTTGGGTTAACTATCTTACATGACCCGGAGTTAGAGAAAATTCGCTTGCGCTGTTACGATTTAGAGCTGCTAGCGGACGGCCACCAAGAGATTTTATTTGGTTCTGGCCGTTATCGTTATAACAATGTGGGGATGGATCGTCTAAAGGAAATACGTTCTGCTTTAAAGGCCTTGATGGATCAAGAGCCTAGCTACCGCTCATTTTAAGTGCCACTGTTACTATCAATCATTGCTGTCTAGTATGCGCTTAAGGCGCCAGATAACTTTCCATATGCTAGGCCAGTCCATAGTGCTTTTACTTATCAGTGCTTGCAGGCTTGAGACACAGCATTCAATTTCAGGCAGCTCATATAGTCCAGAGATCCCCGCAATCTGATGGTTGATTTCTCTAATAGCATCAATTTGATATGTTTGAAACGCTGTTTCTAGTTGTCTGCTTAGAGACTGTAGCTCTTGCTCTAGTTGCTGAGGGTGTATGTCATATTTCGTGATATCTGTTACTTGTGTGATTTTTTGAGCGTTCTCGTCTACTTGTAGTACGTTTGTAGTGAGAGCATTAATAGTCTCAAATAACTGTGAATCATTAATAGGTTTTAGTAATACCTTAGATACTCCGGCTTTATATAAAGCGATATGCTCACTTTCTATAATGTTGGCAGTGAGGGCAATAATCGGGAGGGAGGGCCATCGCTCCTTGATATGTTTTGTTGCCTCAAATCCATCCATAATAGGCATATGGGCATCCATTAAAACAATATCAGGTTTCTCTTCTTTAACTAGTGTGATTGCTTCTAGTCCTGTGGTTGCCGTAAACGCTTGTATGTTAAAGCTGTTAAGTATTTTGTTAATAAGAATACTGTTGAATTCATTGTCTTCTGCTACTACGACTTTTATAGCCTTTACCGCTACACGTTGTTTAGTGTCTGTGGCTTCAATACGAATTGTCCGTTCTATTGCTTGCTGGATGCGGCTTGGTCTGACTGGTTTGTTTAATATGGCTATGTTATTTGCGACAGGAAGATTCGTGCAGTTAGGTGAAAGGAATATCAATTTAGCACAATGACGGCTTATGTCTTTTATCTCCTTTAATAGTGTTATTTGTTTTTGTGGATTAGCAGGAATACTTACTATTACATTATTTTTTTCAGCCTGCCGCTTCATCTCTTCGATACTGTTTACCGCTATAACTTTATTATTCTGTTGTTTTAATATGCTGCTAATGGCTATTCGAAGAGAAGTATTTTCTTCATAGTAAATGGTGGTTGTATCAGCTTCACTGGTATTTTTAGTAATGGGGTTCGCATTTTTTTGTGTTTTTAATGGGAGGTCTAGCGTAAGTGTTGTTCCTTGGCTTTCTTCGCTACTCATGGACAGCTTGCCTCCCATTAGCTCAGTAAGTTTTTTAGCGATAACTAAGCCTAGCCCTGAGCCGCCGAAGCGCCTAGTAATAGATGTGTCTGCTTGCATGAAAGCTTTGAAGAGCTGTTCTAGCTGCTTTTGGGGAATGCCAATGCCAGTGTCTATGATCTTAAGTGTGAACAAGCTTTGCTGTTTATTTAATTGTTTAATGCTTAAATAAGTTTCGACAGAACCGCTCTCTGTGAATTTCACTGCATTTGATAAAATGTTTGATACTATTTGCCGAAGTCTAGTGGGGTCCCCAATAATCTCAAGGCGCTCAGTTTCAGGTAGATGGGCAATAAGTTCTAATCCTTTGCTATGAGCTAGTGGGGCTTGCATTTCCATCACATCGTAAACTGCATCTTCTAAATTAAAGGGGATGTGCTCTATTGTTATCGCATCTTGCTGGAGCTTAGAGAAGTCTAGAATGTCATCGATGATAGACAGAAGCATCTGCGATGTTTGGTTAATAATTCTTATATGTTCCAACTGTTCTTCTGTGCAAGGGCTTTGCTTAAGTAGTTTTGAAAAACCAACAACAGATGTTAGTGGAGTGCGTAGCTCATGGCTCATTCTTGCTAGGAAATCATCTTTTGCTTTGTTTGCCTCATCTGCACGTTTTCTTGCAGTGGCTAGAGCATTATTTTGTTGTTCTAGGTGATGAAGCGTGAATTGTAATTTGCGTGTCGCTAATTCAATTTTATTTTCTTGGTTTTTTATAGATTTATGCACAGTATCTGCAAGATTATTGAGCCCAATGGCAAGCGAATTGAATTCGCCGGTATAAGTATTTGTTATACGAGCGTCATATTGTCCGGCTTGAATCTTTTCCATTGTTTGAGTGAGCTCGAGTATCGGTAAGCTGATTCGTTTACCAAACCGCTGCGCGAGAAAGAATGTAAATATTGAGCCTATGAGTAACAAAAGAGTGTTTGCTATAAATATTTGCTCTTCTTGTTGTACTTTCCTCGACTCAGAAATAACAACAACAACCCAGCCTATTGTTTCTATAATCTGTTCCGATTCTTGAAACTCTGAATTATCTAAGAATGGTATACCTGTGGTGATAATAGGTTGAGTAAAGTACCAGTATTCATTGTGGTTGTATGTTTCACCAGACGCTATTTGAAGATCGATAGGAAATTCAGCGGAACGTAGGATTAATTCGTATTTTCCGTCCAGAAACAGTATGTCTGATACATCTTGTTCTAATAGCGGTCCTTTACTGAGGTTTTTAAGCAGCTCGCTATTATTAGTTATAAAACCAAACTCTGATGAGGATGCAATTAAACGAGCTAATAATTGACCGCGTTCAAGGAGGGAGTACTCCGCATCTTGTAAACGCGTATAAGTGAAGTAGCCTCCTAAAAGTAGAGACATAAACAACAATGGTAAAAGAGTCAGGAGCAAAATTCCCTTTCTGATACCAAGCCGAAAAAGCGCGTTAGGCGAGGAGTTAATGAGAGTCTCCTAACTGCTGTTGCAATATCACAGCATCATCCATCTGTATGTTAATGGTTTGTATAGATTTTAGGTTTGTCTTTACAGTGAAATATTTCGGGTGTGCTGGCCCAACAAGTACCTCTGTTTCTAAATAAGTATTGAGCGTTTCCGCTGCATGTTTTCCTATTTGTTGAGGAGATGAAAAGACTGCCGCCAGAGCCCCTGCATCTACATATTTTTCTGAAAAACCGATGAGTGGCTTTTTTAGTCGAAGCGCAAGAAATAATGACCATTTAGCGCTAGCTCGGTTAAAGGCTGATTGGTCAGGAATAGCTAGAAACACGTCCGATTCTTGGATGACGGGCTGTAAGGTGTTGACTGGATTATCGTCACTATTGAGGGCAACTGACTTTATGTTGAAGCCTGTTTTTTTAGCTGC
Source organism: Neptunomonas japonica JAMM 1380 (assembly GCF_016592555.1). Classification (NCBI taxonomy): domain Bacteria; kingdom Pseudomonadati; phylum Pseudomonadota; class Gammaproteobacteria; order Oceanospirillales; family Oceanospirillaceae; genus Neptunomonas; species Neptunomonas japonica. The sequence goes on along the minus strand of NZ_AP014546.1, from coordinate 3,618,395 downwards.
ATGATAAAGGCGTTCTCTTTCATGTATTGATGATGCTCCAAACACGGTGCCAATGGTTACGCCTGTTGGGACAATCAATCGAGCAAGAGCTAATTGGCGCGACATTGACTGATCAATAAATACGGCCGTTGTATTGTTAGGTTTTCTTAATGTCCGCTCAAGTAATTCCTCATAAACTCTACGTGGGAGAAAGCTTGCAATAATAGGTGAGGCTTTAAACTTATTTAAAGCCTTTTCAAACGCAGTAGAGCCAATTGTTAGAACTATTTCTGGTGGTTCTGAAATATTATTGATTGAGTCTATGGTGTATTCTTCAATGTCGGCGCTCGAGTGCAATGAAGAATGAATGCTCTTGGCTACTAATTGGTAAACAGGTTGTTTTGAGCTCAGTAGTAAGGTAACACGAGATATTGAGTTAGCTTGACAAAGAATGGGCACGAATAAGAGGAGGGCAGTAAATATTGCCTTGTTTACCCTCCTTGCTCTCCATATCCAATAAGTCATATTTTCAGGCTGTCCGTGCCGGTAATTTTAGAAATTTAATTTCATTGTTAAGTATAAACGACGATCATAAGAATTCTTAGTTTGGAATTGAGAATACTTATGATCAAACAAATTCTTAACAAGAAAACTCGTTGTTAATTTTTGACCATGACCAGTAGGGAACGATTTTGTTATTTTAAAATCAGTAGTTTTGTAGCTTTCAATGAGACTACTATCTCGCCACTGTACGTCTGACATGTAGTTGAAAATAACACTACTATCTAAAGAGTTTGTGAATTGATGATTAAGTAATAAGGTTCCTGTATGGCGTGGTGCGGAATCATCATAGGTTCGATCAGGTTTTCTCGCTAACTCCCCTCTTCTTTGGATGCCACTTATTTTGGTCAAGCTATATGCAAAATGAATAAGGTCGTTTTTAGATGGTTTTATGCTAGCTTGTATTTCAAATCCGTGTGATTTTCTATTAGAGGCATTACGTAGCTCTCTGACTTCATCTCTAAAACCTTGAGCAATGGATAGAAGGTCAATCGGCCCGTCATAAAACCAGCTGTCTATACCATTAGAGATACGCTCTTGGAAAATTTTCAGGTCAATGAAGCCATTTAGTTCGTGAAGTGACCAAAACAGTCCCAGTTCGGCGGCATTGAGTTTTTCTGCTTCTAACTCATCATTTGGGAGAGATATAAAATCATAAGGTACACCTTCTGGGAATATATAAGCTGACTTATTATTTTCTTCTAGAAGCGATGGTGTCCGATAAGCTTGGGTTATCGCTCCACGCAGGATAAGAGTATCGTTTAATTTATAATTTGAGGAGAGTCGTAATGAGGTTGCAGGAGATGTAATCGAGGAAAACTCAGACATCAAGCCTGCATTCCAACTTAGACGGTCAGTTTGTTTCCATTCAGCATTAGTGAAGAAAAAATAGGTCTCTTCATCAACTGTTGAGTCACTTCCTAGTAATACACCGCTAGTTGCTTTCTCGTAGCGCAAACCTAATCCCGAGGCTAATGTGAAAAATGAGTTAGGAGAGTATGTATGCTGAACCTCTGCACCGTATGTTTGTGTACTGCCATTTTCTGCACTACTAAATACGGGGAAATCACTTACATGACTACTGCTGAATGGGTAGTTGCTGCCTAATGTTGCTGCTAGGAAGGCAAGCTGGGCGTTAAGGTTTGCTAACCCTGGATCATTTAGTAGTTCTGATGCATTGAAAGACTTTGTTTCGAGTCTTAGGTAGTTATGATAAAGCTGAGTGTTGATTTCGTGTGTTTCATTGATGATATGGTTCCATTGAAGGTATTGGAAATGAGAGAAGTGTTCCCTGTCTTGGTATTCTCTTAAGTTATCGCCACTTCCGATACCCATGACTCCGTTATTAAATCCGACAGTAAAGTCTATGCTGTCATAGAGTGAAGGAGTAAATATGAAGTGTAGATTGCCCAAATTTACATTCTCACCATCTTTTTGAAAATCAAACCCTTTATTACCTTCATGACCCAAGCTGACACGGTAATACAAATCGTTGGCTTTACCGCTAAAAGATGCCGTGACATCTTTTTTGCCTTGCGCTCCCACTGTTGTTGTTAATTGGTGCGAAGTTTGTTCAATGGGGGTTTTAGTAATAATATTAATGGCTCCCATTAATGCATTTGAGCCATAAGAAGGCACGTTCGAGCCGCGCACCACTTCTATACGTTGGATATCGTCAATAGATATCCCCAGAGTATTCCAAGCCACTGTCGATAGAAGAGGGATGTAGACGGGGCGCCCATTAATACGAATATCGAGATTGCGAGGAAACTCGCCTGAAGCGCCATGATAAGTTACTGCGTACTTATTTGCATTGGGTGTATAGACTTGAAAACCTGGGACTAGCCTAAATAGCTCAGGGATATCGGTAGCGCCCGATGCTTGGATCAACTCTTGCGTGATTACTGTGGTTGAGACAGGCGCTTCTGAAATATTTTGTGAGATACGAGTAGCAGAGACAATTTCTGGAATATCACTAAAGAGATCAGTTTCATTATATCCATAGGAGGTTGAACTCGTTATAGATAAAGACAATACAAGTAGAAACTGCGGGAAATGACTCAAACACGGATAATTCATATAACACCTGATATTAGAATAGCTTTAAATGCGTGTGCCAACATAGATAATGATGGCCAGCATAATAACTGCTTCAATAACAAACCCATTATTTGTTAGAACCCAATCTAGCATGCTGAATAACCACTAAAAAATTATTAGGAAGAATAACGAATTTAGCAGGTGGGTAGTAGACTTAAATTTCATAGAATAAAAATATGAAAAAATAAGATGATAGTTACATCCATTTTCTGGAATAAAAATACCAAAAAATCCCGCCTGATATCGTGATCAGTATTATAACAAAGTACCAAAATGCAGAGGGTGATTCAGTACCAGGCATGCCTGCAATATTGACACCGAGCAACCCGGTGAGAAAGCCAAGAGGTAAAAATAGGGCGGTGATGAGAGACAGTAAATACATGCGCTCATTTAGCATTTCCGAGCTATTACTGGCGAGTTGCTCGAGAATAACATTGATTCTTTCATTGATAGACTCAAGGTGATCGAGCTTTCTCATCAAATGCTCTGTTACTTCTTCTGTTATGAGCCGATGTCTATTGTTGAATATTTCATTATTACTTTTTGAGATGGCTATAAATGTTTCTCTTTGCGGAAGTAGATAACGACGTAAAGCGATAATTTGTCTTTTTAAATCCGAAATTATTTTACGTTTGCCCCTTGAGGGGTTTTCAATAGCTTCTTCTTCTAATTGTGTAACTTGTTCATCTACGCGATCAACAAAGCTGGAAACGCGATCAACGAGTTTATCGCAAAGGCTAGTAATGAACTCACCGGAGTTTTGAGGCCCTTTGCCTGCTAACAAACTACGATAGGTATCTTGTACGGACAATAGCACTCGACAGCGGGTACTAATAATACGATCTTTATCAATCCACAGTCTAATTGAAACCATATCTTCAGGGTCTGATTCAGGGCTCATATTAACGCCGCGTAAGATAATTAAAGCTCCATCCTCGTATTCATTATAACGAGGTCGAGACTCTTCACTTAGTAATGCATCTGCAATAATTGAATCAACGCCGCTTTCTTCACGCAGCCAGTTAATCGCGTCGTGTTCAGTAAAATCAAGATGAATCCACTGCACTGCTGAAGAGGTTTTAAAAGGAGAGGTTAACAATGATGCACCTCCCTTATTATCAAGCTCTAGGGCGTGAATTAGTCCTTGCATTATTTGCTCTCAGATTCTGATATTTGGTAGGTAATAGTTGCATAGTTGTTTGATCAATGGGAATTTTTTTACATATGAGCGTCGGATATATTGGTTATGCTTCATGAATCATGGCAATCTAGGTTCCGTTATTTACTAGCAAGTAGTGGCTTGTATGTCAGATGATTTAGGTCCTTTAGTTGACCGCATAGTTAATGCCGGTGTTGATACTGATCTTGAAAATGTTGCCATAGAAAAGGCAATGCTTATCGATGAACTTGAAGATCTAGAGTTTGATCAGTGGGCACGCTTACTTGAAGCTTTGCCAATAGAGGAGCGCCTTTCTCAATGGCAATTAATTTCTGATGATGTGCAGGCCGAAGTGCTGGTTGAAATGCGAGCGGAGGCACGCCTTTCAATTATTGATACATTGGCTACAGATAATCTTGAGCAGATATTTTCACTTTTAAGCCCAGAGGACTTAATTGAACTAGCTGACTCTTTGCCTGACCATTTGATTGATCTTGCATTACAGCAGATGGATCAGAAGCAGCGTCTGTTTTTTGAACACAGCAACCAATTTAACGAAAATCAAATTGGTCGTTATGCAGATCATAATCTTTTAGTGCTTCCTCAGAATGCTAAGGTTTACGATGCACTACGTTTACTACGCCGTGCTATTCCTGAATGTACCGATACGTTATTTCTAACAGATAGGGCCGGACGTTATGCCGGAACGGTCCCTCTGCAAAGTACTTTTGGCTCGCCTGGGCATATCTCGCTTGTGGAGTTGTTAGACGAACAGGCAGAGCCTCTGTTGGCAGAAATGAGCCTTGAAGAGAGTGCTGAGGTTCTGGAGAAATCTGAATACGTTTTATTACCGATTATCGATGTTAAAGGCATGTTAATCGGGCGTATGACGATTAAAGATGGTTTCCAAATAATGCGCGAAAGCCATGAAGCAGAAAATATGGCTCGCGCAGGTTTATCCGAATCGGAAGACTTGTTCTCTCCCATATTAAAAAGCTCAATGCGTCGCGCTACGTGGCTTGGTATTAACTTACTAACTGCATTTTTAGCATCTTGGGCTATTGGACTCTTTGAAGCGACGCTACAACAAGTGGTAGCACTTGCTGTATTAATGCCTATTGTTGCTTCGATGGGTGGCATTGCGGGTAGCCAAACATTGACGCTCATTATCCGCGGTATTGCATTAGGCCAAATATCCCGAGGTAATTTAATGCCTCTGCTAATAAAAGAGTTAAGTGTGGGTTGCTTCAATGGCTTTTTGTGGGCACTAGCTATAGGGGGAGTTGTTGCTTATTGGTTTTCAGATTTTATGATTGGGTTGGTGATTGCCTCAGCGATTGCTATCAACATAATGGCGGCTGCTTTTTCAGGAGTAATTATTCCTGTTTTATTAGAAAAGTTGAAGATCGACCCCGCGCTTTCAGGTTCAGTCATACTGACAACGGTGACCGATGTTGTCGGCTTTGTGACCTTCCTCGGGCTGGGAACGTTATTCCTAATCTGAACGCCAGCTGACTGCTTATTGGGTATTCATAAGATATTTAATAGGGGGTTTTGTGCAGTGCAAAATATATGTTAATGTCTTGGCTGCATAGAACTGGAATTGTGATATTTCAAAGCACCAGTCCAGATTCTGAAGATAATTATTTTCATAAGGTAATGGATGATGCTGACAGGTAAAAATGCAGTTGTGACAGGCTCTACTTCCGGAATTGGTTTGGCCATTGCTCGCGGTCTAGCGGAGCAAGGTGCTAACGTCGTAATTAATGGTTTAGGCACACCAGAAGAAAACGAAGGGGTTCGAGCAGCAATCGAAGCTGATTTTGATGTTAAAGTACTTTTTTCACCAGCGAATATGTTAAAGCCTGTAGAAATTGCAGCCATGATTACGGATGCTGAGAAGGCATTAGGTTCAGTAGATATATTGGTAAACAATGCCGGCATTCAATTTGTATCGCCTGTTGAGGAGTTTCCTGAAGCTAAATGGGATGCCATTATCGCTATTAACCTGACCGCCGTTTTCCACTCTACCAAAGCGGCTATTCCTGGTATGAAGCAGCGTGGTTGGGGGCGTATTATCAACACGGCATCAGCACATGCATTAGTCGCTTCCCCATTTAAATCTGCGTATGTTGCCGCTAAACATGGTATTGCTGGTTTTACTAAAACAACAGCACTGGAACTGGCTGAATACGGTACTACAGTCAATGCGATTGCTCCTGGTTATGTATGGACGCCGCTGGTTGAAAAGCAGGTAGCTGATACAGCTAAAGCACGTGGTATTACCGAAGAGCAGGTTAAGCAGGATGTGATGTTGAAAGCACAGCCGACTAAAAAGTTTGTAACAGTTGAAGAAATAGCAGCTGTTGCTGTGTTTTTATGCAGTGATGGTGCTGCGTCTATTACGGGTAGTACTCTACCGGTTGAAGGCGGCTGGACTGCACAGTAATTGCACGATAATCAATGACTGCTTGTTTACTAAAGCAGTCTTATTGAATGAAAGCTTCTAGTTAAGGAAATAACACTGATGCGTAAAAAGTCAGTAAATCTTGCATTGCAGGGAGGTGGGTCTCATGGAGCATTCACCTGGGGTGTATTAGATCACTTTATGGAAGATGGGCGTGTCAGTGTTGAAGGCATTTCAGGTACAAGTGCGGGAGCAATGAATGCTGTTGTACTGGCACAAGGTTATATGAACGGTGGCGCAGATGGCGCCAGAGAATCGCTAGAGACATTTTGGCGAAAAGTCTCTGAAATGGGTAGGTACAGTCCACTTAAACGGACTCCGATGGATGTACTTACTGGGCGCTGGGATATGGAAAGTTCGCCTGCATACCTAATGTATGATTTATTAAGCCGAGTAGCTTCACCTTACGACACTAACCCTTTGAACATTAATCCGTTGCGAGAGTTAGTTGAATCGAGTATCGATTTTGAAAAAGTTAGGGCGTGTAGTGCCGTTAAACTTTTTATTGCTGCAACTAATGTGCACTCAGGGAAAATTAAAGTTTTTGAACGTGAAGAACTCACACCTGATATGGTGCTGGCTTCTGCCTGTTTACCTTTTTTATACCAAGCAGTAGAGATTGATGGGATTCCGTATTGGGACGGAGGTTATGTGGGCAATCCCCCACTATATCCCCTTTTTCAAGGAACTAAATCACGAGATGTATTAGTGGTTCAGGTTAACCCTATTGAGAGAAATGAAACACCGAAAACTGCACGTGAAATTCTTAATAGAGTGAATGAAATATCCTTTAATACTTCTTTATTAAGAGAGCTACGTAGTGTTGAGTTTGTTCATCGATTATTACATGAGAATAAACTCGATAAAGATCATTACGCCGATATCTTAGTGCATCGTATCGAAGCGACCGAGCAGCTAAATCCACTGTCTGCTTCTAGTAAAATGAATGCGGAGTGGGAGTTCTTAACACACCTTCGCGATATTGGTCGTGAATCTGCAAAAGTATTTCTTGATGCCAATTATGATAATTTAGGTGAGCGTTCAACGTTAGACCTAGTGAAGGAATTTTCATAAAGCTGTGTCTTAATTCTGCATTGTAAAGAAGGAGCCTAATGGCTCCTTTTTTATTGCTACAAGATATGTTTGCTCTTTAGCTTAGTTTAGCGAGCACTGCGTTGGCGACGGCAGTAGAGGAGGCTGGGTTTTGACCGGTGATCAGTAAACCGTCTTCAACAACATAGGGAGTCCAGTCAGCGCCTTGGCTATAGAGGCCGCCTTGCTTCGTTAGCTCGTCCTCCAGTAAAAATGGCACTATTTCGGTTAAGCCAACGGCTGCTTCTTCAGTGTTGCTAAAACCTGTAACTTTTTTCCCTTTGCAAAGCGCTTCACCTGTTACATCTTTGGCGTTGAGCAATACGCTGGGGGCATGGCAGACGGCAGAAACCGGTTTTTCTTGCTGAAGAAAGCTTTCTATCAGGTTGATGGATGCAGTGTTGTTTGTCAGGTCCCACATAGGGCCGTGCCCACCGGGGTAAAAAATTGCATCGTAGTCATTAGCTAAAGCATCGGTTAGTTTGATAGTGTTAGCTAACTTAGTTTGTAGTTCGCTATCTTGATCGAAACGGCGAGTAGCATCTGTTTGAAAGTCTTCTAATTCACTTTTCGGGTCGATAGGAGGCAGGCCTCCCGCGGGAGACGCCAGTATAATATTGGCGTTAGCATCAGAGAATGTATAGTAGGGGGCGGCAAACTCTTCAATCCAAAAACCTGTTTTTTCGCCAGTGTCGCCTAGTGTGTCATGTGAAGTAAGTACGAAAAGAATATTCATCGTGTTTGTTCCTCTCTACGGTTAATCGAAAACTAACTTAGTTTTACTAGCATTTTGCCTATGTTTTTTCCGGTAAATAGGCCGATAAAAGCCTCAGTGGCTTGTTCAATTCCTTCATATACTGTTTCTTTTGCAGTGATCTTTCCTTGCTGTATCCACTGTGTCATTTGAGTAACAAAGGCGGGGTATTCATTCCAGTGATCAAAGATAATGAACCCCTGTATGGTTAGCTTTTTAATAATTATCTGCGATAAATTGGTTGGGCCTGCTTTCGGCGATGTTACGTTGTACTGGTCGATCATCCCGCACACAGCAATTCTGCCATAATCATTCATGAGATTAAGAACCGCTTCTAAATGTTCACCGCCAACATTTTCAAAGTAGACATCAATACCCTGCGGACAGGCTTGGGAAATACTTTCTTGTAAGTTTTCCGTGGTTTTATAATTTACAACAGCGTCGATACCCAATTCGGTCTTTAGGTATTGAGCTTTTTCCTCTGAACCAACACTACCGACAACAAAACAACCTTTCAGTTTGGCTATTTGGCAAACGATGGCGCCGACTGCACCGGATGCGGCAGAAACAAACACGGTATCACCCTCTTTAATACGAGCAACTTTAGTGAGTCCGGTAAAGGCGGTCATACCAGGCATACCAAGCACGCCTAAAAAGGCCTGATCTGGTATTTCTGTTTCTGGCAAAGGCTGTAAATCTGAGCCTTCTGTTGTGAAATATTCTCGCCATCCGTTCATGTTGGCGACTTTACTGCCCACAGGAAACTTAGGATTACTGGACTCCATCACTTGCCCAACGGCTCCGCCTGATAAAGTTTCATTCAGAGCAAAGGGTTCAATGTAGCTTTTACGATCTAGCATGCGACCCCGCATGTAGGGGTCTACAGACATCCACGAGTTTTTAATAAGAACTTCACCGTCTTTTAAAACGCTGATAGGTGTCGTTACAATGCGAAAGTCTTCCGGGACAGGGATACCTGAAGGGCGGCGTACGAGCTGTATTTCACGGTTTACTTCGATATACATATTCATGCCTTTAAAAAGAGTAGATGCCAGAGAATATGGTTACTCTAATCTTGAATATGATATGCATCCAATGCATTATAAAAATATCCGACATGATTACTGGTAATGTGACTGTGAATATATCCCGAGTGTCTGCTGCTGACCTTAACTTATTACCGGTTTTTCATGTGTTGTTAGAAGAGCGCAGTGTCACGCGTGCGGCGGGGCGATTGAACCTGACACAGTCAGCGATTAGCCGTAACCTTGCACGCTTAAGAGAACTGTTTAATGACCCTCTGTTTACACGCACGCCTAAAGGTTTGGCGCCTACGCCGCGAGCAGAAGCCCTCGCGTTACAATTACACCATTCGCTACAAGACATAAGCTCACTGATCGAGCCGCCGCAGTTTTCCCCTTCTCACGCGAAAAGTGACTTCCGGTTAGCGACGACCGATTATGGGACTCAGGTGTTACTCCCCTCTGTGGTAAGTCGGTTGAGAAGCGAAGCTCCCGGAGTAAATTTAGAGATTGTTCCATGGCAAGAAAGCTTATTGAACCAACTTGACCAAGACAATATTGATTTGGCTGTTTGTACTGTGAAAGCTGCGCCTGCAGCGGTTCATGGACGTGGTGTCGGCGATGATCAGTTCGTATGTGTTATGAGTACTAACCACCCTTTGGCAGAAGTTGGGCTGAGTCTTGAAAGTTATGCGAAGCAACCGCATGCGTTAATTACTATGGGCGGTGCCCGTAAAGGCGCTATAGACTACTTACTTGAAGAAAAAGGGCTAAAGCGGCGTATTGCATTAAGAGTGCCGCACTTTGTTGCTGCGCTGGCGCTGGTGGCTCAAAGTGATTTGGTATTAACCGTTCCTTTTGGCTTAGCGCACAGCTGCGCTAAGCATTACCAATTGAAAATCATCCCTTTTCCTATGCAACAAAATAATTTTACCTATTCTGTAGTGTGGCATGAGCGGTATATGAAAGACGCAGGGCACATGTGGTTACGTCAGCTAGTGTTTGAGGAGTTAACCAGTACTCTCAAAGCCTTAAAAGCTGACTTTAATTGTTAGAGCCTAATAGCCAAGGTTCACGTATGTGACGTCGTTTTATCTATTTTTTGTGTGGGTGGTTGCTCGCTGATAAAGCGTTGCATCAACGTATTTAGTCCGTCAGCCTGATCATGCATGGCGCTTGCGGCGGCAGAAATCTCTTCGACTAAGGCTGCGTTTTGTTGAGTAATATCATCGATTGACATGATGGCGCGATTGATTGGGATAATGCCTTGGGCTTGTTCTTGGCTAGCTTCGCTGATTTGCAGAGTCAGTAATGTGACTTCCTCTATACTGTTCGTAATGTCTTCAAGCGCATCTGAGGATAATTGAACCTGCTCTGTACCTTCTTTAATCTTCTGTGTTGTATCTTTAATTAGTTCTTTAATGTCACGTGCAGCTTTAGCTGATTTTTGAGATAAATCGCGTACCTCATTAGCAACTACAGCAAATCCTCGTCCTTGTTCCCCAGCACGTGCCGCTTCTACTGCAGCATTTAGAGCTAATAGATTAGTTTGAAACGCAATGCTATCAATTAAGGCAGTGATTTCTGCAATATGTTTACTGGATGCTTGGATGGCAGACATCGCGTTGATGGCGCCTGTCATAACTTGAGCACCATGCGCAGTGATCTCTTTGGCTTGGTTTACTACGATGTTTGCTTGTGCTGCATTGTTTGCATTGGCCTGAATGGTTGTGCTGATCTGTTCTATTCGAATACTGGTTTTTTCTATTGAAATGGCTTGTTCTTGAGTGCGTTCTGATAAGTCGTTATTGCCCAAAGATATTTCTTGAGTGGCGCTGGAAACATCCCGAGCAGAAATGCGGACTTCATTGACTAATTTTGATATTGAGTGCTGGCCATGATTAATGGCCTGTTTTAGTTCGTTAAATTGTCCTTTGTAATGCCCATCAATACGCGCTACTAAGTTTCCTTGTGACTGGAGTTCTGCAACAAGTAATGCCTCAGATGTCGCTGTTTTGACGGCATCTAATGAATCATTGATATTCTCTTTGAGAATATGTAATTGTCCTGGTAAGTCGCTCTCGATACGTAGGTCAAATTCACCTTTTGCCATTGCTTCCATGATATCGTTAACTTCCCTAATGGCGTTGCCTATATCGAACATGGCACATTGGGTAATATCAACAATTTGCTGGTAGTTTCCGGGAAGCTCTGTTTTTATCTCAGTATTAAAGTTTCCTGTTGATAAGTTTTCCATGAGCTGTTTAAGTGCAGAAATACTTGTTTGGGTTTGTTCTGCGCTGTCGTTGATTGCTTGCTTCAAGTCGTTAAGGTCACCCTTTAAGGTACGAGTGACGCGTACAGTGAAATCGCCAGCTGCTATTTTTCTCATCACCAATTTAGTGTCTGCTAATGCATTCTGAGTACCTTGGAGTAATTGATTGACCGCTTTACTTGCTTGTCCAATCTCATCTTCACTTGATACTTGTAAACGTGCAGAAAAGTCACCGCTTTCTTCAACTTGACGTATGGTGTGTGCTAACCCAGAGATAGGTTTTGTTATCTTCTGTGAAATTCGCAGAGCAGCAAAAATGATGACTAAAATCCCTAAGAAACCAATAAGAAGTATCCAAAGCTTTAAGGTGGATACTGCGGAAAATGCTTCGGCTTCATCAATCTCGACTAATAGTCCCCAGCGTTTACCCCCAACATTAATTGGAGAGTAAGAAGAGAGAACAGGGTTGCCGTTGTAATCAATTATTAACTGGCTGCCTGTTCTTCCGGCGATGGCGGCTTTCGCAGCAGCTGTTGTTATGCTTCCTTTTGAAGGGTTGGCAAAAGATGCTGCAACTGAGTGATTTTTTGGATCGATAAAAGAGTCAGAACGCATTAGGAAGTCAGACCCGATAAGGTATGATTCACCGCTTTTCCCCATGCCTTCGCGTATTCCCATAATATCGTTAATAGGATCGATGGGTATCTCTAGTACCACGACTAAAGTGAGTATTCCTTGAGCGTCATAAACTGGAGCTCCAATAAATCTCTCAGGAGCTCCAGAGCTTGCTCCGTAAAGTGCGAAATCTACTTCTGAGTAATGTCCGGTTTTCACTATGCTTCGAAAAAGGTCCCCTAAATGTGATTCACGATACGGCCCCGTCATTAAATTGGTTTGGTAGTCTGATTTTTTTGCAGCTGTATAAGAGATCAGCCCAGTAGGCTCAATTAAAAGTAGGTCGTCGTAGTCATGATTTTCTAAATAGGTAGAAAATAAATTTTTGCCCGCAGCATTTTGATCTGTTATTACCAGTTGAAGCGTACCTGTATTCAGAAGAGTACTAAGTAGTGAGGCAAGGCTTATAGCATCTCGGCGGCTGGTTGCCATGAAATTTTCTATTTGATGAGCTTTGATACTACGAACAGCATCAAGCTGTTGGTAACTTTGCTTTGATAGAGAGTCACTTGCCTTATAAATGGAGACCATAGCGAGTATTGCGAACGGCACTATACCAATTAATAAAAAGCTGAGGAGTAGCTTTGTGTTTATGTTCGAGTTGTTAAACGATTTCAAAAAAATCTCCAAGTTAGCCTGCTCGCTAAATAGTGCTGTGATTTTTGTGTTGAATTCAGTATAGAAGAAAAAAATATAACTATAGCTACTAGTTATAGCCTATGGCATTGGTTGAAAGCGAGTAAGCTCTGCTTTAGATCGCCATTGTTATTTTTTTGAGGAAAATATTTAGCATAAATAGATAGAAAACCTTGTGTTTAGGCATGACAAGCCCGTGATGTAAACTATGCTTATGATATCGAATATATGAATCTTTTTATTTTCTAAATTAGTCCTTTATTTGCTTAACAATCATGATATAGGAGAAGCGCTTGAGCTGTTTGTCATTGAAGGCAGTACACTATGTGGTTCATCGAACAATCGCCATGTTTGTGATGGTTTTTACTTCTGTGTTTGCTGGTGCGGCTGATTTTGATAATCAAACTAGTCAGCAGCACACTGCTTCTCATTGGTTGGATAATAGCCGCTGGGCGTTGGATCTTTCTAGCCGCTTTATTCAGGACACTGACCTAGACCATTTATCGAGCCAACATGTTATAGGCGTTGATTTTCACAAGGTGTTCTCAGGAAAAAATGGAGATATTGCTACTTTAGTTTTTCAGCCTTATTGGGTCCGTTTAAATGCGGTTAAAAACCCTGCGTTTTTCTTTGATGATGGTGATGATTCAGAAATTACATGGCGTATAGCGAATATCAATTTTACAGGGCTAACCCGTAATACATTCAATGTTCGTGTTGGACACTTTGAAGTGCCATTTGGGTTGGAACAAAACATAGATACTAATGGTACGTTGAGACAACACACATTCCGCGATAGAGGAATTAAAGCTGACTGGGGTGTTTCTTTAAATGGTGTATCAGCACAACTGGATTATGAAGTTGCGCTGACACGGGGATCAGGGAACAACATATCGGATCGTGGTAACCCTTATGTGTTTGCAGGTCGCATAGGAACTCCGTCAAGAGAAAATACCGTGCTGGGCTTCTCTTGGTTTAATGGGAAAATACTTACTGCTCAAGGAACCGTAGCGCGTAAGCGTGTTGGTATTGATGTTGTTCATTACTATCGTCAATGGGAGGCATTAGCTGAGTTGTCAGGCGGTGATAACAGTGGCTTAGGGCAGCGAAACGCTTTATTAGAACTGTCTTGGCGTAACCCTATGGAGTCATTGCATACTTATTTGCAACTAAGGCACGCGCAGCAAGAAAATGCTGATACTTGGCAAGACCATAGTAGCGTATCATTAGGCGTTCAGTGGAAAATTAATCGATTTGTTGATGTTAGCACTGAATGGTTTAATGAGTTAGATACCATAGCGGGTCAACAAACGGCATCGAAGCTCGTTGCACAGTTACGCGTGAGGATATAAGTGTGAGTAAGGTTGAGAGTCTTTTCTTACAGGTAAATAATGTAAGAGTGCTAACCGCGATAGTAGTTATTTTGGTGAGTTTTTCGATCCCTGTATCTGCTGCCTTTTGTTCATTAAGAGATCCTATTTTTGCTATCCATAGTCTTTATCCTGAAGCAACCAAGCATCGTTCGATCATTCGACCTATTGATCAACAAATGCGACGTGAAGTATCTGAACGCTTACCATTTACTATTCACCATAATGAAATTGGCAAGCACACCTTATATCAAGTGCTAGACGGTAGTAATTCTATAGGGTTTGTTCAAGCACGTTCAGAGTTGTCTGAATGGGGGCTTATAGAAATTGCTTGGGCTATAAGCCCAAATATGAAAATTGAAGGCTTAGCTTTTCAGCGTTGCCGTAGTTTTGAATGTAATGATACTTTGATAAATGAAGTAGAGGCTGTATTACAAGGAAAGTCATTTAGTGAGCTGTTATTGTTAATAAGCGCTGATGGGCAAGGGTTAAGTGAGCATGCTCAAGGTGTTTTTTCGAAGAATTCGGCCATGCATTTATTGATTTTAAGCTCTGCTTTGAAGACGCTTGCAATCACTGAGCTTGCATGGGGAGATGTCATTTCTGCACAGTTACAATAGCATTATTGCAAAAGTCGCTATGATGAGAGGGCAGCCAAAATGAGAATAAAAGGTTATCTTGCAACCGTTATTCTTGCCTGCTTAGCCGGTGGCTTTCTTATCGAGCTGCTTTTGTCGCATCAATTTCGTTTAGCGCATGAAGCATCTGAAAAACATATGCAAAGTGTGCTTTGGAATAAAGATGTCGAATCACTCGCGATTGATATATCGCAATACCTGATTACAGCTGATTTGGTGCTGGGCTCTGGGCAAACTTACCTAGTGAGAGGTGGGGTGAGTAAGGGCCGTTTTATTGTAAAAAGCCTTGAAAACTTAGGCGCCCAAGATTCTCCAATACCTTTAACTACTGAATTGTCTGAAACGGCATCTACCATCTCAAGCATGAGCCACTATTTAGAAGAAGCTGCGGTCCTTCCTAACGAGAACCGTAATGAGCAACTATCCTACCTATTAGCTGAATCAGACCGCGTTAGTGAATTGTTAGTTGAACGCTTAAGGCGTTTACGCAGCCTTTCTGAAGCCGCGGTTAATACTAATTTTAAACTTCAGGCGAATGAGAGAAGCAATGTTACGCTGATTCAGTACCTAAGCTGGGGCGGATTCTCTTTAATGGTACTATTACTCTGGTATTGGGCTAACCGACAAATATCTAGTCCTTTACGACAACTGACCCAGATGGCAAGAGATGCTGAGGCAGGAGAAGTGTTTGTCGGCGTGACGAGTGGGCCCAAGGAAGTCGTTGAGCTGAGCAACAATACCCGCAGGTTAACCAATTCACTTTCCTATCAAGCTAGCCATGATGCATTGACTGACTTAAACAATCGACGCGAGTTTAGCCGAATGTTGGCTCATTACTCCGATACGGTTGATGACTCAGTAACGCATGTTTTGTGTTTTGTAGATTTAGACCACTTTAAAGTTGTCAATGACACATGTGGGCATGCTGCTGGGGATGAGTTATTAGCGCAAGTAGCCCGTTTGATTCAAGTGTGTGTGAGAACAACCGATGTGGTCGCACGTTTAGGGGGGGATGAATTCGCTATATTGTTGACCTCTTGTGGTGTCCCTAATGGAAGTGTCATTTGTAATGATATCCGTAAAGCCATTGCAGATGTACGTTACCAATGGGACGGCGAAGTTTACCGTATAAGTGCGAGTATTGGCCTGACCTTAATTGATTCTCATACATCGTCGATAGAAGACATTCTTAATGCTGCAGATACGGCTTGTAAAGTGGCGAAAGACTCTGGTCGTAATCGTGTACACACCTTCGATGTTGGAGATGCAACCTTGGCGGATAAGCGCCATGAAATGCTGTGGATCAATCAAATAAATAACGCATTAGATAAGAAGCGTATTGTGTTGCATCGACAGTCAATTATTGGTTTGCAACCGCAAAACAGTGCTGATAAGCATTATGAAATACTCTTGCGGTTAAAAGCCTCAGATGGGCAGCTTATTTATCCAAATCAATTCTTGCCTCTGGTTGAACGTTATCACTTGGGGCCCCGTTTGGATCGTGAAGTAGTGAATGCAACATTTGATTGGTTGGCTACTCATCCTCAAGAATTAGCTGCACTCAATACCTGTGCTATTAACTTGTCTGGGCAATCTATTGCTTGTCAGGATTCTCTGAGTTTTATTATTACTAAGCTTAAGCAGGCAGGATTGCCTGCTGAGAAAATTTGCTTTGAAATTACCGAAACTGCAGCGATTACAGACCTTGAAAATGCTCGTCAATTTATAGCAAGCCTTAAAGCTCTGGGTTGCCAGTTTGCGTTAGACGATTTTGGGAGTGGCTTGTCATCATTTGCTTATTTGAAAACATTAGATGTCGATATCATTAAGATTGATGGTATGTTCGTTAAAGATATGATGACAGATGCTGTTAATTTAGCCACGGTAAGATCGATCAACGATGTGGCGAGAGCGCTAGGTAAACAAACCATTGCAGAGTTTGTTGAAAGCCAAGACATTGCGGGTGAGTTAGAATCGATAGGGGTCGACTTTGCGCAAGGGTACTACTTTGATCAGCCCTCGTTGCTGGTGGACTTGGCTCCATGACTTTATGGCGGCCCATGGGACTGAAAAGGGTCATTCTGGATAGAGGAATGACCCTTAAGTATTTAATGTATTAACTTTTTTCCAGTGCTAAGTAGTTGTTGATGCCTTTAATCTGATCTTCTGGATGATGATTGACATAGAGCACAGAGGTTTCGCTGCCTGCACAGATTTTCTCTATTAACGCTAACACCAGTTGGCGATTCATATCATCCAAGCCAAGACATGGCTCATCAAGAATAAGCAATGGCGGGTGTTTAACCATGGCACGTGCAATTAATAATAAGCGCTGGTCTCCATAGGATAGCTTATTAAACGGCGTATCGGCGCGGTCACTCATTCCTAATAACGCTAGCCATTCATCAGCAATCTGCTTCTGCTTGTCGGTAGATTTTGTGTATAAGCCTATGCTGTCGTAGAAGCCCGAAATAATTACATTTCGCAGGCCTGTTCCTACTTTGTACTCCCACTGTAGGGCGGTAGAGACGTAACCAATAAACTGCTTTATTTGCCAAATGCTTTCACCACTACCGCGCTTAAAGCCAAACACGAAAATGTCATTTACATAACATTGTGGATGGTCGCCGGTAATGAGTGATAGTAGACCGGTTTTTCCACTGCCGTTAGGACCGCTCAATTGCCAGTGCTGGTTACGCTCGATAGTCCAATTCAATGAATCAATGATCTTGTGGCCATCATAAGTAATATTGATAGCGTTTAGGCGAACTAGCGGCTGGGTTGGATCTAACTGTGGAATGGCGGTTTCTGGGTCGGCTGCTGGGACTTGTAAATTAGTAGTTTTTAAATGCAATAATTGGTAAAGCTCATTGTATGCTTTACTGTCTCTGCGATCGATCTTATGTTGCAAGCGTCCATGATCGATATAGGCGATATGAGTAATAAAGTCAGGAAACTCATCAAAGCGGTTGAGAACCATAACCATCGGTACTGTTTTTACCAGTGATGCTAAATACGTTTGAAGCATTTCAAGTGTATGCACATCTAAGCCATCAAATGGCTCATCAAGAATCAACAAGTCGGGTTCGCTGGCTAGCGCACGGATCAACATAACCTTGCGAGATTCGCCCGTAGATAGCTTTCGAAACGCACGATCTACTAATGGCTGTAGAGCAAACTTCTCAACTAACTCATCGACCAACTTCTGATTGCTGTCGCCGGGATTAAGGATCTCATGTACAGGTGTACCTTCAGCGATCACATCCATGATGTCAGCATCATCTTTTTTAAGTTCGGCCTCGATCAGTTCTGCTTGGGCTTCAAAAGAAACCAGACCTACTTTTGCAGGAAGTCCCTCGATACTGCCTGATACATTTTCTCCAGCACTTGCCAGTACGGCTGCTAGCGCAGATTTCCCAGAACCGTTGGCGCCAGTAACGACCCAATGTTGATTATCATTTAGCTGCCAGTTGAGTTCATACAATTGAAAGCGGTCGTCAAAGTTAACGGTCAGGTTGTCCAGGCTAATGTTCATAGGTATCGGTGTCCGGTGTTCTGTATCAGCGTGTGGGATGAGGGTGTTTATGAAATGTAAAAAAAGGCCAGGAGATGAATCCTGGCCTTCCGTTACCTGTAACACGTTACAGGCAAAGATCTAAATCAAACGATCTTTTTCATATCAGCCATATGGCCACGTAGAGTCGTACCGATTGCTTCAACTGGGTGAGCGCGAAGAGCAGCGTTCACTTCGATCAAGCGAGCATTATCAACGCCGTTGTCGTCTACAGCTAGGCCTCTACCAATGACATCCGTTTTGATATCTTTCATGAAGTCAGCCAATAGTGGCAGACAAGCATGGTTGTATAGGTAGCAACCGTATTCAGCTGTATCAGAGATAGTTGCATTCATCTCATATAACTTCTTACGTGCAATTGTGTTAGCAATAAGCGGAGTTTCATGTAGAGACTCGTAGTATGCAGAGTCAGCAACGATACCCGCAGCTGTCATTGTTTCGAAAGCTAGCTCAACACCCGCTTTAACCATAGCAACCATTAGGATGCCGTGGTCGAAGTATTCTTGCTCAGAAATTTCTACATCGCCAGCAGGTGTTTTCTCGAATGCTGTTTCTGCTGTTTCTGCGCGCCATCCTAGTAGGTTAACGTCGTCGTTAGCCCAATCTTCCATCATAGTGCGAGAGAAAGTACCGTCGATGATGTCATCCTGGTGCTTGTTGTACAGCGGACGCATGATCAGCTTCAGTTCTTCTGAAAGATCAAATGCTTTGATTTTAGCTGGGTTAGACAAACGATCCAGCATGTTCGTTACGCCGCCGTATTTAAGCGCTTCAGTAACGGTTTCCCAACCAAACTGAATCAGCTTAGATGCGTAACCAGCGTCAACACCTTCTTCGATCATTTTGTCGAAGCACAACAAAGAACCAGTCTGTAACATACCGCAAAGAATAGTCTGTTCGCCCATCAAATCAGATTTAACTTCAGCGATGAAAGAAGACATCAATACGCCGGCTTTATGACCGCCTGTACCTACAGCGTACGCTTTAGCCAAAGCCAAACCTTCGCCTTTAGGGTCGTTGTCTTCATGAACAGCGATCAGTGTAGGTACACCGAAACCACGCACGTATTCGTTACGTACTTCAGAACCAGGACACTTAGGAGCAACCATGATGACTGTTAAGTCTTCACGGATTTTCATACCTTCTTCAACGATATTGAAACCGTGAGAGTATGATAGGCAAGCACCTTGTTTCATCAAAGGCATGATGGCATTAACAACAGCCGTATGCTGCTTATCAGGTGTCAGGTTAAGAACAACATCAGCCGTTGGGATTAGTTCTTCGTATGTACCAACAACGAAACCGTTTTCAGTAGCACTTTTCCAAGACTGGCGTTTTTCAGCAATCGCAGCAGCACGTAATGTGTAAGATACATCACAGCCGCTATCACGTAGGTTCATACCCTGAGCCAAGCCCTGAGCACCACAACCGATAACAACGATTTTTTTACCTTTTAGCGCTTCTACACCATCTGGGAATTCAGAAATGTCCATGAAGCGGCATTTAGCCAGTTGCGCTAGCTGCTCACGTAGAGGCAGAGTATTAAAGTAATTATTTGGCATGTCTGATAGTTCCGTGTAATGAAGTACCTGCTAAACCAGCAGGTACTGAAAATTTAGATTAATTGCCGGGGTAAACGAAAAGCTGGCTGCTGCCAATGCAGGTTTACAGGCTAAAATTCAGAAAGGGATATTATATACGCCCCACGACCGAAATTTAATAGCGCCATTTTATATAAAGTTCCATCTTGCGTATATTGATATATATTCATCGTAGTATTGCGTTATTGGAAACGCTGTATTTGTGCTGTCTGAATATGCGGCTCCATTGTGGGCTTTCGAGCAGAGTTGGTACTCCATAGGGCTAACGTCTGGCTCTGTTTCTAGTGTAAGTGGGCGGTTAGAGTATAAGTAGTCACTGTTGCGTAATAAGATTGAGGACTCTTTATGCCTTGCTACTCTGCATTTCAAAAGCTCCGCAGCCGGGTTATTCCCGCGTTAAAAGTAGAAGTGCAGGAATATAGGCATATTAAAACAGGTGCGCTGCATTATCATTTAGCTGCGGATAACCCTGAGAATGTTTTTTTGGTCGCATTCAGAACCCCACCTACTAATTCTTGTGGTGTTACTCATATATTAGAACACTGTATTCTATGTGGAAGTGAAAAATATCCGTTGCGCGCACCGTATTTTATGATGCGTAAGCGCTCCCTAGCTACTTATATGAATGCATTTACCAGTGCTGACTGGACGGCATATCCTTTTGCTAGCCAAATCCGGAAAGATTACTTTAATTTACTCGATGTCTACCTAGATGCGGTTTTTTTTGCCAAGTTGAATCCATTAGATTTTGCACAAGAAGGTCATCGTTTAGCGGTTAATGATGAGGGATGTTTAGAACAGCGAGGCGTTGTTTATAATGAGATGAAAGGTGCCTTTAACGCGTCTTCGTCTACTCATTGGGACATTCTTTGTAAGTACCTATTCCCAACGACTCCTTATCGTTATGTGAGCGGTGGCGATCCTGCGGAGATTCCAAGCCTTAGCTATGAGCAATTATTAACTTTCTATCACGAGCATTATCACCCAAGCAATGCGGTATTTATGACCTATGGAGATCTTCCTGTTGAGGAGCTGCACGAGCGTATTGATCAGCAAGCACTGTCTCGCTTTGACCAGCAATCTCTAGTTGAGACTCCGTTATTTGAAGAGCATTTTACAGTACCTGTCAAAGCACAAGAATTCGTTTGTACAGATGCGTTAGATGAGGATAGAGGTACTAGTAGTGAGCCGCTGTCAGAGCAAACACATCATCTGTTGGCTTGGTTAATAGGCAAGAGCACCGACTTGAAGCAATGGTTAGAGGCGCATCTGTTAAGTCGACTGCTCTTTCAAGACAGTGCCTCACCTTTGATGAATGCGCTAGAGTCGACGGCGCTGGGTCATGGGCCTTCGCATTTATGTGGCCTAGAAGACAGCAATGCCGAACTCAGCTTAGTCTGTGGTATTCAGGGCAGCGACCCAAAAGCGGCGGATGCGTTCGAGTCTTTGGTGTTGGCTACTTTGAACGAGATAGCGATAAACGGTGTGGATAAAGCACGTTTGGATGCCGTGCTTCATCAGTTGGAGCTTGATCATCGAGACATAAGCGATGATGCTTATCCCTATGGCTTGCAAGTTATCCTTTCCGCTTTGCCTACTGCATTGCAAGTAAATGCAGATAAAGATGCTTTATCAGCTTCGTTAGACCTTGAGCCTGTGATGCTTGAGCTCAGAACGGCTGTCAGTGACCCCGAATATATTAAAACATTGATAAGAGAGCGGGTGCTTGAAAATATGCACAGGGTTCGTCTTTCTTTATTACCTGACACAACGCTTAAGTCTCGTCGCCAGAGTGATAATAAGGAAAAGCTAACGCAAATGTTGGCTAAAATGAGTGACCAGCAACGCCAGCAACTTTTTGAGCAGGAGTCTGCACTAGAGGAGCGTCAGAGTGAGGAAGAAAATTCTGATATTTTGCCAAAGCTCACTGTGCAAGAAATACCAGTTGGTTTAAAAGGCGCCCAAGGTAAGCGTTTTATGACGAACCCTTCCATACCGATTACTTGTTTTGAGCAAGGGACTAATGGTCTTTTGCATCAACAGTTAGTTATTGAGATGCCTTATTTGGAAGAAGAGTTACTGCAGGCCCTGCCTTTTTATACGGCTTGTTTAACTGAGCTTGGCTGTGGGGGAAAAAACTATCAGCAAACACAAGCGTGGCGAGCTGAGTATTCAGAGGGTATTCACGCCAGTTGTAATATGCGTGGTTCTCTCCTCGATGTGCAGCAAACAAAAGGGTATTTCACATTAGCCACGCGAGGGCTATCGACAAACCATCAAGCGATGACCGAGATGCTCTACAACGCTTTGACGATGGCGAGGTTTGATGAATTACCACGAATAAAAAGTCTTATAGCTCAGCAGCGCTTGTCTGCTGATCACTATGTCGCTGATAATGGTCATATACTGGCTAAACGTACGGCCTCTAGCGGCTTTAGCCCCGCTGCGTCGTTTGTACAGCGCTTGAGTGGGTTGCGAGGTATTAAGTCACTACGTGCTTTTGATAATAGTCTACGCAGCGCTTGTAATGACAGCCTTGCTGCATCTATGGCAGCTAAGTTTGAACGCATTCACTATCGCTTAGCCACAGCGCCTAAGCAGTTTATGCTGGTGGGTGAAAGTGCTGATTTTAAATGTGAGCGCCAGATATTGCTGGAGAGGTGGCAAGGCACGCACTCTCAGGATGCTCAGATTCAGGGTATGGAGTTTCAGCCATTTACGCTAGAGCCTGTATCACGTCAAATAAGAGAGATCTGGACAACTGATACTCAAGTTAATTTCTGTTCGATTGCTTACCCGACAGTGGCTATTAACCATCCCGATTCTGCAGCTTTGCATGTGTTAGGGGAGTTGGTTCGTCATGAGTACTTGCATCCCATCGTGCGTGAACGTGGTGGGGCGTATGGCAGCGGCTGTAGTCAGGACTCCAATATAGGTGCTTTTCGGATGTGCTCTTATAGAGACCCGAGGTCAGTAGGTACGTTGGAAGATTTTGGTGAAGCGACGGGGTGGTTGCAAAACTGTCAGTTTACTCAGCAACACGTAGATAGCGCCGTTTTTGCTATGATTAGTTATATGGATAAGCCTGTTTCACCCGCGAGTGATGCCAAGCAGGTTTTTCACAATGCTTTATATGGCCGTACGCTTGAACAGAGAGAATTTTTTCGAGAAAGAGTATTGAATATTTCATTGGATGACCTTGTGCGAGTGCGTGAAACCTATTTATCTCCTGATAAGGCAAGCATAGCAGTGATCACGCATTGTGCTGATGATCTTGTTGATTGGGCTGGCGAGCATGTTTTTGAGATCATCAAGCTATAGATTGTTTTTATCGATAGCCGTTATGTAAAAACATTATGTCTCCTTAACGTCACCATCATAAAAATAATTTGACCGCTTCTCGGTCATTTTTCGTTGTAGTGTCTTATTTTTACTACTTATTCTTTTTTGGTCTAATTGTATGAAATTTAATACCATTTACTTATAAGAAAAAGTCGGTATATTAATACTCAAGAGATGATTAGTAACACATTAGATAGAGGGTACAGGCATGAACGTTAAAGGCTTTCATTCATACAACAAGCAGTCTTCAGACGAACAAAAATCTAAAACTCGTCAAGAGAAAGCAGGTTCTTCTGTACGTGATCAATCCCTTGATGATAAAAATATGACAGGCGATAAAACTAAGAAAAGTGCTTATAACTTTGTTGGTATAGCTGGTTAATTTACTCGATTAGGTTCGCGTACTCTATATTGAAACCCTGAGATTATTTCTTGGGGTTTTTCGTTTCTGCTGTATACACAGTGACACCATCCACGATGGTTTCTAACACTTTTATTTGTTTGATATCTTTTGGGTTTTCTAAAGGGTTTCCTGATAGCAGCACCAAATCAGCAAACTTCCCTTGCTCTATTGAGCCTCTGTTTTTTTCTTGAAACACCTGCCACGCCGCATCAATAGTCATTGAACGTATAGCCTGCATGGTAGAAATTTTCTGCTCTTCTCCAATGGTATTGCCACTGACTGACTGCCTATTAACTGTGCTCCAGAGTAACTGTAATGGGCTAATTGGGGTGACGGGGGCATCTGTATGCACACTAAACTTAAGCCCTAATGCTGCTGCCGAGCCCGTAGGGCTCATCATTGCTCCTCTCTTGGGGCCCATGAATGATGCGATATGCTGGTCGCCCCAATAATAGGTGTGTGTAGGAAAAAAGCTGGGAGTAATGCCTAATGCTTGCATGCTTTTGAGTTGATCGAGCCGTGCCATTTGTGCATGTACAAGAATCAACCTTGGGTCAGTTGAGGGAGTATATTTTTGAGCTTTTGCAAAGGCATTGATTATTTGGTCAATCGCAGCATCACCATTTCCGTGAATAGCTAATTGGAACCCTGCATCATGATAGGTGCTTACAATGGCACTGAGTTCTGTTTGCTCAAAGGAAGGGAAACCTCTGTAGTCTGGTATGGCTGGTGGGTTTTTATAAAATGGCTTTGTTAAAAAAGCGGTACGCCCTTGAACGCTGCCATCGGCAATGATTTTTATTGGCCCCAAATAAAAACGCTCGGAGTTAAAATCCGTTTGTTTGTAGCTGCCATTTAATAGTTGTTGTCCAAAGCTCTGGTGGTTAGGGAAAACAACCATACGAAAGGGAATCTGCCTGAGCTGGCTAGCCCAGTAAAGTGCTCGAGTAAGGTTAACACCAATGCCACCGCTTTGTGCTGTAGTAATGCCATTTTTGCTATAGTCGTCGCGAGCCTGCCGGAAAATTTGGTAATAATCGGTAAATGAAAAGTCCTGCAGTAATGTAGTGAGCGATAAGGCAGACTTCTCTTGCAGTAGGCCATTCAACTTGCCCGTATTTGCATCTCGTCCAATGACTCCCCCAGAAGGCGATAGCGTTTTTTCTGTGATGCCAACTTTTTCTAGAGCAAGACTGTTAGCTATGCCCATATGACCGGAGCTGTGCCATAGATAGATAGGGTGTTCGCTAGATATGCTATCGAGTTCTTGCCTTGTGGGGTGGCGTTTTTCTGTAAGAGATGAGTCATCATAGCCAAAGCCTAATAGCCATTTCCCTGGCGGAGTCATTGCAGCTTGTAAACGCATGCTGTCTAGTAATAGCGCGATACTAGACGTTCTGCCGGTAGGAGGAGGGCTTAAGTCAGCAGAAATAGCCGTAAGCCCAGAGCTAGGAAAATGACTATGTGCGTCGATAAAACCAGGTAGTAATGTTTTGCCTTTTAAATCTGTAACTTGGGTGCCTTTTTGAATGAGTTTGCGGATATTCTTATTACTATCAATAGCCTCTATTTTGCCATCTCTAATAGATATCGCTTCGACGATACTGTTGTTGTCGTCGACGGTAATTATATTCCCGTTAATAAAGACTCTATGTCCAGGCGTCGCGAGACCGACAAGCAACGCTATAACGATGGCGGCTAGTAATGCGATGCCTAAAAGATATGTTGATATGCGTGTTTTCATCAGTTGAGTCATCGGAGTGGATGATGTTGATGCTTTTTATAGATAAGCAGTGCGAGTAAAGCAGAAAAAAGAAGCAGAATAACACTTAATATTATCTGGCTATTGGAGTTGATATTGAATCCGTTACCAGCCATGACAAATAGTGCGCTTTGTGGCAAAAAACCTAAAAATGACGCGCTGAAAAATTTTGTGGCAGATAGTTTTGTCGTCCCTGCAGCTAGGTTAGTCAGCATATTTGTCCCAAAGGGTAGAAAACGAATAGTGAGAATTTTAAGAAAAGGTTGCTCCGCAATAAAGCTATCTATCTTTTTGATGGCATCAGGAAAGTGCCGCTGGACCCAAGGGCGTGCAAAAAAACGAGCAAACCAGAATGTTAAAAGTGCTCCTAAACTAATACTGCTAATCGCTAATAATAAGCCCACTAATAACCCAAAACTGTAACCGGCAACGAGTGCAATTAACTGTCTTGGTAACCCAATGGCGGCAGCGATAGCGCTTAACAGTACGAAAGCTGATATACCCCCAAAACCATGCTTTTTGACCCATTCGCCTAGTGCTTCAGGGTTAATATATGACTCAATCAGCGGTAGTAAAGAATAACTACCCCATGCTATGACTAACGTGATTAGCAGAATAAGTGCCAATGCTGTTTTGTAGTGCAGGGGCTTAATAAGAACTCCGTTAATTAACGATGGATAGTTTTTAATGAGAAAGGAGTTTTCTTATTAAGTTCAACGCTACGTTAATGACCCTGTTTATGGGGGGGACTATTTTGTATTAATCTCTAGTTATTATTCACGGTTTTAGCTGATATTTTTTTGAGCATATTGCCCTTATTAAACCTCTGGTAGCGGATGATTCTTTCGAGTTTATTTTGATTGTCTAACCGGTATTTATAGTAGGTGTTTCCTTCACGATATATACCTCTGCAGCTAAATTTATTTTTTTGCATACGTAAGCACATTTTTCCTTCTGCATCGAGCTTCCAATGCCCGCTTCTGTTCCTCTGTTTTCTGATCTGTTTGACACGACCTTTGGAAGTGTAATAAGAAAAACTTGTTGTGCCGGTTTTCAGGTTATATGACTCTACAGTGTGTTTGACGAATAGCTTTTTGACCTGCTCGCCGCTGAGCATAATTGGTTTTTGGTTGTAAGGCTTTATCTGGCAACCAGATAAAAATAATCCACATATAATAATTAAAATAATCGAGTGTTTACTCATAGTAATTGCTCTTAATTCGTTAACCAAAAGTGACTTATTTCGGAAAGCATGTCAGTTTCAGTAATGTTTTTTTGGAAATCGTGGGACTGATTGTCTAGATGAACAATATTTATAGTGGATGACGAAGGGGAGTGTTTCATCGTGTCGTGTATCGCTTTGCTCCAAGTGTTCGCTCTCTCTAAACGATGAATACCTTGATATTGATCCAGTAGTTCAGACTGCCTTAGG
Source organism: Neptunomonas japonica JAMM 1380 (assembly GCF_016592555.1). Taxonomy (NCBI): domain Bacteria; kingdom Pseudomonadati; phylum Pseudomonadota; class Gammaproteobacteria; order Oceanospirillales; family Oceanospirillaceae; genus Neptunomonas; species Neptunomonas japonica. The sequence goes on along the minus strand of NZ_AP014546.1, from coordinate 3,591,553 downwards.
CTCTTGTCTCGTTTTATATCCTGCTTACCTACCATGACCAACATTGGGATTTGTAAAAAATGCTGTAACCTTGGACGGTTCATCCATGATGGCCAATTTCTTAAACCTTGTGGATAGCTTTTATAAAGATCAGGAAAGGTATACCAGCCTGCACTCAGTAACGTCAGAGAAGCTAAATTATAGGGGTGGAGGTAAGCATAACGATGTACAAATTGCGCCCCACCGGAATAACCACATAGATGAACTTTTAGTTCAGCTAATCCCTTAATTGACCTAAAGGTTGTGATGATATTGTTTAATGCTAGATCGGCTCTTGGAGAGGATGAATTTTTGGCTAGCAGTTGGTAGCTGGGAAAATTTTCTTTACTGAACTCCGGAGCAAAAAGCCATAATCCATGTTTTTCCGCAAGTGCTTTGTAGGCTTCAAGTTGCTGTAGGCTATTCCTGGAAATGCCGTGTATAGCGACAATCGCTTGGTGTTTTTTCTTTTCTGTTGTTGGTTGATACACCCAGACAGGTAGCATTCTACTCGCAGGAAAAGTGACTTGTTTAATTGTACCAGGGCTCGGTAGCATCTTAAGTATATTTAACATTATTGAGGCCTAGTTGTTGTCGAGTTTGACTCATGGGGTAAATGAGTTATGCGAAATGATTCTTTGTTTAACTCCCATATCTGGTCGTAATATTGGTAGTTGAAGCCTTGTTCTGAGCAGATGATGATTGCGCCTTCAAATGTTTTCAGTAATTTCAGAGTAATTATTTTTATTTCATCATCATGGTGAGCCGCGTCAGTATCAATTAATAATACTTTTGGGCGCCTGAGTAATGCGCGGGCTAGCATGATTTTATAGTTTTGGGACGCAGATAAGTTGCTCCCATTTTCTTGTACACGTGTATCCATCCCGGTAGGTAATTGGGTTAACCATCGCTCTAAATTACACATTGAGAGAACATGTTGGGTATAACGGTCAGATTTTTGCCTAGCGCCATAAAAAAGGTTTTTTCGTATGGTACCGCGTAGTAATGGCATCTGCTGGCTGATGAGTGTTGTGAGCTGAGAAGTAACGAATGGTTGGAATGTAGAAAGCGCTATATTATTTACTTTCATTTCGCCATTAGTGTAGTCGAGTAAACCGGCAAGAACGGAGAGTAATGAACTTTTCCCTCCACCTGTTTGGCCGCAAAGCCTGATGCGGTCACTTCCGGTTAGCTCGGCAGAAATGGGAGGGAAGCGTTGGTTCGATTGTAGTTTATCCAACTGGATCGTTAGAATTTTAGACGGACGTTTTTTTGTACCGATTGATATATTATCTTTGCGGTTAAAAAAATACTCAAGCTGATGAATGGCTAACTTTTTTAGTGTCCATAATTCATATAAGCGACTTAACGGCCGTAGGTGAGATAAAAAATATAGTGCTGCTGTCATAACAATAGCGACATCTTCAGGTTTTATTTCTTGTTGTTTTACGAGCCACAAACCCGTTATGAATAATGCTAAGACACCTGTGCCAAGAACTGCTTCATTAAAGCCCCGAGAAATGCCTGAAATACTAGCGCGCTTAATATTGCCAGTGGATAAAAGCCTGCTCTGCTCATTAAAACGTTTTCTCTCACGGCTAATTTGGTTAAATGCTTTAATGATTCTTATTTCTCGCAACTGTTCAGTTACATTGCGTATTAGACGCCCTCTGGTTCGTCTGATATGTTTGGACCTTTCGTATAAATGCTTACCAATTAAGTAGTTACCAGTAAATATAATGACTATGAGTGGTGTTAAGCTAGCGGTTAGTAATGGGTTTATTCTAGATAAGCCAATGAGTGCGATAAGTAACCAGATTCCTAATACGATCGCGGGTACTAGCCCGCTGACAATCCAGTTTCTTATGGCTGCCATGTCGCCCGTTAGGCGTAAAAGTGTGCCACCTTTATTGATCATTGATGAATCTGAAATAGGGAGCTGTAATACTTTAAGAAAAACGGATTGGCGTAATTCATTTACATATTGTTGAGCGAGTTGCTCTGCTATATATCGTTCACAATAACGGCCCGTAGCGATAACTAAAATGCCGAGAAATGCAAACCCAAGCCAATAAAAGCTTGGTGTAAAGTTACTGGCTTGCAAGGACTGCTTAGCTTGATAAATCATACCCATCAGACAAAGAGACTGAACTATTGCAATGGTAACTAACGCTAATAATAAACACTGGCGGACTTTATCCAGCAGCAGAGCATGTATTTTCATAGTCTCGGATTATCGTATTGTATAAGTAATCAATGGCTGACTTTTTGCTTAAATCTGCTGCAGTAAATACCGGCAGGCCTGAGCCCGTAGTGGCTTCTTCGCATGCAATTGGGGAGCGGGTAAGTAAGCCGCTAATAGCATAAAGGGAGAATCCTGCTGAAAGCACTCTTTCAGCCACCATAATAGCGGAGGTTGCACTATCGGCAGCAACAATGACGCCTGTTACCTCATTGATAAAATGCTCCGAATTCATTAAGGATTTAGTTTCTGGTTGAAGAATACCATCAGCTATTTCGAGAACCAGTATTTGGGCTTCCGCTTTTTGGGCAGACTCTTTGAAGCGTTGTAAAAGCTGAATGAAGTTGCCAGTAGAGAGACCAACCGTTGAAGGGAAGCCGGCATCTACAAAATCAATAACATGACATGCGCCTGCGTCTTTCATTCGCCAATAGTCGGGCCCTGCGCCTGTGCCAGTTAATTTGGCGCCTGCAACGCGTATCCCTTCTTTAAATAGGCCGTTAATACAAGCACAAGCCGTTGTGGTTTTTCCTGCATTCATATCACTGCCGACAATTACTAAAACAGGGATGTTTATCTGAGTTCTATTCATCGTTTTAAGTGGTGCAAAAGACGATAAGTTTAATGCTTTACCATCTTTTCCACCTATTACGCCTTGGAGTGTGAGTTCTGTAGGTGCTTTGACCTTTTGGCTGCGGTGCGTGACATTCCCTGCTATACCTCCGGCTGCCACAAGGTGAAAGGGTTGTCCAAGGGTAGGTAGCTCGGCACAAAATTGGTCAGTTGCATAACGCTTCGCGGCTACTACGATAATGTTATCACCTTCATAAAGATGTTCCCGTCGGCCCTGGGTGTTTTCTAGGCGAGTGTGCTGACGAATTTTATCAACGCGACAAAGCAATAAGTCACCAGCAGCTGGTTGAACGTCTAATAGCATTTTTGCTTGAGATATATCAACGTTACGTGTGATATAGCCTTGTTTCACATTTGATAAAAAACCCATGATAAGTACCTAGTGTATATTTCTTAAATCAGCTTAATGCCAGTCAGCTGGCTACTTCAACGTAAGTGAAAATAGCGCAGTCTTTATTCACGTTATTATTATGCCTGTTTAGTTACTTCAACACTGTTAACTAAAAGTGTAGCTTATAGAAAAAAGTTTAAATGGAGCTTAAATATAAAATAGGTGGAATAAGGTATATTTGGTTTTTTATTATTAGAGCGGTTCTATAAGAAGGTGTTTGGGCCAGTTAGCAGTGATACTGCAATGTTCATGCAAACGTAGGAAAGTTTTCTAGCGGTTAGGGAGGGCTGGGCTTCAAGTAGGCATTTAGCTTTGCGCTGATTAGCTTATGGGTTTAGTGTTTATAATTTGTGACCAGAACCTTTTGAATAACTCTCTTCACAGATTCCATTCTGTTCATTGTACGGAATTTATCTTTATGAGTTTCAGGCTTCATATTGCTTTCTTCATTGCCAGTTTTTAAGCGAAAACGATATTCTCCTGTTCTATCTTGGTATAGCTCTAGCTCTGTGCTCACAGTAACACTTCCTTGTTTTAATATGGGGCCATTATAGTGAACCCATCTGAACATAAGCTTATGCAATTTAATAATTACTTACTTTTTATGGGTGAAATTTATCCAGCCTATTTTAGCTATAGGTCTGTTAAATGAGTTGAGTCTGGTTACGACCCATTTGTTTAGCTTGGTAAAGAGCAGTGTCTGCTCCTCGCAGTAACTCATCGATGTTCTCGTATGAGTTTTTCGTTAATACCGCAATACCTGCACTGATCGTGATGATGCCCAAAGGTGATTGGTCGTGCGGCAGTTCAAGTTGTGCTATCGAAGTACATATCCTGTTGGCCAAATGTTGCGCAGCAATATTGTTGGTGTCAGGTAAGATGAGTAAGAATTCCTCCCCGCCATAGCGTGCGACGAGGTCTCCTGCACGTTTTACGTTACCTTGTAAGGTACGAGCCACGCTTTTCAGGCACTCATCACCTGCTTGATGGCCATACAGATCGTTATATTTCTTAAAAAAATCGACGTCTAGCATAATCAAGGTGAGCGGTCTTTTATGTCGTCTCGCTATCGTCCACTCTTTGTTTAGTACTTCGTTCATTGCGCGACGGTTGGCAAGGTTGGTGAGTTGGTCTGTATTTGATTCTTCTTTAAGCTTCAACTGGGCTTCTTCGGTAAAGCTGAGCAAAGAGAAAACGCCGCTGATGACACTAAACGCAGGCCATATTATTTGTGATGAAATCATGGTTTTACTAAACAATTCAGGTGATAGCTCGAGTAAAAAAGAGCGGGTAACAACACAAAGGGCCATGAAAAAACAAGCGTAAGAAAGGATGATGTCGGACGGATTTCTATTCTTTTTTACTTTTATAAATAAATAACCGATGCAGCAAAATGCTGAAGGCACAAAGAGAGCACTAACGTGCAAAGCGTCATTAAAATTACTGTTATATATGAAAAAGGCCAAAGCAATGCAGTTTATCAAAAACAGGCTTGATATCGTGGCAAGTGGTAAACGACACTCGCATCGCTTGAAGCTAAATACCACCATTCCCCAGATAAACGCTGAAGATAGAACTGCTGATATGATTTTTAAAAATACATTTATATCAAATGTGTAAAGAAACCAGCTAAGGCAGTTTGCAGAAAAGGCGATGATAAAAAAGAGTATAGATTTCTGTTTTCCATCAGGGTCAGCAACTCGTGTACCTGAGAAGGCTAACACTAAATTTATTAATGCGACGGTGAAAAAATAAGCCTGTTCAGTCGTCATTTGTTTTTCTCAAAGGTTGAATTTCTGTAATTATTTAGCGTGTGTGTAGCGGTACTCGTTACCACTGCCCTAATGATGGACTATTGCTAATATGATTGTATTATGGAGAGCTTAATTTGATTTCGCTAATGTTAATTTTACTATACCTTAGCAAATTACCTGCGAAAAGCTTGCTGGATCTACGTAGCGAGGGTGGGATTAGTGGCGTATTTTTACGTTGTAGGGTTTAATTATGTAAAATTCAAACTGCTGATAGCGTCCATATAGTTATAAGCAAAAAAAACGCGCCTTTCGGCGCGCTAAATCCAGCTATCAAAAGCGATACAGTGCCGCTAGTGAATAGTCTGGCAACACGGAACTAACTGGCAACACAACTACGTACAGCTGCATTGCTACTAGCGACAGGAGCTGCGTTATTTTCTTTTGGGTCAACAACACGTACCGTTGCTACTTTGTTTTGAGTGAAGAAATCTACAGCACTTTTACCCTGAACTTTGTTGTTGCCTACTAGCGATCCTTTAATGCCACCGAAGGGCAGATATGGATGCGGAGCGCAGATACCTACGTTAACGCCAACCATCCCTACGTCAGCTTCATTGATGAATTTTTCTGTGTAGTAACTGTTCTGAGTAAAAATGACAGCACCATTACCCATCTCATGGTTTTTAATCATGCGCAGGGCACCATTGATACAGCCTACTTTCATTACATTCAGTACAGGACCAAAGATCTCTTCGCGAGCGATCTGCATGCATGGAGTCACATCAGTAAATACGGTTGGACCAATGAAGTAACCATTCTTATTACCCTCAGCTACACTAGGGTTGCGCCCATCCAACGCCAGTGTGGCGCCTTCATTCTGGCCTATCTCGATATAATTCTCGATTCTCTCTTTCGCTTTAGCAGAGATCACAGGCCCCATAAACACATCTGGGTTCATCGCATCGCCAATGGTAATGTCTTTAGACGCAGCAAGTAGACGCTCAACAAACTCGTCGTAGATCTCTGGGACCACTGCAATATTGGAAACAGCCAGGCAGCGCTGGCCTGCAGATCCGTATCCTGACATCAAAATGTTTTCGATCATCAGGTCCATTGGTGCATCTTCCATCGCTACCAGAAAGTTTTTTGCACCCCCTAGCAGCATGGTTTTTTTACCGCCACGGCCACAGCCTTCAGCGATTGCTTTAGCGGTTGGCGTCGAGCCTACTAGGCAAACACCGGCAACATTATCATCTTCGTACCATGCTTCTACTGTTTCACGGTCGCCGTGAACGATGTTAACCACACCGTCTGGTAGGCCAATATCTACTAGTAGTTGCATCATTTTCTGCATAAACAGTGGTGATTCGGTGGATGGCTTGTATACAAAGGTGTTGCCGCTGCCGATGGCAAACGGAATAAACCAGCCAAATACCAATGCAGGGAAGTTGAAAGGTGCCACGCCACAAAAAACGCCCAAAGGAGCTTTAATGATACGACCGTTGATGTTGTTGGCGATGCCTTGTACTGTTTCGCCCTGAATCATGGCAGGGATAGAGCAGGCCATTTGTAGGATTTCGATGACTCGGCCCACTTCACCACGCGCTTCTGCAATATGCTTAGCCTGATCAATAGCGATCGCTTGGGCTAGCATTTCTAGGTTGTCCTTCATCGCCTGCTGCATATCGAAGATGTAGTTCATTCGTTTAGGTAGCGGAGTAGCGCTCCAGGCTGGAAAAGCTTCGGCTGCAGCAAGGACTGCAGCTTGGGAGGTTTGCACAGAAGAAAGAGGTACCTCGCCGATCACAGCTCCCGTTGAGGGGTTCTTAAGAGGCTCATACTGGCCATTGGTTTCGTCAAGCCACTTGCCATTAATATGGTTTTTAATCTTGATATATTCAGTATTCATAGGAGCCTCTAGTTCATAATTTTGTGTGTGGAAATTATTTTTATTAAATGTAATTAAACTTTTTGCTTCTCGTATATTAAGGCGATGGTATCGGGGCTGTTTATAAAGCGGATAGACCCAACGTCTGAGAATAAAAAGAACCATTACGCTGTGTAAGGTTTTTGATTTTATTTTAATTGCAGCAAGGTGGATCCAACCGGTATCAAAATTTACTGCGCTGTTGGTTCTACGCCTCAATATCTGACGGGGTAACAATGAATACTGAGTTTAGCAATGGGATCAGGTACTAGGGTTCTCACTTAGAGCATCGGTAGTGGGGGAAGGCAATAAAAATGAAGTCATACAAAGCGTTATTTGAACTTGGTGATAATTTTCATACCTATGTTGGGCGTGGCACCCCACAGGAAAGGCAGGCTGTCGCAAAAATATCAGCGCTGTTAGAAGTACCGCAAACATTGCCACAAGCTACGCTAGATGCTTTGTCTGAGGTGACGGAGCGGTATTATCTACTGGTGGCAGGAGAGATGTGGTGCCCAGACTGCCAGATCAATATCACCGCACTTAATAAGATGTGTGAGTTACAACCTAAAATTCAAATGGCGGTTATATCTAAAGGCAGAGCTGAAGATGAAATTATGGAGAGTCTTGGGCTGGATAAGATTTTAATTCCGGTGGTTGCCATTCTTGACCGTTCTTTTCAGGTGGTCGGTAGATTTGTTGAGAAGCCCGTCTCAGTGTCTAATCCTGAGGAAAGAATACAGCAAGCGTATTCAGAGGGAGAATATCTTAGCGAAACATTATGTGAAGTTCTTGAACAAATTAAGTAAACACAGGGAGGTTTGCTCATTATTCGTGTTCTTTAATTCTTTATGTATCAGATATTAATAAGATTGATAAGAAAATAATAATAAATGTTCTTTGTTAATTAAAACAAAGGTCATCTTAGATGTTCACTTTTTAAAAGTGATAGATATATGTAATGGAGAATAATATGAAAATTAAACATGTTAGTTATGCAGTGATGCTATCTGCGTTATTGTCGGCTGTTGCAGTAGCCGAAGATAAAGTTGTCAATGTATACAACTGGGCAGAATACCTTGATCCAAAAGTGGTCGAGCAGTTTCAGAAAGACACCGGTATTAAGGTTAACTATGATGTTTATGATTCCAATGAAATGCTCGAAGCAAAGCTGATGTCGGGTAGTTCTGGTTATGATGTGGTAGTGCCCACCGGTTTCTTTCTAGAGCGCCAGGTTAAAGCTGGAATCTATGCAGAAATTGATCGCCAACAATTAAGTAATTATGGCAATCTCGACCAGAATATCATGAATAAAATTGCTTCCCATGATCCGGGCAATAAGCATAACGTTCCTTATGCTTGGGGAACGATTGGTTTAGGGTATAACAAACAGATGATAGAGGAGCGTCTGGGAGATCTACCCGTTGATAGCCTAGATCTAATCTTTAAACCGGAGGTTGCTGCCAAATTGGCTGATTGTGGTATAGCCGTATTGGACTCGCCTTCTGAAATTGTAGGTATTGCTCTTAACTATCTGGGTATTGCTCCTAACTCAGAAAAAAAGGCTGATTTGAAAGCGGCTAGCCATCTTATTGATGGTGTGCGTTCTAGCTATAAATATTTCCACTCTAGTAAATACTTGTCTGATTTAGCTAATGGCGATATCTGTATAGTATTGGGCTATGGCTCAGATGTGTTAATGGCGCAAAGCCGTGCAGTAGAAGCGGGTCAAGGAGTGAGCGTCGATTATGTTATTCCTAAAGAAGGTTCTTTGGTCTGGTTTGACCTATTGGCAATACCTGCTGATGCTCCACATCCGCAGGCTGCCCATCAATTTTTAAATTACATTCTACGTGGTGAGAACCACGCAAGTATTTCCAACTATGCCTTTACAGCAGTCGCTAACAAGGCCGCAATGTCTTACTTACTTGACGAAGTGAGTACTAACCCCGGAATATACCCCACGGCAGAGGTGAAGCAGAAACTATTCCCTATGAATGCTCATAGTGCTAAATACGACCGTCTATTAACCCGCGCTTGGAGCAATATAAAAACGGGCCGTTGAGCTGTTTTTAAATTCAGGCGTGGACGCTGCCGCCCTGAATTCTCTTTCTCTGATCCTACAGTGACTAAATAAACCTTTGTGTAGTTGAAGCCTTGACTAGGCAAAGGTTCATTTAAAAGCTACCCATAAAAGAAGCATCAAGGGGCCTTATGAATTTATTTCAGAATAATTGTCCGTCAACGCCTGCCGTACTGACTAGTGCCAACCTGCCATTATGGAAGCAGGAGGGGGCGGAACCCTTCTTAAGGCTTGAGAATATAACCAAGAAATTCGGTGAATTTTCTGCCGTCGATAATATCTCGTTAGATATTTATAAAAATGAGTTGTTTTGCCTGCTGGGCGGCTCTGGTTCCGGAAAGAGTACCTTATTACGGATGTTAGCTGGATTTGAAACGCCGACTAGCGGGCGTATTTGGATCGATGGTGTTGATATGTCTGGCATTCAGCCCTGGAAACGGCCGGTAAATATGATGTTCCAGTCTTACGCCCTATTTCCTCATCTATCGGTAGAGGAGAACGTTGCCTTCGGCTTGAAGCGAGAAGGTGTTGCCCGTAGTGAAGTGAAACAAAGAGTGAGGGGGATGCTTGAGCTGGTGCAGATGTCGCATCTAGGAAAACGTAAACCCCATCAACTGTCCGGTGGTCAGAGACAGCGAATTGCTCTGGCACGTTCTTTGATTAAACAACCGAAGTTACTGCTTTTAGATGAACCGCTTGGGGCATTGGATAAGAAGCTTCGGGAGGAGACGCAGTTTGAGCTGATTAATATTCAGGATGAGCTGGGGGTTACCTTTGTAGTGGTCACTCATGATCAGGAAGAGGCGATGACTTTATCGACTCGCATCGGTGTGATGAACCATGGTGAAATTGTTCAAATAGCTGAGCCCCACGATGTTTATGAATATCCGAACAGTCGTTTTGTGGCAGAGTTCGTCGGCTCGGTAAACCTGTTTGAGGGGCTAGTGGTTGAAGACGAGCCGGGCCGAGTTCGGGTTCAGTCTAAAGAAGCCGGGGGTATGTTGTATGTCAATCACGGCATTAGCTGTGCGCCGAATCAGAAAGTGCATGTGGCATTGCGTCCAGAAAAGATTCGTATTAGCAGCAAGCAGCCTTCTCAAAATGAAAACTGCATCCATGGCGTGATTGAAGATATTGCTTATATGGGTAGCCAGTCGGTTTATCGTGTTCGGTTGGCCAGTGGAATGGAGGTACGAGTCACTCAGCCAAACTTTGCCAGAGATATGGATGAGCGATTGACTTGGCAAGATCAGGTGTATCTGTTTTGGGAAGTTGATAGCAGCGTGGTACTAATCGCATGAGTATTCAGACTGGTGCGGCTTGGGTGGATTTTGCTTCGTCCCGGCTGGCGCGATATAAACTGTTTAACGGCATAAATTGGGGGCGTTTGGCTGTTATCTCTGTCCCTACGCTTTGGTTGGGGATATTTTTCTTCGTACCTTTTCTGGTGGTGTTTAAGATATCCCTTTCAGAGAGCGCCATCGCTATCCCTCCTTACACCTCACTATTGGATTGGGATCTGGAAGAAGCGTACATCAACATTAAGTTGAATCTGGGTAACTATCTGTACCTGTTTGAAGATACTTTTTACCTAGATGCCTACCTTAGCTCAGTAAAGATCGCCACTATCTCTACTTTTTTCACTCTGCTAATAGGCTTCCCCATCGCTTATCTGATTGCTCGCAGTAAGCCTTCAACCCGCACACTGTTGCTATCGCTGGTAATTTTGCCATTTTGGACATCATTCTTGCTACGGGTTTATGCTTGGATGGGTTTACTGAAGAAGAATGGTATCGTTAATGAGTTTTTGCTTAATATCGGTATTATCGAACAGCCTCTTACCATGTTGCAGACTGACTTTGCTGTGTACGTCGGTATTGTTTATACCTACCTACCATTTATGATTTTACCGCTTTATACCGCGCTGGAAAAAATGGATATGACGTTGCTGGAAGCCGCTGAAGATTTGGGGGCTAGGCCTTCTATCAGCTTTTTTCTGATTACAGTCCCGATGGCGATACCGGGCATTATTGCCGGCTGTCTATTGGTATTTATACCTGCCGTAGGTGAGTTTGTTATTCCGGCTCTTCTGGGAGGCTCAGATACACTGATGATCGGTCGAGTACTGTGGGATGAGTTCTTTCTAAACCGAGATTGGCCGATGGCCTCTACTGTTGCCATTGTGATGCTAGTGGTGCTGGTGCTACCCATCATGTTGATTCGTAATAGTCAGGGTAAAGAGGAGAGGGTGTAATGCAACGCCAATCTTTGTTTTTAAAAATGACGGCGACACTCGGGTTTATCTTTCTTTATGCGCCGCTGATTGCGTTGATTGTATACAGCTTTAACAAGTCGAAGCTGGTAACCGTATGGGGAGGCTGGTCGCTGAAATGGTATGGCGAGCTGTTTCGTAATGAACAGATTATTGATGCGGCTTTATTAAGTCTTAAGATCGCTTTTATTAGTGCCTCATTGGCAGTGGTGCTGGGTACGATAGCGGGGTTGGTGCTGAGTCGTTTTGGGCGTTTTCGTGGCAAGTTGATTTTGTCTGGTTGGATTACCGCCCCGTTAGTAATGCCGGAGGTAATTACCGGTCTGTCATTGTTATTATTGTTTGTTGCGATGGAAGGGGCATTTGGTTGGCCCGCAGGTCGTGGTATTGGCACTATTATTATTGCCCACACAACTTTTTGTATGGCCTATGTGGCAGTGGTCGTACAGTCGCGGCTTTCGCAGCTAGATGACACGCTGGAAGAAGCGGCGATGGATCTTGGCGCTAAGCCTGCGTCATTGTTTTTTCTGGTCACTCTACCATTAATAAAACCAGCGTTAATTTCCGGCTGGTTACTATCTTTTACCCTATCATTGGATGATCTTGTAATCGCAAGTTTCGTGTCTGGACCAGGTAACACTACCCTACCCATGTTGATTTTCTCTAAGGTCCGTCTGGGTGTATCGCCAGAAGTTAATGCTTTGGCTACGATTATGATTGCTGTTGTGGCGCTGGGTGTTGTTGCAGCAATACTACAAATGCGCCGTCAGACACGGTTAACAATGGTTGCAAATCAAACGTGATTGAAAGTCTTAACGACTGTGGGTGGTACTGATTTAGTTGATACTTTAACTCTTGTCCTAATTAAGCCCTCAATGAGGGCTTAATAATGGGGTATTAGCTGAGCTGGCTTTCAACTAGCTTAGCCAAACGTTCTAACCCTGGCCTAATACGCTCGGTTGCGATAGATGAATAGCCCAACCGGAAGCAATTAAGTGGCGGAGTATTGCAGTAATAATAGATATCGCCGGTTTCTATAATAATCCCTTGATCCATCGCTTCCTGTTTTAGTCGATGGCTGTTGAGTTGTTCATCACATTCGATCCAATATGCAGAGCCCCCGAATGCGGGTGGTATGGTTGTGTTGGGTAGCAGGTCGTTGATACTGTCTTTCATGATGTTCCAACGACTTTCGTAGACCTCGAGCAGATTTCGAATGAGTGAGTCATGGTAGCCTCGTTCTAAAAATAGCCCGACAGCACGTTGGTTATTCATGGGTGGGTGGCGCAGCATCATGCGACGAAATTCACGCATCTCTGTGATTAGCTCTTTTGGGGCAACGATATAGCCCATTCGTAATCCCGGAGATAGCGTTTTTGATAGACTGCCGATATAGATGACGCGCTCATTAGTATCTAAGCTTTTTAGGGCTGGAGTTGGATAGGATGAAAAATTGGTTTCACACTCATAATCATCCTCAATGATAAGAAAATTATCTTCTACTGCTCGCTCAAGAAGTGCTTTGCGATTTTCTAACGGCATAGTGACTGTAGAAGGGAATTGGTGGCTAGGAGTCGTGAAAATTAGATCGCACTCATCAAGCTCGTCATTGATGATCAATCCGTTTGCATCAATATCCAGACAGCGAGTTTCTGACCCGGTAAATTCGGCCATCCGGTTCAGGTCTGGGTAGCCCGGCTCTTCTAAACCGAATAGCGTATCTTTATTAAGTAATACATTCAGTGTCATGTAGAGGGCATGTTGTGCTCCCACTGTGATTAGGATCTCTTCTGGTTCAGCCCAAATTCCCCTACGTGGCAAAACTCTGGAGTGAATCTGTTCTATCAGGAGTGGGTCGTCGGCGTCATAATGATCGGATGACCAAGTTTTCGCAGCTTGGATTCGTACCGAGTCAAGACAGCATTCGCGCCAGTGGTTAAAGGGGAACATTTCTGGGTCTAGCTGGCCATATATGAAAGGATAAGGAGACTCCTGCCAGAGCCGCTGTTTATTCAGTCTCTTAGTTGTTGGGCGAAATTTAAGAAAGTGTCCCCAGTCCGGAGTACCGTTAGTATTGACTGTTTTCTCTTTCCTACCGCAAATATTACCTTTTAGAATAGTAGGATCAACGTAAAATCCTGCTCGTTCTTTGGAAATAAGGTAGCCATCGGCAATCAGGTCTTGGTAAGCAATAATGACTGTATTACGAGAGATTTTCAGCATTTTAGCTAGCTCTCGGGTGGAGGGTAGCTGAACATCTGCAGGGATGTGACCTTCAAGAATTGCTTTGCTGATTTGAGCACGCACCTGTTGCTGCAACGTGGCAGTACTGTCGGGAGAAAGGTGAAAAAGTTGTTTAAACATGGCGGGCCTGCCTCATTGTTTTCAGGTGTCCTTAAAGCAAAAAACCACCATGCCAAAAGCTGGTGGTGAAGCTAATAAGTTTGTCTGAAACGAACGGATTAATTATTTATTTTGAATAACGTTCGTTGATGTAAAAAGGGTTTCTTGTTCGTGCTGTTAGTGAATAAAAATACTTGTCGAGATTAGCGTAATTATCGCTCTATCTGGTCTAGTAATGGTAGCGGCACTATCTTACCGATCTTTACAGTGGTTTTGGGAGTGCTTTTTTAGCTATTGATTGGCTAAGTTGATAATAATAAGTGGATTTTTTACCGTGCAGACATTTATTGTTCGGGTTATGTATTCACTATTACCTATTAAATCGGACGTTAGTCGGTACTTTCGTCCGATTTGTTGGTGTATGGGCTTAGTTCATTGCCCTAATCTTCTCTAGTTTACTTAGGTTGTATGGACTCTGAGGACGCGCCATTAAGCGTTCATTTATGACAGCTTGAGCCAGTGTCTTGTTGTCTGAACGGATAGCCGCTTCCAAAAGAGTACGAGCCAGCACATCACGCTGTGCGTGGCTTCCACCAAATTGGGCGTTGGTGTTCTTTATGGCCCAGAGTTTATTGGCAGCAGTCTGATAGTCACCCTTACCGAAGGCGTAGAAGGCTTCGCAAGTTGGCAGTCCCGTTTGTACAACCATGGCATGGTTGGTAACGTTACTATCACCCTGAAGTGCATAGTCTTTCATCTTGTTGAGTAGTGTTTGTGCCGCATTGTCGTTGCCGCTGGCAGCGTAGGCTAGCATGGCATGGGCGTCATTGAATGCATAGAACAGCTGATCATCTTTTTTCTGCCAAGAATCACTTAATTCATAGGCCCTATTACCCAGCTCTACGCCTTCTAAGTGTAGCCTCCATAAAACTGAGGATGCATCGACTAGAGCCATCGGGATAGGCTCTATACCCGTCCAGTGTACATATTTATCATAGAGGTCTACCGCTTCGGCTAATTCGCCTGTTTCTAATAAGTACAGGCCCTGATGGATTGCATTGTGAGAGATCATCACATTATCTTGAGACCAATGCTTTTCGTATTCACGCATAAAGCTGGCGCCTTCGTTGAACTTGCTCTGCATCTCGCGTGAGTGAGCAACGGCGTGTATGCCCCAAATATCTTTAGGGTTAATTGTGACGGCTTCCAGTGCTGTCTGTTCAGCCAGCTCATAACGGCCCGTTTCTTCTTGGCCGAAACTTAGCATTCCCAGTAGGAAGCCATAGAGTGGGTGCTCTTTATCCCACTCAGGCAGTACTCGGCAAACTCGATCGAGTAGGTTTAAGGCATCGCCTAGAAAGAAGTCCAGCTGATGGCCGCTAAGTAAGGCCATAATATCCAGAGGATATTCGATCAGTATCTGGTCTAATTGCTGGGATGCTCCACGAAGATCGCCCTTGGCCCATGTAGTGAGGGCTGCAATATGCATCCGTTCACGGTGGTTTAGCTGAGCTGGGTTTACATTAGCAATAGCTTGCAGGCTTTGCTGTGTCCATTGCAGGTCATCTTTGTCGGTAGCCCAGAGGTTGATATGCCCATTGAATACTTGACCCATCACAAAGCTGGATTCTACTTCCAGCATTTTGATGGTAGTAGGTACTGGGTTTTTAAAGTGACATAGTTCCGCTACAGCAATATTGTAGAGATCGAGTGCTTGCTGGCTGTGGACGGTAACGTCCAGATTTGTCAGGTCTTTCATTACTCTGTTTCCTTTTTTATTTGAATAGCCTTGTCCAGGTAATGCCCGGCAGCGGTCTCATGCTGCTGGTCAACAAATTTCTTCTTGTAGTCAAGGTATCACTGAGATCGAAGTTTAATAGGTCCAGCATCATTGTGTTTTTGTGACAGTGGCCACCCACGGTTTTCTAAAAGTATAAATAATACGGATGGAACCAACGCTGACAGTTTTAAAGATGCTGTTGGATCTAAGGTTATTTGCTCTTCACACGTATTTATTTAAAAGGCTAAAAACTGGCAGGTTATTTTTTAATAAGAATCAGACAGAGTTTTTAGCAGAAGACATTAATAAAAATAAATATAGTGAGGATATTATGGATAATAAAAAAATTCACCTCTCACGTACCTTAGGTACATGGGATGTGATGGTGGCTGGTATAGCGTTGGTCGTTGCTGCCAGTACCATGGTTACTGATTTTGCAGGGTTTTTTACCTTGGGTTGGGGCTTTGTAATCGCCTTAGTTATCGCCGGTGCAATTAATATGTTACTGGCAATGTCGGCGGCAGATTTGAGTGTGCGCTACCCCAAAGCGGGTGCTTTATATGAATATTCTAAAGATCTGTTTTCTGGGCGCATAGGTGCATTAATCAGTGTCTTTGTGGCGTTGTGTTTCTTTATTATGATCAGCTTTGGCATCTCTGGAGAGATCGCCGCTGGGGGGCATGCGCTCAAGGCACTGTTTCATTCAGATATCGGGGTGCACTACTTTGTTGGCATTATCGTTGTGCTGGCAGTGATTCCAAACCTTTTAGGGGTGAAGGAAGCGGCTTGGGTGAGTGCATTGCTGCTGATTTTTATGTTGGGAATACGCTGGTTCTTTGGTCTAGCCGGTTTTCTTGGCTGGGGTGAATTTGGTGAATGGTCATCCGCAAATATGGTTCCTGAAGGAGGCGTTCCAGGGTTGTTTGGTGATGGCGGTATTATCATTGTTGGTTTAGGGTTGGCGATTTGGAGTTTTGTAGGTATTGAGTTTGGTTGTGCTCTAGCGGAAGAGGTCAAGAATCCAGCAAAATCGATGCCTATGGGATTGATGTTAGGTATTCTGGTTATTTTAGCAACATCCATTATGATGGGCGTCGGGGTAACCGGTACGGCGCCTTTAGAGTTCTGGCAAACGTTGGCTGCATCAGAAGCTGCATGCTCAGGTGATTGTCCGCAATTGGCGATTGGCCAACACGCTTTTGGCGCTACTGGTTTTACTTTAATGGCAATTGCCTCTGCTGCTGCAACGTTGGGTACTGCAACGGTTGCTATCGCAGCTCTTTCTCGTTTGTTGTTCTCTATCGCTCGTGATGGACTATTGTTTGGTGAAACAATTTCCACATCATTTGCTTACCTTAATCCTAAATCTCATACACCGACAGCCGGTATTTTGCTAACGGCGGTGTTCCTAACAGTACCTTCTATGACGAGCTCCAGTGTTATTGAGCTGGTATTTAGTGGTGCCTATGTTTGGGTTATTTCCTATGTGATTTTCCATGTCTATTCGCTGCTCGCACGTTACCGCAATGACGGTTCTGTTCCGGCCTTTGGTGATTGGTACAAAGGGTTTGCTGTTATCGGCGCAATATCTACCATCGTTGCGATCTATTACGCTTTCCTAGGAGGTCATTCAATTTATGGTGTTAAGGCACTGATTATGGCCTGTGCGTCCTTTGCTATTGCTGTTGTATCCGTGGTGATGGCGGAGCGTCGTAAACCTGAAGTTGAAGAAGCATTGCAGGAAAATGTAGTTAATTGATAGTGGATGAAAATTACGGCAGGTTACACCTGCCGTAATATTTTTATATTTACTGCAGTTCATTACTCAAAGGTTATCTCGTTAGTATTTACTCTGATACCAACTCAATATATTCGATATCAGCATATTGCTAGTTGGTATTAAAACCTCTGTGATGCTGGGTCTAAGGCCTTTTTTATATCTGAGTAAATATAAATATATAGCGCATATAAAAGCGCTCCTCTATTTAGAAATAATTATGGATAGGTTAGATAAATGAATAATGTGACAGAGAATCTAATTTCTGAAACAGTGGTAGAGAGTGATCGTAGTCATGTCTGGCATCACTTATCCCAACATAAGGCCTATGAAAACAGCGATCCGTTAATGATTGTCAAAGGTAAGGGCGTACGGGTTTGGGATGCCAAAGGTAATGAGTATCTTGATGCAGTATCTGGCGCTGTATGGACTGTTAATGTTGGCTACGGCCGTACTGAGATCGCGGATGCTGTTCGGGATCAGCTGGTCACTATGAACTACTTTGCTCAGACTGCAGGTAATGTTCCAGCGGCTCAGTTTGCTGAACGCTTGATCAGTAAAATGCCAAGTTTAAGCCGAGTGTATTATTCAAACTCAGGCTCGGAGGCCAACGAAAAAGCATTTAAAATAGTACGCCAAATTGCAGATAAAAAGTATGGTGGCAAAAAGCGTAAAATTCTCTTCAGAGAACGGGATTATCACGGTACGACTATTACTACTCTGAGCGCTACCGGTCAGAGCGAACGCCGTAATCAATATGGACCTTTTACTCCGGGTTTTGTCGAAGTTCCTCATTGCTGTGAGTACCGAGCGCAGGAAGGGGCAGACATAGGTAATTACGGCGTTTGGGCGGCGGATCAAATTGAGCGGGTCATTCTTGCCGAAGGGCCAGATACTGTGGGCGCTTTATGCCTAGAGCCTATCACCGCCGGTGGTGGCATTATTGAAGCTCCGCATGGTTATTGGGAGCGTGTGCAACAGATCTGTAAAAAATATGACATATTGCTACATATTGATGAAGTGGTATGTGGCCTAGGGCGCACGGGTAAATGGTTTGGCTATCAGCATTATGGTATTCGACCAGATATTGTCACTATGGCAAAAGGTGTTGCATCAGGTTATGCCGCTATCTCCTGTACCGTTACCACAGAGGATGTCTTTGAGGCGTTTAAGGAAGATGATGACCCGCGTATGGGGTACTTTCGTGATATCTCTACCTTTGCCGGTTGTACGGCAGGGCCTGCTGCTGCGTTAGTTAATATGCAAATCATCGAAGATGAAAAGCTACTCGATAATGTTACCGAGCAAGGTGAATACCTGCGTGGTCGCTTGAATCAACTTATGGATAAATATGAGGTGATCGGAGATGTACGAGGTAAAGGCTTATTTGCAGGTTTTGAGCTAGTAAAAGATCGTATGACTAAAGAGCCTGCCGATGAAAATCTATGCATGGCTATAGCGGCTCATTGTATGGCCAATGGCGTGATTATCGGGCGTACCAATCGCTCTTTTGCGACATTAAATAATAATATCTGTCTTAGCCCTCCCTTGATTGTTACGCGGGATGATATAGATGTGATTATTCAGGCATTGGATAACGCTCTGCAGGATTTGACTTGAAATATTCTCTGACCTTAAATGGAGGTTAGAGAAGACGAAGGGTACTTGGAGTAGTGCGTGCTGTGTTAAGAACGCTTATATTTCGGCGTAATAAATAATAACGCGTGAAGCTCGTTAATCTGGGGCGCTCGGATATTATCTTTAAGCTGATTTTGTGGCTTCATTTGTTAGATGAATTTTATCTGAGCGCTATTTTAATCATGAGATATCGAGTCTATTTCGGTTAACGTAGGCGAGTGAGGGGGCTTACTTTGTTAAACGAATGCGCCCCCGAGTCAGAGAGAAGTATCCTCCCAATAAAGCATATAAGCCGCCAAGTAGCAGAGTGATTTTTACCACCGTTAATAGTTGTGGATAATGCTCGGGTTGTAATATCTGATCGGCAAAATAAAAATTAAAGATAACCACCATAATTGCCGTACTAAACATATTACCGCCGGTGCGTGCTAGGTTAAGTAATGCTGAAGCAATACCTAAACGAGATGGGTCTACCGAGCTCATTGCTGCATTAGTATTGGGTGATGAAAATAAACCAAAGCCGATACCCAGCAAGCATAAACCGGCTTTAGCCTGCCACAGTGGCGTTTGTATACCCACAAAAAATAGCAGTACAAACCCCAGTAAAAAAAGACCACAACCCGCGGTAGCAATTATCCGCGGCTCGTATTTATCGGATAAGCGGCCCGCTATAGGTGCAATACAGGC
This sequence comes from Neptunomonas japonica JAMM 1380, assembly GCF_016592555.1. NCBI lineage: Bacteria > Pseudomonadati > Pseudomonadota > Gammaproteobacteria > Oceanospirillales > Oceanospirillaceae > Neptunomonas > Neptunomonas japonica. The sequence goes on along the minus strand of NZ_AP014546.1, from coordinate 3,572,008 downwards.
GGTTAATAGCGCTTGCAAAAGTATCACTTTACCGGCATCACCCGGAGAGAGTCCCTGAATATATTGCAAGTACAAGCTGACGATAAACAGGACAGGGAAGCTAGCCCCATACATGTAAAGGCTGGCTAGCATCGAGCGGCTGAAAACCCGGTTCTGGCTTAATGCATCAATTCTTACCAACGGTACACTGGCGTGACGTTGTTGATAAATAAACCCGCCACTTAAAGCCAACCCCAGAAACAGCAAGGCAACGAAGTTTATATCCGGCAAGCCTGTTACGCCGAAGAATAAACAGCTGACGCTTAAAGAAAACAGTAAACTGCCCGTTACGTCGAAGCGTTGTCGCATAGAATGCTGCTGGGGCTCTGACCCGGTCGGTTTCTGTTCAGTAGGCAGAAGCCAAGTAATCAGCCCTAACGCCATCAATATACCGGGTACAGGTAACCAGAAAACACTGCGCCAACCTAGCCACTCCGTTAATAAGCCTCCTGCCGCAGGGCCAATTGTCAGCCCTAGATAAACAGATGTGGAAACGATGCCAAGAAACATGCCGCGTCGCTTGCTACCCGCTAAGAGTGCCACCATAGCCATCGCGGTAGCAAAGATAAACGAGCTAGCTAAACCTTGTATCACCCGGAAAACTAACAACCATTCAATGCTGTCGACCCACACAATTGCTAGTGAGGATAGGGCATACAAGAACAGCCCCAACAAATGAACGAGTTTGCGCCCAAAGATATCGGCTAATCGAGCAATGGGCAGCATCAGCACCACGCTTCCCCAGAGAGGTGCACTGGGAATCCAGCTGAGTAAGACCGCATCGACCTGTAAATCCTCAGCGATTGAAGGCAAAGCAAGATTGACTGCAGACATCGCCATAGGCACCAAAAAGGCACCCAGGCAAATGCTATAAAGTGCCAGCCAGGGTGTTTTATGATGGTTTGTAGGCGATGACGAGTTCATCTTTTAACCTGAAAGCAAGCGGTGTAAGAAAACATACAAAATCAGCAAGCAAAGGCTTCTTTCGCACGGGATGCCAGTTCATCTTTAGACAAGTTTTCAATCTTGGAAGCCATGGACCAATGATGGCCAAACGGATCTACTACAATTCCGTGTCGTTCACCCCAGTAGGTATCTTGCAGCGCTGTAATAGGACGTGCACCACAATCAAGTGCTTGTTGCCAAAATGTATCAATATCATTGATGTAAAGATGAAGGCTGGCGGCAGCGCCTCCTAGAGCAGAAGGGCTCAATATCTTGTTTTCTAATGACTCCTCCATCACCCGTACAAATGAGTTGCCTATCTTAAGTGTTGCGGCAACCACCGTTAGCCCATCTGGACTGAGAACCTGTTGGCTCGGTTCAGCGCCAAAGCAGCCCCGATAGAATTCGACGGCGTCCTGAATCCCTCTCACCACAATAACGGGCGTCACGGTGCGATACCCTCTGGGTATCGGCGATACTTTTTTACTCATAGCACATTCCTTGGTGATATTTGAAAATGATAATTAGTGTAAAGCTAAAAATTTCGAATTATGTAAAAGGCCACTCAGGAGAGGTCTGAATAAGTAACATCTAACCATCAGAATGCTGATCAGGTATCTACATTTAATTAAGGTGACGATTATCAGGCTTCTAAAATTAAAAGCCAGCTTGGAGTGTAAAGTCGTGCCACTTTTTTGTAGACAGTAGGCCCTATTGATCGAGCTGGTACTGACAAGTTAACTCTTGTTACGGGATAATCAGCGAATGAAATCATCCCAAATTAAGTATAAACGTCACTGCTTCCCGTCAGTCATCATCCAGCATGCCGTTTGATTGTACTGCCGTTTCAATCTTAGTTACCGAGATATTGAAGATCTCTTAGCTGAGCGTGGAGTGACCGTTAGTTATGAAGCGGTCAGATTGTGGTGTAATAAGTTTGGCCCTCAGTATGCTCATCATTTAAAGAAAAAATCTCGGGGCTTCGGTGATACGTTCTTCATTGATGAAGTGTTTGTGAAGATTCATGGTAAACAGCATTACCTGTGGCGGGCCGTTGATCAGGATGGCGATGTTATTGATGTGTTTTTGCAAGAACGTAAGGATAGTTCGGCTGCGAAGCGCTTTTTAACGAGACTGATTCGTTCAAGTGGGGGTGATCCCCGTAAGATTGTTACCGATAAATTAGGGAGTTATCGTGTTGCTCACCGAGAGTTGATACCTGATGTTATTCACGATACATCGCAGTATGCGAACAATCGAGCTGAGCTTTCTCATCAGCCAACGAGAGTAAGAGAGCGGGGTTGCTGCGGTTTAAATCAATGGGTCAGGCGCAGCGGTTTTTAAGTGTTCATGCTGTGGTTCATAACCTTTTCAATCTTGTAGGGGGATGGTTTCAGCATCGAACTATCGGTATTTCAGGGAAGGTGCGTTTAACGAGTGGAGAGTAGTGACAGCTTAAGGCTTTTCTACTCATTTTAATCCGGTTGATAAAGTTAACTTGTCAGCACCATATAAGATATGGTTTGCTTTTGGAGAAACTTACCCTGAACTAGGGCAAATTAGCCCAGAGCTAGAAGATACCGCTAGTGAATACGGCAATGGGACGGATACCGATTAGCGCAACGGATAAGGGATAAATGGTACCGCTAGGGGCGCAGAGTGGACAAGAACCTAAATATATTATGGAAGATGTATGATCGAAGAAAGCATTAAATCAATAAAAGCAGATTTGTATGATCGTGTCTCAAGCCCTTTGATGTTCGGTTTTTGTGTTGCGTGGTGTGTGTGGAATTATAAATTTTTACTAGTTCTTTTGTCTGATGAAAAGGTTCTTGAAAAAGTGAGAATTATTGATGAGATATTATATAAAACAGACTATCAGGTTCTATTTTATGGTATTTTTTATCCACTGTGTTCAACTCTGATTTATATTTTTATATACCCGTATCCTGCAAAAATAATATTTTCATTTTATAAGAGAAGACAGTCAGAAATAGCTTCGGTTAAAAAGAAAATTGAAGATTATGAGTTATTATCCAAAGAAGAGTCTTTTAAAATAAAAAATAAAATTTATGAATTAGAACACGAATATGAAAAAAGAGAAAAAATAAAAGATGATGAAATAAAATTATTAAATGACTATATAAAAAGTAGATTGAAAATATCTCTTGAAGATTATAAGAAAAGATACCTTGGTGTTGTTATTACTAATGATCAATTGGATGTTTTAAAAGAAGCAAAAACGAAAGCCCGTAAAAATATAGATGAACTTTTTAAAGATAATGTTGATAAGAAAGACAAGGATTTGATTCAATCTGATATTGATTTTCTTGAAATTAGTGATCTTATCAAAGTTAATGTCGCTAGTGGTAGTCATAAAAAATCTATAGAAATAACCCCAAAAGGTCGTCAGACCATACTGAATTATACAACATAGGTTAATGAAAATATAAAATACACTAATCTATAACACTGCTTTTTAAATTAATCGAAATATAATATTTTAAATTAACAAAAAAGCACACTTAAATAACGAACTATAATAAAAAATGCAATTAAGTTAGGTAAAGCAAACTCCCATAAAAAACGCTTTCTAGCCCATCGAGTAACGATCAAATCAGCATCATCTTTGATAATGGCATTTTCATCTTCTGGGTTGTGCTCTCCTATCAAATAAGCTGGGTCTTTTTTATGTAGTGCTTTATCTAATGCTCTCTTCGTATCTGTACCATTTTCTAGTAAGACTGAAACCCAGAATGCGGTTAGCTTATATAACAATAACCAGAATAAAAATAAACCTATAGATACAGTTTGAGGAGGGGTAACAGAAATACCAAAACCAACAAATGAAGCATCGCCAAAAGTTATCTCAGCATTGGGATCGATTAAGAACATTAGGACAGAAATTAATAATATTGCACTGCGATGTTTTAAAGATACCTCTCCTAGTTTTCCTATATGTAGATGCATCCAGTACTGGAAATCGTTCCAGTATTCTTTATTTTTTCCTTGCCCCCAATTATTTTCACTCATTCCTTTGACCTATTTTCATGTTAAATTGCTATTGAAGATATCTATAAGATTGTGGTGCTTTTATATTTTCACCAAGTTCGCACAAGTTCATAGGGCGATCATATATCTTCAAATCACCTACTTCAAAAGCAACTGCTTTTTCTTTGCCTTCAAAATATGAGCGGAAAAATTCTTCAGATATGCCTGAAAAGTCTTTTGTTTTTTCCCATAAGTCATCAGGTGAATGAGACATTACATCAGCTATTTGAAACTCTGCCACAACTTTACCTACAGGCATCGTTGAATAAATGACAATCGTTTTAATATTATCTCGTTTGAAATCAGTTTTTCTGAATTCAAAACGTTTTGAGCCATCAAGTATTTTCTCTACATACTCAGGCTTAATTGATAATAAAACTTTCATTGATGTCACCTAAGCTAATAATGTGTTTGAACTGATTGTCTGTAAGTTTCATTACACCCCAGTAGTCTTTTTCTTTAAGGCCTACTTCTTTTATAAGTTTATCACGAATTGTTCTTTTCTGCATGGCTGTGTTGTAAGTAAATTTAATTATATGAATATATTTTTTATTATTGAATATATCAGTAAGCTCTTGATCAGAGAAAACAGAATATGAAGAGCAATAATCTTTAAAGTCTTGAAGAGAACTGAATTCAAATATGCTTTTGTATTGCTCTACAACACCGATTGATGTGATCACTGACCTGAATCTAGCTGGGCCCTTATAGTCATTGGTTCTATATATAGCCAAAAGGTCACCGCTTTTAAAAAGGGCCGTGTCATTCATCGCGCATATATATATTTTATGAATACTATTAGAATGAGATATATCTTTAATTAGATCATGACTTTCATTGTTTAATATTGAATCAGGTAACATTCGAGTATGGTACTCTGGTTGTATCGATAGTAAATATTTATTAACGCCTTCAGAGTTCATGCGAGGATAATCTTTAAGAATATCACCTTTGTAACTTGTCATATTTTTTACTAAAACACTTTCTTGCCCGTTTTGTGTGGTTTTAACAGAGACTTTTTCAAAACCATAGAGTGCAAATAAATGTAGTAAATATTCATGCTTATCAAAAACAGTAACGTATACGTCATCGACTTCTTCTGACATAGCATGATCAAAAACCTTCTTGATAAAACGCTCACCACGGCGTGTGCCATGCGAATCAAATTTGAATGTTCCTACCTTTAAGTGTTTACCATTTGGTAATGCAGGGTCTATATCCAGCACCTCACCCAGCTCAGGTTTTAGATACATGAAGCCTTCTATTGCACCAGTATCAGTACGTAATACGTATGCGTGTTCACCAACTCTCGCTTTTTTATCAAACCAAGCAGTAAACTCTGAATAGTCACTTTTAAGTGTACTAAAAAAGGAATCATCTAGATTAATACTAGAGAAGGGTACATAAGAAAGATTTTCCATAATCACTGCCTTTATATATCTGTGTTCAGTATTGAATGAATAAACGTCACTATTAGAGCTATATCGTCACTAGTGTTATACACCAATAGAGGAATGTTGAGTTTTGTGGCTACGTGATGAGCGCGTAAAATTTCACAGCGCTGCATTTCTTCAAATTCTTCAAGGTTACGGTGAATGCCATCACGTTGATAAATTCGGTCAACAATAGTCTCAGGGTTACCCGTTAGTAAAACGATGGCCTGTACTTTTAAGTCTAGGAAAGTGCTTGTTGGCACATTCGACACTTGTTTACTGCTATTGAATAGGCAGAAGTGCCCATCCAGTAAGTTCCAGCTTTCTGATGTATAAAGGTTAAACGCTTTAACTAAGTCTGTTTGGTTTCCCTCTACATCATCAACAATTTTAGTTGTCTGACTATCCAATCGAAGTGTTAACTGTTTAATTAAGTCACTGCATGAGTGGTGTGGGATAGATATTTTTGATGTGAGTGCATTGCAGGCAGTTGTTTTACCAACACCGTGAATACCGCCCAGAAATATGGTTTTCCTTTCCACTCTCACCTCTTCCTTGATGTGATTGAACAAGTATTTAGAACTGCACTTAAATAAAAGTTGGTTTATTAATCTTCAAGTATTGATGATAAACCTTATATGATCAAAGAAAACTGACATTTATTAGATTAATGATAGTGGGCACTTGTCGTGACGATAAAAAAAATAGATAAAGGCTGGTATGTAGATATCTGGCCTAGTGGCAGGAGCGGTAAACGATATCGAAAAACGCTATCGACGAAAGGGGAGGCTATTCGTTGGAAGGCTTGGGTTATTCAGCAGGTAACGCAAAACCCAGACTGGGAACCACCACGTAAAGATAGAAAGCATTTATCTGATTGTATTTCTATTTGGTTTGATGGACACGGGCAACACCTGAAAGACAGTAAGAGTCGGCTGCAAATCCTCAATAAAATCTGTGCTGAGTTAGGCGACCCAATAGCGGCAGAGCTAACACCTGAACAATATACTCAATATCGAGCAGCTAGAGCGAACCAAGTTACCAGTAATACTCTTAATCATGATCTTGCCTATTTAAAGGCTGTTTATAACGAGCTGGTCAAACAGGGGCAGCTTAAAGCCAATCCGCTCATTCATATCAAACGCATCAAAATTGATGAACACGAACTAACATTCTTGACCAAAAACCAAATACAGCTTCTTATTAAGCACTTAAAGGAGAGGCGAAACAAAGACGCACTGCTGATAACAAAACTCTGTTTAGCAACAGGGGCTCGGTGGAGTGAGGCAGAGCAGATCACCAATCAACAGATAAGACCGTTTAGCGTAAGGTACACAGGTACAAAGTCAGGTCGTAACAGAACTATTCCTATTACTGAAGAGCTGCATAGTGAGATTGCACACAACCGTGATAACGATAGAGCCTTTATCAATAGTTATGATGCATTTACAGCTGCACTTGTAGAATCAGGTATCAAGCTACCGAAAGGGCAACGAACACATGTGTTAAGACACACATTTGCCAGCCCTTCATAATGAATGGCGGAAATATTCTGACACTACAGAAGGTTTTAGGTCACAGCACAATTAACATGACAATGAGATACGCACATCTAGCGCCAGACCATCTGAACGAGGCAAAAATATTCAACCCGTTGAGTAGTTTGAGCAATGTAGACGATTTGTAGACAACGACGAAACACAGAGGAAAGTAACTAAGAGTTAAGTTACTGTTTTATATAATGGTACCGGTGAGCGGACTTGAACCGCTACGCCTTTCGGCAACGGATTTTGAATCCGTCGTGTATACCAATTTCACCACACCGGCACATCTTTAACTTCTTTTGCTCAGTATCAGATAGATACAGAATCTGTCTATCAATTTAACCATACTGGCTTAAAGTGTGGGCGTATTATAGGCAGCTTTCGCGGTACGTCAATCCCTATATTTAAACTATGATAAAAAAAATTGTTTTGCTGTACAATCTCTTGCCTCTTTAACGTCCTTTTTGTAGTGATATGCTGGTAAAAGATTTTAGTTTTGAACTTCCCGAAGAACTTATTGCGAGTTACCCGTTAGAGCAGCGCTCTGCAAGCCGTTTATTGTGTTTAGAGGGTAATTCGGGTGAGTTAACGCATCGACATTTTTCGGATGTACTCGAGCTATTAACCCCTAATGATTTAGTGGTTTTTAATAATACTCGTGTCATACCTGCTCGCTTGTTTGGTGAGAAGTCCTCTGGTGGTAAGGTTGAAGTGCTGGTTGAACGAGTGCTGGATCAGCATCGTGTGTTAGCACATGTTCGCTCTAGTCGCTCGCCCAAGCCGGGTGCTGTTTTGTTGCTTGAAGGTGCAGCGCAAGCAACAATGGTGGCTCGTCATGAGAATTTATTTGAGTTGGAGTTTGCAGGCGAGGCCCCTGTTATTGATCTGCTCGAAAAGCATGGGCATATGCCCTTGCCGCCTTATATGAAGCGTGAAGATCAGTTAGAAGATCGTGAGCGTTATCAAACGGTTTATAACTCACAGCCAGGTGCGGTGGCCGCACCTACGGCAGGTTTGCATTTTGATGAGACGTTGTTGGCGCAGTTGGATGAAAAAGGTATTCAAAAAGCCTTTGTGACTCTGCATGTGGGTGCGGGTACGTTTCAGCCAGTGAAGGTTGAGCGTATTGAAGATCACATCATGCACGCTGAGTATATCGAAGTGGATGAGTCGGTGTGTGAAGCGGTAAGAGCAGCGCGTGCCCGTGGTGGTCGAGTTGTCGCCGTAGGCACAACCAGTGTTCGTTCGCTTGAAAGTGCCAGTCAAAACGGTGAAATTCAACCTTTCTTTGGTGATAGTTCTATTTTTATTACCCCTGGGTATGAATTTAAAAGTGTTGATCTGTTGATTACGAACTTTCATCTTTCTGAATCAACACTATTGATGCTAGTCAGTGCTTTTGCAGGGTATGAGCATACGATGCATGCATACGCAGAAGCGGTAAAACAAAAATATCGATTTTTTAGTTACGGTGATGCCATGTGTATCAGCCGTAAAACAGATACAACGGAGGCTTTGTGAGCCGTAACTGCTTTATGAAATTTGAAAAGATTGCGACACAGGGCAAAGCCCGTCGTGGTCGTTTAACCTTTCCTCGTGGTGTTGTAGAGACGCCTGCATTTATGCCGGTAGGAACTTACGGCACGGTGAAAGGGATGCTGCCAAGAGATATCGAAGCTATTGGTGCGCACATGATTTTGGGAAATACTTTCCATTTGATGCTGCGTCCTGGTACCGAAATTATCCAGCAGCACGGTGACTTGCATGACTTTATGCAGTGGAAGGGCCCTATTTTAACGGACTCTGGTGGTTTTCAGGTGTTCAGCCTTGGCAAGATGCGAAAAATCACTGAAAAGGGTGTTACCTTTCAGTCGCCAGTAAATGGCTCAAAAGTGTTTATCGATCCTGAACGTTCTATGCAGGTGCAGCGTGAGCTGGGTTCAGATGTCGTGATGATTTTTGATGAATGCACTCCTTATCCGGCAACAGAGATGGAAGCTGCTGAGTCGATGCGTTTGTCACTGCGTTGGGCGAAGCGTTCTAAAGAGGCACATGGGGATAGTCCATCGGCTCTGTTTGGCATTATTCAGGGTGGTATGTATGAAAACCTGCGTGATGAGTCTTTAGCTGGATTAACGGATATTGACTTTGATGGTTATGCTATCGGTGGTTTATCTGTTGGTGAGCCTAAAGATGAGATGGTTAAAGTACTTGATCATCTAGCGTATAAGATGCCAGAAGACAAGCCTCGCTACCTAATGGGCGTCGGTAAACCTGAAGATCTAGTAGAAGGCGTGCGTCGTGGTGTGGATATGTTTGATTGTGTTATGCCGACGCGTAATGCTCGAAATGGCCATCTGTTTGTCTCTACGGGGGTTGTAAAACTAAGAAATGCCTCCAATAAAACAGATACGCGTCCGTTAGATGAAACCTGTGATTGTTATACTTGTCAGAACTTTAGTCGCGCTTATCTGCACCATTTGGACAAGTGTCACGAAATTTTGGGCGCACAGTTAAATACGATTCATAACCTGCGTTATTATCAGACATTGATGGCTGGTTTGCGTGAGGCGATTGAACAGGGTAAATTGGACGACTTTGTAACAGAGTTTTACAGCAATCGGGGTATGGAAGTGCCGCCGTTAGCCGAAAATTAATTTTAATTTCATAACGTTAGGAGTAGCAATGAGCTTCTTTATTTCCCCAGCTTACGCTGAAGCAGCAGGTGCTGCAGGAGAAATGGATCCAGGTTTTTTCAACATTATTTTCCTGTTGGGCTTTGGTTTAATTTTCTATTTCTTCATGTGGCGTCCACAGGCAAAACGTGCCAAAGAGCATAAAGCATTGATCAACGACCTGACCAAAGGTGATGAAGTGCTAACCGCTGGTGGTATTCTTGGTAAAGTTGTTAAGCTAAATGATGACTATGTAGTACTAGAAGTAAGTGAAGGAACAGAGCTTACTTTCCAGAAAGTACATGTTTCAGCTGTATTGCCTAAAGGCACTCTGAAAAGCATCTAATACTTAAGTTTGTTTGAAACGCCACTCTTCTCAGTGGCGTTTTCGTTTGTATACAAGGAACGGGCACCATGCTCAACCGATACCCTCTGTGGAAAAATCTACTTATTCTCTTTGTACTGCTTATTGGCGCGCTTTACGCATCTCCCAATTTGTATCCTGAAGATTATGCTGTGCAGCTGTCAGGTAATCGTGACATTCATCAGGTAGATCAACCGCTGATGGATACCGTTACCTCTGCCTTGAAACGTGAAGGCTTAGTTTATAAAGAAGTTGAATTAACGAGCAAAAGTGGACTGATTCGTTTTGCTGATGGTGAAGCCCAGTTAAAAGCTAAGCAAATTATTAGCAGTGTACTCGGCGACAACTATGTTGTTGCGCTGAACTTAGCGCCGACTACGCCTGAATGGCTAGAGAGTATTGGCGCGGGTCCCATGAAATTAGGACTCGACCTGCGTGGTGGTGTGCATTTCTTGCTAGAAGTGGATATGGCGACGGCAGTAGCTCAACGTCTTGATGTGTATGTGTCTGAAATTAAAGTGAAGCTGCGTCAAGATAAGCTACGCTATCGTTCAGTCACGCATCGTGAAGATGGTAGTTTAGAGGTGAAGTTTGCAGATGCCGCAACACGTGATAAAGCCCAGAGCTTGATACGTAAAGATTACACTGAGTTTCTTTTGCAGACAGAAGATACTGACAAGGGTAATTTTTTGATTGTTACTCTGACAGAGCAAACAACACGTTCGATAGAAGATTATGCAATCAAGCAAAACCTAACAACCCTGCGTAATCGTGTGAATGAGCTAGGTGTTGCTGAGCCTTTGGTGCAGCGTCAAGGGCGTAACCGTATTGTTGTTCAGTTGCCGGGTGTGCAAGATGCTGCTGCTGCAAAACGCATTATTGGTAAAACAGCGAACCTTGAGTTTCGATTGGAAGCTAAACCGGATGCAAGTCGTGGTTTGACTGATACGTATGAGTTTCGTAATGAGCCTGGGCGTAGGGGGGTGCTTGAGAAAGACATTATTATTACCGGTTCAAGTGTTTCTAATGCACAGTCGACGTTTGATGAAAATGGGCAACCCCAAGTATCTATTACGCTAGATAGTAAGGGTGGGCAGTTGATGGGGCGGACCACGCGTAATGCTATTAAGCGCCGCATGGCTGTTCTTTTTGTTGAGCACAAAGCGCGTACCTTGATTGAAACCGTGGATGGGGAGCAAGTGGAAAGGCGTGTCCCATACGTAGAGAAGAAAATTATCTCTCTGGCTACAATCCAGTCGGTATTGGGTTCTTCATTTCGTATAACGGGTCTTGATGGCGGTGGTGAGTCGTCTGAGTTGGCGTTGTTGTTACGTGCAGGTGCGCTGGCAGCTCCGGTTTACTTTGTTGAAGAACGTACCGTAGGGCCAAGCTTGGGTGCTGAAAACATTGCGCAGGGTGTTACTTCTGTGCAAATCGGTTTTGCGCTTGTATTGATCTTCATGCTGGCTATTTACCGCGTCTTCGGGTTACTGGCTAATATTGCACTGTGTATCAATTTAGTGCTGTTGGTGGCAGTAATGTCGTTGCTATCAGCGACGCTAACATTGCCCGGTATTGCCGGTATCGTATTGACGGTAGGTATGGCGGTTGATGCTAACGTGCTCATCTTTGCGCGTATAAAGGAGGAGTTAAAAAATGGTCTTCCTCCGCAGTCAGCTATTAGTGCTGGTTTTGATCGCGCCTTTACGACAATATTTGATGCCAACATTACGACATTGATCGCTGCAGTAATCTTGTTCTCAATGGGTACAGGGCCTGTGAAAGGTTTCGCAATTACATTGTCCGTTGGTATTGTGACGTCGATGTTTACCGCTATTTTGGTAACGCGTGCGTTAGTGAATTTAACCTATGGCAACCGCCAGCTTAAATCGCTGTCGATCTGAGGTACATGAAGATGTCAGGAAATATTAAAGTTTACAACTTCATGGGTTTACGGAAGTTGGCAACTATATTCTCATTGTTGTTATTGCTGGTATCCATTGGCTCTTTAGCGACGCGTGGGCTGAATCTAGGGCTAGATTTTACTGGTGGTAGCCTTGTTGAATTAGGTTATGAGAAAGAAGCTAATCTAAATGATATCCGCAGCCAGCTAAACGCCGCTGGTTTTGAAGGTGCTGTAGTGCAAACCTTTGGTGCGCCTACCGATATTCTTATTCGTTTGGGGTCAGATCATGATCCTAAGTTGGGCGATAAGGTATTGGCTGCGTTGCAGCAGGATGGCGGTCAAAATATCGAGCTACGCCGTAATGAGTTTGTTGGCGCTCAGGTTGGTGAAGAGTTGCGCGAACAGGGCGGTCTAGGAATGCTATTGGCACTCTTTATGATCATGCTGTACGTGGCCTTTCGTTTTCAGTTCAAGTTCTCGGTAGGGGCTGTCGTTGCTCTAGGGCATGATGTCTTGATCGTTGTTGGTTTCTTTTCACTCTTTCAGATTGAATTCGATTTAACCGTGCTGGCTGCTGTACTGGCTGTTATCGGTTACTCGTTGAACGATACGATTGTAGTGGCGGATAGGATTCGTGAGAACTTTCGTAAGCTGCGCAAAGAAACCTCAATGGAAATAATGAATATTTCGTTGAGTCAAACCTTGAGTCGTACCTTGATTACTTCAATCACTACCTTGTTGGTATTGGTAGCGTTGGCAATGTTTGGTGGTGAGATGATTCATGGCTTTGCCATTGCGTTGTTAGTCGGTGTTACTGTGGGTACTTACTCTTCTATTTATGTGGCAGCAAATGCTCTGATCATGATGGGGATTTGTAAGGAAGATTTGATACCCCCGCCTAAAGATGATCAGGAAGCGGTAGACGAGCTTCCTTAAATTAGAGAAACACAGGCCGGCATCTTGCCGGCCTGTTTGTTTATACCGCATACTATTAAAAAATAGTTTATCTATTGGATGGAAAGTCATGAGTAAAGAGTGGGCCCAGAACGATCCAGAAGCTCAGCGTGAAGCTGAGAAGTATCAGAACCCGGTACCTAGCCGTGAGTATATTCTTGATTTTCTGCATAGCTGGGGAGCACCCATTAGTCATGGCAGACTGTGTGCTGAATTAAAGATATCTGGAGAAGATCCTATCGAAGCGGTTTCCAGGCGCCTTAAAGCAATGTGTCGTGATGGCCAGCTAATGAGCAACCGTAAAAACGAATTTGGTCTGATTAAAAAAATGGATCTGTTGCCGGGTAGAGTTATCGGCCATCGTGATGGTTTTGGCTTCGTTAAACCTGATGAAGGCGGTAATGATTTATTCATTAGTCCACGTCAAATGCGTCAAGTTTTTGATGGCGACCGTGTCGTTGTGCAAGAGATTGGTGTTGATCAAAAAGGGCGACGCGAAGGTAAAGTTATAGAGGTACTAGAGCACTGTACGCATAAGCTTGTAGGGCGTTTTAAAGGGGCTGCGGGCTTTGGGCATATACATCCTGAAAACCAGCGTATTACGCAGCAGGTTATGGTAATCGCAGACCCAGAAGGCGGTCTTTCTTATGAAGATGATCAGCTGGTTGTGGTTGAGATTACTCAACAACCAGGTAAGCGTAATATGCCTCAAGGTCGTGTTATTGAGGTGCTGGGTGATCATATGGCAGCCGGTATGGAAATTCAGGTTGCTATTCATAACTACGATATTCCCAATGAGTGGCCTGACGCCATTCATCAAGAAATTGGCGACTTAACACCGGAAGTAGAAGAGTCTGCAAAGCAGAATCGCGTTGATTTGCGTCATCTACCTTTTGTGACTATTGATGGTGAAGATGCTAGAGACTTTGATGACGCAGTTTACGCAGAAGAAAAAGCCAGCGGTGGCTGGCGCTTATGGGTCGCTATCGCCGATGTTTCTTGGTATGTGCGCCCTGGTACAGCGCTGGATCAAGAAGCGCATAAGCGTGGTAACTCGGTGTATTTTCCTGAGTTTGTTGTGCCTATGTTGCCAGAGCTGTTGTCGAATGGCTTGTGCTCATTAAACCCTAATGCAGACCGCTTAGCGATGGTTTGTGAAATGACTATTAGTGCTGCTGGGGTGTTATCGGGTTACCGCTTTTATGAGTCGATTATTAACTCACAGGCAAGGCTAACCTATACAAAAGTGGGGGCTATGTTGATGGAGCCTGCCTCTGATGATGGTGTTGCTCTGCGCAGTGAATATTCACATGTTGTTCCTCATCTTGAGCATCTGTATGCACTGTATTTTGCATTAAGAACGGCGCGAGGGAAGAGGGGCGCTATTGATTTTGAAACCACTGAAAGTCGTATGATTTTTGGTGAAGACCGTAAGATTGAACAGATTGTGCCTGTTGTGCGTAATGATGCGCATAAGCTGATAGAAGAATGTATGTTGTGTGCCAATGTTGCCACAGCACGTTTTTTAAGCAGCACTGATATGCCTACGCTATATCGTGTTCATGAAGGGCCTAAAGTTGGCCGCTTAGAGAGCCTTAGATCTTATTTAGGGGAGCTTGGCCTTGAGTTGGGTGGTGGGGATGAACCAGATCCAAAAGATTATCAGCAGTTAGCCGGTTGGATAGAAGAGCGTCCTGATCGACATGTAATACAGACAATGATGTTGCGCTCCATGGCGCAAGCTGTCTATACGCCTGAGAATAATGGTCACTTTGGTTTAGCTTATCCTGCGTATACGCATTTCACATCGCCTATTAGGCGTTACCCTGACCTTTTGGTGCACCGTGCTATTCGTGCCATGATTCATTCTGACTCTCAGGCACGCACAGTGCGTCGCCCCGATGATTTTGTGCACAATCCTGCGTTTAGGTATGCCTACACCACTGAGCAAATAGTGCAGCTTGGTGAACATTGCTCAATGGCGGAGCGACGTGCTGATGATGCTACGCGTGATGTGGTTGCGTGGCTTAAGTGTGAGTTTATGCAAGATCAGGTTGGTCATGAGTACGACGGTGTTGTATCTGCTGTCACAGGTTTTGGTTTGTTTATAGAGTTGGAGTCTGTCTATATCGAAGGCTTGGTGCATATTACTGGTTTGCCGAGTGATTATTATCACTTTGATGCGCCGAAGCAGCGCCTAGTTGGAGAGCGTACGCGTAAGGTCTTTAAGTTAGGTGACCGTTTGCGTGTACAGGTAGCGCGCGTTGATTTAGATGATCGTAAAATTGATTTTGAACTAGTTAAGTCTTTAGAAAGTGGCCAGATAGTTAAAGCTAAAGTCAGTCAGCGTCAGCTATTGGCAGAAGGCAAAATAGGGGCCGCAGGAGAGCATGCTAAGCCTAAAGCAACGAATGGCCGAGGTAGGCCAAAAAGTAAAGCTAAGGCTAAGCCAGGACACCAAGGGTCAGCGCATAAAAAGGCGCATATGTCTGCGGCTGAGCGAGAGCTAGCTGCTATATCGAAAGGTGGTGAAGGCAAAAGTAAGAAAGCTCAAAAGCGTCGTGCTAAAAAGCCTAAGAAGGCTTCGGCAGCTAAGCTTTCTAAAGGCCGTAAGTGATTCATGGCGAATGCTCTTTGTATAATATTGCCATTATTTATAACAGCATTTTTGCAGTAACACTCTTTACAGTAATATTGTTTAGTTAGATTGGAAGTTTGATGAAAGAGATTATTTTACTCACGATATCCGGTGAAGATAAGCCGGGCGTAACCTCGACTATAACGTCTATTTTGGCTGGGTTTCAGGTCAATATACTAGATATAGGACAGGCTGTTATTCATAACACCTTGTCTTTAGGTATTCTTATTGAGGTTCCGCAGGTATCGGAATCTTCGCCTATTTTACGTGACTTGTTATTCAAAGCACATGAAATGGATATGAAGGTTCGTTTTCAGCCGGTTGGTGAAGAAGAATATGAGCAGTGGGTTGCGGGCCAAGGTAAGTCACGCCATATTATTACGCTACTCGCGCGTAAAATAACGGCTGCGCACATTGCTGCGGTAACTGATGTTGCCTCTCAGCACGGTCTTAATATTGATAAAATTACGCGTTTATCAGGCCGTTTGTCGCTGGGTGGTGAATCACAAGAGAAAGCGAAAGCTTGTGTTGAGTTCTCTGTACGTGGTGCGTCTAGTGATCTGTCGCTACTGCAAGAAGAGTTTCTGCGCACGGCTAGTGATTTGGATGTCGATATTGCTTTCCAGGAAGATAATATTTTCCGTCGTAACCGTCGATTGGTTGTGTTCGATATGGACTCAACGCTGATTGAAGCTGAAGTAATTGATGAGTTAGCTAAAGAGGCGGGCGTCGGTGATCAGGTGATTGAGATTACTGAAGCGGCCATGCGTGGTGAACTCGACTTCAATGAAAGCTTTCGCCGTCGTGTAGCTCTCCTTAAAGGGTTAGATGCCAGTGTGCTTGAGTCCGTTGCGCAACGTTTGCCGATGACTGAAGGCGCTGAAGAGTTGGTTTCAAGCTTGAAAGCGTTGGGCTTCAAAACGGCAATACTGTCAGGTGGATTTACTTATTTTGCTGAGAAGCTGCAGCAACAGCTTGGTTTTGATTATGTGTATGCTAACAAGCTGGACATTAAAGACGGGATTGTCACGGGAGATGTGGTCGGTGAAATTGTTAACGGTAATCGTAAGGCTGAGCTGTTAAGAGAGATTGCTGAGCGTGAAGGTGTGCGTTTAGAGCAGACAATTGCTGTTGGCGATGGCGCTAATGATTTACCTATGTTGTCAATTGCAGGGCTGGGTATTGCTTTTAGAGCCAAACCGCTGGTACGACAGAGTGCTAAACAAGCAATTTCTACGCTGGGGCTTGATGGTATTTTATATCTGATAGGGTTTAGAGACCGAGATTCATTGCAGTAATATGGTTCGTTAAGCTAATTGCCCTGAGTCTCGTTGTAGGCTGAAGTAGAAAAATGCCAGTGCTGTTATTAGTACTGGCATTTTTATTAGCCCTCAAAAAAATCATAGTCCATTTTTTCTCTGGGTGGTTGTAAGTAGTAACCCTGAATAAGTCCAACACCTGATTTCCATAAGCGGCTCATGACTTTAGGGTCTTCTATCAGTGGTGCGATGGTTATTTTCCCCTGAGATTTTAAGGCCTCAATCATCTCTTCAAACGTATCATCTAATGCGGGTGCTGATGCGAGTTCTTGTACAAAAGAGCCATCAATTTTAACGTACTCGGCATTTATTTGACGAAGAACTTGGTTGGCGCTGCTAGAGCAGCCAAAGTGTTTTATGCATATTAGGCAGTGAAGTTTCTTTAAGCCCTCAACAAATGCTTGTGCGCTCGCTAAATGGCTGGAGCAGTCGCTTTCGCTAATTTGGAATACTAGAAGGTCGGCGGGGATTCTAAACTCTCTGAGCTGTTCTGAGAGCCACAGGAGGATATCTGGATCTCCCCAGGTGCGTTTAGTTACGCTGATAAATAAACGGTGCTTATTGCCGCTGTCGAGCTCTTCACGTAAATGACGAATGCATTCTTGAATAACCCAGCGGTCCATCGTAGTGCTTAATTCCGCTATTTCTACTGTTTCTAAAAACAGTGAAGGTGATATTTCGTTGTTGTTATTATCAAGTAGTCTGAGTAGGGCTTCATAGTGGCTTAATTGACTGTTGTAAGAGAGTGGCACTATGGGTTGATAAAGAAGTTTGAATTGCTGTTTCTCAATAGCATTTTTTAGGGCGTTGATTGCCTTGCTTGCATCTTGTTCGGACGGGTTTGTATCTGGTATGTAGAACATCACCCCATTCTCATTATTTGAGCTGATGCTTTTGGCGGCAGACTGTGCGCGTTCAATTAGTTCGGTTGTGTTCGGCGATGTGTCTGTGATCGTGGTGACGCCTATTGCGCAGGTAATCGCCACTTCTGCGTTATTAATGTGTGACCTGTGCTGTGTGATAGCTGCGCATAACTTTTCAGCGGCGACGGCGGCTTTATCAGGGTTGGGGTCTTGGAAGATAATACTAAAACTAGCATCTGAGAGCCTGCCTTTTGTGTGTACGGGGTTTATCTGTGCTTTGAGTAGGTCGGCAAGGTCTCGGGCGATATGATCGCAGCAGTCGCTGCCGTAGTCAGCACGAATGTTTTTGTAGTTGTTAATGTTGATATAAAAGAGATGGCAGTCATGCCCGCCTGGTAATGCGGCTTGAATGGTTTCATCAAGGCGGCGTTGGAAAAAGTCAGTGTTATACAGACCGGTGATAGGGTCGTGTTCACTAAATGACTTCTTACTTTTTTGAAGGTTTTCTGCACGAACGGTTACTTGAACGCATGCTTTGTTGTTCATGCGTGTTTCCTGAAGTTCTATATGGGCATTAAAGTTGGAATCATCAGCTCTTCGGCCTGTGAGTTGGAAGATTAGCTCTTTAAGATTTTCTTCTGCAAAGTAGCGAACTTGTTCGTGTAGTTCGTTGCTGTCTTGTGGCACAACAAATTGCTCGATGGGTTTGCCTTCGAGCTTTTCTGGGTTGTCGTAACCAAATAGCAAAGCAAAGGCATTGTTTGCCAGCAGTAGGCGCTCAGCATCAAAATAGGCTATCGCGAGTGTTGAGCGTTCTACCAACATCTTGCCGCGCTTCTCTGCCTCGTTTAATTGCGCTTCAGCTTGTCGCATACGTCGCCGGTTTTCTAAGTGCTCAAGCTCTCGCCTAATGGTGATTAACAGTAATTCTTTTTCTTCGAGTGGAACTACGGCTTGCATATTGGCTTTTAAGCCTTGTAGCGACAGTTGGCTATCTGCATGGGAAACGAGCTGTATAACAGGAATGTCTTTGTCAAAACGCTTAAGGTGGTGTATTGCGTGTTTGATGGCAAAGTCTTCGCGTTCCGACGTGCAAATAATCAAGTCCCAGGAGCGTTCACTAAGGGCTTCTAGAAACTCTGCTTCGGTGTTGAGTTGCCTGCCTCTAGGTGCAAGTCGTGCACCACGCAGTAGGGATATAATTGGATCTGTTTCTTCGGGTCTAAGGCCTAAGAAAAGAAGCTGAACATTTTTACGTAGTCTTTGACGGCGTTGGTCAGATAGGCGCTGTAATAATGCGTCTGAAGTGGTGACCGCTTCTTTCATTCCAATCTTCCTTTAATTCAGCATCCATCTAAAGCAATAGACTATCAATTAAAGTTTAGCTGGTTTAAAGAGTGATGTCAGGAAAAGAGAAGAGAAAATGGCAGGGGTAGAAGGATTTGAACCTACGCATGCTGGAATCAGAATCCAGTGCCTTACCGCTTGGCGATACCCCTGTAGTAGAGAGTATGAATCAGATGATTCAAGAGAGAAATGGTAGGGGTAGCAGGATTTGAACCTGCGCATGACGGGATCAAAACCCGTTGCCTTACCGCTTGGCTATACCCCTATTTCTCTTCGAATGGTGGCGATGGCGGGATTTGAACCTGCGACCCACGCATTATGAATGCGTTGCTCTAACCAACTGAGCTACATCGCCGTAGTCATTCGAGGCGCGCATTATTCTATTTTTTTGAAAACCTGTCAACACGTAATGTGTAAAAAAATTGAAATAGTTGAAATGGCGTTGATTTATATGAAAAAGCCGACGTGAAGTCGGCTTTTATTGGCTAGGATGAATGCTAGTTTATACGTTGAAACGGTAATGAATAACGTCGCCATCCTTCAGTACGTAGTCTTTTCCTTCTAAGCGCCACTTTCCAGCATCTTTAGCGCCTTGCTCACCGTTAAACTCGATGAAGTGTTCGTAACTAATGACTTCAGCACGAATAAAGCCTTTTTCAAAATCTGTGTGTATGACCCCGGCTCCTTGTGGTGCTGTGGCGCCTATTGAAACGGTCCAGGCGCGTACTTCTTTAACGCCTGCTGTGAAATAGGTCTGTAGGCCTAAAAGCTCGTATCCTGCGCGAATTAGGCGGTCTAGCCCTGCCTCGTCCATGCCCAAATCTTGCAGAAATTCGCTCTTCTCATCATCATCAAGTTCCGCTATTTCTGCTTCCAGTTTATTGCAGATAGCAACAACCTGAGCACCTTCGGCGGTAGCAAATTCGATAACTTTATCTAAATGTGGGTTATCTTCAAAGCCGTCTTCATCTACATTGGCGATATACATCATAGGTTTGATGCTAAGTAGGTGGAAAGT
The DNA here is from genome assembly GCF_016592555.1 of Neptunomonas japonica JAMM 1380. Classification (NCBI taxonomy): domain Bacteria; kingdom Pseudomonadati; phylum Pseudomonadota; class Gammaproteobacteria; order Oceanospirillales; family Oceanospirillaceae; genus Neptunomonas; species Neptunomonas japonica. The sequence goes on along the minus strand of NZ_AP014546.1, from coordinate 3,551,912 downwards.
TGAAATGATTTTTAGCTCTTCAGGGCTAAAGCTTAATGCGCGAGCAGATAGGCCTTCTTCTAAATGAGGCTTTAAGCGTTCAAGTAGCTCTTTAGCTTTGATGGCGTCTTTATCGCCGCCTTTAGCTTGTTTCTGGACTTTGAATAGCTGCTTTTCAACAGAATCTAGGTCAGCCAGTGCTAGCTCCATATTGATGATTTCAATGTCAGCAATAGGGTCGATTTTATTGGCAACATGTATGACATTGTCGTTATCAAAGCAACGAACAACGTGTGCAATAGCATCTGTTTCGCGGATATTGGCAAGAAACTTATTGCCGAGCCCTTCACCTTTTGATGCGCCGGCAACGAGCCCTGCAATATCAACAAACTCCATTGTTGTTGGTAAAATTCGCTCTGGATTGACGATAGCAGCAAGGTTATCTAAGCGAGTGTCGGGCATTGGAACAACGCCAGAGTTCGGCTCGATAGTGCAGAAAGGAAAGTTAGCCGCGTCAATGCCTGCTTTCGTGAGCGCGTTGAAAAGTGTTGATTTGCCTACGTTAGGCAGGCCAACGATTCCGCATTTAAAACCCATAGTGTTATTACCTTTCGTTAGCCTTTAAAGCTGTGGAGTTTATTCATGGCTTTCGCCCATTCGCCGCAAGTGGCTTCAGGAAGATAGTGGATCGCTTCTTCGATCGCAGCTTGAGTGCTATCACGATCGCTGATGGGAGCTTTGTTCAAAACAAAGTCAGCCACAGCGTTTGCATGGCCGGGATGTCCGATGCCAAGACGTAATCTGTAAAAGTTTTTGTTATTTCCCTGTTTGCTGATGATATCTCTTAAACCATTGTGGCCACCGTGGCCGCCGCCTTTTTTAAAGCGTGCAATGCCGGGAGGTAGGTCGAGTTCGTCGTGAGCAACAAGAATGTTTTCTGGAGAAATTTTGTAAAAATTGGCAAGCGCCGATACAGATTGCCCACTGAGATTCATGTAGGTGGTCGGTATCAATAGATGTATTGTCTGATTGTTCAGAGTAGTTTTCCCATACAAGCCGTAAAACTTCTTTTCGGCTTGTAGGGGAGTGAGTTGTCGAGCAGCAAGTTGCTCGACAAACTCGGCACCGGCATTATGACGGGTTTTAGCGTATTGGCTGCCTGGGTTACCCAAGCCAACAATGAGCTGGATCGTGTCTTTCATGCCAGAGCGGGTGTCCTATGGCTAAATATATTACTTAGCACCACGTGGAGAGTAGATGTAACCGATACCTTGGTTATGGTCTCCACCACGACGCAATGCAGCAACCTCAACACCTTCAGGCATAGAGATGTCTGACAAATGAAGTGTTTGACCAATTTCAACATTTGTTAGGTCAACAACCAATGCTTCTGGCAAGTTTTCAGGTAGGCACAAAACCTCAACAACGTTGCTTTCAGCAGCAAATTTAGCAGCAGCCTTAGAAGCAGCAGATTTTTCAAAATTAGCGAACTGCAGAGGAACAGTAATTTTGATTTTCTGATCGCTAACAACGCGCTGAAAATCAGCGTGCATGATCAATAATTTAGCTGGGTGACGCTGCAAATCTTTGATGATTACTTTTTCTTCTTTTCCGTCAATTTTCAAAGTCAGAATTGAAGAGAAGAAAGTTTCATCAGAAAGTTGCTTGATCAGATCTTTGTTGATCATTGAGATCGAAACAGGTGTTTCGCTGCCGTATACAACACCTGGTACCAGGCCTTCGTGACGCAGGCGGCGGCTCGCACCTTTCCCCTGATCTTCACGAGATACAGCTTCAACTACAAAATTAGACATTTTTTTACCTATAAATAACTACCTTTAGAACCGCGCGACCAAGGCCCTAAAGTGATTGATTTAGTCCTTTTCAGGACTTCGTGTACCCGGTAGCGGGCTTTTTTTCTTACAGGCAGTGTTCGCGATTAGCGGAACATAGCGCTGATAGATTCTTCGTTGCAAACGCGTCGTACGGCTTCTGCCAACAAGGGCGCTAGCGTTAGTTGACGAATTTTGCTGCACTGTTGTGCATCTTTTGTTAGAGGAATCGTGTCAGTAACCACCAATTCATCTAGCATTGAATTTGTAATGTTGTTAATAGCTGGGCCTGATAATACTGCGTGAGTAGCGTACGCAATAACACGAGCGGCACCGTTTTCTTTTAGTGCTTGTGCAGCTTTGCACAAGGTGCCAGCTGTATCGCACATATCATCAACAAGAATACAGGTACGATTTTCTACATCACCAATGATGTTCATAACCTGAGATTCGTTCGCGCGTTCGCGGCGTTTATCGATGATAGCAAGATCGCAATCCAGTTGCTTAGCAACGGCGCGAGCACGCACTACACCACCAACGTCTGGAGAGACGACCATTGGGTTTTCGTATTGCTGATCAATAATGTCATCTAATAGAACTGGAGAACCATAAACGTTATCCACAGGAACAGAGAAGAATCCCTGAATCTGGTCAGCATGTAGATCTACTGTAAGAACGCGGTCTACACCAATAGTTGTCATCATATCGGCAACAACTTTAGCTGTGATAGCTACACGAGCTGAACGCGGACGACGATCCTGTCGAGCGTAACCAAAATATGGTACTACAGCTGTAATTCTTGCTGCTGATGCGCGACGTAGTGCATCAGCCAAGACAATCAATTCCATGAGGTTGTCGTTGGTCGGTGCGCAAGTGGATTGAATAATAAAAACATCTCGACCGCGGACGTTTTCCTGGATTTCGACACTGACTTCACCATCGCTAAAACGAGCAACGTGAGCTTTACCCATCGGTATATCGAGACGATCGACAACTTTGAGCGCTAGCTCAGGGTTTGCATTGCCAGTGAAAACCATCATTTCAGACATGGTGTGCACCTTTTCGGACTGTTCTTCATTGGAATTCATGTTGAGTGAGAACTCACCATAGATTATTGGCTGGGGTAGCAGGATTTGAACCTGCGCATGACGGGATCAAAACCCGCTGCCTTACCGCTTGGCTATACCCCACTATCATCTTTGGAGGTAATTCCCCTCAAAAAGAGGGCGCTATTCTCTTAAAAACAGCCAGAATGGTCAAGTAAAAACGAAAATTGTGCTCTTTTTAATCAATAATTCGCCAGTTCCGTAAAATCAGTGTCAACTTTAACTCTTCGCGGCTCATTGTTAACTTTTTAGGAAGGCTGGCTTTGTTACCGTCAACGTAACTCTGGTATTCAATATTCCAACCTTGCTGAGTTAGTTTTGCCAAACGATTGTCGGTCAGTGTCAGGTCGTAGGTGCTGCTAGGGGAGGGGATGCCTTTGATCCAATATTGTGCATCTTTAACGGGGATTTCCCAGCCAAGACGTAGGCTTAGTAGCTCTTCAGGAGAGCCGGCAGCTAATGGCTGCTCACCAGGAATCTCTAGTGTTGAAGAGTATTGGTCGCCGCTAATGGTAGCGCCACCCTGACCGAGTGGGCCCTTTAAGCTAATATTGTATGCTTGTTGGTTTTGATTCCAAGTTAGGGACGCTGATTGTGAGTCATCAGGGGTGCGAATGCCTATTTTTCCTGACGTATTCCAATGAGATATCTGCTTGATAACTGCCTGGTGTTCTTCCCAGCTAATAGTGGATTTAGGTTCTGGGGCTTGAGTTTTAGGTATAAGGCTACAGCCTGTCATTATTAATGAAAGGGTCATCAGTAAAAGTATATTTTTCATAGCTGTCCGTTCAGTGTTTTCTCGGTATTCATAATATGAGGGTTTTCTGGGAACTTACTCGAAAGCTCGGTGAACAGTTCTTGAGCTTGCTGATTTTTGTTCTGGGCTACCAGAACTGCAATAAGGTGACTGCCTACTTCTGGATCTGGGTATACTTTATAGGCTTTAGTTAAATAGGTGAGCGCTTCATCGTAACGGTTGAGCTTGAACAATATCCATCCGATTGAATCCATAACGGCGGGGTCATCCGGTTTTAAACTGATAGCTTTGCTAAGTAATTGGTAAGCTTCTTGATAACGCTCGGTATAGAGTGACAAGGTATAACCGAGAGCGTTCAATGCCATGGCGTTGTTAGGGTCTTTATTTAGAATAAATCTAAAATCTGCCTCTGACTGAGGGAACTCTTCAGGAGGTCGCATCATAGCGCGCGAATAACGTAGAGGGATATGATCGGGGTAGGTTGAAATTCCTTTATCTAAGCTTGTGATTGCTTGCTTTTCAAATTTGAAACTTCTCAGCCAATCCGCGTATACATTGATCAAATCAGGTGCTAATTCAGCATGGTTTGCTGTCGCTTTGGTGATGATGTCAGTAACACGAGGCTCTTTGGTGTCGCCGGCTAATAGTGCAAGTGTACGTGTGTATGCTTGCAGTACGTTGTTACCACGGTTTACTTGCAAATAGTGCTGTATAGCGAGCTCTGGATTGTCTAGCTGTTCTTCTATTAATCCGAGATAAAAATGTAACGATGTATCTCGCGTGCGTGAGTACAAGGTTTGCAATATAGCTTTACTGTCGTCAAGGCGGTTGAAGTCTAATGCTAATAAAGCAAGGTATAGATGAAGTTGGTTATCAGTGCGAAAGCTGGAGATAAGTTGATTGCTTTCTTTAACGGCAGTTTTGGGCTGGTTGCCTTTGTAAAGCGTTTGGATTTTTAGAATAGTGAGCTGCTTGTTTTCCGGATCTCTTTTAAGGCCCGCTGCAATCACATCGAGTGCCTGAGAGTATTTGCCGCTATCTTTCAGTAAGTCTGCTTTTTGAATAATGACAGTTTCATTTTTAGGGTTTAGCTTAAGGGCTTTATTAAAACTATATAGCGCGTTGTTATTGTCAGACACTCGCCTCTCGAGTATTCCACGTGATAGCCATAGCTCTGAATTTTTGGGAGTGCGTTGTGTCTGTTTGTTGATGATGCTCAAATATGCCTGCGCTTCTTTAGGTGGCATTTTAGCAGCGTGGCTGTTGAGTAGCGCCAATATTTGGTGGCTGTTAGTCGTTAATGCACCCTCAATGAAAGGCAGTGCCTTTGAAAATTTGCCTTGTTGAATGAGCAAGCCAACCAATAATGTTTGCGGTTCTTGGCTATCAGGTTCGTATTTGACCCATATTCTTGCAGCTTTTTCGAGCGAGCTTGCGTCTTTAGTGAACTGTGCGATGCGAGCGGCACGTCTGATAATGCCGGGGTCGCCCGTTAATTCTGCTTGTTTTAGGTACTTCTCAAGAGAAACATCGTATTGCTGTTGATGCCCCGCTAATTCAGCAATCAGAAGGTCGTATAATGATTCGCCATTTAGCTCACCTTGCTGATAAGTGCTTTCCCAAGCAGGCGTTGGCGCTACTGTTTCGTTCGGCTGCTGCGTTGAGCTGCACCCGCTCAGTATTCCTGTACTGATAATCAACAAACAGAGTATTTTTTTTAGCACAATATATAATCGATCCAAGGTTGATGTACTACTGACTATTGTCACTATAGTAGAATTTGATACGCCTTGTCATCGCCAAAGCATATCCTGATTAGTGTAATACTCTGTAAATAGGTTCCATTTAGTGCATTTTCAGGCGCGGGGAATTTCATGTTTTAGGCTAAATCGGTGTATCATTGCGCGCTTATTGATAGTCTGGTGTAGTTAATCGATCCATGTCTCTTCTTGCTTTAGGCATTAATCATAAAACGGCGTCTGTCTCCGTCAGAGAACGAGTGGCATTCAGTCCTGATAAATTGGCGGATGCTTTGCGGCAGGCCCATGGCTTTGCACAGCTAAAAGAAATTGCCATTCTCTCTACTTGTAACCGAACAGAACTTTATTGTTCAACTGAGTTGTCGGGAACGCGTGCGGTATTGGAGTGGTTAGGTGAGTATCATGGCCTTGAGCTGAGTGAGCTTGAAGCGTGTGCTTATACTCATTGGGATGAGTCTGCGGCTAAGCATATGATGCGGGTTGCCAGTGGATTGGATTCTTTGGTTTTAGGTGAGCCGCAAATTTTGGGGCAGCTTAAATCAGCCTATTCTTTATCACAGGAGCAAGGGTTAGTGGGTGCTGAACTGGGGCGTTTGTTTCAGCAAACCTTTTCAGTAGCTAAAAAAGTCCGCACTGATACAGCCATAGGCGAAAACCCAGTATCTGTTGCTTATGCGGCCGTTAATCTTGCGCAGCATATATTCTCTGATCTTAAAGACAGTAGGGCGCTGTTAATTGGTGCAGGTGAAACTATAGAGCTAGTAGCTCAGCATCTGGTAAACGCAGGCGTTAGTAATATTACAGTTGCGAACCGTACGGTGAGCCGTGCTTTAAGTGTTGCTGAAGCTTTTAACGGTAAAGCTGTGATGCTTGGAGATATTCCTGACGTTTTAGCTGATGCCGATATTATTATTTCATCTACCGCTAGCCAGTTACCTATTTTAGGTAAAGGTGCGGTCGAAAATGCATTAAAAAAACGCAAGCATCGACCTATTTTCATGGTTGATATTGCTGTGCCGCGAGATATTGAACCGCAAGTCGCTGATCTTGATGATGTGTATTTATACACAGTTGATGATTTGCGTGAAGTGATTGAAGAAAATCAGCGTAGTCGTGAGAGTGCTGCGAAAGAGGCTGAGGCTATTATCGATGTTGGTGCTCATGAGTTTATGCGCCAATTGCGGTCGCTTGATGCAGTCGATACCGTCACTCAGTTACGTGGGCGCTATGAGGCTTTGCGTGACCAAGAAGTTGAAGTTGCTTTGAAGCAATTGAAAAAAGGTAAAGATCCCGAGGAAGTACTCGCTCAGATGGCTCGCCGTTTGACTAATAAAGTACTTCATCACCCAACAATTCAGCTACGAAAAGCGAGTGCTGAAGGGCAATCTGATGTTGTAACTGCCGCACAAACGCTTTTCCAGTTATCTGATTCGGACGAAAACTAATACATGAAAGAGTCTATTCAAGCCAAGCTGGATAAGCTAGCAGATCGCTTTGAGGAACTGGCAGCACTATTAAGTGATGCGGACGTTATCTCAAACCAAAACAAATTTCGCGATTTCTCTAAAGAATATTCAGAGCTAGAGCCTGTGGTGCAGGCTTATAGTGCATTCCAGCAAGCAGAGAGTGATGTGGCAGAAGCGCAGCTAATGATGGAAGATACTGATCCTGATATGCGTGAGATGGCCAAAGAAGAATGGTCAGATGCGCAAGCACGTATTGCGACCCTAGAGGATGAACTCCAGATTCACTTGCTACCTAAAGACCCCAATGACGGCAGTAATGTTTTCTTGGAAGTGCGAGCAGGTACTGGTGGTGATGAAGCGGCTATCTTCTCCGGTAATCTTTTTAGAATGTATTCTAAGTTTGCTGAAGCACAAGGTTGGCGTATAGAAGTTATTAGTGCCAATGAAGGCGAGCATGGTGGTTATAAAGAGCTGATAGCCCGTATTGTAGGGCAAGATGTTTTCTCGCGGATGAAGTTTGAATCGGGTGCGCATCGTGTTCAACGAGTGCCCGAAACTGAATCTCAGGGGCGTATCCATACTTCGGCATGCACCGTGGCCGTTATGCCTGAACTGGATGAAGTGGCTCAAGTTGAAATTAATAAAGCTGATTTGCGTGTTGATACTTATCGTGCTTCTGGTGCGGGTGGACAGCATGTCAATAAAACAGACTCCGCTATCCGTATTACTCATATTCCTAGTGGTCTTGTTGTTGAGTGTCAGGAAGAGCGCTCTCAACATAAGAACCGTGCCAAAGCGATGGCTTTGTTGGCGTCGCGCTTACAGTCTGCAGAGAAAGAAAAACACGAAGCGGAGCAGGCCACGACACGTAAGAGTTTAGTGGGTAGTGGTGATCGTTCTGAACGTATTCGGACTTATAATTATCCTCAGGGCCGAATTACTGACCATCGCATTAACCTAACGCTTTATAAGCTTGATGAGATCATGGAAGGCAAGCTGGAAGAAGTTATTAATCCGCTGATGCATGAATACCAAGCTGAGTTGTTAGGGGCGCTGTCTGAGTAGCAGGAGTGACTATGCATATTGCTGAGGCTCTATTGTGCTCTAAACAATTAGAAGAGGTCAGTGATTCGTCTAAGTTAGATACTGAATTGCTGTTATGTCATGTGTTAGATAAGCCCTCTAGCTATTTGATGACTTGGCCAGAAAAACCGCTTTTAGTTAGCCAGCAGCAGCAGTTTCTTACATTGATGGCGCGCCGCTCCATCGGTGAGCCTATTGCCTATATTTTGGGTACCCAGGCTTTTTGGACTTTAGATCTTGAAGTCTCGCCGGATACCCTTATTCCTCGCGCCGACACAGAAGTGTTGGTTGAAACTGCACTCTCTCTTTTTGCTAATGTCCCGTTTCTTGATCGACCATTTAGAGTGGCTGATCTAGGAACCGGAACTGGCGCTATTGCTCTCGCTTTGGCAAGTGAGCGACCGACGTGGGAAGTATGGGGATGTGACCGCATTGATGCGGCGGTTGCGTTGGCGCAACGTAACCAGAAAAGATTAGGTCTAGCTCAGGTGAGCTTTGTTCAAGGCAATTGGCTTGAACCATTCTCTGGACTTTTTGACATGATTGTTAGTAACCCACCGTATATAGATTCAAGAGATGAGCATCTTGACCAAGGTGATGTGCGTTTTGAACCACGTAGTGCGTTAATCGCTGATGATGAAGGTCTATCGGATATTCAGCATATCATTAGTGCTGCCACTGACTATCTTGTGACTGATGGATGGCTACTGTTTGAGCATGGTTACCAACAGGGGGCTGCCGTGAGGCAATTATTTAATGATTGTGGCTATCAGCAGGTAAATACCTGTCAGGACTATGCGGGTAACGATCGTGTTACGCTGGGTTGTTGGAAAGTCGGCTAATCGGTACGCACGCTATTAGGTTGTTAGATAAATAAGGTGCTGGAGAAAATAATAATGCTAAGTGATGATCAGTTACTACGTTACAGTCGCCAAATTATGTTACCTGATGTGGATATTGATGGTCAGGAGCGTTGGCTAGCCTCTAAAGTGCTCATAATAGGCTTAGGCGGGTTAGGTAGCCCTGTATCCCTTTATCTGGCTGCTGCGGGCATTGGTGAGCTGGTCTTAGTGGATGACGATCAGGTTGATCTTTCTAACCTGCAGCGTCAAGTGGTTCATACGACAGCCCGTATAGGTATGAAAAAAGTAGATTCCGCCGCACAGATGCTACGCGATATTAATCCAGATATTAATATCGTAACGCGTGCTGAGCGTTTAGGTGCCGATGCATTACAAGCGCTTGTTGCTCAAGTTGATTTGGTGCTGGATTGTACTGATAACTTTGCAACACGTTTTGCTGTAAACCACGCATGTGTTAAGCATAAAAAGCCGTTGGTATCGGGCGCAGCTATTCGTATGGAAGGCCAAATTGCGGTCTACCAGCCTGGAGTAGAAGGAAGCCCTTGTTACCAGTGTTTATATACCGAAGGAGATGATGAAACGCTAACGTGCTCTGAATCTGGCGTGCTTTCTCCATTAGTCGGTATTATTGGCTCTATGCAGGCTTTGGAAGCGCTGAAGGTGTTGGCTAATATAGGCACGACTTTAACGGGTCGATTATTGTTGTTGGATGCAAAGCATATGGAATGGCGTTCCCTTAAATTGAAACAAGACCCGGCTTGCCCTGTTTGCGCCAATAAGGAGGTTAGTGCATGAGCGAAATCGAAAAGGTAAAACGTGTTCTTGAGAGCAGCCGAGTCATTGCATTGGTTGGTGCGAGCCTAAAACCAGAGCGTGCTAGTTACCGGGTGATGGCTTTTTTACTTAACCAAGGCTACCAGGTTATTCCTGTTAATCCTGTTAAAGCAGGGCAGCAGTTGCATGGCCAAACTATTTTGGCATCATTGCAGGATATCTCTGAAACTGTGGATTTGGTGGATGTGTTTCGCAATTCCGAGGCGGCAGCGAGTGTAGTAGATGATGCTATTGGTATCGGTGCAAAAGCTGTGTGGATGCAGCTTGGTGTGATTAATCAGCCTGCGGCTGATCGGGCTGAGGCTGCAGGACTCGATGTGATTATGGATCGTTGTCCTGCGATTGATATACCAAGTTTGGGTATATCAAAAATTTCGTAAGTTTTTGTTGGGTTTATAGTTTCTCCTATAGTGTCATCTCACCGCATAGAGGGGATGACATCAGTTCTTTAATATGTTCAATATCTGTTTCAGTCGCTAATAAAAACAGTAGCTTGGTATAAGCCGCTTCAACAGTCATATCGGCACCGGGAATCACGCCTAGTTGATTGAGACGCGCGCCCGTTGCATAAGACCCTTGTATTACCTGTCCTGAGTGGCAAAGAGTCAGGTTAACGATGACTACACCACGATTGTTGGCTGTTTCCAGCAAAGACATCAAGCATTGATTATTATCAGGGGGGTTTCCTGCCCCGTAGCTCAGCATAATAACGCCTTTTATATCAGGGTTATCTAGTATTGATGTCAACTGAGCATCATTGATGCCTGGGTAAAGGTGCAGTTGTGCAATATGTTCAGTGCCGCAGTTTGGCGTTTTAAATTGCGACGTATTATTTTGCGTGTTTTTAGCCTGCTCTATGCTTTTAGTACTGTTATCAAACAATTTAATTTGGATGCCTGACTGTCCTAGAGGACTATAATTAGGCGATGCAAAAGCGCGTAATGACGAGGTATGAACTTTCTTGGCGCGATTACCTCTCAATAATTGCCCATCAAAACAGATGCAGACTTCTTGGTTGTTGGGTTCGCGGGCGAACTCAATAGCATTCAGTAAATTATTAGTGGCATCGGTTCTGGGTTGAGCTAAAGGAATTTGCGAACCGGTTAAAATGACGGGTTTACTTAAACCGCAAAGCATAAAAGACAACGCTGAGGCTGTGTAGGCCATGGTGTCGGTGCCGTGAAGAATGACGAAACCATCATATTTATCATAATGCAGCGTAATCAGCTCTGCTAATGTGGCCCAATCGGCAGGCACTATATTTGAGCTATCAATGAGCTTGTCGAGTTCGATAATGTCAAAAGGCTGAAGAGCCGAGATAGATACTTTATTGAGGCGTTGCTCTAATAGTTCATTGAACCCGCCTTGTGGTACGTAGCCAGATGCCGAAGGCCACATACCAATGGTACCGCCAGTATAAATAATTAGAACGCGGGATTTGTTCATGTAGCGGCCTCAATTGGGGGTGTTCATACAGCCGTTTTCATGGGGCTAGTATTTGCGGCAGCAGAGCTTAGATGATTTAGGGGATGAGTTCCATAGCTAAGATCTGGCATTAATGCTGCGAGCATGCGGCTGTCTGGTATATTGAGTTGGATCGGTGGGCTATTGGCGGTAATACCACGAATACAGCGATGGTTTAGCATGTAGATAGCAGAGCTAAGCATTTTCATGGAATTGAGAATGTTATAGATAATGACCGGTTCCATGGCGTTTAGCTGTTGAGAACCTGCCTCTGCGGCCATGCACACGGTGACATCATGCCCAATGACTTGGAAAGCGGTTTGGCTAACAGCCTCAGGAATAACAGGGCTAACAACACCTGGAACAAGCGAGGAACCTGCTTGTGTAATGGGGAGGTTAATCTCATTAAAATTAGTCCGTGGATCGTTAGATAGTATGCATATTGCATTGCAAATTTTGGCGAGCTTTATCGCTAATTTTCTTTGAATAGCAGACGTCTTCACAAATGCTTCCATATCAGAGTGGTTATCAGATGATTCTTTATCTGATGTGATAGGTAGCGCTGATATATGTGTCAGATGTTTTATTGTAGATTTCGTATAATCAGGATGAACACTGTTTGTTTGATATTGCGATGTACTATTAAGGTTTGTCGCGCATAGTTGTGTGCAGGCGCTTTGTATATTTACGATCTCTTCTTTCAGGGAGGCTGCAAAGTCGGCAAACTCACTTCCTAGCATTTTTGTAGCGGTATCTTGTAAGTGAGTGCCTTTTACAAGAGGAGTTCGAGCGAACTCTTCTGCCTTCTTCTCAAAGCTGCTTTTAATAGAGGAGAGCGCATGTGTGAGTGTCTGTGTACTTAATACAATTGATAATCGTGCTGCTGTGGCGTATGCATCATTGTTTGTCTGTGATTTATTAACGTCATTGTTGGGGTGAAGGTACTGATACTCACCTTTTTCGTGACCCATGATAGAGAGCGCTAAGTTAGCAATAACCTCATTGGCGTTCATGTTAGTTGATACCCCGGCACCTCCCTGGATTAAATCAACAACGAATTGGTTATGTAGCTCTCCTTCACGAATACGTATGCAAGCTTGGCGAATAGCATTGGTTTTTTTACTGCTGAGTAACCCCAGTTCGTGGTTTGCTTCAGCTGACGCTTGTTTCACCATTGTTAATGTATTGATGAGATCTTGAAACTGGTGAATAGGTACACCAGAGGTATTGAAATTGCGCAAGGCGCGTAATGTCTGAATGCCGTACCAAGCAGTGTCTGGGAGTGTCTCATCGCCTAATAAATCATGTTCTTTTCGGTTATTCATTGGGCGACTAGCTCTTTATTAAGTAGGTGATTACCATTCAATCATACTTAAGTTGCATCTATCTATTAGGCATTGATGCAGTTTTTGATGCAGAATGTTGCTTGAAATGCATCATATAGCACCACTATAGTTGAAGTGTCTAAATTAAAGGCTGTGTATATGTATCAGGACCTGTCCAGTAATCTAAAATTGCTCTGCAGTTATTACGACTCTATTGCCGATGTGTGCCGTCGTCTGAATCTTAATCGTACACAGTTCAATCGGTATCTAAGTGGTCGTTATAAGCCTTCGCCAAAAACTATGCGAAAGCTCTGTGATTTTTTTGGTGTAGAGGAGTATGAATTACTGCTTCCTGTCGCTCAGTTCGAGCGCCTTATTCAAGTGCGTCCGAAAGTCATTGCCCCCTCTGGACCACCTCGAGTCGAAGATAGTCATCTGCAAACCCTGAGTCATGCCAGTTCGGCACAGATGGAAAAGTACGTGGGGTATTATTTTGAGTACTATATGTCGATGGCGTGTCCTGGCAAGGTGCTTCGAAATTTGATCTGTATTGAAAAACGCGATGAAGGTTATTATTACCAACGTACCGAGAGATTAAAAGAAAGTCCTACTGAAGCAGCATTTCATAGTAAATATATAGGGATGGCTTTATTTTTAACTGATCGCATCTTCATGATTGATTATGAAGCGTTAGCGACGAATGAAGTTACCGAAACGGTTTTGATTCCAAGTTATAAGAATCGTATCAGCCGCTTAAATGGTTTAAGGATTGGTGTGCCTGCCAATGGCGTAAGAAAGCCTAGCTGTGCCCGTGTGGTGATGGAGTATTTAGGTTTGCAGGTTGATATCCGAAAAGCGTTAGGGCTCTGTGGCCTCTATGAGTTGAATGATGATGCCATAGACGACTCTATTAAGGTGTCGGTGCGTAATCAGATGAATGAGGCTGATTGGCACTTTACAGCGCGCGCTTAAATTGAGTTCCTAGGGGCTTAAAAACATCTGTCTGATACGCAGATCATCAACGGCGCGTTTTACATGCTGCTTTAGCTCTTCAGGTAATGACTGAGGCCATTGAGCTGGTGTTTGAACGCCAGAAGCTATCAAAAAATTAAGTAGCTCTTTGTTTTGAGTCTCTAGTGCATAATTCAACGCGCTGAGCCCTTGTGAGTCTTCTTGGTTAAGGTCAATCCCATATTCTATAAAACGACTCAGGTGAAGCATTAACTCTGTGACAGAGCAGTGCTTAAAACAGGCGGCTATTAAATGTGTGTTTTCTTCTTGGGCTTTATACTCAGTACTCGAACCTGATTGTAGCAATGCATTGATGAGTGGCAAGCTCTGCACCTGCTTAAGGGCAAGTAACAAGTAAGGCTCATTGGTCGATGATAGCTGCTCAATGTTAGCTCCGGCAGCAATTACCATGATAAGAGCTTTGGGTTGTTGTGCAAGAATGGCAGTTTCAATAGCACTAAGCTGTTGGTCTGTTTGGTCGTTTAGTATTGCTGAATCGATGTTTTGTAGCCGTTTAGCAAGGGCGGCTAAATCACCTGCTTTAATTGCTTTAAATAGCTTGGATATTTTTTGTTTTTTGAATAGCGTTAGCATGCTTAGATAACCTCTAAAATTTTCATCAGATAGATGCCGCTGCTTAGCGTAAATACTGAGCCGATAGTCGTCGTTAAAATAATATTAGCGGCCAGCTGTGCATTGCCTCCCATGGCTTTTGCCATGACAAAGCTTGCTGCCGCAGTAGGGCAGCCAAAAAGCACAAACATTATTACTAAGTCTTGATCTGTGAAACCCGCTTGCCAAGCTCCTAAAGTGAGAACGACTGGGAGAATAAGTAATTTAGTTGCCGTAGCCCAGAATGCTTGGAATGATGTGTGTTTTAGGCTCTTTAAATTCAATGTGGCACCAATAGTGAGTAGCGCTAAGGGTAATGTAAGGTTAGCAAAGTAACGGCCAGTGCGGTCAACGACTTCGGGTAACGAGAAGCCGAAATAGGAAAAAGGCAGTGCGAGTAGTACCGCAATAATTAAGGGGTTTTTTAATATCTCTACGATCACGCCGCTCAGTGATAGAGCGTTACTGTTTTTCATGGGCAGTGAGAGGACAATGATCGATAGTACGTTATATAGAGGAATGACCAATGCAAGCAGTAATGACGCTTGGGCCAGACCTGTTTGGCCAAATAAATTGAAGCTTACCGCTAACCCTATAATCCCATAGTTACTGCGAAAAGATCCTTGAATAAAAACACCAAGGTCTTCGGGTTTATGGATCCATTGTTTCGCTAGCAACCAGATAGCGATAAATGTAATCAATGTTCCGGCGGCTACATAACTGAGTTGTGCGGGATTAAAAACTGCTTGAAAGTCAGTTCTAGCGATACTCATAAAAACGAGGGTTGGTAGCGTAATTATAAACACCAGTTTAGATCCAGTGCTGACAAACGCCTCGTCAATAAGTGATGTGCGTTTTAATATAACGCCCATAAATACGATAAAAAAGATGGGCGCCACAATGTTGGCTGTAAAAACCAATGTATCTAGGTAAAGCGCCACGTAAAGCTCCTATAAGTGAATGAAGGCACGATGATACTGCTGTCGTGATTTAAGTGCTATGCAATACAGTGTTGTAGGAAAGCCTACTCACTTAGGTAACTTTTTATCAGCGCAAGTATTTTCGTTGAGTAGGTTATGTTGGCCTACTGGTGAAGCTTTGGGTAATCGAACCAGAGAAGTGTGCCGCATGACTCTGTGAGTTCGGACCAGCAGGTGATACCTAGTTGAATATGCATAACACCACAGGTGGGTAGGTTGTTGATCCGTTCGGCACTCAAATACTCCCCTAAACGTTGTAAGCCGGGGTTATGACCAAACAGCATAATGTGATGATCCTTGTCTGAATGACGCTGTAATGTATCGAGCAATGTCTCCATACATGAGTCGTATAACTCAGGAATAACCTCAATGAGTGGTCGGTTAGTGAGTTGTTTGCTGGTGGCTTTCGCCGTCAGGTATGCACGCGTAGCGCCGCTCGATAAGCATTTGTCGGGTGTCAGGTTTGCCGCTTTTAGGCGTTCGGCCATGGCAGGCAAATCACGTTTTCCGCGTTTGTTAAGAGGGCGGTTAAAATCTTCAAGATCTGGATTCTTCCAGCTTGATTTAGCATGTCTGATAAGAGTGAGCGTGCGCATAATAGGACTCCGGCCTTAAAGCAGCTATTTGCGCAAAATAGCACGGTTGTTGGAATCTTTTAAGGTATTTGAGTGTATAAAAATCAGTGATAACTTTTCTAAGCTCAGTTATCACTGTCTAGATTACTGTGAAAACTCATGATCTTGTGAGGTGCTCTCCAGCACTCGCTTCCATACAGAGCGCATATGCGGCATCGGCATACTGCCTACATGCTGTAAATTCATGGGGCCGTCGTTAAATAAACGAGGGTCCATCAGCACATAATCATCATCGATAAGGGGTATGAACCCCATATGGTCGAGGATATCAGTTTTTAGATTTACGCCAGGAGCAATTTCTAACAGTTTTAAGCCTTTTTCCGTGAGTTTAAAAACTGCTCTTTCGGTAATGAACATAACATTTTGTTGTTTTTCTAAGGCATATTGCCCGTTAAAGGTGATCTGTTCTACGGCGGCGAGAAATTTCTTAATAGGGCCGTTTTCAATAATCGTTAGTTGATTGTTGTTAACTTCAAGTGCTTGAGGACCTGACGTAAATGTACCCAGAAAGTAAACATCACGAGTGTTTTGCGTGATGTTGATAAAGCCTCCGCATCCGGCAAGTCGCGTACCAAAACGACTGACGTTAATATGACCTTGAGGGTCTGCTTCTGCTAGTCCAAGGAAGGCTTGATCTAGGCCACCACCATCATAAAAATCAAACTGAGCAGGCTGATCAATAATGGCGTCGGCATTGGCAATAGCCCCAAAGCTTAAGCCGCTGGCGGGTGATCCGCCAATACCGCCAGCTTCAACCGTTAATGTAAACTCTTTAAGTCTGCCTTCTTCTGCCGCAATGTGTGAGATGATTTCAGGTATGCCAATACCTAAGTTAACGACCGAGCCTTTACGTAGCTCCATTAATGCGCGCCGGCCAATGATCTTGCGTGCGGATAGAGGAATAGGCTTCAGTGGGTTGCCGGTACGAACTTCGCCGCAATAGGCAGGGTTGTACTGCTCAGCAAATGTTTGCGGATGATCTTCTGCTTCTGAGAGCACCACATGGTCTACTAGAATTCCAGGGATACGTACACGATCAGGTGTTACTTGGTGCTGCTCAGTGGTTCGTTCAACTTGCACGATAACTTTACCGCCGCTGCTTTTAACTGCTTGAGCGATAGCCAATGCTTCTAATGGCAACGCTTCTTTCTCCATTGAAATATTGCCATGTCCATCAACAGTGGTACCGCGAAGCAAGGCTATATTAATGGGAAAGGTCTTGTATAAAAGAAAAGGGGAGCCGGCTATTTCTATGCGTTCAACGAGATCTTCATGAGTGCTGCTATTGATTTTTCCGCCATCTTGCTGGGGGTCGACAAACGTATTTAATCCCACGTGTGTTAATGTGCCGGGTTTCCCTGCTGCAATGTCACGAAATAGATGACAGATAACACCTTGCGGCAAGTTGTATGCTTCAATTTTATTTTCAATTGCCAGTTTGCCAAGGCGTGGTGCTAAGCCCCAGTGCCCTCCAATGACGCGTTTTAGCATGCCTTCATGACCAAAGCGATTCAGTCCTCGGCTTTCGGCATCGCCTTGCCCTGCTGCATACACTAGGTTAAGACTGCTAGGGTGGCCGGTAGCTAAGAAACGCTTCTCGATAGCTTTTGCGAGTGTCTCTGCAAACCCGATACCGATAAAGCCTGCGGTTGCGATAGTGTCATTATCTGCAATGAGTAGCGCGGCTTCTTGAGCTGAAATAAAACGATTGGGCATACCATTACCTGTAAATAATTTTTATTGTTAACTGGCTATAGCAAAAGGCGAGCCAGTCATTTTTTTATCAATAAAATCATATGTTTGGTTGTTTCTATGTGCTGGAGCTTATTCTGCAGTGTATTGCTATGTAGACACTAATGTCCGGTTTTTAGCAGTGTGTCTATTTCCCTTTACACTTTTTTAAGCGCTCATATAAAGTGGCTCTAGAAATGCCCAATAGTTTGGCGGCACTACTTTTATTGCCACCTGTTTGTTGAAGCGCTTCTTTCAATGCACCTTGTTCTAGCTTTAACCGTGTTTCATGAAGGTTTGTCGGTAAAGGGTTGAGGTCAACACGGGGGAGATCATCAAATGCACCTAAGTCTGCGGGTTCAATAGCAGTACCTTCTGCCATTACACAGCCGCGTTCTAAGCGGTTGTGAAGTTCCCGGACATTGCCAGGCCAGCTATATTCAAGTAGCCATTGCTGTGCGGTGTCTGTTAGTGCAAGTGCGGGAACCTGTGCTTGCTGTTGAATATTTTCTAACATGTGGGCACACAGTAATGGAATATCTTCTTTACGCTCCCGAAGTGGTGCTAAACGTATGGGTAATACATTCAATCGATAATAAAGATCAGCACGAAACTTACCTTCATCAACCAGTTGTTTAAGGTTGCCTGATGTCGCAGCAATAATGCGAACATCGACTTGCTCTAGGCGGTTTGATCCTAACGCCTCTATTTCTCGCTCTTGCAAGACCCTAAGAAGTTTAGCTTGCATGGTAAGAGGCATTTCGGCAATTTCATCCAAAAACAGAGTGCCGCCATTGGCTAGCTGTATCTTTCCTTTGCGTCCGCCTTTATCAATACCGGTATAGGCTCCGGGAGCGGCTCCAAACAACTCGGCCTCAACGAGTGACTCTGGTAGCGCTGCCATATTGATGCCAACAAATGTGCCTCCGTTTCGGTGGGATGCGTGATGAATACCTTGGGCGAGCAGTTCTTTACCTGTCCCCGTTTCGCCAAGTAGAAGCACAGTAGTGTCTAGCAATGCGGCTCTGCGAGCTTGCCTTTTTAATTGTTGAATAATGGCGGATTGACCAATTAAATCATCCAGCGCATAGCGAGAAGGGCGAATTAATTTTTGTTGTTCGAGCTGACGTTTAAGACGAGTAAACTTGTCAAATAATGGTCTTAGGCTTTCTAAATCGGTATAAAAAATAAAACTAATAGCACCCATCACAGTGCCGTCGTTGTCTTTTAATGGCATGCGCGTGACCACACACCAGCGGTTGTTAATTTGCATGAGGTCGACAAAGGTGGGCTTGCCACTTTTTAATACACGGGGTAGTTGTGTATTAGGCAGCAGCTCTTCAATAGGCATGCCGATAAGTGCTTCATCTTCAGCTATGTTAATGAGTTGTCGATATTTGGGGCTCATCCAGATAATACGACAAGATGAATCTACAGCAATGGCACCTTCGCAGAGGCTTGAAAGTAGCTCAAAGGGGTGCTGCTTGCTAGTTTGTCCGCTCAGTAACTCATCAAGACAGATGTGTTGCTCAGGTTGCTGAACTTTTGGTTTGATCAATGCTGCATCCCTTGTTATCTATAAATATTTTTGTTTGCATTAGGCTTATAAATTTGTACTCATATGTGTCATGAAATACAAGTGTTGGCTGTAAACTACACTGCTTATTAATTGCTTCTCAGGACATGCTCCATGGATAAAATATCAACTACAGCGTTATCAAAATTGCGTTCCATGTCGAGTAAAGCGCTATTTGTTCAATTAGAAAGTGCTGGATGGATTGTGCGTTTAGAAAAAAACTGGGAGTTAACACCTAGTGGCAGAGAGCAGGGGGGAGAGGTAAAGCAAAGTGATAAGTTTGGGTCTTATATTGTTTGGCCAGCGCAGTTAAAAATTGAGGGCGAAGCCGTAGTGGTCGCCTATGATAAAAATGATCTCCATAGCGCAGCTAATATAGGGCAAAAAGTTGAATTGTCAGCACGGCAAGTTAACGCGTTGTTTTCTGAGTTAGGTTGGGTGGATCGGTATCACAAAGGTTGGCAGTTAACGGAGCAAGGAAAGGCATTAGGGGGCGTGCAAAAAGAGAGCCAAAAAACCGCTATTCCTTATGTGTTATGGCCGCTCGCGTTTATTCATAATCTTGCTTTTCAGCGCTCGTTAAAAGCGCTTAAAGGAGATTTAGGCCAGGCATTGGGGCTCAATGAATCCACGAGCGAAGAGGTCTCCGTTTTTAGGAAAACATTTCCTGCCAATTTTCGAGCGGTAGATGGTCATCAGCTTCGCTCAAAAGCTGAAGTGTTGATTGATAACTGGTTGTATTTAGCAGATATCGCGCACGCTTATGAGCGCCGCTTGCCGATTGAAGAAGATGTTTACAGTACTTTTTATATACCCGCGGGTAAGATATATGTTGAGCTATGGGAGCATGAGAGTGATCCGGGGTATCAAAAAATTAAGCAACAAAAGCTGCAGGCTTACTCGAAATATGGGTTAACACTTCTAGAGTTGCATGAGAGTGATATTGCAAATTTAGATGATGTTATGCCGCGCTTATTGTTAAAGAACGGTATAGAGGCATATTAGGAGGTGGGGAGTTCAGTAATTAGATTGATGTATGAAAAAAGGGCTATCAATAGCCCTTAATTATGGAGTGATCTATAACAGAAAACTATTCAGTGTCACTCATCCAAACATCACTAATCCAGTCCCACAGGTTGTCCCATTGCTCTTCGTTTACCTCGTCTTCTGCTGACCAGAAGCCGATAGAACCATCCTGTTCGATAAAGTAATAACCCCCATTCGCCTCGCAAAATGGAATTAACTCTCTGGGTAAACCTAACGACCATGCTGTGGCTGTTAGCTCAGGCAAATGCGTATGTGAGTGTGGCTCGGTTGCAGTGACAGGAGATAGTGAGCCAACTACGACATCGCTAGCCTCTAGCAGGAACTCTTTCAGGTCTGCAGGAATAGAGATTAAAATCTCCTCTTCCAACTCAACTAATTCATCTTCCGTTGGGAGGCGTACAGAGTTGAAGCGGTCTTCGTTTAGCTCACGAAGTTCATCAATGATGTCGTTCATATTAAGTAATAAGAGTCCTAAAACCTGTGTTGTTAAACACTAATAAATTGATAGTGGAGTTTACAGGATAAATTAGAACACTGTCTGGCCTTTGTGATCGTCTATTTCCTCTCCAGCGTCGTCCTCTTCAGCTTTATCTTCTTCTAAACTGAAGTTTAATCCACCAGCACTGCTGCTATTTCCCTCTTCGCTTAACTTGAATTTTAAGCGCAGGTTATTTGCTGAATCAGCATTCTTAATGGCTTCTTCCTCGCTAATTTTTCCTTCTCTGGCGAGCTTGAAAAGAGCTGAGTCGAAGGTTTGCATACCCAAGGCTTCGGACTTTGCCATAATCTCTTTGATGCCATCGATATCGCCTTTAAAGATAAGCTCTTTAATCGTTGAAGTTCCTAGGAGGATCTCAATGGCTGCTGCTCGTTTTCCATCAATTGTGTGCACTAGGCGCTGTGAAACAATAGCGCGTACGTTCAGTGATAGGTCAGTCAACAGCTGGTGGCGCTTTTCTTCGGGGAAAAAGTTAATGATACGGTCAAATGCTTGGTTCGCATTATTGGCGTGCAGTGTAGAAATAGCAAGGTGACCTGTTTCTGCAAAAGCTAAGCAGTGTTCCATTGTTTCTTTATCGCGCACCTCTCCGATAAGAATAACATCGGGAGCTTGACGCAGTGTGTTGACCAAGGCGTTGTGAAAACTACGAGTATCTACGCCGACTTCACGCTGATTGACGATCGATTTTTTATGGTGATGTACAAACTCGATGGGATCTTCAATGGTGATGATGTGTCCACCACTATTGCTGTTACGGTGGTCGATAAGAGCTGCGAGTGATGTTGATTTACCAGAGCCTGTTCCCCCTACAAATAGTACCAGACCACGCTTGGCCATAATGACATCTTTCAGTACATCTGGAAGACCTAGGTCTTCCATGCGGGGAATATCTGTCTTGATATTTCGAGCTACAATAGCAACATCATTACGCTGTTTAAAAATATTAAGACGGAAGCGGCCGGACTTCTCAACAGAGATGGCTAGGTTCATCTCTAAATCGTGTTGGAAAGCGGTTTTTTGCTCTTGGTCCATCACTTGCAAAGCAATTTTTTCGATCTCTCCGGGCTGAAAGGGCGTCTTACTCAGGGGTTTGAGAACTCCCTGAAATTTTCCGCATGGCGGTGCTCCCGTTGAGAGATAAAGATCGGAACCATCTTTAGCCGCGAGTAAACGAAGACAATCGTAAAAATCCATTTAGTGGCCCTATTTATCCGTCAGCGTTAATTTGAGCAGTGAGCTTGTGTAATGTGTCAATTGCTTTGTCATTATCTACTTGGCACGTTCCTGCTGCTTGGTGTCCGCCGCCGTTATAGGCCAGCATTAACTCGCCAACATTGGTTCTTGATGAACGGTCAAAGATAGACTTCCCGGTCGCAAATACTGTGTTCTGTTGTTTAAGGCCCCACAGCACATGGATGGAAATATTGCATTGTGGAAACATGGCATAAATGACAAAACGATTACCGGCGTAGATAACTTCTTCGTTTCGTAAATCCAGAACGACCAAGTTGTCGTGGACTGTAGCGCAACGCGTGATTTGGTCTTTGAATTTTTTCTCTTGTTCAAAGTAGAGATCGACACGCTCTTTAACATCAGGGAGTGCTAAAAGGTCGTTAATTGAATGATCTTTACCGTAATCAATTAGATCCATCATTAAATTGTAATTAGAGATTCGGAAGTCGTGAAAGCGACCGAGACCTGTGCGAGCATCCATAATGAAGTTGAGCAACTCCCAGCGTTTGGGGTTGAGTACTTCCTCTTGGTTGTACTGAGCCGAATCACCTTTATCTACTGCAGACATCATGCTTTTCCATTCTTTAGGAAAGGCTGCTTCTCCGCCGTAATGCTTCCATACAACACGTGCAGCAGAAGGGGCTTCTGGGTTGATAATATGGTTAGGTCGATCGCCTTGGTTGCGCAAGGTTTCTGATAGATGATGGTCAAAAACTAAGTGGGCAGCAGCGACATAGGGTAAGTTCGTCGTGATGTCGTTATCAGAAATACTGATCGTGCCATCCTGCATGTCTTTGGGATGAACAAACGTAATATCGTTAATTAAGTCGAGGTGTTTAAGTAAAATTGCACACACTAGACCGTCAAAGTCGCTGCGGGTGACTAATCGAAATTGAGACATACCAGTATTCCTGCGTTAACTGACAAAATATTATAGAAATCAGTATAGACAAGGATTACTGATATGCAGGTGAGTCGTTAGGAAAGTTTTTTGAGCCAGTACGAAGAACAAAAAAGCCACTCGCTACGTCAATAGCGAATGGCTTTTAGTATCAATTTAAATGGTTAGCCGCCTAGGTATGCTTTGCGCACTTCTGGGTTAGTTAACAAAGCATCACCACTGTCGCTAAGAACAACACGTCCGTTTTCCATGACGTAACCTCGATCAGCGATACGCAACGCTTGGTTAGCGTTTTGTTCCACTAAAAAGATGGTGACGCCTTCATCGCGCAGTTTCTCAATAATAGAGAAAATTTGCTGAATGATGATAGGAGCAAGCCCTAATGAGGGTTCATCCAATAAGATCATCCGAGGGCGGCTCATCATGGCGCGGCCAATCGCTAACATCTGTTGTTCGCCACCTGACATCGTGCCGGCACGCTGGTTGATGCGCTCTTCTAATCGTGGAAATAACTCAAGTACGTGTGCAAGGCTTTCCTCGTACTCTGCATTGCTGCGAAAGTAAGCACCCATATGCAAGTTTTCTTGCACCGTCAGGCGAGAGAAAACACGCCGCCCTTCAGGAACCACGGCTAATCCTTTGCGCATGATTTCAGGAGTATTTACAGAAGATATCTCTTCACCATCAAAGAATATCTTCCCAGATGATGCGCGAGGATCACCACAGATAGTCATCATTAGTGTGGTTTTACCTGCGCCGTTTGCGCCGATAAGCGTGACGATTTCACCTGTATGAACATCAATGGATATGTCGTGTAGTGCTTGGATTTTGCCGTAATGGGTATTTACATTTTCCAGTTTCAGCATTTTACGATTCCCCAAGGTAAGCTTTGATAACATCAGGATTGTTTTTGATATCGTCGGCATTGCCGTCGGCCAAAGGCGTTCCTTGTGCAATCACATAAATGTGGTCAGAAATACCCATCACTAAGCCCATATCATGCTCGATCAACAGGATAGATATTTCATGCTCATCACGTAGCTTGATAATCAGTTCATCAAGCTCCTTGGTTTCGTTCGGGTTAAGGCCCGCCGCTGGTTCATCCAGCATCAATAGTTCTGGCTGAGTGACCATGCAGCGAGCAATCTCTAAACGTCTTTGCTGACCGTAAGACAGGTTACCTGACTCACGATTGGCTGAGTCGAGTAGGTTCACTTCTTTTAACCAGAAGATTGCTCGTTCCATCGCTTCTTGCTCTAGTCGGCGATAAGACGGCGTTTTAAATAATCCGGCTAATAGACCCGTATTTAAATGGCGATGCTGTGCTACTAACATGTTTTCAATAACGGTCATGTTCGAGAATAAACGTACGTGCTGAAAAGTGCGTACTAAGCCCTGGCGAGAGATTTGGAAATCTTTCATGCCAGCAATCTCTTTGCCTTTGAACATAACGCTGCCTGCTGTTGGGATATAAAAACCCGACAAGCAGTTAAAGACTGTGGTTTTACCAGCACCATTGGGTCCAATGACGGAAACAATTTGGCGGTTTTTTACAGTTAAATTAACTTTGTTTACCGCTACCAGTCCGCCAAACTGCATGGTCAGCCCGTTAACGTCGAGTAATAACTGACTCATTATTTCAACTCCAGAACAGGGCGTTTCATGGGCACTAGGCCTTGTGGGCGCCAGCGCATCATCAGAACCATGGTTAGTCCGAACAATAACATGCGGTATTCAGAGAACTCACGTGCCAGCTCAGGGAGAATCGTCATAACGATAGCTGCCAAAATAACGCCGACTTGCGACCCCATACCACCGAGAACCACAATCGCTAAGATAATAGCTGATTCGATAAAGGTGAATGACTCTGGACTAATAAAGCCCTGCCTTGCCGCAAAGAATGAGCCCGCAAAGCCTGCAGTCGAGGCGCCTATAGTAAAGGCGGATAGCTTAATGGCTGTACGGTTAAGGCCAAGAGAGCGGCAAGCGATTTCATCTTCACGTAATGCTTCCCATGCGCGACCAATAGGCATACGCATTAGGCGGTTGATCACAAAGATAACAAAGGCCACTAAGACTACGGCAATCAAATAAAGGAAAATAACCTTGTATGAGCTGGAGTAGCTAATACCGAAAAAGTCATGGAAGAGCGGGCTCCCGTCTTTGGATCTGCGCGTAAATTCTAAGCCGAACAACGCAGGTTTAGCGATACCTGAAATACCATTTGGGCCGCCGGTTACCGCTGTCCAGTTATTCAGTAAGATACGAATAATCTCACCAAACCCTAAGGTTACAATCGCGAGGTAATCACCGCGTAAGCGTAATACCGGAAACCCAAGTATAAAGCCGAATAGGGCTGCCATACCGGCTGAAATGGGTAAGCAAACCCAGAAAGACATATCAAAATATTGCGATAATAATGCATAGGTATAAGCACCTACGGCATAAAAGGCAACATAGCCAAGGTCCAGAAGTCCCGCCAAACCAACAACAATATTCAGGCCAAGACCCAGCATGATATAAATGAGAGCCAATGTGGCTAAATCAACAGATCCGCGTGACACCATAAAAGGCCAGATGACCATGCAAACAAAAAGCCCAGCTATTAGCCATGGCTTGAGTTGCGCCATCTTGTCACCTTCAGGTATTAAGTGACCCACCTTTGGCTTAGGTATTTTACTAAATGCAGTATCTATCTGGTCTGCAAATAGCTGTGAGAAAAAGACCAGTGCAATACCGCCAATGATCCACGCCCACTGCTCAGAAGTCGCGCCTGATACTTTAAGCGTTGTACCATCGGTGTTGAGTTTTACACCAATCATTAGGCATGCTAGTACAAAGGCGATACCCGCAGAAAAAATTGCGTTGTAGAGTTTACCCATTAGACTTTCTCCACTTCCGGTTTGCCTAACAAGCCGCTAGGACGGAACAGTAGGATCAGTATTAATAAGCCAAAGGCAACGACATCTTTATACTCAGAAGGAAAGTATGCAGCAGTGAGTGCTTCTGTAACACCGAGTATAAGACCACCGAGTACTGCACCGGGTATTGAGCCGATACCGCCTAAAACAGCTGCTGTAAACGCTTTTAAACCTGCCATAAAACCAATAAATGGGTTTACCACGCCGTAATAAAGGCTCAAAAGTAAACCGGCAATAGCTGCTAGCGCTGCACCAATAATAAATGTCATAGCGATAACGCGGTTCGTGTCTACGCCAAGCAAGTTAGTCATACCAATATCTTCTGAGCAAGCACGACAAGCACGGCCCATACGAGAGCGCGAGATAAACAGGGTTAACCCCAGCATAGTGATGAAGGTTGCTACCCAAATGAAGAGCTGCATGTATGAAAAAGACACTTCAAATAAATTTGGGTCACCAAAGGTCCAGCTACCGGAAATCATCGGTGGTAGTGCGATATCACGTGAACCTTGCGATAAAACAACATAGTTTTGCAGAAAGATAGACATACCAATTGCCGAAATCAGCGGAATTAAACGGTTTGTTCCACGTAACGGGCGATAAGCAACGCGTTCAACGGTCCAACCATAGGTACTGGCGATCAGTACGGCAATCACTAAGGCTATAAATAGGATAAGTGGTAGGCTGACCATGCCCATGCCTAACAGGCCGGCAATCACAATAAAGGTAATGTAAGAGCCGATCATATAAACTTCGCCGTGAGCGAAATTAATCATGCCGATGATGCCGTAGACCATGGTATAGCCAATAGCGATCAGGGCATAGGTCGACCCGATAGTCAGCCCATTAATGAGCTGCTGAATCAAATAGAGAATAGTTTCTGACATATGCGGGAACCGTATAATGAAACACCCTTAATCCCGGATCACGGAATAAGGGTGTTTATTTTGAATCAACTCAGTGGCAAATACTGTGTTAATTCTATTGTTGTTATGAGCGTTACTTCGCCGGCGTTTTAGTACCGTCTGCATGCCAGTCGTAAACGACAAATGAGAATTGGGCCAAGTCGCCTTTCTCATTGAATGCTAATTCACCTGTCGTTGTTTTGAAGGTGTTGCTACGGATGTAATCAGCTAGTTTTTCTGTATCAGTAGACCCAGTTGCTGTCATTGCAGTTGTCATAACTTCAACGGCAGAGTATGCAGGGAATACGAATGGGCCTGTTGGATCTTCGCCTTTATCAACAATGGCTTGAACCAATGCTTGGTTGGCAGGATCTTTATCAAAGCTCTGTGGCAGTGTTACTAACAGGCCTTCAGATGCTGCACCGGCAATTTTAGAGATATCAGGATTACCTACACCTTCAGGGCCCATGAATCTAGCAGCCAAACCTTTTTCTTTAGATTGACGCAAAATCAGGCCTAGCTCTGGGTGGTAGCCACCGTAGTAAACAAAGTCTACTTTGTTCTTTTTCAATTTAGCGATGAGTGCAGAGAAATCTTTGTCCCCTGGCGTTACACCTTCAAACATAACCGGCTTGATGCCTGCGGCTTCAACTTCTTTTTTTACTGCCGTTGCAAGGCCTTCACCGTATTGCTGTTTATCATGGATAATCGCCATGTTTTTTGGCTTAACGCTGTTAATAACATATTGGCCAGCAAAGGGGCCCTGCATGCTATCCAAACCAATAGTACGGAAGATCATTTGATGACCTTTTTCCGTAATAGAAGGAGAGGTTGAAGCGGCAGTAATCATCAGAACGCCTTCTTCTTCGTAAATATCAGCAGCGGGTTCAGTAGAAGACGAGCAAAGATGACCTACAACGTGTTGGATACCATCGTTAACGATTTTGTTAGCAATAGCGACGGCTTGCTTAGGGTCGCATGCGTCATCATAAATTACGCCTTCAAGCTGCATACCATTAATGCCGCCTGCTTTGTTGATCTGTTCAATCGCAGCGAGTACGCCAATTTTTTGCATGTCACCGTATTGAGCAACAGGACCTGTTGCAGGACCAGCTAGGCCGATTTTGATAGTGTCAGCCTGTGCTACTGCGCCGTATAAGCAAATTGCAGTACCTACAGATAGCAGCGTACGTGTAAATTTCTTCATGGGAAATATACCCTCTCCGTCCTTTGGCACGATATGTCGATGCCTGGACCCTATAGTTATTTTGTTAGACAGGATGAATAAACTATAAAATAAACAAAAAATCAATGTTTACTATAGGAAACACGCTTGCCAAAAAACATCCCTGATCGATAATGTCATTTATATTGATAACTTCTGTTATTGAGCAAAAGAGATTAACAAACGATGCTGATATCTGGTTTAGGGACCTCAGCACCCATAAGTAAGAATATTTAGTAAGATGATATGATGTTGTTCCTGTTTTTATCCCCAAATAATCATAAAAAGTGGGGGCTATATGCTCAGAGCTAAAACAACCGGCCAACGAGCTTGCCGGTATCTATTTTTGTTGTTGATAACCGTGACTCCATTTAGCTTTGCGATGGTTGATAGAATTGATACAGCCAGTCTCATATCTTATAGGGCTAGTGATGGTTTGTTACTTGATGTTGCCAAAGCGGGTGAGCGTCTTGTTGCTGTAGGTGATCAAGGTCGAGTACTGATTTCTGATGATCAGGGTAAACAATGGCGCCAAGTTCAATCACCGGTCAGTGTGCTACTAACGGCTGTATTTTTTTCCGATGTAAAACATGGTTGGGCCGTTGGCCACGATGGCGTATTGATACACACAAAAGATGCCGGAGAAACCTGGGTTAAGCAGCTCGATGGTCGGCAATTGAATGCATTGCAATTTAAAACGTATCAGGCGTTGGTTGATGCTGGCGGTGACCCACTAGCGCAAGACTTACCCGTGGATGAGTTGGAATTTTATTTAGAAGATGCGGCACTAGCCGAAGAAGAGGGGCCAACTCAACCGCTGTTAGATGTTTTCTTTATTAATAATCAGCAAGGCTTTTTATTGGGCTCGTATGGTTCATTTTTAAAAACAGAAGATGGAGGTGAGCATTGGTCAGTATTATCTCATCGCTTACCTAACCCCGATCGCTTTCACTTGAATGCGCTTTCACTCGTGTCACAGGATAGCCGTCAAGTCTTAATTATTGCAGGAGAAGCAGGGTTACTGTTTCGTTCTAATGATCTTGGCGAAAGCTGGGTAGCGCTCGACTCTCCTTATGAAGGTTCATTTTTTGGTTTATCAAGTTTTGAGCAACAAGGGCAATCACAGTTGTTGGCACTGGGCTTACGTGGGCATCTATTTACAAGTGGCAATACAGGAGACTCTTGGCAACAGATTGAATTACATAGCTCATCTTCCTTAACCAGTGCGTCTGCTTATGGCAATGAGCTGATGTTAGTCGGGCTGGGTGGGTTGGTATTACATACGTCTGTTAATGATGATCTAGTGGGTAGCTTTAAATCTTTTGAACAACATGATCGTCGTGCTTGGAGCTCTGTTGTACGTGTTGGTGATGGCTGGGTAGTGGTGGGTGAAAAAGGTATAAAACGTATATCTGATAAGGCGTTGGAGGCTAGTTATGAGTAATTCATCGTCCACATCAGGGCAAACATCAAAAACGGCATCAAAGCTAACGTCTGCGCTGTTAGGTCCCATTAAGCTCTCCGAACAACTAATTGAAAGAGTCCTGTTTCACAAGCGCATGCCGGTGTTGCTTATTTTTGTTCTACTCACGCTCTGGCTCGGTTTTCAAGCGGTGCAGATTCGTCCTGATGCCAGCTTTGTGAAGATGATTCCCACGAGCCATCCTTATGTTGAAAACTATTTAAAATATCGTAGTGACCTTTCAGGTTTAGGTAATAGTCTGCGGGTTGTTGTACAAGCCAAAGATGGTGATATTTTTACCGCAAAATTTCAAGACACTCTAAAGCAAGTCACCGATGAAGCGTTCTTTATTCCGGGTGTGGATCGTTCAGCGCTTAAATCTATCTGGACACCCAACGTCCGTTGGACTGAGGTCACCGAAGAGGGTTTTGAAGGAGGGCCGGTAATCTCTCCTGAGTACGATGGCAGTACTGCCAGTTTAGAGCAACTGCGTACTAATGTGTTGCGTTCAGGGCAGGTGGGCATTCTTGTTGCGAATGACTTTAAATCCGCCATTATTCAGATGCCGCTGTTCGATAAAGACCCATCCACCGGCGAAAAGCTTAACTACCAAGCTTTTTCGAGCAAAGTAGAGGAGTTAATCCGTAATAAGTATGAAACCGCAGATATTCAAATCCGTATTACAGGGTTTGCAAAAATCGTTGGTGACTTAATTGATGGGGCTAAGTCAGTTGCACTCTTCTTCGCTATTGCGATTGGAATTACGCTGGTGTTGCTTTATCTCTACTCTGGCAGCATAACTGGCACACTCATTCCAATAGGCTGCTCATTAGTCGCTGTGATTTGGCAGATGGGTTTATTAAAAACTTTGGGTTATGGGTTGGACCCGTATTCAATGCTGGTGCCTTTTTTGGTGTTCGCTATTGGTGTAAGTCATGGTGTTCAGGTGGTAAACACCATTCGATTAGAGCAGTCAGAAGGTGCTGATCCGTGGTTAGCAGCACGGCGTGCTTTTCGTGCTATTTATATTCCAGGCTTAACAGCACTTTTATCGGATGGCTTAGGCTTTGTCACCCTAATGGTGATTGATATTCAGGTTATCCAAGATTTGGCCGTAGCTGCATCAATCGGTGTGGCAGTGATTGTTCTGACTAACCTATTATTACTGCCGCTCTTGATGTCGTATGTGGGTGTGGGTAAGAAAGCGATTGCTAAGATGCATGCGAGCCAAAATAAAGAAAGCTCACATTGGCAGCTGTTTATCGTGTTTGCTAAACCTCGTGGGGCTGTGACTGCTGTTATCTTTGCATTATTTGCTTTAGGTGTTGGCCTTTATGGTAGTCAAAATCTCAAAATTGGTGACTTGGATAAAGGTGCACCAGAGCTGCGTGCTGACTCGCGCTACAATCTCGATAATGCTTTTGTCACGGATCACTATTCCACCTCAAGCGATATATTTGTAGTGATGGCGACAACACAAGCAGACCAGTGTACTAGCTATGCGACACTGGCGTTGGTGGACAGTTTCCAAGCGTTTTTAACTAACGTGCCAGGTATTCAAAACAGTGTGTCACTGGTGAATGTATCTAAGCGTGTGACTGCTGGATTAAACGAAGGCAATCTCAAATGGCGCAGTGTTAGCCGTAATCAGTATGTGATTAACGCTTCATTGGCTTATGTTCCTTCAGGCTTTATGAACGGTAGTTGCTCATTACTGCCGGTGATTATTTTCTTGGATGACCATAAGGCAGAAACCCTTGAGAGAGTTTCAACTGCCATCGAAGGGTTTGCAAAACAGCATAATAGTGATGACCTTAAGTTTGAAATGGCTGCTGGGAACAGCGGCTTTGAAGCTGCCACTAATGACGTCATTGGTATCGCGCAATACGAGATGTTGGCGTGGGTGTATGGTGTGGTTAGTATTCTATGCTTGTTAACATTTCGTTCGATAAAAACCGTGATCTGTATTATTGCACCACTAGCGCTCACTTCGGTGTTGTGCCAAGCGTTAATGGCGTACCTAGGGATTGGTGTGAAAGTAGCCACCTTGCCCGTCATCGCTTTAGGTGTGGGCATCGGGGTGGATTATGGCATCTATATATACTCTCGCTTAAATAGTTATCTATTGCAGGGCAAGGGTTTGCCAGAGGCTTATTTGGCAACATTAAAGACTACGGGATCATCAGTGGCTTTTACCGGGCTTACACTAGCCATTGGCGTGGTACTGTGGTTATTTTCACCCATTAAATTTCAGGCCGATATGGGCGTGCTGCTCACCTTTATGTTTCTTTGGAACATGTTAGGTGCACTCATACTGCTGCCGGCGCTGGCGTGTTTATTACATAAGCATAATGTCGCTAAAACGGGGGAGAACACGCATGTTTACTAAAAAGGTGCTAGTGGCATTGGATGCCAGTGATGCTGCTGAAAAAGCGTTTAAACGTGGAGTGTTAATCGCAGACCGGATGGGTTGCGAGCTTGAAGTGTTGTGGTTGATTACTCCGTTACCGGGTCACGCCATTATGCGCTTTATGGCGTTACTCAGCGCGGATGGTATGCAGATTAAGCAGCACTACCACCAAGAGAAGAGCTTTTTGAAAGATGTGCTGGCGCGTTGGAGAAATGATCACTTTTCATTGCTCATTAAAAGTTGCGACATCTCACATAAAGGTTTACTAGCTCCGCTTGATTGGCAGCTGTTGCGTCAGGCTCCATGCCCTGTGCTATTGGTGAAGCGTGATAGCTTGTGGGAGGGCGGTAAAATTATGGCTGCTGTTGACCCACTTTCGTGTAAAAAAAGCTGTTTGCAGTTAAACCAGAGTGTGCTGATGATGGCGGGTGTGATAAGCCAAGAAACTAAAGCAGACTTACAGGTGATTGTCTCATATGCACCACCGATGTTGGGCGCCGATGCAGAAAGCCAGTCAGCTGATATGTTAGCTGACAACGTTAGCCGTGCCGCACATGCTTTGTTAGATGCTATGAAGGTCACGGCTGGTACTTACCATATCGGAGAAGGTCCACCGGAATACTGGATCCCTAATGTGGCAGAGGAGCAACACGCTGCATTGGTGGTCATTGGTACACATGGTCGAGGTGGTATAAAAGGTGCTCTTTTAGGCAATACGGCAGAGCGTATACTCGATAGGCTTAGCTGTGATGTTCTGGTATTACGTGAAGGCTTGTCAGGAGATTTCGATGAGCTTTTGAATAATGTGTAAACACAAAAAATACGTATAATTGGCATTAATTTAAGCCTCTGCATGCACTTCACAATAAAACTAAAGGTATACAAGCATTACTCGTAATTCGGTCGATAAATGATTTGTATAATAACTCTTAGCACCTAGCAGTAGTCAGGCTGAAGTTGTAATGTTCATTCGAATGATGGGCTGATTATTTAGCGAGAGGGGCATAGTTAAAAAACTGGACTCAAGGTTAACACTGAGCCCAGTTAAGGTGTTTTGATTATTTTGCTTTCAGAAAGTTCGCAACGTTTAGCAGGATGAATTCGTTGTCATCAGCACGTCCTTGCTGACGACCAACGGAGAAGGGGTAGTTGTTATCGTTAGCGACGATAATTGTTTCTTCATCCACACGATCGACATCTTCGATCGTAACAAATGGGAAGCTGAAAATACCATCTTGAGTGCCACGGGGTGCAATGCCGTCTGGGTCTTTGATTTTCATCAAATCGATATAAGCAATCTTGCGTAGAACATTTTTCTCATCCACCTCACGCAAGTCGATCAAGTAGATTCGTTTAAACTGAGCAGGGTTAGGCGCCCAGCCTTCACGTGGATCCCCTTGGCCACTGTCGCGTTCAATAATCAGTGCGCGGTGTGCATCAATCATATTGAAATCACCAATGGCATGACTGGCAGCGGCTAACGGGTAGTAGCGGATACTATCCTTCCATTGTTGTTTTACATTATCAAATGCCAAAATGCGTAGCACTGGCTGGCCGTTGATGGTTTCAGAAGCGGCCGTGTTGGCATCGTAAACTGGTTTTTCTAACAGTGGATATAGTGTTTTACCGTCACGAGATATCGCCATTCCTTCATAGCCGCCGGAACGTTTAGTTATGATTGGGGGAGCGTCCTTACCAGGGTTGGCTAGCTTTACAAAGGCGTTATCGGGAGAGGTATAGAGTGTCTCGTCGATTTGTGTGGCGATTACGTTTTGGATGACACCATTCTTATTAGTCTTTAACAGCCAAGGGCCAAACTCGTCTCCAAACCAGTACCCGTCGCTAACCGGCTGAATTGACTCGATGTCAAAATCAGCACCAGTCAGGTAGCGCTGTTTACCTGTCTCATCAATGATAGGAAAAGGCACTTTGTTATTAGGATCAGACAGGAAGGTTGTTTTATCAATGATCACACGGCCGCTTTTCCAATCGGCTGTGATTTCATGAAACATCAGCATAGCATCCGGAGAGTTTGCTTTAGTGCCAAAACCGTTGTCTGTGAGTACGAGAAATTGGTTATTGCCGAGTGATCGGATTCCGGAAAACCCTTGTAAAGGCTGGCCAGGGAAAGGGCGAGCAAGTTTTGTTACATCATCATAGATTCCGTAAGCAGTGCTCATGCGGTGGTTGTCTTTTGCGGTAAAGCGTCCAGACTGGTTAAAGTAGAGAGGGGCATTTTTTGGCGGTAATACGAATGACTGGGCGGGTAGTTGAGCATGCGTTTTTAGGGTGGCGTCATATTCAGGTACCGCTTGGGTAGCGTTGCCAGCAAAGATTGCTGAAGAAGTGCTTAACGCTGCTAAGGTCAGAATGATGGCTAAACGTGACATCGATAACTCCTGTGAAATTTAGGAGGCGTGATAACGCCAGAAGGCTAGGAGGTTCAAGAATAAAAATAATATGTGACGTGACGTTTACAAGAATGTAGCGTTTCTATATCACTGGCACACATGAAATTCTGACACCTTCAGAAGATATCCGTATGCGTTGCTATAGTGGCAACTGCTTATTAGTACTGCGCGAGGGGTTCTCTGATAACTCTGATTTTTCTGCAATATCAAGCACTCTATAGCCTCCCTTTTTTATGTGAAATTAACTAGGGAAATAGAAGAGTAGGTCAATAATATTCACCTACTCTTCATCACTTCAGGCCATAATAATGCACCTTAAAAACTAAATGAGTGGCGCTTATCATGGAACAATTAGAAACCTATATCGAACAAGCCAAAGAGTTGGTGCTGGTGTATGGCACACAGTTTTTGATGGCTTTGGCTGTTTTGCTCATTGGTCTTTGGGTAATCACTCGTTTTACGCGCTTTTTACAAGCCTCTATGTTTAATAAGCTCCCAGACCAAACATTGGGTAGTTTCTTAGCCAGTGGCATTAATATTGTTCTTAAAGTGTTGTTGGTCATTAGTGTTGCCTCAATGGTGGGTATTGAAACAACCTCTTTTGTAGCTATTCTAGGGGCGGCAGGTTTAGCCGTTGGTTTGGCACTGCAAGGGAGCTTGTCCAACTTTGCTGGCGGCGTCATGGTGCTAATTTTCCGTCCCTTCAAAGTAGGTGATTATCTAGAAGCCCAATCGTTACAGGGGTTTGTAAAAGATATTGGTATTTTTGTAACAACACTTGAAACCTTTGATAAGCGTATTGTGGTTATTCCTAATGGTCCTTTAGCCAATGGAAATTTGATTAATCATACGGCCAGTGATATTCGTGCTGTCGAATCCAGTATTGGTGTGGCATACAGTGATGATATCTATAAAGCTAAAGCGGCTTTGGAAGCTGTGATTCAACAAGATGATCGTGTCTTACAGAGCGAGGACAACGTCGTTGCTGTGGTTAATCTTGGTGATAGCTCCATTGACTTTATGGTGCGCGCTTTTGTGAAAACAGATGATTATTGGAGTTTTTATTTTGATATCCTACCTCGCTTGAAAACAGCGGTAGAAAAAGTGGGTTGTAGCATCCCATTTCCGCAGCGCGATGTGCATCTTTATCAAGACAGATAAATACTTAAGAGCTTAAATGTTTCTAAAAAGGCGGTTATCCCACCGCCTTTTTATTTTTTGTAATAGAGCGTTTTAAAATGAAATAATTAGAGGGAATTATGCGATTTAAATATGTATTAATGGTTATTTTTGCAGTGTTTTTTGCAGGTTGTTCACTTGTTCCTGACCTACCTGGCCCGATTGGTATTCCTGGTTTATAAACAGGGTTTGTTAGCAGCATAATTTATACCAGATGCTTAATTTTTCTTCTTAAGTATCTTATTTTTTTTATGTATATGTATATGTTGAGTGGTATTGCTCTAGTGGCTTCATCGGGTTATTAAATTGAATAATTATTGGAGCTATCGTGCAAAAAATAGTATTAAAAGGTTTTATCCTTGTCCCATTAAAAGACTTATCTGCGATACAAAGTGAGATTGTTAATCACAAGAGGCTGACTCTTAAAGAGTCAGGGTGTTTGGTATTTGAGGTAACTCAAGCCAAAGAGAATCCTTGCCGGTTTGATGTCTATGAAGAGTTCATTGATAAAGCGGCATTTGATATGCACCAAGAAAGAGTTAGAAGTTCTCTCTGGGGTGAAGTATCAGAGAATGTTGAAAGACATTACGAAATATTGTGTAAATGAATATCTGTATTAGCTATAAAAATTATTGGTGACTTAGATGCATATCAGAAAATCACAGCCATAATAGTAGTGTAGATAACATGTGATGGCTGCATAATATTTATTCAATGTTAACAAGCATAAGCGTTCAGGGAACTCGTTTCTGTAAGCGTTATCACTATCGGGGGAAGTATATGGACACTGAAGATAATAAGGAAGACTTGGTTCACTGTGTTTATACAAGTGCCCAAACGATTGAGTTCTCGCAGGATGATATCGTTGCGCTGCTTGAGAAAGCTAGGATAAAGAACTCTGCACTGGGAGTGACAGGTATGCTGCTTTGCGATAGTGGTTCTTTCTTTCAAATATTGGAAGGAACGCCAGAGGCAGTAATGTCATTACTTACGGTAATACAAAGAGATAAGCGCCACGACCGAGTTGTTAAAGTGATATATGAGAGTATCGAAGTTCGAGATTTTTCAGAGTGGACTATGGGGTATTCAGGCGTTACTAGAGAGGACTTGAAAAGTATAGAAGGTTTAAATGACTTTTTTCATACGACTAACCAATATACCGACCTTGATGAAGGCAGAGCTAAAACATTGCTTAAAGCATTTAAGGAAGGTAAATGGCGATCATCTCTTAGTTAAGAGTGAATAAGCATATTAACAGTGAATACGTATGGCCTCTCTTTTATTCGTTTTTACAATGTATTTTATGGATATTAAAGAAACCATATGTAAGATGAATCCCTACTTGTACAAGCCTATGTTTATGTTGTTAAACTCAGGGGAGTTAATAAAATATCCCCTGTGTGTTAATTAGATCTTGGGTTTATGTAAACCCACCTGCTTATAGCGTTTCCATTTCTCTGCTTGATAAATAAAGAATTTTCATTGGCATGTGCCTTGTAATGTTTATTCATAAGCGCTGTCTTCGGCTATTTCACAAGTTAGAGATATAAAGAGTGATTTGAAGGCTGAGAATAGCCGTTTGGTAAAAGCCAACTTGTTGTTGCAACAAATCCTAGAAACTCCCTACCCAACGACCTGTATAGAGCTACAGATGACAAGATTCAATCCGCCGAGCAATACATAAGAAGTAAGAGCCAATAGTCGGTATTTACGTCCTCGTTTTCTGCTCTCAAGTTTCCTATTAATCGGGCGATAGTGTTATCTGTCAATGGCTCTCAATGCGATTGGCCACGTAACCTGATTAACTGAATGAAAATCAAAGGGCGGATATGTTAAAGGGAATATCATTTTTATTGCTGTTTTCAATATCAATGTTCTCAAACGCTTATGTTATTAGCGGAGAGAAGTGGGGAGATCCTGAGTTTGGTTCGGGGGCTATTGTTAGTTGGAGCTATATGGATACAGGGCTTAGCTGCAATGGAACCTATGAGTCTATCGGATGTAGTGTGACGTCATTAGCTGATTTTATGCCGTTGGGTTTTGAAAATGAAATTGAACGCTCCTTCGATGCGTGGTCTGACATAGCCGGCCTAACTTTTATACAAGTACCCGATAGTGGTGATGCATTTAATGCGCATGGGTCTTCGGGAGATATTCGCCTAGGTGGACACTCTTTTGATGGGCCCGGTGGTATTTTGGCGCATGGTTATCTTCCACAGCCAGGTAGTTCGGCAGCGGGTGATATCCATTTTGATTCTGGTGACTTATGGACGACCAGCTTTGGTACACCTGGGTTTGATATTTTCCAAGTATTTACTCATGAGCTAGGTCATGCCTTAGGCTTAGATCATACTAATGTTCCTCGCTCACTGATGAACCCTTATTACACGCAGGCTTTCTCTGGTCCTCAGGCAGATGACTTTGCCGGGATTCAGTATCTTTATGGGCTTCCCGCTGCAGGTAATGAGGTCCCTGAACCTGCTTCAGTTTTCTTATTGATGATTGGTCTTTTAGGCTTGATAGCGGTTAGAAAACGGCACAAGGTAGTTTCTGATGCTTAAAGCTACCTTTGTTGCTGTGTGGGCGTTAACCTGCCTGTTAACAGCAACAGTGAGTAATGCTTCATTGGCTAAAATCACAGAACAAGATTTAAGCGACACATCTGTAGCGATAGTGTTCGCTGAATTTATTGGAGCATCTGAGCTACAAATAGAAAGCCAAAACCTCAGGCTGAGTGTAGGGGTTTTGCGTGTACAGCAAGTATTAAAAGGTTCTTCTCACGTTAATGTAATGCTTATTCGACAATATCCACGCACGGGTGTTGTGAGTGATACCTATAATTTTGAAGTAGGGCAACTTGGCCTGTGGTTTTTGCAAAAAACACCTAGTGTGGAGGGTTTATATCAGGCCTTGGACCCTGCACGCTTTATTGAAATGGATGAATCCAGCCCGGTTCTAGAGCATTGGAAAGCATTGCTTGGCGGCTCCGCGAGTCCGTAACACTGCATTTTTGTAGTGATAGTCAAAGACGAAAAATAGACGTCATAGTTTTTTCTAATCGCCTCGCTTAAATCATTCAATTTAGAAACTGCTTGTTAAAGGGATAGATTGTTCTTAGAGCAACAAATAGCCCACAACAACAAGTAGAGGTGTGTCATGAGTAAGTGTCCTTACCATACAACAACCGCAGGTAGTCCGGTTGCGGATAATCAGAACAGCCAAACTGCCGGCCCACGTGGTCCTGTATTAATGCAGGACTGGCAACTCATTGAAAAACTAGCTCACCAGAACCGTGAGCGTATACCTGAGCGAGTCGTTCATGCAAAAGGTTGGGGGGCATTCGGCACCTTTACTGTCACGCAGGATATTTCTCGCTATACACGCGCAAAAATCTTTGAACAAGTGGGTAAACAAACCCAGTTGCTGGCACGCTTTTCTACGGTGGCAGGTGAAGCTGGTGCCGCAGATGCCGAGCGCGATGTACGTGGCTTTGCGCTTAAGTTTTATACCGATGAAGGTAACTGGGATATGGTCGGTAATAACACCCCGGTATTCTTTATTCGCGATCCGCTTAAGTTTCCTGATTTTATTCACACACAAAAGCGCCACCCTAAAACGAATATGCGCTCGCCTACTGCGATGTGGGATTTTTGGTCCCTTTCTCCTGAATCGTTGCATCAGGTGACTATTTTGATGAGTGACCGTGGCTTGCCCACGGATGTGCGTCATATTAATGGCTATGGTTCGCATACATATTCGTTCTGGAATGATGCGGGAGAGCGCTTCTGGGTGAAATTTCACTTTAAAACGCAGCAGGGGCATCGCCATTGGACGAATGAAGAAGCAGAAGGGGTCGTCGGCAAAACACGTGAATCTACACAAGAAGATCTTTACGGTTGTATTGATAAAGGCGATTTTCCTAAATGGACTGTGTATGTACAAATCATGCCTGAAGCCGATGCGGATAAAACCAGCTATAACCCTTTTGATCTAACCAAGGTGTGGCCGCACGCAGAGTATCCATTAATTGAAGCGGGAGTTATGGAGCTCAACCGTAACCCAGATAACTACTTTGCTGAGGTAGAGCAGGCAGCATTCTCACCTTCTAATGCAGTGCCGGGAATCGGTTTTTCACCTGATAAGATGTTGCAGGCACGCTTATTTAGTTATGCAGATGCACATCGTTACCGTATAGGTACACATTACGAAGGGTTGCCAGTAAATACACCGAAATGCCCAGTACATCATTATCACAAGGATGGTGCTATGAATTTCATGGGACAAAAAACGGGGAATGTTGATGCCTATTACGAGCCAAATTCATTTGATGGGGCCGTTGCGAAACCTGATGTAAAAGAGCCTCCGCTAAAGCTTAGTGGAGAGGTAGATCGTTATGATCATCGCGAAGGTAATGATGATTTTAGCCAGCCTCGTGCACTGTTTGATTTGTTTGATGATGGCCAGAAGCAACGCCTCTTTAGTAATATTGCTGCAGCGATGCAGGGTGTGCCGCAAGAGATTATAGAGCGTCAGCTGGCCCTGTTTAAGCAGGTTCATTCGGATTATGAAAAGGGAGTTCGAGAGGCTTTGTAAAAGCTCAATTTTGTATTGTGGTTTTACTAAGAAGGGGGCTGTTATGCCTCCTTTTTATCGTTTGGAGTGAGGCCAGTTAATCTATGTGTAAGGGCCATTTGAAAATTTTATAGCGTCATTTATTGAAAATCTAAAAAAAGCACACTACTTTTTAAAAATAGTAATAATAAAAATATTTGAAGACCGGATGTCTATCCATAGCAGATCACGGCTCTTCTTTTGCAGGTATCCTCCATGTTTTTGAAAGTCACGCACCGGATTGCTCTTGGTTTTGCACTGCTCGTTGTTTTTATCATGATTGTCGGTGGTGGGGGACTGTGGGGAACCTCCGATATTAATGCTCGGTTACATAAAATAACGGACGTGTCGCTACCTGTTTCTAGCGGA
Organism: Neptunomonas japonica JAMM 1380; assembly: GCF_016592555.1. Taxonomy (NCBI): domain Bacteria; kingdom Pseudomonadati; phylum Pseudomonadota; class Gammaproteobacteria; order Oceanospirillales; family Oceanospirillaceae; genus Neptunomonas; species Neptunomonas japonica. The sequence continues at coordinate 3,511,722 of NZ_AP014546.1, read as the reverse complement.
AGTTACCATCAGCTATTGGCTTTACAAGAAGCTAACATTGCTTTGCTTAGAGTGTTAACAAATGATGATGCCGATCCTGCATCGCGACAGGAATATGAAAAATCATTTGAGCGGCAAATGGTACTGTTTACTGAAGCACATACAGTGTTGGCGCCCTTGTTAGCTGATGATGTAGAGTTGCTCGAAATGTTTGATGAAACGGAGAAAACCGAAATAGCTTTCTCCAAGGCTGCTTTAAAAGTGATGGCGCTGCATGAAGAGAGCTTGGCTCTGTTGACACGTACTCGCCAAAAGGAAAGTCGTTTTCAGCGTCAAATGGACACCTTAAATACCTGGGGACAACAATACCTATCTAAAAATAATAGCGGCGGCTCTGAAGCACGTGTATTTATGCGTAGCGCTAATACTCATAAATCTCAGATTATTAATTTTAAACAGAATAATGATTTTAAAGCGTTAGATATTGCACTTAAGGAAACCGAAGGCGCTCTTAATAAAAGTTTGGCCGCTTTGGCAAAGGCTGACCCTAAAGCAGGCCGCATTAAAGTCTTGATTAAAGATTTAGTCGAGCAGATGTATAGCGATAAAGGTGTGGTGCAGCTGTATCGAGAGTTAGATCATGTGAATACTCAACAAGACGCACAGCTGCAGAAGGTTAATCTGTTCCTTAAGCAGGCACGAGAGTCCGCTGAAACGTTCAGCCGTCTTACTCAAGAGCGTGCAGGTATTCAGCGTGTAGAAGCAGACGAAGCGAGCTCGCTCAGTCAACGTGTTATTATTGCTTTGCTAGTGGGTGCAACCCTTATCGCTATTTTGATTAGTGGTTTGGTGGTGCGTTCTATTTCTCGGCCATTACAAGAAATGCTGCAAAAATTGTCAGCGGTTGCTGAAGGTGATATGCGAATTGCTTTTAATCATAATAACCGAGATGAGTTTGGCCAGCTGGGTAGTGCATTAAATGAAGTTGTTGAGCGCTTGTGTGGTTTGTTGTCTCGTATTGGTAGTGCTTCTCAACAATTGACCGGTGTTGCAGAGCAAAATGCCGTTATCAGCGATCAAACAACCACGGCAATGGCGGGGCAAAGCTTACAGTTGGAAAGCACATCGTCAGCGGCGAATCAGCTTGAGTCTACAGTAACAGAAGTTGCCAATCATGCTCGTGCAACCTTAGAGGCTGTGCAGCAGTGTGAACATTTGAGTACCGATGCAGAGCGTTGTGTACAGCAGACGTTGGCCAGTATTGAGCAACAATCGTTCGATATCAAAGAAGCAGTGAAACAGAGTGATCAGCTTGATAAATATAGCCAGCAAATTGGCAGCATTTTGGACACGATTGGAGAGATTGCTGAACAAACGAATCTATTAGCACTTAATGCTGCTATCGAAGCGGCAAGAGCTGGAGATCAAGGGCGTGGCTTTGCTGTCGTTGCTGATGAAGTTCGAAGTCTCGCTAGCCGAACGCAAAACTCCACCCAAGAGATCCAGAACATGGTGGTGAACATGCAGCGCAGTACTCAGCAGGTTGTGCAGGTGATGCATCACAGTGTTGAGCAATCTCAGCAATGTGTATTGCATGCAGGAACCTCGCAAACGGCTCTGCAAAACATGAATAGTTCCATTGCCAACATTCGTGAAATGAGCACGCAGATTACCGAAGCTACGGGGCAGCAAAATGGTGCGGTTGAAGAGGTGAGTCGTACATTGGTGACCATTAACGAAGCCGCTACAGAGATTGCATCAGGCGCTCAAAATGTAGCAGAGAGCAGTCAAGGATTGCTAACTATTGCACAGGAACAGAAGCAGTTGATTAGCCAGTTTAAAACTGCTTAGCTTTTTGTGGCTATTTACTTTGTAAAAAACACAGTTAGCTAGTGGGTTCTGTTGGTTCCTCATTGGCAGGCGCTAGCTGGTTTTTTGCCTCAATCCACTGCGCCATATACTTGGTACTCTTATGCTGGTGATGTAATAGCATTTGGCCTGTGAAGTTAGCGAGCCTATGCTGGGTTAGCTGTTCCGCCTCAAGGAGCGCTTCTACACACGAAAGTAGATTTGTTTGAATCTTTGCCTGACAAAAGTGATCAGTGAGTATCTGGTAGCCTCGTGTTTGTGCTACCTGCCACTGCTCATCGTTTGAGTATAAATTGATAGCTGCTTGTGCAAATTTTTCGGGCGTATTTGTTTGTTCTCCACTCCAGGATGCCTCGCTCTCGATCATTCCCTCTGTGCCAATTGTTGTGGTTACAGAAGGCGTACCATTTCTCATGGCATCAACTAGTTTACCTTTGATTCCTGCACCAAAACGCAATGGTGCTAACAGCACTTTGGCTTGGCGCATGACAAGGTGTGCATCTTCAACCCAGCCTTTAACCAAAAAACCTTCTTTTTCGTTATGCAGTGCCGTTGCTTTGGGTGGTGGGTAAGCGCCATATATATGGAGTTCTGCATCAGGTAAGTGTTGCTTGATAAGTGGCCATAGCTGTTGTTTTAGCCAGAGTACAGCATCCCAATTAGGCGCGTGGCGAAAATTACCAATGCTGATAAAGTGCTGGCGCTCACTAAAGAGCGGGGTGTTTTCCTGAGCGGTGGGCAACATAAAAGGACAGTGGGTAAGCAGGTTATTGGGTATGCCAAAATGCTGTTTGAGTAGATTAATTTCAAACTCTGACACCATAAGGGTTAGGTCAGAGCGATAAACCGCTGCAATTTCTCTCTTGCACTGATCCTGTTTAGCCATTCTTTGGTAAAGCTCTTGTGGGGATGATAACTGTGAGATATCTAGGTTATCAGCACGTAGTTGTTGCTTTACCCATTGGTGACGCGCTTCGCGCAAGCTATGCAGGTCTTCTGTGTCGAGTATGCGCAATGCATTTGGGCAGCATTGCTCGACTCGCCAACCAAATTGTTCTTCCATCATAAAACGGTCAAATAACACTATGTCTGGTTGTAGCTGACCAACCCACTTATCAAAACATGATGAGTTAAGCTCGATGGCAACTTCATCTACACCTAATGAAACGAGGTCAGCTCGGTGTTCACTTAACGCTGCAGGGCTCGCAAAGGTGATTTTCCAGTTATGCGTTAGAAACAGCTCAATAAAGGAGAGCATGTGATATCCCGCTGCTGATGAGCGGGGTTCAGGCCAAACGTAGCCAATGATTAATAGTGTCTTCATGAGGCTATTTTAAACTAAATAGGCAGTTATCAGTCATATTTAAAGAAGCTGTATTGAATTAATTTGTCAGATTTTTGCAGTGCACAATGTACGTATTTATGCTGGTTATGAGCGTATTGACACTATTTGTTAGTGATGTTGGCACCTTTTGTTATTGGTGGGTGTTGGATTTTCGTCCATTCTTACTTAAATCATGACATTCATGCTTGCCTACTACATCGTGTTATCCGGGCGCATAAAAAAAGAACAGAGGGATTGAATATGCCAGAATATAAAGCACCAATACGTGAAATACAGTTCGTAATGAATGAGGTGCTTGAATCTGAAAAGCACTATGCCAATTTGCCCGGTTGTGAAGATGCTACACCGGATATGATTAGCGCCATTATAGAAGAAGGGGCTAAATTCTCTGAGCGTGTTTTATCACCGCTAAACCAGATAGGTGACCAAGAAGGCTGTCAGTTTAATGATGGTGAAGTGACAACACCGACTGGTTTTAAGGAAGCTTACCAGCAATATGTTGAAGGTGGATGGCCATCACTGGCTCATGATCCAGCGCATGGTGGGCAAGGGTTGCCAGAGTCGATCGGAACGGTTATCAGCGAAATGGTTGGGACGGCGAACTGGTCTTGGGGTATGTATCCTGGTTTAAGCCATGGTGCTATGAATACCTTGCAAGAGCACGGTACTGATGAGCAGAAAGAAATCTATCTTACCAAGTTAGTGAGTGGTGAGTGGACAGGTACAATGTGCTTAACCGAACCGCATTGTGGTACAGATTTAGGTTTGTTACGTACTAAAGCAGAGCCGCAGGCGGATGGTAGCTATAAAGTCTCGGGAACCAAAATTTTTATTTCTGCCGGTGAACATGACATGGCAGACAATATCATTCATATTGTTTTGGCGCGCTTACCTGATGCGCCAGCAGGCACTAAAGGTATATCTTTATTTATCGTTCCTAAGTTTATGCCTGAAAATGGTGCTGTCGGCTCACGTAATGGCGTTGCTTGCGGTTCGCTAGAACATAAGATGGGTATTCATGGTAACTCTACTTGTGTCATGAATTTTGATGGAGCCACAGGTTATCTCATAGGACCTGCAAATAAAGGTCTCAACTGTATGTTTACCTTTATGAATACCGCACGCTTGGGTACTGCTTTACAGGGTTTAGCCCATGCTGAGTGGGGCTTTCAAAACTCACTTCCTTATGCAAAAGACCGGTTGCAGATGCGCTCATTGACGGGCAAAAAGAACCCCGAAGGTGCTGCAGATCCTATTATCGTGCATCCAGCAGTACGTAATATGCTATTGACACAAAAAGCTTTTGCCGAAGGTGGACGTGGGCTGATCTATTTCTGTGCTCAACTCGTGGATAAAACAAAACTGGCTGATACAAAAGAAAAAGCAGAAGCCGATGCATTGCTTGCTTTCTTAACGCCAATTGCAAAAGCCTTCCTTACAGAGGTAGGTTTTGAGTCCGCTAACCATGGGGTACAGGTGTATGGAGGGCATGGCTTTATCGCAGAATGGGGTATGGAACAAAATGTCCGTGATGCACGTATCTCAATGCTTTATGAAGGCACGACACAGATCCAAGCGCTTGATTTATTAGGACGAAAAGTGCTGATGACCCAAGGTGATTCGCTTAAAGGCTTTACTAAAATGATTCACATCTTTTGTAAAGAGAATGCCGATAATGATGCTATGAAGCCATTCATTGAGCCGCTTGTCGCGCTCAATAAAGAGTGGGGTGAACTCACTATGGTTATTGGTGCAAAGGCGATGCAAGATCGTGAAGAAGTAGGTGCTGCGGCGGTAGATTATCTGATGTATTCAGGTTATGTGACGCTGGCATATTTTTGGGCACGTATGGCTCATAAGGCACAAGAGGTACTTGACCAAGGTACTGACGAAGAAAATTTCTATAAAGCAAAACTGACCACCGCGCGTTTTTATTTTGCACGTTTATTACCTCGTACACGCTCTCATGCCGAAATTATGAAGTCAGGTGCTGAGAGTCTGATGGAAATGGATGAAGAGCATTTTATTTTTTAAGTAGTTGCTCTTAAGATCGCTTCATCAAAAGAGAGTGGGTGTTGTGTGGATTTTGAAATACCGAGTGGGCCGTTGGTTAGTTCAAAAACTATTAAGTTTTAATACTAAGCGTTATAAAAAAGTAAAATAAGTGCTCCAAAAGTGAGCAGCCAAACCAATAGCTATGGTGCTATGTCTAATCTAGCAGAGGGAATGAGCATGTCTGATCTGAATAAAGTTTTTGACGAGATGAAGAGCCGTTTTAATAGTGCAGCGGCAGCAGGGATGGATGTTGTCTTCCAGTACCAGATTGATGATGGCGAGCCGTACCATGTGACAATCGCAGATGATAGCTGCGTTGTTGCTCAAGGGGAGCATGATGAGCCTTCTGTAACATTGTCGATGGATACACAGACGTTACAGGAAGTTATTTCTGGTGAAACTGATGGAATGCAGGCGTTTATGACGGGTCGCATTCGTGCAGATGGCGATATTATGCTCGCAACGCGCCTGACAGCGCTTTTTCCGGTGGCATAAAACGTAAAGATGGGCGAGGCTATGGGTAGATTGCATAGCCTGCTAGGCCAATGCTGAGCAAATTAACTCTATTTGTGAAAATACAGTGGTGATCGGACGTAATTCCGCCTACCAATAACAATAAGATTAGGGGCAACTAATGGACAATGCGCGAGGGACTTGGATTCCTGCTGAACTCAATCCGCAAGGTTACAACACCATACTCGATGTAGTGGCTAGTGTGTGTCAGCGCTACGCTGAACGCCCTGCTTTTACTAGCTTTGGACGAACGCTCACGTATGCAGAGATGGATATGTTAGCAGATGCTTTTGCTGTTTATCTTCAGGAAGAGACCGACCTGAAGCCAGGTGACCGGCTTGCCATTCAGCTGCCTAATCTTATCCAATACCCTATTGTGTTGTTCGGCGCATTACGTGCGGGTTTAGTCGTGGTTAATACTAACCCTTTATATACACCGCGTGAGTTGGAACATCAGTTTAATGATTCGGGTGCTAAGGCGCTGGTAATTCACGCCAGCATGGCGCACAACGCTGAAAAGATTATTGATAAAACACAAGTTAAGCATGTGTTTGTAACTCAGGTTGGTGACTTGCATGGCTTTATTAAGCGTACGTTATTAAACAAAGCAATTAAGTACATCAAAAAAATGGAGCCTGATTATAACTTGCCGATGGAAATTTCTTTGCGGAGCGCCTTATTAAGCCGTATCGGGAAAAAACCGCAGGTAGTTAGCGTACAAACAGAAGATATTGCAGTGCTTCAGTATACCGGCGGGACGACAGGCGTGTCTAAGGGAGCTGTATTAACACATGCAAACTTAGTTTCTAATATGCTTCAGGGTAGTGAGTTAATTAGCCAAGCTGATAGTCGTTGGTCTGATACGTCTATCGCGCCTTTGCCGCTGTACCATATTTATGCATTCACACTTTCACAAATTGTTATGGAAGCGGGTGGTCATAGCGTATTGATTGCCAACCCACGAGATATTCCAGGGTTTGTTAAAGAGATGAAGCGTTGGAACCTTACCAGCTTCATGGGGTTGAATACTTTATTTGTTGCTCTGTGCAATAACGATGATTTTAAATCGTTAGATTTTAGTCAATTAAAAGTGACTATTTCTGGTGGTATGGCACTGACTAAAGCCGCTGCAGATCAATGGAAGAATGTTACTGGCTGCGACATTATGGAGGGTTACGGGTTAACCGAGACGTCCCCTGCGGTTGCTATAAATCCTCCGGGTAAAGTGGGTATTGGCACAATCGGCTGGCCTTTAAAAGAAACTGATGTGCGTATCATTGATGCCAAGGGTGTTGAAGCTGGCGTGGGTATAGCCGGTGAACTTTGTGTAAAAGGCCCTCAGGTAATGAAAGGTTATTGGCAAAGAGAGCGAGAGACTGAGGCGTGTTTTACCAGTGAAGGTTACTTTATTACGGGTGATGTTGCTATTAAGGAAGACGATGGTCGGCTGCGAATTGTTGATCGTGCTAAGGATATGATTATTGTTTCTGGGTTTAATGTTTATCCGAATGAAATAGAGGACGTTGTTACCTTGCATCCCGATGTACTTGAATGTGCAGCGATTGGTGTTAAAGATGAGCGTAGCGGTGAAGTGCCTAAGCTGTTTGTCGTTAGAAAAAATATGGAACTAACCGAGAAAGAAGTGCTGAAATGGAGTAAAGAGAATTTAACGAACTACAAGGTGCCTAAGTCAGTAGTTTTTGTTGAAGACTTGCCAAAGTCTAATGTAGGGAAGGTGCTGCGCAGGATGCTAAAAGATAACAGCGGTAATGCAAAGGCTGATGTGGCCTAAGAGGACATTATGCCTTTAACAAAACCCGTACGTCGCAAACACGCACATCGCCGTGCCATTACTTGTAATGGTTACGAGCGAGAAGATGGTTTGTGGGATATAGAAGCTCAAATGAGTGATATAAAAGCTGAAACAGTCGAAAATCCCGAACGAGGTGGTTTTGTTGCTGCTGGCGAAGCGTTTCATGATATGGCGATTCGCTTTACGTTAGACCGTACCTTATTCATTCATCATGTAGAAGCGGCAATTGATCAATCACCGTTCAAAATGTGTCCTGGCGCTGCAGGGGTTTTTAAACAGTTGGAAGGTACTCGCATTGGACCGGGTTGGCATCGCAAAGCTAAAGAAGTGGTCGGTGGAGCAAAGGGGTGTACGCACTTACATGAGCTATTGCCAATTCTAGCGACAACCGCAATCCAAAGCTTATGGCCGAGCATGGAAGATGATGTTATGGATGCGGGAGCCAAAGTAATGCTGAACACGTGCCGAACATGGGCACAAGATAGTGATGTTATTAAGCGTTATTTGCCTGACCACTATAATGAAGAGCCCTATATCGCTTAATTTTTCGGGAGAAAACACATGAGCCTTCCTACTTTGTTGCAAGGACGTTTATCCTTGCCTCTGATTTGTGCGCCGATGTTTTTGGTATCAGGACCTGATCTCGTAATAGAGGCATGCAAAGCGGGTGTTGTCGGTACTTTTCCTGCTTTAAATCGACGCACCAGTGAGGAGTTTGAATCTTGGCTGATCGAAATAATAACAGCACTAGAGGCATATACAGCAGAAACCGGTAAACAAGCGGCGCCATTTGGCGTCAATTTAATCGTGCATAAAAGTAACCCGCGCTTACAGGCTGATCTAGAGATTTGTAAGCGGCACCAAGTGCCACTGATTATCACATCTTTGGGTGCTGTTCCTGATGTTGTTGAGACAGTCCATTCTTATGGTGGTTTGGTATTTCATGATGTGGCGACAATTCGCCATGCAGAAAAAGCGGCTCAGGCAGGTGTCGATGGCTTGATCGCTGTTTGTGCGGGTGCCGGTGGACATGCCGGTGTACTGAGTCCTTTTGCTTTCGTGAATGAAATTCGTACCTTCTTTCAAGGCAGCGTTATCTTGTCAGGTTGCTTATCAACAGGTAGAGATATTGCTACGGCACAAACGCTCGGGGCAGACTTAGCTTATATGGGTACGCGTTTTATCAACACGCAAGAGAGCTTAGCGGTGACAGAGTATAAGCAGATGATTGTTGATAGTAATGCCAAAGATATCGTTTATACGCCCGAAATATCTGGCATCCCCGCTAATTTTTTAAAACCAAGTTTACAAGCAGCTGGGTTAAATCCAGAGACTGGAAAACCGCAGGAAACTGATGGTGCAGTAAGTGGTTCAGGCAGCAAAGAGCTGAACCTTGGTGAAGAACTAACAGCACCTAAAGAGGGTGCTACTGCTTGGAAAAGTATCTGGTCAGCCGGGCAGGGAGTCGGCTCGGTTAACAGTGTGCCTAGCGTAGCAGAATTATTGGTAACGCTGCATGATGAATATATCGATGCGACCGTGGATTACGCTCAGCGAAGCCGTGAATACGCATTGAAAATATAAGGAGGGTTTAAGTATGAGTAAGGTTGAGCATGTGCTGCAACAGCAAGATGGAGCTGTACTGGTTTTACAGATTAATCGTCCTGATAAGAAAAATGCACTGACATTAGATATGTATCAGGCATTGATAGATGGCTTGCTGTTTGCTACTGATGAAGATTCTATTCGATGTGTGTTGATATCAGGTAGCAATGATTGCTTTACCTCGGGTAATGATATTCTAGATTTTATGGCTGCTGCGGTTGGCTCAAATAAAGCGGCATTACCCCTTAAATTTTTGCAGACGATATCGACCTTTAGTAAACCTGTGATTGCCGCCGTGGCGGGAGATGCTGTCGGTATTGGCACCTCTATGCTTTTACATTGCGATCTGGTTTATTGTACTAAAGATGCGCGCTTTCAGTTACCGTTTGCCCGTTTAGGTTTAGTGCCAGAAGGAGGTACAAGCTTATTATTGCCACAGCAGCTGGGGCACAGGCTTGCATTTGAACTATTAGTATTAGGAAGCCGTGTTAGCGGTGTTCGTGCTGCTGAGCTTGGGTTGGTTAATGGTGCGGTAGATAGCCCTTTGAGTGAAGCCAAAGCCGCTGCGGCTCAATTGGCAGACATGGCACCTCAGGCAGTTAAGCTCAGTAAAAATATGATGAAAAGCCATCAACAAGCAACGCTGCAAACAGTATTAGTGGATGAGGTTGAGCAGTTTAAAGAGCGATTGGCTTCAGCTGAAGCTAAAGAAGCCTTCAGTGCCTTTATTGAAAAGCGTCAGCCAAACTTCAATTAATCGACGGGGAAAAGCGTCTGATTTATCTTTATCGCTAAAGGTATTGTCAGGGGGCGTTATATGACCTTGCTTTACGTTTACGTTAAGGTAATATAAATAACTGCTAAAAGACTAGGTGGTTTCCCTTGTATTTATGGGGTGTTTTGCGAGAATAGTTCTAGTCGTCAGTAAAACAGGTATTTTTTGTTATTGTGGCTTGGCGGTTTAGAATTAATAATTAATACGTAAGGTCTGGCGTTCAGACCATCAAAAGAACAACAAAAGCGAGGCTTGTATGAAGATACTTGTCGCTGTAAAGCGCGTCATTGATTATAACGTCAAAGTACGTGTTAAAGCGGATAAAACGGATGTGGATCTAGCTAACGTAAAAATGGCTATGAACCCGTTCTGTGAAATTGCGGTTGAAGAAGCAGTTCGCCTAAAAGAAAAAGGTGTTGCCACTGAAGTTGTTGTCATCTCTATTGGTGCTAAACAGTGCCAAGAACAGATTCGTACAGCGTTAGCACTTGGTGCTGATCGTGGTATCCACGTAGAAACTGACACAGCTCCAGATTCTTTAAGTGTTGCTAAGTTGATGGCTAAAATTGTTGAAGAAGAGCAACCTGGATTGGTTATTCTTGGCAAACAAGCAATTGACTCAGATAACAACCAAACGGGACAGATGCTAGCAGCCTTACTGGATCGCCCACAGGCAACCTTTGCTTCTGAAGTCGTTGTTGATGGCGATAAGGTAAGTGTGAAGCGTGAAATCGATGGCGGTTTGCAGACGCTTGAGCTGGACTTGCCAGCCATTGTTACCACTGACCTACGTTTGAATGAACCGCGTTATGCTTCATTGCCAAACATCATGAAAGCCAAGAAAAAGCCACTGGATGTTAAAACCCCTGCTGACTTGGGTGTTGCCGTTGGTAGCAATATTACATTGGTTTCGGTTGAGCCACCTGCTGAACGCAAAGCAGGCATTATAGTGGGCTCTGTTGCTGAGCTGGTCGATAAACTGAAAAATGAAGCGAAGGTATTGTCATGAGTATTCTAGTTCTTGCAGAACATGATAACCAGGAGCTGAAACCGGCAACGTTAAACACAGTTGCAGCTGCTGTTAAAGTGGGTGGAGACATTGATATTCTGGTAACTGGAAGTGGTTGTCAGGCTGTCGCTGAGCAAGCGTCTAAAGTCGCAGGTGTACGCAGTGTACGTGTTGCAGACAATGCTGCTTATGAGAACCACCTAGCAGAGAACACCAGTAAATTGATGGTGTCTATCGCTGAAGGCTATACACATATCTTTGCATCTTCTACATCAGATGGTAAAAATATTTTACCCCGTGTAGCTGCATTGTTAGATGTAAATCAGTTATCTGATATTTCGGCTGTTGTGAGTGCTGATACTTTCCAACGTCCAATTTATGCGGGTAATGCTATTGCTACCGTTAAGTCTGCAGATGCTGTCAAAGTAGCTACTGTGCGTGGTACAGCATTTGATCCTGTTGCTGCTGACGGTGGTAGCGCAACCATTGATGCTATCGGTGAAGTGATTTCATCAGATAACTCACGTTACGTAAGTGCTGAGCTGGCTAAATCTGATCGCCCTGAACTAACATCTGCTTCGATCGTTGTATCAGGTGGTCGTGGTATGGGTAATGGCGAAAACTTTGAACTGCTATACACGCTTGCAGATAAGCTAGGTGCGGCTGTTGGTGCATCACGTGCCGCTGTTGATGCTGGCTTTGTACCTAACGATATGCAGGTTGGTCAAACCGGTAAAATGGTGGCCCCAGACCTTTATATTGCGGTTGGTATTTCTGGTGCGATTCAGCATTTGGCCGGTATGAAAGACTCAAAAATCATTGTTGCGATCAATAAAGATGAAGAAGCGCCTATTTTCCAGGTGGCTGATTATGGCTTAGTTGCTGATCTGTTTGATGTAGTTCCTGAATTGGAAGCTGCCTTGTAAGTGACAACAAGCGGCAATAGAATGTGAAAAAGGGCTGCGTTTGCAGCCCTTTTTTTGTCTGAGCATCTGTATTAAAGATTAAAGCGAGATACCAGTCCGTTGAGCACTTCACTCTTGTTTTCGAGAGAACTAATTGCATGTTGGTTTTCTTTAACCGCAGACGATGTATCTTCTGAAAGATTAAAGATACGTTGAATATTTTCACTCGTTTCGCTTGTCACTGCTGACTGCTGGGTCGAAGCTTCTGCAATCTGCAAATTCAATCTGGAAATAGTTTCCATCTCGTCAGCAATTACTTTGAGTGCATTTTCAGCTTCAGATATTAAGCTGACCGATTCATTACTGCGCTCTTTACTGGATGACATAACGCTCACGGCTTCTTCTGAACCTGTTTGCAGTTCCTCTATCATCTTGCGTATTTCTATCGTGCTTTGCTGAGTTCTGCCTGCTAATGTGCGCACTTCATCAGCTACAACGGCAAAGCCGCGTCCTTGGTCACCCGCACGTGCTGCTTCAATGGCTGCATTCAATGCGAGCAGGTTAGTTTGTTCTGCTATATCACCAATCACGCTAATAATTTCACCAATACGATCTGATTGGCTTTTTAGCTTGGTTATGACGTTTGAGCCTTGTTCAACTTCACTGGCAAGTTTTTGCATGCTGCTGGCTGAGCTTGAAAGTGCTTGGACACCATTAGTGAATTCAGTTTGAGCATGCTCTACAGCAGTGACTGCATCAGAGGTATTATCGGCAACAACATGGGCGGTATTGGCAAGCTCTTCTACGGCCGTTGCTAATAACTCTGTTTCATTTTTCTGCTGGTCTGTTCTGGCGGCGTTGCCTTGCGCATTGTGGTTAATATGGCTAAGGCCATCTTCTAAGTCGTTGGATACACCGCGAATATCTTCTATTAATGTCACCATATGGCTCATGAAGGTGTTGAGCTCTGCTGCTAGTTTTGCAAACTCGTCATTCCCTTTTACGTCCAGACGCTTATTGAGGTTTGTCTCACCGGTTGCAAGCCCGTGAATAGCCTGGTGCAGCTCAGAGAGGCGCTCAACAATAAAGCGGTTAAGCCAGAACACAAGTATTAATCCGCCGCATAGCGCCAACAGGATAACGATAAGCATATAAAGCGTACTGTTTTCTTGTACTGCTTCAAACTCGTTGGTTGTTTTGCTGATAATCAGCTGGTATTGCTCTTCAAGGGTTGTAAAACCTTTGATCGCAGGAGAGTCTGATATTTTTACTGTGTTATCGACCTCTTTGATGGTCGTATTTCTAGCAAATAACCCTTGTACTTGATCAGCAGCTTGGCGGTATTGCTTGAGCGTCATTGCTATATCATTCAATGCGCTTGTTTCTATGCTGTTGAGCACTGGCACTGATCTGTATTGGTTAATGAGTGCGCTAATCGCGTCGTAGTTGCTGACAACGCGAGAATAGTATTTGGGGGTGCCGCGTAATACATAGTTTTTGAAATTATGAATCAAGGCACCGTAGCCAACCTGTTGTCTGATTTGTAAAAGCAGTGTTTGTCTTGCCTGTGCCTGCTGCTGAAGTTTATTCCAGCTAGCGTCACTAGAGGATGACATCCAACTTTGTACAAAAAACATTGATGCACAAGCAATAATGGTGCAGATGATTAACACAAAAAATCGGTGTTTAAGTGTTAGATGCATGTAGATATCCCTAAAGTATTGTCCAGAAGTTAGCTAAATGTAGAAGTGGGCTAAATATAGGTGACGTCGTTGAAAAACGACAGTTGAAGCGCTGGGTTTTCTCACAAAGATTTCAAGCGATTGATGCTGATCAATTTTTGTACATTCTTGTTTTAGAGGGCGTGTATCAGGGGAATAATTGATTACCCCATGCTTATAAAGTGAGTTATCCACAGTATTCTGGGATAACTTAATTATCCAGACAGAAGCCGAATGCGCTTTATAGTTGGGTTAATAGCAATGTTTTGAATTAATTTGTTACTTTTATAAGAGGGTAATCCATTGGTGTGACGGTACTTGTAAGCAATATGAAGTGTAAAGTCAGTGATGCTGATTGAAACTGTCATTGTAACAAAGTCACTAATAGCTAGACTAAACTTACTAAGCGACATAAGTCACAAAATAACAGTATATAACCTGACGTATGGAGTCATCCCATGTTAATGGAAGGTCAAGCGATTCGCTTGCAAGCAGTTGAAGAGGGTATTCATGAGGTGGTATTTGACCTCAAAAATGAAGCCGTAAACACCCTCAGTCAACTGGCGATGCAAGAGCTACGAGAAGCAGTTACTCAGCTACAGCAAACAGACGGCGTAACAGGCGTTATTTTTACCAGCGCGAAAGACAGCTTTATAGTTGGCGCTGATATCACCGAATTTAAGCAGATGTTTGATCATGATGAAGAGACCATCATATCGAACCTGATTCGCTTACAAGGTCTGTTCAGTGAGATTGAAGATTTACCGTTTCCTACAGTGACAGCGATTAATGGTATCGCTTTAGGGGGTGGTTTTGAATTGTCCTTGGCGACTGATTACCGTGTCATGGGTGATAAAGCCAAAGTAGGTCTGCCTGAAGTTAAATTGGGTATCTATCCTGGCTGGGGTGGCACAGTGCGTTTACCTCGCCTGATTGGTATTGATAATGCCAATGAGTGGATCTGTGCAGGCGCTGAGAAACGTCCTGCAGTAGCCCTGAAAGATGGTGCTGTAGATGCAGTTGTTGCAACGGATCAAGTAAGAACTGCTGCTATTGATCTTGTTAAGCAGTGCATCGCCGGTAAGTTTGATTATCAGGCGCGCCGTGACGAGAAAAAATCACCGGTTAAATTGAATACTATCGAACAGATGATGGCATTTGAAACCGCTAAAGGTTTGATTGGAGCAAAAGCTGGGCCGCATTATCCAGCGCCTATGCAGGTGCTGAAGACGATTCAGAAATCGTGCACGATGCAGCGTGAACAAGCCATGGAAGTTGAAGCCAAAAATTTTGTTAAGTTAGCAAAAAATGCGGTAACTCCGGCCTTGGTTGGTCTGTTTATGAAAGACCAGTACGTCAAAAAAGTCAGTAAGAAATATGAAGCGCAGGGTTCCCCAGTGAAACAGGCCGCTGTATTGGGTGCTGGTATCATGGGGGGCGGTGTTGCTTATCAGTCGGCGGTTAAAGGCACGCCTATCTTGATGAAAGATATCAATCAAGGTGCACTGCAGCTGGGTTTAGATGAAGCGAATAAGCTATTAGGTAAGCAGCTTAAACGCGGTCGTTTAGATGCGGCAAAAATGGCGAAAACGATCAATCGCATAACACCTACTTTGAGCTATGGTGATTTCAACCGTGTTGATTTAGTCGTTGAAGCCGTTGTAGAAAACATCAATGTTAAAAAGTCTGTATTGGCTGAAGTTGAAGGGCACATGCCTGAAGATGCTATTCTAACGTCTAATACATCGACCATTTCTATTACTGAGTTAGCTAAGTCTCTTAAACGCCCGGAAAACTTCTGTGGTATGCATTTCTTTAACCCCGTTGCGCTAATGCCTCTAGTAGAAGTTATTCGTGGTGAAAAGAGTAGTGAAGCCGCAATTGCACGTACTGTCTCGTACGCTAAAGCGATGGGTAAAACGCCGATCGTAGTGAATGACTGCCCAGGCTTTTTGGTTAACCGTATTTTATTTCCTTACTTTGGTGGTTTTTCTGCCTTACTCAACGATGGCGCTGATTTTCGTAAAATCGATAAAGTCATGGAAGGTTTCGGTTGGCCAATGGGGCCTGCCTATCTGCTAGATGTTGTGGGTATTGATACGGCTTATCATGCAGACGCTGTTATGGCTGAAGGTTTCCCTGATCGTATGCAGCACGAAGGTGAGAATGCGATTGATCGGATGTTTAAGCTAGAACGTTTTGGTCAGAAAAACAGTAAAGGCTTCTACCAATATGAGATGGACCGAAGAGGCAAGCCTAAGAAACTTGCTGATGAAGAGGTCTTCACGTTATTAGAGGGTGTCTTGGGTGATGCGCGTGACTTCTCAGATGAAGAGATTATTGCCCGTATGATGATCCCGCTATGTATAGAGACAGTGCGTTGTCTGGAAGATGGCATTGTGGCTTCGCCAGCCGAAGCTGATATGGGCTTGATCTATGGTATTGGTTTTCCACCGTTCCGTGGTGGTGCTTTGTACTACCTAGATCAAATGGGACTAGCTGAGTTCTGTGAACTTGCTGAGCAATATAAACACCTTGGCGGTTTGTACCAGCCAACGGAACGTATGAAACAGATGGCCGCCGCTGGCGAAACCTATTTTGGCGGGGAGAAATAATCATGAGTCTGAAACCAAATGACGTAGTGATCGTAGATGGCATCCGTACCCCAATGGGTAAGTCTAAGGGTGGCTCTTTCCGTAATGTTCGTGCTGAAGCATTATCTGCTGCTGTTATGAATGGCTTATTGGTGCGTAATCCTAATCTTAATCCGGCTGACATAGAGGATGTAGTGTGGGGTTGTGTTAACCAAACCAAAGAGCAAGGCTTTAACATTGCACGTAACGCTCTGGTGTTAGCGGGTTTGCCACATACGGTTGGTGGACAAACAATTAACCGTTTGTGTGGCTCTTCTATGTCGGCATTACATAATGCGGCGCAATCTATCATGACCGGTAATGGTGATACTTTCATCGTCGGTGGTGTGGAGCATATGGGGCACTTAGATATTCTGCATGGTATTGATATCAATTCAGAGATGTCTAAGCATGTCGCTAAAGCGGCCATGATGATGGGTGTTACCGCTGAAATGCTCGGTAAGATGAATGGCATATCACGCGAAATGCAAGATCAGTTTGGCGCACGTTCACACCGTTTAGCACATGAAGCACGTGAAACTGGCCGCTTTGATAACGAGATCATCCCTATCGAAGGTCATGACGAAAACGGCTTTAAGAGCTTACTAGAGCAAGATGAAGTTATTCGTCCAGAAACGACGTTTGAAGTCTTACAAGGCTTGAAGCCTGTCTTTGTGCCTAAAGTCGGTACCGTAACAGCCGGTACTTCATCAGCATTTTCTGACGGCGCATCTGGTATGTTGGTGATGTCTGCTGAAAAGGCTCAAGCACTAGGGCTGAAACCACGCGCGGTGATTCGTTCCATGGCCGTGGCTGGCTGTGACCCTTCTATTATGGGCTATGGCCCAGTACCTGCCACGCAAAAAGCATTGAAACGTGCTGGTTTAAAGATGGATGATATTGACTACATCGAACTGAATGAGGCTTTTGCTGCGCAAGGTTTGTCAGTATTAAAAGGTCTGAAGCTGCTGGATCGTATGGAAGACAACGTTAACCTTAACGGTGGCGCTATTGCTCTGGGGCATCCTTTGGGTTGCTCGGGTACGCGTATCTCTACGACCTTGCTTAATGTATTAGATCAGAAAGATGGTACGTTAGGCTTGGCGACCATGTGTATTGGTATGGGACAAGGTGTGGCTACTGTGTTTGAACGTTTGAACTAATACATCTTTGTTCGTGATAATAAAAAGGGCAACGGGTATAACCCGTTGCCCTTTTTTGATAGTGACTAATAACAGACCTGTGATAATCGTTATTTAGCTAACGGCATCCGCAGGTGCTTGGTATGCATAACCTAACACATCAGCCACGGCTTTATAGGTGATATTACCGCGGTGTACGTTTAAGCCATTGAGCAAATGTGCATCATCTTTTAATGCTTGCTTATAGCCTTTGTTAGCGAGTGCTTGAACAAACGGCAGTGTGGCGTTTGTTAAGGCAAAAGTAGAGGTACGAGCAACACCGCCTGGCATGTTAGCAACACAATAGTGCACAACATCTTCTACCGTGTAGGTTGGCTCTTGGTGAGTTGTTGCGTGAGATGTTTCAAAGCAACCGCCTTGGTCAATGGCAACATCGACTACCACAGCACCTGTTTTCATTTTTTTCAAATGCTCACGTGTGACAAGTTTTGGTGCAGCAGCGCCGGGTATAAGTACTGCGCCGACGACCAAATCAGCAGCAACGACCTCTTCTTCGATAGACTCAACATTTGAGTAAAGTGTTTTTAGCTGCGGCCCATATACTTCGTCCAACTGTTTAAGGCGAGGTAGCGAGCGATCCAAAATAGTAACGTCTGCACCTAAGCCCATCGCCATGCGTGCAGCATTAATACCAACTACACCGCCACCAATGACAACAACTTTAGCTGGAGCAACACCAGGAACACCGCCCAGTAAGGTGCCTAATCCGCCTTGTGCTTTTTCTAATGAATGAGCACCTGCTTGGATTGCCATGCGTCCAGCTACTTCGCTCATTGGCGCCAGCAGAGGTAAACCACCATTGTTGTCAGTCACTGTTTCATAAGCAATGGCAACAGCGTCGGAATCAACCAGTAACTTTGTTTGCTCCGGGTCTGGTGCAAGGTGTAGGTAGGTAAACAAGATTTGGCCAGAGCGCAGCATTTTACATTCGTTAGGCTGTGGCTCTTTCACTTTGACGATCATCTCTGCTGTCGCGAAGATCTCTTCAGCCGTATCGATGAGAGTTGCACCCGCGGCTTCATAACGCTCATTGGTTAAGCCAATAGCGGTTCCGCCATCACGTTGTACAATGACTTGATGTCCTGCTGCTACTAATTCGCGAACTCCCGCTGGCGTCATGCCAATGCGGTATTCATGGTTTTTGATCTCTTTAGGGACGCCGATAAGCATGTCGAATCTCCAATTATCTGAATAGTGACCGGAAGCAGTCGCTTTATTATTGTTGATCAATCTTTATTCAGACTAGCATTTGATCATGGAGATATTTTTACGTTTTTTGTCTATTTTTTGATAATAATCACTGCTTTATGTTTTGTTTGTGGTTGTAAATACTGTGGCGTTGCACAAATATGGCGGTATTTATTGTCGATGTTTTGGGGGGTGTTCTGCTCTTAAAGCCCAAAACCGAAACGAAATAAGCTAAAAGCAAGCATCCCAACAACAATGGTGGTTAACAAGTCTTTACGGATAAATGCGGTGATGACAGCGATCAATGACGCTAATAACCAAGGGTTACTAGGGCTTATCCACAACTGCCCTTGTGGAATTAACACGGCAGGTACGATGATGGCTGTTAATACGGCAGGTGGTACAAACCCAAGGCCTGTGCTGAGCCACGCAGGAAAGTGTACGCGTCCCGCAATCGCAAACAGAACATAGCGCACGCCAAACGTAACAATAAACATACCTAGAATTAATAGAGCTTCATTCATGATGGCTCCTTGTTTTCGTTAGTTTGCGTATACTGTCGTTGCAGCATCATGTGAAAAGATAAACCCACAGCAATACCTGCTATCGCGGCAACTAATAGCCCTAGCTTGTGCGGCATTGTTGCTGTTGCGATGGCCATGGCGGCGGCAACAATAACGCAAGCCCACATGGGTTTACTCTTAAGGTAAGGAACAACCATGCCAATAAAGGTCACCGACATGGCAAAATCTAATCCCCATTGGGTCATGTCGGGGAAGAGTTCTCCTAATGCGACACCTATCGCCGTACATAGCACCCAATTACCGTACATGGCGCAAAAAGAGCCTAGGTAGAACCAATGAGCATCACGGATATCCTCTTGTTGTAGATAGCGGTTACTCACCGCTGCAAAGGTTTCATCGGTGAGCCCAAACGCCATTAATATGCGCCAACGTTGCGGTAGGTGACGGACTTTGGGTACGAGATTGGCGGCGTATAGAATGTGACGCAAGTTAACGACGAAGGTTGTCGCAATAATAATCGGTAGCGCTGCGCCTGCGGCAAGCAACCCCAATACGATGAACTGGCTGGCGCCTGCAAACACAATAATCGACATAGCAAGCGCACCAATGATCGAAAGCCCGCTAGGCTCTGCCAGTGTTCCAAAAATAATCCCGAAGGGGATGGCTCCCACAATTAAAGGAAAGGTCGCTTTTGCACCGCCCATAAACTCATGGCGGCGCTGCTCTCTTGATGAAGGAAGCGTTGAATCTGAGGGTGTTGTGTTCGTCATGATTGTTTGCCATTCATCATAGGGTTAACGTCATGTAGATATCGGAGCGTGGGTATATCGACTGCCCATTTGGATGCGACACTTCACGAAAACCAAGATTACGATAGAGGCGAATTGCGCGGCTAAGCTTTGTTGAACTCTCTAGGTAAACTCCATGAGCTTGAATTTCACGCGCCTTGTTTAAGGCGGTGAGCAGTAGTTTTCGGCCTATACCGAAGCCTTGCATAGTTGGGCCCACGCCCATTTTAGATATTTCAAATAGGCCGTTACCTTGGTTTGCTAAAGCAACACAGCCAACAATTTCCTGGTTACAACGGGCAAACCAGATGTAACCACCTTTTGCTAGATAGTAGCTTTCGGGAGTAAATAAGGCGCGTTCATCATGATCAGTGAGTTCTCCATTGAAAAACTCTTGCAGCCATTGAAGGTTAAGCTGACAAAAGTGCTCTCTTAACGATGCGTCCCAACCGATAATCTCTATGTCGGATTCGCTGATGCGATGTTGTAAATTCGCCAGCACAGGTTGAACAAACCCTTGCTGCTGTATACGTTGTTCGAAATCATCCAATGCTGCTAATAATGGATGCTGCTGCTCTGCTATGACTTGATCTAAGTAGTGTTTTATCTCATGCCAAATAGGCGCTATCTCTTCAACTAGCGCATCACTTTGTGGTGTTAGTGTTAATAGCTGGCGCCGCTCATCTTTTGGGTCGGGTGTTTTACTGATCCAACCCTCGTTAAGCATGTTACGCGCAATTTTACTGATAGCGGGATGGCTAACGCCTAACTGCTCCGCCGCCTCGGTGACTGCTTGCGCACCCTGTTGATGCAGTAAATTAAACAATGGGAAAAAAGTGGGGTTAAGCTGAATGCCCTGTGTTTGATAAATCTCGACAACATCCTGAATCAGCCGATCCGATAGCCTTTTTAAACGGCTCCCCAAAGACAAGCTGCCAAAGGTTTTCATTAAGTCGGTAGAGGGTGCAGGCATAATTGGTTGGGCTCTGATGCTATCGGGTTATGTTTCGATATAAATTACGTAACTTGTTACGTAATTTAAAAGCTTACAGAGTAAAAGTAAATATTAAAAAGAGGAGTATTATCGAAAAAATCTATTTTCAAGTCTGGACACACTTGTTCCGCGTTCTACATGTTTTAGGTAAAGGCACGGCCATTATCTGCACTACTGTTGGTCCTGTCTAGCCAAGCGACGTCAGCAAGAATGAGTGGTTGGTCCAAATGATATAAGCAGATAGCAACCCAGTGATCATGGCTGGAACCCCATCCTTCCATGTGTCAAAGTACAAATGGCAGGCTAACGCACCGACTGATGTGCCTAATAGCGCCAATGCCCCAAACACTCCGACCCATGATCCTTGGAACCAGATCGTAATCGACCCGAACAACTCAATAAGTCCCGTCAATGTCATAATCTGACGGTTTAGGCCGTATTTAATGAACATGGCAAGTTGAGGCTCAAAGATCGGCTTCAGCCAGCCAAAGATCTTTATCGAGCTGGCAAATAAAAAAAACGTGCTAAGAAGCCCAAGGCCTATTAATTGAATATTCATGCTGTTGATTCCTACTTATCCTATTATCTTGTGGCGATTTAACTAACAATAGAGAATAGTATTCATTAGAACAACAGGGGTATTTTCATAATATATATGAAAAAAAACGATTATATGTCTATCGATGGGAATAACCTGTTGGTTTTTATTACTGTGATGGAAGAACTATCCGTCACTAAGTCGGCCATCCGTTTGGGTGTCACCCAGTCGGCGGTCAGTCACACGCTCGACAAATTGCGTTCCGCGTTGGGTGATCAGCTATTCGTTCGCTCTGGAAGAAGCATCGTCCCAACAGAGCAAGCACATGAGCTACTGGGCAGGGCGGAAGCCATTCTTGACGGACTAAAGGGACTGACGGATCAGAGATATTTTGATCCATCAGTTGGGGAAATGGCGTTTAAGGTCGCCGCTAATGACTTTACTCGATCTTTAATTTTTCCTAGGATAACGAGGGCGTTGTATGAGCTGTCAATTAGCGCCCGCATAGCATTCACCCCGGCAGGTGTTCCTGACCTTACAGGGTTACGCGGCTCTCATTATGACCTAGCTATCACTCCGTTTCCGCCTGAGGGAGCAGATATCTTTCAGGTACGGCTTTTCTCCGACACACTGATGTGTTTTTACGATGGGAAGATACGCGAAGCCCCGAAAACAAAGCCTGAGCTACTTCATTCCAATTACTTAGATGTCATTTTTGAAGATCATAATTCCGTTATGAAATCGGTGCTTTCAGGGAAAGAGCTTGTCGAGATGCCGAAGCCGCAAATTTCAGTACCCAACTTTGATGCACTATCGGATTTTATTCTGGGCACCGATTTGATTACTGTGCAATTAGCTCAAATGGCTCAAGGCAGTTTGTCGGGGCTTGATCGCGCTCCCCTCCCTTTTAAAACCCGCAAATTTCCGGTCTATATGGTCTGGCACCGCCGCAACAACATGGACCCGGCTCATATTTGGTTTCGACAGTTAATCAAGGACACTTGTGGGGAGTTAATTGAACACATTTTATAATGCCAGCGACTGATTGAGGGAGTACAGGCAGGTAATGATTTACTCGCGACCTTAACATTATCGAGTTAGGTAAAATTAAAAGCACACGCTTGTGTAACAAATTCAGGTGAAGGAGCGCTTCGTTTTGCGCCAATTCTTAAGGGGGAGGTCTCTCAAACAGGGGGACAAGTGCCGCAAAGCCATTTAGATCAGAGTCTGCGTATTCATGGCTTTTTCAGCGCAGATCTAATGATAGATTTTTGTGGTTCATTCAATGTTGCGAATAATATCAACAGGTGCTTGTTGAATAACCTCACGGTATCTATAGATCGTATTTAACAAAATATTGCAGCAGACAAGCGGCAGAGCACGGCGTTGGTATTACTCTCACTGTTAAGTTTAAACGCTCACATACCTGCTTTTTCTTTGAAGCTTTTTCTTAAAATAGGACGAGTTAATACATCCGCGATCGAATAAGGCCAGTCATGTCGTCGGTTATAAATAGATTAAAGCAGGTCACTTTTTACACCTGTCTATTTAAAGCGAAATGAGCTTCGGTTTTTCCAGTTGATGCCTGCTACTAAAGAGCCGCTTACAATAGCGGTGCAAGCTAAGAGTAATGACCAGCTTAGTGACGCTTCTCCGGCGGCTATTAATAACAACACGGATATGAGTGGTGCCGCATAAGCGAGTATGCCGAGTAGCGGTAAGTTGCCGTGTTTTACGCCGTAGTCCCATGTGAAAAAGGCGATGCCTACTGGGCCAAGGCCCAGCCCTAGTATTCCCATCCATTGCGCACCAGTACTCGGCCAGACGGTTGTCTCCCAAGCCAGATGACATAACAGTGCCAATAGAGCGGTTGCGGCACAAAACCAGCCGACGGCATCGGTAGGGACGGCGCTGACTAAGCGGCTAGCAACAGAGTAACTCGACCAGATAAAAGCGCAGGTAAGTGCTAATAAGTAGCCTGTGAGGTATTCGCTTTGGAAATCAACACCTCCTTTGCCGATCAGTATCCCGCAGCCGCATAAAGCAAGCAGTGCCCCGATCAAGTATTTCAGCTTAAAGTGTTCTCCTGGCAGCAAAGCCGCGAATAGCACAATTAAGAGTGGCCAAAGGTAAGCCAGCAAGCTGACCTCAACCGCAGGGGCTTTTGTCATCGCAACGAAGTAGCAAAAGTGATAACCAAAGTAGCCACCTACACCTAATAACCACGCGAGTTTGGGTTGTCGGAGATGGCGCAAACCTAAATGCCCTTGGTACCACCATCGCAAACTCATCAGGATAAAAGCGATACCGAAGGTCATCGCCATCATTTGAAACGCAGGTATTACTCCTTCAGTAAGGCGGGTAAAAAATGCGAGAGCTCCCCACAGAATAATAGATATGCAGCCTATGTAGGTGGCACGTTGCACTTGAGATAGCGCTTGAGAGAGTTCGGGGGACATGCTTCACCAATAATCAAGCTTATGAGGGTTATTAGTGTATGAGCTGAGCAGAGGAGCGTCTTTGCTCATACCGCTGAACTCTTTGTTGATCTGGCTGAGTTCTTTATTAATACAGCTAAACTCTTTATTAGTTATCTATTGCTCTGGCGAAAGTGGCGCGGAGAGTGTCCAAAGTGCTTTTTGAATCGATCGCTAAATGCTGAAAGGCTGCTATACCCGACACTCTCGGCCACATTTTGAATGCTCAATGCGGTTGTTTCTAGTAGCTGCCATGCTTGCTGCATGCGCTTCTCAATTAGGTATTGCTGCGGTGTCATTCCGAGTTGGCGACGAAACAGTTCATTGAGTTGGCGTTGGCTAAGGTTAGCAACGCCTGCTAGTCTTGCTGCTGATATAGGCTCGTTAAAATGATGATCAAGGTAGCTTATCGCTGCTGTAATACGCCGGTCTGTTTGTACTGCTGTACCAAAGCGCTCTTGTAATAATTGAATAAGCAGCAAGAGCATCTGGCGTTCGCTACTCGTACTCTGTGTCTGTTTGAGCAACAGGTTTTGGTGCAGAAAAGTGACGTAATGTGCCAGTGCAGCGTCAAGAGGAATGAAAGCGGGCAGCTTTTCTAGTTCAGGCGCAAGCGCGGCTGGCACATCGGCAACCACAAAGCTGTTTAAGTCAGAAGCCGCAAACTCATGATTTTGCCCTGCACTAATGACAGCGGCTTGCTGGGGGGAAGCATGACCTTCGTGGTTGCCGATATTCATGGCAAGGTGCCCAGCGATAGGAAGCACCAGCTGGTGGTAGTCGTGCTGGTGGGATTTAGCCTCATGACTATAGCTGCGCAGGTCTAATGTCAGGTTGGTGTGTTTCATTCAATATCGCGAATAAGGTCAGCAGGTGCTTGTTTAATAACTTCTATGGGCATACCTGCTGCAATCACACCGCGGTTCTGTGCAATCAAGTTCTGCCCAAACAACGCACCGCCTTTGTGCGCACGACGGTATTTGAGCATGGTGCGTAGTGGTTCTTGGTGCGAGTTAAACTCTATAGAGTTAGGTGGCAAGGTCGTGAGCTTACAGCGCTCACAAGGCGAATGAACAGTAAAGCGTACCTCACCAATTTGAATCTCTTGCCAGTTATCCTCAGCAAAAGGCAGGTTACCATTGGCGACCAAGTTAGGCCTAAACTGCTGCATGGCGATAAAGTCAGGGCATCGTTCTTGTAGCCAGTCCAGTGATGTCGTGCTGGTTAATAACAGTGGGTAGCCATCGGCAAAGCTGACTTGTTGCTCGGTGAAGTCTTTAATAGGGCGCTCTGTTTTCTCGCCATAAAACAACAGCTGGCAAGGGGTGTCTAAAAATGCGCTTATCCATTGTTGAGCATCTACACCACAATGCTGTGCTTGTAATGGCTGCTTCCAGACTTCTGTTTTTCGGTAATCATCCCGATAATCAGCTTCATGCAATGCCAGAGTTGGCGCGCCATGGGCGGCTAAAATTAAACCGCCATTAAACGGCGTTGCCATTAATCGGGTGAGTTTAGGGTACTTGCGCGCTGTCATGAACAGGCCGTTTTCATCAGCAACCATGTAACGGCGGTCTCCACTTAAGCCCAATTCATCAATCCAGCCACGGCTGAGCTCGATGGGAGCGCAGGATTTTACGGGGTGCTGGTGAATGCTGTGCAAGTGGATCTGGCTCATGGTTTGGTTCCCTGTTGTGTACGAAAAACATGAATGAAATCGAAGATTAATCGTACAGCAGCAGGGTTGTAAACAAGAGAGTGGAGTTTTTTAAACCAATATTAGTATTTTATGGTTGGGTTTTTACCTCCCACGCAATGACCTGATTGTCCATCATCAGGGGTGTATAAAGTGATGTTGCCGTTGCGCCAATATCAGCCAGTCCTTTAGGGAGTGTGAGGGCGAGTTTTCGCTCTTTGCCGTTTAGCTCGAATAACTCTCCAGAAATCCAGTCACTGATATACAAGCTACTGCCAATTGCCACAATGCCGTCTAAGTTACCCAGTTCAGTACCCGATGCGACGCTAGATAATTCCATTGTGCTTGGGGCAAGCTGATACAGGGAGCCTGGTGTTTGCGTTGTGAAATCCGGATTAATAGCTTTGCCCCAGTTACCAATTAATAGCTGGTTTTGGTGCCATAGTAAGCCGTTAGGGTAGGGGATTTTCTCGTTACTGAACCAAGCGGTTAACTGGTTATCATGCATTTGGTAAATCTTGCCACCTAAAAAGTCAGAGATATACAGTACGCCATCCGGGGATGCCGTAATATCATTTAGCATTTTTGCCTTGGGTGCGGCGAACTGTTTGATCACCTTGCCTTGCTCAATATCGATCATGTGCACGGTTTGCATATCGGCAACGAACAGGTGTTTGCCCACGATAGCCATCCCCTTTGGAGCGTTGAGTCCTGTTACCCAATGTTGCTCAAGCATCTCCCCTTGTACTGTTACCTTGCTGATATAGCCTTGGCCGTTAAGCTCAGTGGGGGCGCCATTAATATTAGAGATATAGAGAAAATCACTGTGCGTATCAGCAACTACTGACTCTGGTTGATTTAGGTTATCAATGCTCCAACGTTGTGTGAGCGTGTCATGTGCCCATAGTGAACCGCTAAATAAAAGTGGGCTGCTAATCAAAAGAGAAGTCAGGAGTGTTGATTTAAGTAAAGTATGCATTTATTTATCCTCGTGTTATGTTGGGGTGAGAATATCTATTTGATCTTTATTATCAATTTATTACTCGTTAGGTATTAAAATATGATTCTTTTTCTGCAATTTAGGACAGTGTGATGGAAGGGCAGAAGCAACGTTCGGGTTTATTTGCAGTGTTGAAGCGGGTGCTAAAAGCGCAGGGCGTTCATTATCGTGAATTGGCTGAGATGATGAATTTGTCTGAGCCAACCGTTAAGCGGATGTTTCAAGAACAAGATTGTAAGGTGAGTCGTCTTATTGAGATTTGTGATTTAGTTGGCTTAAGCATTAATGAGTTAGTAGAGCTGGATGCCAAAAGAACAACGGACCCCACCCAGTTATCTATTGAGACTGAACAAGCCTTGGCAGATGATCCCGGGTTGACGTCATTTTTTATGTTGCTGGTAAGCCAGTTTGATGTAGCAACTATCGCACAAAAGAACCAGTTATCTTCTAGTGACGCTTACTTGTACCTGCGTGAATTAGAAAAATTAGAACTGATTCGTTTAGGGAAGAATGATCAAGTTCATTTACGGGTGAGCCGCCCTATTAAGTGGCGGCTGGGTGGCCCGTTGCATCAAACGTTGGTGAAGGTTAATCAACGCTTTATCCAGCAAGCGATAAGTGCCAAAGAAGGCGAGGGTGTATTTTATTCCACCAGTCGCCTCTTGAGCACACAGAGCATTACTCGTCTAAATCAAGAGGTTGATGAGCTGTACCAGCGCTTTCAAAAACAGGCGACATTAGATCAATTATATTACTCATTAACTGAGTTAAAACCCTACAAGCTCGTAGCTACCATGATGCCATTTGAAATAAGTCGTTATTTTTTGGTGCCAGCGTTTGCGGACCGCCCCCAGCGTAAGGGGGAGGCAACGTAGCTAGCTAATGTTATTTACTAACACAGCAAGAACGTTCAATAAGTCTGTTGTGATAATGGCTAGTCTTTGCTTTTGTATTCACGAAAGAGAGTTTAGTAATGGCAGCTGTTGTATTGTCGATGATCGTTTTTGCGCTGGTAGGTGCAATATCTCCTGGCCCTGTGAATATTATAGCCACTGGGGCAGGTGCTAATTTTGGCTTTGTTAAAGCGCTACCGCATGTACTTGGAGCGACAGTCGCTTATGCATTGATTGTGTTTCTTGTGGGTGTTGGGCTGAATGAAGTGTTGCTACGCTTTCCGCAAATAACGGATATTTTGCAGTACATCGGTGGGGCATTTCTTTTATATATGTCGTTTAAAATTGCGACGGCGAGCCCTGTCGATATTGACATAGCTAGCCAAATAATTCCGCCACGCTTTATTGAGGGCGCATTAGCGCAGGGGTTAAATCCTAAGGCTTGGCTAGTTTCAATGTCGGGTGTCAGTTTGTTTGTATCGGCACAACATCTGGCGTTTTTCTATTTACTGGTTTTTTGCTTAGTGTCATTTTGTATGTGCTTGCTTGGTGTTGGAACGTGGGCGGTCTTGGGGCACTTTATAGGCAAATATTTATCGGATGATAGGCATCAGGTTATGTTTAATCGGATTATGGGAGTATTGTTGAGCAGTACTGTGGTGACGATGTTTTTACAGGGTTGATAAGGTGGCTTTAGTGGATCAAAAAACTGCTCAAAGCAGGAGCCAAGGCAAACGTTTGGATAGTACTTTGTTTTTTGAGAAAAGCAGGTTGCTTCCTGGCATAGAATTACGCCGTGCACAGGCTTCAACTGCGTGTTATGCCACGCACTCCCACGACGAGTATTCTTTTGGGGTGATTGATCGAGGTGTCGCAACCTACCATAACGGAAAGAGTAAATACTGCATTGGCACAGGTGACACAGTAACGATTAATCCTGCGGATGCGCATTCTTGTAATGCACTAGAAGGGGATTGGTCTTATCGCATGTTATTTGTTGATCAGTTATGGGTTAAGCGCTTGCAGCAAGACTTAGCGTGTGACCAAGAGGCTGACTATCTTCCTTTTAGAACCTCATACAATAGCAACCCACAATGCTTTTCGGATTTTGATCAGCTTTTTAACTGCTTGCTATCCAGTGAAAGTAAGTTGCAGGCTGAGTCTTTATTATTAGAATATCTTGGTGCTAGTTTGGCAGTAAAGCAGTCTAGTAGCGCTAAGTCAGATAGTGTTTCTGTGAAGCGTGTGCAGGAGCTTATTCAAGATCAACTAGGTGAAAACCTGACGCTAGATGAGTTTTCAGAGCAAGCAGGCATGAGTCGCTTTCACTTAATTCGTAGTTTTAAGCAGGTGCATGGTCAGGCACCGCACGCTTTTCAGCTAGATACGCGTATAAAAAAAGCTAAGCTGTTACTACAAGAAGGGCATAGTTTGGTTGAAATTTCGGGTGTGCTGGGTTTTGCAGATCAAAGCCATTTTCAGCGACATTTTAAACAGCGAATGGCAATAACCCCTAGACAATATCAAGCGTTCTTTATTTGAGGTAAGCCGTTTCTAGTCGAAAAAAAACCGATCATAACGATCGGTTTTTTTTGGGTCTGGCTAACTAACTTATTGCTTGTTTTTTATTGCTTCAAGCACGGCGTTAGATACTTTATTTAGCTGCGGTTTTGCTTGAGCCGGAGCAGGAGCTTTAGATTGCGCCTTAAGTTGAGCTTTTGGCTGTGCTTTAGGTGACTCTGGAGCCTGCGCCTTAGGTTGAGCTTTTGGCTGTGCTTTAGGTGACTCTGGAGCCTGCGCCTTAGGTTGAGCTTTTGGCTGTGTTTTAGGTTTCTCTTGAGTCTGAACCTTAGGTTGAGCTTTGGGTTCTGCTTCAGGCTGCTTTTGAGTCTGCACCTTAGGTTGAGCTGTTGGCTCTGCTTTAGGCTGCTCTTGAGTCAGTGCTTGGGCCTGAATAAATGCCTTAATTTTGGGGCCAACCTCTTCACGGAAACGACGTCCGTTAAAGATTCCGTAATGGCCGACTTCCGGCTGTACGTAATGTTCACGCATGCTGTCTGGTATGTTGCTCAATATGTCATGAGCGGCTTTTGTTTGGCCTTTGCCGGTGATGTCATCGTTTTCACCTTCAATAGTTAACAAAGCCGTTTTTTTGACAGCCAAAGTATCAATTACTTTGTCCTCAAAAAGCATTTCACCACGTGGCAAGCGGTGTTCCAGGAATACTTTACGAATGGTTTCCAGATAGAAGTCAGCGGGCAGGTCCATAACCGCTAAGTATTCGTTATAAAAATCACGATGCGCTTCAGCACTGTCACCATCACCTTTAACCAGATCATCAAAGAACTTAAAGTGCTTTTTGATATGGCTGTTCCAGTTCATGCTCATAAAGCCTGAAAGCTGGATAAAGCCAGGGTAAACCTTTTGGCCAGCACCTGCGAAATCAGCAGGGACTGTATTAATAACGTTATTTTCAAACCACTCGAAATCTTTGCCTGATGCGTAATCATTAACTTCGGTTGGGTTTACTCGTGTATCGATAGGTCCGCCCATTAGCGTTAGCGAACGAGGAATATTCGGGTTATTGCGCTCTGCCATGATAGTTGCAGCAACGATAGCCGGTACGCTCGGTTGGCAAACAGCAATTACATGAGTATCGGGACCTAAAAATTCAAGGAATTCGATTAAATAACGGACATAATCATCAAAGGTAAAACTACCTTCATTGAAAGGTACATCTCGCGCATTTTGCCAGTCCGTAATATAGACTTCATGATCGGGTATGAAGTGCTCAACAGTGCCACGCAGCAAGGTTGCGTAATGGCCAGACATAGGTGCTACAAGTAACACTTTAGGGTGGTTGTATGTTCCGGTACGGCGAAAATGTAACAGGTCGCAAAAAGGAAGCGCATGGGGCACCTCTTCTCTGATACGAATCTGCTCTCCGTTGATGGTTGTTTGTGTTAAACCAAACTCAGGCTTTTCGTAGTTATCGGTGCAACGTATAACTAATTCCAATTGCGCGAGCATTGTACGTGTCATTGAGCCTTCTAAAAAAGGCTGCATCCAAGATAGTTTTAGCTGTTTCTTCCACGCTTGTGCTAACAGATGTAGCGGCTGAACAGATTGGTTTAGCGTGTGATGTAGGTGGTACAGCATAGAATAATTCCTTATCAATCTATTTTGATTGATTCAATATTTAACTGCAAAAACGTATATTGCAGCGCAGCATTTATTGTCTAGAGTATAGGTGATTGTTCTTATGTTGCAAGACTAATATCTCTATTGGTGATGTGCTGCTTCGCAGCAAATAG
Source organism: Neptunomonas japonica JAMM 1380 (assembly GCF_016592555.1). Taxonomy (NCBI): domain Bacteria; kingdom Pseudomonadati; phylum Pseudomonadota; class Gammaproteobacteria; order Oceanospirillales; family Oceanospirillaceae; genus Neptunomonas; species Neptunomonas japonica. The sequence continues at coordinate 3,480,886 of NZ_AP014546.1, read as the reverse complement.
GCTGTTGGGTATGTAGGTGTTTGTAATGATTATCTAAATAGTGGGTGTCGCCAATGCTGCATGGCAAGATGATAGTAGCTCTTTTGCTAATTCATCATCATTGATTGCTCGGGCAATGGCTAAGCCACCAATCAACATGACGGCCTGTTGCATACTGCGTATTGTGTCTTTCGTTCCGTTTTGCTGTACCGAGTGCTTGTCTAGGTTATTAACAAAGCCTTTAAAGACACGAGTATAAGCATCACGCACTTGATCATCCCGCTGGGTAATATCGGTTGTTAAAAATGCTAAAGGGCAGCGAAAAAGATTCCCTTGTCTGTGTTCCATACTCAGATAGGTTTTGAGCAGTCCGTCGAACGACGGTGCTTCAGGATTGAGTGGATCAGTTTTTCGGCCGGTGCTCATAGCCGCTGTGATAATAGACTCGGCATAGAGTTCAGCTTTAGAGCTAAAATGTGCGTAGAAAGCTCCACGTGTCAGCCCTGCATCCTTCATGACGTCATTAATACCGATATGATCAAAGCCATTCTGTGCAAATAATCTGGCGGCACTGGTGAGAATTTTCTCTCGGGTTTTCTTCTTATGTTCATTATTCCAGGCCATTGTTTGTCGCCTCTTGTTTTTTAACCAGTATGCATGATTAATAAAATATGTTCTTGAACATATTGTGAATGGTTTTACATTGATGGTATATCAATGATTAACGAGAATATGAAATGAACACTCAAGTACAAATTCTGGGTCCGCAGTACAGTACGATGGTACGTACCGTTATGCTGTGTTGCGAAGAAAAAGGCATCACTTACCAAATAGGTATGCAGATTGATGGCAATGACATTCAGTTTAAGGAGAGTAGCCATCTGGCACTGCATCCTTTTGGAAAAATTCCCGTGTTAATACATGGTGAAAACCACATTTTTGAAACGGCGCCTATCTGTCGGTATCTTGATGCGGCCTTTGATGGCCCAGCGCTTCAACCAACAGATGCTTATCAGCGAGCATTAGTGGATCAATGGTCGCAAGCTATTTCATGCTATGTGGATCAAGCGTTAGTGCGACAGTATTTACTTGAATTTGCTTTTCCTAAAGGAGATAACGGTTCTATTCGTTTGGATAAGGTGGCCGATGCTCAACCAGAAGTGATGAGCACGTTAGAGCAACTAGAAAAGCAATTAGCTGATCAGGCATATATTTGTGGGACGCAATACAGCATTGCAGATGCGTTGCTAACGCCTATGCTAGATTATCTGGCGTCTCTGCCTCATGCTGACTCACTGTTTACGAGTGGCTCATCATTATTGGCATATGTTGCTAGAATGCGTGAGCGTCCATCGGGCAAGCTTGTTTTAATACCTGCTGGTAAATCTTAAGGTAAGTAAATAGGGAAGTAGTACATGAAGTGGTCACCTCGTGCGTTGAAATTTGCACTGAATATTTATGGCCCATATCTAGGTGCTGGTATTCGTATTATGCACATTGACCCTGAGTGGCGCGAGATGCATGTACGTATGAAATTACGTTGGTATAACCGTAATATTATGGGCACTCATTTTGGTGGAAGCTTATATGCCATGGTCGACCCTCAAATGATGCTCATGTTGATGAATCGCTTGGGAAAAGAATATATCGTGTGGGATCAGGCAGCAGAAATTGAGTATGTTAAACCTGCGAGGGGGACCGTTGAATCTCACTTAAGTTTATCGGATGCTCAATTGGAGGATATTAAAAGTAAAGCAGCGGGTGGGGCAGCGTATCGCCCCTCGTTTGATATAGCTATCTGTGATCTTGAGGGGAATGTTGTCAGTAAGGTTAAAAAAGTACTGTATGTGAAACGTAAAAGTCCTCAAGCCTAAGCAAGGATCACACAAGCAGCTCCCAGCACAATTAACGCTAACCCTAATAGATCCCTTTGGCTAAGTTTTTCTTTAAACCAGCGGGCCGAAATGAAGAGTGTAAATAGAACTTCAATTTGGCCTAGGGTTTTAACCAGTGCAACTGTTTCTAAACTCATAGCAGTAAACCAACCGAGTGAACCTAGGCAGCTGAACAAACTGATGGTTAGCGTGAGTTTAGGACGCCGCCATAGAGCGTTGAGTGTGGCTGGCTCTTTAAATAGTAGCCATGCGATGAGAATTGCAGTCTGCGTTGATATGACACAGAGCAAAACCCAAGCGGCGCTATAGGGGAACGGCAGATCTAGCATCAAGCTGGCTTCCCTTACCCAGAGTGTGGTTAAAGCAAAGGTTAGACCACTGCCTAGCCCTAATGAGACCGTTTTTAAGGAAAGTTCTTTTAATGAGCCTGTATTGCTCATTAACCAAATGGCTATTGCACCAACAGTGACGCCACTCCAAGCAAGCCAAGACAAAGGTGCAGCAAAGAATAAAGCACCGAGTGTGGCGGCAATCACCGCTTCACTTTTTGCTAGGCCAACACCAATGGCATAATTTCTGAGACGAAATAGCTTTACCATCAACGCCGTCGCAATAATTTGCGAAACAGATGCCAGCACCACAGTGATCAAAAAATTACTACTCACTGATGGAAGGGCAGCAGGCTCTATTTGGTAAAGTGTCCAGAGATACAGTGCAGCTAATGGGCTGGCATATAGAAAACGCGCCAGCGTGACCCCCGCAGTACTGACCTCTTTACTGAGCTTATTTTGAAACGCATTACGCAAAGACTGCATAAAAGCAGCGAAAATAGTAAAAGGAATCCACAGTCCCATTAACGATCTATCCCTACATTGATATTGAGTGAGTGGTTACTTTTTAAAAAGTGAGCGTCGTAACGCTGGCGTTGTTGGTTTTTCTGCCTCAGGAGCCTGATACTGATGCTTAGGTTTACTATTTATTTTTTTCTGTCCTTTATTTTTTGAAGACTTAGGTCGCAGGGGTTTGCCTTCAATGATCTTGCCGTTTTCGATAAAAGGAACGGGTTGTAGTGGTACTCTTTTATTGATTAACGCTTCTATTTCAGTGAGGTAGCATCTTTCATCGGGTGCCACTAAAGAGACTGCCTGCCCAGAAAGGCCAGCGCGCCCAGTACGACCGATACGGTGAACATAAGCTTCTGGTTGATTCGGTAAGTCATAATTCACAACACGAGGGAGCGATTCAATATCAATACCACGTGCAGCAACGTCGGTTGCGACCAGTACGCGTATCTCGCCCGTAGCAAAGGCTTTTAGTGCATGCGTACGCTCGCGTTGTAATTTGTCACCATGGATAGCTAAGGCGCTAATTTCTTCAGCTTGTAGGAACTCAGTGACTAAATCAGCACGTTTTTTAGTACGTGTGAAAACCAAGGTTTGCGTCCATTTTCCACCCTTAATTAAGTAACTCAAAATCTCGGATTTATCTTGATTATCCACTGCATAAGCCACTTGTTTGACTTGGCTGGTGGTTGAGTTCCTTGTGGAAACGCTGATGCGCTTAGGCTCATGTAGTAATGACTCTGCCAGTGCTTCTATGTTGCTGTTAAATGTGGCAGAAAATAGCAGTGTTTGTTTATTTTTTGGAATGAACTTTAGGAGTTTTTGAATATCATGGATAAACCCTAAATCAAGCATGCGGTCAGCTTCGTCCAGAACAAGTACTTCGAGTTGTTCGAGTGAAAATTTCTTCTGCACCAGCATATCCAATAACCGGCCAGGTGTTGCGACCAAAATATCTGTGCCGCGTTTCATCTTGCGAATCTGATTGTCAAAACGCACACCGCCATAGATGGATATCACGCGAACCCCCAGTGCACGCCCGTATGCCAGTGTGTGGTCACCGACTTGCATGGCAAGTTCGCGGGTAGGTGTGAGTATTAACCCTCTGATGTGGTGATATTCGGTCCCTTGTGGAGCACTACCAAATTTCTCGATCATGGGTACAGCAAAGCTGGCCGTTTTACCCGTCCCTGTTTGTGCTTCAGCCATGAGATCATGCCCTTGAAGAATTGCAGGAATGGCTTGTGCTTGAATGGGAGTAGGCGTGTGGTGTCCTAATTCATCCAGCGTGAAAAGTAGTTCAGGGCAAAGGTTTAATTCAGAGAAAGCGGGCATGAGTCGTCCGGGTAGAAGCGCAAGATAAGAAGCAAATGATGAACGCTGAGTTTACAGGAAATGCTTAAATTGAGCGACAGCTGTTGATAAGGGTTGACATCACTTGCAAGGCTGCTTTAATAGACGGCCACCTTGTGGTGGTTAATATGTGATCAAGTAGTAATTTTTTATTTTGACAGAACAGGATCTGATGAACCTAATTAAGATGTGCCCGGTCGTACGAATTCCCGCCTCCAATATTCATTGGAAGCGAATTTTCGTTTGTCCGTTGGCTCTGTTCTAAATTTTTTGGCCGCGGATATCTTCGCGGCCGATAGTGATTCCCCTACTACCTCCCCTCGAAGATATCTCTGGCAGTTTTTAACTGAGGAGATAAATCATGACATTATTAAGCTTATTGGTAGCCGGATACAAAACTCTGCAAAAGCGATTGGATGAACAATATACCTATCAATCTATGGAGCACTTAGACGAGCGCTTATTGGTTGATGTAGGGGTATGTCGAAAAGGCAACACCATTATTGCTTTGCCAAAAGAAGAAGTCGCTGCATCATCTGATAAAAAACAGGTTCAGAGTACGCCTATTGAGCAAACCGGTTGTGCTGAGCACGCTGGCCAATGTTGCTTACTGCAAGAGAGTGGGGGGTAGCTAAGCCATAGTGACAGGCTGTTGCTATGGTATTTTTTTAAGCGGGCGAAACAGGATACGAGCCTGCTTATGTTAGCGAAGATAAAACGAATACTTCGCTAGGAACTTATGAACATCCACTATAGTCTAGTATTAGTGGTACGGTGCATAAGAGGCATGGTGTTTTAGGCATTTTATTTGCTTATTTATATTAGAAAACTATAGGAGTTTTTGCGCAATGGAGGTGACTCTACTTTACTGGCATTGGCTGGTGTTTGGGATGTTGTTAATGGCAGCAGAAATGTTTATCCCAAGCTTTACAATTTTCTGGTTTGGTCTGGGCGGTATAGTAGTCGCAGGGCTGTTGGGAATTAATCCAGATATTGCCGTAAGTTGGCAATTATTTAGTTGGGCCGTGGCATCTTCTGTATTTGCACTATTATGGTTTAAGTTGTTGAGGCCTAAAATGACTGACCGTACTAAAGCAGGCATTGCTCGCGAGGCAGTTGCAGGTGAAGTGGGTCAAGTCATAAAAGTTCCTACTGAACATTCACGAGGTGTTGTTCGATTTACTACACCGGTATTAGGTGATGATGAATGGGAGTTTATTTGTAGTACAGATGTTGTTTTGGGTGACCGGGTATTTATAACAGAGTTATCCGGTAATACATTGCTGGTTGGTAAACGTTAACTATTAATGGTGGAAGGAGTTTTTGTAATGGATGGATTAATGATTGCGGGTGTGTTGCTGTTTTTGGTGATACTGACTCTGGCGATGGGCGTTAAAACAGTTCCGCAAGGAAGTAAGCATGTAGTGCAGCGTTTGGGTAAGTTTCATACTACGTTAGGGCCTGGCTTGAATATAATTATGCCTTATATAGACCAGGTCGCTTATAAAGTGACAACAAAAGATATTGTTATGGACATTCCCTCTCAAGAAGTTATCACTAAAGATAATGCTGTGATCATCGCTAATGCTGTGGCTTACATCAATATAGTGGCGCCTGAGAAAGCGGTGTATGGTGTTGAAAATTATAGTTTGGCTATCCAGAATCTAGTGCAAACATCTCTGCGTTCTATTGTTGGTGAAATGGGATTAGATGATGCACTTTCTTCGCGTGACCAGATTAAAGCAAAACTCAAAGCCGCTATTTCTGACGACATTTCCGATTGGGGAATTACGCTCAAGACCGTAGAAATTCAAGATATTACTCCTTCTGACACGATGCAAAGCGCAATGGAAGAGCAGGCAGCTGCAGAGCGTCAGCGACGTGCAACCGTGACTCGTGCAGACGGTGAGAAATCAGCCGCTATCCTTGAAGCTGAAGGGCGTTTGGAGGCTTCTAAGCGCGATGCCGAAGCACAAGTTGTATTGGCTAAAGCCAGCCAAGTGGCTATTCAGCGTGTGACAGAAGCTATTCAAGGTAATGAGTTGCCAGTGATGTATATTCTGGGTGAAAAATATGTAGATGCAATGGCTGCGCTGGCTAAGTCAGACAATGCTAAGACAGTTATTCTGCCGGCTGATATACCTGCCGCTATTCAAGGCATGATGGGCGGCCTTAAAAAGTAGCTCAGTGACGCTATTCGGGTAAGTAGCCCCTCAAATAGTAAGTTAATACTGTATTCATCGCTTAATAAGACAATGGTATTAGTATTACTAAAACTAGAATTTGAGGAATATGCTGTGGGAATGTTAAAGGAGTTTAAAGAGTTTGCTGTTAAAGGCAATGTGATGGATATGGCCGTTGGTATTATCGTTGGTGCTGCCTTTGGTAAAATTGTATCGTCATTTGTTGGTGATGTTGTTATGCCACCGATTGGTGTGATGTTAGGTGGTGTGAACTTCACTGATTTAGCGTATGTTCTGCAAGAGGCGGTGGGTGAAACCAAGGCAGTTGCCATTAACTACGGTAAGTTTTTACAAACTATTATTGATTTCGTGATTGTAGCAGGCGCTGTTTTTGTTGCTGTAAAAACAATCAACTCGATGAAGAAGGTTGAAGAAGCTCCAGCAGAACCTGAAGCAGAACCAGAACCTTCCAAGGAAGAAGTTTTGCTGGGTGAGATTCGTGATTTGTTAAAAACACGAAACTAAAAGGCTGTTAAGTAAGCTAGTGTCTATTGTATAGGGTGAATACTACTAGGTACTGAGTTTAATTTTTATATATAAAGGTGCGCTAATGCGCGCCTTTTTTATGTTTTATACTGACATTATGAATGATGTAGATAAAGTGAAATCACCCTGTATAAGACAGTGTTGTCTTGATGAGCAAGATGTTTGTTTGGGGTGCGGCCGTTCGTTACAGGAAATTCTGGACTGGACGAAAGTTACAGAAACAGAAAGAGCTGCTGTGTTGGTGCGTGCTCAGTCACGAAAAAAGCAGCGTAATCAGATGCTTGAACCTAAATTCAAATAATTTCAGATACGCTTCAATCAGTGAATGGTAATAAATTGATTGCTGGCTATTAATTTTTTTTATAGTTTTTAACTATTGGCTGGGTTGAAAAAATTAATTTTTGTAATGTTTTCAGTGTAGCTATAGTTGGTATTAACAAATTAGCTATTAGCGAATTAGGAGATTATAGATGTTGGATAACCGTGAAGGTCAGGCTGTGCCTAATGTTACTTTTCCCGCTCGAGTGGGCAATGATTGGGTAAGTATCAGTACTGAGCAATTGTTCAAAGGTAAAAATGTTATTGTTTTTGCATTACCCGGCGCTTTCACGCCAACTTGTTCTAGTACTCATCTGCCACGTTATAACGAGCTAGCGCCTGTTTTCAAAGCGAACGGAATCGATGATATTGTGTGTATATCGGTGAATGATACATTTGTTATGAATAGCTGGGCAGAAGATCAGAAAGCAGAAAATATTACTTTTATTCCTGATGGAAACGGTGAGTTTAGCGCCGGCATGGATATGTTAGTAGATAAAAGTGATATCGGTTTTGGCAAGCGTAGCTGGCGTTATTCTATGCTGGTTAAAGATGGCATAATCGACAAAATGTTCATTGAGCCTGATTTACCAGGTGACCCGTTTGAAGTATCTGACGGTGACACTATGTTGAATTACATTAACCCAAATGCTGAGCAACCTAAGCGCGTTACTTTATTAACGAAGCCTGGATGCTCACACTGCACGCGCGCTAAAAAAGTACTGCAGGCTAAAGGGTATAAGTATGAGGAAATAGAGCTTGGCCAGCACGGTGTTAGCTTTTCCAGCCTAAATGCTTTAACGGGTCAAGGAACGACGCCTCAAGTCTTTATTGATGGTGAGCATGTCGGTAGTGCTGATGATTTAGAAGCATGGTTAACTAAAAATAGCTGAACTTTTATGCACAGCTAAGACTAACGCCTATCAGTTCTGATAGGCGTTTTTGTTTCTGTTATGCGTCATTTTAGTTCTTATCTTGCCTCTGCTAAGCTGCTTAGATTGAATGTCATTATGAGGTGAAAAGATGCCAGGGGCTTTTACGGTTGCTATCCAAGAATTACAAGAACTGTTGGGGGAGCGTTTAGAAACTTCCAGTAGTGTTCGACAGCATCATGCTCATGATGAATCTTTTCACCTTCCCGCATCTCCTGAGGCCGTTGCATTTCCTAAAAGTACCTCTGAAGTTTCTGAAATCGCTCGTATTTGTATGCGCCATCATATGCCAATGCTGCCTTTTGGTACCGGTACGGCTATGGAGGGGGGGGTAAATGCAAGCCATGGTGGGCTGAGTATCGATATGTCTTTGATGAACAATATCTTGAGTGTTACCAGTGAAGACATGGACTGTACTGTGCAAGCCGGTGTTACTCGCAAGCAACTCAATGAGCACTTGCGTGATCAAGGTATGTTTTTTCCTATCGACCCTGGGGCTGATGCTTCTGTCGGAGGTATGGCCGCGACGCGTGCTTCGGGTACCAATGCTGTACGTTATGGAACAATGCGTGACGCTGTCTTAGCCTTAACGGTTGTCATGGCTGATGGCAAGATTGTAAAAACTAGCAGCCGTGCTCGTAAGTCTGCTGCGGGCTATGATCTAACGCGCCTGTTTATTGGTTCGGAAGGTACGCTGGGTATTATCTGTGAAATAAGCCTGCGTTTACATGCTATTCCTGAGGCTATCTCTGCCGCTGTATGTGCTTTTGGCTCTGTGGAAGGCGCCATTAATACGGTAATAGAAACCATCCAGATGGGCGTGCCTATTGCTCGTATAGAGCTTTTGGATGCGGCTGCCATTAATGCTGTTAACCAATACAGTGGTACTGATTATCCATTTTTACCTCATCTTTTTTTAGAGTTTCATGGTACTCAAGCGTGGGTGGCTGAACAGGCATCTATTGTTAAAGAATTAGCCGTTGAAAATCAGGGAAGCGAGTTTCAGTGGGCATCGAACACTGAAGACCGAACCGCTCTATGGCAGGCAAGGCATGATTTTGCTTATGCGGCTCGAGCCACGCGTCCAAATGCCCGAATTTTTTCAACCGATGTTTGTGTACCTATCTCGCAGCTGGCACAGTGCATACTTGAAACAATTACTGATATCAAAAGTATGCCTATGTCTATGCCTATAGTTGGCCATGTGGGAGATGGGAACTTTCACGTTGTGCCTGCAGTTGACCCTGAAAATGAAGCAGAAATGCTGCTAATTGATTCGTTTCATACTCGGCTTATTCATCGTGCACTCAGTGCTGGTGGCACTTGCACTGGTGAACATGGTATTGGTCAGGGTAAAAAAGCTTTTCTTGCAGAAGAGCTACCGGCAGGAGTGGACATCATGAAAACAATTAAACACGCACTGGATCCTGACAACCTCATGAACCCCGGTAAAGTCGTGGATATAAACTAATTTGCTGTTATATTGCTTTCATTGTACGACTTTAGTCATATTTGGTGGGCGTACTCTATACTTAATCAACTGTCTAACCTATAGACTGAGAAGAAAGAAACGATAGAATGAAACCTAAAAATAAAAGCTATTTTCATTTGACTGTATCTACGTATTATTTCAGGGATTAGGAATAATGGATTTCGTCGCTTTCCTCAAAAAAATTCTAGCGCGCAGCCCCATTTGGCCTGCTGTAGCGATCAGCCTTTCTGTATTGCTGGTTTCTTCTCTATTTATTCAGAGTGAAGCTGAAAGGCTTAAAAGTGAAGCATTGTTTAGGGCAGCAAGCCAAGTAGGTATTATACGTGCCCGCTTGGAAGGCGAAATTAATGCGAACCTTTCTGTGTTGAAGGCTTTACAAGCAGAAATAACGATCAACCCTGAAATGGATCAATCGAGATTTTCTCAATTAATGGAAGCGCTTTTGTCTGATGATTTACATATTCGTCATGTTGCGCTGGCTCCTGATCTGACCGTTCAATCCATTTACCCTCTGGAAGGTAATGAGCAGGTCATTGGGTTAAATTATACCGCCAATAAAGATCAAGTTCGTTCGGTGCTTGATGCTATCCAGCTGAATAAAATGGTGTTATCTGGCCCTCTAGAATTGGTTCAAGGAGGAGAAGCGTTAATAGCGCGCCTACCTGTTTATCTTCAGCATCATACAGGACCCACTTTGTGGGGAATCATCTCTGCTGTTTTGGAATACGAGAAGTTACTTGATGCTGCTGATATTAGAAAAGACTATTACGGATTGATGTTAGGCATTCGAGGAAAAGACGGCACAGGTTCAGATGGAGAATTATTTTTTGGCTCCAAGCGTGCTTTTGGTCTCGATGCTGTAATGACAAATATCACGTTACCACATGGTGAGTGGCAACTGGCTATTCTGCCTGAAAATGGTTGGGCTGCACCGTCTAAAAGAATGTATTTTTTGTGGGGTGGCGCATCTTTCCTCGCACTAGTGATGGGCGTAGCTGGCTTTTTGTTAGTACTTATTTATCAGCAAAAAGCACAAGCGATAACAACAGCAAACTATAGAGCCAATTTTGATGCATTAACGGGCTTACCTAATCGTTACTTTTTTAGTCAGAGGTTAGAAAGCCTGATTAAAGAGATGCGTCGTGAAAAGCTAGATTTCGCAGTTTTCTTTATTGATATAGACCACTTTAAGCAAGTAAATGACAGTGTTGGGCATAGCGCTGGCGATCATTTATTGACTGATTTTGCTATGCGTCTACAACACTCTGCTCGTGATTCTGACATTATTGCTCGTCTTGGTGGAGATGAGTTCGTACTTGTATTGCGTAATGTCAGTGATGTAATACAGGCTGATCTGCTTGCAGAGAAGTTGCAAAAGAAGATTCAACAGCCCTTCATAATAGGGGGGCGGCCTTTTTTAGTAACAGCGAGCATTGGCATTGCGATGTACCCTATTGATGGGAAGGATGTTACGGGGTTGTTACTGCATTCTGATCAGGCAATGTATACGGCAAAACGTGCTGGGCGAAATACACACTTTTTCTTTAATGAGGGAATGCGCGAAGAGGCGGAACAGCACTTGCTAGTGCATTCTGATATTTTGCGAGGACTCAATGCTAACGAGTTTGAGCTTTACTACCAGCCAGTATTGAATGTAAATACAAATAAAATAGAAAAATGTGAAGCGCTTATTCGTTGGAATCATCCTGATAAAGGCAGAGTGATGCCTGATTCTTTTATACCTGTAGCAGAGCGAACAGGATCAATTGTAAATATTGGGAATTGGGTTTTGCAGCAGGCTTGCAAGGATATGCGAGTCTTTTTAGAGGCCGATATTGATATTAAAATTTCAGTTAACCGTTCAGTCAGTGAGTTTTATTCTACAAAAGCGTACGACACATGGAAGGCTATTTTCAAAGAAAATGGTGTGGATAGTCACCGGTTTGTATTTGAGATTACTGAGTCGCTGTTTATGGAGCAAAATTCTGCTCGCATGAGTGTTATTACTTCATTGCGGGATATTGGTGTGCAGTTTGCAATTGATGATTTTGGTACGGGTTATTCTGCTATTAATTACTTGCGTAACTACCCAGTCGATTATTTAAAAATTGATAAGAGTTTCATTCAGGACTTATTGATAGACGAGCAGGATAAAACACTCGTTGAAGTTATTATTAAAATGGGAAGGGCGTTGGGTATCGTCGTCATTGCTGAAGGTGTTGAAGAACTAGCTCAACTAGAGGTGCTGAAACAATTCGAGTGTGATTATATTCAGGGTTTTTGGCTATCTAAACCGCAGTCGCTTCATCATATTATTGCCTTGTGCCATGAGCATACGGATGGCCAATATGATGCACCTATTACCTAACATGGTAATAGGTGGTCATTAGAAACTAGCGCTACTTATTTTCGTTTTAGTGGTGCAAAGCCATCGACAATAACGCGATTTTTAGGTTCGCTTGTGCGAGCATTAGGTTTCTTTTTCGCTGCTTTTGCTTTTCCGTTAGTTATTTTCTTATCCAGTTTTTTCTTTTTCGTACCAGCAGCTTTACCTGATGCTTTTAGCTTTTTAGGGCCGGCATAGCTACCTTCGAGGCCTTTAATTACCCGCCGCTCAAACTGTGTCTTCAAGTATCGTTCAATACTAGACATCAAGTTCCATTCAGTTGGGCCAATCAAAGAAATGGCTACGCCTTGTTCGCCTGCACGTCCTGTTCGGCCAACACGGTGAGTGTGGTCGTCACCACTACGCGACATCTCTACATTGATGACTAGATCTATTCCTTTAACATCGATGCCTCTAGCAACAACATCTGTTGCTACTAAGACATTGATTTTCCCGCTGGCAAGCAACCCCATCGCGTGTGTACGTTGTTCTTGCGTTAAATCGCCATGGATCACGCCAGCACGGATGTCGTTATATCTAAGGTAGCCATTTAAACGTGTCGCATTAACTTTTGTATTAGTAAATACAATCGCTTTTTCAAACGAGTCGTTTTTCAGCAACCAAACGAGTTGTTTATCTTTAAGAGCGACATCGTTGGCCAGAATAATTTGTTGGCGAATGTTGGTGTGTGCTTCGCGGTGACTATTTAACTTAATAGATACCGGCTCTTTCATGGAGGCGGTGATGACTGAGCGCATACCTGCATGGGCTAAAGTAGCTGAAAATAGCATCGTCTGACGAGTGTCAGGGCAGGTGCTACAAATACGCTCAACATCTTCTTGAAAGCCCATATCCAACATTCGGTCAGCTTCATCAAGTATTAAGTACTCGATGTCATCTAAAGAGATTGTTCTTTTATCGAGGTGATCAATAAGGCGCCCTGGTGTGGCAACTAATATTTCAGGGTTCTTTCTAAGTCTCGCCGCTTGCGGTTTAAATGTTTCACCACCGCAGACCGTATCTGTTTTGATGAAAGTAAATTGAGCCAAAGCGTTAATGTGTTTAGCTAACTGCTGAGCTAGTTCACGCGTTGGTGTAAGGATCAGTACGCGCGCACCGCTTTGCGGCGCTGGAGAATCTAGTAATGCATGTAATACAGGTAAAGCGAAAGCGGCGGTTTTACCACTACCGGTTTCAGCTGTTACCAATATGTCTTTACCCGCAGTAGCTGCTGGCATCGTTGCATTTTGGACGTCAGTTGGCTTTGTAAAAGATAGTGCGTCGAGTGCTTTTAGCAAACGAGTATCAAGTGAAAAGTCTGTGAACACCGTGTGCTACTCTCTGAAAATTCATAGTCAGAGTGCATCTTAGCAGAAATGCGTTATCTAGGAGAGAGGAAAAGCGAAACGACAAGCAGGTTTGCTTGTCGTTTGAGGTAGTAATTAAATTACTAGCTTAGTAATGAATAGCGCGTGGTAATTCTTTAGCTTGAGCAACCCACTCTTCTACTTGAGCGGTGGTCGGCATTTTGTCAGCTAAGCTTTGCTCAGTGTTGCACTCTTCCATTTTTGTATGCAGGTTTGCAGCGTTACGCTGAGCAAGCTCAGGAACAGTATCAACACCAGCAAGCTCTAGAAGGTCTGCATATACGGTGCTTACGCCTTTAACACGGGCCAAGTCAGCACGGTTTAACCAACCAAGAATCTCTTTTTCGTCGATTCCGGTATTATTGGCAACTTCTTTGCGTCCTTTTTTATCACCGCAGGCTGTCAGGAAACTTTCCTGTGTAGTCGCTCCGGCTGCTTTTAGTTTTTCTGCAGAAGCTTCGTCAATGCCTTTGATATCAGTCAGTTTAGCCATGCCTTCATTTCCTCAGTATTTTATTCAGCAGTTATTGAGTCATTGTAAGTGTGCCACCTGAACAGTAGCGAAATATTGCTACCACCAAGAGTAATTAACCTATTATTTAATAATAAGGCTGCAAATTGAAATGTGCCAGTTAAATTAATGTGCAGGATCAACCCGGTTTAGCGAAGAGTTATTAATCCTGAACCATCCTGCGATACTATAGCGATCTTTGGTTGCTTGCTTAACTTCATGGGGGAACTCATCGCTTAAAAATATGACTAATGTGCCTGCTTCAGGTTTGACCTGGAGCGTCGAGTTGTTCTTTGTATTATAAATAACTAAGTTGCCACCTTGCTCTTCTTGCCAGTTTTCATTGAGATAAAAAACAGTCGTTAATACTCGATTAGTTTGCCCTTTAAAGGCATCGAGATGCTTTTTATAAAATGCTCCGCTAGGGTAGTGTGCAAAGCTAGCTTCATAATCAAAAAGTCCCATGAAAAGTCTTTTATTCATGGCTTCACGCAGTGCATCCATTTCGATCAAATAAGCAGATTCGACAGGGTTTTGTGTTGTCAGCCAGAGGATGTTATCGGTTCTAATGACGTTATTTACTTGATGCTGGTTAGCTCGACCGATGCCTGCCGGTTTAAATTCTGCTACTTTTTCGGTAGCGGTAACTAAAAGGTTACTCACTAATTTAGGGGGTAAGGCATTTTCTAATATGATATAGCCGTGCTGAGAAAGTGCTGTCGCGATGAGATCGAACGTTTCTTCTGTTAATGTAGAGCTATACTGAACGGATGAAGTACTCAAAGATGCGAATTTCCATGGTTATCGTATTAGGTAGGCTTACAGGGTAATTGAATTAATTACACAACGGTTAGTTATTAATGACGAAACTATTAGCACTATACACTCAGTCTTTACGTAAAAGGTGTGCGGGCCTAAGTTATATACTCGTCTGTGCAGTTCTTTCAGGGTGTGCTGGGCAAAGTTACCAGCAGGCAGAAACAGCATATTCACCTGTTAAAAGTCAGTTGCAAGCGCATTATTTAAGGTGGAATGGAACGCCTTATAAGTACGGCGGGAACTCTAGAAGGGGGATTGATTGCTCTGCTTTTGTCGCAAGGACTTATAAAGACGTATTCGATCTTTATTTGCCTCGTACTACCAGAGCTCAAGCCGTTGTTGGCGAAGAGATATCACGGCGTTCAGCGCGACCAGGCGACTTAGTGTTATTTAAAACAGGCCTGTTCGATAGGCATGTTGGCATATACCTAGGTAATCAGTACTTTATGCATGCTTCTGCTAGTAAAGGTGTGACCCAATCAAGGTTGGATAACCCATACTGGAATGATAAGTACTGGAAAATCGTTCGGCCATCAAATCTATTACAAAACTAATTGTTGTATAAAAAACAATCAAGTTTGCGAGAATGTGTCATACCTCGTCTTGGGCAACATACTCAGAGGTTATCCACAGTTTCTAGTAACATTTATGCATAGAAAATGTCGATAAATATAAAGCTAAGAGGACCGGTAATACTTGGTCCTCTGGATATACAGAAAATAAGCTGGCTTTTAGCTGTTAGTTGATTTCTTAGTGTCTTTTTTAGTAGTGCTTTTTTTATCTTTCTTAGATAGCTTCTTCACCACTTTTTTCTCTGAATTTTTAATCTTCTTTTTGGCTGCCTTTTTAGATTCTTTCTTAGTTGTCAAAGCGGCTTTGTTTTTTGCAGAATCAGTCGTCGTTTTTTTAACGACGCTTGATGATGTTTTCTTAGTCGTTTTTTGAGCTGAGTCTTTTAAAGAAGACTTCGGTTTGGCACGGCAGTGGCTTTTTACATTAGCTCCATCAGAGCGTTTGTATCCAGATACCCAGTAACACGAACTATTCTGGTTGCAGGCTGTGTTTGATTGCCCCTTACAGGCTGATGCCGCGAATGCTTGAGATCCTGTTAAAAGGGCAAAAGTGATGATGAGTGTGCGAATGAAGTACTGGAGAGTGAGTGTAGGCATGTTGTTTTTCCTATTAAAGTGATGTGTTTGCGAGTTCCTTCCGCAGAAACATTTAAATCTAAGCTAAATGAACCTCAGTTGAATTAGTTGAACCGCTAGCCTGCGATTAAGCTAGAGGAATGACAGTTTTCTTGCTGCTGCATTGATACAACATTATCAATGGTCGCTCTTTATTATATTAGTTGATAATAAAAAGTTAGGTGGCTTTTTTTATTTTTCCATCTGTAGCATTTGTTACAGAGAGGGAGGCGTATCTGTAATAGCATTCAGGTACTAGCTATTGCAGGAAAGAATCCAGATGAAAATCTTTTATCGATGAAGAAACAAGAAATTGCGGCTAGATTGGGTTCCACAAACGAGGTCGTTGCCAGAGCTTGAGATGAGATGAGAGCATTAGGGGGGGCACTGGGTGAGGAAAGGTTCGCATTATTTGGGTAGATATTCTGGCTGTAAGCTTGTTAGGGTAATGGGCTGGCCAGTATTTTAGGCCGCTGCTTTGTATCACTTCAGCGTTGATGGAAATGTTAGGCACGAGAATAAACTATGAAACCAGTTGATATTGGCAAAGCTTATAATCAAATCACTCACCTGTGGGAGGAGGGTAGTTTTAATAGCAGCAATGGTATTGAACAACATGAACGAGCTATAGCATTTGTAAAAAATAAGGAAAAAGCGCTCGATGTTGGCTGTGGTTGTACTGGGCGCTTTATTGATCTTCTTATAGGTAAGGGCTTCAGCCCAGAAGGTGTTGATGTCTCCGAAGAGATGATTAATTTGGCTTGCAAACGACATGCTGACATAACGTTTTATCAAGAAGATATATGTGAATGGGAGCTGCCTCACAAGTATGACTTTATCAGTGCTTGGGATAGTATTTGGCACATACCGCTTGAGCAGCAAGAAAAGGTACTAACAAAACTGATTTCTGCTCTTAATAGCAACGGAGTGCTGATATTTTCTTGCGGTGGTACAGATGAAAAAGGAGACCACAAAGATGATTTTATGGGGCCTGAAGTATATTACTCATCACTAGGTATTAATGGATTCTTAAAGCTTTTTATTAGTTTAGGTTGTATTTGTAGGCATTTTGAATATGACCAATATCCAGAATTACATGCGTATTTTATCCTGCAAAAGTCATGATGTTCTTTAAATAATTAGTAAAATTTAGATATAAAAAAGCCCCGGTATTATCGGGGCTCAGGTGTTACTTATTTGCCCAGTCGGCGTATGGCCTGTGGGGTAAAGTCTTTGTGTCTGAAGCGCTTGGTGAAGTCAAAACCAATACCTTCTTCATTAGTTAAGCTTCCTGCAAGGTAGCGTCCGGATTGTAAATCATATAGCATTTCAGCGACTGTCCAAGGCACGTTAGCATCTCGGTATTGGAACTCGTGCTCTTCAGCGACGCGCCAAAGCTCACCACGTCCATCGTAATGATCGACAATGGCTGCTTGCCAAGTATCTTCATCAATGTAGAAGGTGCGTTTTGCATAAATATGGCGAGCACCTTCTTTTAAGGTAGCTTCAACTTTCCATACACGATGTAACTCATAACGGGTTAACTCAGGGTTTAGATGTCCGGCCTGTAAGATCTGATTATATTTTAGGCCCCTATCAGCCAGCTTGAAGCTGTTATATGGAATATATAGCTCTTGCTTACCCACTAGATTCCAATCATATCGGTCAGGTGCACCGTTAAACATATCTAGGTTATCGGTGGTGCGCTGTCCATCAGTTGCTGTACCTGGCGCATCATAAGCAACCTGCGGCGCACGTCTTACGCGTCGCTGCCCTGCATTATAAGTCCATGCTTGGCGTGGCTGGGTAATTTGGTTCATTGTTTCATGGACCAATAAGACATTGCCGGTTAAGCGTGAAGGTGCTTCAACTTTTTGCACAAAGTAAAACAAAATGTTGTCATCACTTTTAGGATCGTATGGTTCTGAAAGATAAGTAGGCCAGGCCATTTTTTCATTGATCTTTACCGCTGTGAAACTCCCGTTTGCTTGGACAGGAACTTGCACAAAGGTTCGTTCTAAAGAACCGCCACGAAAGCGTGTCATGTGGTTCCAGATTACTTCTAAGCCGTCACTAGGAATCGGAAAAGGGATAGCTTCAGTAGCCCCTGAAATACCGTTACCTTGTTGAGTTAACTCGGCATCGGTGGCATTTTTCGTGATGCTGCTATAAATGCTCTGTGGTAGTGCTGCTGAGCGGTGGGTCGGGTAAACATTCATTTTGAATGTGTCAGGGTATTTTGCCAGCATTGCTAGCTGCCCAGGTGATAGAGAGTCTTTATACTGGTTTGCGTTGCTTGCTGTGATGGTAAATGATGGTTTTTCATTAGCATATGGGTTGGTGTGGCGATCAGTCGAGGTGCTTAGTCCGCCTGTCCAAGCAGGAATAGTGCCCGCAGCATTACCTGCTTTTTCTGCTCCTATGGGTGTTAAATCTTGGCCGAGACGAGCCGCCTCCTGAGAAGAAACGCCAGCTTGTACAATGCTGCTGATGGAAAGAGCGAGTGCTGATGTGATCAGCAGTGCTTTTGGATGCGATATCATGTGGTTACTCCATAGTCACGCTGATTTATTAAAAGGATACAGAAGTGCTTAGCGAGATAAAGTCTCGATCTGCTAACTCGTTGTAATCACCACCAAAGAAGTTAGTGTAAGAGATCTGTGCTCTGTATCGCTCCAAGTAGTCGGCTTGTAAGCTTAGGTTTATAGACTTCTGTCCTTCATTAAACGCAGCGCCAGGTTGTGGGCCGTAGCCACTGATACCGTGCTTGAAGCTCACTTGTGGCGTTAAGCTAACACCTGAAATGGCATTCGGGTAACTTAACGATGCGCGAGCTACATAGCCAACAGAGTCTTGTGTGACAAAGCCATCATCATCGCTTGGCGTATAGCCAAATACACCACTGCGACCATATTTTAGAGCAGAAGCGCTTTCATCAAAGTCATGGATGTGTGTCCAGCCAAGCTCACCGATCAGTGCTAAACGGCTAGCCCCCATGACGTTGTTGACTGTTTTGATGAGGGTTGTTTGTGCCTGTGTCACATCAAAAGCGGTGTAACCTTGGATCTCTGTGCCTAAACCAGCAGGACCGATGGGAACAACCGTCCCATTAGCTGGGTTACCTGCTGCTGTTCCCAGTGTCAGCATAGAGGCAACTAGCATGGGGCCATTCAACTGAATAGGTACATCACGTTTGTGGCTGATTTCGCCTGACCAAGCTAATTCACCAACATTGGTGTTCCAGCTTACACCCAGCATTTTTATATCTTCTGGATATTCGACAAAATACTCAGATGCGAAGGGGTCGCCATTAGGGGTTTTGACACCACTAATCACAGGCAAACGGCTGTGATATCTGGCAAAGAATAAGCCAAACTCAGTATCATTTAGGTCTTCTGCTAAATAGCGTAATGCAAACCCGAACTGCCCTGAATCTTTGGCATCTCGCTTACCATCACTATTACGGGTTATAACCCTTGTAGAGAGAGCGTTGTAGTATGTGCTGTCGGCAACGCCATTGAGTGCGCCGGCATCGACACGAATACCATTACAGCCTTCTGCGGCAAAGTCGTTTGCAGAAAAATAAGTACCGCAACCATCTTCAACCGTAGGCTCCCAACTAATTTGATAGAAAGCCTCTAGACTTAAGTTGTCGGTTACACCTAAGGATGCAAACGCCATATTAACAGGCAATAAACCTTCTTTTATTTCAGATCCTGGGCGGCGAAATGCGCTAACATCAAATGGGTTGATGACGTTAATGCCACCTTGAATAAAGGTGCTTTCACCCCAGTTGACGACTTGGCGGCCTAAGCGTACATCAAGTGGCATATTGCCTATGTCGAAGTATCCGTAGATGTAGGCATCTAAAATTTCAGCACCGGAAAACTTAGCAAAGTCATTAAAACTATCATCGTTAAGCTGGTCATCAGCGGCATAGCCATTTTCAGTATGACCGTGACCTCGCTTACCGTCTTCTAGTTCGAAGTCTGACCAATATTTACCTCGTACAAAAGCCCCTACATTCTTATAGCTTAATGAAAGCTCGTGTGAGCCTTTGAGGATTTTAGAGAATGTCTCCCCTTGTTTGAAGTTTTGATTTCCGTCATCAAAACTTCCTGAACCTAAACCTCTACCGCCGTTTGGTTCTGAAATTAAGTCAGTATCCGGATCATTGACCCGCCAGCTAGCACCAACCGACAGTTGGGAGTCAATACGTCCCTCGACTTCGCCTAGTTGGAATTCAACACCATAAGCCTGACCTGCAAGGGTGGCTGCTAATAAAGCGGGTAGTATTTTACGGTTTAGTAATTGAGGGTTCAGCAGAGGACCTTTTGTCACTCCGGTGGTATTTATTGCCATTTCGTTCACCTTGCATTGTTATTTTTTTAGCAGCGGCTTATATATGCTAAATCTTATATACCAGTATGGATGCATTTCCTATAAATGCGAATACTAAGTAATCTGAGATAGTCATTTTTTATATCATTTACATGTTGAGCTTAAGCGACATTTTTGCAAGTGTTGCTTGTATTAGAATAATCTACACTGTAACTCAGTACGACAATAACAATTCACGCCAGATTGACTGACAAAAGAAGGCATGACTTAAAGCAGCAGTGCTTTTAGTATCAAAAAATAGTGACAAAAACGATAACAATAAGAGACATATTTTTCAGGGAGCTATCATGGAGCGCAAAATAACGGTGCCAAATGGGTATGTAAAGCACCTGCTTGGACATGCCGAATCACAGGGGTATCAAGTCAGTAGTTTGCTTGAACATGTCGGTATTAGCCCTGATGAAATTGAAGATCAGACTGAGTTCCCCGCACAAAAATTTTGGCAACTTTACCAACGCATTATCTGGATTACTCAAGATGAATCCTTTGGCATGATTAGTGGCGGTAAAGTGCCAAACGGAACATTTAGAATGATGTGCCATGCGATTTTGCATTGCAAAACACTGGAGCGTGTTATGTGGCGCTGTAGTGATTTTTATGAAATTTGCCGAGGTTCTAGAATTAAACCGGTCTTGTTGCGAAGAGGGCGCTATGCAAAGATTTCATTTGCTCCAACGCAAGAGTTGGATAATACGGAGTTTCAGACATTATTAGAAAACGAGCCTCCGCATAGTATTCGTACCTCATTATCTGTTTGGCAACATTTTACTAGTTGGCTTATTGGAACGCGTTTAGAGATAAAGGCCGCCTATTTTAGTTTTCCAGAGCCCGAAGATGCTGATTATTATCGTACCTTATTTCGTTCAGAGATTCGTTTTAACCAACATGCTAACGCGTTGGTTTTTCCTGCACGCTTTCTGGATTACCCGATTGTTCAAACTGAAGATACCTTAAAGGGCTTTTTAAAAACGGCCCCGTTTCAATTACATGTAATGGTGGATGATGATAAGAGTTTAAAATCTCAAGTAATGGCTATCATTGGTAAAGATTTTAGTCGGGATTTGCCCAGTGCGGATGAGGTAGCCCATGTATTACACATGTCTGTATCTACATTACGCAGGCGACTATTGGAAGAAGGTACTTCTTACCAAAAAATTAAGGATGACTGTCGCAAAGAGGGTGCTATCAACTATATGAACTCCCCACAATTGTCTATCAATGATGTGGCGAGTTTAATGGGGTTTGATGAGCCTTCTGCTTTCTTTCGCTCTTTTAAGAAGTGGACACAAATGACACCGGGTGAATATCGTAAGAGTGCCGTTTATTGTCATCAATTTGATAAGAGTTAGTGTAGGTTAGAAACAGTTTTTGTTAGGCGTTTTTGCTTGCTACAGTAAGTTTATTGGTAATACTCATATTTATCATGATCAATTTTGTCAAAGCAATAGGCTGTTATTGTCATTGCTGCTGCTCCTGATCTAAGTGATCATTTCTGCATTCTTAAAGAACAATAATAACCTTGGTTAAATGAAGCAGGGTTCAGGAGTGATCATTATGAGCGAATACCACTTTCCCCGTCAGGATGCCCAATTTGTATTGGACCATATTGTTGAGTTTCCTCTGATATGTGATCGCCTCGGGCAAGAAGAGTTAAATTCGGGTTTGAACGACGCCATTCTTGAGGAAGCAGCGCGTTTAGGTAGTGAAGTATTGGCGCCATTAAATAAAATTGGCGACCAAGCGGGTGCACAAATGGTTGAGTGCGGCGTGCAGGAGGCTGCTGGGTTTAAAGCGGCTTATCAGCAGTTTGTGGAGAATGGTTGGCCATCATTGGCGGGGGATCCTGCATATGGTGGACAGGGGCTACCTAAAACATTATCTACAGCCGTGATGGAGATTTGGCAGTCATCTAATATGGCGTTCTCCTTGTGTCCTTTGTTAACGCAGGGTGCCGTTGAAGCTGTCAGTGAGCATGCAAGTGATGCACTTAAAAAGACTTATCTAGAAAAAATGATAAGCGGTGAATGGACTGCCACTATGAATTTGACCGAGCCTGATGCCGGGTCTGATTTGGCAGCAATTAAAGCAAAAGCAGTTCCAGAAGCTGGAAATTATAAAATTTTTGGGCAGAAGATCTTTATTACCTGGGGTGACCATCAAATGACCGATAATGTGGTGCATTTGGTGTTAGCGAGGTTACCGGATGCACCTGCAGGTGTGCGTGGTATCTCTTTATTTATTGTTCCTAAGTTTTTAGTTAACGCTGATGGCTCATTAGGTGCACGTAATGATGTAAAGGCAGTTTCCTTGGAGCACAAGTTGGGTATCCACGCGAGTCCAACGTGTGTCATGAGTTTTGGCGATAGCGATGGTGCAGTGGGGTACCTAGTAGGAGAGCCTCATACCGGATTAGCTTGTATGTTCACTATGATGAATGATGCGCGACAAGGTGTTGGGCTTCAGGGGCTAGCTGTTTCAGAACGGGCTTATCAGCATGCTTTGGCATATGCAAAAGAACGCCTACAAGGAACGCTACGTGACGGCAGCCGCCTTGCGATTATCAATCACCCTGATGTGCGTCGTATGCTGATGTTAATGAAATCAGGTACACAAGCCATGCGTGCACTAACCTATGTTGCTGCATCTCAAGCTGATAATCTCGAAGTATTAAAAACAACAGGTTCTGTTAGTGATGCGGCTATATGCCAGGCGCGATTAGACCTATATACCCCGATTGTAAAAGGTTGGATAACGGAGTTCGCTCAGGAGCTAACCTCTCTGGGGGTGCAGATTCATGGTGGTATGGGCTTTATTGAAGAAACCGGCGCTGCTCAGCATTTTCGGGATGCTCGTATTTTGCCTATCTATGAGGGCACTACCGGTATTCAGGGGCTGGACCTTGTTGGTCGTAAAACCTTGGCAGATAATGGGCAATCATTATTCGCGTTACTAGATGAAATCAGCTGTGAGCTAGCTTCGCTTGAAGTTGGTGAAATATTCACTCAGGAGCTAAGTAATGCTATTGAAGCTGAACAGTCAGTGCGAGATGGGGTAGACTGGCTGCTTTCCCATAAAGAAGAGGCCCCTGCGATAGGGGTGAACTTGATGATGTCGCTTGGGTACCTATGTGGCGCTTGGCTAATGTTGCGCAGTGCTGGAAAAGCACAGGCACTAAGCGGTAATACAGATACAGATCCACTGTTTTTGGAAAGTAAGCAGGTGAGCGCACGTTTTTATTGTGAACACTTTTTACCGCGTGTGAAAATGCACCTACAAACGATGAAAGCCGGAAGTGCTTCTATGATGGCACTTGAGATAGAACAGTTCTGAGGAGAACGTAAAGATGTCAGAACGCGAATCGATGGAATTTGATGTTGTCATCGTAGGCGCTGGGCCCGCTGGATTATCCGCAGCCTGTCGTTTTATGCAGATGGCAAATGAGCAAGAACAAGAACTCACTGTATGTGTCGTTGAGAAAGGCTCTGAAGTTGGCGCCCATATCCTGTCCGGTGCTGTCGTTGAATCGCGCGCTTTGGATGAACTTTTCCCGGATTGGAAAGAGCGTGGCGCCCCGCTTAATACCGCTGTCACAGACGACGAGCTGTACCTGCTAAAAGATAATGAAAAAGCGACCAAGCTGCCGAATGCTTTTATTCCCAAAACCATGCATAACCACGGTAACTACATTGTTAGCTTGGGTAATCTGACACGCTGGTTAGGTGAGCAAGCAGAACAGCTAGGCGTTGAGATCTTCCCAGGATTTGCTGCATCTGAAGTCCTGTTTAATGACGATGGTAGCGTGAAAGGAATTGCCACCGGCGATATGGGCGTGGCTGAAGATGGTTCTGAAAAAGATGGTTACATGCCTGGCATGGAACTGCACGCTAAATACACCTTGTTTGCTGAAGGTTGTCGTGGCCATCTGGGTAAACAGCTTTACCAAACCTTTGGTTTGGATAAAGACGCGGATGCACAGCATTACGGTATCGGTATTAAAGAGCTGTGGGATATTGATCCTGCCAAGCATAAACCTGGTCTGGTGCTTCATGGCTCGGGCTGGCCGCTAGAAGGCGGCACCAGCGGTGGTTTCTTCCTTTACCATGCTGAAAACAACCAAGTGGTTGCTGGGTTAATTGTTGATCTTAACTATGCGAATCCCTATGTGAGCCCGTTTGATGAGTTCCAACGCCTCAAGCACCACCCGGTACTCAAACAGTATTTAGAAGGGGGTAAGCGTGTTTCTTACGGTGCGCGTGCCATTGCTAAAGGTGGCTTCAATGCCTTGCCCGAGATGACCTTCCCTGGTGGTCTCGTGATCGGTTGTAATGCCGGCACATTGAACTTTGCCAAGATCAAAGGTACTCATACGGCCATGAAGTCCGGCATGATTGCCGCCGAAAGTGTCTTTGAAGCCCTCAAAGCTGGCTGCACGGGTGGTAAACAGCTCGAAAGTTTCAATACGGCCTTTAAGGCCTCGTGGTTGCACGATGAGCTATATCGCTCACGCAACTTTGGCCCAGCCATGCATAAGTTTGGCCCCTACCTCGGTGGTGCGTTCAACTTTATTGACCAGAACATCTTCGGTGGTAAGCTGCCCATTACACTGCGTGATAATCATGAAGATTATGCACAAATGCGTCCGGCCAAAGAGTTCACACCTATCGACTATCCGAAGCCCGATGGTGTGCTGAGCTTTGATAAACTGACGTCGGTATTTCTCTCCAATACCAATCATGAAGAGAATCAGCCGTGCCACTTAGCACTCAAAGACAGCAGTGTACCGTTAGCGAAGAACCTTCCCTTATATGCAGAGCCTGCACAGCGTTATTGCCCGGCAGGGGTTTATGAAGTAGTTGAAGATGAGGCCGGTGAAACCAGCTTCCAGGTCAACTCTCAGAACTGCGTGCATTGTAAAACCTGTGATATTAAAGATCCGTCTCAGAATATCACTTGGGTGACGCCTGAAGGCGGTGGCGGTCCTAACTATCCTAATATGTAAGGTCGAATATATAAGTTCAGATATGTCGATATTGCATATACAGATCTAGCATTAGCTTTAAAGCACCTTCGGGTGCTTTTTTTATGTAAGCGGGATGGTTTGGATGTAGAGTTTGTCTATTTACTAGAACGCTGCGGCAATGGATGATTTATCACCTGTGAAGTATTACTATGCGCTCATTGTTTAGACCTTAGTCGAGTTATTGTTTTTGTGTAGGAGTAATGTGTGGATATAGCTGTTTATCTCAATGCGATGATTGCGCTGTTTGTTATTATTGATCCGATTGGCGCGGCGCTTATTTTCCACTCGCTAGTCCCTGTCGACGATATGCGCCATCGCGTCAAAATGGCGATAAAAGCAGCAGTTATCTCTTCGACGCTTTTAATACTGTTTGGTAACTTTGGTGAGCCTCTGTTGCATAAGCTGGGAATTAGTATCGATGCATTACGTATTTCGGGTGGGATTTTGTTGTTCTATACAGCCTTTCATATGATTACCAAAGATACAGAGCACACCAGTACCACCGAAAGAAAAGATATTGCGGTGTTTCCGATGTCTATTCCTATGTTGGCGGGACCCGGTTCTTTAACGCTAGCGATTCTTCTGTTTTCAAAAGCATCTGATTACCAAGGTACGTTATCTATCACCCTGGCTATTTTGACCATCAGCTTGGGTACATTGGTGATGATGATACTGTCCCGCTATGTTAAGAAAATCATTGGCCGGACGGGTGATGATATCTTGCGCCGCTTTCTTGGTGTGGTACTCGCTGCATTAGCGATACAGTTTATACATGACGGTATTATCAATATGGCACACGTATAAATTTACGCTGACGCTGGCTGAGTAATACGCGTTTCTGCCCCATCAACTGGGCTGTCGGGAACTAGCTGAGCCAGTATTAGCGAGATACCTGCCATAGTGGCACCTGCATAGAATACAATTGAGGGTGATATTAACCATAGCAACCCGAAGCTAGCAGGTATGATGACAGCTGCAATATGATTAATAGTGAACGAGACGCCAGCCGTAGGTGCAATATCTTCTGGTGATGCTATCTTCTGAAAGTAGGTCTTAATGGCAATCGCCATGGCAAAAAATAGATGGTCGATAATATACAGCGTAGCTCCCCAGAGGGCGCTGTCGACCAGTGCGTAAGCACTAAATACGCCGATTAATCCGATATATTCAAATGTTAAGGCGCGTCTTTCTCCCCAGTGAGCAATCAGTTTGCCAATAAGAGGGGCTAACACAATGTTGATGGCCATATTAGCCAAAAACATGAGTGTGATTTCTGCAGCGCTAAAGCCGAATTTTTCTACCATCAAAAAGCCGGCAAAAACAACGAAAATTTGTCGACGGGCTCCGCTCATAAATACTAATGCGTAGTAAAGCCAATAACGTTGTTTTAAGAATAGCTTTTTACGCTGTTCTACTTTTTCTGGAAAATGAGGGAAAAAACCCCAAGCGACCATTGCTAATAGAAAAGTAATGCCACCACCGACTAAGTAAATCCAGACCATGGATAAGCCAAAGTACTCTAGCCCGATATAGACAATGCCATAGGCTGTTAGCGCGCAAGCAGAACCCATTGCAATGAGCTTGCCCATGATTTTAGGGGCCTCTTCCTTGGTGAGCCATTGTAGTTGCAGTGACTGGTTTACCGTTTCAAAATAGTGAAAGCCAACAGACATAAGAACGGTGGTAAAACACAGTCCCATAAAGCTAGGTAATAAACCGGTTAATGCTGTGCCTAGGCCTAGTAAAGCGAGTGCAACAACGGCCAGTGTTTGCTCTTTGATGATCAGTAGTAAAAAAATTACGGCAAATGAGAGGAACCCAGGAACCTCACGCACACTTTGCAGGATGCCCATGTCCGAGCCGTCAAACTGTGCATACTCAATTGAGAAGTTGTTGATAAGCGCCATCCATGTGCCCATGGAGAAAGGCATAGCAGCCGCCATCACAAACAGTAATACAGTTGGTTTTCGCCATCTCGGCTGGTGGTCTTGTGCATCCATAGATAAAGTCCTGCAGGTTCATTTTATAACTTTAGCGCGTTATACCTGAGGAGGGTAGTTGGATTATGGGAACAGCGGGGCCGTTAAATGCAACGAAGTGCTATAAAAAAACCAGTCAGCAGGGCTAACTGGTAAAAGAGGTAGCTAGTCATGGTGCTGACTAGCTTTCTACAAATGCTCGCTCTATAACGTAATGACCCAAATCGTTACGGCGGTGCTCAGAAAATCCCATCTTATCTAGCAGCGTGCAAGTATCTTTCAGCATGCTCGGGCTCCCGCAGATCATAAATCGGTCTGTGTCTGGGTTAAGCGCAGGTAAACCAAGATCTTTGGATAGCTTTCCAGTTGCCATCAAGTCTGTCAGGCGTCCATTATTACGATATTTTTCACGTGTAACCGTAGGATAGTACATCAGCTTTTCGCTGATAAGCTCACCCAAATATTCATTTTTTGGCAGTTCATTAACAATCATGTCCGCATAGGCGAGTTCAGACTTGAAGCGGACTCCGTGGGTTAGAATGACCTTATCGTAAGCTTCGTAGATTTCAGGGTCTTTGATAATGCTCATGAAAGGCGCAAGCCCTGTGCCTGTGCTGATGAGGTACAAATGCTTACCTGGCAATAAGTGATCGTTGATCAGCGTGCCTGTTGGTTTTTTGCTGATCAAAATATTATCGCCTACTTTTATCTGTTGTAGCTTGGATGTAAGAGGGCCGTCTTGTACTTTTATGCTAAAGAACTCTAGTTCTTCTTCGTGGTTGGCGCTAGCAATGCTGTAGGCACGCATCAGAGGGCGTCCTTCGTGTTCTAGGCCTATCATAGTGAAGTAACCATTCTTAAAACGAAAACCAGCATCACGGGTAGTTTTAAAGCTGAAAAGCGTGTCGTTCCAGTGGTGTACGCTGGTGACCTGTTCCTGACCGATTGATGACATGTGTATATCTCTCTGTGTTTTAAGTATATTGGCACTAAGCACTTTTTGTTCTAAGTGCGGTTAAATATTGTTGATAATGATATAAGAGAGTAGGTTATCGGTAAAGCGGGATATTTATATATATATAATCGGAAATATCGATAATGAAGTACTCACTGCGTCAATTGGAAGTTTTTTTAGCGGTAGCTCATCACAGTAATATTACACGTGCGGCGGCTAGCCTTTCTATGTCGCAATCAGCTGCAAGCAGTGCATTAAGAGATCTCGAGGATCATTTTGACATACAGCTCTTTGATAGAGTCGGTAAGCGACTGCAGATTAATGAGTTGGGACGTTTGGTACGTCCTCGGGTAGAGGCATTACTTGAACGTGCCAGAAGCCTTGAAAACGAACTAAAACAGCATCAAACACCGGGCCATCTTAAATTAGGAGCGACGCTCACTATCGGTAATTACCTAGCCGTTGAGCTAATGGCTGCTTATATGTCTAACCACCGTGGTCGGAAAGTAACTTTAGATGTGGCGAATACATCAGCGATCGTAGAGAAAGTAGCTAACTATGAATTGGATATTGGTTTAATTGAAGGGGAGTCCAATGATGCTAACTTGGAATTTATTCCCTGGCTTGAAGATGAGCTTGTCGTCTTTTGTTCTCCAACGCATCCATTAGCACAGAAGTCGGTATTATCCGATCAAGACTTGCAGAGTGCTGGTTGGATTTTGCGAGAGCAGGGATCCGGTACCCGCCAGACATTCGATTGGGCAATGCGTGGGTTGCTGCCCAGCCTAAATGTGTTGTTGGAGTTACAGCATACAGAAGCGATTAAGCGCTCAGTAAAAGCTGGCGTCGGGATATCTTGTCTATCGCGTATTACGTTACGAGAATCTTTTGAAAATAACAGTTTGGTTGAGCTAAATGTAGCGGGCCGAGATATGCATCGGCAGTTTTATCTGGTGTTGCATAAACAAAAGTTTAGAAGTGCGGGTATCAGGTATTGGTTACAGATGTGTATGAATCGTAATCAATTTAGAGAGTAGCTGCTCAATAACTAATCAAAATAGAGGAAAAAGCGGCTTTTTTTACATTTTATGTGAAAACATACAATAAGATGCTTGACACTTTTTCTCAACACTATAGAATCTGCGCCCATCCAAGAGGAGGGGTGGCTGAGTGGTCGAAAGCACCGGTCTTGAAAACCGACGAGTCGCGAGGCTCCCAGGGTTCGAATCCCTGCCCCTCCGCCATTGGATACTGAAGTTCCTCGATAGCTCAGTTGGTAGAGCAGTAGACTGTTAATCTATTGGTCGCTGGTTCGAGTCCAGCTCGAGGAGCCACTTCAGAGGGGCGTTAGCTCAGTTGGTAGAGCAGTTGGCTTTTAACCAATTGGTCATAGGTTCAAATCCTATACGCCCCACCAATTTTTACAGATCTACCTCAGGACGGGGCGTTAGCTCAGTTGGTAGAGCAGTTGGCTTTTAACCAATTGGTCATAGGTTCAAATCCTATACGCCCCACCATCCTGGTGTGATTTGTAACATATCTTAAAACCCTTCTTTATTGCTCAACTACACTTTTTTTTGTTATCCCCCTATTTCTAACGTTTTCTTCGTTATTTGTTGCTTCTGCTTCGCTTTATGTAACCTGTATTAGTTTCGATTTAGCTGGCTGCTTCCTAAGAGGAGCTTTGCTCTGTGTTAGTATTCATCTAAAACGAACAGTGAAAGAAGGCTCATTACCTTTTTGCGCGTTGATAGTATGTAAAATATGGTTACAACGTTATGAAAACGAATTTAATTACGCGTGAAGGCTATGAGGCTCTGCAAAAAGAGCTGAAGTACCTGTGGCTTGAGTATCGTCCTGAAATAACCAAAAAAGTCACGTGGGCTGCTAGCTTAGGGGATCGTAGTGAAAATGCAGATTATCAATATAACAAGAAAATTTTACGGGAAATTGATAGGCGAGTTAGATACGTTAGAAAATGCCTTGACCAGCTAAAAATTGTTGATTATTCACCCCAGCAGGATGGCAAAATATTTTTTGGTGCTTGGGTTGAAATTGCCAATGAAGATGATGAAATAAAGAAAATCCGAATCGTGGGAGGTGACGAGATCTATGGTCGCAATGACTATATCTCGATTGATTCGCCTATGGCGAGAGCTTTACTCAAAAAGGGGGTCGATGATGAAGTCGTTGTTCGCACCCCGAAGGGAGAAAAGCTTTGGTTTGTGAACAGTATTTCGTATCTTGAGCACTCTAGTTGAATGAGTGCATTAGTCCTATTTTTCTCGTGTATATGACAGT
The DNA here is from genome assembly GCF_016592555.1 of Neptunomonas japonica JAMM 1380. Classification (NCBI taxonomy): domain Bacteria; kingdom Pseudomonadati; phylum Pseudomonadota; class Gammaproteobacteria; order Oceanospirillales; family Oceanospirillaceae; genus Neptunomonas; species Neptunomonas japonica. The sequence continues at coordinate 3,450,420 of NZ_AP014546.1, read as the reverse complement.
ACTTAGGCTCATGTTGTTGTAATTATCATAGAATAAGGACCCTCCGTACTGCTCTGTAAGGTGGTCCACTAGTGATGAAAGGTAATTTGATGTTTAAACGATGGGCGTTGAATATTGTAACGCTGTTGGTGTTGATGAGTCTTTCGTTAAGCCTTGCTGCGGCTACCTTGGTGATTAAAATTGAAGGTGCCAGTAAAGACCAAGTAGCAAATATCCGTTCTATGTTGAGTCTTGTTCCTTTAGAAGGAAAAGAGATTGTTAGCCTGAGCCGGGTAAGGTATCTATATGCTAAAGCTGATGACGAGATTCACAAAGCGCTTCAGCCATTTGGCTTGTATCGCCCTAAAATCAGCGCCCAATTCGTTGAAAAAAACGATTACTGGCTCGCTCGCTTTAAGGTTGAGCCAGGTGAGCTTTTACCAATAGGTTATTTGGATATTCAATTAAAGGGTGAAGCACTACAAGATGATGCTTTTAATTCGATCCTGTTAAGTTCTTCCTTACGTACTGGCTCCCCTTTAGTGCATGGTGTTTATGAAGATTTAAAAAAGCAGTTACGCTCGCTTGCAGCGGAACGTGGTTATTATCAAGGGGAGTTTACTGAGCACCGGGTGGAGGTTGATCTACTCAGCTATCAGGCTCGTATTATTTTGCATTATGATAGCGGTCCGCGATTTCGTATCGGTGATATTGTTTTTACTGATAGCCCTTTAGCTGATGACTTTCTGATGCGGTATGTACCGTTTAAGCGCGGTGATCCTGTGCAGAATAAGAATCTGCTTAATTTACAGGAGGCCCTCGTTGATAGTGATTATTTTCAGCTGGTTGAGGTGCGCCCACTTTGGAGTAAGGCCACAGAGGCTGATGTACCTATCGAAGTGATGCTACATGCAAAGAAGCGTACAAAATACACCGCGGGTTTTGGTTATGGAACGGATACCGGGGTTAGGACTACGCTTGGTATGGCACGCCGTTGGGTGAATAAACGGGGGCATCAGTTCAAGACGCAATTAAGAGCGTCTCAGATCCGCTCTAATTTGGCGGCAGAATATGTGATTCCTGGGCTACGGCCTCAAGAGGATAGGTACGCAGTGAACCTTAGCTTGAATGAAGAGCATTCTGATAATGTTGATAACAGCAACCTGTACTTGGGGGCTTCTTGGCAAAAACAGCAAGGGCGTTGGCGGCAGGTGGCGGCGCTTGGTTGGCAGCAGGAAGAGTTTAAGATAGGTAATGAAACTACGCAGAGTACTTTTCTTATTCCACGGATTAGTTTTACTACCGTATCTACTCAAGACCGCTTGAATGTTAAAAATGGCTACCGTTTAACATTGCAGGCGCTAGGAGGCGCTGATCAACTACTCTCTGATACCAACTTTATACAGTTGAAATTTGGCGCTAAAGCTGTGCATAGCTTTGCCCCGCAGTGGCGAGTGTTAGGGCGAGTAGATGTAGGCACAACCTTTGTGGATGACTTTGATAAATTACCTGTATCGCAGCGCTTCTTTGCGGGAGGGGATAGCAGTGTGCGAGGGTATGAGTATCAGAGCCTTAGCCCTAAAGATGCGGATGATGAGATCATGGGTGGGCAAAACCTATTTGTGGGAAGTGTTGAAGTTGATTACCGCTTTAAAGGTAATTGGGGTGTGGCTGCTTTCATCGATTCAGGTAGTGCCTTTAAAGATATTCAAGCAAATTTGAGCACTGGTGTAGGGGTCGGCTTACGTTGGTTCTCACCGATAGGGCCGGTACGTATAGATATTGCTGTACCGCAAAGCGGTGAGAAGAATGATATCCGCTTGCATTTGAATTTGGGACCAGATTTGTGAAGCTTATTTATAAACGCCTGGCCTGGTGTGTGTTAGCTACTTTTGCTGTGTTGTTCGCGCTTTTACTGACGGCTGTTATTTACTTTGCTGCGACTACGCATGGGTTGCAGCAACTCGTATCACTTGGGCAGCGTTGGGCTCCTGGGGAGCTGCAAGTTGAGCATGTTGAAGGCACTCTGCTGGGTCAAGTTTCATTGCAGAGCGTGAGTTATCAAGATAAAAGCATCGATGTTAGCTTCAAGCAGCTGCAGTGGGCTTGGTCTCCTAATGAACTGTTGAACGGGCTTATCGATGTCCAAAGTATTTTATTAGAACAACCGGTTATTACTCTGCATGCCAGTACGGCTGAGGCCGCTTCTGTAGAGCCCCCTACAAGGTCGCTGTTGCCTCTTTCAATGCCCGATATTGCACTACCGTTACAGCTACGCATTGAAGACCTTCAATTGAAGCGGCTGGTGTTGAATCAGGCAAAACAGATTGATCAATCTGAATCTGCCCCTGTATTAATCGACTATCTCAAGTTGAAAATGCACTCGCAAGAAAAGGCAGTGATAGTGGATGAGTTGCAGCTTATAGCTCAGCAAGGGCTGTCGCAACTAGATGCCCAAGTCTCTGGTAAGGTGCATCCTCAAGGTGATTACCTATTTTCATTGTCAACGCAGTGGGAAGTCCAGCAACCAGAGACGAAGGCTCTAAAGGGAAAAGGAATCCTGTCAGGAGGGCTTACAAAGCTAATAGTACAGCAGCAGTTATCAGGCATATTCGATGGTGCATTGAGTCTGTTGTTGAGGTTGTCGGCTGATACTTTATTTGTAGACGAGCTGAAGATAATACAGGCGGGGGAGCAAGCTGGTGCAGGATTATCTTTAAGCGGAGAAGTTTCGGATTTACAAAAAACAGCAAAAATTACTCTTGATGGACGCTGGGAAAACGTAAATTACCCACTTCAAGGTGATGCTGTTTATAGTAGTAAGCGTGGCAAGGTTAAGCTTTCGGGCGATATTGAAAACTACCATCTGATGTTAGATAGTGAGTTAGCTGGGGCGAGTATTCCTGATGGGCGCTGGGTTCTTGAGGCAGACGGCGATAAACAAGGTTTTAGTGCATTTACTCTACAGGGCGATACATTAGAAGGGCAGTTGCTGGGTAATGGTAATGTGGCCTGGCAGCCCTCTTTAAATTGGCAATTAGCTATAAAAGGGAAGCAAATTAACCCTGGCAGCCAGTGGGAGGAGTGGCCGGCAAAGTTAGACTTTCTTTTGAGTAGTTCTGGATCGCTACAAGCGAGTAGAGGGTTACAGCTGCAAGCTGGTTTAAGCTCGCTGCAGGGGACATTACGTAATCAGCCCATTGAGGGAGTCGCGGAAGTCTCGTTAGCGGGTTCTGAACTGACAATTAAACAGCTGCGGCTTAATGTGGCTAATGCTCAGCTACAAGCGACAGGTACTGCCGGGCAGAAGATGAATCTAGAGTGGCTACTAAAAGCTCCTTCACTGGCAAGTGTTCTTCCTAATGCTGCGGGCGATCTAACGGGTAACGGTACTTTACATGGTCCTTTAGATCAGCTTCAACTTGTTGCTGATTTAAAAGGGAATGGACTTCAATTTGAAGATTATCAACTCGGCAAACTTGATGCAGGCTTGGATATCGACCTTAGTGCACAGCGGCGCTCCAATGTACGTGTGAAAGCCGCTAACTTGAGTTTAGCTGGGCAGCGTTGGCAATCTTTACTCATAGAGGGGGGGGGCACGCCTTTGCAGCATCAGCTAACGATGGCGTTGGAGCAGGGGCCAGTAGATGTGAAATTACAAGCAAGAGGCCAGTGGGAAAGCTCACAGTGGAGCGGGTTTTTAACTCAAACCGACCTACAAAATGAGATAATGGGAACGTGGCAGCTTTTGCATACAGTGAGTGTAACAGGCAGTGCTGATAAAGCGGCACTGGATGATTTTTGTTTGCAACGTGTTCCTGTCAGTGTTGTTGGTAGTGGACAAATATGTGTGACAACGGCTTGGTCGAAAAAGAGCGGAAGCCAGGGGCGTTTTAACGTATCTCAACTAGCCTTGAACCAGTTTGAGCCGTTATTGCCTGCGAGTACGCAGGTGGAAGGTAAAATGCATGGGCAGGGTACTTTTCAGCAAATAAATGGCGAAAAACCAGATTTCTCTGCCAGTATTAATGTTGTTGCTAGCCAATTGCAATTGGAAAACACTGACCTGAGTGTTAAAGCTGATGATCTACGTTTGTTATTAAGTGGTAAGCAATCACGGATCAAAGCAGATTTGCAGCTGCCTCTGGTTCAGCCTGTCGGGCAGGTAGAAGCGTCGATCGTGATAGATGACGCTTATGGTGAGGGTAGGTTAACAGGTTCCTTGCAAGCGGCTCTGAGTGATCTGGAGTTTGTTTCTCTATTTTCGCCTGAACTACAAGCGGTTAAAGGTCAGGTTGAGTCAAAGCTGGTACTGCGTGGTTCTTTGAAAAAACCGCAGGTGAAAGGCTTTTTAAAGCTTCAAGAAGCTCAAGCTGAGTTACCGGCATTAGGTATTGCATTGGAGGCCATTAACCTAGAAATTCATGATCAGCCAACAACGGATCAGTTGGGGCTAACTGGCTCACTATATTCAGGAAAAGGGTTGCTTGCGTTATCAGGAGTGCTTGACCCTCTGAAGTATTCTGGCCAGATAAAGCTTAAGGGCAAAGACTTTCAGTTGGCAGCAACTAATGAAATTCAGGCGTGGGTTTCACCTGATCTTAGCTTGTCGATTACGCCCGCGTTAGTGTCAGTGCGTGGTGAAATTAAAATTCCTAAAGCTCAATTGTCACCACCGAAAGTGGCATCTATCACGCCGCTATCTTCAGATGTTGTTATTGTCGATTCTAACTCGGAACGTTCAGCAACAATACCGGTCAAGCAGGCATTGGATGCCCAAGTACGTATCACGTTAGGTGATAAGGTTGAAGTTGATGCGGTTGGTTTTCAAGGGCGTTTAGAGGGTAGTGTTCTAGTGGAAGACGATGGTCGTCGTGCAACACGTGCGACCGGTAGTATGGCTGTGGCTGCCGGTAAATATCGCCTCTATGGGCAAGATCTTAATATTGAACGGGGTAGCCTCGTGTTTAGTGGAGGCCCTGTTGATAACCCAGGTTTAGATCTTCGCGTGTCACGTATCGTTGAAGAGGTAACGGCAGGAGCGAAGGTCGGCGGTACATTGAAAGAACCGCGATTGACGTTGTTTTCTGAGCCTAGCATGCCAGAAAGTAGTTTGCTTTCTTACCTTCTTTTTGGGAGAGCCCCAGGTGCTGCGAATGCAACTGCTTCTGAGCAAGAGTTACTGTTTAGAGCTGCATCAGCACTTACTCTGAAGGGTGGCAACGTTGTAGCTGAAAAACTCTCAAACCTTTTTGATGTCAATGAATTAGGGCTTGAAGGAGATTCACTTAATGATACCTCATTCTATATTGGTAAATATTTATCGCCTAAGCTGTATGTGAAGTATGGAGTGGGGATTCTTGAACCCACCAGTACTTTTTTCATGCGTTACCTATTGAGCAAGCGTTGGAGCATCGAGTCACAAACGGGCACTAATAGTAGTGGCGGTGACATTATTTACACCTTTGAGCACTGACTCGTATAAAGATAATGTGCTTATTGGCTAAAAAATATAAAGAATATCAGTAACCTGCCGACATATCGGATAGTCACTGATGAGATACTAAACAAGTATGCAAACTGAAAGAATACAGGCGCGAATAGAGACGTATACTTCGTCATTGCCACAGGCAGTGACGGCGTCTCATGGTGCCCAGTTTGCGATGCTACTAAGCCTCATATCAACTAATCAATCAAACAGTTATGAATACTCTCCTCAAACGGTTCAGCAAGAGCGTGGAGAAGGTTTTACTCTTCCGGAAGAGCGTTATCCATCGGTTGATGAGTTGCATACGCCTTACCTTATTGAGCGTTTAAATCACTCAGTTAATGATAAATTACCAGGTGACTTTGCCTATATTAATAGCCATATCGATGCGCGTTCTAATATAGCGAGAGTGCGTCGTGAAGCTGCTGATGAGTTCGCTAAAATGGCGTTGTTATCGTCAGGGCGATTAATGCTGGATCAGATCGGAAAAGCGCAAACATCAGTGCCTTCTGTCTCTGTGCAAGCTTAGATGTAAGTATAAATCTAACGAATATGATCAAATAACCGCTTAAAATTTCGCCCTAGTATTCTTCAAAATTGAATGACTTTCTGACGATATATTTTTTGATATGCGGTGGCACTTTTGCTTTTTAAGCGCAGCACATTACACTGGATTTTTTATTTTTGGATACTAGATAGCATGGATGGTAAAAACCAAAAGCGAGCAATGCTATTGGGAGTCAGCGCTGTATTACTCTGGTCCACCGTAGCCACTGCATTTAAGTTGGCGCTACAGGATTTAACGCCACTGCAGTTACTCTCAATTGCGAGTGTTACTTCGGTTGCTGTTTTGTTGTTGGCTGTTATTAGAAAGCACCCGTGGTGTGACGTGGTGGCTTATTGGAAAAAGGCTCCTCTGAAATTCGCGGTGCTGGGGGCACTCAACCCCTTTCTATATTATGTGATTCTCTTTCAGGCGTATGACTTATTACCAGCGCAGCAAGCGCAACCGCTTAACTATACGTGGGCGTTAGTATTGTCGTTGTTAGCGGTGCCGATATTGGGACAATCATTGCAGCGTTCCGATATTGTTGCACTTGTCCTAGGCTATTTTGGTGTCTTGGTGATTTCCACGCGAGGCGACTTATTAGGCATGGAGTTTGATAGTGGCTTGGGTGTTGCGTTAGCGCTGATTAGCACGGTTTTGTGGGCGCTGTATTGGTTGATCAATGCAAAAAATGCTACGCCTTCAGAAATATCTCTATTGTTGTGCTTCTTAAACGGAACGCCATTGGTGTTACTAGCCACATTACTGGTGGATGGTATGCCTAGTGGCATGGAAGGTGTGTTAAGCGCAGTTTATGTTGGTTTTTTTGAGATGGGCATAACATTCATGTTGTGGATGAATGCGATGAAACTAGCAACCCATACTAGCCGAGTTAGTAACCTGATCTTTTTATCCCCTTTCCTGTCGTTAATTTTAATTCACAGTATCTTAGGAGAGGAGATTGGCGGGGCTACTTATATAGGTTTGGTAATGATTGTTTCAGCGGTGGCCTATCAGCAATATGCGGCTTATAAAACTAAGCCGCAGAGTTGATGGCGTTCAGATCCATTGAATCAGTTCTTCGATAGTGTCTTCGACTTTCCACCATTCATCCGGGTCGTCTCCGTTTTGCCAGCCGCTAGCGATACATCTCACTTGTGTTTCTAGGGCGGCTGATGCGACACGAGCGCAGTCGAGATCTTTCACCCAAGGGGTTTTGTCTGATTGAAACCACACGCTGATCCAAGCTTTGCCTGCGGCGCGCTCATGAATAAAAACTGGAATAACAGTACCCGCAATGGTCAGTGAGAACTCATGCGTGTGCTTCTCTGCTGCATCTTGTGAAGTCGAGATTTCGCTGTCGTCCCCGAGTGTTGATAACCAACTCTGGATGGAGCTAATTGAGCGGTTTTTGATGTAGATTTCAATATCCGGGTGGCGCTGTTCATTCATTGTGATTTATCAATACAGTTAGGTGAGGGAGGCGGCCAGTATGCGGTTCTTAGCATGGATGATCAAGAGGTGAGTACCTTCTGGATAGACATTCCTTTTAAGCAAAGATCATGTATCCTTCCTTGTAGTATCTTATTTATGAAGGGTTTGGAATGAACAAAAAAGCAGTCATAGGATGTGTATCTGTATTGGGGCTCTCAGCTATTTATTTGGCCGGTGTGTATTACTCGGGACAAGAAGCCAATAAATTTATACAGCAGGCAGTTGAGCAAGCTCAGGTTCAATCCAGTGGAAAGGCCTTTATTCATGTTGAGGCAAAGCCAGGTTTTTATACGTCGAGTTATCAAGTTGTTTATACCCCAACAGAGCTACCTGAAAGCGCTGAAGAGTGGATGGGCGGCCGTGACATTCCGTTTAATCTTGACGTGAAACATGGCTTTTTGGGTGCAGAATCAACACTGGTATTGGCTGAAGGAAGCTTATTAACTAAGCTGAAAACATTTCAGGCAAACGCTTCGAGTGAGCCGTTTGTTATGCAGACTCAGCAGCGCTTTAATCCATTTTCTAAGCAACTGGCAGTGAGTGGCGAATTTGAAACAGACCAGTTTGTTGTTCAATCAGAAGAGGGCACAGCAACAGTCGGCGCTATGCAGATGGATTTTGATCAACAAGGGCGCGATTTTACGCTTGATTTGGTAATGCAAGACAGTGGTATTGATACCCAAGATTATAAACTATCTGTTAAAGGGATTGAGGGTACGGAGAGTGGTCGTCTAGATCATGATGACCCTATGCAGGCAGTGATGGCTGAAACCTTAGAGGCACTGTTTAATATTGAGCAGGTTCTCGTTGAGAGTGATAAGTACAACGTTGATGCTAAAGGCTTGCGTTTAGATGTGCAGCAGGCTCTTAATGATGGTCGGATGCTTACCTCTATTGGTTATGCAGCAGACTCTTTTCAAGTTGTGGAGGCCGGCAAAACAGCCCCTGCTTTCATTGACCCAAACCTAAATCTGACCTTTGATCTGGATTTTGCATCAACACGTGAGTTGGCAATCATGTTACAGGATATGCAAGGTGAGCCTGATGCTATGCATCAGCAAATGGAAAGCATCTTAGCTGTTGCTGATAGTGTTACTGAAAAAGGCATAGGTGCAGATATTAATGACTTATCAGTCGGCTGGGAGGGTTATAAAGCGCAGGGTGATGCCGAGCTTGATATCGCACCTTTTCAGGCATCAGAAATAATGATGCAACCCGATAAAATTAGACAGTACCTAACCTTGAATGCACAGTTTACTGTACCAGTAGCTATGCTGGAGGCTATGCCGGATTACAACCCGCAGCAAATAAGCATGTTCGTACAGATGGGCTTTGTGCAAAAGCAAGGTGATAGTTACAAAGTAGAGCTTCAGCTAAAGCAGGGTGAAGTCACACTGAATGGACAAACTGTGCCGATGTAAGTGAGAAAGCGCACTTACGGGTGCGCTTGAATTATGCTGATATTAAGTTTTATTTTTACTTTTTTCTTCATCACTAATCAAAAAGCGAAATACCCGTAGAATGCTCAGGCTTATGTAGCCTGCAAGGGCTAGTAAAACACCTATAGCAATGAGCGCCATTCCTAAGAGTGCGACCAGTTCCTGTTGTAGTGATTGGCCAAATAAGAATTCTGCGATGGTAATCAGCAGTATGCCAAGCATGCATAAACCAAAACCACTGATCAGTAGTATTAGGTTTTGTTGGTAGTTATCAGCCTGCTTTATCAAGCGGCGCTTCGTTGCTCTCCATCTCATAAACGGCGGAAAAAACCTAAATTGACATGAAATGTTAAATGAAGCGGTGCAGAGGCAAGTAATACAGCCATGCTGTCGTCATTGATGCGTTGGCTATGAGGGGTCATATCTAGAAGTGCTTGAATATCTTGCTCAGATTGCAGGGAGAATTCAAAGCGTAATGTATCTACCTTTTCACAGCTAAATTGTTCTGCTAACTCTGTTGTTGGGTCGTACTCAGAGATTTTTATCTCTTTGTAGATGCTCTGGCGTAGTTCCAGTAAGTGTTCCTGTGCTGGCCACGCTAGTAGTAATAAACCATCAGGTTTAACAACTTTGGCAAATGCTGCTGGCATTAGTCGGCTGAACATCACTAGTAACAAGTCTTGGCTTTGCTCGGGTACCGGCATTTGTGCACCGGATGCGACTAACCAGTGAATAGATTTACTACGTCTGCAAGCCGCTTTAACCGCATGCTTTGAAATGTCGAGACCGATAATCTCAACATTTGTGTTGCTCAGCGCTTTCTCTACTTGAGCTGTGTAGTAGCCTTCACCACAGCCCATATCTAAGAGGCGAGAATTGGAGTTGTTTGTAAGCTCTAGCTGAACGCTTGCGCTGATTTTATCAGCTAATGGTTGATAGTAGTGCTGATCAAGAAAGTGTGTCCTAGCTGCCACCATCTGAGGGTTGTCACCTGGGTCTTTGGAACGCTTGCGTTGTACCAATAATAGATTCCAATAACCCTGCTTAGCTTGGTCGTAACTGTGGTTTTGTTCACATGACAAAGAACGCTCCTTTTGCGTTAAAGCAAGGGAGCAAACAGGGCAGATTAGGTGGCCACTAGTAACATTCATTATTCAGGTCGCTTATTTAGTAGAAGACAGTAGGCGAGCCAGAATGTTTTCATACAGGTCGCTGAGTATATCTAGGTCTTTTACTTTTACGCGCTCATCAATTTGGTGAATGGTGGCATTAACAGGCCCTAGTTCAAGAACTTGTGCGCCAGTAGGCGCAATAAAGCGTCCGTCAGATGTACCGCCTGCTGTTGATAGCTCAGTGTCCATACCGGTAACCGCTTTGATTGCTTGCTGTGCGGCTTCTACTAAGCTGCCTTCTGCGGTCAGGAAAGGGTTGCCTGATAAGATCCAGTCGATATCCCATTCAAGGTTATGACGATCAAGCGTGTCTCTGACGCTCTCTTTTAGCTGCTCCGCTGTTACTTCTGTTGAGAAACGGAAGTTGAAATCGATCTCAACCTCACCTGGAACAACATTGTTTGCGCCCGTACCTGCATGGATATTTGAAATCTGGAAGCTTGTTGGTGGGAAAAAGTCATTCCCTTCATCCCATACCGTAGCCGCCAGTTCAGTTAATGCCGGCACTGCTTCGTGAATAGGGTTGCGCACTAGGTGCGGATAAGCAACATGCCCTTGTATACCGGCGACTTTAAGCTTGCCACTGAGGGAACCACGGCGACCGTTTTTAATAATATCGCCGGTTTTTTCAGTGCTTGAAGGTTCGCCCACGATGCACCAATCTATTTTTTCTTGGCGAGCTTCTAAATGATCAATAACGCGTGTTGTACCATTAATAAACGGGCCTTCTTCATCGCTAGTAATTAGTAATGCGATAGAGCCTTCATGGTCAGGGTGGTGTTCAATAAAGCGTTCCAGTGATGTGATGAAAGCGGCAATGCTACCTTTCATATCTGCCGTACCGCGACCATATAAGTAGCCTTCTACAATAGTAGGCTCAAATGGAGGGTGAGACCAATTTTCAACAGGACCAGTCGGAACCACATCCGTATGCCCAGCAAAGCAAAATAGCGGGCTTTGTGTGCCACGGCGTGCCCAAAAGTTGCTAACATCCTCAAAAGGTAAGCGTTCAATTACAAAACCTAATGCTTCTAGCTTTTCAATTAATAGCTCCTGACAACCAGCATCTTCTGGTGTGACTGAAGGGCGTGAGATTAGCTCTTTAGTGAGTTCGACTGTCGGTGACAGGATCGGCATATCAGGGCTCCGGGGGTACTAGATAAGATAGAATGCAATATAGTTTGCAATAGGTGTGATCAGAAGGTGCAGACTTGGAGGTCTGGATATAAAAACATCGGTTACTCCAAGTCTACATAAGCAATCTTAGTTATGCTTATGAAGTTCCGCATTCAGCTCGATGGCTGATTTATTGGTTTTAACTTCAATACGACCGTTTTGTGAATTACGGCGGAACAGTAAATCAGATTTGCCGGCTAGTTCGCCCGCTTTAACGGTGCTGACTTCGTTGTTCTGATCATCTAGCAAGGTTACTTTTGAACCACCAGTGACATACAAGCCTGCTTCAACAGTACAACGGTCACCTAGTGGTAAACCTAAGCCTGCATTCGCACCGAGTAGACAGTTATCACCAACAGAGATAATCACATTGTTACCGCCAGATAGTGTACCCATAGTAGAGCAGCCGCCACCTAGATCAGAACCATTACCTACCACAACACCGGCAGAAATACGCCCTTCAACCATGCTGACACCCATAGTACCGGCATTGAAGTTGATGAAACCTTCATGCATAACTGTTGTACCTTCGCCTACATAGGCACCTAAACGTACACGTGACGTTGCTGCTACACGGACGCCTTCAGGGACCACGTAGTTAGCCATTTTAGGGAACTTGTCTACAGAATGAACATCGAGTACGCGCCCTTGAGCACGTGCAGATAACTGGCGACGAGGCAGGTCAGCAAGTGAAACAGCGCCTTCGTTTGTCCAAGCAACGTTTGGCAGCAAACCAAACATGCCTGATAGATCAATACCGTGAGGCTTAACAAAACGATGTGAAAGTAGAGCGAGTTTTAGATAAACCTCGGGCGTTGATGCAGGAGAGCTATCTGTTTCCAAGATAGTGATGACCATTGATTGTTGTGTACCTTTAAGTACTTCAACCACTTCTGCCTGATCTTCAGCATCCACGCTTAGGAAAGCCGCTTCTAGATCTTTTAGCTGTGCTTCACAGATTTCGATAGCAGCATCACCACCTTCGTAATTCAGCTTTTCAGCAACGGCGCTAATTAGCGCATCAGATGGGTTCAGAATAGGTGCGTTATAGTAGATTTCTAACCAGTCACCGTTAGAGGATTGGGTACCAATACCCAGACCAAATGCAAAGTAGCTCATGTGTTTATTCCGCCTAGACGTCAAATTTGAAAAATTTCGCTGTATTCGTTTTCTTTAAAGCCGACAAACCGTTGTGGAGAGGTCTCTGTTGAGCCGATCTCCAATACCGGACGTTTAATGATCGCCGGATTTTCCAGCATCAGCGAACGGGCTGATGCTGCATCAATATTCTCTTTAATAGCATCGGATAACTGGCGCCATGTAGTACCACGCTTATTCAACAATATTTCCCACCCTAACGATTCAATAAGTAGGTCTAGTTGCGCTTCAGTGAGTCCGTCTTTACGAAAGTCGTGAAACTGGAACTCAATATTATGAGCATCCAGCCATTTACGTGCTTTCTTAATTGTATCGCAATTCTTTATGCCAAAAAGCGTAATGCTCATATTGCTACTCTCTTTAATTGCTTTTTAGCGTAAACCTTCAACGAAACGCCTAATACGTTGCGCACCTTCAACACACTCTTCAAGTGTTGCCACTAAGGCCATGCGTACGTAGCCCGCACCGGGCACACAGCCTTCTACGTCACGTGATAGGTAGCTGCCTGGTAGCACTGTCATGTTTTGCTCGGCAAAGAGTTGTTGTGCAAATAGATCATCTGCTATCGGTGTTTTTGCCCATAAATAGAAGCTGGCTTCTGGTTGTTGTACATCCATAACTGGCGAAAGAATTTCAACAACGCGTGCGAATTTTTCGCGGTATTGGTCGCGGTTCTCTTTAACGTGCGCTTCATCCTGCCATGCAGCGATTGATGCAATCTGGTGTTGTACTGGCATAGAGCAGCCATGGTAGGTGCGGTATTCCAGAAAAGGCTTCATTAATTTAGCGTCTCCGGCAATAAAGCCTGAGCGTAAACCAGGCAAATTAGAGCGCTTAGATAAGCTATGCATGACAACGCACTTATCAAAGTCGTTGCGACCTAAACGAGCACATGCTTCAAGCAAGCCAACCGGTGGGCTTGCTTCATCTAAATATATTTCGGAGTAGCACTCATCTGAGGCAATAATGAAGTGGTATTGGTCAGCTAAAGCAATGAGCTTTTTCAGGGTGTCAAAATCAGTCACCGCTCCCGTTGGGTTACTTGGTGAGCAGAGAAATAGAATCTGGCAGTGTTCCCATACATCACTAGGGACAGCATCATAGTCGGGAATAAAACCGTTCTCACTTAAGCAGCTCAGATAATAAGGCTCTGCACCTGCTAAGTAAGCCGCGCCTTCATAGATTTGATAAAAAGGATTGGGTGAAATCACCAATGCCCCTTCTTTGCGCTCAACTGCGGCTTGAGTAAAGGCAAATATAGCTTCTCGTGTACCGTTAACCGGTAGCACATGCTGATCTGCTGTTAATGTATCGGCCGTCAAATGAAAGCGACTAGTACACCAGTCGGCAATAGTTTTACGTAATTCAGGAATACCCTTGGTGGTTGGGTAGTTTGATAGTGCATTAAGATTGTCGGTCAGTGTTTGAACAACAAAAGCAGGAGATTTATGTTTAGGCTCGCCGATGGAGAATGCGATATGTGGCAATTCGGCGGGAGGTGTGACCTGCGCTTTCAGTTCTGCCAGCTTTTCAAAAGGGTAGGGTTGAAGACGCGCTAAATCCCGGTTCATAAATATTTCCTGCTCTGGGGTGAGGCTGTTATCAAAAATAGGCTGGAAATTATACCGGATGCGGCGGTGTCTATTAAGTGTTTCCTCTTTGATATGTGGTTGTGAAGGCCTGTTGTGGGACTAAATATGCTTTATCGGGCTGGTTGGATGGTGTTTTTCAAAGTTTTTTAGATAAAATAAAAAAAACGCTCCGGCGTAAATTGTAGGGAACATGCCGGAGCGTTGGGTGCAGGGAAAATTAACCTTTAGCTAGCAGGCTGAATTCATCAGCACTTAGCTGCCCGTCTTTGTTTAAATCCAATGTTTCAAACTGTGCTAATACAGGTTCATGTATTTTTGCTTCTTCAGCGCTAATCATCTGGTTTGCATCCACATCTAATAAAACGAATAAATCAGTTCCACCTGCTGGTTGAGCGATGGCAGTAGCTGAAGCAAAAGTGAAAGCAGCGATAGTCATTAATTTTTTCATGGGTTATCTCTCTCTTTATTTCGTGATTGGATACCCGGTGTATTGCTTAAAATGTGCCACTCTTTATTTTTTTCTTTTAAAACAGTTGTTTAGATATTATTGGGGCGTTGTTTTAGAGCAAAGGGAGTATCGAAACCATTATTAGTGAGGACGTGCTGAGTATAACTGTTGCTTTTTGCTAACAGTTATCTGTTGTTGTTTTTTTATTTCTTTAAATTCAATAGTTTAAAATGTTGTAGAACGGCGACTGAAGAATTATTTCAGTCGCCGTGATCAGGAGTAGAAGTAAGTCTTAGGAAGCATCTTCTGATAATTGACCGTGGTGTACTCTCAGTCCTAGGCGCGCTTTACTGTGTTCTAGGACAGTTAATATTGCGGGAATAAATAAGAGAATGAGTAGCGTGCCGTAGGCTAAACCGAAAACGATCGAGGTAGCCATCGGAATAAGGAATTGGGCCTGGAGTGAGGTTTCAAAAAGAATCGGTGTTAACCCGGCGATGGTTGTTAAAGAGGTCAGCAGTACTGCGCGTAAGCGCTGGCAAGCCGCTTCTTCGATAGCATCTTCTACTGCCATACCGCTAGCTCTTAGCTTTTTATAAAAGGTAATCAGGACGATAGAGTCATTGATAACGATGCCTGATAACCCAAAAAAACCAAATAAAGAAAGAATGGTGAGGTCAAGACCCGTTATAAAGTGTCCGAGAATAGCGCCGGTTAATCCTAGCGGGATAGCGAGCATGACAGTGATTGGCCAGCTGTATGACGCAAATACCCACGCAAGAATGATATAGATAAGGCATAAGGCGAGGATAAGCCCTAACTTCATATCAGCAAGTGTTTCCCTTTGGTTTTTATTTTTACCTTCAAAACTGGCTTCGACGCCATATTTACTGAGCACACTGTCTAGCTTACCTGTTTCCAGGTCACTAATAATATCATTGGCATTGGCTGCAGATTCGTCCAAATCTGCCGTGACATTAATAGCGAGTTGTCCATTGATTCGTTGTAAGGTGTCTAAGCCTCGCTGAGGTGAAAACTGCACAATATTAGACAAGGGTGCGCTAGAACCATCTGGAAGGATAATGGGAAGATACTCTAATGCGCTTAAGCGGTTACGCTCCGAGTTAGGAAGCACCACGCGTACCGCAACTTCATCTTGGCCGTTATAAAAGGTTTGGGCTTCAATGCCATCAAATGCCGCACGTAGTTGCCTGCCAACTTGCTGTAGCTTTAAACCCGAAGCTTTACCGGCTGGTGTTAATTCATAAATCAGTTGGGACTTGCCGAACGGAAGGTCATCGTCGACATTCGATAAGCCAGAGTATTGTTTGAGCACGCTTTGAACTTCGATGGATGCTTGCTTCAAAGTGCTTACGTTATTACTCGATAGTTTTATTTCTATCGGCTTTCCTCTTGGTCCGCTCGTTGATTGGTCAATGGAGAACTTTTCAACTCCGGCAGGTATATTGATCTTCTTACGCCACTCTTTAATAAATTCGCGGTTAGTAATGTCACGTGTGTCGGCTGGATTCATCTCGACGTACAAAGAGCCAAACTCGTCACCGTTGGTGGATGCTGAGCTGGTGCGAGTAAAGTTAGCGATACCGTATTCACGAAAAGCGACTTTAATTAGGTTATTACCTAGTTCTTCTTCCGTTAGTTGAATAGTGCTATCTAAGTGCGCTAAGAACTGTTTTACCTGTGAATTATGTGTACCGGCGGCAAACTGCACGTTAGCCGTGAAGACTTCTCGTTCGACTGACGGGAAGAATGTGAACTTGACTCTTCCCCCCATTATTAATCCGATAGCAATAATGAAAATACCGATCGCACTGGCTAGGGTTGTCCAGCGAAAGGTGATCGCTGCTCTGACAAAGCGACGAAAAGTATGGTCACGAAAATGGTTGATACGTGCTTCAAGAGCTAGGCGAGTTTTAGAGGCGTGTAAATCTGCTTTGCTGCGAAAGCTGTGATGTAGATGCCCAGGTAGTATCAGGAAACATTCAACCAATGAAGCCAGTATCACGCAAATAACTACCGTGGGGATATCAACAAGGATATTGCCAATGGTTCCGCCGATAATCAGTAGCGGCAAAAAAGCAGCAATAGTCGTAAGGGAGGAGGCGATAACCGGTGACAGCATTCGGTGTGCACCGCCTATCGCCGCTTGTAAACCACTTTCACCCATCTGTAAATGTGTCAGAGTATCTTCACCAACCACAATTGCATCGTCGACGATAATTCCCAATGCCATGATGAGGCCAAATAAGCTGATCATGTTGATTGAGCCGCCAATCATATACAGCACAGCTAGGGTTGCCATAAAGGAGATTGGAATACCCACCGTTACCCAGAAAGCCACCCGCGCATTTAGGAATAAAAATAGGATGGCGATGATGAGTACTAATCCGCCTAAGCCGTTTTTCAATAAGAGGTCGATACGTGCTTGAACCTGCATCCAGCGTTCATCGTAGGTAACCAACTCGATACCTTGAGGTAATTGCTCGCGAGCAGAATCTATCCAGTTTTCCATGATGCTAGCGGACTGTAATGTATCATCGCTTTCGGTGCGTTTTAGTACCATTAAGATAGCAGGCTGGCCGCGATAGCTGAGTTCTATCTGGCTGTCTTTAGTGCGCCAATCAATCTCTGCTATATCACCTAAGCGCACTAGACGCCCAGTGTTATCAGAGATGATAGGGAGTTGTTTAAAGCCTTCGACATCGCGTTGCTGGCTTAAACTGCGTATCTGCCTGGAACCGTCACTTTTAGCGGCTGTTCCAGCAGGTAGGTCGACACTGCGTTGGCTTATATTGGTGGCGATATCAGACAGTGACATGCCTAGCGAGTGAAGCTGTTCAGTCGGTACCTGAATAGCAATTTCTTCTGCAGGCATCCCCGTAAAATCGATCTTGCGTATGCCCTTGTCTAGCAACTCTCTTTCAAAGCGACGTGCTAAAACGCGTAACTCACTGATGGCAGCATTTTCTGAGGTGATGAGCATTGATGCGATATTTTCATAGCGAATGATACGCTGCACGACAGGCTCTTCTGAATCAGAGGGGAGAGAGCTGCGAATATTGGCTATTTTCTGTTTCACCTCATCCAAGGTGTACTGCACATCAGAGTTTTCGGTTAACTCAAGCCGAATTGAAGCGCGACTTTGGCTACTGGTAGAGTAAAGCGTATCGATGCCATTAATTGAGCGAATCTCTTCCTCAATAGGTAAGACAATAGACCTTTCAACATCTTCGGCTGCGGCGCCACTCCAAGCGACACTGACAATGATAATGTCTAGTTCAAAAGAGGGAAAAAACTGAGTGTTAAGTTTTTTCACACCCCAAACCCCTGCCAGAAGCATTAAAATCATTAACAGATTTGCAGCAACGCGATGCTCTGTAAAAAGCGCTGTCAGGTTTTGTAGTGGGCCGCTATAAGTACGCATGGGTTGTTACTCCGTGGCTTTGACAGGCAAGCCCGAGATGGCGTTAGGGAGCTGGGTGATAATGAGGGAGTCGCCTGCTTGAAGGTCTCCAGGCTGAATAAGAATGAGAGGTGAGCCGTTGTCATCATGCGCATCGCCCACTTTACTGACGATAACTGACTCCAGCTTTGCATCACGGACGCGATATACCCGGTCAGTTCCATAGAGTGCCGAAGGAGGAATGGTAATGACGTTATCAATTTCAGGTAAAAACAGCGTTAGTGATAGTGTGCGCCCAGGCTCTGGAATGAACTGCTCCGGTGTGAACTGCAGAAGCGCATCTACGCCTGTGTTACCGTTACTTACTGAGCTTGCTAAGTGAGACAAATTTAACGTGATCGTTTGTTTGTCGATAACGGCTGTTGCTTTCAAGTCCTCGCTTTCTAGCAGTCCTTGGCGTACCCAGGGTAAGGTTTTTGATGGGATTTGGGAGCGCAACTGTAATTGTGTAGGATCGTATAGCGTAATTAACGGGTCTCCACTTTTTACGCGATCACCTGTGGCTGTTTTTATACTGGATATGCGTGCTTTAAAAGGTGCGGTGATTGATGTCCTTTCTAGATCCAGTAAAGCGCTATCACGTAGCGCTTTAATTTTTTCCTGCTCGGCTTTGAGTTGTGCAAGCTGAGATGGATAAGCGTTGATGGCTTGTTCACGATTATTTAAAGCGAGGGCTTGTTGTTGGAGGTTCTTTCTGGCGGTATCAAGCTGATCGTCCGAACCTACTTTTCGCTTACTCAAGTCTTTGTAACGGGATACTGATTTACTGGCTAAGGCATAGAGCTTTTTCTCTATGTTTAAAGCTTTTTTATCAGCGCTATTCTGGGTTCTAGCCGCACTTAATTTGGCATCTACGCTTTGTAAGTCGGCTTCGCGCTGGCGTACGATCAGCTGAGTATCACGAGGATCTAGTTTAACCAGCAGGTCGCCTTTCTCAACTTGTTGTCCCTCTTTGCTAATAACTGACTCGACAAAAGCAGTAACGGAAGCAGATAACTGCGTCATTTGTACAGATTCTACTTGCCCATACAAAACAACCTCAGGACGAATAGTTGAAAAGCTTACCGTTTGTGTTTGCACACTCCAGCTTTTTTCTAGCGCCGGGCGAGAAGGTGTTTGTGGTTTACTAGACTTGAGCGCTAGAAAAGCTCCAATGGCTACGGCCATTACCAGTAGTGGTAAAATCCACGTGAGGTGACGCGTTTTTTTTTGATTAACCGCAGTCGACATATCAACCTCAATCTAGAGTCATTGGTCTTTAAAAAAGGGTTACAATAAATAATCTGTTATGTATTAGCGCTTTATGATGGAATAGTTTATCTGGTTTCGAACCGATATGGGGGTTTGTTTACGCAACTTTACAATTCTTTTAGGAATGATAAGTTACGTTAGTAAGTACGCTCCGATATGCTGAATAGATCAGCATGCTTCATACTTTAATTCAAAAGGAATACTTCACGTGCGCACTGAATCAGTAATGGGATTAAGTTCTTCTGGGCTTCATCGGATGGTTTATCATGAGTGGGGTAGCCAAGACAATGAGCGAGTGCTGGTCTGTGTTCATGGTTTAGCCAGAAATAGCCGCGACTTTGATGAAATAGCAAAAGCACTGTCACGCGAGTACCGAGTCATTTGCCCTGATATTGTTGGCCGCGGAGAGAGTGATAGGCTATTAAACCCTGCCGACTACGGTATGCCTCAGTATCTGTCCGATATTATGGTGTTACTGGCACGTTTGAATGTGAAAGAAGTTGATTGGCTGGGAACGTCCATGGGTGGCATTATCGGTATGTTGCTGGCGTCTATGCCTAAGTCCCCTATTAGAAAACTGATATTAAATGATATCGGCGCGTTTGTTTCACAGGATGCTTTGGAGCGAATAGGTGACTACCTAGTACCGAAGTATTTTGCAACGCTTGATGAGGCGCAAGCCTTTATGCAAGCAACATATTCTGGATTGCGCAATTTAACCAATACTCAGTGGCAGAGTTTGACCAAGCATGGCTTTAAGCAAGAACCACAAGGTTGGACGCAACATTATGATCCTGCTATTGGTGATGTCACGCGTGCTACTGCCAACCAAGATATAGATCTTTGGCCTGTATGGCGTGCCATACAATGCCCGCAGATGTTGATTTGGGGGGAGGATTCTGATGTATTGAGCCGCTCCACTGTCGAGCAAATGCAGCAGGAGAACTCTGCGATGTCGCTATACAGCTTGCCCGGAATTCCACACGTTCCCTCTCTAATGGAAGACGCGCATATCCATGAAATAAGCCAATGGTTACGCACACACTAGCGGGTACGTCATTATTAATTTTTTAGCATTAAAAGGAAGCTGAATGAGCTTGTTGTCCCCTTGGCCTACCGAACAGCTTTGTTTGTCTCATAATGAGCGCAAAGAAGCTGTCAAAGCAGTAGAGCAGGCGTTCGCTACTGCGCTTGCGTCATTAAAAGTTGATATCGGTCTTAAAGAGATGTTTGAGTCCCTTTATGTACCTTTGGGAGCATGGCTGTTGTGTCGAAAACGACAGCAAAATGGCCCACTAGTGGTGGGCATTAATGGCGCTCAGGGGGCGGGTAAATCGACGCTATTTAATTTAATAGAGGTCATTCTTAGTGAAGGCTTCGGGCAGAAAGTCGTCGGTTTTTCGATAGATGATCTGTATAAAACGCGCCATGAACGGGAGCGCTTGGCTGAAATTGTGCATCCACTACTTATTACTCGAGGTGTGCCCGGTACACATGATGTTCAGTTGGGTATCGATATCATAAAATCTTTAAAAGAAGGTGACCCAGAAAACCCGACTAAGATCCCCGTTTTTGACAAATCGATTGATGACCGTTGCCCTACGTCGGTATGGCAAGAATGGGTTGGTCCTGCCGATGTGATTGTCTTTGAGGGGTGGTGTGTTGGTGCTTTATCTGAGAGTGAAGAAAACCTTAACTCTCCGGTTAACGCGCTAGAGAGGGTAGAAGACGCTAATGGCGATTGGCGGCGTTATGTAAATCGCCAGCTAGAAGAGAAATATCAGGAACTGTTTAGCATGATCGATTCGTTGGTGATGTTAAAAGTACCTAGCATGGAAGCGGTTTATAGTTGGCGTTCCTTGCAAGAAAAAAAATTAGCTGAGAGAGTTAAATATAACTTTGATACGCAACAGCCTGCTGATCATCTGCGGATTATGAATGAAGAAGAGATTTTACGTTTTATCCAGCATTATGAGCGTTTAACAAGAACCATGCTAGATGAAATGCCTAAGCGTGCTGATGTGACGTTAATGCTTAATGAAAATCATAAGATCAGTGATATACAGATTAATAAGCCGATGACACTGTGTCGTTAAGTTTTGTTTAGATAATCTAGGGTCCATCCAAAGACGAAAGGAGAATAGGAAGGATGTTAAAAAAATTATTGTTGTTGTCTTGTATGGTTTTACTGACAGGCTGCCAGAGTGCGTATTATTCCGCGATGGAGCAGGTCGGGGTGCATAAGCGCGAGATCCTAGTTGATCGAGTTGAAAATGCGCGCGATGCTCAAGGTGAAGCACAAGAGCAGTTTAAAGATGCGTTAGAGCAGTATCGCGCGGTCGTGCAGTTTGATGGCGGTAAGTTGGAAACACTCTATGACCGATTACAGGCGGAATATGATGATAGTGTTGAAGCGGCAGACAATGTATCAGAGCGTATCAAGGGTGTTGAGCAGGTAGCGCAAGCGCTTTTTGAAGAATGGGAAGAAGAGCTGGAGCAGTATCAAAGTGCTAACTTACGTGCTCAAAGTGCTAAGCAGCTGAAGGATACAAAAAATCGTTATACGGCTCTTTTACGCATAATGAAGCGCGCTGAACAACGCATGCAACCAGTACTTTCGGCGCTTAATGATAATGTTTTATATCTTAAGCATAACTTAAATGCTCGGGCTGTTGGTGCGTTAAAAGGTGAGTTTGCAGGCATTCAACAAAACATTGATCGTCTAATTAATGAAATGCAGCGCTCGATTCAAGAGTCTGATACCTTTATTCGCGCAATGGAAACACAATAGTCTTTTGGGCGATAGGCTGCTTGTGGTTAAGCATAACAGCCTAGATTGGTAATAAGGTGGTCGATGCGACACCATGCAAAACTTTGTTGATGGCACGGTTATTCTTATCTGAAAGGATGCGTGCCATCATATCCTGTAACGATATCATTTTTGCCAAGAGACGTTCCGTGCTTAGGTTTGTCTCTCCTGTCACACTATTAATACTGTTGCTGACAAGTAATAGCTCTCCGTGAGCATCACGCCGATGGTGTAACTGCCATGCAATAGATTCTAAATTTCGTGCACAGTGGTAGAGCTTTTGCTGGTCTATTTCATCCAGCATAAAAAACTCGTCCTGATAATTGTATGAGCCGTGAATCATGCCCGCAATACCTACCATCAGTGCAAAGACTCGATCTCCTGAAAAAGTAGGGTTAAAAGCGACGGGTACAGCTGTGGTTCCATAAGGCTTTCCTAATTCTGCAAACTGAATAATTCGCGGCATACTAAACAGCTGAGAAATGCGCTTGTCGACTGTCATTCCCGCAGGGGCTTTAGCGAGCTCTCTGGGATTGAGCTTGTACATCTTTACTAAGAGTTCACGCGCTAGTTTACTAAGCTCTTGTAAATGAGCGTCTGTTACCATATCGATATCTGATTTAGCTAAGTTTTTAACATTAAAAGAGCGGACTTTTCCTTGCTGACAACCTACCAATAAACTGATAATCATGCCTAATATGACGACTCGTAAAGCTACGGGCATTATTTAACTCCAGAATTACATCTCATCAATAACAAAAATTTCACCTGAGCTTGCTGGCTGGCTTTCAGGTGGAGAGGTGAAATTCAGGCCACCGCCAATCATGGTTTCTAAGCTATCAGCACGAAAGTCGATTCCGCCAAATAATGAGAAGTCGATCCTCACACCGCTGGCATTTCTGAACTCACTATTTTTACGCACAAAAAGGGCGTACTCAGGTTTTATATTGATAAATATCTCTACGTTTTTTCCGTTACGTGTTAGGTCATAACCTGTGACTGAGCCAACAGGCACCTGACGATAAAATATTGGACTGCCCTTAAAGAGTGATCCTAATGTGGGAGCGTGCACAATTAGGTTAAGCCCCTCTTTATTTTCAAATGCGGGTGCTTTAGTTACGCCTTTAAAAGAGAATGTGGCAGGTCCTTCACCTGATGATGCTTCGATAAAGTTACCGGTTAGAATACCTTCAGGATGGTCAACACCGCTTAAGCGAATAGCCGGTTCAACGACCCAAAATAAGCTGCGCTTACGGGCTAAGAAATGGCCATCACGAAATAGGTTCAAATCAACCAGCAATTCATTGCCTTCATTGATAACAGCTACTTTTGTAACTTTTCCTATGATTTGTCCTTTGAAGCGAAGGTCTGTATTTGGTTGGACACTTTTTCCCGCCGGGAATGTTATTTGTATACCAAGAGGCTGTTGTAGGCTGGTTGTGTGGTCAGGGTAAAGTGCAAATAGGTGGTTTGGCTTGATTGCTTTGCCAACATGCTCTGTTTCAAAAGCAATACCGCCTTGCACTAAGGTTTTAATTGATTCAGAACGTATCGTTAGCTGTTTTAAGGAAATATCAGCTTTAATGCCACTGGCTATCCAAAAACGGCTGCCTTCATTGATAAGGTGATCATAGGTGGGATCAATAAAAGCATAAATAGTAACGCTGTTGCCATCTTTGTTAAGCACAGTCTGTGCTATCTCTCCAACAGGAATCTGCTTGTAGAGAATAGGGTCTCCTGCACTAAGTGCACCTGAACTTTTGCTATGCAAGCGGATTTTTAAAGCTTTTTGAAAGCGCTTGTCAGTTAAGATGCCTTTCTCAGATGCCTGATGATAATCACGGTAAAGCTGATACACAGAAGTAGATTTTTTAGTCTTGCTTGTTTGGGGAGGATTAAAAAATGCAATGCCACCGCGTAGGAGCGCTGCTGCTGACTCAGTACGCAACTCGAGACCGTCAATGTTGGCGGTTAGGTCGATGCCGCTGGCATTCCAAAAACGGCTGTTATTCTTGATCAGATGGCTGTAACGCTGCTCTATTGCCGCATGAATAATAACTTGTTTTCCTTCGCCATCCAGTTCGTAGTTAATCACTTCACCTACGGGTAGTTGACGGTAAAGAACGGGGGCGCCTTTGGAAATAGAGCCCAGTTGCTCTGTACGTAATTCAATGGCTTTCCCCATACTGAGCTGGCGTTTAATGGGGGCGATTTCAAGTGCGTTATATGACCTCTTGTCAGCACCTTGACCCGCTTCTAGTTCAATGTGACTGCCACGTAGTAGCGAGCTAATATTGCCTAGGTTCTCCAAAGATATTTCGGGTTTTTGCAGCCAAAATTGTGACCCCTCTTTGAGAAGGTCTTGAGCGCGAGGGTCAATCAATAAAATACTATCTAGGTGTTTGAAATCATCTGTGAGAGTGACCTGTTTTACACGGCCAATTTGAATGCCTCGGCTCTGTACGGTTGCTCCTTCACGTAGCTCTGTAGCGCCGGGGAATCTTAACGTAATCTCGATGCCATCTTGTGCGGCTTCATAGTCATCATAGAGAGGCAGAATTTGGCTGTTGTTGGCTTCTGGGGAAGATTCATCGGGTGTTGAAAAGTGAATGCCGCCAGCAATGATAGAAGCGAGAGAGCCGATCTGGATATCTATTTTTGAAAAATCAGCTTTTACTTTAATGCCACTAGCATTCCAAAAGCGTGTGTTTTCCTTAATGAGATAAGTGAAGCGAGGCTCTATATAGGTCTCTATCAGTACCTTTTTTCCGTCGCTACTGAGTGCATGGCTGAGCACTTCTCCCACTTCAATATCACGGAAGTAAACCTTAGCACCTTGATAAACAGAACGTGCGTTATCGGCGGTTAACGTGATGTAAAGGCCATCGGAGTTTTTAATTGGCGGAGGGGGCTGGTCAAGCGCTTCAAATGCACGTTTAGGCTCTCCTTCAAGGCCAGGTTGATAGCTGATGTAGCTCCCAGAAAGTAATGTTTCTAGGCCGCGAACACCGGAGAGGGAGACTTGTGGTTCTACTAGCCAAAATTGTGCATTTTCGGTGAGTGTTTTCTCTGTTTGTGGCACCATCTCAATTAGCGCTTTAATCCGCCTAAGGTCATCATCAATCTTAAGTTCTTTGACTACTCCTGCGGGTAATCCGCGATAAAATACCTTAGTTTTTTTTGCTTCGAGTCCCGCCGCAGAGTCAAAAATAACTTCAATTAAAACGCCTTTGTTGTCATAGTTTTTGTAGACCAGCCAGCCTGCAATAATGGCTGCTAGTAATGGTAAAAACCAGATAGCTGAAGGTAGATGACGGCGGGTAAGAATAGGGTCATGATCGCTCATGGGAAGACCTCAAGTTTTTCCAGATGTTTGTCCCATATTAAGCGGGTATCAAAACAGTTGGCGGCTAACATGGTAAAAATAACGGCAGCGGCAAAGGCGGTAGCGCCGGTGTTGCCTGTGACGCTGGCAAGGCTTCCTAGTTGAACAATGGCAGCAAGGATGGCAACAACAAAAATATCAAGCATAGACCAGCGGCCGATCCACTCAACAAAATGATACATCAGCATTTTTTGACGCATATTAGTGGTCCAACCTAGCTGCACGGTTAACAGAAGGATGATCAAACCGACTACCTTCAAGACAGGAATAATAATAGATGCTGTCAGTACAACCAGTGCGATGCCTAGCATGTCGTGCTCAAGAAGCTGTAAAACACCTTGCATAATAGTCGCAGGGTCTCCCTTTCCTAACGATTTAAAAGTCATTATAGGGAGTAAGTTAGCAGGAATCAGCATGATCATTGATGCAAGCAGTAAAGCCCAAGTATAAGCTATTGAATGTCGTTTTCGACGGTGGATATGTGTACCACAACGGGGACAAGTCTGCCCATCTTGTTTTATCGAGGCGGGCTTTTCGCAGCAATGGCAAATAATAATACCGCGCGTCAGTGCTGAGTGTTGCATTAACGCCTCTCCAGTTGTTCTATACGCCGCCAAAAACGATGGCGATCAAGTTGTGTGGATGTAAGTAAGGTCACAATAATGAGCCCAGTTAAACTATATAAACCAATGCCTGGAGTGACATCAGCAACATCAACGAGTTTCACAATAGAAACTAGAATGCCCAACATATAGATTTCTAGCATCCCCCAACTATCCAGCTGCTGGTAGCTACGCATCGCCCACGAAAGCAGCGGCGCTGGTTTATGGAATAAAAGGCAGCCACTTAAATAGGTCATGAGTAACAATTTCATCAGAGGGACAACAATTGCTGACATTAAGACGAGAGCTGAAACAGCATACAGATGGCTATCGTAAAGTGCTGTTACTGACATAAAGATGGTTTCTGATTGAGAAAGCCCCAGTGTTGTGAGCGTCAGAATAGGAAATAAGTTAGCAGGGAAAAATAAGATCAAGCCAGCAATACCAAGAGCGAGTGTCCATTCAATAGAGTGACGTTTGCTGGACACGATTAAAGACTGGCAGCGAGGGCAGTGCGCTTCGTGCTGGTGGGGTATGGCGCGACGGTTCATTAATAGATCACACTCTGGGCATACCCAGAATTTACCCGGTTGTGTCGATGCTAAACCCCTGTCAGTCATAAGCCTCTATAGATCTGTTTTATCAAAACGCAGTATGCCAGAAAGGGCCATGTTATGGCTATCCACACTAAACCGTATCAGGACAGATGTATGGGGTGCTGGTTTTCGTTATAGTAGGCCGCTTATATAGGAGATTAAAGATGTCAGATAATGCGGGTGATGTTACCCATTTACGTCGTGAGTATGTCTCTTCGGGGATTACTCGCGATACTATCGCCTCCGATCCGTTCGTACAGTTTACAGAATGGTTTGATGTGGCTTGTAAGGTTCGCCCCGATGATGCGTCTTCTATGACACTCGCCACTGCCAATAAGCAGGGGATGCCATCGGCAAGAATTGTATTGTTGAAACATTTCGATGTTGAGGGTTTCGCTTGGTATACCGATTACCAAAGCCAGAAAGGCTGCGAACTTGAAGAAAATCCACAAGCTGAAATTATGTTTTATTGGTACGGGTTAGAAAGACAGGTTCGTATTCAGGGGCGTGTCGAAAAGCTAACATCTGAGCAAGCGGATAATTACTTCCATCAGCGCCCTATAGGAAGTCAGCTGAGCGCTGTTGCATCACAGCAAAGCCAGCCTATAGCTTCGCGTGACGAACTAGAGGCACGTGTAGAGCAGTTGCAATCCCAATATAAAAATCAAGAAGTGCCTTGTCCTGAGCGATGGGGGGGGTATCGTTTAATTCCTACTAAATTTGAATTTTGGCAAGGTCGAGAAAGTCGTTTGCATGATCGCTTCACTTACTCTTTAGATGGAAACTCTTGGGAAATTAAGAGGTTGCAACCATGATAGACAATGACATGATAGTTGTTGAAACAAAATCCGAATGCGATGCCGCTATTATTTGGATGCACGGGTTGGGAGCTGATGGCTCTGATTTTCCTCCAACTATCCCTTATCTAAAGCTGCCAGAAGAGCTTGCTGTTCGTTTTATGTTCCCTAATGCTAAGGAGCAGGCTGTCACCATTAATGGTGGCTTCGTAATGCGCTCTTGGTACGATATTTTAAGCATGGGAAATGGTCGTGAGATCAATGAAGCACAGCTAGATGTCTCAATTGAGCGTATATCGGCCCTGATCACTAAGCAGGTTGAGTCAGGTATAGCGCCAGGAAGAATTCTGTTGATAGGTTTTTCACAAGGCGGTGCTGTCGCTTATGAGACGGGGTTGAGTTATATAGCGAAACTTGGCGGTGTTGCTGCTATGTCTACGTACTTGCCGCGTCCTATTGAAGATATAAATACTGCTGCAGAGAGCACGATGCCGATTTTGTCGATTCACGGAAAGCAAGATGATGTCGTTCCATTGAGCTTGGGCGAAAACGCGGTTAAGCAGTTACAAATGAAAGGTTACCATCCAGATTGGCAGACATTCTCGATGGCTCATGAAGTATCCATAGAGTCGCTGACGGTTTTAGGGCGCTGGATAACTGAACGATTAAGTAAATAGAGGGTTTTTTAATGCAAATAACTGATAATGCTGTGGTTTGTTTTCATTACGCATTGATCAATGATCAGGGCGAAGTGTTAGATGGCTCTAAGGGAGGGGACGCTATTCCCTATCTTCATGGGTATCATAATATTGTACCCGGTCTGGAAAAAGCGATGGCTGGTCGATCTGTTAACGATCACTTTCGTGTATCACTGACGCCATTAGAAGCTTATGGCGAAATAGATGAAGAAAAAATCTACGACGTTGAGCGAGCACTATTTGCCGATATGCCAGAATTGGCCGTCGGGTTGATGTGCCATATGACTAACGAGTCAGGCGAAGATGAAGTTGTCAGCGTTATTGAAATCGAGGACGACGTCGTTACTGTAGATGCTAATCATCCATACGCTGGCGAAAGCCTTACATTTGATGTCGAAATCGTATCAATACGAGAGGCAACAGCACAAGAAATTCAAGCTGGCCAGGCTGCTAATCCTGTGTAACAACCTCGATTACCTACGGCGTTTGATGTCTCAAGCGCCGTTAGACTTTTTCCCGCCATTCCAGTTCTCCGATATGCACATTTAACCACTCGAAGCCAATCTTTCTTGCGACAGCCGCTGCGCCGTCCAAACTTTTAAATTCCCTTTCTTTCTTGCTGCGCTGTAGGTCCAACGTAATGACATTGTTGTCTTTTGCGATGAATTTAAGTGTCCATCCTCGTGACATAGCAATAGGTGTTGCCTGACAAGATTCAAATACACCGGCATTAAAAAGAAGCTTAATTTCTTTCTCTTGCATTGTCTTATTCTCTTAATGATTAGTCTTTAATAACTTATGATAAGTATAAAATATATATTGATTTATCGCAAATAAATATCAATAAAAAACCCTCTGTAAGTCTTTGTTTTTAAAGAGTTTTTAATAAATATTTTCTTGATATTTCGATTGCCAGTTTTATTATTTAAGTATCTGATTATAAAGGATTTTTTTGACATTAATTTTATGAGGATATTATGGAGAAATAAATAATCAAAATTAATATACGACTTTTCTTTTTTAGTTTTTGATTATTTGAATCATATCCAGAAAGTATGTTGTCAAAGTGCAGGACTATTGCTGACATTGGGGTTGGAAGCATTTTCAATTAAGAAAAAACAAAGGTTTTAATAATAAATGCCGATGAATCTCTCTACAGGACAGTATTTAGACTATCTTGTAATTAGTTTGCTAAGGAGATGTTCCACTATGGTTTTGCCTGAACACCTGACCATCATTGAAATTGCGCAGTGGAAAGAGGAATTTATCTCTCAAATCAGCGAGGCTTCTGTCCTTTATATCGATACATCTACTCTTAAGAAAATTGACTCGGCGGGTATTCAGCTATTGTTTGCTGTGAAACAAGCGCTTAAAGCAAAAGAGGGAGATATACACTGGTCGGGTAATTCGGCTGTTTTGTCAAAAAGTGCACAATGGTTAGGTATGAGCGATGCCTTAGGTATCACTTGGTAGGTTCTTTGGAGATTGTAAATGGCAACAGTTTTAGTTGTTGATGACTCAGTATCGTTACGCAGTATGGTGACTTTTACATTAACAAAACAAGGCTACGATGTTGTTGAGGCTGAAGATGGGGAAGACGCCTTTAATAAAGCCAAACATATTGTATGCGATCTAGTTTTAACTGACGTCAATATGCCAAAAATGGACGGTATTTCTTTATGTACTGAATTGCGTAAATTAGAGTCGTTTAAATTTACGCCAATCTTAATTTTGACCACTGAGAACTCTCAGGAAATGAAGTATAAAGGTAAAGCTGCTGGTGCTACGGGGTGGTTGGTAAAGCCGTTTAACCCCGAAACGTTGTTGTCCACTTTAAAGCGTGTTGTGCGGTAATCTCATATGAGCATTGATCTATCCCAGTTTATTCCGGTTTTTCTTGAAGAAAGCTTTGAAGGGCTTGAGGTAATGGAGTCTGGTCTTTTAAATCTTGAAGAAAATGATGCTGAAGCCATCAATGCTATTTTTCGAGCCGCGCATTCAATTAAAGGCGGAGCAGGGACTTTTGGTTTTTCGAATATTACAGATTTTACCCATGTAGTTGAAACACTCATGGATGAACTACGTGCAGGGCGTAGGTCATGCAGCGATTCGTTAAAAAGTGTCTTACTATCATCTGTCGATTGCATACGTTTATTACTAGAAGCGGCAAGAGATGGTACTGCATGTGATGAACCTCAAATAAAGCAGGTACTTCAGCAATTAGAAGCAGAGTTATCTTGTGATAATGAAGATAAGGTAGCAATAGTCTCAAATGAGCTTGAGATAATAGATCTGTCTTCTTCTCATGTTCCAGTCATGGAGACTCTAGGTTGGGTGATTGATTTTGCTCCGGCTCCTCATTTACTGATGACAGGAAATGAGCCTATCTTATTGATGTCTGCACTAGCGGACCTAGGACAACTAGTTACTAATGCAGCGATAGGTCTGGTGCCTAGTCTGGATGAGTTGAATCCTGAGGAGTTATTCCTACATTGGAAAATTAACCTTTATAGTGACTGCAGTGAACTTGCTGTACGTGAGATCTTTGAATGGGTCGAGGGTGATTGCTCATTATCCGTTTTCCCTTTGCAGAAGTCGGCAGATGTGACTTCTGAAGAGAGTGTGACGAATGATCCAGTTGCTCCTGAGATGACTTTTGAGAAAGCAACGGAGCAGCCTGCTAATGCCGAAAGTGTAGAGCCAGCCAGTGCCAGTTTTGAAACACTCAGCCCTAAAATTAGTAGTGACTCTCCTGCTGCTCCAGCGCAAAATTCAAGAAAAAATCAAGCTGACCAAGGCTCTATTCGTGTCGGTATTGATAAAATTGATGGGCTCATTAATAGGGTCGGTGAACTCGTTATTACACAGTCTATGTTGGGACAGGTTGGTTTAGAAATGTCTGACTGTGATCACCCTGGGGTTGAGCGCTTAAATGACGGTTTAGTTCAATTAGAAAGAAACACTCGTGACCTTCAAGAGGAGGTCATGAGAATTAGAATGTTACCGATAAGTTTTGTCTTTAATCGTTTTCCAAGAATGGTGCATGATATTAGCAGCAAGCTGGGGAAACTGGTTGAGTTGAAGCTGTCTGGAGAGCAAACCGAGCTGGATAAAACAGTGATGGAGAAAATAGGGGATCCATTATTACATTTAATACGCAACGCTCTAGATCATGGTTTGGAAACACCACAAGAACGTATTGCTGCGGGAAAAACGGAGAGCGGGACTGTCCACCTAAATGCTTCTCATCAAGGTGGTTTTATTATCATCCAAATTAAGGATGATGGGCGAGGATTAGACACCGATAAAATACGAGAAAAAGCTTTGTCCAGCGGCCTCATTACTACTGATCAATTACTTAACGATACAGATATCCATGACTTAATATTCGTACCTGGTTTTTCCACTGTAGCCGAAGTTAATGATCTTTCTGGTAGAGGCGTTGGTATGGATGTGGTGCGTCGAAATATTGAAGCCTTAGGTGGATATGTTGCGGTGGTATCTGAGGAGGGTGAAGGCTCTACTTTTACTGTTAGTTTGCCGTTGACGTTAGCTATTCTTGATGGGCAGCTAATACAAGCGCATCACGAAATTTATATCATCCCGTTACTGTCTATTATCGAATCCATTTGGGTATCGACCGGATCCCTTAATGCTGTTGTAGGTCGCGGGTGTTTATTTTCATTTAGAGATGAGTACATTCCAGTTATTAGCCTCAGCGATGTTTTTGGTTTGAGTGAAACGCCTAAAAACTTTACTAATAGTTTGATGGTGATTGTTGAGGGAGGAGGTAAAAGGGCTGGCTTAATTGTAGATGAGCTGCAAGGTCAGCAGCAGGTAGTGATTAAGAGCTTAGAAACAAATTATAAGCGAGTAGAAGGTTTTTCTGGCGCAACGATTTTAGGTACAGGGCAAGTGGCTTTGATTCTTGATGTGGCAGGTGTCATTAAAATGGGGTTGGACTCATCAACAAGTCGGTATCCACATGCGGCAACTAAGGATAATGGCCACCTATTGGCAAAGGCGAACATATGACGGAAATAGTAGAGCCTTTACTCTTAAAAATGCGTCAATTTCTCACCTTTATTTTAGCTGATGAAGAATACGGGGTAGATATTTTACGTGTACAGGAAATTCGTGGGTGGGTTCCTGTGACGCGCATACCCAATTCGCCTGATTACATGAAAGGCGTGCTCAACTTACGCGGGGAAATAATTCCAATTATAGATTTACGCATTCGCTTTGGCTTCCCTAGCCTAGAGTATGGAGCTACAACAGTGGTGATCGTTGTATGGGTACATGGTCCTGAAAGTGAACATTGCATGGGCGTTGTCGTCGATGCGGTAGCCGATACCTATGACGTATCTAGTGATGATATCCAGTCTGCTCCTTTGATAAGAAACGGTATAGATCCACAGTACTTTGAAGCGTTGGCAACAATGAACGAAAAAATGGTTGTTCTATTAGATTTGGATTATTTGATGAACTCGGGTGAGCAAAGCGGTGCTGATCTCGACTGATTGCAATAGTGAATTAATTTGAATATTTATCAGGCAGGAATTGGTCAAGCAATAGCCTGTCTGAGGAGAAAGTTAAATGAAAGTTAACATGCCAGTGACTGATCACGAAAGACACGTAACACCTGGACAGGAGTTAGTGACTCAAACGGATCTTAAGGGGCGGATAACTTATGTAAACCCGGCCTTTATTCAGGTTAGCGGTTTTAGTGAAGAGGAGCTGGTCGGGCAGAATCATAATGTTGTCCGACACCCCGATATGCCTCAGGAAGCGTTTGAAGATTTGTGGTCAACATTAAAACTTGATCGGCCTTGGTGCAAAATGGTAAAAAATCGCTGTAATAATGGTGATTTTTATTGGGTAAAAGCGAATGTAACACCGGTATATAAAAAAGGACAAATTGTTGGTTATATGTCAGTACGGACCGCCCCCACTGATGCTGAAAGACAGTCTGCTGAAATTTTTTATACACAGTTACGTAATAAAGAAGCTCGGTTATCTGATCCGTCCAAAATCCCCACACAAATACTTGATAAAAAACTATATAACTGGGCCGCAATAGCTTTAATTGTGATGCTGTTAGTTGCCAGCGGGCTCTATAGTTCAGGGCAGACCTCACTTATTGCGCTTGCTCCATTTGCTGCTTTTCTTATTATGCTTTTTGGAGCAGTAAGTTGTATCAGGACATATGTGAAGCAACCATTATTTGAAACTATTGCCACACTTAAACGTGTCAGTGAAGGAGATTACCATACAGATATAGAGGTAGAGCAAGAGGGTGAAATTGGCAGCCTTAATCGTGCTGCGAAATCATTAGCCATTAAGCTCGGTTTCGAAATTAATGAATCTCATTTGGAAGCACTGCGTTCAAGCCGAATCACACAAGCGCTCGATAGTGTTTCATCCAGCGTGATGATGGTAGACCCCATGGGTCGAATTATTTATGTGAATGGTGCCATCCTGAAAATGTTTAGTATTGCTCAGGATGATATTTGTACCGATTTGCCAACGTTTGATAATAAGCTATTACTGGGAAGCAATATCGATGAATTTCATACTGATATTGCTTATAAAGAAGAGTTAAAGGATGCATTAAAGTCGGGCTTAGAGAGTCAGGTTTGTATAGGCGGTCGCACTTTTATTCTATTAGCTAACCCAGTATTTTCACCTGATAAAGAGCGTTTAGGCACGGTAGTTGAGTGGAAAGATTTGACGGATCAGTTGCAAGCAGAGAAGGCCGTAGAAAGACTAATTCAGGATGCATCTAACGGCAATCTGAGCCAGCGCTTAGACGATACTGTTTATGACGGTTTTATGAAAAATATAGCATCGGGAGTTAATGAGATGCTGGATGCTGTTGTTGAGCCGGTACGAGAAGCTAAGCGCGTATTAGTGGCTTTGGCAGATGGCGATTTAACACAGAATATGCAGGGGAATTTCTCTGGTGAGTACGCAGAGTTAAATGATGCATTGAACACTTCGATGAATAAGCTTCAAGATATGGTGAGTGAAATCCGCTCAGCTGGCTCCAACATTACTACGGGGGCATCTGAAATTGCTCATGGCAATGCAACACTGAGTCAGAGAACTGAAAGCCAAGCTACTAGCTTGCAGGAAACATCTGCGAGCATGGAAGAGATGACAGGAACAGTGAAGCAAAATGCGGTGAGTGCTCAAGAAGCTAGCCGGTTGGCAGAGCAAGCCAAGGTGTTAGCGGATGATGGTCGTGTGATATCTGAGAAAGTTGTTAGCTCTATGGGTGATATCAGCAAGAGTTCTAAAAAGATCGCAGAAATTATTGGTGTGATTGATGAAATTGCTTTTCAGACTAACTTATTAGCGCTCAATGCCGCAGTTGAAGCAGCAAGAGCGGGAGAGCAAGGCCGAGGATTTGCAGTAGTCGCTGCTGAGGTTCGTAACCTTGCACAGCGAAGTGCTAGTGCCGCAAAAGAGATTAAGCACCTGATTAGCGATAGTGTAGAAAAAGTGGAAGAAGGTGGCCACTATGTCGATGAATCAGGGCGTGCATTGAATGAAATAATGCAAGGAGTCTCCAAGGTATCTTCGATTATTAACGAGATTGCAGAAGCTAGCCGAGAGCAGGCCAATGGTATTGAGCAAGTTAACTCAGCTGTCACGGCGATGGATGAAGGTACACAACAAAATGCTGCGCTTGTCGAAGAAGTTGCCGCCGCTTCTGAATCGATGGATGAGCAAGCTCAGCAGCTGCAACATCTAGTAAATGTATTCAAGGTGAGCATTATTACACCATCAAATGTTACTCATCTGCCGGCTATCAATATTAAGAATCACGGATGGAAAACAAAGCACTTAAATTCGGAGCAAGCAGCGCGAATTCCTGCAACAGGTTCATATAAAAGTGAAACCATTCTTATGAAGGAAACTCCTGATGATACTGAGTGGGAAGAGTTTTAGTGAGAGTGCTGTAGTTTGATTCATAAGAATCTTGAAAAAATGGCTGTGATTGGAATGAACGTATCTCCAGAGCGGGAATTTGTTTTTACTGACCAGGATTTTGAAACCATACGAAGTCAGTTATATAAACATGCCGGTATTGCCTTGTCTGATTATAAAAAAGATATGGTTTATAACCGCCTAGTGCGGCGTATCAGAGTATTATCATTGGGTAGCTTTAGCGCTTATTTTTCTTATTTGGCCAGCAATGTAGGAGAGTTTCCACTTTTTATAAACGCATTGACGACTAATTTGACTGCGTTTTTTAGAGAAAGCCATCATTTTGAATTTCTAAAACAAGTAGTGATACCTGATGTTGACGCCGGTGGTTTACAGCGAATTCGAATTTGGTCAGCAGGCTGCTCTATGGGAGAAGAGCCATACAGTTTGGCGATGGCCCTTAGAACGACGGATATTGATTTGCGTGAATGGGATATCAAAATATTAGCGACTGATATTGATTCTGATGTGCTAGAAATTGCTCAAACAGGCATGTATGGGGTAGATCGCATTGATGCTATGCCGCCGGTATTTAAAACGCGTTTCTTTAGAAAAGGGCGAGGTCAGTATTCAGGCATGGTTAAAATTGCAGATGAGCTTAAGGAAATGATTACGTTCAAAGAGCTGAATTTAATGCATTCCTGGCCAATGAAAGGGCCCTTAGATGCGATTTTTTGTCGTAACGTTATGATCTATTTCGACAAAGAAACCCAAAAGCTACTGTTAAATCGTATGGCGGATTTATTAAAACCAGGTGGGTTTCTTTTTGTAGGGCATTCAGAATCCCCCTTTCGGTTAACGGACAGGTTTAAATTGATCGGTAATACGATTTATCAAAAGGACTATTGATATGGTCGTAAGTTGCTTGGATCCGCCACAACGCGTATTGCCTGGCTTCGAAAATTTCAATCAATATTGGCTTGAGTCACGAGGTTGTTTCGCCGTAAAAATCAAACCTGGTGAGTTCTATGTTACTCAAAATAATGAAGCTATTACTACTACTCTCGGTTCGTGTGTTGCCGCCTGTGTGAGAGATCCTGTTATAGGCGTTGGCGGAATGAATCATTTTATTTTACCCTTCGCTGAAAGTAGTCGAGCAACCGACTGGTCTGATTCTTCACGGTATGGAGCCTATGCCATGGAGACATTGATTAATGCCGTTATGAAATTTGGTGGTGTTAAAGAACGCTTAGAGATAAAAATTACAGGCGGTGGTCGCATGGTCCAAGGAATGAGTGATATTGGAGGGCAGAATACGAGGTTTGTTACTCAATACTTACTGGATGAAGGGTTAGATATGCTCTCAGCGGATATAGGTGGTGATCAACCGCGTAATGTTGTTTATTTGCCTCAGCAAGGGCGCATGTTAGTAAAAAAACTAGCTACTTTACATAATAAGAAATTGTTGGCAGCAGAAAGCAACTTTAAAAATAGATTGGCTGCTGAGCCAATAGGTGGCGATGTTGAGTTGTTTTGAGCGAGATAAGGAGGAGTAGTACATGGAACGTATTAAGGTATTGATTATTGATGACTCCACTCTGATATGTCATGTGATAACAGAAGTTTTATCTGCAGATAGTGCTTTTGAGGTTGTGGGGGCTGCCCATGACCCTTATGAAGCGAGGGCAATGATAAAAGAGCTTAAACCCGATGTGCTTACCCTTGATATTGAAATGCCCAAAATGGATGGCATTACTTTTTTACGTAACTTGATGAGGCTACACCCTTTACCAGTCATTATGTTATCGACTTTTACTGCAAAAGGTACTGATGAAACTTTGACGGCATTAGCCATTGGCGCGATTGATTATATGCCCAAACCTCGATCGGGTGCGCAAGATATGGCGATGAGTGACTTTGCTGAAGAGTTAAAAGGAAAATTAAAAGCGGCGGCCAGTGTAAAAAATAAAATAGTAATGAGTCTTCCACCTGCATCGCGTCAACACTCTTCGCCCGTACTTAAACCGCTGAACTTAGAAAATAATATAGGGCAGAGCGTCATTGCTATTGGCGCATCAACGGGAGGAACAGAAGCATTACAGGAAATTCTCTCTGTTTTACCTAAGGATATTCCTCCTATTGTTATAGCTCAGCACATCTCAGCTTCATTTAGTGCTCGTCTGGCAAAACGTATCGACCTAAAAAGTGTGATCTCTGTCGTCGAAGCGACTGACGGTTTAGCGTTAGAGCAAGGTGTTGCTTATTTTGCACCGGGAGGACGTCACCTTAAAATAGAGCGCCATGGCACAAGGTTAATATGTAGAGTGGAAGATAGTGCTTTAGTAAATCGGCATAAACCTTCTGTTGATGTGTTGTTTGACTCACTGAATGCAGTAAACGTAGAGGTAGCTATCGCTGTCTTATTAACCGGCATGGGGAGTGATGGTGCTGAGGCAATGCTTCGCTTAAAGAAGGAGGGGGCTTATACAATTGCCCAAAATGAAGAAAGTAGTTTGATATGGGGGATGCCTGGTTCGGCTGTAAAATTGGGAGCAGCGGTAGATATCTTGCCACTCGATAAAGTATCTCAAGCATTAGTTAAAAAACTAAAAACATAATAGTGCTAAAGAACGGATGTTAATGATGAATAAAGACATAGGGATCATTATTTTAGTTATTTCATTCTTAGCACTTATTGTCGCCGAAAGTATGACAACCTCTAGTGTTCGTTGGGCTGCTGAAATGGGTTTGTTTTTTGGGATTTTGCTGGTGGGGTTACCGGGTATTAGAGGTAACAAGTCGCCTTCTGGTGCTGCTCAGCAACCGCCATCAGTACTGGAAAAAGAGGTTTTGGCCCCTATATTTGATCAAATAGAGCAGATAATAACCCATGAAGCATTGATTATTAAACAGGAAGTGGCACGTACTGATGGGATTATTAAAGAAGCTGTTCAGGTATTAGGCGACAGCTTTAAAGCCGTCAATTTACTTTCTAGTCAGCACAGAGAGCTTTCAATTGAACTCTTTAATAAAGCCAATAATCCTTCTATAGCTGCTACCAATTATAGGTATGTTAGCGAACATGCTCAGGTAATAGACGCTTTAGGAGAGCAACTCGAAGGTGCACTGAGTGATGCTGTTAGCTCGTTACAGTTTGAGGACTTATCTTCACAGGCATTAACTGCACTAAATCAGAATACTCATTTACTGACTCAAGTCGCTGAACAGCTAAAGTTGATATCATTTCATGATGCTACACAAATACAAACACAGCTAGATAATTTATTACACAGCTGCCGTGCAATAAAGCTACAGCAGTCGATAGCCGTTAAGCGCCCAGTTACCCAAGTGGGGATGCAAGCGGGGGACGTTGAAATTTTCTAAGCAAAATTTAGCAGGGTATCCTTAATGAGGACCGCGATTAATCCTTGAAATGCATGAAGTGATGCAAGAGTACTTGAAACTATTGATCTAGATCAGTGTTTATCGTTTGACGTAAAACTTGATGATTTTAAATATTGATGAATATCAATAAGCTAGGATTATTATAATAGATCTGAACACAAAGATTGAGCTATATCAATTTTTTCTAATGTGTAGCCGTGTAACCTATCATTAATGATAAA
Organism: Neptunomonas japonica JAMM 1380; assembly: GCF_016592555.1. Classification (NCBI taxonomy): domain Bacteria; kingdom Pseudomonadati; phylum Pseudomonadota; class Gammaproteobacteria; order Oceanospirillales; family Oceanospirillaceae; genus Neptunomonas; species Neptunomonas japonica. The sequence goes on along the minus strand of NZ_AP014546.1, from coordinate 3,411,746 downwards.
GCATTCTCTATGAGGTGATGGTTATGTTTGGTATTGATCCCTATGTTATGGAAACTCTTATACCCAGCTTAGTGGGTGTAGCTGCAATGGCAGGTGCAATGGTATGGGGTTTCATCAAAATTCGTCATCTGATGAACGATGACCAATCTGGAAAATAGTTTGAGTCTTCTAAAAAAACCCGCCTTTGCGGGTTTTTTTATTTTATCTTTACACCTTTTTAGCTCTTCTTATTAAGGCACTAGGTATAATGTACGTATATTAACTAGGCTAGATGTGAAATGTATCATAGTGAAAATTCACTTTTCTTCTTGTGATCGATATGGGTTATTAGAGGGAAAATGGAAGATTATCAAATACAACTGCTGTGTCCAGCGCAAAAAATAGCGCTTTCTAAGTTCTATAAGCGGAATCAATACAAAGGTAAATTAAAAGAGACTGATAGGGTTTGGGTCATGGCTCAACCGGGTAAAGTCGTGGGAGCCGCACGCTTTTGTCAGCAAGCGGGTTGTAGGGTATTACGTGGTGTTTGGATTGAAAGAGAGCTACGCAGCCGCGGTTTGGGGCATCAGCTATTACATCACTTACAATGTAAAGGTGAACTCGATGATTGTTATTGTTTTCCCTATCTTCACCTCGAAACATTCTATTCCAGATATGGCTTCAAGAAAGTGAAGTCGGCGCCTGCTGTATTAAAGTCAACATTAGAGCGCTATAACCGAAAAAACGCACAAGTTCTACTAATGCTTCAACAGGCATAGTTATACAAATAATGCTTATTTGAAGAGCTGTTATTTAGGCTTAGGTGAAAAACTTACAGGCTCAGTATTTAGAGAAAACTCAACAGTAAGCGGCAACGCTGTTGCTTGTTTGGTTTCGCTGTCTGTAGCGCGCTCCGTGTAATTAATAGCAATGAATCGGCCTTGGTTATTAGGTTCAATACTGATGATTTTTATCCTATCGCCAATGAAAGTACTATCGATGTGCTTGATCGTATTTTTTTGAGTATCTTGTAAAAATAGCCCCAAATAAAAAAATACTCCAGACCCTTGGTTGGAAACGCTAAAGGGGGCCGCGAAAATTATCTGCTTGTCCTTAGTCTCTGCATTAATCGTTCTGATCGTATCGAAATTAAGAGAAATGCTACCGTACTCTTCGCCGATAGAATATTGGCCTGTAGCCCAGCGTTGCATCTCCTGTTTTTTTATCTCCCTTAATGCTACAGAAATTGGCGTACTATTTTGCTCTGGAAGAAATATTGTAAAGTCTTCTAAGGTACGGATGCTGAACAATGACAGCATTACTTTTGAATAACCCTTGGTTTCCGCTTCGCGCATCAACTTATCGTACTGCACTATTTCACCATCGGCTAACTCGATATAAATATCTGCGTTGCTGTAATTGAATTGGTAGATACCCATAATGATGACAATAGCAGGCAGAATGATGAGTGATGATAGGGTTATCCAAAAGCGTTTTTTAAAAGCCATTGTATCCTCCGTTGCTGTATGTCGATGCACACCATAATTTATTTCTAGCAGCTTTATGTTACATGCGTTTGTATTCTTAACTTTCGTTATGATCAGAATGTAGCAAGTTATATAGGCTGGAAACAAGTAAAAGCCTGATCTATATAGAGTAATAGGCTCCCTAGCTTGCAGTAAAAGTGAAGGCGGTGGTGTGAATATATAGAGTTGAGCATGCAGGCTGGATTTTTTTGATTAAAAAACACTCTGTTGTTTCAGGCCCCTAAATAATGGGCTTTAGGATAGATGTGCAATTGAAACTGACATGCTTATCCACAGAAAGTGTGTGCATTTTAATGAGCGAGGGACTCTCTAGGTTCAGTGCTATTTATCGGATTTTTAGTAAGGCCTCATTAGTTATTGAGACCTAGTTTTGTACGTTATTTGTTGAATGCTTTTTTTGAGCACTTGTACAAAAAACAAACAAGGTGCAATATTAAAGAAGCTACACACGAAGGGAGGTCGTTACGATGATAGCATCGCAAATTTTCTCGAGCGTTGGCATTGGTTCTTTGATAGGTATTCTATTGGGCTTGTCTAGCTCGCCTGTTGTTGGCTTGGTCGTTGGTTCCATTACAGCACTACTAGCATCTTTAATTGGCTTAAAAACTCCCGCAACAGATGATGATTCAGCTTCTCAGGTTTTAACAAGCTCTCAACTTAAATTAGCGGGTATACGTACGGGCTCCTTCGGACTTGCCTGTGTACTGGGTATTGTCGTTGGTATTTATATGCGAACGCATAATGTGCTTTCGCCAGTAGAGCCGACTCTTGAAATTCAGTTTAATGAGTTGACTCAAATTGGCTTTAGCCCAAAAGAAGCGAGAGACTTATTGGTTATCACAAGATTTGGTAATAACAGTACTGCACAGGAAGGTGAAGGTTCAGCCACAATGCAATCGTTGGAGAAAACAGTACTGTTCGCAACTGATTCTACGTTATGTGCAAAGATTGCCGTTGACCGTTTTGAAAGCTTTGCTGCCTTGATGAGCTTTTATCACTCATTAGAGTTAAACGAACTTTCAGCGATGGCGGTAGCAATTAATCAGCATGTAAGTGATGACGATACAAGGATGGCTATTATGAAATCCACACTGGCTGGTATATGTGTACCTGCATAGCTCACTTTCTTAGGGGCTATGTGTTTTTCTTTATATTAATATGTTCATCTGACGCTATGGCACAGCCAGCTCGACAGGTACTAGAGCGAGTGAGTCAATCGGTTGTTAAGATAGAAACAGGAACATCATCTGCTACCGGATTTATTTGGCAAGATACTCAGTTTGTTGTGACTTCTTTGCATGTGGTCGATGGGCAGCAGAATATTACAGCGAACTATGTTAACGCGAATGGGCAGATTGTTGCCTCTTCTGCGGCGACTGTTGAGCGAGTGTTGAAAAAATCTGATTTGGTTATGTTGCGTCTTGATAACCCACTAAATAGGCCAGTATTAAAGGTTGGTTTATCTCCCTTAAAAATTAAACAGTCCCTTGATGCAGTGGGGTTTCCTCTCAATATTGCGGGATATAGTAGCACTGAAGTTAAGGTACGCTTTGGGGGAGACCAGCTGCGATCCATCTTGCCCTCCAAAGTATTACAAAAGATAGGCGAGTACCCAAGCATCACGCTAAAAATATTAAATCTAGAAGGTAATTTGGTGCCTGGGCTATCAGGTGGCCCTATTGTTGATAATAAAGGCCAAGTGGTGGGTATTGTTGATGGAGGCTTAGAGAGTGGCGCCATAGGTATAAGTTGGGGAATACCTGCGAGTGAATTACAACTGCTGGCTCAGTCAACAGATAGAAAAGTACCTAATGCTTCAGGTATTACTGAGCTGTTCGCTGCTGATTTGGACGCCAATGTAGGGCAGACGCAGCTGGTGGGGGATATTCGTTTAACTAAGTTACGAAGCCGTTCTTTTCAGCAGCTAGCTGAAACCGCGGATGATAAATTAGGCCTTAATCAGCTTGCTACGTTATTTAATGGATTTAACCCGTATGCCTTTAACTATGATATTTATCAGGATATGGACTCAGGGGCGATGATCGTTGTTCCTATGGGAGCCGAAATCAGTGAAGAGGATGAACTGACGATTATTGAATTTGGCGATGAGCGTATGGAAATGGTATTTGATATTTGGCGCGTTCAGAACTTAAATGAAGCACAATATTATTCTATCGAATTTGAAAATACATTGACGGAGTTAGATCACTATTCGCAAGTATTTCCGGATCCATATTGGAGTTATTTAACTCCAATATCTCAGTTTGGGGTAACGGTAAATCGCAAAGCTATTTATCGCAATGTTTTTAATGGCATGATGTGGCAAACAGATAAATACTACTTCGAAACGTTGGCAACCAACGGCTCAACTTTACTTGCGGTTGCGGCTGTTAATCATGATAACAGCCCTGAAATGGTTCAGCTTGAAATGTGGTGCAGCCAAGGCGGTTTTCATAATGAATGTGAACAAGTTGCTGCATCAAGAAAATTATGGGCACAAATGGTTTTAGGTGTGCAGTTTGCTAGTTTTCCTCAACATCAAATGCAGTAATTATTAGATGGAGGGAGGGGGTAGTATCCTAAACAGGCTCTAAATTAAGAGCCTGATATTAATTGATCAAAAAACAGGCATGGTTTGAGGCCCATTGATACGGGGCTTTAAGTGAGATGTTAAGCTGAAACCTACTTACTTATCCACAAGAAATGTGAGTATCTTCATCAAATAATAAATTATGTTTTTAGCCCCCCCTGTCAAAGGAAAGGCCAGCCTGTAAGTTACTAATATCAAATGTGACGCTTGTTTAAAGAAACCTGTAGGCAACTTACAAATCATCTCAATAAGAACGATTGGTTGTATCCTATATATAAGCGTTTGTATTGCCTAAGTCGTACAGAAGAAAAATAGGCTGCTAATCGTGATGAATGCATGGTTGGAGTTTTTTGCCCAACCATGTCTTTTAATACTCATCTGCTTAATTGAGGTTAGTTAAATGAGTACGTGTTTGCGATATTACATATTGAGGTTTTCTAATAGCTCTGTTGTGCTGCTTACATTGGCATATGATGGGCTAAGAGCCGCCATAAATGCTGCGTGTACATGAGTCGCTGGTACCGTTGTTCCATTAAATTCCAGATCACGTGCAGCACAAGCATCATGTGCCACCGATACCTCATAGCCTAAGTCTACGGCAGCACGAACGCCTGCATCGATACACATATGGCTCATCGCACCAACAATAATTAGTTTCTCTACTTTTAGTTTTTTAAGTACCTCTTGAAGCTCGGTGTCACGAAAGCTATTAGGTTTATGCTTGAGAATAATGGCCTCATTTTTTAGTGGGGTTACTGAGTGATGAATTTTCGCACCCTCTGAGCCCTGTAAAAAAAATGGTGCGTCAGCTGTTAAAAATTCATGGCGAACATGCACGATAGGCAAACCTTGGTTACGAAATGCTGCCAGTAGTTTTGCGCCTTGCCCTGCTGCTGCTTCAGTGCCACTGAGTGGCCATTTTCCCTCTGAAAAATAGTCGTTTTGAAAGTCGATTAATAATAATGCTGTTTGGGACATAAGTACTCTTCCTATTCTTTTGTCAGGTTTGTCTTGAGGTGTTGTGACTATTGTCTTAAAAAGCAGGTTGATATACTGGAGTCATAATAGGCATATAAAAGGTTAAAAATGACAATTAGTCGGATTTTCATAGGAATTATTGATTACCCAGGTGCACTGCAATCTGCGGTTCAAGGTCTTAGGGAGATGTTTGTTGCGGCAAACCGTATCTGTGTACAACAAAACCTGAATATTGCTTTTGATATAGAGATATACAATGTTGAACAGGTCGCAACATTTTCAAATAAGACATTTTTAAAGGATAAACAGCAAAGTAACTCATTACATGTTGTTATCCTTCCCCCTTGTCTGGAGGGCGAGTATTACATTTGTCCAGATCAGCACCTTAAAGCGTGGTTATTAGAGCAGCGCTCGCAAGGAGTGATACTTTGTTCAGTATGCGCAGGGGCTTTTATTCTGGCTGCTTGTGGGTTATTGGATCATCGTCCGGCGACGACACATTGGGGTTTGACGGAGCGCTTTAATAAGACTTATCCCAAGGTACATTTAGACAGCAATAAAATATTGATAAATGATACTGACCTTATGACAGCCGGTGGGTTGATGGCGTGGTTGGATTTGGGTCTGGAGCTGGTGGCTCAGTTTACCCAAGCGCGCATAATGCGATTACTAGGGAAGTATTTGATTGTTGATACAGGCTCACGCGAGCAGCGCTATTATCGCAGTTTTGTGCCAGCGTTAAACCATGGTGATCAAGCTGTACTTACTGTGCAGCATCACTTGCAGGTTAACTTTGCTAAAAATATTTCGATGCGTGATTTAGCGGCATTAAGTTGTTTAGGTGAACGTACTTTTTTACGACGTTTTGTTAAAGCAACAGAGCTAAAACCCAGCCAATACTTACAGCAATTACGTATACAAAAAGCCTGTGACCGGATTGAAAGCAGTCACGACAGTGTAGAACTTATCGCTACAAAAGTGGGTTATGAAGATGTGAGTGCGTTCCGTAAGGTCTTTATTAAAACAATGGGACTAACTCCGCGTGAGTTTAGACATCGCTTTGCGCACTGAGCATAAAAAAACCGGCTGAAATTACCGGTTTTTATTATGTGTTGTTGTATATGCTTTAAAGATTATAGAAAAGCAGCAAAGCGCTCATCAATTGGCGTATCTGCCAAGTGATTAATGTAGTTGCTCATAATCTTCTGAGCTAAACCTAGAACGATTTCTAGTAACTGCTTCTGGGTATAACCCGCATCGTAGAAGCTTTGTACTTGTGCTTGAGAAATTAAACCACGGTTGCGAACGATGGCTAGGGTTGTGTCATGCAAAGCCTGTAGCTTAGGAGTAGGCATCGGGCCACAGTTACGCAGCGCAGCAGTAAGTGCATCATCTACCTTCATCATTTTTGCAATGGCAGCATGAGCAGGTACACAATAATGGCAGCCGTGTTCAACGTTAATCGTTTGCCATACGACAGTAAGTTCTTCTGCATTTAAAGAAGTTGATTGAAAAAGCTTGTGCAGCAACTGGTAGGCTTCCAGCGCTTCAGGTGATTCCGCCATAACACCGTGTAGGCTGGGAATAGAGCCAAATGCTTTAACCGAGTTATCTAGTAGAGGTTTACTTTGTTCTGGAGCGGTTTCGCGTGTGTGTACGGTCAGGTTGTTCATGAGTATTTCCTATTTTGATCAACTGTTCAATAATTAAAGGTTATTTGATTTTGAGCAGTTGTTCAAGTTAAAATTGAACAACTGCTCAGGTTGGAACTAATGATGGCTAATGTTGCTAAATACGATCGTGATGATGTAATAAAAAAAGCGATGCTACTTTTCTGGGAAAAAGGCTTTAATGGCACCTCCACGCGTGATCTTCAGCAGGCCGTGGATCTTCGCCCGGGTAGTATTTATAGTGCATTTGGCAGCAAAGACGGTTTGTTTAAAGAAGCACTGCGTTGCTATTCAACCAATACACACGCATTACTGCAGGAAAAAATTCAGCAGCAAGGTTCTCCTTTATCTGGGCTGCAGGCATTTATTCACTGCGTAGTGGTTCGCAACCGTAGCTCTGCACCCAGCGATATGTGCATGCTAGTTAAAGCGGTGGCGGAGCTAACTGATAGCAACCCAGAGCTATTACAAGAAAGCCAAAGCTTGATGAAAAAAGGAGAGCTAAGTTTTGCTAGGGTGCTACAAGAAGCGCAGGTTCAGGGTGAACTTTCTCTTAGTGCAGACCCACAGTCCTTGGCTAAATATATACAGGTTCAACTTATAGGCTTGCGTACTTATTTACGTACTAGTAATGATGTTGTTGCGGTAGAACAGTTGATTGAAAATACCTTTCAAATGTTAAAAGCACCTCACTAACTCGTTGCGGTCGCTAATAAATTTCTCACTTTAATCTTGGCCAAAATGTGGCTCTATATCTCGAGCTTGGCTGGATCTTCCTCCTCATCCTTATATTGTTAACACTGATCAAAAAATAACAATAAAAACAGAAGAGTAGACACATACTTTCTGGGATCTGGAGTAGCCTTTATGACGCCGGTAGAATGGCTGTTGCTGACAGTAATTATTGCTATTGCTGGGGTAGTTCGTGGTTGTATTGGATTTGGTTTTTCTGCTTTAGTGGTTGCCTCATCGACACTATTTCTTGATCCAGCAATCGTCGTCCCTATGTTGGCAATACTTGAGATCGTAGCTAGTATTCATATGGCTATCACAACATGGCGTGATGCAGAACGTAAGATACTTATCTATCTCATGATTGGCGCAACAATGGCCACGCCGCTAGGTGTTTATGCACTCGTTATACTACCCGCTGACAGCATACGCCTATTACTGTCACTTATGATATTAATACTAAGCGGCTTGTTAGCCCGCGGCTGGCAGTACCGTGGCCGACGTGGACCAGTAACGTTTTTTTCTCTTGGTTTGCTGTCAGGTGTTTGTAACGGTGCGGCGGCAGTAGGGGGCCTGCCTGTTGCGACTTTTCTAACAGCGATGAATTTGAGTATGGCGTCTTTGCGCGCTACATTGGTGTTGTTCTTTTTTGGAACAGATATTGTTTTTATACTCAGTGCATCGGGTCACGGGTTGTTCTCTCAATCGTTACTAATGATGAGTGCTTTGATGATAATCCCTATGACGTTGGGTGTTCATTTTGGAGGGAAACTATTTACAATCGTTCCCGAGCAACGTTTGAGATCCGGGGTTATTTGCTTGCTGATACTGCTGTCACTGATAGGTCTAATACGTGCTGCTATCGGTCACTTTTAGCTTTGTACATCTGCATGTCAGCAGCTTTGATTAATGACTTAAGATTACGCCCATCCTCTGGGTAAATAGCGACCCCAACAGAGGCATTTAACTGCAGAGTATTATTAGGGAGTAAGCAATTTAGAGGTTGAGTTAGTGATGCTTCAAAGCGGTCTTTAATAATTTCTGCTGAAGATAGGTTAATATTATCGGTTAAAACAACAACAAACTCATCACCGCCAATGCGCGCTAATAAGTCGTGTGGTCTCATCAGCATTGCAAAGCGTTGTGCCACTTCTATTAGTGCCTCATCACCTTTATCATGGCCGTGTTTGTCATTAAGTTGCTTAAAATTATCCAAATCAATAAACAGCAATGCGAAAGAAGGCGCTGGACACTGATCATCTGGCTTGAGCAACTTTGAAACAAATAACTCAAGGGCCGCACGGTTAGCAGTATTTGTTAATGAATCAGTGAGTAGATCACGGCGCATTTCCATTAGGGAGCGTGCCAATACACCAATTTCATCAGTCCGTTGTAATGTGATACTGGATAGCTCAGGTTCTCCTCTTTCCATGACGGCATGAGCCATGGAGGTTATATCACGAGTAAACCTCATCAGAATCATTAGCCCGAGTAACATAGCTAGTACCACGGCGACTGTGCCTAGTATCAATACCATGTAAACCTGCTGTGTAACGCCGGTGAGAATATCGCTATTAGGGACTGCAATCACTGCGATCCAGTCTAATCCGGCATTATCTGTAATGTGCTTATAAGCCACATTAATTTTTTCGTTAAACTCATCTGTAAACGTAAGGGTGCCCACTGATGAACGATTCTCTTTTTTAGCTATTTCTGGGATGAGTACTTGGTAAGTGGATTTGATCATGGCATTACCTGAGTCATTTACATCCATTCGGGTCATCTGCCCGTCATTAGTTTTTTGCACATTAGGCACATTGGACGCAGCGAGCAGGTCACCATTGCTCTCTACCAGAAATGCTAACCCATGTTCACTTACTTCTAAGTCAGAAATAAAGCGGTTTAGCTTTAATAATGAAACATCGGTGGCCACTACACCAGTAAAGCTGTCTTCAGGTGAGAGCACTTGACGGGCACGCGTCACGACTAAGTCTTGGGTCGAAAAGTCCACATAAACAGATGTCCAAATATGTCGGTTGGTGCTTTTCTCTCTAGAGCTGAACCATGGGCGTGTGCGCGGGTCAAAAATGCCGCTTTCAGTTGAAACTTGAGTTGTTTCTCCATTGATACTACTTAAACGTAAATAGCGGCGAGGCTCCATAGGGTCTGTCTTAATACGAATTTCTGCTTCTTCATTATTTAGTCGTTTCAGCCCATAAGATTGGCCTGCAATATTGCCATAATAAACATAGTCGTTTGGGTCGGTGTGTAATGTCGTGGCTGTCCAAAAGCGGGTCCGCATTGCATCGAGCTCAGTACTAATATCATCGGAAGCGGCTAAACCAACGGGGAAGGCTGCTTCTAAAACAGCGCTAGAGCCGTACATGTGATGATCTACTGCTTGGCCAATGCGCTCTACCATTTCTAAAGAAAGGCGTTCTGAAAGGCGTGAAACGGTATTGCTACCAGCCCAATAGGAAAGAAGGCCAATGGTGATTGTAAGAAGAGTGATCAGAAAGACATATGGAAAAATCAGTGTTGCTTTCAGCGACCGGAAACTTGTTTTGGTTGCAGACATCTTATTTGTTCCAATAATGCGAGCTAGCGATAGATATAATCTGGGTTATTATATCTTGTATCGTTGCTGTATTAAGACATTTTTTAACTATGTATCTAAATAAGTCATTTCAAGCGAATGCTATCAATGCGAATAAATGGGAACTTTTCGGATAGAAAGAATTAGGCCATTTTTTAATGGTGGAATTTTGTTTCTGGCTGAGTGGTGAGATAACGTTAGTAAGAGAGCTTGCGCTTATTGTGATAGCCTCAAGGCCATTATTTCTAAGCTTGGATGGCATTTGTAAGTAGCTCACTTGGGTGCTGTTTGATCAGTATTATCAGAAGTCTATCTTTCACATTAGTAAGGTTCTAACTTTTAATCTCTCACGTAAAAATCCCGACGAATGTCGGGATTTTTATTTCTACTTAAGCAAAACTGGAAGCGCGATTTAAAGCGCTTCGATTTTCCCATACTGTTCTGTCAGCTGGCTTTGTGCTGACTTGGCAGTATCGAGTTTTTCTTTCTCTTTAGTGATAACAGCATCAGGCGCGTTGGAGACGAATTTTTCGTTTCCTAGTTTACCTTCTACACGGCTAATCTCTTTTTGCAGCTTATCCATCTCTTTTTTGAGACGTCCTAGTTCCGCATCTTTATCGATTAAGCCTGCCATTGGCACCAATACCTGCATGTCTCCAACTAGCTGCGTTGCCGACATCGGTGCTTTATCGCCTTCTTTAAGCCAAGTGATAGAAGCAAGAGAGGCGAGTTTTGATAGGAAAGTTTGGTTTGCATCCAAACGTGCTTTATCTTCATCGCTGCCGTTTTGTAGCAGGATATCTAGCTCTTTAGCAGGAGATATACCCATCTCACCACGGATGTTACGTACCCCTGAAATAACACCTTTTAGCCATTCGATATCAGTTTCTGCTGCTGTATCGATTTTAGCTTCATTGGCAATAGGGAAGCCCTGTAGCATGATGGTGTCTCCTTCAACACCTGCTTCAGTCTTGATAGACTGCCAAATCTCTTCGGTGATGTACGGCATGATTGGGTGAGTCAATCGTAGGATCACTTCGAGTGCACGTACTAGTGTGCGACGCGTACCACGCTTGGCTTGTGCAGATGCGTTTTCGTCCCATAGCACAGGCTTGGATAGTTCTAGGTACCAACCACAGTACTCGTTCCAGATGAAGTCATATAGGGTTTGTGACGCTAGATCGAAGCGATACTCTTCAAAGTGCTTACTGACGTCAGTTTCCACTTGCTGCAAGCGGCTAGCGATCCATCGATCAGCCAGAGACAGCTCTACATCGCCTGTCTTGCCATTAACTAGAATTTGGCCGCAATCTTCGCCTTCAGTATTCATCTGTACGTAACGTGCAGCGTTCCAGATTTTATTACAAAAGTTGCGGTAACCTTCTAAGCGTTTTACATCCCAGTTGATATCACGGCCAGTAGAGGCCAATGCTGCCAGTGTAAAGCGCAGTGCATCAGTACCATGTGCGGCGATGCCTTCTGGGAACTGCTTCTCAGTACGCTTACCAATCTTCTCAGCCAGTTGTGGCTGCATCATGTTACCGGTGCGCTTTTCCAGTAAGTCTTTAAGTTCTATTCCGTCGATCATATCTAGAGGATCAAGGACGTTCCCCTTAGATTTTGACATTTTGTCGCCATTTTCGTCACGAATAAGGCCCGTGACATAAACGGTTTTGAATGGTATTTGTGGTTTTCCATCGTCATCTTTGACCAGGTGCATCGTCATCATCATCATACGGGCAACCCAGAAGAAGATGATATCAAAGCCTGTGACGAGAACATCCGTTGGGTGGAATGTTTTCAGACGTTCGGTGTTTTCAGGCCAGCCAAGTGTGGCGAATGTCCATAGGCCTGAGCTAAACCATGTATCCAAAACATCATCGTCTTGGCGTAGTTCTGTCTCAAGATCTAAACCATACTTCGCACGTGCTGCGTCGGCATCTTTAGCGACGTAAACATTGCCTTGGTTATCATAAAACGCCGGGATACGGTGGCCCCACCATAGCTGACGAGAGATACACCAGTCCTGAATATCGTTCATCCAAGCAAAGTACATATTTTCGTACTGTTTAGGGACAAATTTAATATCGCCATTCTCAACAGCTTCAATGGCAGGTTTTGCTAATGTTTTCGCATCAGCAAACCATTGATCTGTTAGCATCGGCTCAATGACAACACCGCCACGGTCACCGTAAGGCACGGTCATGGCGTTTTCTTCTACTTTAACGAGTAACCCAAGAGCTTCAAAGTCTGCAACAATAGCCTTGCGTGCCGCAAAGCGTTCCATACCGCGGTATTTTTCGGGTAGTGTTTTATCGAGGTCGTTGCTTTCACGCCCATCAGAAGTAAACGTTTGTGCTTCGTCTCGAATGTCGCCGTTGAGTGTGAATATATTGATCATCGGTAGTTTGCAGCGTTTACCGACTTCGTTATCGTTAAAATCGTGAGCAGGTGTTATTTTTACACAACCCGTACCTTTCTCCATATCAGCGTACTCATCGCTGATAATAGGAATACGGCGGCCTACCAAAGGCAGTTCAATAAACTTACCAACGATGCTTTGAAAGCGCTCATCTTCTGGATTTATGGCTACAGCCGTATCACCAAGCATCGTCTCAGGGCGTGTCGTACCCACGACTAAATAGTTTTTACCCTCGGCTGTAGTAACGCCATCGGCGAGAGGGTAGCGTAAGTACCACATCTTACCTTGGACTTCGCGATTCTCTACTTCAAGATCAGATATAGCCGTATGTAGTTTAGGGTCCCAGTTGACCAAGCGCTTACCACGATAGATGAGTTTATCGTCGTACATGCTGATAAAAGCTTCTTGTACGGCACTGTAAAAACCTGCATCCATAGTGAAGCGTTCAGTTGGCCAGTCAACAGAATCGCCTAGACGGCGCATTTGGCGTGTAATAGTATCGCCAGACTCTTCTTTCCATTCCCAGATTTTTTCGATGAAGGCTTCACGGCCTAAATCGTGACGGGTCTTTTGCTCTTCTGCTGCCAGTTTACGCTCTACTACCATTTGGGTTGCGATACCGGCGTGGTCGGTACCTACTTGCCATAAGGTATTTTTACCTTTCATTCGATGGTAGCGAGTGAGTGCGTCCATGATGGTGTGCTGGAATGCGTGGCCCATGTGCAGGCTGCCGGTAACATTCGGCGGTGGAATCATGATGCTATATGATTCGCCTTCGCCTGCGGGGGCGAAGTAACCGTTGTCTTCCCAGGTTTTGTACCAGGATTTTTCAATCTCGTGTGGCTGGTAGGTCTTATCCATCGTGGTCTGCGTCTCTTGGCACTGTTTGTGTAAGGCTGCGTGTTTAGGGCTGCTTAGTTAAGGACTGGCGGCATACCGGACGTTCTTTAAGAAGTACGTGCGGTGCAAATAGATACAAGTGTAGCCAGTAAAGCAGAGAATTATACCTGTAGAGACGGTATCAATGAAGGCGTTTAGGAGGATCGTTTACGCATATCGTGCATGCGGGGCTGGATTCCGGCGCCTTGGTATTCTTTAAAGCGTCCTCGTGTGAGTGCGAGTATCTCATCAGATTGAATAACAATTTCGGCGATGCGGCTAAACTCTACTGTTTGACTCGGGAAAATAGTCGAAAGGTTGACCAGCATATCGGGTGTGTTAGGGATGTGATCTGGCTGCCAGCCGATCAAAATAGGTGCATGCAGTTTTTCTGTAGGTAAGCTGTTGGCTAAAAAGCTTTCGGGTGACGATTGCCACAAACGCTCGCTGATACGCTCTGCTAGATGCTCAGAATCTGTGTGAATGTACAGCCAGTGACCCGCGCTGATCGCACGGGTCGCCAGTTTACCTAGAAACTGGTAGCGGCTGTCCTCATCTGCACTAGGCAGAATGTAAAAGTCGGCTTGAGGCATTACTCGTCGTCTAGCATCTCGTCGGCTGCTTGGTTAAGCAGGTATTGAGTGAGTAGAGGTACACAACGGCCAGTAGCGCCTTTGGCTTTTCCTGCACTGTTCCAAGCCGTCCCTGCGATATCTAAATGTGCCCAGCGATATGACTTGGTAAAACGAGACAAGAAGCAGGCAGCTGTAATGGTTCCAGCGGCGGGTCCACCAATATTGGCGATATCTGCAAAGTTGCTATCGAGTAGTTCTTGATAGTCATCCCATAATGGTAAGCGCCATGCACGATCATTCGCGTAATCACCCGCGATGCTTAATTCGCCAGCGAGCTCTTCGTCGTTGGTAAGTAGACCACAAACGCTATTACCCAGGGCGACGATAACGGCTCCCGTTAAGGTTGCAATATCGACTACGGTTTTAGGGTTGAAACGTTCGACGTAGGTGAGTGCATCACAGAGTACTAAACGACCTTCGGCATCCGTGTTGAGTATTTCAACGGTTTGTCCCGAGAGTGTTGTAACAATATCACCCGGTTTAGTCGCTTTACTGCCGGGCATATTCTCTGCAGCAGCTATAACCCCAATAACATTGATCGGTAGGTCCATTTCAGCGACAGCGTGCATGGTGCCCATAACGGACGCTGAACCACACATGTCGAATTTCATCTCGTCCATTTTAGCGCCGGGCTTGAGAGATATGCCGCCAGTATCAAACGTTACGCCCTTACCAACAATGACATGTGGTTGTGCATCTGTTTCGCCACCGTTGTATTTCATAACGATTAAGCGTGAAGGCTGTTCACTGCCACGACCCACTGATAGTAATGAGCCCATGCCGAGCTGTTCCATTGCGTCTTCATCGAGAATTTCGCACGTGACAGAGTCGTATTCGTTGGCAAGTTCTATGGCTTGCTCTGCTAGGTAGCTAGGGGTACAAATATTTCCTGGAAGGTTGCCTAGATCACGGGCGACATTCATACCATTGGCAATGGCAGTACCGTCAACCAAAGCACCTTCGCCTTCTTCAGTGTCAGCTTCTTGCAAATGGACACTGAGTTTCTTGATAGGGTGAGGATCTGCCTTTTTGCTTTTGGTTTGGTCGTACTGATAAAGATCGGCAGTAACCCACTCAGTTAGGTGGCGGACTTGGCGGTAGGTATCGGCTGTTTTTGAAGCAAGGCCATCAAGAGCAATGGTCGCCTCTGATAAATTACCCGATTTAATCGCAGTGCTAATCGTAGTGACGATTTTTTTGTAATTACGGTCATGGCGGCTATCTGCTTTACCTAGGCCAATCAATAAAATACGTTTAGCAGCAACACCGTTAATTTTCTGTAACAATAATGATTCAGCGGTTTTACCTTTGATATCGCCGCTATTAATAAGGTTGCTAATGTAGCCTTGTGAGGCCTGATCCAATGCGAGTGCTGACGGGCTAAGCGTTGCCCCATCTTCTATGCCAATAACTAGGCATTCAGTTTCTAGAGATGCAACGGCACCGTTTACAATTTCAAAATCCATGATGGCTCCAAACAAGACATTAAAGCTGGTTTGATAGATAATGCCGTGTAGTTTCCGACATCTATAATTGTTTGGCACTATAAACTATTTTTCTTTGATATACATAAACCCTTTAGCTTCTAGGTTGGTTTACTTTGATTATTTTTCGCTACCTGTCTCGTCAGATAATGATGAGTACGCTGGCTGTTAGTACTGTACTTACGCTGTTAATTGTCAGCGGTCGCTTTGTTAAGTACCTCTCTTATGCGGCGGCAGGAAAGCTATCACCAGAATTTGTATTTCAATCAGTCATGTATCGTATCCCGGGTATGTTGGTGTTGATTATCCCATTAGGCTTATTTTTGGGGGTGTTATTAGCCTACGGACGAATGTATTTAGAAAGCGAAATGGTCGTTCTTAATTCCAGTGGTGTAAGCGGCCGGCGATTAGCCGCGTTTGCTTTAGGGCCTGCTGCTGGCGTGGCTTTGCTAGTGGCATTATTGAGCTTGTATATATCACCTTTGTGCTGGAAACAGGTGGAAATAATTTATGATAAGCAAAGTGCAAAGAGTGAGCTAGATAGCCTGACTCCTGGTAGGTTTCAGAACCTTGGTAAAGGCGGGGGGCGCACTACTTATATCAATGGAGTAAAAGAGGGTGGTAAAGAGCTAGATCTTATTTTTGTTTCAGAGCGCGACAGCAAGACCGGAGAGTTACGAGTTGTATTGGCAGAGTCAGGTAAACAGGTAATTACAGATCCTAGAACCGGTGAGCGCTTTGTAGTGCTGAGAAATGGGTACCGCTACTCAGGTGTGCCAGGGCAAGCGGACTATCAAGAGATAAAATATGCGGAATATGGCTTCTTGATGCCTAGATCAGGCGCTAACTTACGAGGCCCTGAAATTGAAGCAATGACTCTAACCGAACTTCTTGGTCGTTCAGAGCCGCGCTTTAAAGCTGAGCTGCATTGGCGTTTATCTATGCCCCTTTTGGCCCTCATTATTACTTTAATTGCCGTGCCAATGAGTAAAACTAACCCTCGCCAGGGGCGCTATGCCAAACTTATTCCATCCATACTGCTTTATATGTTGTATCTCACGCTTCTCACTAGTGCTAAAGGCATGATTGATGATGGGGATGCTTCAGTTGGTCTATTGTGGATGATTCATGCGGGCTTCTTTTTACTGGCCATAAGTTTGATATTTTCCTCCGGTGTTTGGGAGCGGCTGTTCAGTGTGTTGCCGTCTATTCCTAAGCGAGGTAGTGCGTGATGAAATGTTTAGATCGGTATATCGCTTATCAGGTGCTCGGTGCTGTTTTTGTTATTTTATTAGTTGTTGTTGGCCTAGACCTGGTTTTTGAGTTTGTCGAACAAACCGGTGAAATTAATGATCGCTACCGTTTTGTTGATGTATTGAGCTATTTAATGCTCAGAATACCTAGCCGTTTATATGAGTTTTTGCCTTTGGCAAGCTTAGTTGGCTGCTTGGTTGGGTTAGGAATGCTGGCAAGTAATAGCGAGCTAACAGTCATGCGTGCAGCAGGTATCTCTATACAGCGGATTGTATTAGCGGTTATGAAACCGGCTATGTTGTTGGCTGTATGTGCGCTGATTCTGGGAGAGTATGTTGTTCCTGTGACAGAGCAAAAAGCACAAAGCTCGCGTGCTTTAGCGCAGTCGGCAGGGCAGGCTCTACGCTCTAAGCATGGTGTATGGCACCGTGAGAATAATCAATTTATCCATATTAATGCGGTAGAACCCGGCGGAAAAATACACGGGGTGACCCGTTATTCATTTAATGATCAACGTCAGATGGTGGCATCGAGCTTCGCAAAAAGTGGTGTGTATAGTACTGACGGTTGGCTGCTTGAAGACGTGGTGAGTACCCTGTTTTTGGGTGACCGTACACAAACGGAGCAGGCTGACCAAGAAAGCTGGAAGTCTGGTTTAACGCCTACTTTGTTATCGGTTATTGTGGTTGACCCAATGGATCTTTCAATCAGTGGTTTATGGTCTTATTCAAGCTATCTCGGGGAGCAGGGACTGGACTCTAATCAGTATTTATTGGCTTTTTGGAGTAAAGTTTTACAGCCTGCTGGTATTTTTGCTTTGGTACTGGTGGCTATCTCTTTTATTTTTGGACCATTAAGGAGCGTTACTGTAGGGCAACGAATTATTGCCGGAGTGATAGTTGGCCTAGTCTTTAAGTTCTCTCAAGATCTGCTGGGGCCCGCCAGTACAGTGATAGGCTTTACACCGCTACTGGCAACCGCTATTCCTATTGTTATCTGTTTAATTGCCGGACTGTTCTTATTGAGAAAAGCCGCTTAGTTGGCTTTTTTCTGTTTCTTTTTCGCAGGTAACTGAACGACTCGTGTACCAGAAACTTGATCGTGCCAGGTAAGTTTTTGGTCTGAAAATAGCATCCATAAATAGCCTAACCCAAGACACGCAATAGACACGCCTGCCATAAAGAAGCGGATCAGTGAGTGGACCCAGCTCAGGCTGTACCCCTCCGCCGTTTGTACTCTAATTCGCCATGCCATCATGCCAATTGTTTGGCCTGAACGTGTCCAGAAATACCCAAAAAATAGAAACATAGCAACTAATAAAAGTGACTTGTAGAGCGGGCCAGATACAGGCTCACCGTCATTCATGGCGACACCTACTCCGCTCACTATAAATAAGATAGCAATCACAATAAGGACGTCATAAACCAGTGCTGCAAGCCTGCGTAATAGGGAGGTCTGTAGAACTTGAGTTTGGTCATAAACTTTTGGCATAGTGGTCCTTTGTTTGAAAAATCTTAACAGTGAGTATTGGTGGCAGTTAGGTTGCTCAATTTGAAGAGTGGCCGGATCCATGTGCCAATTATAGTGCCTATAAAAGCGGCAACGAGCCATAACCAGCCGTGTAAGCTGCCTGATGCTATGCCGCTAAAATAAGCTCCGATATTACAGCCAAAAGCGATGGTCGCGCCGTATCCTAGCATTAGACCGCCAATAATAGCTGCAACCCCGTGCTGCCATGGCATACGCCACTGTATAGTGAGTTTGCCTGCTACTGCCGCCGCTAATAAAGCGCCCATGATAATACCTATGTTCATCAAAGTGCCAGAATCTGATGTCAGCGGCTCCATTAATGCGGACTCACGTGCTGGTTGCAACCAATAAGTCCAAAAATCTAATTCAAGATCGAGATTTAGCCACTCGGCTGCTTTAGCCCCCCATAAAGGGTACGCAAGAGCGACTGCCCATGGACGGCCAATCATGGCAAGAGTTACAAAGTTAAGTATTGCTAATGCCACGGCTCCCCAGATAAACGGCCAAGGGCCTGAAATTAGCTGCTGAGAAAGCGGCAGAGATGTATTGTGAGTATCTTTATCAATATAGCCGTGTCGACGTTTCTCTATAATCAGTGTGGTTAGCGTAATTAATGCAAATACGGTTAAATTAATCATCAGAGCTGGCATGACACCAAACTCTTCGATGAAAGAGTAGGGTGC
This sequence comes from Neptunomonas japonica JAMM 1380, assembly GCF_016592555.1. Taxonomy (NCBI): domain Bacteria; kingdom Pseudomonadati; phylum Pseudomonadota; class Gammaproteobacteria; order Oceanospirillales; family Oceanospirillaceae; genus Neptunomonas; species Neptunomonas japonica. Next base: position 3,392,767 of record NZ_AP014546.1, on the reverse strand, counting down.
TAACTGAGGAAGCGTAGTCCACCACTCGTAGTCTTTTGTTGCCCAGAGTGCGCCGATAGTAAAACCGATCATGCTTGGGATCGCACGAAATTGCCCGCCTCCTGCATGGTAAAGGTTACCCGATGCGCAACCATTTCCTAGCTGCATACCTATACCAAAAATAAAAGCACCTACCACGATAGACCACCCTAGCGGACGGACAAAGCCTGAAACCGGTGACCCAAAGAGATCCCCTGATGCTAATGCAGGAAAAAATAAGCAGACAGCCACAGCCAGCATCAGCATCTGTGCTCTAAGACCTTTGCCATACCCATGAGTAATAAAGGTTCGCCATGCGGTCGTGAAGCCAAAAGCAGCATGGTAGAGCGCAAGACCAAGAGCTGCGCCTAGTATTAATAAGTTTGCTTCATGCCATGATTCAATATTAGCAAGCCAAAAAACACCACCAATGAAAAGCAATATCGTTGCAGTCAGAGGAATAATATAGCGTGCAGTCAGCTTTGATGTAACAGTGTTAGTGTCAGTGTTATAGCGGATATGGGTGGACATAGTTGAAAGCCAGATAAATGCAGGAACTAAAAAAGTTGGCTAATATATCACCAGTTGATGACTTCGTTAAGTGATAACTGCGAGAGGAGAGGAGGAAGCGTTAGGAAAATAGTCTGACGACAGTACGCCAGACTATTATATGTTTTTCATTAAACTGATTAGTTTTTGAAAGGCTTCACATAGCTTTCTTCGTAATCAGAAGCCAGTGATTTAGCTTCATCCATCTGATTGTCTTGAAGCTTCATTAGAAGGCGGCTTTCAATAGATGAGGCAGTACCATTACCTAAAGCTGCAGCATTGTGCATCCATGCATAAGCGATGACATCAGCGGGGTGGCTATTGTCTTGACCATAACCGTTTGAGTACAAGGTGCCTAAGAAAAACATGGAATTGGTATAACCTTGCTTGGCTGCCATACGATACCAGCGCTCGGCTTCTTCAAAGTTTTGTTCTACACCGGTACCAAAATTATAGCTACGGCCTACGTTATGTTGAGCGGCAACTAAGCCTTGGTCAGCTGCCTGTTGGTATAGCTCAAAAGCTAAACTACCATTGCGTTCTGCGCCATAACCAAATTCATACATCTCTCCAGCACGGTTTTGTGCAGAAGCATCACCTGCTTTTGCTTTTGGTAATAGTGCATCTAGTTCGACTTTGTATTTTTTGTTTTTTAGCTTTCTAAGGCTATTAACGCTATTGAGGTTCCCCTGTCGGGCGCCTTGGTCATAAAGGGATTGTGCTTTTTTGATGTCTTGGTCAACACCCCAACCATTTTCATAGAGCTGGCCTAAGAGATTGGTAGCATCAGCATTGCCTTCTTTTGCTAAGTCTTTAAGGTTATCCAGTGCAGTCGCATAGTCCTGTTTTTGAATAGCCTCATTAGCAGCGGATATACTTGCTGCCATAATACTCATAGATTGCAGCCCCAAAATAAGGCCTGCAGCGGCCAATAACATTTTCTTGCTCATATCTGGTCATGCCCCAACGGTTTTATGGGATTAAAAGTGCCATCATTATACAGATGCACGGTCGCTATATGAAATTGCTAATCCGTTAGCACTTAGAATAAGAACGATAATGGATTAGAAGTTTCTAATATTGGATATTTTAACGGATCATATGCTGTGCTGCAGCAAAAAAAACGCTGAAATTTTGATATCGATTAATTTTCTGAAGAAGGTTAATGATTTTAGTCTAAGCGTTTTGGGCTGAGAAGTTCAATCATGTAGCCATCGGGGTCCTTTACAAAAGCTAAAATAGTACCGGAAGTGCTACTTTTCATTGGCCCAGCTTCGCGTACAACTTCGCCACCTTTTACTTTAATCGTTTCACATGCTTGATAAACATCCTCTACTTCAATGGCAATATGACCATAGGCATTACCTAATTCGTAGTGGTCGGTATCCCAGTTATGAGTTAGTTCAAGTGCGGTATGCTGAGACTCATCGCCATACCCCAGAAAGGCTAATGTGAATCGCCCTTGTGGATAGTCTTGTTGGCGTAATAGTTTCATCTCTAGTGTCTTTGTGTAAAAGTCGACTGATTTGTTTAAATCAGTTACACGTAACATGGTGTGTAACAGGCGCATAAACCTCTCCCGGGTGGCCGCTAAATCTCAGAAATTGGACCTAACAAAGTTGCTGAAAGCCTTTTAGAATGTAAGTATATCCTATGCACAGTTATCAATGTCATGTGCTTTACGGAAGGACAAGCCAATGTTTCAAGATATGACAAAAAAAATGAATGAATCTATTGAGCCTTTTAAAGAGTTAGTCAATATTCAAACACGTATGCTCGAAGACCTGACCCGCCAACAAATGGAGTGTACTAAGTCCTGTATCAATGCGACCCTTGCGCAAACTAAGCAACTTCAACAGTGTAAATCAGCTAATGACTTATTGGTTCTACAGCAATCTTATGCACAAGAATTAGAAGATACATTGAAAGAAGCCAGTGATGAAAACCTAAAGTCACTGCACGATGCCCGCGATGAGATAGAGAAGATAACTAAAGACGCATTTAACGCTTTTGCTACTGAATAGTTTTTAAGTTTTATAGATAAAAGCAGCTTTGGCTGCTTTTTTAATGCCTATATAAAACGGTTATCACCCTTATAATAGGTGTCTGTGTTGAATGTGGGGTAGTTATGAATAAGCAGGTCGGCGTTATTTATGGATCGACAACAGGCAATACTGAGCGTGCTGCAGAGTTAATAGTTGAGCAACTAGGGTCGCAGGCTGTATTGCACAACATTGTAGATTTAGGCCTAGAAGGTGTTACAGATTATGATATTTGTATTTTTGGCATGCCTACATGGGATTTTGGTGAGCTACAGGAAGATTGGCAAGATGTTTGGGATGAGGTTGCCCACTTAAACTTACAAGGGAAGCCGTGTGCCTTGTTTGGTTTAGGGGATCAGATTGGTTACGGGGAATGGTTTCTAGATGCGATGGGCTTACTTCATGACCTATTGAAACAAGCAGGTGCCAACGTACATGGGCAGTGGTCAATAGAAGGCTATAAGTTTGAGGCTTCTAAAGCGTTAACCGAAGATGGGAAGTTTTTTGTAGGCCTAGCGTTGGATGATGATTGCCAATTTTCAGAAACAGATGAGCGTATTAGCATATGGTTGGAGCAGTTAAAACCTGTGTTTGAATTGTAAAAATCCGCTGATAGTATAAATTAGTTCCAACTAATATTACTGAGCAATCAAAGGAAGGTCGTAATGAAAAAGATTTATGCAATTGGTTTGGCCGCAGCAGTCTTAATGGGAAGTAACCTAGCGGTGGCCGACAAAGTCGAAGATGCTATTGAATACCGCCAAGGTGTTTTCAAAACGATAAAGTGGAACTTTGGGCCGATGGTTGGCATGGTCAAAGGAAAGATTGACTTTGATGCAGCTGATTTTTCTCGTCGAGCTGACTTAGTGGCTGTTTTGGCAAAAATGCCCGGCGAAGGTTTTATTGAGGGTTCAGATATGGGCGATACTGATGCTAAATCTGAAATATGGGAAAACAAAGCTGAGTTTGATAAAGGAATGGACGCTTTAGCAGAAAATGCTGCAGCACTGGCTGTGGCGGCACAATCTGGTGATATGAGTGTTATTAAACCGGCATTTGGTCAACTAGGCAAAACCTGTAAAGGGTGTCATGATGATTTTCGTGAGAAAGAGTAACGCGAATCTTGATACAAAAAAACGAAGCACTTAGCTTCGTTTTTTTATGGGTTGACACTTTTTGCTTAGATATACCCTCAGGAGTATTATCGAACTAAGGCTTGTTATGAACTGTCATGGTTATATAGGTTTGGCAGGTGGTGATATGAAAGAGAAAGCGCGTAATTTTGCGATTAATGCTCATGGCACACAAATGTATGGTGAGAAGCCGTACTCAGTGCATCTTGACGCTGTTGCATCTTTAGTGAAGCAGCACGGAGAAACTGCTGAAGTTATCGCTTACTTACACGATGTTGTTGAAGATACAGATGTGGCATTAGATATCATTACTAGTGAATTCGGTGCTTTTGTCTCGGAATGCGTAGCGATTGTGACGGACGAGCCTGGCAAAACAAGAAAAGAGCGAAAAGCTAAAACATATGAAAAGATGGCTCATGTCCACGGAGCAGAGGAGCTTGCTTTACTGGTTAAGGCCGCAGATCGTTTAGCCAATGTAAGGTCTTGCGTTGCGGGGAAAAACCATCGCTTGATGGGGGTATATAAGTCTGAGTTTCCTATTTTTAAGCAGTCAGCTTATCGTGAGAATATGTGCGAAGAGATTTGGTTGGAGTTGCAAAAAATACATGATAGCTAGGAAGGGTTAGGCCTGGCTGATCAGTAGATAAACCCCGGTTGCTGCAACACTAGCGCAAAGTAGCATAAAAAAGTAGTTAGGGCGTGTATTAACACGACTTGGCTGAAGAGCATGCTTTTTTCCTGTTAGCATACTTTTAATTAATACTTCTTTCTTGATAACTACATGATAAGCAACAGCACTAATGTGTAGAGCGATGGCCGCAAGAAGGATGTTAAAGGTAAGGTGATGAATGGATGTAAATAGCTCACTGGTTTTGCTGCTAACGAGAGCATAAAAAGGTCCCTCTGTAAAAATGTCATCACTGCTGAATAATCCGCTGAATGCTTGAATAAATATCAAAACCATAAGTATGATGACCATCCAGCCACCAAGCGGATTGTGCCCTAGGTAATCTGTTTTCTCTCCTTTTAGGATGCTTTTTAAGTAAGCAAAGGTGTGGGATGGCCCTTTTATAAACTCTGAGAAGCGTGCATAAGGGCTTCCGATAACCCCCCAAAAAAGTCGATATACAATGAGTCCCAGCATGGCGCAGCCGATATAGATGTGCCAGGTCATGATATTGCCGCCTTCTTCCCCTGAAAACCATAAGAAACCAATACCAGCGACCAGCGACCAGTGAAAAATACGAATGGAAATATCCCATACCTTAATGGCGTGTTTTTTTGTGGTACTCATGTGGGCGCTAAGAAGGTTGAGCATGCTATGTTCCATTTATCCATAAATGAGTGAAGATGCTGAGTACATAACCTAAGGCAATGGCCCAGCTCCATTTCAGATGGCTTATAAAGGTATAAGTTCCTTGGGCTTGGCCCATTAAGGCGATTCCCGCTGCAGAACCTACTGAAAGCAAAGAGCCGCCAACGCCAGTGGTGAGTGTTACCAAAAGCCACTCATTAGTGTTCATCACAGGATTCATGGTAAGTACGGCAAACATCACGGGTATATTGTCGATAACAGCAGAGAGAACACCTATCAAAGAGTTAGCCCAGAGTGTACCTAATGAGCCGTATAGCTTGTCAGATAATAATGCAAGGTACCCTAGTGTCGAGAGCCCGCCAACACATAAAACAACGCCATAGAAAAACATCAAGGTATCCCATGAAGCTCGCTCTACGACATTAAAAATATCAAAACGGCGTATAACATCGGTATGGTCACCACGTACGTTGCGCATGTCTTGGATATTGTCTTTGTGATGATGGTGTATGTGACCATGGTCAATGATTGGTGACTCATGCTGGCATAAATAATACCCATAGAGTTTTAGTACACCTAACCCTGTCATCATGCCCAGCACCGGCGGTAAATTTAAGATGCTATGAGCGCTTACCGACACGGCAATTGTCATAAGAAAGAGTAAAATAACAGTACTGCCGCCGCGTTTCATATTTTGTTGCTGTTCTTTGTTAAGTGCTGGCGGAGCTTTTTCAATCACAAATGACATAATGAGTGCAGGGACAAGCCAGTTAACCAAGGAGGGGATAAATAAGTTAAAGAACTCCTCAAATTGTACAGTGCCTTTTTGCCACACCATTAGTGTGGTGATGTCACCAAAAGGGCTAAACGCACCGCCAGCATTAGCGGCGACGACAACATTGATACAACCGACGGTTACAAACTTAGTGTAATTGTTACCTACCGCTAAGACGACAGCGCCCATTAATAAGGCTGTGGATAGATTGTCCGCTAGTGGTGAGATAAAAAATGCCAGCGTGCCGGTAATCCAGTAAATTTGCAAAATAGAGAAGTTTTTAAGCACAAGCCAACTGCGTAATGCAGCAAAAACATTGCGCTCCTCCATCATGTTGATAAATGTCATCGCAGCGAGCAAAAATAAAAATAGTTCGGCGTATTCAAGGATGTTGTGACGAACGGCAATACCCGCGGTTTCGGTGTCTCCATGCACCGCATAGCCAATACCTACAATAAGCCATATGAGCCCTGCCGCAATGATGATCGGTTTTGATTTTCGCAGGCGCGTAAACTCTTCACCTAATACAAATAGATAACCCACGAAAAAAATAAGTAGTGATAAATAGCCAAATATTGAACCAGTAAGGTCTATATCCTGTTGCTCTTTATTGACAGTAAAAGCCCATGCAGGTGTATACAGCATTGATGCCAACAGAACTAGCATGAGAGCTAGTACGAGTAGAGAGATGTAGTTATGTTGGGTTAGAAGTTTTTTCATCAAATTATTTTCATATATATCAGTTAAAAAGTCGAATTGTGCGCTGCAAAAAAATACAATTAACAGATAACTGTTACAAAGATTTAAAGCCGGGCGCGTATCGGTTAAAATACTTCCCCTTTTGAATTTGCGAGTGTTGGGCATTAACGATGGAAGTCAATCCGATCATAAATGACTTGAAGGATATCGGTGAGCGAACGGCATCGCTTTATAGCTATCTGGATTATCCAGGAACCAAAGAGCGCCTGGAAGAAGTAGAACGAGAGCTTGAAGACCCGGCCGTCTGGAATGACCCTGACAATGCTCAGAAGCTCGGTAAAGAGCGCTCGGCATTAGATGCTATCGTCAGTACTCTGGATGCGCTAAAGCATGGCGCAACCGATACTCGCGAGTTGTTGGATATGGCGGTTGAAGAAGACGATGAAGAAACAGTCGAAGAGGTCATCATCGAAGTCAGTGGTTTAATGGCGAAGCTCGAAACACTTGAGTTTCGCCGTATGTTTTCGGGTGAAGTTGACCCGAATAATGCCTTTTTGGATATTCAATCGGGTTCTGGCGGTACAGAAGCGCAGGATTGGGCCAATATGGTGCTGCGAATGTACCTGCGGTGGGGTGAGGATAAAGGCTTTAAAACCGAGCTGGTTGAAGCCTCTGATGGTGATGTTGCGGGTATTAAATCAGCGACTATTCGCTTTGAAGGTGAATATGCTTTTGGTTGGCTGCGTACCGAAACAGGCGTGCATCGCCTTGTGCGTAAATCTCCCTTTGATTCTGGCGGCCGTCGTCATACCTCATTTTGCTCGGTATTTGTATCGCCTGAGATTGACGATAACATCGAAGTCGATATTAACCCAGCGGACTTACGCGTTGATGTTTACCGTGCTTCGGGGGCGGGCGGTCAGCACGTTAACCGTACTGAATCCGCCGTACGTATTACCCACGGACCTTCTGGGGTTGTGGTGCAGAGTCAAAGTCAGCGTTCACAGCATCAGAACAAAGATACCTGTATGAAGCAGCTACGGGCCAAATTGTACGAGATGGAAATGCTCAAGCGTAGCGAAGCGGCACAAGAGCTAGAAGACTCCAAAGCGGATATCGGCTGGGGAAGCCAGATTCGCTCTTACGTTCTGGATGATCAGCGTATTAAAGATCTACGTACCAATGTGCAGTCTTCCAATTGTGACAAGGTACTGGACGGCGATCTCGATCTATTTATTGAAGCTAGCTTAAAAGCTGGTTTGTAAAAACTATTAACTTAAAGGTTCACCACACCCATGTCTGACAACAATCAGAAGCAAGATCAGAAACAAGATGAAAACCGACTGGTTGCAGAGCGTCGGGAAAAACTGAATGCCTTGCGTGAAGCGGGAAATGCTTTTCCAAATAGCTTCCGCCGAGACAGCTACGCACAAGACCTGCAAGAGCAGTACGGTGAGCAGACGAAAGAAGAGCTAGAAGCCGCAGGCCATACCGTTAGTATTGCCGGGCGTGTTGTGCTTAACCGTGGAGCGTTTGGTGTTATTCAGGATGTGAGTGGACGTATCCAGTTTTACGTCAATAAAGCCGCACGTCCTTTTGCCAAAAGTCTGGATCTAGGTGACATCATTGGTGTAACCGGTGTTCTTCACAAGTCAGGCAAAGGCGACTTGTATGTAGACTTGGGTGAGTATCAACTACTGACAAAAAATTTGCGTCCGTTACCTGATAAGCACAAAGGCCTACAGGATACTGAGATGCGTTACCGTCAGCGTTATGTTGATCTGATCACGAATGAGCAGTCTCGTAAAGTGTTCGAAGCACGTTCTAAAATTGTCTCAGGTATTCGTAAATTTCTGACTGAACGTCGCTTTATCGAAGTGGAAACACCGATGCTACAGGTTATTCCTGGTGGTGCGACGGCACGTCCGTTTATAACGCATCATAATGCGCTGGATCGTGATATGTATCTGCGTATCGCTCCTGAGCTTTATCTAAAGCGCTTGGTTGTGGGTGGTTTTGAGAGTGTTTTCGAAATTAACCGTAGCTTTCGTAACGAAGGCCTTTCAACGCGCCATAACCCTGAATTTACCATGATCGAGTTTTATCAGGCGTATTCTGATTACAAAGATCTGATGGATTTGACAGAAAACATGTTGCGCCAAGTAGCTCAAGATGTGTTGGGTACTACGACCATCGTAAATACGGTGCGTAACGACGAGGGCGAAGTACTTGAGACTTTCGAGTACGACTTATCACAGCCGTTTGCGCGTTTAAGTGTTTTTGATTCAATTTTGCAGTACAACCCAGATATCACAGCTGAAGCGTTGGCGGATGATCATGCTGCGCGTCAGATTGCACAGCGTTTGGATATTGATGTCAAAGATGGTTGGGGCTTAGGTAAAGTGCAGATCGAAATCTTTGAGAAAACGGTTGAGCACTTGTTGCAGCAGCCAACGTTTATCACTGAGTATCCAACAGAAGTTTCTCCGCTGGCACGTCGTAGTGATAACAACCCATTTGTGACGGACCGTTTTGAGTTCTTCGTAGCAGGACGTGAGCTAGCGAATGGTTTCTCGGAGTTAAATGATTCTGAAGACCAGGCCGAACGTTTTAAAGCGCAGGTAGCGGAGATGGAAGCGGGTGATGATGAAGCCATGCATTACGATGCGGACTACATAAACGCGCTCGAATATGGCTTGCCGCCAACAGCCGGTGAAGGTATTGGTATTGACCGTTTAGTAATGCTATTTACTGACTCACCTTCTATTCGTGATGTCATTTTCTTCCCAGCTATGCGTCCGCGTGCTTAGGAAGCATTGATCTTAAAAAAGCTGCCTTGGCAGCTTTTTTTATGAGCGTTATTTTGAAAAATGCTATTGTGTTGTATCAGCTATTCGGGAACATCCATGCATAGTTTTTTCATTCAACAACGTAGCCTCCCTGGCAAACGTTGGTTAGGTATTGGGCTTAGGTGTCTGCACTTGATTGGTATTTGCGGCCTTTCGGGTGGCTACCTGTTTTCCCTACCTGAATCTGAGTGGTACGGATACCTGTTGGTAACACTGGTGAGTGGCGGTTTGATGGTGTTGAAAGCGGTTTACCTTGATGGCATCTGGCTGTTGCAGTTGCGTGGGCAAGTGATTCTATTAAAAATCGCGTTATTAGGTTTGGCAGCAGTTTATTTTCCTGAGCTGGACCCGTTAATTTTTTTAGTCATCATAGTGGCTTCTGGCATTATTGCGCATGCGCCAGGCAAGCTACGCTATTATTCGCTTTGGCATCGTGGCGTTATAACGCATGAGATGTTAAGAAATGCTGATATTGATAATAGTCATAAATAAATAGGTGGAAATGGTATGAACTTAGACGCCGCAAACAGTTGGCAAGCGTATTTGGCTGGCGAGTTTGAAGCGCCATATATGAAAGCGTTACAGCTGTTTTTGAAGCAAGAAAAAATGAACCACAAAGATATTTTCCCGCCAGAAGAGCAGTGGTTTCATGCACTGCAAGCGACACCTTTAGATAGCGTAAAAGTCGTGATTCTTGGGCAGGATCCCTACCATCAGCCGGGACAGGCGCATGGGCTCAGCTTTTCGGTTAAATCCGGTGTCAAAATACCGCCTTCGTTGCTCAATATCTATAAAGAGTTAGAGAGTGATTTGGCAATTCCTCGTGCTAACCACGGCTGTTTAGAAAGTTGGGCGCAGCAAGGGGTTTTGCTGCTCAATGCGGTGCTAACCGTCGAAAAATCTAGTGCTGCTTCTCATCAAGGGAAAGGCTGGGAGGAGTTTACTGACAAAGTGATTGAGGTGGTCAATAAGGAGTGCGAGCAGGTTGTGTTTCTGCTTTGGGGCAGTTATGCCCAGAAAAAAGGAGCAGTGATTGATGAGGAGCGCCATTTAGTTTTAAGAGCGCCTCATCCATCACCACTGGCCGCGTATCGAGGTTTTTTTGGGTGCCATCACTTCAGCCTGGCTAATACTTATTTATTGAAGGAAGGCCGAGGAGAAATAAATTGGTCTTTACCCGATGAAAAGATATGAGTTGGGTTAAAGGCGTTTGTAGGAGCGCGTTGAAAGAGCTGCGAGTGCTCGCAGCTCTTTCTTTGTTAGCTTAAGCAACCTATTTTTATGACTTCTCCACTTTACTCCTGTGTTTGAATTAACATTGGCGTGGAGTTTGATTTACGTTTTAAACTCGTAAACAATTGACTGAAGTTCAGTCGCCATACGTGTGAGGGCTTGGCTAGAGGTTGCTGTTTCTTCAGCTCCAACTGCTGTTTGATTAGACATTTCATTAATTCTTGAGATGTTGGCATTGATCTCTTCTATAACGGAACCTTGCTCTTCTGCAGCGCTGGAGATCTGTGTTGCTTTACCGCTTATCTTATCTACAGATTCCGATATGCTTTCCAGAGCTTCTCCCGCTCCTACAGCGTAGTTAACAGCGATATTAGCTTCCTCTTTACTTAATTCCATTACTTTCACTGCCTGACTGGCTCCGGTTTGTAGCTTTTCAATCATTTGGTTAATTTCACTGGTTGAGGTCTGCGTACGTTGAGCAAGTGTGCGTACTTCGTCGGCAACCACGGCAAACCCGCGCCCTTGATCACCCGCTCTTGCAGCTTCTATGGCTGCATTGAGCGCTAACAAGTTTGTTTGCTCAGCGATGGTTTTAATGACGTCTAGTACTGAGCTGATGGTGTCGCTGTTCTGTTGAACTTCGTTTACTGTTTTGGAGGAGTTCTCAATTTGGTTTGCGAGTTTGTTGATTTGTTTAATTGCTTGATGAACGACCTGATTACCACTGCTTGTTTGTTCATTCGCTCCTGTGGCAAGTTGTGCTGTTTCCGCTATGTTAATGGCTACTTCGTGTGATGCTGATGCCATTTCATTCATGGCAATAGATGCTTGCTGAGTTTCTGCCGACTGCTCTTCGGTAATTAAGCTAGTTTGTGCTGTAATTACTGACATCTCTTCTGCCGCAGCAGATAGTTGCACCGTTGTGCCAGATATTTTCGAGAGCATTTCTATTAAGCGTTTTCTTAAATTTTCAGTTGCAACGAGTAATTCGCCAACTTCATCAGTGCTGTTGGTTTCAATAGCTTGGGTTAGGTCGCCCGATGCGGTAACGATGGCTTTTCTTAATGAGACAAGTATCGAATTCGCTATAAGCCAACTGATGAGCAATCCCAACACTATGCTAATAATTACAATAATGCTGAGAACAATTAAGGCGTGATGTTCATGCTCTTCAGCAGCGAGTGCGCTATTGCGGGTAAAGGTTGTAATCTCTTGTGAAAGTGATTCTAACTGGTGTTTTATTGCGAACGCTTCATGCTCTACTTTTAGTGCCGATGCTTCAGCAATATGGAAATCACCTCCGGTAAATGAGATAAACGTTGAATGAGCATGCTCTATAAATGCTTTATGTCCACTGTCGATTATTTTAAGTTGATTAAGAACGCTCTCAAATTTTGTTTTTGTATCGTTATCGTTAACTAGATTTATTGTTTCTCTAGTTAGGGTTTTAGCTGCTAGAATTTCCTCCTCAATATTAGGAGATTCGGCATCAAATTTTTTAATTCCTTGATTAAATTGTTCTAAATCGCTGTCTTTTGAGTTAAGCCTTGTACCCGTATGTATGATTCGCTCAAAATCAATGGCTTGTTCAGAATGGAGGGCTCCAATACGAGTGAGATGGTCTATTAAAACAATATCTTCAGTAGCAATCTCATGTAATTCTTTGCCGATAATATACATCGAGTAAATTGCATACCCTGCGCATAATGACAAAAGTAAAATTAGAATAATGGCATTACCCATTATCTTTGTCTTTAGTGATAAATTTCTGAAAAATTGATTCATTTGATTACCCTTTATCTGGCGTTATTGAAAAGTATTAATGGCACGCCAATTGATTCCATGTAATTGTCTGCGTTTTACCAATTAATTAGGGAAAACGTTTTACTACTTATTGAATGCTTCGGGTGTGACGGTCATAATTATCTGTTTTATATTTGCGCTCTAAGAAGGCGCGGTGTATGAATCTCTGTGGTACTGCATAGTTCGCAGTAAAAAGATTGAAGCATTGAGACGTGTATATAATGCAAGCACTGCCTTATTTTTACTACAAGATGTATTATTTGGTAGTCTTTAATTATTTGATTATTATCAAGTTTAGTATCAATAGTAGCTGGTTTTGCGTTTGGGAAGAGGGCTAAGTATTTTGAAATAATCCCCCACTTCTCAGGAGATCCAGCATCGGAATATGAGAAGTATTTTGTGTTGTTTTTGTCTGGAGTAGGTTGAGCGGTTTGGGCATTCACAGATGTTATAGGCATTAAAGGGGGCATGAGGGAAGGGTAGATAATACAACAACTAAACCTTTTCACAATATTCATTAGAGTGGCCTTATGAAATCGGTGCTCCGTATTCCTTACGCTTAATTATTAATTAGAAAAATCATGTTTCTAATATGGTGTATAAGAAAAACTATAGCCGTAAATATTGCATAATGCTTTTTTTATACAGGCTTATTCGTTATTTACTTATATTTAAATTAGCAATTAAAGAAATTTATAAGGTTTATTTTTTTGTCATTGATAAATATCAATTATTAATAATTAAACGTTGGTCTTTGGTATGTTTGATAAGTTTAAATTATTATTTGTTTTAAAAATCGTGAATGCGGGGAAGGGAAAAGCCGCTAGAAGCGGCTTGTGTTTTTTATCGCTTAGATTCGAATAGCTCGGGGTCTAGCTTATAAGGTAGGGGTTGTAGCTGCAATTCAGGACCTAGAGTGTCGGTAAGGTGAATAGCGAGCTCATCAGCTTGCGCCTTATTGATAACAGCTAATAAGGTTGCTTCGCCTTCATCAGACCAGCTGGCTAAAACAACCTGCCCAACATTGTTCTTATTAATACTATGAAGCTGATCACCTGCGTTGGGTAATTTGTCTGTTTTTACCTGTGCGAGGTACATGGGTTTGGTTAGCTTTCCGCGATGTTGTAGGCGCGTAACTATCTCCTGACCGGTGTAGCATCCTTTTGTAAAGCTAACTCCTTTCAGTGCCTGTAGGTTAGTCATTTGTGGGATGAAAGCTTCTAATGTAGCGCTACGCAAATCAGGAATGCCTGCCTGAATCTCTGCAAGAACCCATTTTTGAGTGGTGCCCAGGGGAGCAAGACGTGTGAGCTGTGTTAATGCTTCTTCTGCCTCTGCTGCGGGAAGCCAAAGTTCGTAACGGTCGCCAGGTACTTTGATGGCGATCATATTACCGGCGTGAATGGCTTTGTCGGTTTCAGAAGGCACTTTATCGAATAGCTTCTCAACTAAGCTACTAGCGCCTGGTCCTATAAGCCCAAATCCAATGATGCTCTCGCTTTGATCTTCGGCTTCAGCCTTAGAGAACATGATGTACTTTTTAAGGTTTTTAGTCCGCCTTCTAGCATATCTTGATGCGTGCGTAGCCAGAAACCACCTTCTGTAGAAATGACGCGGTACAACGCTAACATGCCGCCTTTAATATTACAGTGGGCGCCTAAGCGGCTTCCTAAATCACTAACATCTTTCATGTCGCAGCTTAGCTGGCCTTGGAGAAATTTTTCTGCTTCGGGGCCTAAAATACTGATGGCTTTGTTATGAACAAGTGGGACTATGCATGTTTGACTATCATGCTCTGCAACCGTGATTACTTCGTCGCCCTGCTCAGAAAGTGTGGCTTGATATGTGTGCAATAGTGTTTGCCATTGGCTCATTGTATCTATCCTGTGTAATCGGGTGCGCTATTGGTGAGTAGCCATCTTTTCGCCAAGTTTTACTGCAGACTCAGCTTTTAATGTATCTATCCATTCAATGGCATTAGGGCCAAATAATAAAACAACAGTAGAGCCTAGTTTGAAACGTCCCATCTCTTCACCTTTTTCGAGTGTGATAGGGGCTTTAGGCTCAGAGGAGTAGGGGGTTCGCACCGTTTGTCTTAATACGGGTGCTACTTGTCCATCCCATACTGTTTCGATACCAGCGACAATCATTGCGCCGACTAATATCATCGCCATTGGTCCGGCCTCTGTATCAAATATAGCTACTAGGCGTTCATTACGGGCGAACAACTGATCTACATTTTCCGCGGTTGTTTGGTTTACTGAGAATAGGTCGCCGGGTACATAAACGGTTTCACGTAGTGTGCCTTTACATGGCATATGTACTCGGTGGTAGTCTCTTGGTGATAGGTATATGGTGGCAAAATAACCGTTTTTAAAGGGGGTAGCGAGTTCTTCATAGCCGCCTAGTAATGTTGTTAGGCCATAACCTCGTCCTTTTGCTTGAAAAATTCTACCGTGTTCAATGGCGCCCATTTGGCTGATAGCACCATCTGCCGGAGATACAATGGCAGCAGCATCTTGATCGATCTCGCGGATTCCTGGTTTTAATTCACGGGTAAAGAAGGCATTGAAAGAGGGGTATGCTGTTGGCTCTTCTACTAAGGCTTCTGTCATATTGATACGATACTTTTTCGCAAACCAGCTGATAAAGCGATTTTTAACCCAAGGGTTTGTGCAGTCAGCAAGGCGGCCAGCCAAGCGAGAAAGTAAGTGTTGTGGAACCACGTGTTGAAAAAGAATAAAAAGTTGCTGCTTCACCAAAAACTCCAAAAAGTAACGAAAGTATGTATTTATGTTTCGACGGGCGTGTCTTGTGCATTTCCCCATTCAAACCAAGAGCCGTCATAGCATTTCACCTTACTAAGCCCGGCATGGAGCGCAGCAATGTAGGTGAGGCCTGAGCGGCGGTGAGTTTGGCAATGAGTGATAACTGTTTTTTCAGGGTTAATACCTGCGGTTGTGATCATTTTCATTAGTACTTCGGGAGAAGCTAATAATGGAGGCTGTTGCTGCGCTAATGTGTCGGTCCACTCTAACCAGTGCGCACCAGGGATATGCCCCCCTTTAACGGCGTTAACAACTCTCTCTCCGGTATATTCCGCATGTGACCTTGCATCCCAAATGGAGATGTCGCTCGTCTTTATATGCGCTAATAAATAGTCTTTATCAGCAATAAGCTCGCCAGAAGCTGATACTGCCAGTGTAGAGGGGGTAGGCGTATTGTGGGTTTGTTCTGTTAGATAGCCCGCATCAGTCCATGCAGGTAAGTGC
Source organism: Neptunomonas japonica JAMM 1380 (assembly GCF_016592555.1). Lineage (NCBI taxonomy): Bacteria > Pseudomonadati > Pseudomonadota > Gammaproteobacteria > Oceanospirillales > Oceanospirillaceae > Neptunomonas > Neptunomonas japonica. Next base: position 3,377,079 of record NZ_AP014546.1, on the reverse strand, counting down.
CCATTGAGAAACGAGGCATTTTTTAGTCCCACACAGTGCATTGTCCAGATAAAGCGCCCAGCTAACGCTCCATTTTGATCATCATATACAGCGACATGGCTATCGGGTGTGATACCAATATCAGAAAAAAGTTGGGATAGCTGTTGGTTATTAGGCAGTTTGTTGGCAACAGGTGCTGTACCGCATAACAAGCGGTTAGCATCAGCCCAAATAGCACCGCAGATGTGTTGTTGCGTGTAGTTATCTGGCGAAGAAAGATCAAGAATAATCAGATCTTCTTCGCTAATAACGGAAAAAAGCTGGGTTGGATTAATAACCAGAGGGAGAAGCATGTTTGTCTCTCACATGAATGCCGGAAATCGATCATAACGATTTGTGAGTGATGGCTCAATCTGAAAAGCTTCTTTTACATGCGTTTTAATGCCAGTGTTGCCGCAGAGCATAGGTAACGAAAGCGTTGATGATGAAAGGCAGTAAAGGGTAAACCGGTTTCACCTGCATCAGCATATATAATGGCGACGGGCACCTTGTCACGGAAAATTGACATCATTAGACAATCATTTTCAGGAAGTTGGCTGCTATAGGCATCTGGCATTAACTTTGTATATTGTTGTTTGTTTTCGTTTGTGATCCAGGTACATGCAGGTTTGTCACATAGCTTTTTAAAGATACTCGGGATTTGCAAATCTATTTGGTAGCTAGCAAAAGGATGATCTTTCTCTATACCAACAACTTGTGCGGCTTTCATTTTATGACTTTTAGTATTCACTAAGTTGAGTGCGATACGTTGTAAACCTAAGCCTTGCACCAAACCTTGCATCAGCCCTTGAATAATATGTGCAGGCTTTGTATACAAGTGGTAGTCCTTCACAAAGCGTTCAACAATTTGCTTGTAGATAACTTCATCCAGCAATGTCTCAGGTATGTGTGTGAGTACTTGTTCTTTAGGTTTTGCTAGGGTTGGTGTTTTTTTCTTTTTAGGTTTTGGCTTTGGCTTTTCAGGTATTGGGTACTTAGGTGTAAGAAGTTCAAGTTCACGTTTACCCAGTTTGTAGTTGTTTGGGTATGACGATGAAATCATCAACATTTCAGCGGCAGGGGCAAGTGTTCCTGGTGCGTGGTACTCTCTTGATGCTTCTGCACACAAGGTATGTAGCAGTGCCAACGTTTTATCAGTATCTAAGCCAAGGTAATCGCTTATGATATCTGTTGTTTTGATATTACGAGTCGTGCGCCAGCCCCGACTAACGATTAAGGAAAGCCAGTTAGCGAGCTTTATTGGAAAGTGACGTTCTTGCGTCAAGTGGTTAAGCTCACGCAGCTCTTCTTCGCTAAGGCGTGGGTCACTTAAGGCTCTTTGATGTAGCTTGTTCAGTAGGCCTTTAGAGGGTGAGGTATCTGGGTCTTGTGCTTGTAATGTAAGCTCAGAAAACCCCCAGTGTTCAGATAAACCCATGGATATCTGCTGCATGGTGCAACCCAAAATATCGTGCTCGGCTAAGGTTGGATCAATATTCTCTTCCCATATTTTCACACGTACTTTGTGCATGTGTAGCGGGGCATTTAGCCATAAAGCCCACAAGCCGATGCTATAAAATAGAGAGGCTAGATAGACCTCTTCGGTAAACGGAAGTTGCTTCATTTGTTGCCAAGTACGTGCTTGCACTGCTGCATGGTGGCTGTTAGCGACGGTACGTAAATATTGCTTTTGCTGCACACTTGACGGGTTCAGTTTAACCGGCTGGAGAGTTTTGGCTAGTTGAGTTAAAGGATCCATACCAAGAGAGGAAACAGCATGTTCGATACTGGTTACATGAGAGCCTTTTGCCGCATGTTTTTTTTCAGCAGCCCTTACCACATGTAGGCATAATACAGGGTCAGATCGCACCAGTGCTGTTAGATGGCTGATCATGGTCGAATCTTTGCTAAGCAGTATTTTTAAGCGTTTGAGGCTGCTGGCACGCACAGGGAAGGGTTTGTCTTTGAGGTAGTCTACCCAAGCATCAACGCCATAGAGGATATTGCTCCCTTCTTCAGTTTCCTGAATCTGTGCCTGCTCTTCCATTACAACTCTCTTTGTTGGTACTTAAATATAGTGCTACTTAAAATGATGCTTCAAGATCGGCAGCATTTACCCCTGCTCCAACAGCGACCCTAAAATACGTTGGTAACTTTCCATACGGCTAGCACTGACGTCACCGTTCTCAATAGCTCCCAGTATAGCGCATCCCGGCTCTTGGTCATGTTTACAGTCTCTGAATTTGCAGTGCCCTATGAAAGGACGAAACTCGACAAAGCCATCGAGCAGTTTTTCGGGCTTAATGTGCCACAGTGCAAACTCTCTTATTCCAGGAGAATCAATAAGGTCCCCCCCTTTAGGGAAGTGGAATAAGCGTGCTGTGGTTGTCGTATGCTTTCCTTTACGGGATAGTTCTGACAATTCACCTACCTTTATGTCGACACCTGGTAGTAATACATTAATTAAAGATGATTTTCCTACCCCTGATTGGCCAACAAATACGCTGGTTTTCCCATCTAGTTCGGCGAGTAAGGGATCGAGTCCTTGCTCAAGCGTTGTAGACGCCATGAGTACCCTGTAACCAATTTTACGGTACCTAGCTAAGAGATCATCCATTTCCTGTTTATTTTCATCAGTAATTAAATCAGCTTTGTTTAATAACAAAACGGGTTCTATCTCACTGAGCTCAGCAGCAACTAAATAGCGGTCGATCAGGTTAGCGAAGGGTGTTGGTTCCACCGCAAAAGTGATAATAAGTCGATCGATATTAGCCGCTACAGGTTTAAGTTCTCCGTGGTTGGTCGGGCGAATTAGTTCACTGCTACGGGGGAGGGCGGCAACAACAACGCCGTGTTCAAGCCCTGCTCTCCAGACAACTCTATCACCTGTGACGAGTTGGCCTAAGTGGGTCCGTAGGTGACAGCGATAGATCTGGCCGGCTTTATCGCCATCACGAGCTTCTACATCAACCTGTTTACCGAAGTGGGAAATAATCAGCCCTTCTTCTTCTGGGCCCAGATCCCCCCCTTCTAGTTGTTTTTCTACCTTGCTGTCTTTCCGTGCTGCACGGTCGGCACGTTCTTGTTGTACTTTTTCTATACGCCATGCCTGACGGCGATTAACTTTACGTTTTGCCATTAAAAATAACTACCTAGTCATCTCACCGAAATATAGTGCTTCGTGGTAAGGTATTCTGAATTGTGAACCATTATAGAGTGCTATCAATTTAATTAAGAGGAATATATATGTCGCGTAAAGATAATCTCATCTGGATCGATCTGGAAATGACCGGTTTGGATCCTGATACTGATTATATTATCGAGATAGCAACGATTGTGACGGATGCTAATCTAAATGTTCTGGCTGAGGGGCCTTCGTTGGTTATTCATCAGCCGGAAGCGGTAATGGATAATATGAATGAGTGGTGCGTTAAGCAGCATGGTAAATCTGGTTTGACTCAGCGAGTACACCAAAGCAATGTTAGTGAGCGTGAAGCTGAGCAACAAACCATCGCTTTTATTGCTGAGTATGTGGATAAAGGTGCATCTCCGATTTGCGGTAACAGTATTGGTCAAGACAGACGTTTTTTAAACCGTTATATGCCTGAACTGGAAAATTACTTCCATTATCGCAACTTAGATGTCAGTACCATAAAAGAGTTAGCGCGTCGTTGGAAACCCGAATTATTAAGCCATTTCACTAAACAAGGGTCGCACTTGGCCATGGATGATATCCGTGATTCAATTGCCGAACTACAACACTATAGAGCTAACTTTTTTAAAGAATAATGTCCTTACTTCCTTCAGACTCTGTTGTGCCAGTGAACGCGCCATTAGATAACGTTCGTGGCCCGTATATGCCCGGCGACCTAGCGATGTGGATTTTTATCATTGCTGAGCTTTCTGTATTTGCACTGTTGTTTCTATTGTTTAGCTATATGCGAAGCAGTAATGCAGATCTTTTTCTAGCAGGGCAGCAAACACTACACCCTCAAGCTGGTTTGCTGAATACGCTAGCGCTACTCACGTCGAGTGCGTGTGTTGCTCAGGCTGTGCATGTCATTCGCCAACGCCAAGCTAGTGCGCTGTGGTGGTTATTGCTAAGTATTCCTGTAGGCTCCATTTATATTGTCGTTAAATTATGGGAATACCAGCAGTTAGCACAGCAAGGTTACGACCTTGATACCAACCATTTCTATACAGGGTACTTTTTGTTAACAGGTTTTCACTTGTTGCATGTTGTTTTGGGTATCGTGATTTTGGCATTTATGTCGGTACGTTTATGGCGTGGCGCATATTCACCAGAGAACATGAGCGGTTTGGAAAGTGGTGCGTGTTACTGGCATATGGTTGATCTAGTTTGGGTTATCCTTTTTCCACTGATTTATGTGATTCACTGATGAAACATCCTTTCACGATCTGGTTGATATTAATTCTCCTGACCTTAACTATGTTTATGTTAGGTGAAGTACAGCCAAGTTCAGAAGTTATCATGTTGGTATTAATGATATCCGCCATAAAGGGCTTGCTGATTGTTGCAGGATTTATGGAGTTAGCTGGTGTGAAGCACCTGATTCAGCGAGGCTTGATGCTTTATTCACCAGTACTTGTTCTTTTGATAGCACTTTTATTGTTATAAAAGTATTGAGTGTTCTTGGTAGCCATGTATCCATTTATGGCGACCGATTGGTGAGCGTAACGCCGCCAATCACCAATGCCCCCCCTAGTAACATAGATATTAATATTGGCTCGCCTAATAGCAACATGGCCAGTAACACACCAAAAACGGGCACTAGATTGGTAAAGACTACTGTTCTTGAAGCACCAATGGCTTTGACGCCTTGGTAATACCAGACAAAACAGATGACAGTGCCAAATGCTCCCAAATAAATGATCGCCCCAATAGATAGCCAAGAGAGTTGAGCGAAATTTATTTGAGGAGGGTTAAATAGCATCGCAGCAGTTAGCAGAAGTAATCCCCAGAGAGCCGCATACGTAGTCGCTACAAGAGCGCTAAGGCCTTTAAGGGCGTAACGACCAATGATGGTATATGTTGCCCAACTCATGACAGCACACAACATATAAATCTCTCCTTGGCCAAAGGCGCTCGACAAGTCATGCGCTGCGCCAGAAAGGTCTCCTTGAGTGACAATAATAGCGGCTCCTATGAAAGCGAGTGTGATTCCCAGCCAGCGAGTTATTCCTAGACGTTCACCAAATAGGAGGCCGAGAATTAATGCGGTGGTAATTGGATTAAGTGAAACAAGTAAGGCTGTTCGCCCTGCAGGAAGTGTTGAGAGTGCTGCAAAAAAGCATAAGTTGTAGAGAAATACACCGGTAGCACCTAAGCAGAAAGTCACTAATAGTTGTTGAGCCGTTAGCTTAGGTAGCCCGCCTTCTGTTTTGTAAGCCCAAGCGATAAGTAATATAACAGCTACAAAAAATCTTGCTGTAGCAGCAGTAATAGGTGGTAGTGTTTGCATCAAAGAGTGCCCAGCAACAAATGTACCTCCCCATACAAAAGCGACGGCTGTTAGCTTCAGATAAATACCTATTAATGGCGGCGTTGTTAGCTCGGCTGATAGAGCTGTTGACATGGAAAAGTATCCTGAGATGAAATAAGCTGCATAATCTACTTCATGTGATTTCATAGTAAAATGAGCGATTACTCATGACTAATAACCAGTTAGAAGCGTTTGTGATGGTTGCTGATTATCGTGGGTTTACAGCGGCCGCATTGCATCTTGGTATAAGTCAGTCTGCAGTGTCTCATGCAATTCGTTCGCTTGAAAAAGAACTAGGTGTACAGCTATTCATACGTTTAAAAGCGGATGCTGAGTTGACTGAAGTAGGCGCTCGATTATTGCTGCGTGCGCGAGAAATGATGGGTTTATACGAAACTATCCGTCAAGAGGCAGCAGATGCGCAGGGTTTAAAAACAGGAACATTGCGTATTGGTTCTTTTGGGCCGAGCTCCTCTTTAAGGTTGTTGCCCGCGTTACTCCATGAATATCGTCGTCAATACCCAATGATAGAAGTGCATATTGATGAAGGGCCTGACCAGGACGTAAAACAATGGATTCTTGATAGACGTATTGATATCGGTTTCGTTGTTTTGCCTGAAGAGCGCTTTGAAACATATGAGCTTGTAAAAGATCAGATGGTGGCGTTACTGCCTCCAAAGCATTTGTTAGCAAGACAGGTGAGCATTCGCTTAGGTGAATTATGTAGTGATCCGTTTATTATGACAGAGGCGGGCTCAGCAGAAATTGTCACATCCTTGTTTCATGCCAAAAATCTACTTCCCAATGTACATTTTCGCAGTGCCCAAGTGATGAGTACTCTCGCGTTGGTGGGCAGAGGTGAGGGCGTCACTATATTAGCCGAACTTGCTTTGCCCGAGGGTGAGCAGTTAAAGGCGGAGCAAGCATATTTAGTAAAACCATTATCTCCACCTGCTTTTAGGCATGTAGGGTTAGCTATTCATAGTAAAAAGAGAGCTTCCCCAGCGGCGTTGGCATTTATTCAAGTTGCGAAGAAAATGGATCTAAGCAAGCTTCAATCACAGAGATAACGTCCACGATAAATGACTATTTAAATGAGAAAATGGAGCTCTTTAATCAATAAGATGTATTTTTAATATATTTTTTGGTTTTACTTGATATTGATCAATTGTTTCCTGCTCACAACTTTCCATAATAGCCACACCTGAATCTTAACTGTGCAATCTGGCCCTCTCTTGGGTGACGGAGCTTTCTATGAATGAAACATTCACAAAAGCCATGGCAAGAAATATTTTTTATGGAGGGAGTCTGTTCTTCATATTGGTATTCCTTGGCTTGACTTATCACACTGAAAAGGTGCTTCCCGAGCGGGATCATCGCGAAAATATTACCGAGCAAGTTACTCTAGGCAAAAAAGTCTGGGAAGAAAACAACTGTATCGGTTGCCATACCTTATTAGGTGAAGGTGCTTACTTTGCGCCGGAGCTGGGTAATGTCTATAAGCGCTTTGGCGGCAGCAAAGAGGCGATTATGGCATTTATCAAATATCGTCCAGTAGATGGTATTGAAGGGCGTCGGAGTATGCCTCAGTTCAACCTTTCAGATGAAGAGCTGGAAGCGCTGGCTGAATTCCTTAAATGGACTTCAGAAATTAACACCAGTAACTGGCCGCCTAATATTCAGGGTTGAGGCGAAGGAGCATCAATATGAAGTATGAATCTCAAAAGGTTGCGCGACTGTATTTTATCGCTGCACTGGGCCTCTTTACGGGGCAAATCTTGTTTGGTTTGATCATGGGGCTGCAGTACGTTATCGGAGACTTTATGTTTCCGGCAATCCCATTCAACGTTGCACGTATGGTGCACACTAATCTCTTAATCGTGTGGCTGTTGTTTGGCTTTATGGGTGCAGCTTACTACTTGATTCCAGAGGAATCAGAAACTGAGCTGTGGAGCCCAAAACTGGCCATCGTGCTTTTTTGGGTCTTTTTGGTTGCAGGCGCATTAACGATTCTTGGTTATTTACTAGTGCCGTATGCCCGCCTAGCTGAAATGACAGGTAACGACCTGTTGCCTACGATGGGACGTGAGTTTCTAGAGCAGCCACTGCTGACTAAAATTGGTATCGTGATTGTTGCGTTGGGTTTTGTGTTCAATGTAGGAATGACAGTACTGCGTGGCCGTAAAACAGTGATCAGCAGCATTTTGATGATTGGTTTAATCGGTTTGGCTGTGATGTTCCTTTTTTCTTTCTACAATCCTGAAAACTTGGTACGTGACAAGTTCTACTGGTGGTGGGTTGTCCATCTGTGGGTAGAGGGTGTGTGGGAACTGATTCTCGGTTCATTGTTGGCATTCGTGTTGATTAAAGTAACCGGTGTTGACCGCGAAGTGATTGAAAAATGGTTGTACATGATCGTTGCTATGGCACTGATTACCGGAATTTTGGGTACAGGGCATCATTACTTCTGGATTGGTGCGCCTGAATACTGGCAGTGGTTGGGGTCTGTGTTCTCTGCGATGGAACCAATTCCATTCTTTATGATGACATTGTTTGCTTTCAATATGGTGAATAAACGTCGCCGTGAGCATCCAAATAGAGCTGCTATCCTCTGGGCTATGGGTACGGGTGTAATGGCTTTCTTGGGAGCAGGTGTATGGGGCTTCCTACACACATTAGCACCGGTTAACTACTACACGCACGGTACACAGTTGACTGCTGCTCATGGTCATATGGCTTTCTATGGTGCTTATGCAATGGTGGTAATGTGCATTATCTCTTATGCCATGCCGTTAATGCGTGGTCGTATTGCTAACAGTAACCGTTCTCAGGTTGCTGAAATGTGGGGCTTCTGGTTGATGACGGTATCCATGGTATTTATTACCTTGTTCTTGACCGCTGCCGGTGTTGTTCAAGTATGGCTACAGCGCTATACCGATACGCCGATGCCATTTATGGTTGTGCAGGACAAGATTGCTATCTTCTTTTGGTTGCGTGAATTGGCTGGGGTGTTCTTCCTAGGTGGTTTAGGTGTGTATCTGTGGAGTTTCTTCATTGGAACTGATGCAGAAGCTGCACGTGACAACGCAAAAGTATTAGCAAAAGTAAACTCAAAAGCGACTGAAGAAAGTACTCAAGAAACCGCTCGAGCGTAAGCTCATATGGCGCTTTGGCTGATAAAGCCAAAGCGCTTCTTTTTTTAAAAATTCTTACGGAGATTCTTATGTCTACTGCTAATACAGTTGAGCTGAATCTTGGTGTCGACAATGAAGCCGCGCCTTTTTACCTGCCACAACATAACGAAGTAGAGCTGTTTACTCATGCCTATGAGAACCAGTTACCAGTCTTGATTAAAGGCCCAACAGGCTGTGGTAAAACTCGTTTCATTAGTCATATGGCCGAGCGTTTGGGGCTGCCCTTACATACGGTTTCCTGTCATGACGACTTAACTGCCTCTGATCTAGTGGGTCGTTACCTTATCGGTGATGGTATGACCCAGTGGCATGATGGTCCTTTAACGAGGGCTGTTCGTGAGGGTGGTATCTGCTATTTGGATGAAGTGGTTGAAGCACGTAAAGATACGACTGTGGTTATTCACCCACTCACGGATGATCGACGAATTTTACCAATAGACCGTACTAATGAGCTGCTGCATGCACCTAAAAATTTCATGTTAGTGGTTTCTTATAACCCGGGTTATCAAAACCTGATGAAAGGCCTTAAACCCAGCACGCGACAGCGTTTTATTTCAATGAGTTTTAATTATTTAAAACCTGAAGAAGAGAGACGCGTTCTTGAAGCCGAAACGGGTTTGGATTCAGCCAATGCACAGCGGCTTATTAACTTAGCTACCGGCTTGCGTGGCTTAAAAGATATGGATTTAGAGGAGGGCGCTAGTACACGTCTTTTGGTGTATGCCGCTACCTTAATAAAAGCAGGATTTGATCCTGTAGAGGCATGTAGAGCAGGCTTGGTTGAATCGCTCACTGATGATGAAGATACCATTACTGCGTTGATGGAAGTGGTAAAAGCTAACTTTTAAATGATTGCTGATAAGCACTTTTTTTGGCAGCGGCTTCTTTTATTGCGCTGTGAGTATTATTAATGAGGTCATCCGATGGAAGAGCAGGTTGGTAAGTATTGGGATCGGTTGATTAGGCGAATGGCTGATCCTGCCTGGGAGCATGAAGCGGTTACCCTCGATAGTGTTCGCAAGCCGCTCTCCATTTTCTTTCGTACTTTAGGCGGCGATGGCGGGTTGAGTATTCGTGCTTCTGTGCAAACAGAGTCCTCACAGCGGCGTCACTGGTTACAACGAGTAGCCGGTAGCGGTAAACGTATCTCACTGGCGTGGCGTAGCGCTGAGACGTTACACCTTCCCGATCGTATTAATTTATTTCCTAAGGCTGACCTCAATAGAGAACTTTATTACTGGTTAGCCGCAATGGCGACAGCCCCCGCTTTTGATGACCTCGGTTGGATTTCCCGTAGCCAGCAACAAGTGTTGTTTATCCTGCAACGTTACCCAGGTTTGGTTGATCGTTATCATCGTTTAGTGACAGCGGCTATTAGCTTACGGCCAAATGTGGACAAGTTGAATGCAGAAGAAAGTGCTCAAGAACGAGACATTCAAAAAGCTTTGTACTCTCCTGGTACCGTGGCGCATTTGAGTGAATGTCCACGTGACCCGTTGCCAGTGCTCTTGTGGTTGCATCCATCACCTCCTCAAAGCGCTATTGCTAGTGAAGTTTGCCAGTCGGCTAGTCAGCAAGAGCCTTCCTCGCAAGGAGAGACTAAGCAGTCTGAGCAGCAGCGTAAGCGAAAAGCGAAGCGGAAAAAGGCGGATAATAACAAAGGTGGCTTACTGACGTTACGTCATGAAACTAGTTTGTTTAGTGTCGCTGAAATGGCCAATCTTGATCGTTCCGAAGATGAAGACGATGATCTGCAAGACGCTGAAAATAATGCCAATGAGATGGATGAACTTACCATCACTCGTGATAATAATACGACGGCTAAAAGCGTTCGCTTTGATTTAGACCTACCCTCAGCTGAAGAGGAGGAGGTCATTCTAGGTGAGGGGCACTTATTACCAGAGTGGGATTTTAGAAAACAAATATTAGTGAAGGATCACTGTAGTCTTTTGACCATTAAAGCCGCAGTAACAGATGCAGGAGAACTGCCCGAAAGACTCAGGCCAGCAGCACGGCGTTTGCGTCGTCAATTTATGGCATTACGCCCCCAGTCTACTTGGGTTAAGCATCAGGAAGAGGGTAGTGAACTGGATCTTGAGGCGTATCTTAAATTTCGGGGGCAGCGTGCTGCTGGCCAACAGGTTGAAGAGCCACGTTTGTATTCTGCTCTAGAGAAAAAAGATAGAGACCTGGCGTGCTTGTTATTGGCTGATTTGTCGCTTTCTACCGATGCTTGGGTGGGTGATCAGGCAAGAGTCATCGATATTATCCGGGATAGCTTGTACCTGTTTAGTGAAGCGTTACAGCAAACGGGTGATCAGTTCTCAATATGTGGCTTCTCTTCGCGTTATCGTAATCATGTACGTTTTCATATGCTGAAAGGTTTTAATCAAGCGTATGGTCGTCAGGCGCGTCAGCAAATTGAAGCGATTAAACCGGGTTATTACACGCGTATGGGGGCTGCCATACGTCGTTCTACTGAATTATTGAACTTGCAGCCACAAAAGCAAAAGCTGCTGCTGATTTTGACCGATGGTAAGCCGAACGATTTAGACTATTATGAGGGCCGCTACGGTATTGAAGATACGCGAATGGCGATTATTGAAGCGCGTAAAGCTGGCCTGATTCCTTTCTGTATCACTATCGATGAAGAAGCAGAAGACTATTTACCTTATCTGTTTGGTCGTGGTCATTACACCTTGATTAGGCGAGCAGCAGAATTGCCCGCTAAGCTACCGCAGCTCTATGCGCGCCTTACTTCTTAACAAGGCTTTGACTGGCCGGGCTAATTCAAGTCACTTTAGCTGAATAGGCGATAGCAGTGTTTCGCCGTCGGATAAGCGTTTGATAGCCCAATCAATGTGTTCTGTTACCATCTCTGAACAGTGCGGGCGTTTGGCTTCTAAGGCGTCGATTACTTCTTTTCCGCCACCACTATTACCCAACGCAACGGCGATGTTACGTAGCCAGCCATCATACCCTGTGCGGCGAATAGCGGAGCCTTCAGTGCGTTTCAAAAATGCTGCTTCATTCCAGTTGAATAGATCAATCAAAGAGACATCATCCAGCTGGTGACGCGGATGAAAGTCTGTTTCTTCCGTCTGTTTAGCAAAGCGGTTCCATGGGCATACCAATTGGCAATCATCACAGCCAAAAATTCGGTTACCCATTAGGGGTCTTAGCTCTTCTGGAATGGCGCCTTTTTTCTCGATCGTTAGATAAGAGATGCAACGTGTAGCGTCTAATTCATAGGGCCCGGTAAAAGCCTTAGTTGGGCAGATATCGAGGCAGGCTGTGCAGGAGCCGCAGTGTTGCTTTTCTACAGGAGGATCTGTCGGCAGTGGTAAATCGATAAATAGTTCACCCAGGAAAAACCATGAGCCTGCATGTCGGTTCAGAATGAGAGTATGTTTTCCTGTCCAGCCAATGCCTGCTTGTTGTGCAATGGGGCGTTCCATCACAGGGGCGCTATCGACAAAGGCGCGATAGCCCATATTGCCGGCGGCTTCTGCAATGCGTTTTCCTAGCTGTGTTAGACGTTTACGCATCATCTTGTGATAATCCCGGCCTAGCGTATAGCGTGCTATATAGGCTTTTTCTGGGGAATTAAGCACCTTTAAAGAAGAAAAAGCAGGCGGTGTATAGTCCATTCTTACGCTGATAATGCGGCAGCTTCCTGGGACGAGTAAGTAAGGGGCACGGCGTTTGTCAGTATTTGTAGCAAGGTAGCTCATTTCTCCGTGATAGTGTTTTTCTAGCCATTGGTGTAATTGATTGGCGTCTTCTTCAAGATCTGGATCCACAATGCCACATTCTTGAAAGCCCGCTTCAGCCGCCCAAAGATGGACTTGTTTTGCTAATGCCGTTAATTTTTTATCAGACAGCTCTGGAGCAGTTGGCTGTGCGGGTTGAATAGGTGTGGATGAAACAGAATCAGTCACGATCAATACTTGCCTGTTTAGCTATCGCTTCAACTATAATGAATAAAGTCACCCAGTGTTTGGAAGCGTAAGGTTATGAAAGAGCTACCTGGTACATTATACACAGCTGAGCAAACTCGTTTACTGGATAAAACCGCTATTGAAGAAGCCGGCATACCTGGCTTTACATTAATGAAGCGGGCTGGGCGCGCTGTTTTTTTAGAAATTCAAAAGCGTTGGCCAGATATGAAAAGCCTTACGGTGCTATGTGGGGGTGGAAATAATGGCGGTGATGGTTTTATTGTTGCGGCATTGGCACGGCAAAAAGGCTTTTCAGTACAAGCGCTTTACGTTGGCAATGATGATTTTGCTAGCGAGCTTAGAGGAGAAGCTAGAGAAGCGTGGTTATGGGCAAGCAGTGAAGGTGTTAAGTTCGATGCTGTTCAGGTTGACCAAGCATTTGTAGGTGAGGTAATTGTTGATGCATTATTGGGTACTGGCTTAACGGGTAATGTTAGAGGGAAGTTTCAATTAGCAATCAATAAGTTGAATCGAGGGATGTGCCCGGTGATCTCTGTTGATATTCCTTCAGGGCTATGCGCGGATACTGGTCGAGTTTTAGGTTGTGCGGTTAAAGCTGATGTTACTGTTACTTTTATCGGCCTAAAACTCGGGCTTTTCATGCACCAAGCCGTGGAGCATGTAGGTGAGCTGTTATTTGACGGTTTGCATATACCTGAATCAGTGTATGAGCAGGTTTCTGTCAGCGCTTTTCGCTTAGGATCTGATGATGTGGCTGAGTGTTTGCCGGTGCGTTCAAGAGCGGCTCATAAGGGGGCTTTTGGTCATGTACTCGTTATTGGAGGTGATCAAGGTATGGGAGGCGCTGCTATTATGGCTGCTGAAGCGGCGCTGTATAGTGGCGCGGGAAAAGTTACTTTAGCAACAAGAACTGAGCATATAACAGCGGCACTATGCCGGTGTCCAGAGGTCATGGTGCGTGCTGTCGAGTCTGGACTAGAGCTATTGCCTTTACTTGAACAGGCTGATGTCATCGTATTCGGCCCCGGGCTAGGGCAGCAGGCATGGGCCGATCAGATGCTTCAGGCAGTATGGAAAAGCAATCTACCTGCGGTTATTGATGCTGATGGTTTAAATAGTTTATTGAAGAAAGGTAAATTTAATCAGTTATCACGTAAAAATTGGATCTTAACGCCTCATCCGGGAGAGGCTGCTCGTTTGTTGAGGAACGAGATCGATGTATTGCAAAAAGACCGCATTGCTAGTGTGATGGAGCTGCAACGCACAGCGGGTGGTACCGTTGTACTTAAAGGGGCGGGGTCACTGATTACCGATGGTGATGTAGTGCATTTGTGCAGTGCCGGAAATCCAGGCATGGCATCGGGGGGGATGGGAGATGTTTTGTCAGGCATTATTGGTGGCTTATTAGCGCAAAAGCTTAGTCCAGTTGATGCGGCTAGAATTGGCGTATATGCTCACTCGGCGGCCGCAGATTTGTGTGTGCGGCAAAGTGGGGAACGAGGCTTGAAAGCGACAGACCTTTTCCCTTATGTTAGATTGATTTTAAACAGAAAAGTGTAAGCTAAATGCAACAAGAATTTTTTGCAAAAGATGAAGCAGCGATGGAACAGTTTGGTGCTGAGCTATTACGTGCAATGCAGCATCAGGGTGTGGTTAACCTAGTTGGCGATTTGGGCATGGGGAAAACAACACTAAGTCGTGGGGTTATTCGAGCCGCAGGCCATCAAGGAACGGTTAAAAGTCCGACTTATACGCTTGTGGAGCCTTATGAGCAGGGTAGCGGTACTATTTATCATTTTGACTTGTATCGTTTGATGGATCCTGAAGAGCTGGAATATATGGGTATTCGAGACTACTTTACTGATAGTTCGTTATGCTTGATTGAGTGGCCAGATAAAGGCGAAGGCTTATTACCTAAAGCCGATTTAGAGATATTATTGGATCTCTCAGGAGAGGGGCGTTCTATTCGCTGGAAAGCTAAAACTCAAAAAGGTAAGGCTGCGGCCGATAGCTTGTCTCAACAGCTTGATAACCAAGCATTAAACTAATCACTGAACTAATAACACAGAGCGTCGACTAACCTGACATGATGACTTGTTTGATTAAATACATAGTACGCACTTCAATACTGTTAAGTTGTGTACTGTCAGTAGGCTTTGTATATGCTGCAGACATCAAAAATGTTCGTATGTGGTTGGCACCCGATAATACTCGTCTTGTATTCGACCTAAGTGGTCCAGTGACACATAAGATCTTCACGTTGAATAAGCCAGACCGCTTGGTGTTAGATATTAACAACGCGGCTGTCAAAACCCGTCTTTCAAAGTTAAACCTCAAAGGAAGCCCTATCAAGCAAGTGCGTACCAGCACTAAGGGCAAGAATTTACGTGTGGTGTTGGATCTCAATAAAAGTATTCGCCCCAGAAGTTTTGACTTAAAACCCAATGATCAATATGGGCATCGTTTGGTGCTTGATCTTTTTAACACAGCAAAAGAGACAGTCGTTAAGAAGGCGACTCCTAGTGACGCAAAAGGTAAGTTGCGCGATATCGTTATTGCGATAGATGCAGGGCACGGTGGTGAAGATCCTGGAGCAATTGGTGCGGGTCGAGTACGTGAAAAAGATGTGGTTTTAGGTATATCAAAAGAAGTTAAGCGTCTGATTGATAAAGAAAAAGGATTTAAAGCAGAGCTTATTCGTTCCGGCGACTATTACATCAGCTTACGTGGGCGTACAAAAAAAGCACGTAATAAGAACGCTGACTTATTTGTTTCTATTCATGCTGATGCGTTTAAAGATTCTAGAGCGCGTGGTGCCTCAGTGTGGGTATTGTCCAGTAGAGGGGCGACCAGTGAAGTGGGGCGTTGGTTGGCACGAAAAGAGAACAGTGCTGATCTGATTGGCGGTGTTGGTAGTGTCAGCCTTGAAGATAAAGATGATGTGTTGGCGGGGGTTCTGTTAGATATGTCAATGACGGCTAGCCGTTCAGACAGCCTGCAAATCGCCAGCAAAATTCATGGGAATGTTGGTAAGTTCGCTAAAATGCATAAATCTCGAGTAGAAAGTGCAGGTTTTATGGTGTTGAAATCACCTGATATTCCGTCAATTTTGGTGGAGACAGGTTTTATTTCAAACCCGGGAGAAGCCCGTCTGCTTAAAACGGCAGCTTACCAGCGTAAAATGGCTAAGGCGATTTACGCAGGCATTAAATCCCACTTCTGGAATAAGCCTCCTGCCTATACTTACATTGCTTATAAAAAGAATGGTGGCTATAAGCAGTCTGGTCAGCGTCGTTATCAAGTGGTCAGCGGTGATACACTGTCAGTGATTGCATCGCGTCATGGTGTTAAGTTAAATGTTTTACGTAAAACAAATGACATCAAAGGCGATAAAATCCGTATTGGTCAGGTTTTACGTATTCCCACCAGTTAGTTTTTTTAGTTTTAATTCGAGTATTAATTAGAGTTTTCATGTCACAAATTCATTTATTGTCTCCTCGTCTGGCCAACCAAATAGCAGCAGGAGAGGTGGTCGAACGGCCTGCTTCTGTTGTAAAAGAATTACTAGAAAATAGTCTGGATGCTGGTGCTGCTCGTCTGGAAGTCGATGTTGAGCAAGCGGGAATCAAATTGATTCGTATCCGTGATGATGGAGATGGTATTGAAAAAGATGATCTGCCATTAGCATTGAGTCGCCATGCAACTTCCAAAATTTATGAACTTGAAGATTTGGAAGCAGTAGCCAGTTTAGGCTTTCGGGGAGAGGCGCTAGCCAGTATCAGTTCTGTGTCGCGCCTGACGTTAACATCACGGCGTATAGACAGTGAGCATGCTTGGCAGGTACAGACTGAAGGACGCGATATGTCGGCGCAGTTGTCCCCTGCAGCACACCCGCAGGGGACTACGGTGGAAATGCGTGACCTGTTCTTTAATACGCCGGCGCGCCGCAAATTTTTAAAAACTGAAAACACCGAATTTAAACACCTCGAGGAAGTGGTAAAGCGTTTAGCGTTGAGCCGTTTTGATGTGGCTTTTCAGCTAAAACACAATGGCCGTATCATCCATCAGTTAAAGCCTGCCAGCGTTAAAGCAGAACAAGAGCGTCGTGTTGCTGCGGTTTGTGGGCCCGCATTTATTGATCAGTCGCTACACGTTGATATGAACGCGGAAGCTTCTGGTTTGAGTCTTCGAGGCTGGATTGGGCTACCGACATTTTCTCGTAGTCAGGCTGATTTGCAGTACTTCTTTGTTAATGGACGAATGATTCGGGATAAGTTGGTTACGCATGCGGTTCGACAAGCCTATGCCGATGTATTATTTCATGGGCGCCACCCTGCTTATGTACTGTATTTGGAGCTAGACCCCGCCTTGGTTGATGTAAATGTGCATCCAACGAAGCACGAGGTGCGCTTTCGTGAAGGCCGGCTGGTTCATGATTTTATTTTTAGATCTATCCATCGAGTGATTGGCGAAATTCGCCCTGATGCTTCGAATGTGCCTGCTTTACAGGAATTAACCGCAGTAGAGGCAACCACTGAACAAAAGTTTGATCAGCAATATATGCCGCTGCATCAGCCGCGTGAGGTGTCCGGTGTTAATGAGCAGGTAGCCTCTTACGGGCAGTTGCATCAGAATCGTACTTTTTCACAACCTTCAGCGGGTGGTTTTTCTATGAGTCCGCCTGTGATGCCGTTTGAATCTGATGAAATGGCTGAAGTCCCGCCGCTGGGATATGCTGTAGCGCAACTGCATGGGATCTACGTATTGTCCCAGAATAAAGAAGGTTTGGTGCTGGTGGATATGCATGCCGCCCATGAGCGTATCGTCTATGAGCGCTTAAAGTTAGCTTGTGAAGCAGAGGGTGTTAGAAGTCAACCTCTACTAGTGCCTGTAAGTGTGGCGCTAAGCGTGCGCGAGGCAGATGCGGCAGAAGAGTTCGATGCGCTGTTTGAAAAGTTAGGGTTTGAATTAGCACGAATGGGCGAAGAGACGATAGTGATTCGCCAAGTACCCGTATCACTTGCCAAAGCTAATGTAGAGCAATTACTGCGAGATGTGTTGTCCGATATGCTGATGTTTGGTAGTAGTCGTCGTTTAGAAGAGCATATGAATGAGCTACTAGCCACGATGGCATGTCATGGTGCCGTTCGTGCTAACCGTCAGTTGACTCTTCCTGAAATGAATAGCTTACTGCGGGACATGGAGGCGACAGAGCGTAGTGGACAGTGCAATCATGGGCGTCCAACATGGACTCAGTTAAGTATGGCCGAACTGGATAAATTGTTTATGAGGGGGCAGTAATGGTTAAGACTAACTTACCCCCAGCAATTTTTTTGATGGGGCCGACCGCCGCAGGTAAAACTGATTTAGCAATGCGCCTTACTGAAGAGCTGCCTTGCGATATTATTAGTGTTGATTCTGCCTTGATTTATAAGGGTATGGATATCGGTACAGCCAAACCCGATGCGCAGATGTTGAAAAAATATCCGCATCGCTTAGTCGACATTATAGATCCTTCACAAAGTTACTCTGCTGCTGAGTTTAGAGCTGATGCGTTGCGTGAAATGGCTGAAATAACCGCAAAAGGTCGTATTCCGCTATTGGTAGGCGGTACTATGATGTATTACAACGCTCTGATAAAAGGGTTGGCGTCTTTACCTGAAGCTAATTCAGAGGTGCGTCAGCGCTTATTAGAAAAGGGTGAGCGTGAAGGCTGGCCTGCATTACATGCGCAGTTGTCTATTATTGATCCTGAATCCGCTAAGCGCTTAGCGCCTAACGACTCTCAGCGCTTGCAGCGAGCCTTAGAAGTCTATGAACTAACGGGTCGCACGTTAACGCAATTGTGGGCTGAACAGAAAAACCAGAGTTTCGGGTATGATGTTCTTAATTTAGCGGTAATGCCGGAAGAGCGTAAAACCTTACATGAACGTATTGCACTGCGTTATAAAATAATGCTGAAAGATGGTTTTGTTGATGAAGTTAAAGCGTTGCATCAGCGTGGTGATCTTCATACGCAAATGCCATCTGTACGCTGTGTTGGTTATCGCCAAGTATGGTCATACCTTGATGGTGAATGGGACCATGACACTATGGTCGAAAAAGGTATTATAGCGACACGCCAACTGGCTAAAAGGCAGATAACATGGCTCAGAAGCTGGGAAAACTTACACTGGTTGAAGAGCGAAGATAAAGATATTCTCAATCACAGCTTGAAATTGTTTGGTTCAGCCATTATATAATGCTGTAGTTATATGGTTTTGGTGCTGTGCACAAAAGGTTTTATTATCATTTTTAGATAAATGACCTAACATAATAAATGAAGTATTCATCAGGAAGGAGTTTCCAATGTCAAAAGGGCAGTCTCTACAAGACCCTTATCTGAACGTTCTACGCAAGGAACGTGTTCCCGTTTCAATTTTCTTGGTAAACGGTATTAAGCTGCAGGGGCAGATTGAATCTTTCGATCAATTTGTTATTTTGCTTAAAAATACGGTAAGCCAGATGGTGTATAAACACGCCATTTCTACGGTTGTCCCATCACGCCCGGTGAAATTGCCACAGCCTGATGAAGTACAACCCGACTGAGGTATAAACTGATTGTTTTTTGAGCGTCCTGAGTCAGGCGAAAAAGCCATACTCGTTCATATGGAGATGTCTGCTAAGGCTATCCAAGAATCCCCGCGCGAGCTCGAAGAGCTCGCACTGTCTGCCGGGGCTGATCCTGTTGAAATACTAACGGGCAGCCGTCAAAGGCCTACTGCAAAGTTCTTTATTGGTACTGGAAAACTTGAAGAGCTAAGACAGCTTACTCAGTTGCATGAAGCTGAATTGGTTATTTTTAATCATGCTCTGTCTCCTGCTCAAGAAAGAAATGTTGAGCGTGTGATCCAATGTCGTGTACTGGATCGTACAGGGCTTATATTAGATATTTTTGCGCAACGAGCTAGAACCCATGAAGGTAAGTTGCAAGTAGAGCTTGCACAATTGGAGCATATGTCTACTCGCTTGGTGCGAGGCTGGACTCACCTTGAGCGCCAAAAAGGTGGTATCGGTCTGCGTGGTCCGGGTGAAAGTCAGCTTGAGACAGACAGGCGGTTATTGAGAGCGCGTATTCAAACTATTCTTGCTCGTCTAGATAAAGTTCAGAAGCAGCGAGAGCAAGGGCGTCGCTCAAGGCAGCGCGCTGAAGTGCCAACTATTTCGCTAGTGGGATACACCAATGCGGGTAAGTCATCATTATTTAATAAAATGACAGACGCAGAAGTGTATGTGGCTGACCAGTTGTTCGCCACGCTTGATCCTACGTTGCGCAAAATAGAGTTGGATGATGTTGGCCCGGCAATTCTTGCTGATACGGTTGGGTTTATCCGTCACTTACCGCACAAATTGGTTGAGTCTTTTCGTGCAACACTTCAAGAAACAACAGATGCAACTTTGTTATTGCATCTGATTGATGCGTGTGATGATGAGCGGCAAGGTCATATTGATGAAGTGGAGCGTGTGCTAAAAGAGATCGGTGCTGATGATGTGCCATTGCTTCAGGTCTATAATAAAATTGACTTGATGCCTGGCCAGAAAGCGCGAATTGATCGAAATAGTGATGGTGAGCCGGTACGTGTTTGGCTTTCAGCAGTATCCGGCGATGGTATTGATTTATTATTGAATGCTGTCAATGAGCGGCTGTCTGATGATGTATTTCACGATACAATCAGCTTAAAGCCGAAAGATGGGCAATTACGTGCTCACCTTTATGCCCAAAGTGCCGTTTTGAATGAAGTTATTGACGAGCATGGCGATATGCAGCTGGAGGTTCGCTTGCAGCGCAAAGACTTATTGCAAATGCTAAGTCGATTGGGTATGGCAACTGAACAATATCGTATAGAAGAGGTCTACTAACATCTTCTGCACTGATTTTATTAAATATTAGATTTTTAACGGAGAACTATATGGCTTGGAACGAGCCTGGCGGCAATGGTAATGGCCAGGACCCTTGGGGTGGCGGTGATAAACGCAACGACAAGGGCAACCGTGGTAATGATCAAGGCCCACCAGATTTAGATGAGGCGCTACGTAAATTGCAAGACCGACTGAATGATCTTTTTGGTGGGTCTGGTAAGAAGAGTGGTGGTGGCGGTGGTGGTAGTTCTCCTGCAGGTGGTAGCAGTGCTTTTATCTGGGTCGTACTTGCTGTTGCGGTTCTTGCGTGGGGTGGTATGGGTTTCTATACCGTCGATCAGCAGGAGCGTGGTGTCGTACTTACCTTAGGTAAGTATAGCGAAACGGTAAATCCTGGTTTGCAGTGGAATCCGCCGCTTATTGATGAAGTGAGTATCGTTAATACAACGCGAGTTCGTAGTCATGATCATCAGGCATTGATGCTAACAGAAGATGAAAACATCGTAGATGTTGCCGTGACTGCTCAATATGTCGTTGCTGATCCTAAGGCTTATGAGCTAAGTGTACGTGATCCTGATGGCAGTCTTTCTAATGCGGCTGAATCTGCTTTACGTCATGTGGTTGGGTCATCTGAGATGCACTCAATCTTGACGGAAGGTCGTGAAACGTTGGCTATTCAGGTGCAAGAGCGTTTACAGCGCTATATGTCTGATTACAACACGGGTATCTCTATTACTCAGGTAAACATTAAAAATGCTCAGGCGCCTAGCCAAGTTCAAGATGCATTTGATGATGTAATCAAAGCACGTGAAGATGAGCAGCGAGTTAAAAACGAAGCGCAATCTTATGCTAACGGAGTGGTTCCTGAAGCGCGCGGTAAAGCACAACGTATGCTGGAAGAGGCAAGTGCTTATCGTGAGCAGGTCGTTTCAAAAGCAGAGGGTGAATCGAAACGTTTTACAGCTCTTTTGACTGAGTATGAAAAAGCGCCTGATGTTACGCGTGAGCGTCTCTATCTTGATACCATGCAAGAAGTCTTAGCTAAAAATGCTAAAGTGCTGATTGATGTAGAAGGCGGTAATAACATGATGTATCTGCCTGTGGATAAACTTATCCAGAACAACGGCAGTCGTCAGCCTGCAGTTACTTCAGGTAACTTACGTTTAGATGACCAGTCTTTAAGAAGTGTAACTAATCAGGTAGTTGATCAGATTAGACAAAGCCAAGCGACAACTCGTAGGGAGGGTAGACAATGAGTACGAAAGCACTATTTTCAATCATCCTAGCGGGCGTAATTATACTGGTAGCATCTAAGTCTGTTTATATTGTTAAAGAAACAGAGCGCGCTGTTAAGCTGCAGTTTGGTGAAATTGTGGAGCCGGATATTAAGCCGGGTCTGAGTTTCAAGATTCCGTTCGTTAACACTATTCGTAAATTCGATGGCCGTGTTTTAACACTGGATAGTCGCCCACAAGCGTTCTTAACTATCGAGAAAAAGCGTCTGATTGTTGATGCTTTTTTGAAGTGGAAAATTAACAGTGTTGAAACTTACTATACGGCAACGTCTGGTGATGAATTCAGGGCTGCTGATCTTCTTTCTGCTCGTGTAGAGAACGAACTGCGTAATCAGTTTGGTGCGCGTACTCTGAACGAAGTGGTATCAGGAGAGCGTGATGAAGTAATGACGGAAGTTATTCGACGCTTGAATGAAGTGGCTTCTAAAGAGTTGGGCGTAAGCATCATTGATGTACGTGTAAAGCGTGTGGAGCTTCCTCCCGAGGTTTCAAACTCTGTTTATGAGCGTATGCGTACCGAGCGTGAGCGTGAAGCACGCGAATTACGTTCGCGTGGTTTTGAGTTAGCGGAAGGTATTCGAGCTGATGCAGACCGCCAAAAAACAGTGTTGGTTGCTGAAGCTTATCGTGAATCAGAGGGTTTACGAGGTGAAGGTGATGCGTCGGCCGCTGCTATTTATGCTAATGCGTACAGTAAAGATTCGGAATTTTACTCTTTTACGCGTAGCTTAAAAGCTTATACAGAAGCCTTCTCAGGTAATGGTGACGTAATGTTGCTAAAGCCTGATAGTGAGTTCTTCAAATACTTGTCGAATTCAGCTGGTGCTGAAAAATAGTATAAAGTCGTAATAGAAAGTAGGAATCGACTGCACTTTGTGAGTGATTCCATGTTAAAATCGTCAAAACCGGGCCTAGTCCCGGTTTTTTATGTGAAGTGCGGCTGGTAGTGAATGTCATCAGAGTTTTGGTATGAAATAGCAATAGCTTTTTGTCTGGTGATGATTCTGGAGGGTGTTTTGCCTTTTCTTTATCCACATCGTTGGCGGAGAATGGTAGAGCAGCTGGCTAATATAGATGATCGCACGCTGCGAATTATTGGTTTACTTAGTATGCTTGCGGGCGTGCTGGGTCTTTATCTGATTCATTGATAATAGGTTTGGAGTGATACATGGCATTGGCTGATCGCTGGTTGCTTCCTGATGGCGTTAAAGAAATGCTGCCGCCAAATGCGCGTCAGGTTGAAGTTTTGCGCCGTAAGATGCTCGATCTTTATGATAGCTGGGGCTATGACTTAGTGATGCCGCCTTTGATGGAGCATTTTGACTCGCTTTTGACGGGTGTGGGTAAAGATCTTGAGCTAAATACCTTTAAGTTGGTTGATCAATTGACGGGCCAGACATTAGGTATTCGTGCAGATATTACGCCGCAGGTTGCAAGAATTGATGCCCATCGGATGCATGTCGAAGGTGCAAACCGACTTTGTTATTGTGGTTCTGTATTACATACGCACTCTGCCAATATGTTAGCGTCACGCAATCCTTTGCAAGTAGGTGCTGAACTTTATGGGCATGCAGGGATAGAAAGTGATATAGAAGTCATTTCTTTGATGCTTGAGACGCTATATGCCTCAGGATTGCAAGACGAATTAAGTTTGGATCTTGGGCATGTAGGGATCTTTCAGGGGGTAGTTGTTGAAGCTGATCTAGATGCCTCTGTCGTTACTCAGTATATGGAGCTGTTGCAGCGTAAGGCTTTGCCTGAACTGTCGGAGTTCTTGGGCTCGCTGGATATCGACGCAAGTTATATTACGATGTTAGCGGAGTTGCCTAAGTTGAATGGCGGTTTGGAAGTGCTAGCAAAAGCTAAAGATATATTTGCAGGTACGAATGCTTCGATTTTAGAGGCTATTGCATATTTAGAGCGCCTTTCTGGCATTATTCAGCAGCGTTACCCAGCAGTGGACTTGTATTTCGACCTGGGTGAGTTACGTGGATATAATTACCATACGGGCGTGGTTTTTTCTGCATTAACACCTGTTTTTGGCCAGGCGGTTGCAAAAGGTGGTCGTTATGATGCGATCGGTAAAGATTTTGGTCGAGCACGTCCTGCGACGGGTTTTAGTGCTGATCTGAAAACATTAGCAGACCTTGCTGCTGGTGTGGATGACAATATTGTAAAAGGCATTTTAGCACCAGAGGGTGGTGACACTCGTTTGATGCAAAAAATTGCTGATTTGCGATCTCAAGGAATTAGAGTAATGCAACAGTTGCCTGGAGATACGGCTACTGATGCAGCGGTTTTTAGCCAGAAATTGGTTAAGCAGGGTGAAGAGTGGGTCTTAGCGGCTCTGTAATCACATACGATTAACGTAAATAAACTAGAGACAACAATGGGTAAGAACGTAGTTGTTTTAGGCACTCAGTGGGGCGATGAAGGCAAGGGTAAAATTGTCGATTTGCTAACTGAGCAGGTATCAGCAGTTGCTCGTTTTCAGGGTGGCCATAATGCTGGGCATACATTGGTTATCGATGGTAAGAAAACTGTTTTGCATTTAATACCGTCAGGTATTTTGCGTGAAAAAGTTCTCTGCCTTATTGGTAATGGCGTAGTGCTTTCTCCTGAGGCTTTATTGAAAGAGATGCGCGGTCTGGAAGAGGCTGGAGTGCCAGTACGTGAGCGTTTAAGGCTGAGTCCTGCTTGTCCGCTGATTTTGCCATACCATGTGGCATTGGATCAGGCGCGTGAGGCGGCTCGAGGCGAAGCTAAAATCGGTACTACTGGTCGAGGTATTGGTCCTGCTTATGAGGATAAGGTAGCGCGCCGTGGTTTGCGTCTATCTGACCTGATGAATGCTGAGCGCTTTGAAGCCAAGCTTCGCGAAGTGATGAAGTATCATAATTTTGTTCTGAAAAACTATTATCAAGCTGAAGAAGTTGATGTTGATAGTATGTTGGCAGAAGCGCTTGAGATGGCTGAGCAGTTGCGTCCTATGGTGGCTGATGTCACGGCGATACTTCATAAGATGCGCAAGAATGGTGAAAGCATCATGTTTGAAGGTGCGCAGGGATCATTGTTAGATATTGATCATGGTACCTACCCATTCGTAACCTCATCTAACACGACAGCCGGTGGTGCTTCCACAGGTTCTGGTTTTGGTCCTTTATATCTGGATTATATTCTAGGTATTACCAAGGCCTACACTACGAGAGTGGGTAGTGGACCGTTCCCTACTGAGCTTGGCTGTGAAATCGGTCAGTATTTAGGTGAAAGAGGTCATGAATTTGGTGCTACCACGGGTCGTGAGCGTCGTTGTGGTTGGTTTGATGCTGTCGCACTTAAACATGCAATTCAGGTTAACTCAGTATCTGGTATCTGTCTGACTAAGTTAGATGTTCTGGATGGGCTTGAGGTGATTAAGGTTTGTGTTGGTTATCGTGACTCTGAGGGTAACTTGGTTGAGACGCTGACAGGTAGTGAAGACTATGATGCGGTTGAACCAATTTATGAAGAGTTGCCAGGATGGACTGATTCAACTGTAGGTGCTCAAACGCTAGCTGAGCTGCCTGCGGCTGCGAAGAGTTATATCACTCGTTTAGAAGAGTTGCTGGAAACGCCGGTAGATATTATTTCTACAGGTCCAGATCGTATCGAAACGATTGTCTTGCGTGATCCTTTTGAAGCTTAAAAGGTAGCAAGGATATAAAAAAACCGGCGAGAGCCGGTTTTTTTATGTCTAGAACTACGCTTATGCTTCTATTGCTGGGCGGATGGCCTTTAATAGTGCTTTGAATAGTTTAGGGTTGGCAGATACTGTGTTGCCATTCTTGCGAAAGTCATTTCCGCCTTTGAAGTCGCCTAGCAAACCGCCGGCTTCTTGAATGATCAGCGCTCCGGTAGTTAGTGTGCCTTGACTAAGTTTTATTTGAATAAAACCATCTAAGCGCCCTGCTGCCATATACGCCATGTTAAGTGCAGCGGATCCTGTATTGTGAAGGATGGCATCAGCGCTCTGGAGTTGGCATGTGATCTGTTTAAACGTATCAAACTGTGCTTTTTCTGCTGCGCTGTTCAAAAAGCTAGAGCCAATAATGGTTTGTTCTAGTGTACGCTTGTTGCTAACGCGAAGTCGTTTGCCGTTTAAATGAGCACCGTTACCACGGCTGGCGGTAAACTCTTCGCCAGTGATTGGGTTGAGAATAAGGGCGTGCTCTGTGCGGCCTTTAAGCTCTGCTGACATGCAAATAGCAAATACAGGCAACCCATTGGTGAAATTGGAGATGCTATCGATTGGGTTGACGTGCCAGGTGACGTCAGTGTTTTCTTCTAGTGATTTGTGTACACCAGAGAATTCACCCACTATTGAGTGGCTTGGGTAAGCCTTCTGAATAGAGTAAGCGATCGTTTGCTCTGCTTTGGTGGCAGTTTCGTTCAGGAAATCGCTGATGCTGGATTGTTCTGATTTTATCAGGTCAATTCGCTCGGCAGAGCGAGCAATCTGTTCGCCAGCGATGCGTGCCGCTCGAAGGGCAATGTTTAGCATGGGTTGCATTAGTATTGGTGCTCAGTTTGGATAGCAAAGCATGATTATACAAAAGCTAAGGCTCGGACAGAACACCTGAGTGACATTCTGTTAAACTATTAGTCGATTTTTATGTGAAGTTGGTTATGAAATTAGAAAATATTCGTATTGTTCTCGTAAATACAACACATCCTGGCAATATTGGGGGGGTGGCGCGTGCCATGAAAAACATGGGGCTCGCCGACCTTTCTCTCGTTGTTCCTCGTGTTTTTCCTTCTGGGGATGCCGATGCGCGCGCCGCAGGGGCGTCAGATATCTTGCAAACTGCATCGGTAGTTGGGTCTTTGGAAGAGGCTGTTGCTGATGCGCATGTAGTGGTCGGGGCAAGTGCTCGGGGTAGAAACATTCCTTGGCCAGTTATGGATCCTCATGAATTGGCTGGTGTGGCTGTTTCATTGCAAGAAGAGCAGAAAATAGCCATTGTTTTTGGTCGAGAAGATCGCGGCCTAACAAATGAAGAGTTGCAGCTTTGTCACCTTCATGTGCACATACCCTCTGTCGAAGGATTTAGTTCTTTGAATCTTGCGGCAGCGGTGCAGGTTATTGCCTATGAGTTGCGTATGGTTCAGCTTAAAGAGTCTCAGGGGGAGTTGCAGGCCCCTAAATGGGGGACTGACTGGGATGTTGAACTTGCAGAGCATCGCGAGCTTGAATTGCTATTCGATCATTTGGAAAAAGTGTTAATTGACGTTGATTTTCTTGATCCTGAGAGTCCTCGGCACCTAATGCCGCGTTTGAGGCGTTTATTTCAAAGAGCGGTGCCAGATAAAGTTGAGGTCAATATTCTGCGTGGCATGTTGAGTCATATTCAGAAAAAAAATGATCTTAATTGACCTCTAAATAGCGTGTATTTTTATCGTTACGGACATCTGCTTTTAAAAGTGGTAAATTGTAGCGCCAGAATTAGTAATAACCTACTTAAATGCTCGGACTAATACTTGACTATTTTCGTAGGTTAAAACATACTGCTACCCAAGATTAAGAATGAAGGGCGGTTGTTTATGCGACTAACAACAAAAGGGCGATATGCTGTTACCGCAATGCTTGATTTAGCGCTGCATGAAGGGCAAGGCCCTATTAGTTTGGCGGATATCTCTGAAAGACAGGGTATTTCTTTGTCTTATTTAGAGCAGCTCTTTGCAAAATTACGCAGAAATAGTCTGGTAAAAAGCGTGAGAGGTCCGGGCGGAGGTTATCAGCTAAATCATGAGAAGCAAGCAATAAGTGTTGCGCAAGTGGTTGATGCTGTTAATGAGTCTGTAGAAGCAACCGGCTGCGGTCGTCAAGGTGATTGTCAGAACGGCGAAACGTGTCTGACACATCACTTGTGGTGTGATTTAAGTAACCAGATTCACTCTTTTCTAAATGGTATTTCATTGGCGGATCTGGTGGTAAGAAAAGATGTAAAAGATGTGGCTGACAGGCAGGATCGCCGCCACAGTAGTCAGGTTTTTCTGACTGCTACTGACTCTTTACTGGCTGATAAAGCCACTGTATAAAATGCGCTGGAGCTAAAGAATGAAGTTTCCTATCTATTTTGATTACTCGGCAACAACACCTGTTGATCCTCGTGTGGCAGAAAAAATGGTTGCATGCCTCACATTGGACGGTAATTTTGGTAACCCTGCTTCTCGTTCTCATTTATTTGGGTGGAAAGCAGAAGACGCGGTTGAAACGGCGCGTAAGCAAGTTGCTGACCTTTTGAGTGCAGATCCACGTGAAATTGTTTGGACTTCTGGTGCGACTGAATCAGACAACTTGGCAATTAAGGGTGTTGCTCATTTTTATCATAAGAAAGGTAAACACATTATTACATCTCGAATCGAGCATAAAGCGGTTCTAGATACTTGTCGGCAGTTAGAAAGAGAAGGTTTTGAGGTTACTTATCTTGACCCTGACTCTGATGGCTTGATTCATCCTGAAACGGTTGCAGCGGCTATTCGTGAAGACACTATTCTCGTTTCTTTGATGCATGTTAATAATGAAATTGGCACCATTACTGATATCGCTGCTATTGGCGAAATTACACGTGAAAAAGGCATAATTTTTCATGTGGATGCTGCTCAGAGTGCCGGCAAAGTAGAAATTGATTTAACAAAGCTGAAAGTTGATCTTATGTCTTTTAGCGCGCATAAAATTTATGGTCCTAAAGGTATTGGTGCGCTGTATGTGCGCCGTAAACCACGTATTCGCCTTGAAGCAATTATGCACGGCGGTGGTCATGAGCGAGGAATGCGTTCAGGAACATTGCCGACACATCAGATTGTAGGCATGGGTGAGGCATTTCGTTTAGCTAAAGAAGAGTTAGCGGCTGATAATGCACATATGTTGGCTCTTCGAGACCGTTTGTGGGAAGGTTTGAAAGATATGGAAGAAGTTCATATCAATGGATCCTTTTCTCAGCGTGTTCCTGCTAACCTAAATATTAGTTTTGCCTTTGTGGAAGGTGAGTCTTTGTTGATGTCGTTAAAAGATTTGGCGGTCTCTTCAGGTTCTGCTTGTACATCGGCGAGTCTTGAGCCTTCGTACGTATTGCGTGCGCTGGGCTTGAGCGATGAGTTGGCGCACAGTTCTATTCGTTTTTCATTTGGTCGCTTTACTACCAATGAAGAGATCGATCATGCGATTGGGCAGCTCAAGACCGCAGTAGGTAAGCTTCGTGAGCTGTCGCCTCTGTGGGATATGTTTAAAGACGGTGTGGACTTAAGCAAAGTTGAGTGGGTTCACCACTAAGAATTGTTGCGCTAATTGGAGGTTGATATGGCTTATAGTGAAGAAGTACTCGAACATTACGAGAATCCGCGTAACGTCGGTAAAATGGATGACAGCGATAGTCATGTAGGTACAGGTATGGTGGGTGCACCTGCTTGTGGTGATGTGATGCGTTTGCAAATCAAAGTGAATGATGAAGGCGTTATCGAAGATGCTAAATTCAAGACTTATGGTTGTGGGTCTGCAATTGCTTCCAGCTCGCTTGTTACTGAGTGGGTTAAGGGGATGACTCTTGAGCAAGCAGCTGAGCTGAAGAATACGCAAATTGCAGATCAGCTAGCTCTGCCTCCTGTGAAAATTCACTGCTCAGTATTGGCTGAAGATGCCATTAAAGCGGCAGTTGAGGACTATAAGAAAAAACAGTCTGTTTAAGATTTGTTGAATTAACTGGTTATACACGGGTATAACCAGTAGGAAGGTATTATGGCAATTACAATGACAGCAGCGGCAATTAAACATGTAGCTGGCTACCTAGAAAAACGTGGTGGCGGTTTTGGTATTCGTGTTGGTGTGAGAACATCAGGATGCTCAGGTATGGCTTATGTGCTTGAGTTCGTTGATCATCAGGATTCTGACGACCAGGTTTTTGAAATGGATGCTGGCGTTAATATTGTTATTGATCCAAAAAGCTTAGCCTATCTTGATGGTACTGAGCTTGATTTCGTTAAAGAGGGCCTGAACGAAGGCTTTGCATTTAATAACCCCAATGTTCGTAGTGAATGTGGCTGCGGTGAAAGTTTTAACGTCTAGATACCTATATTTTAAATATCATGGATATCCAACAAAATTATTTTGCTTTCCTTGGCTTGCCAGAAAGTTATGATATTGATCTTAAAGCACTTGCAGCGCGCTCTCATGAGCTGCAAAAAACACTACACCCAGATCGCTTTGCTCATCTATCTGAGCGTGAAAAGAGGTTGTCGGTTCAATATACGGCTTACCTGAATGAGGCGGTCACTACGCTAAAGTTACCGCTGGGGCGTGCACAATATCTGTTGCATTTACAGGGTATTGATACAATTAGCGAGGCTTCTGTCCAGCTAGAGCCCGCTTTTTTGTTTGAACAAATGGCGCTTAGAGATGATCTAGAAGACATTAAAGTAATGTCATCGCCTGAAGCTGCACTTGATAAGTTTATGGATGGTGTAGCTCAGCAGTTGTCTGAATA
Organism: Neptunomonas japonica JAMM 1380; assembly: GCF_016592555.1. Lineage (NCBI taxonomy): Bacteria > Pseudomonadati > Pseudomonadota > Gammaproteobacteria > Oceanospirillales > Oceanospirillaceae > Neptunomonas > Neptunomonas japonica. The sequence goes on along the minus strand of NZ_AP014546.1, from coordinate 3,346,688 downwards.
TCAAAGGGCATTTGCTGAATGTTATGCTGTAGGCGATTCAGAGTCGCTCGAGCGAGCGGCGGCCGTCGTTCGTAAAATGCAGTTCATGGTTAAATTGCAGAAAGAGATCGAGCTGGTTGAAAGTGAGCTCGATTAACAGGTGATAAATAAATTATGGCACTATTACAAATAGCCGAGCCTGGCCAGAGTTCTTTGCCGCATCAGCATCGATTGGCTGTCGGTATAGATTTGGGCACGACAAATTCATTAGTCGCTTCTGTGCGTAGCGGCGAGTCTACAACATTGCCTGATCATGACGGTGGGCACCTCTTGCCTTCTGTTGTTCGTTACTTGGAGTCTGGTGAGGTCGTCGTTGGTTCTAGTGCAAGAGAGTTTGCATCCTCAGACGCTTACAACACAGTAGTATCAGTAAAACGGTTGATGGGGCGTGGAATCAAAGACGTCGCTGCCTTTGGTGAAGTGCTTCCTTACGAGTTTGAAGAAGATCAGGGTGGAATGCCGTTTATTAAAACGGTGGCTGGGTCTAAAAGTCCTGTTGAAGTATCTGCAGATATTCTGCGAGTGTTGGTTCAGCGTGCGGAAGAGACGCTTCAGGGTGAATTGACAGGTGCCGTGATTACTGTGCCGGCCTATTTTGATGATGCTCAGCGTCAAGCAACAAAAGATGCGGCAACCTTAGCCAATATTAAAGTGCTGCGCTTGTTAAGTGAGCCTACAGCTGCTGCTGTTGCTTACGGGCTTGACCAAAAAGATGAAGGTGTCATTCTTGTTTATGATTTAGGTGGTGGCACCTTTGATGTATCTGTTCTTCGCTTAAATAAAGGTGTTTTCGAAGTGTTAGCTACTGGAGGCGATAGTGCTTTGGGTGGCGATGATTTGGATAGGGCTTTAGCTGAGTGGCTAGCGATTCAAGCAGATGTAACCATGACTATGACAGCGAGCCTTTCCCGCCAACTTATGGAACAAGCGCGTGAGGCTAAAGAGCAGCTTACGTTAAATGAGCAGGCTTGGGTGAATTTGCAAATTGCTGGAAAAGAAGTCTCTGTGACCATTTCTAGGGCACAGTTTGAGGAGTTGATTTCCAAGCTTGTAGATAAAACAGTGCGCGCTTGTAAGCGTGTAGTAAGAGATGCGGGTATCGCTTTAGATGATGTGAATGACATTGTCATGGTGGGTGGTTCAACCCGAGTGCCTTTGGTGCGTGAACGTGTAGCCTCATTGTTTGGGCGTCCACTACATGTTGATATCGATCCTGATAGGGTGGTTGCCATTGGTGCAGCGATTCAAGCCGATGTTTTGGCAGGTAATAAGCCCGATTCAGAAATGCTGCTGTTAGATGTTATACCGCTTTCACTTGGTTTGGAAACCATGGGTGGTCTTGTTGAAAAAGTGATTCATCGAAATACGGCGATTCCCGTTGCAAGAGCTCAAGAATTTACGACCTACCAAGATGGTCAAACCGCCATGGCTGTTCATATTTTGCAGGGTGAGCGTGAATTGGTTGAAGACTGTCGCTCGCTTGCGCGTTTTGTGTTGCAGGGTATTCCGCCTATGGTGGCTGGTGCTGCTAAAATTAGGGTGACGTTTCAGGTGGATGCTGATGGTCTGTTAAGTGTTGAGGCTAAAGAACTATCTACGGGTGTTGAAAGTAGTATTCAGGTTAAGCCTTCATATGGCTTAAGCGATACACAGATTGCTGACATGTTAAAAGCGTCTTACTCTTCCGCTGAAGAAGATAAGCAAAAGCGTTTGTTGCGTGAGCAAAAAGTAGATGCGGATAGATTGATATCTGCACTTGAGCAAGCGATCCAAATAGATGGGCAAGCTTTGTTGACGGAAGATGAGCGTAAAAGCCTAGAGGCTGAAATTCTTGTCTTAAAAGATGTGCGCGATGGTTCGGACGCACGCGAGATTGAACTAGGTGTTGAGCATTTAGCTAAAGCGAGTGATGAATTTGCATCACGCAGAATGGATTTGAATATTCAGCGTGCATTGCAGGGGCATAGTATTCAAGAAATTGAGGAGATTACATAAGTGCCGCAAATAATTTTTCTACCCCATGAAGATTTGTGTCCCGATGGTAAAGTTATTGATGTAGATCCAGGTGTGACGGTTTGTGATGCGGCATTAGCTAATGGTATTGAGATTGAGCATGCGTGCGAAAAATCTTGTGCTTGTACGACATGTCATGTCTTGATTAGGGAGGGTTTTGGCTCTCTTGAAGAATCTGATGAGCTTGAAGACGATATGCTTGATAAGGCTTGGGGGCTGGAGCCGGAATCACGCTTGAGTTGCCAGGCAAGTGTCGGAGATAAAGATTTAGTGGTGGAGATTCCTCGTTATACAATTAATCAGGTATCTGAGCGTCATTAAAAGAGAGGGTGTATGAGTCTTAAGTGGGTTGATGTACTCGACATTGCAATTGAGTTGGTAGAAAAGCATTCAGATGTTGATCCGTTGAAAATTAGTTTTCCGGATCTTTACCAAAAAGTTATGGATCTTGATGAGTTTGATGATGATCCTGATCGCTGCGGAGAGAAAATCCTAGAGGCGATACAGATGGCCTGGATAGAAGAACAGGACTAATTATAAAACAGCCCGGTTTATACCGGGCTGTTTCTTTTGTAGTCTGTTGTGACCTGTCATCAGCTTCGCGTATAATGGCGCGTTTTTCAGAAATCTCTTTAGGGGAAAGTACAAATGGCTATCGAACGCACACTATCAATTATCAAGCCTGATGCCGTGGCTAAAAATGTAATTGGTCAAATTGAATCTCGTTTTGAAAATGCGGGTCTTAAAATTGTAGAAATGCAGCTTAAGCAATTAAGCAAAGAAGAAGCGGAAGGTTTTTATGCTGAGCATAAAGAACGCCCTTTCTTTGGTGACTTGGTTAGCTTCATGATTTCTGGTCCTGTTGTTGTTCAGGCGCTGGAAGGTGAAAATGCAATTTTGACAAATCGTGATCTGATGGGTGCTACTAATCCTAAAGAAGCAGCTGCAGGAACTATTCGTGCTGATTTCGCTGAGTCTATCGATGCGAATGCTGTACACGGTTCTGATTCTGCTGCTTCTGCAGCACGCGAAATTGCTTACTTCTTCGGTAAGTAATTATTGCTAGCATGCAGAGGGGGAGTTCTCTTCTGCATGTATTTAAATTTATAGGTGTAATAATGACTGAATCCATTCCCAAAACTAATCTATTAGGGATGTCTCCTGAAAAGCTGGAAGCTTTCTTCGCTGAACTGGGTGAAAAACGTTTTCGTGCAACTCAGGTACTAAAATGGATGCATCAGCTTGGCGCTGAAACTTTTGATGATATGACAAATATCAGTAAATCGTTACGCGTGAAACTGAATCAGGTTGCCGAAATTCGTGAACCCGAAGTTGTTATGCATGATGTATCTAAGGATGGCACGCGCAAGTGGGTTATTCGCGTTGATGGTGGTTCTTGTGTTGAGAGTGTCTTGATTCCTGAAGGGGATAGAGCAACATTGTGTATCTCATCGCAGGTCGGCTGTGCTCTTGATTGTAGCTTCTGTTCGACGGGTAAACAGGGGTTTAATCGGAACCTGACTGCATCCGAAATCATCGGGCAAGTACGTATTGCTATTAAGTCTTTTGGTCCTATGGATCCAGCTCAGCCTAGGCGTGTGACGAACGTTGTGTTTATGGGTATGGGTGAGCCGTTGATGAATTTTGATAATGTTGTCAGCGCTATTAAATTAATGATGGAAGATAATGCTTACGGTCTGTCTAAGCGCCGAGTGACATTAAGTACGGCGGGTATGGTGCCGGGTATTGATAAGTTAATAGAAGAAACTGATGTCTCTTTGGCGATATCTTTGCATGCGCCTAATGATGAATTGAGAAATCAGTTGGTGCCTATCAATAAGCGCTATCCAATTGAAGAGTTATTTGCTGCGTGTAACCGCTATCTTGAAAGACTGAATGATAGGCGGGTGATAACAGTAGAATACACATTAATGGCTGGTATTAATGATCAGCCAGTCCATGCAAGAGAGTTGGGGCGTTTACTTAAGCGCTTGCCTTGTAAGTTAAATCTGATACCTTTTAATCCGTTCCCTAATTCAGGGTACGATAGACCTTCGGAAGACGCTATTGCGGCATTTAAACAAGTAATGCTAAAAGCGGGTATTATGACCACAGTTCGGCGTACGCGAGGTGCTGAAATTGATGCGGCGTGCGGGCAGCTAGTAGGTCAGGTTGAAGACAGAACACGCCGTAGCCAAAAATATATACCGATTGTTCAAGAAAGTACTGTTTAGCCATTTATTGATGATGTAAAAGGAGTTGCCGTACGTGAAGAAAGCTCGTGTGTTGGTGGCTGTGCTTATAGGGGCGCTGCTATCGGGGTGTACGGGGCTACAGTCAGAATCTGTTGCTATTAATAAAAATACTGTTTCGTCTGAAGGGGCATTGCAGGCTTATACAACGCTGGGTTTGCAGTATCTTCAATCTGGCGATTCTGTTAATGCAAAGTCTGCGGTACAAAAAGCGCTGGATATTAATTCGGATTACGCACCTTCATACAATGCCTTGGGTTTGATTTTTCAGGTGGAAGATGAGATTGCTCTGGCCGAGCAATATTATAAGAAAGCAATTTCTTTAAAACCTGATAGTGCAATGTTTCATAATAACTATGGTGCATTCTTGTTTTCTGAACAGCGCTATCAAGAAGCATGTGTTGAATTATCTAAAGCGACAGAAGACCCTTTTTATAATAATCGACCGCAAACGTTTGAAAATTTAGGTCGTTGTTATTTGAAAATTGGACGAACGGATGTTGCCATTCATTCATTTGAAAGATCTCTTAAAACTGGTGGTATACGACCATTGGCATTGGTTGAGTTGGCAGATCTTTATTTAATGAACCAAAATATCCCTAATGCAGAGAAATATTACTCGCAGTTTACGGGCCTTATTAACGCTAAGAAAGTAAATCACTCTGCGAAAAGTTTGTGGGTTGGGATTCGATTGGCACGGGAAAACGCTAAGGTATCCTTGGCAACAACTTATACTCTTTTGTTGAAGAATCTTTATCCAGAATCTGACGAATATAAAAAATATAAGGAGTCAGCTAGGTGAGTAGTGTCCCAGATGAAAGTATAGTAGAAAGCGGTATTCAGCTTCCTGGTGAGAGTTTACTGGTAGCGAGAGAATCGCAAGGATGCAGTCAGCAAGCAATAGCTGATGAGCTGCACTTACCGGTACGTTATATACAGTGGATTGAAGAAAGTGCGTATGAAAAACTTCCGAGTCTTGTTTTTGCTCGAGGGTATATTCGTGCTTATGCCAAAATTGTTGGCATCGACGGAACAGCATTGATTGAAATGTTTGATCAGGCAGAGGGTGGTGCTGCCAAAAAAGATCCTATTCGCTCGGTATCTAAGGTTCAGCAGCAAGTTAAGCTGGGTGATCCGGTCATGCGCTGGTCTGGTTGGCTATTTTTATTGATGATTGTGGCTGCTGTTGGTTGGTGGTGGAAAACTCAATATAGTTTGGCGCCCGTTGATGGATTGGCTCCTGTTGTTTCGGTTGTAACAGAAACAACAGGCGATAATACGCTGAAACTGCCCACATTAGACGATGCTGTTGCTTCAGAAGAGTTGGATGCTGTTGCTCAAACAGTTGAGGAGCAGGTTGGTGTTGAAGAGCCAGTGAACTTATCGGCAGCTGATATCTCAAAACTGCAAAGTGAGCTTGACTCGGGCGTTGCTGTATCGCCTGAAATTAGTGTTGTGGCAACGACTGTAGAGATTGTGGAGGCTGTAGAAAAATTGCCTTTAGAAAGTGCTGTTGCATTGCCGCTTGCTCTTGATAAATTGCAGATGACTTTTACAGCGGACTGTTGGCTTACTGTAAAAGATGCTGATGGTAAGACTATATTTAACAATTTGCGCAAAAAAGGGCAGTCTTTAAAGCTATCAGGCAAAGAGCCTTTAAGAGTGTTGATTGGCCGAGTGTCTGCTATCGATCAGGTGATTTACAATAAGGCTGTTATTGATCTGAAGCCTTTTAGTAGTAAGAATGTAGCGAAGTTTACGCTGCCATTGAATTAAAGTTTTAAGAAAGAGAGTGCATAGTTTGGCAAAAGTTAAAGCCATCCGTGGGATGAACGATATTCTTCCAGGTGCAACGCCTATTTGGCAGTATTTGGAACGCCAGGTTAAAGCCGTTTTATCCAGCTATGGATATGATGAGATACGTATGCCTATTGTTGAGCAAACGGAGCTCTTTAAGCGCTCGATTGGTGAAGTAACCGATATTGTAGAAAAAGAGATGTACACTTTTGATGATCGTAATGGTGAAAGTTTAACCTTGCGTCCAGAGGGAACCGCAGGGTGTGTGCGTGCAGGTGAAGAGCATGGGTTGTTATTTAATCAAACTCAGCGCTTATGGTACCAAGGTGCAATGTTTCGCTATGAGAAACCTCAAAAAGGCCGCTATCGCCAATTCCATCAAATAGGCGTTGAAACATTTGGAATGTCTTCGGCAGATATCGATGCTGAAGTTATTATGTTGAGTGCTCGCTTATGGGAAAATCTAGGAATTCTAGACGCTGTTACTCTACAGCTGAACTCTCTCGGTAGTAATGAAAGCCGGCAGCAATATAAAGAAGATCTTGTTACTTACTTGAATAAGTATGTTGAACAACTTGATGAGGATAGCCAACGCCGACTTAAGAGTAACCCTTTGCGGATTCTTGATAGTAAGAGCGAGTCTACACAATTGATTTTGCAGGATGCCCCGGTGTTGTCTGATTATCTAGACGATGACTCAAAGGCGCATTTTTCACGTCTAACTGAGTTGTTAGATCAAGCCGGTATAAAGTATGAAATAAATACTCGTCTTGTACGTGGTTTAGATTATTACTGTAAAACGGTCTTTGAGTGGGTGACTGATAAGCTAGGTGCGCAAGGAACTGTTTGTGCTGGCGGTCGCTACGATGGTTTGGTGCAGCAGTTGGGTGGTAAGGCGACACCTGCTGTTGGCTTTGCAATGGGAGTGGAGAGGTTGGTTCTGTTGCTGGAAACGTTAGATGCGGTTCCTGAATCAGAAAAAAATTCGTTTGATTTATATATCGCAGCGCAATCAAAAGAAGTGCAAGGCGATGTCATTCGCTGCGCTGAAATGCTGCGTGATGGTATTTCTGATCTGCGTATTAGAACGCATTGTGCGGGTCTGAAAAATATAAATAATAAAGCCCGACAAACCGGTGCTCGATTAATTTTGTTGATACAGCAGAGTGAGTCTGGTGTTGTTGGTGTGTTGTGGAATGGGACAGAGTCTAGTGCTCAAATTCCTTTAAAAGAATTACCAGCGGTAGTGGCTCAGCAGTGGGCAATTGTTAAGCAGGGCTAAACCTTGATTATTGATTTGGAGATTTGTTGTGGCTGAAATGCGAACAGAAGAAGAGCAAGTAGAAGCGCTAAAAGGGTGGTGGAAAGAAAACGGTAAGTCGCTTCTGTTCATGATTGCTCTTTCTTTGAGTGCTGTTTTTGCTTGGAAAACATGGCAGCAAAAGCAGCTTACTGATGCTGAGAATGCTTCTATAACATATCAGAATCTTTTAGATGCTGTTTCTGGGGCGGTTCGCTCTCAAGATGAGGGGCAAATTGCTACTAGCCAGCATCTTGCTCAGCAACTCAAAGCCGATTATGAAAAAACGGAGTATGCGAGATTTGCTGCTTTATTAGTTGCCAAAGTCGCTGTTGATCAAAAAGATTACTCGAAAGCGCTTGGTGAACTTGAATGGGTTTTGGTACATGAGCCAGGTCCAGAAATGCGTAATATTACATTGTTGCGTAAAGCACGAATTTATCAAGCAATGGGTGAGTTCGAAAAGGGATTGGACACAATCAAAGGGCTAAGTTCCAAAGAGTTTAGCGGTAGTGTTTATGAGCTTAAAGGAGACTTATTGCTTGCTAGTGGGAAAAGTTCTGGCGCACGTGATGCTTATCAGCAAGCACTGAAAGCATCAGAAAATGCTGGGAGCAATCCTTTGCTTAATATGAAACTTGAAGATTTAGCTGTGTCTGAAGAGGGATAAAACATGTTTCGTCGGATAGCTTTTGTGTCATTGGTTTCTCTTGCTTTGTCTGGTTGTGGCTTGTGGGGTGGTTCGGATGAAGTTGAGCCAAATAAGCTCGTAGACTTTGCTGCAGAAAAGAAGGTTGTTGTGCGCTGGTCTGCAGATATTGGTGGAGACTTGGGTGATAAGTTTCATCAATTAGTTCCGGCGATTAGCGGTGATTATATTTATGCTTCTTCAGCTGAAGGGGATATATCTTCTTTTAATGTAGAAACCGGAGCGCGACAGTGGTTTGTGGATCTGGATGTGCCCTTGCTTGCGGGTATTGGTGCTGGCGGTGATAAACTTGTTGTTGTAACTGAATCGGCTGAAGTAATTTGTTTGCATGCAAAAACGGGTGCTGAGTTGTGGCGAAAGCAGCTTTCAGCTGAAGTTGTTGCAGAGCCTCAGCTTAATAAAAAACTCGTTGTTGTGCAGTTGATTAACGGAAAGATCGTTGCTCTTGATGCATTAGAGGGAAGTGAAAGTTGGACTTACGATAGTCTTGCTCCACGTTTGACGCTGCGCGGCACTAGCTCTCCTTTGGTTGCATCAGATGTGACATTGGCTGGATTAGATAACGGTAAATTTATTGCCCTAGATAATGAAACGGGTGCGGTACTGTGGGAGCAAACCATTTCTTTAGCGCAGGGGCGTTCTGAACTAGAGAGAATGACCGATATCGATGGTCGTCCATTGTTGTTTGAAAATGTTGTTTATATCCCGGGTTTTCAAGGTAATGTCGTTGCTATTAACCCTTTTAATGCACAAACATTATGGGCTAAAAAGATGTCGAGCTACCATAGTCTTGCTGCGGGGTTTGGCAATATTTATGTGAGTGAGTCGGGCGACCATGTTCAAGCGCTTGATGCACGTAGTGCTGCGAGTGTATGGAAGCAAGATCAGTTAGAAAACCGTCAGATTACAGCGCCTGCTGTTATTGGGAATGCAGTGGCGGTAGGTGATGTTGAGGGATACGTACATTTTATCTCTCAAATCGATGGTCATTTTGTTGCGCGTTACGATACTGGCTCTCGTTTAGTGGGTGATATGAAGGTCAAAGGAGATACGCTTTATGCACTCACAGATGCGGGTCGTTTGTTAGCGCTGATACTGAATTGATCAGATGTTTTAATTCAAACAGTTACTTTGAAATTCAAGGTGGCTGCTATTTAATTTTTTGGTAATACTTAATGCTACCTGTTATTGCACTGGTTGGTCGTCCCAACGTTGGAAAGTCTACTTTATTTAACCGAATGACTAAGAGTCGGGATGCACTTGTTGCAGATATGCCAGGTGTGACCCGTGATCGTAAATACGGTGAGGGGCAGATCGGTGAGCAGGCATACATTGTTATTGATACCGGGGGGATTACCGGTGATGAACAAGGTATTGATCATGAAATGGCGCAGCAATCTTTGCAGGCTATTGAAGAAGCTGACGTAATTTTCTTTATGGTTGATGGTCGGGCAGGGTTGATGCCCGCAGACTCAATGATTGCTGAGCACTTACGAAGAACTGAAAAGAGAGTTTATCTGGTTGTTAATAAAACCGATGGGCTCGATCCTGATATTGCTATGTCTGATTTTCATACCGTCGGTATGGGAGAGCCTTTACCTATTGCTGCAGCACATAACCGTGGGGTCACAGTATTAACTGAAGAGTGCTTGTCGAGTTTTGAAGATGTCGATATGCCATTCGATGGCCGTGATGATAGTGTGCGTATAGCCATTGTAGGGCGACCTAATGTGGGTAAGTCAACATTGGTCAACCGTCTCTTGGGCGAAGACCGTGTTATTGTTTTCGATGAGGCAGGAACGACGCGTGATAGTATTTATATTCCCTATGAGCGTGATGGCCAGGCCTATACGCTGATTGACACGGCAGGTGTAAGGCGCAGGAAAAATATTAAAGAGGTAGTGGAAAAGTTCTCAATCATTAAAACATTGCAGGCTATAAAAGATGCCAATGTGGTTGTCTTGGTAATTGATGCGCGCCAAGGTTTAAGTGATCAGGATTTGCACATGCTTGGTTTTGTTCTGGAGACGGGGCGTGCTTTAGTGATAGCTCTCAATAAATGGGATGGTATGACTGATGAAGATAAGAAAGAAGTAAAAGAGCAAATTCACCGCCGACTTGGATTTGCTGAGTTTGCACGTTTTCACTTTATCTCGGCATTATACGGCAGTGGCGTAGGCGAGATGTATGCATCTATTAATGAGGCATATGAAAGTGCAATGGCTAAATGGGCGACGCATCGCTTAACTCTTTTGCTTGAGGATATTGTTGCGGATCACCAGCCTCCTCAAGTCGCTGGTCGTCGTATAAAGTTGCGTTATGCTCACCAAGGTGGCTCAAACCCGCCCATTATTGTTGTGCACGGTAATCGTACAGAGCATTTGCCTGAGTCTTATAAGCGCTATTTGAAAAATAAGTTTATAAAAGTGCTTCGCATACACGGGACGCCCGTGAGATTTGAGTTTAAAACAGGTGAAAATCCGTTTGCAGGAAAGCGTAACACTCTGACGCCAAGGCAGCAGAGAAAAAAAGTGCGTTTTCAAAAGCATGTAAAAGAAATAAAGAAAGGGCGTAAGAAATAATCTCGTTATTCTGATTAGAAGCTGCAGTCATAACGCTTGTTGAGATGAGGTTGCTTGGCAGCATTTATAATATGTATTCGCGGTAAAAAAAATCATAATAAAGGCGCCCTCGTGGCGTCTTTGTTGTTTTAGGGCTTTTATGACAAATAAATGACTTTTTTTAGGCTAGGGTGTTGACTCCTTTTGGGGTGTCTGTAGAATGCGCACCTCTTCCCAAGGATGCCGCCAAAAAGGCGGGTTGAGATGAGAAGATACTGGTTTTTAACGCTTTGATAATTAACATCTTTTCAAAGATTTCAGGTCAGTAGTTGGAGTCGAGCTTTGCAGCCAAATGAGTTTCAGAAAGTTGCAAAATAAAGGTTGACACCAGCGAGGCGTTCGGTAGAATATGCGCCTCACTTGAACGACACGTTCAAGCGCTCTTTAACAGATTGGTCAGATAATTCGTGTGGGCGCTTGTCAGGACGAAGCTACAAAAGCTTTATCAGGATAAGCAACCTAACGAACAGAATGAAACATACGTTTTATAAAGTTTTTTAGTTAGCAAAACCTGAGCTAGATTTAGGTAGTTGTTAATACTCCGGTATTGATAAATTACCAATGATTTTAAACTGAAGAGTTTGATCATGGCTCAGATTGAACGCTGGCGGCAGGCTTAACACATGCAAGTCGAGCGGTAACAGAGAGTAGCTTGCTACTTTGCTGACGAGCGGCGGACGGGTGAGTAACGCGTAGGAATCTGCCTGGTAGTGGGGGATAGCCCAGAGAAATTTGGATTAATACCGCATACGCCCTACGGGGGAAAGGAGGGGATCTTCGGACCTTTCGCTATCAGATGAGCCTGCGTGAGATTAGCTTGTTGGTGAGGTAAAGGCTCACCAAGGCGACGATCTCTAGCTGGTCTGAGAGGATGATCAGCCACACTGGGACTGAGACACGGCCCAGACTCCTACGGGAGGCAGCAGTGGGGAATATTGCACAATGGGGGAAACCCTGATGCAGCCATGCCGCGTGTGTGAAGAAGGCCTTCGGGTTGTAAAGCACTTTCAGTTGTGAGGAAAGGGTGTTACTTAATACGTAACATCTGTGACGTTAGCAACAGAAGAAGGACCGGCTAACTCCGTGCCAGCAGCCGCGGTAATACGGAGGGTCCGAGCGTTAATCGGAATTACTGGGCGTAAAGCGCGCGTAGGCGGCTTGGTCAGTCAGATGTGAAAGCCCCGGGCTCAACCTGGGAATTGCACCTGATACTGCCAAGCTAGAGTACAGAAGAGGGTGGTGGAATTTCCTGTGTAGCGGTGAAATGCGTAGATATAGGAAGGAACATCAGTGGCGAAGGCGGCCACCTGGTCTGATACTGACGCTGAGGTGCGAAAGCGTGGGGAGCAAACAGGATTAGATACCCTGGTAGTCCACGCCGTAAACGATGTCAACTAGCCGTTGGGGAACTTGATTCTTTAGTGGCGCAGCTAACGCGATAAGTTGACCGCCTGGGGAGTACGGTCGCAAGATTAAAACTCAAATGAATTGACGGGGGCCCGCACAAGCGGTGGAGCATGTGGTTTAATTCGAAGCAACGCGAAGAACCTTACCTACTCTTGACATCCAGAGAACTCGCTAGAGATAGCTTGGTGCCTTCGGGAACTCTGAGACAGGTGCTGCATGGCTGTCGTCAGCTCGTGTTGTGAAATGTTGGGTTAAGTCCCGTAACGAGCGCAACCCTTGTCCTTATTTGCCAGCACGTAATGGTGGGAACTCTAAGGAGACTGCCGGTGACAAACCGGAGGAAGGTGGGGACGACGTCAAGTCATCATGGCCCTTACGAGTAGGGCTACACACGTGCTACAATGGCCGGTACAGAGGGCTGCAAACCTGCGAAGGTAAGCTAATCTCACAAAACCGGTCGTAGTCCGGATCGGAGTCTGCAACTCGACTCCGTGAAGTCGGAATCGCTAGTAATCGTGGATCAGAATGCCACGGTGAATACGTTCCCGGGCCTTGTACACACCGCCCGTCACACCATGGGAGTGGATTGCACCAGAAGTAGATAGTCTAACCTTCGGGGGGACGTTTACCACGGTGTGGTTCATGACTGGGGTGAAGTCGTAACAAGGTAGCCGTAGGGGAACCTGCGGCTGGATCACCTCCTTAAACGATAAGCCGAGTTCTGGCACAGCGTTCACACGAATTATCTGACCGAAGTAAAGAGAGCAAACGAGTGACTTGGTGTCTGCCAAGTGACCGCTGCGATAGGCTTGTAGCTCAGCTGGTTAGAGCGCACCCCTGATAAGGGTGAGGTCGGTGGTTCAAGTCCACTCAGGCCTACCAATTTCACGATTGGTCAAGAAATCGATAGTGTGTCAATACTCACAATAATGGGGCTATAGCTCAGCTGGGAGAGCGCCTGCCTTGCACGCAGGAGGTCTGCGGTTCGATCCCGCATAGCTCCACCATTACTACAAAGTTTTAAATATTATATTTAAGAGAGTTTTATTATCTTTTGAGTGTAGCATTTAAAGCTTTTTGCTTTAAACGCTCTTTAACAATGTGGATTTGATGAAAGAAAGTCTTGTTTAAACACAAGCGCCAAAAGTAATTTTATCGTTACGAGAACATGTTTCTTGCCAGACGCCTTCGGGTTATATGGTCAAGTGACAAAGCGTGCACGGTGGATGCCTTGGCAGTCAGAGGCGATGAAAGACGTTGTAACCTGCGATAAGGTGAGGGGAGCTGGTAAACAAGCTTTGATCCTCACATTTCTGAATGGGGAAACCCACTCTATTTATAGAGTATCTTTACACTGAATACATAGGTGTTTAGAGGCGAACCCGGGGAACTGAAACATCTAAGTACCCGGAGGAAAAGAAATCAACCGAGATTCCCTAAGTAGCGGCGAGCGAACGGGGAACAGCCCTTAAGTTGAGATGTGGTTAGCAGAACACACTGGAAAGTGTGGCCGTAGTGGGTGATAGCCCCGTATGCGAAAACCTATTTTCAATGAAATCGAGTAGGACGGGACACGTGATATCCTGTCTGAATATGGGGGGACCATCCTCCAAGGCTAAATACTCCTGACTGACCGATAGTGAACCAGTACCGTGAGGGAAAGGCGAAAAGAACCCCTGTGAGGGGAGTGAAATAGATCCTGAAACCGTGTACGTACAAGCAGTGGGAGCGGTCCTTGAGACCGTGACTGCGTACCTTTTGTATAATGGGTCAGCGACTTAATTTCAGTAGCAAGCTTAACCGTTTAGGGGAGGCGTAGGGAAACCGAGTCTTAATAGGGCGTATAGTTGCTGGGATTAGACCCGAAACCGAGCGATCTATCCATGGGCAGGTTGAAGGTTGAGTAACATCAACTGGAGGACCGAACCGACTGTCGTTGAAAAGCCAGCGGATGACCTGTGGATCGGAGTGAAAGGCTAATCAAGCTCGGAGATAGCTGGTTCTCCTCGAAAGCTATTTAGGTAGCGCCTCGTGTCTCACCATTGGGGGTAGAGCACTGTTTCGGCTAGGGGGTCATCCCGACTTACCAACCCGATGCAAACTCCGAATACCAATGAGTGCAATCACGGGAGACACACGGCGGGTGCTAACGTCCGTCGTGAAAAGGGAAACAACCCAGACCGCCAGCTAAGGTCCCAAAGTTCTAGTTAAGTGGGAAACGATGTGGGAAGGCTTAGACAGCTAGGAGGTTGGCTTAGAAGCAGCCACCCTTTAAAGAAAGCGTAATAGCTCACTAGTCGAGTCGGCCTGCGCGGAAGATATAACGGGGCTAAAACTAGACACCGAAGCTGCGGATGCCATTTATGGCATGGTAGAGGAGCGTTCTGTAAGCCGTTGAAGCGGAAGCCGGGAGGCACCGTGGAGGTATCAGAAGTGCGAATGCTGACATGAGTAACGATAAGGGAGGTGAAAAACCTCCCCGCCGGAAGACCAAGGGTTCCTGTCCAACGCTATTCGAGGCAGGGTGAGTCGGCCCCTAAGGCGAGGCAGAGATGCGTAGTCGATGGGAAACGGGTTAATATTCCCGTACTGGTTATAACTGCGATGGAGGGACGGAGAAGGCTAGGCAAGCGCGGCGTTGGTTGTCCGCGTTTAAGGTAGTAGGTTTAGAGCTTAGGTAAATCCGGGCTCTTATAAGACTGAGAACCGATGACGAGGTCCCTTGAGGACTGAAGTTGTTGATGCCATGCTTCCAGGAAAAGCTTCTAAGCTTCAGGTTATAACGAACCGTACCCCAAACCGACACAGGTGGTCAGGTAGAGAATACTAAGGCGCATGAGAGAACTCGGGTGAAGGAACTAGGCAAAATGGTGCCGTAACTTCGGGAGAAGGCACGCTGCTGGCGGTGATGAGCTTTACGCTCTAAGCTGCTGGCAGTCGAAGATACCAGGTGGCTGCGACTGTTTATTAAAAACATAGCACTCTGCAAACACGAAAGTGGACGTATAGGGTGTGACGCCTGCCCGGTGCCGGAAGGTTAATTGATGGGGTTAGCTTCGGCGAAGCTCTTGATCGAAGCCCCGGTAAACGGCGGCCGTAACTATAACGGTCCTAAGGTAGCGAAATTCCTTGTCGGGTAAGTTCCGACCTGCACGAATGGCGTAACGATGGCCACACTGTCTCCACCCGAGACTCAGTGAAATTGAAATCGCTGTGAAGATGCAGCGTACCCGCGGCTAGACGGAAAGACCCCGTGAACCTTTACTATAGCTTCACAGTGGACTTTGACATTACTTGTGTAGGATAGCTGGGAGGCTTTGAAGCATGGTCGCTAGATCGTGTGGAGCCAATCTTGAAATACCAGCCTGGTACTGTTGAGGTTCTAACTCTGTTCCCTAATCGGGATCGAGGACATTGTGTGGTGGGTAGTTTGACTGGGGCGGTCTCCTCCCAAAGAGTAACGGAGGAGCACGAAGGTACCCTCAGCATGGTCGGAAATCATGCATTGAGTGCAAGCGCATAAGGGTGCTTAACTGCGAGACAGACACGTCGAGCAGGTACGAAAGTAGGTGCTAGTGATCCGGTGGTTCTGTATGGAAGGGCCATCGCTCAACGGATAAAAGGTACTCCGGGGATAACAGGCTGATTCCTCCCAAGAGTTC
This sequence comes from Neptunomonas japonica JAMM 1380, assembly GCF_016592555.1. NCBI lineage: Bacteria > Pseudomonadati > Pseudomonadota > Gammaproteobacteria > Oceanospirillales > Oceanospirillaceae > Neptunomonas > Neptunomonas japonica. The sequence continues at coordinate 3,330,888 of NZ_AP014546.1, read as the reverse complement.
ACATCGACGGGGGAGTTTGGCACCTCGATGTCGGCTCATCACATCCTGGGGCTGAAGCCGGTCCCAAGGGTATGGCTGTTCGCCATTTAAAGTGGTACGCGAGCTGGGTTTAGAACGTCGTGAGACAGTTCGGTCCCTATCTGCCGTGGGCGTTTGAGATTTGAGAAGAGTTGCTCCTAGTACGAGAGGACCGGAGTGAACGAACCTCTGGTGTTCCGGTTGTCACGCCAGTGGCATTGCCGGGTAGCTACGTTCGGACGGGATAACCGCTGAAAGCATCTAAGCGGGAAGCCCCCTTCAAGATGAGATCTCGCTGGGAACTTGATTCCCCTAAAGAGCCGTTTAAGACTAAGACGTTGATAGGCTGGGTGTGGAAGCGCTGCGAGGCGTTGAGCTAACCAGTACTAATTGCTCGTGAGGCTTGACCATATAACGCCAAAGGCGTGTGGGAAGCATGTAGTAAAGATAAGATTACAGAGTAGTGCTTGTGAATAGACCAAGACAAAGAAAAGCCTTCATCAAATCCATGTTGTGACAGTTTATGCTTGGCGACCATAGCGAAATGGAACCACCTGATCCCATCCCGAACTCAGAAGTGAAACGTTTTAGCGCCGATGGTAGTGTGGGGTCTCCCCATGTGAGAGTAGGTCATCGCCAAGCTTTTAATAGAGAACCCTGATCACTTCGTGATCAGGGTTTTTTTATGCCTGCGATTTAAGGAGGCTAAGATAGGTTTAATCGGGAATGTGTGATCAGAAAATTGTAGAAAATGACGAAACGGACTATTTAAGTACTTTATATTGGTGTTAAATAGCCACACCCTAAATAGATAGATTTGAGTTGATATGTATTCTGAAGAAGATATTCGCCGCTTAGCCTGGCAAAGCCGTCGCGGTATGTTGGAGCTTGATGTTTTATTTGTACCGTTTGTTAAAGATGCATTCCGAGGTCTATCTGAAGAAGACAAAGATCATTTTGTAAGGTTGTTGGCCTGCGAGGATCAAGATCTATTTTTATGGTTAATGGAAAGAGAGGTGCCAGAAGATCCTGATTTGCACCGAATCGTACGCATTATTTTAGATCGTGTTCAGCCCTCTTAGTCTAGATATAACGCCATCACGAAACTTCTATTTTTTTTGTGGTTTCTGCAGTGTGGTTGCATTGCTTGCTGTACTCTACTCAGGTGCTAGAGGGTTGCTGCAAGTTTCTGTGCTTGCCCTCTGGGCTGCTTTAACGTTATCTCTGTTATTTCACTCGGTATCTGTTCTGCGAGTAGTTTGGGATTTGGATCGCTCTGTGATGAAGTTGTTGTGTAAAAGCAGGGGTTGGGTAGCGGGTGAACAAATAGAACAAGTTCACCTGCTTCCGGGGTTATGCTTCTTTAAAGTAAAACCTGTATCTGGAAAGTCTATATATGTATGCGTTTTTCCAGACTCAGTATCGAGCGGAGAATATAGGCGTTTGAGAGTCGCACTGCGTTTAGGGAAGATGTCCTTAAACGCTACTGAGGCCATTCAAAATTGATGGGCGTAAGTATAGTGTCTCGTGCTTCGGGTCCTTGTTTCGGGTAGTCCAAAGTGTAATGTAATCCACGGCTTTCTTTGCGAAGCGCAGCAGAGCGTATAATCAAATCAGAAACGGATGCTAGATTACGTAGTTCTAATAGGTCTTTACTGATTTTATAATTTGAATAGTATTCAGTAATTTCCTGTTGTAATAGGTCGACGCGGTGTTTAGCTCTGCGGAGTCTTTTGTTTGTTCTGACTATTCCTACATAATCCCACATGAAGCGCCTGAGTTCGTCCCAATTGTGAGAAATAATAACATCTTCATCTGAATCGGTTACTTGGGATTCATCCCAGTCAGGAACATCTACGGTATCAAGTTTTTCTTCAAACCTTGCTAGTATGTCATTAGCGGCTGATTCAGCAAAAACTAAGCATTCAAGTAATGAGTTTGATGCTAATCTATTAGCCCCGTGTAAACCGGTAAAAGACGTTTCTCCAATAGCGTAAAGTGCATTTAAGTCCGTATGTCCCTGTTGGTTGGTCATTACGCCTCCGCATGTATAATGAGCGGCGGGTACTACAGGGATAGGGTCTTTGGATATATCAATGCCTAATTTTAAACAACGGTCATAAATCGTGGGGAAATGCTCAAGAATAAAAGCTTGAGGTTTATGGGATATATCAAGGTACAAACAATCTGATCCGAGGCGTTTCATTTCATGATCAATTGCTCTGGCTACGATATCGCGCGGCGCTAGTTCTGCCCGTTCGTCGAACTGCTCCATAAAGGGAGTTCCGTCAGGCAGTAACAGTTTTCCTCCTTCCCCGCGAACGGCTTCGGTAATGAGGAAAGATTTCGCTTGGGGGTGGTATAAGCAAGTAGGATGGAATTGGTTGAATTCCATATTGGCAACTCGACAGCCTGAGCGCCAAGCCATCGCTATTCCATCCCCGCTAGAACCATCAGAATTACTGGTATATAAGTAAGCTTTGGATGCCCCCCCTGTCGCTAAAACAACATATTTTGCTTTGAATACATTGACATGCCCCGTAGACGAATCGAGAACATAGGCGCCTAAGCAGCGGTTGTGTGCATGTTTTAATTTACGTCTGGTAATTAAATCTACTGCAGTACAGTACTCAAATAGGTGAATTGATTCGTGTTCCTGAGCTCGCTTGACGAGTGTTTCTTGCACCGCTCTTCCTGTTGCATCAGCCGCATGAATTATTCGTCTGTGAGAGTGCCCTCCCTCTTTTGTTAGGTGGTAGCTTGGACCATCTCGTGTGAAAGGGACACCTTGGTTGATTAGCCACTCGATGGATCGCTTGCCGTTTTTGACAGTGAACTCAACGGCATCATTGTGGCTTAAGTGGGCTCCGGCCGTAAGAGTGTCAGAGACATGGTCTTGGATAAGGTCGCTCTCATCGAGAACTGCGGCTATACCACCTTGTGCTAACCATGTAGACCCGCTCGTTAAGCTACCTTTGCTAAGTACGGCTACTTTGGCTGTATCTGCTAAGCGTAAAGCTAAAGATAAACCTGCAGCGCCACTTCCTATTATTAGGACATCAAATTCTTGTTGCATGCTAATCACATTTATACCGATTCATCGAGCAGCCTATTATGCAGCTTTCTTTATGAATTCGTCATATATTTTATCTGCTGTTTTTTAATGAACTTTTCAAAAGCTGCTAAGTCTTATTGTTGAACGTTTAAAGTGTCATTAGGTTGCATTTAAATAGTATCCAGTTACATACTGAGCTGTTTCTAGTGTCCGTAGTTTTCGGGTAGGTTTTTGTTCTTATTGGTGATAAGGATTTGTAGTGTCGAGTGAAAGCCAGACGGATATTGACCAGCAGCTTGTGGAGAGAGTTCAGGCAGGAGATAAGCGTGCCTTTGATCTTTTGGTTGGTAAATATCAACATAAAATAATTGGCTTAGTGAGTCGGTATGTTTACGACCATCACGAGGCTATGGATATAGCACAAGAAGCTTTTATTAAAGCTTATCGTGCGTTGCCGCGCTTCAGAGGCGACAGTGCTTTTTATACATGGCTGTACAGAATTGCCATCAATACTGCAAAAAATCATTTGGTTTCTAGAAGCCGGCGGACACCTGATGTGGATGTGGATGTTGCTGATGCAGAATATTTTGATGGTGGTGATGAATTAAGGGAACTTGAGAACCCTGAAAACAGTCTATTTAGAGACGAGTTAGAGTCTGTCCTTAAAAAAGCGTTGGATCAGTTGCCTCAAGATTTACGTGCAGCGTTAACATTGCGTGAGTTTGACGGTATGAGCTACGAAGATATTGCAGCTGTGATGGATTGTCCTGTGGGGACCGTTCGGTCTCGTATCTTTAGAGCAAGAGAAGCAATTGATAAAGAGATAGCGCCACTGATGGATTGATGTGTCGGGTGCTTATACATGATGTTCAAATGATGAGGGTAATAAAATGAGCGATGAGTCTTGCGAGTCGCTTTCGGCGGCAATGGATGGCGAAGTATCGTCTTTTGAATTACGTCGGATGCTGGCCCGAATCCAGGATGGGCAAAACCCTACCAATGGGCCCTCTGTGGATAAATGGCAGCGTTACCATCTTGCACAGCAAGTGATGCATGGTGGAAAAGTCTTTCAAGAAACTATCAATGTTGATTTAGTTTCAAGAGTGAGTGCTGCATTAGATGGTGAAGACCTTCAGCTAGATTTGGACGTCCCGGAAGTTGAAGAACATAGTGTATCTCATGCTTGGTGGAAACCTGTTGCTAGTATGGCAATGGCAGCGTCAGTGACGGCGGTGGTTATTTTAGGCGGGCAGCAATTTATGCCGGATGGTACGGTGGATACTTCGTTGCGACAGGCCTACACCATTCCTAGCATGCAGGCTTCAAAGGATTTTGTTAGGGCTCAATATAGTAGTAATTACCCTAGACAGCAAAGTGCGGCGGTTGATGGTGGTGAGCCGGAAGTTATCAGGCTTTCGCAAGGGCTTAACCGTTATATTGACCAGCACCGTCATCTGTTGAGTTCAAGCCAGCCTGCATGGCAAACACATTGGTTGCCAGAAGGTTTTGCGCAAGTACGCCATGAAGTTATGCCTCATGCAGAAGTGATGGTTTTTTCTGATGGAAAACATTCAGTGTCGATTAGTGTTGAACCGCTTGGGCGTCAAAGTGTGCCGGCAGGTGTTGTACAAGCAAATAACATTGTCGCTGTAGGGCGAGTAAAGGCGGATGGTTTTATTACTGTAGTAGGAGATGTTCCGCTGATGATAGCAGATCGTATTGCTGAATCAGTGAAAGCTGTACGGTAATTATGATTGAAGAGAATGCAACGGTTGTAAGCACAACCGCAGGTCGGGTATTAATAGAGTCTTTTCGGAGCTCGGCTTGTGGGCAGTGCCAAGCTCGACATAGTTGCGGTCAAAAAGCTATTTCAGAGTGGGCATCTTCTAAGATGACACAATTAGAAATAGATAACCCTCATGGTCTTGATGTAGGTATTGGCGATAAGGTTGTTGTCGGAATTGATGAAGGTAGCTTTTTGAAAGCGTCAGCTTTAATGTATTTATTACCGTTGGTTGTGATGCTGCTATTGGGAGGCTTGGCGAATCGTTGGATCGGCACGGAGGTCTCGACCATAATTTTTTCATTCGTAGGACTTGTTGTTGGTTTTATAGGAGCTCGCCTGTTGGGTCGACAGCTTGAAAAAAGTTGCCAGTATAAGCCTGTTTTACTTCGAATATTGCTTAATGATACAAGGGTAGTAGAGTCATGAAACGTTTTGTGATTGCGTCTTTCTTTTTTTTGTCGCTCGTTATAATGCCTGTACAGGCTGAGTTACCTGACTTTAAAAATTTGGTAAAGAAGGCTGCTCCAGCAGTCGTTAATATCAGCACTATTCAAAAAAGGTCACGACAAGGGGGGCCTAGCTTTGATTTTCAGGGGCCTAATGGCGAAGAAATTCCTGAAATATTTCGTCACTTTTTTCGCTTTCCAAACCCAAATCAAGCACCTGACTCACCTTCTCAAAAAGCGCCTCAATCCTTGGGCTCTGGTTTTATTATCAGTACCGATGGATATATATTGACAAATCACCACGTGATTAAAGGAGCTGATCAAGTTCTTGTTAGGCTTAACGATCGTCGTGAGCTAGAAGCTGAGGTTGTTGGATCTGATGAGCGCTCTGATGTGGCTCTTTTGAAAATTGACGCAAAAAACCTACCTGTTGCTAAGTTTGGAGACTCCTCAAAACTGGAAGCAGGAGAGTGGGTGTTGGCTATTGGTTCTCCATTTGGCTTTGATCATACTGTTACAGCCGGAATAGTAAGCGCGACAGGTCGGGCATTAGAAAACGAGACCTATGTACCATTTATTCAAACTGATGTTGCAATTAACCCGGGTAATTCAGGTGGGCCCTTGTTTAACCTGGATGGTGAAGTCGTGGGTATTAACTCACAGATATATACACGTTCTGGTGGGTTTATGGGGCTGTCTTTTGCTATTCCAATTGATGTTGCGATGAATGTTTCAACGCAGTTAAAGTCAGACGGTTTTGTTACAAGAGGTTGGTTAGGTGTTGTGATTCAAGAAGTTAACAAAGATTTGGCTGAATCTTTTGGCTTAGATAAACCCGCAGGGGCATTAGTGGCTAAAGTACTACCCGGCAGCCCCGCTGAAGCGGCTGGTTTACAGGATGGCGATATTATTCTGAAATTTAACGGCAAAGTGATTAACTTATCTTCTGACCTGCCTCATCAGGTGGGAAGGGTTGTGCCAGGAAGTAATGTTAAACTGGGCATTATCAGGGCTGGTAAGAGTAAAACGATACCTACAAAAATTGGTACTTTGTCTGATGGCGAAGCCCCGTTAAAAGCTTCTAACCGTATTTCTTCTGAACCAGAAAGTAACCGTTTAAATGTGGTCGTAACTGAGCTAACCGAACAGCAAAAAAATAAGTGGAATATTCGAAATGGTATTGCCATAGATAAGGTTTTGAACGGGGCAGGTGCTAACGCAGGGCTTGTTGCTGGTGATATTATTACCATTTTAAATGGTAAGCGTGTTGAGTCAGTCAAACATTTCGTTTCATTAGTAAATGATTTGCCCGAAGGGCGCTCTGTTCCCATGAGAATAGTTCGTAGAGGTAGCCCTTTATTTATACCTCTTAAGCTGGGCAAGCACTGAAGAAAAATAAATTCACTATAAAACACCCCGTATGGGGTGTTTTTGTATCTACAAGTGATTGCACTATTCGGGTTGTTAAGATAGCCGAAACTCCATAAATACGTTAAACTTGCGCCTTTTTCGCAAGCTTCGCTAATCGTTTCAAGCGCCTGAGAATTATATATCGTGAGTAACATCGAGCACATTCGCAATTTTTCTATTATTGCCCATATTGATCATGGTAAGTCCACCTTAGCTGACCGCTTCATCCAAACATGTGGTGGTCTGTCATCACGAGAGATGGCTGCGCAAGTTCTTGACTCAATGGAGCTAGAAAAAGAGCGCGGCATTACTATCAAAGCGCAAAGTGTAACCTTAGATTACACGGCCAAAGATGGTATCACTTATCAGTTGAATTTCATTGACACGCCAGGGCACGTAGACTTCTCGTATGAAGTATCGCGATCATTAGCGGCTTGCGAAGGTGCTCTTTTAGTTGTGGATGCAGCTCAAGGGGTGGAAGCTCAGTCTGTTGCAAATTGCTACACCGCATTAGAGCAAGGTCTAGAAGTGTTGCCTATTTTGAACAAGATGGATCTGCCTCAAGCTGAACCAGAACGTGTTCGTCATGAGATTGAAGAAGTTATAGGTATTGACGCCACGGATGCAATTGCTTGCTCTGCTAAAAGCGGCATGGGTATTGATGATGTACTTGAAGCATTAGTAGAAACTATTCCAGCCCCTGAAGGTGATGTTGATGCGCCTCTTCAGGCTCTGATTATTGATTCATGGTTTGATAACTACTTAGGTGTTGTATCGCTGGTTCGTGTCAAAAATGGAACCTTGCGGAAAAAAGATAAAATCCTGCTTAAATCTACAGGGCAAACTCAGCAGGTTGACTCTGTTGGTATTTTCACACCAAAACGTAAAGAAACAGGAATACTCAAAGCGGGTGAAGTTGGCTATGTTGTAGCGGGAATTAAAGATATTCATGGTGCTCCAGTTGGGGACACGATTACCCATGTGAAAACACCTGACGTATCTGTACTACCTGGATTTAAGAAAGTACAACCACAGGTATATGCTGGACTTTTCCCAACCAGCTCAGATGACTATGAAGATTTCAGAGATGCGCTTGATAAGCTAACTTTGAACGACGCTTCTCTATTTTTTGAACCGGAAACATCTGATGCATTAGGTTTTGGTTTTCGTTGTGGGTTTCTTGGAATGCTTCATATGGAGATCATTCAAGAGCGTCTGGAGCGAGAGTATGACCTAGATTTAATTACGACTGCACCGACTGTTATTTATGAAATAGTCCTGAATACTGGCGATGTTATACACATTGATAGCCCATCTAAGTTGCCAGATCCTGCACGTGTCCAAGAAATGCGTGAACCCATTGTTCTAGCTAATATCCTGGTGCCTAGCACCTACCTTGGTCAAGTGATTGGTTTGTGTGTAGAGAAGCGTGGTGTGCAAAAAAACCTGCAATTTATTGGTCAGCAAGTTCAAGTAACTTATGAGCTTCCGATGGCTGAAGTGGTTTTGGATTTTTTTGATCGCTTGAAGTCAGTGAGTCGTGGATATGCTTCTCTCGAATATAACTTCGTTCGCTTTGAACCTGCCGGTTTAGTACGTATGGATGTGCTAATCAACAGTGAAAAAGTTGATGCTCTTGCGTTGATCCTACACAAAGACAATGCACAGTACCGAGGCCGTATATTATGCGAAAAAATGAAAGAGCTTATACCTCGACAAATGTTTGATGTAGCTATTCAGGCAGCACTAGGTGGGAAGATCATAGCTCGAACTTCAGTTAAAGCGTTACGTAAAAACGTTATTGCAAAATGCTATGGCGGAGATGTAAGTCGTAAGAAGAAACTTCTTCAGAAACAGAAAGAAGGTAAAAAGCGCATGAAGCGGGTTGGTAGTGTGGATATTCCACAGGAAGCATTCCTCGCTGTATTGAAAATGGATAGTTAAGGAAGAACCATGAATTTTGATTTTGCGCTAATTTTGGTACTGGCCACTTTTGTGACAGGTGTTTTATGGCTGTTAGATACATTACTGTTTGCCGGGGGTAGAAAGTCTACTTTGCTGGCCGCAGAGCAAGCGGCTGGAGGGGAGTTGCCTGAAGATGTGAAAGAAACTGTGACTAGGTTGTCATGGTGGGCCGACTTTTCTAAATCAATGTTTCCTGTGCTTGCTGTGGTTTTGGTGGTTAGGTCTTTCTTGGTAGAGCCTTTTCAAATTCCTTCAGGTTCAATGTTACCAACGCTACAAATTGGTGACTTTATTCTTGTGAATAAATACCACTATGGTTTACGTTTGCCGGTAGTGAACGCAAAAGTTGTTCCTATCAATGACCCTGTTCGTGGTGATGTGGTTGTTTTTAAATATCCGAATGATCCTGCCGTTAATTACATTAAGCGAGTTGTTGGCTTGCCAGGTGATGTTATTCGCTACCAGGATAAGATCATTTATGTAAATGGCGAGCCTCAAATGCAGGATTTATTGGCTCAATTACCACCTAGAGCACCTGAAATCCTACTTTATAATGAAAAGTTGGGCGATGTTGCACATGAAATCTATACTGATATTAAAGCACCCAACAGAAGTGGTGAATGGACGGTTCCTGAAGGCCAATATTTTGTGATGGGAGATAACCGAGATAACAGCAATGATAGCCGTTATTGGGGATTTGTCCCAGATGAGTTATTGGTGGGTAAAGCCTTCGCTGTTTGGATGCATTGGCCTACTTTCTTCAGTGTTCCTGATGTTACGGCGATGCGTGCTATCCGTTAATATCCGACGAAATGGTGGACATAATGTGTAAACAAGAAAAAGGTGCCTCGTTTTTTGGTATGTTAATAGTACTGATGATGGCCGGTAGTTTGTTGGCAACAGCATTCAAAATCTACCAACCTTATCTGGACCATATGACAATTAAGTCTGTGGTTGAGAACATTACACAGGATTATGATGTGTTGCGTAAGCCGATAGCGACTATTAAAAATGATGTTAATAAACGCTTGTATATCAACCAAGTCAGTTTGCCAACGCAAGAAGCATTAACCATTGTGAATGATAAAGGCGTCTTAACCTTTAATTTACAGTATGAAACTCGGCTACCAATGTTTTTTAATGTTGATGCCGTTGTTAAATTCTCAGAATCTTATGAAGCAGTAATACCTTGATTAAGCCAATACCAGACCTTACACGCCGACTCGGTTATACCTTTAACGATATAGCTTATTGTGAGTTAGCATTAACACATCGAAGCTGTGGAAAAAAGAACAATGAACGCCTTGAATTTCTTGGTGACTCTATTGTTAATTTTGTCATAGCCGATGACCTTTTTCAGCGCTTTCCTAATGCACGCGAAGGACAGTTAAGCCGTTTGCGCGCCAGTATGGTTAAGGGTGAAACACTTGCTGAAATTGCTCGTGAGCTTAAGCTCGGCGATTATTTGCGACTTGGCCCTGGTGAGCTCAAAAGCGGTGGCTTTCGTCGTGACTCAATTTTAGCTGATGGTGTAGAAGCTTTGATTGGTGCTATTTACTTAGATAGTGACCTTGAAATTGTTCGAGGGTTTATTTTAGGCTGGTTTGAAGAGCGTCTAAACAAGCTTGATATTGATGAAGCGCTTAAAGATTCAAAAACACGCTTGCAAGAATACCTGCAATCTCGGCGTTTACCCTTACCAGATTACCAACTGACAAATGTGGACGGTGAGGCTCATGCGCAAACTTTTTACATTCTTTGTAATATAGAACCGTTGGAGAATCCAACTGAGGGTGTAGGAAATAGTCGACGACAAGCGGAGCAAGAAGCTGCTAAGTCAGCCCTTCTTCAACTAGAAGAGGTGGGAAAATGAGTGAAGATATGCAAAGCTGGATTCAGCCTAAAAATGATAGTGCTGATGAGCAACGTTGTGGTTTTGTTGCGATTGTTGGTCGCCCTAATATGGGTAAATCAACACTAATGAACTTTATGTTAGGTCAAAAGCTTAGCATTACCTCGAAAAAACCTCAGACAACACGTCATCAAATACTCGGTATCAAGACTATTGATGATCTTCAGATTATGTTTGTTGACACACCGGGATTGCACAAAGAGCAGAATAAAGCACTCAATCGCTATATGAATAAGACGGCGTCAGAAGCTTTACGTGGTGTTGATTTAGTATTGTTTCTCGTTGATAGGACGGCTTGGACTGAAGAAGATCAGATCGTACTTGATAAGGTGAAGCATGCGAAGTGTCCAGTTGTCTTAGTCGTTAACAAAGTCGATCAGCTCGCTGATAAGTCTTCATTGCTACCTCAATTGGGCGTGTTATCTGAGAAGATGAGCTTTGCTGATATTATCCCTATATCGGCGAAAAGCGGTACTAATGTAGATAAGCTTGAAGAAATCATCTGCAGCTATATGCCTGAAGGTATACATCATTACCCTGAAGACCAGCTGACGAATCGAAGTTCTCGTTTCATGGTCGCTGAAATTGTTCGTGAAAAACTGATGCGTAATGTAGGTGATGAAGTACCTTATGGCGCTACTGTTGAAATTGAGCAATTTGAACATGACGGCTCTTTATTAACGATTAGTGCACTTGTTTTAGTTGAGAGAGATGGCCAGAAGAAAATCATTATCGGCGATAAAGGTGATCGAATGAAAACGATCGGCCGAGATGCTCGTCTTGATATTGAAAGCTTGTTTGACTGCAAAGTCATGTTGAAACTCTGGGTGAAAGTTCGCCGTGGTTGGGCGGATGATGAGCGTGCGTTACGTAGTCTTGGTTATGACCATGGCGAATAATGAATCACAAGGTTGATGCGCAAGCGGCCTATGTACTTCATTCTCGCCCCTATCTTGAAACGAGCGCTTTAGTCGATCTTTTTACGTTGGAGCAGGGGCGAATTAGTGCTGTCGTAAAAGGAGCACGCCGCCCAGGCTCTAAATTACGCGGTGTTTTGCAACCTTTTGTTCCTCTTCAAATTGCTTTGCGTGGGCGACAAGAGCTTAAAACACTGACACAAGCAGAACCTGTCGGTATGAATGGGATACTTCAGGGTAGTGCTTTGATGTGCGGCATCTATGTCAATGAAATGATGCAGCGTCTATTATTACCTTTCGACTCCCATCCCCGTCTTTATGTTTATTACCAGTATGTTCTAAATGAGTTAGTTTCAGGTCAAGATATTGAAGGTGCTTTACGTACTTTTGAGCATCGTTTATTAGCAGAAACCGGTTACGGGTTATCTATGGCTGCTATTTCTGCTGACCAGGTTTACTTGTTTGATGTGACTACATGGCAGTTTAAAGTAGTTAAAAAAATAGCTGAAGGCGATCGTAACCGCTGTTTTCATGGAAAAGATCTTCTGGCTATCGATGAGGATTGTTATGATGGGCCTGAAGTTCGGCAATCAGCTAAACGCTTGATGCGTTTAGCGATAGATCATTTACTCGCGGGTCGGCCTTTACATAGCCGAACACTCTTTAAGAAACAATGAGGAAAAATTGTGGTTGAGCCAAGCCGTTTGCTTTTAGGTATAAACATTGATCATGTGGCGACTCTGCGACAAGCAAGAGGGACACGTTACCCCGATACCGTATTGGCTGCCGCCTTAGCAGAAGAAGCCGGTGCAGATGGTATTACCGTTCATTTGCGCGAAGATAGACGCCACATTCAGGATCGTGATATCTACATGCTCAAAGATACGCTGCAAACGCGTATGAATTTTGAAATGGCTGTGACGGAAGAGATGATTGCTATCGCATCTGAAGTAAAGCCATCGCACTGCTGCTTAGTGCCAGAAAAGCGTGAAGAGCTAACGACAGAAGGCGGTTTGGATGTTGTAGGGCAGTTAGAAAAGATTAAATCAGCGACACAGCGCTTAGCCGCTAATCAAATTGAAGTGTCGCTTTTTATTGACCCTGACAATGCTCAGATTGATGCGACGATAGCTTGTGGCGCTCCAGTGATTGAATTGCATACTGGTGCTTATGCCGATGCTGATAACTCTCAAGCCCAGAAGTTTGAGCTTGAGCGTATTCAAAAAGCAGCCGCTTATGCTTACGAAAAAGGCCTAATCGTAAACGCAGGCCATGGTTTGCACTATCATAACGTTGAGCAGATTGCCGAGATTCCTCAACTTAATGAGCTCAATATAGGGCATGGGATTATTGCTCGAGCTGTTTTCGTTGGTTTAAAAGAAGCCGTATCTGAAATGCGTAAGTTAATGCAAAGCACACAAGCGCGTGTGCAGCATCAGCGAGATGCCTTACTTAAATGATATTAGTAAAATGATTCGCGGTATAGGTACCGATATCTTGCAACTTGAACGAGCCCGCAATGCGCTTAAGCGTACGCCGGGCTTGGCTAAGCGGGTACTAACACCATCAGAGTTAGATTCTTACGAGCAATCAAGTGTTGGCGTATCATTTTTTGCAAAGCGTTTTGCAGCAAAAGAGGCCATTGTCAAAGCCTTGGGTACCGGTATAGGGCGTGGTGTTAGTTGGCAGCATATTGAGATTATTAATAATGATCTAGGTAAGCCTGAAGTTACGCTGTCAGCGGGGGCTCAAGAACATGCAAAGCGCCAAGGTATTGCGACTATGCATATTTCCTATAGTGATGAGCAAGATTACGTAGTCGCTTTTGCAGTAGCCGAGTCCGCTTAAAGCTACCTTACTTTTCTTCTGGAATAGAATCTTTTGCCGGAGCTGCTATATCAAGTAGGGGCGCTGCATCGATAGATTCTGCATCCATCATTGTTGCTACCTGTTGCAAGGAAGAGAGAATTTTAATCTTTCCTTGATCATCCAAACTTTCAAAGCGATTTATAAACTCTTCGTGCAGAAGAGGCGGAGCTGATGTCAGTGTTGCTTTGCCTGACTCTGTTAGCCGTGCATTGACAATTCGTCTATCTTTTATGCTTCTTACACGTTCAACGAACTTGCGGTCTTCAAGACGATTAAGAATCGTTGTCACTGTTGCTTGGCTTAGCGAAACATCATCAGAAATTCTTTTAACAGTAACGTCGCCTAGTGTAGCAATAGCGCGCAATACCATGACCTGAGGAATAGTTAACCCGCAGGTTTTCATGATGCGTTTAGACTGCATGTCAGTGGCGCGAATAATCCTGCGAAGTGATACTAAGACTTCTTGCCAGTACGGAGTGGTATTCATAGTTAATCCCAAGAAGTCAGAGGTTGCATTATATAAAAATACTGGATTATGACAAGAATAATAATTTGAGATGTAATCATTAGATGTGTAAAGTATATTGTCTTAGAGGTCAAATTCAGGGAATAATAAATATATGAAATCAATGAAGCCGATGTTAATGGCAGTGCCGCTGTTGCTTGCGAGTGCTTTTACGCAAGCTGATACTAGTTGTGGAAAAGTCACCATTGCAGATATGAACTGGAGCTCTGCCAGTTTGATCGCCAATATTGACCGTTTTATCCTTGAGAATGGCTATGGTTGTGAAGCCGAGCTTGTTCCTGGCGATACCATGCCAACAGGTACCGCCATGATCGAAAAAGGTGAACCAGATATTGCTCCAGAAATGTGGAGTAACTCTATGAAGGACGCCTTAGATAAAGGTGTGGCTGAGAAGCGTTTACGTTTTGCGGGTAATTCGTTATCTGATGGCGGTGAGGAAGGTTTTTGGGTTCCTCAGTATATGGTAGATAAAGATCCGAGCTTGGCAACAATCGAAGGTGTTATTAAAAGTGCCGCGATGTTTAAGCACCCAGAAGACCCGGACCAATCCGCGTTTTATGGCTGTCCAGCTGGGTGGAATTGCCAGATTTCTTCAGGAAATATATTTTCTGCTCTAAAACTGAAAGATGCAGGGTTTGATCTGATTGATCCAGGTTCAGGTGCTGGTTTGTCCGGTTCAATAGCTAAAGCCTTCGCGCGTCAGGAACCATGGTTTGGATATTATTGGGCACCTACCGCCGTACTTGGTAAGTACAAAATGGTTAAAGTTGACTTTGGATCAGGCGTAGATAAAGAAGAGTTTATTAACTGTTCATCAAATATAGATTGCCTTGAGCCTAAAGTTACAATGTACCCGCCTTCGCTAGTACAAACCGTCACTACAGAGAGTTTTGCAGCTAAATCTCCTGCGGCTTACGATTACCTATCAAAGCGTTCATTTAAGAATGACAAGATGAACGAACTGCTTGCTTGGATGGAAGATAACCAAGCAGATGGTGATGTGGCGATGGAGTATTACCTGACCAATAACAAAGATGATTGGATGAAATGGGTTCCTGCGAATGTTGCAGGCAAAGTGCAAAAAGCACTGGATAGCCTGTAAAACTTAAAATTCAGGCCAGCTTTTTGCTGGCCTTTGTCCTTCCTGCTTGAAACCCCGAGGTGCCCGCATGGCTGAGTCGTCATGGTTAACAAAATTTCCCCAGATGGACCGTGTAGACCTACTTG
Organism: Neptunomonas japonica JAMM 1380; assembly: GCF_016592555.1. Classification (NCBI taxonomy): domain Bacteria; kingdom Pseudomonadati; phylum Pseudomonadota; class Gammaproteobacteria; order Oceanospirillales; family Oceanospirillaceae; genus Neptunomonas; species Neptunomonas japonica. The sequence goes on along the minus strand of NZ_AP014546.1, from coordinate 3,315,757 downwards.
AAATTCGTAAAGGGTTGGATTCAGCTTATCGTGAATTCTCCAGAGAGTACGGGGAAGTTATTGAGTCTTTGTTTGACCCTTTACTTGCCTTTCTAGTTTGGTTTGAAAAGCTTCTTCTGACAACTCCTTGGATAATTGTCGTTGCCGCAGTGGCCGGTTTAGTCTATTTAGTAAGTCGTTCATGGAAGCTGTCATTAGGTGTAGTTGTTTCATTCCTGGCTATTGGTTATTTTGGGATGTGGGATAACACCATGAGGACTTTGAGCATCATCACGGTCTGTACCTTGATGGCTATTGGCTTAGGAATTCCTATAGGAATTGTTATGGCACGCTCCGATAAGGCTCGTAGTGTTATTACACCTATGTTAGATATCATGCAAACGATGCCTGCTTTCGTATATTTGATACCCGTGGTTATGCTGCTGGGAATCGGAAAAATACCGGGTGTTATCGCCGTTATTATTTATGCAATCCCTCCTGTTATTCGTTTAACTAATCTTGGAATACGTTTGGTTGATTCTGAGGTAATGGAAGCTGCTACGGCTTACGGTGCAAATCCCACTCAACGATTGTTTGGTGTTCAGCTACCCTTAGCAATGCCCACGATCATGGCAGGTATTAATCAGACGATTATGATGGCGCTTTCTATGGTTGTTATTGCCTCTATGATAGGTGTCAAAGGCTTAGGGCAGCCTGTATTGAAATCGATCACTAATCAATATTTTACGTTAGGTTTGTTTAACGGCTTGGCAATTGTTGCTCTTGCTATTATTTTTGACCGTGTTTCACAAGCTTATGCAAAACGAACCCAACGACATATGCAGGGTATAGATAATGCCTGAACCACTAATTACAATTGAAGGCCTTTATAAAGTCTTTGGTAAAAATCCAGAGTCAGTCATGCCAATGGTGCATGAAGGGCGCTCAAAAGACGATATTCTTGCTGAAACGGGGCATACGTTAGGCTTAAAAGATATCAATTTGACGATTAATAAAGGTGAAATTTTTGTCATCATGGGCTTGTCAGGCTCAGGAAAATCGACTCTCATTCGTCACTTCAATCGCTTGATTGACCCTACTGAAGGCGTAATTAAAGTAGAAAATACCGATGTCATGAAGCTTCAGCCTAAAGAGCTGGAGAATTTCAGAAGACATAAAATGTCGATGGTATTTCAGCGCTTTGGTTTAATGCCGCACCGGACAGTGCTTGAAAATGTTGGCTATGGTTTGTCTATTCAAGGGCAAAGCAAGGCTGTTTGGTCAGCTAAAGCTAAAGAGTGGTTAGACACGGTTGGTTTAGCTGGATATGAAGCACAATACCCTGCACAACTGTCTGGTGGGCAACAGCAGCGTGTTGGGTTAGCGCGTGCTCTGTGTACAGATGCTGAAATACTGTTAATGGATGAGGCTTTCTCTGCCTTAGATCCCCTCATTCGTAGTGAGATGCAGGATCAGTTGATCGAGCTGCAGGATACACTGCACAAAACTATTATCTTTATTACACATGACCTTGATGAGGCTTTACGCATTGGTGACCGTATTGCCATCTTAAAAGATGGTGAAATGGTCCAGCAAGGAACACCAGATGAAATTCTGCTTAACCCTGCCAATGACTATGTAGAAGCTTTCGTTAAAGATGTTAACCGGGCAAGAGCGTTAACGGTTGAGACCGTTATGAAACCGCCATCTCGACGTATTACTGCAGATACCATTGAAGAAGCGCTTATACAAATGAAGGCGATCAAAGGTGACTATGGCTATTATGTCAATGATGATGGATATCAAGGTGTAGTTACGCAGGATGCGCTTGAAGCTTGTTGTGATGATGCCTCGACCTCTCAAGAGATGGATGACACCGTCTGGGAAGACCTACCTAGTATTTCACCTGATGCTATGTTGGAAAGTGTTATTCCGGAAACATTGGATGCTGATTATTCACTGCCAGTAGTTGATGAAGAAGGAAACCTCAAAGGTGAACTGTCTAAAAGTAATTTGGCTGAAGTCTTGGGCGGCGCAGAGAAAAAGTCTGAAGATCGGGTCTAAAAGGTAAGGCGTAAGATAATCAAAAAAATAGGCCGCTGGAGCATAGAGATACTAGTGGCCGTTGCCATTTTTTTGGTATCTCCCTTTGGCGAGAGAGAGATCTTTTAGCGACACAAGAAGCGGCTCCAATGTTTGAATTGTTGCCGCTTCATTCATCATTTGCAGATGATGCTGATGCATTGTCTCTAGCGCCATCTCCTTTAGCAGCTCTTCCTACACGTTCTATTTATTTACAGGGCCAGCGTTCCTTAATTTATTTTTTTGCACCTTGGTGCTCTATCTGCAAATTTAGTATGGGCAACCTCGCTCACCTTGAAGGCGAGTTGCCAGTTGTTGCTGTTGCTTTGGATTATAGAGATGAGCAGGAAGTTGCAGACTTTGTTAAGGGGTTGGATATCGATATTCCCGTACTATTAGGGAATGTTGAGATTGCCCGCGCTTATAAAATTAAGGCTTTTCCTACTTACTATATTATTAACGCTGAAGGTAAAATAGAGATGTCGAGCATGGGTTATAGCACTGAACTTGGTTTGAAGATCAGAGCTAGCTTGTAACTTTGATCTCCTAAGTGATTTTAAGGATGCATGATATGAGTAAGCTGGCTAGTTTACATTGTGAGGCTTGTCGTGCCGGAGCTCCTTTGGTTACACAAGAAGAGTTGCAAGAGTTTATGCCGCAAATACCTGAATGGTGCATAGAAACACGTAACAACATCCTTCAATTGGAGCGAAGTTTTGCATTTGGAAATTTTGTTGATGCGATGGCGTTCTCGCAAAAAATAGCTGACCTTGCAGAAGCAGAATCACACCATCCTGCTGTTTTAACTGAGTGGGGAAAAGTGACGGTGACATGGTGGACACATAAAATTAAGGGTTTACACCGCAATGATCTGATTTGTGCAGCAAAAACAGACTTGCTTGTTTCTTGAAATAACACCCCCCAGCATTGTTTCTACTTTTTAACTTATTTAAGGATGTTTCATGTCGATTCCCGGAAAAGAGATTTATCGTGGCTACGATGAATTTGGTGTTATACGGGTTTTAGATGACGGCAATAAGCGTTACCTTTCTTTTGGCGATGTTGATGAGCAAAGCTGCTGGCTAAAAAGCGAGCCCCATATCCCGCAGCACGAATATGTACGTGCGATGCTGTTAGTTTTATTATTCTGTGAGCCCAAGCGGTGTATAAGTCTTGGGTTAGGTGCAGGAAGTTTGAATAGCTGCCTACATTTTAATTTCCCCTCGTTAAAGCAAGAGGTCGTTGAGCTGCGTGCAGGTGTCATAGACGCTGCTTATAAGTACTTCCAATTACCACGGAGTAAAAGACTGCTTTTGCATCAGATGGATGCACAAGACTTTTTGCAATGCGTTGAAAGTAAAAAAGCAGATATCATTTTTAGTGATATTTATGGCGCTGATGGGTTGGATGAACAGCAGCTGCGGCCTGATTTTATACATGAGTGCTATTATCGATTAAAATCCGGTGGCTGGTTGGTGTTAAATTGCTGGCGTGATCATCAAGGCGAAGCCACTATCGATACGTTACGTGAATTGTTTCCTGATATACGTAGTTGTGCAACTCAAAGTGGTAATTGGTTGATTTTCGCGGGTACGAGTATTGATACTCAGTCAGCCAAACAGCTTAAAGTGCGAGCGCGAGAACTTAGTCAGCCGTTGGGTTTTTCTTTATCTCGCGCTTTGAATAAGTTAGAAACCCATTAACAATGGCTCTCATTCCTACAAATGTTTCTATTTTTTAAGTTGTTTTTAAGTTGTTTTATAGTGATTAAGCATTTACATGGGTGTCTACTAATGAGGTTGATTCAGTAAACGTATTCGGTCGCGCTTGTGTAAGGAGGACGATTTGTGTGACCAGTATTGGCAATCCGTTATCAGAATAAAATCAATCAATTCATACATTCTGATGGAGTGCGTCAGGATATTGAACCTTCTATTAGTATCAGTTGAGGGTAGGACGATGAAAAAAATAGGGATAGCAATATTAATGGTGGCCACTGCTTTTGTAGTAATTGGCTGTCAAACCCAACCTAAAAAGCAAAGCGAAATGATCCAACCCGCCTTAACAAATCAACAACTAATCAATCTATACAGTCAAAGTTTGGAAATGCGCTGGAGCACGCCTAAAGGATATACTGGAACATCGGAATATGAGCCAAATGGAACGGGCATTGTTGAGTGGGGAAAGGGGGATCATGCAGGGCAGTGGAGAATATCCGGTAATACTGTTTGCACCCAATGGGAAGGGGTGAGAGAAGGGCGTGAGAAATGTTTTCGCTTAGTTGAAGTAGCTCCGGGTAAATATAATTACTATGATGTAAATGGCATATACGAAGGAGATGGGGTTGTTATTCACTAACGTTATAGATATATGTAAACTGAGCAGCGTTGTACGCTGCTTTTTTATGCCTGCTAATATAAATTAATTGAAGCTACCTTTGATGTAAGTACAGCTTCTGTTTCTATCATCTACTGTTGTATTAGAATTCAATTATTTGACTCCTGTTTTAGCCGGCTTTATTATTCCTTAGTAGAATTTTAAGTAATAATTTCTTGGGTTTTTAGTCCATTTTGTTTTAAGACGCGGGCAGGTAAATTAAAATGAGTACAGAGTTTCCCACAATAGCTGACTATGTAGGAAAAACCCCATTGGTTCGTTTACAACGCCTTGGCGGTAATTCGCGTGGTAATGTGATTCTTTGTAAGCTCGAAGGTAATAACCCCGCAGGCTCGGTTAAAGACCGTCCCGCGTTAAGTATGATTGAGCTTGCAGAGCAGCGCGGCGATATTAAGCCGGGTGATACGCTAATTGAAGCTACGTCGGGTAATACCGGCATTGCTTTAGCGATGGCCGCTGCTATTAAGGGCTATAAAATGGTGCTTATCATGCCCGATAATATGAGCATGGAGCGCAAAACGGCGATGACAGCATATGGTGCTGAGCTTATATCAGTAACAAAAGAGCAAGGCATGGAGTTTGCCCGTGATCTCGCTTTGGATATGCAGAAAAATGGACAAGGTACGGTATTAGATCAGTTTGCAAATCAGGATAATCCAGTAGCGCATTATACAGGGACAGGGCCCGAGCTGTGGGAGCAAACTCAAGGACGTATTACTCACTTTGTAAGCTCAATGGGCACCACCGGCACAATCATGGGTACTTCACGTTTTCTAAAAGAGAAAAATTCTTTAGTGAATATCGTTGGTTTACAGCCTGAGGATGGCTCTCAAATTCCAGGCATTCGTCGCTGGCCTAAAGAGTATTTACCGAGCATTTATGATGAAACACGCGTTGATCAAGTATTGGATATTTCACAGCAAGATGCTGAAGTCACGATGCGAGATTTAGCGACTCAAGAAGGTATTTTTTGTGGAGTCTCATCCGGTGGTGCGGTCGCTGGTGCAATACAGCTCAGCGAACAGGTCGAAAATGCGGTTATTGTTTGTATAATTTGCGATCGTGGTGATAGGTACTTGTCAACCGGGGTGTTTGACCCCATATAACCTATAATGAAAGAGCCGCAACAGCGGCTTTTTTCATAATCGTGTATAGAGCAAGCTGAAAAAGCATGGAACTTGCTTATTATTTTATGTCTTATGAATAGAATATTCGACTCTTCACAGTGACAGAAAACCCGTGTGCTATCGAGTTTTGTTTTTCCGTACTGTGAAATAAGAAAAAGAACCGCACTCAAGGCGGCAGAGTCGTGACTAGAGGAGTGGCAATTAGCCATGGTTAAAGTGCGTGATGATCATCCCATTCATGATGATGGAACTGTTGATCTTGATTTGTGGCTGTGGCGTTTGGAGCAGCAAGTAGAAATTGAAGATATGGAGCAGGTGAGACTTGCCTGCGATATTGCAAAACAAGTTCATGATCAGGCAGAAATAACATCCAATAATAGTTATCTTACGGGCCTTGAAATGGCTCAAATCATGGCTGAATTGCAGCAAGATGAAGAATCTATTATTGCTGCAATTTTGTATCGAAGTGTTCGTGAGGACAAACTAAAGCTCGATACGGTTAAGAATCAATTTGGCCCTGTTATCGGCTCATTAATTCATGGCGTTTTACAGATGGCGGCTATTGGTAGCCGAGCTAACCCGCGTGTAGAGCATACTGTTTTAGGCGCTAATGCACGCCAAATTGACACCGTGCGTAAGATGCTGGTGGCTATGATTGATGATGTGCGTGTTGCACTTATTAAGATTGCCGAACGTACGAGTGCTATTCGTGGCGTTAAAGAATCTTCACGTAGAAAACGTTTCCTTGTTGCTCGTGAAGTATTTGATATCTACGCACCTCTTGCTCATCGCTTGGGCATTGGGCATATCAAATGGGAATTGGAAGATCTCTCCTTTCGTTATTTAAAACCAAATGACTATAAGCATGTTGCTCAGCTTCTTGATGAGAAGCGTCTGGATCGCCAGGACTTCATCGAGACCGTTGTGAGTACTTTAAAAAGAGATCTTGGTGCTCAGAAAATTGATGCAGATGTAAATGGGCGAGCTAAACACATCTATAGCATCTGGAGAAAGATGCAGCGCAAGAATATTGAGTTTAGCCAAGTCTATGATGTGCGTGCTGTTCGTATATTAGTGCCTGAAATTAGAGACTGTTATACCGCACTGGGTATTGTGCATGGTTTATGGCGAAATATACCGCATGAGTTTGATGATTATATAGCATCGCCAAAGCCTAATGGTTATAGGTCTTTGCATACCGCGGTATTTGGACCCGAAGGTAAGGTGCTGGAAATACAAATTCGCACTCCTGAGATGCATGAAGAGGCTGAATTAGGCGTGTGTGCTCATCATCTTTATAAAGGTACAGATACGCACTCTAAAAGTGATGCTTATGAAGATAAGATTGCATGGCTAAGGCAGGTATTAGAGTGGCATGAGGATCTTGGTGATACTGAAGGTTTTGGTGATATTTTACGAGGTGATGTTGTTCAAGATCGGCTCTATGTGTTCACGCCTGGAGGGCATGTGATTGATATGCCGTTGGGCTCAACCCCCTTGGATTTTGCTTATCGGGTACATACTGAAATAGGGCATCGTTGTCGTGGTGCAAAGGTAAATGGCCGTATTATCTCCTTGAATAAGCCTTTGAAAACGGGAGATCAAGTAGAGATATTGACTGGTAAAGAAGAGCAGCCACGACGAGACTGGCTGAACACCAATATTGGTTATTTAACAACATCTAGAGCACGCGCCAAAGTAGCACACTGGTTTAAGCTGCAAGATAGAGATAAGAATGAGGAAGCCGGTCGCCATATGGTTGAGCGGGAGTTCAAGCGTTTGGCCATTTCAATGAATGAAGTTGATATGAGGCTCCTTGCTCAGGAAGTGAATTATAAGTCATCAGAAGATGTTTTTTCTGCGCTCGGTGCAGGAGATATTCGTTTATCTCAAATATTGAACGCAGCTCAGAGGCAGGTAGAAACAAGCTCTCATGATGAACAATTAGATTTAGCATTGCCAGCTACTTCTAGAGAAAAGCAAAAGAGAACAACCGAAGCAGGGATACGTATTCTCGGTGTAGGTAACCTGCTAACGACGATCGCTTCATGCTGTAAGCCCGTGCCTGGCGACTTGATTGTCGGTTTTATTACCCAAGGAAGAGGTGTGTCAATTCACCGTGAGGATTGTACAAATCTTCTAAGCTTACGAGAGAACGAAGCTGAGCGTGTGGTAGCTGTTGATTGGGATGAAGGTAATGAAACGACCTACCCCGTTGATATTAACATTGAAGCCTATGATCGTTCGGGCTTACTGCACGACGTTATGATGGTATTAGCGAATGAAAATCTCAATATATTATCGGCTAATACCTTAACGGATAAAAACAGTAATGTTGCACGCCTTTCGCTTACTGTTGAGATCTCACGCTTGGAATTGTTGGGACGTCTTATGGATAAAATTAACCAGTTACCTAATGTGGTTGATGTACACCGTCAACGAAATGGCTTTTCTCAATGAATCACACTTATGCATTGCCGGACTTGATCTATTTAATGGAGCGGCTTCGTGATCCAAAGCATGGTTGTCCCTGGGATCTTAAGCAAGATTTTGGCTCGATTGTTCCTCATACGTTGGAAGAAGCGTATGAGGTAGCTGACACCATTGAGCGTAAAGACTGGGCGCATTTAGAAGATGAATTAGGTGATCTATTATTCCAAGTTATCTTTTATAGCCAGCTTGGTAAAGAGCAGTCCTTATTTGAGTTTAACTCAGTGGTTAATCAGTTAGTTACTAAGCTTATCCGCCGTCATCCACATGTGTTTCCTGATGGGCAGTTAACCACACTGCCCGGTTCAGTCTCGCTTTCAGGTGAAGAAGTTAATGCTGCATGGGAGCATATTAAGCAGCAAGAACGTATTGGGAAAAAGAAAGCCCGCATTTTGGATGATGTTCCTAAAGGGCTGCCGGCGTTAAGTCGCGCTGATAAGCTTCAAAAGCGTGCTTCACAGGTAGGTTTTGATTGGAATGATCCGTTATTGGTATTGGATAAAATAGAGGAAGAAATTGCTGAGCTACGTGAAGCGATTCAGCAAGGTAACCAAGATGAAATTCTTGATGAAATGGGTGATGTTATTTTTGCTCAGGTTAACTTGGCCCGTCACCTAGGTGTTAAAGCTGAAATAGCGTTACGTTCGACTAATCAGAAGTTTGAGCGGCGCTTTAGTCATGTTGAGGCGTGTGTAGAAAGCTCAGGTAAAGCCTGGGATGAGTATGCTTTGGATGAACTGGATCAGTTTTGGGACGAGGCAAAGCAGAAAGGACTATGAAAATGACATGGGTTGTATTAGCTGTCATTGTGATGGCAGGTTTAGGGTACTGGAATTGGCAAAAAAGGTCAGGAACAGCTCAGAATTTTAAAAAGCAGCGGTTTTGATATCACTGAAGATCTTAAAGGAGATCCGCGTTTGGTGGTTGATAGAACAAACAAGAGTGTCGCCTTGGTTAGTGCTAATAATTACCGCGTCATCCCGATGCAAACTATTACTTCTAGTGAAGTTCTTTATGATAGGGGTGTTCAAATGGATGAGAACTTTCGTATTGAATTGCAGTTAGCGCCTTCTGAGGGCGTTGTAGTGCCTATTATGTATGAGAATGAGGCGTTAGCAAGAGCCGCTTTAGATTCGTTGCATAAGGCTATTCGCTAGGCCAGTGTATAACAATCATGACATTAGATAATCTATGCAGTTCTTATTAACGCATCTCTGACGACTAAAGCCTGATTTGTGCAAAGCTAAAATAATATCTATGCTCTGATGACTGTGATTGGATTTTCACTAAGGAGTTAGGTATGAATGATCTGCATGAAGCCTTACGCGATGATGTTAGGATGCTGGGTGGCAGTCTTGGACAGACAATCGAGAAGCATCTCGGTAAGGGCTTTCTTGAGAAAGTTGAACGCGTTCGAAAGCTTGCTAAAGCAGGCCGTAGCGGTGCTGAAAGTGATCGAGAAAATCTACTGACAGAACTAAAGGGGCTGAGTGAAGATGAAATGCTCCCTGTTGCGCGTGCTTTTACACAATTCCTTAATTTGGCAAATATCGCTGAAGAGCATCACCGGGTGCGTCGTCATCAGGAAATATGTGATTTAGAAGCGACTGACTCTTATGTACAGTTACTTAAAAAATTAAAGAAAGAAGGCCTACCCAAAAAGCAGATCTTGCAGACACTACAAGAGATGCATGTCGATTTAGTGCTTACCGCGCACCCTACTGAAGTTAATCGCCGTACCTTAATTCAAAAATATGATTCCATTACGGATTGCTTGCAAGGGTTAGATCGCGGCGAATCTCAACAGCATCGTTTAAATGAATTGATTAGCCAGATTTGGCACACTGATGAAATTCGAAAAATTCGACCTACACCCATAGATGAAGCTAAGTGGGGGTTCGCCGTTATAGAAAACTCGTTATGGGAAGCAGTCCCAACATTTTTGAAGCGCTTAGATGGTCAAACCCGCGCTATTCTTGGGCAGGGTTTGCCGTTGGATTGCTCCCCTGTACGTTTTTCTTCTTGGATGGGAGGTGACCGGGACGGTAACCCTAATGTTACGGCCGTTGTGACCGAAGAGGTGCTGATGCTCTCTCGTTGGATGGCTGCAGACCTATACATAAGAGATATAGATGCTCTGCGTGCTGAATTATCAATGCACAACTGTAATCAAGAGTTACGCGAACAAGTGGGCGATGCTGCTGAACCGTATCGTCATTTGTTGAGTTCAGTGCGGGACTCTTTAGAGTGCACTAAAAATTGGATAAAAGAGCGCTTAGGCAAACCCAGTGTTGATAGTCATGACACCTGTCCGATGCTCACATCAGATCAACTACTTGATCCTTTAATGCTGTGCCACCGCTCTTTAGTAGAATGTGGAATGGAGATCATAGCTGAAGGGCCGCTTGAAGATATTATCAGGCGCATTGGCTGCTTTGGTATGACGCTTGTTCGATTAGATATTCGACAAAGTTCAGACCGTCATGCTCAAGTGTTTGAAGAGATATCTCAGTTTTATGGATTGGGTTCATATAACAATTGGACAGAAGAAGGGCGACAGGCATTTCTATTAAAAGAGTTGCAGAGCAAACGGCCTCTTATCCCTCACGGTTGGCAGCCATCTCTTGAAGTACGTGAAGTCTTAGATACCTGTAAAGTTGTTGCCGAAGCTGATCCAGCTTCGTTAGGCTCTTATGTGATTTCAATGGCAAGCCAGCCTTCGGATGTACTGTCAGTTATTTTGTTACTGCGTGAAATGGGTATTAGCCATGATATGCGTGTAGTGCCATTGTTTGAAACATTAGATGATCTTGATAACGCGCGTGACTGTATCGATGCCTTGTTATCTGTGCCTTGGTATAAACAATACACGAACGGTCATCAAGAGGTCATGATTGGTTACTCTGACTCATCAAAAGATGCTGGGCAACTGGCAGCTGCTTGGGGGCAGTTTAAAGCGCAAGAAGCGTTGACACAGCTTTGCCAAGAGCATGATGTGCACCTCACACTTTTTCATGGACGTGGAGGTACCGTAGGGCGTGGTGGTGGCCCTAGCCACACTGCGATACTTGCACAACCTCCGGGTTCTGTAGATCGGAGCCTGCGTGTTACTGAACAAGGGGAGATGATTCGTTTTAAGTTTGGCGTACCAGAATTAGCGGTTCGAAATTTGGAGCTTTATACGGGAGCGGTGTTGGCTGCAACGCTTTCTCCTGCGCCGTTGCCGCAAAATGTTTGGCGTGATCAGATGGAGAAGATGGCTGAAACAGGCCTACAAGCCTATCGATCAGTGGTACGCCATGATTCGCAATTCGTACCTTACTTTCGCGCAGTAACACCAGAGCAGGAGCTTAGTAAGTTACCTTTGGGGTCTCGTCCGGCGAAACGGAAAGCGGATGGCGGTGTTGAAAGCTTACGTGCTATTCCATGGATTTTTGCTTGGACGCAGATTCGCCTTATGTTACCCGCGTGGTTAGGTTCAGATACAGCATTGGAAACAGCGGTGCGTAATAATGAGTTGCCTTTATTGCATGATATGTATGAAAAATGGCCATTCTTTCGTTCCTACGTCGATATGCTGGAAATGGTGTTGGCAAAAAGTGATACGCGATTGACAGAGTATTATGAATCTCGATTAGTCTCTGAAGAGCTTAAAGTGTTAGGTTCTAGCCTACGAAATCGCATGAATGTGGCAGTCGAAAAGGTACTGGATATTAAACAGAGTGAAGGTTTGTTAGCAGCTAACCCCGTTATTCAGCAATCAATTGATGTTCGAAATCCTTATATAGACCCATTACATTTTTTGCAGGCTGAGCTGCTTTATCGTGATCGAAATCATCCAGATCAGCGCCTTGAGCATGCTTTGATGGTAACAATGGCGGGTATATCTGCAGGTATGCGTAATACGGGTTAATTTTTATGTGGGCTTGAGCCAAAGGCAACTTTGGCTTACTCTCGCGTGTCGGTATTTGAAATATATACGTTTTTTAGCAAGATGATTGCCGGTTTACACCATTAGTTGGAAGCGGTGCTAGTGCTAATGTCGAATTGTCGGCATTCTTATGCCCCAGTATGGTTCATATCCAATATTGTGTAAGTTGCGTTGGGCTTAAAACGTACAGAGCGAAGCAGACCGCTTATAAATGGTTTGATCGAATACACTAAACAAATTCATTTTTAATAGTTAGAGCAGGGGACATCCTTAATGCGTATTATTCTTCTTGGCGCACCAGGCGCTGGTAAAGGCACTCAAGCGCAGTACATAACCGAGAAGTACGGTATTCCTCAGATCTCAACTGGCGACATGCTGCGGGCGGCTGTAAAAGCAGGAACGCCTTTAGGTATTAAAGCCAAAGCAGTAATGGATGCCGGTGAGCTAGTTTCTGATGACCTGATCATTGGGCTGGTAAAAGAGCGTATTAGTGAAGCGGATTGTGAAAACGGTTTCTTGTTTGATGGTTTCCCACGCACTATTCCTCAAGCAGATGCATTGAAAGATGCTGGCGTGATTATTGATGCTGTTGTGGAAATTGATGTGGCTGATGAAGAAATTATTAAGCGTATGAGCGGTCGTCGTGTTCATCCTGGATCAGGGCGTACTTACCACCTTGTATTTAACGCTCCAAAAGTGGAAGGTAAGGATGACGTTACTGGAGAAGATCTAGTACAACGTGCTGATGATGTTGAAAGCATAGTGCGTGATCGTTTGCGAATTTACCATGATCAGACAGCACCATTAATTTCATACTATCAAGGTTGGGTTGAAGCGAAGGAAGCTAACGCACCTAAGTATGTTTATGTTGCTGGTGTAGGTAGTGTAGATGATATTCGTGACGGTGTATTTGCAGGCTTAGCATAGTCGTACAAGATGAGCTTACAAATTTTCAAAAAAAAGCCGCTTTATGCGGCTTTTTTATTTTAGTCTGTTCAGTGAAAGCAGTGCTGGGTTTTTGGACGCTTCTTCTGGATAATAGATGCTTTTAATTTTAAGCAGATAATCCACATGTCGGATTCAATAAAAACAGCGGTTATACTGACAAACCTAGGTACGCCAGATAAACCAGAAGCGAGTGCGGTAAAACGTTATCTTCGTGAGTTTCTTTCGGATTCTCGTGTTGTCGAAGGGAAAGGCTTAAGACGTATTGCATGGTTAGCTGTTCTGAATTTTATTATTTTAAACTTGCGGCCACGTAAGGTAGCAAAGTTATATCGCTCTATATGGGAAGATGATTCCCCAATGCGAAAGATTCTGAATGAGCAAGTGACCGAGCTGCAATTACTCTTACAACAGAATTATGAAACAGCACCTTGCGTATTTGCGGGAATGACCTATGGCTCACCAAGCTTAAAGGAGCGTTTGGAATCATTGGCCGGCCATGGCTACCAGCGGGTGTTAATTATTCCAATGTACCCACAATATTCTGCAACAACTACCGCACCGATTTATGATCAGGTGGCTCGCTTTCAGTTAGGTCGCCGTGAAGTACTTGATATTCGTATAGTAAAGTCATTCTATAATCATCCGGCATACATCAATTCTTTGGCTCAAAGTATTCGCTTATTTCGTCAATCGGCGCAGCCCGCTGAAAAGTTAATGCTGTCTTATCATGGTATTCCAAAGGAATATGCAGATAAAGGAGACCCTTATCCGCAGCAATGTCACCAAACATCTGTATTGGTAGCGAAAGCACTAGGTCTTTCTGAAAACGAATGGGTAACAACTTTTCAGTCACGCTTTGGTCCGGCGCAATGGTTACAGCCATATACTGACAAAACCTTGGAAAGCCTTGCTCAGAAACAAGTAAAAGCGGTTGATGTTGTTTGTCCTGCTTTTACAGCAGACTGTCTTGAAACACTAGAAGAGATAGCTGAAGAAAACAAAGAAGTCTTTCACAAGGCCGGCGGCGAGTCATACCAATATATTCCGGCAGTAAACAGCTCGCCGGCGTTCATTGCGGCCCTAATGACCTTGGTTCAAGAGCAGTCAGCTGACTGGCTTAAATTAGATAATCAAGCAGATGAGAAAAATAATGCAGTCTGAATTAGTATTTGGTTTTCATGCAGTAAAGACCACACTCAAATATGATGCTTTTCGAGTCCAACGCATCATGCTGCTTAAAGGGCGCGAAGATGAGCGCCTTAACCAATTACTTGAGGACGCTGGGGACATCAGTGTCGAGCGTGTATCAAGGCCCAAACTCGATGAATTAGCTCAAGGAGGTGTCCATCAAGGCGTTATTGCTTTTTGTAAGCCTATTGAATCCAAGACTGAGCGTTTTCTTTATCAATTGTTAGATAAGCTCGATGAGGCTCCCTTTTTATTGGTGCTTGATGGCGTAACTGACCCACATAATTTGGGTGCTTGTTTACGTACTGCGGATGCTGCGGGGGTGCATGCGGTTATCGCCCCTAAAGATAAATCGGCACCGCTGAATGCAACTGTTTCAAAAGTAGCGTGCGGTGCGGCTGAAGTAATGCCTTATGTTCAAGTGACTAACCTTGCTCGCACCTTACAGGAGCTTCAGAAAAGAGGTATTTGGATCACAGGCACGGCGGGTGAAGCTAAGCAGATGGTATATCAAGCAAACCTGACAGGGCCTATGGCACTTGTTATGGGCGCTGAAGGGAAGGGCATGCGTCGGCTGACGCGTGACGGATGTGATTTTTTAGTTAAAATCCCTATGGCGGGTGAAGTTAGTAGCTTGAATGTATCAGTGGCAACCGGTGTGTGTTTATTTGAAGCGGCAAGACAGCGCCAAGTTTAGCCGATAAGCAACGATAACAGCTCTGAACTGGCTAACCTGTTAAGGGTGGCATGATGAAGCATATTTTAGTGTATGGTGATTCTCTTTCTTGGGGAATTATTCCTAACAGCAGAAAGCGTTTCTCTTTTGATAAGCGCTGGCCTGGCGTGCTTGAAAATCAACTTCAAGACCATGGAGTAGCCGTTAGAGTCACCGAAAACTGCCTTAATGGGCGTCGTACTGTATGGAGTGATCCTTTTAAAGCAGGCCGTGATGGCTCAGAAGGGTTGGCTCAGCTTATTGAAATAAGTGCTCCTTTGTCATTGGTTGTGCTGGTGCTGGGTACAAATGATTTTCAAGTCATGCATACCAATAATGCTTGGATGTCTGCACAAGGCATGTCGAAGCTAATTAGTATTATTCGTCAGGCTCCGTTAGAGCCTGGAATGTCTGTGCCTGAGATCTTAGTAGTTGCCCCACCAAAAATGCTTGTCCCTAAAGGGCCTGTTTCAGCAAAGTTTGAAGGTGCCGAACTTAAGTGTGTTGGCTTGGCTAAGGCTTTAAAAGCTGTTGCTGAAGAGCAGCAGGTCTATTTCTATGATTCTGCAGATGTAACAGATGCGAGTCGGGTGGATGGAATACATCTTGATGAAGATCAGCACCAAGTGCTGGGAAAAGCATTGGCTGATGTACTCAAATGTATTCTTGAATTACAGGAGTGATAGGTTAAGGTGATTAATGTAAGTATGGATGATGTGATTGGGCAAGATGAAGTACTGGAGCTGTACTGCGAGAATCATTGGTCCTCTGCTGAAAAACCTGATCTATTGATGCGTGCGTTACGTAAATCTGATGCTTTAGTGACAGCGCGTCTTGATGGCAAGTTAGTTGGATTAGCTAATGCTATTTCAGATGGCTGTTTGGTTGTTTATTACCCTCATATGTTGGTTCATCCTACTTATCACGGCCGCGGAATTGGGCGAAAATTAATGGAAGCGATGCAAACAAAGTATGCAGGTTTTCATCAGCAAATGTTAACAGCTGATTGTAGTGCAGTAGGCTTTTATAAAAGCTTAGGTTTTGAAAAGGCGGGAATGGCAGAAGCGATGTGGATTTATGGTGGCAATGAGCATTGATAACCTCCCCCTGATTATTCCTTTAATCTAGAGGGGGGCTGATTTTTAGTTACTGCGTTATTAGCTTTAGCTACCGATGACTTCAGTTGTGTGAATAGCAATCATAGCTTCTTCATTTGTCGGTATAACTCTAACGACAACGTTGCTGGACTCTTCGTTAATAGTAGATAGGTTGTTGATATTGGCTTTATCATTTAGCTGAACGCCTAACCATTGGCTGCGATCTAAAATCCGTTTACGCAAATCCGCATCGTTTTCGCCCACACCACCGGTAAAGACGATTTGATCTAGCCCTTCTAGAGCAGCTGAAAGACGGCCCAATTCTAGTGCGATACGATAAGCCAGCATATCAATCGCTTCTTCTGCTTCAGGTGTATGAGCATTATGTAGTGCTAGCATGTCTGAAGAGACGCCAGAGACGCCCAGCCAGCCGCTTTCTTGATAAATCATCTTTTCGAGTGCATCTGTGTCCATGTTATGATGGCGTTGCAGATATAGAAGAACACCTGGATCAAGGTTTCCGCACCGGCTACCCATAGGTAAACCATCAACAGCAGTAAAGCCCATAGTTGAGGCGATGCTTTTTCCCTGCTTGACTGCACACATACTGGCACCCGCGCCAAGGTGGCAAATAATAGTTTTGGCTATTCTTGCTTCTTCAGAAAGGTTGCCCAAACTCATCTGAATATACTCATAAGACAAACCATGAAAGCCGTATCGCTGTATGCCTTCCTGCGTGAATTTACGAGGAATCGCATATTGGCGCTCAACGGCAGGCTGGCCTACGTGAAACATGGTATCGAAACAAGCTACTTGTGGTAGTTCTGGAGCCAGTGTGTGGCACGCTTCAATGAGTAATAAGTTATAAGGTTGGTGTAGGGGAGCAAGTGGAATAAAAGCTTTTAACTGATTTACTTTATACTTATCAATTAAAATAGGGGTGCTATATTGCTCGCCACCGTGGACCACACGGTGCCCAAAAGCAGTGAGCTTTAAATGGGGTACCTGTTGCGTAAGCCAATCTAAGACGACGCTGAGTGATGCTTTATGTCGTTGGGTTTTCTCTATATCACTAAAATCAACTTTTGGAGGTGTGATTTTATTACCACCGCCATCTGTTAATGTAATTCGAGGCTCACCCATAATATTGCCCAGTTTAAACTGGTAAATAGGGGTGACCTGATGTTCTCCTGATTTGAAGAGAGAGCACTTGAGGCTAGAGGAGCCGCCGTTAATAGTCAGAATTGTTTGCATATTATATTCTTACGATACTGGATGATGAACCATGTGAGATGCCAATGCACAGGAAGCCATACGGCCTAAAGGAGTCTCTGCACGGCTAGTCAAAATAATGGGCACTTTGGCGCCCAAGGCAATACCTGCTGACTTTGCATCTGCCAGATAGATTAACTGTTTAGCAATCATATTGGCAGATTCTAGATCAGGAGCAAGGAGGATATCAGCATCACCTGAAACTGAAGATGTGATGTGCTTATCGATAGCTGCTTGTAAGGAAATTGCATTATCAAACGCCAATGGTCCATCTAATAGAGCGTTGGTTATTTGTCCTCGATCAGCCATTTTACAAAGGCATGCGGCATCGATAGTGCTTGGCATGTAGGCTTTAACTTTTTCTACCGCGGCCAACAGGGCTACTTTAGGTTCTGTTATTCCCAGAGCACGACAAAAATCGACAGAGTTTTGCACAATATCGCGTTTGGTCATTAAGTTCGGTACCACATTAATAGCCGCATCAGTAATGACTAAGGGCTTATGGTAGTTGGGGATATCAAAGACAAAAACATGACTAAGGCGGCGTTCAGTACGAATTCCCTTCGTTTTGTGAATAACGGCGCTGATAAGTTCTGAGCTCCCTAAGTCACCCTTCATAATCGCTTCGACGTTAGCTTGTCTTGCAAGCTCACAGGCTTTTTCTGCAGCGGCATGACTGTGCTCTACATCAATAATTTCATAATCTGCAATGTTTAAATTATCTTTTTCTGCGGCAGCTAAAATTTTACTTTTAGGACCAATTAAAACGGGGACAATTAAGTTGTGCTCGGCCGCTTCAATAGCTCCCATTAAGCCATTATGGTCCACCGGGTGAACAACAGCGGTGCGAATGGGGCGAGCTTTAACAGCCTCCTCAATAAAAAACTCAAGCTGGTTATGTACAGGAGGCTTTTCTTTAAGAATCATGATCAATTTACCTAAACTCAAGGATTATCTAGTGTTGTAACGTACTAGAATGTATTTGTAGTGTAGTTTAGTACAATGTCATGAATATGACGCGGTGCAACAAATGTTTTGGTGACTTATATCATAAAGTCTAATGATTATTATGGTGATGTTAGTATTGGGTGTTTTGAAAAAGCGTCTAAGTCTATTGTCCCTTGCTTTAATAGAGCGCTGGTTAGTTCGTTCTCTAAAGGCGTTTTAAGATTCCAGGTATGCCAATAAAGTGGCACAGATAAATAATATCCTGGATTAATATCAATAAGTTGGCCTGATTTTATATAAGGAGTAGCTTGTTGGTCAGGTATCATTCCTGCTGCAAACCCTCTAATTGTCATATCGACAAAAGCGCTATATGAAGGTACTCGATGCGTAGGGTAGTCACCAGATGATAGATCAAAAAAACGATTTAAATAACGATGTTGCAGTGCGTCTTTATGATTGTATTCTACAATAGGTGCATGCATTAAGCTGCTTCTATCACAGCCATTGGGTAAGTAGCGTTTGGTATATTCAGGTGAGGCGAGACAGCGGTACACCGCAATACCTAAAGGGATACAGTGACAACCTTGTAAGGGCGATGAGCTAGAGGTAATACATCCCATGACCTCTCCGCTACGCAACAATTGTTGAGTTTGGTCTTGGTCGTCAACTTTAAGGTCAAGTAGAACATTATGTTGTTTTAAAATAGGGTCAACAGCGGGCAAAAACCAAGTGGCTAGGCTATCAGCATTAACAGCAATGGCTAGTCGAATGTGCCCTGACTGTAATACTGGATTAAGCTCTGACATCACTTCATTTTGCAATATTTCTATTTGACGATAATGCTTTAGTAATGCTTGCCCTGCTTGTGTAGGGGTGATGGGATGCGAACGAACGAGTAATGTTTGCCCAACCATTTCTTCTAACTGTTTAATACGTTGGGAAACAGCTGACTGTGTAATATGAAGGCGTAATGCTGCTCTATCGAAGTTTTGCTCTTCAATAACAGTAGAAAGCGCTTTAAGCTGTTTATAATCAATCATAAGAATTTCTAATCAAATATTAAAATCATTAGTTTTTATTGATTCTATTCCTCACGCATCATATCTACCAGTCTTAGTTCAGGGTGAAAACATGATTTTTTTCATAGCTAAAGGTTATATGGCAGCAGCTGCATTAATCATCGCGTTAGGAGCACAGAATGCTTTTGTGCTAGCTCAAGGCGTAAAGCGCCAGCACCATTGGCCTGTGGCAGCTACATGCTTTCTTGTTGATGCGATCTTAATTAGCCTAGGAATGGTGGGTGCTGGTGTTGTCATTCAACATTGGCCCAATGCTCTTACCGTAATCCAGATAGGAGGTTTTATTTTCTTGTTTGGTTATGGATTTTGCGCTTTTAAAGCATTTTTGATGCCAGCAGCGTTAACCGCAAGCCAAGCAAAAGGTAGCTTGAAATCGGCCTTGATAACAACACTGGCCGTTAGTTGCTTAAATCCACATGTGTATTTGGATACTGTGGTTCTGCTCGGTAGCTTAGGTAATCAATTTACCGGAAGCGAAAAGTATAGCTTTTGGATAGGAGCGATATTAGCTTCGTTTTCGTGGTTTGTTTTGTTAACACTGTTAGCAAAAGCGTTGTCTCCTTGGCTCGCAAAGCCCGCGGTATGGCGTTGGGTGGAGGCGTTGGTGGGCGTTATGATGTGGACGATTGCTGCTTGGCTACTTAGTGAATTATTGGAGTGATATTAGCTATGACATATGATGGGTTTTATAAGCGGTGTATAAAAAAAGCCCACTAATGTGGGCTTTAAAAAGGGGAGTCTTAAGCGTGCTTAGATAGCAACGCCTAATGATTTCAATGTGTTGATTGTTAGCTGACCAGAAGCCATGCCTTTAGCTTTTTGGTAAGAGTTAACAGCAGCCATGGTATCGCGGCCTAATACACCATCGATCTTACCTGGGTTATAACCTTTAGTTTTTAGAGCACGCTGAAGGTCACGGATTAGGCTAGGCTGAGTGTTTGTTTCGCAAAGAATAGAACGCCATTCTAGATATGCATCGCTAACTTTTGCGCGTTTCTCAACTGTTTTGTACTCAGCAGGAATAGCAATAGCTGTTTGCTGTGCTGCTTTAGCTAGTTTACGAACCTTAATAGTCTTGTATACCGCTGGAACAACGATTTTACGAGTCGCTGCAGGCTGGTCAACTACACGACGGCTAATTGTCTGGCTTTTACCAGGTACCGCAACTGTTTTAACAGATTCAGGTGCAATCATGACTGTTTTTGTAACTGTTTTGTATACGGCTGGTACTTCAACTAAACACATAATTTCGCCGGTTCCAGCATCAACTTTCTGGATAGGACCTGTGCCTTTTTTCCATTCAGTGTGCGCAGGACGCACAAGAATTTTTTCTGTTACTGTTTTGTATTTTGCAGGGACACGAACTAACTGTTCTGATGCTTCAGCAACTTCAATTGTCTCTGTTACATTTTTGTAAGTCGCTGGAATAACTTCAAGGCGTTCGTAAGCATCTTTTACTAAGACGCGCTGCTCAACATAACCGTATTGAGGAGCTGTTGTTTCAATACGCTGGCCTGCTGCACGAACTTGAACAGTTTCTGATGCCATAGTGTATTTAGCAGGGATAACAACACGAGCATAACACTCACCCGCTTTAGGATTTGGTGGTAGCAAACTAGTTGTCTGGCTTTCACGAGTAAGGCGTGCAATTTCAGATTCTAGCTGAGAAGTATCGCCCTGTGCGTTTCTTACTGAAGCTAGTTCTTGTTGAAGAGATTTGTACTCAGAAGAATCTTTAATATCCACCTGAGTAGAGTTGTTAGTAGCCGAGCAGCCTGATAGTACTGCAAGAGCTAGAGCTGAAACGGTGAAAGTAAAAATTTGCTTTTTCATGACAGACTTCCCTGCGCATTAATTTTTTGGGGTAGGAGAAGTCTATACATATTTTAATGAAGGAAATATGAATGAAATTGTTCATATTTTGTTCACTTTTTTCTTTGAAAACATTTAAATAGGTTGTTTTAGGGCTGCTTGATAAGGAGGCCAGCCTAGAGCTTTTCCCGCGAGAACATGTAGATGAATATGATAAACAGTTTGTCCGCCATGACTATTACAGTTAAACACAGTTCGATAGCCGTCCTCTGCAACACCTTGATCTTTAGCAATTTTACTGGCGCTCATTAACATGTGTCCGACCAGCTCGCGATCAGCTTCTTCGATGTCATTTAGGGTGCTGATATGTTTTTTAGGAATGACTAAAAAATGCAGTGGAGCTTGTGGGTTAATATCATTAAAAGCAATAACGTGCTCATCTTCATAAATGATTTTTGCAGGAATTTCTTTATTAGTTATTTTACAAAAAAGGCAATCCATTATCTATTCTCTGTTTTTACGTTAATGTAAGCGGTAGCAGGAGTACTGCTACCGTATTTGGACGTGCTTTATAAATTGAGTATAGCGAGGTGGGTTAGTAGAGCTCAAGCTTCTCTTTGGGTGGACAATGAAAACTGGCTGCCGTTCCTTTTTCGGGCGTTACTGATTCAAGGTGGACATCAAACCCCCATAGCGTATGGATATGCTTTAGTACCTCCTCAGTGTCTTCTCCGAGTGGTTGTTTATTATGTATGAAATGTCGCAATGTGAGTGAGCGGTTACCACGCACATCAACGTCATATATTTGAATGTTAGGCTCTCTATTTCCTAAGTTGTATTGCGCTGCAAGTTCTTCACGGATTTTTCGATAGCCCGTTTCATTATGAATAGCAGAGACTTTTAGTACGGGTTGCTCTGAATCATCAACGATGGAAAAAAGCTTTAGTTCCCTGATAAGGTGAGGCGATAAAAATTGTTGTATGAAACTTTCATCTTTGAAGTTACGCATGGCATGGTCGAGAGTTACTTTCCAGTCACTACCGGCAATATCTGGAAACCATTCATAGTCTTCAGGTGTTGGTGTTTCGCAGATCCTCCTTATATCCTGCATCATATTATAGCCAAGTGTATAAGGGTTTATTCCCGAGAAGTGCGGGCTATCGAAGGAAGGTTGGTAGACCACACTGCTATGAGAGTGGAGGAACTCCATCATAAAGCCATCATTTACCAAGCCTTCATCATATAGCTGGTGTAGCAGTGTGTGATGCCAAAAGCAGGCCCAACCCTCATTCATTACTTGGGTTTGTTTTTGTGGGTAAAAATATTGTGCGATCTTGCGTACAATACGCACAATCTCCCGTTGCCAGGGTTCGAGTAATGGAGCATTTTTTTCAATGAAGTAGAGAATGTTTTCTTCTGGCTCTGATGGGTAACGTGTTTGTTGAGTGGCAGTATCGTCTTCATCTTTTTTAGGGATGGTATTCCACAACTGGTTTATATGGCGTTGGTTATATTCTTCGCGAGCGTTGACGCGTTCTTTTTCTTCTTCAGCTGTTAATGGTTTTGGGCGCAGGTAACGATTAACGCCGTAATTCATTAAGGCATGGCTGGCATCAAGAAGTGATTCTACTTCATCAATGCCATGGCGTTCCTCGCATTGTGCGATGTAACGCTTGGCAAATACCAAATAGTCTACAATGGCTGAAGCGTCAGTCCATGTTTGAAATAAATAGTTACCTTTAAAGAAAGAGTTATGCCCGTAACAGGCGTGTGCAATAACGAGCGCCTGCATAGTCATGGTGTTCTCTTCCATCAAATAAGCGATGCAGGGGTTGGAGTTGATGACAATTTCGTATGCTAATCCCATCTGGCCACGTTTATAGCGTTGTTCGGTTTCAACAAACTGCTTTCCATATGACCAGTGGTGGTAATTAAGAGGCATCCCAACAGAGGCATAGGCGTCCATCATCTGCTCAGATGTAATCACTTCAATTTGGTTTGGGTAGGTATCTAAGCCGAAGTCCGCTGCAATACGGCTAATCTCTCGATCGTATGCTTCAATAAGTTCGAAGGTCCATTCTGCACCCGTTGAAATAGGCTGTTTTTTCATGCGGCCCCCTTCGTTTTACGCTCAAATAGTCGACGGAAAACGGGAAAGATATCAGCTACATCTTCAATATGTTGCATGGCAAATTGTTCAGGATGCTGCTGGTGGATTTCTTGGTACTCATTCCACAGGTTCTGGTGTGGCCCATTGGTTATTTCTACATAGGCGTAATATTGAACCAGTGGTAATATTTTTTCGCTAAGAAGCTTGCTACATCGTTGTGAGTCGCCATCCCAGTTATCACCATCAGAGGCTTGAGCCACGTAAATATTCCAATCACTACGAGGGTAGCGTTCTTGAAGAATATCAGCGGTGAGTTCCAGAGCGCTAGAAACAATCGTACCGCCGGTTTCACGTGAGTAGAAAAACTCTTCTTCATCGACTTCTTTCGCGTGCGTGTGATGTCGTACAAAAACTACTTCGATCTGCTTGTAATTTCGTGTTAAAAATAGATACAAAAGAATAAAGAAACGTTTAGCAATCTCTTTGATAGATTGTGTCATTGAACCTGAAACATCCATGATACAAAACATCACGGCTTTGCTCGAAGGAACAGGTGTTTTTACAATATTGTTGTAGCGCAGATCAAAATCATCGATAAACGGGATACGCTTTTTATTGATGTCCAGGGCTTTAATCTGTTCTTGCAAAGCATGTATTTTTTGACTGTTGTCATCACTGATAGATTCTTTTTCCAGTGCCCATAATTGCTTTTTTAATTCTCTTATTTCATCTCTGTCTGAGCCCGAAAGGGCAATGCGTCGTGCATGTGCTGCTCTGAGAGAGCGGACAATGTTGAGCTTATCGGGTGAACCTGCTTGTGTGAAGCCTGCTCGGTGGGTTTCAAACTGAGTGGTATCCATCAGTTGTTTTTTTACCAAGTAGGGGAGTTCTAACCCGTCGAACATAAAGTCGAGAAACTCTTCTTGGTTGATAGAGAAAGAAAAGTCATCTTCCCCTTCACCTTGATTACTGGCTTGCCCTTGGCCAGCGCCACCCCCGCCGCCTCCTTGAGGGCGTTGAAACTCATCACCGGTGTCGAATTCTTTATTACCGGGATAGACGCGTGTTTGTTTGCCTCCTTGTCCATGATGAAGCATGGGTTCAGAGGTGCCTTTGCGGGGGATAGTAATTTCTCCCCCACGATCCATGTCTTGAATAGAACGTTTTTTGATCGATTCTTCAACAGCGTGCTTGATCTGTTTTTTATATCGGCGAAGAAAGCGCTGTCGATTGACAGCACTTTTCTTCTTACTATTGAGACGGCGATCAATGATGTAACTCATGTTCCGTACTCCTTCTCGGCGAGAAACCGAATTCTGTTACTGGGATTTTCTAACGCGGATATACCATTCAGATAACAAGCGTACTTGTTTCTCTGTATAGCCTCGTTCAGTCATCCGTTGCACAAATTCGCCATGCTTGTTCTGCTCATCACTTGAGCCTTTCGCATTGAAAGAGATGACGGGTAGTAAGTCCTCAGTATTGGAGAACATTTTCTTCTCAATAACGGAGCGCATTTTTTCATAGCTTGACCACGATGGGTTGTTACCATCGTTGCTGGCACGAGCACGTAATACGAAGTTAACAATCTCATGACGGAAATCTTTCGGGTTACTAATGCCCGCAGGTTTCTCTATCTTCTCTAGTTCTTCGCTGATGGCCTGACGGTTAAGAATATCGCCTGTTTCAGGGTCGCGGTATTCCTGGTCCTGAATCCAGAAATCTGCATAGGTGACGTATCGATCAAAAATATTTTGGCCGTACTCAGAGTATGACTCTAGGTAGGCCGTTTGAATCTCTTTACCCAAAAGCTCGATATATTTGGGTGCAATGTATTCTTTAATGAAACCAATATATTTTTCTTGAACTTCAGGAGCAAACTGCTGTTGCTCTATCTCACGCTCTAATACATACATTAGATGAACCGGGTTAGCGGCCACTTCTGAAGGGTCAAAGTTGAAGACTTTTGAAAGAATTTTGAAGGCAAAACGGGTAGACAAGCCTTTCATTCCTTCATCGACACCCGCAAGGTCTTTATATTCCTGCATTGATTTTGCTTTGGGGTCAGTGTCTTTCAGGTTTTCACCGTTATAAACACGCATTTTAGAATAAAGGTTAGAGTTCTCTGGTTCTTTCATGCGTGACAGTACAGAAAACTGCGCTAGCATATTTAACGTGTCTGGAGCGCAAGGCGCTGCATGTAGAGAACTGTTTTCTAAGAGCTTTTCGTATATTTTTATCTCTTCAGAAATACGAGTGCAATAAGGTACTTTGACAATATAAACACGGTCAATAAAGGCCTCATTGGTTTTATTATTTTTAAATGTTTGCCACTCGGATTCGTTGGAGTGGGCTAGGATAATACCGTCATAAGGGATGGCTCCCATTCCTTCAGTACTGTTGTAGTTACCTTCTTGAGTCGCTGTTAAGAGTGGGTGAAGCACTTTTATGGGTGCTTTAAACATCTCAACAAACTCCATGACCCCTTGGTTTGCATGGCAAAGTGCACCCGAGAAGCTATAGGCATCTGGATCATGTTGTGGAAACTCTTCTAGCTTACGAATATCAACTTTACCCACAAGGCAGGAAATATCTTGATTGTTTTCATCACCGGGCTCTGTTTTCGCAATAGCAATCTGGTTCAAAATAGATGGATATAGTTTTACTACTTTGAACTTTGATATATCCCCACCATACTCATGTAATCGTTTTACCGCCCAAGGCGACATGATGCCTTTTAAGTAGCGGTGTGGGATATTAAATTCTTCTTCAAGAATCCCAGCATCTTCTTCAGGGTTGAATAACCCTAGCGGTGACTCAAATACCGGTGATCCTTTGATAGCATAGAAAGGAATCTTTTCCATTAGGTGTTTCAGGCGTTCGGCAAGTGAAGATTTACCGCCACCAACAGGGCCTAATAGATAAAGAATCTGTTTGCGCTCTTCAAGTCCTTGAGCGGCATGACGGAAGTAAGACACAATATTTTCTATGGCGTCTTCTGTACCATAAAACTCATGAAATGCTGGATAGAGTTTCATTACCTTATTGGAAAAAATACGGCTTAGACGAGGGTCTTTCGCGGTATCAATTAGCTCAGGTTCCCCTATCGCTTTTAGCATCCTTTCTGCGGCACTGGCGTATGTCATAGGGTCAGTTTTGCAGAGCTCAAGATACTCCGTGAGAGACATTTCTTCCTGTATTGTAGCGGTATAGCGCGATTTATAATTCTCAAAGATACCCATTACATTCACCCTTATGTTTGCTGGCGAGCTGGTCAAGGCGCTGAATAGAAAAGCTTTATTTTGAAGCACCTATATTTTCAGTGTAGCTCACACTTTACATTTATATTCGCTAATTTTTAGACCTTTTGTCTAAGCTCTTGGTTTCATTTTACTTTAAGTTATCTTCTAACGAACGTATGAAAACACTTAAAAAACGAGCTGCTTCGCCCCCTGTAGCAACTCGATGATCAAAAGTTAGAGAGATTGGTAATACTTTTCCAATGTCTATTTTTCCGTTACGTACAACGGCCTCATTTCGGATTACACCTGCACCAATAATAGCTACCTGTGGCGGTACAATAATGGGAGTAGCGTACCGACCTGCCATGGTGCCAAAGTTGGTTAATGTGATTGTTGCCCCCTGTAGTTCTGCAGCAGGAATAGTCCTGGCGACTACATCACTACGTAATTGATCAAGGCCTTCGCGTAGTGCTGTTTCTGAGCGTCCTGCAATATTCCTTAATACAGGTACAAATAGGCCTTTATCAGTATCAACAGCCACGCCGAGGTCAATATGCTGGTGCTGACGTAGTGTCAGTTGCTGACCATCAAACCAGCTATTAAGAATAGGTTCTTGCTGGCACGCAGCTGCAATCGCTTGGATAAGGCGCATGGTAATATCGGATTCAGCTGACCAGTGACTAATGTGTGCATCTTCAAAAAGAGAAACGGGTACTATTTGAGCGTGCGCTTGGCTCATATTGATGGCCATATGTTTACGAACACCCTTTAAGCGTTCTGGCGCCCCAAAAGCTTTGTTAAAGCGAGCAGCGTGCTCAACATCGTGGGTACTTATCGTGCCTTGCTGGCCTGAGCCTTTAATGGTTTCAAGATCAATATCTAAGCGGTTAGCTAATGCTCGTATTACAGGGGTCGCTCGTTGTTGTCTATGAGCAAGAGAGCTGGGCGATGCTCCAATAATAAAGCTGTCTTCCTGACTGGCGGTCTCTGCGGTCACGAGAGAGCCAACAACGGTGCCTGTATCTTCTTCCTTGTCATCGCTAATAAACTCGACCAAAGGCTCTCCTGTATGGACTGTGTCGCCTTCAGCACCAAAAAGGTGAGCAATAACTCCTGTTTGAGGAGAGGGAACATCAATGACTGCCTTTGCTGTTTCAACAGAAACCAATAGCTGATCTTCATTAACATGCTCACCCTCGCTTACATGCCATTCGAGAATATCAGCTTCTGGTAGCCCTTCGCCTAGGTCCGGTAATTTAAAGTATTTCATATTATGCGAACTCCATCGTGCGTTTTGCAGCGTCGATAATCTGTGTTGTTTGGGGCATGTATTGATCTTCTAGTCGAAAATAAGGCATGACAGTGTCGTAACCTCCGACACGGGTGACAGGTGCGCGTAAATCCATCAGCGCCTTGCTTGCTAATATACTGGCAATTTCCGAACCCACAGAGCAGCTTAAAGGAGCCTCCTGAATAATAACGCACCGGCCAGTTTTACCGACAGAGGCTAAAATGGTTTCTCGATCAAGCGGGTTCATAGAAGCCACATCGATGACTTCGCATTGGATGCCTTCATCAGCTAATTGGTCTGCCGCTTCGAGTGTTTCTTTGACCATCGATCCCCAGCTGATTAAGCTAATATCACTGCCTTCGCGTAAGGTGAAGCAGGTATCTAAAGGCAAGGCTTGGCCGTTATCTTCGACGATCTGATTCTGACTTCTGTAGATACGTTTGGGTTCGAGGAATATGACAGGATCAGGGTTTTGTATGGCTGATAACAGCAAGCCATAGGCACGCTGTGGTGAAGAGGGAATGACAACTCTTAGGCCTGGTATTTGAGCAAAGATGGCTTCGGTGCTTTCGGAGTGGTGTTCAGGTGCATGAATGCCGCCGCCATAAGGTGCACGAATAACAAGAGGGCAGCTGAGGCGGCCACGAGTTCTGTTGCGTAATCGGGCTGCATGACAAATGATGTGTTCCATTGCGGGAAAAATAAAACCCAGAAACTGAATTTCTGCTATTGGTTTTAAGCCTTGGGCAGCCATACCAATGGATAATCCAGCAATCATATTCTCGGCGAGAGGTGTGTCCATCACGCGCTTTATACCAAAGCTTTCTTTTAGACCAATAGTGGCACGAAAAACACCACCATTTGTACCGACATCTTCGCCCAAAAGTACCACGGTATCATCATTTCTCATGGCATGATGCAACGCTAAATTGATGGCTTCTACCATGCAAATGGCTTGTTGAGTACTCATGATGACACCCCCTTATCGCTCCTAGCAATGGCGATTTTTCTTTGTTTCTTGAGCTGCAATGGTAGTTCAGCATACAGATAGTCAAACATGGCGCTTGCAGGTTGAGGAGGCGTTTCTAAGTACTGATCCACAGCTTCTTGTATGAGTGTTGCGGTGTGTTGTAACCACTGTGTTTCATTGCTTTCATTCCACCATCCTTGTGCATGTAAGTAATCACGTAAACGTTTGATAGGTTCTTTGTCCCAGCCTGTTTTTAACGCGTCCGGGTGACGATAACGGGTCGCGTCGTCAGCGGTGGTATGATCAGATAAACGATAACTAACCGCTTCGATGAGTGTTGGGCCTTTTCCTTCTCGTGCTCGTATCAGTGCTTGTTCTACACTTTGGTGAAGAGCGATAACATCATTGCCATCTACCTGCTCGCCTCGAATGCCCGCCCCGAGCGCTTTTTGGGCAAGCGTTGGGGCAATAGACTGTAATGCGCGGGGTACTGAAATAGCCCATTGATTGTTATTAATGATAAATACAACGGGCAGCTGCCAGACGCCAGCAACGTTTAATGCTTCCATGAAGTCACCCTTGGAAGTGGCTCCATCACCTAGCATTGAAACAGTTGCGCGTTGTTGGTCACGGATTTTTATAGCACTAGCGACACCGCAAGCGTGCAGGCATTGGGTGGCTATGGGCACACAATTTGGAAAGTCTTCTCCCTGTGCGGATGAGCTATTGCCTCTTTCATCGCCGCCCCAGTAGAGTAAAACCTCAGATAGTTTCATACCGCGGACCATCTGCATGGCGTGGTTGCGATAGTAAGGCACTAATACATCTTCTTTATTCATTAAAGATGCAGTGACCACGTCGATAGCTTCACAGCCGGCAGATGAGGCATAGGTGCCGAGCTGTCCGGTTCGTTGTAAAGCGATGGCTTTATTATCGAACTGTCGAGCAATGACCATTTGTTGGTAATAACGTACCAGTGTTTCATCATCGAGGGCCCACTCAGGAAGCGTATTAACAACCTCGCTCTGTTCGTTAATATACTGATAAAAAGGAACCTGTCCTTCAAAGGAAATACTCATAAGTTAGCCCTCTTATCTGTTTTTTTCGCAGCGCTTGCATGGTTTAAAATAGCTTCCGCTTTTTGGTTGGCTAGGGCGAAAGGTGGAATTGAACTAGAGTGAGACATTAACAAAAGGTCAGTCAGAGTGGAGCCGATCGTTGTTACTTGGTGATGGATTGTTTGCGTGTTTTCACCGGCATGAGTGAGAGCAACAAAGATCAGGCCTCCACTATTAACGATATAGTCTGGTAGGTAGAGAATGTTTTGCTGATGAAGTGAATAACCATCTTTAGAACTGTTTAGCTGGTTGTTGGCGGAGCCCACAATAATTTGTGCTTTGATTGTGCCGATGGTTTGTTCATTGAGTATTGCTCCTAAACCACAAGGGCAGAAAATATCGACATCAGCGGTATATATATCATCTGGGGCTACCGCCGTTGCATGGAACTCTTGTACAGCGGCTTTTATCAAATCATTATTAATATCGGTAACAGTTAGATGCGCTCCTTCAAGTGACAAATGAGAAGCGACAGCCATACCGACATGCCCTAACCCTTGAATAGAAACGCGAGTGCCTTCTAGATCATCCTTACCAAACAGATATTTAACGGCAGCTTTCATGCTTTGGATTACACCCAAGGCTGTGTAGGGCGAAGGGTCACCTGAATTGTTTGTGCAGGTGACCCAGTGAGTGCTTTGTGCAATCGCGTCCATATCTGAGGTTAAGGTGCCGCTATCCATAGCAGTGATATAGCGGCCTTGTAGTTGTTCTATGCATTGGCCAAATGAGCGCATTAATGCCTGACGATCAAACGCTTTATTGGGGAGCATAATGACTGACTTTCCACCGCCATGCGGCAAACCCGCTAATGCCGCTTTGTAGCTCATGCCTTTGGCTAGGGTGAGGGCATCTTTTATCGCATCATCACTACTGGAATATGGAATGAAGCGACATCCACCAATAGCAGGGCCAAGAGTGGTTGAATGAATGGCAATGATCGCTTGTAAGCTAGTTGCCGCATCGTGATATAAGTGCAGATCCGAAGTGCCTACGTATTCCATCTGGGCAAACATAACGGGATCCTCCGTTGTTGTTAACTGTGGAAATTAGGTTGTTTAATACGTCCGCTTTTTATAATGCTTACTATCTGGATAGCACAATTTGCAGGAAAGTTCCGCCAGTATTTAATTATTATGTTTCTAAATTGATGTTTATTTTGCGTCGCAAAAATATACAAATGAGCGGCTTAGATAAGCTAGCTCACAGTGGTAAGAGATATTTAGCTAAAATATTGTGCGTTGAAGCAAATTTAAATAAATATTAGAAAATTAAAAGAAACTAGTGACTTCGAATGTTTGAGTATGGTGGTTGATAAAGTACAATTGTTAGTAATAAAAAAGTAAAGATGATCGGTTGTACTAGAATATAAATGGTACATTACGGGTTATTAATTATTTTAGATCAACGTTATTCGGGTTATTCATGCGCAAGCTTAAAACAATGGTACTTAACTCTCTTCTCTGTAGCTCTTTTTTATTGAGCTCTTTGCCGTTGCATGCTGCATCGGATTACGGCATCTCTGAAGGAAATGAAGAGCTATTGTTAAAAGGCTTGGAGTCCTTGGCTTCTCAGCAGTTTGATACAGCGCTATCGCAGTTTAAAGAGTTAACGGTCAAGCGTCCTGACTTTCGTTTGGCGCAGTTGGTTTATGCAGATTTAATGGCGTCCCAAGCTAATCCTCTAGGGCAAATTGGCAGTGAAAGACTTCAACAAAAGAAAGAGATAAACGGCCTTATAGATGAAGCACGTGCTCGGTTGTTGATTAATAAAGATAAACCAAGAGCTGGATTGATTCCTAGTAGCTTGATAAAAATGAGTGACGATCAAAAATACCTACTTGGCATTGATACAAAATTCTCTCGGTTATTTGTGTTTGAAAATCGCCGGGGTGTACCAACACTGATAAAAGATTATTACGCATCTTATGGGCGTGGTGGTACGGAAAAAACCAAAAGGGGCGATTTAAAAACACCACTGGGTGTTTATTTTGTAACGGATCGATTTTTTGATTCTCGCCTTCCAGAACGGTATGGCTCTGGAGCATTACCTATCAACTATCCAAATGTATGGGATTCACGTAAGGGGCGTACGGGTAGTGGAATATGGGTGCATGGATCTCCTGTGGATACGTATAGCCGCCCACCAAAAGCGAGTGAAGGTTGTATTTCGCTGACAAACCCAGACTTTATTGATCTTGATAAACGGATTGATATAAAAAACACGCCTGTTTTGATTGGTAGCGATTTTAAATGGATTGACCAAAAAAACTGGATCGCTCAGCAAAATGAGATTCAGCAGTATATAGAACAGTGGCGTGTTGATTGGGAAAGCCAAGAGCATAGCCGCTACATTACTCATTACTCTAAAAAATACAGCGATGGTGTTCGTAACTACCAAGCGTATTCTGACTACAAGAAACGTATTAACGCTAGCAAAGAGTTTATTAAAGTAGGCTTGAAGGACGTGAGTCTTTTCCGTTACCCAAATGACCCTAACCTGATGGTGGTCACCTTCAATCAGAACTATGAATCCAATAATTATGCGGGCGAGTCTGTAAAGCGCCAGTATTGGGTTAAAGAAGAGGGGCAGTGGAAAATCGCTTACGAAGGTAAGCCTTCCAAAGGTAAGCCATAAGACGTACTGCGTTTTGTTTCAATTATCATTGTGCTTAGAGAGATGAATGACACGTGGTCTAGTTTTTAATTCCAGCCCTTTATGTTCACAGGATTCATCAACTAAAGAAGCCTTAAAAGCTCATTGGTTGATGCAGGCATTGCCTGATTTTGGCATCGTTCAGTTAACAGGTAGCAGGGCGGATAATATACAGGCAGAATTTGAGCGTGCGCTTGGAGATTCAGTCCTTTATTGGCATTCTTCGGAGCTGTTTTCCTGTTTTGCCGAGTTGTTAGCCGATACATTAAGTATATCAACTACTGATCATGCCTATCTCCAGCATTGCCTGCGAAAGTGGGCAGAAAACGATGGTGTGCTGTGGTTGGTTGTTGATGGAGAAGCTCTTTCACATGAGCTTTTAATGCAAATAAAAGAGTATGCTCCCTTATCAAAGAAAGGGCAGTTTGCGATTCGTATATTGCTTAGAATATCTGATCAAAAGCTCCATTCTAGAGCATTTAAACCACTCTTAAGTGTTATTCACGAACGTGTGGCTTGGCCTGAGTTGTCTCACCTTCATACCTCCCTGAGCTCGTCTGGGCAACTACATCAGCCTTCAGTACTTTCACGCTATAGAGCTACAGCATTGTGGTTTTGTGGCGTGACGGTTATTGCGGTAGGAATCCTCTTTGCAACGCAAAATAAACCTGTGTCTGTACAGAGAATAGCTACTGAAATGGTTCTAGACGCAGGGAGTGTTGAGCTTTTGGAAGAGCAGAAGCCTATGGCTATTTTGGAGCCCATTTCAAAAAATGAAGTCCTTAAGGTATCTGAATTTATTAAGCAATGGTCAAGTGCATGGCAGGCGCAGAGTATTGATAAGTACTTCTCTATGTACGCACAAGGCTACTCTGCATACAGTTATATGTTGCCAGACGAGTGGAGATTGTGGCGTCAAGAAAGGTTGAAGAAACCCACTTGGATTAGTATTGAGATTGGGCCTATCGACCTTGTGCGCGTAAGCAAGGCTGAGTATCGTGCCTCATTCTGGCAGTTGTATCGCTCAGATAGCTATCAAGATGACACGTTAAAGGTATTGTCGCTAAGAGAAGAGGGAGGTGCTTTGAAAATAATAGACGAAACTAATCAAGAGGTTCGCCTATTATCAAAAGAGTGAGCGTTAAAGAGAGCGCTCTTCCTTGATACGCCATGCGTTGTTAACACGAGTCAGCAGGATCTGCTTTTTAGATGTGTCTTTAAAAGTATTGGATTGATATGTTTGGTTAAATGTCACTTTAGCCGTGTCGGCGTTGATTATTCTGGTACGGATATTATTTAGCTTAACCTTGATAAATGTGGGCTTTGTTAAGCGTTGGTTGCGCTGTGTTTGCCATGCATTATTTGATAATCCATTTAAAGGGCGAAAGCCTGCTGTATAAGCACTTAAATAGCCCGATACATTCTGCTTAGACCATGCCGAAGCCCAGCTGTTAATGTGGCTTACCGCTTCTTGTGCTAGCTGCTGTGTATTAACCGGTTTAATTGGTGTTGATGCTTCAACGATGACAGGGGCTTGAACCTTGGTTACTACTTTAGCTACGACAGGCTCTTTAGCTACAGGCTTTATGATAGCAGGTTTAGTAGCCATGGTTTTGGGGGGGGCGGGTTGTGCTGCTGCGATAATTGGCTGCGTCGCAGATACTGCTTTTATTGCTGCTAATTTATCGTTAGATACTATGGCGCTGGGTTGGTAGTTTAAGGCCGATGCGCTGTTGCCTGTGGTTCGTCGTAACATGACTAATTGAGGTGCGCTGCTTTTCTCATTTAAATCCAATGCGCGGTTATAAGCTTGTGAGGCAACAGTAGCATATAGCTCACGCAAGTTTTGATGTACCTGAGCATATGTCGGATGAGTACTGAATGCTTTTAGTAATGTCTCAATAGCGCGGCCATAGTCGCCTTGTCCTGCATAAAGAACAGCCAGGTTGTTGTAGACCTCTGGTGAGCTAGGGTAACGGGCAATGGTATTTTTTAGCAGTGCTTCTGCTTCCTTGAATTGCCCCATATTATTTAATACAAGGCTCTTTGTTAGCTTACCCTCAAGACTGTCTGGATGAGAGGCTAA
Organism: Neptunomonas japonica JAMM 1380; assembly: GCF_016592555.1. Lineage (NCBI taxonomy): Bacteria > Pseudomonadati > Pseudomonadota > Gammaproteobacteria > Oceanospirillales > Oceanospirillaceae > Neptunomonas > Neptunomonas japonica. Next base: position 3,281,220 of record NZ_AP014546.1, on the reverse strand, counting down.
AAAGCTGTTAACGGCAGACATAGCAGCACGGTGGTTCTTCTCACGCGACATTGCTTCAATACGCATCAATTCAGGATCAGTCGCTGATGGGTTTCTAACGGCAATACCCTGAGGGATTACTGCAGAGGGTGGGTTAGAGATATTATTTGCAGTACCTGTTGGTTCTTGTTCTTGTTGAAGCCATGCTTTTATTTCGGCAAGTTTACCTTCCATCCAGGCTTCATCAGTTGATGGTAGCGCTTTAACATCAATCATCTTTCTATCAGGGACTTGCTTATCCTGATCACAGGTATAATCAGTGCTAAAGCCACCGTTACGACAGTATTCACTGGTACTTGCATCTTGGCTGTCTGCGCTGCAACCAGTAGTGGCCATAGTGGCAGCAATAAATAGAGCAATATGTGTGCGTTTAATATCCATGAATCGCTGTCTTAGTCCGCTGAAGTGATCGCTTGATGTTTGTGCCATTATCGAAAAATGTAAATAACTGGCATACCGTGTGTTGTGTCGATTATAACCTGAATATTCAGGTGATGAGTAGCGTCTGAAAGTATAGTCAATTTTGCTTAATGGGTTGTTAATTTAGTAAAAACTAACTGTAAAAAAGCCACTCGAAAGTGGCTTTTAATCGATCAGATTATGACTGTTCTCTGGCAATAGCCCGATAAGCAATATCTGTTCTAAAATAAGCATCTTTCCAGCTGACTTTTTCTAGAAGCTGATAAGCTCGTTGTTGAGCTTGTGTGACGCTGTCACCCAGTGCGGTAACGCATAGTACACGCCCGCCTGCAGTAACAACATTGCCGTCAACTTCTTTAGTACCTGCGTGGAATACTTTAGTGCCTTCAGGCGTAGAAGAGGGGAGTGAAATAATGTCACCTTTTGGGTAGTCACCAGGGTAACCACCGGCTGCCATTACAACGCCTACTGCACTTCTTGGATCCCAGTCTGCCGTTGTTATGTCGAGCTTTTTAGCTAAAGCGGCTTGGCATAAGTCAACAATACTGCTTTTTAATCGAAGCATGATAGGTTGAGTTTCAGGGTCACCAAAGCGACAGTTATACTCAATGACCTTAGGTGTACCATCTGCCATGATCATCAGGCCAGCGTAAAGAAACCCAGTATACTCATTACCTTCTGATTTCATGCCGTTAACCGTTGGCATGATAACCTCATCCATAATGCGTTGATGGATATCTGGTGTAACTACTGGAGCAGGTGAGTAAGCACCCATGCCGCCTGTATTTGGCCCAGTGTCAGCGTTGCCAACACGTTTATGGTCTTGGCTGGTGGCCATACTCAGTACGTTGTCGCCATCAACCATAACGATGAAAGAAGCTTCTTCGCCATCAAGAAATTCTTCAATAACAACGCGGCTACCCGCATCGCCGAAAACGTTATCGGCTAGCATATCGCGAATAGCGGCTTCTGCTTCATCTAATGTCATTGCAACGATGACACCTTTCCCCGCGGCTAATCCGTCAGCTTTAATAACAATCGGAGCGCCTTTTTCACGAACATAAGCAAGAGCTGGCTCGATTTCAGTAAAGTTCTGATACCAGCCAGTAGGGATGCTGTGACGGGCTAAAAAGTCCTTGGTGAAAGCTTTAGAGCCTTCAAGTTGAGCCGCGCCTGCCGTTGGGCCAAAAATAGCTAAGCCAGCATTACGGAAGCTATCAACAACGCCTGCAACCAAGGGGGCTTCAGGCCCAACAATGGTGAGATCAATCGCATTGCTTTTAGCAAACTCGATCAAACCATCGATGTCCATAACATCAATAGCGACATTGTTCATTTTGTCTTCTAGAGCGGTTGCCGCGTTACCTGGAGCAATAAAAACATTGCTCACACGGTTGTCTTTTGCCGCAGACCAAGCCAGTGCATGTTCACGTCCGCCAGAACCAATAATCAATACTTTCATCTGAATCTACTCTTGTTTACTTGTGCAGCCCGAAAGCTGCACTGACGTTAATGATTAATGGCGGAAGTGACGCATGCCAGTAAAGACCATTGCCATGCCTGCTTCATTGGCAGCATCAATAACTTCTTGGTCGCGCATTGACCCACCTGGTTGAATAACCGCTTTAATACCCGCAGCGGCAGCGGCATCGATACCGTCTCTGAATGGGAAGAATGCATCGGATGCCATAACGGAACCTTTGACTTCCAAGCCTTCATCTGCTGCTTTAATGCCTGCAATCTTGGCGCTATATACACGGCTCATTTGGCCTGCGCCTATACCTATGGTTTGGCCGTTTTTGGCGTAAACGATGGCGTTCGATTTAACAAACTTAGCAACTTCCCAGCAGAATAATAGATCGCGAATCTCTTGCTCAGTAGGCGTAACTTTAGTAACAATTTTTAATTCAGAAGCGTTAACCATACCCATGTCACGGTCTTGGACAAGTAGGCCGCCATTAACGCGTTTGTAGTCAAAACCATGTGAACGTTCAGAATCCCATTCGCCGCATTCTAGTAAGCGAACATTCGGCTTAGCTGCAATGATATCTGATGCTGCCTGTGTTACTTTTGGAGCAATGATCACTTCAACAAACTGACGATCAACAATGGCTTGAGCCGTGGTTGCATCAAGCTCACGGTTGAAGGCAATAATGCCGCCGAATGCCGAAGTAGGGTCTGTCTGGAAAGCAAGGTTGTATGCGCTCAGAAGATCGTTACCAACAGCAACACCGCAAGGGTTAGCATGTTTAACAATAACGCACGCCGGTTCTCTAAATGGTTTCACACATTCTAGGGCTGCATCAGTATCAGCAACGTTATTGTAAGAAAGTGCTTTACCTTGTAACTGGCGAGCCGTGGCTACAGAGGCTTCGACGGGGTTGCTTTCAATGTAGAAGGCGGCGCGCTGGTGAGGATTTTCACCGTATCGCATGTCCTGCGCTTTTATGAACTGTGTGTTAAACGTTCTTGGGAAAGTGGCAGGTTCTTCAATATCGTCACTTTCAACAATAGCGCCTAAATAGTTAGCAATCATGCCATCGTATGCCGCCGTGTGCTCAAATGCTTGTACTGCTAAGTCAAAGCGAGTCTTATGAGAAAGGCCCTGGTTAGCAGTAAGCTCTTCGAGAACTACATCATAGCTACTAGCGTTAACGACAATAGCCACATCTTTGTGGTTTTTGGCCGCAGAACGAACCATAGTAGGGCCGCCAATATCAATGTTCTCGATAGCCATCGCTAGATCGCAATCAGGTCGTGCAATGGTTTCTTGAAACGGGTAAAGATTGACGATTACCATATCAATTGGATTGATACCGTGCTCGTTCATGATGGCATCATCTTTACCGCGACGACCTAAAATGCCGCCGTGAACTTTGGGATGCAGAGTTTTTACACGCCCATCCATCATTTCAGGAAAGCCGGTGTAGTCGGACACTTCAACTGCAGGAACTTGGTTGTCACACAGAAGTTTGTAAGTTCCACCTGTTGAAAGAATTTCAACGCCTTGTGCTTGTAGTGCACGTGCGAACTCAATGATTCCGGTTTTATCTGAGACACTAATAAGTGCTCGACGAATAGGAGTGTAGTTTTGCTCAGCCATTGGTAATGTCACTATCGTTGGAAATGAAAAAAATTACAGTAAGCCGTATTGTTTCAGCTTCTTGCGCAGAGTACCGCGGTTAAGACCGAGTAACTCGGAGGCTTTGGTCTGATTGTCTTTGGTATATGCCATCACTGTTTCAAATAATGGAGCTTCGATTTCTGCTAATACCATTTGGTAAACATCAGTAACAGGCTGGCCATCTAACTGTTTAAAGTAATGTCCCAGCGATGTATGAACACTGTCGCGTAACGTTTGGTGTTGTGTCTCTTCCTGAGATCCAGTTGCTCTGGTAAAAGCTATTGTTGAGTTTTCTTTAATATCCACAGTACTTATATACCTATACCCATTTACTTGAATCAGGCAGCTGCAATTGTCACATGAGCCTGTTTAAAATATTGCTCGATAGCGGCTACCTGTTCGATTGCTGATTCCAGTTGGTTGAAGTGAGCGCGAAAAGATACGCCTTTTGGCTGGTGATGCAAGTACCAACCAACATGTTTGCGGGCTATCCTAACGCCTAAATATTCACCATAGAATTGATGTAAAGCGGCTACATGCGAAAGAAGAGTATCTTTAACTTCTTTTAATGCTGGCTTCTCTAATCGTTCGTTATGGCGGAGATAATGATCGATCTCCTTAAAAATCCATGGGTTCCCTTGTGCTGTTCTGCCAATCATAACGGCATTTGCGCCGGTATGATTTAATACTTCTTTTGCTTTTTCAGGAGAGGAAATGTCGCCATTGGCAAACAGAGGTATTTCAATAATTTTTCTAACATTCGCGATCGTGTCGTACTCGGCTTCGCCTTTGTAGCCGCAAGCTCTGGTTCTTCCATGAATGGCGAGTGCTTGAATGCCTGAATCTTCAGCCATACGAGCGACCGTTTCGGCATTTTTTTGGTCGGTTGACCACCCCGTGCGTATTTTAAGAGTCACTGGGATATCCACCGCACTAACGACTGCTTGCAAAATGGACAGCACCAAAGGTTCATCTTTTAATAAAGCGGAGCCTGCTGCTTTGTTGCAGACTTTTTTTGCCGGGCAGCCCATATTGATATCAATAATCTGAGCGCCTCGTTCTGCGTTCATGCGAGCAGCTTGTGCCATCATGAGAGGGTCGCCACCGGCAATTTGTACCGAACGAGGTTCATCTTCGCCAGTATGGTTAAGCCGGTGAGCTGATTTGCGGCTATTCCATAAACGAGTATCAGAGGTCACCATTTCGGATACAACAAGACCTGCACCTAAGCGACGACATAGCTGCCGAAAGGGTTGGTCAGTAACGCCAGCCATAGGAGCAAGGATCACTTGGCTGTCGATGTTGTAGGGACCGATTTGGAACATGACATGCCTTAGTTGTCAGAAACAATAGTTAACCACTCTCCATAAAGGACAGTGAAATGTTTATTCAAGGGAAGGGCGTAATGATACTCCATTTGCGGCTGAGGCTCCACGACGTTTTGATGATTTTTTGATCATTCTTGTTTTTGTGGGTAAGCAGGATTTTAGTTGAAAATCATATTTAATTGATAGCCAACAGCTCGACGGCCGGGAGCCATTAGGTCGATCTGAATTTGAATGGGCTGTTTGCTGGGCATGAGTTGCTCGGGGAAAAGAGAGGTATTTATATACTCCTCGACCGCTAGGGTGCGCTGAGATGTTGTGCGGCCTTTTATATCAGTAAAGAGTAATTGTAATGTAGGAAAGGGTTGCGAAAAATTGGCAGTGTTTTCAAGTATCACGGAGACCCGGATTGCGTCGCGAAGCTCTTCGTGCGGCTGGATAATTAATTTTTTATTAAGAATAAGTTGAGATGCTTTTTTAGCGGGTAAGGGTAACTCAACAAGCGCATAAAGAGTTTTGTACACAGGTCTTAATAAATCTTGTTGGGTCCACTGGTCCTGCTTGAACCAAAGTATTTGGCTGATCAGTAGCGCTATCAGTGCAGCGATGCAAAGGTTGGTTATATATCGAAAAGGGGAGGGGGTTGCAACAACGACTTCTTCATGTTGCTCAATGTCGATGTGAGGGATGTTAAGCGACGCGGCATGCGGTGTTGCTGTTTTTAAGTTTTATTTTGGCGTATGCTTGAATGTAATGATGCTTGTGGCTGTATAGGAATGCTGGCAGGAGCCGGTTTTTTTGTTTGGGCGTGTGTTTTTTTACTGTCAATTTTGCGGAATTTTTGAACGGTAGTTTCATTCGCTTGTGTTGGTTGATTAACTACCGGTGACTTAGTTGACGATGGCTTTGCTGCGGATGGTTTGCTAGCAGCATCAATAGGTGTTGCATTAAAAACGTGTAAGCAGCTGCCGCAACGAACCATTCCGGCAGCTACTTTAAGCTGCCCTGTAGTAACGTTGAAATGGGTTTTGCAGGCTGGGCAGCAAGTATTTATAGAGCTTTCATTCATCGCTTCCTGCCGGTAATGCGGATCCACTCTTCTCGTTCAACAACAGGGTCTAGGTCGAACCACTCACCGTAGGTGTTTTGAATCTCTTCAGCTTGTTGGTTTAATAAGCCGGATAATGCGATGAGCCCGCCTTTGCGAACACGTTCAGCAAGAGTCGGGGCTAGTGCGGTGAGTGGTCCTGCTAAAATATTAGCGACCAAAACATCAGTTTCAACTTGTGGTGCGTTTTCAGGGAAATAGACATCCATAAGCTTATTGGGCAATTTGTTACGCAGTAAGTTATCGCGGGTGGCTTGCAATGCTTGTGGGTCAATATCAACAGAGGTCACGTGTGTTGCACCAAGTAAAAGAGATGCTATACCTAAAATTCCTGAACCACAGCCGTAATCAGTCACTGTTTTATTATTAAGTTCTTGGCTATCTAGCCACTCAAGGCACAGCGCGGTAGTTGGGTGTGTGCCAGTACCGAAGGCTAAGCCAGGATCGAGCATAAGGTTGACTGCTTGAGGATCGGGTACATCTCTCCAGCTTGGGCAGATCCATAGGCGCTTACCAAACTGCATGGGATGATAGTTTTTCATCCACTCACGTTCCCAATCCTTGTCTTCCAAAATTTCAGCCTTGAAAGGAGGGAAGGGCGAGTTATCAAAAATTTGCTTATGTGCTTGTCTAATAAAATCTTCGGTTATTTGAACGTCGTGTTCAGCTGCAAATAAACCCGTAATAGTGGTGTGTTGCCATAGAGGGGTAGTGCCTAAGTCTGGCTCAAAAATAGGCTGGTCTGCGCTGTCTTCGTAAGTAACGGCGGCGCATCCTGCAGCTAGGAGAATATCTTCGAATTGTTCTGATAATTCGGGTTTGATTTCCATTTTGAGTTGAAGCCAAGGCATAGTATATAAAATCCTCATTCGAACAGTTAAGTAAAGTATTGCGCAAAAATTCCCTTGTGAGAACAAAAAAGCCCGCGGTGCGGGCTTTAAAAGTGAAAATGGATATTTACATATCTAGTTTCTTTTCAAGATAATGAATATTCATTCCGCCTTCAATAAAGTGGGCGTCACGAACAATCTCTTGATGCAGGCCGATATTGGTACGAATACCTTCAACCAACATTTCATCTAATGCATTTTTCATACGGGTAAGAGCCGTTTCGCGGTCTTCTCCGTAAGTGATGAGCTTAGCGATGAGTGAATCGTAATGTGGTGGCACTGTGTAGCCATCATATAAGTGTGAATCAACACGTACGCCGTTACCACCAGGCGCATGAAAATGAACAACTTTGCCTGGGCTTGGTAAGAATGTTTTAGCATCTTCAGCATTGATACGACATTCAAATGAATGTCCACGGGCAACAATGTCTTCTTGCTTATAAGAAAGCGGAAGGCCTGCCGCAATACGTAGCTGTTCTTTTACGATATCAACACCAGTAATCATTTCTGTTACTGGGTGCTCTACCTGAACACGCGTGTTCATTTCGATGAAGTAAAAACCACCGTTCTCGTACAAGAACTCAAAAGTGCCGGCGCCACGATAACCAATCTTGATACAAGCATCTACGCAAGACTGTAAAACCTGACGACGTGCTTCAGGATCAATTTGTGGTGCTGGTGCTTCTTCAACGACTTTTTGATGACGGCGCTGCATTGAACAGTCGCGATCATATAGGTGAATCGCATTACCTTGGCCGTCTGCTAATACCTGAATCTCCACGTGACGTGGATTTTCAAGGAATTTTTCCATGTAGACAGTTGGGTCGCCAAATGCCGCTGCGGCTTCAGATTGCGTCACGTGAATAGAACTAATAAGTGAGGCTTCAGAATGAACCACGCGCATGCCGCGACCACCGCCGCCTGATGCTGCTTTGATAATGACTGGGTAGCCAATACGTTTAGCAATAGCGTGAATCTTGTCAGGATCAGTTGGCAGCTCGCCGTCAGAACCTGGCACCGTAGGTACACCCGCTTCTCTCATAGCGGCAATAGCAGAGACTTTGTCACCCATTTTGCGAATAACATCGCCAGTAGGGCCGATAAATACAAAGCCTGACTGCTCTACTTGGTCTGCAAATGCAGCGTTTTCAGCTAAGAAGCCATACCCTGGGTGGATAGCGGTAGCATCAGTCACTTCTGCTGCGCTTATAATTGCAGGGATATTTAGGTAGCTCTTTGCTGAGGACGCAGGGCCAATACAAACAGCCTGATCGGCCAGTCGTACATGCATAAGGTCGCGGTCTGGCTGAGAATGGATGGCAACGGTTTTTATGCCGAGCTCTTTACAGGCTCTCAGAATGCGCAGAGCAATCTCGCCACGGTTGGCAATAACAACTTTTTCCAGCATCTGGTTAAGTTCCTTTAGCTATATTCGGGCAATTAAACAATAGTGACCAATGGCTGATCAAACTCTACTGGCTGGCCATCTTCGATCAAAATAGCTTCAACAATACCTGATTTATCAGCTTCAATCTGATTCATCATTTTCATAGCTTCGACGATACAGATAACTTCACCGGCTTTAACGTGCTGGCCGACTTCGATGAATGCAGGTGAGCTAGGAGATGCTGAACGGTAGAAAGTTCCGACCATTGGCGAACAGACGACGTGACCGTTTTGCTTAGCTTCTGCAACAGGTGCGGCAGCAGGTGCCGTAGCTACAGGTGCAGCAGCGGGTGCTGGAGCATAGCCTTGAGGAGCCACAGGCATTGCATATTGTGGCTGAACGCTAGAGGCTCGGCTGATACGTACCGACTCTTCGCCTTCTTTGATTTCGATTTCGTTAATATCGGATTCTTCCAGAAGTTCAATCAGCTTTTTTACTTTGCGGATGTCCATTCTAATCTCATTCTCTCAATATAAAGCGGGATACAAATTCGCTTTGTGTTCGGGTTCAGGTGATTTCTGTCAGTTTTATTGCAGAACTCAACGCATAATTATAGCCATCAACGCCTAAACCACAAATGACGCCTTGGGCGACATCGGATAGGTAGGAGTGGTGTCGAAAGGTTTCACGAGCATGTACGTTTGATAAATGAACTTCGATAAAAGGGATATCGACCCCTAATAACGCATCTCTGATCGCTACACTCGTATGAGTATAAGCGGCCGGATTAATAATGATGAAGTTCACCTTGTCTTCGCGTGCTTGATGAATTCTATCAATGAGTGCTGATTCGGCATTGCTTTGATAGTAATCAAGCTCATGGCCCGCAAGTAATGCCCTCTGTCGCAAATCTATCTCTATCTCCTGTAGCGTCGTTGAACCATAGACTTCAGGTTCGCGGGTGCCCAATAAATTAAGATTAGGGCCGTTTAGAAGTAGAAATTTGGACATTGATTAATGCCTTATCTGCAGTGAGTTCATGATGTTTGTAAACTGGTTAGGTAGTTTGCATGAAAGCTGAATGAGTGTCCAGAAATTGGTTGTTTATTTGCAGGATTGCAGCCGTTAGACGACGTTCGTTGCTATTTTATTTGTAGTGACTGCTAATGCCTGACTAATTCAGGGGGTATTAATATTAAGTTTGGAGAGTGTTCTTACCTCATTAGCCTTATTGATTATAGTGTCTAAATGAGTGATAGTGCGGTGCAGCACAGAAAGATTACGGTTTCAGGTTAAATGAGAGGTGGTTTTGGATAAGTTACAGCAGATCTGGTTAACCTTTTGGGATGCTTTAAGCGAAAAAGTTGGCGGTGGCCGAATTTTCAAAGGTTTTTTGTCATTCGTCGTTATTTATCTCTTCATTGCCGCAGCGGTAGGGATTTATTGGAGCTGGGAGCCAGATTCAATAGAAGTGCAAGCCATCAGCACAGAGAGCCCAGTAACGGGTGTAGGTACAACCGGTGCTTTGGTGGGTGTTGTGCAAACGCTATTAGAAAAACCAGGTGGCTACCTGAGTAATGACCGAACACCTCCAGGTGTATGGTTAGATAATATGCATAATTGGGAGTTTGGTGTATTGGTTCAGGCGCGTGATATGGCCAGAGCAATGCGTAAAGACTTCAGCCGTTCGCAGTCACAGTCGACAGAAGATACTGATCTGGCTTCTGCAGAACCGATGTTGAACTTCAATAACAATAGTTGGTTGTTCCCATCAACAGAAGCCGAATACAAAAAAGCGTTAACGGGCTTAAATAGCTATTACGCGCGCTTGCAAGACCCTCAGCAGCAAGATGCACAGTTCTATGCACGTGCTGATAACTTAAATAACTGGTTGGGTGATGTTAGTACGCGCCTAGGTAGTTTGTCTCAACGTTTAAGTGCCAGTGTTGGCCAAAAACGTTTGAACACTGATTTAGCAGGCGATGAGTCGGCTCAACAATCGACTTCTTCAGATCAGGATATAGAAATTAAGACATCTTGGTTTGAGCTGGATGATGTTTTTTATGAAGCGCGCGGCACTTCATGGGCGCTTATTCAATTATTGAAAGGTATCGAGCAAGACTTTGGGCCTGCACTGGATAAGAAGAATGCACGCGTAAGCTTGCTGCAGATTGTCCGTGAGCTTGAGTCAACACAGGGAGCTATTTGGAGTCCTATGATTCTAAATGGTAATGAGTTTGGGTTTCTGGCAAATCACTCATTGGTAATGGCGTCTTATATTTCACGTGCAAACGCCGCTATTATTGATCTTCGTGAATTGCTGTCTCAGGGATAATAATAAGGAAAAGTTAATGATACGCGTTGTTTTTAATCAGAAAGGTGGTGTAGGTAAATCCAGTATTACATCTAATTTAGCAGCTATAAGTGCTGCTAAAGGTTTGAAAACGTTGGTGATTGACCTAGACCCTCAGTGTAATTCTACTCAGTATATTTATGGTGCTGGGAGTGATGAGTTAACGCAGGACGTGAAAGCCTTTTTTGAACAAACATTAACTTTTCAATTAAAGCCTCAGGGAGCAGAAGCGTTTATTCATGCAACACCTTATGAAAATTTGTTTCTTATTCCGGCTAACCCCGATGTTGCTGACCTTCAAACTAAACTAGAAACTAAACATAAAATCTATAAGTTAAAGGAAGCGCTTGAAAAACTGGACGATTTCGATGCAGTCTATATCGATACTCCACCGGCTTTTAACTTCTTTACCTTGTCGGCACTAGTGGCTGCTGAGCGTTGCTTAATCCCGTTTGACTGTGATGAGTTTGCTCGCCATGCACTTTATTCACTGTTGGATAATGTGAATGAAACGCGTATGGATCACAACGAAGCCTTAGAAGTTGAAGGTATTGTGGTTAATCAGTTTCAGCCAAGAGCATCTTTGCCAAGCAAAATGGTAGCGGAACTACAGGCTGAAGACTTACCGGTGCTAAATGCTAAAATATCATCATCTGTGAAAATGCGAGAGTCGCATAACGTATCCATACCTTTGGTTCATTATGCGCCTAAGCATAAGTTAACTCAGGAATTTGTAGGTTTGTTTAACGAGCTACATCCTTAAGCTTATTCACAGCTAAATAAAAAAACGGAGCACTAGGCTCCGTTTTTTTATGATGTGTATTTTTCTAGGCGTTACATACCTCTCACAGCAAAGATGCCGGGGGCGTTACGCCAGTAACCGTGGTAATCCATGCCGTAACCAAAGATGTATCTGTCTTCGACTTCTAAGCCGACAAAGTCTGCCTTTAAATTTTCGCGTGCTTTACGGTCATGGAGTTTATTAACCAGTACAGCAGAGTGGACTTCAGTCGCACCATTTTTATGACAGTAATCAATAATCTCTGCCAAGGTGTGACCTTCATCAAGAATATCATCAAGAATTAAAACGGGGCGGCCATTAAAGTCGATCATGGGAGCGACTTTCCATTCTAGTTCGTGCCCTGATGTTCCATTGCGGTAGCGAGTCGCGTGCATGTAACTTGCCTCTAAGGGAAAGTCTAATTTTGTGATGAGTTTGCCGCCAATAACTAGGCCGCCATTCATTACTGTAAATACTACCGGATTACGCTCGGCTAAGGATGAAGTGATCGCTTCGGCCATGTTGCTTATAGCAGTTTCAACCGCGTCTTCGCTGAAGAGAAGGTCGGCTTCACTATAGATTTTTTTAATATGGTCAATATCTGTCTTAGGCATACTGGTGATCACTATCGGCTACTCATAAATAAGCATTTTGAATGGAATAATAGGAAATTCTGTTCAAACGATACTGATCAAAGCGAAAAAGGGCAAGTTCCAGTCATCAAATCATGACATTAGAGTCAGGTTTCGTTACTCTTTCGACCTATGGATAACGAATAGATCAAGGTGCCTGGAAGCGCACCGAACAGTGAGAAGAAATTATGAGCGTCCTCGAGATAAAACACCCGTTAGTGCGTCACAAATTAAGTTTAATGCGCGTTGCATCCGTTAGTACTAGAAGTTTTCGACAGTTAGCGGCAGAAGTGGGCGCTCTTTTGACCTATGAAGCAACCAAAGACCTCGAGCTTGAGGAGCATGATATTGACGGTTGGTGTGGCCCGATTAAAGGAGAGCAGATTAAAGGGAAGAAGTTCACAGTAGTGCCTATCCTACGTGCAGGTATTGGAATGCTAGATGGCGTTTTGGATCTTGTGCCTAGTGCAAAGATTAGCGTAGTGGGTTTGTATCGTGATGAAGAAACACTAGAGCCTGTGCCTTATTTTGAAAAGCTTGCGCATGATATTGAAGAGCGTATGGCACTGATTGTTGACCCTATGCTGGCGACAGGCGGTTCGATGATCGCAACCATCGATATGCTTAAAGCAGCAGGATGCACCAGCATTCGGGCACTTATTTTGGTGGCTGCGCCAGAGGGCATAGCAAAGGTACAAGCTGCGCATCCTGATGTCGATATTTATACCGCTTCCATTGATAGTCATTTGAATGAGAACGGCTACATCATTCCGGGCTTGGGCGATGCTGGCGATAAAATATTTGGTACAAAATAATGAACTCAAATGAACCGATGTGGAAGAGTGCCCTAGCGGGTTCTCAAATGTTATTTGTGGCTTTTGGTGCTCTTGTATTAATGCCATTGTTAACTGGCATGGATCCTAGTGTGGCATTGTTTACTGCTGGCTTAGGTACCTTGCTGTTCCAATTTGTTACCAAGCGCAGTATCCCTATATTTTTGGCGTCTTCTTTTGCCTTTATTGCACCGATTCTCTACAGCGTACAAACTTGGGGTATGTCGGACACACTCGGTGGTTTGCTAGCGGCGGGTATTGTTTACATGCTGTTAGGTGCACTGGTTAAGCTAAGAGGTGTGGGTTTCTTGCATCGCTTAATGCCGCCTGTAGTAACGGGTCCGGTTATCATGGTGATTGGGCTTGGCTTAGCACCGGTTGCAGTGAATATGGCGATGGGGAAAACCGGTGATGGCGCTATCGAGCTGTTTCCCTATGTGGATGCGATGATCGTTTCCATGAGCGCTTTGTTTACAACGCTGATTGTGGCGTCTTACGCCAAAGGTCTCTTTCGCCTTATTCCCATTCTATTTGGTGTGCTAGTGGGTTATAGCGTTGCCGCTTTTATGGGCATGGTGAATCTTGATGCTGTTAATGCGGCGCCTTTGTTGGCCGTTCCTGAGTTTGTTTTCCCTACGCTTAATTGGGCCACTATTCTGTTTATGATACCGGTATCCATTGCGCCTGCTATTGAGCATGTTGGTGATGTGCTGGCTATCAGTAATGTGACAGGTAAAGATTACGTTAAAAAGCCTGGTTTACACCGCACCTTATTTGGTGATGGTTTGGCAACATCTGCTGCCGCTATGTTGGGTGGGCCACCAAACACGACCTACTCAGAAGTAACCGGTGCCGTGATGCTGACGAAGACCTTTAACCCTGTTGTTATGACATGGGCGGCTGTGATCGCTATTTTGATGGCGCTTGTTGCTAAGTTTGGTGCTGCGTTGCAGACCATCCCTGCGCCCGTTATGGGTGGTATTCTTATCTTACTATTTGGCTCGATTGCGGCTGTGGGTTTGAATACACTTATTAAAGCACGTGTGGATCTAACCCAGCAGCGTAACCTAGTGATTGTGGCTACTGTACTGGTATTTGGTATTGGTGGAATGGCGATTGGAGGAAATGATTTCAGCTTGCAGGGCATTAGTTTGTGCGGTGTTGTAGCGATTCTTCTAAACTTGATCTTGCCTAAAGAGCAGCCAGAAAGTGATGATCTACATGAAGAGAAAGCGGTTGTAGATGATCTGATTGACCATGCTCGTTAAGCTTATCTATTAGCTTTGCAGTAACTCTTTAAAACCCTGCCTATGCAGGGTTTTTTATTGGCAATAATAAATCAGTACTCAAGTACCATAGTCAGGCTTGTGCAAAGGGGTTACCGTTTTTAGCAGCATATCAAAACGTTTCTAAGCAAGGTGGTAGGCTATGTTTGGCTTAACGGTGAGTAATAAAGTACTTGTTTCATTGTCCATTTTCTTAAGCGGTTTTACCGCGAATACGCTGCAGGCTGAACCCCAAAAAATAATGTCAGCGGCAGCGTTACAGGGTGTTAAGTCAGTATCGTTGCTGGACAAAAACGGCCAACGTACTGTTATTGGCTCTATAACCTTTACTCAAAAAGAGGACGGTAGCGAATACCAATTAACGCTTGAGCGTGAGCAGTTTCGTGATTACTTTCTTTCTATGAAAGAGATGAAATGCCTAGAAGGCCCTGAGCTTTGGTGCCATTTGGCTTATCCCTATCAGCAGCCGCATAAGGTGACTGTGGATAACCTTCGTTGGTTGGAACATGACTTGCTCTTTATGTTTAAGACTCCTAAAGAGTTTGGGGCAAATTTTTGGAATGGCATCTACTACAACATGCAGGTTGAGAATGGGATTATTACAGGTGAAGCACAGGCTGTTGATCTAAACGTTCTCGCATCTCCACCAGATGATCTTAGCGTACCTCCGGTAGGTGAAGCAGAGCTTGATGAAGTTGATAGAGATAAGCGCTGGTTGCCGATGATTGAAATTCGTTAATTAGCGCCGTATTACACGAATAGATGTTTACAGAAGGTGCGACTCCCTTGCATCTTCTTTCCTCGTAAGAGTATGATTTTACGCTATTGTTAATAAAATATTTCGTACCCTTACAAAGAGCTTTTCGTTTGAGCAGCAAAATTCCTCGTTATCAGCAAATTAAAAACTTCATTCTTGATGCGATCGAGAAAGGGGATTACCTCCCACATAGCCAGATCCCAACTGAGCATGCGTTGGCCGATCAGTTTGCTGTTAGCAGGATGACCGTTAACAAGGCCATTCGTGATTTGGTGCAAGTCGGCTTGTTAATTCGTACTGCTGGACAAGGCACTTATGTCACAGATCTAAAAGCGGAGTCTCCGCTACAAAATATTAACAATATTGCTGATGAGGTGCGTAGCCGAGGACGCCAATACCACAGTGTGGTGATTCGCTTAGAAGAGCAAACGGCTCATGAGTGGGTAGCCGTGCAACTGGGAGTGAGGGTTGGAACCTCTGTTTTTCATTCGTTGATTGTTCATTACGAAGATAAGATGCCGCTGCAATTAGAAGAGCGTTATATTAATCCAGACTGGGCTCCAGAGTACCTTGCACAGGATTTTACTCAGTGCACACCAAACGAGTACCTAAACCAAAATTGCCCGCTGACCGATGTTGAACATATTGTTGAAGCTATTATGCCCGATGCCACTGTAGCTGAGTTGTTAGAGATGAAACAAACAGAACCTTGTTTGTTATTACAACGCCGAACTTGGTCTAAACAACACTTGATTAGTTTTGCGCAGTTAACCCACCCGGGTAGCCGTTATAAGTTGCGCTCTCAAGCCCACCTATAGACCTTATTTATAAAACAATTATTTGTATATACAAATGTAAATCTAGCCCTTTATTTCTCTGATAATACATAGAGATTTAGGCCAGTTTATGTCCATTTTTTCATCATTTTTAAGTATCTTCTCATTTGACGCTGAGGTTTATCTGCTGTATTTGTATATACAAATGATCTTTTGTGACTAACAATGATAATGAATGACTTTCGTGATGCCGATAAAATTTGGCTTGATCTTGATCTAGCGACGATGTCGAACAGCACCGCTAGCTCTAACCTTGCTACCAGCTTTGTTGGTTACTCTCAAGGATATGGGGTGCGGCAGGGTATGGCGTTGGCGGTTAAAAATGGCCGTATCAGCGCGATTGCGCCAATGGTTGATATAGATGAGGCGTTATTGCCCACAGCCAACATTGCAGGACGCGGAGGCTGGATGACACCCGGCTTGATCGATTGCCATACGCACTTAGTTTTTGCAGGTAGTCGTGCTCAGGAGTTTGAACAGCGCTTGCAAGGTGTGCCGTATGAGCAGATAGCAAGGGACGGTGGAGGGATTCTCTCTACGGTTCGCGCTACTCGTGAGGCGTCTGAACAGCAGCTATTTGATTTAGCTGCACCGCGCTTGCGCGCCTTGATGAGTGAAGGTGTTACGACGTTAGAGATTAAATCGGGTTATGGCTTAACGCTTAAAGATGAGCTCAAAATGTTACGGGTTGCACGCCAGCTAGGTGAGGCTTTCCCTATACAGGTGCGTACCACATTACTGGGAGCTCATGCGCTTGCGCCCGAGTTTGCAACTAATAGCGATGCTTATATTGATCTGGTGTGTGAGCAGATGATACCGGCGGCGGCTGAGCAAAAGCTTGCCGATGCTGTAGATGTTTTCTGCGAAGGGATCGGTTTTTCGCCTGCGCAGTGTGGGCGGGTATTCAAAGCGGCTAAAAATTATGACCTTGCGATTAAAGGTCATACCGAACAGTTGTCAGATTTAAAAGGCTCGCAATTAGCGGCCAGCTACGGTGCATTATCGGTAGATCATTTGGAATACCTTGATGCCAATGCATTACAACCTATAGTGGAGAATGGCACGGTTGCTGTGTTGTTGCCGGGGGCTTTCTATTTTCTACACGAAACAAAATTACCGCCTATTCAAGCATTACGTGATGCCGGTATTCCTATGGCTGTTGCGACCGACTTTAACCCCGGTACCTCTCCTTTAGCCTCTTTGCGATTAATGATGAACATGGCGTGTACCTTGTTTCGTTTGACACCAGAAGAAGCCTTGGCCGGCGTAACCTTCCATGCAGCAAAAGCACTGGGGTTGTCTGACGACAGCGGGCGGCTAGTGGTAGGCGCTCCGGCTGACATGCTGCTGTGGGATATAAAACACCCCTCAGAGTTAGCGTATCAAATAGGCGTGCCCGCCCTTAGACAGCGTATTTATCAGGGAGAAACTTCTTATGTTTAAAGTACCCGATATGAGTGTTTGGATTGGCCGCGAAGATTCCCTTGAAGGCGATTTAGGTGCGCGTTGGCACCAGCAAGTGAGTGCTTGGCATGAAGGAGCAGAGCCCGGTGTGGCTCTGTTTGGTTTTCCTTGCGAGCAAGGTGTAGCGCGTAACTTGGGGCGTATCGGTGCCAAAGTAGGTCCGCTGGCGATCCGACGAGCCTTGGCATCCCATGCATGGCACATGACAAAGCCTGTTTATGATGCCGGGGATATTCGTTGTGATGATTGTGATTTGGAATCGGCACAACAGCAGTTAGGTGATTGTGTAAAGCGCTTGTTAGAAGAGCAGCAATTCCCAGTAGTGATGGGTGGTGGGCATGAAGTGGCCTATGGCAGTTGGCAAGGACTCAACCTTTTTGCACGTGAGCAAGTAAAGCTCCCTGTTATTGGCATTATCAACTTTGATGCGCATTTTGATCTGCGCGCTTATGAACAAGTGGGCAGCTCAGGAACGCCCTTCAAGCAGATAGCGGACCAATGCTCAGCACAAAATACGCCGTTTCATTACTGCTGCTTTGGTGTTGCGCAAAGTGCTAATACACAGGCATTGTTTAAACGTGCCGATGCGCTTGATGTGAGCTATCGCTTGGATGAGCAGATGGGTGTTGCCTGTTTAACAGAAGCTAAACAGCAACTCGCAGCCTTTATCAAAGAGTGCGACTGGCTGTATTTGACCATTGATCTTGATGTATTGCCTGCGGCAGTAGCACCAGGGGTCAGTGCCCCGGCGGCCCGAGGTGTTGAGTTAGAAGTGATTGAAGCATTGATAATCGACATAAAAGCCAGTGGCAAGTTGAAGCTGGCTGACATCGCCGAACTTAACCCCCAACTCGATATTGATCAGCATACAGCGCGAACCGCTGCACGTTTGCTGGGTTTGATCGCCCGCTAAACGATTAAATAATAAAAGGAATCCTATATGAGTTTTACCCGCCTCGATGAATCCCGTGTGATTCGTGCGCCGCATGGTAGCCAGTTACGTTGCAAAAGTTGGTTGACTGAAGCCGCTATGCGTATGTTGATGAATAATCTAGATCCAGAAGTAGCGGAGCATCCTCAGTCGCTGGTGGTCTATGGTGGCATTGGCCGTGCAGCACGTAGTTGGGAGTGTTTTGATAAGATTATTGAGGTCTTACAGCGTCTTGAAGAAGACCAAACATTGCTTATTCAGTCGGGTAAGCCTGTGGGTGTTTTTCAAACCCATGCTGATGCACCGAGAGTCCTTATTGCTAACTCTAATCTTGTGCCGCACTGGGCAAATTGGGAGCACTTTAACGAATTAGATAAACAAGGTTTGGCTATGTATGGCCAGATGACGGCGGGCTCGTGGATCTATATTGGCTCCCAAGGGATAGTGCAGGGCACTTACGAAACATTTGTGGCGGTAGCGAAGCAGCACTTTAAAGGTGTGGCTGCTGGACGATGGATTTTAACCGGCGGTTTAGGTGGCATGGGGGGCGCGCAGCCGCTAGCAGCTACCATGGCGGGTTTTTCAATGTTAGCGGTTGAATGCGACGAAACCCGAATCGACTTTCGTTTGCGTACGGCTTACCTAGACAAAAAAGCAGACACACTCGACAGCGCGTTAGCGATGCTTGAGCAGGCTAAAGCTGAAGGTAAGGCTGTTTCTGTTGGTTTGTTAGGCAATGCCGCCGATATTTTTGCCGAGCTTGTTGAGCGTGGCATTACACCAGACGTCGTGACGGACCAAACCTCAGCGCATGATCCACTCAATGGCTACCTGCCGCAGAATTGGAGCATGGAGCATGCTGTTGCTATGCGCCAAAAAGATGAAGCGGCTGTTGTAAAAGCGGCAAAACAGTCAATGGCTGTGCAGGTTGCCGCCATGCTGACGTTACAAGCAAACGGTGCCGCGACACTGGATTATGGTAATAACATTCGCCAGATGGCGCTGGAAGAAGGCATAACCAATGCGTTTGATTTCCCAGGTTTTGTACCTGCTTATGTAAGGCCACTGTTTTGTGAAGGTATTGGCCCGTTTCGGTGGGTGGCGCTTTCGGGTGACCCTGAAGATATCTATAAAACAGATGCTAAAGTTAAAGAACTCATTCCTGATGATCCGCACTTGCACAACTGGTTGGATATGGCGCGCGAGCGTATTGCATTTCAGGGATTACCGGCACGTATTTGTTGGGTTGGGTTAAAAGATCGTGCGCGTTTAGCGTTAGCTTTTAATGAAATGGTTAGCAATGGTGAGCTAAAAGCGCCTATCGTGATTGGCCGTGATCATTTGGATTCTGGCTCCGTTGCCAGCCCTAACCGTGAAACAGAAGCGATGATGGATGGCTCGGATGCGGTATCTGACTGGCCGTTGCTCAATGCATTGCTGAGTACCTCAGGGGGTGCAACGTGGGTATCGCTACATCATGGTGGTGGTGTGGGTATGGGCTTTAGTCAGCATGCCGGTATGGTGATAGTGGCGGATGGAACAGAGGCGGCGGCGATGCGCTTAGGTCGAGTCTTACGTAATGATCCGGGTACGGGAGTTATGCGACATGCCGATGCAGGTTATCCTTTAGCGAAGCAGTGTGCCCGTGAGCAATCACTTGACCTACCAATGCTTGATAACGAATAGCTAGATAACTGATAAAACGGATACCGGAATCAAAAATATGTATGAATTAACGTTAACACCGGGTCAGTTAGGGCTAGCTGACTTGCGCCGTATTAACCAAGAGCCAGTCAAGCTAGTACTTGATGCGGGTTGCCACGATGGCATTGCCAAAAGTGCTGCTACCGTACAACAAGTATTGGCAGAAGACCGAGTAGTTTATGGCATCAATACGGGGTTTGGTATGCTGGCTAATACACGTATCTCAACTGATGACCTCGACCTACTACAGCGCAGCATTGTGTTATCTCATGCGGCGGGTGTTGGGCAGTTTATGCAGCCATCGACAGTGCGTTTACTGATGGTTTTAAAGATTAACTCTTTAGCACGTGGCTACTCGGGTATTCGTTTGCAAGTGATTGAAGCACTCATCACTTTGCTCAATGCTGAGGTGTATCCATGTATCCCCGAAAAAGGATCAGTAGGCGCGTCGGGTGATTTGGCGCCTTTAGCTCATATGAGTACCGTGTTGTTAGGCGAAGGTGAAGCGCTGTATAACGGTGAGCGTATTAGTGGCGCAGCCGGTTTGAAGGTGGCTGGGTTAGAACCGATAGCGTTAGGCCCCAAAGAAGGCTTGGCATTGTTAAATGGTACACAGGCCTCCGCGGCCTTTGCATTACAAGGGCTGTTTGCTGCTGAAGATCTGTATGCAGCAGCCACCGTAACGGGTGCTTTATCCGTCGAGGCGGCGTTGGGTAGTCGCCGTCCATTTGATGACCGGGTTCATCAAGTACGTGGTCACCAAACACAAATTGATGCGGCTGCTGCGTATCGTCATTTGCTGCAGGATGACTCAGAGATTGGTAACTCACATCAACAATGTGAAAAGGTACAAGATCCCTATTCGTTACGTTGCCAGCCGCAAGTGATGGGTGCTTGTTTGCAGCAAATCAGACAAGCCGCGCAAGTATTGCTGGTGGAGTCTAATGCGGTATCAGATAACCCGCTGGTGTTTGCGGATGACAACGATATTATCTCGGGTGGTAACTTCCATGCAGAGCCTATTGCCATGGTGGCAGACAACCTAGCATTGGCTATTGCTGAGATTGGTTCTTTATCTGAGCGGCGTATGGCGCTGTTAATTGATACTAACCTCTCTAAATTACCGCCTTTTTTGGTCGACAATGGCGGCGTAAATTCAGGGTTTATGATTGCTCAAGTCACAGGAGCTGCGCTGGCTTCTGAGAATAAATCATTGGCACACCCTGCATCTGTGGATAGTTTGCCGACCTCTGCCAACCAAGAAGATCATGTTTCCATGGCAACGTTTGCAGCACGGCGTTTACGAGACATGTCAGACAACACGGCAGGCATTTTAGCTGTTGAGTTGCTGGGGGCGTGCCAAGGAATCGACTTCAGAGCACCGCTAAAAACAACCGTAGGGTTACAGCAGGCGCATAGTCAGTTAAGAGCAGAAGTCGCGTTTTATGATAAAGACCGTTATTTTTCGCCCGACATCGAGCGGGCGCAGGCGCTAATTCAGCGGGGCGACTATAACGCCTTAGTACCCGCTGATCTCTTACCTAGCTTGCAAAGCTAGTTCACTCTATTTTGATAGGTGCTTGATACCCGCTTCAAGGCCCGCAAGGGTCAGCGGGTACATGTGCCCATCAAAAAGCTGCTGTATTGCATCGGTTGAATGAGTGTATCCCCAGAATCTTTCTTGAGTGGGATTCAGCCAGATCGCTTTATCCCAGGTATCAAGAATTCGTTGCAGCCATACTTGGCCCGCTTCCTCGTTCATATGCTCAACACTGCCGTAGCGCTGTATCAACTCATACGGTGACATGGCCGCATCACCAATAAAGATAACGCGATAGTCTTTACCGTAGGTGTGGATAACATCCATTGTTGAGAGCGTTTCATGGTAACGGCGATTGTTATCTTTCCAAACTTTCTCATACACACAGTTATGAAAGTAAAAGTATTCGAGGTGCTTAAACTCGGTGCGGGCAGCAGAAAATAGCTGTTCACAAAGATGGATGTAAGGGTCCATCGAACCACCGATATCAAGAAATATCAGCACTTTAGCGGCGTTATGTCGCTCTGGCACCATCTTAATATCTAACAGCCCTGCGTTCGCAGCAGTAGAGCGAATCGTATCGTTTAGGTCTAACTCTTCATTAGACCCTGTACGAGCAAACTTTCGCAGCTTACGTAAAGCCACTTTCATGTTACGCGTGCCAAGCTCAACTTGGTCATCCAAGTTTTTAAACTCGCGTTTTTCCCATACTTTAACGGCGCGTTTGTGTTTGCTCTCGCCACCAATACGGATGCCTTCAGGGTTGTAACCACTGTGGCCAAAAGGCGAAGTGCCGCCCGTACCAATCCACTTGTTACCACCGGCGTGGCGATCGTGCTGATCTTCTAAGCGCTCATTAAGCGTTTCAAGCAGTTTATCCAAGCCGCCCATGGCTTCAATCTTGGCTTTTTCTTCTTCAGAAAGGTTCTTCAAAAACTCAGAACGTAACCAGTCTTCAGGGATCTCGTTATCAGGAAACAGGTTAAGTGCGTCGAGGCCCTTAAAATAGTGACCAAAAGCGCGATCAAATCGATCAAAATGCTTCTCATCTTTGATCAGGCAAACACGGCTGAGTAGATAAAAATCATCGAGGCTGGCAAACGCGACACCCTTTTTAAGCGCATCGAGCAACACCAGCAACTCGTTCAGAGAAACGGGAATATCCGCCCGTTTCAGCGTGTTGAAAAAGTCGATCAACATTAGCGGTTTTCTCGTCTTGCCATAAATGCCAAGCGTTGCAACATATGTACATCTTGCTCATTTTTGAGCAGTGCACCATAAAGCGGGGGCATGGCCTGAGCGATATCTTTGTTTTGCAACAGATCAACAGGGATGTCATCTGCAATGAGTAGTTTTAACCAGTCGATCAGTTCCGAAGTAGACGGCTTTTTCTTCAGGTTATTCATCTCACGGATTTTGAAGAACACTTCTAACGCTTCGTTTACCAGTTCCTGCTGAATACCCGGATAATGCACATCAACAATCTGTTGCATGGTGTCACGGTCAGGGAAGGTAATGTAATGGAAGAAGCAACGACGCAAGAAAGCATCTGGCAGCTCTTTTTCATTGTTCGACGTGATGATAATAATCGGGCGATGCTTAGCAACAACACGCTCCCCTGTTTCGTAAACAAAGAACTCCATTTTATCGAGTTCGACCAGTAGATCGTTAGGGAACTCTATATCGGCTTTATCGATCTCATCGATAAGCAGGACCACTTGCTCATCAGCATCAAACGCCTGCCACAGCAAACCTTGTTTGATGTAGTTAGCAATGTCGTAGACTTTTTCGTCGCCAAGCTGAGAGTCACGTAAGCGCGATACAGCATCGTATTCATATAAGCCTTGTTGCGCTTTTGTGGTCGATTTAATGTGCCAGCGAAACAGCTTTTTACCCAATGAAAGCGCGACCTCTTCGGCCAGCATGGTTTTACCCGTACCCGGTTCGCCTTTAATCAAAAGAGGGCGCTGCATAGTGATAGATGCTTTGACTGCCATTTGCAGTTCGTCGGTAGCTACATAGCGCTCGGAGCCGTTAAAAGCCATAGTGAAATCCCATTATTAAAAGTAGCAGTGTATGTGCACCACTTAATTTGGTTTGTGCTAAGTGAATGCCCTAATGTTAGCAAATTTATTTGAGATTTACTCTGTGAAAAAAAGCGCGTATTTATAAAGGTCATAAAACTTAAATAAGAAGGAGGCAGCAGATGAGCATAGGGATAATTAGCCAAAAGACGCCGTTAACATTTAAGGCATTAATGGTTATTGGTTTGAGTGGCTGTATCGCTATTGTGCCGTATGCAGCCGCAACTAATAAGGTTGAAAAGAAAAGAGCGTTGCCCGCTTTCCCGATTCAGTCTTTTTCTACAGGCTCCGCTGACGATACTTGGGTGATACGTACTAGCAGCGCCATAGAATATTGCCGTAGTGAAGTGAGAGGGAAACCGCTGATCCAGTGTTATCAGCAAGATAACCCAAAGGGGTTTCGTTTTACGAGTGTGCAAGCCGTACACAATGAAGACGCTGGTGTAATATCCGCTTACGCGATGACCATCAGTGGTGATTTAGTGCACTGTCGTGTAACAGGCACTAAAAATGAGAACGGCAAGATCAAGAGTAAAAAGCTAAAAGTGAACTGCCACTTATAGCGGCAGCCCGACTTCCTCTTCTTCAATGGTTTCGGACTCTTGTTTCGCATCCGCTACCCACGCTTGTACCGCTGGGTGGGCGAGTACTGTTTTTACATAAGCACGGCTATGGTTAGATACCTCTGAATTGTAGGTATCAAAACGCAGTGCCACCGGTGCAAACATCACATCAGCAATACTAAACTCGCCAAACAACCACGGCCCCTGTGCGCTATTTTTTTGCAAAAGCTCTGTCCAGATAGTATCGATTCTCTGCACATCTTTAAGTGCTGCTTCTGTAAGAGTCACAGCGCGTTTAGCGCGGCAGTTCATCGGTAACTCATGGCGTAAACCAAAGAATCCAGAATGCATCTCGCAGCTAATGGCACGAGCTAAGGCACGCTCTGCGGCATCTGCTGGCCAGCCTTTATTGCCCAAATGAGTTTCGCTAACATACTCACAAATAGCGAGTGAATCCCACACGGTGATACCGTTATCAATCAATACAGGTACTTTTCCCGCAGGAGAGTAGTTCGCCAGTGATGAATAAAAATCGGCTTCAAATAATGCCAAGCGCGTTTCAGTAAAAGGGATATCAAACGCTTTTAACATTAACCAGCCGCGTAGCGACCAAGAAGAGTAATTCTTATTGCCGATGATCAATTCCATGTTGTTCTTCATATAGCGCTCCATTCAATAGCCGAGTGAATCAGTTGTTTTAACTTGTGGATTCATTGTGCAATCTTGCTTTATAACTGACTATCGAATAGTTTTTATAGCACCTATTTGAATTACTAATGGATGAATAAGGAGCTGGCTGTATGGATATAGAAGCATTACGAAGCTTTATCGCTTTTGTTGATACAGGTAGCTTTACGCGTGCCGCAAAACAAGTATGCCGCACCCAGGGTGCTGTTAGCATGCAGATGAAAAAACTAGAGGAAGAAGCCGGACAAGTATTGTTCAAAAAAAATGGCCGCTACCTTACGCTAACAGACCAAGGGCAATCACTCGTCAGTTATGCGCGGCGCATTGTGGCTATGCATGATGAAGTACTTGGGTCACTTGCCAGCCATGCAATCCATCCACCTATACGTATCGGCTGCCCAGACGACTACGCCGAATCTGTATTGCCACAACTCACAGAGCTGCTCATACAGCAGCTACCCCAGCAAAGTATACGTATCCACTGTGATTGCAGCACGCAGTTAAGACTAATGCTGGATAACGGCGAGATCGACATCGCCATCCTCACCCGCGCACCCGAAAAAGAGGAGGGCTACCTGCTCAAACATGATACCGGTGTATGGGTACACGGTGGCTACCCAGAGCTACTCGCAAAACAAACACTGCCACTGGTGATGTACGAAGCAGACTGCAAGTTCCACAGCAGCGCAATTGATGGGTTAGAAAAACAAGCCAAAAACTATCATTTGGTGTGCACTACCTCCAGCGCCACGGCTATAAAAAGCCTGCTCAAACGGGGAGTAGGCATCAGTGCTATGGCTCGCTCCAGCGTATCACCGGGGCTGGTGGTGGTTGACCAAACGGCTAACTTACCAGAGCTACCCGCCGTTGATATTGTTGTGGCGGTAGCGCCTATACCGCATCCTATGATGGGGGCTGCGATGGCGGCCAAGTTATGTGCGGAGTTTAGGCCTGTTGAATAGAAAGCGTATAGTATGATTAAAATAGAGGCTTGGTATTCAGCCGTTCAATACCTTCAATTCTGGCTGTATTAAATATCAACAGGAAATCAAATAAGAGCATCCGCAGGGCTTCGAACACCTTTGCCACCACGGTTCAGTACATGTGTATAAATTTCGGTTGTAGAAACATCAGTATGGCCAAGTAATTCCTGAATCGTTCGAAGGTCATAGCCTGCTTCAAGTAAATGTGTTGCGAAGCTATGTCGAAAGCTATGTGATCTGGCTGGCTTGTGGATATCAGCTGCTCTTACCGCTTGTCGTATCTGCTTGCTAAGGGCTGTTGGGTGAAGGTGATGGCGCCTTAAAACCCCTGATCGTGGATCTCGGCCAATTTTGCTCGAAGGGAAAAGAAATTGCCAGCCTGTCTCTTTGGCTGCTCGAGGATATTTTCGGTTTAACGCGTCCGGTAGATAAACATCGCCATAGCCGTCTTCAATGTCTTGCTGGTGTATGTTTTTTACCTTTTCAATTTGCCGTCGTAGAGCTGGTATGAGGGTCTGAGGTAGCATGGTTGTTCTATCTTTATTGCCCTTGCCGCTTCGTACAATAATATTATTATTCCCAAAATCAATATCTTTGATACGAAGTGATAGGAGTTCTGCTTTTCTCAACCCTGTGCCATACATTAGCTCAACTTGAAGCTTATGGACTCCTTTAAGTTGTCCCAAAATTGCGGTTATCTCTTCTCGGCTATAAACAACAGGTAGGCGTTTATGACGCACCGCAGGTATGAAGTTTAAATCCTGTGTGTCAACCTCCAGAAAACGTCTGTAGAGATAAATGAGAGCATTAAGTGCAAGTTTCTGTGTGCTTAGTGAACAATGGCGGTCAACAGATAAGTGCGTAAGGAAAGCCTCAATATCTGGTATCCCTAAATCTTTGGGGTGCTTTTTTTCATGGAAAAAGATGTATCGTTTGATCCAGTGGATATACGTTTGCTCAGTCCGATACGCTAGGCCGTTCTTGCGGATGTGAAGACGCAACTGGTCCAGAAAACGAGTGGGTTTGCTAGGGATACGGTGTTGAATATCGTCCATGATATTTCGTCTCGGTACATGTGTTTATATACAGTATTTGTGATTCATGCTTCTGTCAAGCCCCTTGTTCAGTGGACCCCTTTCCCCTTAACAAGGAAAAAAGCAATCATAACTCATTGATATTTAAAGTTAGTGGTTTATGCTCTTACAAAAGGAAATGAATAACAGTAAGAGCATGGAGGCTTCTTTTGTCTATCAACGCCACTTCCATAAACTCTTTAAGTTATTGATTTATAAAATTATGTGCCGTGATCTTTAATTTTTCTCCCTTGTTAAGGGGGCCAAAGAGTTATAGAGCCCCGGTCTTTATAATTAGCTGTTATAGGTAAATGGAAACCATGACTTCAGATGACGAAGTAAGATTTTGGTTGCATGTAGTTCAGGCTGTAGGAGCTTTGATTGTAGGTTGGATTTCAGCAGCTGCTTTGAAAGCTAGGAAAAAAGCACTTAGGAATCGCCTAGATATATTGTTTTCTGGTTCAGACTCTATCGAGACTAAACAGTTAGTTACGAAGGAGAACGAGAGAATTGAGCGAATTGGTATCATCCGAAAGCAAGAGCGCAGGCTTGAATTTGAATTCATAGAAGATGGTTTTCAAAAGGACTATCGGACGTTTGGAAAACTCGAAGAACTTGAAAAATATCTTCAAGATAAAACTTGTTTCAGGTTAGGTGACTTTGCCCGACCAATAACAATAACAGGCAGTTGACGCGCTTTGCGCGCCACTGCTGTAAGCGTTATATGGCTTTTTATCTGGAGAGAAACCGATGAATGACGGAACAGTTAAGGTTGGTGACTGGATATCTGTTGGACCAAACCGCATCAATGCATATGTATTTCATGTTTGGTCCCCTACAGAGGTAGCTGCTGGATATCACCAGAATAATTTCAAGGCAATTAAAGATGATTTTATATGGGATGGTGAGCAGTGGAAATTCAAATATGATACCCCTTGTGGTAGTTATTTAAGAGGGGCTGATGAGGCTATCGTTAAAAATGGGCCTTTTCATAATAGTCACCACATATAACAAGACGCACAAGTAAGGACGCAGCAAGCTGCGCCGCTTTGCTTGGCGTTATGTTTTAAGGAGAAAGCTATGAAAACTTTTATTTTTTTCTGTTTACTGTTTAGTTCACTTGCAAGTGCAGAACAAATAATGAACATCCATTTAAAAAACGGTCAAATATCAAAATTCAATATTAATGATATAAAAAAAATAACTTACGTGTCTAAAAAAGAAATTCATAATGTAGCCCTAGCATCAAAGGGAGCTATTGCTACTGATAATGGAAGTTACACGTATGGAGGTGATAATCAATCCAGTTCGAGAGTAATTGATGGCAATGAAAAAACTTTTTGGTGTGGTATTGAAGGAAACACCCCGCAAACACTAAATATCATCTTTAGAAAAAAATATAATATTTCTCGTATTCGTATTGCTGAAGCAGGTGGTTTCATTAAAAATGCAAAACTCTACTATTTCGACGGAAATGAGTATGTATATTTTCATACGATAAATAAAAATAAATTAAACTATAAAAAATCATTTCCTTCGGTTGTTACTGGCCGAATAAAACTTGTAATAAATAACTTTTCAGCACCAAACTCATGGAGTAACAAAACAGTTTGTGTGCGTTCTTTTGAAGTTTTTGGAAATTAAAACATAACAAGTTGCTACAACGGATTCCGTAAGTCGTCGCGGTTTTTGCCGCCCCTTCGGGACTGGGACTGCCTTTCCGCTGCTTCGCAGCTCCAAGTCAGCCCCCTATGTGACAGGAAGTGAGTACGTGTTGAGATGAGTCGTTCAATTGAAGTATTAAGCTCTAGTGTTTCCAAGTTCTATCTCACTACATATTGCTACTATCTAGCAATAGTAGTTTTAACAGCCATTCTCTGCGTTATTGGTGTCATGCTAATAGGGAATGTATTAGTAATTACTGGGGTGGCACCAGAGATAGAGCTCAATACATTTAATGACTTCATAAATATGCTTGTCGCACTAGCCTGCAATTTTTTGTTATTTTGGCTCATAAACTTTGTTCGAAATAATGCCCAGGATGTTTCTATCGATAAGACTTTGGGAAAACTTAAAGTTGGCGGTGATGAATTTAGCAAAGGCGATATAAAATATGTTTGTGAACTGATAATCTTTGGCTTCAGCTTTGGTTTAATACATGTTCCACAAAGGACTGTTCTTTTTATTCCAAAGTACAGTCTATTTGGTTTATTACCTATCTGGTTACATTTCAGACCAAGAAACCAGTGTATTAAGAAAATAAGTACATGGAGGGTAAGTTAGTGCAGCACCTTGAAATGCACATAATGAGGCGTTAAGTGAATATGCTCATGGAATTCATCGCAATTTTAGCATCTGCATTTTCGGGGCTTATTCTGGGGTCGGTATTTGGCTTTGCTATTACTGGCCACAGTCAAATTATGGAAGGTCGTGAATTTTATCCTCGCAACGCAATTATGCGCTTTTTCATCACGGCACCAAAAGATCGCACGACCATTCAAAATCTAATATATTTTGTACTTATGGTTTTTTGTTTTTGTTTTTATTGGGCTTATTGCTCTCCCCTTGAAATTGAGTGAGTCATTGGGCCCGCTGCAACCTTGGGCAAATATAGCAATATATGCGGTTCTTGGTTTGGGCGCATTGTCAGGAAAATTCATGGGTGGTCAGTTATGGTTACGGTGCAGGTAGCATCACTTAACAAGGCGAGTCACAAGGAGCCACTAAGCTACGTTTTACAATTTATGCATTTCGCTGTCGCTCCATTAACATAAAGTACAACTACGCTTAGCGGCCCTGTGCTGGCGTTATGCACAAAAGGAAGTGTCATACCTACTTTAGAAAACTGTCGCTAGTGTGGCAGTTAATTGAAGAAAGGCTTTAACCTTTGTTCTATCTACAATAAAAAAACTAAACAGATGTCACAATATTTTTGGTGAAGGGCAAAAAACATGATGCACTTTGTAATTGAAGGTTAAAGGAAGGTATAAAGAGGAGACTTAAGAAAATATATTCTGCCTCTCTTTATCCCGAGACTCGTTAATTTATTCGAGGAGTATTTCATGCTGGTGACTTTTACAACTGATGCTTATGGCAGTATTACGATGTTTGGTGATGTAGCACTGGCTATGCTTAAAATGATGGACCACAGCGGCTCCGTGCCCGGTGCTATTCTGGCGGCAGATGTGCCTGTTGCGTTGGGTAAGTTAACCGCCGCGATTGAAGCGGGTACAGCGCCACCACCTGCTATGGATGACGATGAGGAGGTTGAGGTGAGTTTGGCGACGCGAGCTTTACCGTTGATTGATCTTTTTACTGCCGCTGCAAAGGCAAAATCTAACGTCATGTGGGAATAACGTGAAATGCGGGCTTGTTCTGTTCTTTTACGCCGCTTAATTGCGCAGGAGCAAGCGTTTTGATAAATGGGACCAGCTATTCTTATAAAAAGGAAAAACAGCGATGACAAGCTTGATGAGAAGGTTGCCATGGATTGTGTTGATTTTTGGGTCGTTAACACTGGGCCTGGCTCCTTTTTTCCCTCAACCACACCTGTTTGAAAAAGTGCACATGCTCATCAATGGGGAGTTATCTCGTGGTATAGACTTCTTTGATCTTTTTCTGCATGGCCTATTTCCATTTTTGTTAATTCTTAAAGCTGTGTTGTCTCTAAGCTATTACCACGCTAATAAGTCTGCGAATAAGAGATGATTCGATCTTTTTTACCCCCTTGGTGGGCAAAAAATCCACATGTGCAAACGATTTTACCTGTGTTTACCAAGATCAAGCCCCCAGTGTTATCACGCCAGCGTCTGGAATTAAGCGATGGTGATTTTATCGATCTTGATTGGGTCGGTGACCCCTCTAACGCCAGTAGTATTATTGTTATTTTGCATGGATTGGAAGGTAGTTCTGATTCCCATTATATACGCCGCTTACTGCGAGATTGTCATCGATTAGGTTTATGCGCGGTTGTGCATCATCACCGTGGTTGTTCTGGTGAAGCTAACCGTTTGGCACGCAGCTATCATAGTGGAGATACGCAAGATATTAGCCATACCTTGCAGTATCTCCAACAGCATTTCCCGCAAGCACAGCTGTGCGCTGTCGGTTATAGCTTAGGGGGTAATGTATTGGCTAAGTATCTTGGAGAGCTACAAGATAATAGTGCTATAGAACGCGCCGTTGTTGTTTCGGCTCCTCTGCAATTATCCGCTTGTGCCAAACGGCTTGAAAAAGGATTTTCGACTCTTTACCAATGGCATCTGATTAAGCAGCTCCGTGAGAAGCTAACCGATAAATTTAATGATCGCACTATTGTTAATGAGGCATCAATTACACCAGAACAAGTCGGTACGCTGAAAACCTTTTATCAATTTGACCATCAAGTTACTGCACCACTGCATGGTTTTGAGGGGGTTGATGATTATTACACTAAAGCCAGTGGGTTTAGTTATTTGGCAAACATTAAGCGACCAACGTTGGTGATGCATGCCGTTGATGATCCGTTTATGAATGCCGATGTGATCCCCTTAACTCATCAGTGCTCCACAGATGTGACGTATGAACTGCATCAGTATGGTGGCCATGTCGGTTTTATCGATGGCGGTTCTCCCTTTAAACCGCGCTTCTATTTAGAGCAACGTATACTCCATTTTCTGATGACGATTGGTTAAATTTATAATGGAAAAATCATATAATATTTAACATGCAATCAGACCCTAAAAAACTAGTAGAAAAAACAAAAACCTAACCCATTCCGAGCTCATGAAGGTCACCTCACATGTGCAACGAGAGCAAGGCGACTGGATTTTACATAGCCTAATGGTTGAGGGTTGTGATGTGCCTTTTAAATTTAAGCGCAAAGGTAATTACCAAAGCTTAAAAGGTGCCAGAGTGAATATTACCTATTACCCAGAACAGGAAACTGTCGCTGGTATGAACTTTGAGGTGATGAAAGTCGTACGCATAAAAAGAGGGTGATGTCTGCGATGCTTTCATCGGCCCTCATTATTTTTAGCGCTGTGTAATGTGCTGCTTGAGACGTATAAACGTTTTGCTGGATCTATCTTCTTCTTTGCAAATGCTTAATAAGTCATCAATAAAATGATGCAGTGCTCGATGTTCAATTTGTTTTATTTTTGCTTGTTGCTCTTCATTAAGCATGTGGTACATCGTTGCTGCACCAAAGTCGCCAACAATGAGGTTAGCTTCATCATCAAACAGGGCGTTATGCGCGTATAAGTCGCCATGACATACTTGGTTTGCATGTAAATGAGCAAACACATCTTCCATCTGGGTAATGACTTTTTCAATGTGCTCAATTGAGAGCGTAAAACCCAGTGCAAAGGTGTCGCGAGTACAGCTTTTAAAGTTGGGTGGTAGGCCTAAGTTAGTATAGTGAGGAGGTATCAAACTCATGATTAACGCTAAATACCCATCTTCATTCACTTGAGCCAGCGACTTTACTAGATTTGGGTGGTGGCCTACTTTTAAACACGCTTGTAGCTCGTCTTTTGGATATCCATCGCTAGTGACTTCGCCCTTAAATACTTTCACGGCAATATCATCAGGAAATAGAGCTTGATGTTGGTTCCAATGCGCCTTTGAGATAACACCAGAGGCCCCTTGCCCTAGTACCCGCTGTAATGTGTAACTGGATGATGGCATCTCAGGAACTGACCGAATGTTTATATCGGACTGGCTAAATGGGTTACCAGAAAACGCAAACCAAGCAAGTTTAGGTAAGCCGAGCAATTGATCAGGACATTCAGCCAGTTGGTTGGCTGAAATACGTACTAACTCAAGGTTTGTCGATTGCGCTAAGGTTTTAGGTAGGTGCGTTAAGCAATTACCTGCTAATGCTAATTTTTGTAGTCTGGGCCGCTCACCTAAAGAGTCAGGCAGCGTGCTAATCTGATTGTCAGTTAAAATGAGCCAACGTAATTTTGCTGGCAGTGATCTCTCTGGGACATGGTTAATCTTGTTTGATTTAAAACCAACCATCTCTAAGTTGAGGCATTGGCCAAGTACTTCTGGTACTGTCTCAAAATGGTTGTTTGAGGCAAAAAATATTTTGAGATTTTTTAACTGTATAAGTTCTTTTGGCAGTGAAGTTAATTGGTTGTTGGATAAATCTAGAATTTCTAAGCTGTCAGCTAATGTTAAAATTTCCAAAGGAAATGACGTTAGATTTTCTGATAATGCTAAGCGACGAATACCTGATAGCTCGCCAGATTTAAGTTGGGACAGTGTGTGTAAAATGATGAGCTCCGGCTTAGTATGAAGACTAAAAGCTGGCTAGTTTACTAGAAAACTTAATGCGAGGGTTTTACCTTTTTGAGTTGAGGATATATGGAGCGTTTCACAACCTATTGCTCAGGAAAGAGGAGTGGGGAAGTCGTTTATTTTTTGATGAAAAGTTGTGATCAGCGAGGGTTTAAGTGGGATTGGCGTACAGGTGCTGGTTTTTCTTGGTTCTCTTTTGTCGGCGCTGGGGAGGCGAAAATATGGGCAATTTTTTCACACAATGCTTGCGGCTGAAAAGGTTTCACCACAAAGCCTGATATGCCTAATTGAATACTTTGATTGACGAGGTCTGCGTTAGCGTTACCGGTTAGCATTACAAAGGGCGTCTCTTTATGCCTCTCCATGCCTCGCATCTCTTTGAGTACCTCTAGGCCGTTCATTTCTGGCATCTCCCAATCACAGACGACCAAATCAATCGATTTTGCCTCCAGTAACTGCTTTGCTTCGACGCCGTTTGGCACCTCATGAAACTCTTTAAAGCCAATTGCCTTGAGGCTAGCGCGCACAATAGCGCGTATGGTTTGAGTGTCATCAGCAATTAGAACCACTTTAGAATCGGCATTTTCGACTATCTGCATAATAATAAATTCCTCTCTAATTTTTTGTGGCCATAGAGTATTACCCTGCACAGTATCTTGTTAATCAAAGTGGCTTGTTTCTCCAGCAACCCAGTGCGCTTAAAGCAGCCTATAATAAAAATGTAATATAGTTAATAGCTTAGTCGATAAGGTGAATTATGGATAAGTTTTTGCAAGCCGCCATTGAGGAAGCAAAGAAAGGTTTGAATAATGGAGGGATCCCCATTGGCTCTGTTCTTGTTCTTGATGGACATATTGTTGGACGAGGGCATAACCAACGCATACAAAAAGACAGCTCAGTGCTACATGCTGAAATGGATTGTTTAGAAAACGCAGGAAGGCTAAAGGCATCAGATTATCGCCGCGCAACGTTATACTCAACATTATCTCCTTGCGATATGTGCAGTGGGGCTATCCTTCTTTACGGTGTTAAAAAGGTGGTTGTTGGTGAAAATAAAACCTTTTGTGGGCCTGAAGAATACCTCAGGTCTAGAGGTGTTGAGTTAGTTATTCATGATGACCACGAATGTCGTCAGATTATGGCGTCATTTATTCAAAAAAATCCTGAGTTATGGAATGAAGATATTGGTGAATAAAACAATGCCCTAGGGGCAGGTCGGGAATTTATGCCACTATCGTGGCTTTACGTAACACGGAGTCCGCTATGCTCGATTTTCGCCATGTCCACAAGACCTACACGACACCCCAAGGGCCGCTAAGTGTGTTGTCAGGTGTGGATCTGCACCTGGGAGCCGGTGAAAGCGTGGCGCTGATGGGCGAATCGGGTAGCGGTAAGTCGACGCTATTGCACTTGGCCGCAGGGCTCGACCTACCTGAACGGGGTGAGGTATGCATCCACAACCAGTCGCTAGCCGGTTTGGATGAACCCGGCCGGGCGCGCGTCAGACGCGAAACTCTCGGCCTAGTGTTTCAGCAGTTTCACTTGGTAGCGAGTCTCAATGTGGCCGACAACTTGCGCCTGCAGGCACGACTGGCGGGGCGCGAAGATCCGGTCTGGTCGATGAGGCTATTAGAACGGCTGGGCTTGGCAGGACGCGAGAGCCACTATCCCGAGCAGCTGTCGGGGGGGCAGCAACAGCGTTTAGCCATTGGTCGCGCGCTGGCGTCTCGCCCAGCGTTGTTGCTGGCCGATGAGCCCACCGGAAATCTTGACGAAAATACTGCGGAGACAGTCCTCGAACTGCTACTGGAACTGGTCGCCGAAAGCGGCAGCAGCCTGCTGATGGTGACACACAGCCACAAAGTGGCTGCCCCGCTGGATCGTCGTTTGATCTTACGCCGTGGTCAGCTGCTGGCCGACTCCAGGGAGAGCCACTTGCCATGCGTTTGATCGGCGTGGTGTTGGCGACGCTGTTATCACACTATCGTCGGCATCCTGGCCAGCTGGCCATGTTGCTATTAGGATTATGGGTCGCGGGAGCGCTATGGAGTGGTGTACAGGCCATCAACGCCTCGGCGCGTGACAACTATGCGCGGGCTGAAGCGTTGCTCGGCAGTGGTTTTGATCGTCTTGAGCGTGAGGACGGCCAGACATTGACCCGAAATGATTTCATCCAGATGCGCCGGGTAGGTGTAATGGTGTCGCCGCTGCTCGAAGGAGAGCTTATTACCGACAGGGATGAGAAGCTCACCCTCATCGGTATCGATCCGCTCACCTTACCCGGTGATAGTACGCTGGCCCGTGGCCAAGCGTTTGGTGGGCTGCAGGGCTTTATCATACCGCCCTGGCAGACCCGTCTGGCACCGGATACCCGCTCCCAGTTGGGTACCAATCCGACACTGAATAGTGGCAGGCCTTTTCCGCCAATGATCGATGCGCCTGAACTGCCACCAAATACTTTGGTGATGGATATCGCCATTGCCGCACAGCTGCTGCGTGCCGGCGACTCGATCACCGCACTGGTTAGCGCCGCAGATACACTGCCCGCCCCTCCCAGCGGATTCACGCTGGTACGCGCCGATACGCGGAGTAGCCCCGGTGAGCTAACTCAAAGCTTTCATCTCAACCTGACGGCCATGGCGTTGCTGGCACTGATTGTCGGACTATTTATTGTTCAGGCGGCGCTGGGGCTGGCGCTTGAGCAGCGGCTAGGGCTATTGCGTACACTACGTGCCCTTGGCGTGTCGGGCCGCACCTTGGTTGCCTTGCTGGCTCTAGAGCTTGTTTTTCTGGGGCTGTTGGGCGCACTGGTAGGCCTGATCAGTGGGCTGTGGTTGGCTAAAACGCTATTACCAGACGTTGCCGCCACCCTGCAAAGCCTTTACGGTGCCGACGTTAGCACTAAGCTCAGCCTGCCTTGGCATTACTGGTTGGGGGGTGTTGGAGTGACGTTGGGCGGCCTGTTTATTGCTGGCAGCGGCGTGTTGTGGCGGGCAAATCGTATCCGTTTACTGGGGTTAGGTCAGGCTCAAGCGTGGCGCGCCGGTTTTCAACGCCAGCTGCGGCTGCAAACATGGCTGGGTGGCGTGGCTGCGCTATCCGCTTTAGCGCTGCTATGGCTTAGCACTTGGTCTAGCGACGAAGCGTTGGGTTCAGGTTTTGAGTTAGTCGTAGGTTTTGGACTGGTCGCGGCCATTATATTGGCCGCTGCATTGTGGCTACCAGCGCTACTGGCCTTGGTACTATCCTTGTCACTCAGAGGGCTATCACGTTTAACACACTTGGCTCGCAGTTGGCCACTCACCCAATGGGCATTAGCCGACTTGCAACTGCAGCTGCCTCGGCTGTCGTTGGCCATGATGGCACTGCTGATTGCGCTTTCGGCCAACCTCGGCGTCAGCAGTATGGTCGGCGGTTTTCGTCTGACCTTTCTCGACTGGCTCGACCAACGGTTGATGGCGGATCTATATCTCAAACCGCCAACAGCGCAGTTCGCCGTTATTGATGCTTGGCTTGCTCAGCGCGATGTGGTCCACGAGCGCCTGATCACCGCCGACGCCAAATCGCAGCTGCTCGAGATCGCAACAGGCAATACCCTCCGCCGTCCGGGCCTGCCGTTATCGGTATTTGGCATCACGCCGGGGCAAACGCTAATGGCTGATTGGCCGCTACTCTCTACCCTTGGCAACCGAGATGCTGCATGGCAAGTGCTCCAGCATGGAGGGGCCTTTGTCAATGAACAGTTGGCCCGGGGCGAAGGCATCGCATTGGGCGACCGATTACGTTTGGTCACGCCCGGTGGTGGTGAATCGGTAACGGTGGTGGGCATCTACCCTGATTATGGCAACCCGCGCGGCGAGGTGGTGATGGCTACGGACCGCGTGCTGCGGTTATTTAAAGTACCGCCGGCCTCCATCGGCATCGTGATGCAGCCTAGCGAGGATGCAGATTTGTTACGCCAGCAGCTGATCGAGCGCTTCAACCTGACACCACACAGTTTGCGAGATCAGCGCGAGGTCAAGGCTACGGCAACTGCTATCTTCGAGCGTACCTTTGCTATTACCCGAGCGTTGAATGGCCTGACCCTCGGTGTGGCGGCATTGGCATTGCTGGCAACGCTGCTGGCCCAAGCTCAAGAGCGGCGCCGACGGCTGGCTGCACTGTGGGCGATTGGCGTGCCACTGCGTCGCCTGCTTGGCATTGTGCTGGCTCAGCTGGCCGGAGCTGCGCTGGTCACGGGCCTGCTGGCAATTCCCTTAGGCATCGCTATTACCGCCTGTCTGGTGTGGGGTATCAATGTGGCGGCCTTTGGCTGGCGGTTGCCGCTGCATATTTTTCCCGGCGAGATCAGCCTGACCCTAATCACCGCGGTGCTGGTTGCCTTGCTGGCGGCGGGTCTTCCAATGTTTAAGCTGTGGCGTACTCCGCCCCGGTCACTGCTAGCCGAGGAGGAAACCTGATGATCAAACAATGGCGCTTGAATTCACTGAGATGTGGTTTGTCCTTGCTATGTCTGCTGTTGCTCGGGGCCTGCGGCCCGGCTTCTGAACCTGCCAATAGTGAGAAAAGCGGTACAGACGTGAGTGGTGACAGGGCCGGCTTTGCAGGCTTGGGCACTTCGAGCCAAGACTATGCCCATGCAAGCTCCATTACCTCTATTAGTTTCCCTGAGGATCACGGCCCGCACCCAGATTTTCGTATTGAGTGGTGGTATCTCACTGCCAACCTGGAAAACGAGAACCATGAGCCCATGGGAATACAGTGGACGCTGTTCCGCCAAGCTCAGCAGCCCGAAGCTCTTGATGCAAACAGTGCGCGTGCCGAAATTGGGGTTGAGTCTAAAGCTGAGCCTTGGGCCACGGATCAACTGTGGATGGCGCACATGGCACTGTCCCACGGCGAGAGCCATCGTGTCGCCGAACGTTTCGCACGAGGAGCTAGCGTGCCACTCCCTAGTGTCGTGCATCAGGCCGGTGTCACGGCCCAGCCCTTTATCGCTTGGTTGGATGACTGGAGGCTTGAAAGTCTCACCACACATCCCGAAGGCGACGCTCTGGATCACCTTCGTTTGACCGCTCAAGCTGAGGATGAAAACGGTACCTTTGGCTATCGCCTCGAACTCAAGGCCGAAGGCCCGCTGGTGCGCCATGGTATCCGTGGTTTCAGCCAGAAATCGGCCGATGGGCAGGGTTCTATGTATTACAGCCAGCCCTTTTATCGGGTCAGTGGTGAGGTAATGCAGGACGGCGAGCGTGTGGCGGTTAGCGGTCGGGCCTGGTTGGATCGGGAATGGAGCAGCCAACTACTGGGAGCCAGCCAAACCGGTTGGGACTGGTTTTCGTTGCACCTAGACAGCGGCGCTAGATTGATGGCGTTTCGCCTGCGCGGCGGGGGCACTAATCACGACGACTATCTTTCCGGTAGCTGGATCACCGCCGATGGAGAGGTGACGCCGCTGGAAGCCTCGACGCTAACACTTGTGCCGTTGGCGAGCGCAGATGCTGCCGGTTATCGGGTGCCGGTGCGCTGGCGTCTGACGCTGCCGGAACAGAACCTTGATCTAGAAATAACGGCTCGCCATGCGAACCGATGGATGAGTACCTCTGTGCCCTACTGGGAAGGAGCGGTCAACGTGAGCGACGCCTCAAGTGGTGTACCGCGTGGCGAAGGCTATCTGGAAATGACAGGGTATTGATGTTGCTAATTTACCCTATGAGAAGCTTAAGATCGGCTATCTTTCATCAAGAAATCTAGTTTATTTTGGGCTCTTTTAGGGTTTTTGAGATCAACTACTTCAAGCATTTCACATTCATCCCGAACCATTTCATCGATTAGGCTTGGATAATGGCGACAGTCTTCCGGTCGATTTAAGTAAATGCTGCAGGTGTATTTGTCAGGTGATAGGGAGGTGGTTTTTGGAACCAGTTCGAGAAACGGACATCTTTTCAGTTGTTCTCCTGATTCCGGGTCAAACCATATTTCGTTATTTTTAACGAACGCAAAGATATCTGGGTTATATAACTCCCATTGCTCAATTTCTTCTTTGTTCGTTGCTATATCACCATCGCCATACTTGATGCAGCATTTACCACATTGATTGCAGTCTTTCATCTTTCGCTAATTAGTTGGGTGCTTTGCTTTTACGTACATAATTCAAAATTGAAACGGGAACCACTTTTCTAACCGGAAACCCTTCAATTTCTTTTCGCTCAATGATGTGATTTAAACGGCTCTCAATGGCGCATAGGTTTTTAAAATCGCCCATGGCGACAAACGAAATAGCTTCGCCCGTAGCGCCAGCACGGCCAGTGCGACCAATGCGGTGGATGTATTCTTCTGGTTTAAAGGGGAGGTCGTAATTAACAACACGACTAAGCTCACCAATATCTAAACCGCGGGCGGCAACACCTGTCGCGACTAAATACTTTAGTTCGCCTGATGTAAAGTCGGCCAAAATCTTTTCACGCATGGCTTGGCTTTTATCACCATGAATGGCATCGGCTTCGATGCCGCGTTTTGCCAGCTGTGCGACCAATTTGGCAGCGCCGTGTTTTTTCTCGATAAAAATGAGCGCCTGATCCCATTGTTGATCATTAATTAAATGACTTAACAATGCGGACTTTGTGTCTTTGTCTACCGTGATCAACCACTGGTTTATATTGGGTGCTGTTGTAGCTTTGGGTGACGTCGAGATTTCGACAGCGGGGTTACTTATTTTGCTATCAGAAAAATCATAGGCGATGGCGCGAACATCGTCAGTCATTGTGGCTGAAAACAATAGGTTCTGGCGGGCGTTGGGTAAGCGATCAATGATTTTATAGATATCATCAACAAAGCCCATATCTACCATTCTATCGGCTTCATCTAATACCAGCACCTCAAGTTCATCAAAGTGCAGCGCACGCTGATGAGCCAAATCAAGCAATCTACCTGGCGTAGCGACTAAAATATCAACGCCTTCGATTAAACGCTGCTTTTGTGCTTCCGAATCAACACCACCATAAACAGCCAAAGAGCTAAGATTTAGATGCTTACTGTACTGCGCAACACTAGCTGCAACCTGAACTGCTAATTCGCGTGTAGGGGTAAGAATAAGTGCGCGTATGCGTTTACCCCGTAATGTGCGCTCTTTGTTAAATGCCTCTAATATTGGCAGAACAAACGCGGCGGTTTTACCTGTACCGGTTTGCGCTGTCGCGATGAGATCTTTTCCAGAAAGAATAATAGGAATGGCTTGTTTCTGAATCGGAGTAGGGGCTGTATAACCCAGTTCTTCAATCGCTTGTACAATAGATTTACACAATCCAAGGTTTGAAAATGGCATAGAGGCTCGGGTAGGTCGTCATAAGGAAAGTAGGGTGCAGTATAACAGTAAGGGTTTAGCTTGCGGTACGTTGATTATTGCTAAATGTCTGGGGCTGCAAGGCACCAATAGACCAGCGGCCTACTCAAAAGGCAAACGCTATGATATGAATGTTTCTGTAATGCTAATGCGGCATCAGCTCAAGGCAAGGAGTCACGTTTGGAAATTGCTATTTTAGGTGGTGGTATTGGCGGTTTAAGTACTGCTATTGCACTGAAACAAGAAGGTTTCGATGTAGATGTTTATGAGCGCCATAGCTGCCCAACAGAAATAGGCGCGGGTATTGTTTGCTGGCCTAACGCTTCTTTTGTTTTAGAGCAGCTCGGTGTTTTAGATAAAGTTGCTAGAGTCTCTGGCGCGCTAAGTTATATGAATCGTTTTTCTAGTAGCGGTGAGTCTATAGGCTCGTTAGACATCAATGAGTTAAGCCGCTTAATGAGGTACCCGAGTTACTCCATTATACGCAAAGACTTGATGGACATACTGACACAACGTGCGCTCGATTTAAGCATCCATGTCCACTACCAGCATAATGTTAGTTGGTTATCGAATGATGATGGAAAAACCAGCGTTCAATTTAGTAATGGTACTCGTATTGCTCCCGATATAATTATCGGCGCTGATGGCCGGATGAACTCCATTGCCAGAAAATATGTCAATGAGGATAACGCGCCTATCTATCAAGGGTTTATTAATTGGATAGGTGTATTTGAAAGCCAATCTGATATTTTTACAGAGCTTTCTGTTTCTGATTATTGGGGTGTTGGGGAGCGCTTTGGCATTGTGCCTGTTTCAAAAACAAAGGCGTATTGGGCTGGTGGCGTTGCTTCAAAGAGTATCGATAGGATAAGCCCTGACGCTTATAAGTCTGAACTTAATACAGTGTTTAGTGGTTGGCCTACAATTATCGGCAAAGTGATTAATGGCACTCCTTTAGCTAGCATCAATAAAATTTATGTTCATGACCATGACCCTATAAAAAACTGGCATAAAAGTAATGTGGTTTTACTAGGCGATGCTGCCCACTCTCCTTTGCCTACTTCTGGCCAAGGAGCCTGCCAAGCGTTAGAGGATGCTTGGCATCTTGTAAAGTGCATTAAAGAAAGTAGAGATGATATACCTAAAGCTTTTACGTTATTTACAGAACGGAGGCTGCCTAAAACATCAGGTATTACAATGGGCGGACGCCAACTAGCATCATCAATATTTAATGAAAATGAAGCGTTTTGTCAGCAAAGAAACCTAGCGAGTAAAAATACAGATTATAAAGCGACGGTTGTTGGTATGGCTAAAGGTTGGGCCAGTGGGTTACCTATCAGTGCTTAATAAGCAGTAATACGGGCGTTAAGAGTGACACAACTCACGGCAGAGGTGAATATGGCTGGATATGTTATACATCATTACAAGATCACAGATCGCAGTAAAATTGATGAGCTCACGCAATTATCGATACCTATCAATGAGAAGTATGGAGCCAAAGTCATAGTTGGCAGCCCTACTAAAGCCCTTGAGGGTGAGATGTCCACTCATATGGTCATATTAGAGTTTGAAAGCTTTGAAGCGGCAGAAACCTTTTATTATTCTCCTGAAAATCAAGAGCTCACTAAGCTTAGGCGTAGTATTACAGAAGGCTGGACAACAATAATTCCGGGGGATTCTGAAACCCAAAAAATTGTAGATTCCGGGTACTTCTCTAAATGACCATAATACGTAAACCGGCTTGAGTAGTTGTTTACGGATGCTAATAATCACCTGCAGTATGCGGCGATAGCTTTCTTTGTGAGGGGTTTATGAATATCGATACTCTATTAATCTATGTTGTTGTTTCATTTTTTTATGTGATTAGCCCTGGCCCTGCTATTTTACTGGCTATCTATAATGGTGCAATGAATGGGCATAAAGTAGTGATGGTTTCTGCTTTGGGGAACATTATCGGCTTAATGTTCTTATCAACGTTATCGATTAGTGGCCTAAGCGCTGTGTTGTTGGCATCTTCAACGCTGTTTGCAGTAGTGAAAATTATAGGTGCTTCTTATCTGATTTATTTGGGTATACGCCAGCTCTTTTCAAGTAATAAAACGTCACCAAACAAGAGTCAAAAAATATCTGATACAGATCGTACTCTACTCTCTTATTTTAAAGAGGGGCTATTCGTTGCGGCAACCAATCCAAAACCTATACTTTTCTTTGCTGCACTATTCCCGCAATTTTTAGATACGTCTAATCCAATTATTCCGCAGTTCATGCTGATGACGTTTATCTTTATGGCGTTTTCTTTTTTATCACTGTCAACTTATGGGTATGTAGCACAACGGGCAAAAGGCTTTCTATCAAATGTAAATAATGTGAAGTGGTTCCATCGTATAAGTGGTGGTTTGTTTGTTGGAATGGGAACAAGTATTTTCTTTATTAAGGCTGAAAGATAAGGCGTTTGTTAAATAGAAAGTTAGTACAGTGTATTGACGGTTATAAATCTGATGAGAGCTCATAGCTACTATTAATGTTATCTAAAGCCTCAATAAGCTTATCAAAATCTAGTGGTTTTAATAAGATACTGCGTACATTGCCTGCTTTAGCAATTCTTTGTATCTTTTCTTTTTCTGCTTGCCCTGTAATCACTAAGCACGCCTGTTCAGGGTACTTTTGGCTAATATAGGTCACTACTTGGTCTCCAGATAGCAATGGCATTTTTACATCAGTGACAAAGGCATAGCAGTCACCCACATCCAACTCGGCTAAGGCATCTTTTATAGAACTAAAAAAACGGGCTCATACGGCGAAGACTCTAATCTAAAGCGGCGCTTAAGGCTGTTTAACATCATCTCTTCATCATCAAGAATAATTACTTTATGCATCCCCATTCCTTGGCTGTAAGTCCTAAGCTGCCTTTTTAAGGCATGCTTAAACGTCTAAAAACCCAATATCGCTATCTGCATTGTATTCAAGCTACAAGCATTCAACAAACTTCTACTTATCCTATACGAGCTCTGTTTTTTTATTCAAGCCTTACCCTATTGCAGAGATTTAAAAGGGTTGCTTGAGAAAAAGCTCATTGGTAAATCTACTCTCACCTTTTAAGTAATGGAATTAACCATCATGGATTTTCCTGAAATCGCCTTCAATTTTCAAAAAGCCGGTAATATAGGTATTGAGTCGATTAGCCTTGAAAATCTGTATGCTCGAGCGCAAGTGGTCGAGCCCAGTCCGGTCACACCTCATCGTGATCTTTAAAGTAAGTGATTTATGCTCTACATAAGGAGATGAGTAACAGTAAGAGCATGGAGGCTTCTTTGTCTATCGACACTAATAAGCCTTTTAATTTGGCGTTAGATTTCAGTTGAGCTCATAAAATATGGACGTTGAAATAGTAAATTTCCCGGAAACTAAAATTGCAGTTATTGAGCATCGTGGGCCAGCTCAGTTTGAACATGAATCGGTGAAAAATCTCGTGGCGTGGCGTATTGAAAATAAACTGCCACCTTCCGACATTCATCGCAGTTATGGTATCCATTATAATGATCCTCAAAAAGTTGCGCCTCCAGAGTATCGAGTAGATCTGTGTGTTTCTGTAGAGCAAGAGATCTCCATTAATGAGGCTGGAGTGTTAAATAAAGTTATTCCCGCTCTTCGTTGTGCGAAAGTACGTCATTACGGTTCTCGCTCGAATGTTACGACCGCTCGATACCTATATGAGCAGTGGCTTCCTACTAGCGGTGAGCAACTCGCAGAATTTCCAATATTCTTTCATTATGTCAATGTTGGGCCTCAAACTCAGGAGCAGGAGATGATCACTGATGTCTACCTGCCAATCCTTTAGGTGTGATAACGCTGTACGGGTATAAATGCTGCCTATAAATACCGTTTTTATCGTTTGTAATTGCAGCCTTATAAAATATTGATTGTTATTTTTACTCTGTATAAAAGGAATCAGATGCGTAATTTATTAAGAGAAAAAGTCATCAAAGTATGTACTAAGAAGATAGAACAAAAAGGTGATAACGTTGGAGTTTCTTTCTATGCGTTCTTTGCTAATAAAAACGATACTCCCGAGTTACTGATAGAAGCCGCTACTTGGTGGATACAAACACATGAGCTTGACCACTTTGAAAAAGCTAAAAAAATTATCGAAATGATTGAGTCAGGCAAATAGTGTGATTTTTCTGATTCTTTAACAATATCTTATGGTGAGGGATTACCTGTGTTTAGACTCGTGTACGTGTTTATTGCCTTTATTTTATTGAGTGCTTTGCCTGTATTGGCCAGCGATGAGTTTTCGGTGGGCTTTCGTAAAATAGAAGTAACTTCTAACGAAACCAATACTCGCTTCCCTGTGGCGGTTGTTTATCCCACTCATATTCCAGCCGAACCCGTAAATTTTGGGCCGTTTAGGATGGAGCTCTCTATCGGGAGCATTATTGCAGAAGGTACTTTTCCGTTGGTTATTATTTCCCATGGTTCTAGTGGCTCTAACCTTGGCCACCGAAGCATTGCTTTTGCGCTGGTTAAGCAAGGGTTTATCGTCGCGATGCCACTGCACCCTGAGGAT
This sequence comes from Neptunomonas japonica JAMM 1380, assembly GCF_016592555.1. Classification (NCBI taxonomy): domain Bacteria; kingdom Pseudomonadati; phylum Pseudomonadota; class Gammaproteobacteria; order Oceanospirillales; family Oceanospirillaceae; genus Neptunomonas; species Neptunomonas japonica. The sequence continues at coordinate 3,236,226 of NZ_AP014546.1, read as the reverse complement.
AATTATAAAAACAACTCTGCGCAGGGTAGTGTTAACAACTGGAAAAATCGGCCGCAGCATATTAGATCAGCCATTGATTCATTATTGTTGAACCCTGCATTAGCACCGAGTATTGATGTTGATAAAGTCGCTGTTATAGGCCATTCAGCGGGTGGCTATACTGCGCTAGCCGTAGCGGGAGGTGTTGCCGATACGAGGCATATTATTGAGTTGTGTGAAAGTAGCCCCCAAGTGAGTGCGCCTTTTTGTGGTTTAGTGAAAGGCCAGCAGCTAATGTCAGTAAAGATTGAAAACCAGCGTGATAAGCGCGTTAAAGCCTTGGTGTTAATGGCGCCTGTGGGAATACTGTTCAAGTCAAAAGAGGCTTTAGCAGCGGTTAGCATTCCAACGTTGCTTTTAAGAGCAGAGAAGGATAGCGAATTGATTGAGCCTTATCAGTCAGATGTGATAGCTCAAAACTTTAAAAATAAAGAAAAACTGAGTTATCAAACAATCGAAAATGCTGGACACTTTTCGTTCATAACCCCGTTTCCTGATGCTATTAAAAGTGAAATTGGTATTGTGGCACAAGATCCAGAGGGGGTTGATCGCAAGGCGTTTCATGAGGCTCTAGGCAAACAGATTGCTAGCTACCTTGATAGCGTACTCCATTGAAAAATATAATAAAAAACTTACAATGCTCCCTCGTGCCTCGGCGCTAGTCATTTACGGGTTTTAAGCATTTGTATAATAAGGCCCGGTTATATCAAGCATGTTGTGTACGAGGTCGTTTTTTTCGGTTGTACCATCATGCATTTTAAGTATGGGTTAGGAGTATTATTAGCGTATGTCTGGGTTAATTATTCGCTCTGCAAGAGAAGAAGATCTTGATAGATGTTTTGAAATAGAGTCTGTGTCTTATGCTGGTGATGAGGCTGCTACAAAAGAAAAAATACTAAAGCGAATTAAAATATATCCTCAGGGTTTTATTGTTTTAGAGAACCAAGAAGAGATCATTGGCTTTATCAACTCTGGAGCCACTCATAAAGTGGTGTTGTCCGATGAAGAGTTTAAAGAGTTAGTGGGTCATGACCCAAGCGGCGAGCATATTGTCATTATGTCTGTTGTCGTTCACCCCAAATACCAAGGCAAAGGCATGGCTGATAAGCTAATGAGTAGCTTCATTGGTACTATGAGAGAACTCTCCAAAACTGAAATATATTTAATTTGCCAAACCGAGTTAATTGAGATGTATGCGAAGCATGGTTTTGTTCACCTCGGCGAATCAGATTCTGACCACGGTGGGCTGAGCTGGCATGAGATGTCACTCTCACTAAAAAACGCATAACTCAGTGCCTGCATGCCTAGGGAACGCTATCCGTTCCCTTTTTGAGCTATAATAGAAAGCTCAGTTCTAAGATTTATATGTAGTAATCTTAATGTTAACTAAAAAATCAATCACTCGCCTTGTGCTTATCTGCTTTGTCGCTTTCCTGAGTTTACTCGGTTACAGAACGTGGCTGCTTAATAGCACTAAATTCATTAGTTTTGATAAGCAGCTAGAAGAGATATCAGGGATTGAGTTTGATAAAAAACAGCAGCTTTGGGCCATTAATGATGGGGGTGACTCACCCAGACTTTACCAGTTAGATGGTGTTGGCAAAATTGAGCGCAGTATCCAAATAGAAAATGCTAAAAACTGGGACTGGGAAGACATGACCCAAGACGATTTTGGGCACTTCTTTATTGGTGACTTTGGCAATAATGATAATGATCGTGAATGGTTGACCATCTACAAAATTGAAAACCCTACGGATATCAAATCTACTAGCACCCGTGCGGAAATCATAAAGTTCACTAACCCAGAATTTAAGGTAGGGTTAGATGAGAAAGTGCGTAAGAATGCACATTATGATGTGGAAGCGTTTATCTACTATAAGCGCAGTCTTTATCTTTTCACTAAAAACCGTTCTAGCCCGTTTGATGGTAAAACGCGGCTTTATCGAATAGGTGATTATGCGGCAAATTTTACCGCGCAATACATCAATGAATTTTCGACATGCGCTACCATTAAAGAACTATGCTGGGTTACATCGGCAGCGCTAAGCCCCGATAGAAGTAAATTAGTGCTGCTTGATTCAGAGCGCTTATGGTTGTTTGAGAACTGGCAGGGAGATGATTTTTTCTCTGGGGACGTGTACCAAATTGATCTTGGTATCGTGACTCAAAAAGAGGCTGTTGCCTTTTATACGGACAATATTATTGTTTTTGCCGATGAAGTATTTAGCGGAATTGGTGGTAATGGTTATGTCATTAGATTAGACAAAGTTAAGAAAAAATTGATTCAGAAATCTGGAAAACTGATTAATGCTCCGGCTGCAAAAACGACGTTACCAATAGAACAAAACGAGCTAAAAACGTCGTCACAAAAGTAGGTGAAGATCTGACGTCCTGCCAGACCTTTACATAAGATTTGAGCCGCTATTAGTGGCTTTCTGCCTTATTTTTAAGTGACTTAAAATGTTCGATATGCTGGTCTAAATTTTCTTCCAGCATTTCAGAGTACTGATTTGTGAACCATGATAAAGCATCATTGCGTTCTGCCGCTAAATCCTTCGATTTATACGCAGTTTCATGAGCACTAAAACGTGCTGCTGCATAGCGTAATGCAGCCCCTACATCTTCCAAGTCCTTATTGTCTGATGTCACTAGGCGGTTGGCTACATCAATAAATTCATCGGCCATTTTAAACAAGTTTGCAGCAGCTTCTTTATCAATCATTCTGTGACTACCTAACTAAGTTGGGTTGTTATTAAGAGGCAAAACAACCTCCTACTTATTTTTGGTGTACTTTACAGTGGGTATTAGGGCGGTGCAATTGTGCTTGAAAGTTCGAGTACCGTGTTAGAGATGAGCAACTTCTTTTTGGATGGCGGCAATATCATCATGCAAGGCTTTTGCTTTTGGAGTTAGGCTCATCATATCTGACTCTTTTACGCAAAAGTGTTTTGCCTAGAAAAATAATCTAAGGCGCTGTTAAGTTATTGAGTGCGCTAGTGAGTCAGCGTAATCTTCCCCAATGTTGTTTAACTTTTTAAAGGGTAATAGTTAGTTATGCAGGTGCGGGATTGTCGATCACAATTTTGGCAAGGGGTAAGAGATCTGATGCCGTTGGTGTCAGGCGTGTTGCCGTTTGGTTTAATTGTGGGTGCTAACGGTGTGGCTTTGGATATGAGCCCCGAGTTAATCATGGGAATGACAGTGTTGTTTTTTGCTGGATCAGCACAGTTAGCCGCGATGCAGCTTATTCAAGAAAATGCAGCATTTGTGGTCATTGTCTTAACCACAGTCGTGATTAATTTACGTTTTGCCATTTATAGTGCGACATTTGCGCCGCTATTTTATCCGCTAAAGAAACGCTTCCGGTTACCCTTTGCGTATCTCTTATGCGATCAGGCCTATGGCTTGTGTATCACACCTGATCAGCAACAACGTACGGATGCAGAACGTATTAGTTATTACTTAGGCACTGCGGTGGCATTGTGGGTTAGTTGGGTGTTGTCGGTAATACTCGGTATTGCAGTGGGAGCCAGTATCCCGCCGCAATGGATGCTTGGTTTTACTATTCCGTTGGCGTTTTTGGCGATGCTAATGTCGACGATTACTAATCGTTTGTTGTTAATTGTTGCTGTGGTTTCAGGGCTAGCCGCTATATTTTTACAGGGACTTCCTTATAACTTAGGCTTTATTTTGGCGATTGTTGCTGGGGTTGTTGCGGGATTGATATTACCGCGTATCGCTGGTCGTTCTTTTAATTCAGTGATGGGGCGCCCACATGAATGAGTGGAGTTTGTGGGGACTGTTTTTTATATGTGGCCTAGCTACCTTCTTAATACGCCTTTCTTTTATTCAGCTACATGGCAAGCTAGGGCCACTACTTGCCCGCTGTCAGCCGGTACTCTTATTGTTACCTCCAGCGATTTTAGCCGCTTTATGTATTCCTCCGATTGTTTTTAGTAAACAAGTTGATGGCTTACAAGTGGAGTTGGCGCAAATTCTTGCGGGCTGTGTGGCTGTTGTTTTGGCTAGCTATTTTAAAAGTTTGCTTTGGCCTATTTTGGGCGGTATGACTTTTTTATGGGGCTATCGCTGGTTAATCGGTTAAAACGAAAATAGAAACCACTGATAGTGAAGTGCTTAATACCTAAATAAGGAGATTTAAATGGTAACCTGTTATTTACGCTATGTGGTTGACCCGTACAAGCTTGTTGAGTTCGAAAAATACGCAAAAATGTGGATCCCTTTGGTTAATAAGTTTGGCGGCGTTCACAATGGATATTTTCTGCCGTCAGAGGGGGCAAACAATATAGCGCTGGCATTATTTACGTTTCCAAGCTTGGCCGAATATGAGCAATATCGTATTGATTCGTTCAATGACCCTGAATGTCTTGCCGCTTTTGATTATGCGAAAAGTACTCGATGCATTTTGAGCTTTGAGCGTAGTTTCTTTAAGCCAGTATTTGAGTGATAAGAGGCAGAATCTATACACTTCATAGAAAAGAAGCCTACCAGAATATCCCCTCAGCGCTCTTTGGGGCGCCGATCACCTCCCTTGTTTGAACTCTGACCGGGCATTCATCAGGATTGCCCTAATTGACTTAATTTTACATGACCTGTACAAACACCCGCGTTACTGAGCTGTTGATTCAATCGACGCTCTCATGGAACCCGGTGTGAATCCGGGGCTGTTCCCGCAACTGTAATTGCTTAGTTCTTTGCTAATGCAAAAGCCAGATACATGAATCAGTAATCTTAAACTATGCACCGGGCGGGAAAACGCGGTATGACATGTTCTGATAAGTATTATCAGTGGCATACGTTCGTCTCCTTTTACGCCATCACCTGGAGATTAACATTTATGCGTTTGTTAATACTGACGCTTCTACTTCTCATGCAGACAACAACTCACGTTGTTTGGGCTGCTGAGCCTACGCAAAACAAACAAGACTATTTACTGGTGTTGGTTTCCCAGCGCAATGCCGAGACGGTTGCGGAGGCCGCTCGCCAGTTTATCCAGCGTTATCCTCAACTGGTTATCAAAGCGCGTACAGATGCTCAATTGCGCCAGTTGCCTGAACAGCAAACCGCCGATTTGATTAACAACAGCCTCGCCATATTAGCGATGGGCCTCTATGGTCCCAGTGTCGCTGAATTACAGCCACTATTACGCCAGGTACAAAAACCATTACTCGTGCTCAATAGTGATCACCGTCTAGTAAAGCTTAGCCAACTCGAACACAGATCTGTGTTTGATAATGACCAACAGTTACGTGAGATAAGCAAAGCCCATCCTGATAATGACTTTGATGGTTGGTTGAATCAGCAGTTACAGCAGTACCCAAATCAAGCCCAGTGGATTAGAGCACGTAGTTACTGGCAGGCAGGGGGTAGTGAAAACACTAGCCTACTTTTTAGCTGGGTTTATCACCGTCTGGGCGCCGCGACTCACATTGAAACTCCCTCTCCCGTTCCTCGGTTAAGGTGGTTATATAAAGGGCAACTCAGTACTGAAATGCCTGCTGTAAGCGTTAAACCACTGCTGGTGGTTATTGACCATGCGGGGGGCGGGCGTCCTGCTGATGCCGCGATGTTGCGCGGTTTGTGTGAGCAGGCACGAGAGCGAAACGGTAGCGACTGTTTGACTGCTCTAGCTTACTGGGGAGAGGCCGGTGTTGATGCTGTAGAGCAGCTAAAGCCTTACAGTAAGCAGCTAAGCGCTATTGTTATGCTACAAGACTTTGTTATTGGTGGAGGTGAGGGGCGCGGAGCCGTTACTGAGGTTCTTAAGCAGCTAAATGTGCCGGTGATTAAAGCCATTAAACTGCGAGACCGTACCGCGCTGGAGCGCCACTTATCTTCGGATGGACTCGCGCAAGAGAAGGTTTACTATCAGGTAGCAATGCCCGAATTACAGGGGGCCAGCCAACCTTTGGTTATCGCAACCGCTGGAGATAACATCGATGATCCAATCTCCGGTATCCGAGTGCAGGCAATTGCTCCATTGGCAGAGGGTATTGATACTCTATTAGCGCGTGCCAAGCGTTGGCAAGCCTTGCAAACTAAGGCTAACAACGATAAGCGTATCGCTATTATTTATTACAACCATCCTCCTGGACGCCACAATATTGGTGCGGATAACCTCGATGTTCCCGCGTCGCTCTGGCAGATTCTGCAGCAACTTAAGGCTGATGGATACGACACAGGCGAGTTACCGGCATCCCAGAAAATATTGCTGGATATGATGCAGGAGCGCGGAGTTAATCTTCCTCGGGATGTTCATGCACTCAAAACGATGAGCCAGAAAATCACTAAAGTGATGGCAAAAGATTATCAGCAGTGGTTTAAGCAACTTCCCGCGAGCGTGCAGCGAGAGATGGAGTTTGGTCCCTTTGGCTTACTGCACGAGCAGCTTGAAGCCGCAATAAAAGCGGGCAAGCCCGAACTTGCTGAAAACGCATTGCAACATACCATGGAAGAGATGTATCACCTGCTGGAGGGCGTTGATCATAAGGCGCGTCAACGCGCATTAATCTTACTGGGGCAATTAAAGTCCTGTTATCAGCAAAGCCTTAGTCCTGCCAAAGCGCTCAATAGTTCGAATAATTCCAGTGATAACAAACTCTGTATGGATGATGCGCTATCTATCATTAAAGCCTTGCAACAAACAGGTATTGAAGGCCTGGGTGGCTGGGGTAAAGCACCGGGCAATGTAATGACTTATCAAAACCAGCTGCTGTTACCGGGCCTGACGTTTGGCAAAATTTTTATTGGGCCGCAACCACCGCGTGGTTGGGAGATTAACGAAGAGTTACTGCACGCTAATTTGGCATTTCCACCGCCTCATCAGTATTTGGCTTTTTATCAGTATCTACGTGACAGCTTTAAAGCGGATGCATTGGTACATCTGGGCCGCCACTCCACGTATGAGTTCTTGCCGCGTCGCTCGGTTGGGGTCGCAGAAGATGATTATTCGCGTATTGTTGCCGCTGATATTCCCGGTATTTATCCTTATATTGTCGATGGTGTAGGTGAAGGTATTCAAGCGAAACGGCGCGGGTTGGCGGTGATGGTCGATCATCTAACACCACCACTTAAGAGCACGCCCTTGTATGATGAGTTACTGCAATTGCGCCAACTTATCGAGAGTTTTGAAACCAGCCACGGCAGTGGTAATCAAGCGATTTCCAACCGGCTGGTGCAGCAAATTCGTGACAAGGTGGAGCAGTTAGAACTTAAAGATGAGTTGGCCGAGTCAATGTCTGCCGAGTTGTCGATTATGGGAATCAGTTTCGATGAAGTAGACGACGATATGTTAGTGCATGAGGTAGGCCACTACCTGACTAGCTTGCAAGAAAAGTTCATGCCACTAGGGTTACATATCTACGGCAAAGACTGGACTGACCAAGCCGTTGATATGATGTTGAGCTCGATGGCGTCCAACGATGAAGAGCAGAAACTGGAGTGGCAGAAAAAACTACAGCTATCACCTGCGGCAGAGACGCAGTCGCTACTCAATGGCCTAAGTGGAGGGTTTATTACACCAGGGCAGGGTAATGATCCGATTAGAAGCCCGAACAGTTTACCAACCGGGCGAAATTTCTATGCGCTGGATAGCAGTCTTATTCCTAGTCGAGTTGCCTGGCAGCTAGGAAAACAGATGGCCGAAGATGCACGTAGCCGTAACCTGCAAAGTAATCAGCAAAATCCAGATAAAAGTGAAGCATTGGTACTGTGGGCATCTGATGTAGTACGAGATGAGGGAGTGATGATCGCTTTTGGGCTGGATATGCTGGGTATTGAGCCGGTGTGGAACAGCCGTGGCTTGGTAAAAGGGCTGAAGCCTCAAGTACTTGATAATGGGCGTGTTAGGCGCGATACCGTCTTCACTACGTCGGGCTTGTTTCGTGACCTTTATGGCCAGCAAATGATGTTGCTGAATCGTGCCACCCTGATGGCGCTGGATACCAGTGCAGATACGATTATTAAAGACTACCCAGCGCTCACATTGGCTCTGCAGCAGGCATTATCCCCATTGGGGAAACTCGCCGTTGGCGGTAATGAAAGTTTACAACAAAACCAAGTAGCTAAGCACTGGGTTAAGCAGGCGCAAGCCTTACTTCTGCAAGGGAGATCTGCTGAGCAGGCCGGTGTTATAGCCAGTTTTCGTGTGTTTGGTGATGCTCCCGGCAGCTATGGCGCCGGTATTAATCGCCTTGTTGAGCGTTCGGGGGCGTGGGAGCAGCGTTCTGAATTAGCGGATGTATATTTGCGACGCCTTGGACATAGCTATGGTGCCGAGGGCTTTGGTAAGCCCGCAGCACAAGCATTTCGAACGGCATTATCTGATGTAGAAAATACCTATTTTGGTCGTTCCAGTAACCTCTATGGGCTCATTGATAATAATGATGCCTTCGATTACTTTGGTGGGTTGAGCTTATCAATTGAGACCCTTACCGGCCAAACGCCCAATAATTTTGTATTGGATCACTCCAACCCAGAACAGATCCGTACTCAACCTTTAAGCGTGGCGTTGCGACAAGAATTGAGAGGCCGTTTTCTTAACCCAGAGTGGCTGCAAGGCCTGATGCAACACGATTATGCAGGCGCTCGCACGATGGGGAGTGAGTTTCTTGAATATCTGTGGGGCTGGCAGGTGACTAATCCAAGCTTAGTTGGTGACTGGGCATGGGAAGAGGTTAAAGCTGTTTATATGGATGACCGCTACGATTTGCAACTCGATGAGTTTCTGGAGAAGGGCCATAACGTGCATGTGAAAAGCAATATGCTGGCCGTGATGTTGGTGGCTGTGCATAAAGAGTTTTGGCAGGCAGATAAGCAAACGATCGCTGAGCTAGCGGCTAAGTTTGCTGAGTTAGTGACCAAGAATGGCTTGCCTGGAAGTGGCCATACTGACCCGGATCACCCAATGCTCCCTTGGTTAGAGCAACACCTAAGTGCTGAAGCTTGGCAAGCTTTGGAGCAGACGATCAAGGTTGCCAAGGGTGAGCCTGAAGAGCAAGCTAAAAAAGCAGTGGAGATCTATCGCCTGACAGAGATACAGCCGCTGCAAGAACAGTCTGTTCAGACATCAAAACAGCAAAGCAAATCTTCCGAGCCACAAGGTAAGCCGGATAGTGGTCAAAAAGCGGCTACAACAAAAGAGGCTGAGCAGCAGTCGGTTGCAGACGAGTCTTATTGGCAATGGCTGGCGCTAGCGTTGTTATTAACGATTATCAGCGCAGGTTTTTATCGCGGTATTCGTCATGCTAAACATCACGTAAAAGGAGCTTAGTTATATGGTTCACGGTATTGTTCTTGGTGCTTTGCATCAGTTTGTTGATCTATTGTTATATCCAGTACTCGCCGCTTTAGCGTTGGCCGTTATGATGACGTTATGGGAGTTGGGGCTAATGATAGCGGAGCGCTTTATCACCTTGTCTCTTTACGCTAAAGGCTGTGATCAGCGTTTTGGCCATTATGCTAATCGTCGGCTTGAGCGCACTGACCTATTGGCTCGTGGTGGCCCTATCCTCGGTTTGATGGGAACATTGATTCCTTTGGGGCCGGGCCTCACAGCACTAAGTGCAGGAGATATCGATATCCTAGCAACGGCACTGACCGTTGCTTTTGATACGACAGTGGTGGGGCTATTAGTAGGGCTGTTCGCTTATTGCATTAGCCGGATTCGACGGCGCTGGTATGAGCATACTTGGGCTCAACTAACTCAGAGCAGTCATCATGAAGCAGCCTGAGAACAAAAAGCCGTTACCTTGGCAAAGTGGTCGCTTTAGTGAAGGTGATAATGACCCGCTAACAGGTTTCGCTAATATTATGGATGTTATGTTGGTGTTTGCTCTTGGGCTGATGCTGGCACTGGTCTCGCAAAGCAAAGAGATGCGCCAGCATTTTAAGCTAGACGGTAAAACGGAAGTCACTGAAGGGCGTGAACTGGTTGAGGCGCCCGATGCGATTGAGGAGATGATTAACGGAAAGGCAAATGGTATGGAGTCACTAGGGCAGGTTTACCGTGATCCCAAGACAGGGAAACTTATTCTTGTGGGAGGCCAGTAACACAAACGCCGTTTATCTTATTAACTCTAGGGGCCGTTTAGTTCACAACAAAAAAAGCCGCTAAACCATAAGAGAGTTAGCGGCTAAAAGTCTGTAGATGACGAGAGTATAAAAAGTGTTGGACCTGAGTTTTGAACCTGTAAATCTGAACCTATAACTATTCCTAACAATATTGGTTAGAGCTTAATGAGGAAGGCTTAGCCTCCCTCAGAGTCATTAAAGCTGTGCTTCTGTTGATCCAGCCGGCGCAGTTAAGGCTGCAAATACAAGGGTGTTGCCATAAGTGCTGGCAATGTCCTGGCTATCGTTATCTAGCTGTGCTTCTGTTGATGCGCCTAAATTAGACAGAGGGCTATCAATGGATGCAAAACCTTGTGCTGAAGCAACATGACCAGCGGCTAGGTTAGCTTCAACCGAGTGTTCAGAAAAATCACTTAGGCCAGCAGCAAATGCCTGCGAAGCGAAAAGAGCAGAAGAAAGAAGAGTAGCCGTAAGTAGAGTTTTCATAATGTTATTTCCTTTAGTTGGTTCAGCGTGTTTCGCTGTGATGGTGCTACTTTAAAACCCGTAACTGAAACCAAACTGAAATAGGAAAAACTATTTAAATATACATAATATTTACTCTTCACAGATGATCTGGCCAATAAAGTTTCCTACCTGCATATCGCTTAAACGGCCAAAGTGGTTGAGTCTTATTTGCCCCTGTTGATCGATGACAATAAGCGTAGGCGTGCCTTGCATATAATAAGCGGCCATCGTTTTTGGAATAGCCCCTGTGTTTGACGGGGCATCTACCGCTATGGGAAATGTGAGCTGATACTCAGATGCAAAAACCTCGAGTGCTTCTACCGTCATTATGTCATGGTGTTCAAAAACAGTATGTAAGCCAATGAGTTGCACATCATCATGTGAATAAAGCTCGTGTATAGCGCTAGCTTGCGGAATGCCATGCACGACACACGCCGGGCATAGCATTTGAAAAGCATGAATGACGACAACTTTTCCTCTTAAGTTGGATAAGCAGAGTGGCGTTTCTGTGTTAAGCCAGGTCAGGATTTCTAACTCAGGTGCTTGCCCGTAGGTAATAACATTTTGCATGCTGTTTCTCCTTTTTTTATTGCCTCGAAGAAAGAAACATCCTTGTCGCTAGGGTTGCTGTTTATTGGTTTGTTTTGCCTGGAAGACTTAAATCGCCTGAGGCAATATCGATGACATTAACTACACATAACAGGGGAGCGTGCACACTTTGGTTAACACGTAAGCCTGCAGTGACGCCATCAAATGAGGTCTTATCAAAGACCGTAATGTCATCAAAGGCGACGTTAACTTCTACAATATCACCATTAAATACAGGATCCCAACCGGGGCTATCTAATAGGATAGGCAGTCCTGGCCAGGTTTTAGGTAATTTTGGTGTAGTGCCTTCGGGGATATCAACAACGCCGAGTGCTCCTTTACCACACTGCTCATTGGGTTGCAGAACCACCCAGTGGCTGTGCCAAATATTGCCATCATTACCTGGATTATTGTCTGCGTTTTCATCATAGAGTGGCGTATCGTCAAAATCAGGGTGTGCGGTTACCGCCAGCGCCAAAATACCTGCGTTACTTTCAAACCCTACGCTAGCGCTATCAAGGCTGGTGGGCCATACGTATGAGTAAACCGAGCTCCCCGCTAACTTCCCACTCGCACTGGGTTTACTGGTACCTGCTTGTGAAGCGACTGACATATGAAAGGTGGCGATACTATTTTTTGTAGTCACTTTGGTGTGAACAATGTCAAAGGTAGGCTCAATATTTTGAGATGTGCTTAGCTTTGAATGTATGCCACTGGTGTGTGAACCCTCGGCAAAGCTTGCTGAGCTAGTGAGTAGAGCTGTTGCCAATGTAGCTGTTGTTAGTACGGGGTGGGTGAGTAAATGCTGAACCTTCATGATTAATATCCTTTTTGGTATTGACTCGAAACAATATTATAATGCGGTGGTTTTCTTTGCTTGTCAATAATGTATTGATTCGATACTATTTGCTTATGAATAAATTGATTAATCAACAATTACTGGAAAGGTTGGCGAGTTTACTGCGAAGTGAAAGCAGGGGAATGCTCCTAGAGCACGGTTTGCAGCCCGTACAGTTTGAAGCATTACAATATATCGCCAACTGTAACCGCTATTCAGATACGCCGATGGCAGTGACTGAATTCTTGGGGCAAACCAAAGGTACGGTATCGCAAACACTTAAAGTGCTTGAGAAAAAAGCATTGATAGAAAAGCTCACAGATGAAAAAGATAAACGTGTAACGCACCTGAAAATAACTGAAGTGGGGAGAGCGATAACACAACAGATGTTGCCTTCTCCTATCTTGAAAACAGCCAGTGATCTTATGAGTACTGATGAGGTTGCCATGATCAACTCATCCTTACAGACCTTGCTGTATCAGCTACAGAACGCTAATGATTTTAAACCTTTCGGCCAATGCGCCAGCTGTGTCCATAATACTAATCAAGCGTCTGGTGAGTACTTGTGCGGCCTAACTCAAGAACTGCTTACGCCAAATGATGTCCAGCTGATTTGTCGTGAGCATCAATATTCTTAAGTGATAAAGCTTTAAGAAAGCTCAGTCTAGATTGCAGTTAGTCATAGTTATCCAAGGAGGGATGATGACTATGTTCAACGCTTATATTATAGAGTAGGCAGGAGCTGCTTAAAGCAATGTCTACAGAGGCAAACGAATCTAGTGAGCAGAAGCTTGAGCTGACAGTCTCGTCTAGAAGAGTTTAGCTAGGCCTGGTAGTCAACTAAGTGCCAGAAGTGGACGTAGTAAATACTTGTATTTAGAGCGCGGCTTAAGGTTTAATTAGGCTGTTTTTTACAGTTGTATGATGTAGTAAGTAGCATTCTCAAGGGAAGGAAAAATGCGCATTAAGAGTTTTGTTTTCACTGCCCTATTTATTATTCCAATATTTGGATTTTCAAGTGAAAGCCTTAGCTATGAAGATGAAGCAGGGATGGCTGTGATTGGAGTTGGAAGTCATAAATGTCGTCAGTACCTGTCAAGCTTAGACAGCGATAATAGATACTTATATGCATCTTGGGCTGCTGGTTATGCGACCTCTTTTGGGCATATAGTAACTAAAAGTAATGATTTCTTAATGTACTTTAATGAAGGCCGCTTGTCCTCAGATTTAAATACCTATTGTGAAAACAATGAAGAAGAAAGCATCTTTGAAGCTGTAAATTATCTAATCAAGCCAATATTGGTTCAATGGATAAAAAAAGACAAGAAAAAAATAGCTTCGGCAGTACTTTAAAGTAGCCTTTTACACCTAGTTAGTATCATGTAAGACGATGTCTGCTATGGGTCGATAGCTGTCAGATTTAATCTGGTACGGATATATCCAAGTGCTAGTCTGATCTACTAGAAATAAAGATTAGCACCACAGCTAATTTTTTGAAGGTTTACAGCGTTGCACAAACGTTTTGCGATCAATGCCTCGATGTCGAGCGAGCATCTCGTCAACCTTTGCAGGGTTGAGGGGATCATTGCCTTGTAGGTAGATTTCTAAGTGCTCTTGTTGATCATTTCCCCAGAAAAGCTCGTCGTCCACAATGAAGGTGGGTACACCAAAAACACCTTGCGCAATAGCTTGTGTAGTTTCTTGCTGGAGTTGGTTTTTTACATCGTCAGTTTTAACGGCTCTGAGCATTTTTGTGCTGTTTAAACCGAGTGAGTCTAGTACCTTGGCAAGGTCTTCTTCAGAGGCAAGGTCGATTCCGCGGGACCATCCTGCTTCAAAGATAGCGCTAATAATCGGGTGCTGGGCATCTCCTGCAACGCTGGGCAGTGATAAGCGTAATGCCGGTAATGGATTGTATGGGTGGTTGCGGGGTGGATCAAAATCAAAACCATTGAGCTGTGCGTAGCGATAACAGTATTTATAAAGTGCTGTTTTTTTAGGCGGTACTTCTGCAGGCCCTAGTTGCCCCCAGTGATCTAGTAGCTTTCCAAATACAACGGGGTGCGCATTTAGCGTGAGTCCATATTTTTCACACAGCGGTTGTACCCAGCGCCAGCTAAAATAGGCATACGGAGACAGGTAGTCGAAGTAAAAATCCAGTTGTCGCCTTTTCATAAGCATTCCTTTTTAGTGCTGTTTATTTCAGTGCTATTTTTGTTTTTCTATTTGAAAGCACAAACGACAAGATGCCAGATGTGAAAATGATTGCCAAGCCTATGAGGCTGTATGCATCTGGCCATTCATTAAATAGGAAGACGCCTAAAATAGCGGCGGCGACCAGCTGGGAATATACGAACGGCGCTACAATGTTGGCATCTAAGCGGCGGTTAGCTTCAATAATAATGAGGTTACCCAACGCAGAGGCAATAGAAGAGACCAGCACTAACCAAATAATACGGCTATCGATTGTTTGCGGGATAGACTCAATACCGGCGGGTGTTAGTGCGATACTTCCGGCCAGTAGCGTTGATAGTAAGATTAAACGTGGCCTAAAGAAGCCGGCAAGCCAGCGGTTAGCTACCAACATGCAGCCATAACAAACACCCGCCACGAGGGCGAACAGCATACCTGAGGTTATACCAACACCGGGTTTTACAACGAGTAGCACACCAGCAAAGCCAATAAACAGTAGCACCGAGCGCAATAATGTTATCCGTTCTTTAAGTACAGCGGCGGCTAAAAAATAGGCAACAATGGGCCCGATAAAAAAGATACCAAAGACGTTGGCGATAGGCTCCGTTTTAAGTGCGGATATCATACAAAATATGGCGCTGGTAAAGAGTCCTGCACGTAGCAGCATACGCCAGTTATAGAGCTGCTTTATCTCGCTGCGCACTAAGCCACTAAAGGGAAGAATAAACAAAAAGCCTACTAGCAGCCGGCTCCAAGCAACAAACACCGGAGAAACATCCATTTCTGTGAGCAGTTTGCCGGCTGAGTCACCTACGGGAATTAAGCTCATCCCCAGTAGTATCATCGCCAGTAGCATTGGCTTGTGTTGAGCACTCATGTTAAAAATTCATCCGCTTTGTTGGCATATAAGTAATTTAAAGAAGCAGACAATCTAAGGGGTTAGTCGGTATAAATCGAGAGGTTTACGCTAATAGCGAGAAATAAGCACCTCTGGCTGTTTTTTATATATCACCATAAGGTACGTATTTATGTGGATACCTGCGTTATTAAAAGACACGTATAACGTTACCTGCCTAAAACCTCTCTTAATTGGGGCGCCGCCCAGTCTAAAAAAGCTCTCACTCTGATCGAGAGCAAGCGGTTATGCGGGTAAACAAACTGTATAGGAATAGATGTTTTTTCATACTCAGGGAGCAGACGGATTAGCTGGCCTTTGCTTAACGCTTCATCTACTTGATAGTGGAGTAAGCGAGTGGCTCCCAAGCCGCTGATGGCGGAGGAAAGAGTGCTATCAACTTGGTTGGAAGACATGACGGTATTCATGTCATAGGTGTTGAGTGTTTGGCCGTTATTAAACGTCCATTGGCTACTCTGCGGATTAAAAACCACAAGAGGCCAATGGCGTAACTCCTCAGGCGTGTTTGGTTTTCCCATTGTTTTTACTAAGGATGGGCTGGCGCAAATGATATGGCGGTTGAGGCCTAAAGGCATAGAGATAAGGGACGAATCTGCAAGGTGGCCTATACGTATGGCTAGATCAAAACCCTCATCAATGATATCAACAATACGGTCAATTAAGGTGAGCTCAACCCGTAACCCGGGGTGCTCACTCAAGTAACGGTTGAGTAAAGGGACAATATGCAAACGGCCAAACATCATAGGGGCCGTGATGGATAACTTGCCCTCGGGTGCTCCACGGCGGGCATCCAGCAAAAACTCTGCGTCATTGATATCCGCCAGAATACGCCGGCAGCGCAAAAGGTAGTCTCGTCCTTCATCAGTGAGGGAAATACGTCGGGTACTGCGGTTAAGCAAGCGCACATTTAAGTGGTTTTCTAAATCCGCGAGTGCCCGTACAACCGAGGCAGGAGAGCGATTTATCGCTTCAGCGGCAGCAGAAAGGCTTCCTCTATCAACGATCTCTACAAAGGTCGCCATCGCTTTAAGCTTATCCATGGTCATCTCACTTATGCGTTTTATGCAAAGAACTTGTCAGTATATAAGCATTTATTGCGGCTGGTGAATAAAAGATACTGTTGTCTCTTTCTATCAGGAGTAAATGATGAAAAGCACTCAAGCGATGCGGCCCATGCCTGAGATGATTCGTGCATTTGACCATATCGGTATTCGTGTCAGTGATCGGCAGCAAGCGATGGCGTTTTATGCACGGCTTGGGTTTGTAGAGACCGCTTACTTTGCAGCCTATGAGGCTAATGAAATGGTAGCCGGCGACGGTATAAGAATTAACTTAATCTTTAATGCCGCTAGGCAGCCTGAGTCTCGTAATGCATTGTTAGATTTACCGATTAAATATCCTGGCGTGACTCACCCTGCATTTGTTGTGGATGACCTGCATCGGCTGCGGGATTGGCTCTTGGAGGAAGGGATTACTATTACAGAAGATATTCATCCCATTGGTTCGCGTCGTGTCGCGCTTTTCTTTCGTGACCCAGACGGTAATGTGCTCGAATTTAATCAACTCACTTAAGCTATTTCACACTAATAACTTTCATTATTAATAAAAGGATAATTAGGCATGAAACTTTACGATTTAGAACCTTCAGGCAATTGCTATAAAGTTCGATTGCTTGCCTCGTTAATGCAAATAGATGTGGAGCTTGAGGCCGTCGATTTTTTAGAGGGGGCGCATAAACGCTCTCCGGTTATTGATCTTAATCCGTGGGGACAAGTCCCTGTGTTGGTCGATGGTGAGGTTGTATTACGTGACTCACAGGCGATTCTTGTTTACTTGGCTCGCCAGTATGGCGGTCATGCATGGTGGCCAGAAGGTGCGGCTCAGCAAGGCGAAGTAATGCAGTGGTTATCTACGGCTGCCAATGAAGTCCAAAATGGCCCCGGTGCGGCGCGTTTAGTCGATAAATTCTCCGCCCCACTTAATAAGCCGCAAGCGTTGGCGGTGAATGATGGTATTTTGCCTTTATTGGAGGCGCACCTTTCTCAACATGATTGGTTAGCCCTAGGGCGCCCAACTATTGCCGATATTGCTGTGTTTCCATATGTTGCTTTAGCGCATGAAGGTGGAATAGATCTCTCTTCTTATACCTCAATTTTGAGTTGGTTTGAGCGTATTAAAGGGCTGGATAATTTTATCCCAATGTCGGGAATTTAGAAGGCAAACAAAGTAAAGCTTAGTTATATATACGCAGGATCTAGCTTGATCCTGCTAGTTAAAGCAACAACGAGATAACGGGGCATTGTCTACAGCAAATTGCTATGGTGTTTTTTATTAGTCTTGTTTAGTTGCTCTTTGTGAATGGGTTTTGTTTTTTGCATGCTGCCAGATACTGCCTAGGGCTGAAGCCACTTTGGGCACGGAACATATAGATAAAAGGGGAGGGCGAGCTATAACCTAACTCTAGTGCTATACGGGTTATATTTTGGTTTGTATTGAGTAGCTCGATCGCTTTTAAAAAACGTAAGCGCAGGCTCCATGCTTGTAGTGACATGCCGGTTTCTTTGAGGAAACGTCTTTCCAATGTTCGCTTTGAAACATTGATCTCTTTAGCCAATACGGCCGTTGAATGCCTTGCTTCTGGGTGATTATAAAGCTGAGTACATAAATGATATAACGCAGAGGATGTTGGCCAAGGAAGGTGTGTTTTGTCTTGTTTTAAGCGTGGCAGTGAACTCAAAATTAAAGCAATTACCTGTTGCTCGTAACCTGTTTTAGAGTAATTGGTTTCAAAGTGAGAGGCTTCAATTACTAATGATTTAACTAATGTTGTTATTTCTAAAACGGAGCTTTTTGTTGTGTCTAGTTGCTGGTAGTTAGCGTTGATATAAAGGCTCTTTAGCTCTGCGCCGAATGCAGTTGATACGCTGTGTTCACACCCTTTTGGAAGCCATACGGCTTTTTCGGGTGATATAAATAGACGCTCGTTAACAACATCAACAGTTAATACTCCAGAGGTGGCATACAGTAGTTGGTGCCAGTTATGGGTATGAGCTGGGAAGAAGTGTTGAGCCGGCATATATTGCTGGCGAACAAAAACTTCACGCGGTAAAGACTCCATTTCCAGTAGAGCCAGTTTGTTTTTTTCCATTGGCTTGTTTATTTCCTGCTTTGACGCTTTGTCTATATATATTGTCATAGTGTATAGAGAAATATGGCGTATTGTCAGATAACCTCAAGATCATCAATTTTTTTGAGTCATCTTTATAAAGGAGGCTAAATGCCACTCATCATTAAGAAAGGTATTTATCAGTTAGTTGAAGAAGCTAATAAGGTCGTTGAAGAAGTTTCTATTTCTAAAGCTCTGTCACTTTATCAAGAAGAGGGTGTGCAGTTTGTTGATTTGAGAGATATTAGGGAGCTGAATCGAGAAGGAAGAATCCCAGGTGCCTATCACTGCCCTAGAGGCATGTTGGAGTTTTGGATTGATCCGCAAAGCCCGTATGCAAAAAATATTTTTCAACAAGATCTTAAATTTGTCTTATTTTGTGGCGGTGGTTTGAGGTCTGCGCTTGCCGGTAAAGCGGCGATTGAAATGGGTTTACACAATGTCGTACACATGCATGGTGGTTTTTCGGCTTGGGTAGCCGCTGAAGGTTTTATCTCGACATCATAGTGATCTTGGTTGATATAAGTCTATTTGGGATAGGGGTGTTAGTTTGCTCGTTTTAATACAGACCCTAATATTCTATTAAGGTCTTGTAGTGAGTTACAGGTTTCAACATGTGAGCAAAAGGGAGCGTACTTACTCATAATAGAGTCTGCGCTATCCCAACTGAATTCGCCTTCGGGGTTTAGCCATATGACTCGCTGGCTGCGACGATACACCTCTTCCCAAACAGAGATATTGCCATCTTCATTATTGTTTCTGGCATCCCCGAGCATGATGACGGTTGTGCGGTTATCGATATCAGCAAGCGCTATTTGTTCGAAGTCTGTTAGCGCTTTGCCATAATCACTGGGTAAGTTGGCCCATTTTTGCATGACTTCTGCCAAGGCTTGGTCCATGTCTCGCTGCTCGAAAAGTTGGGTGACTTCAGCCATATCAGATGAAAATACAAAAGAGCGAACCTTGGGTAATACATCCTGTAAGCAATATAAAAACAGCAGCAAAAATCTAGCAACCTCACTCACTGAGCCACTGACATCACACACCACCATCACTTTGGGGCGATCTACCCGCGTTGATTTCCACTTTGTGTGAAACAAGAATCCATCATAAGCGGCGTTAGCAGCAATCGTTCGCCTAACATCCAATAGGCCGCGCTTGGTAATGCGTCGTCTGCGGCTGTGCATGCTAGCAAGTCGTTTAGCTGCTTTACGAACTAGCTCACCCATAAGTTTGTAGTTTCGGTGGTCGATGCTAGTTAAGTTAACTTTTTGAAGGTTGCTTTCTCGTAGTTTGTTGGGCTCATTTTGATTAAATATCAGATACTGTTGCTCAACGTAATCTCGTACTTGTTGCTGCAGTTGTGACCTTCGCTGGCGTAGCAGTTGTACAGTAGCACTGCTCTCATCACTGTTGGCTAATGCAACTAGCTCTTGCTGGAGCTCAGTATCGCCCAAGGCCTGCATCACCCGATAGGTAACCATGGGGACTTGGGTAATAAATGAAATATCCTGGGCGCCAGAAGCCGTTGCTGCACTGGTCATCATGACTTGTATGGCGGACATGTCATTGTTCATTAACTGCTGTGCTAAAGGTGAGTTTAGGTTGGTTTCGGGTTTGTTCAACGGTGCTTGCTTAAGGCTATCTACCTCTGTTTGAGCGTGCTTTTCTAAACCTTCAGTGGCGTTTTGAAGAGGTGCTTCTTGATAACCCTCTTTAAATTGGTTATGGCTAGTAAAGTACTGATCAAAGGTTTGCTCATAGGTGAGGCGATGTTCTAAGCGTTTGGTTAACGTCATTCCAAGTGAGTGCTTAAGTAAGGGGGCATTGTCTATCCCTACTAATTGAGCAGCTTTTAGTGCATCTAACGTTTCCGCTGATGAAATCGGTAATCCGGCATGTCTCAATGCGTGAATAAAATCGCCCAGTACTTTTTGCATGATTATTCTCAGCTTTTTAGGCCGATTAACCTTCCTTAGTGGCTGCTTTTAAAAGGTTATCAATTTCAGGCTCGACGGCTTCTATGTCGTCTTGGAATTTAAGCAGTAGATTGAGTGTGGTTTTTATCCACTCATGATCCAAGTTTTCAACATTGAGGAGTAAAAGAGCACGTGCCCAATCAATGGTCTCACTCACCGCAGGCACTTTTTTGAGTGCCATCTCCCGTAACTCGCCGATAAAAGCAACGAGTTGTTGTTTAAGCTCGTCGTTGAGTTCAGGGACTTGGGCTGTAATGATCTTCTGTTCAATCACTTTTGAAGGGAAGGGGATATACAGGTGCAAGCAGCGTCGTTTTAGCGCATCGCCCAGTTCCCGAGTATTGTTACTGGTTAAAAATACGATGGGTTTAGACTTTGCTTTAACCGTTCCCAGTTCAGGGATTGATATTTGAAAATCAGAGAGAAGCTCTAAGAGAAATGCTTCAAACTCTTGATCTGCTTTATCAATTTCATCAATTAGAAGAACTGCGCCATCTTCTGATCTTAAGGCTTGCAGAAGCGGGCGAGGCTCGAGAAATTCATCGGAATAGAAAATATCGCCAAATTGATGCAGCCGAGAAACCGACTCATCAAGGCCTTTGGCGCCGCGCATCACATCACCCAACTGGTCTTTTAACAGCTGAGTATAGAGTAGCTGCTTTCCGTATTTCCATTCGTAAAGCGCCTTCGCTTCATCCAGCCCTTCATAGCATTGCATGCGAATAAGTGGCGCGGATAATAATTCAGATGCTTTCTTGGCGAGCTCGGTTTTACCTACACCCGGAGGACCTTCAACTAAAATAGGTTTTTGTAGATGACACGCCAGATAAACCGAAGTGGCAATAGCGTCACTGCAGATATAGCCCAAGGTTTCAAAGTGTTGTTTGATTGTCTCGGGTGAGTTGATTTTGTCCTTGTTACGGATGATCACCGGCGGCCTCTTATTTGTCCATTTACACGATTGTATGACCGACTAAAGCCGGATGAAAGGGCTTGTAGACTATTGGCCCTTTATGGAATTGATAATATACATTAGTGAACGCTGATATTGGACGATGTTCTGAGATTTTTCTGTTTCTCGGCGTTTTTTTCAATACGTAACAGACCAAACAAAAATAGAGTGCCAGTCATCATTACAGCGGCAGAGAGGTAGAGCCCAAGATCATAGTTTCCAAAAGCTTCAGCAAGGTATCCCGTGCATACGGGAGCAATGATTTGTGCGCAACCATACGCTAAGGTCATAGTACCCATAAACTTAGCAGGGTTACTTGGATAAAATTTACCTGCCATGGTTAGTACTAAGCTAACACAAGCGATAAACGTTCCACCAAACAGCAGTGCGCTTAATATAACCATAAATAATGAGTCATTAATGGCAGGAAGAACAATCCCTATCGCCTGCAAGATGTAGGCAGCTAATAAGGCTTTGAGGTAGCCGACGTTTCTGGCAATTCTGTCCCACACCAAGGCTGCTGGAGTGGCTGCTAATCCAACCAATATAAAAGCAAAACCCCCTTGTCCTTGTAAGCCTTCAATACCTTCAACAATATCCACAATAAAGGTGGAGCTAACCACATAACCATAACCTGCACAAAAGTAGGCCAACATCATCATTGATGTAAAGGCTTTACCGGGAGGGTTATCTTTAGCTGTAACGCCCGCTTGGCCTTCTGTAGAAGGGTGTGGCATCCATAACCATGCTGGAATGGCGATTATTACAGCCATAACAGCTAAAGCGAGCCACTGTTGTTGCCAGTCGGCAGACATCGCTAGCATCGCTTCTACCAGTAGAGATGTCACAATGATGCTCAGCCCAGCACCAGTGAAGTGAATACCTAATTCTGCACGATGATTATTTTTAACCAACCATTTTAATATCAGGCCCGAAGCAATAATGAGGCCTCCTGAAGCACAGACCCCGGCAATAAACCGTAACACAGCCCAGGTGGCTACATCTGTCGTTAGCACCATGGCTGCTGAGGTGACAACACTCAATATCAGATAAATCCGGTGTAAGCTGTACTTGTGGTTTAGGTTGTGCAAGCTGGCAGCAATCAGGACTCCAAGCATGTAGCCCATAAAATTAGTGGTAGCTAACCAGCCACCGCCAGATTCAGTCAGGCCAGTGCTATCCTGCATTATTGGCAGCAATAGGCTATAAGAGAAGCGCGCCACACCAACGGTCACAATTAAACTACAAATGCCTGCAAAATAAACACGGCTTTTTGTTAGCTCCGTTAACATGCTATTTACCTTATTATTGAAAGATCATTCACAAACATTACTCTCTTCTGATAATCTTAAAAATTGAATTATTTAGAACTTAATATTCTTATAAAGAGAATCTTATGGAAATTCTAACGCTCAAGACCTTTCAGGCGGTTGTGGATGAAGGGGGGATTAAAGGGGCTGCTGATAAACTGCATACGGTCCAATCCAACATTACTAACCGAATTCAAAAACTAGAAAGGGAATTAGATACAAAGCTGTTTCATTTGGTTGGTAGGAAGTTACAGCTAACGCCAAGCGGCCAACAGCTTTGTGAATATGCTAATCAGATCTTACAATTAGAATACCAGGCTACCTCTGCGATTTCGCGTAATAAGGGCAGTTATGAATTAAGAGTGGGCATGCCAGAAACATTTGCCGCCGTTCATATGCCTTTAGCTCTTAAGCAACTCAAGCAGAACCATGCAGAGATCCGAACCAAAATTTATACGGATACCAGTGACAGGCTCGTGTTTGCGGTTTTGAACAATAAAGTTGACTGCGCTGCTCTAGGTAATGCCCCTAAGCATGAAAACCTTGTGGTTATCCCCATTGTTCAAGAAGAATTGGTGATGGTGACGCCTCTGGAGAGTGATCATGATCCCGTACTGTTTGTACGAGAGGAAGGTTGCGGTTATAGAAAACACGCGCTTGTCTGGCAGCAGGAAGCAGGCCGAAACACAGATGAATTAATGATAATGAGTAGTGCTGATGGTATTTTAGGCTGTGTTTCTGCTGGTTTAGGCTACACCATTATGGGTAAGAATATGGTGGTGGGCAGTCGGTATGAGAAGTCCCTTGTTATGACGCCGGTTAGCCACGGCCCGGAATATGTTCAGTTATCAATCGTCTATCGCAAAGGAAGCCCGCTAGAGTCAGGAACCCTGACTCTTGCCAAACTGTTAACGAAGTAATTACACCTCAGCCTTAATCATTTTTAAGGGTCTTGATGAGGGCTTTATCCGTGCTTTGTATCGGGTTAGAGAGGTTTAACTGATTTGCCAGCACAATGCTACTAGGCTTATACCAAAAGCAGGAAACAGTACGGCCCTCACAAACGAATGGATTATTTTTGCAAGGGCATACTAATGAGCTTTTAAGCGGCTAGGAATGTGGCATATTGTCACGTAGTTAAGAAAAGCAAGAAAAAATAGAAAAATAGTTATGCACGCAAGCTGTGGATAAGTCTATGCATTACATATGCACATCTCTTCTAGAGCCCGGTATATAAGGGGTCTGGGGAGTTGTTGCTTTAATAGCCTATTTTTAAGTCGCGCTTATTATTAGTGGTTCTGGTTGCTTAATCGGGAATGCCCGATCGTATCCTAACCCAAATAAAAATGTGTAAATGACGACAGTTGCCATCATGCCGATATCTAATAGCAGTGCATTAACTAAGCTTAGCTCTAACCACCAGATGATTAATGGCAAGGTGAAAAAGAGTAGAATAATCTCAAACCCCACAGCATGATAAACCCTATGTTTTAAGGAGCGTTCTGTTGGAATGTGCCCGAAAGATACATCTATATAGTCATATGCAGAGTTATAGAAAAAATTTGTAGCCATGGCGATAGCACTGAGAACAAGAGCAAGATAACTGACTTCCAGTAAATCGCGTTCAAGAATAAAGGCGATAACAGCCGTTGAGCTGGCGACCAAAATAGCTTCAAACAACAGGGTGTAACGTAGCCTGTCGAGGCCGCTACGGGTAACGATATCTGCTGTTATTTTTTCTGACACCTGCAACGACATACTGTTCTCCTGAGTTTTTAATTTGCTTGTATTTAGCTGACCACTATATTAAAGATATTATTGATGCTTTGTAGTTGGTATATATCTATTATTTAGATAGATAGCTTTGGGTATGCGGTTTTTAGTCTGTGTTTTTGTACGAGAAAAAAGGAGTGTGAGTAATATGCCAAGTATTGAGCAGTTAACATGTTTTGTTGTTGCCGCTGAAGTAGGCTCATTCTCTGGAGCAGCTCGTCAGCTTGGTAAGGTGCAGTCTGCAGTGAGTACTGCTATTAATAACCTAGAAGTTGATGCAAACGTTGAGCTGTTTGATCGAAGTAGTCGTAATCCCGTGCTTACAGATGCTGGCCAAGTTCTACTTAGCTCTGCAAGAACTGTTTTGCATAGTCATCATGAGTTTAATGCTCACGCGGCCTCATTGAGCAGCAGTGATGAAACATCATTGTGTATCGCTATCGAGCAAAATGTGGCCTCAACCGTTGTGGTAACTGTGTTAGAACGTTTTGCTGACATCTTTCCCTACATTACATTGGAATTGCTTGATCCAGGCAGTGGTGATGTTGCTGAATTAGTACGCAGTAATCGAGCTGATATAGGTTTAATGATTGAGCAAGAATATTACCCGCAAGGTTTTAGTTTTCGGGGAATCGGACATTCACGTGTAATCCCTGTATCGGCTCCCAGCTTTGCGTTAGCACAAAAGAAACAGGTAACGCATGCTGATCTTAGACAGTATCGGCAAATTGTCGGGCGTAGTTTAGATCCCGATAACCAAACGCATGAACGTTACACGATAAGCCCACAAGTATGGTTGTCAGAAAGCCCATTCGTCATTTTAGAGTTGTTAGTTGCCAATATCGGTTGGGCATTTATACATGAAGCAGTAGTCGATGAAAAACTGCAGTCAGGAGAGTTAGTCGTACTTGATTTGGTTTACCAACAAGCTGATATTCTGCAAGGGATTGACTTAGTGTGGACAGAAAACCGTGCTTTGGGTCAAGCGGGACAATGGTTATTAGAACAGCTGCAAAATTCACATTCAGAATAAGCGTTAAGAGAGAAGGTTTACAGCAGCGCTAGGCCACAAGCTGCAAAATTAAGAGCGTTTTACATACTTGTGTATTGTCCGTGAAATTTACCATAATTTAAAATTGACTTTGGTCAATTCTATACCACACTCAGTGAGGTATAAGTTCAGTTTATAAGTGCTAGCTGAAACTTTTAGTTTAAAGTTTTATGGAGCTTCACGAATGTCCTTATTTTCTAAAATGACAATAAAAGCAAAGCTTTTCTTGGGCTTTGGATTGCTAATAGCCATCTCTTTCTTAAGTTCTTTATTGGTTTTTAGCCAGTTAGAAAAAACGTTAGATAAGCAAAAGCTATTACTCGATGTAAGGTATCCCACGGTTGAGGCCGGTGAACGCTTATCAGGGGCTATTAGCCAAACACTGTCTGGTTTGAGAGGTTATCTTATTCTGGGTGATGACCCTGTCAAAGCGGGTATATTTAGGAACGAACGAGCTTTAGGTTGGCATAAGTTAGATGCTGCACTGAGTGAGTTGAACACTTTTTCTCAACAGTGGACAGTACCTAACAATATTACCAAACTTAATGAAATGCAGCAGTTAATCGATGAATTTCGAATATCGCAACAAGAAATAGAGGGTATTGCTCATACGAGTGCCAATATCCCATCGTTTGACATACTGCTAACAAAAGCAGCCCCAAGAGCTTCCAAAACCGTTGCTGCTTTAACGGCACTGATAGAAAAAGAGGTGGAAAATACCTCCAGCTACGAGCGTAAACAACTTCTTAAAACACTTGCAGATAGCCGAGCATCTTTTGCGCTTGGTCTTGCCAATATTCGAGCTTATTTGTTATCTGGCGATGAAAAGTTTCAAGCAAAATTTTTAGCGCTTTGGGATAAGAATGAATTGCAGTTTAAAACATTAAAGGCCAGCAGTGCATTGTTCGCATTTAATCAAAAGAACCAGTGGAATGAATATAAAAAACATCGCGCTGAATTTCGCCCATACGTTGATGAAATGTTTGCCTCACGCAGTAGTTCAGATTGGAATAAGGCTAATGCTTGGCTCGGGACAAAAGCCGCTCCGAAAGCTAAAAGAATTAAGGAAATACTCTTAGAGATGAGCCAATCTCAAAAGTCGTTACTCAAGTCTGATAAGGCAAAACTAGTTAGTGCGGTTGATACACTCGAGCTAGTGCTTCTCATTAGTTTGCTATTAACGGTGGTCCTGGGTTGTCTATTGGCTTATACGATTAGCCGGTCTGTCACTAAGCCCTTAGGTGGTGAGCCACAAGATATGGCATTGTTAGCGGACTGTATTGCTAATGGAGATCTAACCACAGACTTTGATAACAGTGGTAAAGCGCAAGGGTTATACCTCTCTATGATTAATATGAATACCAAATTACAGGGCTTAGTAAATGATATTCATATGCTTTCTCAGGCTTTAGCGAGCACTTCTACAGAAACGGCATCCATAGCAGAACAAACCAATAACAACGTTCAAGCCCAATATGAACAAACTGAACTAGTGGCGACTGCCGTCGAAGAAATGACAGCAACAGTGAGTGAAGTTGCTGAAAATGCAGCTAATTGTGCACTTTTAACTGAAGAATCTGGCGAGATTACTATCAAGGGAAAGGGCAATGTGCAAAAAACGATAGTGACAATAGAGCAGCTTTCTGAAGAGATTAATCAAGCATCAAAAGTGATTGTCTCCGTACAAGAGAAAAGCCAGTCGATAGGGTCTATTTCCGAAGTGATTGCAGGTATTGCAGAGCAAACCAATTTATTAGCACTAAATGCTGCAATTGAAGCTGCTCGTGCCGGTGATCAGGGCCGAGGCTTTGCTGTGGTTGCTGATGAAGTTCGCTCCTTGGCTTCTAAGACACAAGAGTCTATAGCCAGCATTAATAGTATTATCGAGACATTGCAAAATAGTTCGAATGAGGCTGTGAGTGTTATGCAGCAAAGCCAGCAAAAAGCACAAGACACTCTTGAGCAGGCTCATACCTCGGGAGAGTCTCTCAATCTTATCGCGAATTCGGTGCAGAGAATCCAAGATATGGTGAGTCAAATTGCAGTGGCATCGGAAGAGCAAGCGAGTGTTACAAGAGATATTAGTCAAAATGTGCATCAAATCAGTAGTGTTGCTCAGCAAACGTCTGTTGGCGCTAGCGAAACGGTCCAAGCTGGTGAAGAGATGTCGAAACAAGCAGAGGCTTTGCAAAGTTTGGTTTCAACATTTAAGGTATAAAAGTACGTTTTTACATTAGTTTTCTTGTTATGAACTGTATAAGAGCGCTCGTGTGAGGGCTCTTTTTTTATTAGTCAATTAGGTCTTATGTGAGCCCAAACGTTATACCATGTCACTGAACTTTTTAAAGATAGCTCATTATGATAAATGAAATTCTTGAACTTAGGTCCGGGCAAGTTGCTTATATTAGTAGTTTAATGGCCGGCTTTTCTTTGTCTATCGCTGTACAAATTATCCGTGGCAAAGATCAACGCTTGGTTGCGACGGTTAACTATCTGTTGTTTATCGTTACTACTTTGCTGTTTTTAATTGCTTTGTATGTTGATGTCTCTATTAGTTTACGGCTAGTTGGTGTGGAGCATTTTTCTGATGATGCTCTTCTTCAAATTGAAAAAATAAGAAACTTTAGTACTGGCGCAGCAACCTCTGCTTTTCTTTTGTTTGTGTTATCGATAGGGGTTCTGGGTTGGTTAAAATCAAATCGAACAGGGATCATTAGTACCGTCATGGTAGTCATGACTTTATCTACCATTATTGTTGCTAAAAATATGATTTCTGGCCTAGATTTCTAAACTAATGATTAAATACGAACGGCTCTTGATTATAGGAAGTATTCTTGATTGATAAGTACTTAAAACAGTTATGTGATAATGTCACTGACGCTCATTCACGCATTAAGCAAGACTTTAAAGAAATTGATCCTGTTGTTGGTGTAAGTCAGAAAATGCGCGACAGCGGTATTGCCGCTGATGTAATGACTATTGATTGTTTGCGAAGCGGCAAACGCATAATTATTATATTGCATGACCAGCAGCCTAATATCGTTAGTTATCAATTTACTTTCAAAGCGCAAGACCCTGCTGAGCAATTTGAACAAACTCCATTGGCTGAACTGTCAGCCGATAAATTATACGATTGGATGGAAAGCTATTTCTCGTAAATAGCTATTCTAATACAGTGAAAACAAGCAGGTGTGTATTGGCTGCTTGTGGGCTGCCTTCGCACCTCAGAAAACTAGGCTTATTTATCCACAAACATGTGATTTGCTGCTGTAACACCTCGATCATAGGTACAAAAAGTGTCTGTAGCTGCAGGCGTTTTACTGTGAATTTTTATGTTGGTAATAACCTCTAAAGCTCCCGCATCATAACAGGCTTGCTGTGCCGCTTTTACAATATCCAATAGTTGATTCAATTCGCCCTTCATTGTTGTTTCCATTGCTCCTACTTGAAAAGACACGCCTGCGGCTTTGACTACGGCTATTGCTTTGTCGACTACCTCAAAGTTATTTCCCTCTTTTAACCGCGGGATAACTTGAAAAGCTAAAAATACTTCATCGTATGGTGTATTAGATTCTGACATATGTGTTTTCTTATAGTGAATTGGCTGCGCCTATGTATAAAGGATTTTTGCGCTCGTCTCAATATCCACTAACAGTTGTGTTGGAAGTCTTCCTGACATCAAGCATTGTCTGGGTTACAGTTAAAGATATAAATACATTAAGCACTATGCAGATTGACTGCTTTTTCTGGGTAGGCCAGAAAGTGGAGGTAATCATGGAAAACGTTGCACAAGCTCAATCCTCCTTTCCTTGGGATCAGTTGGTGTTAAAGCTTATTGATTGGCCATTTTTGTTATTTCTGATCGCTGTTTTTCTAATCTTTATGATGAAGGACCAGTTAAAGGCGCTGGTGGATCGCTCGAACGTGAAAATAACGTGGGGTGACCGTTCGATCGAGCTAAATGATCTAGCGGATAATGTTGATCAGGATATGGATCCCATAAAAGAGCGTATTGACCTACTTGAGGAAAGATTGGCGAAGATAACAGCGGATGATTTGCCAGTAGAGCTCTCTAGTAGTGAAGAACCTGAGCCGACTAATCAAGATATAGATAAGGTTATTAATGTGGCGCTAGCCAACCCCAAATACAAATATCGTACAGTATCCGGTGTAGCAAGAGAGGCTAATATCCCGATTCAAACGGCACAGAAAATCTTAACCTCTAATCCGAAAATTAGAGTGGTCAAAGCCCGCGATGGAAAGGAAATCTATGCGCCTCGATAAATTTATTATTAAAAGCACTGATTTATCTAAGCCTGAAATCACAAGCTTACTACGTTCTGGTGCTGTTGCAGTGAATGGCGAAGTTATTAGAAATGAGGTAACTCAAGTCCATGAAAATAATAGAATTACCTTACATGGAAAGACCTTAACGGCACGCGCTTCACGCTATATTATGATGCACAAACCATTAGACACAATTTGCTCTAATGTAGATGAAACTTACCCCTCCCTATTGAATTATTTGGATGTCGAAAAGTCTAGCGATCTTCATTTTGTCGGGCGTTTAGATGCTGATACCACCGGGTTAGTATTGGTAACAGATGATGGGCGTTGGTCCTACAATATTATTACGCCAAAAAAACAGTGTGCGAAAGTATACCGGGTTCAGTTGCGTGATGATGTTACTGATGACGTGACCAGCCGCTTTTTTCACGGAGTGCAGTTGCAAGGCGAGGTGTCGTTAACCTTGCCTGCGATACTCGATATTGTGAATCCTAGAGAGGTGCTATTAACCATTACAGAAGGTAAGTTTCATCAAGTTAAGCGTATGTTTGCAGCTGTTGGTAATCGGGTTGTAGGGCTTCATCGAGAAAAAATTGGTGATGTAAGCCTAGATATTGATCTCGGCACATGGCGTTTTTTAACAGCTCATGAAATACAGAGTTTTTCAAAATGAAATGTGAAATATGAAGAAGTTTTTAATTGTTGTTTTAGCCATTATTGTTGTAAATGAGTGGCGTGATATTCGAAATGTTTTTAGCCCTCCTCCTGATTTTTCATCTGCGCATGAAGAAACCGCTGTGTTGTATTCGACACAATGGTGCCCGTTCTGCAAAAAAACACGCGAACTATTTGATGAAAAAGGGATCTCTTACTTTGAGTATGACATTGAAAAATCAGAGGAGGGGAATGCTCAGTACCAGCGGTTAGGCGGTGGTGGTGTGCCTATCATTCTCATCAATGGTGAAGTGTTAAAAGGTTTTAACCGTTCGACGATTTTAGCGTTAGTGACTCAAGAATAGCGCTCCTAAGTTGTAGCAATGAGGTTAGATTATGATCGTATTTTCTAGAATATCACGTTGGATTATGGTTGGTTTTTCATTGGTATTGATGGCAAGTGGCGCTTTTGCTGGTAAGCCTGAATGGGCCGGTGGTGGGAAGCATAAAGAGCATAAAGAGCATAAAGAGAAAACACATAAACAGTCTCGTAGCGATTATGCCGATAAAGATCATGCTAGACGTGGGAAAGAAAGTGACAGCCAAAGATTCTCTCTAACTTTAGGTTTTGGGGATATAGAGCATCGCACGGTTAGGGATTATTATGGACAGCAGTCCCGACAAGGACATTGTCCTCCTGGGCTCGCGAAAAAAAATAACGGTTGTTTACCACCAGGGCAGGCGAAAAAATGGCAAAAGGGACGGCAAATTAATCATGATGCTCGGTACTACGGTTTGCCTAATGAACTGCTCATTCGCTTACCTGTGCCACCGATTAACCACGAATATATTCGTATTGCCGGTGATGTTCTTTTAGTGACAATAGGCACGAAGATTGTAGTTGATGTTATTGAGGAGATTTTCCGCTAGCAGACATTCAAGCTACGGGGTGGTCTATTTTTGGGGCAACAAATGAGCAGACTGTGAGTGGTAGTGTAATTATGCTTAGAGAGTCATAGCTATGAAACTGCATATTCTTTCGGACCTACATTTAAGTGCCAGTCCATTTGACGTCCCTATGACGGCGGCTGATGTAGTGGTGCTTGCCGGAGATATTGCTCGTCCTAAAGAGGCTATACAGTGGGCTAAGCAAATTCCCAAACCTGTTATCTACGTGCCAGGTAATCATGAGTTTTATGGCAGTAGTATTGCGGCTACAATTCATGAGCTTAAACAGCTATCTCGGCATAGCAATGTCCATGTTTTATGCGACGATGCTTTAGAAATTGAGGGGGTGCGTTTTCTTGGAACAACGTTATGGACCGATTTTTTGTTGTTCGGTGAGACAGGAAAACAGCGTGACCTTGCTATTGATTCGGCTATGCAGATTATCAGGGATTTTAGCCGAATAACGGGTGATGATAAGAGCGGGGAGTTATTTACACCGCAAGACTCTGTATCTCAATTTAGCGATCACTCCCGCTGGCTTGAAAGTCAGTTAGCAGAACCATTTTTGGGATCTACGGTCGTAATTACACATCACTCACCTTCGCCTAGGAGTATTCATCCGCGCTTTGCTGATTCACCGTTGAATGCTTGTTTTGTTTCTGAGGCGGAATGGTTGCTCGGTGGCGAGCGTGTAACATTATGGGTACACGGACATACTCATGATAGTTTTGACTACTCAATTAAAGGGACACGCGTTGTTTGTAATCCTCGTGGTTATGCAGAAGCAGGAATCAACGAGAACCTCCACTTTGATCCTAACTTTATTGCAGAGTTAGTCTAGGTAAAACATGAGTAAGCTAGATACTCAAAAACAGTCTGAGGCGTTGTATGTTAAGGATAAATTACACGAAATGGTTGGCTAGCCTGATTGGTTGCGTTCTATTCACTGTTATGAATTTTGCTGCTGCCGGTGACGTTAGCATTCTTATGGCGGATTTTCGCAGTGCGGGTAGCAACCATTGGGCGGTTAATGTCACGCTAAAACATGGTGACTCTGGTTGGGACCATTATGCAGATAACTGGCGTGTGGTCGATGTAAGTGGCAATGTTCTGGGTGATCGCGTGCTATTTCATCCCCATGTTGATGAGCAGCCGTTTACACGTGGAATAAATAGCGTACTTGTTCCAAAGGGCGTTACCACTGTGTATATAGAAGCGCATGATAAGGTTCATGGTTGGACTGAGAAACGCTTGAAAGTTGACTTAGGTAAAGCTAAAGGTGGGCATATTCGCGTTAAAGCTCAAGGTATGAATCAATAAATGCCTGCTTGGCGAGTAAAAAACCTAGGTGATGCCATGTTAGCTACTGAGGCGCTAGAGCATATTCAGGTGCTATTTTTAGCCGCTTATAAAAAAGCTGGTTCTCCTGATGATATGGCTATTTATGTTCGCCATGAAGCAGAAGGGCGGCTGCATTGCGACGTTAAAGTATATTTTACGCCCGCAACTCGTGAGGTAGCTGAAGTTATTCGCGCTAGGTATTGCCCTATACCCTCGCCCGAAGGGCTTGGTTTGTTAGCTGGCTCCAAAACCGCTTTATTCGATAAATAATGCTTTTTCTATTCTTGATCAACGAACAAGGGTTAAGTAATGTCCGATTTACTTGTAGCAGATCTCAACCGCTTTGCCATTACGGCTAAATGGCCAGCGCGTTATCCTGAACGTTTACAGCTTTACTCGCTACCCACGCCCAATGGGGTAAAAGTATCCATTATGCTTGAAGAGATCGGCGAGCCGTATGAAGCGCATCGTGTGAACTTCTCTAGTAATGATCAAAACTCACCTGAATTTTTATCACTCAATCCTAATAATAAGATCCCGGCAATCATTGATCCTAATGGCCCATCTGATAAGCCTCTGGCGCTGTTTGAATCGGTCGCTATCTTGATTTACCTCGCTGATAAGTCAGGGCAATTAATGCCTGACAACCCTCATGAGCGGGCAGAGGCGATGCAGTGGCTAATGTTTCAGGTCGGTGGCATTGGCCCGATGTTTGGGCAGGTAGGTTTTTTTAACAAGTTTGCAGGTAAAGATTTTGAAGATAAACGCCCGCGTGACCGTTATATAAGTGAGTCACGACGTTTACTTGGCGTGCTTAACCAAAGGCTAGTGGATAATGCTTGGATACTGGGGGATGAATATTCGGTTGTGGATATAGCTACTTTCCCTTGGGTACGTAACTTAGTTAGCTTTTACGATACCGGTGACCTCGTAGGGATTAATGATTTTCCACATGTTAACCGAGCCTTAGCTGCTTTCTTGGAACGTCCAGCTGTGCAGCGCGGCCTGCTTATTCCTGAAGAGTGATCTAGATTAGACGCATGACTTAGAGCTGTTTATAGAGGGAGCGGCGCATGACATCATTTGAGTCTTTATTAACGCAAGTACGCTCATGTAGGCTTTGTGCGGAACATTTAGCGCACGGCGTTCGCCCCGTCTTACAGATAAGCCCTCAAGCGAAGGTATTAATTGTTGGCCAAGCGCCCGGCAGAAAAGTGCATGAGTCGGGTGTCCCTTTTGATGATGCTAGTGGCGATCGGCTACGAGAGTGGTTAGGGATCACTAAAGATGTTTTTTATGATTCTGAGAAGGTAGCCATTTTGCCCATGGGCTTTTGCTTTCCTGGTACGGGTAAGTCGGGTGATCTTGCCCCTCGTGCTGAATGTGCACCTGCATGGAGAGAAAAGCTACTGGCGCATCTACCAGATATTGAGGTCACTCTTTTGGTGGGGCAATATGCTCAAAAATACCACCTTGAAAAGAAACCTGCCTCGTTAACCGCTACTGTCCAAGCATGGCAATCATACTGGCCAGCGGTGGTGCCTCTCCCTCATCCAAGTCCAAGAAATAATATTTGGCTGAGTAAAAATCGATGGTTTGAAGAGATGCTAGTTCCTCGTTTACGTTTGCGAATAGCCGAAGTATTAGGCTGCTGAATGAAAACCCAGCCGTCGAATAAAGTTAATTCATCTATAGAAGTCGCCCTTAGGGTGATGAGTGTTATTGGGGATAATGTATGTCAGTAAATAGTAAAAGTGGTGCGGCGTTGTTAGGCATTTTTATCTTTTTAGGGTTAACTGTTCTTGGCTATACGCTTGGCAACGCTGCTATTCAATATAAGTTGTACGACCGTAGCGTAACGGTTAAAGGGCTTTCTGAGAGAGAGTATCCTGCCGATATTGTTATTTGGCCTATACAATTTAATGTTGCTGATAATGATCTTGGCAGTTTGTACAAAGATATTGATGCTAAAACACAGAGCATCCGTACATTTTTAGAACAAAATAATATTGCCCCCAATGAAATAACGGTAGCAACACCTGATATTACGGATAAATCCGCACAGCAATACGGTAATAACGACAGGGCTCCATTTCGGTATACCGCTTTTCAAACCGTCACTGTTTATTCTCAAAATATCGGAGCGGCACGTGCCGTTATGAGCTCATTATCGCAGCTAGGCAAGCAAGGTATTGTCTTCAATACGAATGACTACGAATCACAAACTGAGTACATTTTTACACGCTTGAATGAAATAAAGCCTGAGATGGTTGAAGAAGCGACACGAGAAGCGCGAGAAGTCGCTCAAAAGTTTGCCAGCGACTCACAAAGCGCCTTAGGAAAAATTAAACGTGCTTCCCAAGGACAGTTCAGTATTAGTGCTAGGGATAAGAATAACCCACATATAAAACGGGTGCGTGTGGTTTCAACAGTGGAATATTACTTGTCTGATTAGGTGGGGGCCGTTGAGCAAAAACCGTTTAGTAGATAAGGTCCGTTTTCTGCCCCAAGTAACTATTAGCAGGCGGTTTGAACGCCTTGTTATAAGTGTCCAGAGACAATATTTATGAGAACCTTTTCCAGATGAGTTTTGTTTCATAAACATTCCCAGACGGGGATGTTTCAGGTGCTGTAGAAAGCTCAATCTCATCTTCATTGATGAATCGAAAACTCCGAACTAAAGTCGCCCCTATCTTTGACGGTGCAGAACAAAACTCGATAAAATGATGTATCTCATCTCCCTTTAACTCCCATCGGCCACCATAAGAAAAGAACAAATCAGCTTGTTTTGATGCGTTTACGCCCACTTTTTCCCAGCGTGGATCCATTAAAAATGCGGACATGCGCCCCTCATTCGTATATTGAATTTGGCCTGACGGCGGATCTCCAAATGTTTTAGATAAAAGACCGTTTCGAGATTGAACCGAAGAAAACAATGACCAGGCACCTACAAATTTATTTTCATTCATACTTTTACTCAAATATTTCTTGTGGACTCAAAGATAAGTTATAAGGCTTATAACATTTTTAATACTGCGCATGCGCGCTTACGCGCTGACTGATTAGAGTGAATCGCTTAGAAGAATATTGATAAATAAGAATTTTTTGACTGCATCTGTTATTTTCCTCATTGACAGCAAGCATACGTGTTTTGATGATATTGGCTTGCGCAGTAGCTTACTAGCGCATCTTCTTATTTACTTGATAGTGCATAATTTACTTACCAAATACCAGAGTAAGTCGTCTACAACAGGCGATCCATTAGAGACAAAACACGCATGTAATCTGCAAAAATTAAAATATACTTTATAACCGTGTGCACGAAGTTAACCTGCTCCGAATGGTTACAGATTGTTTACATGGGCTCTCTATTAATGACAGGTGCTTGGCTGGTAGAGTGCGGGTTCACGCATAAGGGAATGACGATGGAACTAGATATTACGCTCATTATTATATTGGTCTTAACGGGCTTTGGCGCAGGGATGATTGATGCGATTGCCGGAGGAGGCGGTCTTATTACACTACCCGTGTTATTGGCGACAGGTATGAGCCCAGTAGAAGCATTGGCGACGAATAAGCTACAAGGGAGCTTTGGTACTTTTGCAGCATCGGTTTACTTTGTACGAAGAAAATTAGTTGATCTTTCACAAATGAAATTAATGATCGCCTGTACCTTTGTTGGGGCGGTGGTGGGGACGCTACTCGTACAGCAACTGGATGCCAGTGTGTTGTCAGCGGTGATGCCTATTTTGTTAGTGTTGATAGCTTTGTATTTTATGTTTTCTAAACGTATTGGAGATGAAGACCGGGATAGAAAAGTTGGAAATGCGATTTTTGCTTTTGCATTTACCTTTGCGATAGGTTTTTACGATGGTTTTTTTGGCCCAGGTACGGGTACTTTTTTTGCAGTGGCTTTTGTCTCTTTGCTGGGATTTAGCATGGCGCGTGCTACAGCACATACAAAAATATTGAATTTCACATCAAATATCGCTTCGCTGATTTTCTTTGCCATGGGTGGCAATATTATCTGGTTAGCTGGGTTTATTATGGCAGCAGGGCAGCTGGTGGGTGGTCAGTTAGGCGCGCGCTTAGTTGTTAGTAAAGGCGTAAGCTTAGTGCGCCCCTTGATTGTTGTCGTAACACTGGTGATGTCTGCTAAGTTATTAAGTGACCAGTTCTTGTAGGATCACTTTTTTGCAAGACGTTGCTAAGTTTATTGAGATGTTTACACTAGAAAATGAATAATGAGCGTAGGTTTTTCTCTTATTTTTTGGAACGCGTTAAAAGTGTTCTTTAGCTGATAAGTATTACGTTTTAGGATATTTTTGGTGAAGTCCCATCCGCAACGTCGACAGATTGCCGATGAAGTGCATGTACGTCCCGCTCATTACCTTACGTCAGATACAACAGAAGAGATGGCTACCAATGGCTTGGTATATGCGTTAACGGTTGTCGTGTTTGGTGGTATGTGCGCAGAGTCACGCCAGAATTTAAATCAGACGAGTAACGGAGCACTCAGGCGTTTGTTTGAGTGATCCGTTGTTCTAGCCAATGCTTATAGTACGGGAGCATCGAAATCGACAGGCTCGTCGCTGTAAACACAGACGTTCCATTTTTCAACAGGGCCATTTTCGGCGACACAGTTGGTTTCGAAAAACGCTACAATTTCTTTACGCTGACAATGCGCTTCAAAGGCTGCTGTATCGCTCCAGATTTCGTGAAAAGCGATAGGGTAGCTTTCACCTTCAGCAAATGGGCTGGCAATATGGCGGGTGACCGTATATTGGATACAGCCGTCTTCGCGCTGTGCGTTGGGTTCCAGCGCTTGTAGTGTTGCAAAAACCTCTGCTTCTTTGCCTGCTTTTGGCAAAAACTGGGCAGTACAATAAACCTTCTTAGACATATGCTTTCTCTTATTTCTTTTCTATAACACTGAAAACAAAAAAGCCTCCATTATTAATAAGGAGGCTTTTCAGTGGCGCTATTTAAAAAGTAACTACTTTTTATTTAGCTGCTTCGTACATTTTTACGCCATCAACGATAGCTGCGCGTGCTGCGTCAGCACCTTCCCAACCATCTAGCTTAACCCACTTACCTTCTTCCAGACCTTTATAGTTCTCGAAGAAATGCTTGATACGAGCCAGTGTCATTTCAGGCAGGTCGCTAATGTCGTTAACATCTTTGTACATTTTAGTTAGCTTGTCGTGTGGTACTGCTAGCAATTTAGCATCCTGACCGGCTTCATCAGTCATGTTTAGGATACCAATTGGACGACAACGGATCACAGAACCCGGAATAACTGGGTAAGGTGTCAGTACGAGTACGTCAACAGCATCGCCATCATCAGCAAGTGTGTTGTTGATGTAACCGTAGTTAGCAGGGTAAAACATAGGTGCTGCCATGAAACGGTCAACGAAGATCGCGTCTTCTTCTTTCTCGATCTCGTACTTTACCGGGGAGCTTTCCGCCGGGATCTCGATGATCACGTAGATGTCGTTCGGTAGATCTTTACCAGCAGGCACTTTTGCAAAGCTCATGCGTTTCCTTCCTGTTCTGAAGAATAAAAAAATTTGGATTCAGACATTATAAGAGTCGTACACGTTAGTTTGTATACGACTATCAGACGATTTATGCCTCTTTTGTGCTTTCGACTCGTGCGTGATATTCCATTAGCGCTTCAACTTCTTTGCGCGAACCTAATGAAACAGAAACACGTTCATGAATGTCATCGGGTTCTACATCCATGATGTCGGAGTAGCAGTTAGTCGCTAATCCGCCAGCTTGTTCAATCAGCATGCTCATTGGGTTGCCTTCATACATCAGGCGCAATTTACCCGGTTTCTTCGGTGAGCGAGCGTCCCAAGGGTAAGTGAAGATACCGCCGCGAGTAAGCACGCGGTGAACTTCAGCTACCATGGCAGCAACCCAGCGCATGTTGTAGTTTTTCTCACGCGGGCCATCAGCACCGAGTAGTAGGTCATCCACGTAGTTGCGCATGGCTGGTTCCCAGAAGCGGTGGTTTGACATATTGATAGCAAACTCACGCGTTTCTTCAGGAATCATAACGTTTTCGCGTGTTAGTAAAAAATCACCGGTATGCGACATGGTAAACATGTTAACGCCTTTACCCGTTGTTAATACTAATACTGCGGAAGGGCCATACAAAACATAACCTGCAGCGATCTGTTTACGGCCGCTTTGAAGGTACGGATGTTCAGTGCTGTAGTCTTGGTCTTTTGGTGCTTCAAGAATAGAAAAAATAGTACCAACAGAGACATTGATGTCGATATTTGAAGAGCCATCAAGGGGATCAAAAACGACCAAGAAACGACCGTCTGGGTTGCCGGGTACTGACTCGCTTTCTTCTTCAGAAGCGACGCCTGCTACCAGTGAATGATTAAGCAAGACGGTTTTCATTATCTCATTGGAAATCACGTCCAATTTTTTCTGGGTTTCGCCCTGAACGTTAGTGATATCGGTCGTTCCGAGCACTCCCGCTAATGCACCTTCCCGCAGTTGTAACGCGATCTCTTTGCAGGCGACCATGAGTGTAGCAATCAGGTCCATTAATTGTTCGTCAGTGTCGTTGCGTCTCAGAAACTGGCTCAGCAGTTGCATGGGGGATAATACCTTTGAGTGTGTGAAAAAAAGGGCGAAACAAATTTTGTAGTAATTTTACGTGATTAAGACGGGAAAATCATGTGATGAAGTTCAAAAAATGCTTATAAATCGCGCCCTTTTTTCATAATTGCCGGTATTATTATCTGAATTGTTTTATTGGCTGTTTCTTAGGAGTGACACTTTGCATATTCATGTTCTGGGTATCTGCGGAACCTTTATGGGTTCGTTGGCTATATTGGCACGCGAGTTGGGTTATCGAGTAACGGGTTCTGATGCCAATGTTTACCCCCCCATGAGCACTCAGTTAGAAGCTCAAGGTATCGAGCTAATGGAGGGGTATTCATCGGAGCACCTAAACCCTGAACCTGATTTAGTGATTATCGGTAATGCAATGTCCCGCGGTAATCCCGCTGTAGAATATGTCTTGGATAAAGGCTTACGTTATATTTCTGGGCCGCAGTGGCTATGTGAGCATGTGCTCCAAGAACGCTGGGTACTGGCTATCGCGGGTACGCATGGTAAGACGACTACGTCTTCGATGCTGGCTTGGATTTTAGAATACGCTGGTATGGAGCCGGGTTATTTGATCGGTGGTGTACCGAATAACTTTGAGGTGTCGGCACGCTTGGGTGGCTCTCCTTTCTTTGTTATTGAAGCAGATGAATATGATACTGCTTTTTTTGATAAGCGCTCAAAGTTTGTCCATTATCGCCCCCGCACGTTGGTGCTGAATAATCTTGAATTTGACCACGCTGATATCTTTCCTGATCTAGCCGCTATCCAGCGACAATTTCATCATGTAGTGCGTACTGTTCCTGCTAATGGGCAAGTGATTATTCCGCAACAAAATGAAGCTATTAGAGAAGTAATCGATATGGGCTGCTGGACACCCGTTGTCGGTGCATCGGTGGGTGATGGTGGTGAATGGTCTGCTCAACTGGTTAGCGAAGATGGCAGCACCTTTGATATTTTGCACGAAGGTAAGAATCTTGGTCAAATCTGTTGGGGGATGACAGGGCAACATAATGTTGAAAATGGTTTGATGGCGTTAATTGCGGCTCGCCACGTAGGTGTGCAACCGCATCATGCTATTGAAGCATTATCTGCTTTTGGCGGTGTTAAACGCCGTATGGAAAAACTAGCTGAAATAGCAGGTGTGACTGTTTATGACGACTTTGCTCATCACCCAACAGCGATAGCAACAACGCTACAGGGACTGCGGGCGCAAGTCGGAAGCGATACCATTGTGGCAATTATTGAGCCACGCTCAAACACTATGAGGTTAGGTGCACATCGCGCTGCATTAGCTGATTCAGCAGAAACAGCAGATGAAGTCATTTGGTATCAGCCTAGCGGCTTGGACTGGTCGCTGGATGATATAGTTAATGGTCATGAAGACAAAATGCGTGTAGCAACCAGTATTGAGAATATTATCACCTCTGTAAAAGCTTCTGTTACCCAAGGCACGCATGTAGTGGTGATGAGCAATGGTGGCTTTGAAGGTGTTCATCAGCGTTTGATTAGTGCCTTAGAAGAACGCTTTTCAGAGGGTAATAATCATGGCTGAATTTACACAAAGAATTACATTAGCGATTACCGGTGCATCGGGTGTGCAATATGCGGTGCGTTTAATGGAGTGCTTGGTCGCTGCTGATGTACAAGTATTATTGATGATATCGCGTGCAGCACAAGTGGTGGCAGCAACAGAAACCGAATTGACAATTCCTGGTGCCACCAACGCACAACAAGAATATTTCACTCAGCTGCTTAACGCTAAAGCGGGTCAAATTAAAGTGTTTTCGCGTGAGCAGTGGATGGCACCGGTTGCCTCCGGTTCAGGTGCACCAGCGACAATGATAGTTTGCCCTTGTAGCACTGGGACCTTGTCAGCTATAGCGACAGGTGCGAGTAATAATTTAATTGAGCGTGCGGCTGACGTCGCTTTAAAAGAACGTCGTCAATTGTTGTTAGTACCCCGTGAGGCACCGTACTCTGAAATTCATTTAGAAAACATGCTGAAGTTGACTCGTATGGGTGCGGTAATTTTGCCGGCGAGTCCTGGTTTTTACCATAAACCTGAAACAATCAACGATATGATCGATTTTGTGGTGGCTCGAATCCTCTCCCAAATAGGGGTTGAGCAATCTTTTATGCCGCGTTGGGGCGATGCTTTGCTGCAAAGTGATGAAAATCCGTCGTCGCACGATTAGAATAGGCCCCTTTTGTATAACTGGAGCGGGTTAATGCCTAAAATTCTTGCCTTGGATACCTCTACTGACGCCTGTTCAGTGGCTTTACATGTGGCGGGTGATATTCGTGAGGATTTCAGAGTTATCCCCAGACAGCATACTAAGCAGCTATTACCGATGATCCAAGCGATGCTGGATGATGCCGGCCTTAAAGTAAAAGATCTAGATGCCATTGCTTTTGGACGAGGGCCCGGGTCTTTCGCCGGTATTCGTATTGCTACCGGTGTTGCTCAAGGTTTGGCGTTTTCAGCAGAGCTGAACTTGTTACCTATCTCTACATTGGCTGCTGTTGCACTAGCGCATCATCTTGAAACGGGTGATCAGCAAGTAGTTGCTGCTTTGGATGCGCGCATGGATGAAGTTTATTGGGCTGCATATCGTTTTGAAAATGGGCTCCCTGTTTTGATCGGTGAGGAGCGTGTTGATGCGCCTGTTAATGTTTGTTTGCCTGATGCCAGTGAGTGGGCTGGAGTGGGTTCGGGATGGCGTTATTTGCAAGGCATGTCTGATCAAGTGAAACAATGGGTCACTACGCTAGAAGTAGAGCCACAAGGCGTAGACGTTCAGGATGCTGCTGAGAATATTACTTACCCCACAGCGGCAAATATTGCGCGCTTGGCTATTCAGGATTATCAGGAAGGAAAATCGGTATCGCCAGAACTGGCTTTGCCTGTGTATTTACGCGATAACGTCGCATGGAAAAAAAAGGATCAGCAATAAATGGATTGGGTTCAAACGGTTGTACTT
Source organism: Neptunomonas japonica JAMM 1380 (assembly GCF_016592555.1). Taxonomy (NCBI): domain Bacteria; kingdom Pseudomonadati; phylum Pseudomonadota; class Gammaproteobacteria; order Oceanospirillales; family Oceanospirillaceae; genus Neptunomonas; species Neptunomonas japonica. The sequence goes on along the minus strand of NZ_AP014546.1, from coordinate 3,193,975 downwards.
GCGTTAATACAAGGCTTAACAGAATTTTTACCGGTATCAAGCTCTGCCCACCTCATCCTGCCTTCTCAGTTATTGGGTTGGGAAGATCAGGGGTTAGCTTTTGATGTTGGTGTACATATGGGAACACTAGCGGCAGTTATGACCTACTTTCGTCAAGATATTGCCAATATGCTGGTCGCCTTTTTTGCCTCCTTTAAAGGTTCTAAATCGGTTGATGGACGTATCGCTTGGTTTGTTGTTTTTGCAACGATCCCGGCTTTGGTTTTTGGCTTCATGCTAAATGATATTGTCGACCAATATGGCCGCTCTATATTAGTTATTGCCGCTACTACACTAATTTTTGGTGCTCTGTTGTGGTGGGCTGATATCAGCAGGAAAGAGGTTAAACCCCTAGAAGAAATAACGCTACGTGATGCGATTACTATTGGTTTAGCGCAAGCAGTGGCGTTAATTCCGGGGACTTCACGTTCTGGTATCACTATTACAGCAGCACTCATGTTAGGTTTTACACGACAAGCCGCGGCACGTTTCTCATTTTTGATGTCGATTCCTGTGATATTGGCCGCCGGTAGTTATAAAAGTTTGGAGTTATTCCAAACCGCAACAGCGACACAGTGGGAGATGGTAATAGGGGGAGTAATCGTGTCAGCACTGAGTGCCCTGGCGTGTATTCATTACTTCTTAAAACTGCTTGATCGGACCGGCATGTTGCCTTTTGTTATCTACCGCTTGTGCTTAGGTATTTTCTTGCTTGGTGTTTATTTTTATGTGCCTGTAAATGCTTGATTTAGCGGATGGTATTCAAGTCGCTGCCAGTGATAAACCTTTATTCGATCAGGCTGCATTATTGGCTAATAAGCTTGGTTTAGCACCGGCGTTGGTGATCTCTGATATTTCTCGTTGCGCTTATCCTTTGCTGCTTTATGTCACTTATGATGGTGTGAAATTGCAAACGACAGGAAAGAAAGCCCCGGGCCCTGTTTGGGTAGACTTTCTTAGTGGCGCAGTAGCACACCGTAGAAAGTTTGGCGGTGGTGCAGGGCAAATGATAGCCAAAGCTGTGGGAGCTAAAGGGAGTATTCGCCCGACGGTGTTAGATGCGACGGCAGGGCTGGGGCGTGATAGCTTTGTACTAGCAACGTTGGGTTGCCAAGTTTCTATGATAGAACGTTCTCCGATTATCCATACCTTGTTAGAAGATGGGTTGTCGCGCGCGATGGCGGATGATGAAGTCTATGATGTCTGCTCAAAAATGACATTGCTACAGGGTAATTCTATTGAGTTGTTGCACTCGATTGAGCCTCCTCAGGTCGTTTATGTTGATCCTATGTTTCCACATGCAGAAAAGTCCGCATTAGTGAAAAAAGAGATGCGTATTTTTAGAGAGGTTGTCGGTGATGATGAAGACTCTTCTGCTTTGCTAGAGGCTGCGCTAGATGTGGCTTCAGCGCGTGTCGTTGTTAAACGTGCACGCAAAGCGCCACTGATTGAGGGGCGCGCACCTAGCTATCAGTTAGAAGGAAAGTCCAGCCGCTACGATATTTATGCACTGGCTAAGTTAGCATAACAAACTTAACTAAAAGCGGATTACTGTTCCGCGCTTTTTAGCGCGGGTGTAGGTTATGCTCTATTGCACTCACATAGTGTGGATTCAATATTTGAGAGGCCCGTTTTAGTAAGGCTTTACTCTCTATCTGGCAATGAACTTGGTCATCTTTTTCTGCAAAAACGTTTTGCTGAATCAGTGTTTTTATAAAAACATTGAGCACGCGCGCGTCAGCATATTCTGGCGAGTTAAAAGCAAATTTTTGATGCAAGTGAGCTGCAATACGCTGGCTTTCACTTACTAAATCTGTAATTGGCATAACTGTACCGTCAGACAATAAGCGAAAGACAATATAATAGCGTACCAGTATGGGCTCTGCTGTTTGCATGAGAGCAATAGACAGCGGTGTTTCTATAGCACGGATTATGTTGCCTTCGTGCTTAATCAAACCGCGCTTTTCCATACGTAGGCGCAACTGCTTTAATGCTGTTTTTAGTTCTATTGCATCCCACGGTAGGAATAACTCTGCTTTTAAGTAGGGGTAAAGCGTGCTTAGAAGCCGCGGCAGGGTTTGTGGTAGTGGTTTAGGGTAACGCTTAGCTAACAGTAAAAAGACCCCTGGAAGCAGTGTCATATGGTGAAGTTGGTTGCGATAAAACGTCATCTCCTGAGCTTGAGTACTGCTCAGGAATACATGGTCTTCAGCGCGGCTTAGTTGTCGACGTTTGCAGGCTTGCTTTATCCACTTTTTGACAGGACCGTTTGCAGTAGCAATCGGAGGGTTAGGCAATACGTTAAGTAAAGCGATTAGTTCTTCGGCTTGTTCAGTTAATTCATAAATACCGCGCTGTTTCTTTGGGTTGGCGAGCATGAGTGTCGCTAGTATTGCTGTTTGGTTTGCATAGGCTGATTGATTAATACATTGCAGCACCTGTTGGCTGATACGCTGAGTTAACTCAAGCTTTGCATTAGCTGGCGTTTGCTCTGTACTTTCAGGCATTTCCTTGATTGCCTGTTGTAATAGAATAGGCTCACCAAAACTCAGAGCCGCATCGCCGAACTGGTGACGAAATTCCTTTAATGACTTAATGAGTCCTAAAAAGGACTCTTTGCGTTTTTCTCCACCAGATAGTTCTTGTTGATAGCTTTTGCTTTCAACAAGTTTGTCATAACTAATCCAAACCGGTATCAAAGCGACAGGCTTTTCTGGATGGTTTAAGTGATTCTCCAGCGTCATGGCTAGTAAGCCTGTTTTAGCCGGTAACAAGCGTCCTGTACGGCTGCGTCCCCCCTCAATAAAGTATTCTAGAGAGTGGCCTTTATTAGACATGACAGATAAGTAGCTTTGAAATAGCTGGGCGTATAATGGGTCGTCGCGAAAACTGCGACGCATGAAAATAGCACCGCCGCGTTTGAGGATGCTGCCTAAAACAGGGGCGTTTAAGTTATCACCTGCCGCTATGTGAGGAACCATTAATCCATGCCTATATAAGTGTGACGATAGCATGACATAATCCATATGGCTGCGATGGCAAGGAAGGTACACAAGCTGATTTTCAGGTGCACAAAGTTGTATTCGTTCCATACCATTTATATGGATTTTTTTATAGATTTTTTTCCAAAAAATATTCAGTAAAGACGCCAGAATACGCGTGGTTGTTGGGCTGAAATTTGCAGCCATACCTTTGAGTAGAACCTTAGCGTCGTTATTAACCTGCTCGACTGTTTGGTTTTGTTTTAATGCCGTCTGGTAAATAGCTTCTTTGACCGCAGGTTCTCGTAAAATGAGCGTAAATAAAGTGTTACGGTGGGATAGGTTAGGGCCGATAATAGCGAGTCGGCGACGATAAAAATGATGATGAAAAACGCGCATGGCTTTATGAGCAACAACCCCCGCGGGTTGATGAGGTGATTCTTTTTTGAGTTGCCTTAAGGATAGAGCAGGATCAACCTGCATGAGAGTTTGCCGCCCGTTCACTAACAGTTGCATAAAGCGCCCAACAATCCCGGCTTTGCTCCAGCTTTCGGCATACAGTAAGTTTAGGTAGGAGGTTTCTCGTTGTGGCATTCGTCCGTGATAGACAGAGATAGGAACAATTTTGATGTCTTGTTCTGGGTTAAGGAAGCTTAATTTATCAATTTGAGCTTCAATGCGGTTACGTAAATCATCCTGATGATCATGTGCAGCGCATAAAATCTTTTGTTCAGGCAGAGTATTGCCCTGACGACGTAGCTGTTCAATCAGCAATAGCCTATGCGAGTAGCGAGCTGTCTCGATAACAAACAATGTATTAGGTGTGGGCTTTAAATGCTGCCTACCTTCAACTCTCGAGTTTATGATCAGCCGCAATAAGAACCGGCTAATGCGGTTTAATCCTCGCATATTTTCAGGCCTTATCTCTTATTAATAGTGTGGTGGTGGGGCGTCATTAAAGGATATACCTTGATTTTCTTGTCCCACTGTTTTGAGCTGTTGATTAAACGCTGTGATTAATTTTTTGAGTTCAGAAATAGTTTTATCTTGCTGAGCTATTACGTCGTTTAGTTTGTCTAGCGCATCTTCTTGGAAGGCTACTCGGCTTTCAAGTTCGGTTATACGTTCGTCGTGATTCATTACAGTGCCTGTGACATAAAGTTCAATGTATTAAGCATAACGGAGTGGCATAGTGAAAGTAAATTCAGTTGTAAGCCGGTAAGCTATTGAAATTTTGAGTTTTCTTGTGTATACCTTTGCGGTTGCTGCTTTAAATTAAGTATGGGTGGCTAAAATAATAGTAATTATCATGATAAGACAAGAGATAGATACATGAGTGGTAACCAAATAGTTCGTAGTGTAATTGTAAGTATTATTGCAGCAGCGTTGATTCCTGTGCTGCTTAAAGCTGTAGCTGGTGTTGAAGTAGGGTTAACAGGCCCGGTCATCGCAGTAACATTTATTGTGGTTCTAATTAGCAGCTTGATTTCTGCTATGGGTGGAAGTACTTCTTCGGTTCCAGCTCTTGATCAGATTGCTGATGAAGACATGGAAGAGGAAGAAGATGATGAAAATGATGATCGTGAACTGGGAACAGTGAAATGGTTTAATGTTTCCAAGGGCTTTGGATTCATTACGCGCGAAAATGGCGATGATGTTTTTGTTCATTTTCGTAACATTCGTGGGCGTGGGCATCGTTCTTTGAGTGAAGGTCAGCGTGTTCGTTTCAATGCTCGTGAGAGTGATAAAGGTTTGCAAGCGGAAGATGTTTCCGTGATGCGCGGCTAATCACTTCAATAGCGGAAGCCTAGGCTTCCGCTTTCTTTTTCTGCTTTATATATCTTCTGTATATTATTCCGCTTGTTCGATAACTCCCTGTAAACGTTTAATGACTTCCTCAGAACTACAATAACCATCACTAATTCGTATCGCTTGTTGGTCTTTTGCTACTCGTAGTGCAGGAAATCCCGACACATCGAGTTGCTGAGATATCATCATGTGATTTTTTAGCTGCTGGTGGGTGTCTTTTACATCTAGCAGTATTGAAAATTCAGTACTATCAATACCGATTGATGCTGCTAATGTAATCAGTGTTGAGCGGTCTGAAGGGTTCTTTGCTTCTAAGTAATACGCTTGTTGTATCGCTTGAGCCATTGTCGAGGCGCTACCCGGTTGTAATTGCTCGGCAACAATAATGGCTCGGCATGCTCGCCAAGTACTTCTTCTAGGCGTGCAGTGCGTCCAGAAATCGTAATTAAACTGTGTTCCTGTTTTAGCTTCAATCTGATGCCAAATAGAATGGATAGCGCTTTGTTGCTCTAAGGGCATTGTCGCGTCTGAATCGGCCGCAAGGCCTCCCATAACGTATTGAATAGTAAGTGTGGGGAAGTGTTCTTTTATCGCCTGTATTGTTGGCGAAAATGCCCAGCACCAGCTGCACATAGGGTCCATGACATAAAGTAGTTGCATCAGAATAGTTCCGGTTGAGGGAGGGCTTTATCCCAAATACTCTGTACGGGAATATCGGGCCGATGTTTATGAATTTCTCCACTGAAAAAACGAGCGACTTCAGGTGCCTCTTTGTTATCGGGCGTATGAAAAAACAGGTACGGTGTGCGTTCTTCATCTATCCATTGCAGCGTTTTTTTAACCCAAGGCATTAAGTATGCGTAGCCATCGTTGATTTTCAATGGGGTAATGATGCGTACAAAGGGGCTCATTCCTGTTGCAATTGCATGTACGGGCATTCGAGGTTTGGCGCGTAAGGCTTCTTGTGTAATTGCATCCTTACTTGGGTGAGCAAATAAGGCGCGTGTATCGAATGTTATACGATCAATCGTGTGTTGCATGAGTAACTGGTTAAAGCGTTTTTCCGTGTCATCCTTTAAAAAGAATCCCGTATGCCTGACTTCAATACCGTAATTAAAATCTGGGGGTAGGCTTTGAATAAACCGCGATAGTTTATCGAAGTCTTTTGGTGAGAATGAGGCGTTCAGTTGTAACCAGAGTGTGCCTAATTTGTTTTCTAAGGGTGCAACTCTATTAAGAAATTCACTGACTTGCCGATCACAATGTTGAAGCTTTGCATGGTGTGTGATGGTTTGTGGAAATTTAAAGCAAAACTTAAAATGCTGGCCGCTCTGTTGCTTCCAGTTTTCTATGGATGACGTACTGGGAAGGCCATAAAAGCTACTGTTGCCTTCTACGCTCGAGAAATGCTTTGAGTACTCAGGCAGGGCCTGATTAGCGGCACTTTGATCTATGTGCCAATCAGGATGGTGCCATTGAGCTAGGCCAATATAATAGCTTGGAATGTTTTGGGGGTAATCGTTGTGCATACACTTATGGTGTACTGAACAGCTGCTATACTCAAGTAATTGATTATTAATAAATACTCGGAGTGTCTTAGGAGATGGATTTTGCATCACTTATAGGAATCTTGTCCGGACTGGCATTAATTGTTTCAGCCATCTTGATTGGCGGTAATGCGGACATTTTTGTAAATGTGCCCGGCATGATGATTGTTGTCGGTGGAACGATGGCCGCTACCCTATTAACCGTTCAATTTCGTGACGTTATGAACGCTTTTAAGGGAGCGTACATGGTGTTTACTAAAGACAAAACTAATCCTTCTGAAATGATCGACACCATGATTAATTTAAGCAAAATTAGTCATCGACATGGGCTTTTGAAATTAGGTGACGTGAAAACTGACTCTGCGGTATTGCGTCGTGCTTGTGCCTTATTAGCTGAAGCTGCTTCTGAACAGGTGATTCGTAATACATTGCAGAATGAGATTGATTCTCTCATGGCCCGACACTTCTCTGTGCAAGATGTTTTCAAAAAAATGGCAGCTTATGCGCCGGCATTTGGCATGTTAGGAACCTTGATAGGCTTGATTCAAATGCTAAGTGAGCTAGATAATCCAGACACGATTGGTCCTGCCATGGCGGTTGCTTTGTTAACCACGTTTTATGGATCATTATTAGCAACAATGGTTTTTCTGCCTATCGCAGGTAAATTAAAAGCGCGGACTTTATTGGAAGTAACTAACTTAGAAATTATCCGAGAAGGTAGTATTAGCATTTTGACCAATGATCATTATGCACATGTATATGAGCAGCTTTCGTCTTACCTTCCTGAAAGGGTACGTAAACCTATATTTAATCAGAAAAAAACCGCACCTAAAGAGGCTAAAAAGTGAGTGCTCGGCGCGCCATTATTGATGAGGCAGAGCCTAGTTGGATGGTTACTTATGCAGATCTGATGACGCTTTTACTAGTGTTTTTTGTATTGCTCTTTTCTATATCAACGGTAAAGAAAGAGCAGTTTGCATCGACCATTCGCTCTTTTCAATTAGCGATAGGTGATACCGGTGGGAGTCTTATTCCTTTACCGGAAGAGTTGAGAGCGCCAGCCATTGAGATCCCTGATTCATTAGAGCAAAATAATGCAGATCAGATAACGCCACCCATAGTAGTGGTTCAAGAGGTAGAACAAGAAGAGATTAGACTTCCTGAAATGCCAGAGGCTGAAGAGGAAGAAGATCTCTCCTATATGTCGAACAGTTTAAGAGATGTCTTTGCTTCAATGGGCGTTACAGATGCGGTAGATGTGGGAGAGCCGCGTGATGGAAAAATACGTATTAGAGTTAAAGGGTCGGTACTGTTTAAATCTGGAGATGCTGAGTTTAATCGCCAAATGATGCCTATTTTAGATGGTTTATTAGAGAAGCTAGAAAAGAATCCAGAATTTAAGATGGGTATCCAAGGGCATACGGATAACATTCCGATTGAAACGGCCAAGTTTCCCTCTAATTGGGAGCTGTCTGCTATCCGCGCAACTACTGTTTTACGTTACCTAGTGCGGGGCGGAATAGACCCTGAGAGAGTGACAGCAACAGGGTATGGTGATGCGCTGCCTATTGCCCCTAATGAAACAGTAGAACAAAGGGCTGCCAATCGTCGGATTGAGTTTGTCTTAGAAAAGGTGCTTGAGCCATGAAACCTGTAATTGAAATTGATAATGATGACTCAAAGCGTCTTACGTATAGGGTGAAGTTACACCAAGATGACCCTGTAAGTTTGAGTGTTGCTGGCGTTGCTGTGGATATTATTGATATATCAGCAAAAGGCGTTGCGTTTCGCTATCAGGGTGATGCCACAAAAGAGGTCTATCCAATGTTGTTAAGATTTGAGACGGACAAAGTGTATGAAGTGGTATGTAATTTAAAGATCCTTCGTAGAAGTAACCCTGAATATAGTGCTGAGTATATCGATATCGATGAGAAAGATGTCACACGGATCACTGGGCTGGTTATTGAGTGTCAAAAGCGCGACATTCGTCGTGAAAAGTTGTTAGATGCACCGCGTAGAGAAATAACTTGAGATTAATGTTGCACAAGCGAAATAATCACTATAGTATTCGCTCCACAATTTGATGCGGGGTGGAGCAGTATGGTAGCTCGTCGGGCTCATAACCCGAAGGTCGTTGGTTCAAATCCAGCCCCCGCTACCAATTTTGTAGAAGTATATCAAAGAGTTAGTTTTGATCGCTTCGAAATGAAATAAGTAAAGTTGTTGCGGGGTGGAGCAGTATGGTAGCTCGTCGGGCTCATAACCCGAAGGTCGTTGGTTCAAATCCGGCCCCCGCTACCAATCTTAGTTTACTTATTCATTTATAGTGTTGCGGGGTGGAGCAGTATGGTAGCTCGTCGGGCTCATAACCCGAAGGTCGTTGGTTCAAATCCGGCCCCCGCTACCAACACTTCTTATAAGAAGCCAAATCAATATAATTATTGATTTGGATTTTTGCGTTTTATTCCTCTTAAAAGCTATCCCCTATGACTTTGAGATTCTTTATCGGAATCTATACTAAGGATTTTGGATCAAGCAGTGTTGTTAGTTCTTCAAGAGATAACTCTGTTTGTTCTGCAGCAACACTAATAATTGGTCTTCTTTCCTTATAGGCTTGTTTAGCAATTTCTGCGGCTTTTTCATATCCAATAATTGGGTTTAGAGCAGTGGCTAATATAGGGTTGAGCGCTAAGGATTGTGCGAGGCTTTTTTCGTTTACCTTAAATGTAGCGATCGCTTTATCGGCTAACAGAGTACAGGTATTCGATAACAGTTGGATGCTGTTAAGTAGATTGTAAGCAATGAGTGGCAGCATTACGTTTAATTCAAAATTTCCAGATTGACCAGCAATTGTAATACTTGTGTCATTACCTATGACTTGTGCGGCTACCATTGCGGTTGATTCAGGAATAACCGGGTTTACTTTGCCTGGCATAATAGAGGATCCCGGTTGCAGCGTTTCTAGCTCTATTTCGCCCAGTCCAGCTAAGGGACCTGAGTTCATCCAGCGTAGATCGTTTGCTATTTTCATTAAAGACACCGCTGTCGTTTTTAGCTGACCTGATAGCGCTACTGCCGTGTCTTGCGAGCTAATGTAAGAAAAGACGTTATCTGCAGGGACAAATAACACGCCTGTAGCTGCGCTTAGTTCTTTACAGAAGAGTTTTGCAAAGTCAGGGTGGGCGTTAACGCCTGTGCCTACCGCTGTCCCGCCTTGTGCTAGTCGCTGTAGATTGGGTTGTAGTTGTTTAATGTTTTCTATGTTGATCAGGATTTGTGCAGCCCAGGCGTTCAGGCTCTGGCTAAGCCTTATCGGCATTGCATCCATTAAATGAGTACGCCCTGTTTTTATAATGTGATTTACCGAGTTGGCTTTTTGTTGAAGGGCCTCAGTGAGGTGATAAAGGGCGGGCAGTAACTGTTCTGATAGAGCAACAGCGGCACTAATATGGATAGTAGAAGGGATACTGTCATTGCTGCTTTGGCCAAGGTTCACATGATCGTTAGGGTGAATGGGTAAGTTTGATTGCTGCATTGCTAGCGTTGCAATGACTTCATTGGCGTTCATATTGGTGCTAGTGCCTGAGCCTGTTTGAAAGATGTCTAATGGAAAGTGTTGCATCAGATTTTTATCAGCTAATAGAGTATCTACTGCTTGGTGAATGGCTTTTCCTATCTCTTGGGGTAACACTTGGAGTAAGGCGTTTACAGTAGCGGCGGTGGCTTTCGATTGTAGCAGGGCTCGTATGAATGCTTCGGGCATTGTTTGCCCGCTAACAGGGAAGTTGTTGATAGCGCGTTGTGTTTGTGCCCCATATAGTGCATGTTTGGGTAGAGGTATATCACCCAAGCTGTCACGTTCAATTCGTTTTTTATGTTGATCAAGCATGATTTTTCTCCTGTGTCCGAGTGCTGTTTTTCAGGAGTGTAAAAGGTACTAATAATTATTAGATTACTTGCCTCTTTGATAGTTTCGTACTTTGAATTAATGAGATTTATAGGCCGCTATATACTCCTTCAGAGGAATAAACAGTTCAGCTTTGCTGTGACAAAATAGGGGTATCTTTTTATGGAGGTACTTACAATGTTTAAGGGCAATGTGTCAGGAGAATTTACCAAACTGCTTGAGGCTGCCAAGCAGCAGGATCAGCCTCAACGACTGCTTATGCTTTTTGCTCGTGCTGAAGGTGATGAGGAAAAGGCAAGCAATGGATCTCATGAGACAGGTACGGTTACTCCATTAATGTGTGTTGATAAGTTACCAGAAGAAATTGATAGCTTTGAAGCTCTTGTAAAAGAAGCAGATGCGATTGAGAGTAATTGGAGTTTTGTACTAATTGCAGGTTTAGGTGGTATTGATGGTGAAGCGCCCCCAACTGAGGCGGCTGATCAGTATCTAAATCAAATGGCGAACGATTTGATGATGGGGCAGGACTTGTCGGGTTACACTATTCTTGATCGCCAGCAAAGTCCGGTAATCTTACAGGCTAACTAATTTTTTAATGGTTTTTCTATCCCGTTTGGCTATCTAGTTTGTAAAAGAGGTAGTCATTCTTTTATTTCTACCTTCTGTATATATTAATATACTGTTAAGGACGCTCTTTCTTGTTTTATTCATCTATACTTTATTTTAAATATTGTTAGGTGTTTCTACAGTGCATAAAAGCTGCTTGTTTTTTGAACAGATTTTTCCTCGTTTGAGAATAGCTTTTTCTCTTTTAATATTGCTTATGTGTAGTGTTTGCAATGCTGCGAGCCCACCCGCAGAAGACGCTATCGTCTTGCAGTTGAAGTGGAAGCATCAATTTCAATTTGCGGGCTTTTACGCGGCTCTCAAAGAGGGGTATTTCGCAGACGAGGGCTTGAATGTCACTATTCGAGAAGTTGATAAGCATAGAAGTGCGACAGAAGTAGTGCTCAGTGGTGACGCGCAGTTTGGTATCACTGATTCTAGTGTTGTATTAGCGCGATTAGAAGGACAGCCTTTGGTCGTGGTTGCGGCTATTTTTCAGCACTCACCTATGGTTTTGTTGGCGTTAGATTCCTCAGAAATTTTTAGCCCTTTAGAGTTAAAAAATAAACGTGTCATGTATCAACGAAATACAGATGATGCGGCCTTGTTGGCGATGTTTACCAAACTGGGTTTAACAGAATATGACCATACACATGTGGCGCATAATTTTCGTGATGACGTGCTGGTTAGTGGTAATGTGGATGCAATGTCGGCTTATGCCACAGACCAACCTTACATATATCAAGAGAAACATATCCCCGTTAATATTATTGCACCGATTGATTACGGTATAGATTTTTATGGAGATATGCTTTTTGTAGAAGAGGGTTTTCTGAGAAAGAATAAAGAAAAAGTACTTGCGTTTCGTCGTGCTAGTTTAAAGGGGTGGAAGTATGCCATTGATCATCAACAAGTAATGGTTGAGTGGATACTAGCGAACTTGAACACAGATAAAACTAGAGCGCATTTACTTTATGAAGCTAAGAAAACAGTGCGCTTAATTCAGCCAAAAACTATTGATTTAGGTTCGTTTAATGCGAACAAATTTCTTGGTATTGCCGAAATATATAAGCAATTGGGTTTTGCCCCGTTAACGGGTGAAATAGCAGGGATAGATTATCAAGAGTATTATGCTGAAAAGCCAAGGTACCTTGTTTTGCTTTTTAATATTGCGTTGTTAGTGGTGCTCTTTTGGGTATGCTTAATGCATTATAAGTGGCTAAGAAAAGAGATTGTAATGCGCCAGTTGGCGTTGAGAAAAACTCCTTTTTTAGCAAAGCATTATTAAGCTGCTCTTGATGTATGTTTTTAGCATTTAGCCTTGCAACCAAAGAGCAGCCATTAAAAACATGGATGTTATAAACCAGACTAGCGACATCATCTGCCATAAAATAACGCTTTGGGTTTTCTTTTCTACCTCTTTTGGCAATAAAAACTCAGGGTTAGGATGGGTAGCATCCTGTAAAAACTGCTCAATAGTGTCATACCTATCTTCTGATTTTATAGACACTCCCTTCATTAACGCGCGATCAAACCATAGCGGTAATACAGGGTTATAGCGTTCGGAAGGGATATATTTCAATTTCTCAAGTTGCTGAGGTGTTTCACATCGCTCGAGCCCTTCTCCGTAGGGTAAATGGTGAGTAAATATTTCGTAAGTAATGCAGGCTAAAGAAAAAAGATCTCCTTTTATGCCCGTATTCTGTCCTAATCTGAGTAATGGATCAGAGTAATTAACGGTACCAAGCACACGGTCTCTTTCTATGGGGATGAAAATCTCGTTGATGCCAGAAACATAGACAGAACCGAAATCGACTAGCGTAATATGATGGTCTGAGGAAATCATGATGTTGCTGGGTTTTAAGTCTTGGTGCAACGTTTCGCGTTGATGAAAGGCTTGTAGCCCTTTTGCTATCTGTTTTATCAGTTTGATTGCTTCTGAGGGTTTAGGGTATGGGTTATCTTCGATCCATTGTTCTAATGAGACACCTTCAACTTTCTCCATTAAATAGTAGAGGAACGTCTTTGGGCGATTAGCATTACAGACTTTAACTACATACGGACTATCAATACGGCTGCCAACCCACTCCTCCATAATGAAACGCTCAATATAAGCAGGGTCGTCATTAAAGTTTTGTGAAGGTGTTTTCATTATTCGTTGTTTACCGTTAAGAGGGTCCTTAACGATATAGAGCTGGCTGCGACTACTAGCGTAGAGCTCAGAAATGACTTCGTAATCATCTATGCGCATGCCAGGTTCTAGGTCTGGAGGGAAAGGTAGTTCAGTTAGTTTATCTGTTAAGTCATCAACACTTTCTCGGATGATTTGGTCAACACGTATTAATTGGCAGCTTATGTTATCGGTGCTGCCTTTTTCGTAAGACTGACTGACTAATTGCTCACATGCCGAGTCTAGAGATTTACTTTCATAGATGAGTGCTTGTATCTCTTGTGGCGACAAAGTGTCATGAACACCGTCAGTACTAAGAAAGAAAATATCATTAGGCTCTATCGAAATTGTCCGATAATCAATGTCTAAATGCGTATCCATGCCCATGGCGCGGGCTAAGCAGCTGGTACTTTGGCTTAATGGAGTCGTATGATCAGTGGTTAAGCACTCCATGTGGTCATCGCGAATACGATAAATACGGCTGTCGCCTATATGGAATATATGTGCAGTATGTGACTTGATGACTAAAACTGAAAATGTACAAACATAACCGCGGGTGCTGCTAAGGTATTCATGACTACGGGAGTAAAGTGCACGGTTAATAGAAGTGAGTACTTTTTGTGCAGATTTTTTTACTGTCCAGATATCGGGAGTATCGAAATAGTCATTTATAAATTCACGTACACAGTGCTCGGCGGCCTCTGCGCCAGCTTCAGCAGTGCTGACGCCATCAGCAATCATTCCGCAGGCACCTTTCGTCGTGAGTAGATTACCGACAGGCATAAAAAAGCCCAGACAATCCTCATTACGGGCCTTTCGTCCGGTAATGCTTTGCTGGGCAGTCGATAATCTAATTTCACTGTTAAGGTGCATAATGGATCCTTATCGCAGAACCTGAATAAACGGTTTAGCTTGTATTACGCAATATAAAAGAGAGCCCGAAGGCTCTCTGAATAAAGTGACTTATTCAACGTCGATCAGCTGAACTGTGCCATCGGGTAATATTTCAGCCATCTGTCCTGAAGGCTCATCCATAAATTGGACGAACAAGAAGGCTACAGCGGCAGATGCACCAATCACCAAAAAGAATGTTGAGTAGTCTACAAACGATAGCACTGTTAAGTAACAAACTGCACCGACGTTACCGTATGCGCCTGCCATACCTGCAATTTGTCCAGTCATTCGACGCTGAATTAGAGGTACTGCTGCAAATACGGCACCTTCACCTGCTTGTACGAAGAAAGAGCAGCCCATTGTGGCAATAACGGCAACAGGGATGAACCAGTTAGCGTCAATTTGGCTGAGTACAAAATATCCTACAGCTAGGCCGGCAATGAATATGGACAGCGCTTTACGGCGACCATATTTATCGCTGAAGTGGCCGCCTGTCGGACGAGCAACTAAATTCATAAAGGCGAAACCTGATGCAAGTAACCCTGCTTGGACTGCGCTTAGACCTTCAAATGTATCGAGGAAGAATAGCGGAAGCATTGAAACAACGGCCAACTCAGATCCGAAAGTAACGAAATAAGCTATGTCCAGTACAGCAACTTGTTTGAACTTATAACGCTGAATTTCAGGAACACCATGTTTCAGGTTTTCTTCGTTTACATGATAGATGGCTCGCACTTGAACGACGAACAATGTTGCAAGTACTGCATAGATGCCATATGTGCCTATCTCGTTTAATAAACCTAGATTTGAAGGTGACAGTTTCCATGTCAGTACGGCAAGTGCTAAATACATAGGAACATTCATTAGCAGGTAAAAATAGAAATCACCTTTGCTAGTAACTTCAAGACCACCGTGTTTTTTGGGTTTGAAGTAAGTAGATCCTTTTGGTGTATCACGTGCAATTTTTCGATAAATGAGACCGTATACAAAAGCTAACACGCCTGTCATTCCAAGCGCATAGCGCCAGCCATCTTCACCGCCGAACATAAGTGCAAGAGAGGGGAGGCTCATAGCTGCTGCTGCAGAACCAAAGTTACCCCAACCACCATAAATCCCTTCAGCAATCCCTACTTGCTTGGCAGGAAACCACTCAGAGACCATACGGATACCGATAACAAAACCAGCACCGATGAAACCGCTAAGAAAACGTAGTATTGCTAGTTGCTCATAAGTTTGTGCTGAAGCGAACCCAACGCAAATTATACCCCCCACCATCAATAGCATACTGTAAATAGTACGAGGGCCGTATTTATCTACTAAAGTGCCAATGACAATGCGGGAAGGGATGGTTAGCGCAACGTTAAGAATTAACAGTGCTTTGACTTCAGGGGTAGTAAGGTCAAAAGCTTCTTTGATTATAGCCATTAGGGGAGCATGGCTAAACCAGACCATGAAGGTCAGGAAAAATGCAAACCAAGTGATATGCAAAGTTTTTATCTTTGGATCACTAAAGTTTAGTAATTGGATTTTGTCATTGGACATTGGGCTACTCCTGTAGCGGGTAAGGTCGTCGCTACGTTTTTGAAGGCATCGTTTGAATCGTTGTGTTTATCTTTTGGGTAAATTCAGTTATCTGAGCGAGTCTTCAGCAGATAACGTGTTATCCATATAAGGTAAAAATAGGGGAGTTTTGAGGAGGGCGTGTTGATATGAATCAAGGCTTATGTCGGTGTTGTAAATAGAGATTTGAGCTTGTACCTATTAAGAGGTATTTGTTTTTTCGTATTAAGTTATTGAATTATATGAGTTGTTTTTTGTTTTTTTTCTTTGCTAAAAAACAGGTAGCTGCCGATTCATAGGAGGTAGCTAGTTTGTGCAGTAAAAAAACTTGCCTCAATATTTAAATTATATTTGTTTTTATTGCTTCTCTAATGTCTTAATAAGGACATTAATTTGGGTAATTAACATACTTCGCTGCTGGTGAAGCTCAGCTAAACGATCGCATGCTAACGTGCTATTTCCATTACTAACGAGTTCGATTAATTCAGTACTCAGTACGCATGTTGCATCATATAGAGGTGCTATATTTTGAAACTCTTCTAAGGTGCCATAACGAGCAAATCCACTACTGCGGTACCAACGTCTAAATTGGCCATGGTTGTTGATTTTTCTTGGATGAGGAGAGCTTGGGTTCTTCGTGAATGTTTCTAGAGAGTCCAGCCAGTTGATATGGCTTTGCATGGCCACTTTAAGGCTTAGGTTAGTATCTTTTCCAACAGGTTTGCTAATGGCTAGCCAGGGTTTTGTCTCTTGCCATTGTGATGTCCAACTAGGAATGCTCTCAGCTGGCATTGGGCGTGCTATGCCATATCCCTGGGCTTGTTGACAGCCTAGCTGTACGAGCATAGCCCCTAGTTCTAACGTTTCAACTCCTTCCGCAATGACGGGACGATTAAAGGTTTGAGCGAGTCGTAGGATACTTTCAACAATATCTAAATCATTGGGGTCATCTAGCATGTCCCTTACAAAGCTTTGATCAATTTTAAGAATATCTACAGGTAAGCGTTGAAAATAAGTCAGTGATGAATAACCCGTTCCAAAGTCATCTAAGGCAAACCGGACGCCCATATTACGGCATTGTGCCAGTACATTATTTGCTTGATCTAAATCGTTGAGAGTGCTTGTTTCAAGAATTTCTAATTCTAAATCTTCATGGCGAACTGCAGGGTAGCGGTTTAACATCTCTCTTAAACGTTCAGAGAAACCTTCTTTTAATAAATGGTTAGCGCTTAGGTTTGCGCTAACTTGAAAAAATAGCCCTGCCTTGTTCCACTTTACGATCTGTTTTATGACAGATTCTATTACCCATTCACCTATATCAATTTCTAGGTCGTGCCCATCAATGAGGTCTAAAAATGCAGCAGGAGGAAGAATGCCTTTCACAGGGTGCTGCCAACGGATTAACGCTTCAGCACCTATCACCTTACCACTTACTAAGTTTACTTTGGGTTGATAATAGAGAATGAATTCATCATTTCTCAGTGCTTTTTCAATATTTTTAAGTTTAGAGCGTCGAGCTTGAACTTCTAAATCTAGCTCTGGATCAAAGAGGTGATAGCGATTTTTTCCAGCATCCTTTGCTCTATACATAGCTTGGTCGGCGTGTCTCAAGAGTGTATCGGCATCTGCTGTATCTTCAGGGAATATTGTGACGCCGATACTCGCAGAAATACTAACAGTATTACTCTCAACCTTGATGGGTTCGCTGATAGATTTTAATACTCTTTGTAGGGCGACATCTATTTCTTCAGGCTTTTCTATCTCGGCAAATAAGATAACAAACTCATCTCCACCTAGGCGCGCTAAGGTATCTTCTCCTCGCAATATTTTTAGTAGCCGTTTAGTTATTTCTATGAGTAGTAAGTCTCCAGCGGCGTGCCCATATTGATCATTAACAGGCTTAAACCCATCTAGGTCTAAATAACATACGGCAATAGATCGGTTGCTACGTTTTGATCTTTCGATTGTCTGAACGAGGCGGTCTCCTAAGAGACGACGGTTAGGGATACTGGTCAATGGATCGTAATGAGCACTACGGTGTAGCTCCGCTTCGTGTATTTTTAAGCGACTAATGTCAGAAAAAACAGCGACATGTTGGCTAATATCTCCGTTTTCTTTATGGACGGTGTCTATTGACAGACGTTCAGCGTAAATCTCACCTGACTTTTTCTTGTTCCAAATTTCGCCTTGCCAAGAGCCTGTTTCACTAAGCGTGCTCTTCATTTGAGCATAGAATTCTGGAGGTTGCCTGCCTGAAGCCAGCAAGCTTGGATCTTTACCGATAACGTCGTTATAGCTATAACCTGTAATGCGAGAAAACGCTGGATTTACGTCAATGATGAGATTGTTTTCATCTGTGACCATAATGCCTTCTTGGCTATTAGTAAAAACACTGGCGGCTTGACGCTGTCTGGTTTCTGATTTTTTCCGCTCTGTGATATCGGTACTAACGCCGATAAAATGCTGTAAGTGTCCATTGTTATCATAAAACGCAGTTATAGTTGTTTGAACATCATAAAGGTGGCCATTTTTACACCGATTCTGTAGTTCTCCCCGCCATACTCCTTTTGCATGAATACATTTCCACATCTCTTGGTAAAAACTATTGTCCTGCAATCCGGAAGAGAGTATCCGAGGGTTTTGGCCAATAACCTCTTCAGGTCGGTAGCCTGTTATCTGGTGAAAAGCTGGGTTGACAGAAATAATATTGGCATTGATATCTGTAATTACGATGGAATCAGCACTACTACCAAAAACGGTCGCATTAATCCGTTGAAGTCGCTCTGAGTTATCTCGCTCACGTTCAATTTGTAACTGGCGTCGATAAAATACAATGATGAGTCCTGCTAATGTGAAAGCGATAGCAATAATGACACCAAGAAATGTCTTGGCTTCAGCTTTCCAGCTTTGCATTGCGCGTTGACGATCAATGCGGGTTATGACTAAAAATGGGTAGAGGCGGGATGCTCTAAAGGAGCTAAAGGCTGGCTTGTTATTTTCAAGTGCCGGCGTTAAAAACTGGCCTGATTCAGCTGCCTCTAGTGATAATGGGTATTCGATCTTTTGATATAAAGAACCTATTTTGGCAGAGGCATCGGTACTCATCAGTAAGGTGCCATCATAGCGAATAATATCGACAATACCGCTTTCGTTATCGAGAACTTGGGATATATGGTTAATAAAGAAATCAGGATTGATGGCTATGAGTAATGTGACTTTTCTTGTCTCAAAGGAGAGCGTATGTACCACCGGTATAAAGTTTAACTGTTCTGATCGGGTGGGTTTTTGGTGAGAAGTTGAGGTTCCGCTTATAAAATCTCGGCCAGCCCACGGCATTCCAATGCTTAGAATATCTTGTTCGCTTGTAAGGTTGGGTAAAAAAGCATCTGTATTGATGATAACGCCAACATTTGCTCGGTTAGAGCTCACAATGATACGGTTTTGCTCGTTCAAAAGTGAAATTGAGCGTTGCGCAGGGTTGTTTTTAAGCGTTGCCCGCAGAGATCTTTCTATATTGAAAAAATTCTTTTTCCTGCTGTCCATATTAGCGATATTGGTTGTGGCTAATTCGGCTAAACGCAAATTTTGGGTGAGAAAGTCTTCAAAACTTCGAGTGTGCATCGTTGATACTTCTTGCATCCCGGCAGCTGTTTCTTCACGTAGTCTCCATAAGGAATACCAAGTAATGACAATAATTACCGTCACGAAAAATACAACCGCAGTGATATATGCGTTACGCAACTGCTTGGATTGCGAGTTCATGGTAAGAGGATGCTTGATAATTTGTGATGTTTAGCAGACAGCATTAACCGACCATCTTGTTTAATGTCCCTCATGAAGCTTTCAACACGTTCATACCAGATGTCATCCCCGTGTTTCATCGCATATGCATAGGATGTTCTATGGTAGTTGGCGGGGGGGGATATCAGCTTAGCCCAATCATCGGTCTCTAAAAAGCGTCGGCTATATGGATAATCAGTCATAAAAACATCCGCCCTGCCTGAACGAACCTCTAACTCACGGGCAAAAGGCTGGTTGAGTATTAATAGCTTTGCAGACTTTAGGGATTTCTTCATGAAAAATTCGTGCAAGGATCCCTTACTGACAGCCACGACTGAGGAAGGTTGGTCTATATCGTGCCAATTTTGTAAACGTGGATTACTTTTGGATGTGATCGCATAAATATCACTGCTCAGGTGAGGCTGGCTAAAACGCAGCTTTTCTTTTCGGTGAGGAGTGATACCAATAGCGAACATGGCAATATCACATCGGTCATGCGCAATATCTTCTGTTACTTTTGAAAAAGAGCTGTTTACAAATTGTACTGATGCCCCCAAGTCTTTACCGAGTTCGTTGGCCATATCAAAATCAAGGCCCGAAAGCTGTAGTGTTTTCGGGTTTCGGTAAGTGATGTTGTAATACTCTGGCCAAATACAAACGCGAATCATCTTCTGAGCAGTGATCTTTGTTAACCGGCTTGTATCACTGTTTTCGGATGCTGACGCCTGAAAAGAAAAGCCAAAGATTACTAGCAATAAAGAGCATAGTAATCGCATCGCAGTCTCTTTTTTTCCCTTTTTTTGACCAAACAGCCAATGTTGGATAAAAGTATAGACTAGCTATTAGCATGTGCGTTAATGATAGGCTGGGATTGTGAATCACTAGGTCACAGCTTTCTCATATTACAATTATTTGGTATTCATGCAGGAATGGCTAAAGTAGGTTTATCATCACCTACGCTATCTAGTTCAGTAAAACCAAGGTCTTCGAGTATTGCATAAGAGGCCGGTAGTACTAGTAGCAATAACAATGTAGCGGATAGCATACCAAAAACCACACTGGCAACGAGTGGCACTAACACCTGAGCCTGTAAGCTGGTTTCTGACAATAAAGGAATCATTCCTGCCACGGTGGTGATAGATGTCAGGAAAATAGCCCTGAAACGATCTCGGACAGCTTGCCCTGCTGCATCGTGTAAGTTCATACCTTCCATACTGCGTGCTTTTACAAACTCAACCAAGAGTATTGAATCATTAACGACAACGCCTGCTAATGACACAAAACCTATCATGCTTGGTAAGCTCAAATCTAAGCCCATTAAAAAATGACCCCAGATAACACCAATCAATGCCAACGGAATATTGAGTAGAACAATAATAGGCTCTTTAAAGTTGGCAAACTGTAGGCTCAGTAGTAGGTAGACTCCGGCTATGCCAAGAATGAACCCGGTTAATACTGAGCCGCTGGTTTCGGAGTCGTTTTTAACTTCGCCTTCTAAACTAAAAACCAAATCGGGATAACGTGCTTTGAGCTGCGGCAAAAATTCATTGCGGGTATGGCCGATAATTTCATTGGTATTTGCTATTTGAGTATTAACGTCACCACTGACAGTTACGGTGCGTTGGTGGTTTATACGCACGATACGTGAGTATTGACGGCCTTCTTCAATATCGGCGATCGACTTAAGTGGGATATCAACACCGTTTTTAGAAAAAAGGGTAATATTTTCAAAATCATTCAATGCGTTTTCAGGCTGGCTATCGAGCATTACGTTAATTTCGTAAGCTTCGCTGCCGCGATATATGTCGCTCACTTTGACACCTTGGTAAGCAGCTCTGAGTTGCGATGATAGTCCTTGAACATCAATACCTGAGCTAATAGCGCCTGCTTGTAGTTGAACCTTGAACTCTGTTTTTCCCGGACGAATATCAGACATGATGTTGCTAGTGCCAGAATAACCTTTGAGCCAGTTTTGTAACTCCCAAGAGGCGGTATAGAGGGTATCCAAGTTGTTGCCTTGTAAGCGAATAGAAATCGCTTGCCCGGAAGGGCCAAATTTAGGCTCTTTAAATTGAATGGATATAGCATCCCTTATTTGTGGTGTGAGTTCACGCCAACGTCGTTTAAGTTCTACGAGCGAGGTATTACGTTTTTCTGCATCCAGTAAATCAAGACTAATGGTGGCAAGGTGTGCGCCACTTTCATGGGCATCATCATTGCGACTGTATAAAATGGCAGTGTTCTTAACTAATTTTCCTTCAGTTTCAGCAGGGAGCTGCTGCAAGGTTTTATTTAGGCTTTGCGTCAGAATAGAGACGACTTCTTGAGTGCGGCTAAACGGCGTGCCTTGTGGCATTAAAACACGCACTTCTAAGCGGTTTCCTTCTATGTCAGGGAAGCCCTTAAATTTCAGCGTGCCAGATATAATTAAACTGATCGATATGATTAACATGACAATGGCAAAGCCAACAGTAAGGTAGCGATAACGGATCGCTGTATCTGCCATAGTTCCTACGCGTGCTCTTAGCTTCTCAAACTTTGCTTCAAAACGGTTACGCCATTGTGATGGTTGGCGTTCACTGTGATGAGCTAAAGAGTGTTGTAAATGGTGAGGTAGAATGAGGAATGCCTCAATGAGGCTAATGGATAGTACGGCGAGCAGGACAACAGGTAATACACCAAGAACCTGCCCCATATCACCTTTTAGAAATAATAAGCTTCCAAATAACATGGCTGATGTGACAAAGGACGAGAAAACACCTCTTGCAACTTTTTTAACACCATCAATACTGGCCTGAAAGGGTGACTTTCCTTTGCGGTATTCATGGTCGATGCTTTCTGACAGAACAATGGCGTCATCCATCAATATGCCGATGGCCATTAATAACGCCACCATGGAAATCATATTAATGCTGACCCCCAGTGTTGACATGATGACAAGCCCACCTAAAAACGAAATGGGCAAACCTAAGGCGACCCAAAAGGTGTAACGCCAGCTAAAGAACATAAATAACGCGAGGGTTGCGAGTAATAAACCTTGCCAGCCATTTTTCATTAACAGGCTCAGCCTGTCTTGAACAATTGAGGCCGAGTCTTGCGTAATAATTAACGAGGTGCCCTCTGGTAAGCGGGCATTCTCTTGGTCAATGAACTTCTTTGCTGCGTTGTAAATTCTGAGTGTATCATCGGTCTTGTTTTTACTGATCTGTATAAGTGCCGCAGGGATACCGTTTAATTCTGTGCGTTGCTCTTCAACAGCAAAATCATCTTGGATTGTTGCTATATCGCCCAGTGTGATCTGGCCGCCTTTATCGTTATCGAGAATAACAAGGTCTTCCAGTTCTGTAACAGTACGACGGGTGTTTTCAACACGGATTTGGTAGGAGTTTTGGCTTCCTTCAAGAACTCCAGCGGGTAGATCGACAGCTTGTGCTGAGATAAGGTTAGCTACATCTTGAATGCTAAGTTGGTATTGACGCATGGCATCTGGTTTTACGCGTACACTAAGTTCGTGCTCCGAGAAATCAGTGACAGTAACAATAGGGATTTCGGGTAACGCCAGTAGGCGGTTACGGTAATATTCAGCCAAAGCTTTGAGTTCTGGCATGGTGTTATTAGCCGTCACCGCAATGCTTAAAACAGCTTCTGTGCGCCCTAATTCTTTTACTACTGGATCTTCTGCTTTATCAGGAAAATCATTAATACCATCAATGGCAGCGTTAACATCATCGACGAATTGCTTTATATCCCCAGCTTCTTGCATCTCTAATGTGAGCGTTGCTAGGCTATCGCGCGCTTCACACATTTGCTCGTCTAAAAAGCTCAGACCATCGGTAGCATCCTCTAAACGGTTACACAATCCTTCTTCAACATCGGCTGGACTGGCGCCAGGGTAAGCCACAGTAACACTGACTTTATTGAGCTTAATCTCTGGAAATGTTTCTTTGTTTAATTGAGGTAAAGCGACCAACCCAAGCAGAATAATGACGACCATTAGAATGTTGGCAGCAGTTGGATGCCCTGCAAAGTAGCGGATCATTGAGCTGCTCCACTAGTATTGCTTGTGTTATCGATAATGGTGGAGGTTAGCTGCGCTGGTTTTTTAGCCGCTATTTGCAACGCTGTTTCACTTTCAATATTGAGTGTGGGCTGTAAAGGCATTCCTTCAATAACTGGAATCAGGTCATTGATAATGATCTGTTCTCCTGCTTCTAAGCCAGATTCAATAATGACTAGATTATCTTGATGAAACAGCACATTTACCGGTCGTATTTCCAGTTTTTGCTGTGTGTTTGAAAGGTAAACTCGTCCTTCATGTAGCGCGCTTCTGGGAATGACAATGGCTGTATATGCTGGTGCATATAGATCCACCGCCGTGTACATTCCTTTTATGAGAGGAGGGCGTTTTCCAGGAATGATGTTCTGATAAGGGTTATCTACAGCGACAACGATGCCTAAAGTGCGGCGAACGGGGTCAACTGATTCGCTGAAACGTAATAGTTTTGCCTCCCAGTTGGCTTCTGAGCTTGCGCCGACAAGGCTGACATTAGCTGAAAAATTCAACTGTTCCATAATGTGGCTCAAATCAAAGCCAAGAGTGTCGGTTTCACCTTGTGATAACCCTGAACTGATCAAGGTGCGCATTTTTTGCACAGGTAATTGTGCGTTTATTTCAATGCGATTAATAGCTAATGATTCAAACAGATAAGTGCCGACGGTGACATACTCACCTTCCTCGATTAATACCTCGCCAACTCGAGCATCAAAAGGCATGTATATCTCGGTTCTTCCTAGCGTAGTTGTCTGTCCTTTGACTTGCTGAGTAGCACGTTCTATCTGTGCTTTTGTTGAGTCTTTACGGCTAGCGTATGTATTGAGCTGCCCTTGTAAATCGGTGGTGCTTTGGCGTAGCTGTAATACTTTTTGTTCTTCAGCATCGAGTGTTGAACGGGAGATAAGCTGTTTGTTCCAGATGTCCCTGATTCTGGCTAATTCCTTTTCTCCGACACGTAAGTTTTCTCGGGCATATTGTAACGAGCGGCGTGTGGTTTTTTCTTCTTCGTTTAGCTGTGCTAAAGATGATAAGTTCGCTCGTAAATCTGCTTCGCTTTGGCTAAGCGATATTTGAGAGTCTTCAGGGTCAATCTTTGCGACCAATGTACCTTGTAAAATACTTCCACCTGATTGTAGGTCGGGGTGTAGGTAACTGATTTTACCGCTGACTTGTGCTTTGGTTTTGAGTGCTATTGCAGGCTCAACCGTGCCATAGGCTGTCACGTGTGGGCTAATTGTTATAGGCCTAACGGTTATAGTATCAACGGCTTTGGCTGGGATTTCTGTACCTGAGTGTTTAATGGCAGGTTTACTTTTTATCATAAAAGCAGCCACCGCTGCTCCGATAAGTAGTATGACAAAAAACATAAACGGCTTTTGAAACAGAGCTTTCATCAAATTTTCCAGAGCAGCAGGACAGGGAAAGAATAAACTTTACATATACAGTCACTAATATATAGAAGATTTGTCAATGATACAGCCAACTTTACAGAGATTTACACTGCTGGCTTGATCTAGCCGAGCAGGAACGTTGCTTTTTTACGAACTCGTGTACGCGAGTGGGCAATAATTTTCCTAGATACTTTTGGTATTAGCTTTCAACTTTCATACGTGTGTAATAAGGGTCGAATAATGCGGCAGCTGCATGTGTATGATACGGGTGCTCTTTATAGAGCGTAAAAATATTTTGTTTAATATCGGTTGGCTCACGGCCCAGAGTCATGATTTCTCGGTGTGCTTCATGTTGGTTGCTATTACGTACCAGCATGCGTTCCTGTGGATAAAGGCTTAATGGCTCTGCGAGTTTTACTAAGGTTTCAGACTCTTGTAGCGGTAGTAGTATCCATACTTTGCCGTTTGTTGTTAGTAGCTGATCGATTACTTTGATTAAATCAATTAGGGGGAGTTGGCTATTGTGACGTGCCAACGATGCCCTATCACAAGCATTGGGGGTGGAGTCAGTAAAAAAAGGTGGATTAGTTAGAATGCAATCGTAACGTTGAGGCTGTTTGTCAGCGTAGTCACGAATATCTGTCTCTATTAATGATAAGCGTTCTGGCCAGGGGCTATTGTGAAAGTTTATTCTGGCTTGTGTTGCAGCTTGCGCATCGAGTTCTACGGCATCTATATAGGCGGATGTTCGTTGTGCTGCGAACAAACTTAGCAAGCCTGTCCCCGTACCAATATCGAGTATCCGCTGGGCATTTTCTACGTTGGCGTAAGCACCTAAAAGTGATGCGTCAGTGGTGACTTTCATGGCGCAATCGCCTTGCTCAATCTTAAACTGCTTACACTCAAAATAGCTATTGCGTTTACGCCGGGTCATAAAGAGCTCTAAGAATATTAAAGGGTGTAGGAGTTTTTATCGCTAAATACGTGAAGTTAAATATTAGCCCAACCCTTCTTGTACCGCCCATACGGCAACTTCAACACGCGAGCGTAAACGTAATTTTTTAAGCAGATGTTTTACGTGTACTTTTACTGTACCTTCAGTGATGTTGAGCTTTCGTGCGATTAGCTTGTTAGGTAGTCCGCCAGCAATTAATTTGATGATCTGCTTTTCCCGAGGTGTAAGGCTGCTAATATCTGATTTGTTACTGCTACGGCCAGACTGAAGTGCTTGTGCTAATAGCGTTGTCAGCTTATCACTGATCACTACCTTGCCCAGTGCTGCTTGGCGCAAGCTCTCAAGGAGTTCTTCTGGTTCCATGTCTTTTAACAGGTAGCCGTCAGCCCCCGCTTTTAATGCTGCTACTACGTCTTCTTCGTTATCAGACACCGTAAATACGATAACGCGTGATGCTACTTCTTCATCGCGTAGCATTTTGAGTGTCTCTATACCGTTGATATTTGGCATGTTGAGATCAAGTAAAATGAGATCAGGTTCGGTTTCTTTAGCCGCTTTTATGCCATCAATGGCATTGCTGGCTTCTGCAATAACGATTAATTCGTCATCGAGTTCGATCAGTTGTTTCACGCCTTTACGCAGTAGCGGATGGTCATCAATGAGTAGGATAGAAGCTGATGTAGTGTCACTCATATAAATTGAGTCCTTATTATTTTATTCTCAATGATGTTTTGATTTAAATGTTAACAGAACTCGTGTGCCGCCGCTTGGCTGGTTTGCAATACTCAGTTGGCCATTAATGGTAGCTGCTCTGTCTTGCATTATGACTAAACCATAGTGGTTAGTCAGTTCCTGGTTTTGAGGAAGGCCCACACCGTTATCCTGTATTGAGACTGTGATTTCATCTTTCTCTGCGCTGATCGAGACACTAACCTTGCTGGCTTGTGAATGTTTGACGACATTTGCCAGCGCTTCTCGCAGTAATTGAAGTACGTGAATCTCTTCGTTAGGCGTTAATGTTAAGTGGTGGATTCCGTAGTGATATTTTATCGGGATGCCTAAACGTTCCGAAAATTCATTGATGGTGGTTTCAAGCGCATGTGCTAACCCTGGCTCATCCAATTTGAGACGAAAAGTGGTGAGTAACTCACGTAATTGGCGGTAAGCATTGTTAAGTCCTTCTTTTAGCTCATCTACAACATCATCAATACTCTCTGTACTGGATTCTTTTTTACGCAGAATTTGTAGGCGAGTGACCTGTATTTTTAAATAAGAAAGTGACTGAGCGAGCGAGTCATGAAGCTCGCGAGCAATAACGGCGCGCTCTTCTATCAGTGATAGTTGCTGTTCTTGTTCTGCTTTTAACTCAAGAGACATCGATGTAGCTAAATTTTCTACTATGGTTTCTATCAGTTTTATCTCTGACTGATTAGGAGGTACATGAGGAAGAAACTGTGCATTAAACTCCCCAAAATACGTTTCTCTCGTCTGAATAGGTAAAGATAATGTTTTGTGTGGTCGGTGATCAAGCTCTTGAACGATACAGCTATTACAACTGAGTACGCGACAGTTCTCAGGCCTTTCTATGGTTTGTGTCGTGAGCTCTCGATAGCTTTTTTTATTGTTGGGTTCGCAAAGGGTTACTTCTATTGGGCCAAACGGGCTGACCGTTTCCAGTTGCTGCATGACGGGCATTAAGCGGCGACAGATATCTTCTTTACGGTTAAAGCATCGAGTGGTGTCGTATAAGAGTTGTAAAGATTCATTTGATTGCTGTAATAGAGCGGTTTTACGTTCAACGCGCTGTTCTAGATCCGTATAAATTTTCGAAAGCTCTTCAGCCATATGGTTAAAAGAGTCGCCGAGCACACCTAGTTCATCTTGGCTTTCATATTCAACTCTCGCCGCTAGGTCACCTCGGCTGGCGCGACGGGCCATGTGTACAAGTTCTTGTAGTGGGAGAACTACGTTGTTTTTTATGTCCAACATGGCAATAAAGATGATCAGTACCGTCATAAAGAGACTGATAGCCTGAACCAAGCTGAGCAGCTTGATTTTAGATTCAGTACTGCGCTCTAACAGTAATACCATCTGATCGATTCTATGAACAAATTTTTCAATTAGATCAATATATTTATGTGAAGGTTGGGTGTCGATCAGTGCTTTGTTAAGGGATGGGATGATGTGTTCATTCCAATCATTAACAAGGTTGTTGTGGAGGCGGTAGAGGTCATGGTCGCCGTCCTGAGGGATAACGGTTTTGAGGATAGGGCTATTAATACGCTTTTCAAATTCTGAAATAGAGAGTTTGACTTTACTATGATTTTCTTCAGAAGGGGATTGCGTGTATTGGCCTGTTTCTGCGATGACTCTATAAGAGAGCATCCGCAGGGAGCCTGCTAGGTTAATACCTGCCGCATCACCTTGAGTACTTTCCGCTACAATAACAGACCCAATCATGCTGACTACCGCCATGATGCTGATAGCTAACATGGCAGCACCTAAGCGCGCGATGATTGATTGTTTAAAAAAGTGCATTGGCTTAATTGTGCCTCTAGCATTGCCAAATACTCACAAAGAAATTGTGAGAAAAGGCTTTCTGAATGATTGATCTAATCTATGTTTAAAATATCAGTAAAATCATGTGCTTACAAAGATAAAAAGAGGTACTCATAAAGAGGTATTTTGGTAAAAAATCACTTTAATCATAAGGTTAGGTCTTGATTTCGATCAACAAAAATAAATAGCTACGGGCTTACCTTTACACCCATTCATATCACTTTGAACGGGTGTTCGATGATAGTTAACAGCAACCAGCAGCAGATATCTGCGATCGCGATGGCCACATTGGCCTTTTCTGCGTGTTTCGCGGTCTGGACATTGGTCTCTGTTATTGGCCTTCAAATAAAGCATGAATTAGGTCTTTCTGAGACTCAATTTGGTGTGTTGGTGGCTACACCAATTCTTACTGGTGCGTTACTTCGGTTACCGATGGGAATTCTTGCTGAGCGTTGGGGAAGCCGAATTCTTATTGTCGCCTTACTTATGTTTGTCAGTGTGCCGTTGTTTTTGTTTTCTTATGCATCAACTTTTAATCATTACTTGTTATTGGGTTTGTGTGTAGGTGTCTCCGGTAGCATGTTTAGTATCGGTATTCACTTTGTTTCTTCTCGTTCTAGTGAGCGTTCGCAAGGCATGGCCATGGGTATTTTTGGTGCAGGTAACTTGGGAGCGGCAGTCACAAATTTAATCGCACCGTTAATAATTATTGCTTATGGCTGGCGAATGGCGCCAACCGTTTATGGTGTTGTACTGTTGTTGCTGGCTTTTTTGTTTTGGATACTCACTGATGAAGATCAGAAAAGTATTGGTAAGCCGCGTCGAGTATACCGTCTATCTGAACAGCTTAAACCACTCGCGGATGCCCGTGTATGGCGTTTTGGCTTGTATTACTTCTTCGTGTTCGGGGGGTATATAGCGCTTGCTTTATGGCTGCCTGATTACTATGTCAGTCATTATGATTTGGATATTCAGACTGCATCATTCCTGACATTAATGTTTACGCTTCCAGGTGCGCTAACACGCATCTTGGGAGGTTGGAGTGCAGATCAATTAGGGGCTCGCCATGTTAATTGGAGTGTCTTCTGGGTTTGCCTCGTGTGCTTGTTTTTCCTTTCCTATCCCCCCACCACTATGACGGTTCATGGAATTCGTGAGGATACGACGTTCGTGATCGATATGCCGGTCTGGTTGTTTACTGTTTTGGTCATGGTGATGGGTGTGGCAATGGGCTTTGGGAAGGCCAGCGTGTTTCGTCTTGTCTATGACTACTATCCGGAAAGAATGGGTGTAGTCGGGGGAATGGTGGGCATGTTGGGTGCGATTGGTGGGTTTGTCTTGCCAATCCTTTTTGGTCTGGTGGCCGATACGATGGGGGTTCGCAGCTCTTGCTTTATGTTGCTCTACGGCGTTTTGGCTGTCTGTATGTGCGTAATGTACTACGGCATCTCTGTTGAAGAGCGGCGTTCTCGATTGCAAGAAGCGATCCGCAATAACTTTCTGAAAGAAGATTCTGATATTACCAGCAGCAGATAATGGCAGTAATTATGCGTGTATCACGCTGTTCAGATTATGTAGGTCGAGTGCAGAGATTGTCATTAGGCGGCGGTGCATTCACTTTGGAGAAAAAGTATGTCTGATATAAAAAAATGGGACGTAGAAAACGAACAATTCTGGGAGTCAGAAGGTAAGCGAGTTGCTACGCGCAACTTGTGGATCTCGATTCCTAGTTTATTGTGTGGTTTTGCCGTCTGGTTGTACTGGGGCATCATTGCGGTACAGATGCTTAACTTAGGCTTTCCATTTGAGAAGGCTGAACTCTTTACATTGGCAGCGATAGCGGGGCTAACAGGGGCAACCTTGCGAATACCGAGTAGCTTCTTTATTCGTATCGCCGGTGGCCGAAATACTATTGTCTTTACTACCGCGTTGCTTATGATTCCTGCCATTGGTGCTGGTTTTGCTTTGCAAGATCAAAATACGCCGTTGTGGGTTTTCCAATTGCTGGCCTTCTTGTCAGGGATTGGTGGTGGTAACTTCGCATCTTCGATGTCTAACATCAGCTTCTTCTTTCCTAAGAAGCAGCAGGGTTTGGCGCTGGGACTAAATGCGGGTTTAGGGAATGCTGGTGTAACTACTATGCAAATCCTTGTGCCATTAGTCATGACTATGGGTATCTTCGGTGGTGCGCCGATGATCCTAGAAAACACTTCAGGTACCTTGATTGGTAAGATTCCTGCTGGATCTGAAACTTATATCCACAACGCTGGTTTTGTATGGTTGTTGTTTTTAATTCCGCTGGCGATTGTTGGTTGGTTTGGAATGAACAACCTTCGTACGGATGACGTTTCTCCAGATATAGGCTCACCTGTCGGTGCGATGTCTAAAATTGTAGGCTTATTGCTTATTGGTTTTATGACAGCCGCTGCTGGTTTGTTCATTATCTTACCAGACCCAACAGGCCTGGGCGCTCCAGGCTGGGCTAAGTGGCCTGTGATTGTTGGTATTCTTTTCTTCACAATTATGTTGATGAAGATGATACCTGGTGACATTAAACCTAATTTACAGCGTCAGTTTAAAATCTTTGAAAATAAGCATACTTGGGTGATGAGCGTTATCTACACCATGACTTTTGGTAGCTTCATTGGTTACTCTGCCGGTTTTGCATTAGCAATCAAAGTTGTATTTGGTTATCAGCATTTAATGGTTGATGGCGTGATGACTCATAACATTGTTAACGCTAATGGGCCTTCTGCTCTAATGTATGCTTGGATGGGACCATTTATTGGTGCTTTCATCCGTCCTATCGGAGGCTGGATGGCAGATAAAATGGGTGGCGCACGTGTAACTCACTATGTTTCTATCGTGATGATTGCAAGTGCTCTAGGGGTTGCTTACTACCTTAAAGCGGCTTACCAGTCAGCGACGCCTGAAGAGTATTTTGTACCTTTCATTGGATTGTTTTTAGTGTTGTTTGCTGCAACAGGTATTGGTAACGGCTCTACTTTCCGTACTATTGCTATGGTCTTTCCTAAAGAGCAAGCGGGTCCTGCACTCGGCTGGACTTCTGCTGTGGCTGCTTACGGTGCGTTTGTTATACCAAAGGTATTTGGTGAGCAGATTAAACTGGCTACACCTGAAATGGCACTCTATGGCTTCGCTGTCTTCTACTTGCTGTGCTTGGCGTTGAACTGGTGGTATTACCTAGGCCCTAAAGCAGAGTTTAAGAATCCATAAATGCAAAATTAAGCATGATGATTTTCTATTTAAAAGAGCCCTTCAAGGGCTCTTTTTTTATGGCTGCTATTCCTATTTTGACTGACTACCTACAAATACTCCTCTGTCGTTATTTTACGTAGAGTTCTGTTGGTGTAATTATTTTTTATTCATATAAAACATGTGTTTAAGTTGTTTTTTCGATGTATCACCAAAGTGGTATTTCTCCCTGTTGGGGTTTGTTTTCATGGTTTGTATGTTGATACAGATCAACAAGTTTTGAGCATTAAAGCAGTTATTGTGGGCTCAACAGTAAGCAATAGGGTTTGTTCTTCAGGGATGGTTGAACGGCCTTATGACCGGATGAATCGGTAAGCGCTCAAGACAATTGACCTTGTCGGCGTATTAATAAAACGGCTCGGGGTTATAGCCCCGTCCTGACCTAGCGGTTTCAGGAGAGAATAAAATGAGTCATTTGCTCGATAGATTGAGATTTTTAAAGAAAAAGCAGGGCACCTTTGCCAATGGGCACGGGGAGACTGTTAAAGAAAGTCGTGAATGGGAAGATGGATATCGTCAGCGCTGGCAGCATGACAAAATTGTTCGTTCCACTCATGGTGTTAACTGTACGGGTTCTTGTAGTTGGAAAATCTACGTTAAGAATGGTCTGATCACTTGGGAAACCCAGCAAACAGATTATCCTCGTACGCGTCCTGACCTGCCAAACCATGAGCCTCGTGGTTGTCCTCGCGGCGCAAGTTACTCTTGGTACATCTACAGTGCTAACCGTCTTAAATACCCAACCGTACGTAAGCGCTTAATTAAGTTGTGGCGTGAAGCACGTGCGACCAAAGATCCTGTCGCAGCGTGGGCTTCTATTGTTGAAGATCCTGCAAAGGCAACATCTTATAAGTCAATGCGTGGACAAGGTGGTTTTGTACGTTCAACTTGGGATGAAGTAAACGAAATCATTGCTGCTTCAAATACCTATACAATTAAAGAATATGGCCCAGACCGCGTTATTGGCTTCTCGCCAATCCCAGCGATGTCGATGGTTTCTTATGCTGCTGGTGCGCGTTACCTATCGTTGATTGGTGGTGTTTGCCTGAGCTTTTATGATTGGTATTGTGACTTACCACCCGCGTCTCCTATGACTTGGGGGGAGCAGACTGACGTTCCAGAGTCAGCTGACTGGTATAACTCTAACTATATTATTGCTTGGGGATCTAACGTTCCTCAAACACGTACACCTGATGCTCATTTCTTCACAGAAGTGCGCTATAAAGGTGCTAAAACAGTATCGATTACTCCAGATTACGCCGAAGTTTCAAAGCTGTGTGATCAGTGGTTGAACCCTAAACAGGGTACTGATGCTGCCTTGGCGATGGCTTTTGGTCATGTCATTCTGAAAGAGTTCCATGTTGATAACCCAACTGAATACTTCACAGATTACTGTCGCGACTATACGGATATGCCATTTTTGGTTCAGCTAGAGCAACGCGACGATGGTTCGTATGCTGCTGGCCGCTTTATCCGTGCGTCTGACTTTGATGGCAACATGGGTCAGGATAACAACCCAGAATGGAAAACTGTTGCTTATGATGAAGCAACGGATAGCTATGTCGTGCCAAATGGTTCTATTGGTTTCCGTTGGGGTGAGAAAGGTAAGTGGAACATCGAGCAAAAAGAAGGGCTTGAAGGCCGTTCTACTTCATTGAAAATGAGCTTGCTAGATAGTCATGACGAAGTCGCTTCTGTTGGTTTCCCATACTTCGGTGGTGTAGAGAACGAGCATTTCACGCACAATACCTTCTCTGACATTATTCATCACAACCTTCCGGCTAAGCGCGTTAAGCTAGCTGATGGTTCAGAGTCTTTACTGGTAACCGTTTATGACTTGATGATGGCTAACTACGGCATTGATCGTGGTCTAGGTGGTGATTTTGTAGCGACTAGCTATGATGATAACGCACCGTATACGCCTGCATGGCAGGAGCAAATTACCGGTGTAGACCGTAATGTTGCTATCCAAATTGCACGTGAGTTTGCTGATAACGCCAGTAAAACTAAAGGTAAATCCATGATCATCGTGGGTGCCGGTATGAATCACTGGTATCACATGGACATGAACTACCGTGGCCTGATGAACATGTTAATCATGTGTGGTTGTGTCGGTCAGTCTGGTGGTGGTTGGGCTCATTATGTGGGCCAAGAAAAACTACGTCCTCAGACAGGTTGGACTCCACTTGCCTTCGGTCTTGATTGGCAGCGTCCACCACGTCATATGAACGGTACGTCTTTCTTCTATAACCACTCGAGCCAGTGGCGCTATGAGAAACTAGATGTTACTGAGATTTTATCGCCATTGGCTGATCAGTCAAAATGGACAGGTAGCTTGATTGATTACAATATCCGTGCAGAACGCATGGGTTGGTTGCCATCAGCTCCTCAGTTGGATCTTAACCCGTTACACATTGGTAAAGCGGCTGAAGCTGCCGGCAAAACACCTCAGGAATATACAGTTGATCAGCTAAAATCAGGCGCTATAAACTTTGCCTGTGAAGACCCTGATAACCCTAAAAACTTCCCGCGTAACATGTTTATCTGGCGTTCTAACTTACTAGGTTCGTCCGGTAAGGGGCATGAATACCTGCTGAAATACCTACTCGGTACTAATCATGGTGTGATGAACAAAGATCTGGGCGAAGCGGGCACTAAAAAGCCAGAAGATGTGGTATGGCACGATGAAGGCGCTGAAGGCAAGGTTGATCTGCTAGTGACGCTAGACTTCCGTATGTCTACTACCTGCTTGTACTCAGATATCGTTCTGCCAACAGCAACATGGTATGAGAAAGATGACCTGAATACATCAGATATGCATCCGTTCATCCATCCGCTGTCTGCAGCGACTGATCCTGCTTGGGAAGCGCGTTCTGACTGGGATATCTATAAAGGTATCGCTGAGAAGTTCTCCGAAGTGTGTGTAGGCCATCTTGGTGTAGAACAAGACCTCGTCACTCTGCCAATGCAGCATGACTCTCCGGGTGAGCTAGCACAACCGCTGGGCGTTATGGATTGGAAAAAAGGCGAGTGTGATCCTGTACCGGGTATCTCTATGCCACATCTGATGGTGGTTGAACGTGATTATCCAAATACCTATAAGCGCTTCACCTCGATTGGTCCTTTGCTTGAAAATGTTGGTAATGGTGGTAAAGGGATTGCTTGGGATACAAAAGACGAAGTTAAATTCCTCAAAGAGCTTAACTGGACGCATACCGAAGAAGGGGCTCATAAAGGTAAAGCGAAACTGGATTCGGCAATTGATGCCTGCGAGATGATTTTAAGTCTAGCACCAGAAACTAACGGTCAAGTAGCAGTGAAAGCGTGGGAAGCACTGGGTGAAATGACCGGTCTTGATCACACGCATTTAGCTAAACCTAAACAGGAAGAGAAAATTCGCTTCCGTGATGTGCAAGCTCAGCCGCGTAAGATCATCTCTTCACCGACTTGGTCGGGCCTAGAAGATGAACACGTATCTTACAATGCTTGTTACACCAATGTTCATGAGTTGATTCCTTGGCGTACTGTGACAGGTCGTCAGCAGTTCTACCAAGATCATGAGTGGATGCGCGACTTCGGTGAAGGTTTTGTCTCTTATCGTCCGCCAATCAATACACGATCTGTTGCGCCGTTGATGAACAAGAAGCCAAACGGTAACCCAGAGATTGCGTTGAACTGGATTACGCCTCACCAAAAATGGGGTATCCATTCAACCTATAGCGATAACTTGCTAATGCTGACGTTATCACGTGGTGGCCCGATTATCTGGATGAGTGAAGGTGATGCGACCAGTACGGGTATCGAAGATAACGACTGGGTAGAAGTATTCAACGCCAACGGTGCTATCGCTTGTCGTGTTGTTGTATCGCAGCGTGTACCTGATGGAATGGCGATGATGTATCACGCACAGGAACGTATCGTAAACGTACCGGGTGCTGAAACAACCGGAACTCGTGGCGGTATTCATAACTCGGTTACGCGTGTATGTCCTAAACCGACACACATGATTGGTGGTTATGCACAGCAAGCTTATGGCTTTAACTACTACGGTACTGTGGGTTCTAACCGCGATGAATTTGTTGTTGTTCGTAAAATGAAAAACATCGACTGGTTAGATGACGAAGACAACGATTACACTCAGGAGGCAGCCAAATGAAAATCCGCTCCCAAGTAGGTATGGTGCTTAACCTTGATAAATGTATCGGTTGTCACACCTGTTCAATTACTTGTAAAAACGTCTGGACCTCTCGTGAAGGGACTGAGTATGCCTGGTTTAACAATGTTGAAACCAAGCCAGGTATCGGTTACCCGAAAGAGTGGGAAAACCAAGAAAAATGGAAAGGTGGTTGGGTACGTAAAGTCGATGGCAGTATAGAGCCGCGTATCGGTGGTAAGTGGCGTGTGTTGGCGAATATCTTCGCTAACCCTGATCTTCCAGAAATCGATGATTACTATGAGCCGTTTGATTTTGATTACCAGCATCTGCATAACGCACCTGAAGGTAAGCATCAGCCAGTCGCACGTCCTCGTTCATTGATCACTGGTCAACGAATGAAGAAAATCGAGTGGGGTCCAAACTGGGAAGAGATTCTTGGTACTGAGTTCACTAAACGCTCGAAAGATAAAAACTTCGATAATGTACAGAAGGAGATCTACGGCCAGTTCGAGAATACCTTCATGATGTACTTGCCGCGTTTGTGCGAGCACTGCCTGAACCCTGCCTGTGTAGCATCTTGCCCAAGTGGTGCGATCTACAAGCGTGATGAGGACGGTATTGTACTGATCGATCAAGATAAGTGTCGTGGCTGGCGTATGTGTGTCAGTGGCTGCCCTTACAAAAAGATCTACTACAACTGGAAAAGTGGTAAATCTGAGAAGTGTATCTTCTGTTACCCACGTATTGAATCAGGTATGCCGACTGTCTGCTCTGAAACGTGCGTAGGCCGTATTCGTTACCTTGGCGTGCTTTTATATGATGCAGATCGTATTGAAGAAGTGGCTGCTAGTGGTAGTGAGCAGGACCTATACGAGAAGCAGCTTGAGATCTTCCTTGATCCGTTTGATCCAAAAGTTATTGCTCAGGCAAAACTGGATGGCGTCACTGATAACGTGATTAGTGCGGCTCAGAAGTCTCCTGTTTACAAAATGGCGGTCGATTGGAAGCTGGCTTTGCCACTGCATCCTGAATATCGCACATTGCCAATGGTTTGGTATGTACCACCACTAAGCCCAATTCAGTCTGCTGCTGATGCTGGTTCAATTGGTATGAATGGTGCGATCCCGGATGTGGATTCACTACGTATCCCGGTTAAATACCTAGCTAACCTGTTGACTGCGGGCGATGAGAAACCAGTCCGTCTTGCGCTTAAACGTCTGCTAGCAATGCGTGCTTACAAACGTGATGAGCAGGTTGAAGGTAAGGTCAATCTTGATGTGTTAGAAGATGTTGGTCTGACAGAGACACAGGTACAAGAAATGTACCGCTACTTAGCTATCGCTAACTATGAAGATCGTTTTGTTATTCCAACCAGCCATCGTGAGCTTGCTAACGATGCTTTCCCTGAAAGAGGCGGTTGTGGTTTCACATTCGGTAATGGTTGTGGCGGCGGTGAAGAAGAAACCAACATGTTTGGCGCTAAAAAGCAGACAGTCACCATGGTTAAAAAAATCAGTGGTGTGCAGCAGGTAGACCCTGCGTTGCTGAACGATGGGGAGCGATAAGATGCGTAGTCTTAAAGTGATCTCTTTGTTGCTGGATTACCCCAGTAATGAATTATTTGAAATACAACAGGAACTGATCGAAGAGATCAGGGCTGATGGAGCGCTGCCTGAAGGGCAGCGTGCACCGCTGATCGAGTTTATCGATCAGCTGTGTACCACAGACCTGTTGGATGCTCAGGATAATTATGTCGGCCTGTTTGATCGTGGTCGTTCACTGTCATTATTGTTGTTTGAACACGTCCACGGTGAGTCCCGTGATCGTGGTCAGGCGATGGTAGATCTGATGGCAGTGTATGAAGACAACGGCTTTCAAATTGATGCCAAAGAACTGCCGGATTATATCCCGCTGTTTTTGGAGTACCTCTCTAAGCGTCCGTTGGAAGAAGTGCAACAGTGGTTGGGTGATGTGAGTCATATCCTAGCGCTGCTAGAGACTCGATTGGATCAGCGCAAGAGCTTTTATGCAGTACTTTGTACCGCGCTTATCGATATCTCAGGTGTAGAAGTAGAGCGGGAAGACCTGGTCGCTAAGGTTGCTACTGAAGCTGCTGATGACACACCTGAAGCGCTTGATAAAGTGTGGGAAGAGGAGATGGTTCGCTTTACTGAACCCTCCACTCAAGACTGTGGTAATGATGCTGTCACGCAGCGCCGTCGCGAGCTTGATCAGGTGCAGCAGTTGCATATCAGTGATGCTGTTAAACATATCACCCCTACTGGACCATCTGGCTCTTGAGGGGCCGAGGAGAACAAAAATGTCTTATCTAAATGACTTGCTCTTTGGCATTTACCCATACCTTGCCGGCGCTGTATTTCTGGTAGGGAGCTGGGTACGTTATGACCGTGAGCAATACACCTGGAAAACGGGTTCAAGCCAGATGCTGAGCAGCGCAGGAATGCGCCGCGCTAGTAATCTATTCCATGTGGGCGTACTTGCTATTTTCTTTGGACACTTAGTAGGTTTGTTAACGCCGCATGCGTTCTATGAGCCTTTTATGTCTTCAGGTACTAAGCAGCTAATCGCTATCATGATTGGTGGTGTAGCAGGTGTTGCATGTTTGATAGGTGCAGCGTTGTTACTACAACGTCGTCTATTTAACCCACGTATTCGGGCTACCAGCACAACTGCCGATATCCTGATCTTAGTGATCTTGATGGTTCAGGTTACGCTAGGCTTGTTTACAATCTTTGCATCGTTAGGGCATCTGGATGGCAGCGTAATGCTACTGCTGGCTGGCTGGGCGCAAGGTATTGTGACGTTCAATGGTGGTGCAGCAGATTACCTATTAAATGTGAGCTTTATTTATAAGCTACATATCTTCTTAGGTATGACGATCTTCCTACTGTTCCCGTTTACGCGATTGGTACACGTTTGGAGTGCTCCTATGAAGTACCTAGCACGTAGTTACCAGATCGTTCGTCAGCGTTAATTATCACGTAAAGCTTATAAGGGGCGGTACGCCGCCCCTTCTTTCAGGAGACTCTTATGGAACTTATCGATTCAATTACGGTG
This sequence comes from Neptunomonas japonica JAMM 1380, assembly GCF_016592555.1. Classification (NCBI taxonomy): domain Bacteria; kingdom Pseudomonadati; phylum Pseudomonadota; class Gammaproteobacteria; order Oceanospirillales; family Oceanospirillaceae; genus Neptunomonas; species Neptunomonas japonica. The sequence continues at coordinate 3,155,213 of NZ_AP014546.1, read as the reverse complement.
TCGGATATTGTTAATGACTTCGTACCGGTAAGCGTTAATGGTGCAGCGATTGATGAAGCGGAGATCTTGCAAGAGATGCAATACCACTCTGCAGAGACGGTTGAAGCGGCGCATCAAAAAGCGGCCTCAGCTTTAGTGGTAAAAGAATTAATGTTACAGCGGGCAAAAGAGCTTGAGTTAACAGCACAAGTGCTAACAGGTGAAAACCAAGAAGAAGCACTTATTCGCACGCTACTAGTAGAAGAAGTAAAGCAACCAGCGCCTGATGAAGAGGCGTGTGAGCGCTATTTTCTTGCAAATCAAGAGAAGTTCACAACGCCTACTCTTATTGCTGCAAGCCATATATTGCTAGGTGCAGACCCTCAAGATCAGGAAGCGCGTGAATTTGCAGCACAACAAGCAGAATCTATCATTGCTACACTGGTAAAAGATCCAGATAGCTTTGCTGATTTAGCGAAACAGTATTCTGATTGTCCGTCTAAAGAAGTTAATGGTGAATTAGGCCAGTTGGAAAAAGGCCAAACCGTTGCGGAGTTTGAGCGTCAGGTTTTTAAGATGCAAGAAGGGCTTGCTCTGCATGCTGTTGAAAGCCGCTATGGGTATCATATTGTACGTTTAGATAAGCGTGTAGAAGGTGAACCATTACCGTATAACATGGTGGCAGATCGTATTGCTACTTATCTTAAAGACCAAGTTTATCGTCGCAGTATTAGTCAATATGTTTCACTCTTGGCAGGGCAGGCTTCTATCGAAGGCATAGACATTCAGGGTGCTGATTCTCTGTTAATGCAATAATAGGTACCGCAGATGTTGCGAGATTTGTTAGATAACAATAAGCAGTGGGCACGCTTTATGGAAGTGCAGTGCCCAGGCTTTTTTAAAGAGTTGTCGGAGCAGCAAAAGCCTGAGTACTTGTGGATAGGCTGCTCTGATAGCCGTGTCCCTGCGAATGAAATTGTAGGTATGCTGCCGGGTGAACTCTTTGTACACCGTAACATTGCTAATTTGGTTCTGCACACTGACCTAAACTGTATGTCGGTACTTCACTATGCGGTTGAAGTACTTCAAGTGAAACATATCATTGTGTGTGGGCATTATGGTTGCGGTGGTGTTAAAGCTGCATTGGGTAATCAGGATCTTGGCTTGATCGATAACTGGCTGAGGCATTTAAAAGATATCGGCTTTGAGTACAGAGATATATTGAATGCTGAACCCGATGAAGATAAGCGTGTTGACCGCTTATGTGAGTTAAGTATACAAAAACAAGTTACCAATATTTGCCATAGTAAAGTGGTACAAAGAGCTTGGAAAAATGGCCATGAACTGACAGTACATGGTTGGATCTACAGCATTGATGATGGCATTATTAAAGAACTTAATGTTGATATCAGTGGCTTGGATGATATCCCTGATATTTACTGCATGAACACGCTATAACCCCCCCCCTTAAGTGACTAAATGTGTAGTGGCTAAGTTTTATTGGCCGCTACCAATTCAGAGCTGATTTATTGGTTACTTCCGTTTTGAAAGAGAGTTATTTATTTTTATAATGGTGTAGGGCCTCAAATAAAAAAGTAACCTTCATAATTCATAACAACTGTTTAACGATTAAGACCTATAGAAGATTTATTTTACGTAAAGATGAATTTACGTGGCTTTTTACGGAAAATATTAATAGAAATATTTATTCCCAATAAAATTTAATTCAGGTTTGTACTGATAAAAATCCACTTAAAATAAAAAAATCATATGAATCTTCAGTAAGCACGGCTAATGAGAAGTACTTATTCGTTATTTTTTGTGTTAGCTTAACTTTAGATGAATTTTATTCACCTTTCCTTCCGGGACACAAATCAGAAAGTTCGTTATATACGATTTTATTTAAAATCATATGAATTAGCGTCGATGACACGCTGTGTTCCTATAAGTAATAGCTGGAGTTGCTCGATATTATATGGATGAATAGTTGTCTTAAAAGCTTAAATAAATCAGTAAATGTTTATTTTAGCTCATTTTTAGTAAGGGATTATTTAAGTAAAAGTTGACGGCTAAAATATTATAAATATGCAGATAATTATAAAAAGGAGAGCTGGGTGCCATACATGTACAGTTATTTAAAATATTTTTTTATGTTGAAGGGGAATACGGCATCAATGCATATAAGGCTTTGTTTTTGGCTTGTAATGAGTGTATTGATGAGCAGCGTGACATTTGCAGCAACTCCAGCAGATATTGAAGCCGCACAACGTCAATTAGAGATTATCCAGCGCCAAGCACAGGACCGTGTTCAAAAGGACCAAGACGCTGCCAGGCGCCGTATTGAAGGTGTGGATGGCATGGATACCAAACAGCTTATGCCGAAAATAACCGTGCCGTCTCTTGGTGCGGATTGTCGTAAAATTCAAACGGTTGTTATCAGTGGTGCACTTCATCTTTCTGAGACTGCACGTCAGCATATTGCCGATGAATATAATGGTCGATGCCTCAACGTCGTTGATATCGAAAAAATTCTTGGAACGATAACGAAGGATTATATCGATAGAGGTTACGTCACTACGCGCGCCTATTTGCCAGCACAAGATTTAAGTACCGGTATTTTGGAAATTTTAGTGATCGAAGGCGTTGTGGAAACAATCATGATTAAAGACGGAGACACTCATAGTATCTCTGTCAGAAATGTATTTCCAAGTTCGGAGGGTGATCTGTTGAACCTGCGTGATTTGGAGCAAGGTATTGACCAGATAAACCGGCTGGCCTCCAACAACGCACAACTTGATATTCAACCGGGTGAGACTGCCGGGGCAAGTCAGGTGATTGTATATAATCAGCCCAGCTCTAGGTTTCATTATTATATATCCACAGATAATCAGGGTTCAAAATCAACAGGCGAGTTGCAAACAGGCCTGACCTTCACTGTTGATAATCTTTTGGGTTTTAATGATTCGTTTTCTGCTACACACCGCGAGTCGACACCGGGCGACTCGGGTCGTAAATTTTCTGGAAGTGATAGTTTTAATCTGAGTATTCCTTTTGGTTACACCACGGTTTCTTTAGCAACCAGTTATTCGCGCTATGACAGTATGATCAGTGTGCCTAGTGGACTTAGTCTTTCCGCAAGCGGCAATAATAGAACAGATAGTTTGAATATTGATCGAGTGATGTATCGTGATCAATCTACGCGTGTTTTACTGTCGGGTTCACTGACCGGTAAAAATGCAAGAAACTATCTTGATAATCAATTCTTAGGCGTGAGTAGTCGACGGTTAACCGTGCTTGATATCGACGCTAACCTCAGCACAGATTTTGCTGGTGGTATTCTTTCACTTAACCTTGGTTATGCTCAAGGGTTGAGTATAGCAGGGGCCTTAAAAGACCCTAGTAACTTGCCTGAATGGGCACCGCAAGCTCAGTTTAGAAAGATTAAGGCTGGGTTTAACTATATGCGCCCATTTCGATTGTTTGATGAGCATGTCAGTTTTACGAGTCAGCTAACTGCCCAAAAATCTCCGGGTGCTCTCTATGGCTCTGAGCAAATATCCATTGGTGGCCTCTATTCAGTGCGAGGGTTCGTAGATAGCACGATATCAGGTGATAACGGTTACTTCTGGCGCAATGAGGTCTCCATTCGTAAACCCGTCACAATGGGTGATGAAGTTGTCTCTGCCCGTTTCTATGCGGGATATGACCTCGGTGAAGTGAGTAGCCGTGCAGATGATGTTCCACAGGGGCGATTGTCGGGCATGGTCGTCGGTATTTCGACTAACTGGCGCGGTGCATCGTTGGAACTTATTAATACCAGACCACTAACTCTGCCGGGCTCGATGAAGAAAGAGTCCAATAAAACGTGGTTCCGTGCGGCTTACTCATTTTAGGATATTGTTATGAATAAAATTCACCGTGTTATCTGGAATGTTCGTACAGGAACGTGGGTTGTTGTGGCAGAAACAACACATTCTCGCGGAAAGGGAGGGGGGCGAGCTGTGGGTAAAGCGCTGCTTGTTGCATTGATATCATCCGGTTTGGGGATTGAGTCAGCATTGGCGGATCAGCCCGCCACGACAGTGATACCTGCCAGCGGTAAAACGAAGGCTTATATATCAGCGAACGGCGTGCCAGTTGTTAATATCGATACAGCGAATACTTCAGGTCTCTCCCATAACCGTTATACCCGCTATGATGTCGAGGCAAATGGATTAGTACTGAACAACGGTAACAACAGTCAAATTGCCCGCCAGTCTCAACTGGCAGGGCAGGTCACGTCTAACCTAAACTTGGTGAAAGAAGCCGCAGTTATTCTGAATGAAGTGGTATCGGTTAATCGCAGCACACTGGCGGGTTTCACAGAGGTACTGGGGGGTAAGGCTGATGTCATCGTAGCGAACCCTTATGGTATTACCTGTGATGGTTGTGGGTTTATAAACACCGATCGAGCTACGTTGACCACGGGTACATCGAGTATCGGTGCAGATGGCAGTCTCACCGGGTTTAACGTCAAGAGTGGGGATGTCTTGATTGGTGCCAAGGGTGCCAATGCCACTGCACAACAAATACTGGATATTGTGACTCGTTCAGTCAAAGTCGAAGGTAATATTAATACCAACCCGACGGGCAAGCTTGGCATCACAACCGGTAATAATAGTTGGAACTATGATAGTCGTAATACAACAGGCACCGTGGCCGCTGATGGTGCCGCACCCTCATATGCTATTGATTCTACCGCCCTTGGCGGCATGTATGCCGGTCGTATTCGCATTATTGCTACCGAAGCGGGTGTTGGTGTACGTATGTTGGGAGAAGCGGCAGCCAGTGCCGATGACTTTACGATAAGCAGTGCCGGGAAAGTAGAAATACAATCGGCTATCAGTGCTGCCCGTGATGTCGCTATCTCGTCAACCTCGACTAGCGGTAGTGGTGATGTTTTTGTTAAGGGTTTGGATGCCAAAATATCCGCAGGTCATGATTTAGATATCTCAGCTACTAGTGGCCAGGTAAAGCTATCAGAAGGCGAGCTATACGCTGCTAACAACATAGCTGTTACGGCTGACACTTTGAGTGATGTATCGACGACTGATAAAGCCCGTTATGCAGAAGCTGATAATACTTTAGTTGCGTCTGGGGAGGCGAGCATTGATGACAGTGTCTGGGGTGCAGGCAAGGCATTATCAGGAACGTTTGACAGTCTTTCGGTTGGGGCGAATGGGGCGACGATCCATGCAGGAACGACGGTCGATCTTAACACGACTAATGTCCTTGCATTGGCTAACGCCGCAGTACGTTCGACGGGTGATATGGCCTTAGCTTCAAGTGCTGGCACTATTAGCTCTACCTCTGGTGTTGATCAAGGTATTCAGACCACGAACGGAAACCTGAGCCTGACGGCAGGTAATGGCCTGAATAACGCGGGTAAAATCACCTCTGATACAGGCAGTGTCACTGCACGTATTGATGGAACGCTTAACAACAGCGGCGAGTTGCATGCCAAAACTACGTTAGATATTACGGATAAGGTAAATACAGGAACAGGAAATATTACTAACAGCGGTACGTTGATTGCTGATGGTAATATTTCAGTCAACGCCGCCAGTGTTAACAACCAGATAGGTGCAACGGTTCAGGGCACGACAGGCACAACTGTAACAGCAACCGAGCTCATTAACGCGGGCACATTCATTGCCTCAGATACAGCCGGTCAGTCCGGTAATTTCACACTCTCCTCACTCAATAATAGTGGTACTTTACAGTCCAAAGAAGACTTAGTGCTTAATGTAATAGATACGCTTGATAATACGGGTAAGTTACTGGCAACCCAGGACTTGTCGGTTAATGCTGGGACGTCCGCACTTGCTATCAGCAATACGAATTCTGGGATCATTCAAGCAGGTGGTAGGCTCTCCATCGCCGGTGCTAATGCTACATTTGGTACGCAGTCGGGTACGGTTCTTGGCAATACGACTGATATCATCCTTTCCAGGCTGGATAACAGCGGCACGTTACAATCCAATGCTAATATGGCATTGGCAATTGGCAATGGGCTGGTAAACTCGGGGACGTTGCTTGCTAAAACTACGTTGAGCAGTAACTCGGGTAGCCTCACCAACTCAGGCACATTGCAAGCCAACCAAGGTAGTACGATTGGTACTAGTGCACTGTCCAATACAGGGGGGATTATCGCCTCGGATTCATCCAGTGCTGGAGCGATACTGAATGTTGCCACGTTAAGCAATACAGGCGCGGGTGTTATTCAGTCGGCTCAGAATCTGGCTATCAATGTATCTGGCAGCTCGCTAACTAACGCCAACACCATTATTGCAGCACGCGACCTGTCGCTCACCTCTACCGGTGCAGGAGCGACTGTCACCAATCAGAATGGCGGCTTTATTCAAGCGGGAAGCACCAATGGTGATACGCTGATTATTGGCGGTACAGCAGTTTCACTAAATAATAACAGCGGTGCAAATATCTTGGCCGACCAACTTGTTTTATCTTTGTCTAGTCTAACTAACGCAGGATTAATTCAGGGTGGGGCAGGGCTTAGCACCCTTGTTGCCAGCGGCGCAGTTGATAACTCAGGTACTTTAACATTAGCCACCGGTGGCACTGGAACTAGCAACATTACGGCTAACAGCCTAGATAACAGTGGTACGCTGCAGTCGGCAGCAGAGATCGCTCTGGTAATCTCTAACTTGATCAATAACTTAGGAACCTTGTTTTCGACTGAAGACTTGACCACTAATTCGGGTAGTTTGACCAACTCGGGAACACTGCAAACAAACCAGAGTGCGACGATAACGACTGGCGCACTTGCCAATAGTGGCCAATTAATTGCCTCGGGCTCCTCCAGCCAAACTGGGACATTAAACGTGTCGACATTGAGTAATACGGGTGGCGGTGTTATTCAGTCGGCTCAAAATTTAGTAGTAAACCTTTCCGGTGCTCGCCTTACTAATGCTAGTAAAATTATTGCCAATAATGATCTTATGTTAATGTCGACTGGTAGTGGCTTAGCAGTGACTGACCAGTCGGGGGGGTATTTACAAGCAGGCAGCGCTATCGGAGATACGCTGACAATTGGTGGGAATAATGTCGCACTAACTACCCTCAGCGGCAGCTATATCCTGGGTGATGAATTGGCATTTACGCTGGCAAGCCTCAGTAATGCTGGGGTGATTCAAGGCGGAGCGGCAACAAGTACGATCAATGTGAGTGGCAACGTTGTTAACAGTGGAACTCTGACGCTTGCGGATACAAACACCGGTAGCGGTACGATTACAGCAAATAGTATCAATAACACCGGAACATTACAGTCACAAGGCGACGCGGCTCTTAACGTGGCAACTTCTGTGCACAATTCTGGCCAGTTATTAACAGGCAGTGGCCTTTCTGTACGTGGCACCGATAGCTATTATACTGTGAGTAACACGGGCCGCATACAATCGGGCGGATTGTTAGATGTAAAAGGGTTGGGTGGTGGCAGCGGTGTTGATATTACGGTGGGAAGTAGTGGCGTCATGCTGGGCAATACCGTAGGTATTACTGCAAATAACCTTAACATTAACAATGGCGCTATGCTCACCAGTTTAGGTGCAATGAGGGTGGGCTCGGATACATTAACTTTTGGAGGCAGTTCTTCTAAAATTGTAGGTAACACCTCTGGGGGGGCAACAACATCTATCACGTTGGCAAATGGCTTTAATAATACTGGAGCAATTCACTCTGGTGGCATACTTGATTTCAACGCCCCTTGGATATACAACACGCCTACAGGCGGCTTTTCCGCTCTAGATACGCTTAACCTGAACGCTACCGGTGGGCCTGTTGATAACAGTGGTGCGCTATATGCCGGCATTCAGCTTAATGCTAGCGCAACAGGCACCTTTACCAACTATAGCACTGGTACAATCGATTCTAATGGTAGCTTGAACCTGATAGCGGGTACGACGTTTACCAATAACAACCGTATCAATGCGTTGCAAGATATCACTATTGTGTCGACGAGCTTTAATAACGTGATCACGGGTGGAGTTCCTTCGCGTTCTTGGGGTGTGGTTTCCTGGGATCCTTGCACAGGTAGTTGTAATGGTAGCTGGACAATCACGAGTACAACTGGCTCATTTGGGTGGCCCAATGACGCTTGGCAATATTATAAAAAATGGGGATCTCAAACCCAATCTTTTAGTAGCTCGATACCCCCGACTAAGCCTCAGATTATTGCAAACAGAAATATGACAATTTCTGGCTTCACTTCTGCTGTCAATGGCGGGGGGGTGCTAGCAGCTAATTCCGGAACCTTGACTATTGCGGGAACAGGCACCTTTACCAATGACGATCTTTCTCTTGAATCCAAAGCCTGGACTCAAACCGCCACTCAGTATCAAGACTGTGGTTTAGTCAGTTGTGATGCAGGGGTGATTACCTATGACGACCCTGCAAGTGCATCTTCTGCGCAACCTAACCCATATACTGCAGGCATTTATGCCAATACTTTAGTTGCTACAGGCTTTGGCTTGGTTAACAGAGGCTCACCTTGGGCTACTTCAACCACGACCCTAACCGCATCAGGTAGTGCTAGTACCAGCTTAACCAATAGCACTGATGGTACAGGTGGTGTTACCGGCTCTTCAATGACAGGAGCCTCTTCTGGTACTTCGGGCGGATCGGCTGCTAGTGGTATTACGACGACTGACGGCGCGCCGGCTGTCAGCTTTAGTGGCTTGGTAATTGCTTTGCCAACAAACCCTAATGGCTACTTCGTAATTAGCCAGGACTCTAATTCTACCTACCTGATAGAAGCTAATCCGCTATTTGCTGTGGGTTCAAATTTTGTTGGTTCTGATTATATGGCGAATCGCTATGGCTATAACCCTGATACAGTTATCAAGCGCTTAGGTGATTCCAATTATGAGGCCTATCTGATTCAACAGCAGTTGATCAGCCAAACTGGCAACAACATTATCAAAGGCTACGGTAATGAAGCGGATCAGATGAAGCGCTTAATGGATCAAGCGGTCACTGAGGGGGAAAGTGCAGGCTTCGTCTTTGGTGAAGCATTAACATCTTCACAGATTGCCAACCTCGAAAGTGATGTTGTGTGGATGGTGGAAACTACCGTGGCAGGACAGAAAGTATTGGCTCCGGTCGTTTATCTCTCTGCGGCTACTCGTGATTCGATAGAGACGGGTGCAGTCATTGCTGGCAACAATGTTGAAATGAATTTGACCACCGTGAGTAATACGGGCGGAACGATTAGCGGGGTAAACTCGCTCAACATTACTGCTCAAGGAGACATTACTAATACCAGTGGCACGATAAAAGGTGGTGATGTTTCGATTAAGTCGATTGAGGGCAGCATCGAGAATAAGACATTGGTTAGCGGTAGCGGTGGTGCTGAGAATTATGCGACGTCTATCGGTAAGACCGCAGGCATTGAAGCGACAGGCGATTTAGATCTGGATGCTAAGAAAGATATTACCGTACTAGGAGCGGAAGTTAAGGCAGGTGGTGATGCGTCGTTAGCGGCAGGTGGTAATGTGACCTTTGACACGATTATTGATAAGACGACAGATACCAAACACTCATCTTCCAGTAATGGGCTTCAGACCACAACAACCAGCAACACAACGACTACCGAGAAGAATATTGGCTCTACGTTGGTATCCGGTGGCAATCTCAAGATTAAAAGCGGAGGTGACACAACGATTGCGGGTAGCAATGCCACTGTTGGTGGTGACCTCAGTGTGGATGCGGGTGGCGATTTCAATGTCTTATCCCGTCAAGACAAAACTACCAGTAAAACAGTGACGGAAACCTCTGGTTTGGGCGTAGGTGGTGGAGTAGCCGGTACCGAAAAAATAACTACTGATGATTTCAAAGGTACAAACTCTGGGTCGACGTTGACAGTGGGTGGCAACGCTACCGTCAAAGCTGATAAATCCATGACGGTGCAGGGCTCAGATGTAACTATTGCTGGGGATGCGGACATCAATGCCAAGGAAGGAATTAATATTCTGGATGGTTTAGATGAGACGCGTACCAACACCGTTACAGAAACAACAACTTACATGAAAATCGGTAGTGCTGGTGAGTCTGATTCTGGCTCTGATTCAAGTAGTGACTCGCAGAGTGGGCCAGGGCGTGCGAATGCTACAGCAAGTGCCGAAGCCAGTGCGGAAGCATCTGGTACGTCAGACATCAAGTTTGCAGAAACGACTAAAACCTCTACCCAAGCAGGTACTAACACGAGTGTTTCTTCAAACTTTAAAGTCGGCGGTAATTTAAAGGCTACAACGGAAGGGACGATTAAAGTTCAAGGCTCAAATGTTGAGTCTGGTGGGGATATGGAGCTGGATGCTAAAAACGTAGAAGTACTGACAGGGCGCAATGAAGAGTGGACTAATACTCAAACTGTGCGTACCTCAGTCGGTATTTATAACGAAGGTGAAGCTAATACAGAAGCCGGTGCAGATGCACAGGCCAAAGCAGGGACGGTGGGCACAAATGCAAGCGCTAGCGCGAACGCTTCTGCTGAAGCAAGTGGTACCACAACCATCGGTGCTAGAACTGAGAATGAAGAGACGACGGACTACTCCCTTACTAATTCAAGTTCCACGTTGAAGTCTGGCGGTAGCATGTCGATTAAGGCAAAAGAGACGGCTGTGTTTGTGGGGGCAGAGGTTGAATCCGGTGGTGACATGAATATTGAAGCTACTGATATTGTCAATAAGGCGGCAGAAGATATAACACTGAAAACTTCATCGAAGGAAACTAATACTGCTGGGCTTTATATCGATGGGGAAGTGAGTGCTGAAGCAGGCGCTGAGGCGGATGCAGGCAAGATTCATGTAGGTGGTGATCCAGCCAATGGAGAGGCTGGTGGTAAGGTATCGGCCGATGCGAGTGCTGGTCTTCGTTTTAAAAATGAGAAAGAATCCAGTATAGAAGGTTCGGTGACTAACGTTACGACCAGCTTCAAGTCTGGCGGTGATTTTACACGTAACGCAGAAAATACCATTGTGGATCAGGGCACGCAGATTGAAGCGGGAGGCGATATTATTCAATCGGCGCGTGAGATCAAGGAGATAGAGGCAAATGACTCAACCTTCTCCAGTAAAGGCTCGTCTAGTCATGATGCAAAAATTGGTGTGGGTGCCAGTGCTTCTGCTGAAGCGAGTGGTAATGCAAAAGGTGAAACCGAATCAGATGCCGGCGCAGGTGCAGGCTTGCGTGCTAAATATGAAGGAAGTATCGATAGCGAAAGTGAAGGCTCGACCACTGCCGTCACTACTAAATACAAGTCAGGTGGCAGTATTAATTCCAAGTCGAAAGAAAAAACCACGCTGATAGGTACGCAGTTTGAGTCTGGCGGTGATATCAATATTGAAGCAGGTTCCTTGGAGTATAAGGCTGCTAAAGACACAACTAGCATGTCTTCAGATGCCAACAAGATTGATGCAGCGCTTAAAGTAGATGTCGTCGGTAAAGCCGGTGGTAGCCTTGAAGCCTCATACGGTAATGAAGGTGAAAGTGGCAGTACAAGTACTGCGCGCACCGGAAGTATTAATGCAGGTGGAAACCTTACTATTAAGACCAAAGATGATGCAAGCTTTGAAGGAACCAATATAGAGGCCGGTGGTAAGGCTGATATTGCTGCTGGCGGTAATGTTGATTTCAAAGCTGCACGTGATACAGCTGAAAGCAGCAAGTCTACTATCGATGCTAGTGTGGAGCTGAGTAGCAGCAAAGGGAGTAAAGGTGCAGCAGCAAGTGGAGGGTATTCACAAGAGGATAGCTCCAGTAGTACGGCTCAAGCGGGCAGTATAAAAGCGGGTAGCGGCGGTATTAACATCAGTGCGGGTAAGGATGCTAGTTTTGAAGGAACTAAGTTGAAGTCCGATGGTGATACTACGGTTGATGCTGGCGGCAATGTCAATCTTAAAGCGGCTAAGAGTACTGCGACCACGACATCCTTTGGCGTTGAAGGGAGCATAGATGCTGAAAAGGGCAGTGAAGGTAGTAAAAAAGAAGGTTCTATCAGTGGCAATGCAGCTTACGCCAATAAAATTGATTCGGATGCGACATCCATTGATTCAGGTGGCAAAGTGAGCATAAAGGGTAAAAACGTTGTTAATCAGGAAGCTAATATAATCGCTAAAGATGAGAAGGAAATCATTGGGAAGGAAGTCAAAATTAAGGCTGAAAAGTCCGATATTTCAATAGGAATTGAAGCGGCAGTTTCTGATGAAAGTGAAACAGAAAAGTCTACTGAAAAGAAAGCGGGAGAATGATAGACAAACTCCCAATTACTGAAGCTGCTAAGCAATATATAGTTAGAATATCTGCGTTATGGTTCTTTCTAATTGTTTGTACTTAAAGAGCTTGGAAAAATGGCCATGAACTGACAGTACATGGTTGGATCTACAGCATTGATGATGGCATTATTAAAGAACTTAATGTTGATATCAGTGGCTTGGATGATATCCCTGATATCTACTGCATGAACACGTTATAAACTGAATAACGTGTGTTAATCAATGTAAATGCCACCTTCAAAAGAAGGTGGCATTTTGTTTTTTTAGTGATTATCGAACTTCTTAATTTCACCTGATTTCAGACGTGACATGTATGAAGTCAACTCTTTCTTAACGACTGGCATTAAGAAGTAAAGCCCGATGATGTTGGCAACGGCCATGGCAAAAATGGCCGCATCGGAGAAATCGATGACAGGGCCAAGGTTGGCGGCGGCACCAATCACTACAAAAATACAGAAGATTATTTTAAAAACTAGCTCTGTCGTTTTTCCTTCACCGAACAGGTAGGTCCACGCTTTTAAGCCATAGTAAGACCAGCTAATCATCGTTGAGAAGGCGAACAGGACAACGGCAATAGCCAGTACGAACGGGAACCAGCTGAATGCGGATGAGAAGGCAGCAGATGTCAAAGCAACACCAGAGGAGCCATCTGCCGTAATAATTCGACCATTTTCACCAATCAGATACAGCCCTGAAGTGGGGTCAGTCGTTAGCTGCCCTGTAATAATGATAACCAATGCCGTCATGGTACAGATCACAACTGTATCAATAAATGGTTCAAGCAGAGAGACTAAGCCTTCTGTGATTGGCTCTTTAGTTCGTACAGCAGAGTGAGCAATAGCGGCAGAACCCACTCCGGCCTCGTTAGAGAATGCGGCGCGCTTAAAGCCTTGAATTAGGGCTCCGACAAAACCACCGGCAATTCCCAACCCTGTGAAAGCGCCTTCGAAAATTTGTCCAAAAGCCCAGCCAATTTTATCAGCGTTCATTAAAATAATGACTAATGCGGCTGCAACGTACATTAGCCCCATGAATGGAACAATTTTTTCAGTAACATTGGCGATTGATTTAATTCCACCAACAATGACAGCAAAAACGATCAGTGCAAAAATAACACCTGTGATCCAGCCGGGGTAACTACCCACAATACTGCTAATCTGCGCATGTGCCTGGTTCGCTTGGAACATGTTTCCGCCACCTAGTGAGCCTAGAATACAAAATATCGCAAATAGACCTGCAAGGGGTTTCCCACCTGGGACACCGCGTTCCTTAAAACCTTTAGAGATATAATACATAGGGCCACCTGATACCGTACCGTCTGCATATTCATTGCGGTACTTTACCCCCAGAGTACACTCTGTGAATTTTGATGCCATGCCCATTAAACCAGCCAGAATCATCCAAAAAGTAGCACCCGGGCCACCAATGCTTACGGCTACGGCAACACCGGCGATATTACCTAAACCGACAGTGCCAGATAAGGCTGTAGCGAGTGCTTGAAAGTGAGATACCTCACCTGCATCATTAGGGTCAGAATAATCGCCCTTCACAAGGGCAACAGAATGACGAATGGCACGGAACTGGATAAATCCGAAGTAGAGTGTGAATACGGTAGCACCTGTTACTAACCATAAAACTATCCATGGAAAGCTGGTACCCGGTAGTGGTGCAAAAATCAGGTTAACAAACCAGCCAGTGGCCCATGAAAAGGCTTCATTTACCGTTTGATCAATACTGCTTTGTGCTAGTGCAACTGAACTTTGAAAAAACGAAATAAGGGAGATGATTGCGCAACTTATTATTTTTTTAGTTTGCATAATAAAACCTCAGTTTACGACGGTGACGGGAACGTTGGCGCTCATCACCAATTTTGCCGTGACGCTGCCAAACAGTTTTGCCGCAAAGCCACTTTCCTTAGATCTGGCTACAATAATTTGCTCGGCTTTTTCTTTAGAGGCAACTGAGTTCAATAACTCTGCCGCATCACCATGTAAAACACGACCCTTTGCGGTGAATCCTTCCTTTTTAAGAGCGCCTAATGCGGGAGCTATAACACGCTCAGTCGCTGTTTTTATTTCTTGCTCTCTACGTTTGTGGCGCATGGCATTTTCTTCGGGTGTTTGAAAACTATATGGAGACCACTCAATGATATACACCAATTCAATTGTGCAATCGCCAATAAGTTTTGATAAGCGTTTAGCGTGTTCGAGCGCTCTATCTCCCGGCTCACTACCATCCAAGCCTACGATTAGTTTCGTTGTCATTTGATCACTCCTTTTTTTATTATCTAACTAGTAAGTCTATGTATGCGGTAAGGGTCAAGGGGGAGGTCGATATTTAAGAGGTAGGTGTCCCAGTATTTAAACTTTTCGATTATTGCGCTCTTTTGAGTCAATATGGTTTTAGTAAGCAGAAGTGACAGCGTATGCCTATATCTTCGGATTGATCATGGCGTTGTTAGTGGCTCGAATGGCATTCCATATTTTTATTGCTTGCTAATCTAGTTGGCCTAGTTAGGCGTTAGGACGTTATTTCTCTATCCCTTTTAATCCGTTTAGTTACCACCTGTTAGGTATATTTCGCTAGAGGCTCGCCCCCCATAATATAAGTTAGCTGAAAAGGGCGAGAACTATTATGACGGGCAACACAATTAACGACAGCATTGCTAGTTTATCGGATACACAGTTGGTCGATGGTTTTGGTCGTCGCATTGAATATCTGCGTATGTCAGTGACTGATCGTTGTGATTTTCGCTGTGTTTATTGCATGTCTGAAGATGTTAAGTTTCTTCCACGTGCGCAGGTTCTTTCTTTAGAAGAGCTAGCGACTATAGGTCAAGCGTTTAGTGAGCTAGGCGTTAAAAAGATCCGTTTAACGGGTGGTGAGCCGCTAGTACGTCACGACATCATCTCTTTAGCAAAAAAATTAGGGGCTTTACCTGGCCTTGATGAAGTTACTATGACAACTAATGGTTCTCAATTAGTGCGTTATGCAGAGCCTTTGCTAAAAGCTGGCATTAAGCGCTTAAATATTAGTTTGGATTCTTTAAACCCTCTGCGTTTTGCTGCATTAACTCGACGAGAAAAGCTTGATCAGGTACTCGATGGAATACGTGTAGCCGCTGCTGCAGGTTTTGAGCGAATCAAGTTGAATGCGGTTGTCTTGAAAGGTCGCAATGATGATGAAGTTATTGACCTAGTAGATTTTGCAAGAGAGTTAAATATTGATATTAGTTTTATTGAAGAGATGCCATTAGGCGTGGTTAGTTCGCATAACCGCCAAGAAGCATTTTGTTCCAGTGATGAAGTGCTTGAGCGCATTCAAACACGTTATGCATTGATTGCAAGTGATGAAAAAACAGGTGGCCCATCACGCTACTATCGCATGCAAGAGAGTGATACTCGTATCGGTTTTATATCGCCACATAGTCATAATTTCTGTGAGACCTGCAACCGTATTCGTCTAACGGTTGAGGGGCAACTGTTGTTATGTTTGGGACGTGATAATGCTGTGGATTTACGAGCAGTAGTCAGGCGTTATCCAGGGGATACGGAGCGTTTAAAGCAGACGGTTATTGATGCTATGCAATATAAACCCAAAGAGCATACTTTTTACCAGGATGACCAGCCTCAGGTCGTTCGTTTTATGAACATGACAGGGGGGTAGTTATGAATCCAATTATTCGAGTAAAAGTACTGGATCGAGTACGAGTACATCCATTATTTTCCTCACTTAAAGATGAAGATTTGGCTCAACTATTTGAGCGGGCACGTCCTATTGATTTAGTGGCACATGAGAAACTTTTTTCACAAGGCGAAAAAGCAGATCGTTTTTATATCGTAGTATCAGGAAGCGTTAAGCTTTTTAGGTTTTCCAAAGATGGGCAGGAGAAAGTCATAGAGGTGATCGAGGAAGGACACTCTATGGCAGAAGCGATCATGTTTATGGAAGAGCTCAGTTGTTATCCAGTGAACGCTGAGGCCTTGGAAAAAACGACAGTGGTTGGTTTTAATAGTAGTTTGTATTTACAGATTTTAGAGTCATCACCGCAGAGTTGTTTTAAAATTCTTGGTACACTTTCACGCCGTTTACACACCCGTCTAAATGAAATTGAAACGCTGACGTTAAAAAATGCGAGGCATCGTGCTTGCCGGTATTTGCTTGATCTTGCAGGAAAAGATGCGTTGTCAGGGCAGGAGATTCACCTGCCCGTCGCAAAACAACTCATTGCCGCGAGGTTAGCGATGCAGCCTGAAACCTTGTCTCGTATTTTAAGAGAGCTAATTAAAGAAGAGATCATCATCGTAAACGGTAGAGATGTAACTATTAACAGTCTTGAGCGGCTTAAAGCAGTTGATTAGTTATTTATGAGCACTTTATGCGGATATGTGTGCTCAAAATATACTGAGATAGAAACAGCTTAAGTGCGTAACTAGTGGAGTAGATCAATGGGACACGCAAAAGAAGGAGTGGCCTTTGCGCCACTAAATATCGCTGTATTAACTGTTTCCGATACACGCACATTTGAAACAGATACCTCAGGCGATACATTAGAAACGTTGTTAACAGCCGTCGGTCATCACTGCACAGAACGTAAAATTGTTCCTGATGATATCTACCAGTTAAGGGCGGCAGTTTCTCATTGGATTGCATGTGAGTCTACACAAATTATTTTAGTCACTGGCGGTACTGGCTTTACGACACGTGATAGTACGCCAGAGGCGCTAACCCCTTTGTTTGATAAACATGTTGAAGGATATGGCGAGTTGTTTAGAACCCTCTCTTATGAAGAAATTGGGACCTCGACGATTCAGTCTCGTGCTGTTGCGGGTATTGCTAACCGTAAAGTTATTTTTTGTATGCCGGGTTCTCCTAAAGCCTGTAAAACTGCTTGGACGCGCATTATTGAAGAGCAGTTAGATGCGCGTCACCGTCCTTGTAACTTTGTAGAGATGGTCTTACCTCACGCACAAACTGCTTGCGGGAGCCGCTCATGAGTTGCTCATGTGATAATGGTAGGTTGCAGCCCTTTGAAAGTGGTTTGGCGCAATTAGTTAATGCGGCGAGTAGCGTTCAAGAAACCGAGGTTGTTGAGTTACAAGAAGCACTTGGCAGAGTGTTAGCAAGAGATATTCGCTCAACGTTATCCGTTCCTCCAGCAGACAATAGTGCAATGGACGGGTATGCGGTGTGTGCTAAAGACTTAGAAGATGGGAAGGTTTTTTACATATCGCAGCGTGTTGCTGCAGGCCACCAAGCAGCCGCTCTTGAGCGTGGTACAGCCGTTCGATTATTTACCGGTTCAGAAATACCTAAAGGCGCTGATACAGTCATCATGCAGGAAGAAGCCTTGCTTGAGGGCGAAGGTGTTCGTTTTATTGGAAAACCGGTCAAAGGCGATCATATTCGTCGCGCAGGGCAAGATATCAATATCGGTGATCACGTTATTACCCAAGGAACCCTATTGGCTCCTCAGCACTTAGGGGTTTTGGCCTCTGTTGGTGTGGCCGATGTGACTGTATATCGACGTTTACGGGTCGCCGTATTAAATACCGGTGATGAACTCGTCATGCCTGGGATGCCTTGTTCCGAAGGAAAAATATATAACTCAAATTTTTTCACATTAAGCGGTTTATTAACACGTCTTGGTTGTGATGTGTGGACGCCAGGTATCGTTAAGGACACCCCTGAAGCGACACAGCAGGCACTTGCGCAAGCCGCGAGTACTGCCGATGTTATTATCAGTAGCGGTGGTGTGTCTGTGGGTGAGGAGGACCACGTAAAATCAGCGGTAGAAGCGCTTGGCTCGTTAGATCTTTGGCGCTTGGCCATTAAACCAGGTAAGCCATTAGCGTTTGGTGACGTAAAGGGAACGCCTTTTATTGGTTTGCCAGGTAACCCTTCTGCGGTCCTCGTAACATTCTTAATGCTGGCGCGTCCGTACATTTTGAAAATGCAGGGTTCGAAAAATGTTGAACCTCGTCTCTATCAGGTATGTGCAGGGTTTGAGCGCAGCAAGGGTATCTCTCGAAAAGAGTTTTTAAGAGTCGTAGTGATGAATGAAAACGGACGATTATTGGCAACACCTGCACATAGTCAGAGTTCGGGCGTGCTTAGCTCGGCAGTAATGGCTGATGGTTTGCTAGTGGTGCCTGAGCAGCATCAGGTTAAATGTGGAGACATATTAGACTTCATTCCGTTTTCAGAAATTGGAGCTGTTTAGATAAGTAGTCGGCAGAGATAAGCACAATACTAGATAAATACTATGCAGAGGATGGGCAATGAGTGATCTGACAATGTTAACAGCCGGTGAAATAATGTCTCCCAGCGTGCTGACAGTTCCTCAAAACTGGTCGTTGAAGCAATTAATAGAGTTTTTTGATCAACAGAATATTAATGGTGCTCCTGTGATGGGTGATAATGGCAGCTTAGTCGGTGTTGTTAGTATTAGTGATATTTTAAAGTTCGACAGTCGTGCGCACTCTATTACCGAAAACCCATCAACTCAGTATTATTACAACAATCTAGATGGGGCATCACCAGAGCAGTTAGGGTTGGTTGGCGGTGATAGTCATACGCTACATCAAGTGAGTGAAATCATGACTGCGCATATTGTTTCAGTTGATGTATCCGTCTCATTATCAGATGTAGCAGCCTTGATGTGCAGGAAAAAAATTCATCGTGTGTTTGTTACTTCGGATAACGAGTTAAATGGTGTGTTATCCACATTAGATATTTTAAAAAGAGTGGCGTGAGGAGTCATTTCGCTCACTTTTAGCACTTTTCTTTAATTTAAGAAGGCGCTTTAGCGCCTTCTTTATTGCGTTGTACTCACTACGACTGTTTAATGTTTATTATCGTAACGAATACCTTTTCGTGTTGCCTTTATGGCTTTATCAATATTGATGATAGCTGCAATTTTATGGCCGCCTTTGTTGTTTGAGGCGTGTTTTAGTTCCCATTTTGCTTTTTCTAGGCTTTTGAGTGCGGCTTCCATCAATGGTTGAGGTTCAGCGGTGGCCACACTGCTGATTGTTAGTGTCAGCAAAGTAGAAATAACAGCAATTTTTACTAGTTTCATCAGTTTCTCTAGTTTTCATTCAAAGTGTTTTGAAAGCCATCATTTTGTGCAGGCCTTTTTGTTGAGGCAATTAAACGTTTCGCGAGGGTTTGGGCCCAATCATCTAGTGTCTCTTTTACTAATCCCCAAGGTGCGGGCTCATTTTTACCAATTGTTTTACTGGTCCCTTCTCGTGTATCGATAGCTGTTGCTAGGCGTTTGTTCGTAACACTATCCAAGTATTCAGATTCAAGTGTCATTTCTAATACAATCAGTTCACTATTTTGTGTATTACGCACAACATCTTTGGCGGTATTGAGCACTAAGCGAAAAGGAATATAGTCCAGTGCATTTTTGCTGGGAGCTTTTCGTTTAATGTTGGTGATAGCGAGCCTGATGCGCAGAACATCAAGGCCTGGTTCATCAACGATAGTGAAGTGCTCACCAAGGTTTTTACTAAACGTGCTTTCTAGATAATCCACAACGGATTGTAGGTCTTCTACTCTCATGCCGTGAACCGGCGAGTCTGGATGAAACCATACTTCAGCTGGGTCCAACATGATTCTTTTATAGCGTTTAATGGGTTGTTTTTCAACATCGGGGCTAACCCAGATATTGGCTCCGCCAAAAGAGCTTTGCTTCATTTGATCGTAGTTATCTAAGAATCCGGAGTGTGTCGCAGCGGCCTGTACGGGTGAAAATGCTAATAAGGAGCACATACAAGATATAAGTAATATCTGTAATTTTTTCATGGAAGTTCTTATCTCATCAAAATTAAGAGGTAATAAGCTTGGTGCTAAGTGGTAGCGCACTAACTTTGTAACCGTTGTTGCCTATATTCCTGAGGGTTGCATTGGAACCAGCGTTTAAAAGCACGAGTAAAATTACTTGGCTCAGAAAAGCCTAATAAATAGGTGATTTCGGCATGGCTCTTCGGTGCTCCCTTTAGATACTGCTCAGCAAGGTCTTTACGGGTATCTTCTAGTAACGCTTTGAAGCTACAGCCTTCGTGCTGTAATTTGCGTTGTAAGTTTCTTAAACTGCAGTTTAGCTCTTTAGCGACAACTTGTTGAGTTACGCGACCGCTAGGTAGTGACCCAATAATAATTGCTCTGACCTGCGCTATAGTGTTGTCCTTATCAAACCTTGCGAGGTAATCAATGACAACTAGGTCGTTGACTCTGGCGAGCACTGTGTTTGCTGTAGGTAGCGCTTGATCGAGTGTGTCGTTATCAAAATAGATACGGTTTTCTTTACTTGAGTATTCAATTGGGCATTTAAAGAATGCATCAAATGGTGTGATGTCTAATGGTTTAGCGCGCCTCATTTCGACTCTTAAAGGCGTTATTTCTTGATCTGCCGTCATCCTACATACCTGAATAAACAAGGCTAAGGCTGAATCAATTGATGCATTAATAACATGTACTGCTTCTGCGGGAATGATCAGCCAAAGACAAGACTCATTCTCATACCTATTTAACTCAAGCGTTGTTCCATTATTGATGATCTTGAAGTAGCGGGAGAGCCGTTGTAACGCGTCGAATAAAGTGTCGCTAGCCAGCCAAGAAAACCCTAACCCATTGAATGCAATAGGAGAAAGCTGTCGTGCAACCGTAAGCCCTAAGCCTTCATTACCTGTTTCCTCTATCGCAAGGTTCCAGACATTTTGCATGGCAATAGCCGGAAAACGAGCTTCAGGGTTTCTTGCTTGGGTCACATCGATACCTGCTGCTTTGAATATTGGTTGACTATCACACCCATGAGACTCAATAGCCTGCTTAATCATCAATACTATGCTGGCAATTGTTGTTCCTTTAGTCGCATCGGATAGCGGTACTTGTGCCATAACCTGAAACCCATACTTAAAATGCTAATGTAAGAGCATTTTGCCCAAGGTACAAGTTGATACGGTTAAAGGTGTGCATTGTTTATGGGTAGGGAGCGTAACCTAGATGTAATCTTTGTATAACAGGCTGGCATAAAAGGACAACGGGTCGGCATATAATGATAATTAGCCTATAACTTGGTGGCATTAATATGGATGTGTCGCTTAATAAAAGTGTTGATTTAACGGACGCATTTTTCTTTTTGTGTTGTTAGAATCGCTTTATATCTACTTTATGTGAGGGAACCATTTAATGAAGCCACTTATCTATTTATTACTGATGTCATCTGTAGCGTTGGCGATTACAGGATGTAATCAAAACGACGCTGCTGCACCTGCTGTAAAAACTCCTCCACCGTCAGTGATAGTGGCTGATGTTATCTCTCAGCAAATAGCGGGTGGTACAGTGTTTATCGGGCGTACTCATGCGACGGAAAAAGTAGATCTTATTGCACGTGTTCAAGGTTTTCTTAAAGCAAAACACTTTGCCGAAGGTAGCTCTGTAAAAAAAGGCGATGTTTTATATGAAGTTGAAACCGAACGTTACGATGCTCTAGTGGCGCAATCCAAGGCTAAAGTGGCGGCAGATAGAGCTAAACAGACAGAAGCATCGCTGCAACTCAAAAGGTTGCGCGCACTGAGTAAGAAAAGGCTAGCAAGCCGACAAGATTTGGATGCAGCTGTTGCTAGCGAACAAGCGGCCAAAGCCGGAGTGCAAGAAAGCAAAGCGAAGCTGCAAGATACAGAGTTAAATCTTTCCTACACAAAAATTATAGCACCATTTTCTGGGCAAATTGGTGCGGCGGCAGTGGATGTAGGCAATTTAGTCGGGCCTGAGTCGGGTGTGCTGGCAACCATTATTGATCTGTCAGAGATGGACGTCACTATCAACATCAGTGATACCCAGTATCTTGCATTTACAAAGTTAACAGCACAAAGGGCTGAAGAAGGTAAGGCTGAACTTAATATAGTCCCAAAGCTCATTTTAGCGGACGGCTCTGAATATGCTCAGAAAGGCGTAGTGCGTTTTATTGGCAATGAGGTAGAAGCTGCTACAGGGACAATCCCCCTGACTATTCGCTTCCCTAACCCAACACAGTTGTTACGTCCCGGGTTATTTGTAACGGTTAATATGAGCAGTGCAGAAACAGAAGCCTTGCTAACGGTGCCGCAGTCGTCAGTTCAAACAGGTCAAGGAGGCTATTCTGTATTGGTGGTAGGCGCAGAAAATAAAGTTGAGCAAAGAGTGATACAGCTGGGTGAGCGAACAGGAAACGATTGGATTGTCGTTGCAGGGCTAAAGATGGGTGAAAGGATCATTGTCGAAGGTCTACAAAAGGCTAAACCCGGAAGAACAGTAAACCCTGTTTCTCTGTAACGTCACTAAAAGGACACGACTATGTTTAGCGGTTTTTTTATATCTCGACCTAAGTTTGCATTTGTACTCTCTATTCTGATTACCCTTGCAGGGCTTTTGGCGTTTCCGGGTCTGCCTGTTTCACAGTTTCCACAAGTAACACCACCGACCGTACAGGTGACAGCGGTTTATCCTGGTGCGAGTGCTGAAGTCGTGGAGCAAGCAGTAGCCCAGCCATTAGAGGCTGAAATAAATGGTGTAGAGAATATGCTCTACATCTCTTCAAAATCATCAAATGATGGCAGCATGACGCTAACGGTGACTTTTGAAATTGGCACTGATTCAGATATTGCCGCAGTCAATGTGCAAAACCGTGTGTCTGCAGCGTTATCCAAATTGCCAGAAGATGTTAAACGCCAGGGAGTTGTTACCAAGAAAAGTGCTACCGACATGGTGCTGTTGATCAACTTGTTTTCTCCTGATAATTCGCGTGACGGTATTTTCCTGTCCAATTATGCGTCGATCAATATTCGGGATGCGTTAGCGCGAGTTGAGGGTGTGGGTAATGCAATGCTATTCGGGTCTCAAGATTACAGTATGCGGATTTGGTTAGACCCCAATCGTATGGCGAGTTTAAACATTAGCGCTTCGGATGTGGTTAACGCGCTTAAAGAGCAAAATGTACAGATCCCTGCAGGCCAGATTGGAGCACCTCCTGTTGCTTCAGGGCAGCAGTTTCAATATACCGTCACGACGCAAGGGCGCTTAAGCGACCCTGAAGAGTTTGGCGATATTATGGTACGGGTTAACTCGGATGGCTCACAAGTAAGAATTAAAGACTTGGCTAGAGTAGAGCTGGGTGCCGCATCTTACGGGTCGTTCGGGCGTTTAAATGGTAAGCCCGCAGTAGCCATGGCGGTATACCAACTGCCGGGGGCTAATGCGTTAGATGTTGCCGATAATATCAGGACAGAATTAGACCGTTTAGCTGAGAGTTTCCCTACGGGCGTCACCTACGACATTCTTTATGACACCACTAATTATGTGCGTATATCAATGACTGAAGTCGTGATAACACTCTTCCAGGCATTGGCGCTAGTTATCTTGGTGGTGTTTGTGTTTTTGGGAGATTGGCGTGCGACGCTGGTCCCAGCTATTGCCATCCCCGTATCATTGATAGGCACCTTTGCTGTCCTATCGTTGATGGGATTCTCGCTGAATACGGTGGTTTTGTTTGCGCTGATATTAGCTATTGGGATAGTGGTGGATGATGCCATTGTAGTGGTGGAAAACACCCAGCGGCATATCGATGAAGGACTATCACCCAAAGATGCCACGATTCAGGCGATGAAAGAAGTATCAACACCTGTTGTTGCGACCACATTAGTTTTGTTAGCGGTGTTTGTACCAGTAGCGATGATACCGGGCATCACGGGTGAGCTGTATAAACAGTTTGCTGTCACTATTGCTGCTTCAGTAACACTGTCATCTGTGGCAGCCCTAACGCTGAGCCCTGCACTATGCAGCATATTATTGCGCCCTAAAGCACAAGCATCCACTGGGGTGCTAGGCTTCTTTAATCGTGCCGTGACAAAGCTCACTAACGGTTATTCATCAACGGTTAGTTTCTTGTTACGCCGCTCTTTTATGGTGATGTTGGTATTAGTTGTCATGATTGCTGGCGTTTGGAAGCTGTTTGATACGCTGCCGACTGCTTTTTTATTACCTGAGGACCAAGGTGCATTGATGATCGATGTACGCTTGCCAGATGCTGCTTCACTTGAAAGAACCACAGCTGTTTTAGCTAAGGTTGAACAAAAGCTGTTAGAAGTCCCTGGAGTAACAGATGTGATTGGTGTGACCGGTTTTAGCTTGATGTCCGGTACTGTTGCTTCCAATACCGCTTTTGCTATTGTTATGCTGGATGACTGGAGTAACCGTACCACACCAGAGGTGCAGCTGCGTGGTTTAATGGGGCGCATTTGGGGAGAGATGTCGGCCATACCTGAAGCCAATATTATTGCCTTTATGCCTCCGGCTATTCCTGGTTTAGGGAGTAGTGATGGCTTTGAATTTATACTTCAAGATAAGTCAGGTTCAACACCGCAGGAGCTTGAGTCGGTCATGAATGGGCTTTTAGTGGCCGCCAATACTGATGAGAAATTGAGCCGCGTATACTCGCAATACCGTGCCAATGTACCGCGTGTATGGGTTGATATTGATAAACAGAAAGCCAAGGCTCTAGATGTACCGCTGAATGAAATATTCACAACCTTACAGACGCAACTAGGAGGCTATTATGTGAATGACTTCCCTAAGTTTGGGCGTATTTATCGTGTTTTAGTCCAAGCGGATGCACAATATAGGGACGAGCCTGACGATATAAGCCGTCTTTTCGTGAAGAGTAATGCTGGAAATATGGTGCCGTTATCAACACTCGTGACTGTTGGTATGAGGACTGGCCCTGATGTTATTAGTCGTTATAACATGTTCCGCTCGACAACTATCAGCGGTAATGCCGCTCAAGGATTTAGCTCAGGGGATGCTATGTCTGAAATGGCATTATTGGCCGAACAAAATTTACCTGAAGGTATGGGCTTTGAGTGGTCGGGAATGTCGTATCAAGAGCTAAAATCTGCAGGCCAGACGACACTGATTTTTATGCTCTCTTTGCTGTTTGTATACCTGTTCTTGGTAGCTCAGTATGAAAGCTGGACGATTCCGTTAGCTGTATTGTTGTCAGTTCCCGTTGCAATATTAGGCGCTTTGGGGCTGGTGGGCTTTGTTGGAATGCCTGTGAATATTTATACGCAAGTAGGGCTGGTTATGTTGATTGGTCTTGCCGCCAAAAATGCTATTTTGATTGTTGAGTTTGCTAAAGAGCTGCGGGAAAAAGGCGAAGAGACAATGGCTGCTGCTGAAAAATCAGCACGATTGCGCTTTCGTGCCGTGATGATGACAGCAATCTCTTTTGTGTTAGGTGTGTTGCCTTTGGTATTGGCAACTGGTGCTGGTGCGGTGAGTCGAGTTTCTATTGGTTTAGCGGTATTTGGGGGTATGCTTGCAGCGACCTTGATTGGTACCTTTATGATTCCTGTGCTCTATTATGTGATTCAAAAAGGGCGTGATCGATCGTCCGGGTCTAATACGAAAACGAGTGCTTGATAGACTCTGTAGATAGGAGCCAGTTTTGGCTGATCTGGTTGGGCGTTTGCCGTTAAAGAGCCTCAATGTTTTTCGTGTGGTAGCGAGGCTCAATAGTTTTAAACAAGCGGCAGAAGAGTTGTGTGTAACCTCGCAAGCGGTGAGCTTACAAGTTCGCTCGTTGGAAAGTGCGCTAGGTATTTCCTTATTCCAACGTTTTGCTGCAGGGGTTGGGCTTACGCCTGCAGGGGAGCGTTTATATGAGTATACTGAGCGTAGTTTGCAGCTATTAGAACAGGGTATTCGTGAAGCGCAATCGTGCCAGCAGCGCCGCCAGTTCCGTATTAATGCCTCTCCATGGTTCGCTATTCACCGTCTGCTCCCCGTGCTGGAACAGTTTGAGCAACAGCACCCAGATGTGGATGTAAAGATAACCACTGCGGTTGGTTTTCCCGACTTTGTATCGCAGCGATTAGATTGCGCGATACAGTGGGGGTGGGGGCAGTGGCCCAGTAGTGCTAAACAACTGTTATTGAAAGATGACAAAAGATTGGTTTGCGCACCTTCACTCATAAGCACTCAAAAACCCTTAGGCATTCCAAAAGACCTTAAATATCATCGTTTATTGTGTACTGAGCTATCAGTGGCTTTGTGGCAACAGCTATCTAATACGCTAAGTCTTGACCTGTTATTGGAACGGCAAACGCTTATTCTTGATAGTCAGGCCAGCCAGGTAGAGGCAACAGAAAAAGGATTAGGTGTGGCATTGATTTCAGATGCTTTGGCGCTAGAGGCTTGTAAGGGGGGGCGGTTGGTAATGCCATTATGGGAAACGCCCGTGAGTGTGCTTAACCCTTCGCTATTACCGGGCTATTGGTTGGTGGTGGGGGAAGAACGCCAGCAAGATGAGCTGACGTTGGCATTTAAAAAATGGCTTTTCAATACGCTGAAAGATGATGCTAGATTCGCCGGGTTTTAATCAGTTAAGTTATTTTAATTCAATAGCTCGTCCAGTTGGGCTTCAGAATACTGTTCTCGTAACGTACGTTTTAACAGTTTTCCGGCGGTATTTTTGGGCAAGCCCTCAGCAAAAATAATCGCTTTGGGTACTTTAAAGCTGGCTAGATGTTCTTGGCAATGATCGATCAGCATTTGTGCTGTTGCTTCACCGTCAGGCTTGAGAACTACGATTGCTGTAATGGCTTCAATCCACCGCTCGTGAGGCGTGCCTATTACGGCAACTTCAGCCACGGATGGGTGCAAATAAAGCGCTTCCTCTACATCGCGGCTGGCAACCAATACGCCCCCCGTATTGACGACATCCTTAATTCTATCGACGATATAGATAAACCCTTCTTTATCCGCATAGGCTAAATCACCTGAATGAAACCAGCCTCCTTCAAAAGCTTCACGGGTTTCATCAGGTTTATTCCAGTAACCAATCATCAAGTGCGGTGATCGGTGGACTATTTCACCACGCTCTCCTGTGGCGCAATCGAGCATAGTTAACGGGTCAACAATACGAGTAGTCACTGACATTACCGGTTTCCCTGCAGATGAAAGCCTTCCCGCATGTTCATCGGGGCCTAATACCGTGGCTAAAGGCGCTATTTCGCTTTGCCCATAGCAGTTATATAAACGACTGCCGGCTAAACGTTTGGTGAGTTCAGCGACAATCGGCTCAGGCATAATAGAGGCGCCATAATAAATGTTTTGTAGAGAACTAAGGTCGTGTTGATCAAATGCAGGGTGGCGTAAAAGGCCAATCCATACGGTTGGCGGAGCAAAAAATGAATTTATCTTTTCGCGACTAATAATGTCAAATACTGACTCAGGTAGAGGGGCTTCCATTAAATAAGTTAGGCTGCCAATCATCAATGCAGGCATAGTAAATACATGCATTTGTGCTGAATGGTAAAGAGGTAGTGCTGCTAATGATCGGTCCGTGCCTTTAAGATTTAAATGGTGAATACAGCTGTTGTATTCACTCATGAAAGAGCGGTGCGTATGCATAGCGCCTTTAGGGTGTGAGGTCGTTCCTGATGTATATAAAATCTGTACTACATCAGTATCGTTAATCTTTATACTTGGAAGCTGGTCGTTACCCTCTGATAGAGCAATATTGAGGATATCTAACTCATGATCTGGTGTTGCTTTTGAACGTAAGCGACCAATAAGTGAAAGTGACGTTGAATTTTTAACGTTTGAGATATGCTCCGCTAATGCATCATCCACAAAAATAGCTTTGGCACCTGATTGCTTTAGCAGGTAACTGAGCTCGTCTTGAATAAGCGCGAAGTTAATTGGCACGTGAATCAGCCCTGCACGTGTGCAGGCAAGCCAGAGTATTAAGTAAGCATCTGAGTTTTTACCATAAGCGGCGACCCTGTCTCCTTGTTGTAGACCAAAGGTCATCAGACAGTTAGCCACGCGATTAACCGCTAAATCCAGTTGTTGGTAAGTCCAACGACGCTGTTCGAAGATGATGGCTTCTTTATTAGAAAATCGCATAGCTGAGCGAGTTAGTCCATTGCCGATGGTATTACTGGTCGCAGCTTGGATAATAGGTAGAAAGTCAGTTTGCATCGCTAATGGCCTCTAAAATTTATTGTTGTTTTCTATATGGGCTTTTATCGAGTTGTCTCATAGTTTCGGTGAGTGCTGTTAGGTAAACAATGACTAATATGTCCAAAGCGTTTAACGATTAAGGCCAGTAAGATGTTTGATGTCTACCTTAAAGAAGGGAGGACTTTAGCCGATATGCTCAATACTGATCAGTTAATATTAAACAGCTAGTTAACATGGCCACTACGTATCGGAGTTGGTGTGAATACAGAAAATTTCCAAAAAAGTACTGCATACCTAGATGGTGCCTTGATGTCTCTAGATGGAGATAAGGTTATCATCATTAGTTTTGGGGCCCTACAAGAGCGTTTTTATGTGTCCAACAGTGGTGAAGTAAACCGTTGTGGTGAACAAGGTCCAGTCACAGGAAATGAGAGTGACTTTGAGCGTTATCGGATGGCTTTTTTAGAAGCATTGATGGACGGTGGGTCATTAATCGTGCGTCAAATTGCGGTGGGTGAACTTAAATTGCCTGAAGCACTAGGGAGCGGTGTTGTTCCTTTAGATTACTTAAGTGCAGCCAAGGTCGGGCCTAAAGGTGTGCGTTCGATGAAAGCAGATGAGTTAAAAAAAGTGTACCAACAAGGTGCTGATGGTGCTGTGGAGTACCATGATTTTCCTAGTAAGGAACAAGTGAAAATTGCCATGCTTAATTTGTTAGAAACCGAACAAAGCTAATACCCAAAAATGTGGTTAAGTGAGCGGTGTTGCTATTGAGCATCCGCTCTTTTTCACAAAAAAGAGAGAGGATCTGCAATGGCTCCTCATAGCTGATTTTTCTACTATGTCAAATAGAAAAGGAAAACTATCGTTTTTTTAAGTATGCTGTACTCTCACGGCTGAGAAATCAGACGTTTATATTCTAAAGAGCTAATGAATAACCATGCCCCTTTGGTTGTTTGGTGCTCAGAGAGTATGGAGGGGCGTGTGCATCTTTTTGATACAGTAAAAAGTGCCTCATCACATGGCAGATCTGAGCTTGAGAGAATTGACTACTTAGATGGATGGAGAGGCGTCGCTATTTCACTTGTCTTACTGAGCCATTTTTTTCATGTCGTCGAAATTGACTTAGGTCGAATGGGAGTCGATGTTTTTTTGTCTTGTCGGGCATGCTCATGTCTAATATTTTATTTATCAAACGAACCCCACTGGGCACTTTTTATAAAAGACGCATTAGTAGAATTATTCCCGCTTTTATTGTTTTTTTGTCTTTAATAAGTTTGATGAGTTTAATTTTTAATCTTTCCTCTGAACATTTTAATTATTTTTATAATGTGTTCTTTCTTCGATCCTATTATCCAGTTGAGCCTGGAATATTAAATTCTGGCTTACCATTAGGGCATCTTTGGTCACTCAATGTTGAAGAACATGTCTATATATTATTAAGTTT
Organism: Neptunomonas japonica JAMM 1380; assembly: GCF_016592555.1. Taxonomy (NCBI): domain Bacteria; kingdom Pseudomonadati; phylum Pseudomonadota; class Gammaproteobacteria; order Oceanospirillales; family Oceanospirillaceae; genus Neptunomonas; species Neptunomonas japonica. Next base: position 3,125,447 of record NZ_AP014546.1, on the reverse strand, counting down.
AATGACATTGTGCTCGTTTTATAAAAACCGCCTTTGCTTGATACTCTTGACGTTGGGAGGAGCTTCTATATTTCTTCAAGTGCTATATGTGAAGTTTCCACACTTAACATCGGAAAACTATTCGTTTAGGACAGAAGTTGCAGCAAGTTTTATATTGATTTCGGCGGGATATTTATTGGTGAAGGAAAGGGTGGAACAGTTTGTTCCGTCATGGCTGCCTGTAATAACTTTCTTGATTGCATTAATTTGCTACAGTGACTTCCCCCTTCATTGGTCTGCACAATGGCTTATTGCTCCTATTCTGTTGGCCTTTACTGTGAACCATCTCAACTCGCTTTCTCCTTTCTTCAAACGTTTGCTTTGTGTACCTGCTTTGAGGCTTGTTGGACTTTGGTCTTTCTCAATTTACCTTTGGCAACAACCCTTGTATTACTGGGGAACAAAAGGTGGGGATGCTTTTTATATGGCAGGCCCGGTTCTATTTATACTAAGTATTATTTTAGGGGCAATGTCTTTTTATTTAATAGAAAACCCGGTGAGAAAATATCTAAATAATAATTGGTGATCAGTTGGTTTATTTCTGAACCTGAATTAAGTATTTGATTGCAGGTAAGCACTGGGAGCTACGCCGGTCCAGTTTTTAAAAGCTCTACAAAAAGCGGCTTGTTCGGTAAATCCTATGAGTTGGCTGATATCAGCAATGGATAGTGACTCAGCTGTGAGTAAACGAATGGCTGTATCGCAACGTAATCGGTCTTTAATCTGTTGATAACTTATCCCCTCATCTTTTAGCTTGCGGCGCAGTGTTCTTGCTGTCATGTGCAATAGCTCTGCTATTTTCTCTAACGTGGGTAATTGCTCAAGCCCCTGTTGAAGCAATAAGCGCCTGACCTGGGAGTGCAAAGAACTGTCTTGTCCAATGCGTCGTAGTATTTCTAACGGAGATTGCTTTAAGAATGTAGTAAGTTCGCTATGGTCTCTGATAATAGGAAGGTTGAGTAGTTTTGAGTGTAATGTAAATCCCGATGTGGGTTGTTTAAATAATAGCTTCCCACTAAACATAGGCGCGTATTCATTATTATGAAAAGGCTCGGGATAGTTGAAACGGGTATCTAAAAAAGGCACTTGCTCATTAACTAGCCAGCAACTAAAACGCTGCCACATTAATAGTAAAAATTCTTGGAAAAGATGGTTAGGGTCATGTTCTGGGTGGCGCAATGTAATTGAAAAATTGACGATGTCACCTTGTTGCTCGATGCTAAATTCAATGTCGTTTTGTACACGACTATAGAATCGCGCGCTTTGCTGAAGCATGCCACCCAGTGTTTTGGACTGTAGTACTGATTCAGCCATTAATTCAAATACACCAAGGCGACAAGGGGTTGCTGTAAGCCCCATGAACTCATCACCTGTTTCACGCCATACACTGCGTATTAAGTTAGCGAGTTGGATCTCAGTAATGCGAGCGCGTGGTTTGTTTAGTAATTCCAGGGGAATAGCCGCTTGAGTTAAAAGCTTCTGTTTTGAGAAACCCGCCTGAAGCGCCCCGCTGATGGTAGCGTGTATGTAGTGGTTGGATACCAGTTTCTTCTTCATTTTATTCTACGTGAAAACCCTAGTTTAAGAGCATAACGCTATTGCCGTTAGCCCGCCAGTCTGGAATGAGAGCTTTGAATAGTTTCTGTTAAAGACGCACATGGACACTTTGGTCAAATAAATCGTCTGTAATCATCATGGTCAGCATGTGCACTCACCGTTAATACTGATATGCAAAAGCACATGAAGAGATTAGTGCTTCCCCTTGCAGTTATTAGCGGAGTGTTCCTAGTATGGATGTTGATAATAAAGTAGCGGTGGTGAGCGGAGGGGCATCGGGTTTGGGCTTGGCCACTAGCTTACGTTTAATTGAGCAGGGCGCTAAGGTTGCTGTTTTAGACTTGAATTCTGAATCGGGTGAAGCGTTACAGAAGGAGTATCCACAACAGGTTGCTTTCTATCGCGCTGATGTCACGCAAGATGAAACTATTGAGGGTGCCCTTAGTGATGTAGTGACACGCTGGGGAAAGATTGATATTTGTGTTAATTGCGCGGGTATTGTTTCTGCAGGAAAAGTGCTTAATCGTGAAGGTAAAGCGCAGCCCTTAAGTCGTTTTAGCCAAGCAATACAGGTTAACTTAATTGGAGTGTTTAACGTATTACGTGTCGCTGCTGAAAAGATGGCGCTCAACTCCCCTGATACTGATGGTCAGCGTGGTGTCATCATTAATACGGCATCAGTGGCTGCTTTTGATGGGCAGACAGGGCAAGCGGCTTATAGTGCGAGCAAGGCTGGCATTGTTGGTATGACGCTTCCATTGGCACGAGATTTGGCGGATATCGGTATTCGTGTAATGACAATAGCCCCTGGGCTGTTTGATACCCCTATGATGAAGTCTTTACCACAGGAGGTACGTGAGCCATTGATTAATATGGTTCAGTCACCTAGTCGTTTTGGTGAACCGAATGAGTTTGCCTCTTTGTGCTGCCATATTATTGAAAACAACTACCTCAATGGTGAAGTGATCCGCTTGGATGCCGCTATTCGTATGGAGCCTCGCTAATGTTCAATGAAGAAATGAGCCTCTACCGTGATATGACCATTCGTATGCTAGAGCAAGAGGTCGCGCCTTTTTATGAGGCGTGGGAAAGTGCAGGTCAAGTACCACGCTCTCTTTGGAACACTTTAGGAGCTGCGGGGTTGTTAGGTGTTGATATGCCTGAGCGTTATGGTGCGGCACAAGCTCCGTTTGATGTATCTCAGATGATTTTGGAAGAGATGTCACGAATGGGATTTGGTGGGCTGGCGAGTGGGCTGAATATACATGCCAATATCGTTATGCCTTATATTCTGGGGTATGGCAATGAGAAGCAAAAACAGCATTGGTTGCCTAAATTAATTACAGGAGAGGCGGTAGGTGCAATAGCCATGACGGAGCCTAGCACTGGCAGTGATTTAGCCGCTATTCAAACTCGCGCAGTACGCAAGGGTGATAACTGGGTTCTTAATGGGTCAAAAATATTTATCACTAACGGGCTGCATGCCGATGTAGTGATTGTTTGCGCTAAAACTGAGCTACAAGTAGGTGCGAAAGGTATCTCATTGTTTCTAGTAGATACCTCTTTAGTGGGGTTTTCTCGTGGCCCCGGAATTAAAAAAATAGGTCAGCATGCGAGTGATACGGCTGAGCTTTTTTTTGATGATCTAGTCATTCCACATGCAGCCTTGCTAGGTGAAGAAAAACAAGGCTTTACTTATTTGATGCAAGAGCTACCGCGGGAGCGACTAGGAGTGGCAACTCAGGCGGTCGGCTCCGCTGAAGGGGCATTGGCACTAACGATTGATTATGTCCAGCAACGTAAAGCTTTTGGACAACGCATTGCTGACTTTCAAAATACCCGTTTTAAACTGGCTGAAATCAAAACCCGAATAGAGGTCTGCAAAGCCTATTTGAACCAGTGTATGCGGTTATATCAGGCAGGAGATATGACTAGTCAAGAGGCATCTATTTTAAAATTGAGTTCGACCCAGATGCAGTGTTGGGTGGTAGATCAATGCTTACAGTTATTCGGTGGTTACGGTTATATGCAGGAGTACCCCATTTCACGTTTTTATCTTGATGCACGTGTGCAAACTTTATATGCCGGTACATCTGAAATCATGAAAGAAGTGATTTCCCGTGGAATGATCAATAAGAGAGAGGCAAAATGAGTAATGCAAAAATTGCGGGTGTCGGTATGGTTAAATTTAGCAAACCTGGACAGCACCAACCATATAGCGTGATGGTAAAACAGGCGGTAGAAACCGCATTAAAAGATGCTGGCATTAACTTTACGGATATCCAGCAGGCCTATGCCAGTTATATTTATGGTGACAGTACGTGTGGACAAAATGCGCTCTACACGGTGGGAATGACCGGTATTCCGGTGATTAATGTGAATAATAACTGCTCTTCTGGATCAACGGCGTTATTTTTAGCGCGTCAGGCTGTTGCATCAGGAGCGGTGGAATGTGCATTAGCGTTTGGTTTTGAGGAGATGCAACGTGGTGCATTATCTTCTCATTGGACAGATAGGGAATCGCCGTTTGATGCGATGTTACAGCAACTGGATGATATTGCCCCTGAAGCACCAGCGGGGCCATTAGCTTTACGTATGTTTGGCTCAGCGGGTACGGCGTACATCGATAAATATGCTGCAAATCCGAATATCTTCGCTAAGGTTGCTGTTAAATCACGCCAGCATGCAGTAAAAAATCCATTTTCCCTTTTCAGTAATGAATTAAGCATTGAAGAGGTGATGTCTGCGCCGCAAATTTATGCACCTTATTTAACACGATTAATGGCATGCCCACCTACTTGTGGTGCGGCTGCCGCGATTGTGTGCAGTGAAGCGTTCGCACGTCGGCATGGCATTAAAGCTGATGTTGAAATTGCTGGCCAAGCAATGGCGACTGACCTAGCCAATAGTTGGGATAACCCAATGGATTTGATAGGTGCGAAAATGACGCAAAAAGCAGCAAATGAAGCCTACCAAAAATCCGGTATTGGTATTGATGACGTTGACCTAGTTGAGCTACATGACTGTTTTACACCGAACGAAGTGATTACCTATGAAGCCCTTGGGATGTGTGGCGAAGGGCATGCTGAGCAGTTTATCAGTGATGCAGATAATACATACGGGGGACGATTTGTTGTGAATCCATCAGGGGGGCTAATGTCTAAAGGTCATCCTATTGGTGCGACAGGCTTAGCGCAATGCACTGAGTTGGTTTGGCACTTGCGTGGTCAAGCAGGTGCACGACAAGTACCTAATGCAAGTGTTGCTCTACAGCATAATTTGGGTTTAGGGGGCGCTGCTGTCGTCACTATCTATAAAGCCTGTTAATGGTCATCAGGGGGAAATGTGAGTAGATAGTAAAACTTGCCCTTGGTGGTAAGTTTTATTGTTTGCTCTGTCGTGTGTTCACAGTCAAACTTAGAAAAAATAATCCTTTTCTTGGAGCGTCTCATGCAAGCTGAAACCTTTTTTAATGAACTGTGGACTGATTACGTCAGCATTGCTCCACAGGCTCAGAAAATTCATGATCTGTTTGCAGCAACGGATGGCGAAGTGATAAATGATCATGTTGCGTTTCGTACGTTTGCTAATACAGCGTTACGACTTGATCTACTTGAGCCCCTGATTCTAGCGATGGGGCATGAGCGCCAAGATAGTTATGAGTTCAAAGCAAAAAAACTACGCGCTCACAGCTTTATTCATCCCAACCCTCTGGTACCAAAAATTTTTTGTTCTGAACTGCTTGTGGACCAGTTGAGTGACTCTGCTCAGAAAATTATCGAGAAATACACAGCACAGGTAACAGGAAAATTGCTCGATCAATCAGTTTTCTGGTCTGGCCGTCACTGGGAAATGCCTAGCTGGGATGATTACAACACGCTCATGGCTGAAAGCGAATACGGTGCTTGGTTGCTGGCTATTGGTGTACGGGTTAATCATTTTACCGTCAGTATTAATCATCTAACCACGACGAGCGCGATCCGTGATGTGTTAGAGCGCGTGAAGAGCGCAGGGTATAAAGTGAACACGGTAGGGGGCGAAGTCAAAGGGACGCCAGAGTCCTTATTAGAGCAAAGCTCGACAATGGCCGATCGTCAGGTTTTTGAATTTACAGGTGGTGATCAACACGAGATCCCAACGTGCTTTTATGAATTTGCTAAGCGCCATGCTGATAACCAAGGTGTTGTTTATCAGGGTTTTATTGAAGCGAATGCTGATAAAATTTTTGAATCGACAAACGGTTAGCTTTTCTTTTTATAACGCATTTAGCTATACATATAGGCCTGCCTCTTTAACCTAACGGTTGTTCAGCGCGGGCCTTGTTGATTTTACACATATATTTTAAAGCTGATACCACCTATAGTCGTTTTGCTATCACAAGGAGGAATCATTTAATGAATTGCTGTCATCACTTTCAGCTCATGGCTATCTATAATCGGCGGCTGAATAAGCAGATCTACCAAGCCTCAACGAACTTATCTTCGGCTGAACTGGAAGAAGATGTCGGTGCTTTTTTTAAGTCCATTTTAGGGGCTTTGAATCATATAGTCGTCGGGGATTTGTTGTGGTTATCACGTTTTGCAACGCATTCGAGTCGCTATCAATCTTTAGCATGTTTGGCAACGCACCCCAAACCCTCCTCATTGGATGAGCAGCTGTATGATAATTTAGATGCGTACTGGCTTGTGCGTAAAGATATAGATGACAGGGTTCATGAGTGGTTGTCGAGTGAGGTTTTAGAAACGGATTTTGAGAGACTCCTTACCTATAGCAATAGTAAAGGTATTGTCAGTAAACGAAATTTTTCTGAGCTAGTTTCACATCTTTTTAATCACCAGACACATCATAGAGGGCAAGTTAGTGCCTTACTTTACCAGAAGGGTGTCGATATAGGCGTGACTGATTTTTTGATAGATATACCAGACGCCGTACACAGTTAGTTGCACTTATTGAAAAGAGTGAAAATCATTATAAAAGCGGGCTTTTCTTAGTTAAAAAACCCGTTAGCTCTTTGTTTTTTATTAGATATAGCTAGCAATTAAGCCAATTAGACCGCCAAATACGCCTCCCCAGACGACCAACCAACCTAGATGTTTTTTGATCATATGTTGAATAATATTCTTGACCATGTCTGGCGTTAGTTCATTTAAGCGCGCGTCAACAATCTGTTCAATATGCTCGCTAATATCGGCCCCGAGTTTGTCGGTACTTAGGCTTTGGTGAATGGCTGCCTGAAAGCGCTCGCTTTGCGCCATCTCTTGCAAAGCAATGCGCATTTTTTCAGATACGGGTTGGCGTAAAGGCTCGAGTGCTTCTGCTCCACCCATCATGTTCAGCATAGCGCCTAGAGGCGAGGTAGTGATTGCATCAATCAACTTTTGAAAGATGTTATCGTAATCGACAGCATCCAGAACAGGTGTGAAGTCTAAATCCTTTTTGACAGACTCTTCTTCAGATTGAATGAAGCGTTTAATGTTATCTGTGGTGAAAAACTGCAACATGATGATGTTTTTAATGCCGCTTTTAAAATCTTCGAATTGGTTTGGAATAACGCCTGATCCATACAAGAAAGGTACTTTCTCAAAGAGCATATGAATGGCTAACCAATTGGTGATGGCACCAGAGAGAGCAAATAAGCCGATAGATAATAAGGTCTGTGAATACATAGGCGAAAAGAAGCCAGCAAAAACGAGCAAGATGGCAACGAGGTTGGTGATAAGGCTTTTGTTCATAATATGAAGCTGATTTTACTGTTAGAGTTTGGGAGAAAGATTTTAGTACATTATTGGCTGATTGAAGAGGGTATTTGATGAAAACTTACCTTCTTAACTGTAGAGCATCTATTTGTCAGTCATTGTTGGTTGATACACTACCGGTTTCGATGCCATTACTAATGGTTGGTTTATGTTTTTTTATTATAAGTAAACAGGATTCGGAGCATTATTCATGGATATGAAAGCCATCCCATTTGGTACCACCGACTGGTCAGAAGTTAAACCTACTCAACACCCCGGCGAAAAAGGTTTTGCCCTATGGCGTACAAGCCAGTTCGGAGATATTCGCGTTCGTATGGTTGAATATTCAGCTGGCTATCTTGCTGATCATTGGTGCTTGAAAGGGCATATTTTGCTTTGTCTTGAAGGTGAATTGAATACAGAGCTAGATGATGGTCGTCAATTCGTTTTGAAGCCCGGTATGAGTTATCAGGTGGCTGATAATGCTGAGGCTCATAGGTCATCTACGGAAGTGGGGGCTAAACTTTTTGTTGTTGATTGATTGAGTATTTTTATTACTTGTAAGCTTTTGGGAGGCCTCGCCTCCCATTGCTGTATTTTTTGAGTTTATAGTAGCGCTTCGCTTGAGTTTGTTGGTACTTCTAAGCCAAAACTTGCGACTGAGCTGCTAGCTGTGTTTGTTGTGTGTATGCCGGTTGAAAAATGTGCTTCTGATGATGCGCCTAAGTAAGATAACGGGCTAGTGACTGCTGCAAAGCCTTGAGCTTGTGAAGTTACACCTGTTGCTACGTTATGTTCTACAGACTGAGTTGAGAAGTCATTTAATCCACTAGCAAAAGCCTGTGAAGCGAAAAGGGCTGACGTGATTAGTGCAGTGTTAAGTAAAGTTTTCATGTTCTGTTACTCCAGTAATGTAAGTTGATGTGTGTACTTTAACGATCATTACTGAAACGAAACTGAAAAATAATATAAAATATGATTATTTTATTAATTGAATTTTTATTGCGAGTGCTTTTTAAAAGGAATGCTGTATGGATATCAATAAAACAGGGATCATTATTAATACAGAAAAATATGATGAGTGTGTTTCCTTTTATAAGAACCTATTTTCGCTTGAAGTTCTTTTTAAAAAAGATGAAGGAGACTTTAAGCTGACTAGCTTCGAATTTGGTGGCGCTTACTTGCTGGTAGAAACTGGAGGTTTAGCTAAAGATAAACAGAAGTCAATATCTGAAAACTCAACAAAGATTCGTTTTAATGTCACTGATATTGAAAGGGCTCTAGAAGAAGTTATTCAATACGGTATTGCGGCAAAAATAGAGACATATGAGTGGGGAAGAACGATTAATATTTCAGATCCAGATGGAAACCGAGTCGGTATTAGAGATATCCCGAAGTTATGTCGTTCTTTGTAGGTAGATAACTATTTGATATATATGTGCTTCTGGGAGGTTTAGCCTCCCGTTTTTATATGGGTAGCATTATAGCAGTGCTTCAGTTGAGCTTGTTGGTACTTCTAAGCCAAAACTTGCGACTGTGCTGCTAACAGTGTTTGTGGCGTGTGTGTCTGTTGCGAAATGTGTTTCTGTTGATGCACCTAAGTTAGATAAAGGGCTAGTGACTGCTGTAAAGCCTTGAGTCTGTGAAGTAACACCTGAGGCTAAGTTGTGCTCTACAGATTGAGTAGATAAATCATTTAATCCACCAGCAAAAGCCTGTGAAGCGAAAAGGGCTGAAGTGATTAGTGCGGCATTAAGTAAAGTTTTCATGTTGTGTTACTCCAGTAATGTAAGTTGGTGTGTGTACTTTATAACTCGTTACTGAAATGAAACTGAAAAAAATTATAAATTATAAAAAATCAGACTGTTTTTAATTATAATGTTTAATAATGCTAGAAAAAGTTTTTATATGGCCGTGTTAATCTTACTGTAGACTTTAATATCTTATATGTTTGCTTATCGTTTCTATTGAAAAGGCTCTTTATCACGAGAATAAAGAGCCTTTTAAGAGGAGGTTTAAATTAGTTTAGTGACTCACTCGGGCCAAAAATTTCAAAGTTTAACTGTGTTTCGGCAACGCCTAATTGGCGTAGCGTCGTGTATATTGCTTGCATAAAAGGTAGCGGTCCGCAGAAATAGAATTCGGCATCTAATGGGCAGCTTTCTTTTAGTAGCTGAGCTGTCATATAACCTTCATGATTATAGTCAGTTTCTTTTATAGCATCTGTCACGTCATCATAAAAAACAACTTTTGTCAGGTTAGGTAAGTCGTTATTTAAGGCATTGATATGTTCACGAAACGCATGGGTTTGACGATTACGGGTGCCATGCAACCATGTGATTTTTCGTGTTGAACTTTGTAGGGTCAAGTCATTTAGCATGCTAAGCAATGGAGTGATGCCTACACCTCCACTGATAAGGACAAGAGGCTTATCTGATTCATCTAAATAAAAATTTCCGCCAGGCGCGTGGACTAAAATAGTGTCTTCTACATTGACTTTATCGTGAAGGAAATTAGAAGCGACGCCAGCAGGAATATCATCTTGTAGTGTTGGTTCTCGCTTGACAGAGATACGGTAGTGTTCGCCATTATGTGCATCAGACAAGCTGTATTGGCGCAGTTCTGTATTCTCCAAACTAGCATCAGTAATTTTTAAGCTGATATATTGGCCAGGTTTATAATGAGGTAATGGTTGTCCATCAACGGGTTGTAAATAGAAGGATGTGATCTCGCTGCTTTGAGCAATTTTTTGAACGACACGAAAAGGTTTAAAACCAGACCAACCACCTAGGGCATTTTGTGCATCGTCATATAGTTTCTTTTCTGCACCCACGAGAATGTTTGTTAATTGCCCGTAAGCTTCTGCCCATGCGTTGATTACAGCGTCAGTTGCAACGTCTGCTCCTAATACTTCCCGAATAGCTTTTAACAAGTTTCGACCAACAATAGGATATTGTTCGGGTTGAATGTCCAAACTGAAATGTTTTGCTGCAATGCTACCGACGGCATCCCCAAGCGCTTCTAATCGATCAATATGTGCTGCATACCCAAGAATGGCGTTAGCTAATGAGGCAGGCTGGCGGCCATTCTTTTGACTTGCCATATTGAATATATCCTTGAGTTCAGGATTTTCTTCAAATAATAGGTGATAGAAATGCTGAGTGATCTCTTCCCCACGCTCTTGAATAATAGGTACGGTTTGTTTAATTATGTCGATATTTGACGCTAGCATAGAATGTCTCATTAATAGATGTATTTTGGATGCATTAAAATGGATGCGCATTAAAATGTCAATAAAATACATTTTTAATTGTATGCTGAATGAAGTTGCCTACTCTTATACGGTAAGTGAAAAAATAAACGGTTTTTGCAGATCGGGTTACTTAAGGAGTTAAATCAGTGGTTTTGCAGACGATCAGGATTTTTAAATACTTTGGGGTACTCTGGGCAAGTGTGTGTTGTAAGGGTGGCATTCTTATTCAAAAGCTATGGGAGGCTTAGCCTCCCATTACTGTGTGAAAACACTTATAGAAGTACTTCAGTGGAGTTTGCCGGTGCTTCTAAACCAAAACTTGCGACTGCACTGCTAACAACATTGGTTGTCTGTGAGCCCGTTGCAAAGTGTGCTTCAGTTGATGCGCCTAAAGAAGAAAGAGGGCTAATCACTGCAGTAAATCCTTGAGCTTGGGTCGTAACGTCGGCCGCTAAGTTATGCTCTACTGATTGAGTAGAAAAATCATTCAAAACACCAGCAAAAGCCTGTGAAGTGAAAAGGGCGGAAGTGATCAGTGCAGCGTTAAGTAAAGTTTTCATGTTGCGTTACTCCAGTAATCTAAGTTGATGTGAGTACTTTAAAACTCATTACTGAAATGGAACTGAAAACCATAAGGTAGTTGTAAAATAAATTTCAAGTGCGCTAATAGGCCTTATTAGCAACCAATATCATTTGTTAAACTTATAGCTCCACTTTATAAAGTGTAGCTATAAGTTGGGTGCTGCTGGCGTTAGCTTGTTTGCGCTGCATGATGTGCTTGTGCTTCGAGTTCTGCTTTTAAAGCAGGCTCAAATTTTAATTGTCGAGCGAGTTCTTCTAGATAAGCTTTTTCCATAAAACTATCTTCATCAATAACTAATAAACTAGCCAGATACATCTCTGCTGCCATCTCAGGGGAGTTTGCATTACGGGCAATATCGGCAGGGTCTAAAGGCTTGTGTAGTTCTTGCTCAAACCAGTGTTGCAATTCAGGGTCATTGGTTATCCCTGCAATCCCTTGATCAATTAACTGACGCTCATGCTCATCAATATGACCGTCTGCTTTTGCTGCACCAATCATTGCACATAAAACAGCACGGCTATGATGCTCGGCTTCTTGTTCTGGTAGGGTATTTATTGAATGCGAGTCAGGGGATGACGGGTTGCCTTGTTGCTCTTGCCAGTTATTGTAAGCTTTGTATGCAACAGTACCTAAAGCAGCAAGACTGCCGTAAGTTAGTACTTTTCCGCCTATTTTGCGTCCTTTTTTACTACCCAGAAGTAATCCAAGAACCCCGCCAGCGAGTAAACCACCGCTGGTACCTGATAGCAGGTTTCCTAGCGTAGAGTTTTCTTGTGATTTAGCCGTGTTATTAGTGTTATCGGTATTTTTGTTCTGTAAAAAATCTGTTCCTGATTTAAGGAGTTGGTCTAGTAAGTTACGCGTATCCATAAAATGTCCCTAAAGGTTGTTGATATGGCTATTCGACATCGGCTACACAAAAAAATTACTGAGTATTGCGTAATTTATTCTCATTTATCTGTATATGTATTTCGGTTGTAGATAGTTTTATGCTGTTGAAACATCTCACCTGAAACTCATCTTTAATGCTGTAGGTTTTTATTGATAACAGTGTTTTCAGTGAATAATTTTGTGTCTAATGAGAAAAGAAAATGAGCCAGGTACGCTGGCTCAGTAATAATATAAATTTAAGCGCCTGGTGATGGTGCAGGAGTGGATACTGGAGAACTGGACTTATTGGAGTCGGTATTGGCGTAGCCGATGCTCGCTTGAGCGGCTTCTTGCAAGAAGTCCCAACTGAGTACGGCGGCCGCATCATCAAATGTATAACCGATGCCTGCATCAAGACCTAATGACTTACTGGTATAAGGGTAAAAAGTTGCGCCTACTGCTGCGACGAATTCATCTTCATCGTCACTTGATAGTGCTTTAACAGTGACACCAAACTCTCCATTAAAGGAGTAGCTTAATCCAAACATGATGGCAGGATCAGCGTGAGCGGTTGATGTACATAAGATAGATAAAGTGAGAAGTAGCGATTTTTTCATATAACCATCCTGCACCCAGTTGTCGGCCGTTCTGCATCAGGGTGCTCAGATGTTGAACGGTTAACTACTTGTAATACAGCTAATAGGACAAGTGTGCAAAAAAGAGGAGCTTTCGGTTAAGGAGTCATTTGTATTGAAAACGTCTCTTCATTTCGATAATGCAATGTTTTTTTATGCGAGTCGAGTGCAAATTTTCACTTCTTATGCTACTGCTAATTAATTGCTTGTATTCATAGGAAAAAATAAAAATTATATTTTTAGATAAAATGATAAGCAGATAAACGCAATGACAGGAGTTGATACAAATATCATTTCCTATGTCATGTGCGCTGTAAATATGGGTATGGTGTTATTTGGAAGCACTTAACCGTAACGCTTGAGGATCTCCATGTACTTACTCACTTGCGCTGAGGTACGTTGCTCAGGGCTGAGTTTGTCAGCGATAGTTAGTGCTGTTTTTAAATCATTTAAGGATTGTTTTTCGTCTTCTGCGAGAATGCTAGAGTCATCGCTCTTTAAGTAGTGATCAAGTTCGGCCGCAGCTGTTGCTGGGTCAATAGGAAATGTTTTTGATTTTGATCCATCAAGGTTATCGAGTATTTTTCTTGATTTATCAATTACAGATAACAGGCCAGAGGCACCCCCTTCATCTTTTACACGCTCAAATATGTTGTCCAAAGCAGACTTCAGTGTTGTGAGGCTTTGTGTAGATTTACTTCCGTCACTGGTCAGCGGTAAGCCTTGATTCAATTCTGTTGCTTCACTTTTGCTTAATAACCCTATTTCGGACAGGCGATTAATAAACTGTTGCGAAATATGGAAATCAGTCCCGGTAATATCAAACTCTTTGTTCATCTGGGCCAACATTTCTGCTCGTGAGCTAAATTCTGGCTGAGCACTTTGTGATTCTGTTTCTTTAGCTATCGAGGCATCAGTATTTGAAACTGGTGTGACATCTTCTGCTTTCGCTTGATCTGTTTTAGCCGGGCTAGATACGAGTGGGTTGCTGTGGAGTGTGATCAAGGTTGGCCTCAATTAAGTCCGTATATTTATGGCAAACTATAACATGGTTTTTCTTCTTGTAAGACAGCCAATTCAAGGGTAATAAACAGTCAAAAAAAGCGGCATAAACATCCTGTCTCTACCGCTTACAAGTCGCCCTTATTTTCGCTTTGCGAGTTTCTTTTCTTGGGCTAGTTGGTCGGCTAGGTATTCTTCGTAGGTGCCTTGGAAATCGACAAGTTTTTTGTCTTTTATTTCGATGACCCGCGTAGCCAGTGATGAAACAAATTCGCGGTCATGGCTGACAAAAATAAGTGTGCCAGGGTAGTTTTCTAATGCCAAGTTTAACGCTTCGATTGCTTCCATATCGAGATGGTTAGTTGGCTCGTCCATAATTAGGACGTTAGGGTTAGACATCATTAATTTGCCGAATAACAGACGGTTTTTCTCACCGCCGGAGCAGACCCTTGCTTTTTTGTTGTAGTCATCGGCAGAAAACAACAGCTGACCAAGTATGGAGCGAACAACTTGGTCGCCATGTTTGGGTTTGCGCCATTGGCTCATCCAATCAAATACGTTGATATCAGAGTTAAAATCAGCGGTGCTATCTTGTGGGCAGTAGCCAAAAGATGTGTTTTCAGACCATTTAACAGTGCCTTCTTTTGCACTTAACTGGTCTAGCAAGCAACGTAATAGCGTGGTTTTACCTGCGCCATTCTCGCCTATAATAGCCAAGCGACTACCTGCATCAAGGATGATGTTGCCCCCTGTAAATAGGGGGGCTCCTTCAAACCCGTGTCCTAAATTTTCCAGAATCAGCGCCTGGCGAAATAGTTTTTTATCTTGAGTGAAACGGATAAAAGGGTTAATACGGCTTGAGGGTTTGACTTCATCAAGTTTGATTTTATCAATCTTCTTAGCGCGTGAGCTAGCCTGTTTAGCTTTAGATGCGTTAGCTGAGAAGCGGCTCACAAACTGTTGCAGGTCAGCAATTTGAGCACTCTTTTTCGCATTTTCTGATAGCAGACGTTCCTGAACTTCGGTTGAAGCCATCATGAAATCGTCATAGTTTCCGGGGTAGACACGTAGCTCTCGATAATCGATATCAGCCATATGAGTACATACGGAGTTGAGGAAGTGGCGGTCATGCGAGATGATTACCATTGTGCTTTTTCGCTCGTTTAATAGTGTTTCGAGCCAGCGGATTGTGTTGATATCTAAGTTGTTGGTAGGCTCATCCAATAATAAAATGTCTGGATCTGAGAACAGTGCTTGAGCTAGTAAAACACGTAATTTCCAACCCGGAGCAACACCGCTCATCGGCCCATAAAAAAGAGACTGATCAATACCGGCACCTAGCAATATTTCTTCTGCTCGGCTTTCTGCGCTATAGCCGTCCATCTCCGCAAAGATGACTTCAAGTTCAGCAACTTTCATCCCTTCTTCTTCAGACATTTCAGGTAAAGAATAGATGCGATCTCGCTCCTGTTTTATCTCCCATAGTTCTTTATGGCCCATGATAACAGTATTAACGACACTGAACTGTTCGAAGGCGAACTGATCCTGATGTAGCTTACCAACACGTTGGTTAGGGGAGATCGAGACGTTACCAGAAGTCGGTGCTAGGGTGCCATCCAGAATTTTCATGAACGTTGTTTTACCGCAGCCATTTGCGCCAATCAGGCCATAACGATTTCCGTTACCAAACTTTACAGAGATGTTTTCGAACAATGGCGTAGTGCCAAATTGCATGGTGATGTTTGCGGTAGAGATCAATGGATTATTCCTGAATCTGGGAAGCGTTTAGAAATGCTGCATGAGCGGTACGGTACTATAAAGGATTGTGCAGCGATTCAAAGGGGGGATGCATATTATGAGTGAAATTTGTGCAATTTAATCGTGAGTTAAGTCCGGCTGAGCTTTTTATATCGGTGGGCAATTAATGATAAGTTTGAACAGAGTCAGCTACTTTCTAAAAAGTAGTTGATTGGCGGGCTCTGGCGTAGAATGCCTGGCGTTAATTGCTTAAAAAGCACTGACAGAGAACTGATATTGAGAGATAAGAGCATGAAAGTTAGTCGGCGCTTACAGCAGATCGATAGCATGGTGGTGCCTAGGTATGAACATATTTGGGACTGTTGCTGTGATCATGGTTTATTAGGTTTTTTATTGTTGCAACGTAATGCTGCAAAAACGATTCATTTTGTTGATGTTGCTGAGCCTTTGGTGACAGAGGTTACGACTAAGTTACAGCGTTTTTTCCCTGAGAAAGCAAAAGATAACAGTTGGCAGACACACGTAGCTGATGTAGCAAAATTACAGTTGTCATCAGCCAGCAATGTAAATGAATCGAGTTGTCATTTAATGGTAATTGCGGGTGTCGGTGGTGATTTACTCATTGAATTAGTAGCCGGGTTACTTGTTGAGAATCCTCAACAGAAAATGGAGTTTCTACTATGCCCAGTTCTACATACTTATAAAGTACGTAATGCGCTGATAGAAATGGGGTTTTCATTAATTGATGAGTGTCTGGTACAGGAAAATAACCGATTTTATGAAGTCCTACATGTTAGCTTACACGCAACACAGCCTATCTCACCGGTAGGCTCTATTATGTGGGATCTATCTAGGACGGCTGATCAGGCTTATTTAACAAAAACTATAAGCCATTATCAGCGAGTGTCTCAAAATATGGATAGAGAGGTTCAGCAGGTTATAGAAGCTTATCAGGCGTTAAACTGAGTACCAAGTAGTTGGCTCATAACTCCAAGTACAGTAGCTTAAGTGCTTTAGTCAGCAAATACCACGGTGCGCTGTCCGTTTAAGAAAACCCGTTGTTCTACATGATAACGTACTGCTCGTGAAAGTGTGACGCGTTCTATGTCTCGGCCTTTGGCGACTAAATCCTCTGGGTAGTAGGCATGGTCTACTGAGTCAATACCTTGAGCAATAATAGGACCTTCATCAAGGTCATCATTAATATAGTGGGCTGTTGCTCCCACTGTTTTAACGCCTTTTTCATACGCTTGGTGGTAGGGCTTGGCGCCTTTAAAACCAGGTAGCAATGAGTGATGGATATTGATTGCCCAGCCTTCTAGGTGCTGGCATAGTTGTGGGGATAGTACCTGCATGTATCGAGCCAGAACGACTAACTCAGCGTCTACATCTTTGATGATCTGCATAACTTTTGCTTCTTGTGCAGGTTTGGTCTCTGCGCTCACCGGTAGGTGATAATAAGGAATTCCATGCCATTGAGCTAATGATTCAAGGTCCGGGTGGTTGGAAATAATGGCCGGTATCTCGATTGAGAGCTGGCCAATACGATGTTTGTAAAGCAAGTCATTCAGGCAGTGATCAAATTTGGACACCATAATCACGATTTTAGGTTTGTCGGCAGTGGCGCGTAGTTGCCACTGCATATCAAACTGTTCTGCTTTCACTGAGAACTCTTGGCGAAAGGCTACTTCATCAAAAGAAGCATTGGCACGAAACTGTGCCCGAATAAAGAATTGGTTGCTATGGGAATCATCAAACGAGTGTAACTCAGTGATGTAATGTTGGTTGTTATAAAGTAGCCCAGTAACAGCATCGATAGTCCCTAAGCGGCTTGGGCATTGTGCGGTAAGAATCCAATGATTATTGTCCATTAATTGCCTCCAAAGGGTACGATAAAAAGCCAGTCTAGAAGGTGTTACTTTTTAATAACTGTTAGGCCGCTTGTGAGTGTGTTTTTTGAACTGACGATTTATTCATTGTGATAAAGCGGACTAGGCCTCCCACAGCAAGTTGTAATGCTTGGAAAGTTGCTTGATCAATAATGAAATCACCATTTTCAGTCACGTTACCCGGAGCTAAAGCAACACGGTAATCATCAAGGTTCTCATTGCTTACCAAATACATCTGTGATGAAGCGGGTAGATCGCTTACCACTTGAAAGTGACTGCTACAGCTATCTTTAACACTGCGAATCTCTTTAGTATCGGCTTGTACAGAAGGGCCCCCATCAAATAAATCTACATAGCCTGAAAACTGAAAACCTTCTTTTTTCAGCATGAATAACGCAGGCGCTGAGAAATCATGCGGCTTACCTATTACTTCTTGTGCCTCGTGCGGTAGAAGGCTTATGTAGATGGGGTATTTAGGCATGAGGTCAGAAATAAACTGTGAACCCTTGAGTGCTGCTGTGTTTACCGCATCTTGGAACTCAATACCAAAGAAGGGTTTCCCAAGGTTATCCCATAGTGGAGAGCGGCCATTTTCATCTTGCCAGCCACGTAGTTCTGCAATGACTTGATCACCAAAACGTTCGGGAAAGTCGGCCATTGTTAGAAAGCGTGCGCGTGATAAAAATTGCCCGACACCAGGTTTGCGATATTCTGGCAGTAAATAAATAGAACCCACCTCGGTCGAACCCGTGTAGTCATTGACGATATTGAGTACTTGGGTTTTGCGAATCATATCAAGGTCACTACTGCTGCTAACCAGTGTGGATATTTTGTAAGAATAGAAAGGGCGACTAAGGCCTACACCCGTATAAATAGCTGTCGTACCGGCGAGATGACCCGTGGTCGTATCTTCCAACACCATAAAGTAAGTATTACTCTGTGCAGCGGGCTGAGTAGAGTTAAAAGCTTCTGCCGATGCACTGATCTTTTCTAACCAGGCGGCTTCATCTGCAGGCATTGATGTCATCCCTTTACCGACGGCATGAGAAATGTTCATCAAATCATCCAGATCACTTTCTTTACAAGGGCGAATAATCAGCATGTTGGGCTCACTTAGTTATCATTATTAACTGATATTTTACGTGTAGCCTTTCAAAATGAGCTGTCTAAATACTTGCTTAGTTAGCAATAAAATACGGAAATAATAATGCATACCGAATATTATTCGGCTAGTTAGCAAAGCGCTGTACTAGCGATTTCTTATGGCTGGGTAGATGCTTAAATGCAATCGTCTATAAGAAGGGCGAGCGTTAGGGCGTTTTATACGTAATTAGACGAAATATTCTTTTGTAACTGAAGTAAGAGAGACAAACTCTCTACTTAATATAAAAAGTTATCATAAAGTGTTGAATGCATAAAATCACATAGCATTATAAGAAAGCTCATCGATCTTCATCCCAGATCTATATTGTTTGATGATCTGTCTAGCTGAGCGAGTGGGCTTACCACAGCAGCTACCCACTGATAGCGTTTTGTTGAGATCAGCGATACTCGTAGCACCGTCGTCCAGTGCTTCTCTAATTTGTGAGTCTGTTACTGCGTTGCAGATACATATGTACATAATTAGAGAACCTAAAATATGTGAAGAAAAACAGGAGTACCGGTTGCGATAGGTTCTTGAGAAACTACTGGAAGATACCGAGGTTGACCATGCTTATTGGCTTGCACAGCAATTACGTCTTATTAAGATGATTGGATTAGAGAGTTACCTCCAATCACAGATGTAATTTGCTTCTCTTTTAACCGATAGACAATAAAAGCGGCCTCCTTTTTAAATAAAGGCGCCGCTTTTTATTGGTCTTTTAATCTATATCTATCAACTTGCGGCTTTTAATTTTTGTTGGCGCAATGTTTGTGCTGCCGACACCATGTTTTGCAAAGCCGGAATTACCTCTTCCCACTGTCGAGTTTTTAAACCACAGTCGGGGTTTATCCAAAGACGTTCAGCAGGAATTCGTTGAGCTGCTTTCTCTATTAATTCAACTATGTGGGCCTGTGTTGGCGTGTTCGGTGTATGGATATCATATACACCTGGTCCAATGTCATTGGGGTAGTTGAAATGATCAAATACATCTAGTAATTCCATATCTGAGCGTGATGTTTCAATCGTAATAACATCCGCGTCCATATCGGCAATGGCGGAGATAATGTCGTTAAACTCGGAATAACACATGTGAGTATGGATCTGAGTATTATCCTCGACACCGTTGGCACTGATACGAAAACTCTCAATGGCCCATTGCAAGTACTCTTGCCATTGGGATTGACGTAAAGGAAGCCCTTCACGTAGTGCTGCTTCATCAATTTGAATGATGTTTACACCGGCTTTTTCAAGGTCCTGAACTTCTTCGCGTATCGCTAGTGCTAACTGGTAGCAAGAGAGTGAGCGTGGTTGATCATCTCTTACAAATGACCAGTTAAGTATGGTAACAGGTCCGGTTAGCATACCTTTCATGGGTTTCTCTGTTAATGACTGGGCATACTGAGTCCACTTAACAGTCATGGCTTTTGGCCTGCTTATATCACCAAATAGAATGGGTGGTTTTACACAGCGAGAACCATAAGACTGTACCCAGCCGAATTGACTGAAAGCATATCCTTGAAGCTGTTCACCAAAGTACTCCACCATATCATTACGTTCGGCTTCACCATGCACTAGGACATCCAGCCCCAGAGCTTCTTGCTGGTCTACAGCGTATTGAATCTCTTGTTGCATCAGTAGTGTGTAGTCAGATTCGCTGATTTGGTCTTTTTTGTAGCGTAGGCGAGCGGCACGAATTTGCGCTGTTTGAGGGAAGGAGCCAATGCTTGTGGTTGGATAAAGTGGTAGCTTGATGTGCTCTTTTTGAAGCTTACTACGCGTATTAAAGTTGCTTTGACGTTGCCCTAGCGATGGTGTGATGTTGGCAACCGCTTGCTGTACGACAGGGTTGTTAACGCGTGTTGATTGGTGTCGGCTGTTAATGGCTGTTTGATTTGCTTCTAATTCTGAAGAAACTTTGTTTCTACCTTCGTTCAGTGCCGTTTGTAATGTCGTTAATTCATCGAGTTTTTGGTGAGCAAAAGCCAGCCATGATTTAATTTCAGGGTCGAGTTGTTCTTCTGATTCTAAATCAACAGGTACGTGAAGTAGTGAACACGACGGTGCGATCCATAAGCGTTCTTGTAATTCATTGGCGATAGGCTCTAACCAATTAAGAGTGGTGCTTAGATCTGTTTTCCAGATATTACGGCCGTTGATAACGCCTAAAGAAACAACGCTGCTAGCAGGTAAGCTTTTAATTAGATCCGCTACTTCATGCTTGGCATTAATAGCATCTAGGTGAACACCGGATACGGGCAACTGGCTGATGACTGCTAGGTTGTCTTGCAATGGGCCGAAGTAAGTGGCCAAGAGTAGTTTTACCGGGCTATTTTTTAAAAACTGATAGCTGTGTTCTAGTGCCTGTTTCCATTCTTGATCTAGTTCCGTGACTAAAATTGGCTCATCGACTTGAACCCATTCAACGCCCGCATTAGCAAGTTCAGCTAATAGTTGCTGATAAACCGGTAATAAACGATCGAGCAGTGCGAGTTTGTTCGAGGTGTCTTTCTCTTTACCAAGGTGGAGATAAGTCACGGGGCCAATAATAACAGGTTTAACATTAGCGCCATGACTTTTAGCTTCAGATATCTGCAGGAGTAGTTTTTCTGAGTGAAGACTAAAAGTCGAATCTTGTGTGAATTCAGGCACAATATAATGATAGTTAGTATCAAACCATTTAGTCATTTCACCAGCGTGAATACAGCTGTTGTCGGTATCCTTACTGGAACGGCCGCGGGCAACACGAAAATAAGTATCCAGTTCGGTGTTATTAGCATTGTTTTGGTTAACTGCTCGGGAAGGGATGTTGCCAAGCGCAAAGCTCATATCGAGTACTTGGTCGTAGAAAGAGAAGTCTCCTACAGGCAGAAAGTCTAATGGCGACTGTTGTTGCCAGTGTTTGCTGCGAAGCTGTTTCCCGCATGTTGCTAGCTCTGTTGAGTCTATTTCTCCCCGCCAGTATTTTTCTTGTGCAAACTTTAGTTCTCGTTGTGCGCCGATACGCGGGAAGCCTAAATTGTGTGTGATGGCCATGATGATTTTTCCTTTTTAATCAGTAACTTTGCATTCTGTTATCCATAGTAGAGATCGTGGATTATAAAAAATAATGCTATTATTTTATCTATCCATAAATTTCATTCATGTATTGGCGTGTGAGTTGGCAAATGCTAGAGCGTAACCATTTAGCAATTTTAAGAGCAGTAGATCAGCAGGGTTCATTGACGGCGGCGGCAGAGTTTCTCTGTGTTACACAGCCTGCATTAAGTCATAGCATTAAAAAGCTAGAGCAAAGGTTGGGCACAGCTCTGTGGCAGAAAGACGGAAGGCAGCTCCGCTTGACGCAGTCTGGCTTGTATTTACTTAAATTAGCGGAACGTATTTTGCCGCAGTTAGAATTAGCCGAAGAAGTCGTCAGTGAGATTGCCAGCGGTCAGCGAGGAAGGTTGCGCATTGGGATGGAATGCCACCCTTGTTATCAATGGTTGCTGAAGGTGGTCAGTCCCTATTTAGCGGCTTGGCCTGATGTGGATGTTGATGTTAAGCAACGCTTTCAGTTTGGCGGTATTGGCGCTTTATATGCGTATGAAATAGATTTGCTGGTAACACCTGATCCGTTATTTCGTACCGGACTGACTTATGAACCCGTATTTGATTATGAACAAGTATTGGTGGTGGCTGATACGCATCCTTTAGCAAAACAAAAAATGATAAGCCCAGAGCAGTTAATCTCTGAAGTCTTAATTACTTATCCTGTAGAGCCACAACGCTTAGATATCTTTAGTCAGTTTTTACTCCCGGCTAGTTGCAGTCCAAAGAAGCATAAAACCATAGAAACCACGGATATTATGCTGCAAATGGTCGCTGCTGGGCGAGGCGTTGCCGCCTTGCCTAGATGGTTGGTAGCGGAGTATCAAAGTCGTATGCCGATTACGCCGGTGCGTTTAGGCAAGGGTATGCAAAAACAGATTTTTCTGGGGCAGCGCTCTACCGATTTACAAACTGATTACTTGGCATCCTTCATTGAATTAGCAAAGTCAAGGT
This sequence comes from Neptunomonas japonica JAMM 1380, assembly GCF_016592555.1. Lineage (NCBI taxonomy): Bacteria > Pseudomonadati > Pseudomonadota > Gammaproteobacteria > Oceanospirillales > Oceanospirillaceae > Neptunomonas > Neptunomonas japonica. Next base: position 3,102,941 of record NZ_AP014546.1, on the reverse strand, counting down.
GCTGAAAAGCATCCACGTACCAATGCATGTTATTGACAAAGTAAGGCAAGTTTTATATAAATGTTATGTTATAACGTTTATATAAAAGGTTGTATTTTAAATGAATTCCCTCGCATTACCTGATGTTGCCAGCCAGCTTAATTCTTATCAAGACACCCCGCTTAAGTTGGTTGGTATGCAAGGAATTGCTTTACCAATTAGGCTCGCTGGGCAGCCGTTAAATGCATATGTAGATGCCGGTGTCAGTCTTGACAAGTCAAAGGCTCGGGGTATTCATATGTCACGCCTCTACTTGGCATTAGAAGCACTTGAAGATCAAGAGTTAACCGTCCCGCTACTTAATGAGGTGCTTGATTGTTTTCTCGATAGTCATTCCGATTTATCCACAACTGCACATCTAAGTATTAAAGGTGACGTATTATTTAAACGCCCGGCATTGCTGAGTCAACTTGCTGGCTGGAAGGCTTATCCCTTTGAAGTGAACGCAATTCGCAGTGGTCAAGAAACCCGCATAACCGTGAAGTTAGATATTGGTTATTCTTCAACATGCCCTTGTTCAGCGGCGCTTGCTCGTCAGTTGATACAAAAACAATTTAATAAGGATTTTGCTGGAAAAGATTTGCAGCATGCAGAGTTGCACGACTGGCTCGGAAGTTCACAAGGTATTGTGGCGACCCCCCATAGCCAGCGTAGTACAGCTACGCTGACAGTACATTTAGCTGAGCAATATAATAAAGAATTTCCCTTGCTTGTACTGCTTGAACGCGTTGAATCAGCCCTTGGAACTGCGCTGCAAACAGCAGTGAAGCGAGTTGATGAGCAGGCGTTTGCTTTGGCTAATGGACAAAATACCATGTTCTGTGAAGATGCTGCTCGCCGCATTCATCAAGCTTTACTAGAGGAAATCTGTGTTCAAGGTTTTCATTTGCGTATTGCGCATATGGAAAGCCTGCATGCTCATGATGCTGTTGCTGAAAGTGCCTGGAATTGGGGGAACCAGAAATGATCAAGTACAGAATTGAGGCACTCATGGCTGGGCTTAATCGATGAATATTTGGTTGCAATTGGAACAGGCTGAGATAGGTCAAACTCGTTCATTAGCTGCTGTGCTGGATGCTATACCATGGAATAGTGATGGTTTAGTTGCAGCTATTGCTCAACAGCATGACACTGGTGAAGTGCTGATGTTGGCCTGGATGAACCGTACCGCACTTGAAGAAACGCTTGCAACAAATAGGGTGTGTTATTGGTCTCGTTCACGCCAGAAGTTATGGCGTAAAGGTGAAACTAGCGGCCATAACCAACGCTTGATCGAAGCTCGTTTAGATTGTGATGGGGATGCTATTTTATTGCTTATTGAGCAGCAAGGGCCTGCTTGCCACACCGGCCGACCAAATTGTTTCTACAACGCTATTCACAAGGGGCGAGTACAAGTTATCAGCATGCCACAATGACGTATGTATTGAGTGAGCTAAGTATCCATTAGTACTCACTCAATCCTTGCATTGGCATTCAAAGGCTCAGTAATACTAATTAGTGAATATCCCTTAACTAGCCGCTATCATGGTCTGTATCTCCAGCATCAATAAGAAGAACTAGGCTAGCTCATGACTCTTGATCGTATTAATCGGAAGATTCTTTCGGTGCTACAGCAAAGTGCACGTATTACTAATCAAGATTTAGCTGATCGTGTTGGTTTATCTCCTAGTTCTTGCTTAAATCGTGTTAAAAAGCTGGAAGAGGAGGGCTTAATTGATGCCTATATGGCTGTTTTAGACCTGCCTTCTTTATGTCGCAGTGTGACGGTTATCGCAACAGTCAGTTTAAAAGACCAAAGTACTGAAGCCTTTAAGCTATTCCGTCATGCCGCAGATGACATCCCAGAAGTGGTGGAGTGTTATACCGTGAGTGGCGCATTTGATTTCTTTTTACGTATCATCGCACCTGATATGCAGCGTTATAATGCTATTAATGACCGTTTACTGGATCTGTTGCCTGGTCAGGTTAATATCAGTAGTCATGTTGTTTTGGAAACGGGTAAGCCTTTTAAGGGCTATCCATTAACGCAATTATTAGATGAGATAAAGTCTGTTAAAGCGTAACTGGCTTCTCCTTATCTGTTGTTTTATGCTTCGCTTATTGCGGCAATAACGGATATCCCGATCAGTCATTTAGGGCTAGCCATACGTGCTTTCACGCACGCTCTTACCGGTACTTTCTATTGTTTTATCATCTTCAAAAAGCTTTTCTAGCTCTTGAAAATCATCTAATTGCATAATCAGTTGTGACTTTTGTTGCTTGGCAATGGTGAGCCAATGCTTGTCTTCTAGCGCGCCGGCCAGTGCATATAAAAGATTTAAACTAGGTTTGTTCTTACTCGTTTTGCTGACTTGAATAAAAGCTCGTATAGCGCCTAAAGAGAGCAGTGCCTCTATTGAGTTAATCCCCGCATCTTTAAGCATGCTCTCGGACTTAGGGCCTAAACCTTGGGGGTCTTTTAGCGTTTTTATATTCAGTTAAAAGTATGCGTTGTTTGTGTTTATGTATGTCATCATATCTTATTGTGACGCGCGTTGGTTTTAGAAAAGCCATTAAGTATTCAGCTAAGCATTAAAGAGCTAGTCTAAATCTTTCGTATGTATTTAGTGGGACTTTTTAGAACACCTTGTGGGCGTGGTATTGATGGATAGTGGTTTGAGGGTGAATAAAAAAACCGGGCTTTCACCCGGGACAGAAGAGCGGTAATTAATAAAGAGGCCTTTACAGCATTAGGTTTGCTGGAAGGGATAAACAGAGCCGAGGCTGAGTATTTGAGTGAGCTCATCAAGAGCACTGCGGGATTCTAACAACAACTGAGGGTCTGCTAAGTCGATCTCAGATATACGGTCGCGATAATGCAAATTAACCCATTGAGTTAAGCGGCTATAAAGTGCTTCACTCATCAGTGTGTTTGGATTGCAGGCAGTTTGCTCCTGCTCATTCAACACGACACGCAAACGCAAGCATGCTGGCCCGCCACCATTGCTCATGCTTTGTTTTAGGTCGAAGACTTTTAATTCATTGATCACTGAGTTACCGTCACGCAACTCAGTTAGGTAGTCCCAAACGGCTGGTGTTTTTTGGCATTCTTCAGGAATAACAATCACAGTTTTACCATCGATTGAAAGTAATTGACTGTTAAATAGGTAGCTTTTTACAGCATCCTCAACAGAAACACGTGCACTTGGGACTTCGATAACATTGAACTGGTTGTTCATTGACGCCGTAAGCTGCTTAAGTACTTCGTGCTGATTTAGGAATGCTTCCTGATGGCAGAACATGAGGTTGCGGTTGCCTACAGCGATAACATCGTTATGAAATACGCCTTTATCAATCACATCCGGGTTTTGTTGTGCATAAACTACCCCTTTATCTTGCAAGCCGTGTAAACGAGCTACGGCTTCAGATGCCTCGTAGGTATGGCGGGCAGGGTAGCGAGTTGGTGCGGGTTTTCTGCTATCAAATGCATAACGACCATAGACAAAGAATTCAACACCGGCTTGACCATACTCATGACAGAAGCGTGTATGATTTGCGGCACCTTCATCGCCGAAATGCTCAACACCTGGCAATGCTTGGTGATGAGCAAAATAACGTTCATCACTGAAAGTCGCTTTAAGGATTCGCCCTGTTACTTCATGCTCAATCGATCGATGGAATTTATTGGTTAGGTTTGCGGGTGTGAAATGTACTTTGCCATCAGCCGTATCGGCACTGGGCGAAACGGTGGCAGCATTGGCAGTCCACATGCTAGAAGCTGAGCAGCACGCTGCCAAAATTTTAGGCGCTTGTTTACCGGCGGCTTGCAGAACATTAGCATCGCTGCCGGTAAAGCCAAGGCGGCGTAGTGTATTAAGGTCAGGGCGCTCTTGCGGTGCAAGTACACCCTGAGTCATGCCAGCATCGTGCAGGGCCTTCATTTTGGCTAAACCCTGCAGTGCTGCTTGTTTGGGATTTGATGCTTGCGCAGAGTGGCTCTGTGAAGCAACATTACCAAATGACAGACCTGCGTAGTTGTGAGTAGGGCCAACCAGCCCATCAAAATTAGCTTCTACCGCGTTTCTAGTGGATGTCATCTCAATCTCCAAGCGGCTTAGTTGAGTGTTAGGCCAGGGGATAGTGTGGCTGGCATCGATAATTGTTCTGCCTCAATGCCTGCAACCGGATAAGCACAATAATCTGCGGCATAGTAAGCACTTGCTCGGTGGTTACCACTGGCGCCGATTCCACCAAAAGGTGCAGCACTACTGGCACCTGTTAACTGTTTGTTCCAGTTCACGATACCGGCACGAATATGTCGGTAAAAGTGATCGAAATTGGCTTGGTTGTCGCTGAATAGGCCCGCAGATAAACCAAACTGAGTAGCATTGGCTTGACGGATAGCATCATCAAAGTCTGTGTAGCGAATAACTTTTAACAAGGGGCCAAAGTGCTCTTCATCTGGCATGTCTGTAACGTCAGTAACATCAATTAATCCTGGAGAAACCAAACCAGTACCTGCTTTGAGTTTTTCTAGTTTAAGCAAAGATGTCGCGCCCATATCAAGCAGTTGTTGCTGTGCTGCAACCATACCATCGGCAGCTGCTTCAGAGATCAGACTGCCCATGAAGGGGGCTGGTTCATCAAACTGGCCACCCACTTTAATTTGGCTGACGGCGGCTTTTAGCTGCTCTAGGAACTGATCCCCTGTGTCGTTCAGCGGTACAAATAAGCGGCGTGCGCAAGTGCAGCGTTGCCCAGAGGTGATATACGCTGATTGGATGGTTTCGTGTACGGCGGCTTTAATATCACTGATTTCGTCAATGATGAGGGGATTGTTGCCACCCATTTCAAGAGCTAAAATTTTACCTGGATGGCCTGCAAATTGCTCATGTAGTAGGTGACCAGTACGAGAGCTACCAGTGAAGAAAAGGCCGTCAATTTCAGGATTGGCTGCTAGCGCGATACCTGTTTCCTTTTCCCCTTGAACTAGGTTGATTACACCGTTAGGTAAACCTGATTTCTCCCATAGAGATACCATCAGTTCGGCAACTTTTGGGGTGAGTTCACTTGGCTTGAAAACAACAGTGTTGCCTGCCAGTAACGCTGGAACAATATGGCCATTGGGTAAATGTGCGGGGAAATTATAGGGGCCAAAAATAGCCACCACGCCGTGTGGTTTGTGGCGCAGTACAGCTGTTGCTCCCGCCATATCACTACTGCGCTCTCCGGTACGCTCAAGGGCTGCCTTGATAGAAATTTCTACTTTACCAATGACAGCGGCGGCTTCAGTTTGGGTTTCCCAAAATGGTTTGCCGGTTTCTTCTGCAATGGTGCGAGCCAATAGCATTTTATTTTCGCTAAGTTGTTCTGCGTAACGGCGTACTTGTTCGCAGCGCTTATCAAAACTTAGGTTTGCCCATTCAGTACTTGCGGCACGAGCGGCTGCGACAGCAGAGATCACTTGTTCGGGATTAGCAGAAGAGCCAGACCAGATAGTTTCTCCGTTAGCCGGATTAACTGAATTAATGCTTATGCCTTGGCCTGCTAGCCATTGACCATTGATAAAAAGTGATGTGCTCATATTAAAATCTCCTTCCTGAGGACAGCGGAACAATGCGAACGGTGGAGCTCTCAATAACATTCAGTGCAGAGGCCACGTCGGGCGTTATAGTTATTACGTTTTTACCAGCACGGCTGATAGGTGACATACAACAGCGAAACTGTGAAAACTCAGTAGTGCTAATCAGGTATGTTTCGCCATCGGGTGGGATGTCAGCGATATGAACTTTTACGTATTGGCTTTCTTGGATTGCACGAATATCGTTAACACGTGCTTCAAGCGTTGGGCCACCATCAAAAATATCGATATAGCCTGTGTATCGCAGCCCTTCATTTTCTAAAAGTCGACGTGCTGGTGTAGTCGCTTCATGGGTTTTACCAATGGAGTCTTGTGCACCTTTGGATAAAAGATTCGTATAAATGGTGTTTTTTGGCATTAGCTCCGCAATGAAAACTTTGTCCATTGAAGAGATCTTATCGGCTTCTGCAAAATCCAGAGAAAAGAAATGTCGCCCTAGACCTTCCCAAAAAGGAGATACGCCACTCTCATCTGAGTAACCACGCATCTCGGCAATGAGGTGCTCGTTAAAGCGTTGTGGAAATTCTGCCAAAAACATAAAGCGAGATTTAGATAGCAGTGAGCCTTGCTTGCTATGACGCGCTTCTGGCGTTAGAAATAGCGTACACAGCTCAGAGTAGCCTGTATGGTCGTTGGTAATTGTCAGCGTGCTAATTTGATTATAGACATCCAGTTCTCGTGAGGCATGTACGAGAGTACCGACTCTGTAATTATACCAAGGATCAGATAAGCCTACGGCTGACTCTATGCCACAGATACCAACAACTTCTTGCGTTTCAGTGTCTTCCATCACAAACAGATAGAGAGCTTCGACAGGGACGCTCCCTGCCGTAAATGCAGCCAAGCCAGCCTCAAGCTTTGTGGCGACTTGCTCATCATTATCTTGTAATGATGTGAAGCCTGGCCCAGTTTTGCGTCCTAGCTCGCGCAGTGCCTCATGATCATTTGCCTGAATAGGGCGGACTACCATCATAACTAAACCATCTCCTGTGCGGGTTAAAGGCTAATAATGCGAATATTATCGCCATTGTTGAGGTGCAATAAGCTCGCTACTTCAGCCGCTATTTCGGGTTGCTGAGGGTCAAGTTTTACTATTAAGCAACGAAAGTTTTCCCGCTCTGTATTGCTAATTAATACGTTGACTTGTTTCTCTGATGACGAGCCACTACCAATGTTGATAGTGCATTTTTTGCTTTGAGTCATCGTGCGGATATCTTGAGTGCGGGCCTCGAGTGTTGGGCCTGCATCAAAAATATCGACATAGCGTCGGTAATTAAAACCCTCCTCTTCCAAGAGGTTTTTAACATCAATCATATCTGGGCGAGGTTGTCCTAATGATGCTTGTGCTTCATCACTGAGCAACGGCACATACACTGGGTAATGAGGCATGAGATCAGCAATAAAGCCTTTAGAGTTAATGCCGGTGAGGTAGTTCGCTTTAGTGAAATCCATATTGAAAAAGTGCCGGCCCAGACATTCCCAAAAAGGAGAGCGGTTGGCACTGTCAGCAACGCCTTGTAGTTCGGCAATTAACTTGTTTGCAAAACGTTCAGGGTGTTGGGCCATGAACAACATGCGTGAGCGGGAGAGTAAGTTTAGGTTCTCTTTAGTACGATGATCCTTATCAAGAAACAATGTGCAGAGCCTAGCTGAACCTGTGTAATCTTGGCACAAGTGCAGCGCAGGAATACGATTGTGGATCTGTAATTCGCTAGAGGCATGTACGACTTCGTCAACGCGGTAACTATAAAAGGGTGTATTTATACCCACGCTGGCATCAATGCCACATACGCCAACTATTTCACCATTGGTTTGGTCTTCCAAGACAAAGTGGTAACTCTCATCAGAGTATTGAGTTACCTCTTTACGTAATGACTGTCGAGTACGGTTGATTAGCTCATTTAGATGATCACGATTGGCTGGCAATGTTGTCATGCGGCCACCAGAAATAACCGCTAAACGTTCTAAGCCTTGTAGATCAGCAAATGTCAGAGGGCGGATTAACAGCATCTATTGCTCCTTCAGCCAGCTAAGGTCATCAGAGTTAGCTAGCTTCATTAATATCAAGGCGCTCAAGCGGGCGCGCTCAGATAAGCTACTTGCAAACATATATTCATCACTCGAATGGATGTTTCCGCCCTGAACACCCAAGGTATCGATATTAGGAATACCTGCTGCTGCCAAGTTGTTACCATCACAACAACCGCCAGTAGCAACCCAATTAATGCGCATGCCTAAATCTGCACCGCACTCTTTAGCGAGTTCAAAGAGTTTTTGGTTAGCGCCACTGAGAACTTTTGGCTTGCGACCAAAGCCGCCGTGCAGTGTGGCATTAATACCGTCGCGTTGGTTGAGGTCTATTAGCAGTTGTTCTATGTGGTGTGTGCACCATGCTTCATCTTCTGGACGCTCTAAGCGTATATTGAAACGTGACAAGCATAGGTCCGGAACCACATTGACGGCACCGCCGCCTTCAATAAAACCGGGGTTAATTGTTACGCCTTCCCGTTGTCCATTGAGTTCATCTAAGCTTGATATGAAATCACACATAGCTCGGATCGCATTGCGTCCAAGGTGATGTTCACGTCCTGCATGGGCCGCTCTTCCACGTACAACAATACTGAAATTACCGCTACCTTTACGAGCACCGGCGAGTGTCCCGTCAGGCATACAAGGCTCGTAGATCATACCGAGGTCAACACGCGTTGCTGCATCAGCAATTAAGGGAGCAGAACCTGGTGAGCCTATCTCTTCATCTGGGTTGAATAGAATCTCCCAGCCAATATTATTTGCCCATGGGCTGCGCTCCAATGCTTCGATAGCTTTGAGCATCACGATTAAGCCGCCTTTTAAATCAGCGACACCAGGGCCGTTGAGCGTATTGTCATCTAGCCAAGTAATATCTTGAAAAGGGGAATCAGCAGGGAACACCGTATCCATATGGCCGCAGAAAAAAATCTGAAGTGGTGCTTCAGGACGTTTTCTAATGCGCAGAGCATCTCCTAATGGTGCTTGGGATACCTCTCCGGCAGCATTAACGAACTCAAAAGGGTTAACCGGAATAACTTCGGCTTCCCCACCAAGGGTGCCAAAGTATTGAGCTAGTTTCTCACGAACACGATTCACGCCAGCAGTATTGAGTGAGCCAGAGTTAATGAGGGCGAGTTCAATGGTCTTATGTAGCATTTCATCTTGTTGTGAGTCGAGCCAATCCAGCCATTGTGCGTAATCGTGAGCCATGCGTGAGTCCTTTTATCTGATTTGACCATTATTGGTGAAAACTTTAAAAGAATCTGTTGAGTATGCGACCTAATTTTCAGATTTTTAAAGGGATATTCACTTTTTTAATAAGGCTGTATGGCAAAGAAACTCGCCAGTAAATCTAAAGGATGATGTGTAGAAAATGACTACAAACGCTGTGAAGTGTAGAGCAGATGTAAGGAATGAAAGGGCGGTTACTGCTGTAGAGTTCATATAAGAATAAGGAGGTGAAACAGTATCGGGTGGCTGATTAACAGCAGTGGCGTTTGGTGTTTACAGTGTTTTTATTATCCCTCAGAGATCAAAAGAGAGGTCTTCTTGTTTCAGCATTGCTTGAATAGAACTACGTGTTAGAAGGTTTCTCAGTAGTTGCTGAAGCTTTGGGAAATCTTGTGCCCGGCTCTCGTAACGCCTGCTCCAGTAGGCAATCATGAATAAATGAAAGTCAGCACCGCTTAAAGTGTCTCCGAGTATCCAAGGGCCTGCTTTGTCTAAGTCTTTCTCTATAACCTTCCAGCAATGCTCAAGCACTTGAGATGCTTTTGCTTTTAGGGAGTCTTGGCCTGCTTGGTTATCACAATACTGCTCTGGATGTGCCCAGCGGTTAGCCGCTTCTTGCAGTGTATTCGACATCCATAGGAGTGATTGGTAATAGCGGCCTCGCTGAGGTGATGTTGTAACAGGGGCTAGATTCGATTCAGGATGTTGGTCTAGTAGGTATATAAGGATGGCAGCTGATTCATAAACGATATTGTCATTATGCAGTAGGGTCGGTACCTTTCCATTTGGATTAATGGCTAGGTATTCAGGTGTTTTTTGCATTTGGAGAGCGAGGTCAATCTCTACAAGCTGGTAGTCAACACCAAGTTCTTCTAAAAGAGCATGAGTCGCCATATTAGCGCCGCCGCGATCCCAATAAAGTGTATAGATAAGTTGTCTCCTGTCGATTTCCTATTAGTAAATATGAGATATAAAAAAATTTTTCCTGGCTTGTGTATACCTGGTTACTGGTTCTTCGGTCTGTGCAGTATGCTTTTGTTCCCCTACAATAACAGTTTTTTATGAGCTGGTTATAATTATGCCGAGAGCTTCAGAGCTTCGAAAAGGTCATGTCGTAGATATCAGTGGAACGCTATATCGAGTTCTACATATTGATGTGCGTAGTCCATCATCCAGAGGTGCTCAGACACTGTATAAAGTCCGCTTTAATCAGTTGCCTCAGGGCGGTAAGCGTGAAGAAACGTTCATCGGAGATGATGTTGTTACTTCCGTGGCTCTTGAAAGGCGTCAAGTATCATTACTCTATCGAGAAGATAATATTTATACCTTTATGGATCAGGAGGATTATAGCCAATATAGCGTAGATAAAGAGACGGTTAGCGAGCAGTTACCTTTTCTCAGTGATGGTTTGGTCGGAATTAATGGCATGTTGGTAGATGAGCAGTTGATTGCAATTGAAATACCAATAATGGTGGAGTTGTTGGTTGCGCAGTGCATGCCAGGAGCACAAGCTGCCAGCGTTACGGGGAGAACCAAGCCTGCAAAATGTGTTAATGGGTATGAGTTACAGGTGCCAGAATATATAAAAGAAGGTGAGCAAATAAAGGTTAATACGGAAACGGGGAAATTTGTTTCGCGTGCTTGATGTTGGCGGTAAGAGTTAATTCATATCGTTGAGCCCTAGAACGACGAAAGCCTACATAAATGCAGGCTTTTCGGGCTTTACTCAGATCAGCAAATTGAAAGCAGTAATGTTAATTTACTGCTCTCAATATAGCCTCAGCACTGTTATATAACCTAAGTTATTGAACAATGCCGAAGAAGTTCTTTATACAGCTTCGATCTGGTCAGCTTGTGGGCCTTTTTCGCCCTGTACTTCTACGAAACGAACAGTCTGTCCTTCGTGAAGAGTTTTGCGGCCTTCTCCGATGATCGAACGGAAGTGAGCAAAAAGATCTTTGCCATTTTCACGCTCAATGAAACCAAAACCTTTCTCATCGTTGAACCACTTAACTGTTCCCGTCTGCTTGTCGGACATATTCAATATTTCTCATAAAAAGTAAGTTAAAAACCGGGAAAACATCATGTCTTCAAAGCCGGTTATTCTTGCATGCAATTAATTAAAATCACCGTTAAAAAATCCCCATAAGGAAAAAATTTAAGGGCTACTAAATCAACCACATTAGTTTCACAATACACAACTAGTGTTATAGATACAAGCAACTTACAAGCAATTAAATTGAGGGCAAATCACACCACAAAAAGCGACTATGTTCTTCTGCACGAGTTTGGCCAAAGCTTATTGTGTGTAAAACTGATATACTCGTTATACATATAATTTCAACAGGACTCTCTACTATGGCAGCCAAGCCTAAGAAAAAAGCAGCAACAGAAACACATGACTCTATTGAAGAACAAACAGCTGCTTTCCTTCGGGCTGGTGGTCAGATTCAGCAAATCGCTAGCGGTGTTACCGGGCAGCAGAATCTTGCCGGACCTCGTCAAATTGTTTTAGGAAAACCTGCAGACAAGTAATAATGATGGGCTCGTTACGCTTCTAAAGAAGCTTTATCTCCAATGGCGTGCGGCCCGTACCTTTATCCTCTCATTACCTCTTGAAAATATCCCTTCTGTTTTAATTCTTATCTATACATCCTCTATAACTGGAGTGTAAAAAAAACAGCTTGTTTAACTCGGCTAAATCTAGCAGAGTGTTTTTAGCTATGAGCAAAACAAAAAAAGCCCATACAGAGTATGAGCTTGCTTGGATAGGTCAGAGTGTTATTAAGTAACTATCGACCTTAGAATTGAGCGTTAAGCTACCGCTTTTTCAGCCGCAACAACTTTTGCAATGGCGCTATCTAATAGCTTCATGCCGTCACGGATATCTTCATCAGGGATAATCAATGAAGGTGTCATACGCAACACATTGGGGCCTGCCATTAAGATCATTAAGCCTTCTTCGCGTGCTTTAGCTAAAAATGCTGCCGCTTTACCATGCATGCTGTCGATAAGTTCAACTCCTATCAATAAGCCGTCTCCACGAATCTCTTTGAAAATTTCGTGTCTCGCATTAATTTTTTCTAACTCTTCTATAAATACAGCACGTTTATGTGCCACATTGCGTAATAGCTCAGGTTGGTTGATGAGTTCTAATGCCTTGTCAGCAACAGCACATGCTAATGGATTGCCGCCATAGGTACTACCGTGAGTGCCAAAGCCAAAACTAGGCGCTACTTTATCAGTGGTGAGCATTGCGCCAATAGGGAAGCCGCCGCCCAGTGCTTTTGCGCTGGTTAAAATATCAGGCTTTACGCCCATACCCATGTAGGCATAAAGCTGTCCTGTACGTCCTACACCTGTTTGTATCTCATCTAGAACAAGTAATGCATTGTGCTGGTCACAAAGTTCACGCACACCTTTCATGAACTCAGGGTCAGCAGGAATTACACCGCCTTCACCTTGGATTGGCTCCATCACTACTGCGCAGGTCTTATCAGAAATAGCGGCTTTTAATGCTTCTAAGTCGTTAAATGCTACATGTGTTATCCCGCCTGGTGCAGGCTCAAAGCCTTCGCGATATTTGGCTTGTCCACCAACAGAAACAGTAAAGAGCGTACGCCCGTGAAAGCCTTGATAAAATGCGATGATCTCGTGTTTCTCTGGGCCGAAGTTGTCGTATGAATATTTACGAGCAAGTTTAAACGCGGCTTCGTTTGCTTCAGCTCCTGAATTACAGAAAAACACTTTGTCGGCAAATGTTGCATCCGTCAGTCTTTGTGCCAAACGTAACGCCGGTTCATTGGTGAAGGTGTTACTCAGGTGCCAAAGTGAGTTGGCCTGCTCTTTTAAGGTAGAGACTAGTTCTGGGTGCGCATGCCCAAGAGCATTAACGGCGATACCGCCAGCAAAGTCGATATATTCATTATCTTCTTGATCCCATACTCGTGAACCGCGGCCGCGTACCGGTACCATCTGTTGAGGGTTGTAGTTTGGAACCATTACTTCATCAAAAAGTGCGCGATTAACGGGTTGTTGTGACATGGGTGTTTTTCCTCTTATTAATACGGATCTTATTTAGGCGTCCGGTCAGCCATAAATCAGGATTATTGTTAGCTAATAAAAAACTGTTGTATTGTCTATATTCAGTATCAGGAAAAAACGTTTTTTAAAACAGGCCTTTAATTTCTGTAGTGCGACATGAAGTTGCGCTAAGCTGACATTTAGCTAAAAGGATAAGGAATTAGACCGTAAAGATCATTATTGTGAGTCCCGGACTTCATGACTAATAAGCTTATGTAGAGGCAGACCCTTTGGCAATATGGAATCAAGGTACGCAAGATAAAAAAACAACGGGGCCTAAAAGGTTTGGTTTTTTATTGCTGCCTAATTTTTCACTGATTGCTTTCTCGTCGGCAATAGAACCGTTGCGGATGGCAAACTGGGTTGGTGGTGGGGAGCATTATGAAACGGTATTGGTTAGTCATGACGGGGAGGCAGTTGCGAGCAGCTTAGGCGTCGAGCTTTTAGTTGATTGTAGTCTCAATGAGATCCCTGCGTTGGATGCTGTTTTTGTTTGCGGAGCAAGCCCTATCGCAAGAACAGGGAATGAGGCCGTGATTGGTTGGTTGCGTCGCCAAAGCCGCAGTAGTATGGCATTAGGTGGCGTGGGTACAGGCTCATATTTGCTTGCCTGCGCAGGGCTCTTAAATAATTACCGTGCCACTATTCATTGGTGGGATATTGCAAGCCTTAAAGAAGAGTTCCCTAATACGCTGGTCACTAACAATCTTTTTGAGATCGATGGCGCTCGCTATACCTGCAGTGGTGGTACCGCTGCAATGGATATGATGTTGTTTCTTATTGCTAAAGAGCATGGAATGGAACTTGCTGCTTCGATATCTGAACAGTTTGTTTATGAGCGAATGCGAACGTCAGAGGAGCAGCAGCGTATTCCACTAAAAGCCCGTATTGGTGCCAGCCAGCCGAAGTTGATAGAAGCGGTTACATTAATGGAGATGAACATTGAAGAGCCACTGTCGACAGATGATTTAGCTCATCATGTGGGGGTGTCACGACGGCATCTGGAGCGGCTTTTTAAAAAGCATTTGCAAACAGTCCCATCAAAATACTATTTAGATTTGCGACTTGAGCATGCCCGACAGTTGTTACGCCAAAGCGATAAAACTATTTTGCAAATAGGCTTGGCCTGTGGGTTTTCCAGCGCATCTTACTTTAGTACAGCCTACCGTAATCACTATGGTGTAACACCGCGAGAGGAGCGAAAAAGAGAATCAGACAGCCCTGATTCGAGCTCTTTGGGGCGCTCTTCCCTGATGAGTTAATATTCGAGGTGGTCTTTATGATAGTTAACAGATTGGATCACTTGGTATTGACGGTCCAAAATGTCGAAATCAGTGTAGATTTTTATCAACGTGTCTTAGGTATGAAAAAAGAGCTTTTTTCTACGGGACGTATTGCGCTTTCTTTTGGTGATCAGAAAATAAATTTACATGAATCTGGACGTGAGTTTGAACCTAAAGCTGGAATGGTTCAGGTGGGCAGTGCTGATTTGTGCTTTATTATTGAAGCGCCGCTGTCAGAGGCGGTTATTCATTTACAAAATTGCAATGTTGAAGTGCTTGAAGGACCGGTTAGGCGCACGGGAGCACTGGGCCCTATTATGTCGTTGTATTTTCGCGACCCAGACATGAATCTAATTGAAGTCTCTAACTATCTTTAGAGTGATTTTTCTCTTTTCGTAGGAGAAGCGCTTAAGGGAAATTTACAGTTGTAACGGTACCAGCAGAGAGGGTGCCTACATTTGTAAAGTAATAGATAATGTATGGATCAATAGCAGCATTAATTGTGTTGCCTTGAGGTTGTAGAAAAAGGCAAAGGTTGGTATTTCCGAATGAAATCCAGTCAGTGTCTCCTATCGTAATACTGCCCCATTCCCCTATTGAGGGCGCGCTTTGCAGCAAATCTCGCCACACTTCACTGCAGCCTGCAGAGTTTAATATTGAGCCTGTTGGCCAGCCTTGAGCAGAATAGTCATAGGTAGTGCCATCCATCGTCAGAGAGGTAAGGTTTGCACCTTTGGCAAACCATGCGCTTCTTGCTAAAGAGAGTGATGTGTTAAATGAGCCGAGTGTTGCGCTACTAACAGCTTCTCTTGCGTCATCTGTTACATCAATAAACCTTGGTAGGGCAACTGCAGATAGAATTCCCAATAAGGCAATAACAGTGACTAGCTCTATCAGTGTGAAACCACCTTGTTTCATTCTTAGTACCTGATTATCAAGAAATAAATATTAATATGATAGAACAGGTTTGGGGTATTTGAAACGAAATAGTGCCTTGTTTTTAAGTGCTCTTATCGTGAATAAGGGTAAACGAGGAGTTGTGCGTATAAAAGTAATTGTATTCAAGTTATTCGTTTTTGATACTGTGCTTGGCTAAGTACTGTTGGTGTTCTTCCTCTGCATTCCAAAACGTAGTGACTGGTATTATTTTGCTAATGATAGATGATGCTCTGCTTTCTTCCATTAGGCGTTTGCTTTGTTCTGCTTCAATCTTCTGATTATCACTGTGAAAAAAGATAATAGAGCGGTGTTGTGGGCTTTTGTCTTGCTCTAATTGATTGTTTGATATTGGGTTGTGTATTTCCCAAAATGTACTGAGTAGTTGCTCGTAACTTATTTTTTCTGGGTCATAAGTAATTTGAACAACTTCTGCATGCCCCGTTGTATGATTACATACGTCTTGATAGGTAGGTTCTCTTACGGTGCCTCCCATATAGCCGACAATGGTCTCTTGTATACCATCTAGTGAGGAGAATTTTTCCTCAGCCGTCCAAAAACACCCAGCAGCAAAAGTAGCTAACTGATTCATATGATATTCCCTTTGCTTTCAATACTCTCCTTCACTATATGCCATGCTTTGAGCTTGTCTGCAAATATCATTGATGCGTGAGCGGGGCTGGTTGAGGGGAGAGTAATGTAGGTTATATGAGGCACTGCGAGCAAATCAGGGAAGTGCTGCTTAAATAGTTTGGCCGCAGCTTGACCATTAAAACAAATAGTATGAATTTGTGGATGCTCTGTTAAAAGCGCGGGTATTGCATTGGGTATAACGCTGTGTTGATCAATTTTACTATCCAGGCTGCCAGGTCTAATACATTGCTGAGCAACATCCCAAAGCGCGATACCGTGAGTTTGAATCTTTGAAAGGCGTGATTGGTAACTCAGCTCATGTGGGAGTGCCCATAATTCACTCATTATTTTCCAGAAGCTATTACGAGGGTGCGCGTAGTATTGCTGCTCCTGAAGCGACTTAACACCGGGTATTGAGCCTAAAATTAGTAATTGAGCATCGGGTGGGGCAATTGAATGAAAGCTGATGACAGGTGTAGGCACGATGCTTGTTTAATCCTAAGGTGTTGGTACGGTTGACGTGTCTGCAATTTTTTTGAGGATAGCTAAAGCCCCACGAATGATTTTTTGGGCTTTGTGGATGTCACTGTTTTGCGGGAGTATACAAATATAAAATGTATTCTCCTCAATGCGAAAGCATAATAATCGGCGCTGTCCTAGCTGTAAGTGAGCTTCATCATATGCCTGTATATTCTCACTATCCGCTGGCTTTAATGCATCTGCTTTGTCAGCTTGCTTGAATATATGAGTAAAAGCTTGTTGAGCGAGTTTTAGGATGACGGCTTCATCCTTGTCGAAAGTTGAAGCAATCGGACGTTTGTTGCTCATGATCGCGCTGGAATCTGTTCCAGCCATACCCTCAAGCTTCTTGAGTATTTTCGACATTGTCGCTCCATTGCAGCAGGTCTTCCGCTTGCTGACGGATTTGTTTATGCGTGAGCGCTGGTAGTGTCAATAACCCTAAAGCTTGGTCTGGCTCTAGAAACACTGAAATAGAATCCTTTTGCGGTGCGTGTAAAGAAATGTTGCGCACTTGCTCTAGCTGTGGTGCTTTACTCTCAATAGCGGCAGCTAGCTTAGCTAAAGAAGAGAATAGTTCATTGCATTCTAACGTACTACTTGATGTATCTAGCAGTTTTTGATTGTTGTCTAGATGAGTAGCACCACTAATGCCACGTACTTGCATAGCGGCTTCTATTATCGAGATTTTTGGAACGTCTCGGGTTTTTCTAAGCCACTCAAATTGAGGTGAGTTTGGATCAGGGTTGCGGTTTTTAAGTTCGGTAACGGCAACTCTATGTGAGATCTCGGCCCAATCTATATCATCTTCTTGGTTCAGTGCAGAGACGACGAGATCCATAACATCCATTGATTTGCGGGCATCAATAAAAATAATGGGTGCAAAGATGCCTTTTTCTTTTAAGCGGTTTTGGTAATCGGCCTCTGTGGGCTCGGCAGATAAATCTGAGCGAGTAACAGCAATAATAAAATGCCGTTTAACGATGAAATCCCAAAACTCGCTGAGGTAATAATCGATATCACGAAACGGATAATTTCGCGTGTTATCCACAAGTAAAATCAGTGCGGATGCATCATTAGCTAAATCGCTAACCATGAGATCCCACATGAATTTAAAACGTTCTTGTCCAGGGGTCCCATAGAGGTGAAGCACCTTGTCTTCACCGAGTGAAAGCTTGCCGTAATCCATGCCTACGGTTGTTGTTCTTTTGCGCTTTATCGTTGAATCAGACACCTTGGTATCAGTGTCGACTACCTCCACATCGCTAATGGTTCTGATGGCGGTGGTTTTTCCCGAACCAGGAGAACCAACAAAAAGCACTTTATATGACTTCATGAAACTCCTTGTTAAATTCCATTTCTAAGCTTTGGGCTTGAGACCAAGCATTAGATTATGTGAACAGCCCACTAAATAAAGCAGACATTATCGGGAAAATGGGTGAACTGACACTGAATTATAGCCTATAGTTTGAAACTCGTGCCATTAGCCGCCAATAGAGCATTGGGTAAAGTCGTGTTATTTTATTCCAAGCCGTTGTAATCTTTGTTGTCAGTTGCCACTAAAACAAGCTAGATAAATATTGATAGCTTTAGTGAATGAGGAGACTAACGAGAGTGCGAAGCCCCAAGACTTTTCTGGCCTGAGTAGATATCTACAAACGGATGCCTAATAGCCCAGAAGATCAGGGAGCGCCGGTATCGGAAATAAGCAGGGAAATCCGCATAGCAAGGATGCATGTAATGAAAAGCACAATCACCGCTATAGTTCTATCAGCACTCTCACTGAACACATTCGCTTCATCGGCCATCATTCGTCTACCTGATGGACAGCTTGCACAACCTGGCACAAGCGTAAACCGAATCATCCATGCATGGGGAAGCCCAGATATGGATATAAGAAGCGAAAGAACCTGTAAATATATCAAAATAAAGAAATCGAGCTACTGCTCAAGCTGGAGATTTGTCTGGAAGAGGGATGATCTTTACTGGATGGTTCAATACAAAGGCAGCATGATTGTTGATACGAAGTGGACACGATTTAAAAATGGGCTTAAGGATGAGTTTTAATTACTATCTTTGAATACCTACAATAAATAATTAGAGAGCTATAACTCAGACTTATACTTTTTAAGTGAAAACTAGTCTGTTGATACGCCGTTGAACAAAAAGGAAGGGAGTAATGGAATTTTTAATTGGTTTTATGTTGTTTTGTTTATTTGTTTATAATATTTTTGGTTTATTATTTGCTAGATCCTCCTTTTGGAAAGGGTTACGTCAAAATTATGCATGTTCAGTTTCAGAGTATAAAGCAGCCAAATGGCCTCAAGATCGAACGTGTCGATTTGTTTATAGCGTATGTGGAAAATGGTACAGCACTGGCAATATAGAGACTAAAGTTGATGAAGACAATATTTATATGGGAACAGGATTTGTATTAGATTTTTTTATCAGGCCAGTGAAAATACCACGAAATGATTTGTTTCAAGATGGTTACAAGAGATACTATTTTAATAAACGTATTGTGCTAAAAGTGAAAAAAATTGATATTGACTCTAGATCTATAGCTGTCACCCGTGATGGTATGTGAATTTACTGTTTATAATAGACTTAGTACGGTTGGAACTTTTTCAGATAAAAAATGGTGCAAGTAGTGAGTAATATGACCCCAAAAGATCTTAAAAAAAAAGCAAAAGTTTCATGCGCTGGTTTCAATGCTTTTCCTATCTACTATATTATGTATACGCTCTATATATGAAGAATGGTATCAAACAGCTTTAGTATATGGCGGTTCTTTGCCATTTGTTGTATTTATAATAATTAAGGATTTTGGTTCGACTCTTAAATTTAAAAAAATATATTTTCTTGATTATATTTTGATTATATTTTGATTATAGGTTTTATGATTGGATTCTGGGTGATATTTTTTTATAAAGTAGAATATTTTTGGATGATTATTCTAGGTATTCCTTTTTATTTTTTCACCAAGAGACTATCTTACAAAATCTTAGCGAACTAAATATATGACGTACTTAGGTCTTTTGTTATTTTCCTCCTTTTAAATAATCTTTAATAGCACTCAAAATATAAATACCCATGCCAATTTGGCCAAAGCCAATTATGTGCTTCATATCTCCAATCTCTGCTGCTTTCGAGTATTTTCCATCAAGGTACTCACCCGTATACAAAGTTATTATTCCACTTACTATTAACCCTACGCCCATCAACAGAGCGATTAAACTACCTAGAGATTTCATTTCTTTTCTCAATAAAAAAGTCTGCTAATTATTTTAATAAGCAGCAATGGCAAGTAACGGATATAGTTTACATTTAATACTGTATTTTGTATTGAAATTCTTAGACATAAAATGACTCTGTCACTATGGTGTTGATCATATACATCGGTGAACAGACTCTTTGCTATGTCGATTAAGAAAACAGATAAAGGCTATCTTGTCGACTTACGACCCTATGGATCGGTAGGGCCAAGAATTCGTAAAACCTTAGCCACGAAGGGCGAAGCACAGCGCTTTGAGGCGTTCGAGCGTAACAAGGCGATTCACAACCCTTGGAACCCTCAATCAAAAGATCACCGTAAGTTATCAGAGATCATAGAGCTATGGTGGCAACATCACGGGCAGCATTTAAGAAAGACGAGCAGGAGAGGGAGGTTCGATAGTTTTTGCAAAGCCATAGGTAAGAAGTACGGCTGGTTAAAGCTGAAAGCTGGCTTGCCTATCACTTAAGCATCTACAAGATGTAATAAATATAACCGAAAACATATTTATGTTTCCGGTTATATGGGTGCTAGCTGTTTTGTGAGTTGCTTAGCAGAGAGCGTCCAGCTTTTGCTTCATCATGCCTTGTACCTGGCCTGGGTTAGCTTTACCGCCGGATGCTTTCATGACTTGTCCCATAAAGAAGCCAATCATTTTTCCGCGCTTGTCGGGTTCAGCTGCGGTGTATTGGTCAACTTGTTTTTGGTTGTTAGCGATGACTTCGTCGACTATTTTCTCGATAGCGCCGGTATCGGTCACCTGCTTAAGCCCTTTGGCTTCGATTATCTCATCAGCTGTGCCACCTTCATTCCACATCGCTTCAAATACTTTCTTGGCAATGTTTCCTGAAATGGTGTTGTCTTTAATGCGTTGTAATAGGCCACCCAACTGCTGGGCAGAAACAGGGCTGTTTTTGATGTCCGTATCGTGTTGGTTTAAGTGCTTAGACAGCTCGCCCATCACCCAGTTAACGGATAATTTTGCGTCAGTTGAAATAGTAGCAACAGTTTCAAAAAAGTCTGAGAGTGGCTTATAAGCAGATAATACACCGGCATCGTAAGCAGACAGCTGGTAAGTGTCTACAAAGCGCGTTCTGCGAACGTCAGGAAGCTCAGGTAATGCTTTACGGATGGTATCGATGTATTCGTCATCAATAACAATCGGTAGCAGGTCAGGGCAAGGGAAGTAGCGGTAGTCGTTGGCTTCCTCTTTGCTACGCATCGAGCGCGTTTCATCTTTATCGGCATCATACAGGCGTGTTTCCTGAGTGATGCGGCCGCCATCTTCAAGAATGTCGATCTGACGTATAACTTCACCCTTAATCGCTTTTTCGATAAAGCGGAAAGAGTTGATGTTTTTAGTTTCTGTGCGGTTTCCTAGTTCTTCACCTTTGTAACGAACAGACACGTTACAGTCACAGCGAAAAGATCCTTCGGCCATGTTACCGTCACAAATGCCTAAGTTGGTCACTAGCGCATGGATTTTTTTCACGT
The DNA here is from genome assembly GCF_016592555.1 of Neptunomonas japonica JAMM 1380. Taxonomy (NCBI): domain Bacteria; kingdom Pseudomonadati; phylum Pseudomonadota; class Gammaproteobacteria; order Oceanospirillales; family Oceanospirillaceae; genus Neptunomonas; species Neptunomonas japonica. Next base: position 3,081,799 of record NZ_AP014546.1, on the reverse strand, counting down.
AGGCAACTGCTTCTTCAGCAGAGCGCATATCTGGCTCAGATACGATCTCTAGCAAGGGTGTGCCTGCGCGGTTTAAATCGATACCTGTTTGGCTAGCAAACTCTTCGTGTAGTGACTTGCCTGCATCTTCTTCAAGATGAGCGCGTGTAACACCGATGCGCTTTGTGGAACCATCTTCTAGTTCAATATCAATGTGCCCTTCACCAACGATAGGGTAAAAGAGTTGGCTGGTTTGGTAGCCTTTTGGTAAATCCGGGTAAAAATAATTTTTACGATCAAAGACAGAGACTTTGCCAATCTCGGCATCAATAGCTGTACCAAACATGACGGCCATGCGTAATGCGCTTTCGTTGAAAACGGGCAGTGTGCCTGGTAGTGCTAAATCGACAGCGCAGGCTTGGGTATTTGCCTCGGCTCCAAAAGCAGTGCTGGCACCCGAGAAAATTTTAGTGTTTGTTGCGAGTTGGGCATGAATTTCTAGCCCTATCACTGTTTCCCATTCCATTATTCGTTATTCCTCTTAAAGACCTGCAGGCTTTTGGGTGTGCCAGTCAGTTGCCTGCTGGAATTTGTGGGCGACGTTGAGAAGTTTTTCTTCGGCAAAGTAGTTGCCAATAATCTGTAAGCCCACAGGTAGACCGTTATTCATGCCGCAAGGGATAGACATGCCCGGTAAGCCTGCAAGGTTTAGCGATAGCGTGAAGATATCTTCCATATACATTTCGACAGGGTCGGATGTTTTTTCGCCCAGCTTAAAAGCAGGAGTTGGGGTTGTTGGCCCCATGATGACATCGACTTCAGACAGTACGCGTATAAAATCTTCTTGGATCAGACGGCGGATCTGTTGTGCTTTTTTGTAGTAAGCATCATAAAATCCTTCAGATAGGGCATAGGTGCCTACCATGATGCGGCGCTTAACCTCTGTGCCAAACCCTTCTCCGCGCGTACGTTTGTACATATCTTCGAGATCTGTAGGGTCTTCGCAGCGATAGCCGTAACGCACACCATCAAAACGAGATAAGTTAGACGATGCTTCTGCCGGTGCAATGATGTAATAGGCAGGAACAGATAATGCTGTATTGGGTAGGCTGACTTCTTTAACCGTCGCGCCTAATGCTTCATATTCTTTGACAGCGTTATGAATCAGCGTGGCCATTTCAGGATTAAGGCTGGCAGAGAAAAACTCTTTTGGTAAGCCTATTTTTAAGCCTGCTAGTGGTGCATCTAGGTTAGCCGTGTAGTCAGGAACCTGACGGTCTGCACTGGTGGAGTCTAGAGGGTCAAGACCTGCCATGACATTCATCATCATGGCGGCATCTTCAGCCGTTTGCGCCATTGGGCCGCCTTGGTCTAATGATGATGCATAGGCAATCATTCCGTAACGAGAGACGCGGCCATAAGTAGGTTTAAGGCCGGTTAGGTTACAAAAGGCAGCGGGCTGGCGAATGGATCCACCCGTATCTGTACCGGTTGCTGCTGGTGCTAGGCCTGCGGCAATAGCAGCTGCGGAGCCGCCCGATGAGCCACCAGGTACATGGTCAGTGTTCCAAGGGTTGCGAGAAGGGCCGTAAAAGCTAGATTCATTGGATGAGCCCATGGCGAACTCATCCATGTTGGTTTTGCCCAGTGTGACTGCACCCGCTGCATTAAATTGGCGAACTACAGTCGCATCGTAAGGAGAGACGAAGTTATCCAGCATTTTAGAGCCAGCACTGGTGCGTACGCCTTGAGTACAAAAAATATCCTTATGAGCGATGGGCAAGCCGGTCATGCTAGTAGCGTTGCCTGCTGAGCGAGTTTCATCAGCGGCAGTGGCTTGTGTTAGCGCAAGCTCTTCTGTGACAGTAATGTAGCTATTGTATTTACTGTCTTCGCGTTTAATACGCTCAAGGTATGACTGAGTTAGTTCAACGCTACTGAATTCGCCTTGTTCAAGCCCTTTGGCCAATTCGGCCAGTGTTTTATTCAACATCTTTATTTAGTCCTAATCGTTATGCCGGCGCTGTTAGTCAATGACCTTAGGTACAAGAAATAGGCCGTTTTCCACAGACGGAGCTACACTTTGTAGATGCTCACGCTGGTTTTGCTCAGTGATACTGTCTGCCCTTAAGCGTTGTACGGCATCAAGTGGATGTGCGAGTGGCTCAACATCTGCTGTGTCGATACTCTGCATCTGGCTGATTAGATCCAGTATGTTTGATAAGTTTGTCGCATACTCAGGCACATCGTTTTCGTCTATTTGCAGACGTGCCAGATGTGCAATTTTTTCTACATCGGTTCTGTTTAGAGCCATGGGTGATCTCGCTAACTGTCTCGGATTTGGCGAAAAAAAGACTAACTTAACATATTTGCTCCTTGCTCTAAATCCCTGCCGTTGCTAGAGTTACGTGTTTTTAAAATACTTCAGCTATACCTGTAACTCTTTAAGGTTTCCATTCGACATGTTCAAAAAAATACGGGGTCTGTTTTCGAGCGACCTATCAATCGATCTGGGTACAGCAAATACGCTGATTTTTGTGCGCGATAAAGGCATTGTTCTTAACGAACCGTCGGTTGTTGCCATTAGGCAAAGCGGTAATCAGAAGTCTGTCGCTGCTGTAGGTAAAGATGCTAAACGCATGCTGGGCCGTACGCCGGGTAATATTACCGCGATCCGTCCAATGAAAGACGGTGTTATTGCAGACTTTCATGTTACTGAAAAAATGCTGCAATATTTTATTAGCAAAGTACATGACAACAGTTTTTTCTCGCCAAGTCCGCGAGTGCTTGTTTGTGTTCCCTGCAAATCAACGCAGGTAGAGCGCCGTGCTATTAAAGAATCTGCTTTAGGTGCTGGAGCACGTGAAGTCTATCTGATTGAAGAGCCAATGGCCGCTGCAATTGGTGCAGGCTTGCCCGTTGAAGAAGCCAGTGGTTCTATGGTTGTAGATATCGGCGGTGGTACTACTGAGATCGCTGTGATTTCTCTGAACGGTATCGTTTATGCTGAATCTGTGCGCATTGGTGGAGATCGCTTTGATGAAGCGGTTGTGACTTATGTGCGCCGTAACTACGGTAGCTTGATTGGTGAAGCAACAGCTGAACGTATCAAGCAAGAGATCGGTTCTGCTTATCCAAGCAAGGAAGTGCTTGAAATTGACGTTCGAGGCCGCAACCTTGCAGAAGGTATTCCGCGTAGCTTTACACTCAATAGCAATGAAATCCTTGAAGCATTGCAAGACCCGCTGTCTGCTATCGTTCAGGCTGTTAAGAGTGCTCTTGAACAGTGTCCTCCTGAGCTGGCGTCTGATATTGCTGAGCAAGGCATTGTCTTGACCGGTGGTGGCTCAATGTTGCGCCATATTGATCGTTTGATCAGTGAAGAGACAGGGCTGCCTGTTATTTTAGCTGAAGATCCTCTTACATGTGTAGCCCGTGGTGGTGGTCGAGCGCTGGAGTTGCTAGATAAGCACGCGTTTGAGCTGCTAACCTTCGAATAACAGCGGTTGTTGTTATGAATAGTTGTCAATCGCCTTCTTTTAGATTGAGGAGGCGCCTGCGTGAAACCTATATTTAAAGGCGGCATACCCCGTCTTTTTTCCTTGTACTTGTCATACTTGCTATTATTTTTATGGTGAGTGATCTGAATCCATCTCGCACGCGTGAAGCGCGCAGTGTGCTTTCTCTTGTGATGACGCCTATTCAGTGGTTGGTCGATATGCCCACGAGAATAGCCGATGACCTCTCTGATGTTTTGGTCAGTAGGCGCTCTCTTGTTAAAGATAATATTCAGTTGCGATCTGAAGTTATTTTACTAGATCAACAGGTGCAGCAGATGGCTTCTCTGACAACCGAGAACTTACGTCTCCGAGAGCTATTAAGTGGTCGTCAGCGTATTAAAAATGATGTGCAACTTGCCGAATTGATTGGCGTAAACCCGGACCCATTTCAGCATCAGATTATTTTAGGAAAAGGCCAAGAAGATGGTGTTTTTCTTGGTCAGCCAGTGCTAGATGCGAGAGGGGTTCTTGGCCAAGTGGTCGATGTGTCGCACTATACTTGCCGAGTTATGCTGATCACAGATGCACGCCACGCTCTTCCTGTTGAGATTAATCGTAATGGATTTCGTGCTATTGCTTTAGGTAAAGGCACATTGGGTGAATTGGAATTAGAACATGTGCCCGATACTGCCGATGTTCGCATAGGTGATTTGTTGGTTACTTCTGGACTAGGGGGGCGCTTTCCATATGGATACCCAGTGGCGAAAGTAACCAGCGTAGTTCGTGATCCAGGACGTCCATTCTCCATTGTTAAAGCGACACCGGCCGCTCGTTTGGATAAAAGCAGGCATCTGTTGCTGGTGGAGCCGATTATTGAAAATCGACAAGAGCCTGTCAGTCAATCTAATGAGGGGCCTAATGAAGTGGGATCTTCTGAGGTGAAAGAACCACATGAGTGAGCGACGTAATGGCGGTGTATTGATTGTTATCGGTACGTTAATTGTTGGCTTTATTCTCAGCCAGATGCCGTTACCCGCCATGTTTGTCTGGTGGAGGCCTGAATGGGTGGCCATGATCGTTATTTATTGGGTCATGGCTTTGCCACATCGTTTTGGTATAGGTATGGCCTGGATATCGGGGTTGGCCTTAGATGTATTGAAAGGTAGCTTGCTTGGTATGAATGCACTTTCATTAACGATGGTGGCATTTATCACATTGATACTGCATAAGCGACTAAGGATGTACCCTTTGTGGCAACAAGCGATGATGGTGTTAGTGCTAGTTGGGATTAACCAGTTGATTTTTCATTGGATACAGTCTTTATCGGGTAGTACTGGCGATAGCCTTGTTTTCTTGTTACCTGCCTTGGTTAGTGCCATTTTATGGCCATGGGTGTTTGTTGTGCTCAGGGGTATAAGGCGTACATTCCACGTTAACTGATTACTGTTTTGAGTTTATTATGTGTGAGCTTATTTTGGCTTCGGCCTCCCCGCGCCGAAAAGAGTTATTGGCACAGATAGGTGTCGTTTTTAAGCAGAGTAGTGTTGATATCAATGAGGATGTTTTGCCCGGTGAGTTGCCCGCAGATTATGTGCAGCGTTTAGCGTGTGAAAAATCAAAGGAAGGCTTTCTTCGAAATGGGCAGCAGTGTGCGGTATTAGGTGCAGATACCACGGTCGTTATTGATGGATATATATTAGGTAAACCTGAATCTGAAGATCAAGCCGTCGTAATGTTGCAGCAACTCTCTGGTCGGACGCATCAAGTTATGACGGGTATCGCATTGACGAATAACGGCTTTACCGATAGCCAGGTTGTTGTTACCCATGTTACTTTTAAAACATTAGATGCTGAATTATGCCATCGCTATTGGAAAACCAAAGAGCCATGCGACAAAGCAGGTGGTTATGGTATTCAAGGTTTTGGGGCAATTTTTGTTGAAAAGATAGAAGGGAGTTATTCAAACGTTGTTGGTTTGCCTTTGGCAGAAACGTCGGAACTCTTAAATAAGGTCGGAATCAAAGTTTGGCAATATTAACCATTTCATTTTTTAGTTAGGAAGGCTCCTGTGGCAACAAACGTTGGAGAAGAAATACTGATTAATTTCACCCCGATGGAAACCCGTGTTGCTGTTATCGAAAACGGGATGCCTCAGGAAATCTATGTAGAGCGTTCAACAAAGCGCGGTATTGTCGGAAATATTTATAAAGGAAAAGTAGTTCGAGTGCTACCAGGCATGCAAGCTGCTTTTATTGAAATAGGCTTGGAACGAGCCGCTTTTATTCATGTTGAAGATGTGTTGCCTCAGCAGAGTAGTGGTGAAGAGAAAAATAGTATTTCTATTTCTCACGTCCTAAGAGAAGGCCAAGCGCTAGTTGTGCAGGTTACTAAAGACCCTATTGGTACTAAAGGGGCGCGTTTAACAACGCATATATCCATTCCTTCTCGTTATTTAGTGTATATGCCTGGAAATAGTCATATCGGTGTTTCCCAACGTATTGAAGATGTTGAAGAGCGTGAACGTTTACGCAGTGCATTACAAAAATGCGTTGCCTTGGATGAATCAGATACGGCTGGATATATTTTACGTACAGTTGCAGAAGGCGCTTCGGAAACCGAACTGGTTGCAGATGTTCAGTTTTTAAAGCGTTTGTGGAAGGCGATAGAAGCTGGAGCTGTTACCGCTTCTGTTCCCTCTATTGTTTATGAAGATTTGCCGTTGAATATGCGTGCCTTGAGGGATATGGCACATGCGGGTATTGAACGTATCAGAATAGATTCCCGAGAGACTTTTCAAAAAGCCCAATCCTTCTCGAAAGCTTTAGTCCCAGAGATATATGACCACCTTGAGTATTATCCCGGGGAAAGGCCGATCTTCGATCTCTATAACGTAGAAGATGAGATGCAAAGAGCGCTTGGGCGCAAAGTTGATCTGAAATCTGGTGGGTATTTGATTTTTGATCAGACAGAGGCGATGACAACCGTTGATGTAAATACTGGAGGCTTTGTTGGCCACCGTAATTTGGAAGAAACTATTTTCAAGACGAATCTTGAAGCAGCAACCGCTATCGGCAGACAGCTGCGTTTAAGAAATCTTGGCGGTATTATTATCATCGACTTTATTGATATGGAGATGGTTGAGCATCAGCAGCAAGTGCTAAGAACGCTTGAGCGAGTATTGGACCGCGATCATGCTAAATGTAAAGTTACGGGTGTTTCAGAGCTAGGGCTCGTAGAAATGACACGCAAGCGCACTCGAGAAAGCTTAGAGCATATTCTGTGTGAACCATGCAGTCAGTGCCAAGGCCGAGGTTCTATCAAAACACCTGTGACGGTGTGTTATGAGATTTTCCGCGAAATTTTACGCCAACATCGTGCCTATGACACCGAAGCGTATCTAGTTCTAGCGTCAGCTGGCGTGGTTGAGTATTTAACCGATGATGCTTCAGATCATGTTGCCGAGCTTGAAGCCTTTATTAATAAAACGATTCGTTTTCAAGTCGAAGCAATGTATAGCCCAGAGCAGTTTGATGTTGTGTTAAGGTAATATACTACTGCGCTTATTTATAGTTATAGTTCTATGGTGACAGAGCCTAGTTATGCTCTGCTGAAAATTTAAGCGTCAAAAATACTCTGCTGATCGGCCGAGTAGGTGAAGTTAAATGCTGAATCGTCTCTTTCACTGGGTAGGTTGGGTATTGTTGGTGGTTTTGCTGTTAGTCGCAATCGCAGTGGCCCTTACTCGACAGTTCCTACCATCCATCGCCGAACACAAAACTGCGATAGAAGAATATATTTCAGATAAAGCAGGTACACCTATTACCATACAGGAGGTCTCTGCACATTGGGATGGGAAGTACCCCACTTTTCATTTACAAAATATTCGTACCTATAGTGATTCTGCTACAGGGCCTGAGGTTGATTTTAGCATTCATCGGGTAGATGCTGAGATTGATCTTTTTGCCTCAATATTTGCTCGCTTTCCTATATTTTCTATCTTAAATATTGATCAAACGTCTGTATCTCTTCGCCAGCGTGATGGACGATGGGGAACGTTAGGCACGAGCTCTTCTTCGGTGAGTAGTGATGGTCTTGTTAGGCACGTTATTAATATGCTGGTTCAGCAGCCTGAAGTCTCTTTTACTAATGCGCGTTTATCTTTGCATCCTCAGCAGGGAGCTGTCCAGAAAATATCCCCTATTACCTTCTTATTAAATAATGCAGGTGATCAGCATTATCTATATGGGTCTTTAACGTTAGCACTCGCTGATAGTAATTCATCGAATGTTGAATTTGCTATTGAAACAGAGAATCTTCCTGTTGATCCTTTGTTGGGTGATTATAAGCTTTATGCAAAAGTTAGTAATTTTGGGCAGCAACTACTGAACCTTGATTTAGTGGATTTACCATTTGATATAAAAGACCTAGATATGGGCACTGAGCTTTGGGGACGCTGGAGTAATCAGCGTGTTGAAGCTTTACAAGGGCAATTGAGTATCAAGCGTTTATCTTTTGAGCAGGAGTCATTGGAGAATATTATTGATAGTGCCGTTACCTTTGCGCTTCAGCCCACTTCTGCAGAAAAGTTTAAGCTTGTGATTTCCGACCTGTTAGTACAAAACAGCCAAGCAAGAATAGAAATGCCTTTTATATCAACTGATATTAGCTTGAATAAAGGAAAAGTATTACTGCATCAAGCGAACCTTAAAGAGTTAGATTTAGCCATGTGGTCGCAATGGTTTCTTGGTAAGCCTTATATGCCTGAGAGCTTAGATGATGCGTTACTTAAGTTACAGCCTCAGGGGAGTATTAAGAACGTAACGGTAGTTTGGGCCGACCCGCATAACCTAGCAAAGCTGCAAGGTGAGGGTGATCTTCGTGGAGTGAGTGTTGATGACTATTATGGCGCTCCAGTTTTAAAAAATGTGACAGGGCGCATCGCTTTTACTGAAATCTCTGGCGATATTGATTTAGATACTGAGTCATTTGTAATGGGGTTTCCTGGGATATTTTCTGAAAACTGGGAGTACCGTGAAGCGAGTGGTCGCGTTAGTTGGATTATTGAAGAAAGAGAGGGGCATTCGAGTCCTGTCGTTACGGTAAATAGCAGTTTATTGAACCTGGAAAATGAATCATTGAGTGCGTCTGGTCGGTTTAGCATGTATCTACCATTAGACCGTATGCATCAAACTGAGCTGACGTTGCTGATTGCGCTGAAGAATGCAGACGCCAAACAAGCACCTTTATATATACCTCCTGCGGAAGTGGGAGAGTCTTTGCACCGCTGGGTATCAGCGGCGATTAAAGAGGGCACTGTCAAAGATGGTATGTTGCTTTTACGCGCAGGTACTCGCAGCTTAGAAGGGCGTTTACCTCCTACCGTACAACTCTACTTTGATGTTGAGCGTGCTACGGTGAAGTTTCAACCAGATTGGCCTGTTGTTAAGCAGGCCGATATGACGATCAGTTTGGATGGAGAGGCATTAGATATTACTGCCAGTACGGGAGTGTTATTAAATAGCCGTGCAAGCAAGATTCAAGTGCACTTACCTGCTAGGTCGGATCAGCTGAGTGTTAAAACGTCGGTGCTGGGTGATGCTAAAGATATTTTTACTTTGCTTAAAACTACATCACTGCATGACTTAGTAGGTGATGGTCTTGATTCATGGTCATTGTCAGGCAAGCATAAAACAGAAGTTGCTGTGCTGCTACCTCTATCCGAAAAGGGAGTTCCAATTGTTAAGGTTTCTTCGCGTTTTGATAAGGGGCGTTTTGAAAGCGTATCAGAAAAGTTAGTTTTTAATGACGTTTCTGGAGATCTCGATTTTTCGACTGAGAAAGGCCTCTCTAGCAACAACGTTAAGGCATCTTTTATGAATGCACCTGTTGCTGTGCGGATTGAACCTGTAGAAAAAACGCAGCAGCTTCCTGAAGTGACTCGGGTGTATCTTTCTGGAAAAATTTCTATAGACGCGTTAAAAAAGCAAACAGAATTATCTTTATTAAACAGTGCTAAAGGAGCTGCTGTTATTAATGCTCGTTTGGACCTATGTTCCGGCGTAGCTACATGTAACAAGTTAGTCGTTGACTCCAGCTTGAAGGGGGTTGAACTACAAGCCCCCGCTCCGTTTGGGAAAACCGCTGATGCTATGATGCCGTTGCAGATTGTAGGTCAGTTAGGGAGTGATAGTCCTGTTTGGCGATATAAGCTAGGTAGCCAGCTGCGTGGTGTTACAAAGTCTATTGAGAGCGCTTCAAGAACGCGTCTTAGCTTTGGTGGAGAGCGCCCTCAGGAACCCGTTGAAGCAGGCATATGGGTAGATGGCGCTATTGATCAGGTTGACCTTGCTCAGCTGAAGGCTTTTATGGTTCAAAATAACTGGTGGAGTAGCGAAAGCCTTTCCGATTCACAAGGTGGTTTGAAGCAGTTGGCGTTACATATCGGGCGCTTATCGGCAGGGGATGTGCAAGTCGGTAATGTTGATCTAGTTGTCAATGCTGAAGGTAGCAACCAAACTGCTATTGGTTTTGTAAGCCCTAAAGTTGCCGGTGAGATACTTTTTCCTAAAGAGGGTAGCACTGCTTATATTGTGAATTTAGACCACTGGTATTTGGATAAAAACCAAGAACCCTCAAAAGGTGATAATGCACTTAAACAAGAGATTTTTGATACTAGTGAATGGCCGTTAGTGCAGCTTTCTATTAATAAGTTGTATCTTGACTCTAAACCAGTAGGGCAGTGGCGTATGGAAATTGAGCCAGACCCTGCTGGCCAGCTAACAGTTAAAAACATTGCTGGGCGTTTCGGTAAATTCTCACTAACAGGTGATGCAGGGTGGCGCTTAAAAGGTGGCCAGCCCGCTAGTTATATGAATATAGCGTTACAAGGAGGGGACCTAGGTACGCTTTTGAATAACTTTGGCTATGAAGGTGTCATTGAGTCGCAGTCAACAAATATCACCAGTGATGTTTCATGGTCAGGGTATCCGTGGGGTTTTGAAACTAGAAACTTAAACGGAAATTTTAAGATGTTACTGAAGAAAGGGCGAATTATTGAAACAGGGCAGCACAGTAATATATTACGTTTATTTGGCATTCTAAATCTCAATACTGTGGTTCGAAGGTTGCAACTTAATTTTACTGACTTGGTAAAAGCGGGCGTAGCGTTTGATCGTGTAAGCGCACACTACTTGCTTAACAGTGGTATCGCCTATAGTCAGGAACCATTTTCTCTTGATGGGCCTTCCGCTAATGTGAATATGCAAGGAAGTATCAATATTGTGGATCAGACGTTGGATAGCGAAGTTGATGTAGTCTTACCTGTAACAAGTAACTTGCCTGTTGCGGCAGTGTTGCTGGGAGCTCCTCAAATTGCGGGTGCTGTATTTTTACTGGATAAGCTTATCGGTGATAAGTTTGAGAGAGTGTCCACAATAAAGTACCAATTATCAGGTCCATGGGTTGAGCCAGATGTTAAATCAATTACCCCTTTAGCTGCTAAATCTTCTAATGACACCTCAGGGCAAGAAGGGGATAAAAAATGACCCATGTAGCAGTTGTGCAAATGGTGTCTGGTTCTGATGTTGAAATAAACTTGAATAGAGCTGAAGTTCTTATACGTGAAGCTGTATCTGAAGGCGCCAAGCTCGTATTGTTGCCAGAAAATTTTGCACTTTTTGATAGTCAGCAGCTTTACTCGTTGGCTGAGGATGAGAAAGCGTATAACAGGGGCGCTTGTTGGTTAAGTGGCCTTTCAAAATCTCTGGGAATTTGGCTGTTTGCAGGGAGTTTTCCTCTGCTTGGTAGCAACGCAGCTAATCGAAAAGTACGTTCTGCTTTGCAAGTTTTTGACCCTGCCGGTAGGTGTGTTGCGCGTTATGATAAGCGTCATCTGTTTGATGTTGATGTCAGTGATAATCAGGGTGTATACCTAGAGTCAGCATTTGTTGAGGCTGGAGATGAGTTCGTTGTAGTTGAAACAGAAGTAGGAAAGGTTGGATTGAGTATCTGTTATGACTTACGTTTTCCTAAGCATTTTTGGAAATTGAGAGAGCTGGGTGCGGATATTATTGTTGTGCCTTCTGCTTTTACTGAAGTCACGGGCAAAGCCCATTGGGAGGTTCTATTAAGAGCCCGCGCTGTTGAGACGCAATGCTATATTCTTGGGGCAAATCAGGGGGGGGCAGCATAGCCCCTCTCGTAAAACTTCGGGCGACTCTATGATCGTAGACCCATGGGGTACGGTTATTTCTCGATGTGAAATGGGGGAGGGCGTAGTGCTTGCTAAATTAGATTTTAGTCTCTTGGGCCGTGTGCGTAAGCGTATGCCGGTGCTATTTCAGCAACGTTCGTAAATATATAGGCTGTTAGGTGTTAACAGCCTAATACGTTAACAATGACTATGGGTTTTCTTCTAGCTCTCGTAAGTATTTAAATAGTTTACGTGCAGCGGCCGGTGGTTTGTTTTGCGATACTTCTTTTTGAGCGTTTCTTACCAGTTGTCGTAAGTGCTGGATATCCGTGTGAGGGTATTCAGAGATAATGACGTCTAGCATTGAATTATCTTTGTTGTTTTCAATTAAGCGGTCACGCCATTTTTCAAGTTTATGAAAAACTTTGTTGTGAGCTTCTTTTGTAACGTCAAAGCGTTCGATCGCGTTTGCTATTGCCTCACCATCTTCGTAGCGCATTAGCTTGCCGATGTATTGCATTTGTCGGCGTAAGGCGCTGCGGTGTGGTAACTTTTTAGCTTCATCGATTGCATGGCGAAGCGTTTCATCAATAGGAAGTTTATCAAGTTGCCCTGGTTTTAGGTCTACTAAGCGCTCGCCTAACTTCTGTAGAGCTTCTGCTTCGCGCTTGATCTGAGAGCGACTAATAAAGTCTTCATCATCATTATCTATATCATCGAAATTATCTTCGTTCATTTTTTATCCGTAGAAGTAGGTTGCCAATCCTAGAAATGCAAAAAAACCCACCACATCAGTAATGGTGGTGAGGAGTACACTTCCAGCTAAGGCGGGGTCAATGCCCCAAGATTTTAGAGCCAGTGGGAGTACAGTCCCTGCCAGTGCTCCAGCAATTAAGTTGATGATGATCGCTAAACCAATGACTAAGCCGATGGTAGTGTCTTCGAACCAGTAAATCGATACCGCCGATACAACCAGTGCCCAAAGTACACCGTTTAAGCCGCCGACTAACAGTTCACGATTGAGTAACCAGCCAGCATTTGAGCGCTCAACATGCCCTAGAGCTTGTCCACGAATCATAAGCGTTAATGTTTGGCTTCCTGCAATACCACCCATAGAGGCGACTATCGGCATAAGGACGGCGAGAGCGACTACTTTATCAATCGTGTTTTGAAAAATGCCGATAACAGCAGATGCGGTCAGTGCCGTAATCAAGTTGATGCCTAACCATACAGCTCTTCGTCGGGTTGTTTTCATCAATGGTGCAAAGGTATCTTCATCATCGTCAAGACCTGCCATGCTCATCATGGAGTGGTCTGCGTCTTCACGAATAACATCGACAACATCATCGATAGTGATTCGGCCGAGGAGTTTACCTTTTTTGTTTACAACAGGTGCGGATACTAAATCATGTTTAGCAAAGAGCGAAGCAACTTCATCATCAGGCATCTCTGCTGGAATCGGCTTAATATCAGTGTTCATTATTTCACGAACAGTAATATTGGGATCCGATACGAGAAGCTTAGTGAGTGGCAGAATCCCTATGTAGGATTCTTTTCTGCGGCTGACGACAAATAAGCTGTCTGTCATTTCAGGTATTTCATTATGGCGGCGAATATAACGCAATACCGTTTCAACAGTAATGTCTGGGCGAATCGTCACCGTGTCTGTATTCATTAACCCGCCGGCGGTATCTTCCGGGTAGGCCAAAACAACTTCTAAGCGTTCACGATTCTGCTGATCCATGATCTTCAGCAGCTCTCGCGTTACTCGCTCCGGTAGTTGCTGTAAAACGTCTGCTACATCATCGGTATCTAGTGACTCTGTAATAGCCAAAACGCGGTCGGTATCCATTTTGCTGAGAATGTCTGCTTGAATATCATCAGCAAGATACTGGAGTACTTTTCCTTCGTTATCGGTATGAATTAGATTCCATAAAATTTCGCGCTCTTTCGGCGGGGACTGCTCTAGTAGGTGTGCGACTTCGGCAGGGCGAAGCGAATTGTTTAGAGTAAAACGCACCTGTTGAAAGGCGCCACTGTCCAGGGCCCGGTTGAGTTTGTCCAGTGCTGTAGTTTCGTCATTAGTAGTCATAATACCCTTAACTGCGAAAACGCACGGTACAATATTTTATGTTGCTGTAGTATAGCGGATAGATGAGTTGTATTCAGTAGTTGCTATGCGTGAATCAGAGGTTATTCATCTTCATCAAAGCGATTGTTAATGAGAGCTTCAATGGCAGAAATCGCATCATCTTGGTCGCTACCCGTGGCAATGACAGTGAGTTCTGTTCCCTTACTAGCAGCCAGCATCATGACTGACATAATGCTCTTGCCATCAACCTCGCGGCCTTCTTTAACTAAACGTACGTCAGAAGAAAACCTAGAAGTCGTATTAATGAGCTTGGCGGCAGCACGCGCATGTAAACCGAGCTTGTTAATGATGGTGATTTTTAGTTCAAGCATAGCGCTTTATTTCCTCTGTGTAATGGTGTCGAGCGCTCAGCGCAGCTCTCGATGCCTGATGTTCACACTATCCATATAAGATTTAAAGTGGCTAGCTAGTTGTTCAGTGACATAAACTGAGCGATGTTGGCCGCCGGTGCAGCCGATCCCTACGGTGACATAGCTACGATTGTTTTGCATGAAGTGCGGTAGCCATTTATCTAAGTATTCTTGAAGATCCTTTATCATTGCGTTTACGTCACTTTCTTGGCTAAGAAAATCGATTACCGGCTGGTCGAGCCCTGTGTGTTTTCTAAGTTCAGCTACCCAATATGGGTTGGGTAAAATACGCATATCAAAAACAATATCGACATCCATAGGGACGCCATGTTTAAAACCAAATGATTCAAACTGTAAAGAAAGTGACTGCTCTTTACGTTCAGAAATTCTGAGTTTTATGATGTCACGTAGTTCGTAAATAGATAGTAGTGTTGTGTCTATTCGCAGATCAGCAAGATCAGCAATCGGTTCTAATAATGTGCGTTCATAGTCAATAGAGTCAGGAAGGTTACTGACTAACTCTGCCATCGGGTGGCGTCGTCTTGTTGAGCTGTATCTTTTTAATAGTGTGTCGTGAGAGGCATCAACATAAAGTAGTTCAACTGTGATTTTAGGGTGCTTTTTAAAATCTCGCCAGATGCTCGGCAATTTCTCGAGATTGCTTGATAGGTTGCGAGCATCTATGCACACGGCAATACGGTTGAGCTGTGCGTCATCCTCTAACATATGATCAATTAAGTTTGGCAGTAATTTGGCCGGAAGGTTATCAATACAATAGAAGCCAACATCTTCGAGGGCTTGTAGAGCTGTACTTTTTCCTGAGCCTGATCGCCCACTAATGATCACTAATTTCATAGATCCATCTCTAAATGCGAAACAGTTGAGTAGCAACGTCTAAAAGTTGCTCATTTGAATGTGTATTTCTTAATGTGTCCCGGAACTCCTCCTGACTGAATACTTCGGCCAGCTTTCCGAGCGTGCTTAAGTGGTCGTCACATGCTTCTTCGGGAACTAATAGAAAAAATAATAAATCGACAGGACGATTATCGATCGCATCAAAATCAATGGGCTTGGATAAGTATATAAGTGCGCCAGTGGCCGTTTGGACGTTGGCAAGGCGACAGTGTGGAATGGCCACACCTTCACCTATGCCCGTACTGCCCAAGCGTTCTCTGCCGATGAGGCCGCTAAATACTGCTTCTGCTGAGAGATCACTGTTTGATTCAGCAATGATTTTACTGACAAGCTCAATGATACGTTTTTTGCTTCCTCCTTCAATATTTTGAAGAACTCGCTCTGGTGATAATAGTGACAGAATGGGCATGTGATTTCAGTTTTAAAAGTTACTTATGGCTTTTAGTTTTTCTTTATGTTTGATGACCTGACGATCTAGTTTATCGATCAATCCATCAATAGCAGCATACATATCATCTTGTTCGCTTGTGGCAAAAATTTCACCGCCGGCGATGTGCATATCCGCTTCAGCTTTTTGACGTTGTTTGTCTATGCTTAGTGTAACTTGTACATTAGTAATGTTATCGAAATGTCGTTCAAGCTTCTCAAATTTAGTATGTACATACTCAGAAAGCGGTTCAGTAAGCTCTACATGATGACCTGTAATATTGATTTGCATAGGTATCTCCTTTTAAAACGACGCATGTCGTTATAACTTAATATTAAACCAGACACTTCCTTTCATTAGAAGGAGCAATGCCCATTGCTTCTCGGTATTTTGCAACAGTCCTTCTTGCAACTTTAATTCCTTCTTGGTCTAACAGTTGGGCAATTTTGTTATCACTCAACGGCTTTGCAGTATTTTCAGCAGAAATCATTTTTTTAATGACGGCGCGAATAGCTGTAGAGGACGCAGCGCCACCGTCATTGGTGCTTACATGACTAGAAAAAAAATATTTTAACTCAAAAATTCCGCGCGGAGTGTGCATATATTTTTGTGTGGTAACACGAGAAATAGTCGATTCATGCATTTCTACTGCTTCTGCAATGTCATGTAACACCATTGGCTTCATGGCTTCATCACCATGCTCCAAGAACGCTGATTGGCGCTCAATAATCTGACTAGATACTTTTAGTAGAGTCTCATTACGGCTTTGTAGGCTTTTTATAAACCAGCGAGCTTCTTGTAAGTGGTTTTTAAGATAGGTGTTATCAGCGCTGCTGTCAGCTCGACGAATGAGGTCGGCATAACTCGTGTTAATTTTTAGGTTGGGAGATGCGTCTTGATTTAGTCGTACCGTCCAAACCCCTTGGAATTTCTCTACATATACATCGGGGGTAACGTATTCAGCTTTTGAGCTAGAAATATGAGAACCGGGATAGGGGTTTAGTGATTGTATTAAGAGAATAATAGCTTGTAGTTGAGGCTCTTTTAATCGCAGTTTTCGTAGTAGCTGCTTATAATCCCGTGTTCCTAACAAGTGTATGTATTGTTTGCATAATGTAAGCGCTTGTTGAAGCAGCGGCGTGTCTGGTGGTAATTGGCGCAACTGAATGCTTAAGCACTCACCCAAATCACGAGAGGCAACGCCTGGAGGGTCAAACTGTTGAATCCTGTGTAATACTGCGTCTACTTCATCGAGTTCAGACTCGGCAAATAATGTAGGTTCGCTCTCTTTAAAGTGTTCAAGAATTTCTTCTGTAGAGGAGCGCAAATACCCTTCGTTATCGATGCCGTCAATAATTGCTTCAGCAATTAAGCGGTCTGCCGGGCTCATTGGCGTTAAATTTAACTGCCAGTTAAGGTGGTCTTGCAGTGTTTCTTCTGCCGTGTCGTTAGATTCAAAAAAAGAATCATCATCTCGCTGGCTACTGCTTGTTCCTGTTTGATACGTGTCTTCCCAAGAGGAGTCTGTGCTGAGTTCAGAGGGAATGTTGTCGCTCCACTGATCTTCAGCTGAGTTCTCTATGCTCTCGTTGCTTGATGTGCTGGATTGGGCGAGGTTGTTATCTTCACTTGGAGTGGTTATTTCTTGCTGTACTTCGGGTTGATGCGTTTCATCGAAATCATCACTCGTTTCGAGCATCGGGTTACTGTCCAGTGCCTCCTGTATTTCATGTTGGAGGTCGAGTGTCGACAGCTGCAACAAACGAATAGCTTGTTGTAGTTGAGGGGTCATTGTCAGGTGCTGACCCATTTTGAGTTGCAATGATTGCTTCATATAACTACAAGGTTACTCCAATAGGGCAGTTCATATAACTTAGAATGTGAAATTTACAATGTGATGTTCAAAGTGTAAATGTATGTCCTAAGTAGGCTGCTTTTACTTGTTCATTTGAAAGTATCTCTTCTGGTGTTCCTTGAGCAAGAATAACGCCTTCACTAACAATATAGGCTTTTTCACAAATATCGAGTGTTTCTCTCACATTATGGTCAGTAATTAAAATACCAATACCTTTGGATTGTAGGTGTTTTATAGTGTGTTTTATGTCATTTACAGAGATGGGATCAACGCCGGCAAATGGTTCGTCTAATAGAATAAAGGTAGGTTCGGAGGCCAACGCTCGGGCTATTTCTACACGCCGGCGTTCGCCGCCAGATAGGCTCATGCCTAAGCTGTCGCGTAAGTGTGTGATGTGGAATTCGCTTAGGAGGCTTTCTAGCTTCTCGTTACGCTGCGCTGTCGAGAGTTCTTTTCGCATCTCTAGTATGCCGAGCAGGTTATCTTGTACGCTAAGTTTGCGGAAAATGGATGCTTCCTGTGGGAGGTAGCCTATTCCTTTTCGGGCGCGTTCATGCATCGGTAGTTGTGTGACGTCATCGCTATTGATACGTATAGCGCCTTTGTCGGTATTAACTAACCCCACAATCATATAAAAACAGGTGGTTTTTCCCGCACCGTTTGGACCTAGAAGTCCAACGATTTCACCGCTGTTAACTTCCAGGGAGACATCGCGAACTACCTGTCTCTTTTTGTATGATTTTGCTAGATGTAAAGCCTGAAGAAGAGTGTTCATCTGTACTAATTGGCCTTAGGCTGAATAATCATTTTAACGCGTTGTCCCGAGGACCCAGATCCACTATATGCGTTGACGATGGCTTTTTTCATTTGGTAAACGATACGCTCGCCGCTAAATGTGTCTCTATCTTGTTCTACGCGTGCTTGGCCCGTTATAGTGACGGTTTGTTCAGCAATTTTATATTCTAATTTTTCGCCAAATGCGTTAGTAATCGGCTGATCTTTTGAGGGCCTTTGGCGAAAGTTGGCAGGGCTTCCCGTGGCGATGATTAGGTTAATATCATCCTTTTTTCGATATAGGTCGACCTTGGCTGCTCGAATCTCCATGCTGCCTTGGGTCATCAGGACATTGCCTTTGTATGTTGTTGTACCTGTGTTGTCGTCAATGCGAGCACTGTCTGCACTTATATGAATAGGCTGCTTTCGATCAGTCGGGAGCGCAAAGCAAAATGAGCTGAACAATGCACTTATAAGCAGAAAGAGCTGTATTAATGATCTGTTATTTAGCATGGAAAGTGCCTTTTACATCAGAAAGTAGTTCCGATGTATTCATTTTATAGTTAATAATCATGCCCGTAGCTGTTGTGATATTGGATTGCTGGGTGATCTCCACGGGCGCGTTAGTCTTTGCCGTTCCTTGAGCTTGGTAGAGACTCAGGCTTGATGTTCTTAACACACTTGGTATCGGGCTTGTTGGATTATGCGTGACGATAACTTGTTCAACAAGGTCGAAGCGATCGATATTATCATAAGCAATGCCTGAAAGGCTTTCGCTAGTTAAGCGAGGGCTATTCTCAGCCATTAAAGTAATGTGGGGTTGTTTGAGTGTAGTGCGTTTTGCTCTTGGGAAGTGGTTAAGCTCGTTTGCCTTAAGCGTACGTAGAAGCTCTCCATCTTTATTGAATTCTTTACTTGAAGCGGATTTCATAAAGTAATCAACGCCACTGATTATTTCCGCTTCAGAGGCGTCTTCTATATTCGAATCGGAGCTAATAATCCAATAAAGAAAGAGAGGGAACAGCAGCAATATTGCCAAAAATATCCTGGTTTTGCTGCGCGTCAGTAACATGCTTACAAGAACCTCTCATAAGCACACTCTAATTGGCTTTTAGCCTCAAGAGTTGTTTTGCAAAATTCACGAGCCACGCAAGCCGTCATTGAAGTAGAGTGGGCAGTCGCTTCCTGAATTTCAATTGATGCTTTTAGTGTAGGGCTCTTCATTTTTTTGCATTAAATAACCCCTGCTTTAAGCATGTCGTGCATATTTAATGCGCCGGTTGGGCGATTCTTGTCATCGCATATGATTAATGCGTTGATTTTTTTGTCCTGCATGATTTTTAACGCTTCGGCGGCGAGCAAGTCACCAGAAATAGTGGTGCACTGATGTGTCATCACTTCTTCAATGGCTGTTGTTTTGAGATTTAATTCTTGATCAAGTGTGCGTCGTAAGTCACCGTCTGTAAATATGCCTATTAGTGCTCCCAATTCATTTACCACAGTTGTCATGCCTAAGCGTTTTTCAGTTACCTCAATAAGCGTGTTATTGATGGTAGTGCCATGCTGAACAATAGGAATATCCGTACCTGAGTGCATTATATCTTTGGCTTTCAGTAATAGCTTTCTGCCTAGGCTTCCGCCGGGGTGTGAAAATGCAAAGTCCTCGGCACTAAAGCCTTTTGCTTCTAGTAGCGCAATAGCTAACGCATCGCCTAATACTAATTGTGCCGTCGTGCTTGATGTAGGAGCTAGTCCTAGTGGGCAGGCCTCTTTTTCTACACCAATATGTAAATTTGCATTAGCGGCTTGAGATAGCGTGGATTGTGGATTAGCCGTAATACTAATAAGCGGCGCACCCATGCGCTTGATTAATGGCAATATAGTTACAATTTCAGATGTTTCGCCTGAGTTTGAAAGTGCCAATACGACGTCGTTAGAGGTGAACATGCCCATGTCGCCATGGCTAGCCTCACCAGGGTGTACGTAAAAAGATGGCGATCCTGTGCTGGCTAGGGTTGCAGCAATCTTATTGCCTATATGTCCAGATTTTCCCATGCCAGTAATAATAATTCGGCCAGTGCATTCCATCATGAGGCGGCATGCACTTTCAAAATTGCTATCGAGATAGCTCAATAAATCATTTACGGCTTCGGCTTCCAGTTTAATGGTACGCATAGCAGATGCAATAAATGGTTTGATGTCGTCATTCGTATTATTCATTGTATTCGGCTTCTAATCAGGTTGACATAGTGTATAACACAAACATATATCCAGCATATGCTGCGGTTAATAGACCGCCTTCTACTCGATTAATTTTAGCTGGTCGTTGTAGAAGGCAAAACACTAGCAGTAATACAGTTAAACCTAGCATTACCATATAATCGCGATTAAAGGCTATCGCATCAAGTGTAATAGGGCTAACTAACCCTGGAATTGCCATGACAGCTGCAATATTAAATATGTTAGAACCGACAATATTCCCGAGTGCTATATCGTGATGGTTTTTCAGCGCGCTGGCAACAGATGCGGCAAGTTCCGGAAGACTGGTGCCTATAGCAACAATCGTCAGGCCAATCACCAGTTCTGAAACCCCCATATACGTTGCTATTTCTACTGCTCCCCATACCAGCATGCGAGAGCTGGCTACGAGTAAGCTTAAGCCGAGTATAAGCCAGAACAATGCTCTTCCTGTGCTCATTTCAGGAATCTCTTCGGCTTCGTCAGAAATGTGGTCCGCAGGGTCGCTGTTTTTTTGGAATTTAGCGAACATTACAAGGCAGATTGCTAATGATGCGAGCAATAAAATGCCGTCAAATAATGTGATGTTTAAGTTATAAAGCACAGCGCCAGCTAAGAGTGTAATGCACAATAGTAGTGGCATTTCTTTGCGAAGAACCGCTGATTTTACAGGAAGAGGAGCGATAATGGCGGTGATGCCTAGTACTAGACCGATGTTGGCAATATTGGATCCTAGCGCGTTACCAACGGCTAAACTGCCTGATCCGTTAATAGATGCCATAATTGAGACGAGTATTTCAGGTGCTGATGTGCCAAATGAAACGATCGTAAGGCCGATTAGCATAGGAGACATTCCCGAGTTCTTTGCCGTTGCTGCTGCTCCTATTACAAAGCGATCAGCACTCCAGACTAAAATGATCAGCCCAGCGATGATAGATAAAATCGGAAATAACATAGTATTTGTTGTGCTCAATAGTTAAAAGCGGCCTATTAAATCAGAACCAAAATTTGGTGCAAGTTAAAAGGATGGTCTGTTCATGTTTTGTGCAGTAAATGGTATAGTCTCGCGCGGTATTTCTATGCGGGAAATCGGATCATTAACCCCTTCTAATATGGCAGGGAAAAGGCTTTGATAATATGTCGGTGAATAACAGTCTAAAATCAATTATCGATATTCGTGGGTTGAGTTTTAGTCGTGGAGCTCGTCAAATTTTCCGGCATGTGGATATGCAAATTCCGCGTGGGAAAATTACAGCTATCATGGGGCCATCAGGGACGGGTAAAACAACGCTTCTTAAATTGATTGGCGGTCAGCTACGTCCAGATAGTGGACATGTAAAGATAGATGGATTAGATGTGCATCGGATTTCTCGCCAGCAGTTGTTTGCTTTGCGTGAACGCATGGGAATGCTGTTTCAAAGTGGTGCGTTATTTACAGATATGAGCGTCTACGAAAACGTGGCATTTCCGATAAAGGTACATACTCAGTTAGCAGAGGACATGGTACGAGATGTCGTATTAATGAAGCTACAGGCTGTCGGGTTGCGTGGTGCCAGAGATTTAATGCCGAGTGAGTTATCAGGGGGAATGGCGAGGCGTGTAGCTTTAGCACGAGCAATAGCTTTGGATCCTGATATTGTTATGTACGATGAGCCCTTTACAGGGCAGGATCCTATTGCCAAAGGTGTTCTTGTTAATCTTATTCGAAAGATAAATCAGGCGTTGGGGCATACCAGTATTATTGTTTCACATGATATCCAAGAAACGATGAGTATAGCCGATTACATTTATTTACTATCAGATGGGCAAGTAATTGCATCAGGAACACCGCAAGCTTTGTTAAGTAATAAGACCGATCAAGTCCAACAATTTATGCAAGGGTTGCCCGACGGCCCTGTACCCTTTCATTTTTCTGGTGATGATATGTTGGAAGACCTTTGTGCGCAGGAGAAGCGGTAATGCTTAATCAATTTGGCTCGCTGGGGCGTGCTATGTTGGATCGCTTGGCTGGCATAGGACGTGCGGGAGGTGTTGTTTGGCAGTCGTTAGTTGCAAAGCCCACGCCAGTTGTGATGCTGCCTTTATTGCTTAAGCAAATCTACTTTGTGGGCGTTTTATCACTGATTATTATTATTGTTTCCGGCTTATTTATTGGCATGGTACTAGGCTTACAGGGCTATACTATTCTTGTTGATTATGGGTCAGAGCAAGCGGTTGGTCAGATGGTGGCGCTTAGTTTGGTTCGCGAGTTAGCGCCTGTTGTCACGGCGTTATTGTTTGCAGGGCGAGCTGGGTCGGCGCTAACGGCTGAGATAGGCTTGATGAAGGCTACTGAACAGTTGTCCAGCCTTGAAATGATAGGTGTGGACCCTTTGCGTAGGATTGTGGCTCCTCGCTTGTGGGCTGGTTTTATCTGCATGCCAGTCTTAGCAATTATTTTTGCTATGGTTGGAATCTGGGGAGGTGCTTTAGTCAGTATTGAATGGCTTGGGATCTTTGAAGGATCTTTTTGGTCAAACATGCAAAATTCTGTAGATTTTACTGAAGATGTACTCAATGGTGTGATCAAGGCTATTGTTTTTGGCATAGTGGTAACTTGGATTGCTGTTTTTCAGGGTTATGATTGTGTTCCAACGTCTGAAGGGATTAGTCAGGCAACGACTCGTACTGTTGTTTATTCGTCTTTAGCGGTGCTAGCGCTGGACTTTATTTTAACCGCATTGATGTTTGGAGATTTATAAGAAATGCGTATGCGATGGGTAGAAATAATGGTTGGGTTTTTTATGGTGCTGGGTATGCTTGCACTGTTGGGGCTCGCTCTGAATGTAAGTGGTTTGAAGTTATCAGCTCAGCAGGATAATTACACAGTTCTTGCACGGTTTGAAAATATAGGTGGGCTGACTTCGCGGGCTAAAGTCACGCTATCAGGCGTACAAATTGGTGAAGTTAAAAGCATTAAAATTGATACGCAGCGCTTAGTTGCCCTTGTTACTATGGATATTTATTCTGATATTGATTATTTGTCTATCGATAGCTCAGCCAAAATTCTGACCGCAGGGTTATTGGGAGAGCAGTATATAGGTATCTCCGTGGGTTTTGAGGAAGATACTCTTAAAGATGGTGATTATATCCATGACACCCAATCAGCACTTGTTCTAGAAGATCTGATTGGTAAATTTTTATTTAATAAAGTGAATAACTAGGAGAGAAATTCTCAATGCAACGCTTTTTTCTAACTTTTTTGCTCGGGATGAGCTTGGCTTTTCAGCCTTTGACAGCTCAGGCTACTTGGCAAGAAGCGAGTGTTCAGGTTCGTCAAACAATTGAAGATATGATTGTTGTTATCGACGAGCATCGTGCTCAAGAGCCAGTTGACCTTCAGTCAGTGACTCAAGATATAGAAACGATAGTTGATAGGGATGTAGATTTTGGTTACATCTCGAAGTGGGTGATGGGCAAGTATTACCGCCAAGCTAGTGATGTACAACGTAATAAGTTTGCAGTTGTCTTTAAGCAGACATTGATAAGAACCTATGCAAAATCATTGCTTGAGTTTGATGTGGACACATATGACTTAGTTAAAGCGAATAGTGTGAGCCCTGTTGATAGTAAGCAAATTGTTTCTGTGAATGTAGTGTCTAAGGCTGGTGTTGGGTATACCTTGGTTAACTATATGGTTAAGTCTGATGGGCATTGGAAACTAGTGAATGTGATGTTGAATGGCATCAATTTGAGAATTACATTCCAAAATCAGTTTTATGAAATGATGCAGCGCTCAAGATACGACGTGGGCCGTGTTGTTGATTCTTGGGAAGCAAAAATCGATGACAAGCAGACAAAGAGTTAGCCTGTGACTGAGCAGAAGAATCCACTAAATAAAGAAATGAGTAATGAGCTAAACCAAATTCTATTAATGGGTGATTTGGTTTTTCCTCGCATTGAGAGTGTTAGAAGAGTCGTGGAAGCAGAAATTTCGGCTAAGGCTGGAGATTGTGTTCTGGATTTTTCAAATGTGAAAAAAGTGGATAGTTCATCTTTGTCTCTGTGTTTATGTTTTTTAAGACTAGCTAAAAAACAAAATAAGAAAATGACATTTATAAACTTACCAAAGGATATGTTAGCGATTGCTGATCTTGTAGGCTTGAGTGTTATAGGGCACTCTCCTGAAGGCAGTTAGTCGGGTATTAATTTCGCCTTTTAAGCGCTAATTCGTTATCATTGCGCCCCTCTATTACAAACGTAACTTACCCCGGAGCGCTTCATGACCGCTGAAGAAGTAAAACAAATTATTGAATCGCAGCTGCAAGGCTCACAAGTGATCACTGGAGGGGAGGGTTGCTCCTTCGAAGTTACTGTTATTAATGACAAGTTTGCCGGTTTGATGCCAGTTAAAAAGCAGCAGTTGGTATATCAGTGCCTGAATGAATATATTGCTGATGGCACTATTCATGCGTTAACTATTAAAACCTATACTCCTGAACAGTGGGCTGCACTGCAAAGCTAACCAACGGTTGGAAATTTTTGAATGGATAAACTCATTATTGAAGGTGGTGCGTGTCTGAACGGAGAAGTTCGTATATCAGGCGCTAAAAATTCGGCTCTGCCTATTCTTGCAGCAACACTCTTGGCTGATGAGCCAGTAACTATCTGCAACTTACCGCATTTGCACGATATTACAACAATGCTTGAATTGATTCGTCGTACAGGTGTAGAGCTGACGGTAGATGAAAAGTTAAGCGTTGAAGTTGATACGAGCACTATCAAAAATTTTCATGCGCCATATGAGCTAGTAAAAACCATGCGCGCATCAATCTTGGTGCTGGGGCCATTATTGGCTCATTATGGAGAAGCAGAAGTATCGCTCCCTGGAGGGTGTGCTATTGGTAGTCGGCCCGTCGATTTACACATTCGTGGTCTAGAAGCTATGGGTGCCGAAATTACTGTCGATGCGGGCTACATTCATGCACGTAGTGATGGCCGTTTGAAAGGCGCAAAAATATTATTTGATATCGTGACAGTGACTGGTACTGAAAATATTTTAATGGCTGCGGCTCTCGCTGAAGGGCAAAGTATTATTGAAAATGCTGCTCGTGAGCCTGAAATTATTGATCTGGCAAATTGTCTTATTGCGATGGGTGCTGATATCCAAGGCGCTGGTACTGATACCATTACTGTAAATGGTGTTGAGTCACTCAAAGGTTGTCGTTACTCAGTTATGCCTGACCGTATTGAAACGGGTACCTATTTAGTAGCTGCCGCTGCGACTCGTGGTTATGTTAAGACTAAAAATACACGTGCAGATATTTTGGATGCTGTGTTATTGAAATTGACAGAAGCAGGAGCAAAGATTGAAACAGGTGACGGCTGGATCTCTCTTGACATGGAGGGGCGCCGTCCTAAAGCTGTCAATATTACAACCGCTCCATATCCTGCTTTTCCTACCGATATGCAAGCGCAATTTGCTGCACTAAATGCAGTCGCTGAAGGTGTTGGGCATATTAAAGAAACGATTTTCGAAAATCGGTTTATGCATATGCAAGAGATGATTCGATTAGGAGCTAACATTCTAATTGATGGTAACTCTGCTAGCATTGAAGGCGGTGAGCATCTTAAGGGGGCGGAAGTGATGGCAACAGATTTAAGAGCTTCTGCTAGCTTAGTCATTGCTGGATTAGTAGCGAGTGGTGAAACCACAATTGATCGTATTTATCATATTGATCGTGGTTATGAGTGTATTGAAGAGAAACTGCAGATGATGGGTGCGAAAATTCGCCGCATCCCAGGTTAAGTGAATAAAATGATGAAGAAACAACAGCTTACGATTGCGCTGTCTAAAGGTCGTATCCTTGAAGAAACGCTGCCTTTATTAGAAGCGGCGAATATAATGCCCGCTGAGAATATATTTAAAAGTCGTAAGCTGATCTTCGACACTAATCATGACAATATTAAATTTGTTGTGATACGCGCGACTGACGTGCCAACGTATGTTGAGTATGGTGGTGCGGATATGGGTATTGCTGGCAAAGATGTCTTAATGGAGCACGGAGGCAAGGGCCTCTATGAGCCATTAGATCTCGAGATTGCTAAATGCAAGCTCATGGTGGCGGGGCTTACAGGAGCCCCGCCTGTTGAAGGGCGTATGCGTATCGCTACTAAATTTGTCAATATTGCTAAGCAGTATTTTGCTCAGCAGGGTTGTCAGGTTGATATCGTTAAACTGTATGGCGCTATGGAGCTGGCTCCTATTATGGGTTTGGCTGATCGTATAGTTGATATTGTCGACACGGGTAATACCTTGCGTGCGAATGGCTTGGAGCCGATGGATTTTATCGCTAACATTAGTTCGCGGTTAGTCGTTGGCCAGCCTGCATTAAAAATGAAACACCGCCAAATTCAGCCTATTATCGACATGATGTCTGAAGCCGTTGTAAAAAGAAGGGAGGGGTAGTATGACTGAGTTGTCAATTACTCGTTTAAGTAGCACTCAGGAAGACTTCGATCTCCAATTAGAGAAACTACTTGCATGGGAAAGTGTTTCCGATGTGAAAGTTAATCAAATAGTTGATGATATCTTGTCTGAAGTTAAGCAGCAGGGTGATGCAGCTGTCGTTACTTACACCAATCGCTTCGATTTGACCTCGGCTGATACTATGCAAGAGTTGGAGTTGAGCTCTGAACATCTTGCACAAGCATTTGCAGGGCTTCCTGAGGTTCAGCGTAGTGCGCTTGAAAAAGCGGCGCAG
The DNA here is from genome assembly GCF_016592555.1 of Neptunomonas japonica JAMM 1380. Classification (NCBI taxonomy): domain Bacteria; kingdom Pseudomonadati; phylum Pseudomonadota; class Gammaproteobacteria; order Oceanospirillales; family Oceanospirillaceae; genus Neptunomonas; species Neptunomonas japonica. Next base: position 3,054,675 of record NZ_AP014546.1, on the reverse strand, counting down.
CGTATTCGTCATTATCACGAAAAGCAAAAATCTGACTCGTGGCAGTACACTGAAGAAGATGGCACTATGCTGGGCCAGAAAGTGACTCCACTAGACCGCGTAGGTTTGTATGTCCCGGGTGGGAAGGCGGCTTATCCTTCTTCTGTGTTGATGAATGCCATCCCTGCAAAAGTAGCAGGTGTGGCTGAAATTATAATGGTTGTACCCACGCCGCGTGGCGAGCTAAATCAGTTAGTACTCGCTGCTGCCTCTTTAGCGGGTGTTGATCGAGTGTTTACTATCGGCGGGGCGCAAGCTGTTGCTGCATTGGCTTATGGTACTGAAACTGTACCTAAAGTGGATAAAATAGTGGGGCCGGGTAATATTTTTGTGGCCACTGCTAAACGCGCAGTGTTTGGTGCAGTCGGTATCGATATGATAGCAGGGCCTTCAGAGATTTTGGTTGTTTGTGATGGTCAAACAGATCCTGACTGGGTTGCTATGGACCTATTCTCACAAGCAGAACATGATGAAGATGCGCAGCCAATATTGGTAACACCTGATGCAGGTTTTATTGATCAGGTCGAAGAGAGTATTCGTAAGCTATTACCAACCATGGAGCGTAAGGAAATTATTGAAGTTTCTTTACGAACGCGAGCAGCGCTCATTCTCGTTGAAGATATGCAGCAGGCGCTTGAAATTAGTAATCGTATAGCTCCTGAGCATTTAGAACTTTCAGTAGAAGACCCTGAAGTTCTATTGCCCTTGGTTCGCCATGCCGGTGCTATCTTTATGGGGCGCCATACTGCAGAAGCGCTGGGTGATTATTGTGCAGGTCCTAACCATGTTTTACCAACATCAGGTACTGCACGTTTTTCTTCTCCGTTAGGTGTTTACGATTTTCAAAAGCGCTCTTCGCTTATTATGTTTTCCGCCGACGGCGCTTCTGATATTGGAGGTGTCGCTTCAGTGTTGGCAAGAGGTGAAGGACTTACTGCTCATGCGCGCTCTGCAGAGTACCGCATTAAGAACTAAGCATATTTGTTGTAAAAAAGGCCTCTTGAGAGGCCTTTTTTGTAAGTTTGTTTTCAAGTGTTAAAAATTTAGACTTAAGAGCTTGGGCGAGTTAATGGTCTTTCTCCCACGGTTACTTCTGAAGTAAACTGTTTTCCTTCCCGCAAATACTCGACTTGTAATGGTTCACCTGGAGTGAAGTCAGCAATACCAATCATTGAGAGTCGTCCTTCAACCGGTTTGCCATTTAAAGAAAGCATAATGTCGCCGGGTTGTAAGCCGGCCTTATGCGCAGGTCCATCTCGGTAGATGCCAGCAATAATTAAACCACTCATCTCCTTAAGTCCAAAAGATTCAGCTAGATTAGCTGTTAGCTCTTGAATCTCAACACCCATCCATCCACGAACTACACGGCCTTTAGTAATGAGATCAGTCATGACTTTTTTGGCAAGGTTAGAGGGGATGGCAAAACCTATTCCTTGGGACCCGCCTGACTTTGAAAAAATAGCAGAGTTGATACCAATCAGGTTGCCGTGAGCATCTACTAAAGCACCGCCGGAGTTCCCCGGATTAATCGCAGCGTCCGTTTGTAAAAAATCTTCATAGGTGTTTAGGCCCAAGCTGTTTCTTCCTGTCGCACTCACAATACCCATTGTTACTGTCTGGCCAACACCAAAAGGGTTGCCAATAGCCAGTACGACATCACCCACGAGTAGTGAATCAGAGGGTGATAGTGTAACGCTTGGTAAGTTATCCATGTTAGTTTTGAGGATGGCTAGGTCGGTTTCAGGGTCCGTTCCTATAATTTCGGCGGATGCTTCGCGACCATCTTTTAGAACAATCACGATACTGTCAGCACCCGCGATGACATGATTGTTGGTAATGATGTAGCCTTGAGCATTAAGAATGACACCCGAGCCTAGGCTTGATTGAATACGCTCTCGTTGAGGCATATCTCCTAGTTCATAAAACTTTTTGAACAAAGGGTCTTTTATTACGGGGTGTTTTTTTTCTTCAATAAGCGTTCGCGTATATATGTTAACAACAGCAGGAGCTGCTTTTTTGACGGCCTCGGAATAGGAAACTGGGCCGCTTTTCCCTGGGACATGAGTCGGTAATTGGGTTTCTCTAATTTCGACAGTTGTCACAGGCGGTGCCAGTAGTTGGGGGAAAAACTGCAACAGGATAATTGCTATAAGCACACCTGTAATAATTGGCCAACCAAGAAAGCTGAGTTTGCGCATTAAAATAAATTCCGAAATACTAGTGAAAACAAAATCTCACCGTAGAATTATACGATTTGTGCCACATGGTTACTAATGAGGATCTAATTATATGTCTGTTTTATTGCCAAAGCTGGTTCAATATTGCAAAGATTTGTTAAGTGTAGATGTGTTTAAAGATTATTCTCCTAATGGCTTGCAGGTAGAGGGGAGGCCGGCTGTTAAGAAAATTATATCAGGAGTGACTGCATCTCAAGCTTTATTAGATGCAGCTGTGGAAATGCAGGCTGATCTTATATTGGTACATCATGGTTATTTTTGGAAAGGCGAAAACGAGAGAATAACAGGCATAAAGAAGCGCCGCCTGAGTACACTACTCAGAAATGATATTAGCTTGCTTGCATTTCATTTACCTTTAGATGCCCATCCAGAGTTAGGTAATAATGCACAGTTGGCTGCAAAAATGAACTGGAAGGTTGTATCTGGACTTGATGGGGATCTGGGACGCGCAATTGGAATGGTTGGGGAGTTGCCTGAGCCGCAAAGCGCTGAGCAGCTGTCGGCAGCATTTTTACAGGTACTTGGCCGGCCTGCACAGCATATCCAAGGTATCAATCGCCCTATTAAGAAGATCGCATGGTGCACTGGAGGCGCGCAGGGTTACATTGAGAAAGCACTTGAAGCAGGGGTTGATGCTTATGTATCGGGTGAGATATCTGAGCAAACAGTTCATATTGCGCGAGAAGCGGGTATTGACTACTTTGCTGCGGGGCATCACGCGACTGAGCGTTATGGGGTACAAGCATTAGGGGAGCATTTGGCGACTCGTTTTGGTATTGAGCATCATTATGTTGAGATAGACAATCCGGTTTAGGTACTTAGGTGTGAGTATCTGAGAAAAATACACGTATTGAAACTAAAAAGGCCCCATGAAGAGGCCTTTTTCAAATATAAAAGCTATGCTTTTCTGGTGTTTTCTTCTGTGCTTGGTTCAGCATCAGCTTTGCCGATGTCATCAGGTGCTTCTTTTAATCCATATGATTCAGACAGAGTGCCTTCTTCATCTGGTTGCTTTGGAGCGTAATCACGTGGTGGCTCAACGGCTGATATTGTCTTAGCATCAGCATCATCGGTAGTCTCGCTCTCAGTTGTTTCAGTCTTGTCGACTTCAACTTCTTTCTGGGCGATCAGTTGTGGGGTCATGCTAGACTCAATAGAGCGTGCTGTATCCGCATCACATAGCGCTTGTGCTCCCGTCGCTAAGTGTTGGTAAACACCGCGGTAAGATTCAGTCATTTTATTAACAAGGTCGGCAGTCTCTTCAAAATGACCAGCTACTTGAGTTTTGTAGTTTTCGAGCTCTTTTTTAGCGTCTTCCAGTTTTTCTTGCTCGTCTGAGCTACCGCCAGAGCGGCCCATTAGGAAGCCAATCAATCCACCAATTGCTAATGCTACAACACCAATGATCCAAATATTACTCTCTTCCACAGTTAGTCCTCACTGCATAAATCACATTATTTTTTGATATCGCCCTAGGATAATAGAAACTTACTTCAAAGCCTATTAACCATAATCAATAAGAGACAACATAACATGCATTTAGTTTTTGTTTAACACGATTCTTTATCTGACTTGGCGGCATTGTGCTGTTCATTAAGGTAATGAACTTGCTCAGATAATATTTGGATGCAAAGCTCAGCGTCTTGATCAGATAGCGCAGAAAATAACCGCTTATGCTGGTTATAGATGACGGCCTTTTCACGGTAGCGGTGAGCTACCATATTAGCCACAGGTTGTAAGGCCTCTATTACGGTATGCATGACAAAGGCGAGCATGCGATTACCGGTTGCATTGGCGATTAAACGATGAAAATTAACATCTGATGCACAAAACTCTTCTGCAGAGAGGTTAGGGTTCTCTTGAGTTTTTAGCTCGCAGAGCAATGCCTCTAGATCTTCTTTAGAGCGGTTCTGGGAAGCAAGTTTACAGCAGATGGTTTCAAGCTCAAGGCGGGTTTGCGTTATCTCTTCTAATGAAAAGGCGTTTAAACCCATCAAAAGAGTAGTAGCGCCAGCTAAAGAGTCGCTTAAATCGCTAACACTGGGACGATTTACAAAAGTGCCACCAGTGGGCCCACGTTTTGAGCGAACAAGATTTTGTGCGGCTAATCGTTTAAGTGCCTCGCGGATAGTGGGGCGTGAAACGCTGAAGCGGGCTGCAAGTTCATCCTCAGTGGGTAAGCGATCATCGGCAGCTAAAGACCCGTCGATAATAGCTTGGCGAATTTGATCCGCGATCTGACGAGACAGGCTTTTCTGGCTGACGGGTTCAAAATCTATAGATTTCACGCACTATTACTCACAATAAATAGAGTGTGAGTATTTCATATATTGGGTTTATTGTTAAATTGTCGTGCGCATCGAATGTTTTTTTGATGTGGGGTTGTTTTTAAAATAGATAAATGAACTTTGGCTTAACAGCGTGTTGTGCTAATTGATTGATTTTAAAATGTTTTTTGTCAGTAAATCTTACACTTCATATTTTTTTTAATATTAGATCTCTCTTAAGCTCATGTTTTTTAAACGTTTGTATTAATCGGCGTAAGGTTTGCATGGTGAGCAAAAATGATTCGTCGCCTTATAGTATGGCAGCGAGAAATTTATGTTATTAAAAAATTAGCTAAATCAAGGAGTTGATGATGCGATCTGTAAAATTTATAAATACAATTTTGTTTAAAAGGGAGTGTGTGCTGAAGAGTTTAATGCTTAGACTTGCTGGGAGTCTATTTGCAGTACTTCTATCATTTAGTGCGCAGGCTGGTTTGATCGAAATTGATGGGTTTAATGTTGGCTCGGAGCAGATGATTGCTTTGAGTGGTACAGATACGTATGTAGTAGAAACCAATGCGGTGCGTACCTTAAGTGCCGAGCTTTTGGCTTTCTCTAACCCTGTACAAAGTAGTGTTGAAGTAAGCTTTGGCTTTTTAACGATTTCGAATGGCTCTGCCGAAGACTCAGAGGTACGAGTCTCTTGGGGATTTGATGCTGATTTATTGCCGGTAGGCTCCTCTCACTATGAATTTCTAATTAAGGTTATTGAGTCAGATGGAAATGCTACTGATCTAGAATTTTTCTATGATGGTTTGTCATTTGCTAACTTTGATATACCGGGAAACACTCTCAATCAAGATGTTGTTTTTAGCATTTCCAATTCAGTGCTTTCTCATGATGGCACACTTGGATTAGTCATTAATGGTGATCCAGGTTGGGATTTGCAGCTCGATGTGATTGGTTTATTGTATGATAGCCCTATTGCTCACAGTGTTCCTGAGCCTTCAACTATTGCTTTGTTTGTCTTAGGTTTATTAGGGGCCGGAGCTGCTCGTCGCCGAGCCTAGATCCTAGTGATAAAATAAAACCACTTTCGAGTGGTTTTTTTATGTCTGTGGTTTGATCGATCTGCTGTTTGTCTTAACGAAGCGGCAATACTAGGACTTCATTGTATAATCATTTTCTGGGTAGTTGAGGAGTTCAGTCATGCAGTCAAAGCGCGGTCGCTTGGATCGCTTTCTAAGTAGTCATTTAAATATGAAGCGTAAAGATGTCAGGCTTTTTCTGGCTCAAAAACGTGTAAGTGTCGATGGTGTGATTGCTCTGAATATTGACTTGTCTGTTGATGAGTTTTCTCATATTGTTTTGGATAATGATCGGGTATTACAGGCGAATAAACCTGTTTATATTATGATGCATAAACCCATTGGTGTAGTAAGTGCAACTAAGGATGATAAGCATCGTACAGTGATTGATCTGCTAGATAGACCAGATAAGGCAACACTGCACATAGTAGGGCGCTTAGATTTGAATACATCGGGTCTACTTTTATTAACCAATGATGGTCGTTGGTCTCGCCAACTCACATCGCCTGAAAACAAGGTAACAAAGTCGTATAAAGTTACTTTGAAAAATAGCCTTAGAGAAGAATATATAAAGGCCTTTGCACAGGGCATGTATTTTTCCTATGAAGACATTACTACGGAACCAGCAGTGCTTGAAATTGTCTCTGAGTATGTTGCACATGTGGACCTGACGGAAGGGCGTTATCACCAGATAAAACGGATGTTTGGCCGGTTTCGTAATCCTGTACTGCAACTGCACCGTATGTCTATTGGGAATCTATCTCTTGATTCAGCGTTGTTGCCTGGTGAGAATCGTAACTTAACGCCTCATGAGCTTGAGTGTATTTATCGTTAACACCGTTTGAGTAATGGACTAAGTCGTAATAAACATAAAAATACTAGAGCCTAATGAGCAATTCTGCGACACATCTTAAATAAGCGCGTAAACTGCACTCTTTACTATAACTAAGTAACCCTCGACGGCTTTTTTTATTTTTATTAGTGCCCTCGGTTTTCTGGAATCCTCACATGATACGCCTTACGAATATCCAATTACCGCTAGATCATGATGATCAGGCTATTGCCAATGCCGTTGTAGCTCGCTTATCTATTAAGGCTGCTGATCTTGTTAGCTACCACGTACATCGGCGCGGATATGATGCCCGAAAAAAAGCTAACATCGTTCTTATCTATACATTGGATGTTGAGACAAAAAATAATAAAGCGCTTCTCGAAAAGTTTGCAGATGAGCAGCTCATTAAAGCTACTCCTGATATGAGCTATAAATTTGTGGCACAAGCGCCTGTAGATTTACAGGAACGCCCTGTTGTTATTGGTTTTGGCCCTTGCGGCTTGTTAACGGGACTCGTCTTGGCACAAATGGGCTATAAGCCGATTATCCTTGATCGGGGTAAAGAAGTGCGTGAGCGTACTAAAGATACGTTTGGTTTCTGGCGTAAAAAAATATTAAATACTGAGTCTAACGTGCAGTTTGGTGAAGGCGGAGCAGGTACATTCTCCGATGGTAAGTTGTATAGCCAAGTGAAAGATCCGCACCACTATGGTCGTAAAGTACTTACCGAGTTTGTCGAAGCGGGCGCGCCCGATGAAATTATGTTTGTGAGCAAGCCGCATATTGGTACATTCCGTTTGGTATCGATGGTAGAAAAGATGCGTGCGAAAATCATAGAGCTGGGCGGTGAAATTCGCTTTAGTGCGCGCGTAGATGATGTACAAATAGAAGCAGGGCAAATTACCGGTGTTGCTTTGGCAGATGGCGAAGTGATCAAGTCTAAGCATATCGCTTTAGCGATTGGCCATAGTGCTCGTGATACCTTCGAGATGCTTTACGATAAAAACGTATACATCGAAGCGAAACCCTTTTCTGTTGGTTTTAGAATCGAACATCAACAATCACTGATTGATGAAGCGCGCTTTGGTGCAAATGCGGGTAACGAAATCCTAGGTGCTGCTGACTACAAGCTCGTTCATCACTGTAAAGGTGGCCGTTCTGTTTACAGCTTCTGTATGTGTCCGGGAGGCACCGTAGTCGCTGCAACGTCTGAAGAGCACCGTGTCGTTACTAATGGCATGAGCCAATATTCACGAGCAGAGCGTAACGCCAATAGTGCAATTGTCGTAGGCATTGATCCAACAGATTACCCGGGTGGCCCATTGGCTGGCATTGATTTTCAGCGAGAACTCGAAAGCAATGCTTACCTGTTAGGGGGCGAAAACTACGATGCACCTGCGCAAAAGGTGGGTGACTTCTTAAAAGGAGTCTCCTCCGAGACTATCGGTAGTGTAGAGCCATCATTTAAACCGGGCATTAAACTTACGGATCTTTCTAAAGCGCTGCCCGATTTCTGTATTGAGGCTATTAGGGAAGCGATACCTGCTTTTAACAGAAAGATTAATGGCTTTGCTTTAGAAGATGCACTGCTCACAGGTGTTGAAACTAGAACCTCGGCGCCTATCTGTATAAAACGTGGTAAAGACTTCCAAAGCATTAATACTCAAGGCTTGTTCCCGGCAGGTGAAGGTGCGGGTTACGCGGGTGGAATTATGTCGGCAGCGATTGATGGTATCAAGGTTGCTGAAGCGATGGCATTGAGTATTAATCACAGTAACAAGTAGAAGGGTTAGTCGGGTGCAGTATAGCCCGCATCAATATCAACTCAATTGATCTCTTTGTGAAAAGGGCTGGCCAATCTAAAAGAGCTGATTGGCCCTTGATACATTGCACTAAGGGCGGTGGAATACAGCCATATAACAGTCAAAATTGAGGATAAGCACAATGTACGTATTGATGGATATTATGGTTTCACCTGGCGGCGTAGGTACTTCAGTATCACCTTATATAGCTATGTGCCAAAAGATTTTTGAAGATGCTGGCTTAACGCATACCATGCATGGCTACGGCACTAACGTAGAAGGTGAGTGGGAAGATGTCATGGCAGCAGTCAAGCGTTGCCACGAAGTGCTTCATGAGAAGGGCGCGGTTCGTATTACCAGCCATATGAAATTAGGCACACGCATAGATAAAGATCAGACCATGGCTGATAAAGTCACCAGCGTACAAGAAAAAATGATTGCTAAATAACTGCTATACTTTTTACAAAGACCGACTGGTTTTATAGACCCGCTCGCTCTATGGATCATCAGGCCTGTTATCCACAGGCCTTCACAATTTGCTTTGAAATATGGATATTTCAACACAGTGAAAACACCCCATTTTATAACACTCTTTTTTGTTATCGCGCTGGCAGTCACTTGCGGAAACCTCTTATCCACTTATATTAGCGCGCAGTTTGTTGCATCTGAATTGCGTGAAGTGAACGCAATTATGGATTTAACACGAGAGCAGTTAATAGATCAAAAACAAGCTGATGCTGTGATAAGGCAAAATACAGCTAGAAAACAACGAGCACGCAGTGAGAAAGGAAAGGCGATGTGGCGCTCATGTATGGATTGGTCGGCCATGCATCAAAAAAAGCAAACTTATACAACCGAAAAAGAAAGCAAAAGACAGTGTGCTATCTATCACCACTATGTAGAGAGTGGGTTGTAGTTGAGTCTTTAAAAGGCTCTATATTATTGTATTAATTAGTGATTTTAGAAGGATTTTTAAAGTGATAAAACGTATTTTATTGAGTGCTTCACTTGGGTTCGCTTTATTGATGACGGGCTGTGCCTCACCGCAAAAGATGGCATTTAATGATGAATCAGAGGTTGTTGAAAAAAAACAAATCCAGTATTTTTAATGACAGCAAAAATTAGTAATCAATATCGTCACTCACACCAGCCAGAGCTGATTGTTGTGCATGTTGAAAGGACGGATGCGGCAGAAGCAAAAGAGGCAAAAGAGGCAAAAGATCATATAAATTTTACAATGGATGATAAAGCAAAAAAAGAAACTGACGACCCCGTCTTAGGAAATTATTACTACCTAAGGATGGAATTAGAAAATGGCAAATATGTATTGAGGGGGCTATCAAGTATGAGTTCCTCCTTTCCTATCCATGGATTTTTCTTTACTCCTGTACATGAGAACATAGTGGCTAATGGCAAGGGGGTGTTTTACTTAGGCCATATTAATGCGACTGTGCGAGAGCGTCAGGGAGACGAGTTTAAAGCAGGGCCTTCTATACCATTAATTGATCAAGCTTTTGCTGGTGCCTCTGGTGGTACTTTTGATATTGAAATTACGGATCAATGGGATAAAGATGAGGAAGTATTCAGATCTAGATTTACCGCGCTAGCGAATGTTGAAGTTAAAAAAGCGCTTCTCCCATCTTTTGATAGGAATAGAGCCCAGAAATGGTGGCAAGATCACTAATATTTATTTGTGCACCTATCAAAGATTTTTTAGTGGCGATGAACCAATGACACCTCTTTAGCCTCTAAGCCGAATGCTGTTAGGCTTAAGCCTTTAAATATTAGTTTTAATGGAGATACCGACATGTCACAAGAGCGCGCAGTGCTGGCAGGTGGTTGTTTTTGGGGTATGCAGGATCTAATTCGTAAGTTGCCGGGTGTTGTTGCTACGCGGGTTGGGTATACCGGTGGTGATGTACCCAATGCCACCTACCGTAATCATGGAACACATGCTGAAGGTATCGAGATTCTGTTTGACCCTGCTCAACTGTCTTATCGTCGTATTCTTGAACTTTTTTTTCAGATTCATGACCCCACAACACCTAATCGACAGGGTAATGATCAGGGAATGTCTTATCGTTCGGCGATCTATTATGTCAGCGATGCTCAAAAACAGATGGCGTTAGATACCATCGCTGATGTGGACGCGTCAGGTTTATGGCCGGGTAAAGTGGTTACTGAGCTAGAGCCGGTGAGTGATTTCTGGGATGCTGAGCCTGAGCATCAGGATTACTTGGAGCATTTTCCTAATGGTTATACCTGTCATTTTCCACGCCCTAATTGGGTGCTGCCAAAGCCCTCTGTTTAAAAATTGAACAACGGTGTAGTATTTTTATAAGCAGCGATGTTATTATTTGTTAAATTGTAAGACAAATAGGGGTTTGTGATGTTTAAAGCACTGGTTCTGGATCAAGTAGACGGTAAAACGGTTGCCGAGATTAAAACGTTGGATGTCAGCGATCTGCCTGATGAAGATGTATTAGTTGATGTTGATTATTCATCCATTAACTTCAAAGATGGTTTGGCGATTACCGGAACAGGCAAAATTGTTAGCAAATTCCCGATGGTGCCGGGTATCGATCTAGTCGGCACAGTGGCAGAAAGTAATAGCGATACTTATAAAGCGGGTGATCAAGTTGTACTCACTGGTTGGAGCGTGGGTGAGCGTTTCTGGGGTGGTTTGTCACAAAAAGCACGCCTTAAATCTGAATGGTTAGTACCGCTACCAACAGGTATGGCGCCTGAAGTATCTATGTCTATAGGAACGGCGGGCCTTACGGCGATGTTGTGTGTAATGGCACTCGAAGAAGGCGGTGTTACGCCAGATAAAGGGCCGGTTGTTGTGTCAGGTGCCGCGGGTGGTGTGGGCTCAGTTGCTGTGGCTATTTTGGCAAAGCTGGGTTACGAAGTGGCTGCGATTACGGGCCGAGCAGAAACTGAAGGTTACCTGCGTGGCTTGGGTGCAACGACTATTTTAACGCGTGAAGAGATGAGTGAAAAAGCCCGTCCACTTGAGCGTCAACGTTGGGCGGGTGGTATTGATACGGTCGGTGATGCAATGCTGGCAAGAATACTGGCTGAAGCTGATTATAACGCTACGGTTGCCGCTTGTGGCTTAGCGGGAGGCTTTAAACTGCCAACAACCGTCATGCCATTTATTTTGCGTAACGTACGCTTGCAAGGTGTCGATTCAGTGATGTGTCCTATCGAGCGTAGAACACAAGCATGGAATCGCTTACAAACAGATTTACCCGCTGTAGCGTTGGGTGAAATCAGTCAGGTTATTGGCTTGGATGATGTGCCTGAATACGCCGAGAAAATTGTGAATGGTAAGATTCAAGGCCGAACGATTGTTGATCTTAATAAGTAGAGCTGAGCAACTTATAGCGCGGCTGTAATATCGTGTACTAATGAAAGCCGTTTATCGTGATGTCGGTTGATAATTATCTTTGTTGATAGTTATAACTGGAGTAGCGCTAGGCGGCTTTGTCAGTTCTAGGTTATTCTTATATTTCAATCCTCTATGAGTTGACCACCGTGTTTTATCCATTTGCTGCGCTTGTGTTAATTCTCGTTTCGCTTACTGCGCAAGCCTTGTCTGTAGAGGATGATGCGGGGCGACAAGTATCGCTAGAGCAGCCTGCTAGGCGAATTGTTACGCTAGCACCTCATTTAACAGAGCAGCTGTTTTCGCTCGGTGTCGGTAGGCGGATTATCGCAACGGTTGAATACAGCGACTACCCTAAAGAAGCGCTATCCATTCCTCGTATTGGTGGCGCTGAGGAGATTAGTGCTGAAGTTATTTTGGCACTTCAGCCTGATTTAGTCGTGGCGTGGGATAGTGGGAGCCCTATCGAAGTTCTCGCTTTGTTGGAGTCTTTAGGTGTGGTGGTTTATCGGGCGTCTAGCCAGTCATTGTTGGGTGTGAGTAAGACGCTGTCTGATTTAGCGGTTTTAACGCAGCAGTCGGAGGTGGCCGCTCCGCTCATTGCTGCATTTAACGCAGATGTTGAGAAAGCGACTTCGCTTTATCGGAATAAGCGCACTGTCTCTGTTTTCTATCAGTTGTGGTACGAACCATTGATGACAGCCAATAAGCAGCAGATGATTAATGAAATGATCACTTTGTGTGGTGGCCGCAATCTTTTTGCTAACCAAACGGAGGTTGTCCCACAAACGAGTGTTGAGAGTATTGTTGTATTGAGCCCCGAGGTTATTTTAGTGCCAGAGCAGGGGACACCGATTAATTGGCAAGAACGATGGAAGGTGTGGCCAGAAATTTCAGCTGTTCGTCATCAGCATTTGTATACACTCAATGCTGACCTAGTTAATCGCCCTACATTGCGAAGCGTTCAAGGGTTGCGGCAGATATGTTACTTGTTAGATAAAGTGCGCTCTCATTAGCGGGTTTTGCTGTGTAGATTTCCCTTACCCGCTGTTATTGACTACTCTATTAATACATCACTCGTAGTAGGGTTATTGTGATTAAATATCAAGAAACATTAAAGAACATCCATACACAGTTAGGCCATGGAGGAGACCTACCTGTATTCAGTGCAACACTGAACCGTATTCAAGAACTCAGTCGTTCACCTGAAAGTGATGCGATGGTGTTGGCTATGGCAGTGATGAAAGATGCCAACTTGTCTGCCAAATTACTACGTATTGCTAACACGCCGGAGTTTAACCGGGGTATGGGAAACGTAACGGTTATCTCCCGTGCTGTAGTGCTTCTGGGTTTTAATCGAATTAAAAACCTGTGTATCTCTCTTAAGCTCATCGAGAGCTTTACAGAGGCGTATCCTGATTCAAATATAGAAAAACTATTGTTACGTGCTTTCCTTAATGCATCGATGGCAAGAGAGCTAGCGGCTAAAGCAGGCGTACGAGATATAGAAGAGACCTTTCTGTGTGGATTGCTGTTCAATCTCGGTGAAATCATTATTGCTAGTACGATGCCGGCTGTTTATCAAGAGATGTGTTTGGCCAGGATTGCTGGCGATAAATCATGGAGCAGTATCCAGTTAGCAACGCTGGGTGGACAGTTTAGCGATATTGGGCAAGATCTTGCTCAAAGTTGGGGCTTTCCTCCTTCTGTAGTGAAAACGATGGATGAGATGACAGCTGAAGAGTCTGATCATCTAGTACATAAGCAGCATTTACTGGTTTCTTTCAGCCACACCCTAATTGAAAAAATATACGGTGAATTGAATCATGAACAAAGCATGGAGCATTTAAGTTCTGCGTTAAGAGATGATTTTTCATTGCAGGATCAGGATGTTGAAAGCTGTTTTGAAGATGCCTGTAAGCTCTCTGCAAATATGGTTGAAGAGTATGGTATTGATTTAAAAGGGCTTGTTCCTGCCATGCAAGAAACCGGTGAGCCTCGTTTAGATGAGTGTATTCGTCGTACGGCTTATTTCTTTCATTCGCGTAATCAGTTGGTTGAGTCAGAAAGTACTGGTGTGAAGGCGCCTAAGAAAAGAGATGAGAGCCCGGGTAAGCAGTTGTACTTCTTAAACCGTTTGGCTGAATTAACCGCAGAAAAAGGGTCGGCCCACGATATCTTATCGCTCGTAGTTGAAGGGATTAAGGCTTGTACTTCTTATGAGCGTGTTATGTTTTGTTTATACCGCCAGTCACCCCTTATGTTAGGTATGAAAATTGCCGAAGGTGATTCTCTGGAATCATTAGAGCAGTTTTTTACTCCACAGAGAAAAGAATCAGACTTGCGTTTGTTTTATCATGTGATTAAAAAAGAGATGACATTACTGGTGTCAGATTTAAATGAACCGGGCTGGAAAGAGCGCCTGCCGGCGGCGTTTATTAAAGAGGTCGGGCCGAGTGGAATGGTCATTGCTCCTGTGGTGATACGCGGCAAAGCTATTGGTTTATTTTATGCAGACCGCGTAGACAAGCCTCTTGAAGACAAGGATTTTACTTGTTTTAACCAGTTTGTGATTCAATCCAAAATAGCGCTTTCCCATAAGGCATAGCGTTACTAGAAAGCTTTGAATAATAGAGTCTTAGGCTGGTTTAGGCTGGTTTCTTGGCTGCCAAAATACTTCCGTTGCTCCCGCTCTGCGAGCTAAGACTCTGGCGCAGACAAAGAGTAGGTCAGATAAGCGGTTTAGGTAGATTGCTCCTGTTGAGTTTTGCTCTTCAGCATTGCATAAGCGAATCATTTGGCGTTCTGCGCGGCGGCAGATGCTTCTTGCTTGGTGGCAGTAAGCTGCGCTACGGCTACCGCCTGGTAGTATAAACTCTGTTAATGGCGGTAATTGCTCATTTAAGTCGTCAAGGTGATTCTCTAGTTCGCTGATCATTTCAGGTGTTATCGCATGATAATCGGGATTAGCCATGGCCATCTCACCACCTAAGTCAAAGAGATCATTCTGCAATTGAAAAAAGATAGCTGATATTGGGTCCTCTGCGGTTAATTCCGCTCGCAGTACGCCTAAAACAGAATTGAGTTCGTCAATGTCTCCCAGCGTTTCAATACGCTCAGAGGTTTTCGATACACGCCGGCCATCAGCAAGGCCTGTCTCGCCTTTGTCGCCGGTACGGGTATAGATTTTGGTGAGTCGATTGGCCATTTTTTTATCCCGAGTAATCAGGGCTGGTATTTCCAGCCCTATGTGCCGCTATTTAAAAAGAATAGCCTACATTAAAGAGTAGGTTTCGCTCGGGCGCTGGGTAATGGTACGCAGAGCCAAAAGAGGAACCTACATATGCGTCATATTTTTCATTGAATAAATTGTTAACAGTTAGCTGGCTTGTCCAGTGGTTATGCTGCCATTTTAATGAGGCATTCATAAGGACGATACTGTCGGTTTTGCTTAATGTATTGGCATCATCGCCTGCTAAATAACGTTCGCCAGTATATTGCCCATCGAGGTAGAGATTCCATTGCTGATTAAAGCGATAATTCACAAATAGATTAAGTGTATGTTGTGCAACAAAAGGCACTTCATTCCCTTTAAACGAGCCGGCTAATAATTCCGAGTCGGTATAGGTGTAGGTGCCACCTATGTTGATATTCTGCATCAAGGCGTGCTCTACGCTGAGGATAACACCTCTGCGAAGTGAGCGATCTAAGTTTAAGTTCGCTCCCCAACCGCCATTGGCTGCTGAATCAAACAAAATCTCATTATTTAACTCTAATCTGTACAAGTTCAGCATTAATTTGGTTTGTTGATAGCGCCCTTTCCAGCCGAGCTCCCATGATGTTCCTTTTTGTGGTTTCAGGAAGCTAATGTTAGGGAGGGTATAACCATTTTCTTCAATTGCTGCGAAACGAACATTCTCATCACGTCTTAGAAAAAACTGGTGGTTAGATTTTGGTCTCCAATTAATGGCGAATTCTTTCACAAAGGCTGAATCTGAGTGATCGCTGTTGGAGACACGGTTGCTATCTTTTATACGAGTGTCTCGTGCGCCGAAAGTTGCAAAAACCTGAGCACTTATAGGGTGGATGACTTGCGCATATAACGCGTGCGAAACTTGCCGGCTATTTGTTGTTCCTAGTGCATTATTAGCTTGGAAATCACTGCCGCGATAGTCATATCCTGTTGTCAGAATTGTATCGCCATGAAGTGTAGGCAAGTGGGCGGAAATACGAGGAGTAAATGAATTTACCCGGGTGTCCTGACGAGAGTTGCTGCCATAGAGGTAGCCCTTGCCGTTGCTATCTCTTTGGCTGAGTTCTGCATTTAATGAAAAGTGTTCAGATGCTGATTGAGATAATGTTATTTCATTCACAATAACGTCTGCGTTAAAGAAGTCGTTAGGTGTGTTTGTTGCTTGGGGTTTAGTAAGAGCTTGATAATCACTTAAGGAACCCGGCAAGCGTTGATTATCATGGATAACCTGATGTGATATGCCGATTTCACCTGTGTTATAGCGATATGATAATCCAGCGTTTACACGCCCATACTCAGTGTCACTGTTATCACGATAGCCATGACTTGTATTCCTGTTCGCGTTGACGCGTACTCCCAGGCCATTATCATAACGTTGATCAAAACCTACAGAAAACTTGGCTGTGTCATATGAGCCCATTGAAAGCTGAATCTGAGCGTTTGAGCCTTCAATAGAGCGAGTAATGATATTAATTACGCCGCCGACGGCATTCTGCCCATATAATACCCCCGCACTGCCTTGCAGTACTTCAATTCTATCTACATTATTTAGAGAAATAATACTGAGGTCGGGGGCTTCTAGTGTAGGGTTGTTAAGTGGTCTGCCATTCACCAAAATCAATACGTTTTGACTAGTATTTTCTCCAAAGCCACGCATGGAAACGACGCCATCATTACTATTACCTGTATAGTTTTGTGTGATCTGGACTGCGCCGCTACTGCGCAGTGCTTCAAAGATATTGGCAGCACCACTCGCGCTGATTTGTTGGTGCGTAATGACGTTGACTGATTTTCCCGACATCTCTTCTGATAATAATGAACGTGTACCTGATACCGTTATATGAAGGGGTTGGTTGGTTATTGAAGAGGCAAAAGAAATAGATGGCATATTAGCTAACGCTACTACTGCTAGCATAGGTGTTAATCGATACATGTAAAACCTCAGGGTATGCACCCGCCGCGCATTGAGTTGGATGAGAAGCAGGCCGGTATCCGGACTCTCAATCTTGTATGGATCGATTACCGTTGCGGGGGCAGTGTCGGCTTTGTATTGGCTTTATGGCTAGCGTCATACGCACCGTTCTTCCCGTTTAACCTTATTAGAGGCACCTGGATGGCTGGGGCGAAGTTTACAGGGAGGTTTTTCGTGATGCAATGTAAGGGGGAGGGATGTAGGCTGTGCACAAATGGTTTGTGAACAGCCACTTTTTTATCGTCTAGCTATCATAACTTTCGGCAAAATTACGGATGTCATGCGATAGTTTCTCGATACGGTCGGCTGCTTTTTCGAGTTCTTCAAGCACGGCAGTGCTGATAGCTGATTCTACAATCAATTCTAATGCTGAAAAATTCGAGTCGCCAATCTGGCTTTGCAGTTCTGTTGATAATTTCCCTTTAAAGGACTCAACAACATTATGTGAGTGCTGCGTTTGCTTCTGAGACATGGTTCTACCTCCGTGTTATGTATTGTCAGGCAAGAAAATATGTTCATCTTGCTCATGAATGTCGCGTGCATTACCAACAATAAGTGGATCGGGTGTTAGGTCGATATCCGGATTTTTATTGGGATAAGGAAGAGAGCTCAAGACAAAGCGCATGGCATTAATACGTGCACGTTTCTTATCGTCTGATTTGATAACCGTCCAAGGAGCATCTGCTGTATCAGAATAAAAGAACATCGCTTCTTTTGCTTCTGTGTATGCATCCCACTTATCAAGTGATGCAAGATCAATTGGGGATAATTTCCATTGCTTCAGTGGTGCCACTTTGCGTGCTTGGAATCGTTCAAACTGCTCATCACGGCTAACTGAAAACCAGAATTTATAAAGTCTAATACCGCTACGAACCAGCATGCGTTCAAAGTCAGGTGTTTGGCGCATAAATTCAAGATATTCTGCTGGAGAGCAGAAATTCATAACTCTTTCAACACCGGCTCGGTTATACCAAGAGCGGTCAAACAGCAGAATTTCCCCTTTGGTTGGAAGGTGTTTGACGTAACGCTGGTAGTACCATTGACCTTTTTCTTCTTCGGTAGGTTTTTCTAAAGCGATAACTCTAGCGCCACGAGGGTTTAGGTGTTCCATAAAGCGCTTGATCGTTCCCCCTTTACCTGCGGCATCACGACCTTCAAATAGGATGACAATTCTCTCTCCGGTTTCACGCGCCCAGCTCTGCATTTTGAGTAGCTCAATTTGCAGATCTTTTTTAGTGGCTTCGTACTCTTTGCGGGAGATTCGCTTTTGAGTATTGGTGTTATTTTCTTCTTGTTGTTCTGCTGATGCTGAGTCATTCAGCTCAGATGCAGCCTCAAGTGTTTCAATAGCTTCTTGCGCGGGGGCTTTTACCAGATCATCCATCATTGTCTCCTTTGAAGATTGTTTATGATTAATAATTATCCTCTCTCTAGGGACAAATCCTTTGATCCGAGTCACTTAATTAGTGATATTTGATGTAAATGTTACGAAATGTCATTTTTGATAGGTAAATATAGAAATATTTTGTATTCAGTTCTAGTCTCGATATAGTTTGTTATTTTTTTGGCGCTAAGCTGTTGATAAAAAAGTACTGAATAAATATAGGTTTATAGTAATGTGCACTCACCTGATTAACGTATGGAATCCAGTTAAACTATGAAATCACAGTCACACAACCCAAAAGAATCTGTGGAAAAATCTGAGTTATATCAGGCATTATCGGCTTCGCGTACTTCCTTTGTATCAACTGGGGTTTTTAGCTTTTGCATCAATATTTTGATGCTGGCACCTGTTATCTACATGCTCGAAGTTTATGATCGTGTTTTAACGAGCAGCAGTGAATCAACGCTGTTAATGCTAACGCTGTTATTGGTCTTTCTATTTTTGGTGATGGGAACGTTAGAGTGGGTTAGGTCACAGGTGTTAATAGTGACGGGTAACAGGTTGGAAAAAACTCTAGGGCCACGCGTATTTGATTCTCTGTTTCATCAGGCGCTGACTTCTGGCGGCAGTGTTGCTACTGCGCAGCCTTTGTCAGATTTATTGACGCTGCGCCAGTTTTTGGGTGGTGCTAGTCTTTTAACACTGTTTGATGCGCCATGGTTGCCTATCTACCTAGGTGTTGTTTATCTTTTCCATCCTTTAATGGGAAGCATCGCGCTGGCTGCCGCTATATTTTTGATTATTCTTGCTGTCGTTAATGAGCGAATCACACGTAGAGATATTCAAGATGCGAATAAACTCAATATTGAGAATACTCAAGAAACGCAGCTTAACTTACGTAATTCAGAAGTTATTGAGGCTATGGGGATGTTGCCGCGCTTGCGCGCCCGCTGGCAGCAAAAGCAGGATCAGCTACTTGAATTACAAACGAGGGCGAGCCGTCAGGGCGGGTTGATTACAACAGTATCAAAGACCTTTCGTACCACTATGCAGTCGTTAATGCTTGGTTTGGGTGCGTATTTGGCTATTCAAGGAGACATATCTGGCGGGACAGTGATTGCAGGTTCTATCTTGTTAGGGCGAGCTCTGGCACCGATAGATCAGCTTATCAATTCGTGGAAAAGCTTTTTGGGTGCTAGAAGTGCATATACGCGTTTAACGAGTCTGCTTGAGAACTCTAAAGTGACAGAGCCTCCGATGCCGCTTCCTCCTCCTCAGGGGTTGGTTGAGTTTAAGAAGGTTGTTGTTGCGCTGGGAGGTAGTACAGAGCCTGTTTTACAGGATATTAGCTTCAAAATTGAGCCGGGGACGTCGGTTGCTGTTATTGGTCCTAGTGCGGCTGGTAAGTCGACATTGATCCGCGCCATGCTGGGTATATACCCAACAACAAGAGGCGCTATTCGTCTTGATGGTGCCGAGATGAAGCAGTGGGATCGTGAAGTTTTAGGTGAGCACATTGGTTACCTTCCTCAAGATATAGAATTGCTTGAAGGTACTGTGAGTGAAAATATTGCTCGTTTTGGTCAGGTTGACCCTGACAAAGTAGTTGCCGCTGCTATGGCTGCGGGTGTGCATCAAATGGTTTTGCAGCTGGCTGATGGTTATGCCACAAAAATAACAGCACATTTATTATCGGCAGGGCAGCGTCAACGTATCGCATTAGCGAGGGCATTGTATGGAGAGCCAAAATTAGTTGTGTTGGATGAACCTAACTCGAACCTTGATACCGAAGGTGATTTGGCCTTGGCAAATGCTGTTCGTAGTCTTAAAGCTATTGGTTCAACATTAGTTGTGGTGACGCATCGTAATAACTTATTACAGCTGGTGGATAAGGTGATGGTGCTTTCAAGCGGTAGCTTGGTTGCGTTTGATAATGCTGCTGTTGTTATGGAAAAGCTCAGTACGCCTCAGCCTGCAGCTAAAGTTTTGGCTAAGCCTGTTTCTGAAAATGCTGCACTCGAGAATTAATTATGAATGATGTAAAACAAACAGAAGCAACAACACAGTATTTAGAAAAAGCTGTTGATGATAGCCGCTTTCTTTTCATTGGATTCCTTATCATTGCAGTCGTGTTTGTTGGTATGGGTACATGGGCTTCTGTTGCGCCAATTGCCAGTGCGGCGCATGCACAAGGAAAAGTCCGGGTAGAGAATAACAAGAAGATAGTTCAGCATTTGCAAGGCGGTATTGTTAAGTCTGTCTTGGTGCGTGATGGAGATTATGTTGAGAAGGGGCAGGTCTTGATGGTGCTTGATGATACTCAGGCAAAGGCTCAGTTAGAGGTGGTTCAAGGGCAGTACATTCTTTCGCGTGCGCGTGAAGCTCGCTTGATTGCTCAGCGTGATCAGTTGAGTGAAGTTATATTTCCTCAAGATTTGATGGATCTTCAAGACGATCGTCGTGCTCAAGAAGCGGTAGAGGTGCAGCGGCAAATTTTCAACGTACGTAAAGAGTCCTATGAAAATGAACTCGCGCTGTATGCTCAGCAGGCTGAGCAGCTAGAGTCGCAGCTAACAGGTCTTGAAGCCCAGAAAAAAAGCCGTCAACGTTTGGTGTACTCTTATTCAAACCAGTTGAAAGATTTAAAGTCATTAGAGAAGAAAGGCTTTGCTGAAAAAGGTAGGGAGCGTGAAATTTATCGCGAAGTGGCGCAAAGCCGTGGTGAGCTAGGTGAATTGCTTGCAAGTATTGCCTCAACAAAATCTGAAGTGGTGGCTTCTAAGCTGCAGGCTCTACAGTTACAAAAAGAATTGCAAAGAGAAGTTGCTTCAGAGGTTGATGAAGTGCAAGAGCGTCTATTTCAGCTGATTGAGCAGCGCCAAGCCTTAGAGGATACGTTGTCGCGTACGCAAATACGTTCTCCTCAAACAGGGACTGTTTTAGAGCTCGCTGTTCACACGGTAGGTGGTGTCATTGGCGAAGGTGAAAAGCTTATGGATATTGTGCCTGAAGGGGTTAGGCTGATAATAGAAGCTAGAGTTTCTCCGGTCGATATTGATAGATTGTCTATTGGGCAAGTTGTCGATGTTCGCTTCTCAGCTTTCAAGATGAGGGAGACGCCGCGAATTGATGGGAAGTTAATTAATATTTCAGCGGATAGTATTTTAGATCCAAATGATTCGACTCAGGCGCCTTATTATCTTGCCATTATTGAGTTAACGGATGAAGGCTTGCAGCATTTAATAGGTAATGACTTGAAGCTCATTGCTGGAATGCCTGCCGAGGTTTTTGTGCAAACCGGCGAACGAACTTTATTTCAGTACTTATCTGATCCTCTTGTAGACACGGTGGCGCGCTCATTTATAGAAGAGTAGGCTGCTTTCCCTTCGTTAAAAGGGCCTGAATATTCATCCTGAATCAGGCCTATAAATAAAACATATGTTTTAAACATTATTCTGATTTGGCCTTCCTTGAGAATGCTTGACTGTTCTGTCAGGTTTTTTTACATCTGTGGTTTTTGCGATAAAGCAATGAATACCTTTTATTTTTTGTTTGAAGAAACTTTTCAATAAAACGTTCGTTTTTTTATTAACTTATTGTTTTTAAAGATTAATATTGTGTTAATAATGCATATTTATGTTGTGTTAAGGTTGGTTATATTGTTTGGTATAAAATTTGCTTTAGTCAGCATAGTTTAATTCTTGTTTGTGGTGGTTCACTTTCAGGAGCCAAGTTCATACCAAATTGAACCTTGGATACAAACCTTGCAGCCGTTTGACTGTAGGTGATAAATACTCAACTTAATAAAGGTGTTTTAACATGAAAAAATTGATCGCTGGTTCTGCTCTAATGCTTACTTCTGTTTCTGTCATTGCTGCTCCTGTTTTTAATCAGGTTCCTGAGCCAGGCATGTTGCCTTTGTTAGGTGCTGGTGTAGCAGCAATGGTTATTGCTCGTCGCTTGAAAAAATAAAGTACACCACAAAGCGGGGCCTTTTGGCCTCGCTTTATTATTTAGCTCTGGTATGGCGATGTCTGCACCAGAGAGCATGCGACTGGCTTGTGAAGCAATAGTACTCAATTAGCGCTAACACCAATCGGACTTGCTAAAACTTTAAAGATAAGGAATTTTGTTATGTCTACTATGACAATCAGAGTAACCTCTTCAGCTGTAAATGAAGCAGGGACTGGTTTTGGTGATCAGCCGGATTTGGGAGCTCCCAGTTTCTGGGATGTGATTATTACAGATAGCACGAACCCAAATTTAGCTAATGGGACTTATGACGGTTATTGCTTGCATCCTGAGCTGCCTATTGCTTTTTCACCTACTGAATATCAAGGTGATGCTAGCGATGGACAAGATGTAAATAATTATCTAGCTGCAGATGTTACTAGTAGCATAACTGATACTCAGATAGCGCAAATAAACTGGCTATTATCGCAGAACTTCACCTCAGATTCGAAATATGCTGGCCAATTTAACTATGGTGAAATGCAAGCAGCAATCTGGGAAGTTATGGGGTTTACTCCTGCCGAATATAATGTCGGTATTAACCCAGGTGTGTTGTCCGATAATGGTCGTCAAGTAGTTGAGCAAAGCGATGTAGCTTTTCTTGTTGCTCAATCTCAGTCAGCAGTAGATAGCGGCATTAATGTTGTCCCTTCTGATACTTTCTTTTCTATGGTTGTTGATCCGGATGGAATACAGCAACCACTTATCATTCAATTACAGTCTGCAAAGTTAGGCGATTATGTTTGGTTGGATGAAGATTTAGATGGTATTCAGGATGCTAGTGAGCTGGGTGTTGATGGCGTTGTTGTTGAGCTTTACGATGCTGCCGGCACTCTTATTTCAAGTACTGTTACGGGTGACGATTACAGCACCGCAGAAGTTGAAACGGGCTATTACCAATTTACAGGTCTTAACGCAGGTGACTACTCGGTTAAATTTATAACACCTGCAAATATGGTACTAACAGCTGCCGATGCCGCTGCAAATTCTCAAGATAATTCTGATAGTGATGCCAATACTGTTACCGGTATGACTGCAACAATTACCTTGGCGGAAGGTGAATCAAATCAAAGTGTTGATGCTGGCCTCGTAGCGCTAGCCAGCATTGGCGATAAAGTCTTTGAAGACAGCAATGCAAACGGCATTCAAGATGCAGGCGAGACCGGCATTGAGAACCTGACCGTTAACCTCTACACGTGCAACCCCGATGGCAGCACCGGCGCATTGGTCGGTACCACCACGACGGATGCGAATGGTAACTACGACTTCACAGGCCTAAACCCGGGTGACTACAAAGTTGAATTCGTAGCCGCTGACGGTTACATCTTCAGCACACAGGATGCGACTGTTGATGACAGCGCTGACTCGGATGCAGACAGCAACGGTCTGACGGGTTGCTACAACCTAGAATCCGGCGAGAACGACACCACGGTTGATGCGGGTCTTTACCAGACCGCGAGCTTGGGCGACTACGTATGGGTTGATACCAACGGTGACGGCCAGCAAGACGAAGCAGGCACAGGCCTTAACGGTGTCACGGTTAATCTGTTGGATGGTAACGGCAACGTTATCGCCACAACGGTTACAGCGGATAATGCAGGCAACGCCGGCTACTACCTGTTTGATAACCTAACACCGGGCGACTACAGCGTTGAGTTCGTAGCACCGAATGGCTATAACTTCACACAGCAGGATCAAGGCAACGATGCCTCTGACTCTGATGCCAACACAGCGACAGGCCGTACCGTAACGACGACACTGACCTCAGGCGAGAACGACCTGAGCTGGGATGCGGGTCTAGTAGCAGAAGTACAGAATGCTTCTTTGGGCGATAAAGTATGGCTCGATAAAGACTGTGATGGTATCCAAGATGCAGATGAAGCAGGCTTAGCAGGTGTTACTGTTAACTTGTTGGATGCATCAGGCGCTACAGTAGGAACGACTTCTACTGATGCCGCCGGAGAGTATCTGTTTACTGATTTGGTTCCTGGTACTTATAGCGTGTCTTTTGCAGCACCAAATGGCTACATCTTCACGCATCAAGACGCCGCCGCAGATGATGTCGATTCAGACGCGGATGCTAATGGCATGACGGGCCAGTACGTATTAGCAGCAGGTGACAATAACCTAACAGTAGATGCCGGTCTTGTTGAGTATACGACTACGGATGTTTCGTTTAACTTTAATGGCAGCTCTTCGGGTTCTGGTACTTACGGCAACATCCGTAGCTACACAGAAAATGGCGTAACTGTTAATGCGAGTGCTTTCAGCAGGAACGATTCATCTGGTCAGTGGGATACAGCATATCTAGGAACTTTCTCAGGTGGGCTGGGTGTTACTAACCGTGGCGAAAGTGGCTCTGGTAGCAGTCATACCGTTGATAATAATGGTGCTGATGATTACGTGCTGTTCGAGTTCAGTGATACGGTAACTATCGATAGTGCTTTCTTGGGCTATGTTGTTAACGATAGCGATATGAGTGTTTGGGTTGGCACAGTTGATGGTGCATTTGATAACCACTTAACACTAAGCGACTCTGTTCTTGCCGATATGGGCTTTAGTGAAGTAAGTAACGGTAGCAGCAGCACACGCTTAGCTGATCTTAACGCTGACGAGCTTGCGGGTAATGTACTGATTATTGCAGCTAAAACTACTAGCTCTAATGACTACTTTAAAATTCAGCATTTGAACGTACAGGTTAAAGAATCTGTTTGTGAAAGTGGTGATTGCGCTCCTATCGTCATCGAAGCTGAAGATATGCAGCGTTGTGACTACCGGATTGAGTCCAACAGTGATGCATCTGGTGGGGCCGTTGTTAAATTGACTGACTACGATGGCTATGTGAAAACTACCTTCGATGGTCCAAGTGGTAACTATGATTTCACGTTGAACTATATTGACGAGAATGATGGTTATGGCATGTTGAAAATTAAGGTTAATGGCACAACTGTTAAAACTATTAATCTTGATCAACAGGTTGGCGATCATACCAACGGCTTTGCTTCAGTGACAATCGATGACCTTCAACTAAATAAAGGGGATGTCATTAAAGTAGTGGGCTGGTTCGAAGGTTGTGAATATGCACGTATCGACAGTATCGTACTGAAGAATTGTGATACAACTCCTGTGCCTACAAATGAAGCGCCTGTAGATGGTGACGAATGCGTTACTGTTTCTGAAAGCGATGGTCGCCAGACACTGGCTACTAACGCGCTTACCAATGCTTCGGATGCTGACGGTGATTCTGTCTTTGTGAAATCGTTGGAAGGTGAAGACTTAACAAACGGTGGTGATGATTGGGATGTGGCTGTTGGTGACAACGGAGGGCTACTCTATATCTATGCTGATGGTACGGTTGAGTTTGACACAAACGGCGAGTTTGATGCTCTGAATACAGGCGAAACAGCGGCGACTTCTTTCACATATGTAGTAAGTGACGGCAACGGCGGTGAGAACCAATCAACGTATAAAGTGGTCGTAAACGGCGAAGGCGCACAGAAAGCTTCTTTGGGTGATCGTGTTTGGCATGATAGAGATCAAGATGGTTATCAAGACTCTTCTGAAAGCGGTATAAACAATGTTCGTTTAGATCTTTATAAGTGGACTGGAAGCACAACAGTTTGGGCTGCTAAAACTTATACCGACTCTAATGGTGATTACTCATTCAATAACCTAGACGAAGGTTACTATTATATCCGCGCTGATAAGAGCACATTGCCATATGGCTATGAGTTTACCGGTAAGGATTGGGCAAGCGATAGTTCAGATTCTGATGTGAATAACAGTGGTTACACGTCTTGGATCTGGTTGGATGAAGGTGAACAGGATAACAACTGGGATGTTGGTGCTTATTATTGCCCTATCGTTGTTGATTTGGATGGTAACGGCGTGCAAACACTAAGTGTTGACGCTGGTACTCGTTTCGATATGAATAACGATGGGTCAGCTGATAGCACGGGTTGGATTTCTGGTTCGGATGCTTTCATTGTTCACGATGTAAACGGTAACGGTGTAATTGATAACCGTAGTGAGATGTTTGGTGGCGATAATACCGGTGACGGATTCCGTAAGTTAGCGGCATTTGATACTAATGGTGATGGTGTTATTGATCTTTCTGATGATGCATTCGCTCAACTACAAGTTTGGCAGGATGCAAACGAGAACGGTATTACTGATGTGGGTGAATTAAGCTCACTGACTGATGCCGGTTTGGCGGAATTGGATGTGCAATTTGAAACACGCACTGAAGGCGCTGAAACAGAGCAAAACGGTAACCGCTTACTAGATTGGTCTACGGCTGAACAGGCTGATGGCTCGAAAGTTGATCTGGTTGATGTGTACTTTGCTAAAGGCGATGGCATTGATTTGAGCAATGTAGAAAGCCTTGAGTCAGCTGTTACAAGTCAGACTAGCCTAAGCTCGTTGGATCTTGGAATGGATCAGAATGAGTTTGCTTATGATGGTGCTGTATCGAATGCATTTGACGCCCTGGATATCCCAGATATGGCTATCTTAGGCACTGCTGATGAGCATCAAATAGTGTAAATATCAACGAGTAAGTTAAAAAGGCTCAGCGTTTACGCTGAGTCTTTTTTGTTTCTGGAACTGAAGGTTTAGGTTGGGTCGCGCAGGCTTTTGATTGTTCGCCGCTAAGTTAGTGGAATTGCCGATGAGAGTTGTTTGATTTGTTGTAACAACATACGGTTTTCAGGCGCATGGCATCCAAATTTATCTGCTTGTTGACATAAAAATCCGGTAATTTCTTCAATCTCTGTTGGTCTGTTTTGTTTAATATCTTGCAACATCGAAGAGTAGTTTTCTGCAGTTGTGCTCGCTATTGATTTAGCCATTTCATATAAAGGTTTATCAAATAAGTTCTGTCCACAGGCGGTAGCGATTTTTTCAACCTCTTCACATATGTTCTGCATTTTCATCGAAAGCACTGCATTTGATACGAGCATTCCATTTTTACAATTATTTAATGCAGTCAGTGGGTTAATTGCTGCATTAATAGCAACCTTGCACCATAGTTTGTGGGTTATGTCTGCGCTCATATAAATTTTTAAATCACCACAAGGAGCGGGAATTATATTATCCAAAGACTGTTGTGCTTTGTTGGATATAGCGCCTATGAGCGTCTCTCCATGTCCAGCTCGAATCACATGATAAGGAGCATTAAGGTAGGCGCCGTCGGTTGTGGTGGCTGCCCAGATGGATAGCTCAGAAAAGAGTTTAACGGCTTCTTGTTGAGGCCCTAAACCGTTTTGCAGTAAGACCACATTAGCATCACTACTTAGTCTATCTGCGACTGACTGTAATGCACTGATGGTTGAATAGGCTTTGGTGCAGATCAACAAATTTTTGATGGGTGCTTTGCTTTTTGTCAGCTCAGCACCAACATTATATGTGCAGGCTTCACCATTAGTAGCTTGATAAATAATGCCTTGGCTTTTACTTAATTGCTGGAGGCGTTCTTTAGTGCGTAGAATTAAAGTAACATCGTGGTTTGATTTACAAAGCTGTGCTGCCCACGTACAGCCGATGGCGCCAGCGCCTAGAATATGCCAATGCATAAATATCCATAGAGTAACGCATCATAAAAACGAAAGTTGCTTTTCAACTTGATGCATAAGATGAAAAGCCTCGCGTGCTTGGTTAAAATAACGCAGCTAATACTGTAATAAAAGTCATTGAGGAAAACGAGTATGCCATCATTCGATATTGTTTCTGAGCTGGACAAACATGAACTCACCAATGCGGTGGATCAGGCTAGTAGAGAGCTACAGACGCGTTTTGATTTTAAAGGTGTTGCCGCAAGTTTCGCGTTAAATGGTGATAGTGTGAACATGGAAGCGGAGGTTGATTTTCAGCTCCAACAAATGTTGGACATGTTGCGCTCTAAATTGGTAGCTCGTGGCATTGATACTAAATGTCTGGAAGAAAAAGATCCTGATAGATCAGGTGTTAAAGCACGCCAAGAGTTAGTGGTAAAACAAGGGCTTGATCAGCCAGTAGCGAAGAAAATCATTAAAGTAATAAAAGATGCTAAGTTAAAAGTACAAACACAGATTCAGGGAGAGAAAGTACGAGTGACGGGGAAGAAGCGTGACGACCTTCAGCAAGCGATGGCATTATTGAAGGACTCAGATATTGAGATGCCGTTGCAATACAATAATTTCCGAGATTAATACTAAGTAGATATTGCCCGTCTATCTAGTGGGTAAGTACACAAGGGGTCGGCATTCGAACAAGCCGCCCCTTGAGCAGTCGCTAAAAGCAGTATTACTTGCTTTTTTTAAGCTGCTTTTTCAGCTTCTTGATTTTACCTTCTTGCTTTTCGATTTTAGCTGTACGTGTTTTGATTTCGCTTTTTACTTCTTTTGTCGTTACTTTAGACATTTGAACTTCTCCATTTAATATTCCATAAATATTGCGTTGCTGGTTAAACAGCCTTAATTTTTAGGCTCTTGTCCTTGCTCTGCAATAAAACTACGTATAAACCGGCGTAACTCTCTGGCTGCACTCGTATCCAGTTCATCACATAATGATACAAAATCATTACGTTCCTCTTCATTGATACGAATCACAAGCTGGCTATTTTTTGGTTTCTTTTTTGTACCCATCTCCTAGGACCTCAGTAGGTAATGTGAGAAAAATACATCAGAAAAGCGTGCTTGTATGCATATTAAAAGTACATCTTATGTATATACGTTGTGATGCATAATCCCGTTTAAGTGACATGAAGTCAACAATGTCATAAAAAATTCATATTGGGCTGTCTTCAACTAAGAACGATAAAAGAAAGAGTTCTTTAATAAGTTCCTGTTCATTCGTTCTCGAATCAGAGAAGTCAGAAGGGCAAAGAGATCCAGTGGCTATCATCTCTTTTACTTGATCACCATTCCATTGAATGACCGGTATCTTACGAGCTTTATGGATAACTTTGATATATGGATCGGCTCGTTCCAACCAAGCGTTTATTTGATAGGTCATGATTTATCCTCCGTGTGGTATGGAGAAAGAATAGGGTAATTATTCTTGCTTGTAAATAGTAATCATTATCATTCGTGTTTATTGTGATTGAAGTGCTTGGCTCATCACAGTTTGGTTTGAATAGGGGTAATACGTGCAGCCATCCATACCAAGATTAATACAGGAAGCCCAAGTATGGCCGTTCCTGTGAAAAACCACGTGTAATTAAAACTATCGACAATACCACCTGAAAAACCACCTAAAAATTTAGGGAAAAGCAGCATGACAGAACTAAAGAGTGCATATTGAGTAGCAGAGTATTGAATATTAGTAAGGCTTGATAGGTAAGCAACAAAGGCGGCTGTTGCAATGCCTCCGCTGAGATTATCTAAGGAGATGACGACGGTAAGCATGGCAGTGTCGTGGCCTAACGTGGCTAACCAAGCAAACAGAAGGTTAGTGCCAGCTGCCAGTAAAGCCCCAGTGAAAAGAATCTTCATTACGCCAAAGCGGCTGACTAAAATCCCGCCTAAGCCAGCCCCAATAATGGTCATAATAACGCCATAAATCTTAATGATCTTAGCGACTTCTTGCTTGCTGAATCCCATGTCTACATAGAATACATTGGCAATAATTCCAAGAATGACGTCTGAAATACGGTAAGTTCCGATGAGGGCTAAAATGATAATGGCTTGTTTTCCGTAGCGTTTAATAAAGTCTGAAAATGGGCAAAGTATGGCAATATAACTCCACCCTAAAAAGCGTGATAACCACACAGGTAAATGTGCCATTTGCTCCGCTTTCTCCGTGATATCTCGTTGCTGTTGTAGTGTTTCTTGGTCCATTTCAACCGCAGGAGGCTCAGCAATCACTAGAGTGGTTATTAGCCCTGTTCCCATGAGTGCTGCCATGCAAAGGTAGGCTACTTGCCAAGAATGTTGAGAGTAGACCATAGGATCTATCTCAATCCATGCTGCTAGTGCTAAGACACCGGCACCAGCAACGATCATCGCTAACCGGTAACCTGCCATATAGGTCGCTGCCATTGCTGCTTGCAAACGCTCACCGGCTGATTCAATGCGGTATGCATCAATGACGATATCCTGAGTAGCTGAACTAAAGGCGACCGCAACAGCCAGTAATGCCATGTATTCCAAGTGCAGTAATGGGTCAGAGAATGCCAACCCTGACAAGCTAGCAATTAATAAGCATTGTGAAAGCAATAGCCAGCTTCTACGTCTGCCTAACCAGCGAGAAAGAAAGGGTAGGGATAGTCGGTCAATAAGGGGAGCCCAGAGCCATTTAAATCCATAAGCAAGCCCAACCCAAGAGAAGTAAGTTATAACACTGCGCTCGACCCCTGCTTCTCGTAACCAGAAAGATAGTGTTCCAAAAACCAGTAATATTGGTAGCCCTGAAGAAAAACCAAGAAACAATAACGCAATAGCACGCGGGTGAAGATAAATTTTTAGTGAGTCTAGCCAGCTATTGGATAGCGAATCTACTGATGACATGGATAAAACCTTGGTAATCGATGCGCGCTATTGTGTCCGGCTTGGGGGAATATGTAAACGCCATCAAAAAAGCCGACATGAAGTCGGCTTTTTTAAACAGTGGCTGGCATTAGATGCGCAGTGCACCATCTACTTCAATGCAACGACCGTTAACATAGTCATTCTCAAGAATGAATGTCACTGTTTTTGCAATTTCTTCTGGTGTTCCCAGACGTTTTGCAGGGATACCTGCAGCAATTTTTTCTAGCGCTTCTGGCTTCATGCTAAGTACCATCTCAGTACCGATGTAACCTGGAGCAATAGATGCTGCACGTACACCGTAACGCGCTAGCTCTTTAGCCCATGTTACTGCCATAGCCTGAACGCCTGCTTTTGTAGCAGTGTAGTTAGTCTGGCCCATGTTGCCTGAACGTGAAACAGAAGAGATGTTAACGATACATCCTTGTGAGCCTGTTTCGATCATTTTAATAGCCGCTTCACGACCACAAAGGAAAGTACCTGTTAGGTTTACATCCATAACCAAGTTCCATTGGTCCATAGACATTTTCTTAACGACTTTGCCATCTTTTACTTTAATGAACAGACCATCACGTGTGATACCTGCATTATTTACTAACCCGTGCAGTGTACCGAAGTCAGCTACGACGTCATCGAAAAGCTTTTCAACGCTTGCTTCGTCAGCAACGTTAGCGATGTATCCGCGAGCTTCAACGCCTTTTTCCATGCAAAGACCAACAGTAACATCCAAGTCTTCTGCGTTCAGGTCAGCCAGTGCTAATTTAGCACCGTGTCCTGCTAGTTCTAAAGCCATTGAACGACCTAGTCCGCGGCCGCCACCAGTAATAACGATAACTTTATCTTTCAATTCCATCGTAGGGTGCCCTGTTCTATGATTGCTACTTATCTTAATTTGTTATTGTGCACCGCAAAATATTGCAGTGCAACAAACATAGAGGGTGGTTTCTAAAAAGTCTATCAGCAATTTGTCTTTGATACGGGAATGTATGTATTTAGTGTGACATTTTTAAGACAGCTGATACTCTATAAGTGTTTGATTATTAAGTTTTTAAAAAAAATATTTAATAAGTCCTTTTCTACGAAAAACAATATTCTTAGACTATGGTCTAATTATTGAAAATTTTTCTATCATCTGGTCTGATAAACGAAATTATATAGGTTCTTACTATGCCAGTTCTGTTTTTGCTTTTTATTTTGATACCCATTGTTGAAATCACAGTTCTCATTAATGTCGGGCAAACTATTGGTACCTGGTACACAGTAGGTTTAGTTTTATTATCGGCTTTTATCGGTGTAAATATGCTGAGATATCAAGGCATATCTACCTTGGCCCGCGCACAGCAACGGATTAGCTCTGGTGAAATGCCAGCACAGGAAATGGTTGAAGGGTTAGTGCTTGCTGTCGGTGGAGCATTATTGATAACACCAGGCTTTGTGACTGATTTTATAGGCTTTTGCTGTTTAATACCTTTTACACGACAAGCATTTGTTAAAGGTTTGATGAAACGCTTTAAGGTTGTGTCTATGTCAAAGCAACAGCCGTTTGGCCAAAACGATACATTTGATGAGTCTAAGTTTGATCACAAACCTTCCTTTAAAGATCCTTCAAAGCCGCCTCGCCAGGGTGATATCATCGATGGTGAGTTTCGTCGTGATGATTAATCTGTAAATATATCTAAAAATATTCCTAGCGGGTGTTGAAATGCACCCGTGTGCCCCCACTTAAGATAACAACCGGTAACCAGATGGTTACGGTCTTTGACTTATCAATAGCCTTATCGCGTTTTGATTAAACCATCAGGAGAGAAATTAGATGAAAATTCGTCCGCTTCACGATCGTGTAGTAGTTCGTCGCAGTGAAGAAGAAAAAACAACAGCAGGCGGTATCTTGCTACCAGGTTCGGCTGCAGAAAAGCCGAATGAAGGTGAAGTTCTTGCTGTGGGTGAGGGTCGCGTGCTTAAGAATGGTGAAGTACAGCCATTGTCAGTCAAAGTAGGTGACAAGATCCTATTTGGACAGTATGCAGGCTCTAACATGGTTAAGATCGACGGTGAAGAATTGTTGATTATGAACGAAAGCGAAATTTACGGTGTTTTGGAAAACTAATTCCAACACTTTTACTGCTATCGTCATTTTATTATTAACGAATTAATAAGAAACAGGATTTAGAAACAATGGCTGCTAAAGACGTACGTTTTGGTAATGATGCTCGCCAGCGAATGCTGGAAGGTGTAAATGTTCTAGCTAACGCTGTTAAAACAACACTAGGCCCTAAAGGTCGTAATGTTGTATTGGATAAAGCGTTTGGCGCACCTACTGTCACTAAAGATGGTGTATCTGTAGCTAAAGAGATCGAACTAGAAGATAAGTTCGAGAACATGGGCGCACAGATGGTTAAAGAAGTTGCTTCACAAGCTAACGACGTAGCGGGTGACGGAACAACGACTGCAACTGTACTGGCTCAGGCTATCGTATGTGAAGGTCTAAAATCAGTTGCTGCGGGTATGAACCCAATGGATCTGAAACGCGGTATTGATAAAGCTTCAGCAGCCGTTGTTGCACAGCTTAAAGAAATGGCTGTTCCTTGCGCTGATACTAAAGCGATTGCTCAAGTAGGTACTATCTCTGCAAACTCTGATGAAGTTGTTGGTCAGCTAATTGCTGAAGCAATGGAAAAAGTAGGCAAAGAAGGCGTTATTACTGTTGAAGAAGGCACTGGATTAGACAATGAGCTAAATGTTGTTGAAGGTATGCAGTTTGACCGTGGTTACCTGTCTCCTTACTTCATTAATAACCAAGAAAGCATGACTGTTGAACTAGAACAGCCTTATATCCTATTGGTTGATAAGAAAATCTCTAGCATTCGTGATCTGCTTCCAACTTTAGAGCAAGTAGCTAAGTCTTCACGTCCATTGTTGATCGTTTCAGAAGATGTTGAAGGCGAAGCGTTAGCAACTTTGGTTGTTAACAACATGCGCGGAATCGTTAAAGTAGCTGCTGTTAAAGCACCTGGTTTTGGTGATCGTCGTAAAGCAATGCTTGAAGATATCGCTGTATTGACTGGCGGTACTGTTATTTCTGAAGAAGTAGGTCTGAGCCTGGAAACAGCGACTCTAGAGCACTTGGGTCAGGCTAAGCGCGTTACTGTTACTAAAGAAAATACGATTGTTGTTGATGGTGCAGGTAATGCTGACGCTATCGAAGCACGTGTTAACCAGATTCGTGCTCAGATCGAAGATACTTCTTCAGATTACGACCGTGAAAAGCTGCAAGAGCGTGTTGCTAAGCTAGCTGGCGGTGTTGCGGTTATTAAAGTAGGCGCAGCAACTGAAGTTGAAATGAAAGAGAAAAAAGCGCGTGTTGAAGATGCATTGAATGCAACACGTGCAGCTGTAGAGGAAGGCGTTGTTCCTGGCGGTGGTGTTGCTTTGGTTCGTGCTCTACAGGCTATCGAAGGTATGGAAGGTGAGAACCACGACCAGACTATCGGTATTCAGTTGGCTTGTCGTGCAATGGAAGCTCCTTTGCGCCAAATCGTTAGCAATGCTGGCGGTGAAGGTTCAGTTGTTGTTTCTAAAGTACGTGAAGGTAAAGGTTCTTTCGGTTATAACGCGGGTAACGATACTTACGGCGATATGCTTGAAATGGGTATCCTTGATCCAGCTAAAGTTACACGTTCTGCTTTGCAGGCAGCTTCTTCTGTTGCGGGTCTAATGATCACAACTGAAGCCATGGTTGCTGATAAGCCTCAGGAAGCTGGCGCTGCTGCTGGTATGCCTGATATGGGCGGCATGGGTGGAATGGGCGGAATGGGCGGAATGATGTAATTCATTTAGCTCATAGCTTTTAAAAGAACCCGACCTTTGGTCGGGTTTTTTGTTTTTATCCCATTGTAAAATAAGCACTTATTTTGTTATTTAGTTTCTGTATAGGCTCACTCGTAATCTCGATTGGTATGTTGGCAGCGTTCCGGTAGTCTGGTTTTAGTCCTCATGACTACAAAATACCCTAACAAAAAAATTAAAAAGGGATACCGAGATGAAAAAGACCGCTTTGCTATTCGCAGGTGCAGCACTTGCGTTAAATATAGCCAGTGCACAAGCTGCTACCTTACGAATGGCTTATGATGCCGACCCTGTTTCTCTTGATCCATATGAGCAGCTTTCCGGCGGTACATTGCAGTTATCTCATATGACCTATGACCCACTAGTACGTTGGGATAGGAATTTAGGTTTTGAGCCCCGTTTAGCTGAAAAGTGGGAACGTATTGACGATAACACTATGCGTTTTCATTTACGTAAAGGCGTAAAGTTCCATAGTGGTAATGAGCTCTCTACAAAAGATGTCGCTTTTACCTTTAAACGCTTGCAGGACTCGCCCGACTTTAAAGGTGTGTTTGCTCCGTTCAAAGCATTAAATGTTATCGATGATCACACGTTTGATTTAGTCACGGCTGAGCCGTTTCCTCTGATCCTTAATAACATGACTTACCTTTTTCCGATGGATAGTGCTTTCTTTTCAGGGGATGACGCTAACGGTAAGCCAAAAGACATGCTCGTAAAGCATGGTGACTCTTTTGCATCACGTACCATTTCTGGCACGGGACCTTACACTGTTTCTTATCGTGAACAGGGCGTTAAAGTTGAATTTGCTCGTAACGCTGACTATTGGGATAAAAATTCTCCTGGTAACGTTGATAAAATCGTATTCACACCGATCAAAGAAGCACCGACTCGTGTAGCGGCGTTGTTGGCCGGTGATGTGGACTTTATTGCTCCGGTTCCACCAACAGATCATAAGCGTATTAAAAGCAGTGATAATGTTGAATTGGTAACGATGAGTGGTACTCGCATTATTACATTCCAGATGAACCAGGAACGTAATGAAGCCTTTAAAGATGCGCGCGTACGTACAGCGATTAACTATGCGATAAACCAAGAAGGTATCGTTAAGAAAATCATGAAAGGCTTTGCGACGCCTGGTGCTCAGTTCTCGCCAAAAGGCTATTTAGGCCATAACCCAGCATTAACGCCACGTTATGATCTGAAAAAAGCGAAAGAGTTAATGAAAGAAGCTGGATACAGCGAAGGTTTCACCGTCACAATGATGGCGCCTAATAACCGTTATGTGAATGATGAAAAAATTGCTCAAGCCGTTGTGTCTATGTTAGCAAAAATCAACATCAAAGTTGATTTGAAAACCATGCCAAAAGCGCAGTACTGGCCTGCATTTGATGAACGTGCAGCTGATATGATGATGATTGGTTGGCATTCAGATACTGAAGATACCAACAACTTCTTTGAATTTTTGTCAGCATGCGCCAATAAAGATACTGGTGCAGGGCAATACAACAGTGGTAACTACTGTAATCCTACGGTTGATGCCATGATGATCGAAGCAAATGCCACGACTGATCCTGAAAAGCGTGCCAGCATTATGCAAGCGATGGAAAAAGCTGTGTATGACGATGCTGGGTTTGTTCCACTTCATTGGCAGAACCTAAGCTGGGGAGCACGCAAAGGTGTTGAAATTTCACCGATTGTTAACGGTATGAACTTCCCGTATATCGGCGACCTTATTATCAAGGAGTAGTCCTCTTTGAGTTAAGCCCCGCGTTTTGTAATACCTGAGTACGTCATTATGTATTCAGGTATTACACATAGCCTTTGGGGAGTATTGCTCCCCACCTAGAATAAAAAGCAGATAACCCCTGGCTTTGTGAATTACATCGCCAAACCCTAAGGCTGATAATCATGATTGCGTTTTTTGTAAAACGATTTTTTCAAGCGGTTGTAGTGATGTTTGTCATTAGCCTTATTAGTTTCTCTATTCAGGATAACTTAGGTGATCCTCTAAGGGAGCTAGTAGGGCAAGCAGTGTCAGAAGAGGAGCGTCAGGCATTACGTGAAGAGATGGGGTTAAATGATCCGTTTCTTGTGCAATATGTGCGCTTTGCCAAAAAAGCAGTGCACGGTGATCTTGGTAACTCCTACTTTTTCAAGAAACCTGCTTTTGAAGTTATCATGAAAAAATTGCCAGCAACCTTGGAACTGGTGTTTGGCGCTACTATTATTATCATTCTTTTTTCAGTGCCTATAGGTGTGTACTCCGCGATTAATCCTCAGAGTTGGTTTTCAAAAACCGTGATGGGGTTAAGTATCGTCGGAATATCCATCCCCGTGTTTTTGACGGCGATAGGGCTTATTTATCTGTTTGCAATTGAGTTGAACTGGCTGCCTTCCTACGGACGTGGAGAAACCTCTAATGTTATGGGTTTCTGGGAGACTGGTTTGCTATCGGCAGATGGTTTAAAGCACCTGATATTACCTAGCTTTACATTAGCATCCATTATGTTGCCGCTGTTTATTCGACTGATTCGAGCTGAAATGATGGAGGTACTGCAGTCTGAGTATGTGAAGTTTGCTTGGGCAAAGGGTATTTCCCCTCGACGCATCTACTTTGTACACGCACTCAAAAATACTATGTTGCCCGTGATTACCGTAGGCGGCGTGCAGATAGGCACCATGGTGGCTTATACCATTTTGACGGAAACCGTTTTCCAATGGCCTGGTATGGGTTTTCTGTTTCTTGAAGCGGTTAACCGCGTCGATACGCCGTTGATTGTGGCTTATCTGATTGTGGTGGGTGCAATCTTTGTTGTTACCAATACCTTAGTTGATTTGATCTATGGTTTGGTTAATCCGACAGTAAATCTGGCAGGTAAAAAATAATGTCTGAACCTACGCTAAAAATGGAACAGCCCCCTACGGCTTTACAACGTTTTAAAGCATCGCACTTTTGGCATAGCTTTAAAATTGATCGTGTCGCACAACTTAGTTTTTTGATTTTTTTGACATATGCAGTGCTGGCTATATCAGCTTCGTTTATCGCACCGTTTGATCCTTACGATGCATCCCAAATTGATATTATGAACTCTGAGATCCCACCTAGCTGGCAGGAAGAGGGTGAAGAAGGGTTTCTACTGGGCACGGATGCACAAGGACGCGATATGCTGTCGACGATCCTCTATGGTACACGCGTGTCTCTGGTGATCGGGCTGTGTGCAGTGGCTTTGCAGGCGCTATTAGGTATCGTCATTGGCTTAACGGCGGGTTATATCGGTGGACGAGTAGATAGTTTTTTGATGCGTATAGCAGATATTCAGCTGTCTTTCTCGACGCTAATGGTTGCTATTATTGTCTTGGCTGTATTTCAAGCAACCTTTGGTACCGAGCTGTATCAACAGCTGGCCATGATTATGTTGATTTTGGTGATAGGTATTGCTGAATGGCCACAATATGCACGTACTATTCGTGCCTCAGTGTTGGCTGAAAAAAAGAAAGAGTATGTTGATGCAGCCAGAGTGATGGGGTTTGGGCGGTTAAGAATCATGTTCCGTCACATCTTACCTAATACGCTATCACCCATTCTTGTTATCTCTACAGTACAGATCGCGAATGCCATTATATCTGAAGCCTCATTGTCCTTTTTGGGGCTAGGTATGCCGGTTTCACAACCATCGCTTGGGTCGCTAATTTCTAGTGGTTTTGAGTATATTTTTTCTGGCGCATGGTGGATAACGGTTATACCTGGCGTTGTTCTTGTTGTGCTAGTCCTGGTGATGAACTTGCTCGGTGACTGGATGCGCGATGTTCTTAACCCAAAACTGTATAAGGGGTAACGCATGCCTTTGTTAGAAGTTAACAACTTAGAAGTGTGCTTTGGCCTTCGCAGTGGCGCGGTTAAAGCATTGCGTGATGTCAGCTTTACACTGGAGCGCGGTGAGCGCCTTGGTGTAGTTGGCGAATCGGGTGCGGGTAAATCAGTATTAGGTTTCTCGATTATTAATCTCTTATCACGCCCCGGCCAGATTTCATCAGGAAGTGTTCATTTTGAAGGGAATGACCTGGCAAGCTTAGCGCCTGGCGAGTTGCGCTCGATTCGCGGTAATCGTATATCGATGATTTTCCAAGATCCGATGATGACCTTGAACCCTGTACTGACCATTGGTGTGCAGATGGTGGAGTGTCTATTAGCGCATCGCAAGATTTCTAAGGCGGATGCCAAGCGTATTTCCTTGAAAAAATTACAGCAAGTACAGATTCCGTCGCCCGAAAAACGTTTGGATCAATATCCGCATGAACTCTCTGGCGGTATGCGCCAGCGTATTGTTATTGCTATTGGTCTGTTACTTGATCCCGACATCATAATTGCTGATGAGCCAACAACGGCACTGGATGTAACCATCCAAGCTGAGATCATGGATTTGATGCTCAATCTTTGTGAGCAAAATAATGTGGCATTGATTCTGATTACCCACGACCTAGGCGTTGTCTCGCAGGTGACGCAGCGCATGTTGGTGATGTATGCCGGGCGCATTATTGAGCAAGGCCCGACTAAAGAAGTCATTAACGATGCCCAGCACCCATATACACAAGGGTTAATGAATGCCTTGCCTCAGATGGCAATTCCAGGTCAGAAACTGAATCAAATTAAAGGCACTATGCCACCTTTGCAGCGTATTCCTAAGGGGTGTTCGTTTAACCCGCGTTGTGAATATGTCATGGATGTATGTAAACAGAAACTGCCGTCTTTCACTGAGTCGGGTAACTGTCAGGTTGCTTGTCATATGGTGGCTGAATCAAAGCAAGATAAATTGCTGATCAAAGAGGTGTAAGATGGCAGAACAAAATAATTCATTGGTACAAGTCAGAGACTTGTATAAACGTTTTTCTATCTCCGGCGATTTGCTAGATCAGCTGCAGTTTAAAGGTGGCAAGCTAACGCGTCATCAAGAGTATGTGCACGCCATTAATGGTGTCTCTCTAGATGTAATGAAAGGGGAAGCGCTGTGCGTGGTAGGTGAGTCGGGTTGTGGTAAATCAACTGTGGCTAGAACGGTGATGGGGTTGCTAACCCCAACGGCGGGGCAAGTCTCTTATCGTGGCGAACGTATTGATAATTTGAGCGATAAGCAGATGCTGCCTTATCGTAAAAAAATGCAGATGATCTTCCAGAATCCCTATGCATCTTTAAACCCACGTATGACCATTATGGAAACGTTGAAAGAACCCATTCGTTTTCATAATCCGTCGATGGCATCGGCGGAAATTAACGACATAATAGCAGAAGTTATGTTGTCGGTAGGTGTTGATCCCAGTTGGGGAGAGCGCTATTCACATGAGTTTTCTGGTGGGCAGAGGCAGCGTATTAGTATTGCGCGTGCACTCGCGGTTGATCCTGAGTTCATCGTGGCAGATGAGCCTATTTCAGCGTTGGATGTGTCAATTCAGGCGCAAGTCTTGAATCTGATGATGGATGCACAAGAGCAGCGTAATTTAACGTATCTGTTTATTACACATGACCTTTCTGTTGTTGAACACTTTGGTACACGTGTAGCGGTTATGTATTTGGGCACCTTGTGTGAATTGGCACCAACTAAGCAGCTGTTTTCGAGCCCTCGCCACCCTTATACGCAAGCGTTGATGTCGGCAATTCCTCGTTTAGAAGACGACAGGCCTGATTATATTAAGCTTAGTGGTGAAGTCCCCACACCCGTTAACTTGCCTTCTGGTTGCGTGTTCCATGGCCGTTGCCCTCATGCTAACGAGCGCTGTAAGCAAGAAATTCCTGTGTTAACTCTTCTCGATGATGGTACTCAAGTTGCTTGTCACGGTGTGGAAGAGAATCGCCTGTAGTTTAAGGTTGGTAGCTTAGGTCTAGAGCTTGGGTCTATAGTTTAGGCCTATAGCTTAGATGCAGTGAGTTCTAAATTTATATAGATTTTTTGTATAGGTCTTCAAATATAGGTACTAGCATGCTTAAAATTAGCAGCCAGTTTGATGCGGGCAATATCGAGGTTATTGAATCATCCTCGGTACAAAATATTCAGTTAAAGATCCGTAAAGATCAAGGTTCAGACTTTTTTCAGTGGTTCTATTTTCGAGTTCAAGGTGGTGCAGGTGAAGCATTGCGTATGCGTTTGCTTAATGCAAAAGACGCGGCTTACCCTGATGGTTGGGATGATTATAAGGCTGTTGCCTCTTATGACCGGCAAGAGTGGTTTCGAGTACCGTCATGCTATGAAAATGGTGAGTTGATTATTGAACACATGCCTGAGCAAGGTAGTATTTATTACGCTTATTTTGCGCCATATAGCTTTGAGCAGCACCTTGACTTGGTTGCTGGTGCTCAACAATCTGAGTTATGTGAAGTTCAAGATGTTGGTAGCTCATTAGATGGCCGAGATATTAACCTCTTACGTATTGCTTCTGATGAGGCTGACACTACACGCAAGATTAATGTGTGGGTGACGGCACGCCAGCATCCGGGAGAAACCATGGCTGAATGGTTTGTCGAAGGGATGTTAGAGCGGCTTCTTGATGAAGAAGACGCATTAGCAAGTTTGCTTTTAGAGCGCTGTATATTTTGGGTCGTGCCAAATATGAACCCTGATGGTTCAGTCCGAGGGCATCTTCGAACCAATGCTGTAGGTACAAACCTTAATCGCGAATGGCAAACACCGACATTAGAAAAAAGCCCTGAAGTTTTATATGTCAGAGATCAGATGATGGCGAATGGGGTTGATCTGTTCCTTGATATCCATGGCGATGAAGCGTTACCGTGTAATTTTATTGCCGGACAGGCGGGAGCACCTGATGTCACTGATAAGATCTTGGCTGAAGAAGCGCAGTTTGAAGAAGAT
This sequence comes from Neptunomonas japonica JAMM 1380, assembly GCF_016592555.1. NCBI lineage: Bacteria > Pseudomonadati > Pseudomonadota > Gammaproteobacteria > Oceanospirillales > Oceanospirillaceae > Neptunomonas > Neptunomonas japonica. The sequence goes on along the minus strand of NZ_AP014546.1, from coordinate 3,013,189 downwards.
CTTCGTCGTGTTAATCCTGACTTTCAGCTGGAAAGAGGGTATGAGCCAGGTAAGTTTGGGCCTGAAACCCTAACGGTAGGCTCGTTTTGGGTGGGTGATCATTTTAAGTGCCCCGCAATGACCTTAGAAATGCCGTTTAAGGATCATGATGAGCGTCCGGATCCTGCTTATGGTTGGTCGCCAGAGCGCTCCCGAAAACTTGGGGCGTCTATTCTGAATCCAATCAAAGACTGGTTGGCGACTCGCTAATTTGTCAGTTTTAGAGGCTTGTATGGGGCTTATAACGTGCGGAGCATATAGCGTATGGAGTTAAGGTGGTTAGATGATTTCATCGCCTTGGCTGGTACTCGCCATTTCTCTCGAGCAGCAGAAGAGCGCAATGTTACTCAGCCTACGCTGAGTCGTCGCATCAAACTGCTTGAAGATGAGATGGGGGTGACGCTGATTGACCGAAATACTCTGCCGTTAAGCTTAACGCCTGCCGGAGAGGTTTTTCTTTCTGGGGCAGAGAACATGTCGCGCATCGCTCGCGATACAAAATCTCAATGTCGTGAAATTCGCAAGCAAGTAGAAAGTCGTTTACGTTTTGCTACCACGCAAACACTCTACTTGCTGTTTTATCGGAACTGGTTAATGCCAGCTTCTGAGCGACACAGTATTCCGATTGATCTAAACCTGAACTCAACATCCTGGGCTGCCAGCGACTTTGTTGCCGCGTTAACACAAGGGCAGTGCGACCTAGTGTTGTGTTACTGGCATCCGCTGATTAATTTTATACAAGAGCTTGAGGGCCCAGAGTTTGAATACTTGGTGGTGTGCGAGGAAGAGCTAGTTCCTGTTACTGCGTTAGGGGAAGATAATCAGCCTCTCTATCAGCTTCCTGGGAGCCCTCGTAACCCTCTTCCCTATATTAGCTATCACGCAAGTTCATTCTTAAGGCCGCTGGTTGATCACTCATTGCTTAAAGTAGCGCAACCCCCAGATCTAGTTACTATCAATGAAAATATGCACTCGGTGAGTGTCAAGGCCATGATTAAAGAGGGGTTTGGTGTGGGTTGGTTGCCAAAGCGTTTGGTGAGCGAAAGCCTTACTTATAATAGCCTCTCGCTAGCGGGGGATGAACAATGGAATATTCCGCTACAAATTCGTTTATACCGTCTGAAAGATAGCCACCGTGCAACGCTTGATCCTTTTTGGGAAAAAATGCGTGAAGAACTACACACTGACGGACTTATTGAGGTGCAGACTTAATTATGGAAGCTCTATTTAAAGATCACCTAGCCATCCTTGTGCAACGTTGTGCTGCTTTGTTTGAGCAAGAGCAATTGGATGCTATGTTAATTCACTCAGGAAGTACTAAAAATTACTTTCTCGATGACTATGCGCCGGCATTTAAGCCTAATCCACACTTTGTACAATGGATGCCATTTCTAACAGAGCACCCAGAATGCTGGGTGTTGATAAAACCTGGCTGTAAACCAAGCTTATATATCTACTCGCCTGATGATTTTTGGCATATGACAGCGACAGAGCCCACTGATTTTTGGAGTGAGCTATTTGATATCCATCTATATACAGATCAAGCAAATCGGCTAAAGCAGATCAATGTCAATGGTGATATTGCATTGATCTCGGAAAATAATATTGAGCTTCCACAATTAAAAATCAAGCATAATCCAGAGTCGTTGATGCATGCTTTGCATTACCAGCGTGCAGAAAAAACGGCATGGGAGCAACGCTGCATACGTGAAGCTAATCGCATTGCAATTAAAGGCCATCGCTTTACTCGACGTGGGTTTTTTGAAGGTTTAAGTGAGTTTGAGCTGCATCAAGGCTACCTGAGTGCCACGACTCATCTTGAACGTGAATTGCCTTACAGTAATATTGTTGGTCTTAATGAGCATGCCGCTGTTTTGCATTATCAGCATAAGGATCGTATTGCCCCTTCGCAGCACCACACTTTACTGGTGGATGCCGGCGCTGTATGCCATGGATATGTAGCGGATATTACACGTACGGTAAGCCAAGGTAATCAGGATTTTCAGGCTTTGTTGGCCGCGATGGATCAAGCGCAATTAGCCTTGGTTGAAACAATTAAACCGGGTATCTCTTTTCTTACTCTTCATGAAGATATGCACCAAAAATTGTTTTCTATATTGTCTAATGCAGAAATCATTAAACGTGAAGTGGTTCTCTCTCCTGTAGAGAGGCTATCGATTACACGTGCTTTTTACCCACATGGCTTAGGGCATTTGCTCGGCATACAGGTGCATGATATTGGTGGCTGGCAGCAAAACAGTAAAGGCCTCATGCAAGCACCGCCGGAGCAACATCCATTCTTACGTTTAACGCGTACATTGACAGAAAATATGGTGGTTACTGTTGAGCCAGGTTTATATTTTATTCCGTTACTACTGGATCAATTGAAGTCGACACCCCTAGCTTGCCATATTAACTGGGGATTAGTGAACGAACTAACACCATGGGGAGGTATTCGTATTGAAGATAATGTATGTGTTACCTCCACAGGCGTACAGAACTATACTCGTGATGCACTTAATGGATTGAATTAGCAGACAATCTATAGGGCAGGACTTTTGTTGCTTGTTTAAAGCTGGTAATTTGTGGGCAGTGTTTCTAAATAAGGCAAAAAGTCCTGATGAGTCATGATAATAACGATCTACAGGTACCCAATTTAGGGCCTGCAGATCGAAGCCCCGCACCGCTTAACGCCGATCAATCTGGCAAGAAAATGCATTCTGAACACTCTGTTGCAGCCGGAAACAACAATGGCGGTTGGACGACGACATTAATCCTAGTGTTATTGACGGCTGCGTGTAGTGGATTAGGCTATGTCGGGTTTGGTATGCAGCAAACGTTGGTTCAGCAACAGCAGTCATTAAACAGTGCATCAGAACGTATTAATGAACTCGAAAAATTGCTCAATGTTGCTAATGATAGTGCCGTGCAGACCGGCGCAACGTTAGAACAACGCTTAGTAGCGGTGAATCAAGACGCGATAGCAAAATACACACACTATGACACTGAAATAGCTAAGTTATGGGACGTTGCTAATAAGCGTAATAAAGCGAGTTTAGATGCATTAACAGCGGATCTGAAAAGCTTGTCCACTCGTGTTGATAAAACAGAGCAATCTGGCAACGAGCTAGTTAAACTCCAGACAGAACAAGCAAAACAAGTTACTGGTTTTGCTAAAGAGATTGCTCAAGTGAGTTTGTTAACCACGAAAGTGACGGCTGTTGATAAGCAGTTAAATGAGTTGGTAAAAGTAGACGGCCAACGATCTAAAACTCAAGAACTTGTCGCTAAAGAGCAAACAAAATTAAAGGCCAGTACTGCGCAAACACTTGCAGCATCAAAGAAGAATCTTGCCTCACTGAAACAGAACCTAGCAACCTTACAGACACATATTGCTATTGTTGAAGAAACCTTAGGAGATGAGCAGTCACGCCAATTGTCTTCTCTTAAGAAATTAACCAGTCGATTAAGTACGTTGGAAAAAAGGCCTCGTAGCTCTGCAGGCAATGTCGCATCGCGGGTACGCGTGAATGAGCAGGCAATCAGCGCGATCGATGGTACGCGTCGTCAAATGAATAGAGATATGATGTCGCTACAGCGAAAAGTAAATGCGTTGAGCGTGCGTATTAATAAGCTTTAAAGGTTTATTAACGTTAAAAGTAAAATTAATGTTTTTATGAAAACAGCTGGGTTAGGAAGTTCTCTATGTTGAAAGTATACGGCAGCGTGTTATCTCGAGCGGGTATGGTTATGGTCACACTTGAGACGCTAGGGTTAGAGTATGAGCTTATTAGCATAGGTACACGTAGTGAGGCTTCCCAGTCAGCTGAGTATCGGCAGATAAACCCAACAGGCAAAGTGCCAACATTGCAAGATGGAGACTTTGTCCTGTTCGAAACACAGGCCATCTTGTATTACTTAGTCCGGAAGTATGGCGAAGGGCGTCTATGGGCTGACTCGCCAGAAACTGAAGCAGACATATTACGTTGGTCATTGTTTATCAGTAATCAATTGGAAGCCTGCGCACTGGATATGCTGTTGCAGTTCAAAGGTGTTCTGCAGGACGCTAGTGCGTTTGATAAGGCAAATGCTACTTTAGAGCGCTTCTTGCCTGTTTTAGAAGCGCAGCTTGAAGGGAAAGAGTACTTAGTAGGGGATAAAACCATCGCTGATATTCATGGAGCTATGGTCCTTAGCTGGCCAAAACTAGCCGGCTTTGATTATGCTCTTTATCCTAATGTAGCGGCTTGGGTTCGTAGAATTCTTTCATCACCTGAAAATAAAAAAGTGGCTACTGCTGCAAGAATGTAAATAGAAATGTATGCGCTACAGCATATCTATGAACAATAGCATTAAACAAGAGAGTAAAAAATTTGCGCAATCTAGAGCAGCAAGGCAAAATACTCGCTCTTAAAATAGCAAAGGTTGTAAACACGAACCGATGAGGATTCGAACGTTTTTTGCCCTACGGCTGCATGACTCCGTTGTAAGGCAGTTGGCTGATCATGCCGATGGCTTGTGTGAATATGACCGCAAGCTCGAAGTGGACTGGGTTGATTCAGACCAATACCATTTAACCCTTTGCTTTCTTGGTGACACGGCTCTTGATCAAGTTGAATTGCTAGAACAATTAGCAAAGCAACAATTGAAAGATGAGCTATCGTTTCAAGTGTGTTTGGAAAAAGTTAATTATTACGAAATTAGTAAAAAGCTTTCATTAATAGCGGCACTGCCTTCAGAGAATACAGCGTTACGTTCTTTGCAAAAAAGTGTAGCTAGCATGGTTAAAGAGGCTGGCATAAAAAGTGACTTAGCTGATTTTAAACCACATATTACACTAGGGAAGCTGCCTAATAAAAATAAGCTTAAACACCCCAAACAGTGGCCAGAATTAAACTTATATAGTTTGGCTGACTCCGTGGTTTTACTGCAGAGTAAACCTGGCGAGCATGGTTCTGTTTATACACCGTTGTTTGAAATCGACCTGCAAGATCTTGCCTAACGTTTACGTAATCCAAATATTAGGTAAGAAGATCAATAACCCTCAAGCATGAAAACGAGTAAGTATTAAGTATGCGAAGCCCAGAATTATTGTCTCCTGCGGGAACATTAAAAAACATGAAATATGCATTTGCCTATGGTGCAGATGCTGTTTATGCCGGACAGCCTCGATATAGTCTACGGGTGCGTAATAACGACTTTACTATGGCGAATCTTGCTGAGGGTATTGATTACGCTCACCAGTTAAATAAAAAGTTCTTTCTGGCCAGTAATATCTTGCCTCACAATAGCAAGCTGACGACATATATCGATGACCTTCGCCCTGTTATTGCGATGGGACCCGATGCCATTATTATGTCGGACCCAGGTTTAATCATGCTGGTGAAAGAAAACTTCCCAGACATACCGATTCACTTGTCAGTACAAGCGAACACGATGAACTGGGCTGCCGTTAAGTTTTGGCATCAGGCCGGTGTTGAGCGAGTAATACTGTCTCGTGAGTTGTCGTTAGACGAAATTGCTGAGATTCGTCAGCGCTGCCCAGAAATGGAAATTGAAGTTTTCGTACATGGTGCTTTGTGTATTGCTTATTCTGGCCGTTGTTTGCTTTCTGGTTATATTAATAAGCGTGACCCTAATCAGGGTACTTGCACTAATACATGCCGTTGGAAGTACGATGCTCATGAAGCTAAGCAGGATGATTCAGGTGATATCATTCCAGTGCAGTCTTTTGATCCTGCGCAAGTTAAAAATGCACCCGCTTTAGGTGAAGGTGAGCACACAGATAAGATTTTCCTGCTTCAGGAAGAGACTCGTCCGGGTGAATATATGCCTGCTTTTGAAGATGAACATGGCACATATATCATGAATTCAAAAGACCTGCGCGCTATTCAGCATGTACATAAATTAGCAGAGATGGGCGTAGACTCGCTAAAAATTGAAGGGCGTACTAAGTCGCATTATTATGCAGCCCGCACCGCTCAGTCTTATCGTAAAGCAATTGATGATGCTGTCGCTGGACGACCGTTTGATATGGGCCTAATGGATGAGTTGGAAAACTTAGCAAGCCGTGGCTTTACGGAAGGCTTTTATCGTCGTCATGTGCATGATGAGTATCAAAACTATGAAACAGGGCACTCTATCGGTGTGCATCAGCAGTTTGTTGGTGAAGTGTCGAACTACGATGCAGAAGCAGGCATGATGACCATTGAAGTGAAAAATCACTTTAAGCAGGGTGATACGCTTGAGCTGATGACACCAACAGGTAACCGAAAATTCACATTGGGTACTATGATCAACAAACGCGGTGAATCTGTGGATGTTGCACCAGGTTCTGGTCATGTTATGCAAATACCCATGGATTTCGAAGCGGGTATTGATATGAGCTATGCTTTATTGATGCGCGATTTACCCAATGCACCAGGTGCTGTGTAACCGCTAACAACCACTGATCTATTAAAGGTGCTCAAGGGCGCCTTTTTTAACGGCTTATGAATCACATTAGAAAAGATAAATATAAATTCAGTCAAGCATTGCGGCCTTTTTCATTTGCCGTAGCACTAATTGCTTGTGGTGCCGGTGTTTCACTTGCGTGGGCTGATGGTGGGCAGAACCTGCCCAATATCTTATTAGTGCTACTGGGTGGGGTTTTGTTGCAAGCTGGTGTTAACTTGATTAATGACTATTCAGATATCAGTGATCACTATAATTTAGAGGTTGATCAGGCAGCGGCGATAAAACAAAACTTTCGAATAGGCTTGTGCTGCTTTGCGCTAGCGACCTTGATAGGCTTATGGTTTGTCTACCAGATAGGTGTGGATTTCTTATATTTATGCCTCGTTGGCTTAGTTGGTGCTCTGGGCTACACATTACGACCGGTTAACTATAAAAGTAGAGGGTTGGGTGTCGTCTTGGTGTTTTGGTTGATGGGCGTGTTAATGGTGGTTGGCAGCTATCTAGCCGTTATGGGGCAATGGAGCGTTTCCATTATTCTCTTCAGTATTCCTATTAGTTTATTGGTATCTCTATTGCTGCTAAGTAACGAGCTAAGAGATTTTGAGGCCGATAAGCAAGCCAACATACAAACATTGGTGGTGCGGATTGGTTACTCAGCAGGTAGCTTTATTTATAAGATGATTATTGTCTGCGTGGCATTAAGCGTGGTATTGCTAGCATGGTGGTTTAATCATGCTTGGTTGTTATCTGGGCTAATCGCATTTGCTTTTTTACCAAAGCTACTTGTTTTACTTAAAGCCAATGCCCCAGAACGAGTGGCATTGACTAAGGGGAGTGGGCGTTTTTTGATGGCCTTCGGGGTGCTTTATAATTTCTCTTTGCTCTTTGTCACGTCTCCACTCGTTTGAATCAACATATGAACGGTTGTTGTGGCAATGGCTTCTAGGTCATCGCGATTTACATAGATGCCATCGTTAAACAGTCTACACAGTCCATGCAGTGCGGCCCAGCTGGCTTGTGCGATGCGCAGCGTTGGCTCTTCTTGATTAAATAAATTCTTTTCTTTGAGTTCTTCTACCCATTCTACCCAAATTCTAAAGCTGCTTTTTGATATCACTTTTAGTGATTCAGTGGGTGTGCCTGTCTTCCATATTTCACGACCGAACATGAGATCGTAAGTTTCTGGCTGCTCATTGGCAAAGCGAATATAGGCGAGTACGTATTGCTTAAATAAAGCCGCGGGTGCCAGTTTTGGGTATTGGGCAGGTATTTTCTTTACTGCTTGATCTTGCAGTAAAAAACCTTGTTCAGCGATAGCGCATAGCAGTTCGTTTTTATCTTTAAAATGATGATAAGGGGCGGTTCTGGATACGCCGACTTGGTCGGCAAGCTTTCGTATAGAAAGTGTCTCAACGCCGCCTTCACGAATAATTTTCGTAGCTGTGTCCAGTAGTGTTTTGCGCAGGTCACCATGGTGATACGTCTTTTTATCTTTAGTCATGGGGCGAAATTTATCAAGCAATCTTGACACTGTCAAAATAGAATATTATCTTGACACTGTCTAGATTGAGAAAATGATAATAAGTTAAGGGAATTCAGATGAGCTACCAAACCTTTGATCTGATGGTAAATGAGAAAATTGCACACCTGCAATTGAATCGGCCAGAGGCATATAATTCTATGAGCCGAGAGTTTTGGCGTGAATTTCCAGACGCTATAAGAGCTCTGGATACAACGGCAGAAGCTCGCGTACTGGTTATTTCATCAACGGGTAAGCATTTTTGCGCAGGAATGGATTTAGCGGTTTTTACTCAACCAGACCCTGATATGTTTCAAGGAGAGGCAGGGCGGCGCGCAGAAGGGATGCGCCGTTTAGTGCAGCAGTTACAGGCCTGCTTTTCTGTACTGGAAGAGGTTCGTATGCCCGTACTCATAGCAGTACAAGGCGGATGTATTGGCGGAGCCTTAGATCTGGTGTGTGCGAGTGATATGCGTTATTGCACCCAAGATGCCTTCTTCACTGTTAAAGAGACAGAGCTGGGGATGACGGCCGATTTAGGTACGTTACAACGTTTACCGCAGCTCATTGCTCCAGGTTTAGCGCGAGAGCTGGCCTATACGGGACGGAAGATGTTAGCTGCAGAAGCGCTTACCTCAGGTTTTGTAAATGAAGTGTTTGATGATCCAGACCAAATGCTCACTGGTGTTATGCAAATTGCTGAATTGATTTCACAAAGATCGCCGTTAGCGGTAACCGGTTGCAAGCAGATGATCAATTACGCACGCGATCACAGCACGGCTGATAGTTTGAGTTATATGGCGACGTGGCAGGCCGGTATGTTTCAGCCCGCGGATATGATGCAAACATTTGCGGCGAAGATGTCAGGTAAACAACCTGATTTTGAAGGGCTAAGACCCATAAAAGCTGCCTTCACAGAATAAGAAAACAAAAATAAAATAACAGAATCTACAGAGAGAGCCGACATGAGCCATTCACAATATCCAAATTTGCTAACGCCGTTGGACCTAGGGTTTACCACATTAAAGAACCGCGTTTTGATGGGGTCTATGCACTTAGGGTTGGAAGAGGCACCCAATGGTTTTGAGCGTATGGCTGCATTTTATGCAGAACGTGCGCGTGGTGGCGTTGCCATGATTGTGACAGGAGGCATCGGCCCTAACTCTGAAGGTGCTGTGCATTCAGCTGCCGCGTTAATGACGACGCCAGAAGATGTTACGCATCATCGTATCGTGACTGATGCCGTGCATGCTGAAGATGCAAAAATTTGTATGCAAATCCTGCATACCGGCCGTTATGCGTATAACCCGAAGCTGGTGGCTCCGTCTGCTGTACAAGCGCCTATTAATCCGTTTCCGCCGCATCCGTTGACGCAAGATGAGATCGAACAACAAATTCAGGACTTTGTGAACTGTGCCTCGCTCGCTAAAGAAGCGGGTTATGATGGTGTCGAAATCATGGGCTCTGAAGGTTACCTACTCAACCAGTTTATCGTTTCGCGCACCAATCAACGTGAAGACGAATGGGGTGGTGAATATGAGCAGCGTATTCGCTTTCCGGTAGAGGTTGTTCGCCGTGTACGTGAAGCGGTAGGAGCGGACTTTATCATTATCTACCGCTTATCTATGCTCGACCTAGTTGAAGGCGGAAGCTCGCAAGAAGAAGTGGTGCAGTTGGGTAAAGCGATAGAAAAAGCCGGTGTGACTATCATCAACACGGGTGTTGGTTGGCATGAGGCGCGCATCCCGACGATTGCCACTAAGGTGCCGCGAGCAGCGTTTACTTGGGTGACTGCTGCAATACGCAAAGCCTTATCGGTCCCTGTAATTACCTCTAACCGTATTAATACACCCGATGTAGCTGAAGATGTGCTGGCGCGTGGCGATGCCGATATGGTCTCGATGGCGCGTCCGTTCTTGGCTGACCCTGAGTTTGTACTAAAATCGGCTGAAAATCGTGCAGATGAAATCAATACCTGTATTGGTTGTAACCAAGCCTGTTTAGACCATATTTTTGTAGGCAAGCTAACGAGCTGTTTGGTCAATCCGCGAGCGTGCCACGAAACAGAATTAGTGATCGAGATGGCTTCCCAGAGTAAAAAGGTAGCCGTTGTCGGCGCGGGCCCCGCAGGTTTAGCCTTTGCTACCACTGCCGCTAAAAGAGGCCACCAAGTCACATTGTTTGATGCAGCCAGTGAAGTGGGAGGGCAATTCAATATTGCTAAACGCATTCCGGGTAAAGAAGAGTTTTACGAAACCATCCGTTACTTTGCTAAGCAGATAGAACTGAGCAATGTAAATTTACAGCTAAACACACGTGTGACAGCTGATATGCTTGAAAGTAGTGACTTTGATGAAGTCGTGATAGCCACCGGCATTACACCGCGGTTACCTGAGATTGACGGCATCACTCACCCCAAGGTACTTAACTATCTAGATGTAATGAATGGCAAGGATGTCGGCCATAAAGTCGCGGTGATTGGTGCCGGTGGTATAGGCTTTGATATCAGTGAAGCCTTGGTGCATCAAGGCGTAGCGACCAGCCAGAATATCCCTGCTTTTATGAAGCAGTGGGGTGTTGATATGAGTATGTCTGCTCGTGGTGGAGTAGAGCAGATAGAACAAAACTTTGCACCCGCCGCACGAGAAGTCACCTTGTTGCAGCGTAAAAAGACCAAAGTAGGCGCAGGCCTAGGTAAAACCACCGGTTGGATTCACCGCGCAGATCTGGTGAATAAAGGCGTGAAAATGCTCAACAACTGCGAATACCAAAAAATTGATGATCAAGGTCTCCATATATTGGTTAAAGGGGAGCCGCAACTGCTGGCTGTGGATAACGTGATTATCTGCGCAGGCCAAGATCCATGCCGTGAGCTGGCTGATCAGATTAAAACCAAAACTGTTCATTTGATTGGCGGTGCTGATGTCGCAGCTGAGCTGGACGCAAAGCGTGCCATTGATCAGGGGACGAGGTTAGCAGCGAAAATGTAGCGGATCGACATCCGCTATGTTGAAACAAGAAATGCCGTTTCACTAATGTGAAGCGGCTTTTTTTTGTGAGCCATGCAGGAAGGTAAAAGCTGCTGGAGTATTCAGGTGGACATAGGTTTGTTAGCGCCTCTGCTTTGGTCGACTGAACCGACAGCCAACAACAGATGAAACGTGAGCGAACCTTCCTGTTGATAAGTAAGCTCTATTTTATGCGCATCTATACAGTATATTTTCATTTTCTCAGGTTACGTGCGCGTTTTGCCACAAATGGATTGCCCATTGTGCACGGTTTGTTATGGTATTTAATTAGAAAGTTATGCGTTATCAAGTAGATAAGGAAAAGCGCAGGTAAGATACTGTGCAAGTTAATGTCATCAAAACGCGCATGCTTGTTTTCAACGGAGGAAAATAACAGATGCAGTCAAAAAATCTCTATTTATCAATCCTCTCCACAGTAATGCGCTTTAGGCAGTTTGCGCGTAAACGCGCATGCGCAGTATTAAAATGTTAGTGCCCTCAGAATATTGGAGTTAAGCCGGATAAATGGAAATTATTGTAGGCCTCTTCATCGTTTTTTATTTGTTTATGCTGACAGCAACATTTATAAATAAGCACAAGATGAAATGGGCTGAAATTCGCAAAAAGTATTCATTCACAAGAAATGAAATTAAGCGTATTGAATCAGAAACGAAACCAGGCAGAATTTTCTACGCAATTAATAACGATTGGAGTAATACCAACCTTATTAGTGTTTGCAAACAACAAGAGTTTATATATATATGGGGCAGCGAGCTTTCATGCGGCTGGCTGTTTCAGCCACTAAAAATACCTATTTCAGATATGAATTATATAAAAACTAGAATGTGCTTTTTTCGCACTAGAGATGTATATGAAATTTTCACATCAAATATTTCACTACAATATGCAGTGCCCAGAGAGCACTAACAAGTGGGTCGTTGGGACGCTGCACCGCTGCGCGCCCTAAGCGTTGTTCACCCTTTCGGTGCGTACCAGCGTAGACCAACGCATTTTTTAAACACTAACTAAGGAGTTACCTCCATGAAGATCGCCTCACTCTTGACACTTACAGCCGCACTGCTTATTTCAGGGTGTGCATCTGTAGAAATGGCGTCAAAGGCTGAATCAGCAAAAGCAAAAGAATTCAATCCACCTAGCCAAGGTAACGCTGGTGTATACATTTATCGTGACAGTTTCGTTGGCAAAGCCCTCAAGAAAGATATTTGGATTGATGGAAAGTGCATCGGCGAGAGTGCGCCAGATGTGTTTTTCTATACGGAAGTTGAGGGTGGTGAAACGCACAAAGTCGATACAGAATCTGAGTTTTCATCAAACGCCCTTGAGTTAATGGTCGAGTCCGGCAAAAATTACTTCATTCGGCAGTTCATCAAGTTGGGCGTGTTCGTTGGTGGCGCTGGGTTAGAGCAAATAACTGAAGAGCAGGGCAAAAAAGATGTGGCCAAGCTCGAAATGGCAAAGCCGGGCAAGTGTAGTGCGCCACAATAACCGCATGGGCTATCAACGCCCAACAAACGCATGCAGTTGGACGGCTAGTCGGTTGCCGTCTATCCGCCACTAATACTTGACGTTAATGTCTACTTGGGGGCGAAAGCAGGTTTGTTGTGTCTTAGATTCTGGTTAAGCTAATTCTGTAGAGTAAAAAGCAAGCCTGATAACTCAGGCTCACTTTGGGTAAATGATTCATGCGGAACATGAGTTCCGATGAAACCCTATCACGCAGAGTCTAAAGGTTAGTCCCCGTATACCTCTCCCTCTCTGCGTGGGTCAGCTGCTCCGGTAAGTTTATTATCTTTCAATAAAATAGCGTGAATGCCCGAGTTTAAGTCCCGTACATTAACTTTATAGCCCATCGTTTCTAGTGGTGTTTTGAACTGCTCGGCACTGGTGCCTTTTTCTAGGTCGTAGGTGCCAAAGCGGTTTACAAGGTGGGGTAGGTTGATGGCGTCTTGAATCGTCATATCCCAATCAAAGTGGGCAATTAGGGTGTTAGCTACGTAACCGATAATGCGTGAGCCACCGGGTGAGCCGATAGCCATATAGGGTGCATCATCTTTCATTACAATGCTGGGCGACATAGACGAGCGTGGGCGCTTGCCAGGTTCTAGGCGGTTGGCGATTGGGTAGCCATTTTTATGTGAAGCAAATGAGAAGTCAGTTAACTCGTTGTTGAGTAAAAAACCGTTACTCATTAAGCGGGAGCCAAAACCGTTTTCGATAGTGGTGGTCATGGAAACAATATTGCCCTCTTTATCCGCTATTACAAAGTGGCTGGTCGATGGAAGCTCAATTGACTCGTCATCTGCAAGCGCCACTTTTTGCGTGCTCCCCCATGCTGGTTCTCCTGCTGTTACCTGCTCTTTGCTAAGGGCTGTTCCCAGTGTTATCAGTTTGGCGCGTTCTGCTAAGTAGCTTGGATCAAGCAGCCCTTGGGGCATAGGCACATAATCACTATCAGCCATATAGCGTCCTCGGTCAGCAAAGGCTAAACGGGATGCGTCACCAATAACTTGCCAAGATTGTGGGTTGTCTTTCCCTAAGCTTTTTAGATCAAAGTGACTCGATATGCCCAGAATTTGCCCAACGGTAAGGGCACCTGAGCTTGGTGGCCCCATGCCGCATACATCATATTGATGGTAAGGCGCACACGTAGCAGGACGTTCTTTTACTTGGTAAGCCGCAAAATCTCGGGTGGATAAAACGCCGGGGTTGTCGGCTGCTGAACGCACTCTGGAGACGATATCCTGCGCTATTTTTCCATTGTAGAAAGCATCGGCGCCATTACCGGCTAATGTTGTTAGCGTGTCAGCATATTTTTGGTTTTTGAGGCGTTGCCCCGCAGAGAGCGGTGAGCCATCTTCATTGAAAAAATATGCCTTAGTATCTGGATAGCGGCTTAGGCGCTCAGCATCTGCGGCAATTGAGCCCGCTAAACGTGGTGAAACAATAAAGCCCTGCTGTGCCTGGCTAATGGCAGGCTTTAGTAAAGACTCCCATGATTGTTTTCCATAGCGTTTATGGACGCTTTCTAATAGCTTGACGGTACCGGGTGTACCGACAGAGCGCCCGCCAACTACCGCATCATAAAACTTCATGGTGCTGCCGTCAGCGTTTTGAAATAGCGCAGGTGTTGCTGCTAGCGGTGCTGTTTCACGGCCATCAAAGGTCGTGACCTGCTTAGTTTTGGCGTCGTAATAAACGAGAAATGCACCACCGCCGAGCCCTGATGATTGTGGCTCAACAAGGCCAAGCATGACTTGCACGGCGACCAGCGCATCAGCAGCGGAGCCTCCTGCTTTTAGTACCTCATAACCCGCCTTTGCCGCCAGTGGGTTTGCTGCAGCAACCATATAGTCTTTAGCGGATACGCTAGTTTTGCTGCTAGTGCCACTTGCAACTTCCGGAGCCACGGAATCCGCCACTTGAGAGGTGGCCAGTGCAGGTGTTGAGGCAAGCGCCACACTGATTAAAATAGCGAGAGTGTTATGTTTTAACATTGTCAGCGTCCTTTAATTTTTTATTGTTAGAGCCGTTGTTCAGTCTATGCATCAGTGTATAAAGTGAAGTGCGCATTGGTGCACTTTCCTGTGCCATTATTACCTCCTTTTGTGCCATAAATTTTGATTCTTTTATTTGATGTGCGAAAGAGGCAGGGCCATTCTATTTAATACCTGGCGCATCACAAAGCTCGTTCGGATACTCGATACGCCTTCTATTTGATTGAGCTCTTTCAATAAAAACATTTCGTAATAAGACATATCGGGCATGACTACTTTTAACAGGTAGTCGGCATCGCTGCCAGTGATCAATGAGCACTCCAATACTTCGTTATAAGTTGAAATGCTCCGCTCGAAGTGATTCAGTGTTTTCGGGAGCTGCTTTTCAAGGCTTGCTTGGATGAAGATGGTGAGAAAATTATCTATAAAGATTATGTACATATTGTTGTGGTCCTATCGACCACTCTTTTTTGTCCACGAAAAGCGTGTGTTATGTTAATGAAAGAAGTGCATGAACTAGCTTTTCAGGGCAGTAGTAGGGAGCGCTTTTTGGTGTTACTAGTGGGGTATCAATGATCTGAATATTATAAGATGCTAAGTGTTGTTGAGTCTGTGTATCAATATCAGTAAAGCGGGAGTCTAGCAAAATAACATTGAGGAATTGGTCGTTTTCTTTTTTTATGTCCTCCGCTTTTAGATATTTCAATAACTGCTGGATCGCTTGCGAAATTGTTGTTCTATATAGCTCAGGGTCTTTTCCTAGACTCGGTATATAAACTTTTGGGCATATATTTTCTTGGATGGACTCTGACACGCCAACCGGTAATAGGTTAGTAAGAATACTGCTGTAAAAGCTACCAGGAGGGTAGCAAATTAAATCGGCTTCTTTAATTAAAGACCTAAGTGAAGTGCTTAGCTGGCATTGCGTTTTTTGATAATAATCAGGATCACTGCTCAAGCTGATATCTTTAATACGGGACTCTAGCGGCGGTGCTTCTTTCCCCGTGATTCTGTGTTGTCCGACAATGCGCTGCCCATCTTCTAAATGGGCGGTCAGATGAAGACTTTCTTCCGTGATAGCGTGCACTTTACCTAGCGTATTAATAAGTTTACTGAGCAGATATATGACTGGCTCAAGTTGTCGATTATGTGTTAAGTATCCTCCTGAGATTAAAAGATTACCGATACTTGCCCCGCGTAAGTTAAAGTTTTCAGGCATGACGTTGATAAAGAAGGTGAGTAAGTTTCTAACCAAGTCCCGCATGGGTTGTTGGATAGCGACTATTAATGGGTCTGTGCCCTCTGCAATACTTGATAACTGCGTTGTTAATTCGGCATCTGTGGAGCATTCGGGTAAACGATAATTGAACAGTGCATAAATAGCAGGGCTTCCTTTTACGGTTTCATCCGCTAAAGCAAGCAAGCGATTACGTAAATCACCAATAGCCGGCATATCAAATGCGGTGCGTAATTTGGCGGAACTACCACCAGAGTCAAATGCAGTCACAAGGTGCACAGAGTTGTGCGTATAGTGTTTGAGCATTCTACTGGTTTGTTTAAGTGCGCTGCCGCCTGAAAAAAACAATATCCTTGGGCCTAGTTCAGGGCTCTTATAGTAACGACTGATCCTCATTGGGTCCGGCAATGCTGCTTGGCGTTGAATGAGGATTTTATTCATATTTGTAACCTTATATAAAGCTTCAGCGTCGTGTTAAACAAAAAATAAATGGATACCTATATGATAGGCTAACACTGCTGAATTCTCAGTAGATATTCACATAAAGGTCCTAAATGCCAAGAAATAAAACATCTATTCTTAATATAGTACTGACCAAAAGCCTCTATTCAGATTCGACAAAATGGCTAGCTAAGTAATTATGTTTGTAGGATCTATAGTTACGGCATTTTACTTTCTTTAGGTGTACAACTATCTTAATACTATTAGTAATTTAGCATGAGTGAACTGATTGTTACCTACAAGCATAAGGATGTAATTTGAGAAATTTTGCGAATTACCTCACTCTTTCAGGACGCCCTTCTTGTATAGAAGAGAAAGACTTTCGACGATTCGTGATCATCACGGTTATAGGGGGGGTTTGCAGGCTGTGTTCACTTCGCTCTGATTCCTGTTTTTTTTAGTATCGGGGCCATTGAAATGGCATTAATTAATATCGCCAGCGTTATTGCATGGGGGTATGGTTTATTTCTCAATGGTAAAGGAAGGCAAGCTGATGCCATATTAGTGATATGCACTGAAGTGTGGGTTCACTCGGTATGTGCGGCTATTTTTCTTGGTTTGGAGGTTGGTTTTCAGCATTATTTATGGGCTATTTCTGCATTAGCCATTTTGAATACGCGACTTAATTATTTATATGCTTCGTTTTACAGCCTGTCGTTTATTCTTACTTTTGCTCTTCTTTATCTGCTCTGTGCAGATGTCTCTTATCAGTATAAATATAGTGAGTATGTTGAGGCCGTTCATTTTATAAATATCATGGTAGCAGGTATTCCTTTTATCATTTCTATGATGGTTATTCGTTTCATTTCAGTTACTCAAGAAGATGCTATGGCTAAGTTGGCATCGTTAGATAGTTTGACTGGGCTCTATAACCGCAGAATGGCGACAGAAATATCGCTTAAAATACTTCAGCAAGCTTCAAGAAGCGGTGAGCCTGTCAGTATGGCATTAGGTGATATTGATTACTTCAAAAAAATTAATGATAGCTTTGGTCACGCTGAAGGTGATCATGTTTTATGTGAAGTCGCATTGTTTTTCAGATCCCGGTTGCGTGAAGCCGATATTATTTCTCGCTGGGGAGGGGAAGAGTTTCTTATTGTTTTACCCGGTGTAGATGGTGAGGCTGCGTATTCTAAAATTAACAAAATTTGTCAATTTTTTGAAAAAGAAGTGCGGCTCGAAAGTGATACTAGCTATGTTGCTCAAATGAGCTTTGGGGTGGTTGAATGCACTCCGGGTGTTACATTTGGGGAATGTCTCAAGCGTGCTGATGAGGCATTGTATTTAAGTAAAGAACAGGGTCGGAATAAAGTAACGCTTTCAAAAAATTAGATCATTAACCTCCTAATATTAACGAAGATATTGGTCCCTGCTTATTCCAAGTTAAGACTAACGCCCAACCCCGCATAGTGATTGATTTGGTGTATAATCCTGCCACACATAGGCTCATGAGAGCCAATCATGATAAAGAACCAGAGCAGTGGAGAGCCTCGAATGAGCGTTATTCGCCAAGACGATTTCGTCGATAGCATCGCAGATGCGTTACAGTTTATCTCCTATTATCACCCACTTGATTTTATCAAAGGGGTGCACGAAGCATACTTGAAAGAAGAGAACCAAGCGTCTAAGGATGCGATGGCTCAGATTTTGATTAATTCACGTATGTGCGCAGAAGGGCACCGTCCTATTTGCCAGGATACTGGTATTGTTACCGTGTTCCTTAAAATCGGTATGGATGTTCAGTGGGATGCCAAAATCGGTGTTACCGAGATGGTGAATGAAGGCGTACGTCGTGCTTATATGCACCCAGATAACGTATTGCGTGCTTCTATTTTGGCTGATCCTGCCGGAAAACGTCAAAATACCAAAGATAACACTCCTGCAGTTATCCATTATGAAATAGTGGATGGGGCAGAAGTTGAAGTACATATCGCAGCAAAAGGCGGTGGTTCTGAGAACAAATCTAAAATGGTGATGCTAAACCCATCCGACAGTATTGTTGATTGGGTTGTTAAAACGGTTCCTACAATGGGCGCTGGTTGGTGTCCTCCAGGTATGTTGGGTATAGGTATTGGTGGTACGGCTGAAAAAGCAGCTGTGTTGGCTAAAGAATCATTGATGGGCTCTATCGATATTCACGAACTGCGTGAACGTGGGCCTCAGAATCGCATAGAAGAGCTGCGTCTTGAAATTATGGATGCAGTCAATGCGTTGGGCATTGGTGCTCAGGGTCTAGGTGGTCTTACTACAATCCTTGATGTGAAAATTATGGATTACCCAACTCATGCTGCTTCTTTGCCGGTTGCTATGATTCCTAACTGTGCAGCAACACGACATACTCACTTTACGCTTGATGGAAATGGTCCTGCGGTTCTTACACCTCCGAACTTGGATGATTGGCCAGAAGTTACTTTTGAGGTAGGTGCTAGTACTCGTCGTGTGAATTTGGATGAGATTACGCCAGAAGATGTCAAAGACTGGAAAGTAGGCGAGACTGTTTTACTTAACGGTAAAATGCTTACTGGTCGTGATGCTGCACATAAGCGCATGATTGAAATGCTCAATAACGGTGAAGAGCTTCCTGTTGATCTTAAAGGCCGATTTATTTACTACGTTGGCCCCGTTGATCCAGTAGGCGATGAAGTCGTTGGTCCTGCAGGTCCGACAACGTCAACACGTATGGATAAATTTACACGCCAGATTTTAGAAAGTACTGGATTACTAGGTATGATCGGCAAATCTGAACGTGGTCCTACGGCGATAGAAGCGATTAAGGATAATCAAGCTGTATATCTGATGGCTGTTGGTGGCGCTGCTTATCTGGTTTCTAAGGCTATTGTTGGTTCTAAGGTGTTGGCATTCCCAGAAATGGGTATGGAAGCTATTTATGAATTCGAAGTGAAAGATATGCCAGTAACGGTTGCCGTAGATGTGAATGGCGAGTCTGTTCACAATACCGGCCCTGCAAAATGGAAAGATATTATTGCCACGCAAGCATAGTGTTTAAGCAATAAATAAAAAGCGGCTTAGGCCGCTTTTTTTATACTTACTTTTACTAGACGGTTTCGGTGTTGTGAAGGCGGTTACCACCTTGTAAGTGTGCTTTAGATACCGCTTTTAAGCTCTTAAGAACAAAGGCGTCCCTATTGGTATCGCTTCCTGCTGCTTGGGTCGGTGTATGGGTTGTGGCAATGCCAATACTTGCCGTTATTATTTTTGCTGACTCTGATCCAGTGTGCTCAATTTGTAGCTCTTCTATGTCTTTACGAATTTTCTCTGCTATTGATAACGCAATGTTATTGGGTGTTATAGGCAGTAAAATTGCAAATGTGTCTTCATCGTAACGGGCAACAAAATCGCGTGTTTTGCGTTTATGGCTTTGTAATATCGGGCTTATGCGGGCAAGTAGCCAATCGCCACGTTCGGGACCAAAAGTGTCAACGAAACGTTTAAAGTAATCCACTTCGAGCAGTATTAAGGATAGCGGTGTGTGTTTTCGCAGGCTTTGCTCCCATTCTAACTTTAAGGTTTCTTCAAACATCCGGTGGTTAGATAGGTCTGTAATATTATCGTTGCGTCGCTGTATACCTGCACTATTTAGCATCCTTGAAATCAGCATGACAATAACCAAGGTTACACCGCCAACAGCAGGTGCTAGTGGTAACCAGTAGCCATAATTGACTGCTACTACCGGTAACATGAGTAAGCCTATACCTACTACAATCGCTATGTATCGGATGACGGGGAAGCGTGTTAAAAAGAAAAGAATACTGTAGCTTAATGCGGTAATTAGGACGGCGTAAGATACTCCCCAGATTGGTAGAATCGGAGTTAGTAACGAGCTGTTATTAAGTGCTGTATATAAGTTTGCTTGTAACGCGGTTCCCGATAACATTTCTCGGTTATTTTTGATTGGTACTAAAAATGTCGGTTCCAAACCTGTTGCTTCAATACCAACTAACACTGTTTTGTTAGTAAAGGTCTTTTTGTAATCGCTGCCTTCTAGAACGTCGATAAAACTAAAATGCTGATACGATTTTGGATTGCGGTGAAAAGGTACTAAAACTTCTAAATCTCGCATCCACTTGCTATTAATACCGACACGTGAAGAAGGGCTGCGGGTGCCAGGTAAAAAGCCAGAGTAGGGCGTGAGGCCATGTAAAGCTGCTAATCCAAATGCAGGCCACTGTGGTGTGTCTATACCTGCTTTTAGGTAAGTTCGTCGTACATAGCCATCGTTATCCACTTCTACATCCACATGCCCTAACGAACTACCAGGGATAGCTACTTTTCCTCTGAAGGGATAGATAAGAGAACCGCGCTCAGCAAAAACTGGCAAAACTACATTGCCGTGATCAGCAATAGCTTGCTTGAGTATTGGGTCGTGAGAGTTAGGCGTGTTATCGGGCTCAACAAAGGCGATGTTATAACCGATAACAGCGGCGCCTTCCATGTCTAACTTTTGGATCATTTCAGCGTGCAAGTAACGAGGCCAAGGCCAGCGTCCTAATGCTTCAAGACTTTTATCATCAATATCAATGATGACGAGCTCATCAGAGGCATGGTTTAGGTCTTTTTGGCTGAATAAATCGTAGAGAAAGTTTTCAAATGTGGTCTGTACAGGCATAAATGCAATGATGAGCACAAATGCCTGGCAGAGTAGAAAACCTATATCTTTTTGGCGGAAAAGATTCATGTAGTAGCAGTGTTCACTTACAACAGAATAATAAGAGCAAGAGTGCTCCAGATAATAGCAGGCATATAGCTATCAACTGGTACTTCTATTTTCTGTGTACTTGACCAACTTCCCGCATAATTGTCACTATCAAAACCGCGAACGCGCATGAAGTAAGTGCCTGAAGCAGGTTTCTTTAACGTTGCCTCAGCCGTACTGACTTCTTTATCAGCAATAATCTTACTAAAGTCTTTATTATTCGCTAGTTGAATCTGGTAGTGAGTAGCAGTTTCATCCTCTTTCCAAGAAAATCCCAGTTCTGTTTTGCTTGTTGTCGGCTCTCTAAGGTCCGGCGTAGCGGGTGTAGGCCTGACGGTTATTTGATTGATATGACCACGAGGGCCTACTTTTCCCTCTGCATTAATGCTGGTCACTCGCCAGAAGTACACTCCCGCTTTTGCAATGCTGGTGGTGAGCTGCTGATCGTTCAGTATGCTGGCGGGATGGGTTAAACTGGTGAAATCGTCCTCGGAAGAAAGCTCAAAACGGTACTCTTTGGCTTCTTCTGGCTGAGTCCAAACAAACGTTGTTTTTCCCGTGTATACAGGATCTTTAGGGCGCGGTGATTGAATGCTTGGTGGAAATGGTCTTGCGTCAATAGTAAAGCTTTGTAATGACTCTAAACCCTGTAGTCCATTTGCATCAGCGGCTTTTACGCGAAGCCAGTACTGACCATCTTTTAGCGAAGCTGGGATGTTTAGTTTTGCAGGCTTACCTAAGTTATCCAAAATTATACGCGAAAACTCTTCTTGGTCTGATAGTTGACTACGGTAGGAAACGGCGCCCGTAATTTCATTCCAGCTAAGGCGAGCGGGTAAATAATGAATAGTTTTAATTGTAGGAACGGCCGGTGCCACTAATAACCGTTTTGGCTTTTGTGGTGCAGAATTTTTCGTAGTTAACGTTCCAAATTTTTGACGTACTTTCGTGCTGCCTAAGGTATTAGCAACATCGATTCTGCCTTGTGTTACCTCGGCTGCTGTTTGAGTTTTATCAGCTCGAATACGATATACCGTGCCACGAGTGGTTGCGAAAGCGGAAGGTGTTTCAATGACAAAGCGAGAACCTGGCGATTGAGCAGGGTTAGCTCGAATTTCAGCTTCGCCGGCCTTTAGGAGTACGTTGATATCAATAACATTTCGATTAGAGCCAATGATGCTTGCTTGGTTGATAACGAACTCACTTTCAGCGTTCAGTAAAATTTGAGTATTATCTTCAAACTTTAATAAAGCACTGGCATTGCTTCCTGTTTTTATTAAATCACCCTCCTGAAGGGTTTGGTCTGTAAGTGATTTCTCAGATTTGTCAGCTGCGCTGATTAAGGTTACAGGACCTGATACTTCAATCAGTTGAATGCGTGCTTGGCGACGCTGAATCATTGATGTCGGGATGCGTAAAATGGTACCTGCAGCCATCAAACGATCATTGTTTACATTATTTAAACGTTCTACTTCTTGCCAGCTGCGCCAATCAGTGAGCAATTCATGCGCAATCTTCCAAATATTGTCTCCGGGCTGCATCTCATATTCCCATACAGACTCTTCAGCACGTGACACGTTACTCAATAATAGAATGAGTAATGTCATGATAGTGATTAGTTTTGGAATACGTCGCTTGTTAGCAGCAAGATGTGGCATTTTTTCAACCCGTTAACATATTAGACGCGAATTATATCAGCCTTTTCTGATAGGGGGCAGCCGAGAGGTTGATTATTCATTAGGCATTAAGATGGCTGCTTTTTAATGATGCTGATTAGCTTGCTTTCAATCTCATCCCAGTCGAGTTGAGTTTGTGTAATAAGCTCTAGCCTTGAATCTCGTCGCCATGCAATCGGTTGAGTGGTCGTTTCATCAAGTACTCGGTTATATAAGACTCGTGCGTGTCCGATTCTAAAGACACCTTTTAAGCGCCAAACATTGTTTAGTGAGTTCAGAAGTTCTAGTAAGCGATCATGTTCAAATTGATCATCAGGATGAAAAACCCAACCACAGCTAAATGCATCTTTATTGGACCCCGTTTTTTTTATCGGCTTTCCTGGTTGAGCAAGAAATAGTGAGGGAAGCGCTGTGTTTGTTGTGTTGTGCTTGTGTGCATCAGGGTGGCTTGATTTCAGCGATGTATTGCGTGCAAGATCGAGTAATTGGATATCAAATGAGCTTTGAGTTGCTTGAACAACCTGCTGTTTTGGCGGGAACATCTGTTCAGAGAGTTGTTGTGCTTCATTTACTTGTTCTGATGTAGCAAGGTCGCATTTATTTAATACAACGACATCGGCAAGATTTAATTGATCAATAAAAGCTTGATGGCGTAACACTTCAGGTTGCTCTAAGACCCGTGGATCTAATAAACAAATAATACTACGCAGTGAAAGGACGTCCTTAAATGACTCGCTTTGCAATATGTCGATTAAGCCTTCAGGGTGTCCTAATCCGGTCGGTTCTATAATGATACGATCAGGCTGGGTACGCCGGATCAGCATCGCTAAGCTGATGGTTAGTGCTGGACCTAGGGCACAACAGACACAGCCACCTGCTATCTCTTTAATCTGTAAGCCCGACTTTTCAGGCAGTAATGTTTGATCGACGCCTACTTGCCCAAATTCGTTAACGACAATGGCCCACGTTTCATCTGCTGGCTTTTGAGCTATAAGTTGATTAAGCGCTGTTGTTTTACCAACACCTAAGAAGCCTGTAATAATATTGGTAGGAATGTTTGTGAGCATGAAAAATAGACCGAAATGTTATAAAGTAACAGTTTTCGATGATCATGCCCATTAATACAATACTTAAACTTATAAACTATTTTTGTAAGAGGCGTTTTTGGGCGGCTAAATATTCAGGCATTGGGCCGGTGTCCTGAAAAATTTCATCACCATCTTCTATTCGAATAACTTTTTTCCCGGGTATATAAGGCATTTTTGCTTCAAGCTCATTGAGCGCTTCGTGGATGAGTGTAGCAATGATGTCATTTTCAGGAAGCTTATAAACTTCAGCAAGTGCGGCTAACCTAACAACATCACTTTGGTTTATGGAAACGCTGACCTCTGTTTGTTGGCTGACTTTGGATGCGTGGTCTTCCCAAGATTTAAGAAGTTTGGACAGGCTTTGGCTTCCCATGTAATGCTCCGACAGACGGTGAATGTAAAATTAGTATAGCGTTATCTAGTGGTATCGCTAATGCTAAAAATAAGTTTCCTCATAAAATACGGGTGTTTAGTCCTACCTATTTTATTTATAGTGTGTCGAAAAAGTATATAAGTAACAGGTGTTGATAAATGGCAAGTGTTAAGTTTTTAGTGGGATCGACATATGGAAATGCACAACAAGTGGCTGAAGACGCCTCTGATCAATTTGCTGATTTAGGACACCTTGTTAAAGTGATTAGTCGTCCAACGATTGATGATATTTTGGCCTCAGATACTGAAGTAGTTATTATCTGCTCGGCTACGATCGGTGAAGGGGAGATCCCTGATAGTTTATTACCTTTTCATAGCCAGTTGAGCGATCAGTTTCCGCTACTTTCACATATAAAATATGGGGTAATAGCTTTAGGTGACAGCTCCTATGATAATTTTGCGGACGGTGGCCGCCAAATGGATGAGCTGATGACTGAGCTAAAGGCTGTTGCCGTGCAAGATATGTTAATAATCGATGCCTGCGAAACACCCGATCCGGAAGAAGCTGTTATTGAATGGATGAGCCTATTGCACCAAAAAATTTAACGCACTTCAACTTGCCTCTCTTGCTGGTCTAGCCATAAGTTGAGTTCGTTTGCTGGTATAGGTTTGCTGATTAGGTAGCCCTGTAATTGATCACAGTGCTCACCGCTCAAGAACTTTCTTTGTTCTTCTGTTTCAACGCCTTCTGCGCAGACGCTCAAATTTAAGCTATGGCTAAGTGCGATAATGGCCCTAGCAATAGCTTCATCGTTAGGGTCATCGGGAATATCTCTGACCAAAGACTGGTCAATTTTAACTTTTTGGACGGGTAACATCTTCAGATAACTGAGGGATGAATAGCCTGTCCCAAAGTCATCTAATGCTAAGCGAACGCCGAGGTTGCGCAATTCATTAAGCACGGGTTGAGCAGCATCGGCATGCTTCATGACGATGTTTTCAACAATTTCTAATTCTAGTTGGTCGGGGTGTATATCATATTTTTCAAGTAGTTCTTTGACAATATCAACTAACCGGTGGCTTAAAATTTGTTGTCCAGCAATGTTCACCGCAATACGAAAATTTGGATATCCTGATTTTTTCCATTTTTCAGCTTGTGCACAAGCTTGTTCTAGGACCCAGTTGCCGACCTGATTCATCAGACCTATCTCTTCAACAATAGGAAGAAACATACCGGGTGGAATTAGCCCTTCTTTTGGATGTTGCCAGCGTAGCAGAGCTTCAACGCCAGAGATCTTGCCGGTTTCAGCGTTGATTTGTGGCTGATAAAAAACTCTAAATTGGTCTAATGCCAGTGCTCTTCTAAGCTCGGGTTCTAAACGAACCCACTGCTCAATAAATTGTGATTGTTCTGGTTGATAGAATGCATAGTTATTACGTCCGTCATCTTTAGCTTGATGGACTGCTGTATCTGCATTCTTAATCAAGGTTTCACTGTCAAAGCCGTGTTCGGGGTACAGCGAAATGCCAATACTAGCGGTAGTGAAAAAGTTATGTCCATCAAGATCCACAGCGCCTTCTAAGGCGCTAACGATACGCATCGCTATTCTTTCTACTTCCCCTTGATGGGAGCAGTTTTCGATCATAATGGCGAACTCATCCCCCCCTACACGGGCTAACAAATTGTTATCTGCTAATACATTTCGTAAACGGCGGGCAACTTGAATGAGTAATTGGTCTCCTGCTTGGTGCCCCATGGTTTCATTTACGTATTTAAAGCGATCAAGGTCTATCATGAGCACTGCTGTATGCTGCTCATCTTTAGTGTGTTCAATAGCATGGTCTAGGAGTATCTTAAATAGCTGCCTATTGGGTAAATCTGTAAGTGCATCATGCTGGCTCATGTGGCGCAGCTTTGCTTCTGATTCTTTAATATTTGTTACATCAGCCGCGACACTTACATAGTGTGTGAGCTCACCTTGAATGTTATGAACGGCGTTAATATTTAACCACTGAGGATATACAGCACCGTTACTTCGGCGATTCCAAAGCTCTCCCTGCCAAAAGCCTTGTTTTTCAATTGTCTCGTAAATGTTTTCAAAGAACTGAGTTTCATGGCGGCCCGAGTTAAGTAGGGATGGTGTTTTTCCGAGTAGTTCTTCTCTGGAGAAGCCTGTCATCTCGCAGTATGCGCGGTTAACGTCAACAATATGGTTGTTATTATCTGCAACCATTATTCCTTCATTGGTTGATGCAAAGGCAATCCCAGCTAACTCTAGTTGTGCGTTCGCTTCTTTCTCACTACTGATATCTAAAACGATACTATTAATGCGTTTTAATTGTTTGTGTTGATCCCATTCCGGTGTCGAAGCTAAGTGTATCCATTTCATTTGGCCTTGCTGATCAAGTATTCGACACTCCGTTGTCCACAATGAATCATCCGCGCAACGGCTGGTTAAGCACTTAGCGACATTAGCGCGATCATCTTCATGAAGACATTTCCATACCCCACTAAAATGCAGCATTGCTTCTTTAGAGGTGACCCCGCAAAGGTTTTCTATTCCCTCGCTAACATAAGTAAAATATGGGTTGTTCTTTAGGTCGAACTCAGTTTGTAGAACAACCCCAGGGATTGACGAAACTATATGTGAAAAGCGTTGCTCAGAATTTTTTAGGTTGGCATGGCTAATGTGACGTGAAATAGCGATACCAGCAATATGAGCAGCGCTTTCAAGTAAGCGTGCATGGAAAGTAGAAGGGCTTCTTGGTGATGGGCTAGCAATAGAAATACTGCCTATTGGCTTGTGTGCCGACTCATGTAACGGGTAAGACCAGCAGGCGCCAATGTTTTGTGAGTTGGCCAATGTTTGGTGTTTTGCCCAACGGGTATCGGTGAGTGTATTTATTACAAAGACAGGCTGGTCAGAGAAAACAGCAGTGCCACTAGAGTGAGCCTCAGGACCCGGTTGTAAGTGGTTATAAAGCAGGGCTTGCTCTGGTGATACGTTAGGTGCGCTGAGTAAGTCTAGGTAGCCGCGGTTATTCAGCAGCATAATGAACACATGGCATGAGCCCACAATCTGTTCTATTTCCAGGCAAAGGCCATCTAACACTGTTTTCAGTGGTAGATTCAGCGTGATCTTCTCAAGCAAATCTCGCTGCAAAACAAGTAAGCGATTCAAGTCTTGAACAGTAGGTTGCGAATCGCTGTTTGCTATTGTTGGCTCTGGAGAATAATTAATCTTCAGATTGTTAAATGCGTCCATTAATGCTCACTGATAAAAGTACCCTTATACCAATGCAGTATAGTCTGGAATCCTACCTGCTAAGGAATACTGTAATTTATTTAAGTAGGTAACCACGAGCTTTTAAAAAATCAAGCATATGTGGTCGAGCTTCTTTTACCAGCATCCCTGCAATCTGTTCGCTCCAACTCATATCTTTATTGCCGCCCGTTCGCGAAAGATAATAATCACGAATGACTTTATCGTAATCGGCCAAGAGTTCAGAATCTTGAACGTTTGAATAAGAATCTTTTTTTAATACGATAGGTAGCGGTAGACGAGGTTTAACTTCGGGTGACTGATCGGGGTAACCAATGCACATGCCAAAGACAGGATAAACAAGCTCTGGAAGATCTAGCAGGTCACTCACGTCATTCACCTTGTTACGAATGCCGCCGATATAGACAACCCCTAGATCCAAAGACTCAGCTGCAATAGCCACATTTTGCGCAAATAGAGCACAGTCAACAGTAGCAGTGATAAATTGCTCGGTAAAGCCACTTTGCATTTGTTCATTATGTAGGTTGCAAGCCATTTCATGACGTTTCATATCTGCACAAAAAACCAAGAAAGTAGGAGCAGTTTGAACATACTTTTGGTTGCCAGCGTACTCTGCCAGTTTTTCTCTTTTTGATGAGTCTTCGACTTGGATGACAGTGCATGCCTGGATAAAACTAGAAGTTGCGGCTGCCTGTCCGAACGATACTAAGGTGTTGATTACTTCTTGGCTGATAGGTTGTTCTTTGAAAGCGCGAATAGATCGGTGGTTGTTAAGTAGGTCGATGGTCGGGTTCATATAATAGTGCTCTATTTTTTAGATATATGCTGAAAAGTTAAGTTTATTTATTCTGTATTAACATAAGTATAAAGAGGAACAGTGTGTTGTTAAAAGTACGTCTACGTATGAGTGGTATTTTTATTGATTAAGAAAAACGTCGCTTCGGCTAATGCGGAAGCTATATTAATATCGTTACTTGAATGAGGTATGCATTGAGTGGTTATCACGTCGGCAAATTGTTGTAGTTGTGAGAACGCTCCTTCTGCAAAAATACCATGAACTCCTATGCATACAGGGCGTTTCATAGTGGCTAAAGTGAGATGGTTAATAGTTTCTAACATGGTGTTGCCACTTGAAATAATATCGTCGATAAGAACGGGCGTTTTATTTGTATAAGGCGCTAGTTTCGGAGGTGATATTTCAACGAGAGTATCTCCATGGCGTATTTTTTCTAGTATTTGAAAAGGCGCACCAGCTAAGCGGGCAACTTCTGAAACCCATTGTTCGCTCTCCATGTCTGGACCAATTAACAAGGGTGCAGGAATATGTTGTTGAATCCAATGTGCTATTAAAGGCGCGGCAGATACCACGCGAGACCTTAACGTGTATATATCATCAAGCGAGTTATATCGATGTAAATGAGGATCCATTGTTACCAAGAAGTCTAGTGAGGCTGATAAGAGTTTGGCAAATGGACGTGAGCTAACACACTCTCCGCGATTAAACTGTTTATCTTGTCGCATGTAAGGAAGGTATGGTGTGATGAGCCCAACCTGTTTTGCGCCCATCTCTTTTAAGGTCGATGTTAAAAAGAGGAGGCGTAAAATTTTAAGGTCTGGTTGGTAAAGGTTGCAAAAAATAATGACATCTTGATGGTTGCAATCAGTGTGAACACGAAGGTAAGACTCGCCATCAGGAAATTTCCGTTGTTCTAATTCACCTTTCGTGGCTGACAGCGCTTGAGTCAGTTCATCAAAAAGAGACGGGTCAGAATCTAAGTTGAAAATTATCAATGGCATGTCTCTTCTCCATGATCTATCAGGATCATATCTTTGTGTTCTTCAAGAAACTCAACGGCGTAGTTTAATTCACCAATATTGGCAGCATGAATGGTTAATAGAATTTGGTTAATGCTAACTTTTTGACCTATTTTAACAAACAACTCAACGCCCGCTTCAGGATCCGCAGGGGCTCCTGCTAGTTTGGCTGTTTGGGCCAGTTTTCTATTATTTATGGATAAAACGGTCCCTGATGTATGGCATACAATATTATAACGGTATGGCGCAATGGGGGGAGTGTGAAATCCGCCTTGAGCGTGGCAGATTGCTTGAAATTTACGCCAAGCTTCTCCGTTTTCCAAAACGTGTAGGGCCTTAGCGAGTCCTTTGCCAGGTTTAACGTACCCAATCATCTCCAGCATGGCACCAGCAAGCGTACAGGCACGTTTTTTTAAATCTTGGGGTGTATCTGGTCTATTTTGTAAGACGGCAAGAATGTCATAAGCTTCTAAGGCTGGGCCGATGCCTTTTCCAACGGGTTGGGAGCCATCTGATAGTAATACTTGCAGTGATAGTCCAAGATTTTTTGCCACGCTCTTAAAGCTTTCTGCTAGTTGCTCCGCTGCTTCTGATGTACGTATTTTGGCTGTAGTTCCAACGGGAATATCAATTAATACATGAGTAGCTCCGGCAGCAATTTTTTTAGAAAGAACGGAGGCTATTAATTGTCCTTCACTGTCGATATCAAGCGCACGCTCCACTTGAATGAGTAAGTCGTCAGCTGGACTGAGTCGCATCGAGCCTCCCCATGCTAAACAAGCACCTTGTTGATTTACTACGTTGCGCATCATATCTTGGGATAAACAGACATTGGTGAGCGTTTCCATCGTATCTGCTGTGCCTGCGGGTGAGGTAATTGCACGTGATGATGTTTTGGGCATTGTTAGTCCACATGCAGCTAGAATAGGGACGATAATAGGGGTGGTTCTGTTTCCTGGTAGCCCGCCTACGCAATGCTTATCTACGACTAGAGGGAGGTTCCAATCAATAGTACTTCCTGCCTTGATCATGGCATGAGTTAAGGACGTTATTTCATCATTGCTAAGATTTTTATCACCGCATGCCGTCACAAATGCGGCGACATGAACATCGGCATATCGGCCATCAACAATGTCGTTGATAATACTTTGAAAAGCTATTTCGTCGAGTGTGTGGCCATATACTTTGGCTCTGACGTAGGACATCGACTGAACGGGTTTTGGATGAGATAGCCATATTGGATTATCGTTTTGTAAATATAAACGTTGCCAAGCGGGTTCTGAAAATCCAATTTGTCCTTTTTTTAATAGATCACCGGTAACGATATTAAGTGTGGCAATTGCATGGTGCTCTTCTGATGATACCAGTACTCGTGACATCGCAGAGAAGCCTTCAGAGCGACATACTGGGCAGTCTGCGCGAAGATAAATAATTAACTCATGGTGGGTATCAATACCCAGACGTAGGGCTTTTAAGGGTGTCATACGCTCGGGGGTGAAGTGCATTAGATACAAGCTCCAGTACATATGTATATTCTTATCATAGCTAGAAAAACTAAAAAAAGCAGAGCTACTCTAATAGTTCGCTTGTATTGATCTTAGATTCAACCAAGAGTGGATGCCTGCAAGGTAGTTAAGCTGCTATTATTGTTATTATTTTTTTAATTTAATTGGAATGTAAAAACAATGGAACGTCGATATCGATTGGTGCTGGCTTGTCCCGATAGAGTGGGTGTTGTCGCGATGGTGAGTAATTTCATCTCTAGTCATGGCGGTTCAATTACTGATGCAAATCAGCATTCAGACCCTTCAATTGGTTGGTTTTTTATGCGGGTCGAAATTGTTGCGAGCTCTCTGCCTTTTGAATTAGATGAATTAAGAGAGGCGTTCTCACCTATTGCTCAATCTTTTCAGATGGAGTGGCGTATTACCGATTCGGCTGTTCCTAAGCGTGTCATATTGATGGCTAGTCGAGAATCACACTGTTTAGCAGACCTATTATATCGCTTTCATTCCAAAGAATTGTTTTGTGATATTCCCTGCGTGATTTCGAATCATAATGACTTAAGAACAATGGTTGAGTGGCACGATATTCCATACCATCATGTTCCGGTGGATAAAGATAACAAACAAAATCACTTTGATGGGGTCAAATCTCTTATCGATGAATATAACGCTGACGTGATTGTATTAGCACGCTATATGCAGATTTTGCCGCATGAATTATGTGATACATACACTCATCAGATCATCAATATTCACCATAGCTTTTTGCCATCGTTTGCTGGGGCGAAGCCTTATCACCAAGCGCATGATCGTGGAGTTAAATTAATAGGTGCAACATGTCATTACGTTACTCAGGACCTCGATGAAGGCCCTATTATTGATCAAGATGTTATTCGTATAAGTCATCAAGACCAACCAGAAGAGATGGTTAGGCTGGGGCGCGATGTAGAAAAGAATGTATTGTCACGTGGTTTGCGCTGGCATCTGGAAGACCGGATATTAGTGCGTGGAAATAAAACTGTAGTTTTTAACTGAAATCAATACTTGTTGTCTGCTAGCTGCATTACTATATAAACAGGTAAAGTAATGCCGGTAAGGGAAGATTGATATCAGGTTGGAGGATATAGCATGTTAAAATCTGTGAAAGTTCAGGATTATATGGCAACAGGGTTGGTGACTTTTCAGCCTGAGACCGATCTTTTTGAAGCGATCAATAGTTTGTTAAGATATAAGATATCTGGTGCACCGGTTACCAATGCTCAAGGTGAGCTTGTAGGCCTGATCTCAGAGGTTGATTGCTTGAAAGCTATTTTGACGCTTACCTATCACGAAGAAGAGGTTGGTGGGAGTGTTGCTGATTGTATGGCGAAAAATGTAGAAACAGTCAATTACGATGCAAATATCATCGAAGTAGCACGAATTTTCATCGACAAAGGGCGTCGTCGCTTACCTGTTATACGAGAAGGTAAGTTGGTGGGGCAGATTAGTCGCAGTGATATTTTGCGAGCCGTAGAAGAGTTCGCGCAAAACAGTTAATGATACGCTGAACACCACCGATAAGGGTTGTAGTTCAGCAGCAACCCTTTTTGGTACTTGAATGTCGATTACGATCCCTGAAAAACCGTTGTTTATTTACCCATCGCTAGCGCGACAGCTTGGTGTAGAAGCTGCTTTATTGTTTTATGTTTGTCATGAGCAGCTCAGCGTTGCAGGTATCACAGATCAGACGGGTAACACTTCGGTTGTTCTTTCTACTCAGCAATGGCGGCGCGTTACTGAATTTTGGTCGGTAGAAAAAACAGATGAATTGCTGGCTGTTTTATCAGCACAAACTCCCATTCAAGTGATTAAGAATAAAACTGGCTCAGTTCGCGTTACGCAAGCTCCAGCTCATGGAAGGCGTGCGGCTCCTCCTATTATTGATGTTCCCGAGCAGACTATTCAAGCAAATATGTCTATGCCTAGTGTGACAGCACCTGAAGCGAAAGAGTATTCACAAAATAGCTCGTCCAATAATCAGGAAAAAAGCCCCTCGACATCGACATTGCCTGTATTGGAAACGCCTCCTCCATACCCAAGACGTCCTTTGCCTTCACGCAATACCATGCGAGATCGTGGGCCAGCGCCAGCTTTTGGTGGTAGTATCGGGTGGAAAAAGCAGAAAGATGAACTAGAGCAATTATTTGATCGCCATGAAGAAAGAAACCAGCAATTGCATATGATGCAGTTGGGCTGGACTCCTTCTGAAATGTTCTTTTCTATTCTTCCCCGACATCAAATCCCGCGTGAGTTTGTTGAAACGTGTTTAGATGAGTTTATTCTTTATTACATCGATAAAGAGCGTAAAGAGAGTAATTGGGATCAGAAGTTTTTGGCATGGATAAAACGCGAATGGGTTCAAAAGCAGACGCGAGACGCCAGAGAGCAGCGTAACGCACAGCAACGTAACGAACAGCAACGATATACTTCAGGTTCAGGTAAAAATGATGAAAACACCCGCACAGATACTAGGGAAAAACGCAAACGGGTTACAGCAGCCATCATGGACATCAAAGACACCGACTGGTGAGTTGCAATCGTCAGCGAAGCAGACAAAAGCAGCAGACCCTATCGGTGTTGAAACTAAAGCGTTAGTGAATATGATATTTGCTCGATTTATGGCGATTTACGGACATAAATTTAAGAGCTGTTTTGAAACCCAAGATGAAATCAGAATAGCGAAAAGAGAGTGGGCACTGAGTATTGCTGCTTTCACTGAGCCTCAGTTGGTAGCTGCCGTTGATCGCTGTAAAGAAACACTGGCGTGGATGCCTACCATCTCAGAGTTTCTTAAAATTCTCGAAACCATTGGTGCCGGAGATGGAGTGCCGAGTGTTAGGCAGGCCTATATGGAGGCGTGTCGTTATGCGAGTCAGCCAACACAGCATGCTTGGAGCCATCCGGTTGTGTATCATGCTGGACGGGAGACTGAGTGGTTTCGTTTACGCTCAGAAGAGGAGCGAGTCGTTTATCCTGTGTTTGCTTATCATTATGAAATGGTTGCACGTCGGTTTAGAGAGGGGGAGGTACTTGATCAGCCTCATGCCCAAGGAATTACGGATAACCGCGATGCGACTTTATATGCTTTCATTAAAGAATGGAGCCAGTCTCAATCTGTCAGTGAAGAGAAGGCATCTTCATTGCTGTACTATTTGACTAAACCTGAGGGCTCTCGTGCCCGGGTTTTCTATAAAAAGAAAGCCGAGCAAAAAATTAAAGATGAAGGCTTAGATATGACCTTGCCTGAGAGTGGCGATATTAAAGGCTAACCTATTTAGGCGAGCTATTAGTATCGCTCTCAAATGAAGTCCCAAACATTTCCCCAATAGCTTTTGCCAAGCTGTCGCTGCGCTCTGGATTTCTGAAAGCTTGTAGAATCAGTACTCGCATCACTGGAATAAACATTAGGTCTGCCAGTATGCGTGAAAATCCAGTTTGGCCTGCTTCAGAAATGGCTAGCTTTTCAAGATATAAACTTAGTAGCTCTGGATATTGTAGTGATAAGTTGCACCGCGTAGCGATGGCAACAAGTACTTCTGCTTTATGGGCATAGGGTGAAGAGAGCGTTTTTTGAATGGCCGCTTTTTTAAGCTCTTCGCTGTGGCTGTTAGATAGGCCGCGCAATAACGAGGCTAACAAATTAACGTTACCGTCTTGCTCTTGTTGCAATAGTTGCTCTATGCGTTTTGATAATGCCTGTGCAACTCGATGGTCTATCTCAATGTGCTCAAGGCAGGTGCAAAGGGCACTGAGAGGTTCTACAGGTAGTTCAGGTATGGCATTGAGTATATAGGAGTTGTTGTTACCGTCTTCTATACGAGCTGTTAAATCCGCAACACCTTGATAACCAATGGAAGACCAATTATCCCAACCTAGATCGCCACTGAAATAAGCTTTTGTATCCTTGTAAAATTGGCTAGGAGGTTGGTTAATGATGACAGCTGATTGCGCATGGAACATTGCCATTTTCTCTTGCTCTGGCGTAAAAGAAAATGGGTTGTCTTTTAATGCGTCATTGGTTTGGTCTAGGTTTTCTTTTTGTAGCATCTGACTGATGTTTTGCATTAAACG
Source organism: Neptunomonas japonica JAMM 1380 (assembly GCF_016592555.1). Classification (NCBI taxonomy): domain Bacteria; kingdom Pseudomonadati; phylum Pseudomonadota; class Gammaproteobacteria; order Oceanospirillales; family Oceanospirillaceae; genus Neptunomonas; species Neptunomonas japonica. The sequence continues at coordinate 2,978,350 of NZ_AP014546.1, read as the reverse complement.
ATTTAAAAAGTCATCGCGAACGGCTTGTACTAAAAAGCCTTGCTCATCTAATGGGAATTTTAGAAACCAAACAACGTTTTGTTGCTTATCCTTGGTGTTCCAAAGCATCAGTGCTAGCCAGGCATGGTGTAGGTAAGGTGTTGGGTAAGGAATCATTCCTTGTTCTAGCTTTTCAAATTGTCCGCTGCTGATTTTTGAAATACGACGACCCATATCAAAAATGCGAAATTGTGCTCCGCTATTACGCAGGAGATCACTGATGCTATTGAATTGGGACATGCTAGCCTCGTCATAGATAATAAAAAAACGCTATTTTATCAGTAACAAGAAGGTTGGTCAGCCGCCTAATGGTTTACCTTTTAAGGGTTATTGTTGATTTGTGTGATTAATGCTGATCTATCTGATGTTTGGTGTTTTTCTCAGGTTGTTATATTAGCTTCATTTATGGTGTATAAGCTTAATGAAGATGTTGAAAGCCTTTAAACAAGTAATCGTTATGATCTCGGTGAGCAAGGTGATTAAAAATCATCCTGAAAAGATGTGCCCCGTTACTAATGGCCCTAGTCAGAAACATCATAGCTGCGCTTTCATTGCTATAATGTGAATCGTGCAAGGAATAGAGCTACAGAATGATTTGTGTGGTTTTTTCTATTGAACTGATACGGACTGATAAAAAAAAGCTAAACTAAACAATGTATTAGTATTAAGGACGAGTTAAGGAAATTGAAAGTAGGAATGGTTGCACTTTTTCGCTCAATGTTAGGTAGTTTAAGAGACTTACTGCCTATTATTCTTGTTATTGCCTTTTTTCAGCTATTTGTGCTGCAACAACCTATACCTGATTTTTTAGGATTAGTGATTGGTCTGTTATGTGTAGTGTTAGGGCTGACATTCTTTATTTTTGGCTTAGAAATGGGGTTGTTTCCGATTGGTGAAACAATGGCTCATGCTTTTGCTCGTAAAGGCAGCGTTTTTTGGCTACTGGCTTTTGCTTTTTCGTTGGGGTTTGGTACTACCATCGCAGAACCTGCGTTAATAGCCGTGGCCGCTGAGGCGGCTACAGTTGCTGCAAACGGTGGAATGATAGCAACTGATGATGCTTCCCAAGAAAGTTATGCATCAGGTTTGCGCTTAACAGTTGCCTTTTCTGTGGGGCTGGCGATTGTTTTAGGGGTTCTCAGAATACTGAAAGGCTGGTCTATCCAATGGATGATTATTGGAGGTTACCTGTTAGTTGTTATTATGACTGGTTTAGCGCCCAAAGAAATTATTGGTATTGCCTATGACTCTGGAGGTGTAACGACCTCGACTATTACTGTGCCTTTGGTAACCGCCTTGGGGGTTGGATTAGCGTCTGCTATTGAAGGGCGTAATCCAATGATTGATGGCTTTGGTTTGATCGCATTTGCTTCATTAACGCCGATGATCTTTGTCATGGCTTACGGCATGGTGATTTGATGTTGAGCTTATTAAATGAGTTTTGGATTGTACTTCAGTCGACTGTTAGGGATGTTATCCCAATTGCAGTGATACTGTTTGGCTTTCAGTTTTTAGTTATTCGCCGCCGTATTCCTAACCTTAAAAAAGTCATTATTGGTTTTGCCTACGTATTGGTTGGCTTGGCTTTGTTCTTATTAGGGCTCGAAAAAGCGTTGTTTCCTATCGGTCGCCTTATGGCTGAGCAGCTTACAAACCCAGATTTTCTACGCCAATGGGGGTCATCAGTGGGAGATGTTCTGCATTGGAGCGATTATTACTGGGTGTACATTTTTGCCTTTGCTATTGGCGCGAGTACAACGATAGCTGAGCCTTCCTTAATTGCAGTTGCGATTAAAGCTAATGAAGTGTCAGGTGGCGCAATTGGCGTTTGGGGTTTGCGCTTAGCTGTGGCACTGGGTGTGGCTATAGGAATCTCATTGGGTTCTTGGCGGATTGTCACGGGTTATCCCATTCATTGGTTTATTATCTGCGGTTACATTGTCGTAGTGTTGCAAACTCTGTTTGCTCCTAAGTTAATTATTCCGCTAGCTTATGATTCTGGTGGCGTAACAACCTCTACGGTCACTGTACCTTTGGTCGCTGCATTGGGTCTTGGTTTGGCCGAAACTGTACCGGGACGTAGTGCTTTAATTGATGGTTTTGGTTTAATTGCTTTTGCTAGTTTGTTTCCTATTATTACCGTAATGGGTTACGCGCAAATAATTGAATGGATAGAAAAACGTGCGAAGAAAAATGAGTCTGCTAGTTTGGCTGGCAGCAAGGAGTAAGTAAATGCATTTCAAACTGTTGTTGGTGTTTGTAGAAGATAGTAAAACCGATACTGTGATGAAGGCTGCACGTGAAGCCGGCGCGACGGGAGCAACAATCATTAATAATGCCAGAGGAGAGGGGGTTGTTAAGACCAAAACTTTTTTTGGCTTGTCGCTAGAAACTCAGCGTGATGTGTTGTTGTTTATTGTTGAGGAGCACTTGAGTCGTAAGATTCTCGAAACTATTTCTGATGTGGCAGGTTTTGATGAAGCGCCAGGGCGAGGTATTGCGATTCAGCTAGATGTTGAAGATGCAGTGGGCGTGGCGCATCAAATAGAAGCATTAACCGACGCGGTGGAGGAAGAGCTATGAGTCGTGAGCAGGCCATTGTGCGCGTACGTGATGTTATGACGCAAGATTACGGAATGGTTGATGGTTTGACAACTATTCGCGAGGCATTAGATATTTTTAAGGCTCGAGATGCTTCGGTCCTCATTATTAATAAGCGTCATGATGATGATGAATATGGAATTTTATTGATATCCGATATTGCTAAGAAGGTTGTGGCACAAGACCGTGCCCCTGAGCGTGTTAACGTATACGAAGTGATGGCAAAGCCTGTTGTGGCGGTAGATCCACAGATGGATGTAAAATATTGCGCGAGGCTATTTGAGAGCTTTGGCTTGTCTACGGCCCCAGTTATTCAAGATGGTGCTGTGATGGGTGTGATTAGTTACAACGAAATTGTTTTGGAAGGTTTGCGCTGGTAATTCATGCAAAATGTATTGTTGATGTAAGCTTAAAAATTACAGCGGGCAAGCGTTAGTTGGCTGTCCGCTGTAATCGTCTTCGTGTTAATGAGTTACACGCAAGCAATGATCCAGTTTTAATACTAAGCTAAGTAACATTTTTGTATCGACCTCGACACGTTTGAACGCCTCTTCGGCCATCGAAAACATATCACTTTTACTTGGTAGCGCAGCTCCTGATTTCGCCATTTTTTCTAATTTAGGAAGCATGATCCATTGCATCCACTCACAAAAAGTTAGCGTATCAACACAAAAGGGTTGAGTGCTGCTGAGCGCTTCATTAGACGGTGCCGTCGACTGCCAAAGTCCCTTTAATGTCATCTCTTTTGAGATAGCGTTAAGTATCTCTAAGAGTTTGTTGTGCGGGCTCATGATGCTTGGTTTCTTGCTGCTTTCATTGTGTCGGTAATCATGAAAGCGAGTTCCAATGCTTGTTCGCCATTGAGTCGAGGGTCACAAAAAGTATCATACTGATGAGCTAGGCCTTCCTCTGTAATCTGGAATGCTCCACCGATGCACTCAGTAACATTATTGCCCGTCATCTCTAAGTGAACGCCGCCTGCGTGTGTGCCTTCTGCACGATGAACCGCAAAGAACCCTTGAATTTCAGCCAAAATGGCATCTACGCTGCGAGTCTTATAACCGCTGGTGGCAGTTATAGTGTTGCCGTGCATTGGATCAGAGCTCCATACCACATGTCTGCCCTCACTTTTAACTGTGCGCACCAGCGGCGCTAGCTTTTCAGTGATCTGCTTAGCACCCATACGGGCAATTAATGTTATGCGCCCAGGTAGATTATTCGGATTCAATATATCTAATAAGTGTATAAGGTCATCCGGAGCAGTTGTTGGGCCTACTTTTATGCCGATTGGGTTCTGGACGCCACGCAGGAACTCAACGTGAGCATGATCTGCTTGGCGTGTTCTGTCTCCAATCCATAGCATATGGGCTGAGCAGTCATACCAGTCTTGGCTAATGCTATCTTGGCGCGTGAGTGCTTGTTCATAGCCAAGTAAGAGAGCTTCATGAGATGTGTAGACGGCTGTTTCGTTAATCTGCGAAGTATTTTCTGCATGAATACCGCATGCTTCCATAAAGGCAAGTGTCTGATCTATTTGATCAGCCATGTGTTGGTATTTTTCCCCCAGAGGGCTTTGTTCTACAAAGCCTAAGTTCCAACGATGCACCTGGTGTAGGTCTGCAAAGCCGCCTTGTGCAAAAGCGCGTAGCAGGTTTAGCGTAGCTGCAGACTGGTTATACGCTTTTAATAAGCGCTCAGGATCTGGGACGCGTGCTTCAGATGTAAATGCATTGTCGTTGATGATATCGCCGCGGTAAGTTGGCAGTGTGACGCCATCTTTTGTCTCGGTATCTGAAGAGCGAGGTTTGGCAAATTGCCCAGCCATACGACCGACTTTAATGACAGGTACGCTGCCTGCGAAAGTCATTACGACAGCCATTTGCAATAGTACTTTAAACGTATCACGAATTTTATTGGCATTGAACTCTGTAAATGTTTCGGCGCAATCACCACCTTGAAGTAAAAAGGCTTTACCTTGCGATACCTGTTCAAGCTTTTTGTGTAATGAGCGGATTTCACCCGCAAACACCAAAGGAGGAAAGTCAGACAACTGCTGTTCAACCTGACGTACCTTATCGGCGTCAGCGTAAGCAGGTTGTTGTACAATAGGTTTGTTTCTCCAGCTGTTTGGGGTCCAGATAGTCATGGTGATCCGTCTATATATCAGTGTTTATAAGAGCATCACAGTGTAAGGAATCATCACTAATAAACAAGTGTTGAAGTCATGAAATGTGTTTGTGGTCAGTGGATAGTGTGAATAGTCAGTGTTTGTAGGAGCATAAAGTGTATTTTAAGGGCTGCTATAGGATGACTTATAAAGTACTTTGCAAATTAACAATAGTGTAACGAGGGTAGCAATATGTCGAGAGAAGACTACGAGAACGGACTAAAAGTACGTACAGAAGTGATGGGTGAGGAGTTTGTTCAGCGTGCTATCGACAATACCACAGAATTAACACAACCCGTCCAAGATTGGATCAATGAGCATGCTTGGGGTTCCACATGGCAGCGTGATGGATTGTCGCGCGGTACGCGTTCTCTCGTCACTATCGGGATGTTGGCAGCGTTAAAGGCACCGGCAGAATTAAAAGGGCATGTGCGAGGCGCATTAAATAACGGCTGTACACCCGAAGAGATCCAAGAGGTGTTATTGCACTCTATCGTCTATTGTGGTGCACCTGCAGCTCAAGAGGCTTTTCGAGCGGCAAAAGATGTCATAGAAGAGCATCTTGCAAAGAGTAAATAAGATTGTTGAGTTGATTGGTTTCCAATAACTCTACAGAAAAAAATGCAGAGTTATTGGGGTGTCAAGATGGGGGGGGGGTAGAAAAGCGGGTTCAGGCTGATTTGATGCCCGTTAATGTGCTAAAAGATACCTCTTTTGCCGTACTTAAGAAATCCACCATAAACTCGGCATTTTTCTGATCCTCTCGAATGGCTGCATAAAGCGTACACCACACGCCTTTCTCGCCTAGTGGTCTTGCCGTAACGTACTCGCGTTGTAAGTACTCATGCAGTGCCCAGTTAGGTAAGGCAGCAACACCACGACCGCTAGCCACTAGTTGTAAAATCATAAGAGTAAGCTCGGCTGTGCGAATAGCGTAAGGCTCAATGGAGGCGGGATCAAGAAAGCGAGTAAACAGATCTAGCCGATTTTGGTCAACGGGATAGGTGATGACAGTTTCTTGAGCTAAGTCTTGTGCTTGTATGTATTTGCGGGCATTCAGTTTGTGACGTTTGCTAAGTGCTAATACTGACTCGTAGCTGAAAAGAGGGATATAGGTGATCCCACTGCGCTTTTCAGGGTCAGAGGTAATAACTAGATCGAGGTCGCCACGTGCTAGTGCCGGTAATGGTTGAAATGTGAACCCGCTTGAAAGATCCATTTCTACTTCTGGCCAGTTTTGGCGGAAACGATCTATAGTCGGCATTAACCAATCAAAACAACTATGGCAGTCAATACTTATATTAAGTCGCCCTGTTTCACCGCCAGCAAGTCTGGCTATATCGCGTTCTGAATTGCGTATCATTGGCAATACTTCGTCAGCCAGTGTGAGTAGCCGCTGACCGGCAGAAGTAAAACAAATGGGTTTTGTTTTACGAATGAACAGCGAGCAATTTAGCCGGTCTTCAAGATCTTTGATTTGGTGAGATAAAGCCGATTGTGTGAGGTGAACACGTTCGGCGGCTTCTACTAAGCTGCCAGCATCCCTTAAAGCGGAAAGTGTTTTGAGATGTCTTAATTCAATCATGCATCAGTCCTGAAATAGAGCTGTACGAAGCGCCAGATATTTACAGTGTAGACGGAAAAGGGGGGGCGCGGCCAATCTTCGTGAAGGTTGGCCGTCCATTTTTACTTAACTAATAAGAACTCTATGAGCGCTTTTTGAGCATGTAGACGGTTCTCAGCTTCATCAAATACAACAGATCTTGGATCATCCATCATCTCGTGACTGACTTCTTCGCCCCTATGAGCGGGCAGGCAGTGCATGAAGATGGCGTCTTCGTGTGCGGTATCCATCAATGCGGAGTTGACTTGGTAGCCCTCGAAGCTTTTCATGCGAGCTTCTTGCTCATCTTCTTGTCCCATAGATGCCCAAACATCAGTGACTAAAAGATGTGAGCCTTTCACGGCTTCTTTAGGGTCCCTGAAAATGTTGACTCTGTCTTGGTGTTTCGCAACCAAGGCCATGTCAGGGTCAAACCCTTCAGGGCAGGCAATATTTAGAGTAAAGTCCAATAATGCCGCGGCGTTAATGTAGGAGTGGCACATGTTGTTACCATCGCCAATCCACGTCACCGTTTTGCCTTTGATATCACCGCGATGCTCAAGGAAGCACTGCATGTCAGCGAGTAGCTGGCAGGGGTGGTAATCATCAGTCAGTGCGTTGATAACAGGCACTTTTGAATGCTTGGCAAAGGTTTCAATGGTGTCATGACCAAATGTACGGATCATCACTATATCGACCATGCTTGAAATCACACGAGCTGAATCCTCTATCGGCTCTCCACGGCCCAGCTGAGTGTCTCGTGAAGATAGAAACATCGCGTGCCCACCTAATTGAGACATGCCGGCTTCGAAAGAAACGCGGGTACGTGTCGAAGATTTCTCAAAAATCATAGCCATGACTTTGTTATTAAGAGGTGCGTAAACTTCACCTCTATTGCGCATGGCTTTTAGTTCTATAGCACGATGCATTATCTGCTTTAGCTCTTCAGAAGAAAGGTCCTGAAGTGTTAAAAAATGTCTTGTATTCATATACCGTAATGCCGCCGAAGCGGCTTTCCATGTTGTAATAGCGCTAACCTTTAGTTTCTTGGTTTAGAGCGCTCATCAGCAGCGTAAATTTTGATTAGCTTAGACAGGGTGTTAACCATTAAATCAGCTTCTGTATCTGTCATTACCAGTGGCGGTAGTAAGCGAACCACATGCCCACCGCCTGTGATATTCAGTAAGATGCCTTTTACTTTGGCTAAAATAGCGAGTTCAGAACCTGCTTCATTCAATTCGATAGCAATCATTAGGCCTTTGCCGCGAATTTCTTTAATGTAATTCGTGCCACCTAATTGTTCTTGAAAGCCGTCCAGTATGCGCTTGCCGAGTGTTGCTGCACGCTCGCATAAGTTCTCATTCATGATGGTATCGGTGACCGCTAAGCCTACCGCGCACGCCAGAGGTGAGCCGCCAAATGTTGAGCCGTGAGAACCTGGTTGGAAGGTTGTTGCCGCGCGACCTTTTGCAAGGCAGGCGCCAATTGGGAAGCCATTTCCTAAGCCTTTCGCTGTTGTGACAACATCAGGAATAATGTAAGTGTGTTGATAGGCGAAATAGCGCCCTGTACGTCCATTACCTGTTTGTACCTCGTCGAGCATTAATAGCCAGTCGTTGTCGTCACAAATAGCTCTTAATTCTGCAAGATAGTCGTCAGCAGGAATCTGTACGCCGCCTTCACCAAGAATAGGTTCAACGAGTATGGCAACAACATCTTTGTTGTTGGCAGCGATGGAGCGAATTGCTTCTGCATCATCGTAAGGTGCACGAACAAAGCCGTTAAGCAGCGGCTCGAAACCGGCTTGTGCAGCTCGGTTGCCTGTTGCGCTTAATGTTGCAACGGTACGGCCGTGGAAAGAGCTTTCCATTACGATAATAGATGGTTTGTCGATGCCTTTTTCGTGGCCAAATTTACGAGCTATTTTGATAGCTGCTTCGTTTGCTTCAGCACCTGAGTTGCAAAAGAAAACTTTATCCATGCCTGAAATATTGGTTAATCGTGAAGCAAGCTCTTCCTGAAGTGGAATATTATACAGGTTAGAGGTGTGAACTAACTGACCGGCCTGCTCACAAATCGCGTGAGTGACAGCTGGGTGTGCATGCCCTAATCCACAAACAGCTATACCAGACAGAGCATCTAGATATTTATTGCCATCAGTATCGAAAAGCCAGCAGCCTTCCCCGCGCTCAAAACTTACGGAGAGTCGTTTGTAAGTATTCATTAAAGGCTGTTGTGCCATATTATTTACTCCCTACAACGAAAAAAGGCAGCCATGGCTGCCGTTTAAAGAACAACATTCTATTGATAGTAGTCTTTTTTCGCAACTATGCAGGATGATCAGCTTGAAATCCATTGAGGTAAGCACCATAAAAGGTCTAAGAGTAGAAAAAAAGTCGCATATTAGGCGTCGTTTTGTACCATCTTATCCGAGTAATTTGGTTGGGTATGTGGTAAGATTTTACAAATTTTATAGTGATTAGTCTTAATAACACCAGCGTCTTCAGAAGGTAGCCAGATGAGCGTAATTGATACCATTAAAGAACAGATCGAGAGCAATGCAATCCTGTTATACATGAAGGGGACGCCTCGTTTCCCTCAGTGCGGGTTCTCATCCAAATCATCAGAAGCGCTGATGGCATGCGGCGAGAAATTTGCATTTGTAAATATTTTGGAAAACCAGGAGATTCGTTCTGAGTTACCAAAATATGCTAATTGGCCTACTTTTCCTCAGCTGTGGATTAACGGTGAATTAGTAGGCGGATGCGATATCATTTGTGAGCTAGCTGAGTCAGGTGAGCTAGATACTCTAGTGAAAGCTGCTGCTGAAGCTGATGATAGTGCTGCAAGCGAATAAGAATTTTTAAGGGTAGTAATTTTTGCTATCCTTATTTTTGAATATTAAACCGGACGATATCGGAGATAACAATGGGCGTACTTGTAGGAAAACAGGCTCCTGACTTTACTGCTGCAGCAGTACTGGGTAATGGTGAGATTGTAGATGGTTTCAATCTTAAAGAAGCGATCAATGGAAAATGTGGTCTGCTATTCTTTTACCCACTGGATTTTACTTTCGTTTGTCCTTCAGAGTTGATCGCACTTGATCATCGTATGGACGCGTTCACAGAGCGTGGCGTTGAGGTTATCGGTGTTTCAATCGACTCTCAGTTCACGCATAACGCATGGCGTAACACACCTATCAACGATGGCGGGATTGGTCCTGTTAAGTACACGTTGGTAGCTGATGTTAAGCATGAAATCTGCAAAGCTTACGATGTTGAGCATGATGCAGGTGTTGCATTTCGTGGCGTATTCTTGATCGATAAAGAAGGTAATGTTCGTTCGCAGATCGTTAACGATCTGCCATTAGGACGTAACATGGATGAGTTGATCCGTTTAGTTGATGCGTTGCAGTTCCATGAAGAGCACGGTGAAGTTTGCCCTGCAGGTTGGAACAAAGGCGATAAAGGTATGAATGCTTCTCCAGATGGTGTTGCTGCATATCTAACAGCAGAGTCTGACAAGCTGTAATTAAGTTAGAGGCAATAAAAAACCCGCGCTGTTAAAGCGGCGGGTTTTTTTATGTCTAGACTTTGTGTTTTGGTTAGTCGTCGTGGTCTTGTAAAGCTAATACCATGTCCCAGCCGCCAAGGTCTTTCCAGCGGTTTACAATCCCGCAGAATAATTCAGCTGTTTTTTCTGTATCATATAATGCGGAATGCGCTAGTTTTCCATCAAAAGGAATGCCAGCAACATCGCATGCTTTAGCTAAAACAGTTTGGCCGTAAGCAAGCCCTGATAGCGCCGCAGTATCAAATGTGGAGAAGGGATGGAAAGGGTTGCGCTTCATATCTACTCGGGAGGCCGCAGCACTAACAAATCCATGATCAAAAGAGGCGTTGTGGCCGACTAAAATTGCTCGCTTGCATCCGTGTGCTTTGACCGCACGCCTTATAGGCTTGAAAATCTGTTCCATCGCTTGGATCTCTGGAATTGATTCGCGGTTAGGGTCGTAAGGGTCAATACCTGTAAAGTCTAAAGCTGCTTGCTCTAGATTGGCGCCTTCAAAAGGCTCAACCTCAGCGACAAAGCTTTGATCAATGATCAAGTATCCCTGTTCATCCATAGTTAGGGTTACTGCCGCAATTTCCAGTAGCGCATCTGTGCGAGCATTAAAACCTGCTGTTTCTACATCAATGACTACAGGTAGATAACCGCGAAAGCGCTCAGACATTAACTGAGAGATTGTATTATTACTCAAAAGGTATCCTTAATAATGACTGCTTGAAATGTTCTTTCATTCGGGACATTCTAGCAGCCAGAATTGATGTTAGCCAAACAGAAGTGTCTTGAATTAGCATTAGAGCTTATAGTTGTTCTAGTGCTGTTGGAAGTTTTCTCTTAAATTGTTGCCTGGATTATGACGCTAATAATTAAGCTGTTCTTTTTAATGCTCTTTATGCTGCCGCTACAGGTAGTGCATGCAGTGACTTTTATGGTTGCTATCGATCAGTCAAGCTGGGATGTAGAGGCATCTCAATTTTCTTGCCGATTGGAGCAAGCGGTTCCCTCTTACGGTATTGCTCGTTTTTTTCATGAGGCGGGAGAGAAAGCGGTTTTTCAGCTGCTGCCTACACAAAAGGGAGCCCTATCAGGGAAGGTTAAATTGGTTGCTGAGGCGTCGGCATGGCAGCCTGGTGTCGCGCCTGAGATGATTGGCGTTGTTAAAGTCAGAGCCGGTGATCGTCAGGTTAATGTTAACTCTGACTATGCTGGTGAGATGCTGGTTGCTCTGTACCGGGGCATGTCGCCCACTTTTACCATGCCAGGTTGGATGGGTTCGAATGAGGTGTTGCGTGTTGGTTTGTCTGCCGCAAACTTTCAAAAATCTTATAATAACTATGTCGAATGTGTTGATCAGTTATTACCGGTTAACTACCGACAAGTAGCAAGAACGGCTGTGCTTTTTCCGCCAGCGCAATGGCGTCTGTCTGATTCAACAAAGGCGCGTATGGATCTGATCGTTGAATACATTAACGCAGATGAGCGTGTCTCGTCTGTTTATGTAGATGGTCATTCGGATAATGCTGGGCGCAGACTTTTAAACCGTGACTTGTCAAAGCAGCGTGCAGAAGAAGTAACGCGTTATTTGGTCTCTAAAGGGGTGGATGAAAAAATACTTACCACGCGTTACCATGGTGAGCGTTATCCTGTTGTTGCAAATTCCTCTGCCAAGAATCGTGCCCGTAATCGTCGTGTAACAATTCGTCTTGAGCGCTAATGATGGAAGTGTTTCTTCTGTTTAAGAGCTGCTATAATATCGCGCTTTAAAATACATATTCTCATAGTTGTGGTTTTGCACAGCTGTTATTCAGTGGAGCTCTTTGTTGATGTCCGATATTAAAAAAGTAGTACTGGCTTATTCTGGTGGATTGGATACATCGGTTATCGTCCGCTGGTTACAGGAAACTTACAACTGTGAAGTGGTTACATTTACGGCAGACTTGGGGCAAGGCGAAGAAGTAGAGCCTGCTCGTGCAAAAGCTGAGGCGTTAGGTGTTAAAGAGATCTATATTGATGACCTGCGTGAAGAGTTTGTACGTGATTTCGTTTTCCCAATGTTCCGTGCCAATACTGTTTACGAAGGTGAGTACCTGTTAGGTACATCAATCGCTAGGCCTCTTATTTCTAAGCGCTTGATTGAAATTGCTAATGAGACCGGCGCTGATGCTATTTCTCACGGTGCTACTGGTAAAGGTAATGACCAGGTTCGTTTCGAACTGGGTGCTTATGCGCTGAAGCCTGGAGTTACTGTTATTGCTCCTTGGCGTGAGTGGGATCTGACTTCACGTGAAACGCTGATGGCGTATTGTGAAGAACATGATATCCCTGTTGATTTTTCAACGAGCAAGAAAAAATCGCCGTATTCAATGGATGCTAACTTGCTTCATATCTCCTATGAAGGTGGCGTTCTTGAAGAGCCGTGGGCTGAAGCTGAAGATGACATGTGGCGTTGGTCTGTTTCTCCTGAAACTGCGCCGGATGAGCCGACATATATTGAATTGACCTACACTAATGGTGATATTACAGCGATTGATGGTGTAGAGCTTTCTCCAGCAACTATACTAGAGAACCTGAACACAATCGGTGGTGCAAACGGCATTGGTCGTTTGGATATCGTAGAAAATCGCTTTGTGGGTATGAAAGCACGTGGTTGCTACGAAACACCGGGCGGCACAATTATGTTGAAAGCTCATCGTGCTATTGAGTCTATTACCCTAGACCGCGAAGCTGCACATCTGAAAGACGAGTTAATGCCTCGTTACGCTAAGCTTATCTATAACGGTTTCTGGTGGTCTGAAGAGCGTAAGATGCTTCAGCAGATGATCGATTACAGTCAGCGTAATGTAAACGGTGATGTTCGTCTGAAGCTTTATAAAGGTAACGTCGTTGTTGTTGGGCGTCGCTCGGATGACAGCTTGTTTGATGAAAGCATTGCAACATTTGAAGATGATGCTGGTTCGTATGATCAGAAAGATGCAGAAGGTTTCATTAAGTTAAATGCTTTACGCATGCGTATTGCTGCAGGTAAAGGTCGTAATTTACTTGAAGATTAATTTTCAAATGTAAAATACGAAAAAAACCCGCTTATTAGCGGGTTTTTTTGTATAACGAGTGTTTTTCTAATAGGCTGATTTATATTGGTTTATGTTTTTTAAGATGCGAGTGCATGTCAAATAGCCGTTTCGGAAAATCAGTCCTGATTGTCGATTATAAGTTGGATGAATTATCCAGGCTTAGAGATATCGTATCGGGTTTAGGTTTTGAGCAAGTTGAAGCGGCATCATCGGTAAATATGGCTGTAAGTTATCTGCGTGAGATGGAATTTGATATTGTGCTTGTTGCTTATGATATGGGCAAAGCGGAGAAAAATGGCCTGCAAGTTGTGCAGGAGGCATTCGCTGAAAAACTACGCCTCTTTCAAACACGCTTTTTGCTTATTATTGATTCTGCTTCGTCCTCTTTGCTTGTTGGTTCATTAGAAAGTGCGCCTGATGCTTATATTACTCGTCCGTATGATCGTGCAAAAATTCAAAACCTCCTAGAAAAGCTGCAGCGAGTTAAAAACGCAGTCTATCGTGTGGAAGAAGCGATGGATAACGGTAAGTGGAGTGATGCACTAGAGTATTGTGCGCGTTTGATTGATGTTTATCCCGGACTTAAAATTTACTTGGAGCGTCTTCAGGGGGTTTGTTTGCTTGAGTCTAAACGCTACCAGGAAGCTGAAGTATTGTTCGGCCAGTTAGTCGCTTCTAGAAAGCAGGTCTGGGCGCAAGTCGGGCAGGGAATGTCCTTTTATTTCTTGGGGCGTCATCAGGATGCGATTAAGATTTTGCAGCAGGTTGTTGATCAGCAACATATTTCTGTTGAAGCGTTTTCATGGTTGGCGAGAAGCATGCATGTTTGTGGTGACTTGTCGCAGTCTATTATTCTTATGCGTAAAGCTGTGATGCTACAGCCTGCTGTTCCGCAGTTGCAGTCGGAAATGGGTAATTTGGCTGTCTGCGCGCAAGAATGGGGTTTGGCTATTGACGCATTTCGTGCGGTACTGAAATATTCACGTTACTCGGTGTTTCAAGATCCTGATCACTACTTCTCATTGGTACGTTGCCTTATTGCTTCATACCAAGTGAAGAAAGAAAAACAAGAAGAGCTTGAGCTTGAAGCGATCCGGACAATGGAAGATGTTATGAGAGATTTTTCAGACGATATCTCGGTGCAGTTTCGGGCTCACGTAATTATTTCAGAGCTGAGAAAAGTGCTTGGCAATAATGAGCTAGTAGAGGCTGAGTTACAGCAAGCGGTAGAGCTTTTTAGCCGGATGAGTGTTTCTGAACAATGGCGATGGATGGACTGGGTTATTGATGCCACCGAAGGCAATCCTGTAGCAGATAAAGTTAAGCTGATTCGATCGCAACTGCTACAAGCCGAGCCGGTGCCTTCATGGGTTACGTTTATGAAGAGTGGCTTACAAAAGTATAAAAAAGGTGATGTAGTGAGTGCTGCAGTGCTCTTTAGACAAGCTGAGTCAGCGGGTGCACAAAGCGTGGCTATTGTTTTGAATCTAGCTCAAATGGAAATTGAGTTGAAGTTGCAAGCTCACAAGGAGCTCTCTTTAAAGCATTGGGTTGATTGTTTGTTACGATTGAATCAGTTGAATTTTGGCGCTTTATCAATAAAACAACATAAGCGCTTTAAAGCATTATTGCAGCGCTACTCTGGTATTCAGATTAAAATGGAAGGAGCGGATTAGAGCCACGATTCGTCATCAGATAAAATTGATGTGCTTTCACTACTTTCTTCTGTTTCATCACCTTGATTGATTAACTTCCTTGCTAGTTTTCTTGTTAGTAATTTCCGTTGAGCTGCATCAGGTAAATCAGTGAAAATAATAAGATTACGAGACACCATAAGCTCTACTAAATCCTCCACGATACGGGCTATTCCCGTGTCTGAGCTATCTAGGTAAGCGTCGGGTGTCATTTCGTCATTGTTGAGCGATAGGAAAGCTAGAACGTCTGGATTTTTCAGATCAACAGCTTCTGCACCGTCTTGTAGAGTCTCTGATAAGCCTGTAATGCGGCCTTCAGTGTTACGTAGGGCGTATAACATAAACCATTCTTCTTTCAGTTACTTAGATACATGCTAGTATGTAGGCTTTAGTGGATATTGGTCAAGAAAATGGATGTAGTACAAGACCCTCTTCTTAATTGTTTAGTGCATTTAACCCAGCAGAACCATCGTCCTATGTCGGCAGATGTTCTTCGAGAAGGGTTGCCGCTTATTAATCATAGGCTCACTCCTAAACTGTTTGTCAGGGCAGCGAAAAGAGCTGGTTTCTCCTCACGGATTGTTAAACGAGGTCTCTCGGGTATATCTGCGTTAACTTTGCCTGTAGTGCTTATTCTTAATGATGATCAAGCCTGTATTTTTCAAGAAATTGATACCCAAACAGGTGAGGCTGTTATTATCCAGCCTGAAAGCGGTGGTGCTCATCGGTTATCCTTGAAGGACTTAGAGAGCAGTTACTCTGGTCATGCAATCTTTGTGCGCTTGGAGTATCGCTTTACCGAGCGTGTCTCTCGGGTTTTAGATCAGCAGGAAGGCCACTGGTTTTGGGGAACCATTTGGCGCTCTGCAAAAATTTATAGAGACGTATTAATTGCTTCGTTTCTAATTAATTTATTTGTCTTAGCAAACCCTTTATTTGTTATGAATGTGTATGACCGTGTAGTACCCAATAATGCAATAGAGACATTGTGGGTGCTCGCTATTGGTGTCTTCATTGTTTATCTGTTTGATTTTGGCTTAAAGATGTTGCGCGCTTATTTTATTGAGCTAGCAGGTAAAAAGACGGATATATTATTATCTTCGATGCTTTTTGAAAAAGTGATGTCATTACAATATGCTGTTATGCCGCGCTCAGTTGGCGCCTTTTCAAATAACTTACGTGAGTTTGAAAGCATTCGTGGCTTTTTAAGCTCTACTACTAATTCTATTTTAATTGACCTGCCGTTTGCCGTTATTTTTCTTATTGTTATTGGCATGATTGGTGGGCCATTAGTTGTTGTTCCGTTGGTCGGCGTCCCTGTTATTATTATTTATTCACTGTTTATTAGTGGCAAGCTTAAAGCCGCAGTAGAAAAAACATTTGAATCTTCAGCGCAAAAAAACTCGACTTTGGTGGAGTGCTTGACGGCGATGGAGACAGTCAAGACGCAACGAGCCGCATCCTCATTGCAGCTGCGTTGGGAGCAAGCTGTCGGATACATTGCGAAGTGGGGCATGCAGGCCAAAATGTTATCTAACTCGGTAATGAACTTTGCCGGTTTAGTGACTCAATTATGCTCCGTGTCATTGGTCATTTACGGTGTTTATCTGATATCAGAGCGTGAACTGTCAATGGGGGCTCTTATTGCTTGTGTCATATTGGCAGGACGGGTGCTTCAACCAATGGCGCAAGTTGCTAGTTTGATAACCAACTTTCACCAATCTCGAACGGCGCTAGAAACATTAGACAGTATTATGCAGTTGCCTGATGAGAGGGATAAGGATCGACAGTTTGTACACCGCCCTGAATTAGCAGGGAAAATTGAATTTAAAGATGTGCATTTTAAATACCCAGGTACCGAACAGGCATCCTTAGAAAAGGCTTCATTCACACTAAATCCGGGCGAAAAAGTTGCTTTGATTGGACGCATTGGCTCCGGTAAAACAACCATCGAGAAGCTCATTATGGGGTTATATAAGCCTGATAGTGGTTCGATTCGCTTGGATGATATTGATTTAAACCAAATCGATCCAATTGATCTGCGCCGTCATGTTGGTTATGTCCCACAAGATATTATGCTTTTTGATGGAACGGTCAGAGATAATATTGTTATGGGTTCTCCTGAAGTAGATGATGAGGTGCTGGTAGAAGCTGCTGCACTAGCTGGCGTCGATAGCTTTGTACATCGTCACCCTTTAGGCTTTGATCTACCTGTAGGTGAGAGAGGTGCTGCGCTTTCAGGTGGACAGCGCCAGGCCGTTGCAATAGCTAGGGCACTTATCCATAAGCCGTCTATTCTTATTTTGGACGAGCCTACAAACTCAATGGATAACGCCTCAGAAGAGTATATCCGAGGCCAATTAGAGACATACGGTAAAGGGCGTTCGGTTATTTTGGTGACACATAAAATGTCGCTGTTGTCGTTAGTGGATAGAATTATTGTAATGGATGGTGGCTTAGTGGTGGCTGATGGCCCTAAAGCAGTAGTTTTGGATGCTCTTAAGCAAGGGCGCCTGCACATTCAGCGTTAAGGAAATGTCATGAGTCAAAAATTATCCACAGATGATTTATTGTATATGCCCAGTGTGAGCGAAGCCATGCTGGAGCAAACGCCTAAAGGTGCTCGGTTGCTGCTTTGGAGTATGCTGGCTTTTGTCTGTATTTCTATTGCTTGGGCTAGTTGGGCTACGCTGGATGAAATCAGCAGAGGTGAGGGTGAAATTATCCCTTCTCAACAGTTGCAAGTGGTACAGAACTTAGAGGGTGGGATTATTTCTGAAATTCTTGTGTCAGAAGGTGATCTTGTAGAGAAAGGGCAGGTTCTATTACGTATTGATGACACGCGCTTTGCTAGTTCCTTTAAAGAGAATAAAGTGCGTGAACTAGAACTATTGGCAAAGGCGGCGAGATTAAAAGCTGAAGCGGCCTCTCAACCATTTGCTGTTCCTACGGGCTTTCTGCCTGAATATAACTCTTTAATCACTCAAGAGCAGACTCTTTATGTGGCAAGAAATAACGAACTAAAAGCGACATTAGGTATTTTAGGGCAGCAGGTCGACCAAAAGCGTCAGGAGTTACGTCAAGCTGAATCAAAGAAAACTCAGTTATCCCGTAGTTATGGGTTGTTGAATAAAGAAGTGAAAATTACCCAGCCATTGGTCGCAGAAGGTGTTATTTCGGAAGTTGAGTTTTTGCGTTTAAGGCGTCAGGTTAATGACTTGCGTGGTGAGCTAGATGGTATCCGCCTTAGTATTCCGCGTATTAAGTCATCGTTAAATGAAACCAAGAAAAAGCTGAATGAGGCTGAGTTGCAGTTTATTAGTGTCGCTAGAGCGGAGCTTAACGAAGTGTTATCTGAAGTGGCGCGTTTAAAAGAATCGCTGGGCGGTATGCAGGATAAAATTACACGTACTGAAGTGCGCGCGCCGGTTAAAGGAACGGTTAAACAGTTATTAGTAAATACAATTGAAGGGGTTATTCAGCCGGGTGATGAACTCATTAATATTATTCCATGGGAAGACACTCTTTTAGTTGAAGCTAAATTAAAGCCTTCTGATATTGCTAAGGTAAATGCAGGGCAAAGCGCTGTTATTAAAGTATCGGCATATGATTTTAGTATATATGGAGGCGTTGATGCAGAAGTAAGCTTTGTATCTCCGAGTACTATATTAGATGAAGATGGTAAGCCGCATTATATAGTGCGCTTAAAAACGGATAAGCCTTATATTGGACAAAATGAAGCCTTACTGCCACTTATTAGTGGGATGACAGTAAGTGTTGATATTATGACAGGCAAGAAAACGGTAATGGATTATCTACTCAAGCCTATTCTAAAAGGTAAAAGCCGTGCATTAACCGAGCGTTAATTTTACTGGGTTAATATCACTCGTTTTATTCAATAGTCTTATATTCAAAGGTATATAAAAAATGGTGAATATCAGTTTTTCAGCTATTATTTTGAGATAGTCGTAGTTAATGGAATATTAAGATGAAACTGTATATTGTTTCCGCCAATAAGGAAGTCGTGGCTCGTTGGACTGCATATGCAGGGGAGAACAGTGTTGAAGTAATTGAGTTAGATCAATTACTATTGCACAAGGTTAGTCAGCCAGGTTGCGGTCTTGTGCACATTGGGGCTTTAAATGCTGATTCTGTTGAACAGTTATGTGTACTGCACCCGCATATTAAATGGGTCGCAATGAGTGACTATCCGTGTGATGCTGAAGGGCTTCAATGTTTAGAAAAAGGTTTTCGCGGCTATATTAACACTTATGTGTCGCAGTCGTTGTTTAGTGAGTTGCTGAATGTTGTTGCAAATAATGATATTTGGGCGGGCCCCTCAATAACACAAATTTTGCTTAAACAATATTTAGGTAATGCTGCCAAACCAAAGCCTGTCTCTAATGTAAATAGCGCTGTAAGCTACGGCTTCACCGACCGAGAAGAAGAAGTACTTAATAGCTTGGTTACTGGTGCATCAAATAAAGAAATAGCTCGTGTATTAGGCATTACAGAGCGAACCGTAAAAGCACATGTAGCAGCGCTTTTAAATAAAACTGGAACAAAGGATCGTTTGTTGCTTGTTTTAAAGTTAACGCACCAAGTAGCATAAATAATTATTCTGGAGAGTAGTGTGATACTAAAAAGGACCTTGCTTGCTTTCGCTGTTGTAATCGGTTCAGTGCAGAATGTCTATGCGAACCAGTTAGAAGAAGTGGTGACCGGTGCTGTATTGTCTAGCCCTGAAGTTAAACGGAGCATGGATGCACGCAACGCTGTTTTTGAAGAGGTGCGCCAGGCAAGAGGTGGTTTTTATCCCAAAATTGATATTGCTGCTGGTGTGGGGTATGAGTGGACAAAAAATACGGCGACGATAAACGCCATCGGCGGTGATGTGGAGTTAAAAAGGCGAGAAGCAAGCATTAGCCTACGACAAATGCTATTTGATGGTTTTTTGACGGGTAATGAAGTCGATCGTCATGCTTTTCGTCTTGAGGCCGGTAACCATCGATTGAGAGAGGTAGCTGAAGAGAAAGCTTTGGCAACCACTCGGGCTTATATTGAAGTTATCAAGCGTAATGAGTTACGCAATCAGGCAAATGTGACATTGTTTAACCATGTCAAAGTATATGAGCAAATTCGTAAACGCTCAGAGTCAGGGTTAGGTACAAGGGCGTCTTTGCAGCAAGCAAAAGGCCGTCTCGCTTTGGCCGAAGTTAATGTGCTCTCTGCTGAAAACAACATGCGCGATGCTCAGGCGTCTTATCTGCGTGTCGTGGGTCAAAAAGCACCTGAAGAGCTTGAAGTGCCTGAGTTTAATATTGAGTCTTTGCCTGAAAATGAAGAAACTAGCATCAAAAGGGCTATCGCTAATCATCCTACGTTAAAGCTAGCGCAGGCCGACGTGCAGGCCGCAGAGGCACAATATGGTTCTGCGCGTAGCTTGTTGTATCCAAAGTTGAACTTTGAAGTAGATCGTAATTGGAACAGTAATATAGATGGTGTTGAAGGCGATAATGAAGATTTAACAGCAATGTTTCGGGTACGTTATAATCTTTACAATGGTGGTAGTGATAAAGCGAGAATTCGCCAGACACGCCATCAGATCAATGAAGCAAAAGATATCCAGAGTAACGCTGAGCGTCAAGCGGTCGAGAGCGTTGGGCTTTCTTGGAACGCTTATGAGATTCTGGGACGTCAGTTGGTCTTTTTTAGGCAGCATGTTGATTCAAGCACTCAAACACGTGATTCATATTTAAAGCAGTTTAATATTGGTCAGCGCTCATTACTTGATCTTCTTGATACAGAAAATGAAGTGTTCTCCTCTAAGAATTCAATGATCGCGGCGAAATATGATTACTTAATTGCGCAATACCGTTTACTCAATGGTATGGGCGAAATGTTAGAGTTGCTTAAAGTTGATCTAGAGCCTTTAGCGTCAACTTCTTTGGAAGGGGATGATACAAGGGTTATCCCCCCACGCGATGCTGAAAAAAAGCTTCTATATAGGTAAGAAGCTCACGCTTCATCATTAAGTGCGTTTGCAATATAAGGGTATCGTCGATAAAATCGCGCGTGCTTGAAGTCTTTGGAAGGGTTGCTGCGAAGCAACCCTTTTTCGTTTATATGGGTCATTATGAAATCACATAAAATTTTACAGGCGCCTGTACCAATGCGCTGGGTTGGGCCTCTGAAAATATCAGGGCATGTCTTAAATGAGAAGTTATCTATACCTCTAGCAACTTATGAAACTCCATTGTGGCACTCTGTTGGCCGTGGTGCGCGGGTATCTGTGTTGACAGAAGGCATTAAAACGACAGTGATTGATGAACGTATGACCCGTTCAGTATTGTTAGAAGCAGACGATGCGTTAGCCGCACACTTGGCTGTAGAGTCGATTAAATCCAGACGTGATGATCTCAATTCAGTGGTCTCTACATCGAGTCGCTTTGCAAAACTAATAGATATGCATAGCCAGATAGTCGGTAATTTAATTTATCTGCGCCTCGAGTTTAACACCGGTGATGCATCGGGCCATAACATGGTGACCAATGCGGCGGACAAGATTATTCCTTGGTTACTGAGTGAATACCCTCAATTACGTTACTCTTCGATTTCTGGGAATTACTGCTCCGATAAAAAAGCCACGGCGGTTAACGGTATTCTTGGGCGTGGTAAGTATGTTGTAAGCGAAATCATTATCTCGCGGGAATTGTGCGAGCGTCGTTTATTAACAACGCCAGAAAAAATTGTTGATCTGAATATTAAAAAGAACCTGATCGGTACAATGATCGCTGGTGGCTTGCGCAGTGCAAATGCCCATTTTGCTAATATGTTGTTGGGCTTTTATCTGGCAACAGGGCAGGATGCAGCGAATATTATTGAAGGCTCTCAGGGGATTGTTCATGCCGAAGTGCGTGACGGTGATCTGTATTTCTCCTGCACACTGCCCAATATAATTGTGGGTAGCGTCGGTAATGGTAAAGGATTGGAATTTGTTGAGGAAAACCTCACAAAGCTGGGTTGCAAAGACTCTCGTGAAGCCGGTGAAAATGCACGTCGCTTAGCCGCTATTTGTGCCGCAACTGTGTTGTGTGGCGAGCTGTCATTGTTAGCAGCCCAAACCAATCCTGGTGAGTTGATGGAAGCGCATCTGAAGTTGGAGCGGTGATGACTGATTCAACGAATGATAGGAAAATTGAGCATATTCGTGCGTTTGATCGTGACCCTGCGATAGAGCGAAATGCGCGCTATTTTGATCGAATTCATTTGTTGCATCGGGCTTTGCCTGAAATAGACCTGGCTGATGTTGATTCATCGGTACAGATGTTCGGGAAAACGTTAAGTTTTCCATTGCTGATATCCTCCATGACCGGAGGTAATCATGATCTTGTTAGAAAAATTAATACCAATTTGGCCATTGCCGCAGAGCATTGTGGTGTTGCGCTCGCGGTAGGATCTCAGCGCGTGATGTTTGTTGATGAGCAGGCGCGCAGTAGTTTTGAATTACGCCAACATGCACCGACAACCGTATTGATTAGCAATGTTGGTGCAGTGCAGCTTAATTATGGCTTTGCTGTGAAAGAGTGTCAGCAGGCCGTTGATGTTTTAGATGCGGATGCGTTATATCTGCATTTGAACCCTTTGCAAGAAGCAGTGCAGCCTGAAGGTGATACTAATTTCAAAGATCTAGCGGCTAAAATCGTTAAAGTACGTGCGGGTGTTTCGGTTCCCATCATGCTTAAAGAAGTTGGTGCTGGGCTGTCTCCTGCTGATGTGCAGCTGGGCTTGCAAGCGGGTATTGAGTATTTTGATATTGCGGGTAGTGGTGGTACTTCGTGGAGCCGTATTGAACATCAGCGTCGGTTAAATAAACAGGATGACCTTGGGATTACCTTTCAAGATTGGGGGATTCCAACGCCATTAGCACTTAAGTTAATGGCTCCATATCAAGCGCAGGCTACTTTTGTATCGAGTGGCGGCGTAAGGGATGGGATTGATATGGTGAAATCTGTTATACTCGGCGCCTCAATTTGTGGAGTGGCGGCTCCGTTATTACATCCCGCCATGGAGTCGGCAGAAGCTGTTATAAATGTGATCGAGCGTTTACGCCGCGAATTTGTAACAGCGATGTTTTTACTGGGAATGCCTGATGTGGCGTCGTTATTCAGGAACGAGTCTCTTATTCTTGAAGAGCGCTGAGGAACATATTCAAATATGTCATCTGTTGGTATCGATCAAATTAGTTTTTATACGTCAAATTATTTTCTTGATTTGAGAACGCTGGCTAAGGTCCAAGAGACTGACCCTGATAAGTATTATCAGGGCATTGGCCAAGAGAAAATGAGTATGGCTGCTCACGATGAAGATATCGTGACCATGGCTGCAAACGCTGCTTACCCGCTTGTAGAAAATGGTGAAGCGGAGCAGGTTTCTACCTTGTTATTTGCAACTGAAACCGGCATAGATCAGTCTAAAGCGGCAGGTATTTATGTTCATCGCCTTTTAGGGTTGAATAATAATTGTCGTGTAGTTGAGTTAAAGCAAGCATGCTATAGCGCGACTGCAGCTATCCAAATGGCATGCGCACTTGTTGCTAGGCAACCTGAAAAGAAAGTTTTGGTGATTGCGTCAGATATTGCGCGCTATGATCTGAATACGCCGGGCGAAGCAACGCAAGGGTGTGGCGCCGTTGCTATGATGGTGACAGCTCAGCCGCGTGTATTGGAAATTGACCCTGAAGTGGGAAATTATGCTGAAGATGTCATGGATTTCTGGCGACCAAACTACCGTAAAACTGCATTGGTAGATGGTAAGTACTCGACAAAAATTTATCTCAAAGCATTGAAAAAAGCGTGGGAAGACTTTCGAGAAAGTAGTTCTTTAACGTTCAATGACTTTACGCATTTCTGTTATCACCTTCCTTTTAGTCGTATGGCGCAAAAAGCGCATCAACATTTGGCTAAAGCAAATAAAAGTGAGTTAGATGCTAATGGCCTAGAGCAGCAAATAGCTGATACTTTGTCTTATAATCGCATTATTGGTAATAGTTATACTGCCTCTATGTATATTGGTTTGACATCTTTGCTGGAGAATTGCCAACAAGACTTAGCCGGTAAACGAGTCGGTTTTTTTAGCTATGGTTCTGGGTGTGTCTCTGAGTTCTTCTCAGGGAAAGTTGCTGAAGGTTATCAACAGTTCTTGTTTACAGATCTACACCGAGACATGCTGGATAAGCGTCAAGAGGTGAGTTATGACGAATATCTAAACCTTTATAAAGCCCCGGATCCTAGAGATGGTGAAGTTCATACTATAGCGGCGGATACACAAGGGCGTTTTCGTCTTGCCGCTATTTCTCACCATAAGCGTGAATATGTAGCTATTTAATGCGTGCTTGTGCTCCGGGGAAAATCATACTGAGTGGTGAACACTCTGTTGTCTACGGAGCACAGGCGGTTGCCGTTGCCATTCAAAAACACACCACCGTTAGTTTTAAACCTTTAACAGAAAGTAACACCATTAATACGCTATTTGCAGGTATCTCTTCAGGTGTTCACTACCCTTTGCATGCACTTGGTTCGTTAAAAGAAAAGCTCGACTCTCGTTTTGAGTCTTTTGCTCAGGGCCTACTGCCTATTCAGAATATTCTGACAAAACCTGATGATCTGCTGATGTATACCTTGTCTTCATTGGTACATCATTTGCCTGTTCCAGGGCGCGCTTCCACTCAAAGCTATCTGCCGTTGCCGGGGCGTTTGTCTAGTACAACCGAGTTGCCGTTGGGGTCTGGTATGGGGTCTTCTGCTTCAGCAATAGCGGCAACCCTGGTGCTTTTTGAGCGTTTGCTTGAAAAGCCATTAGGCATAGATCAACGCTTTGAAATGGTAAGGTTTTGTGAGAGATTGCAGCATGGGCGTGGTAGTGCTATTGATGCCGCTGCGGTTACTTATGGTGGCATGAATCATATTCACCACGGTAATGTAAACCGGCTTGATGCTAGTTTAGGTGATGGTTGGTACTGGATATTTACAGGAAAACCTCAAGTCAGTACCGGTGAGTGTGTTCAATATGTAAGAAGCCGATTTGAGGATGATAATCAGCTGTGGAATGATTTTTCACAAGTGACGTCTACCTTGATTAAGCATCTTGCCGAGCCGCCTAGAGTAATAGATTGTGTTAAAGAAAATCATCGTTTGTTGTGTCAAATAGGCGTTGTTCCCGATTCAGCAAAAGCACTGGTTGAGCGTATAGAGGCGAGCGGTGGAGCTGCAAAAATAAGTGGGGCGGGAGCACATAAAGGGGTAGCTGGTGGTTTAGTGCTGGCTTTCCTTCCTAGTCAGGTGGTAAATACGTTGATGAATGACTTTCCTCAATACCTTTGGGGGAACGTTGAGGAGGATAAGTTAGGTGCACGCTACATCGGTGATTAAAGTAACAGCGCCTGGCAGTATTATGCTGATGGGGGAGCATGCGGTGCTGTTTGGCCATAGAGCAATCGCGTGTGCAGTTGATAAGCGTATACAGGTTACACTAACTCCTCGATCAGATAGGGCGGTGTTGGTACGTTCTAGCCTTGCTGATTACTGTTCTACTCTAGATGCTTTGGAAGCGGATTCAAGGCTAAGCTTTGTGCTATTTGCTATTGAGCAGGTTGCTGAAGGGCTGCTATGTGGTTTTGAGTTGGATATTCACTCTGAGTTCTCACACACGGTGGGTTTGGGTTCTTCTGCTGCAGTTACCACGGCGGTTGTGAAGGCCGTTTCTGAATATGGCCAAGAGAACCTAACAAAGCGACAGTTGTTTGATCGTGCTTTAGCGGTTGTTCACGGCGTACAAGGGCGCGGATCGGGTACTGACTTGGCGGCAAGCGTATATGGGGGCCTTATCGGCTACACGGTTGAACCGCGACATATCTCTGCGCTTAATGGTTTGCCTCCAATTTCGTTGTTTTATTCTGGCTATAAAACTAAGACGCCAGACGTATTAGCGATTGTGGCACAAAAAACAGAAGCCTTGCCTGAGCTTTATAATGCGATTTATCAGCTTATGAATGAAACTACCATTAAGGCAGAGGATGCGATTCAGAAACAAAACTGGGAAGAACTCGGTTTGTTAATGGATATGTATCAAGGGCTGATGGACGCACTAGGTGTAAACGATTTGGCGTTGTCCGACATTATCTATTCGTTGCGTAAATCGGAGGCCATCCTTGGCACAAAAATTTCAGGCTCGGGTTTGGGGGATTGTGTAATTGCATTAGGTTCAGACGATGCCTTAACCTTGCCGTACGAAATGATACCCGTTGCTGTCAGTGGCGTAGGAGTTGAGTGTTATGTTGACTGAGAACTTTACAAAAGCTGATATCGTCGCTCGTTATTTGCCTGAAAAATTGATAGCCACCGATCAAGCAGAAGCATTTGCACCTAGCAATATTGCCTTATGTAAGTATTGGGGGAAAAGGCAGAGTGAGCTAAACCTGCCGGTCAATTCGAGCTTATCAATTTCATTGGCGCATTTGGGAACGCGCACCCAAATACGCCCGTCTCAGACAGGTGAAGATCAGGTTGTTCTCAATGGTCAGTTGTTGCCTGTTGAGTCTTCTTTTGCCTGTAAAGTGATCTCCTTTGTGGATTTATTTCGAAGGGGTCGGTCTTATCCGTTGATTGTCGATACACGCAACAATATACCGACAGCGGCAGGTTTAGCCTCGTCTGCTTCGGGGTTTGCTGCTTTGACTCAGGCAATTAATCAGTATTTTCAGTTACAGCTCCCTGATGCTGTGCTTTCAGCATTTGCACGTATGGGCAGTGGTAGTGCCTCCCGCTCCATTTATAGCGGTTTTGTTGAATGGCGGATGGGGCTTCAAGAAGATGGTATGGATAGCCATGCGTATCCTTTAGATATTATTTGGCCCGATTTGAGGGTGGGTTTAGTTAAAGTCAGCACTGCTGTAAAGGCCGTGGACTCTCGTTCTGGAATGAAGAGGACGGTAGAAACTGCTAGTTTGTACCAGAGTTGGCCTGCGCAGGCCGCTCAGGATTTAGAAAAAATACATCAGGCATTAAGTGATGGAAACTTCTCGGAGCTAGGTGCTGTAGCAGAGCATAACGCAATGTCGATGCATGCCACGATGATTGCTTCATGGCCTCCATTGCTTTATTGGCAGCCCGATTCAGTTGTGGCGATGCAGAAAATATGGGCTTTGCGTGAGGCGGGCGTTGAGGTGTATTTCACTATGGATGCTGGACCGAATTTAAAATTGCTTTTCCAAGAGAAAAACCAAGCACTGCTTGAAACTGAATTCCCTGGGCTTGAAGTTGTTGCTCCTTTTGAAGCGAGTGAGTCTTTAAATTCATCTACAACAACGGTTAAAGAGCCTTCGTAGCTTAATAGATGAGCTCTTTTTCTGGTTTCGTTTTAACGCGTCATCAACAAGACCAGCCCAGCGGTATTGAGCTCAGATACTGGGTTAAAACTACGCAAGGAACTTCTCTTGTTACTATTCCTGCACAAGAGTCAGTCTTCTTTGTGCATGATGAATCCATTGAGGTAATTAACGACTGCCTCATCGGGTTGGTTGGTTGGCGACTTGAGAAAGTTAAATTAACTGACCTTGAGCAACGTGGTGTGCATGGTCTTTATTGTCTTTCTTTAAAAATACAACGCGAAGTGATTGAACGCTTAACGCTGACGTCTATTCCTATGATGGAAGAGGATATTCGCCCGGTGGATCGCTTCCTGATGGAGCGTTTTATCTTCGGTGGTGTAGAAGTTATCCACAATTCAGCTTCCACGTTTTTACCTCCTTCATCTTCAGTGCCTCGTTTAAAACCTTATGACTTTCCCGTTCAATTAAAGGTTTTGTCAGTCGATCTTGAAACCACGATGCAAGCAGACTGTATTCATTCCATTGGCTTATATGGCGCCGATCTGTCTTTAGTGCTGATGCGAGGGAAGGGTGAGGATACTGACACGCTGCGATTTTATCCGGATGAAAGAACGCTGCTACAGGCATTTGTCCGACAAGTAGCGCGATACGACCCAGATATTTTTATCGGTTGGAATGTGGTGGGGTTTGATTTTCGCGTGCTGTCAGAGCGTGCCGGTAAGCTTAAGGTGCCTTTGCGTTTAGGGCGTGATGAGCAATCGTTGCGAGTAGTTCAGTCTGAGCTGGGCAAGTGGTATGTCAGGTTGGAAGGGCGTTTGGTGATTGATGGCATCGATACACTTAAAGGGGCTACGTACCACTTTGAAAGTTACTCCCTTGAGTATGTATCACAGAAGTTATTTAAGCGTGGTAAATTGATTCATCAGGCCAATGATAGAGGGGCTGAAATTCAGCGCCTTTATCGTGAAGATAAGCCTGCGTTAGCGCGTTACAACTTAGAAGATTGTAAGTTGGTTCAGGACATTTTTGACGAAACAAGACTCATGGAGTACCTGATAGAGCGGACGCGCTTAACGGGCCTGTCTTTAGATAAGGTCGGTGGCTCTGCGGCGGCTTTTGACTTTCAATACCTGCCTAGACTGCACAGGCGAGGCTATGTGGCACCTGAATACGCTTCGGGCGCTCGTGGTATGGATGTGCCTGGTGGTTATGTGATGGATTCACAGCCGGGTTTATATCAGCATGTTTTAGTATTGGATTTTAAAAGCCTGTACCCGAGCATTATTCGTACCTTCAAGATTGATCCAGCAGGCTTGGCTGAAGGGTTTAAGTCGCAGGTGAATGGTGATGATCTTATTCCGGGGTTTAACGGTGCTATCTTCAGCAAAGGTAGTGCAATTTTGCCAACGATTATTGAAGAGTTATGGGCTGCTCGTGATCAGGCAAAAAAGAATAATAACCAGTCGTTGTCTCAAGCTATAAAAATCATTATGAATTCTTTTTATGGTGTATTGGGATCTAACGTTTGTCGGTTTTTTGATCAGCGTTTAGCAGGCTCCATTACATTGCGCGGTCATCAAATATTGCAACAAACACGTGATGAAATTGAGCGTGTGTTTGGATATCGAGTGATTTACGGCGATACTGATTCTGTATTTGTTTTGCTGGGCGAGGGTTGCTCAGATGCCGATGTAAAAGGTAAAGCGTTGGCTGAGTATTTAAATAATTGGTGGTCGGAACAAGTACAGCAGCGTTTTAATACAGAAAACTATCTTGAGTTGGAATACGAAACCCATTTTAGCCGTTTTCTTATGCCGAGAATGAGGCATTCAGAAAAGGGTAGCAAGAAGCGCTATGCGGGTTTACAGCAACGGCCTGATGGCGAGTCGCTATTGGTGTTTAAAGGGTTAGAAAATGTGCGCTCTGACTGGACACCTTTGGCACGTGACATACAGCAACGTTTATATGAAGCGGTCTTTCGTGATCAGCCTTATCAATGCTTTTTGAAGCAGTTAGTCGTTGATTTGCGGGAAGGGTGCTTAGATGATCAGTTGGTGTATCGGCGTCGCTTGCGCCAGCCCTTAGATGCTTATGTGCGAATGAAGCCACCGCATGTGCAAGCCGCTCTAAAGGCTGAAAAGTACTGGCTGCAGCGCGATCTTAAAAGCCCGTATCAGCCGGGGCATCACGTTAGTTATGTGATGACAGTTAGCGGGCCTGAGCCCGTTGAGCAGGTGCGTTCGCCAATTGATTATGAACACTATGTTGAGAAGCAGTTAATGCCGGTAGTCGATGCTATTTTGTGCTTTAAAGAAGAATCCCTTGGTGCCTTAATTGATACGCAGCGAGATTTATTTAGCTGACGTTTAAGCATTTTAATAAGGCATCAGCACAACTTTTTCGTACCAATATTTCATAATTATCAGCGGATTCCACTGATTGAATTTGAATCTCTCCTTGCTGAAGATGCTCTAAACTTGCTTGGCGGTAGTCAGTGCTATCGGTGCGAAACTCCTGGGTATTACTAGAGTTGAGTAAATGGATAAGTGCGGCCTCGCTAAGGCGTGCTGTTAGCTTCTTATCATGCTCGCCGAGTGTTATGTCTTGTCCCCACATTTGAACTAACAACTGCTCAAGAGAAGTGTGTTCGTCTGGGGAGCGTAAGATTAACCAGCGGTTGTGATCTAGCCATAAAATAATCAGTTTACCAAGGCAGCTGATACGGCATGCGCTTAAGGGTTGTTTAACGCCTAGCATATCGCCGACAGCAATTAATAACGCGGTATTATCAGGATCTGAATCTAATTGTAGTTCGCCAATAAATGAGCGTTCATGTACAACAATGCTTTGTAAGAGGTTTTCCTGATTAACGTGTGTTCCTATGGTGATATGCACTAAAGGATTCATTGGCGTAAGGCTCGTGCTCTCATGCATGTTGCTCTCCAGGAAGATGCTTATTTGGCTTTGTTGATACGCTTTATTTATGCAAGGCGTGCTGAAAAGAGTCGCGGTAGAACTTACCGCGACCTGTTTTTATAACGGTTAAAAGGTTAACGGTTATAAAGAGTTACGTTATTAAAGCTTATCCGCGGAAGTAGCGCTGTTCTATAAACGGCATGCGTGAAACAGTCATGGGTAGTTTTTTACCACGTACTTCGGCAAAGATCTGGGTATCGAGCTTGCTAAATGCTGTTTCTACATAACCCATAGCAACCGGAGCTTCGATCGTAGGGCCGTAAGTCCCACTGGTAACAACACCGATCTTGTTGCCTTCAGCGTCAAACAGCTCAGCACCTTCACGAATGGGGGCGCGGCCTTCACCTAATAAGCCAACACGTTTGCGCGCCCAGTTTTTATGAGTAATCTGATCCAAAATTTTATCGGCCCCAGGGAAACCACCGGCACGCTCACCAGCAGCGCGACGACAAGGTGAGATAGCCCAAATCAAGCTACCTTCTAATGGCGTTGTTGAGTTGTCTAAATCGTGGCCGTACAAGCAAAGACCAGACTCTAAACGTAATGAATCACGAGCGCCTAAGCCAATAGCTTCGATTTCCGGTTGATCTAAAAATAAGCGTACTAAGCGCTCAGCGTCAGCAGAAGGGATGGAAATTTCGTAGCCATCTTCACCGGTATAGCCTGAGCGTGAAATAATGCAGTCAGCGCCATCGATGCTTATTTCGCGAGAATCCATAAATACCATGTTAGCAACTTCTGGCTGAATACGTGCCAATGCAGCAGCAGCTGTAGGGCCCTGAATAGCAATAAGTTCGCGATCATCTAGTACTTCTAGCTCGATATCATCGCCTAGGTTGTCTCGCATATGAGCAATATCTTGCTCTTTACAAGCCGCGTTAACAACGACATAAATCCAGTCGCCGTAGTTGGCAACCATGAGGTCATCCATGATGCCGCCATCGGTATTGGTGAACAGGGCGTAACGTTGTTTACCTATTGGCAAATCAATAATATCAACAGGAACGAGTGTTTCTAAGGCCGCCGCTGCATTAGCGCCGGTCAGTTTTACCTGGCCCATGTGAGAAACATCAAATAAACCTGCTTGAGTACGTGTGTGGAGATGTTCTTTTTTGACGCCCAGCGGGTATTGAACTGGCATTTCGTAGCCTGCAAATGGCACCATTTTTGCGCCGAGTTCAACATGTAGGTCAAACAGAGCCGTTTTATTTAGATCACCTGATTGAATCTCAGCCATTTTATTTCTCCACAAATCTTTTAGTAAACAATATTGGGTTTATATAAGGGTATTGCTAAGTCGTCATTTAAGTTGTCATTTTAAAAGTAGCTAGCTGCCCTTTGAGCTTCTGCCATTGTTTGGCAGGAAAGTAGAGGGAGTGTGTACTCCCTCTATGTGGCATTTAAAGCGAGTTAGCTGCTTTACCGCGGTTAAAAAACTCACGAGTCAGCTTGAACACAACTGGGCTAAGCAGTGCTAGCGCAATTAAGTTCGGGATAGCCATCATGGCATTCAATGTATCGGCTAGTAGCCAGATAAAATCTAGGCTTACACCTGCACCAATTGGTACAGCAAGGATCCAAAGAACACGGTATGGAGTAATTGCTTTAACACCAAATAGGAACTCAATACAGCGCTCGCCATAGAAAGACCAACCGATAATGGTAGTGAAAGCAAAAATAGCCAGAGCAATAGCAACTAAGTAGTTACCTAAACCTGGTAGAGCTTGAGCGAATGCTGCGGAGGTTAATGCGGCCCCTGATATACCAGAAGTCCACTCACCTGATGTGATAATGACCAAACCAGTGATAGAACAGATGATAAGTGTATCAATAAACGTACCCAGCATTGCTACCAAACCCTGGCGTACTGGGTCTTTTGTTTGCGCTGCTGCGTGAGCGATAGGGGCAGAACCCAAACCTGCTTCGTTAGAGAAGATACCGCGAGCCACACCAAAACGGATAGCCATCCAAACAGCAGCACCTGCAAAACCACCTTCAGCGGCAGTGCCTGTAAACGCATGAGTGAATACTAGGTCAAGAGCAGCCGGGATTGCGTCAGCATTAATAGCCAAAACAACCAAGCCAGCACCTAGATAAGCGATAGCCATTAAAGGTACTAAAGCACCGGCAACACTACCAATACGCTTGATACCACCCACCAGTACTGCGCCTACCAGTACCATCATAATGAGGCCTGTTACCCAGATATTAACACCGAAGTTGGCATGTAATACGTCGGCAACAGAGTTGGACTGTACCGTGTTTCCAATACCAAAGGCCGCAACAGCACCAAAGATAGCAAACATCGTACCTAACCAAGCCCATTTGGCTCCTAAACCGTTTTTTATGTAGTACATCGGCCCCCCAACGTGACGGCCTTCTTCATCTACTTCACGGTATTTAACAGCGAGAACAGCTTCGGAGTATTTAGTAGCCATACCAACAAGTGCGGTACACCACATCCAGAATAGAGCACCAGGACCACCAAGGAATACGGCTGTTGCTACACCTGCGATATTACCTGTCCCTACGGTTGCTGAAAGGGCGGTCATAAGAGCTTGGAAGGGCGATATCTCACCTTCTTTCTCTTCGCCTTTCTTAGTACTACGCCCCTCGAAAAGCAGCTTGAAGCCAGTTCCGAGTTTTAAGATAGGCATTAAACGCAATCCAAGCATCAGAAATAATCCGACACCCAGGATAAGAACCAACATCATTGGCCCCCACACGATGCTATTAATATCACCTATAAAGGACTTTAGTATTTCCATTGATTTGTCACCTCACAATTTATTTTTATAGTCGACTGGTGAGTCCAGTTCTTTATTTGGAAACATATCTCTATTAAGTGAAATAAGTTTCCAATAAGAAACGAATTTATCTTATCGTGATCATGCATGCAACACTCAAATAGCAAACGCGTGTGTTTGATTGCGACCTTGATTTACCTATTTGCGGAGATAAGTGCGAAAAACTTAGATAAATCATATAGATGCTATATAAGAAAAAAACACAAGTTTCCAATAGGAAATTTATTTTGATTTCAGGAAACAAAATTGCTAATCTAAATTGAAATCAGTGGTTCAGAACCCCTTGTTGTTCGTATAACGATAAAAATAAAAGTGGAGACAGCACGATGGCGTTGAGTATTTTTGATCTGTTTAAAATTGGTATCGGGCCATCTTCTTCTCATACGGTAGGTCCGGTGGTTGCGGCTAATCGGTTTCTCGCAGAGTTGCAAGAGCGTGCGCAGCTAGATCAGGTTAGCTCTGTTAAAGTCGGCTT
Source organism: Neptunomonas japonica JAMM 1380 (assembly GCF_016592555.1). Lineage (NCBI taxonomy): Bacteria > Pseudomonadati > Pseudomonadota > Gammaproteobacteria > Oceanospirillales > Oceanospirillaceae > Neptunomonas > Neptunomonas japonica. Next base: position 2,944,962 of record NZ_AP014546.1, on the reverse strand, counting down.
GTATGGCTCGTTAGCAATGACTGGCAAGGGGCATGCGACAGATATCGCGGTGATGGTTGGCTTGATGGGTGAGAAGCCAGATTTGGTTGACCCAAATAAAGTACCCGACTACATAGAAGAGATTCGTACTTCTGGTGTGCTCAAGCTAGCAGGCCAAAAAATCATTCCTTTTGATAAAGAACAACATATTCCTTTTCATTTTGGTGCTTCACTGCCTAAGCACCCTAATGGTATGCGTTTTCAGGCATTTGATGCTGCCGGCATTATTCTACATGAAGGTATCTTCTACTCAGTGGGTGGTGGTTTTGTTTTAAGCGATGCTGAAACAGACGAAAATGGTAAAGGAAGTGCTGCCGTTACCGTTGACTTAAAGTACCCATTTGAGAACAGCTCGCAGCTTGTTAGCTATGCCGAAGAAGCGGGTATAACAATTGCGGATGTTGTCATTCAAAACGAGGCCGCATGGCACACCGAACAGGAGATCCATGATGGGTTGATGCGCCTGTGGCAAGTAATGAATGATTGCATTCAACGGGGGTGTGAGCAAACCGGTGAGTTACCCGGAGGCTTAGGCATTAAACGCCGTGCTCACGGTATGCGTCAAGAGCTTGTAGAGAACCCAGAAAATAGCTTAAAAGATCAGCTCACTGTTATTGATTGGATCAACCTGTATGCCATGGCTGTTAATGAAGAAAATGCTGCCGGTGGCCGAGTAGTCACAGCGCCAACGAATGGTGCGGCAGGAGTGATCCCAGCAGTGTTGGCTTACTACGTGCGTTTTGTGCCGGGTAGCAATGATGAAGGCATCAAGAAGTTTTTAGCCACGGCTGCCGCTATCGGTATGCTTTACAAGAAAAACGCTTCTATCTCTGCAGCAGAAGTGGGTTGCCAAGGTGAAATCGGTGTTGCTTGTTCTATGGCTGCGGGTGCTTTATGTGCAGTCATGGGAGGCAATAATCACCAGGTAGAAAATGCCGCTGAAATTGGCATGGAGCATAACCTCGGATTAACGTGTGACCCGATTGGCGGCTTAGTACAAGTACCTTGTATTGAGCGTAATACCATGGGAGCACTTAAGGCGGTAAACGCATCGCGTTTAGCGCTTCGTGGTACCGGTGAACAGCATGTCTCTTTGGATAGCGTTATCGAAACGATGCGTCAAACCGGGGTAGATATGCAGGATAAATACAAAGAAACATCGACAGGTGGTTTAGCTGTCAATGTCGTAGCGTGTTAATTAAAAACTTCAAACAAGAGAATAAAAATATGAGCCTTACTGATTTGTACAGCGATGCTGTACATGCTGACTTTTTTACTCGCGATCTTGCACAGAGCGATAGCGCTATTACGGCAGCAGTCGATGAAGAGTTCGATCGTCAAGATAACCAGATTGAATTGATTGCTTCAGAAAATATCGTTTCCAAAGCAGTGATGCAGGCACAAGGTACCGTGCTAACTAATAAATATGCTGAAGGCTACCCGGGCCGTCGTTACTACGGTGGTTGTGAGTTTGTTGATAAAGCAGAGTCATTGGCAATTGATCGTGCAAAGCAATTATTCAACTGTGAATACATTAATGTGCAACCTCACTCAGGCGCACAGGCTAATGGCGCGGTCTTTATGGCGCTATTACAGCCAGGCGATACTATTTTAGGTATGTCTTTGGATGCTGGTGGACACCTAACACACGGTGCGCGTCCAGCTCAATCTGGTAAATGGTTTAATGCGGTTCAGTACGGTGTTGCTGAAAATACTCTGCGAATCGATTATGATGCGGTTGAAAAATTAGCAGTTGAGTGTCAGCCAAAGCTTATCGTTGCTGGTGGCTCTGCTATTCCACGTGAAATCGACTTTGCTCGCTTCCGTGAAATAGCTGATAAAGTCGGCGCATACTTGATGGTTGACATGGCTCACATTGCGGGTTTAGTAGCGAGTGGCGCTCATCCTAGCCCACTGCCACATGCACATGTGGTAACCACGACGACGCATAAAACCTTGCGTGGTCCGCGTGGTGGTATGGTGTTATCGAACGACTTAGATTTAGGTAAGAAAATTAATTCAGCTGTTTTCCCTGGTTTACAGGGTGGGCCACTAATGCACGTAATCGCTGCTAAAGCGGTTGCTTTTGGTGAAGCTTTGCAGCCTGAGTTTTCTGCTTATATCGATCGTGTCGTAGCGAACGCTAAAGTGTTGGCACAAGTGATGATTGAACGTGGTTGCGCTGTTGTTACTGGCGGAACAGATACTCACTTGATGTTGGTTGACCTACGCCCTAAAGGTTTGAAAGGTAACCAGGTTGAGGATGCGCTAGAGCGTGCAGGTATTACCTGTAACAAAAATGGTATTCCATTTGATTCTGAAAAGCCGATGGTGACATCGGGTATTCGTCTAGGAACACCCGCAGGTACTACACGTGGTTTTGGTGTAGAAGAATTTCGTCTGATTGGTAACCTGATCAACGACGTGCTGGATGGCCTTGTTGCCAACCCAGAAGGTAATGCAGAAGTAGAAGCGGCGGTGTGTGCTCAGGTTACTGAGTTGTGCCAGCGTTTCCCGCTTTACCGTTAAAGCAGTAAGCATAAAATATTTAAGACGCAGGTGAGCTGGATAGGCAGCTCATCTGATACTGATTATTAAGATAGGAAATATCATCATGAGTAGTGTTCCAGCAAACTTGAAATATACAGCTTCACACGAATGGGTTCTGGATAATGGTGATGGTACCGTTACTATCGGTATTACTGACCATGCTCAAGAACTACTAGGTGATGTAGTTTTTGTTGAAGTTCCTGAAGTTGGTCGTGCTGTTGAAAAAGGCGAAGAGTTCTCTTTGGTTGAGTCAGTAAAAGCTGCATCTGATATTTATTCTCCAGTAACGGGTGAAGTCGTAGCAGTCAATGAGTCGCTTGAAGATGCACCTGAAACAATCAACGAATCTGCATTTGAAGATGGTTGGATAGCTAAAGTTAAGCTTTCTGACACAGCAGAACTAGACGATATGCTAGATGCTGTAGCGTATGAAGCTAATGTAGGCGAAGAGGGGTAAGACGCACGTGGAAAAACGTACTCTGAGTGAACTTGAACAAAAAAATGATTTTACACGCCGTCATATTGGCCTTCAAGGTGAAGACCAGCAAGCGATGCTGGAAAGTCTTGGTGTCTCTTCTCTGGAAGAGTTGATCATGCAAACCGTGCCTGATTCAATTCGTCTAGATGATGCGCTCGATATGGCAGATTCTGAAACAGAAGTAGAAGCACTGGCTTACCTGAAGTCATTAGCGGTGCAGAATAAGGTTAATAAATCTTACATTGGTATGGGCTATCACAATACGCTAGTACCGAATGTTATTCTGCGTAATGTGTTGGAAAATCCAGGTTGGTACACGGCTTATACGCCTTATCAGCCAGAGATCGCTCAGGGCCGTTTGGAATCATTGCTTAACTTCCAGCAAGTAGTCATGGATTTGACGGGTATGGACTTGGCAAATGCCTCTATGCTTGATGAAGCTACTGCTGCCGCTGAAGCAATGGCGCTGTGCAAACGCTCTAACCGTAAAAAGACAAATACCTACTTTGTGGCTGACGATGTTCATCCGCAAACGATTGACGTTATCAAAACACGTGCTGAATACTTTGGTTTTGATGTGGTAGTTGCACCACATTCTGAACTATCAGAGCATGATGTATTTGGTGCTCAACTACAGTACCCCGGTACGTTTGGTGACATTACAGATATCCAGTCACTGATCGCAAAAGCGAAAGAGCAAAAAGCGATGGTAGCGGTTGCCGCTGATCCAATGGCCTTGGTTTTGCTTAAGTCACCTGGCGAGTTAGGTGCAGATGTTGTGTTGGGTTCTACTCAACGCTTTGGTGTGCCAATGGGCTTTGGTGGTCCGCACGCTGCATTCTTTGCCTCTAGCGATAAGCTAAAGCGTTCTGTACCTGGTCGTATTATTGGTGTCTCCGTTGATGCACGTGGTAACCAAGCACTACGTATGGCGATGCAAACACGTGAGCAGCACATTCGTCGTGACAAGGCGACGTCAAACATCTGTACAGCACAAGCATTGCTAGCCAACATGGCAAGCTTCTACACGGTTTATCATGGTCCAGATGGCTTGAAAACCATTGCAGAGCGCATCCATCGTTTAACAGCTATTTTGGCCACTGGCTTAAAAGATAAAGGTGTTCAGGGTAACGACAGCTACTTTGATACATTAACGCTGAACGTTGCGGATAAACAGGATGCTATTTATCAGTCAGCGCTAGATAAAGGCTGTAACTTACGCCGTATCGGTACTGATAAGTTAGGCGTTAGCTTGGACGAAACAACGACGGCTGCTGATGTAGCTGAGTTGTTTGATATCTTCCTTGGTGATGGCCACGGTCTAGAGGTTGCTGCTATTGATACAGGTGTTGCCGCGGGCGATACAGGTATTACAGATGGACAGCGTCGTGAAGATGCCATCCTGACGCATCCGGTATTTAACAGCTATCACTCTGAAACAGATATGCTGCGTTACTTGAAAAAGCTAGAAAACAAAGACTACTCATTGGTTCACGGTATGATCCCACTGGGTTCTTGTACCATGAAACTAAACGCAACCGCTGAGATGCTACCGATTACATGGCCTGAGTTTGCGAACATTCATCCGTTCGCACCTGATGACCAGGTTCAAGGCTATCATGCAATGTTGCAGGAACTTGAAGAGCAGCTAGAAGAAGTGACGGGCTACGATAAAGTTTCTTTACAGCCTAACTCAGGTGCATCAGGCGAATACGCTGGTTTACTCGCTATCCGTAAGTATCACGAGTCTATTGGTGAAGGGCATCGTAATGTTTGCCTAATCCCATCATCAGCTCACGGTACTAACCCTGCATCTGCTGCCATGATGGATATGAAAATCGTCGTCACTAAGTGTGATGAAAAAGGTAACGTTGATGTTGCAGATCTAGCCGAAAAAGCTGAGCTGCATGCAGAAAACCTGTCTACTCTGATGATTACATACCCATCGACTCACGGTATCTATGAAGAAGATATCGTTGAGATCTGCTCACTCATTCATAAGTTTGGTGGTCAGGTATACATGGACGGTGCCAACATGAACGCGCAGGTAGGTATTTCTAAACCTGGTGTTATCGGCTCGGATGTATCACATCTTAATTTGCATAAAACTTTTGCTATTCCCCACGGCGGTGGTGGTCCTGGTATGGGGCCAATTGGTGTTAAAAGCCATTTGGCGCCTTTCCTGCCAAACCATAAGGTAACCGCTGTACAGAATTCTAAATCTAACGTGGGTGCAGTTTCTGGTTCCCCGTATGGTTCAGGTGCCATATTGCCAATCAGCTATATGTACAACCGTATGCTGGGTAAATCAGGTCTTAAAGCGTCCACACAGAATGCAATTCTGGGTGCAAACTATATGACCGAGAAACTGGCTGAGCATTATCCAATTCTTTTCCGTGGCCGTAACAACAAAGTTGCACACGAATGTATCGTTGATATTCGCCCAATCAAAGAAGCGTCTGGTATCACAGAAGAAGATATCGCTAAGCGTTTGATGGACTATGGTTTCCATGCGCCAACGATGTCTTTCCCAGTGGCAGGCACCTTGATGATTGAACCAACTGAATCCGAATCAAAAGCTGAGCTAGATCGCTTCATTGAAGCCATGGTCATGATTCGTCAGGAAGTTGCAAAAGTACAAAGCGGTGAGTGGACGTTAGAAGATAACCCATTGCACAACGCACCACATACAATGGCTGATATCACAGCTGCTGAGTGGGGCCGCGCATACTCTCGCGAAGAGGCTGTATTCCCAACGGCATCAACACGCCAGAACAAGTTCTGGCCTGCTGTAAACCGTGTGGATAACGTATACGGCGATCGTAACTTTATTTGCTCTTGCCCAGGTATTGAAACATACCAGGACTAAGTGCAAACCGATTACTTGTTTTGTTCCATTTCAAGTAACCATCGGGAGCGATGAAAAACACTTATAAAGCAAAAGACCTTTAGCGGCGATCATCTTTGATGATCGCCGTTTTTTTGCGTAAGTTTTATCAGATATTCTAAAAAAAGCTTAAACAACAGCGTGTGTATCAAGTAGGTAAGGCGCAATATTTTTTATAGCACGCTCTACGTATTCCTCTTTCTCACCTACGGGTGCTACATAGTGAATCGCCTCTTTTGCGGCTTCGAGCCCTTCTAAACGCGCGATCATCCACACCGCAAGGTATTGGGAGGCAAGGCAGCCGCCTGCCGTCGCTAAATTATCTTTTGCAAAAAACGCCTGATTTAGCACCTCAATGCCCGCTTCTTGTACCCAGGGTTTAGTGGTTAGGTCGGTACAGGCGGGTATCTCATTTAACAGACCTAGCTTGGCGAGTAGCAAAGTGCCAGAGCATTGTGCTCCTAACAGCTGTCTTGATGGGTCTAGTTGTAGTTGTGCCATGAGTGATTCATCAGCAGCAACATCACGTGTTTTCATGCCGCTGCCAATAATAACGGCATCAGCAGAGCTTGCCTCACTCAGCGATACATGGCGCTCAATAATTACGCCATTCATTGATTCAACGTGCGGCGTTGGGCTGGCGATAGATACGCGCCAGTCTGGTTTTTTAATGCGGTTCAGAATACTCAGAGCAATCAGGGAGTCGAGCTCGTTATAGCCATCAAACGTTAGAATTGCGATATGCATAGTGTGGTTACCTCGTTTAACGATAGTTATTTATTATTATGAGCAAGTAGCGATGAGGCATTGTATCGCCTAGAATCATGACAATAAAATTATTGTCATGGATACATTGTTAATGGCTAACGCAAAATATAAACGTTTGGTGGATGCTTTTGCTGCTGATATCCGAACCGGTGACCTGCCACCTGGCTCGCGCTTACCGACTCATCGCCAGCTTGCCGCCAAAGAGAGCATCGCCTTAGTGACAGCTTCACGGGTGTATGCCGAGCTTGAAAGTATGGGCTTGGTAAGTGGTGAAACAGGCCGTGGGACTTTTGTGAGAGAAACAGCATTAGCGCTGAGTAATGGCATAGATCAGCCGTCCTCAGCAGAAGGTATGATCGATCTTAATTTCAATTCTGCATCATTACCCAGCCAGACAGAGCTATTGCGTGGTGCCTTGCGCCAGTTGGCATCATCCGGTGATCTGGAAGCACTATTGCACTATCAGCCACATGCTGGACGCAAGCATGAGCGTGCTACTGTAGCACGTCATTTGGCGTGTCGAGGGCTGTCGGTTGATGCCGAGCAGGTGCTGATTGTCAGCGGAGCGCAACATGGGTTGGCGGCAACGGTCATGACATTGTTAAATCCTGGCGATGTGGTTGCTACAGATGCACTTATTTACCCCGGTTTTAAAGTATTGGCAGATGTGCACTGCTTAGAGCTTCTGTCTATTCCTGTGGCTAGTACAGAGCAGGGTCTAGGCTATGCTCCTGATCTGGAAGCATTAGAACAGCTTTGCCGGAGCCGACGAGTCCGGGCTGTCTATGCTATGCCAACACTACATAATCCTCTTGGATGGGTGATGAGCTTAGCACAGCGCAAGAGGTTGATCTCTATTGCCCGCCAGTACGATCTGCTCATCATCGAAGATGCCGCTTATGCTTTTTTGGCTGAGAAACCGCCCGCGCCTTTAGCTGCACTGGCTCCCGATATCAGTGTTTATGTTTCTGGGATTTCTAAAAGTATTGCTACCGGTTTACGCGTCGGCTTTGTGGCAGCACCCCTAAAATGGGTGTCTAAGATTGAACGCACTATTCGAGCAACCACCTGGAATACTCCAGGGCTGATGACAGCTCTAGCCTGTGGTTGGATAACCGACGGTACAGTCATGCGTTTAGAATCAGAAAAGCGCCAAGATGCAATGCTTAGGCAGGCAATGGCCAGAGAAATTCTGCAAGGAATGGATTACGTCAGCCACCCGGCGTCTTACTTTATCTGGCTGCCACTGCCTGAAGAGGTGAGGGCAGATCAAATAGTGATGGAGTTACTGCGATCAAATATCTCTGTTTCTACGGCAGAGCCGTTTGCTACGTCAGAGCATGTGCCACATGCAATACGCTTAGCTCTTGGTTCCGTTGATCTGGAGGTGCTGCAAGTGGCATTAATGAAAGTACGTCAGGTGATTGATGGTTACGCGTATTGAGTGCTGTAAGCACAAGCGATTCAGTCTCGGCGTGCTTGTCCCGGGCCAATACCCATTACACGTTTAAAGGCTTTGGAAAAAGATGACTCGCTTTCATAGCCGCAGCGTAAAGCGGCATCCAAGGTGGTGATGCGATCATCAGCCAGCCAGCGATAGGCTTGAGTCATACGCCACTGTGTTAAGTAGTCCATCGGTGATTGTTCAACAACCTCTTTGAACAGATTAGAAAAGGCCGAACGCGACATAGAGGCGGCACTGGCGAGTTCATCCAAACTTAAGCGTTGGTTGCAGTCTTGCTGGTGCATTAATTCCATAGCGATATTAAGCTGTGGATGAGCAAAAGCTGCAAATACACCGTTGCTAACATCAAGGTGACTTCTCACCAATAAATAAAACAGGCAGTCAGCTAGGCGATTTAAAAGCACATTAGTGTGCTGGTTTGATCCGCGTGCCTCTTCCAGAATTAATTCAACAATGCGGCCAACGGTATCGTTGTCATTGTGTCGTACCACAATCAACCTGGGCATTTGCGTCACTAGCTTTTCAAATACAGGGTGCTGATGTGCAAAGTTTCCGCAGACCAAGCCAGTCGACTCTTCCTCTACGGCTTGCGTCATGGGCAAAGCTTGGCTTGCATTTACGGTAAGGTTGCTGCTGAGTAGGTTCGTAACACAGTGCTGCGCATCAGAAGGCATAAAGACGACATCGCCTTCGTTTAGTTCAATGGCCTCGCCATCAAACTTAAAGAAGCACTTTCCTTTAGAAATCACATGAAATGTCATTTTCTGTGATCCCGAGGTATCTACCGCCCAGTTGCCGCAGTACTGGCCATTGTGATGCACATTGGCTTCAATTTTTAAGGTATCAAGTAATTGGTTTATAGCATTCATAGACGATCGGACATAACTCTTGGTAAATCGAACCTATTGATTGATGCAGGATTCTTTAAAATTCATTTCATCAAGACTGTGTGCTTGTTTAGCAAAAACTAACTCTAACTTACATCGCAAAATAGGACTACAACAATGAAAATCTCATCTATCCTAGCTCCACTCAAAACCCTAGCATTGCTAGCTGCTTTTTCTATCAGCAGCATCAGTTTTGCAGGTGTCGAAGTGCAAACCGACGAAAACAACGTAACGCTAGCAGGGCACGATGCTGTTGCCTATTTTACAGAAAATGCACCTGTTGAAGGTAACTCAAACATTAGCTCAATCCACAATGGCGCTATCTACCATTTCTCATCAGTAGCAAACCGCGATACGTTTAACGCTAACCCAGAGAAATATGCTCCACAGTTTGGTGGTTACTGCGCATATGGTACATCACTAGGTAAAAAGTTCGCGATTGATGGTAAAGCGTTTGAGTTGATTGACGGTAAATTGTACGTGCAGAAAAGTGAAGTTGTACAAGAGGTTTGGTCTGAAAACACCAATGCTAACTTGGCAGCCGCTAACAAAAACTGGCCAAAAATAAAAAACGTAGCAGCTAATGCACTATAAGCTTACAGCACCTTTATAGATCAGCTAGAACGGAAGCGGCATACGGTATTAATCGTGTGCCGCATTTTTAATAGGAAGAATTAGGCTCTAGTTAAAGCCTGCTTAATCGACGTTTTTATAGAAGTCGTCGGGCGGCCAATCAACTGGCTCAGAGTGTGGCTGTCATCGAATAGATCGCCTTTGATCATTTGTGCATCAGAGTCTGCTAGCATTTGAGCAAAGCCTTCAGGTAATCCAATTTGTACCAGTAGTCCTTGGTAGTCAGTTTTGTTTAGAACTTTATAGGCAATATCTTGTTTCGTTTGATTGGCAATTTCTGTGGCATAGTCTGCTTGGGTAAAGGCGTGATCGCCAGCGAGTTCATAAACCTTACCCGCATGGGATGATTCACTTGTCAGGACGACAGCGGCGGCTTCTGCGTAATCAAGACGGGCTGCTGGAGTGATTTTTCCTTTGCCGCCCGCGCCAACGACTGCTTTGTTGGCTAGTACCGCATCTAAGTTGCCTGTGTAGTTCTCGTTATACCAGCCATTTCTCAAGATAACCGCAGGTAAGCCGGATGCTCTAATGGCTGCTTCAGTTTCTTTGTGTTCAGCACTTAATAGCATGCTAGAAGTATCAGTGTTTAGTAGGCTTGTATAGGCGAGTAGTGCCACCCCTGCCTGTTTTGCTGCTGAGATAACTGCTTTGTGTTGGGCGGTACGTTGGCCAATTTCACTGCCTGAAATTAACAGCAATTTTTCTACGCCTTTTAAGGCGCTCTTTAAGGTATCTGTCCGATTATAGTCCGCGTGGCGAACCTGAATGCCTTGCTCGCTAAAGGTGCCTGCATTTTCAGGGTTGCGCACTAAAGCGATGATATTCTCTTTACTTGTACGCTTTAAAAGCTCGTTAATGACCAATTGGCCGAGTTGTCCGTTTGCACCAGTTACTGCAATCATAATCTTCCCCAAAATAAATTTATTAAAAGAGACAGCGCTGGCAAATGTGTGCTGTGCTATCAATAGGGGAAAGTATGAGGAATAATGATTGGACGCACTAGTGGTTCGATTTGTAATGGAGTGTTCGTTTTTTGAGTACAATTGGGTTTTCGCATTTTAAGCATATGGCGATTTTTGTGTCGGTGGTTGAGGCTGGCAGCTTTGCCGCCGCTGCACGTAAATTAAACACCAGTCGCTCGCGTATTAGTGAGCAAGTAGCTTTATTAGAATCTGTTTTGGATGTGCGTTTATTACATAGGTCGACTCGTCAGCTTGCTCTCACAGTTGAGGGGGAGAAAGTGTTTGCTAAGGCGAAGATGCTTCCGCAGTTATTGAATGATATTGAAAGTATTACTCGCCCATCCGAGCCGAGTGGCCGAGTGGCTATAAGTACTACTAACGATATTGCTATTAAGCATTTGATTCCTGTGTTGGGTGAGTTTCAGTTACGCTTTCCTAAGGTGCTGGTTGATCTTATTATTAGTGATGAAAAAATAGATTTAATCGCCGGTCAGGTAGATATGGCGATTCGCATTGGTCTACCTTCAGACGACTCGCTCATTGGTCGGGTTATGTATGAGGAGCGCTCGGCCTTGTATGCCAGCCCTGCTTATATTGCTCAATACGGGTTGCCTGTGAGCATGGATGATTTATCTAGTCACCGCTGGATTGCCCTCAATCAAATAACACAGGGAGGTGGGCAGAACCTGCTATATAAAGGAAAACACATTCATATAAGCCCCGATTATTATCACAAAACTAACTCGCCTTTAGTTGCCCAAAGTTTAACGTTGGCAGGCTATGGCATTGGTTTCTTGTTACCGGTAACAGTACAAAAGGAATGTGAAGCGGGCTTGTTAGTTCCCTTGCTGCTGGGAGCTAGCTCAATTAGTGCCGTCTTTACTTTAGTGTACCCGTCAAGGCGGCAAGTACCAGCCAGAGTGCGTTGCTTGATTGATTATCTATTGGCCGCAGATATGTTCAGCTCTGCCCAGAAATCCGAGATCAAGGTTAACTAATGTAAGAGGTACTGCTTCAAACTCACGTAAGGTGTGTCTGAAGCTCTAAAGAAACAAAGCGGTATACGAAAAAGTTGTGTGCCGTTTTTTAATAGGAAGAATTAGGTGTGTTATCAGGGTCGATTTCGCCATACACCTCTTCAGGATCAACATCGTTGATCAGCAGCGCCTCTCTTACTTTTTCAATATGCTCCAGCACCGCTTCATAGCGATCACCGTATTCATATTTAGTCACTTCAATCGCTTTAGGCATATAGGTAAAAGCGATTTTGAGAGCTATTAAAGCATCGTCGTTTATTTTATCGGTCATGGTGGTTTCCATTTATTGTAGTCGTAAATAATGTATCACTTATATGTTATTTACTACTCTATTTTTGGAGTCTTGATTATCATCTTTAATCTCTACTGTGCAGCAAGCCTAATAAAAAGAGTGTTGTGAAGGCTTTCTGAAAAACTTTGAATAAAAGCTTTTAGTAGGACATGAAATATATTTAAACAGCCTCTATCTGTAACAACCCTCTACCACGCTCTTGCACTTGCTGTGTGAGCTCGTGAACCGCCGTTGCCGTTATGCTGATTTTAAGTGTTACGGATTCCGCATATTGGCTGTCGATTATTTGTGTATCAAAGCTATGCAATATGGCATCCACTGTTGATGAAAGCGTATAAGGGTAGGTTAGTTCTACGGTCGCTCTAGGGTGAACTTCTTCAAATTGTGCCTGTGCTATCGCTTCTTTTACGCTGGTGGAGTAAGCGCGTACTAAGCCGCCGGTGCCCAGTTTTATACCACCAAAAAAGCGTGTGACGATTACACAGGCTTCGCCCACATTATTACCTTGCAGGACATTAAACATCGGCTTGCCTGCCGTGCCGGAAGGCTCGCCATCATCACTGTAACCAAAGCCATCTTCTGCGTGGGGTGTGCTGGTAATAAATGCGCTGCAGTGGTGGTTGGCAGATGGGGTTGTCGCTTTTGCCTGCTGTATACAGCTGCGCGCTGCTTCAATAGTCGATAGTGGTGTGATAGAGACATAAAAACGGCTCTTTTTAATTTCATATAGCGTTTCAGTAATTGCTATGGGTTTTAAGTAAAAAGCGTCGGCCAATGCGGGGTTCCATCTGCTTGATAACTAAGGTTATAGAAGTAAGCGTTTAAACGTCGGGTTAATGATATCAGAGTCTGTCATGTTGCTTGGTATATGACGCTCCTTTTAAATGAATTTATGCGCCTTGCTACGGTCTAATTTTGCATCCTTGGTGTTACACGATGTTTGAAAAACATTTGTAAAGGTTTTATGAAGAGCTGGATAAGGAGCGAAGCATGGATACGGTAAAGCATAATCTTACTAATCTGTTTCTTCAGCTAGGTTTGGCTGCAGAAGAAAATGATATTGAATCCTTCATTGGTAGCCACTCTGTTGATGAAGGTATCCCCCTTGAAGAGGCTGTTTTCTGGACACAAGGGCAGGCTCAGTTTATAAAAGAGAGCCGGGAAAATGATGCTGATTGGTCAGATATGGTTGATGAGCTTGATACATTGTTGCGTGAAGACAAGTAGCAGGTTAAGGTTTGTTGAGTTACGCATGATTGTTTAGAAAGTTGTATGAAATATCGCTTGGAATACAGTTTTAAATATTAGGACAGTGAATGAAAAAAATATATATCGCTCTAGTGGCTATCGTTTTAACGGCTGCAGTGTCGGGTTGTAGCACGGTTGAAGGGATTGGTAAGGATCTCAAAAAAGGCGGTGCCGCAATCGAGAAAGCTTCTAAAAGCTAGCCAGTATTGTTAATAAAAAGGGTGCCAATAGGCACCCTTTTTTTGTAGAAAACTCAAGGCTCATATTTACAACTTAAAGCTTAGTCATTAATTAATAAGATGATTAGATCTTTAGGTCCGTGTGCGCCCATTTGTAGTGTTTGTTCAATATCCGCACTGCGTGAAGGGCCTGTAATCATATTAACGGTACGTGGTAGGTCGCCTTTGGTTTTATCACGCAGTTTTTGCCACGCGTCTTCGTAGGGCCCAACAATGTCAGACCTTTTCAAAATGACAAAGTGGTTGTCAGGCAAAAAATTCAGTGTGGTTGGGCTGGTTGCTCCCGAATGCAGCATGAGTGTACCTGTTTCTGCGATGCCAGCAAAGCTTGTGGTTAAGCTGGCAACATCGCCTATTTCTGCAACGCGCTGCACGCAAGTAAGATTGGTAGCACTGCTCCAGTCAAGTGAAGTGATTTCTTCATCGCTGGCGGTTACTAGCGTGTTGATCTGCTGATCTTTTAACCAATTAGCACAGGTTTTAGGAACGTCGTTAATGCTCTCTAATTGATATATCTGGGCGGCGGCTTCTGTCGCCATTTCAATAAAGAGCGCTACCTGTTGGTCGTGTGGTAGCTGTGTGCGTTGTGGCACTATATTACGCGCATGCTTGTTGATCCGGTTAGTTACGGCTTGTCTTTGGTCTTGTGTGGCTTCACCACGTTTTAGGCCACGGCGAATGTTGCCAAGAATTTCTGCTTTACTCATAACATATCCTCCGTTAGCGCTGTTTACGTGATTTATATTGAGACATAAAGGTTTTGCCTCTGGGTGCTGGCATATCTCGGCCATCGGTCCAGCCGCCTGCCAGAGGGATCTTCTTGATATGGCCTTTTTTTCCCGCCATCACACGCAAAAACAAGTTGGAGCTGATAGAGAGTAAGCGATACAAGGTCGGGCGTTTAGCAAAGAAGGCCCAGCCGCCAATACCCCAGCGTACTGCTTTAGGGCTCAAATGCTTGGAGAACTCATCTTCACGCCAATGGCGCATCAGCTTAGGCAAAGGGATACGTACCGGGCATACCGATTCGCATTTTCCGCAAAATGTTGAGGCGTTAGGCAGTAACCCTGCCTCTTCAATACCAATCATTTTTGGGGTTAGCACTGAACCCATTGGGCCAGGGTAAACCCATCCGTAGCTGTGCCCACCAATAGCACCGTAAACCGGGCAGTGGTTCATACAAGCTGAGCAGCGAATGCAGCGCAGCATCTCTTGGAACTCACTACCTACCATTTCACTACGGCCGTTATCGACTAGGACCACGTGGAAGTTTTCGGGTCCGTCCTGATCTCCTGCTCTACGTGGTCCTGTCGATAAGGTGTTGTACACGGTAAATTCTTGCCCGGTTGCTGAGCGAGCCAGCAAGCGCAGGAAGAGTGTCATGTCTTCAAGTGTTGGCACTACTTTTTCAATCGAGGTCACAACAATGTGTGTTTTAGGTAATGTTTGCGTTAAGTCGCCGTTACCTTCATTGGTGACAATGATGCTGGAACCAGTTTCAGCGACTAAAAAGTTAGCACCGGTAATACCGACATCGGCACCGGCAAACTTCTCGCGAAGCATTTCGCGCGCTTCTTGCATCAGCACTTTAGGATCGCTTGATTTAGGGCGCTTGTGCTTTTCATGAAAGATTTCAGATACATCTTCCAAATTCAGGTGAATGGCTGGGGCGATAATGTGACTGGGGTGGTCGCCACGTAGCTGTAAAATATATTCGCCTAAATCTGTCTCGATCGGCTCTACGCCGTTCTTTTCTAAGTAGTCGTTAAGGTTGATCTCTTCAGAGACCATCGACTTGCCTTTGGTGACTGTTTTTGCGTCGACTTCTTTACAGATATCTAAAATCTTTTTGCAGGCATCTTCGGGCGTGCGACACCAATGTACATGTCCACCGTTTTTGATGACGTTCGCTTCAAATTGTTCTAAGTAGATATCTAGGTTTTCAAGTATGTGGTTTTTAAGCGTCGTACCTTCATCACGGAGCTGTTCAAACTCAGGCATGCGGGCAACGGCAGTCGAGCGTTTAACAGGAAAGCCTTCCTTAAGGTTACCCAGTGCTTTTTGTAAGCCAGCATCATGTAAGGCGATGCGAGCGTTTTCTTTGAATGCGGGGCTAGTAATTTGCATGACTGTATCTCCTATGCCGGTTGGCCAAGTTCGTAATCGGTATCGCCAATAGCGGGTTCATCAGTCATGCCTGCAAGGACTTCTACGATATGACGTGTTTCAATTTTGTGGCCTTGGCGTTTGAGCTTACCCGCCATGTTGAGCAAGCAGCCTAAGTCACCGCCTAATAAGGTGGTAGCACCAGAATCTACAATGTTCGATGTTTTGTTTTCTACCATGCGATTGGATATATCAGGGTATTTAACGCAAAACGTACCGCCAAAACCACAGCAGGTTTCGGACTCTTCCATCTCGCTAAGCGTTAAATTAGCAACCTTAGCGAGTAATTTACGCGGTTGCTGTTTAACGCCCAGTTCACGTAAACCTGCACAAGAATCGTGATAGGTGGCTTTTGCATCGTATTTGCTAAGAATTGTGTTGAAGTCCAGTACATCCGTAAGAAACGAGGTGATCTCAAATGCACGCCTTTTTAGATCTTCAGCCCGGGCTTTCCAAGGGTCGTTCTCTTCAAAGAGTTCAGTGTAATGATGCAGCATACCAATGCACGATCCCGATGGACCGACAACATATTCATATCCATCAAAGGCTTGAATCGTCTGGCGGGCAATGTCTTGTGTTGATTTCTTGTCGCCGGAATTAAACGCGGGTTGTCCGCAGCAGGTTTGTGCTTCTGGAACAGAGACTGTGCAGCCTGCGTTTTCGAGAAGCTTAATGGTTGCAAAACCGATGCTAGGGCGAAACATGTCGACCAGACAAGTGACAAACAGACCAACCTTAATTGGCTTTTCGGATGCGTGCATGGTGTTTACCTGAGGTTCTTATTCGTTAATTTTTATATTTAATACGGTGCTTGTATGCCTACAAAGATAGGCAAAGTGCTGAGCGAAATATATGCTACGTTATGAACTGGTCTGACCAAGAATATGATTAGTGTATAAAAAGAGGTAGGGATGGGCGAAGAACTAGCTAGCAAGGAGTCGCTAATAACTGTGCTCACTAAAAAGCAGCAACTCGACCGCTTTCTGCGGCATGAAATTGTCTCGGGCAGTATTATCCCGGGTCAGATGTTGCCATCTCAGCGCCGGTTAGTGGATGAGTTTTCCTTGGCTCGCTCCAGCGTTAGAGAGGTCGTTCAGCAGTTGGAGTTAGATGGTTTAATTTCGACGGCACATGGCGGTAGAAGCATTTGCCAAAATGTGATGGCGCAATATATAGATATGCCAGTGGAAGGGGTGGGGGATAACCTCGCTTTTCAGCTTCAGGTAATGGAGGCGCGCGCTTTTCTAGAAGGAGAGGCGGCATACTTTGCAGCGCTACGAGCCACTGATCAGCAGTTAGAGGGTATTGCCCGAGAATTTGAAAGAATGCAGGTTCGTAGTAAGGGGCTCACTACGCTGGATAAAGCTAAGGCGGATTTGCGTTTTCATACGATGATTGCTGAGTCCAGTCACCATGTATTAATTACATCCTTTAGTCAGCTATTTTATAACCGCTATTTTAATGCCATTTATGGGGTGCTCAATCGAACCTTAATCAAATTTGGTCGTTACCCAGATGGGATTCGCCTGCAGCATGAGCTTATTTATCAGGCCCTGTATAAAAGAGACGCCGAGCAAGCTAAAAAAATGGCTTCTGAGCATGTCCTTTACACGCGAAACTTACTTGAAAGTACTGATTAGTAGGGTTTTTAAGCGTTTGTGCATAGCAATATTAGTTGAGTTTGATAAAATGCGCGTCCAGCGTTGCGTACCTAGTTTGTACGATACGTTTAACACATTGATATAGAAGTGACCTGTCGTAGGGGTCACCACTGATAAACAAGGAAAAAAGATGCCTGTTATTACTCTCCCTGATGGAAGCAAACGCGAGTTTGCTAACCCTGTTTCTGTATTTGACGTTGCTGCCGATATCGGTGCTGGGCTCGCTAAAGCGGCTTTGGCTGGTAAGGTAAATGGTCAACCTGTTGATAGCTCATTTGTCATTAATGAGGATTCAGACTTAGCTATTATTACCGCACGCGACGAAGAAGGTGTAGAAGTAATCCGCCATTCTTGCGCACATTTGATGGCGATGGCAGTGCAGGCTTTGTTTCCTGGCGCACAGGTGACAATTGGCCCAGTTATTGAAAACGGTTTTTATTACGACTTTGCATATGAGCGCCCATTTACCTCTGAAGATCTAGAAAAGATCGAAAAGAAAATGAGCGAGCTAACCAAGCAAAATCTGCCAATTAGCCGTTCTGTGATGAATCGTGATGAAAGTATCGCCATGTTTGAGAAAATGGGTGAGACTTATAAGGTTGAGCTGTTGAGTGCTATTCCAGCTGACCAAGATCTTTCTTTTTACTCGCAAGGCGACTTTATCGATCTATGCCGTGGCCCTCATGTCCCTTCAACAGGTCACATTAAAGCCTTTAAGTTGATGAAGGTTGCAGGTGCATACTGGCGTGGTGATTCAAGCAATGCGATGTTGCAGCGTATCTACGGCACGGCGTGGGGCGATAAAAAAGAACTTAAAGCTTATTTGCACCGTTTAGAAGAAGCAGAGAAGCGTGATCACCGTAAACTAGGTAAACAGCTTAACTTGTTCCATTTGCAGGAAGAAGCACCAGGTATGGTGTTCTGGCATCCGCATGGTTGGACGCTATATCAGCAGATCGAACAGTACATGCGTGATAAGCAGATTAAGCATGGCTACCAAGAGATTAAAACACCGCAAGTCGTCGAGCGTAGCTTGTGGGAAAAGTCAGGCCATTGGGATAAATTCTCTGATCAGATGTTTACAACACACTCTGAAAGCAAAGACTTTGCTATTAAACCAATGAACTGCCCATGCCATATACAGGTATTTAACCAAGGGCTGCGCTCTTATCGCGACCTTCCTTTGCGTTTGGCTGAGTTTGGCTCGTGCCACCGTAATGAACCGTCAGGTGCTTTGCATGGCATTATGCGTGTACGTGGGTTTGTACAGGATGATGCACATATCTTCTGTGCTGAAAACGCAATCCAGTCTGAAGTGGCTAGCTTTATCGAATTTTTGCATGAGGTTTATGCTGACTTTGGTTTCACAGAGATTATTTATAAGCTTTCTACTCGTCCTGAACAGCGCGTAGGTTCTGATGAAGTATGGGATAAAGCTGAGAGAGCACTGGCTGATGCGCTTGATGCTGCTGAGCTTGACTGGCAAGAGCTACCCGGCGAAGGTGCTTTTTACGGTCCTAAAATTGAGTTTTCTTTGAAAGATTGCCTCGGACGTGTCTGGCAGTGTGGTACAATTCAGGTCGATTTCTCAATGCCGGGTCGTTTAGAAGCTCAGTTTGTAAATGAAGCTAATGAGCGTGAAACACCGGTAATGTTACATCGTGCAATTCTAGGATCTTTTGAGCGGTTTATTGGTATTCTGATTGAAAACTATGCAGGTGCATTACCGGCTTGGCTTTCTCCAGTACAGGCTGTTGTGATGAATATCACGGACAAACAGGCTGATTATTGTCAGGATGTAGTAAAAACACTGCAAAATAATGGATTTAGAGCCATTTCGGACTTGAGAAACGAGAAGATCGGCTTTAAAATTCGTGAGCGAACTCTTCAGAAGGTTCCTTTCCTTTTGGTAGTTGGTGACAAAGAGGTCGAGACGGGCTGTGTTGCAGTAAGAACACGCACAGGTGAAGATCTTGGCTCAATGAGTATCGAAGCATTCACCAACTTTCTGGCAAAAGATGTGGATCAGAAGGGTTACGAATAATTTTTAGGAGATATAACAATTAAGCGCGATAATAAAAGAGGTGCGCGTCGTGATAATCGCACACCCATTAACGAACATATTAAAGCTCATGAACTACGCCTAATCGGTGCTGATGGTGAGCAAGTAGGTGTCGTATCAATTAATCAGGCTCTTGACATGGCGCAAGAGGCTGAACTTGACCTGGTACAGATTTCTGACTCGGATCCAATTGTTTGTAAATTGATGGATTTTGGTAAACACCAATACGAAGTTAAGAAACAGCAGGCTGAAGCTAAAAAGAAACAGCATCAGACTCAGGTTAAGGAAATGAAATTCCGTCCTGCGACGGAAGATGGAGATTATCAGGTAAAACTACGCAACCTGGTACGTTTCCTAGAAGCAGGGGATAAGGCTAAGGTGACTTTACGTTTCCGCGGCCGTGAGATGGCTCATCAGGAACTGGGAATGAACTTGCTATTACGGATCGAAAAAGATCTGGAAGAGCAAGGGGTTGTTGAACAGCGTCCTAAGATGGAAGGCCGTCAAATGATCATGGTGATCGCCCCGAAGAAAAAGAAGTAATTTGTAAAGCAGCTTAACCCGTATCTGCCTTTTAGGTAGGAACGGGTTTTGTCGTTTCTCAAATGAAAAAAACTAACGAATGCGTGGAGATTTGTAATGCCTAAGATTAAATCTTGCCGCGGTGCGGCAAAGCGTTTCAAAAAGACTGCAAATGGCTTCAAGCACAAGCAGGCCTTCAAAAGTCACATTCTGACCAAGAAAAGCACTAAGCGTAAGCGTCAGCTTCGCCCGATGCTACAGGTTCATGCAGCAGACCGCGCTTTGGTCCGTCGTATGTTGCCGTACATCTAAGTCGTTTTTTCACTAACAGAATTGAATATAGGAAGGTAAAGAATGGCTCGTGTAAAACGTGGTGTTCAGGCTCGTCGCCGTCACAAGAAAATATTAAAGCAGGCTAAAGGTTATTACGGAGCACGTAGCCGTGTATTCCGCGTAGCTAAACAGGCTGTTATTAAAGCTGGTCAATATGCATACCGTGACCGTCGTCAAAGAAAACGTCAGTTCCGCGCTTTGTGGATTGCACGTATCAATGCTGCGGCACGCTTGAATGGTTTGTCTTACAGCCGTTTGATCGCTGGTATGAAAAAAGCTAGCGTTGAGATCGACCGTAAAGTACTTGCTGATCTTGCTGTTCACGAACAGGCTGCATTTACTGCTGTTGTTGAGCAAGCGAAAGCTGCTCTAGCATAAGGCACCCGCCTCTTTCGAGAGGTAGCTATTCATTGAAATAGCCGCAATATTTTAAATAGGGGACGGGTGCAAACTCTTCCCCTATTTTTTCGGTTATTGTGCTGAGTTTTGGTCGCTGATTCGCTTCAGGATAATTCAGCAGAATAACTGTATTTTCGAGTATTACACTCTCATATTCCTCCCAATCAATTGGAGCCGGAAATGGAAAACATGACAAGCCTTCTGGAACAAGCTAGTGCCGCCGTTGCCGCAGCGAATAGTGTTCAGGAGCTAGATCAGGTACGTGTTGATTACCTGGGTAAAAAAGGTCCACTTACCGCATTGCGTAAAGGTTTGGGCAAGCTAACAGCTGAAGAACGTCCAATTGCAGGTGCCAAAATTAATGAATTGGTACAGCAGGTCACTGAGCAAATAAATGCGCGTAAAGAGCTTCTTGAAAGTGCTGCACTAGAGTTAAAGCTGGCATCTGAAACTATCGATGTCACTATGCCTGGTCGTGGTCAAAGTTTAGGCGGACTGCACCCCGTTACTAAAACGATGGAACGTATTGAGTCCTTCTTTGCGGGTATTGGTTACAGCGTCGCAGAAGGGCCAGAGATCGAAGATGATTACCATAACTTCGAAGCACTGAACATTCCTTCGCACCATCCGGCACGTGCAATGCACGATACTTTCTATTTCAACGCTAATACCCTGTTGCGCACACACACTTCGGGTGTACAGGTGCGTACCATGGAGACTCAACAGCCGCCTATCCGTATTATCTGTCCTGGGCGTGTTTACCGTTGTGATTACGATCAAACGCATTCGCCTATGTTTCATCAGGTAGAAGGTTTGTTGATTGATAAGAATATTAGCTTTGCTGACCTTAAAGGCACGCTAGAGCAGTTTTTGCGTGAGTTCTTTGAGGAAGATGTAAAAGTTCGCTTCCGTCCTTCTTACTTCCCGTTTACAGAGCCTTCGATTGAAGTCGATATTGATCGCGGTGATGGTAAATGGCTGGAAGTACTCGGATGTGGAATGGTGCATCCTAAAGTATTTGAAATGTCTGGTATCGACCCTGAGGAATATACCGGATTCGCATTCGGTATGGGTGTAGAACGATTGGCAATGCTGCGATATGGCGTGAATGACTTACGTCTTTTCTTTGAAAATGACCTGCGTTTCTTGAATCAGTTTAATTGATTCAAGCGGGTTAATTAAATTATTGAGCAGTGAACTAAAGACTTTCAGGATAGCAGCATGAAATTCAGTGAAAAATGGTTACGTGAGCTGGTAAATCCAGCCATTCAAACGCAAGCGTTGGTAGATCAAATTACCATGGCGGGGCTTGAAGTCGATGAAGTGGCATCAGTTGCTCACGATTTCTCTAATGTCATAGTGGCCGAAATATTGACCGCTGAGCCACACCCTAATGCCGATAAGCTTCAAGTCTGTACGGTGAGTGATGGTACTGAAGTGCATCAAGTTGTATGTGGTGCACCGAATGCGCGTGCAGGCCTTAAAACTGCTTATGCTCAAGTGGGTGCATTATTGCCAACACCTGAAGGTGGTGAGTTTAAAATCAAAAAAGCGAAACTTCGCCAGGTTGAATCTTTTGGTATGTTGTGTGCTGAAGATGAACTAGGCATGTCTGAAGATCATGCTGGCATCATGGAGTTGGCTGCTGATGCGCCTAGCGGTGTTTGTCTGCGCGAATATTTGAACCTAGACGACAAAATTATTGATGTTGATTTGACACCCAACCGCGGTGATTGCCTGAGCATTAAAGGGCTAGCGCGTGAAGTGGGAGTGTTGAATAAAGCACCAGTTACCTTTGTTGACATACAGCCTGTAGTGCCGACGATCGATGATACATTCTCAGTAACTTTGGAAGCGCCAGCTGCTTGTCCTCGTTATCTTGGGCGTGTGATTCGTCATGTGAATATGGCTGCGCCAACACCTCTATGGATGGTTGAAAAGCTGCGTCGTTCGGGTATTCGTTCTATCGACCCTGTGGTTGATGTTACTAACTATGTTTTGCTTGAGCTAGGCCAGCCGCTACATGCGTTTGATCTTAATAAGCTAGAGGGCAGCATTCAAGTGCGTATGCCTGAAGCGGGTGAAAAGCTGACATTGCTTGATGGTAACGAAGTTGAATTAAACACGGATACCTTGGTTATCGCGGATAACAACGGCCCTGTTGCTATGGCTGGAATCTTTGGCGGTGAAAGTACAGGTGTTACATCAGAATCTAAGGATATTTTCTTGGAATGTGCTTTCTTTGACCAAATCGCTATTGCCGGTAAAGCGCGTGCTTATGGTTTGCATACAGACGCATCGCATCGCTATGAACGTGGCGTTGATTGGCAGCTTCAGCATGAAGCGGTTGAGCGTACGACGCAGCTATTACTTGATATCGTAGGCGGCGATGCAGGACCTATTTCTGAAGCGATTAGCGAAGAGCATTTACCTAAAGCGCGTTCAGTTAAATTACGTCATAGTAAAGTAAATGCTATGTTGGCATTCGAAATGCCCGCAGATGAAATTGAAGAGATTCTTACTCGTTTAGGTATGCAGATTGAAACGACTGCAGATGCTAGCTGGCAAGTCGCTATTCCATCGTATCGTTTTGATATTAGTATCGAAGTAGATTTGATAGAAGAGCTAGCCAGAGTTTATGGGTACAATAATTTACCGGTAAAACTGCCAACGGCAGCCCTACCTTTTACGTCCAATGATGAATCAAAAGTAGCGATCCATGATGTGCGTCGTACCTTGATTTCGTTTGGCTACCAAGAGGCGATCACTTATAGCTTTATTGAAACCGGTCTGCAAAAACTCTTTGATAATCAATACGAAGCATTGGCACTAGCAAATCCTATCTCTGCTGAGATGGCCGTCATGCGAACTACGATCTGGCCTGGTTTGGTTAAAGCCTTGCAATACAATCAGAATCGTCAGCAGTCTCGTGTACGTTTGTTCGAAACGGGCCAAAGATTTTTACCAATCAATGACGAACTTGTGCAAGAAAATGTATTGGCGGGTTTGTTGTCGGGTACGCGTGATCCGGAGTCTTGGACAGGTAAATCACAGCCTGTAGATTTCTACGATATTAAACGCGACATTGAAGCCGTGCTTAATCTTGGCGGTGCAGGTGATCACTTTACCTTTGTTGCAGATAAGCATGTTGCATTGCACCCTGGTCAGACTGCTCGTATTGAGCGTGGCGGTGAGGTTGTTGGTATTGTTGGGGCGCTACACCCGTCACTGGCTAAGAAATTAGATGTAAGTGGGCCGGTTTATCTATTTGAGATTAGCTTGGAAAGCCTGCTGCAGGGACACATTGCGCGTTTCTCTGAGTTGTCAAAATTCCCAGAGTCCAGACGTGATTTAGCGCTGATTGTTGATGAAGCTGTCGCGTATGAAAGCATACGCAAAATAGCGGAAGAGAATGCTGGTGAGTACCTAAAACAGATCACCTTGTTTGACGTATACCAGGGCCAAGGTATTGAAGCAGGACGAAAAAGTATTGCTTTGGGCTTGACCTGGCAGCATCCATCGCGCACTCTTAATGAAGAAGAAATTAGTACAGCTGTACAATCTGTGCTTGCAGCACTGGATAGCGGTGCCGGAGCGACACTAAGAGATTAAATAGCAAAGGTAGAGTTCATGAGTTCTTTAACGAAGGCAGACATGGCAGAACGTTTGTGTGATGAGTTAGGTCTTAACAAGCGTGAAGCCAAGGATATGGTTGAATCCTTTTTTGATGAAATACGTGAAAGCCTCGCAACGAACGAGCAGGTTAAGTTATCAGGCTTTGGTAATTTTGATCTGCGCGACAAGCGCCAGCGTCCCGGTCGTAACCCTAAAACGGGTGATGAAGTGCCTATTTCGGCGCGTCGGGTTGTTACTTTTCGTCCAGGACAAAAACTTAAGGACCGTGTAGACGCCTATGCAGACACCAGGTCCGAACCAGCCTGATCTGCCTGCAATACCCAGTAAACGATACTTCACTATTGGTGAAGTATCAGTGCTATGTGATGTAAAAGCGCATGTGCTGAGATATTGGGAGCAGGAGTTTGAGCAGATAAATCCAGTGAAGCGTAATAACCGGCGTTATTATCAGCAACAGGATGTGTTGTTGATTCGCCAAATTAAGAGCTTACTGCATGAGCAGGGATATACTATTAGTGGTGCCAAGCAGTGGTTTGGAAGCCAGCAAGGGAATGATGAAAATCTTCGCTACAAACAACTGTTAAGGCAGACTATTAGTGGCCTTGAAGATATTTTGAAAACTCTGAAATCGAGTCGTTAAAAAACTTCACAGAATCATCACCTTAGGGTAGTATATCGGTCCTCTTCAAAGCGTAACTAGAAGAGGTTGCAGGTTCCACCCTGCTGAAAAGAGTTAGTATAGTTTTCGGAATGTAGCGCAGCCTGGTAGCGCACTTCGCTGGGGGTGAAGGGGTCGTAGGTTCGAATCCTATCATTCCGACCATTATACTAACGAATTTCTATTTTCTGCTTTTATGTTGCTGTAATTCCAATTCCATATAATTACTTCTAACGCCTCACTTTTTTAATACGTGCATATTGTTAAGATGCGTCTATATTTACGCAACTAATCTTCTTTTGCTTTTTTCGTTTTAATAATGTATCTGCACATTGGTCATCACTGTTTAAGATCGCAATACATTCCAAACACTGTACACATTCGTTGTAGTCAATCTTACCGTTCCGCTTAATGGCTTTTATCTCGCAGCGGTTATGACATGTTTGGCAAGGTGTTCCGCAGAAGGGAATGCGTTTTAGCCACTCAAAGCGCCGTAATGCTCCTAGTATTGCCAATCCTGCTCCAAGTGCGCAAAGATAGCGACAATAGAACTTGTGAATAAACATTCCACCAACCAGTAGTGCAAGCGCATATAATACAAATGGCCAGTGCCTGACAAAGACTAACGTAATACTGGTTTTGAAGGGTTCCACTTCAGCGAGCCTTTCAGCCAGGCTTAGCTCATAAAAGGAAACGGCGACTAACCCAATCAGTATTGGGTATTTAAGGTAGATTAATTTTCTGTGCTTGTTTTCTGATAGCCGAATTTGTTTAATACCCATCTTTTTGCCGCACCAAGATGCCATCTCCTGAAGCGCCCCAAAAGGGCACAGCCAGCCACAAAATAAACCACGTCCAATAACAAATAGGCTGATGAAAGTAACGACCCAAAGAATAAAAATGATGGGGTCGAGTAAGAAAATGGTTATATCAAAGTCATCAGCAATGGCATGAAGTAGTGTGAATATATTGACGACAGACAGTTGCCCCTGAGCGTAGTAGCCAGTAAATAAAAGCGTAAACCAGAGGTAGCCCCAGCGAAACTGATGAAACCTTACCGTATTACGGCTGATTTTATCTTGCTTGATAAAGGCTACGAATAAGATGATCAATGATGTTAATAAAATAACAATTTGTGGTATTCGATCTTGCCAGATCCTTATCCATAGAGGCGTTTGGGTGTGCTGCTTAACTTCGACAGGTATCCATTGGGAG
This sequence comes from Neptunomonas japonica JAMM 1380, assembly GCF_016592555.1. Classification (NCBI taxonomy): domain Bacteria; kingdom Pseudomonadati; phylum Pseudomonadota; class Gammaproteobacteria; order Oceanospirillales; family Oceanospirillaceae; genus Neptunomonas; species Neptunomonas japonica. Next base: position 2,918,825 of record NZ_AP014546.1, on the reverse strand, counting down.
TTGGGGAGCTGGGCCGTATTGGTGAGGGATAAAGAATCAGTGATGAGGTGGTTGCGAGGGAGGTTAATATGCATTCCTATGTGAATTTTACCGCCTAAGTCGAAATTGGCTATATCTCTAATTTTAAAGATTGCACTTTGAGTAATTTGGGGTGTATTCGTACTGACGAGCAACGTCTCTTCATCAGGCGCGTTTATATCTTTAATTTCGATATTGAGGCCCCCTTGATGAATTGATAATCGAGAAGGAACGGTTCCCGGTATAAAATCGTCAGCCAGGTGTCTATACAAGCCATTGGAGCCTATCCAGACAAGGTGATCTCCCGGCTGTAGCTCCTTCATTAGCTTTTCATATGTTGTTTTACCTAATAAGTTGCTGCCGATATCAGGTGCATTTAAATAAGCGTAATAAAGCTCTGTGAAAGTACTGGGGCTGTTATTAGAGTCATCATTAAGATCAAAGAGGTGACTATAATCTGAGTATTGTCTTCCTAATGAATTAAATACATCTTCACTGCTAATATTCCATTGATGAACCAATCCGTTAGCAATAAGTGCTGGCCAATCCATGCTTTCTACTGAGTCTGTGCGTTTTTTGCGCAAAGCTGATTGGGATGGAAGAGAGAAACCTTCAAGCTTGTCACGTGCTACCTGTAATGCCGTTGCTAATACTACATCGTTGACAATCATGACCGATATAGTGGCTTTTGTAACACCATCAAAGAAAACAGCGCCAGCGGCATCAGAGCTTGCTTTACTTTTTTTAGTACTGGATATAATGACCTGTTTTTTAATTGAGTGCCCGGTGTACTGATCTGTAAATTGATCTAATGCTTCGTTTCCTAAGCCATGTAAGAATACTGGTTCATGGTGTTCCATTACTTTTACTTTGCTGAATACCCCATTAGCTTGTAGCCCTATTAGTAATTTAATTGGCTGGCCAGAGAACCCTGGTAGGTTGTTGATTTCATGGGATAGCCAAGCGTAACCGAGTAACTGGTTTAGTTGGTAGACAGGGTATACGGGTAGGCCTGTTTGTTTTTCGCCAACACGTGTAGCTTTAGGAAAAATGGTACGAATGTGAAGAGGGGGAGTGAGTGATAATTTCTGTGAGCTTTGTACTAGACTACTTTTTTGTTCTTGGAAGTCTGCATAAGTACTGACAGGGTAGAGCACAAGTAATAATGAGAGTAATAGCGTTGCTAATCGTATTGCCATTAACGCAGCAGGCAATATCGTTAGGAGCCAAGCATATACATTTAGCTGGGATGCTGAATATATGTTGTTCTGTATCGGACTGATAAGCCTCATTCGGTGCACTCGATGAGTCAGGATAATACAGATTAATTTGACGGTTTGTCTGTTTGTGAACAATCCTTCTGTAGATGTGTTTTTATAGGTCTAAAGTGGTGCTTTTTCTGGCGTGCGTAACGCTTCCCATGCCGTATATTGGCTGAGAAATACTTGCCCTGTTAGATCATCTAAAAAGTGGCTGCGTTTAAGTTTATCCATGACTGGCCCTTTTACTTCTGAAAGATGAAAAATAACACCGCTATCTTTAAGGCGTGCATTAATGGCCTCTAAACTTTCTAAAGCAGACGCATCAATGAGGTTTACGGCGGGGCACATCAGTATCAGGTGCTTTACGGTTGGGGTGAGGGCCACTAATTCATAGACTCTGTCTTCTAGGTAGCGCGCATTAGCAAAATACAGGCTCTCATCTATACGCAGTGTAAGAATATGCTTGTCGGTTTTTACTTCGTGGCGATCGATATTTCTGAAATGTTCCGTTCCCGGTACTTGGCCGACTAAAGCACTGTGGGGCTTACTGGTACGGTGCAGATGTAAAAATATGGAGAGTCCTACTCCGGCAATAATGCCTAGTTCAACACCTTGCACTAGTGTGACTATTATTGTGACCAACATGGCTGAAAAGTCACTGCGTGAGTATGTCCACGTACGCTTTAGTGCAGCAATATCGACCAGTGACAACACGGCAACGATAATGGTGGCTGCGAGTGTAGCCTTAGGTAAGAAAAAGATTAAAGGTGTGAGCAACAGTGTTGCAATGGCAATGCCAATGGCGGTAAATGCACCGGCAGCGGGTGTTTCTGCGCCCGCATCAAAATTTACGACAGAGCGAGAAAACCCTCCAGTAACAGGAAAACCGCCAGAAAATGATGAGGCGAGGTTAGAGGTTCCTAGGCCTATAAGCTCTTGGTCAGGAGATATCCGCTGACGACGTTTTGCCGCGAGTGTCTGTGCTACCGAAACAGATTCTACAAAACCAACAACGCTAATCAGTAAGGCTGATACAAAGAGCTGTTGCCACAGGTCAGGATCAAATGGGGGAAGTGCTAGTGAGGGTAAGCCTTGAGGGATAACGCCAATGACTTTAACGCCTTGGTTTTGTAAGTTTCCTCCCCAGGTAATGAGTGTTGTAATGATTACAACAAAAACGGGGCCTGCTTTAGCGATAAGGTCTGAAAGTCGAGCGTTTAACCCGCCGCGTAGTAGTAAGTTCTTAAGGTTCTTTCTTGCCCAGAACAGGAAGGCTATGGCGCCTATACCGATGACTACTGTGGCTAGATTAGTCTGTGTTATGTGGTTGCAGAGGGCTAATAGTATATCGAGTAAATTATGCCCGCTCGCCTCAATACCGAGAATATGTTTTAACTGGCTGGCCGCAATGATTAGCCCTGACGCGGTAATAAAGCCAGAAATAACTGGATGGCTAAGAAAGTTGGCAAATAAGCCCAGTTTAAAAATACCCATTAAAATTAACATGGCCCCTGAAATAAAGGCTAATGCTATTGCTGCGGTTAAATACTGTTCTGTTCCTTGTACAGCTATATTGCCAATAGCCGCCGCTGTCATGAGTGAAACCACAGCAACCGGTCCTACAGCTAAGGTGCGGCTGGTGCCAAAAATGGTATAGGCAATTAATGGTAAAATACTGGCATACAAGCCTACTTCAGCAGGCAGTCCTGCCAGTAAAGCGTAAGCAAGGGATTGTGGGATCAGCATAATCGTTACAATGACAGCAGCAATGGCATCACTGCTAAACATTTGTCGATCGTAAATTTTCATCCACTCTAAAATCGGCAAATAACGTTTGAACATGCTGATTATCCTTATGCTAGTACGTCAATGATTTTGATCAATATTACAAAAGATTAATCGGCACTTTCAGATAAGCTTGCCCATTATCTTCTTCTGCTGGCATCTTACCTGCGCGCATGTTGACTTGAACGGACGGTATCATTAACTGAGGTGTCCCCAAGCTTTTATCTCGCTCGGTACGCATAGCCGTAAAATCGGCTTCGCTGGTGCCTACATGTATATGAATGTTGTTAAGGCGCTCTTCGCTTACGCTGCTTTGATTAGCGTAGTTATTTCGCCCTGGTGCTTTATAGTCGTGGCACATGAACAAGCGAGTGGTATCGGGTAGAGCATATATTTTTTGAATTGATTGATATAAATGGGTTGCATCCCCACCTGGAAAGTCACAACGTGCTGTACCATAGTCAGGCATAAATAAGGTATCACCGACAAAAGCAGCATCGCCAAATAAATAGGTGATGCAAGCCGGTGTGTGGCCGGGTGTATGAATCGCTTTGCCTTCTAATGAGCCTATCGTGATAGTGTCTTGGTCATTAAAAATCTGGTCAAACTGACTAGCGTCTCTTGCGAACGCTTTACCAGCATTAAATATGTCACCAAAAGTACGTTGTACCAGTGGAGTATGGGCTCCAATGCCGGTACGCCCCCCTGTTTTTTTCTGTAGATAAGCGCTGGCAGATAGATGGTCTGCATGGACATGTGTCTCTAGTATCCAGTCAACTATTAGTGCGTTTTCTGTTATGAATTTAAGCATGGCGTCTGCTGAACGAGTAAATGTGCGCCCACTTGGATAATCAAAATTAAGAACTGAGTCGATAATTGCGCAGTGCGTAGAGTCAGTAGCATGAACGACATAGCTGAAGGTGAATGTATCTTCATCAAAGAAAGATGTGACCACTGGAGACATGATCAAAACCCCAAAATGTGATTTTGATTATAATAATATATTTTTTTGGAATATGCTTTGTTTTAGTTTTTTTATGAGGGCTTGTGGATCATGTGTCTATTAGAAGTAAGGTCATATGCCATATCGCAATATTCAAGTAAGACAGCTATAAATTTTTGTATTGTGAAGAGGGATGTCACTCGCTTGTTAAAAAAAAGGCCAGTCTATGATAGCTGGCCTTATTTAGTAGATCTTACATCGCGTTAAACTGTATTAGTTGTTTTTCATGTCCGGCATATTGCGGCCGTAGAAAATCTCGTTCATCTCTTTGAAAAGACGCTCTGATACTTCTTCTGCTTCATTATCTTTCAGATCATTCACCGTAGTTCCGAAGAGGTATTGGTCTAGATCGTAATCATTTAGCATCATTTTGGTATGGAAAATATTTTCCTGGTACACGTTAACATCCAGCATACGGTACTGGTCGTGAATATCTTGGCTAATAAAGTTCTGAATAGAGTTAATGTCGTGATCGATATAGTGTTTGACACCTTTTATGTCGCGGGTAAAGCCGCGTACTCGATAATCGATTGTAACGATATCTGACTCTAATTTGTGTATCAGATAGTTGAGTGCTTTTAGTGGAGAGATAATGCCACAGGTAGACACTTCGATATCTGCTCTAAAGGTACAAATACCATCATCTGGGTGGCTTTCTGGATACGTATGGACACAGATATGGCTCTTATCTAAGTGAGCAACGACTGAGTCAGGTAGTGGACCGGGTTGCTCCGTCTTATCAACATCATCAGAGTCTTTTAAAGGCTCTTCGGCAACCAATATAGTAACGCTGGCACCTTGGGGCTCATAGTCTTGACGAGCTACGTTAAGGATGTTCGCGCCAATGATATCGCAAACTTCACTTAAAATTTCTGTAAGCCTGTCAGCATTGTACTGCTCATCGATATATTCAATATACTCGGCTTTTTGTTCGGCCGTTTGTGCATAGCAAACATCGTAGATGCAGAAGCTTAAGCTCTTGGTTAGGTTGTTAAACCCTTGTAATGTAATTTTACCGTTCGATGACAACGTCGTAAGTCTCCAACCGTTGCAGACCGCGTAAATAACGCACTGAATGATAGTTCAACCCAGTATGGATTGAAGGCGAACTTTATTTTATTCGAGGCTAGCCAAAACACAAAGAATAATTTGTGCTTCGTCGGTATTTCTGAAGAAATAAATTGAGGGTGCATCTATTTATTTTCTATTTATAAGGCTCTTTTTTTAAGTGTTGATATATATTGGCTGTTTTTTGTGCTGCGTTATCAGCTGTAAATGTCGGTTGGTTATCGGAGAATATACCCGCCTAAATCAATGCTGTAATGCTAAAGATCACGCTATTCTATTAGTACTGTTATAGCCATGCTAAATATTGCAATAGCAGTGCTAAGCAAACAGGCAGGTGTATTATGTTAGATAGTTTCAGATTATTGGCAGATTGGTTGGTATACGACTTATTTGGCTTGAGTGCTTCGACTAAGTGGGGCGATGCGCTACATTTTTTTATTGAGGATACCACTAAGATATTTGCACTATTGGTGGTGATGATTTACCTGATCGCTTTACTGCGAGCCTCTATGAATGTTGAATCCGTACGTGCATGGCTGGTGGGTAAAAGCCGATTTGTTGGTTATCTTATGGGGTCAGTTTTTGGTGCGGTCACTCCCTTTTGCTCTTGTTCTAGTATCCCTCTTTTTCTGGGCTTTACATCGGCAGGTATCCCTGTCGGGATCACCATGTCATTTTTACTGACTTCTCCGTTGATTAATGAAGTCGCCATCGTATTGTTGGGAAGCTTATTGGGTTGGAAGTTTACACTGATATATATAGCGGTAGGCATATCTGTTGGCGTTATCGGTGGTATTTTTCTGGATCTGATTAAGGCAGAAAAAATGCTGCAACCTTTTGCCGCAAAAGCTTATATTGAAGCAAAACAGGCTGCCGTTAAGGGAGAACGCCGGCGCTTAAATCTGGCTCAACGGCATCAGTTTGCAAAAGATGAGCTGGTCGATATTTTTAGCAGAGTCTGGAAGTGGGTTATTGTTGGTGTTGGGCTAGGGGCTGCACTACATGGGTTTGTGCCTGAAGGTTGGTTTGCTCAGAACTTGGGGCAAGGTCAGTGGTGGTCTGTTCCTGCGGCAGTTGGCTTAGGTATTCCTTTATATTCAAATGCAACCGGTGTTATTCCTGTGATGGAGAGCCTCATCACTAAAGGCTTGCCGATTGGGACTACGTTAGCGTTTTGTATGAGCACTGTTGCAGCAAGCTTTCCTGAGTTTATTTTGCTAAAACAGGTAATGCAGTGGAAGCTGTTAGCTATTTTATTTTGTTTACTGCTCTTTGCTTTTACATTGGTAGGCTGGATTTTTAATGGAGTAGGGTTATTTTTACTCGCTGCTTGAAGTCATGCCTTTAAACATGGCTACAAATCATGATTGAAGAGGATCTCGATATGAAAATTATTAAAGTACTAGGCTCTGGTTGCACTAAGTGCGAAAAAACAGCAGAAATTATGACACGTTTGGCAGCAGAAGTGGGCGTCGAAGTGACTGTCATGAAAGAGACAGATCCGGCTGCTATTATGGGGTATGGCGTAATGAGTACTCCGGCTGTTGTTATTGATGAACAACTGGTACATTCCGGGTCTATTCCGCACAGGGCAGATGTTGAGGCCTGGTTAGCAAGCGCATAATGTTATACCAGTGTTTACAAAAGTACTAAGGATTACAAAATGACGATTAAAGTGGGTATTAATGGTTTTGGGCGTATCGGGCGTCTGGCGATGCGTGTGGCATGGGACTGGCCTGAAGTTGAGTTCGTGCATATTAATGACCCGGGTGGTGATGCGCCAACACTTGCCCACTTATTGAATTTTGATTCTGTACATGGGCGCTGGCAGCATGATGCACAGGCCGAAGGTTATCGTATCTTGGTGGGTGACAAGTCTTTCACCGTGAGCCATAACCGAGCGATCTCAGACACTGATTGGTCAGGCTGCGATATTGTTATTGAAGCATCAGGGAAAATGAAGACCAAAGCTTTGTTGAAGGGCTATTTAGATCAAGGAATAAAGCGCGTGGTGGTGAGTGCTCCTGTTAAAGAAGCGGGTGTGCTTAATGTGGTGCTAGGGGTGAATGACGATCTTTATGATCCTGAGCTTCATAGTATTGTGACAGCGGCTTCTTGTACTACCAACTGTTTGGCTCCTGTCGTTAAGGTGATTCATGAGAATCTAAGAATTCGCCATGGTTCGATGACGACTATTCATGATGTGACAAATACACAAACTATTTTGGATGCGCCCCATAAAGATTTACGTAGGGCACGTGCCTGTGGAATGAGTTTGATCCCAACAACAACGGGTTCAGCAACAGCTATTACTCATATATTCCCTGAACTAAAAGGTCGCTTAAATGGGCATGCTGTGCGTGTACCACTGGCCAATGCTTCATTGACTGACTGTGTGTTTGAAGTTGAAAAAACAACCACAGAAGCAGAAGTAAACCAGCTATTTAAAGACGCAGCAGAAGGTGAGCTACAAGGGATTCTTGGCTATGAAGAACGGCCACTGGTTTCTATTGATTACAAGACAGATCCTCGCTCAGGTATTATTGATGCCTTATCCACTATGGTAGTGAATGGCACACAGGTAAAAGTGTACATCTGGTATGACAATGAGTGGGGTTATGCCAATCGAACGGCTGAACTGGTCAAAAAGGTTGGATTGATCGATCAGAAGTAATTACTCCATGTTTGCATCAATCTCTTCTGGTATTCGTCAGTACTTGCTTATTACCGCCAATTACTGGGCCTTTACATTGACGGATGGGGCGCTACGCATGCTGGTAGTGCTCCATTTTCATGCTTTGGGTTATTCTCCGTTAGATATCGCATTTTTGTTCCTCTTTTACGAAGTCTTCGGTGTTGTTACCAACTTAGTTGGCGGCTGGTTGGGTGCTCGTCTTGGCTTGAATAAGACGATGAACATTGGGCTAATATTACAAGTAGGGGCGCTTATTATGTTAGCCGCCCCTGCTGCGTGGTTAACGGTTCCATGGGTAATGGCTGCGCAGGCATTATCGGGTATAGCGAAAGACCTCAATAAAATGAGCGCTAAGAGTGCTATTAAGTTACTCGTTCCAGAAGATGCTCAGGGAAAATTGTATCAGTGGGTAGCGCTATTAACTGGATCTAAAAACACTCTGAAAGGCGTTGGTTTTTTTCTGGGCGGCGTATTGCTGACACTGTTCGGTTTTACTTCGTCTGTTTTAATGATGGCGGCGGGTTTATTTATCGTCTGGATAATGTCGATTTTGAATCTAAAGGAATCCTTAGGTAAAACCAAAACTAAGCCTAAATTTAAAGACGTATTCTCAAAAAGCCAAGCCGTAAACGTTTTGTCCGCTGCACGACTATTTCTTTTTGCGGCAAGGGATGTGTGGTTTGTGGTGGCTATTCCTGTGTTTTTTGCAGATACGCTGGGTTGGGATCATTGGACTGTTGGTGGTTTTATGGCCTGCTGGGTTATTGGTTATGGTGTTATTCAGTCATTGGCGCCTTATGTAACAGGTAAGCGTTCAGGTGTGTTGCCGGATGGCCGGGTGGCTGTTTTCTGGTTATTTCCGCTATTAATGATACCCGCAGGGATGGCTGCTGTTCTGAATGCGGGTATGGATATGCCGTTTTCCAGTGATTGGTTAGAAGTCTGTTTGATTGGCGGGTTGATGATGTTTGGGGCTTTTTTTGCCGTGAACTCATCATTACATAGCTATCTTATCGTGAGCTATGCCAAAGAAGATGGTGTGTCGCTCGATGTTGGTTTTTACTACATGGCAAATGCAATGGGCCGGTTAGTGGGGACTATACTTTCAGGGGGAGTGTATCAACTCTACGGGTTGGAGGCATGTTTGTGGATATCGTCGCTATTCCTGTTTTTAGCGTGGCTTATCTCATTTAAATTGCCTCAAACAACTTAAATTTCATTTTCGTTTCAGCTTGTGATGTCAGGATAGTCTTCGTTGTTTTTTAATAGATAAAATATTAATTAAAAGAAATGTAAGGTTTAGGTATTTCATTCGGCTAACCTTAATAAATCAAAAATAAAAGAGAACCTCATATGCATGAAATGCTGCCACACCTGATTCAGACAGATTTCCCCTCTATTACACGTACTAAATTAGATACGTTACAGGCAAATTTGGGCTATCGCTGCAATCAAACTTGTCTCCATTGTCATGTGGCGGCTAGCCCAAAGCGCACCGAAGAGATGGACTGGGAAACGATGCAGTTGATGTTGGACTTTATTGAAAAGTACGGTATCACTACACTCGATTTAACGGGTGGTGCGCCGGAGATGAATCAGCATTTTAAGCGTTTAGTTATTGAGGCGCGTAAGTTAGGTGTAAAAGTCATAGATCGTTGTAACCTGACCATTCTTTGTGAGCCTGGCTACGAAGACTTCGCGGAGTTTTTAGCTGAGCATGATGTTGAAGTCGTGGCATCACTGCCTTGTTATCTAGAAGATAATGTTGACGCTCAACGCGGTGATGGTGTTTTCTTGGCGAGTATTGCAGGGTTAAAACAGCTCAACGCACTTGGGTATGGACAAAAAGGCTCAAGCAAGGTGCTCAACCTTGTTTATAACCCGCAAGGTCCTGTTTTGCCACCGGAGCAGGTAGCTTTAGAAACTTCTTACAAATCTGAGTTAGATGCCCGCTACGGTGTGCAGTTTTCTAATTTATTTACGTTAGCAAATATGCCTATTCAACGTTTTGGCAGCATGCTTATTTCTAAAAAGACTTTTCTTCCTTATATGGATCTGTTGCGTGCTTCTTTTAATAAGGCAACGTTGGATAGTCTTATGTGCCGTTCGTTAGTTTCGGTTGATTGGCAAGGCTTTGTGCATGATTGTGATTTTAATCAACAGCTAAAAATGCCTTTAGGTAGTAGCCGTGAACCTGTTCATTTAGAGGCTTTGCTCGAAGAAGGGCTGCAAGAAAGCGTAATTCGGATTGGCGACCACTGTTACGGTTGCACAGCAGGCCAGGGGTCAAGCTGTGGTGGTGCACTGAGTTAAGCCTGCATATTTTCTTAAGTATTTAGTGAATAGCGTTGAGCCTACTAAAACAGTGTAGTTAGGTCAGGCTCTAGCCTAAATCATTATTATCGGGAGTAACCGATGAAGCGTTTGTTAGTCGTATTAGCCATTATTATTATGTTGCTGATTACTTGGCAGTCCGGTGGTTTTTCATTGTTGACGTTGGAAAACCTCAAATTTCAACAGGCAGAGTTGGCATCGTGGCGGGATCTTAACCCTGTTGTTGCTAGTGTTACCTTTTTCCTTATTTACGTTTTGGTAACGGCTCTGTCGATCCCCGGTGCCGTTATTATGACGCTAGCGGGTGGTGCACTTTTTGGGTTGTTATGGGGAGGTATTTTAATCTCTTTCGCTTCAACGCTAGGAGCTACCTTGTCAATGCTAGCTTCTCGGTATCTGATTAGTGATTGGGTACGTGGTAAGTTTGCTTCTTCTATCGCTCCGATTGATGAGGGCGTTGAAAAAGACGGCCCTTTCTATCTGTTTACGTTACGCCTAATTCCTATTTTCCCTTTCTTTATGATCAACTTGTTGATGGGGCTTACACGTATGCCTGCCAAAACATTTTGGTGGGTGAGCCAGTTAGGAATGTTGGCGGGTACTTTGGTGTTCGTTAATGCTGGTACTCAATTGGCCAAAATTGATTCTTTGTCAGGTATTTTGACGATCGAGATTATTGGTGCATTCGCTTTGCTGGGAATATTCCCTCTCATTGCTAGGAAAATTGTCGAGCTTGTCCAAGCCCGTAAGGTGTATGAAGGCTGGAATAAGCCAAAGAAATTCGATACTAATTTGATTGTAATTGGCGCGGGTAGTGGTGGACTAGTGAGTGCTTATATCGCTGCGGCGGTAAAGGCTAAAGTAACACTAATTGAAAAACACCAGATGGGCGGGGACTGCTTGAATACGGGCTGTGTACCTTCTAAAGCAATCATCCGCTCGGCTAGGCAAGCGTATGAAATGCGAAAAGCCGATCAGTTTGGCATTCAGTCGGTTGAACCCCAAGTAGACTTCTCTGCCGTTATGGGGCGTGTAAAAAATGTTATCGAACAGATAGAACCGCATGACTCCATTGAGCGTTATACCAACCTAGGTGTGGATGTTATCCAAGGTACTGCCAGTATTATCTCTCCTTGGGAAGTATCGGTCACGAAAGAGAACGGTGAGCAGCAAACCTTATCAGCAAAATCAGTCATCATTGCGACGGGCGCTCGTCCACGCGTGCCTAATATTCCAGGGTTAGATCAGGTTGATTATCTGACGTCTGATACTTTGTGGGGACTTGAAGCATTACCGAAGCGTTTTATTGTATTAGGTGGCGGGCCAATAGGGTGTGAATTATCCCAAGCATTTTCCCGGTTAGGCAGTGACGTGAGTATTGTGCAACGCGCACCTCACTTGATGCCAAGAGAAGACGAAGATGCGCAAGTGTTAGTCGAACAGCAGTTTGCAGATGAAGGTATTGCTCTGCATTTGTCGAGTACGGCTAAAGAAGTGGTTGTACGAGAAGGGCAGGCTTATCTACTTGTTGAACAGGCAGGAAAAACTGTCGAACTAGCCTTTGATAAGTTGTTGTTAGCACTAGGGCGCGAAGCCAACACCGGTGGGTTTGGTCTTGAAAATCTAGGCATAGAAACACGTGGGAACGGAACATTGGACTGTAATGGTTTTATGCAAACGCGTTTTCCAAATGTATATGTGTGTGGCGATGTTACCGGGCCTTTCCAGTTTACTCACGTTGCAGCACATCAAGCATGGTTTGCAGCAGTTAATGCGCTGTTTAGTGGTTTTAAACGCTTTAAAGTGGATTATCGTGTTATCCCGTGGGTGACATTTACTGATCCTGAAGTGGCACGTGTTGGCTTGAGTGAAAGCGAAGCGAAGGCGCAAGGTGTGGCTTATGAAGTGACACGATATGGCATTGATGATCTTGACCGTGCAATTGCTGATGGAGATGATCACGGCTTTGTTAAAGTAATAACCGTTGCCGGCAAAGATAAAATATTAGGTGTAACCATTGTGGGTAAGCACAGTGCTGAGTTACTCGCTGAGTTTGTCTTGGCGATGAAGTACGGTTTAGGCATGAATAAACTACTAGGGACCATCCATACTTATCCCACTTTTTCAGAGGCCAATAAATACGCTGCTGGTGAATGGAAGCGCGCGCATGTATCACCAAAAATCATGGTATGGCTGGCGCGCTTTCATACATGGCGTAGGAGCTAAACGTGCAAGATGAAGCAACATTTAGGCTGGTTTTTTTTCTGGGCGCTTTTGTGGTGTGTGCCGGTATTGAATGGTTGCGCCCAAAGCGCGCTTGGCGAGAGTCTAGGCTGACTCGTTGGCGCATCAATTTAGCGATTATTTTGATGAACACCCTTATTGTGCGATTGACTGTTGGGGCTATTGCGGTAACCGCCGCCGTGTGGGCTCAGCAAGAACAAATCGGCCTGTTTTATTGGTTGCAGCTATCGGGGGTTATCTCGTCGGCAGTCGGTTTTTTGCTATTAGATATGGCAATTTGGTGCCAGCACTGGATTACACATAAGTGGTCTGTGCTGTGGCGCCTACATCAAGTGCACCATACGGATCTCGATCTAGATGTGACGTCTGCTTTGCGGTTTCATCCGGTAGAGATCGTATTATCTCTGATCTATAAAGCGATGATAATCGTAGTATTGGGAATCGATCCCTTGGTTGTTATCACTTTTGAAATTGTACTCAATGCTTCAGCCATTTTTACGCATGCCAATATCCGCTTACCTTCGAGGCTAGATAGCGCTCTTCGTTGGGTCGTCTGTACTCCTGATATGCACCGTATCCATCATTCTGTCTACCAAGAAGAAACAGACAGCAACTATGGTTTTTTTCTGTCTATTTGGGATCGCCTTTTTTCAACCTATACAGTTGAACCTAAGGATAATCACCAGCAGATGAAGCTGGGCTTGTCTGAGCACCGGCAGCAACCGGCGTTAGGTTTCTTTGCACTACTTAAGTTGCCTGGGCAAAAGTTGCTCTCTTCTCGTCAGGTGCCTTAATAGTGCCTTTGAATAGCCCGGTTGTTTCAATCATCATTCCTATTTTGAATGAGTCTGCAATTATTGTTGCTAAGCTGCAATCGTTGCAATATTTAAGGCCGCAGTGTGAACTTATTCTTGTGGATGGGGGGAGTCAAGATGGCAGTGTAGGTTTGGCGCGAGAATGGGTCGATAAACTGGTGGAGTCACCGGCTGGCCGCGCTAAACAGATGAATGTGGGAGCTAAGTCCGCATCCGCTGAGTTGTTGTTTTTTCTGCATCTAGATACTGACGTGCCGTTCAAATTTTTGGAGCTTCTACCTGCTAACTGTAATGGTTATGACTATTGGGGGCGCTTTGATGTGAACATTGTCGGTACGCATTGGGTGCTGCCTATTGTGGCTTTTTTTATGAATGCTCGCTCCAGAGTAACCGGCATAGCGACCGGTGATCAGGGGATGTTTATTAGCCGCTCCCTGTTCGATAAAGTGGGAGGCTTTCCTGATCAGCCATTGATGGAAGATATCGAGATTTCCCGAAGGCTTCTTCAAGAAAAAAACCGTATTGTATTAAATACAGAGTAAGCACTTCTGGCCGGCGTTGGGATGAGAAGGGTGCTTTTAAGACAATTTGGTTAATGTGGTCGTTAAGGTGGGCATATTGGCGCGGAGAAACACCTGTAAAGCTAGCCCAGCGCTATGGCTATTACGTAGAGAATCAAAGTAAATGAGTATCGCATTAATTATTTTTGCTAAGGCTCCAGTAGCGGGCGTTGCTAAAACACGTTTAATACCTGCATTAGGTGCAGAGGGCGCCGCACAACTGCACTCGCGCTTATTGGAGCACACAGTAAAGCGTGCAGCCGCTTCTGCATGTTTTCCTATTTATCTCTTCACCCCTGTAGATAGTGACCACCCTTTTATTGATTACTTATTGGCTACTTACCCTTTGGTACATAAGCTTCAGGACGGCGTAGATCTTGGTGAGCGTATGAGAAATGCGCTTTCTAGCGTGTTGACCATAAATTATGGAGGTGCATTGCTGATTGGTAGCGATTGCCCCTCTATAGACGTAGTCTTGTTAGAAGAATGTAGTCGCGCACTGGAGAGTAATGATGCCGTGTTTTTACCCGCTGAAGATGGTGGCTATACGCTAGTGGGTTTTCAAGAAAAGCACGAGGCACTGAGTCATGTCTTTTCAAATGTTGAGTGGGGCTCTGAAAAAGTCATGCAGCAAACCCGAGATAAGCTAAGTCGGCTCGATGCAAAATGGTGTGAGCCTGCTTGCTTATGGGATGTTGATCGCCCCGAAGATCTGGATAGGCTTAAACAGCAGTTTCCTTCGTTATATTAAATTTCATAATGGGTACTGAAAATTCTTTATATCTGCTCTATTCTTCATTATATAAATAATGATGGGTAGGGCTTAATATGGATTTAAGGCCAGATGTAAGTAAGGGTGTTGATTATAAAAAAGGGTTAGCATACCTCTTTTTTATATGCTCTTTGGGGTTCTTTGGGAATGTTGAGGCAGATGTAAAGGAAGGGGGGCGTAATGAATTTAAATACCTCATCGACCAGGTGTATTTACTTCCCCTTGTAAGGCAAAAAGAAGAGATCAAAATTGCGGTTGTTTATCCTGGACTGCAGGCATCTGATTATTGGCAGCGTAGCTTGTCTGCACTCAGAGGTAGGCTTGACGATTTAGGCATTCTATACAAGCTCGATATTCGCTTTTCTCAACCCCATACTCAGCAAGGCCTTCAAGAAGCGCATATTCTTGAAATGTTAGATCATGAACCGGATTACTTGGTTTATACCATTAACTCACTCCGTCAACAACGGATGGTCGAAGCCTTACTGCAAAGAGAAGAGCCTAAGCTGATCATACAAAATCTGACTCGCCCGATCGCTGATTGGTATGACATTCAGCCGTTAATATATATCGGGTTTGATCATGTTGAAGGTGCGAATAAATTAGCGCAATATTTTACAAAGCGTTTTTCGAAAGGTAGTGAGTACGGTATTATTTTTTGGGGGAAAGGTGTCCTCAGTGATCAGCGCGGGTTAACGTTTGAGCACAAAGTAGGCAGCTATCATAAGTTAAAAGCGAGTTACTACACGCAAAGTAGAGCAGAAGCGAAGCGCTCAACACTCCTTATGCTTAAGAACAACCCTGAGCTAAAATATATTTATGTTTGCTCAACAGATGCTGCGTTGGGTGCAGTGGATGCGCTTAAAGACTTACAGCGATCCGATGTGGCAATTAATGGCTGGGGGGGAGGGCAAGCAGAGTTAGATGCTTTTCAAGAAGGTTTGTTGGATGTAGTGCTCATGCGTGTGAACGATCAAAATGGTATAGCCATGGCTGAAGCGATAAGGTTAGATATGTTGAATCAGCCAGTACCTAGTGTTTATGCCGGTGATTTTAGAGTACTTACTCAAGGGATGGATTTAAGATTGGTTGATCGATATATCAAGGAAGCTTTTGTTTATTCTGGAGATGTGCGTAAATGATTTTACGGTTTCGCACCCTCACTTTTTTACTTTTCTTAATTACCCTATCAGGCTTTTTATCTGTCTTTGCTTTCAATGCTTATCATGCAACTGAGAAAGTCCTAAAAGAAGAGACGCTGGCATCTTTATCGCAAAGTGCGGGCGCCATTCGTCACGAGCTTAATACTTATTTGCGGTTGATTGATCAAGAACTACATAATTTAAAGTCAATGCCTGAGCTACAGATGGCGATGGAGGAAGGGGGCGAAATTGAGTTACGCCAGCTCATAATGGAAGGAGAGCGCCCTTCTTCCATGCAGCGTTATCAGTTCATCATATTGAGTTCATTAGACAGTAAACAGTGTTATTTGATTAAAAGTCGCTTAATTAATATCGGAACCGAAATTTGTCGTGACCTTTATCAAAGCTATACACGGGTAATGACTCAGGAGTGGAATATTTATCGTAACGGGCCACAGATATTGCTTGCTAAAGATTATTTAGTGACTAATAGCGAGCAAAAAGTTATTGGTCGGATGATTGGTGGTATTAAATTATCGAGTAACACCTTGTTATTAAGCCAATTGGTTAACCGGTCGGTGGTTGACCTTGATGGCGCTCAGTTAAAGCTTGCTGGTAAAGCTATTAACTCATATAGACCTTTAGGGAAGGGTTTGACGGTTAATGAAAAGAAATGGTTAGAAGATAATACACTAGAGAAGTATACCGAAGATTTTGGGCAGTTTGGTGCAGGTTTAGAATTAGAGTTAACCGCTTCACAACAAGATACACGCTCTCTTGCTGTCCAGTTTGTTAAGCTGTTGGGTAGCGGGGCACTCATTGGCTTGTTAGTGAGTGCTGCTGTGGCCTTTCTACTATCATTGGCACTTGATAAGCAGCTTCAAAAGTTAATTCTGTATATTCGTGATTTGGCTAGTAAGGGTAAAGATGTAGGCTGGGATGCTGGCGGTATTCATGAGTTCAATCGGATTGGAGAAGAGATCGATCTCATTGTGAAAGAGTTATTTGAACGGCGTTTCGAGCTCAAGGATACCAATGCAAAGCTTGAGACAACGTTGCAGGAAAAACGCACTATTTTATATCAGTTAATTCAGAGCCAAGAACAAGAAAGAAGTCATCTCGCACAGGAACTACATGATGAGCTAGGACAATTACTGACGGCGGTTAGAGTTGAGACTGTGTTGCTTGAGCATCAGATTCCGCTTAACAGTCCATCGTTAGATCATAGTTCCAAAATTAAGCAGCTAGTCTCAGATATGTACTCTACGGTTTATGATCGGATTATGTCACTTAGGCCGGTAGAGTTAGATACATTAGGTTTGAGCCAATCTATACAGCAGATCCCTACGTTGAATAGCTTAAGGCAGACTGGCGTTAAAGTAGCGCTTGATATTGATGAGATAAAAATGCCATCTGGTACTGATATTCATTTATATCGAATTATTCAGGAAGCCTTGACCAATATCATGAAGCACGCATTAGCAACGGAAGTCTCTATTTCTTTATATAGCGATGACAACCAAATACTGCTGAGTATCATCGATAATGGGCAGGGGTTGGATGAATCCCAACATTATAAGAAAGAGCATGCGGGGTTTGGCTTACTAGGAATAAAAGAGCGGTGTGAATATATCGGGGCTAAATTATCAATTTTATCCGATGATGGCGTCAGTTTGCGGGTTGTTGTGCCCTTAGAGAGGTTTGATGATTCGTTTTGAATATTGCCTGTATTGGTTGTTTTTTGATCTGTGGCAACGCTAAAGAACAGATAAAGCTCTATGATAATTGCCTAATATAAGGCTTCTCGGGTTATGAGAGGTCTTTTTTATAAGCGAAATTTTATATAAGTTATTGTTATATATAAATTCCTAATGCTTAGTTTTATTGGGTGTGATGATGGATTTTGAATTTCTTATTTCTTTGTTTGGCGAGTCAGGTACCAATGCTATTGGCGGCTTGTTATTGGGTTGTATGTTTGGTGTGTTTGCGCAAAGAAGCCAGTTTTGTTTACGTGCAGCGGTGGTCGAGTTTGCTCGAGGCACTATTGGCAAAAAAGTGGCTATCTGGTTGCTGACATTCTCTGCTGCTGTAGGAGGGACTCAGGTTCTTATTACGCTGGGTGAGCTGGATATCACTGATTCCAGAATGCTAGCCAGCTATGGCAGTCTGTCTGGTGCTATTGTCGGTGGTTTGTTATTTGGTGCGGGTATGATTCTAGCTCGAGGGTGTGGGTCTCGGCTTTTAGTATTGGCAGCTACAGGAAACTTAAGGGCGCTATTTTCAGGTTTATTGTTTGCAGCAGTTGCACAAGCTTCGTTAAAAGGGGTCTTGGCACCGGTTCGGGATAGTATTGCCGGAGCGTGGTTGCTGCATAATGATGGTGGTTTGGAGCTGATTTCTTTTTTAGGGTGGGGGTCATACACCGGTATCTATTTAGGTGTAGTTTGTATGATCATCGCTATTTTTTACGGTATAAAAAATAAACTAACTCCTTGGGCATGGATTGGCTCGGTAGGCGTAGGGGCAATGGTGGTTGGAGGCTGGTGGTTTACTTATCATTTATCTTATCAAACGTTTGACCCCACCCAAGTTGAAAGCATGACTTTTACTGGCCCGTCTGCCGATACGCTTATGTATTTATTAACACCTGATAATGTGGCATTGGATTTTGATGTGGGTCTAGTCCCCGGCGTGTTTTTAGGGTCCTTTCTAGCCGCTTTTTTATCTCGTGAGCTAAAACTACAGGGGTTCCAAGAAGGCCGCAGTATGATTCGTTATATTGTAGGGGCTTCTTTTATGGGAATGGGAGGGATGTTAGCGGGTGGTTGTGCTGTAGGTGCTGGGTTGACTGGAGGATCTGCTTTTTCAATCACCGCGTGGGTAGCTTTAGCGTCTATGTGGGCCGGTGCTGCATTGACCGATGCGGCGGTTGATCGTGAATGGACATCGAGAAAAGAGGACGTGTCGCTTGTTGGCGTTAAAGAGCAGGCTGCGCTATCTTAAAATAGTCGTCTCCTCTTGTTATGGAGTGAAGAAAAAACAGTTAGGGTCAAGTGGCCTGACTATATCAAACGCCTTACATCAAGGAAGATGGAGTGTTTATGCGTAAATTACTTGTTTTGCTCGCGTTGCTTGTTAGTAGTCAGGCATCTGCTTTGCGGTTATCTAATGGGCAGCTACTATCCTCTGGAGATGAGTTGTCCAAAGTCTATGAAAATCTCGGCAAGCCTATTGCAAAATACAAAGCTAAAACTCGATGTGGGTCTGGTCGTACCTGCTCAGTAACCCGTATGGTTTATCGCTTTGATGGCCGTAAATGGTTTATTGATATGAAAAGTGGTCAGGTAGTCAATATTGAGTGGACCTATCGCTAGTAAGCGTGTCGTTAAGTTATGCTCGGTTTGTCAGTTTTGGTAGGTGCTGTATTTAATAGGCAGGTGAGATATCAGTGAGTCAGCCAGGCAATAGTGGATGACTCATCTTTTTGAATTCTTCTACTAAACATCTAGTATTTTCGTCAGCGTGGCTTTTTCAGATGATATAACCTGCTCAACAATTGTTTGTTGTTTGAAGTGTTGGTAGAACTGCGTAAGTTTTGGCCACCTGTCTTCAGGTACTGTTTCGTTGGCATGTTCATAAGAGATTAGCTGGCTGGCTACGCTAATATCGGCAAGCGTTAACTCATCAGCAATGAAGTATAGGCCGTTAAGTTGTGACTCTAAATAATCAAAGAGGGGAGGGAGCTTTTCGTGGATGGCTTTTTGAACAAGTTCTTCGTTAGGCTGTTTGCCTGCGATACAGTTTAAAATCCTTTGGCTAAATACGGTAAAGGTTGTATGCGGCGAGAGTTCATAATCTGCGTACTTTTCAAGCCACTCGCAGCGAGCTTTCAGTAATAGGTCATCGGGAACTAGTTTCTTTTCTGGATAGTAGGCGTCCAGAAAATGAGCAATAACGGCAGAGTCAGCTAGCACATTATCTCCCAAAACAAGTGCTGGGACTTTTTTTAAAGGATTTAGAGCTTCGTATCCTTTAGGTGTGGCGTAAGGCACGATCATCTTTGAATCGTAATCAACTTCTTTAAAATCAAGTAATAACCTAACTTTGCGCACGAAAGGTGATAATGGGGCTCCATAGAGTACTGGCTTCATAAACGCTTTCCTTAATTAAGAAAAATGATAGATTATCATAAGGGAAGTCCCTTGGTTTGTGCTAGTGACTTGTTTCCTTAGCGTCTTTGCTGGCTGCTTCTTGGTCAGCTTCATCTGCTTGATTCGATAGTGCTTCAATATGACTGCTCAACTCGAATACTTGTCTGTCATGTTTCTGGAAGTGGTGCATATTATTTAATGAGTTCAGACAGTTTTTATACTGATGAATAGATACTTTTCTCCCTTTCATCTGCTCGCACTCTATGGCATCAAATATCATACAATCTATGTTGGCTTGAGCATGGCAGTACTGAAGGTGGGTCAGAAGGTCGTTAATAGTGTGTGCTGCAGTGCTGTTTTTTTTCAGAGTTTGTAACCATTGAGATAATTCTCGTGCTGCAAGTGTTGCTTTTTGTGCCTCGTTTTTATCATTCAATAACGTTAATGAGCCTGCTGGATAAGTATTATCGGGTGAAAAGCCTGATAACCTTTGAAGGCTTTCTTGGGCCGCTTTTTGTGAGGCTGAAGTGTTATCCAGCAGCAATAAATTTTTCCATTGAAAGTTAATATGTTGGCTGACAAGGTGATTTAGTTGCTCTGATACCAAGCCGCTAGGAAGCGTGTCGTAGAGTTGTTCAACGTTGCGAATGTTGTTACGAATGGCTTGCATGCGTGTGCGTTTTTGTTGACGTTGATTTTCAATGCTTTGAATAATAATAGTGACGCCTATCAAAACACCAATCACGATGACGATGATAATAGCGGTTCCAGTAGAAGACATAAGTACGTTATTTCTCAAATAATGAAGTAATTGATTTTATAGGAAAATCATTTAAAAATAATGCTTGACGTAATCTTATCTCAAGCATAATATACGCCCCGCATTTGAGGGAAAGCTTTGAGTGTTTTAGCGTCCCATTCGTCTAGTGGTCTAGGACACCGCCCTTTCACGGCGGTAACAGGGGTTCGAACCCCCTATGGGACGCCAATTATTTTAGCCGTTAATTTAGCTGAAATAATGTTGCGGGAATAGCTCAGTTGGTAGAGCACGACCTTGCCAAGGTCGGGGTCGCGAGTTCGAATCTCGTTTCCCGCTCCAAGTTTGTAGGTAAAAGTTTCAACAGTGCTTTTTCTAAAAGTGCTTATGATATGTCCCATTCGTCTAGTGGTCTAGGACACCGCCCTTTCACGGCGGTAACAGGGGTTCGAACCCCCTATGGGACGCCACCAACTTTCTTAACAGAAAGAATCAGCGGGAATAGCTCAGTTGGTAGAGCACGACCTTGCCAAGGTCGGGGTCGCGAGTTCGAATCTCGTTTCCCGCTCCAAAAATCATATCCTTCATCTATACTTGTTCACATCTTTGATATTCGGCCATTGAAGTCGATATTTTACCTTTTTGGGTATCAAAAATGGAGTAAGTGTGCAGTTCATGAAAAGTCTCATTTGGGGCCTCCTTAGTTTTTTGTTTTTTTATCATTAAACGCAAATGCTGAAAGTATGTGTTCTTCCGTTTCTTCGTCAGCGGCGTCAGGCAGTTTGTTTGACTCGGGAGGTGGCGGTGGTCAGTACTCAAACAGAGAAGATTGCACTTTTTTTGATTCAGCCTTCAGGGGCTTCTAGTGTAACGCTTACGTTTTCTGATTTTGCTCTTGAGAACAGTTACGACTATATCTATTTATATGACGGTACCAGTACGTCTTCATCTCAGATAGCGAGCTTAAGTGGTTCAACCGCAGGAACCTATACTGCCAGCTCTGGAGCTATGTTAGTTCGCTTTATAAGTGATAGTTCTGTTACTGATCGTGGATTTTCGGCAACCTGGGCGGCAGAGACCAGTAGTTGTGCAGCGCAAAGCGTAGGTGATAGTTTCCCTCGCGTTTCTTACAGCCAAAGTAGTGGTAGTGCCAATTGGGCCGGGAGCTGGGTTGAAATAGGTGAATCTGATGGTATTAGCGCGGGCATTGCCAGAGTGCGTAGTGATTTATGTAGTAGCGGGAACTGCCTGCGTTTAGGTGTTCCGTCAGGAAGTAGCGCGCAAACCTATAGTGATCGGGGTGTTTATCGAGAGGCTGATTTAAGTGGAGCGACGAGTGCAACGCTATCATTTGTCTATCGCAGAGGGGTAAATCAAGGTAATCAGACCGTAGTGCTCTCGGTATCTAATAACGGCGGCAGCAGTTGGACCAATTTGCAAAGCTACTATATCGATAGGAGTAATACTTCCGCGGTCTCTGCTTCTTTTGATATTTCTGCTTACGCTAGCAGCAATACACAAATTCGCTTTTTGGCATCAGGTAATCGGGCTGTGATTGGTATGTATATTGATGACATCAGTATTCGTTACCAGCCAGTTTGTGAGCCTGAAGTGCATGCCGCATGGTATTTTGATGAATATGAATGGGCGGCTCTTGCTGGTGAAGTGTTAGATTCGGGTGGAAATGGTTATCACGGCGTTGCAAATAAGCATATTGCAAATTCTACGGATGGTGTTGTCTGTAATGCTGCGGATCTTCGCGAAAGTGGTGATAATGATTATGTATCTTTGGGTAGCTCTGCTCTTGATGGTCTTGATGATTTTTCTATTTCTGTTTGGGGGAAGTTGGATTCTACCCGTAGTGAAGCCCAAACCCTTTTTTCTGCAGCCTCTAGTTCACATACCAATGGTGTGTTGATGTTTTTTGCTAACACTAGCTCTTTAAATTTTTTCTTTCGAGATGAGATAGTCGCAACATACTCATTGCCAGCCATTAGTGATGACCGTTGGCATCACTATGTATGGACGCGTAATGAAGGGCAGCACTGTCTGTTTGTGGATGGTGTGAGCAAGGGGTGTCAGATCGACACCTATACCGGGGCTATATCAGTATCTCCTAATGGTTTGGTTATTGGTCAAGAGCAAGACTCTGTGGGTGGTGGATTTGCTGCTAATCAAGATTGGGAGGGTTTGGTCGATGAGCCCATGATTTTTAGCGGTGAGCTTTCTGCGTCGAGTGTGCATTCAATTTATACCAACCAATTGGCGGGAAGCAATTGGGATGGTTCTTCAAGAGTCTGTCCAGATCCACCACTCCCGCCGGATGGCACTCTCCCGTTGCCTAATGCTGATTGGCATCTTGATGAGGCTGTTTGGGAGGGAGTGGCTGGCGAAATAAAAGACTATAGCACTAACGCGTTTCATGGGGTGGCTAGCCAGGCTATGGCAACGAGTAGTGATGGTGTTGTGTGTCGTGCAGCAGATCTTAGCCGTGATGGTATAAGCGATTATATATCGTTGGATAATGCGGCTCTTGATAATTCAAATGACTTTTCTATCTCTGTTTGGGGGAAGCTGGACTCTACGCGAAGTGGAGCTCAAGCTATTTTTTCTGCAGCATCTAGTACGCATACAAATGGTGTGCTGATGTTTTTCTCTAGTACAAGTAGTTTGCAATTGTATTTTAGGAATTCAATAGTAGCGTCATATTCCCTGCCAGCTATTAACGATGATCAATGGCATCATTATGTGTGGGCACGCAGTGCAGGGCAGCATTGCCTGTATCGTGATGGTGTGGCACAAGGTTGTCAAAACAGCACTTATACTGGTGTGATTGATGTTGATACTCGTGGGTTGATAATCGGTCAGGAGCAAGATGCTGTGGGGAGTGGTTTTGAGCCTTCTCAGGACTGGGAGGGCTTGGTAGACGAGCCTATGATTTTTTCCTCGCAGCTAAACTATGCACAAGTCTCCACTTTATATGATAACCAACTAGCCGGTAAAAACTATGACGGTACGGAGCGGCGTTGTGAGCTGCCTTCCCCTGTAGTTAATTATCGATTTGATAGTTGTAATTGGTCTGATGGGCAAGATGTTGTTGATAGCGGCCCTAATGGCTTAGATGCTTATGCGGTTAATGGTGTGCTCTCTACTGTTGATGGGCAAATATGTGGTTTGGCTCAGTTTGATAGTGAGGATGATTACGTCAACCTGCCGGATTCAAATTTTGTGGACTTGCCGACAGCAATGACAGTGATGGCTTGGATTCGTCTGGATAATACGCCTACTGAATTAAAGACCTTTATATCAAAAGATAGTAATTATGAAGTGCATATTGATAGTAACCGTCAAGTGTATTGGTGGTGGCAGGATTCAAATAATGTGACGCGCAGCTTTACATCTGGGAGTACTGTTAACTTAGGTCAGTGGCATCATGTTGCTGTTACCTACAAAGATGGTCTCCAAGTTATTTATATAGATGGGCAGGAAGCGGCTCGTCAAACTCACACAGGGCAGTTGATAACAAATAGTAATGCCTTGCAGATTGGCCAGGATCAAAATGTTACTGCCAGATTTTTTGATGGTGATATTGATGAGGTGAAGATTTTTGATGTTGATCTAACGACTTTTGAAATTGAAAGCATTGTTAGTAATGAAATAGCTGAGAGAAATTATGATGGGGCATTGCGCTCTTGTAATTGTATTGAGCCGGTAACGGTAAACCATTATGAGATCTCGCATGATGAGTCGATGGTTAGCTGTTTGGCAGAAGAGATTACCTTTACCGCTCATGATAATGCAGATGTAGCCGTTGATGCTAAGGATGCGTTATTGCAAATATCGACTTCAACAGGAAAAGGTGATTGGCTGTCTGTAGCTGTTGGGTCCGGAGTACTAAGCAATTCAGGCGGTGGGCAGGCGACTTATCAGTTTCCGGATAATGGTGAAACGAGTGTGACTCTGCGTTTTTCTTATCCGGATTTGGTTTCAGATCCTGATGTGCTGAATTTTAATGTAACGGATGGTGCTTCTTCTGATAAGGGCGATGCATCCCATCCAGAAGATAAAAACTTGTCAGTGTCGGATGCAGGGTTGGTATTTTCTATCCCTGATACGCAATCGTGTAACGCTTCAACAACTGTTGTCGTACGTGCGGTGAAAAAGTCCGATAGTTCTGCTAGTTGTGAAAGTGCCGTTGCGGGTAATCAAAGCGTTAATTTTTATAGTCGCTATATGGCCCCTACAGCAGGCACTAAAACTGTGCTGTTGAGTACGGCCGGTAGCGCTTATTCGTTGGCGACTAGCGCTTCCGGGACGCCAGTCTCGATGAATTTTAATGCTCAGGGAGAGGCAGAGATGACTGTCCAGTATTCTGATGCGGGCGAGGTGGAGTTAAATGCTGAGCTTACCATTGGGGCTAAAGCCTTAAATGGATCGGATTCCTTTATTGCTTACCCCTCACGCTTGCTTCCTATGGCAGAGTTTGTTGACGTTGGGCCACCTAGAGCTGCCACTCTGCTCAATAATGGTAATGTTTCTGGAGGTGCTGTCTGGGCTGCAGCAAGGCCCTTTACTTTACGCGTGTCTGGGCAGTGTGCAAATGGTGATGTGACGCCTAATTATCAGCCATCCAATGCAGAACTTGGTATTAGCTTGAATACGCCAACCGCTGTGGAAGGTGGTGCTGGTGGTGCTTTATCGGTTTCTCTAGGTGGTTCTATAGCTAACTTGGTTGCCAGTGATCTTGATGCAGCAGGTCAAGTGCAAAGCTGGATTGGCATATCGTCGGGTTTTAGTACGGGTGTTTTTGAAGATGTTGCGGCGCGTTACTCGGAAGTGGGTATTATAGATTTGTATGCGCGAGATACTAATTATTATGGGCATGATTTAGGGCTAGCCACGACGCCAGTAGGGCGTTTTATTCCAGGTTACTTTAAGGTGGTAGCTAATACGCCGGAATGGGATACGCATTGCTCTTCAGATATTTTCTCTTATATGGGTGAGGAGATTAGGTATAAAGAAGCGCCAGAGGTTACTGTGAGTGCTTTCAATGTGGCAGGCCAGGCTGTTAAAAACTATGGTAAAGATCTTTGGAAGTTATCTGAGAGGCAATCAGGACGCTCATATGCAGATGTGAGTATGGCTGTATCAACAACATTAGTGGAAGATATTGATCTGTCTGCAGGAACGTGGGGGGATTCTGAAAAGAATTACGATGGAGAGGCAACTAATACTCTAAGTGGTGATTCGATTTTGTTTGATCGTGTTGCGTTAGAGGCGCCCTTTGAGGGGCTTGTTGATCT
The DNA here is from genome assembly GCF_016592555.1 of Neptunomonas japonica JAMM 1380. NCBI lineage: Bacteria > Pseudomonadati > Pseudomonadota > Gammaproteobacteria > Oceanospirillales > Oceanospirillaceae > Neptunomonas > Neptunomonas japonica. Next base: position 2,892,916 of record NZ_AP014546.1, on the reverse strand, counting down.
GTCTTTTACTGCGGCTGATTTTACTGACGCTGATGACGTGTGTTACCGCATTGATTCTGATAGTGATGGTGACTTGTTAGAGGAGGTCTGTAGTGGTTTTAGTATAGAAAATATTTCTGCTAAGGAGCTTCGCTTTGGCCGCCTTAATGTAGTGAATGCGTATGGGCCTGAAACTGAAGCTTTGCCTTTGCCCTGGCTTGCTGAGTATTATGATGGCGCTAATTTTATAACCAATTCGGATGATAGTTGCAGTGCTTGGTTAACGTCTAGCGTAACTTATACTGATGCTGACGGCTCGTTAATATCATCAGGATTGACAGTGCCTAGTTATGCGTTTTTAGCAACTGATTTTAGAGTGGATAAGGGCGATGCTGGAGTAGTGATGAGTGCTCCGGGGGCATCTAATACAGGGAGTGTGAATGTGTCTGTTAACTTGACTGAGGCTCCTTACTTTAAATTTGATTGGGATGGTGATGGGCGTTTTGAAGAGGAGCCTTCTGCTCATATTGTCTTCGGGCAATTCCGAAGTAATGATAAAGTAATATTTCAGCGTCAATGGTGATATTAACCCTTGACATCGATCCTTGGAATCACTAAGATTTGCGCCTCTTTAAAGGGTACTGCCTTTAAGAAGAATGTCCCATTCGTCTAGTGGTCTAGGACACCGCCCTTTCACGGCGGTAACAGGGGTTCGAACCCCCTATGGGACGCCATATTTTGGCCGTACTATTGGCTAAAATAATGTTGCGGGAATAGCTCAGTTGGTAGAGCACGACCTTGCCAAGGTCGGGGTCGCGAGTTCGAATCTCGTTTCCCGCTCCATATTTACAGTATGTTTTAAAAGTATTTTTCTAAAAGTACTTATGATATGTCCCATTCGTCTAGTGGTCTAGGACACCGCCCTTTCACGGCGGTAACAGGGGTTCGAACCCCCTATGGGACGCCATCTTTTTTCTTCTTGAAACGCTCACAGTTTTTATATTTTTCGTATATAATCAGCCGCTTATATGGCACTTCTATTTATTTTGTCGCCTTACGAGGGACCGTAGTGACGCGCAATTTACGAAAACACCTGGCTATAATATTACTGGCGCTACCACAGGTATCGCAAGCAGGTATCGTTATTGCGCATCCAGACGTAGCTATTAGCAGTATCTCTTCGCAAGGATTGCGCTCAGTTTTTTCTATGCGCTCCTCTCGTTGGCCTGATCAAAAGCCAATACGCGTTTTTGTATTAACAGACAAGCACCCACTTCATCGTTCCTTTGTGAAATCTAATCTCGGTATGTTTCCGTATCAGTTACGGATGATCTGGGATCGTTCTGTTTTCAGTGGTGCTGGTTTTCCTCCTATATTGGTTTCTTCGCCTCAGGAGATGCTGTTACGTGTTCAAAGTACCAAAGGCGCTGTAGGTTATATGGATGACAATAGCTTGCCTTTGTTGAAAGGGGTAAAGATCATTGAAATACAGTAGGTGGTTATTTTTATGGATGTTCTTATTTGTCTCCTGCAATACGTTAGCGCAAGAGGGTTTGTCTGATTGGTATTGGGGGGGGGTTCTAACTCAGGGGCTTTCGCGAACAGATAATAATAACTTTTCCGGCAAGAGTAGCGAGAGAGTAAGTTCTGATTTTCGAGAGTTGGCAGTGCATGCAACATGGCGTGCTACGAGTCAGCTACATCTTGCGGGTCAAGTGATGTCTCGAAAATTTGGGGCAGTGGATAATGGTGAGCTGCAGTTAGATTATTTGCTTGCAGACTTTGGCTTATCTTCTGATGTTTCTCGTGAATATGGCGTACGTATTGGTAGGGTGAAATTACCTTATGGTTTTTATAATGAAACGCGGGATGTAGCTTTTACAAGGCCATCTATCGCCTTACCTCAATCAATATATTTTAATACGACAAGAGAGTTACAACTTTCAGCTGATGGAATGATGCTTTATGGCAATTTTCCCATTGCGGGTATGCGTATAGATATAGATTTTCTTATAGGCCGCCCAAGAGAAAGTGTTAATACTGAATACGGATATTTTCGAGCTGATTTTTCCGGAAAATTTGAAGATGATCTAGGGGTTCTATCACGGGTTTCCCTCGTAGATGGTGCTGATGCCTGGGTCATGGGGGTTACCTTAGGCCAGTTTGACCTAATATATCACCCTGGTCCCATCGGTGAATTGGGGCTTAACGATGGGAAGGTGAGTATTGATGTTGCCATTTTGGGTGGGCAGTATAATACCGAAAGCTTATCCTTTACTGCGGAATATATGCTTTTAAGCGTAGATAGAAGTGATTTAGGCGGGGCTTTTGAGAAAAATGGAAAAAGTACCTCGGAGTCTTATTATTTACAAGCAGAGTATCGCTTCGCAAAAAATTGGGATTTTATGCTGCGTTATGATGTGTTTTTTCTTAATAAAAATGATCGGAACGGTTTTAAGGCTGAACAGCGTTCTAGTCGGCCAGCTTATTCTCAATGGACAAAAGATTATACGTTAGGTATTGGGTGGCAGGCCTCACCTAATATGAGCTTCCGTGCTGAATGGCATAGTATTAAGGGGGCCGGCTGGTTGGCAATACAGGATAACTTGGATGCTAGCAAGCTTGAAAAAGACTGGAACCTTTACCTTTTGCAGGCAGCTTATCGTTTTTAAGAAAGGAGTTAAGCAAGGATGATTCTGCGACCTGCTTTTGTAAGCCTGCGTTGGAAAATACTCGTTCCGTTAGCATTTTTAGTTATTGTAATTAATGTGCTGCTTTATGGTTATATTAATCAACAGCTACTACACCAACATGAAGCAACGCGTAGTGAGTCTCATGCCGCAAACCTTAAAGCACTGAATGGCTCATTGACCACGTCCTACCACAAGTTATTAGAAGTCGCGCAAACGATTACAGCGCTAACCCAAACGTCTGGCTCAGATCAAAATCAATATGTTCAGATAGTATTTGATTATGATTTTGCGCAATTAGAAGCTCAAGGGGTATTGGATAGCGCTGTATTGTTTAGCCCAAAGGGTGAGTTAATCATGACATGGGGAGTAGTTCATTCCTCTTTTGATACTATAGTAGAAAAAGCGATTGCTCAGGAATACCCAGTTCGGGATTTGATTTGTCGAGAGCAGTGCTCGCACTATATAGCGATACCGTTGTTAAGTAATGGCAGTGTCAGTGGTGTTCTTGTCGTTGGGCGAGTGATACAAGGAACGGTTTTAGATTTTAAGCAGTTAACCGGTGTAGATATCGGTATTGCTAAAAAGATTAAAGAAAGTGAGCCTGCAGTGACCAATTGGCCATTACTTTTTACTCAAATGACGCAAAAAAACCAAAATATCCAGTTGTTAAATTTATTAAGCCAGACTGAGCCTAAATTTGTTCTTGATACTTTGTATTCGGTACGTGCGTTTGGCCATAGTTATGATGTTTTTTTTACCGTGCCTAGTAGCATTCAATCCGATGAAACCGTATGGGTACTTATAGCCGATAAAACACAAAATGTAGATCGATTACAAAAAGTCCAATTTAAGTATAAAGCAGGAATGATTGTTGCCAGTACAATTCTTATTTTGATAATAGGAATGTTAGTTGAGTGTGTTGTTAAGCGGTTAAGATTTATCTTGAAACAAGCACCTTCAAGGTCTTTGATACATCCTCAGAACGTACTTGCTAAGTCTGCTTTTTCTGATGAGATCGACAAAATACGCCAGCTATGTATGGTAAGAAATGAGGAGCGGGTTTCTTTGAGTAATCAAGAGCTACAAGTGATACCTCCTTCTAAAGCTAGTGTCTCTGCCCAGGTTTATGAAAAAGATACCGTCGCTAATTTGATGGGGAACGCTAATAGTATTGTGTTAACTCAGTGCCTGAATGGGCGAGTGTTGACTATGAATGAGCTTGCCAAGCAGTTATTCGGTGAGCTTAAAGACCGCCCGGAGCATATTTTCTCTGATCATTTCTTGGTTGGAAGTCATAACAGAACGGCGTTAGATGGTATTAATAAGCTTTACATAGGGCGTGAAAACTTAGTTTGTTTTGAAGCTAGATGCACAGATATTAAAGGAGAAACGTGCCATTTATACTGGATTCATACGAATATGGAAAGTAACGTGGATCACCCCGTCATTCTTTCTATTGGTATTGATATCACTTCGAATAAAAAAGCTGAAGAGCGACTGGCCTGGCTAGCCTTTCATGATCCGGTAACTGAAGTGGCTAATAAACATCTTTTCTTACAGTTGCTGCCTGAAATGATGGCAAGCAATTTGGAAAATGGAAGCTCATTAGCTGTAATGTGTTGTGAAGTGAAAAAATCCACTGATAGTCATCTATTGATGGACCCTGCAGATGGCAATGTGACGTTGTTCTCTGTCGTTTCAGAGCGTGTTTCTAGTTGCCTGCGCGGCGATGATCTGGTGGCTCGTTTTAGTGATGATCTGTTTATGATCGTTCTTAACAACATTAAAACTAAAGGCAATGCTGGGAGTGTTGCTGAGAAACTCATAACCGCTTTTGAGGAGCCCTTCTTCATTAACGGTTGCTATTTCAAAGTGAGTATTAATATTGGTATTAGCACCTTTCCAAACCAGTCTAGCGATGTGGCTGGGTTGGTCCAAAGTGCAGAGATGTCAATGTATTTATCAAAAGAAGAAGGTATAAATAACTTTGAATACTCTGTAGAAGAGGCTTCATTAGCACAACACTAGCGTGTGCCTGTGCGAAGGGGTATCCGAAATACTTCGTTTGAAGTTAAAGTCAAAGAGTTAGTTAAGAAAAGGGAGTAAATCGACTCCCATTTGCTGCCTGAAACCTAAGCAGGCTTTTACCTAAGCGCTATTAGTTTTGGCCGAAAACACTTGCTCTTTTATTGAGATAGTCGAACTCTTCGCCTTTCTCTTCTGCTTCAAAGCGAAGTTCATCAAGGCGTTGGAAGTTCTCAATCTCATGGTCCGGCATGTTGTGAAGACAACTTCCTCCGAAGTACCACAGCAAATCACGAGCGATCAAGTGTGCTATCTCAGGATACATCCTAAAGGCGCGTTCAAGGGCTGCTTCACCGTTGGTGTATACCTCTTCAGAACCCTCTTCAAAGTCTTTAACGAGTTGCTGAAAATCCAGTATGAACTGTTCATCTTCTTTAGAGATGTTTTCTAGCGTGAATGGCTCTTGCTTAATAAAGTTGTTATAAGCAATCTTCAAGAAGTTAAGGTGATGAAATTGATACGCTGTCATTCGTGTCTCCGGTAAATTCAGAGGGGCATTGTAGCGGGAGAGAGGTTAAGCAGCTAGAGGTAGTATTTCGCTATCTTATATAGCTAGTTAGGCTAAAGAGAATTTAGCGAGTTATTCATGTTGGTTATTGCTGAGATGTTCTGACTGAAATTAATGGGTTTGTAATCTTTATTCGCTAAACAGCTGCAGAGCTTGCTACCTTGATTGAGGTTTCATCATAAAAAGTAGGGATTTCAATATATAATATTGTTTTTTTAGTAGGGCGCTATAGGGGTAAGAGATAGCTGCTTTGCCGTTGGGATAACTCTGTTGCGTTTTTCAAACTGCTGTTTTTACCTGATATAATATCAGATATGCTGAAAGTATCTTATTTACCCTCCCGTGCTGATTTAATAACTAGGATTATGAAAAATGACAATAGCGCTATCAATTAAAGATTTGCGTAAAGTCTATGGTAATGGCTTTGAAGCTCTTAAAGGAATTTCATTTGATGTTCAACAAGGTGATTTTTTTGCATTGCTTGGACCAAATGGCGCAGGTAAGTCAACAACGTTGGGTATCGTTTCGTCTTTAGTCAATAAAACCAGTGGGCAGGTTGAAATTTTTGGGTTTGATCTTGAGAAAGATAAAGCAGCAGCCAAGCGTAGTCTAGGTGTGGTTCCGCAAGAATTTAATTTTAATATGTTTGAAAAAGTTGGCGATATTGTACGTACTCAAGCAGGGTATTATGGTATTCCAGTTGATCTTGCAAAACAACGAGCTGAATTTTATCTAAAGAAGCTTGGTTTATGGGATAAACGCGATAGTCGCGCTCAGATGCTTTCTGGTGGCATGAAGAGACGCTTGATGATTGCTCGTGCGCTTGTACATGAACCTAAGTTGCTAATTTTGGATGAACCTACCGCAGGTGTTGATATTGAGTTGCGCCGTTCCATGTGGGCATTTTTGCAGGAAATAAACGAGGCTGGTACGACCATTATTTTAACAACGCATTATTTGGAAGAGGCGGAAAGCTTGTGCCGAAATATTGCCATTATTGATCATGGATCAATTGTTCATAATACGTCTATCAAATCGCTTCTTCAGCAGTTGAATACAGAAACCTTTATTTTAGACGTACAGCCTGATCAGGCAGAAAACGTTGTGATTGACGGCTACTTAGCTCGTCTTGAAGACCCGCATACACTGGTTGTTCAGGTCAACAAGGGGCAAGGTTTGAACGGTTTATTTGCTCAGCTAAAAAGCCAAAATATCGAGGTGACGAGTATGCGTAATAAATCGAACCGTCTGGAAGAGTTATTTGTTTCCATGGTTGAAAAAAATCTGGAGAAGAAAGGCGTATGAGTCATCAAGAGTTATGGATTGCTTTTAGTACTATTGTTAGAAAAGAGATTAGGCGTTTTACACGTATATGGGCACAGACGTTGCTTCCTCCAGCTATCACAATGACTTTATATTTTATTATCTTTGGGAACTTGATTGGTAGTCGAATCGGTGAAATGGGAGGTTTCAACTATATGGAGTTTATCGTTCCCGGACTAATTATGATGTCGGTTATAACTAACTCATATGGGAATGTCGTTTCTTCATTTTTCAGTACTAAGTTTCAGAGAAACATTGAAGAGTTATTAGTGTCGCCTACTCCTAATTGGGTGATCTTATCGGGTTATGTATTAGGCGGGGTTTCGCGAGGCCTTGCTGTTGGCTTTATTGTTACGTTGCTGTCCCTGTTTTTCACCAAGTTACAGGTCCATAGCTTGGGTGTGACTATAGCAACGGTGCTAATGACATCTATTTTGTTTTCATTGGGGGGCTTTATCAATGCGGTTTTTGCTAACTCATTTGATGATATCTCAATTATTCCTACTTTCATATTAACGCCGCTAACTTATTTGGGAGGGGTGTTTTATTCTATACAGTTATTGCCAGAGTTTTGGCAGGGCGTTTCTCAGTTAAACCCTATTCTCTATATGGTTAATACATTCCGTTATGGGATCCTAGGGGTTAGTGATATTAATGTGGGGTTCGCGTTTGCCGTCATAGTTCTATTTAATGTAGTGCTGTTTTTAGTGGCATTAAAATTGTTGAATATGGGTAAGGGGATTCGTCAATAATGAGTGAGCAAGATGTTCTTGACCAGTCGCCGTTAGGTAGTGGTACTGTTTATATTAACGAATATACGCCAGACCTTTTGTTTCCCATTCAGCGTGATTTGAACTGGAAAAATCGCGGAATTGAGAGGGCTTCGTTGCCCTTTGTAGGTGAAGATATATGGAACGGTTATGAAGTTTCTTGGTTGAATCTCAAAGGGAAGCCTGTTGTTAGGATCGCGAGCTTTTTTATTCCGGCAAACTCTCAAAGTATCGTTGAATCAAAATCATTCAAGTTGTATTTGAACTCTTTCAATTTAAGTCGATTTGATAGTGATGACAGTGTTATAAATCAGATGCAGAAGGATTTATCAGCATCTGCTGGAGGGTCTGTAAGGGTGGAGTTATATCATCCCGATCAAATGCCAGATTTAAGCCGTTTTGAAGGAGAGTGTCTGGATGAGTTGGATATTACGGTTGATGATTACCAGCCGGCGCCCCATTTGCTGAGCGTTGGTAAAAACAAGGTAACACAAGCGCTGTATAGTCATCTGCTTAAGTCAAATTGTCCTGTAACAGGGCAACCGGACTGGGCATCTATTCAAGTGCAATATACGGGTTTAGAAATTGATCGGGAAGGACTACTGAAGTACTTTATTTCTTATCGTGAGCACGGTGATTTTCATGAGCAATGCGTTGAAAATATCTTTATGGATATTTGGCAGCGTTGTCAGCCTGAGTCGTTAACGGTTTACGCTAGGTATGTGCGTCGTGGTGGGTTAGACATTAATCCTGTGCGTAGTAGTGAGCCTGTTAAACCTCTCAACCTTAGATTAAGTCGTCAATAAGGAACGAATATGGACGCTATTGAACTGTTGCATAACCGAGTATCTGCGCCGGTATTGTTTGAACCTGCTCCTTCTAAGGAGCAGTTAAATGTGATGTTTAATGCAGCACTAAGAGCACCGGACCATGCTGGGCTTCAGCCATGGCGATTTCTGGTAATTGAAGGCGATGCTAGAAATGATTTAGGTGAACTTTTTGTAAAAGCTATACGTACTAAAGGAAATGCTCTTGCAGAGGACAAAGCGGCTAAGCTTCAAAAAAAGCCAATGCGTGCTCCAATGATTGTAGTGGCGATAGCTAATATACAGCAGCATCTTAAAGTTCCTGAAGTTGAGCAGGTGATAACGGCCGGATGCGCTACTCATAGCTTGATATTAGCAGCTTACGCTCAGGGTTTAGGTGCTATGTGGAGAACCGGTGAGATGGCTTTTGACCCTGTTGTAAAAGCGGGGTTGGGGTTGCAGGCTCATGAGCAAGTTATTGGCTTTCTTTATCTTGGGACAGCAAAAAGAATGCGTGAAGTTAGCCAAAATAATGTAGAGCATGTTTTCTCTACTTGGAGTGGGAAAAGCTAATGCCTACCCAGCATTCAGAAGGATTTCTAGAATGGCTTAAAACGCAAATACCGTTGTTAAACCATATGGGATTAGGCCAGCTTACGTATGACGGTAAGCAGCTAGTGTTACCGGCTGAGTTAGCGCCAAATGTTAATGATAAAGGAACGGGCTTTGGTGGATCGTTAGCCACATTGGCAACGATTTCTGGGTGGTGCTTAACAACCTTATTGTTGAAAGAACAAGCATTGGATTGTGATGTCATGATTCGTGACTGTGAAATGCGTTACCTTGCCCCCGTCACAGGTGATTTTCATGCACAAGTAGATACTCCTTCTGCACTTGAACTTGATAGCTTCCTTTCACGTTTAAAGGAAAAAGGGCGTGCCCGTTTAGCACTTGACGTGTTTATTATTCAGGATGGGGTTACAGCGTTAAGCATGAAAGGTAACTATGTTGCCGTTATTCGTGACTAGCAGGTGGCTATTGATCACCTAGTTTTCTAACAAAGGTGATCAATAGGTACATTAATTCTTATATCGAACAGGAAAAAATTAAAGACGCTTGGCACTTAAAATCAATATGGGCTCAACAGGTACGTTACGGTAACGTGAGCGTGTGGTTGTTTTTACTTTTCCTATCTTGTCTATCACTTCTACTCCCTGACTCACTTCACCAAAAACTGTATATCCCGCACGATTTCCAACCTGATTAAGGTTGAGGTTATCGACTAAATTGATAAAAAATTGGTTGGTTGCACTGTTAGGGTCTTGAGTTCTCGCCATTGCAATCGTGCCGCGTTTATTACTTAACCCGTTTGATGATTCATTCTTTATTGGTGCATGGTTTGGCTTTTTTTTCAGGTCCTTGGTGAACCCCCCTCCTTGAATCATAAATCCGCTGATAACTCTATGAAACTGCGTATCAACATATAAGCCTTCATCAATATAGCGCAAGAAATTTTCTACCGTCACAGGAGCTTCGTTCGAGAATAGTTCGATCGTAATGCTGCCAGCGGTTGTTTCAAGTACAACCTTAGGGTTGGTCGATGTGTTTTGAGCGTATGAAAAGTGGCTGAATAGAAAGATAAAAGTAATTAATAGTAACTTATTGAGCTGAGTGAGCATGGCGTCAATTTGTCCTTTCAGATATGAATAAAAAAGCCAGTTTAAAATAAATGAGTGGTGTCGAATAGTGAAGATGCGATCTAAGTCACTATAAAGTCTAATCTGTTTTATGTGTTTTGAATATTGTTGACTAAACTATTGATAAGAATTGTGAAAGCACGACTTATGTATTAAACAAAGGTCTGGTATAGGGAGCATTTTTAGATGGATTTCTCCTACATCTTGGTTATTAGAGCATTTGCGCCTTTGTGTGATTTTTACAATCTTAACTAAAATAACAATGCGAGTTGAGGCTTCCTACTATGAGTGCATTAAAGCTCAAACATAAAATGCTATTGCTAACGATTATCCCACTGGTAGTGGCTATTCTTGTCGTCATGTTAGTAGTAAAAGTGAAATTAGAAGAAATGGGTGTGCATGAGGTTGCTGCTATTCGTTCAACCATGATGGATTCAAAGCAAGAAACAGCTAAAGCCTATATGGATATGGCGTATACAGCGGTTAAATCAATTACTGATAAAGCTTCTGGAGCAGATGATGTTGAGGCCAAGAATAAAGTAGCAGAAATACTTAGATCAATCACTTATGGGGAGAAAAATGATGGCTATGTATTTGTTTATGACTATTCAGGGACCGCTATTGCTATGAGGCCAAAGCCCTCTTTAGAAGGTAAGAATCTAATGGGCCTTAAAGATCCAAATGGTATTTATATTATTAAAGAGCTAATTGATAAGGCTAAACAAGGTGGTGGCTATGTTACTTATTTCTGGAGTAAGCCTTCGAAAAATATGGATGTAGAAAAACTGAGTTATGCATTAGGCATCTCAAAATTTGGTTGGATGCTAGGAACAGGCTTTTATATCGATGATATCGATGATGCAGTCGCTGCGGCTCAGCAGGGTATTGATTCTAATATGGCGAAAACTCAAGTATTTATTGCTGGAACAGGTATCGTGTTACTCATTTTCTTCGTGTTCGTTGCTTTGTATATCGCAGGCAAGGTAACTCAGCCGCTACGCGATACTGCAGAAGCGCTGACAGACATTAGCCAAGGTGAGGGAGATTTAACTCGTCGCTTGAAAGTTATGTCCGAGGATGAAGTGGGACAAGTATCGCAGGGCTTCAATGACTTTGCAGATAAAATTCAAGGCTTGGTGATTGATTTAAAAGGTGGAATAGCGGACCTTTCAAAATCGACAGTGCAAATGAATAATGTCGTTACTAAAACACATACTGATGTTCAAAAGCAGAGACATGAAACGGCACAAGCCGCTGCTGCAGTGCACGAAATGGCCGCTGCTGCACAAGAAGTGGCTGGAAATGCTGTTGGCGCAGCGTCTGCGGCGCAAGAAGCGGATAATGAAACACTGAGCGGGCAAAAAATAGTTGAAGACACTATCGTTGCTATTCAGGCTTTATCAGATGATGTGAATAAAGCATCGGATGTTATTGGGCAGCTAGATGTTGATGCCGATAAAATCGGCACTGTTGTGAATGTTATTAAAGAGATTGCAGGCCAAACTAATCTACTTGCGTTAAATGCCGCTATTGAGGCTGCTCGTGCAGGTGAGTATGGGCGTGGTTTCTCTGTTGTAGCTGATGAAGTTCGAACATTAGCAAACCGAACTCAACAGAGTACACAAGAGATTCAAAGCATGATTGAACGTTTGCAGACAGGAGCAAGAGAAGCTGTTGGCGTGATGGATACCAGTAAAGCTCAAAGTATTGCAACAGTAGAAAGAGCAGCACAAGCCAGCGGGTCGTTAAGTGTTATAACGGGTTCTGTCAGCACTATCACACAGATGAATACGCAGATAGCTAGTGCTGCTGAGGAGCAGACGGCAGTCGCAGATGAAATCAGCCAGAATGTCCAACAAGTGGCCGATATAGCAGAGCATTCAGCTAGTAATGCTGATGCCTTGTCAGCAACAACCAAAGAGATGTCTGCACTGGAGCAGCGCTTAATGAGAATAGTAAATCAGTTTAAAGTATAAGTTTTACTTAAGAAAGACGATGCCGGTAGTGTGATTTCACGTTACCGGTTTTTTATGTCAATATAAGTCATCGATAGCTACAGACAAGGAATAATGAAATGATGCGCTGGGATAAACTGCTAACAGTAAAGCGTTATGGTCATGAGTCTATAGCTTCGCCAGAGGTAGGGCGTAGTCACTTCCATAAAGACCACGATCGTGTGGTGTTCTCCAGTGCGTTTAGACGGTTAGGACGTAAAACCCAAGTACACCCGTTAGTATTAAACGACCACATTCATACACGCTTAACTCATTCGATTGAAGTCGGAAGTGTTGGTCGTACACTAGGTATCAGAGTCGGTGAGTTACTAACATCTAGCTTGCCTGAATGGGTGAGCTCTCACGATATTGGAATGATTGTTCAGTCTGCATGTTTGGCCCATGATATTGGTAACCCACCTTTTGGTCATGCAGGTGAGTATGCCATTAGAGACTGGTTTAAACAGTCAAAAGGAGCCGAGTTTTTACAACCCTTATCATCGATAGAATGCCTTGACCTTGAAACCTTTGAGGGAAATGCTCAAGGGTTTAGAGTGGTTACCTGTATAGAGAATCATCTTTATGATGGTGGGTTGCGTTTAACTTACCCTACGCTAGGTACTTTACTTAAATACCCTTGGACAGCTGAACATGCAACAGGAAAAGGGAAATTCAGCTGCTACCTAACTGAAAGCGAAACACTTAATAAACTAGGTAATGAGTTAGGCCTAGTGTCTTTAGGAAAAAATCGTTGGTGTCGTCATCCACTTGCTTATTTAATGGAAGCTGCTGATGATATTTGTTATGCAATATTAGATTTAGAAGATGCTATTGAGCTTAACATTCTGACTTTCGATGCGATTAAGCCTATCTTATTACAGTTGTGTGGTGATTTAGAATTTGAGGATGGGATATTTTATAGCCAGGCATCTGCACGGCGTAAGGTATCAGCATTACGTGGAAAGGCCATGGAAAATATGGTTAATTCTGCTGTTGATGCTTTTATGAATAATTATGCACAAATTATGGCAGGCCAGTATCAAGGAGAGCTATTACTTGATGGTGATGTGGGTGTAAAAGAAGGGCTAAGTGCAGCTAAAGCGTTAGCAAAAAATAAAGTGTTTCCTGACACAAGAAAAACTGAGCTTGAAGTAGGTGCTTATAGTTGCTTAGGGATTCTACTAGATGCTTTTTGCCATGCTGTTTATGAGCAGTACCAGAAAGGAAGTGCGGAGAACTTAAGCTACCGAAGTGAAAAAATTATGAGTTTAATGGGGATTCATGCTCCGGATCCAAGTTGGTCGTTGTATCATGCTTATATTAGGGCACTGGATTTTATCAGTGGAATGACTGACAACTACGCTGCTTATTTGGCTAGACAAATAGGTGGTTTATCCCGTTAGGATCAAAAATATGGCCTCATTACAAAATCAACTAAGTCGATTGGTTTACTCAACGGAAGCCGGCGATGTTTGCCCAGATTGCAGAAAATCTAAAGATGCGTGCTGTTGCCAAGAAAATACCGATAATGATCGCATTTCTTCTTTAGATGGTATTGTTCGTATTAGGCGCGAAACATCAGGGCGAAAAGGAAAAGGTGTAACAACTGTATCAGGTGTTCCGCTAGTTGATGCTGAGTTGAAAAAGCTCACGAAGCGTCTCAAGCAACATTGCGGAACAGGTGGGGCGTTGAAGGACGGTATTATCGAAATTCAGGGTGACCACCGAGAGAGCATAAAGTCTTTACTTGAACAGCTGAATTACACAGTGAAACTTGCCGGAGGTTAAATGCCTAAGAAAAAATGCAGGCGCTGTCAGCAAATAAGAATGGTAGCTATCTTACTAAGTATGATAGCTATTTTACTCCTTATGATGATGGGTAAGTCACAAGCTGAAATCTATAAATACACAGATGACAGTGGCAAACGCGTTTATGTTGGTAGCCTTAGTCAGGTTCCTCAAAAATATAAAACCCAAATACAACTCCAGACGCCTTCTGATGAAGTTAATAATACAGGCCGCTTCTCAGAAAAAAACAAGAAAGTGTCTGCTTCAATAAAAGTGCGTTCAGAAATTCGTAGACTTGAAAGAATGCTAGCGCAGATGGAAACACCAGTGAAAATACAGAAGAATCAGGTATTGATACCTGTTTCTGTGACGTATCACGGTAAGGAGGCCAAGGTTCATATGCTGATGGACACAGGGGCCAGTGGCACCGTATTTCATCGTGATGCATTAGCGCGCCTTGATGCAATGAGTGAAGCAGCCGGTTATGCTCGTGTTGCTGGAGGGGGAGTTATTAAAGTTAGTAGTATAGAGTTTGATCGAATAAAAGTCGGGCCTTTCAAAGCAAAAAATATCCGCTCTTTTGTCATTGATAATAAGTCGCCCGGAGGTAAATTTGACGGTCTATTAGGAATGGACTTTCTAATGAATGTTAAATATGAAGTAGATTTTGATAGGAAAGTTATTATATGGGACCCCATTCGTTACAAGGCAATGGAAGTGCTGCTAAAAGAAGCACAGTCCACGCCTTGAATTTTTCTTCTTTGGCTTAGAGTGAATTCTCTGCTAGTTTCAAATCAAGTGTGGCCTTGAGCAATTTGAAGAGACGAATGGCGGCATCGATCTCATCTTTACGGTTAGTTAGACTCTCAATATTTAATCCTAAGGGAATGCCTAAAGGGATGCATGCCTCAATAATCTGTTCTAAGTTACTGCGACAGATCCGAATAGACTCTGCTAACGGGTTATGAGCATCCAGAATGCGGTAACTAGTTGCCTCTGGTACGGATATACCGAGCCACTCCATAAACTCTAATGTTTTAGCGCTACCGCAAGGTGTAAACGTCAGAATCACTCGCTGAGGTGAAATGCCTTTTTCTTTGCATTCACGAGCATAGCGGCTCAACATATCAACCGTTGCTTGTGGGTTGTAGACAGCCTGCGACACAAAAAATGAACACCCCTGAGCGCTTTTTTTCAATAGTCTCTGGTGCTCATCACCTTTTTTAGCATGTCTTTCTGCAATAGTGACGCCGCCAAGATTATAGTCTAACTGGTGTTCTTGGAGGGCGTCATACGCATCATTCAGTGATAGTTGGACTTTACCTTCTGAAGATGGGCTGCCCACCATGACAATATCGCGTATTCCGTAGTCGTTCCATGCCTCTTCTAACCATTGCTCAAAATCGTGTCGGTCTCGTTGAGAAACGCTTTTATAGGTAATAACAGGGTGTTGCGACTTTTCACGAATCAGCCGCGAGTAATCTCGGGGGTCATGTGTTTGCATAAAAGGAAATGGGCGGGGTTTATCAATTCGACTACTTTCATCTTGTATGTCATAGACAATAACACCATCAAAGTCGATAGCAGAAAGGCGCCCCAGTAGTTTGTCGGCGATATCGCTAACTTGATCAGAGGGTGTGTTGCCCCTAGGTGGTGTTGTACCAATAAAGTAAACACCACGCTGTGGATCTGAGAAACGGTCTTTCAATGATGGGTTCATAAGTGCCTAGCGCGTGAGAATCGTTAATATGAAGCTAGTTTAACAGTGAATAGGATTCATGTGTTTGTATGAATAGATGAAATTTTTTCGATATAAGTTGAGATAATTTAATGGAGGATAGATGATGGCTTATATGCACAAAGTAGGAATAGCGAATAATGGATGTAACCAAACCAACTTTTGACTTTGCAGAAGTCAGTCGACAAATTGATACAGCGTCGGGAAAGGGAGCGCCACCAGTGGATAAATGGCATCCAGATTTTTGTGGCGATATAGATATACGCATATTACGCGATGGCCAGTGGTTGTATAACGGTTCGCCCATTGGTCGTCCTGCAATGGTTAAATTATTTGCGACAGTATTATGGAAAGAAAATGAGGCCTATTTTCTTAAAACACCCGTCGAAAAAATAGGCATTCAAGTTGATGATGTTCCTTTTCACTTTATTCATGTAGAGACGGTCGCTCATGCGCTTGGTGAGGCGTTATGCTTTATCAGTCTTACAGGAGATAGAGTTATAGCCAGTGCAGGTAACCCTATTCGAGTGGAGACAGACCCTATAACTGGAGAGCCGTCTCCGTATCTCTATGTTAGATTTGGTATGGAGGGCCTGATCAGTCGTTCAGTTTTTTACACTCTCGTGGAAAAGGCTCATGAGGAGCTATGTGAGGGTGTTACACAGATTGTGGTTAATAGCGCAGGGGAGACTTACGTTTTAGGCAATGCTGAGTAATTTTCGTGCCCTAAGCTAAGGCCTTAAAAGATCAGTTTCCTATCGGACTTTAGCGAGTAAGCTATCTAGCTGATTAGCAAATGTTCTACGATCCTGTTCATTAAATGACTTCGGCCCACCTGTTTCAACGCCGGTGTTACGCAATGTGTCCATAAAGTCACGCATAGAAAGCAGCTGTCGAATATTCTCGAGTGTATAGAGCTCTCCTCGTGGGTTTAAGGCTATACCTTTACCCTCAACTACTTCGGCAGCCAAGGGGATATCGGCGGTAATAACTAAATCGCCAGCCGATAGCTTTTGCACAATGTAATTATCGGCCACATCAAAGCCTGCAGGTACACGAATAGCATTAATTAATGGTGAGGGTGGGGTGCTAATGAGTTGGTTCGCCACCAATGTCATTGTTGTACTAGTGCGTTCTGCAGCTCTAAATAGAATATCTTTAATGACGCGTGGGCAGGCGTCTGCATCAACCCAAATGTGCATAATTACTCCGTTAATTTAATTATTATCAGGAACCATCATTCCTTTTTGAACAGCCTCTAATGTTAGCATTCTTTCCATCCAGCTCTTCACATTAGGGTAATCTTTCAGAGTGATTTTTTGCCATTCATAACGTGCTGCCCACGGGTAAATTGCGAAATCAGCGATGCTCAGTTGGTCGACGACATACTCCCTATTAGCTAAGCGTTTATCGAGTACGCGCCATAATCTTTGTGCTTCGCTGTTGTAACGCTCTAGAGCATAAGGCACTTCTTTTGGGGCAAAGCGATTAAAGTGATGCGCTTGGCCAAGAAAGGGGCCAAAGCCGCCCATTTGCCACATCAACCACTCCATCATCTCATATCTTTTGATGAGTTCTGTAGGGATGAATTTTCCCGATTTCTCACCTAGGTAAAGCAGGATGGCTCCCGTCTCGAAAAGTGATATGGGTTCGCCGTTTGGGCCTTCTGAATCAACAATGGCAGGAATCTTATTGTTGGGGCTGATTTTAATAAAATCGGGTAAGAACTGTTCATCTTTTAATATATTAACAGTGAAAGCCTGATATTTTGCACCGATGGCTTCAAGCATAATAGACACTTTTCTGCCGTTAGGTGTTCCCCATGTATACAGGTCGATCATTCTGATTGGCCTTGTTGGCTGTAGTGTTTATATACGTTGAGTAGCTCATCTTCAGTAAAGGTCACAATAATCAATTGTTGCCCTGGTGTAATCAAGTCTGGGTTTTGCCCTAGTAGGCCTTGCTGAAAATTATAGATGTGAGTAGTCGCTACTTTCTCATGAAGTAATTTGCCAAGAAAAGAACTCTTCTTATTTGTTAGGGTCTCGTCTGCTTCTTCTGGAATAGTCGCTTGAATGAGAGTTTTGTTATCCGATAATGTTATCCCTTTTGCAAACGTTTCTGTTAATCCGTCTTGCATGATGCCCCAAATACCTTGTTCGTCTTTTTGGTTAACTGCATGTATATAAAATACTTTTTTACCGTTGCTATCTGATTGGTCCAAAAGCTCTTTTAATTTAACCTGAGTGCCAATGGATGCAGCATCCGTTATAGATGTGGGTTGCTCTTTGTCTGTCAGCGTATTATTTTTTGGGTTGAACACGGGAATGCTAACACCAAAGGTCTGTACCGTTTTATTGTTACTGATGTCGCCATTTTTTCCAACTAAAAGGCGAGCGTCTGCTGTGTCTGGTAACTTTATTAATTGGTCTTCGGTGACAAAATGGCTGGCTGTTGATGCGTCGATAGATTTTTCAGAATGATCAGTAATTTTTTTAATGTGAGTGAGTGCTTGAGAGCGTTCTTTGTTACTGACGGTTTTGCTTGGTTTGGCATTTTGTGCTGATTGTGTCTCAGTATTTAAGGTGCTATCGGTCGTACTGGGTACTGTAGGAGGTAAATAGAAATAGCCTGCTATGATGAGACCTAAAAGAACTAAAATTAGTACTATACGAGTCATTTTTCCTATTCCTCATAGATGTAAAAATCCATTGTATTACATGACTCTAAATCAGTTTCGATCTTGAATAAAGAGTGGAAACACAGAATAGTTATTTTAGCTGTATTGTTGATGAAACCTTAATAAGGTAAATATATAACATAAGTGCATGTATATTTTGCTTAGTAATATACTTTTTATTTGGTAAACGCTTATTTTGAAAAACGTACACACTATTCATCGTTTTTCATCGGGGAAGGGGCATGAGAGTCGACATTGATGAGGTGTTACAGTTTTGGTTTGGCGATCTTGAAAACGGGTTTCCTCTAACAAATAGGGAATCCATTTGGTGGCAAGGTGGTGCGGAGCTTGATAGAGAAATTGATGGACTCTTTGGCGCTAAGGTTAATGCTGCACTACGAGGTGAATTAGATGGCTGGAAAGGCACCCCAAGGGGAAGACTTGCTTTAGTTATTTTACTCGATCAATTTACACGTAATATGTATCGGGGTATGGCTGAAGCTTTTAAAGGAGATCATATTACTAGAGCTATCGTTCTTGAGAGTCTTAGCTGTGGACATGATGATGCATTAGAGTTTGCTGAACGTATGTTTTTCTATATGCCGTTGGAGCATAGCGAATCACTACAAGATCAGGATTTATGCATTAGTCGGTTAGAAAATTTATTGACGGAGGTGCCGCTAAAAGAGCGCCATAGGGTTGATTCTGCCATTGATTTTGCATCACAGCATCGCGATATGATTGTACGTTTTGGCCGTTTCCCACACCGCAACCAAGTATTGGGGCGGGAGTCGACAGCAGAAGAGTTAGCATATTTACACCAGTCTCATAACCGTTGGGGGCAATAAGCATTTTGCACTAGTTATGAAGTAAGAATATCTGCGTTATACTTACCCCCTATTGAATTGCAAAACAGCGGGAACTGAATTGCCAAAAGTGCAGAATATAAAGCTTCATGAAATTGATGCTCATCAACAGAAAAGCCAAAGTGGTGTAATTAAGCCGCTGCTGCTAGCCGTGTGTATTACGGTTTGTCTATTACTGACAGTGCTCACTCTTCAGTTGGCATTAGTATCGTCTCAAGCGCTATTATGGCTTTTTTGGGGGTTATCAGCTGCTTCTTGTGTTTTGGTTTTTTTATTAATAAGATTTTTAAAGAAGTATAAAGAGCTTCAGGTGCGTCTTGATCTTATTAGTAGCGGAAAGGATTTAGTAAC
Source organism: Neptunomonas japonica JAMM 1380 (assembly GCF_016592555.1). Lineage (NCBI taxonomy): Bacteria > Pseudomonadati > Pseudomonadota > Gammaproteobacteria > Oceanospirillales > Oceanospirillaceae > Neptunomonas > Neptunomonas japonica. The sequence continues at coordinate 2,873,638 of NZ_AP014546.1, read as the reverse complement.
AGGCTTACCTGACCCTCATGAGTTTACAATGAGAGTTGATATCGAGTGTCGTCGCAGTGTAAGAGAGTTCACTCCTTTGACATTAATGTATGTCGGCTTTGATATTGAGGAGCTGGAAGAAGATGATGCCGTTAAAGTGGCACAGAATCTTATTCATGCTGTTTGCCGCCCTGGTGATATGGTTGCGAAAGTGGATGTAACGACCTTCGGTCTTATTTTACCTGCCACTAATGAGTTAGTTTTACAGTTAGCTGACCGGTGTTTGAAAGGGCTCCAACAGTTAGACATTAAGCACCCGGTGAGTATCGGTTTATGCACGTTTCAACCAACATCTGATTTAAACAGTGAAGCAGCAACTGCTTGCGTTCAACAGCTATTGATTAATGCCAAGACGCGCGGTGGAAACCAAGTTTGCGCAGATGCAGAACAGCATGTTAATCCTTCAGTAACTTATTCTTACTGAGCTATATGTATTGCTCAGCACCAGATAGTGTTCATGCGCTTCTTGCTCGGCTGATGCTTCAGGCAGAGCAAGGAAATGTTCGTTATCCCTGTTGGTTAACAGGCTCCCCCGAATGGACAGCAGAACAAGCGCTTACATTTATTCAAAGCAATAATTCCCTGTGCTGTATTGTTATCTCATCTCGTGAATGGGAAGGCTTGGTTACTTGCCCTGTTCATCAAGCACATCGTTTATTAGGACAGGAAGTAGATCTACTGATCTATGATGGCTTTAGTGGTATTAATCCTGATACGTTAGGCCAGGTTTCGGGTTTGCTAAAAGGCGGTGGCCTATTTGTTTTTTTGAGTTCACCTCCTGAATCATCTGATTTTTTTGATGATCCCGAGAAACAACGATTACGTGTTGAGCCCTATACAAGTTTACAGGTGGGGAATTACTTTCTTGAGCATATGAAGCGCTGTTTTAATGAAGAGCGTTTCCTCTCACGCTTTGATCAAGTCGATGGTTTATTGTCGCGGTTACCGCCTTCATTATCTCATGTTTCAGCAGATGTGGGGCTGCTTGATCAACATAAGGTTATTGATCAAATTGCTCAGTATTTTGCGCTTTCTGGACAGCAGTGTTGTGTATTAACTGCTGCAAGGGGGAGAGGTAAGTCTGCTGCGTTGGGGATAATAGCGCGCCAGTTGCTAGGCCAAGGCCGTAGTGTGGTTGTGACAGCGCCTTCTGCTGATGCGCTTGATAGCTTATTTGAACATGCCGCGTCTGCTAAGGGCTTTCATCGGGCGCGTTATCAAGTGATTGAAGAAAAGCAGCGAGCGTCTTTAACATTCCAGCAACCCGTGGATGTTATTAGTGCACACAATGAAGCGAATATTTTGTTGGTGGATGAAGCTGCCGGAATTCCCGTGCACTTATTAACTGGCTTTTTAGAGACATATTCAAAAATAATTTTTGCCACGACGACTCAAGGTTATGAAGGAACCGGGCAAGGCTTTGTTCTGCGGTTTTTTCCTATTCTTCAACACCAAGCCAAAGCATTACATTGTTTTACGCTTGAGAAGCCCATTCGTTGGTCTGAGTGCGATCCGTTAGAGCCTTTTATTAACAAGCTCCTGTTTTTGGATGCAGGTTCCCTGAGTAGCAAAATACCAGAAGAAGTAGCAAGACAAAGCCGGCCATTAGTGGAGTATCGATCTATTGATCCCAAATGGCTTGTTGATAATCCAGACCAGCTTCAGGCGTTGTTTGGTTTAATGATCAACGCGCATTATCGGACAACTCCTGGCGACCTAAGAATTATGCTGGATAGTCCTAATTTACAAATCTGGATTGCGGAATCAGCTGAACAAATTGTTGGGGCTTGTCTTGTCGCTGAGGAAGGAGGGCTTGAAGAAGAGCTTATACAACATATATGGGAAGGACGGCGCAGGCCGAGAGGGCACTTGCTTCCCCAGTTATTGGTTGCTCAAGAGGGCTATCTAAACGCAGCTGAGTTCACTATGCTGCGAGTTGTTCGAATTGCTGTATGTGATAAATACCGGCGTAGTAGGATAGCTGCTGGATTATTACATGCAATTGAACGCTCGGTAGAAAATAGCCAATACCATATGATTGGGGCCTCGTTTGCCGTAACAGCCCCACTGCTTGATTTTTGGCATGCTGAGGGGTATCAAGTGACTAGAGTTGGCACTCAGTGTGATCCTGTTAGTGGTTCTTATGCGACTCTTGTGCTTAAGGGGCTGTCAACTGATGCTAATCAGGCGATATGTGCATGGCAAAGTGAGTTTCAAAAACGCTTACTGTATTTGCAGGGTGATTGGCTTCAGACGCTAGATAGCAATATTTTAGCCCGTGTTCAGCGTCCCGTGCTTGTTGAATTTACCCGCTTAGCGCATGAAGAGTGGCATGACTTATCCGGTTTTGCATTTCACTATCGAGCTTATGAAAGCAGTGCTTACATTTTTGCTCGCTTGGCCGAGCAATATCGATATCTTTGGGATATCGATTCAACTGATGAGCAGATTAAATGCTTGATCGAAGAGCGCGTTATTCAGCAAAAAAGTGAACAGCAAATAATTGATCATACCGGTCTACAAAATCGTAAAGTATTACTGAGCTCGCTGCGTTTGGCGGCAGGGTTACTTTATCAGCAAGCTCAGCAAGAAGGCCTGCTTAATGAGTTATTTAGATAGCCATTCATATAGTTATCCATGCTTTTTCAAAATGAAAATTTCTCCTGCAACGGATTGGTTTTTTTCTAAGCGAAGATCGCATATAGCTGAGTGTTCTAGCGAAAAATTACTTTCATTTAATAAAGCGCGAATATAATCAGCGCTGTGCTGGTATCGCCCGGATTGGTCTAGCCGCCAAGACGTTGAGCAAGACTCAATACTAAACGCAAAGATGCCGTTATCTTTTAGTGCATGGTTGGCATGGTTAAAGAGTGAGGTAAGCTCACCTATATAGATCAGCACATCGGCGGCCATAATAAGATCAGTGTTTTTAGTGGCTTGCAGACTACTCAGAACATCATCGTGAACAAGCTGATGATAAAGTTTTTTCTTACCCGCATGCTCAAGCATGGCTTCTGATATATCAACACCTGTGAGTGAAGAGATTGATACTTTAGATGATAAAGCTTTACCGAGTAATCCGGTGCCACAACCAAGGTCAACCACAGATATAGCCGTGGTTGGTAAAAAGTCGCTTAATTGTGTGACTAGCAGATCTGGTAAAGTGTACTGGAGCTGGTTTACTAGGCGGTCTTCGAATTGGTCAGCACAACTGTTAAACAAAGATTTAACATACTCCAGTGGTGCTTGTGTGGAAGGAATACCTTGTAATGCATTGAGTTGGTGATTAAGAGTGGCATGATTAGGGCATTTTTTAAGCATTAACAAATAGAGCGCACGTGCGATGTCAGGATAGTTCTGCTCTAGTGCGTAGTCTCCGAGCGAAATCATGGCATCATCGCTAAGGCTTAACACACTAAGTTGTTCCCCTACTTTATCTATACGGTTATTAATGCCGTTTAATAAAGCCCACTCATTGAGCCAGTCTTGTTCTGTATATTCAGGGCATTGCTCTAATAGCTCCAAGGCTGTAACTGAATCATTCAGGTGTCGTTTAGCTAGCGCTAAACTAATATAAGCCTCTGGAATATTTGGATCGATAGAAATAGCGCTTATCAGGTCTTCCTGCATTTTTGACCAGCGTGAAAGCTGCTCAAAAATATTTGCACGGTTGCAGTAGAAAATAGCTTGTTGTTTAAGGCCTAGCGCTTGATTAATATATTCTAAAGCTTCAATAAATCGCTGCTGGTAGCTCAAGGACAGTGATAAGTTACTAAGCGCTTGTGCCTTGTCGTGATTACTTTTTGCACTTTTCTGGGCAAGTTGTAAGTGCTTTTCTGCAATGTTGAGTTTATGAGTGTTGAGAGCGATGACACCTAGCAGTAAATTTGCTTGATAATGCAGTGGTGCACGCGCAATAATTCTTTTACAAATTATCTGTGCTGACTCGTACTTGCCTTGATTGAGTAACGTCATCGCTTTACTGATAGTTTGGTCGGTCTGTTTCATCGCGCATTATCAAAAGTGAATTTGGGATGCATTTTGTACTCAAAATTAATGGATGGCAACGATACAACTTATGATGTCTTTTCAACCTCAACAGCTTAAAAAGCTGGCAACAATGAAAATGCCCTTCGGGAAATATGCTGGACGAATCTTAGTCGACCTTCCCGAACCTTATATATGTTGGTTTGAAAAGAAAGGGTTTCCATCTGGGGAACTAGGTGACTTGTTACGTACATTATATGAAATTAAGCTCAATGGACTGGAGTATTTATTGCAGCCATTGAAAGAGCCGTCATCAAGGCATGAGGGTTTCTCATCTGAGAAAAAATTATGACGCCTGCGATTAATATTGTAAAAAAAGCAAAGGTTTTTTATAAACTGCATGAATATCAGCATAATCCTTCAAGTAGCTCCTATGGTGAAGAAGCGGCTGAGCTATTGAATCAGGACTCAGCTCAAGTGTTTAAGACTTTGTTGGTAGCAGTAGAAGGGGATCAGAAGAAGCTCGCGGTAGCTGTTGTTCCTGTGAGTGGGCAACTTAATATAAAAGCAATGGCCGCCGCTTTGAAAGTGAAGAAGGTTGTGATGGCTGAGGTTGTGGCTGCTGAACGTATTACGGGTTATATAGCAGGAGGTATCAGCCCACTGGGGCAAAAAAGAGTGCTACCGACGGTGATTGATGAGTCGGCAAATAGTTATGAAAGTATATTTATGAGTGCTGGAAGAAGAGGCCTAGAGATTGAGATGTCAGCAGGCGATCTTGCCATCCTGACATCTGCTAGGTTTGCTAATATCAGTCGTTAAAATTAACTGGCTTGACGAGACTTGATTAAATCAGCTTGGGCTTGAACGGCGGCAATAGCTGCTGGTTTATATTCCGCTGCTTCGATGTTATGTCTATGAAGAAGTTTATAAAAGTCGGTTCTATTTCGTTGAGCAATACGAGCCGCGTGTGTCACATTACCTTCAGTAACTTGCATTAACTTAATTAAGTAGCGCTTTTCAAAATCAGCCCGAGCTTCGTTGAAAGATGGTATGACAAGGTCTTGATTAGACAGAGCATTTGCAACTAGGCCCTCTGATATGACTGGGCTCGCACTTAGAGCAACCACTTTTTCCATAACATTTTGAAGCTGCCTTACATTACCAGGCCAAGCTGCTTGGGCCAATAAATGTAGGGCTCCTGGTGAAATATTTCGTACTTTACGGTTGTGTTGGTGTGTTGCTTTAGCAAGAAAGTGTCTTGCTAATACAGGAATATCTTCTGGTCGGTCTCTTAAAGGCGGTAGCTCGATGTTAACGACATTCAAGCGGTAGTATAAATCCTCTCGAAAATCTTCACTCTGCATCGCTTGATCCAAGTTACGATGAGTTGCGGAGATAATACGCACATCAATTTTGATATTATCGACTGACCCTACTGGGCGAATAACTCTTTCTTGTAATACCCTGAGTAGTTTTACCTGCAACGGCTGTGGCATATCACCTATTTCATCAAGAAAAAGCGTGCCGCCATCAGCTGCTTGGAAGAGGCCTTGGTGGTTTGAAATAGCACCAGTAAAGGAGCCTTTTGTATGTCCAAAAAGCTCAGATTCAAGTAATTGTTCAGGTAAGGCACCACAGTTTATTGCTATAAACTTATTATTGGCTCGCTGGCTCGCTTGGTGGATAGCCCGGGCCATTAATTCTTTTCCGCTACCACTGGGGCCTGTGATAAGGACGCTCACATCAGATTCGGCAACTCGGTGTGCTTGGTCTAGTAGCTGAAGCATGACTGGGCTTTTGGTGATTATATCATCGCGCCATTTGGTATTTCGGCGCCGCTCAGCCGAAACAAGTGCCGCTTTTACTGTATCGAGTAACTGTGTCTTATCGATAGGTTTAGTTAAAAAGCCAAACACACCTTGTTGAGTTGCCGCTACCGCTTCTGGAATAGAACCGTGGGCAGTAATGATAATGACAGGTAGTCCAGGCCAGTTTTGTTGCACATGCTTAAAAAGGTCAAGACCATTCATTTCATCCATGCATAGGTCAGTCAGAACTAAATCTATACGTTCAGTAGGCAATAGACGCAATGCTTCTTCGCCGCTTGAGGCTGAAAGCACCTGATAACCCGATGCTTCTAGGCGCATGGTTAGTAGAGATAGCACACCATTGTCGTCATCGACTAAAAGGACTCGTGAAAGTTGCGTCATGATTTAAGGTTCCTCACGTTGACGGGTAATGGCTTGTTCAATCTGAGTGAGAGCATCAATTTGCTGCTGTTGCTTTTCTATAGTGAGCTTTGCAGTGTTTAACCGAGCAGTAATAAAGTCTTTCTCTTCAAGTGCGGCTAAGTTTGCCTGAACCTGCCTGAACCTTAGATAAAGATAACGGTCTGCAGTGCAAGATTTATTAGGTAGTAGTGGGATTTGTGCGAACAGGGGAAGTGACTGTTCTAATGTTGCTTTATTCCTTGTAATGCTGAGTATATTTGCTTGTCGTTCAAGAGAGTCTTTAGATGCATCTAAAATTAATTTCTGTTGTGCCGTATTCGCTGTGATGAATTGGTGTTCATCTTCCAAAAACTGGTTTAGCGCGGTTTCTGGTAAAAAACAGTTAGGTTGAGGTGCTTGGGTTGGCTGAGCAAGTTTAGTCAATGGATGACAGCCACCTAAAAAAAGTAGAGAAAATGTTAATAAAAAGTGCTTAGTCATATAGGTAACTTGTTCAAAACGATAATGAAATTATACGGGTTTTAAAGGTAGTTCTAGGCGAAAAACTATTTCACCTTCTCTGTTTGTTCTTAGGTTGAGTTCGCCATGCATGGCTTTACTTGCCTCCATGGCAATACTTAACCCTATACCGGAACCTTTTAATGGACCTGAGCGTTTCTTTTTCCTTGATAAAAAGGCTCAAAAATATTTTTTGCATCGGTTGCAGAAATTTCAGAACCATTATTCTCGACATCAATGATTAACTGCTTTTCAGATGCATAAGCGTCAATTGTGACATGTCCATCCTTGTCGGTATAGTAAATAGCATTAGAAACTAAGTTGCCTAGTACTCGGTGCAGCATATCAGGGTCGAGTTGCACAACTAGAGATGTCTTTGGGAGCGTCAGTGTTATCGACTTCTCAGAGATGAGCAGCTGTAACGGAGTAATCGCTTTCATTATTATGCTGCGAATATCCACATGCTGAATTTTTAAAGTGTGAGCTTGTTGTAACTTGTTGTAATCCAGTAGTTGTTCAATTAACTTTTGTAAGTTAATACTGCTACTTTGAAGAAGTGATACAACATGATGCTGACGATCATTGAGTGTGCCTGGCACCTCTTCAGCGAGCAAGTCTGCACCCTCACGCAATGTTGTTAGTGGTGTTTTTAGCTCATGGGAAATATGTTGAATAAATTCTCTTTTTAATCGTTCTAGTTGCAGTAAATGTTGATCTAGCCAAAGGAGTTGATTATTTAATTGAACAATTTCTTTTGGCCCACTTATTGGGTTTTTGGGTAAGTTTTCCCTGCGTCCTATAGCTTCTATGCGACTTGTAAGCTTTGTTATTGGTCGAGTAATGGCGCTTGAAAAAAACAGCATAAGCAAGAATGTTGCCACAGCTAAGAAAGCGGTTTGCAGCCAAAGGTTTTCTCTTGTTATGCGTGCTTGTTCTTGCAGGTTGGCTAACTCAATACCTGCTTTGTTAAAGCTCTCTTCAGCCAGCTCGCGAGTAAGTTGTGGTAACTCGTTAATTGTTTCATCTAAAGGGTCTTTTTGGATAGCCGTAAATAGACTTTGAAACTTCTGTTGCCTTTGATTTTGTTCGGTAATGAACATTTGAATTGATAGATGATTATTGAACCTTTCAACCTGTTCAGTTAAACGCTCTTGTATCTCTGGTTTCTTGATAATACGAAATTGCGTTGCAGCACGAACAATGTCTTCAGCTAAACGTTCGAGTGAGTTATTTTGCTGACTGAGCTCGAGCGAGATTTGCGCTAGCCTATAACTCTGTTGTAGTTGGCTTTCTAGAACCATGCTACTTTTATACAGCATGAAGCCGATAGGCACATTAACCAGAAAGAAGGCAATAAACACCCATTGTTTTAGTGAGCGAAGCTGCAAGGCTCGTGTGAGGAGCGTCATATTACCTTGTTCTCTGTACTATTGATGTTCTGATTATCCTTAATTTTTAGTCCTAGGTTAAGTAAGTAGGCGTTTAATAGTGTTATCTATGTGCTTTCTCTTTCTCTAAATGCATTGAAGCGAGGCGAAAGTAAGTAATACTTTCAGTTGGTTAGCATCCATTTTCTTTGGTACTGACAACTCATTAAGGCTCAGAAAGCCATTTTTATTTGTATCCATTTGAAGAAAACGATCAGAAATTTCGCTATCAGCCATCGCTTCTAGATAATTTAAGCGACCATCATTATTACTATCTAGGCTTTTCAAAAGCACATCCGGGTTTAGGTACTCTTGTGGAGGTGTTCGGTGTACTTGCGAAGATTCAGCTAAGAGTGGCAAGGTTGTCATGAACGAGATGATAAGGGCAATAATTAAACGCATAGAAGGATCTCCGCCTGTAAAGTTATAGCAGAGATAGCAGATATTATGCCTGATGTTAGTTAGTTGTTATTTATCAATCTCTTAGCAGTGTTTTTGGTGGGTTTAAAGAAAAATCTTAAAGCTGTATGGTTAAAAGTGTCTCCAATAAGAGTCTTTTGCGGGCAGTGTGTTTAAATGTCTATATATAACAATAACTTATATTGTCTCTTAAAAAGGACGTTTTAATTTTTTAGTACTTAGCTCTTTCAAGTGAGGCGAGCAAATGGCCAATGATACCTGTGTAGATAACAGGATCTGGTCGTGTGGTGCTCATGACGCGTAGGCCCCAAATTCCAGTCATTAACATTTTGGCTAAGCTATCACAGTCGGTATCTGATTTTATTTCACCTTGTAGCCGGGCATTTTCAAGTGAAAGATAAAAGTAGTGCTCTATACGGTTTAAGTACTCAGTGATCTTAATTCTAATGTCGTCGTCTTCTGTGGCGAGTTCTAGAAGAGTATTTACCATTAGACAACCTCTACCTATTTCATCGCACTCTATTTCTTTGCATATGCGGGAAAAAAAATGTGCAATAGCATCGATGGCAGAATCCGATTGTTCCATGCACTCGCTGATGCGTGTTAAGCTGCGGTTCGCGTAATTATCGATAACTTCAAGGAAGAGTCCACGTTTACTATTGAATGCCCCATATAGAGATCCTGGTTTAAGACTCGTAGCATGCACAAGATCAGTAACCGATGTGGCGTTATACCCTGTGCGCCAAAAAACCTCCATGGCTTTATTGAGTACTTCGCTTCTATCAAACTCTGCTGGTCTTGCCATTTATCATGGTCCCTGAGTTAGTAGCGTGTTAGAAAAAATCCTTAATACTAAGTTATGGTACATAGAAAGGGTTCCGTCAACCATGCATGGAATAAATAAGTTTGCTGCTTTATGTATTTTTACTGCTTTTTTGTCAGGCTGTATAGATTCCCTTGGTATAAAGCCTAAAAACACTGAGGTCGAGTTTGTAAGAGGAGTAGTTAGTAAAGGCCCTGGTGGATTTATAATGACGCCTTGTTATAGCCAAGAACGCCGTCGCTTAAATGACTCTCGAGGGTTATTAGCTAAACGATTTACTGCCCAGTCATCAAGTGTGGAACTTCCTGTCTATATGGAAGTAAAAGCTGAGCAGGGTGTTGATTTAGTATGGCGAGTTGATGATGTGATGATTGCCGGTGGTGGCAGCAAAATGTGCCATGTTAATTTATCTACAATTCGCTTTCGCGCGCAAGGGGTGAACCCTCCATGGCTAGCAGATATTTTACCTGATCGTGTTCGTGTTCAGTCTTATGAGACATTACAAACATTAAATTTCCCCATAGATGCATACGCAGGTATTCAAGGCCTTTGGGAAAGTTCACTTGAAAATACTAACGGTCAGTCTCACTCTTTTCGTTTAGAGCTACATGATCAATCATGTACTGATGCTCTGAATATTTGGTATCGTTGGAGCGCAAGTATGTTGTTGGATGATAAGTCTTTTCAAGGTTGTGCTCGGCAGGGGAATTTAACTAATCGAGCTTTATTGGGCCGCTATAGTAATGTTTTGACTGATAATGAAGCATTTGTTGTATTGGACTTACTTCCTGATAATGCTGCATCTATGCTGCTGGATTATCGTAATGGCCAATCACTTATTGTTATGCAGGGAACATGGCAATGGAAAAGCAGTGACAAGTTAATGCTTCATTTTACACAGCAGGACGGCCATAAGCAGGAATCAGTTTTGTTGTTGAGAAGAGCGCGCTCTGGTGAATTTGTGCAAGAAGGTTTCTCGGCTACGTTTGGACGAGCGGGTCTTTCACTTAAACGCTCAGAGTAATTACTTCTCTAGGAGTAAGCTTCTAGCCTCATTAATTTGAGCTGCTAGATAGTCGTTGCCACCTTGATCGGGGTGAAGTTTTTGCATGAGTTTTCTGTGCGCCTTAATAATATCTTCCTTAGTACAGCCTTCAATTAATCCGAGAATGTTTAGTGCATCCTGGCGAGTCATCTTTGAACGGCTTTTTGGACTCCCATTTTGGTGTTGATTGGTTTTTTTGAAGAAGTGTTGTAGAAAAGGTATTGCCCTGAAGATCAGGTTGTATTTTTTGAAGAGAAGAAAAAAACTGGCCAGTAATGCGCCCATCCAAGGAAGACGTCCTGTGATTGTTAAAATCACAATGATGGCTATTAAGAGCAAAACTACTAATTTAAAAAGAGCAAAACTGCGTCGCTGTGCAGGTAATGCTCTTATCCAGAGCATTCCTGTGATCAGAATTGTTCCTAAAATGATAATAACTACAGGGCTCATTATGCACTCAGTGATTCGAATAGTTATTACAGAATATCGCGCAGTGCTCGCTTAGGGAAGTTTTTGCTGATGTAGTTAATGGTTTTCATGTGCAGGTAGTTGGCCGCCTACATAGCGTTGGTATTTTTTATCTTTAACAAAATGCATATCGACCATTACTAAGCCATCGACGCAATAGTTAAAATCAGCATCAATTCCAAAATCCATAAAGCAAACACCGCCAGCAGAACAAAGCTCACTGTACTGTTTATAAAGTGTGGGGACTGATACACCTAAATAATCCAGTTGCTCTTTGAGAATTTTAAAATCAGACTTGTAGTCGTTACCAGAAAACAGGGTATGTAAGTTGTCTGTTTCTTCGTCTGATAACTTATAAGGCATGTTTGCTTTTGCCAGCTGCTCACTGGCGCCAAAATAATGCTGGTAAAACCAGACCAGCATATCTTTTGCGGGTTTTGGGTAGCTATTACTTAGGCTTACTGGGCCAAACATATAGCGTACCTCAGGGTGTTTCTTTAAGTATGCGCCGATACCGTACCATAGGTAATCTAAACTTCGTCTTCCCCAGTAACGAGGTTGTACAAAGCTACGCCCTAGCTCTATTCCTTGCTCAAAATAGGGTGTCATCGTGTGATTGTACTGAAACAGCGTTTCACTATAGAGGGGGCTCCCAGAGTCATGAATGAGTTTGTGTGCTTCTGCCAACCGGTATGCTCCTGCGATTTCAAGATCTTCCTCGTCCCATAAAATTAGGTGTCGGTAGTAGCGATCATACTTATCTAAGTCTTTGTTCTCTCCAGTGCCTTCGCCTACACAGCGAAAAGATATTTCTCGTAATCTTCCTACTTCTTGCATAACAGCTGAGTCAGGGCGGTAGTCAAATAGGTATATTTTTTTTCCATCAGCCGTTTCACCCAAAAGCTCTGATGATCTGAGCTCTTGTTTTAGTACGCGCCTGTCTTGTGGGTGAGCAATGGTTTTTTCTGTGATAAATAGAGGGCTTTTTCGTTTTGCGATGCGGTATAAGTGTTTACGTAAAAGTTTGGTTTTTTCGGCGGTAGATAAAGGAACGGCATCTATGTGGCTATATGGAATTGCTTGGCCTATACGAATCGGAATGATGACCGATTGTTTATTGAACATCTCTCTGGGTAAAAGCAACGCTGATAATGACTTGTTAATATACGACATGCCGTAAAAGAGAGGGGAGTTTTTACCACCTAAATAAACAGGTAAAACGGGCGCGTTTGCTTTACGTGCAAAGCGTAAAAAGCCACTATTCCATTTTCCGTCTTTAATACCTGTCATACCGGCTCTAGACACTTCCCCCGCAGGAAAGACAATCACTGCTTCTTCGTTTTGCAGCGAATCGGTAATACGTTCAATATCATTTTTTCGAGTGCTTTTACCTAAATTATCAACGGGCAAGAATAGCGAATTGAGTTGTTCAAAATTACTCAATACATCATTAGCAACAATGCGCACATCACGACGAATTTCACCAATAAGCTTCAGTAGGGCTAAGCCATCTAAAGCACCTAAAGGATGGTTAGCAACAATAACGACGCGGCCTGACGATGGGATGTTCATCCTATCGGCATGACTGAGGCTGTAGCTGAAATTAAAATAATCTAACACTTTGTCAACAAATTCAAAACCTGTAGCTCCTTGGTTTTGAGTTAAGAAAGTATTGATTTCATCTTCATGAACTAAACGACGTAAGCAATAAACTGCTGAACGGCGAAAGGGTGCAGGCTTTTCAGAGAAAGCAGGGTATTTATGAGTCAATACTCGTTCTACATTAATCACATTGTGATCCTGTCAATAAACAATATGTAGAAAATAATATGGCAGTTATGTGGCAATTATTTGACGAGATAATGACAAAAGTGTGACGTAAGAGCCATGTTGACCTAGTTCATATAGCGGGTACTAGGCTGTATGTAATGTTTTAGTTATACTGTTTTTATATACAGCTTATGTGCGGCATTGTGTGAAAATATATGAGAAAAATTATTCACTGTGATTGTGACTGCTTTTTTGCAGCTGTCGAAATGCGCGACAATCCTGAATATACAGATATTCCACTAGCGATTGGTGGACGTGCGGATAGGCGAGGGGTAATAGCGACATGTAACTACCCTGCACGTGCGTACGGTGTTCGTTCTGCTATGGCCACTGCTCATGCGCTTAAACTTTGCCCCGCATTGACGGTTATTCCTGGGCGGATGGAAAAATACCGACACGTATCGGCCCAAATTATGGCCATTTATCGTGACGTCTCAAGTTGTATTGAGCCCTTATCTTTAGACGAAGCGTATTTGGATGTGACTGACAGTAAAGAGCACCAAGGGAGTGCGACGCGTATAGCGCAGATGTTACGCGAAAGAGTCGTTAATGAAACGGGCATCACTATTTCAGCAGGTGTTGCCCCTAATAAGTTTCTAGCTAAAATAGCCAGTGATTGGAATAAACCCAATGGTATATTCGTCATAACACCCAGCGAGGTAGACCGTTTTGTGCAGGCTTTACCGGTTGGAAAGCTTTTTGGGGTAGGGCGCAAAACTGCTGAGAAACTCAAATCAATTAATGTGCAAACGTGTGGTGATTTGAGAGAGCTTTCAATCGCCCAGTTAACTGAAAGTTTTGGTCGTTTCGGACAAAGGCTTTATGAATTGAGTCGCGGTATTGACGAGCGTGAGATCATTACAGACAGGGTAAGGAAGTCTATTAGTGTTGAACATACTTTTGCAAGTGACCTTCTTTCCTTGGATGAGTGTTTATCTCATATACCTGCTTTAAGTGATGAATTACTGCAGCGCTTCGGTAAGCTTAAGCAGCAAAGGTCAATGCAAGGCTTGTTCGTTAAACTTAAATTTAATGATTTTAGCCAAACAACCATTGAACATCGTTCTTTAATACATAATGAAGAGCTATGGTCAGCTCTTATGAGCCAAGGCTACCAACGGGTGAATAAACCTGTCAGGCTACTCGGTGTTGGTTTTCGCTTAAAAGATCAAGAAGACGAGTCGCTACAGCAGCTAGATCTCTGGTCTTAAGTTCTCATATGCGCGTTGTGACATTTAGAGTGGGGATGACTAAGAAGTAAGGTAGAGATAATGGAGTTTGATGAACTGATTAAACTTGTAAAAGAATATCAGATTAATCCACAGTTTCGTGATGAAGAAGCTGGCTTTCGTTGTTGTGAATTAGCGTTGGCTGCACTGCAATCAGGAAATTACGGCGTGGGTGCTGTGTTGTTAGATGCTGATGGTCAGGTCTTGGTAGAAGAAAAGAATGTTGTCTTTTCTACTCAGTTTTGCTCTTCCGCGCATGCAGAGATGAGAGTGCTTGATCAGTATGAGGCCTATTTTATAAAAGAGCACCCACCGGCTTTACTGAAGTTAGTCGTATCTTTGGAGCCTTGTCCTATGTGCCTATCCCGGATATTGCTGAGTGGTATTGGTGTAGTTAAGTACCTAGTAGAGGACGCTGCAGGCGGTATGGTGAGCCACATGAGCCGTATGCCTCCTGCCTGGCAAAACTTAGCAAGCCTGCAGTCGTTTTACCATGCGCATGTGAGCTCTGAGTTACGCCAGTTAGCGAAGAAGCTTTCTCAGCATAACCTTGTCTATTTGCGCGCGGCTCTATTACAACAACGCGGTAGCGATGCGTAACTCTACTTTGCAGCAACGTTAAGTGGTTGCCATTAAGTTGTCATGATTTTATGTAAGTCTAATGCTTTTAGATGCTGTATATGGCTGAGTCTTTTCTGACAGTGCTGTGCATTTCTGTTAAAATTTGCGCCTTTTAAATTTCCCTAGAAATTATTTTTAATTTCAAACATCCCTTCAAAATTCAATCGGGGCTATGAATGTTTCAACTGCTCGTATCTAAAACTCAAAGTATGAAAAACGATGTGCTTTCTGGGTTAACTGTGTCTCTGGCGTTGGTGCCTGAAGCCGTTGCCTTTGCCTTTGTTGCCGGCGTCGAGCCTTTGGTGGGGCTATATGCAGCATTTCTTATTGGTTTAATTACTGCAACTATCGGTGGCCGCCCAGGGATGATTTCGGGTGCCACAGGGGCTCTTGCTGTTGTTATGGTAAGTTTGGTTGCTCAGCATGGCGTTGAGTATCTGTTTGCTACTGTGGTGTTAATGGGTATTTTACAAATGCTTGCAGGGGCGTTCCGGTTAGGGAAGTTTATCCGCTTAGTACCTCACCCCGTTATGCTGGGTTTTGTAAACGGTCTTGCCATCGTTATCTTCTTAGCGCAGATGAAGCAGTTTAAGTTTGCTGATGAAACAGGAGCGTTTCAATGGCTGCAGGGCAGTGAAATGGGCATGATGTTAGGGCTCGTTGCTTTAACCATGGCGATCATTCATTTTCTACCAAAATTAACACGTGCTATTCCATCATCACTAGCCGCTATTTTAGTGGTTTCTTTGCTGGTCATTTTCCTCGATTTAGACACGCGGACTGTCCAGGATGTACTGGCCAACATGACAGGTAATGCCGATGCTACGATAGCAGGTGGTTTACCTACTTTTAGTATTCCAAGCGTACCAATGACGTTTGAAACGTTTTATATCATCTTACCTTATGCTGTGATTTTAGCTGCGATTGGTTTGATTGAATCTTTACTAACATTGACCTTGATTGATGAAGTAACTGAAACTCGTGGGCGTGGTAATAAAGAGTGTGTGGGCCAGGGTGTTGCGAATATCGTCACAGGTTTCTTTGGCGGTATGGGTGGTTGCGCTATGATTGGTCAAAGTATGATCAATATTAATTCTGGTGGGCGAGGTCGCGCATCAGGTATTTCCGCAGCCCTCTTCTTGCTTGCTTTTATTGTCGTAGGTGCATCTCTTATCGAGATGATTCCCGTCGCTGCATTAGTTGGCGTGATGTTTATTGTTGTAATAGCAACGTTTGAGTGGGCTAGCTTTCGTTTGTGGGGCAAAGTGCCTAAAGCAGACTTACTGGTCGTGTTAACTGTTACAGTGGTCACTGTCATGAGTGATCTGGCTATCGCCGTTGTGGTGGGCGTTATCATGTCGGCTCTTATGTTCGCTTGGAAGCATGCTAAACATGTTGAGTTTGAAACATGGACTGAAAGTGAAGGGAAAACAAAAGTTTACCTTTCTCACGGGCCGCTGTTTTTTGCGTCAGCTCAAAGCTTTAGAGATAACTTTAAACCGAAAAGCGATCCTGATGATGTTATTATTGACTTCAAAGACTCGCAGGTAATGGATCATTCGGGTATTGAGGCTATTGATGCAGTAGCTGAGCGTTATATGGCGGCAGGGAAAACGTTGCACTTACGTCATTTGAGTTCAGAATGTGTTGTGTTGCTTGAGAAGGCAGGGAGTCTGGTTGAGATTAACTTGATAGAAGACCCCGATTATAAAATTGCAGACGACCGACTCGCATAGTTGTAAGCCGGTTGTGTTAAAGGCAGGCGCTTACTTTCGAGTGAGTGCTTGTCCTTCAAAGTGAATACCTTTCCAACCATCACACATAAAGTTCCGAATATTACCGTGATCATTACCTTCAGGGCTGTTAAGAACATCCTGATAAAATCTACCAAAGCAGCGTAATGTTTGCTCTTCACTAAGTTCTAATAGTTGCCCAAAAGCAAATATTTTGCATGAGCCTTCATTCATACCTGCATCATTAGCTACTTTTTTGTCACTTAGACCGTTAGTAAAAGCGGTGGGCACATAGTCAAAATGCTCCTTGATGACTGCCATGGTGTCTTCGAAACCCCCCTTTTCTGATGTGCTAGATTGAGACATGAGTTGTGAAATGAAAATTTCAGGTGTCATAGGAACTCCACTGTTAATGATTAATAACTATCTGTATGAAAATAAAGGCTGTTTGTAACATGGATAGATTTGTTAATCACGGTTAACAGGTATAAAAAAAGCGACCGAACGGTCGCCTTTAAAAAAGGTTGCCCGGTTAGTGCTGGATTATCTGGCTCAGGAATAGTTGTGTGCGTTCATGTTGCGGGTTGTTGAAGAACTCATGAGGTTCATTTTCTTCAATAATTTGTCCTGCATCCATGAAAATAACACGGTCGGCAACTGTTTTTGCAAAGCCCATTTCATGAGTCACGCATAACATAGTCATACCGCCTTCATCTGCCAGTTCGATCATTACATCGAGCACTTCCTTGATCATTTCTGGATCAAGTGCTGATGTAGGTTCATCAAAAAGCATTACGTCAGGGTTCATGCAAAGAGAGCGTGCTATGGCAACACGTTGCTGCTGCCCACCGGATAATTGCCCAGGGTATTTTAAGGCTTGTTCCGGTATTTTTACACGCTCTAAATATTTCATTGCCGCCGCTTCTGCCTGTTTACGCGGCTCCTTCCTGACCCAGATAGGAGCTAGGCAGCAGTTTTCAAGCACAGTGAGGTGTGGGAAAAGGTTGAAATGCTGGAACACCATACCGACATCTTTACGTATGCTTTCAATGTTTTTTAAGTCGTTCGTAAGCTCCATTCCATTAACAATGATGTCACCTTTTTGGTGTTCTTCTAGTCGGTTAATACACCGGATCATTGTTGATTTTCCTGAGCCAGAAGGGCCGCAGATAACAATACGCTCACCTTTTTTAACTTGAAGGTTTATATTCTTTAAGACGTGAAAATCGCCATACCACTTGTTCATTTCTTTTAGTTCTATCATCAACTGGTCTGATGCTTCGTGTGTTTCTTGTGTACTCATAATAATCTCCACGTCTTTTAGCGCGTGTTGTGTCCGGTTTGTAGGCGTTTTTCAAGGTTTTGGCTATAACGAGACATACCAAAACAAAAGACCCAGAAAACAAAAGCAACAAAAATATAGCCTTCCGTTGAGAATCCTAGCCAAGCAGAGTCACTATTTGCTGCTTGGACAATCGCTAGGATATCGAACAAGCCAATGATAAGAACTAGGCTGGTATCTTTGAACAGAGCAATGAAGGTGTTCACGATGCCCGGAATCATCAGTTTAAGTGCTTGCGGAAGAATGATTAATGACATCGATTTCCAATAACCTAAACCTAATGCGTCAGCCGCTTCATATTGGCCTTTAGGTATTGCTTGAAGGCCCCCACGAATAACCTCTGCCATATAGGCTGATTGGAAAAGTATGATGCCGATCAAGGCACGTAATAGTTTGTCAAAGGTGATCTCTTCAGGGACAAACAGGGGTAGCATGACTGAAGCCATAAACAGAACCGTGATCAACGGAACGCCGCGCCAAAATTCAATGTAAATCACTGAAAAGGACTTTACGATTGGCATGTTAGAGCGTCGACCTAGCGCCAGCAGTATGCCGAAGGGCATGGCAGCAACAATACCTATAACGGCAAGTACTAGTGTGAGGCTGAGGCCTCCCCACTTGTGGGTCTCAACAATATCTAAACCAAAGCTTCCTCCATAAAGCAGGTAAAAAGCAATGATAGGGTAGATGAAAAGAACAAATACTGAGACATAGCCTTTGTAAGGTGTTTTATCAACAACCAGCCAGACAATAGCAACAGCAAAGATGAGGAAGGTAGCATTTATGCGCCAGTATTCAGTATCAGGGTAAAACCCGTACATGAATTGGTCCATGCGGTAAGTGATAAACGCCCAACAGGCACCTCCACTGGTGCAGGCTGCAGGAGAATCACCAAACCAGTCTGAGTCTATAAACGTCCATTGTAAGGCTGGACCCAGTAATGTGACTAAAAAGTAGCCAATAACGAGTGTGGCAATTGAGTTAGTCGCATTACTAAATAGGTTTCTTCTTAGCCAGCCTAATACTCCTGTTGTACTGGGAGGTGCTGGTAGGGTGGGTTCTAAATCATATTTCATATTTTCTCTCCACCTATCGCTCAATCAAAGCTTTACGGCTGTTATACCAGTTCATAAATATTGACGTCAGAATGCTTAACGTCAGGTATACGGCCATGGTCATGAAAATAACCTCAATGGCTTGTCCCGTTTGGTTCAGTGTTGTGCCTGCAAATACTGATACCAGATCAGGGTAACCAATAGCGGTTGCTAGAGATGAGTTTTTTGTGAGGTTAAGGTATTGGCTAGTAAGTGGGGGTATTATGACGCGCAATGCTTGAGGAAGAATAATAAATCTTAATGTTCTTCCGCGAGGAAGGCCTAAAGCACTTGCCGCTTCTAACTGGCCGTTTGGCACAGAAAGAATACCACCACGCACTATTTCTGCGATAAAAGCCGCTGTGTAAATTGTGAGTGCCAACCACAAAGCCATTAGCTCGGGAATCAATACCATGCCACCTACAAAATTAAAGCCTTTAAGTGCTGGTTGATCAATCTCTAATGGCATTCCCATAATAAGGAACACAACAAAAGGTAAGCCTAAGATAAGCCCTAAACCTGCATATAAAGTAGGAAAATCCTGTCCAGTATCGTCTTGGCGTTTATCTGCCCAGCGTTTAAGTAGCCATGTGGCCACTATGCCTAAGAAAAAGGCTATCCATACATAATTAAACCCATCAGTTCCGACGGGTTCAGGCATATAGATACCGCGAACGTTAATAAAGCTTCCAAGGAACTCAATACTTTGCCTTGGGCTGGGTAGTGTTCGAAGAACAGCGAAGTACCAGAAAAATATTTGTAGTAATAGAGGGATATTACGAAAAATTTCAATATAGACAGTACAAATTTTTGAAACTAGCCAATTTTTTGATAGACGACCCACACCTAAGAAAAAACCTAAGAGTGTGGCGGCAATGATACCCATTACAGATACTAGAACAGTGTTTAACAAGCCAACTAAGAAAGTACGACCATAACTGTCTGTTTCAGTATAAGGAATGAGAGATTGTAAAATACCGAAACCTGCTTCCACATCTAGGAAAGCAAAGCCCGTAGTAATACCGCGTTGCTCAAGGTTGCTTAGCGTATTGTTTATAATATAGAGGAAGAAGGCTGCAAGCCCCAAGACAAGTAATACTTGGAAAAACAGGGCGCGTTTATCCGGGTCGTTCCAGAAACGACCACTGCTTGGTTGAGTTGCAGAATTCTTTTGGTTTGATCGATCAAGTGTCGACATCGAATTCTCCACGGAACAGATAGAAAGGGGTCTTAAAAAGAACCCCTATCTGGAATCAACTATAGAGGGCTATGGAACCTGAGTTCCATAGCCAACTAAAAATGATTAACGCATAGGTGGTGCGTACTGTAAGCCACCATTTGTCCACAGTGCATTAATACCGCGACTTACTTTCAGTGGTGAGTTAGCGCCGACATTGTTGTCAAATGCTTCTCCGTAGTTACCTACTTGCTTAACAATTTGGTAAGCCCAGTCATCATTAAGTCCAAGACCTGTTCCTTTTGGTCCTTCAAGGCCAAGTAGGCGACGTACATTTGGATTTGAAGACTTCATCATTTCATCCGCATTTGCTGAAGTAATACCCAGCTCTTCTGCGTTTAGCATGGCATTGTGAGTCCATTTCACAACGTTAAACCACTGGTCATCACCTTGACGCACAACGGGGCCAAGTGGCTCTTTTGAAATAACTTCTGGTAATACCATTGCATCATCAGGTTTTTCTAGTTTGATACGAATAGCATATAACTGAGATTGGTCAGAGGTTAGGACGTCACAACGTCCTGCATCGAAGCCTTTAGCCGTCTGGTCAGATGTATCGAATACAACAGGAGAGTATGTCATACCGTTTTGGCGGAAATAATCAGCTAAGTTTAGCTCTGTTGTCGTGCCTGCCTGAATACAGAAGGCTGCACCATCAAGCTCTTTTGCACTTTTTACACCTAGAGATTTAGCTACCATAAAGCCTTGGCCGTCATAGTAATTCACGCCGGCAAAGTTAAGGCCTAGTTGAGTATCACGAGTCTGCGTCCACGTAGTGTTACGAGATAGAACATCGATTTCACCAGATTGTAGAGCGGTAAAGCGTTCCTTAGCGGTTAGAGGAATAAATTTAACTTTACTGGCATCACCTAACGCTGCTGCTGCAACTGCACGGCATAGGTCAACATCTAAACCATTCTAGTTACCCTTTTCATCCGGATTAGAAAAGCCTGCTAGCCCAGTGGTAACACCACACTGAACAACACCTCTGGCTTTAACTGCATCTAAAGTTCCTTCTGCCATAGCGTGGCCAGCAAAGCTTACTGTAAGAATTGCTGCTGTAATTAAACTCGTTTTCATCATTAGAGTAATCCTCCTAGGATCAGGGAAGTTATTTTTATAGTGGTCTGCGGTGTGCTGCGTTTAGATGCAACACCCATTGGAGAATAATGCAAAGGCCGTACCTATTTTTATTATTGTTGGTTTTATTGTTGTCAATTTCAGTGTAGTAGATATTTGATAAATTCCCCGCATGAGGCTTTTTGTTTTATCTAGTGAATTATATTTCCAAAAATGAACACTCAATACAACGCTTATACTACGTAGGGGTTATTGCTTACTTGTTCTGAAAGCGTGTTTGAATTTGTTTATAGAGGCTTTTTGGGTGAGTAAATTAGGTGCGCTGCACTGGATTAGCGCATAAATAAGTCGTTTAAAAGTGTGTAGTAATAAGGCTTTAGGCAAAAAAAAGACCCGTATGGGCCTTTTTATTGGAGTATTAGGTAGCTATTTAATGCGCATACCAGGTTGAGCTCCTGCATGAGGCTCTAAAATCCACAGCTCTTCGCCACCAGGACCTGCTGCTAAGACCATGCCTTCAGACATGCCAAACTTCATTTTACGAGGTGCTAGGTTGGCAACCATAACAGTTAGCTTGCCTTGTAGATCTTCAGGTGAATAGGCTGATTTTATGCCAGCAAAGACATTTCGGGTCTCTCCACCTAGATCAAGTGTCAGCCGCAGTAGCTTCTTCGCACCGTCTACGTGCTCAGCTTTGGCTATCAGTGCTACTCGAAGATCAACTTTTGCAAAGTCGTCAAAAGAAATTGTATCGCTGATAGGGTCATCACTTAGCGGTGATGATTCTATAGGGGCTTGTATGGCAGCAGTTGCTTCCATTGTCTGACGGCTATCTTCAATCAGTGCCGCTATTTTATCTTCATCTACACGCTGCATCAGCGGTTTGAATTTATTAACAGTATGATTGGTTAGTGGCTGTTTGACGGTATCCCAAGCAAGTGACTCCAAGTTTAGGAATGCTTTTACATCCTCAGTAACCAGAGGAAGTACTGGTGCTAAGTAGGTGCAGATAACGCGGAAGAGGTTGATACCCATTGAACAGCAGTCTTGAACCTCCTGTTGTTTGTCTTCCTGTTTGGCGAGTACCCAAGGTTCAGCTGTATCAATGTATTGATTGGCTTTATCAGCGATCGCCATGATTTCACGCATGGCTCGCCCGAATTCACGTTTCTCATAAGCATCAGCAATGGAGTCGCCGGCAGTGACTGCTTCTTGGTAGAGCTTGGGAGATGAAAGCTCTGCCGAAAGTTTTCCGTCAAATTTCTTGTGAATAAAGCCAGCACATCGAGAGGCTATGTTGACCACCTTATTAACTAAGTCCGCATTAACACGCATGCGGAAGTCTTCAAGGTTTAGGTCAATATCGTCAATGCCTGAACCAAGCTTGGCTGCAAAATAATAACGAAGGTATTCTGGGCGAAGGTGGTTAAGGTACGTTTCCGCCATGATGAAGGTGCCACGTGACTTCGACATCTTTTGGCCGTCAACGGTCAAAAAGCCATGACAGAACACTCCATCTGGCTTTTTAAAGCCCGCGCCTTCCAGCATGGCTGGCCAGAATAATGTATGGAAGTAAGCGATATCTTTACCAATAAAGTGATACAGCTCGGTGTTTGACGCTTCATCCCAGTATTCATCGAACTCTACGCCTGTTTTATCGCACCAGTTTTTGAAGCTAGCCATGTAGCCAATAGGGGCATCTAACCAAACGTAGAAATACTTACCGGGTGCGTCTGGAATTTCAAATCCCCAATAAGGAGCGTCACGGGAAATGTCCCAATTTTGTAAGCCAGACTCAAACCATTCATTCAGTTTATGAACCATCTGAGATTGAACATGCTTATCAACCCAGTTGCGTAGAAACTCTTCAAAGTCACCGAGTTTAAAAAAGTAGTGTTCAGACTCTTTTTCTATTGGTTTAGCACCAGAGACAGCAGAGTAAGCATTTTTTAGGTCTACCGGACTATATGTCGCACCACATTTTTCACATGAGTCACCATACTGATCAAGAGCGCCACATTTAGGGCAGTCGCCTTTTACAAAGCGATCGGGTAAAAACATCTCTTTTTCAGGGTCGTAAGCTTGTGTGATGGTCTTTTTAGATATATGACCTTTATCACGTAGTCGCGTGTAAACCAGCGATGCAAAATGCTTATTTTCCTCTGAATGAGTCGAATAGTAATTATCAAACCCCACCATAAAACCTGAAAAGTCCTTTTGGTGGTCTTGGCTTACTTTTTGGATTAGCTCTTCAGGGGTAATGCCTAGCTGGTCGGCTTTCAGCATAATGGGCGTGCCGTGCGCATCATCAGCACAAACATACGTGCAATTATGGCCGCGTTGTTTCTGGAATCGTACCCATATATCGGTCTGAATATATTCAACCAAATGGCCTAGATGAATAGGGCCGTTGGCATACGGTAGGGCGCTTGTAACGAGTATTTTTCGCTGAGTATCTGGCATGATTTTAAAGACGTAGCTACGTGAGTGAATATAAAAAGGATAGTTTACGGTGTTAAGTGAGGTTAATGAACCTAATTTGTATAAAATTAGTGGACAGTTTCCTTATGCTTGACTAAACCTTATACCAATAAGTGGTTAATATTGAGTTAAGGGGTTATGCATATGGATGCAAAAGTGAAGCTTACGCTGCATGACAAAAATATATTGGTCTGTCGCTCAGCTTCGCTCAAGGATGAGGACATCAATACCGTAGCTGACCTTAATAATTGGTCAGTGTGTCGTGTAGATTCCGCTGAAAAAATGCTTGAGCGCATTCAGCAGCAGCATTTTGATATTATTATCGTTGGGGTGTCTGATAACCCTGAACAGATGCTGGCTGCATTAATGCTGGTTATCCAAGCAAGTCCAAATTCAATACGTATAGTAGTATCGGGAAATTTATCTCCGACTATTGCTGCCCGTATTTCGGAAGTTGCGCACTCTTCATTACCTGAAAACTGTACTGACGTTCAACTTTCTTTGTCGGTAGAGCAGGCTTTAAAAGTTGCTGGTCTGATTCACAAACCAGAGATTAGGGATTTTATCGGCCGTATTGAACGTTTGCCATCTTTGCCTGATATATATGAAGCCTTAAATAGAGCGCTGATGTCTGGTCACTCCAGTGCTCGTGAGATCGCTCAAATTGTCGAGCGTGATCCCGTTATGTCGGCCAAAGTATTGCAGCTGGTTAACTCGGCTTTTTTTGGTTTGGAAAGGCAAATCTATCGTTTGAATGAAGCTGTTACTATCTTAGGTGTTCGGCTTATTCGTGATTTGACCTTAGCGTCTCATCTTTTTGAAGCATTCCCGCAAAGCTCTGCCTGGACGAGTTTTTCTTTTTCTGAAATACACAGTCGCTCAATGTTAGTCGCACGGTTCGCACAAGATATTTGTCGCTCGGTTAAAGCTGATCGTCATTTACAAGGGCAGGCGTTCCTTGCTGGCTTGTTACACGATTTTGGTATGATTGTTTTGGCGTCACATGACCCTGAGAAGTATAGAATTGTAATGAGTAAAGCGACCGAGTTATCTCAGCCATTGTATGTGGTTGAGAAAATGAATATCGGCGTATCTCATGCAGAAGCGGGGGCATATATGTTGGGTTTATGGAATTTGCCGCCTAAGGTGATTGAAGCTGTATTGTTTCATCACTTTCCGGGTAGTAGCCCGTCCAATGATTTCCAACCCCTTACGGCAGTACATATTGCTGATGCCTTGTTACCTTCCGTTGGTAATGGAATAGGTTGTTCTGTGTCGAGCCAGCTAGCGCTAAAGTATGTTGAGCGGTTAGGTTTGAAAAATCATTTGAGTCAGTGGGAAATGATGGCTAATGAGTACGCAGTCAAAGTGTCTGATTAGCGTTGATCTCTTCTTTCTATAAATAAAGAGGCTTTTAGCCTCTTTTTTTTCGATTGACCTAGGTGTGATGGCTGATAAAATGCGGCCTTCTTATTTTTCACCTTCCTATTTTTAAAGTTTAGAGGTTTTCAATGGCACTATCTGACATCCAGCCCGAACGCTATGATGAATTATTGGCTGAAAAGGTTGCAGGAGTGCGCGATAGCTTTGCTGCTTTTGAACTTCCCAATATAGAAACTTTTGCATCACCTAAAACTCATTATCGACTTCGTGCGGAGTTTCGTGTGTGGCATGATGAAGATGACCTCTATTATGTGATGTTTGAGCCAGGTGATAATCGTAACCCTATTCGTGTTGATGAGTGTGCGATGGTGGCTCCACGCATTCACGAAGTGATGTTTGATTTATTAGATGTCATTCGCGCAAACTCTTCGTTACGCTTTAAGTTATTCCAAGTTGACTTTCTTAGCACCTTATCTGGTGAGCTGTTAGTTAGTTTGCTATATCACCGCCCAATTGATGATAGCTGGGCTGAGGAAGTGCAAGGGCTTCGTCAGCAGTTTAATATTGACATAGTTGGCCGTTCACGTAAGAAAAAGCTGATTGTTGAGCGTGATTTTGTTATCGAAAATCTCAATATTAATGGCAGAACTTACGAATTTAAACAGGTCGAGAATAGCTTCACACAGCCTAACGGGGAAGTATGCAAAGACATGATTCGTTGGGCTTTGGATGTGACTAAAGATGCCGGTGGTGATTTAGTTGAATTTTATTGTGGTAGCGGTAATTTTACTTTGCCTTTAGCTCAAAACTTTAGACGGGTGGTCGCAACGGAAATATCTAAGACCTCGGTTCGGGCCGCTGAGTACAATATTGAAGCTAATGGAATAACTAATCTGGATGTGCTGAGAATGCCCTCAGAAGACTTAACGTTAGTGCTTCAAGGGAAAAAAGAAACACGTAAAGTGCACGGGCTTGAATTAGAAACGTGTGAGTTTTCAACAGTCCTCGTAGATCCGCCGCGTTCAGGGCTCGACGATGAAACGGTTGCGCAGATTACTGAATATGAAAATATTGTTTATATTAGCTGTAATCCAGACACGCTGCATGACAATCTAATGTCGATCACTAATACTCATAAGATTGAACGTTTCGCTGTATTTGATCAATTCCCTTATACCCACCATCTTGAGTGTGGTGTTTACTTAACACGAAAATAAAATTGATTCAGGCGCTTATATTGAGTGTGGGTTTGGGCGCTTGGTTTTGTTGCTAAGTGCTTCACCATTTATAAATGGCTTCTCAGGTGAGTGGTTTTTTTAGGTAGGAGCATGTGTGCTAGCACTTTTAAGAGTTAAAGGCTTTTTAGCATTTATAGGTGTCGCATTTATCAATGCTTTTGTTGACCTTGGCCATAAGATTATTGTTCAGAACACCTTGTTTAAGTCTTATGAAGGACCTGAGCAGATTATCTTAACGGCGATTGTTAATAGTTTGATTTTATTGCCATTTATTCTATTGCTTTCTCCGGCAGGGTTCATTAGTGATCGATTTTCAAAGCCGATAGTCATGCGTTGGTCTGCGCGGGTAGCGGTAATGCTCACGCTCATTATTACGTTAAGTTATTATCAGGGGTGGTTTGGATTAGCGTTTACTATGACGTTATTTTTAGCCTTGCAGAGTGCGCTATATTCTCCGGCTAAATATGGTTTTATTCGAGAGTTAGTCGGAACAGACAATCTCTCCAAAGGCAATGCATGGATACAATCAGCAACCATGGTGGCTATATTGTCAGGTATTGTGGTTTTTTCATTACTTTTTGAAATATTATTGACTGACTTATATGTAACCAGCGAAGATCCTGCCATTATTCTTCAGCATATAGCGCCATTAGGCTGGGCTTTAGTGTTGGCAACAGTAATGGAGGCTGGATTAGCGCAACGCTTACCCGTTACACCTTACGAGAAGTCTTCGCTTGCGTTTGATTGGTTAGCTTATCGGCGAGCTGCTTTATTGAAGCGCAACATGAACGCCATTATTGAGCATAAGTTGATTTTTAAGTCTGTTCTTGGCCTATCGATTTTTTGGACAATCAGTCAAGTGATGCTTGCTGTATTTCCCTCTTTTGCAGAAGAGGCGCTATCAGAGCAGAATACTTTTGTTATTCAAGGAGCGATGGCGTTAGCGGGTGTCGGTATAATGTTTGGTTCATTGCTAGTGGGACGCTGGTCAAAACATAGTATTAACCAAGGGCTGATTCCTTTAGGTGCTGTTGGTGTGATGCTTGGGGTGTTTAGTTTACCTTTGGTGAGTTCATTACAATGGGCTAGCGTTGTTTTTTTGTTGATCGGCATTAGCGGCGCTTTAATGACGATACCTTTAAATGCTTTGGTCCAGTTTCATGCACCCGTTGATAATATGGGTAAGGTACTAGCAGGAAGCAACTTCATTCAAAATATTTCCATGCTGTGTGGTTTAGTACTGACCGTCATGTTCTCATTATTAAAACTGGATGAAACGTGGTTGTTATATGCTATTGGCGTGCTCGCTATGGTCGGTGCTTTTCATACAATATCGATGAAGCGTAATACTGTTTAGTAGTGCTCTTAGTTAGTTATGAAATATCTCTGTGTTCGGAGTGCGCAGAATGCCTCTTTTATACAAAACTTAGTAGTTGTCTGGTTCTATTGTGAATGCTGGTTGGTCATTGGCATTCAATCAAAATCTATGCATAATAACCAACTGTAATACTAGGTTATTGGCGGCGATGTCGTCTTCAAGTGGAGAAAATAATGCAAGCACCCGCAAAAGCTTCTGGTTTGCCAGGGGTTAAATACGTTATAGCTATAGCGTCCGGAAAAGGTGGCGTAGGCAAGTCAACAACGACTGCAAACCTAGCTTTAGCCTTGATGGCAGAAGGTCAAAATGTTGGTGTTTTGGATGCTGATATTTATGGTCCAAGCCAAGGGATGATGCTCGGCATACCTTCAGGGACTCGGCCCCAGCCAATAGGCGAAAACGCCATGAAGCCAGTCTCTATTCATGGGTTGCAGGCGATGTCGATTAGCTTGTTGATCGATGAGAATACACCGATGGTGTGGCGTGGACCAATGGCCAGTGGTGCTTTGCAGCAGTTAATAACGCAAACGCAGTGGGAAAATCTTGATTATCTCTTGATAGACATGCCACCAGGCACGGGCGATATTCAGTTAACTCTTTCGCAAAAAATTGCTGTAGATGGAGCTGTTGTTGTTACAACGCCTCAGGATATTGCTTTGCTGGATGCGAAAAAGGGCATTGAAATGTTCAATAAAGTGAATATTCCTGTATTGGGTGTTGTTGAAAACATGAGTACACATATTTGTAGTGCGTGTGGGCATGAAGAGCATGTATTTGGTGCAGGAGGTGGGCAGCGGATAGCGCGTGACTACGATACTGAATTGCTAGGCTCGTTGCCATTAACCATGGAAATTTGTCAGCAGGCTGATTCAGGTACCCCTACTGTCGCAGCCGAGCCTGAAAGTGCTGTTTCTCTTATATATCGCGATGTTGCAAAAAAATTGATGGCAAAAGTACAGAGCCAAGCTGATGGTGTTTCTAAAATACCGCAGATCAATATTGTTGAAGATTAGCCAACTGATAACAGCCTGATCACCTAAACCGCATTTTCTATTAGATAAATGCGGTTTTTTTTATAAAAAACACTATAATTGCGTGCTTTTAATTTTTAGTTTGCGGAAGGTGTGATGGGCATTAAATCAGATAGCTGGATTCGTCGTATGGCGCAGGATCACGAGATGATCTCTCCGTTTGAGTCTAATCAGGTTCGCACGACTGAGAACGGACCTATTGTCTCCTATGGTACTTCAAGCTATGGGTATGATGTTCGTTGTGCAAGTGAGTTTAAAGTCTTTACTAATATCAACTCTACGATTGTTGATCCGAAAGACTTTGATGCTGGCAGCTTTGTTGATGTGCACTCGGATATTTGTATCATTCCGCCGAACTCTTTTGCGTTAGCACGTACTGTTGAGTATTTTAAGATTCCTCGTGATGTATTGACTATTTGTTTGGGTAAGAGCACCTATGCGCGTTGCGGTATCATTGTAAACGTAACACCACTGGAACCTGAATGGGAAGGTCACGTTACACTTGAATTCTCTAACACGACGCCGCTTCCTGCAAAAATTTATGCACATGAAGGCGTCGCTCAAATGTTATTTCTGGGTGCTGATGAAGTGTGTGAAACATCTTACCGTGATCGCAGTGGTAAATATCAGGGCCAGACTGGTGTCGTAGTGCCACGTACTTGATGATGCAGCAAGACATTAAAAGAATTCAAGATTTCTGGCAGCAGTTAGAGCTGACAATTGATCAATTGTTGAGTAGTCGGCAAGATAATCAATTTGATGCGGATGGTTTGTTGTC
Source organism: Neptunomonas japonica JAMM 1380 (assembly GCF_016592555.1). Classification (NCBI taxonomy): domain Bacteria; kingdom Pseudomonadati; phylum Pseudomonadota; class Gammaproteobacteria; order Oceanospirillales; family Oceanospirillaceae; genus Neptunomonas; species Neptunomonas japonica. The sequence continues at coordinate 2,844,242 of NZ_AP014546.1, read as the reverse complement.
AGACTATCGAGATACATTGCAGAAAATTGATGAAAACCTAACATTTCATTTCGAACGAGATGAGGATGACGGGCCAGTAGAGATGATTTTTGGCTGTGATGGCTATCCTGAATCTATCCATTCAGTATTAAGCCTTGTCGGGGCTGCGCCTGATCTTAGTGGCATTCGCTTTACGGCGTTCAACCACCGTTACGACCCTATTCCAAATTATATCAATGTTGCTGATGAAGTTTGTGAGCTTTCAGATTATTGGTATTCGCTTCACACTATCGAGAATAAACTCCACCTGAGTATCTATATGCATGATGTTTCTTATATGCTGGATATAGATCCAAGAGTTGAGGCTGTCATGATCTTTCTAGACGCGTTGATTGGTGAGTATGAGCTTATGACTCGTGTCTGGTCATTGGATTGGTTGGAATTGCCTACTGATCCAGTAGACTTTCACCTGAAGCCTTTATCAGAATTGCGAGAAGGCTTCGATCAGCTTAAGCATGCGGCCACACCGATTGGCATTACCGTCCACTGATTTTTCTGCAGCGATAGATTATTAAACTAACCACGGCGAAAGCCACACTAAACTTCATGGCGTTGTTGTGCTTCAATAACAGTATGTACGTTTATTATTCTGAGAAAACCACATGAGCCAGATACTGAGCGATATTCTTGAAAATATTCGAAAAGAATATCTGCAACTAATGGATGCGAACGAGCGTAAGCAGCCATTTTTGGCCGCTGAAAAGCTTTGTCATGAGAAGCTGTATCTAGAAACAGACGTTTTAGCGAAAATTGTTGAACAAGACCCTACCTTGTTGGCGACCCGCGCTAGTGATCTGATTGCAGACTCAAGCGAGAGAGAGAATCCGGCTGTTGGGGCGATCATCAGTAGTAATATTGTGATGGCGGCTTTAGAAAGCTTGTTAGCGTTAGCGGTTAGTAATAAGTGGTTAGATGTAGATGCTGAAGGGCATATTTTAGTCGAAGAGGCGGAGCTTAATCCTCATCGTGAATATAAGGTTTTGGCTGATTATAGCCAGTCAGATACCGCGACGAAAAACTTGACTAAAAAAGGTGCTAGCCGATTAAGTTTGTTGCTTCAGGCAGCAGAAAATGAGTTTATGGAGCTGTTGGAAAGCGAAGTACATGATGCTTATCAGTTAGCACTGCAGGTATCAGGTAACTACGCAATTTTTGCACCTGAAGATATCGCGCCGCTAGTCGCTGAGAACCCTCTATTGCTAGGGTTAAGGCCTGACGATATGGTTGATGAAGAGCTGTTTGAGGGAGACCCTCCCGCGGGGATTATCATCAGTGGACACTTGACGCATATTCTACTGGATCAGCTGTTAGAGCTAGCAGAAAGTAAAGGAGCATTAGCGCGAGATGGCGCAGGTCATATTATTTTGCCAGAAGGCGATGATGATAGCCCCGTTATTCACTGACATTAGCTTTAATGATAAACGCATTATAGATATAAAAAAGCCCGGTATAGCGGGCTTTTTTTGTGTGAGAGAATGTATTTCTCTAGTCAGAAGTTAGTCTTTAAATTTAACCTTCAATGATAAGCCAGTTATCTAAGCCAGATAGATCTTCAGGGTTGAGAGTACCTACCTGTTGCTTAAAGGTGAATAGGTTTAAAACATAGTCAAACCGTGCGGTCGCATAGTCTCGTTTGGCTGTATAGAGTGCTTGTTCTGCTGCTAACACATCAACAACGTTACGCGTACCAACTGAAAACCCTTCACTAGTAGCATCAAGTGCTGCTTGGCTAGAAATGATGCTTTGTTGGCGCGCGTAAACACTCTGTACATTGGTTTTAATGTTACGGAGCAGACTGCGTGTCGACTGTTTAACACCACGAGCTGTATCGTCAAAGGTTTGGGTGGCCGCATCCAATTGAGCGTAAGCTTGGCGCGAACGTGAGCTTGTTGCACCACCTTGGTAAAGAGGTACGCTAAATGTTAAACCAACAACGTGGCCGTCATTCCAGTTATTGCTGTTGGCAGTACCTTTATCTCGATCGTAGGTGGCATTAAGATCCAGCGTTGGGTAATGGCCAGCTTTGGCTATTTGTGCACTCTTGCGACTTACATCAATATCAGCTTTGACTACTCTCAGCGATATATTGCTAGAAAGTGCCTTTGTCAGCCACTCTTCTGGAGCAGCAGGCGCTAACTCCTGGATAGGGTATTCTTCGCTCAGCAGGTCTGTTCTAGTGATGGTTTCACCTGTCAGACGTTCTATCGCTTCGTAGCTATTATCCAGTGCGCCTTCAGCTTCGATCAGATTAACACGAGCATTATCATAAGATGCCTGAGCTTCGTGTACGTCAGTAATGGCAATTAACCCGACTTCAAATTGTGCGTTGACCTGATCAAGACGACGCTTAATGGCGCGCTCTTGGGATTCAGCAGTTTCTAGGTTGCTTTTGGCGCGCAGCACATTTAGGTATGTTTCTACGGACTGAAGGATCAAGTTTTGTTGCGCTAGATCGAAACGTAATTGAGCCTGCTCATCCAGTGTTTTTCCTTGCTGGTAAGTAAACCATCGTGATGCAGAAAAAACAGGTTGAACCAAGCTGACGGTGTAACCATGGTTGTTAAAAGAGGCTAGGTCAGAATCCGTATAGCTAGTGTTCGCTGTTGCGTTAATGTTAGGTAGCAATCCGGCACGGGCTTGCGGAAGCGCTTCTTTATTCGCACGAAACGTAGCTTCTGCAACTTTTAACTGAGCATCGTTACTCAGTGCTTTTAAGTAGATATCTTCTAGAGCAGCGGCATTTGCTAGTGTTGCTGAGCTGCAAAGGCTGGCAAACATGGCTGCACGAATGGCATATGAGACAAATTTCATTGAGCTAATCCTTACTGTATCGTTTCTGCGTATGCTTGTTCAGTTGTATTTGGGGCGCGTTTCCCTAGGAAGCTATAAACTGTTGGGATAACAAATAATGTCATCAAGGTGCCAAATAGCATTCCTCCGACAATAACCCAGCCGATCTGTTGCCGAGATTCGGCACCAGCACCAACGGCCCATGCTAACGGTAATGCACCTAAAACGGTAGCGCCGGTCGTCATTAATATAGGGCGTAAACGCAATGTGGCGGCTTCCATTATGGCTTCGCGTACATTGTGTCCTTGTTCCTGAAGTTGGTTCGCAAACTCAACAATCAGAATACCATGTTTAGCGATCAAACCAATCAACGTAATGAGACCAATTTGGCTATAAATACTCATGCTTCCTCCAGTGTAGTACAAAGCAAAGAGGGCGCCGAATATGGCGGGTGGAACTGAAAGTAAAATAATGAATGGGTTCCTAAAGCTTTCAAATTGAGCGGCCATCACTAAGAAAATAAAAGTAAGAGCTAATACAAAAGTCATCTGTAGGCTATTACTAGAATCTTTAAATTCTCGTGATTGTCCACCAAAGTCTTGTGATGCTTCAGGTGCTACTTCCTGTAAGGTTTTTTCCAAGAATTCGAGTGCTTCGCCAATACTAAAGCCTGGTGCTAGCATGGCTTGTAGTTTAACGGCTTTCACCTTATCAAAGTGGTTTAGTTCCCGAGGTGCTACTGTTTCAGTGACACTTGTCAGGTTAGACATCTGAATCATGTCTCCTCGATCACTGCGTACATACAGGTTTGATAAATCAGCAGGGTTATCACGTTGCTGTTTTTGAACCTGCACAATGACATCGTACTGATCACCTTCTTTTTTGAAGCGAGTAACATCACGGCCCGCTATATAGCTTTCTAACGTGCGACCTATACGCTCAATTGGAACCCCGACTTCGGACGCTTTATTACGGTCGATATCAATATGAAGCTCTGGTTTGTTAAGCTTCAGGTCGGTATCTGGCTGAACAAACATTGGGCTTTGATAAACTTTGGCGAGCACTTTGTCTGTGATGGCTTTCAATTCGTCGTAAGTGCCATTGGATTTGATAATGAACTCAACAGGGCGAGAGATAATGCTCTGTCCTAATGAGGGTAAGTTCATCGCAAATGACATATTACCGGTAACGCCACCGAACAGTTTAGGGGTAAGCTCTGCAGCGATATCTTGCTGTTTCCTTTCGCGTTCATCCCATGGTTTTAAGCCAAGGAATGCAAGAGAGTTAGTTTCAGATGGAAAGCCAACCACGGTGAAGTAGCGGTTGTGTTCTGGTACCGTCGATATAATACCTTCAACACCTTTGGAGTACCGGTTTACATAATCAACAGATGCACCATCAGGGTTGATTGAAAATGACATGATAGTACCGCGATCTTCTACTGGTGCGAGTTCCTTGGGTAATAAATCATAGTAATACCAAGCACCTGAAGCGCTGGCTACCATGATGATGGCGGCTAAAAAGCCGTTACGTAATAACTTGTTAAGCAGTGCTTGATAGCCATTAGTAATGTTGTTGAGCAACCGCTCAATAAAATTAAAGATGAATGAGTGCTTTTTCTCATGTTTAAGCATTTTTGAACCCATCATGGGCGAAAGCGTCAAAGCAATGAATCCGGATATGAGCACGGCGCCGGCCAAGGTTAAAGCAAACTCAGTAAATAGCTTTCCAGTTCTTCCTGGGGTGAGTGCTACGGGTACATAGACAGCAACCAATGTTAATGTAGTAGCAATAACGGCAAACCCGACTTCACGGCTTCCCACAAATGCCGCTTTAACAGGCGACATTCCATTTTCGACATGCCGAAAAATGTTCTCAAGCATGACGATGGCATCATCCACTACTAGCCCTATAGCTAACACCATCGCTAGTAATGTAAGTGTATTGATGGAGTAATCCAATACATACATGACAGCAAACGCACCCACTAACGAGAGTGGAATAGTAACTACGGGAATTAAGGTGGCGCGTAAGTTACGTAAGAAGAAAAATATAACGATAACAACGAGAATGCCGGCTTCAATCAGTGTGGTAAATACGGAGTCAATTGATGCTTGGATAAAGATAGATGAGTCATAAGCGACATTAACTTGCATGCCTTCAGGCAAGATCTGCTTAATGCGCTCCATCTCAGCTTTAATGCCATTGGATACATCTAAAGGATTGGCTGTGGATTGCTTAACGATACCCATCGCAACAGCATTTTTACTATTGTAACGGCCGATAATACGCTCTGATTCAGGTGCGATTTCTACAGTCGCAACATCTTGAATACGAATGGGGTAGTTGGCATCATTGCGAACGATAACCTGTTCGAACTGCTCAACCGTATTTAAGTCGCTGTTAGTTAGGACGCTAAACTCACGTTCAGCGCTTTCTATTCTACCTGCGGGTACTTCAAGGTTTTGTGCTCGCAATGCTGACTCAACATCAACCGGAGTCATGCTATAAGAGGTCAAGCGATCAGGATCCAGCCAAACACGCATAGAGTAGCGACGCTCACCGGCAATAAGGATGCTGGCAACACCAGGTACAGTTTGCAAGGGGTCTTTGACGCGCTTATCAGCGAAAGAGGATACTTCCATTGGTGTGTGACGATCAGATGAAAATGCCAGCCAGATAATGGGCTGTGCATCTGCTTCAGATTTAGCAACGATGGGCTCGTCTATATCATCAGGTAGTGCACCACGGACTCGGCCGACACGGTCGCGTACATCGCTGGCTGCGGCATCCGGATCACGATCAAGTTTAAAGTTGATCGTGATCTGGCTCTTTTGTGAGCGGCTGATCGACGTCATAAAATCGATCCCCTCAATACCTGAGAGAGAGTCTTCAATAATTTGTGTGACCTGAGTTTCAATAATAGAGGCGCTGGCACCGGAGTAGTTCGTTTCTACGGTAATGACAGGCACATCAATTTTTGGGTATTCACGAACGGTAAGCTTGTCATAAGAAATGACGCCGACTAAAAGCAGCATCAGGCTCATGACCATTGCGAGTACCGGGCGTTTTATACTGATATCGGATAAAACCATGAGCGTTTAGCCTTCCTGTTTAGGAGTATTCTTGGATTGTGGGAATATAGGCGTGATTGGCATTCCCGGGCGTAGTTTTAAATGTCCTGCAGTGACGATGACATCGTCTGCATTTAAGCCGTTCAGTATTTGTACCTGGTCGCTTTGTCGCACGCCTAGAGTGACAGGAACCATGGCAACGCTATTGTTTTCATCCATACGCATAACAAGGAAAGCACCGTTGTTTGGAATAATAGCTTCTTCGGGAACGAGGAGGGCGTTGTTATCTGCACTTAATAAGACGCTAATTTTACTGAACAACCCAGGGCGTAATTGGCCAGACTCATTATTAACAATAGCCTTGATCTTAATGTTATGACTGCGGGCATCAGCAACAGGAGAAATAGCATATATCTCACCACTGAAGCTTGCCTGCGGGTAGGCCGCTACATTCAGAGAAACAGTTTGGCCGGTTTTTATTTGGCTCAATGCTGTTTCAGGTAGGCTGAATTCAACTTTCATTTTGCTAATGTCTGTCAGTTGAACGAGATCTTGGCCTGAGGTTACATAATCGCCGGGGCTTACATTTCTTAATCCGATGACGCCATTAAAAGGTGTTTTGATAGTCATTTTCTTTAAGAGTGTTCTGGCAACCTCTAGTTGTGCTTCATCAACACGCAATTGTGCCAGTGTCGTATCTCTATCATTGACAGAACCTACGCGTTTTTTGAGTAGTTTTTCAGCTCGCTTAAACTCATTAAGGCTGAGGCTAACGCGTGCTTTGGCTTGAGAAACCTCGGCACGATAAGAGTCTGCATTAAGCTCGAATAAGGTGTCGCCTTGTTTTACCGCATGGCTCTCTTTAAACAAAATTTTTGTAATGAGGCCGTTTTGTTCTGGGCGAATGACGACGCTTTCCCATGCTTCTAGCGTCCCGACTGCTTTAAGCTCATGACGAAGTGTTTCGGTTTGTACTTTGACCACTTCTGCTGGTAAACCGCCTGGTTTTTCTGCCGCCGTGACTAACATGGGGGTTGTGGAAATCAGTAGTAGTGTGGTGATTAACCACTTTCTTTTATGATTAAACATGTGTTTTCTTTCCATTTAGTGGCGGTAAAATATGATTCCAATAAAGGTCTAGTAGTTCTCGTAATGGTGCTGTCGAACTTTCTACTTTCATGCGCAGTAGTGCGCCTTGCCAGCTATCCCAAAAAAGGTGTGCTAGCTGTTGAGCACTAAGATCGTTGCGGAGGTCTCCATCTACTTGGCATTGTTGAAAATCCTTTTCTATCGCTTGTAAAACATCAGATGTTGAGCGGCGAATCGCTTCTTTAAATGCATGCGAAGCATTGCCTAGTTCACCTGATAGATTGGCAATTAAACAACCAAAATGCTCTTTTTCAGACTCAAATTCTTGAATTTCCCTTTCGAGCATTACGCGCATTTTTTCAAACTGTGGGCAATTCAATTTGGAGAACTCAACTTCCCAGCGTTCGCACTCTATTGAGTGATAATGATCGATAATCTCAACAGCAAACTCTTCTTTGCTACCAAAAAAATTATAGAAGGAGCCCTTAGATACCTGGCATGCTTTCAGAATGGCGGTTAACCCAGTTCCGTGATAGCCCTGTTGGTTAAAGAGTTCCATGCCTTTTTCTAATACTTGTTGGCGACTATGTTCGGGGCGTCTACCTTGATTCATATTTAACTAGACCGGTCGTTCTAAATTTAAATTGTATTGTACGCGGATAGGAATGAGACTCAAGCAGATGGGGGATGTAAATTGTTGTTTTTTAGCAACAGACTGTTGATTGTTGCAGGATTAAAAACGCCGGAAAAATCCGGCGTTGAAGATGATTAACTATTTAAGAAAGCGTATTAGGCTTTTAGTGCTGCTTTTATACGGCCAATGGCATCTTCTAAAATACTCATGCTCGTAGCAAAAGAAAGACGCATGTTGCCGGGGGCACCAAAAGCAGAGCCAGGTACCAGAGCAACACCAGCATCGTTCAGCAAAAATTCGGCAAGCTCTATGTCATTATTAAAGCGATCGTCGTTATCGATTATTTGCTGAAAACTTGGGAAAGCGTAGAAGGTACCATCGGCAGGGATGCACTCAACACCTTCGATCTCGTTTAATGCAGACACTACATATTCATGGCGTTCTCTAAAGGCAACTACCATTGTATCAACACAGGCATTGCCGCCTTCAAGAGCCGCTTGCGATGCTACTTGGGAGATAGATGATGGGTTGGATGTGCTTTGTGATTGCACTTTTTTCATGGCGCCTATCAGTTTAGCTGGACCTGCCGCATAACCAATACGCCAGCCAGTCATCGAATAAGCTTTTGAAACACCGTTTAGCACGATGGTGCGGTCATAAAGCTCTGGGCAAGCATTTAGAATGTTGCAAAATGGTAAGTCGTTAAAACGAATATGCTCATACATATCGTCAGTAGCAACGAGTATGTTAGGGAATCGTTTAAGTACTTCGCCAAGCTCTTTTAGTTCTTCCAGCGTATACGCAACCCCTGTTGGGTTAGATGGGCTGTTTAATACGACTAGACGGGTGCGATGAGTAATCGCTTCTTCCAGCTGAGCTGCCGTGATTTTGAAGCGCTGCGCTTGAGTCGTAGTAATGACGACGGGTTTACCGTTAGCAACCAGTACCATGTCAGGGTATGAAACCCAGTATGGTGCAGGGATAATAACTTCATCACCGTCGTTGAGTAGTGCTAGAGACAGGTTGAAGAAGCTTTGTTTTCCACCGCAAGAAACCAAGATCTGATTAGCTTCATAGTTTAAGCCATTATCATTCTTAAACTTGTTAATAATTGCATTTTTCAGACTTGGTGTACCATCAACAGCCGTGTACTTAGTGAAGCCATTATGGAGGGCTTCAATAGCAGCATCTTTAATATGCTCGGGAGTGTCGAAATCCGGCTCGCCAGCGCCTAGGCCAATAATATCTTTGCCTGCAGCGCGCAGTTCAGCTGCACGGTTGGTTACAGCTAATGTAGGAGAAGGTTTAATGCTGTTAACACGATCTGAAAGTTGGACGTCCAATTCATAGTCCTCTATGAAAAAATTAAGGAAAGTCGCTAAATAAAGCGGAAAAATTATACAGGATTAGGCATATGCAAAACATCAAAAAACCTAATATTTAGTCGTAAAAATCCTCAGGTTTTAATTTAGAAAAGATAATGATCCGTGAGGGATGCTGAGAAGGGGTGTTTGTTATAGATCCAATAACCAAGACGTTAAGGATTTGAGTGGGTATACTAGCGCGTTCGATTCTTTGGCGCACGCGATCAACAGATAGCAGGGTATTATGAAAGAACGTTTCAAAGTTAACTCACCTTTTTCACCCGCTGGCGATCAGCCAGAAGCCATTAAAGGGCTTGTACAAGGGATCAATGACGGATTGGCTGCACAAACCCTGTTAGGTGTGACTGGTTCTGGTAAGACATTTACGATCGCCAATGTAGTTTCAGAAGTGCAGCGACCTACAATTGTTTTAGCGCACAATAAAACATTGGCGGCACAGTTATACGGTGAGTTTAAAGAGTTCTTTCCTGATAATGCCGTAGAGTATTTTGTATCTTACTACGACTACTATCAGCCAGAGGCCTATGTCCCTTCTTCAGATACATTTATAGATAAAGATGCATCGATTAACGAGCATATTGAGCAGATGCGCTTGTCAGCTACTAAGGCGCTGCTGGAGCGTAGCGATGTTATTATCGTAGCAACGGTATCTTCTATTTATGGTCTGGGTGATCCCGAATCATATTTATCGATGATGTTGCATCTAGATCGCGGTGATGTGGCTGATCAGCGTAAGATTTTGCGTCGCTTAGCTGAGCTGCAATACAAGCGCAATGATGTGGAATTACACCGTGGGACATATCGCGTACGTGGTGATGTTATTGACGTTTTTCCTGCAGAGTCGGAAAGAGACGCGCTACGTATTGAGCTGTTTGATGATGAAGTTGAGAACTTAAGCTACTTCGACCCTTTAACAGGAGAAGTGCTGCGTAAGGTTCCACGCGCCACGGTTTATCCTAAATCGCATTACGTTACGCCGCGTGAAATCTTAGTAGAAGCGGTTGAAAAAATAAAAGTTGAGCTGCATGAGCGCCTCACGTTTTTAAAAGAGATCGATAAATTGGTTGAGCTGCAGCGCTTAGAGCAGCGCACCATGTACGATATGGAAATGATCATGGAGCTTGGCTACTGCTCAGGCATTGAAAACTATTCGCGGTATTTATCGGGACGTGAGCCAGGTGGAGCGCCACCTACTCTGTTTGATTATCTGCCTGATAATGCGCTGGTGGTTATTGATGAGTCACATGTCACTATTCCACAGCTTGGAGCGATGTATAAAGGTGACCGCTCACGTAAAGAGACTCTCGTGGAATATGGATTTCGTTTACCTTCTGCATTAGATAACCGTCCTCTACGCTTTGAAGAGTGGGAAAGCCTAGCACCGCAAATGATTTTTGTTTCTGCTACTCCAAGTAGATATGAAGCGGCAAATGCTGGGCAAATTGTCGAGCAAGTGGTACGCCCAACAGGCTTAATAGACCCCGTTGTTGAGATACGTCCTGCCTCTACTCAGGTCGATGATCTGTTAGAAGAGATAAACAAGGTTGTTGTCGATAACTGCAGAGTTATTGTGACCGTATTAACTAAACGCATGGCAGAAGACTTAACAGAGTATCTAGCAGAACATGGTGTTAGGGTGCGTTATGTACATTCAGATATAGATACCGTTGAGCGTGTAGAGATTATTCGTGATTTGCGTATCGGTGAATTTGATGTGTTGGTAGGTATTAACTTATTAAGGGAAGGGATTGATATGCCCGAGGTTGGGCTGGTGACGATTCTTGATGCTGATAAAGAAGGCTTCTTGCGTTCAGATACTGCTTTGATTCAGACCATAGGGCGAGCAGCCCGTAACATTAATGGACGTGCAATCCTTTACGCTGATCGAATTACAGGCTCGATGGAACGCGCTATTGCAGAGACGGACAGGCGCCGTGAGAAGCAAGTCGCACATAATGAGCGACATGGGATTACACCCAAAGGGATTACTAAATCTGTTGCAGATATTATGGAAGGTGCTTCTACCATTCCAGGCCGAAAAGCGGCGCGTACGGCGAAGAAAGTGGCAGATAAGGCCGGTGATTTTGAGTTTGATCCAAGCACAATGACTACCAAGCAGCTGGTTAAAGCGATGAGTCAACTAGAGGATAAAATGTATGAAGCATCTAAAAATCTTGAATTTGAACTGGCCGGTCATTACAGAGATCAGCTAGAGCAATTAAAACATGCCGCTATTTGATGCTTATTAAAGAAAGGCAGGTAATGCTTACGAATGGACCGCTGAGTTTAGTTCAGGAAAGTCTTTAGCAAATCTTATAATCCATTCGTGAGCCGCATCTTCGCTACTTAATGTTCTGCCTTCGTCATGCTTTATTTCTTGACGGTATTGCTCGATATGACAAATCTGCTCAATCATTCTTACAGCATAAGCGGTTGCCGGATCATCAAACACTAACCCGGTACGAAAGTTTCCATCTCTTTCAGGGATGCACCATGCGACGTGTCCAGACGCTTTGAAAGCAGGGTCCTTAATGGCAATTTCAATCTCAAGGGCTGTGCCGATAGCGTAAAAATCCTCAGTAGAGAGGCTGATGCCTATCCTTCCGGAGTGACTCGCTGTATTTGGAGAAAGGATGTTCTTAGAGCAGAGTGAGATCTGAGCGGGGATGTCATTAGGATGACGAATGTAACCGTGCGTTAGATCAGAAGCCATAATATGCACCTATATGCACTTAGATGTGGGCTAAAATTGGCTTGGTGTTTGACACCAAACGTTTGAAACAATGACCACACATAGTAAATCGGCTATTTTTCATTCAACTTTAATACAAAATATAATACACCAGCTTAACGAATGATGAGCAGCGCACTATAGTCTAAAATACAGCGTATTATAGACGTTAATGTTGCGGTAACTACGTAGGCCCCCTCCTGATTACTACGTAAAACTGGGTACAAAAGTGGAACAACAATCTAAGGTCAGGCAGGATACGCTGAGTTTTAAACATAAGGCGTTCATTATGCCACTTAAACTCAAAATACTTACGCTGGCTTTATTACCGCTATTATTGGTTACGGGCATCATCACTTTGATGAGCGTTAAGCAGTCGCAATCTCTCTCTGAACTTGAAATAAAAACATTTGAACAAAATTTGTTGGCTTCTAAACGAAGTGAATTACAAAACTACGTTGGGTTAGCGTTAACCTCTATTGATCATGTTTTGAATGCATCTTGGCTACATGACTTTGAGGCGCAGGAAGAAGTAAAACGTATTCTTGATAGTTTAACCTACGGCGAAGATGGTTACTTTTTTGTTTACGATGCTGATGGCGTTAACTTAGTTCATCCAGCGCAACCTGAGTTGGTTGGACAAAACTTGTTCGACCTTCAAGATGATAATGACACCTACGTTTTTCGAGATCTATTTGCCGTTGCCAAGAGAGGCGGCGGTTTTCATCGTTATGTATGGCGTAAGCCCTCAAAAGGTGGCAATGAAGATAAGCTAAGTTATGTAGTTTTGTTGCCTGAATGGGGCTGGATGGTAGGTACGGGTTTATACGTCGATGATATCGCCAAAGAAGTAGCCAGAGCCCGGCAAGAAGTGACATTAAACATACGTAATACTTTTTTTACTGTGTTGGTTATCACGGCAGCAACGGCAATTATTATCGTGATGATAGGTATTGCTATTAACGTGCATGAAAGTCGGTTAGCTGATGCTCGTTTGCGTCATCTCGCGCATAAATCAGTGCAATTCCAAGTTAGCCAGCGGCGCCGTTTTGCCAGAGAACTTCACGACGGTATTAACCAGTTAATGGTCTCGGTTAAATTCCGAGTAGAGTTGGGTATTAATAAAATAAAAAAGGGTGATGAGAGTGCCATTCAAGATCTTTCAAAAGGGATGGATGTGCTCAATCAAGCGATACAAGAAGTGCGTTTGATCTCTCATGATCTGCGCCCCAGCCTGCTTGATGATATGGGACTAACCTCAGCGCTTAAAAGCTTACTCGATGAGTATGAATCACGAACAGGGATTATGGTAGAAACGGACTTGGACTTCCCGAAAACGCGCTTGCCTGATGATATAGAGATCACTTTGTACAGAGTTATTCAGGAAGCGCTGTGTAATATAGATAAACACTCCGGTGCAGATGAAGTGCGTTTGAAGACATGGGTACAAGGAAAGTACGTGTGGGTATCGCTAAAAGATAATGGAGATGGGTTTGATATCAAAAGCGCGGTGCTTAAAGAAGGTATTGGGTTACGTAACATGCATGACAGAATAGAATTGTTAAGTGGTGAATTTGTACTAACCTCTGAGGTAGGTCAAGGCACTCAACTGCGGGTAAAGCTACCTTTAGTGTAAAGATGTATGGGGAATAGGATGATACGGGTTTTACTGGTAGATGATCACCCTTTAGTTCTGGATGGTATAAATGCTTGTTTATCCAGCCAAGAGGGTATAGAAGTTGTCGGGCAAGCAAATAATGGTCTTGAAGCATTGGAGCTTGCAGAAGCACTCATACCAGACGTTGTCTTGATGGATGTTTCTATGCCTGTAATGAACGGCTTAGAAGCGACTAAAGAGCTTAAAATACGCTTCCCCGATTTTCGAGTGTTGATATTATCAATGCATGAAAACCGTGAATATATTCTGCAGCTGATTCAGTCCGGTGCAGCAGGTTATGTCTTAAAAGATGTATCCTCTGAAGAGCTCGTAAAAGCGATTGAAGTGGTGCACCAAGGTGGAACCTATTTTAGCTCACGTGCATCAGAAACGCTGGTAAAACATTTTGATTCAGGGCGCCGCCACGCAGTTATAGATGACTCGCGCCCGAACCTGACAAAGCGAGAAGAAACAGTACTCAAGCTATTAGCAGAAGGTGGCAGTAATAAAGATATAGCGCGCCAGCTTGATATTTCAGTGCGTACGGTTGAAACGCATCGCCAGAATATAAAACAGAAATTGAATATACAAACTGCCGCAGGTTTGGCGAAATATGCCATTGAAAATGAGATCGTATAAAAAAAAGATGAAAAGTGAAAAGAAGCACTTGCGTCCGCCTCCCGCATCACTATAATACGCACCACACTTTAGGACTATAGCTCAGTTGGTTAGAGCGCTACCTTGACATGGTAGAGGTCGGCAGTTCGAATCTGCCTAGTCCTACCAGATTCTACAATGAAAACAGCTGCTTACGAATTGTATAAAGTAGTTGTTCTTATTTATGATTCTTCGCATTATCTATGCTTGGGATCAAGTGGTCTTTTATGATCATACGCCGGTATAGCTCAGCTGGTAGAGCAACTGACTTGTAATCAGTAGGTCCCGAGTTCGACTCTTGGTGCCGGCACCATCTTTATATTTTTCACGTAATCTAATCTCTATATGTAGCTTTTAGCAATCTAATCCTTTCAGCAAAGTATTCCTGATAAGTGATTCCTGAGGCTCGCCGAATGCATCCTAAATTAGCCTAGTTCATCATTAACACTACGGCCTGTTATATAGGCATTGTAAGCAAGTAGTGGGTTTAGCCTGAACGTAGAGTAATAGATCAGGCAAAGGGTTGTACGTATTCATACCATGATTCAGTGTGTTTTTGAGTGCGATAACGTTCGAATCAGTCATCATTGTTCTAGGATAACTCATTGAGAGGTGAGTATGTTTTAGTTATAGTAAAATGGATCTACTATAATAATAAACACGGATTACATATCCCATGATGCGAAAAGCAACCTCTTCTGGTGGTTGGATTATTGCTATTTCTCGGGCGCTAGATGACGCCGGGTGTGATAGCAATGAGTTGTTTTCCCAGGTAGGACTCGACCTACATCACGCCACAGATCCAAACAGCCGATTTGATGTTAAAAAGATGGGACAGTTGTGGGATATTGTTACGACTCAAACAGGTAATGAAGCTATTGGGCTTAGTGTTGCCTCTTATATTAAACCCACTACTTTTCATGCTCTGGGATACTCTATTTGGGCGAGTGAAACATTAAAGGATGCTCTACAGCGGCTGGTTAATTATGGGCGGATGGTGAGTAATGCAGGAACGCTTGAGTTGGTGTGTTATGGAGATGTGTACAGTATTCGTTTTCAAGTGAACCAAGATGAACATGGTTACAAGTTAGTTGCAGATCAAGCTTTAGATGCGTTTATTGCATCAATGGTTGCTATCTGTAGAGAGTTAAGTGGTGCTGCATTCTCCCCAAAAGCCATGTTCTTAGAAAGGTCTGAGCCTACAGATTTAAAAAGTATGGCGGCCTTCAACGCGTTTTTTAATTGTCCAATTGAGTTTGGCGCGGCACAAACAATAATTGAGTTTGACTCAACAGTACTCGAAGGAACCTTGTTAACTGCAAATGCTGAGTTGGCATCGAAAAGTGATCAAGTTGTTATCGATTACCTCGCTCGTTTAGAGTGGAATGATATTGTTACGCAAGTGCAGGCGAAAGTGATTGAAATGCTCCCCCTAGGTGAGCCTTCTCAAGAGAAAGTCGCAAAATCCTTAAACCTCAGTTTACGTAATTTACAACGCAAACTGCAGCAAGAAGGTACGCATTACACCCAGGTGGTGGAAGATGTGCGTCGTGATTTAGCGAGACAGTATTTAGAGCAATCTCATATTACGATTAATGAAATATGTTACATGTTAGGGTTTGCTAACCTTAGCTCCTTTTGTCGAGCTTTTAAGCGCTGGACAGGCATGGCGCCTGGCCAATATCGCGCACAAAAATCAAACAAAGAATAAGCGCTTTCCCCCTTAGTTTTTATTTAATATTTCATGTGAGTGTGCGATTGGTCAAACTTTTGGCGTGCTCCGTAATAGACGTTATTTTGCTCTGCAGTAGAATCGAAGTATCACCTCTTCTTCTAATGGCATAGGTGAGATAGGTCAAACCTAGCTCATCATTTTGCTCATTTAGATAACAAAAACAAAATGAAGGTCAGGTTATGCATCATATCTATAGTTCTCGTTCGGTGGGCTCAGGACGCCGGAGTGTTACCCAACGGTTGCTGAGCCTCTCAGCAGCCATACTTATAAGTGTTTCTTTAAATGTAGAAGCTACCCAAGACGCTAAGCGGCCTAATATTGTAGTGATATGGGGTGATGACGTCGGCTGGTTTAACATCAGTGCTTATAACCGCGGAATGATGGGGTATAAAACCCCCAACATTGATCGAATTGCTAATGAAGGAATGCTCTTTACGGATGCATACGGTGAGCAGAGCTGTACAGCAGGCCGTTCGGCATTTATTACAGGACAGCATCCTATTCGAACGGGATTAACAAAAGTAGGCATGCCAGGTGCTGCTCGTGGATTGAAAGGTGAAGACCCAACCTTGGCTGAATTGTTAAAACCGCTGGGGTATATGAATGGCCAGTTTGGTAAAAACCACTTAGGTGACCTTGATGAGTTTTTACCGACTAATCACGGGTTTGATGAATTTTATGGCAATCTTTACCACTTAAATGCGGAAGAGGAGCCGGAGCATCCAGATTACCCTAAAGGCGAGGCTTTTAAGAAGCGCTTTGGCCCACGGGGAGTTATTCACTCCTACGCCGATGGTCGTATCGAAGATACGGGCCCTTTAACTAAAAAACGTATGGAAACAGTGGATAACGAGTTCTTAGAGGGTGCACTAGGTTTTATGGATAAAGCTCATAAAGCAGAAAAACCCTTCTTCCTTTGGTTTAACGCCACACGTATGCATGTCTGGACTCGCTTGAGTGAAAAATGGGAAGGTAAAACAGGCCAAGGAATTTATGCTGACGGTATGGCTGAACATGATGATCAAGTCGGCCAGCTATTAAGTAAAATGGATGAACTTGGTATTACTGAGAATACGATTGTCTTTTACTCTACAGATAATGGAGCAGAAGTGTTCTCTTGGCCGGATGGCGGAACCATTCCATTTCGCGGTGAGAAAAACACAACATGGGAGGGTGGTTTCCGTGTTCCCGCCATGGTGCGTTGGCCTGACCATATAAAGCCTGGAGCGGTATCAAACGAAATTATTTCTCACCAAGATTGGGTACCTACTTTAATGGCAGCAGTGGGTGAACCAAAGATTAAAGAAAAATTAAAAGAAGGTCATACGGCAGGTACAAAAAACTTTAAAGTACATTTGGATGGCTATAACCAGTTGCCGTATTTAACAGGTGAGTCGGAGAAGGGAGCCCGCGAAGAGTTCTTTTACTTTACCGATGATGGAAAGTTGTCAGCGGTACGTATGGGCGATTGGAAAGTGATGTTCTCTGAGCAGCGTGCGCACGGCTTAGAAGTGTGGCGAGACCCTTTAATTCCACTGCGTTTACCTAAAATATTTAATTTGCGACGTGATCCGTTTGAAAGAGCCGATATTGAGTCTTGCTGTTACGAGCGTTGGTTTGCTGACCGTCTTCCGTACTTATATAAGGCGCAGGCAACAACAGCTGGCTTCTTATCAACCTTTAAAGAGTACCCTCCTCGTCAGCGCCCGGCTAGTTTTAGTGTTGATCAAATCGTTGAAAAATTTATGCAGTACGATAAATAAAATGTCTCTTAGCCCTATGCGTTTTTCAGAATCGTATTATGAGAAGCTAAATAATGGCTAAGAGAAATATCTTTGAGATAAAAGCATTCAAGGGTTGACCATGGACTTTGAAAAGACTGACATCGATGAAAGTATGCGTCCTTTTGATGCCGTTCAGCATCTTAAGAAACAGCTGTGTCGACAGGTTCTTGGTCAAGATTTAGTTATTGAAAGAGTTCTTATTAGCTTGTTATGCGATGGGAATTTATTGGTCGAAGGTTTACCAGGAACAGCAAAAACACGGGTCATTAAATCACTTGCTCAACAGCTTGATGCTTCCTTAGGTCGTATCCAGTTTACACCGGACTTGCTTCCTAGCGATGTGACCGGTACTGAGGTTTATCATCATGAAAAAGGGCGCGATGAATTGGTTTTTCAGCCGGGCCCTCTTTTTAATAACCTTGTTTTAGCAGATGAAATTAACCGTGCACCAGCTAAAGTTCAGGCTGCTTTATTAGAATCTATGGAGGAAAGGCAAGTTACGGTGGCTGGGTGCACTCATAAACTACCGCAGCTTTTTATGGTGTTAGCGACACAAAATCCGATAGAGCAAGAAGGCACTTACCCTCTTCCTGAGGCACAAATAGATCGTTTTTTGATGAAAGTCAGAATGGCTTTTCCAAATGATGATGCTGAGCGGGAGATCATGCATTTGATGCGTCAGGAGGAGGGGGGTAGCGGTCATGTAGTCGAGACAATCTCACAGCAGAAAATTTTTGCTGCACGAGAGAAAATTAGCCAAATCTATATGTCTTCGGCCATTGATGATTACATTATTGCTTTGATCATGACGAGCCGAAAACCAAGCCGTTATAGTGAAGAGCTGGCCAACCAGATTGAAGTAGGGGCGAGTTCTAGAGCGAGCATTGCTTTGGATCGTTGCTCGCGCGCTCATGCGTGGCTTCAAGGGCGTGATTACGTAGAGCCTGACGACGTTCGAGCGGTGGTGACCGATGTACTACGCCACCGACTTATTCTTAGTTACGAAGCTCAAGCTAACAATGTCGATGCAGATCAAGTGATTGCTAAATTGGTTTCACTGGTGCCTGTTGTATAGTTATTGTGCCGGAGGTAACACATATGGCGCTTACTTCAGATTGTATACCTCATTCAAATACGCAAGGCATTTATGTTAGTTTGCCTGAACTCCTCTTATTGAAAAGCCAAACCAAGTTTTCTTATCCCCTAATAAACTTGATGGCTAACCAGCAACAACCAGGCCAGATGAATACTCATCGACGTGGCCGTGGTCTGATGTTTGAAGAGTTAAGGCATTATCAGCCAGGAGATGATATCCGCCTATTAGACTGGAAAACAACAAAGCGTACCGGTCAGCCACATATCCGTGTGTTCACTGAAGAGCGAGAAAAACCCACTTATATTGTGCTTGATCAGAGGTCTAGTCTTTTTTTTGGCTCCCAACGGCAGATGAAATCGGTATTGGCAGCAGAACTGTTTGCTCTAGTCGCGTGGCAAACGCTTAAGGCTGGGGACAGGGTTGGGGCTTTTTTATGTTCAGAAAGTACCGGTTTATATAAGCCTCAGCGTAGTGAAAGAAATTTACTAAGCGTACTGAAAAAAGTAGAGCAGCTTAACCATGCATTGAGTGCAACAAATTCTGTCAATGGCGACAGCCTTAATGACGCGGTTAATAAGCTAGGGCGTTTGGCTTGTGGCGCAGAAGATATTTGGATTATCAGCGATCTAGAGGGACTTTCGGGGCTAAGGTCTGATTATCTTAACCCGCTGCTTCAGAAAAACAATCTACGAATGTTAATGGTCACTGATCCACTTGAAGAGAGTATGCCTGCTTGCCACCGATGGAGCTTTAGCCAAGCAGGCCAGTTTATTGAGTTAAATACCCATTCCCGCGAGCTAAGGAATAAATACGCTGAGCAGTTTTTGTCTGCAAAACAACGTATTCAATCATTAATTCTTGCCCCCAATACCTCATTTCTGGAACTGACTACCGCACTGACTTTACGTGAACAGGTCTTCACTGGTATGACACCTTCCGAGCGAAGGTTTCGCTCATGAAAGCGACTGATGTATACCAAAACCCTTGGTTAGATACCCTTAACCCCATACAGCTTCCTGAGCCTGTGGCTTTTTGGCCAGTGGGTATTATGTGGCAGTGGCTTGTTGTGATTGCAATTTTTTGGTGCATATCGGTGCTGCGTAAGCGTATTAACAGTTGGCGGGCTAATGCTTATAGAAGGGAAGCACTCAAAGAGCTCACTCAGTTAGAGAAGCGTATTGTAAGTAGAGAGTTTGATGAAGCAGCAATTAGGCAACTTCCAGTTTTGGTTAAGCGAGTATGCGTGTGTGCTGGATTGCCGGCCAGCGACGTTATAGCAGATAAAGAGATCTGGAAAAATTCAGATGCTTCAAAGAATAATAGGCATTCTCAATACAGGATGTGTGAAATGCTAAAGCGTTTAGCTTATGCCCCTCCTAGCCAAATAGTATTGATGACAAATGATGATATGGCTTGGCTGATCACGGCTATCCGAATGTGGATCATTGAGCATAATACAGCCCCAAAGAATGAACATAAGAGGGCTGATAGCGATGTTTGAACTGACGTTTGCGTGGGCTTTATTGCTGTTGCCTCTTCCTTGGTTAGTGAAATCATTTTTTCAGCCGCATGCTGCTGATATTGATGCGATACATGCCCCTTTCACACAGCGTTTATCGGATGCATCTGGCTTACCTCTTCAAGTGGTTTCTGTGCATCAACGTCGACCTATTCAACGTTGGTTGATGGGGTTTATTTGGATAATGGTTGTTTTTTCGATGGCGCGACCTGTGTGGCTTTTAGATGTGGTCAAATTTACAGAACCCACAAGGGACTTGATGATTGCTGTAGATATATCGGGCAGTATGGCGACTGAAGATATGGTTTCAGTACAAGGAACGCCGGTGAGTCGTTTAGATGTCTTGAAAACACTCTTGAAGCACCTAGTTATGAGCAGAGAAAGTGATCGGTTTGGGCTTATTTTGTTTGGTAGCGCGCCTTATTTACAAGTACCTTTTAGTCAGGATAAACAAATATTTATCCAACTATTAAATGAAAGCCAAGTGCCTATGGCCGGCCCTAAAACTATGTTAGGTGATGCAATTGGTTTAGCGGTGAAGCACTTTAAAAGTAGCCAAACAGAGCAAAAAGCCCTGCTGTTGTTCACAGACGGAAATGATTCAGGTAGTAAAGTCTCTCCATTAGAGGCCGCAGAGTTTGCAAAAAGAGCGGATATAAAGGTATATACCATTGCGATTGGCAATCCTGAAACTTTAGGCGAGCCTGCACTAGATCTTGGTCTGTTAAAGCAGATAGCGCAACTCACGCAAGGAGAGGCTTTTCAAGCCGATAGCCGGAACGAGCTTGGCACGCTTATGGGGAAAATTGAAGAGTTAGAACCCGATAACCAAAAGCTCAGCAGCTACCAACCTTTTCTGGCTTTATATCACTGGCCATTAGCGTTGGCGCTGTTTGTGACCTTATTGACTCATTCTTGGCTAGCGCTACAGCGCTGGAGTACACAATGAATGAGTGGTTAGCTCTAGACGTGGATATGCTTACAGGGCTCGACTGGCAAAGGCCGTTGTGGTTATGGGCGATGCTACCCGGATTAGTATTGATTCTGTGGCAGCGTAAACAGAGTATCGATGCGTCACAGTGGCAACGCTTTATCGCGCCATCTTTGTTGCAAGCATTGCGAGTACAGCAAAAATCTCCGCAAAAGCTAAACCTCTCTTGGTTAGCTTTCTTTACGCTATTGTGTTGGAGCGTCGCGTTAGCTGGTCCCCAATGGGGGGCGAGTGAAAGAATCCACAGAGAGAGAGCTCCGCTGGTCATTAGTTTATCTCTTTCTTCTGAGGGTTTGAGTGAGAGTCAGCAGGCAAAGAACGAGCCTGTTTGGCTATCGCTTATTAAGTTTAAAACAATTGAATTGCTTGAAAAAAATCGCGGTACACTTGTCGCGATTCAAGTCTTTGCAGGTAGCACTCACTGGGTATTACCGCTTACTAATGATACCAATAGCCTTATTTGGTATGTAAAACATTTAAACCCTAGCATTATGCCTGTAGAGGGATGGCAGCCAGAAAAAGCTCTGCTTCAGGGGGAAGAAATATTGCCCAAAGGGCAAGGCACTCAGCTGCTGATCACTCCATTCCACCCTAACTGGTCATCGTTCATAACCTTAAATCCGACTATTACACACCCCATTGATATCTGGCTGGTTGGTGACGCTCCGCAAAATATAGAAGCACCGGTGGGCATGCGTATGGCGCGTATTTACTTACCTAATAGTGCATTACCAAGTTTGGCACAACACTCAAGATCAAAGGTTGCAGTGCAAAAGCGTACTCAGGGCTCTGCGCAAGAGGGCATCGATCTGGGTTATTACGCCGTATACCCCATGGCAATGCTTTGCTTATTTTGGTTTAGGCGCGGAGTGCTTCTAAGATGGTGAAGCTAAAACCGATGCAAAAATATTGGGGAGTATGCCTCCTTGTGTTGGCGCTATTATGGCTGGCTGAGGGAGCTCCGTTAGGCCTCAATTTAGTAGGTACAGCCGACCAGCAAGGCGCTTATTATTATGAGAAACAAGAGTTTTTAACATCTGCGAGTCGTTTTAACAGCAGAGACTGGCGTGCGGCATCACACTACGCTGCGGGGCAATATGAACGTGCAGCTATGATCTATGGACGTATGAATAGCGCCGATGGTTTCTATAATCAAGGTAATGCCTTAGCACAAATGGCGTACTATGAGGTGTCTGCTTTGGCCTATCGAAAAGCGTTAGTATTAAAGCCTGATTGGCATCAAGCGCAAGAAAATCTTGCTTTGGTGCTGGTGTTGGCACATAAGCCTCAATCGGACCAAGAGCGCAAAGCAGGTGAGAAGGCGAGACTGGAAGCCGATAAATTAGTGTTTGATCTTGATAAAGAGCAAGCGAAGAAAGCAGAAGAGTTTCAGCCAGATGATATTTACGGCGGGTTGAGTAAAGACCAAATAGAGCAACTTTGGCTTAAGCGATTGAATGTTGATCCGGCAGATTTTTTGCGCCTGAAATTTGCCTACCAATGGCAGCGCGAGCAAATAAAGGGAGAGCAGTAGTGAACACTATTATGTCCTTTTTTCGGTACTTTATCTTATATGTTTTTGTTAATGAATTAGCCATTGGCGCGAATAAGCAGGTGCTTTTAGAAGTCACTCTAAGTAAAGGCATCAGTACTTATCAAGGGGAGCTACAAGTTCTTCAGGTGGATATCTTAACACCCACTTGGTTTAGTCGCGCTCCGCAGTTACCAGTATTAAAGATACCTAATGTTGTTGTGATACAACCCCATTCATTTGCTACCAACTTTACGCTGAAACGAGGTGGACAACAGTTTACCGCCCAGCGTTATGAATACTGGCTTTATCCACAATACGCTGGATTGGTTGTGATCCCTCCCTTTAATGTATTAGCTTGGCCAGCAGGGAGTAGCCACGGACAATCATTGGAGAGTTCATCTATCGTTTTCCAGACTGATGTTATACCTAATGCCGCGATTAATAGCTTAATTTTGGTGACTGATAAGGTAAAACTTACGGAGGCGTATCATTATCCACAAGGCGATTTATTAAGCGGCAGCGGTATAACGAGGGATGTTCATGTTAGTAGCCACAATGTACCAGGGAGTCTGTTCCCCGACTTATATAGCGAGCGACTAACGTCGCAGAAGTATGGTGTTTATCAAAGCGAACCGAAGCTATTTGACCAATCTGATCGGGAAGGGTTTATAGGCCATCGAAAAGAGCAGTACACCTATCTGTTATCCGAGTCTGGAGAGGTAACTTTACCCGCCTTGAATATACGTTGGTGGAACGCCACCGATAACGCATGGCATGTGGCTAGCTTGCCTGCAAAAACATTGCAGGTTTTGCCGAGCGCTGGGTATAGTTCAGCAGCACTTGATAAGTGGTCTTTATGGGGCAGGTTTAATATGTTAATTGGCGCTGGGTTATTTATTTGTTTACTTTTAGGAAGCTTGCTTTGGTTTAAAAAACGCAATCAAAGAGCAAGCTTATTAGTACAAAAAAAAGTACATAGTGAGAGAGCTCTTAGAGCACAAATCAAACGAGCAATTAAGCAACAGAGCTTGGCTGAGATCATTAAAAACTTTTATGTATGGTTAGGTGCCCAGCCAAGCTCTCGCACGGTTATAGCTAATAATTTCACAAGAAGGTCAGTAGCTAAGCCTGATGTTTTAGCCCAGGTTATATTCGCTCAGTATGCCAAACCGAATAACAAAAACTGTATGCCCGCAGTTGATTTTCGATCTTTAACGCGACAAATTAATAAAGAGATAAAAATCCGAGCGGGTCAAAGCGACCTTAAAGATAACCATGCTTTGCCACCACTTTACATAAAGGATTGAGGCCGATGAGTAGGCGCTTTTTAAACCATGTTTCACGTATTGCGCTGCTTCAGTTGTGTGTCTGCTTGGGGCTTTTAATTGGGGTTCTCACAAACGCGACTGCATGGGCCACCGCTCATGAAAATGAACGATATATCGGCTCACTCACTTGCAAAGGTTGCCATGCAGCTGAATATAATGCGTGGCAAACCTCTGATCATGCTTGGTCTATGCGCGAGGCAAGTCACGAAAGTGTTAAAGGTGACTTTAACGACGCCTCATTTGAATACTTTGGGCGGATAACAAAATTCTATAAAAAAGGGGAATCCTTTTGGTTAGAAACCCAGAATGAAAGTGGCGAACAAGCGCATTATGAGGTTATTTATACCTTTGGGACCTATCCATTACAGCAGTATTTGGTGAGTTTTCCGAAAGGGCGCTACCAAATTTTGAATATCGCTTGGGATAGCCGTACGCTTGAAGAGGGCGGACAAAAGTGGTTTCATCTCTTCCCTGAAAAGCCCCTACTATACGATAGCCCGCTGCACTGGACAGGACCATATCAGCGTTGGAACAGCCGATGTGCGCATTGTCATTCTACAAATTTCAAGAAAAATTTTGATCCGCGTACCGAAACCTATACTTCAAGCTGGGCCGAGGTAAACGTGGCTTGCGAGGCCTGCCATGGACCGGGAAAGCAACACCAAACATGGGCACAAGCATCTCAAACTACGCAACAAATTAGCACTCAATTTGCGCTAACGCGATGGCTAAAAAGCCAAAGTCAGTGGCAAGTAGGAACGCAAAACACCGCCATTAACAAAGGTGAAAGTAACCTTGAGCAGCTAGAGCAATGTGCAGGCTGCCATGCGCGCAGAACATTGTTAAACGAAGAGAGCAGCTCGCGCCTTGAAGATGCCTACCAGTTACGGCTATTGGAGCCTCCTTTGTACCACGCGGATGGGCAAATTAACGACGAGGTCTTTGTATATGGTTCGTTTTTGCAAAGTAAAATGTATGCGAAAGGTGTGGAGTGCAGTAACTGCCATGAACCTCACAGTTTAGCCTTAAAAGCACAAGGAAATCAGCTGTGTAGCCAGTGCCATGCCACCGCGGTGTTTGATCAACCGCAACATTCGCGTCATCAACAAGGTTCAACAGGTGCGCAGTGCGTTAACTGCCACATGCCAGCTACGACCTATATGCAAATAGATCCTCGCCGAGATCATAGTTTGCGTATTCCAAGACCTGACCTTAGCCAAAAAACAGGTGTGCCAAATGCCTGTAACCAATGTCATGATGATAAAAGTCCAGCATGGGCTGCTGATGTGCTTGCACGCTGGTTAAAGGAAAAAGGGAAAACACAACCCGAGCATTATTCGGATATTTTAGTGGCGCTAGCAGAGGAGACAGAAAACTCACAAGCGTTGTTAACCTCATTACTGCAAGGTCCTGTGCCTGCGATAGTAAAAGCGAGTGCATTGAGTCGATTAGGGGCTTTTGTGGAGGCTGGAACACTAAAAGTGATAGAAGCGCAGCGTGCTAATCCTGACCCATTAGTTCGCCGTGCGGCGTTAATGGCACTGCAAAGTTATCCTTTGCGTTACAAGGTCGCAACAGCCGTAGAGTCGCTCTATGATGAAGTTGCCGCTGTTAGATTCATGGCCTATCAATTATTGTTTGAGCTTGAGGCCTCCCAGCTCCCTAAGCCTAGCCGTAAGCAATATGAAGCAGTGGGCCAAGAGTACAGTGCTTGGCTAGGTTTACATGCCGACACGCCTGATGGGCAACTCAGATATGGTAATTTAAAAAGCGCAAAAAAAGAGTATCGACAAGCGGAAATCCATTATAAAAAAGCGCTTGAATATAACGCACAGTTTGTTCCTGCGATGGTTAACTTAGCTGAACTTTATCGCCGACAAGATAAAGATTTAGAGGCTCTGCCTTTATTAAACTCAGCAATAATAAATTCACCAAACGATGGCGCTTTGTACTACGCCTTAGGTTTATTAAAAGTACGTCAAAAAGATTATCAAAGTGCAGCCAGCACGTTGAAACAGGCCTCCGTGCTTGCCCCACATAATATGCAGTACGGGTTCGTTGCTGCCGTAGCTTTAGAAGCCAGTGGAAATATTCAAGAAGCAATCGAATTATTAACTGTGTTGAAGCGGCGCTTTCCTCAAGATACACGAATAGAGCAAGCCCTTAGCAGTTATAAACAAAAACAGAGTGCTGAGGAACGTTAGTACCTTAGTGCCGTGTTCATAAAGCTGGGTTTACTCATTTTGGTAGTTCATCTTTTAGAGTTTGCCTAATCAGCTCTAACCGTTGCAATCGACTTTGTAGTGAAGGGGAGTCGTGGCAGGAAGGTATTACCTCAGCTTTCTTTTCGATAATCACCAGGGGTTACCCCGGTCCAATTTTTAAAAGCACGGATAAAGGCCCCGGGTTCGGTAAAACCTACCAAACATGAGATTTCAGAAATACTGAGGGACTGCTGGGTAAGGTGATAGATGGCGATATCTCGTCGAACCAGATCTTTTATTTGCTGGTAAGAAGTGCCTTCTGCTTTAAGCTTACGTCGTAGTGTTTGGTTGGCCATGCAGAGTTTTTCTGCAACGGTGTCAAAGTCGGGAAAGCCATCAAAGACTAAAGGCTCAATATAAAGGCGGATGCGTGTGCTAAAACTTTCATCGTTTCTGGGCTTCAAAAAGATATCAACCGGTGAGCGATTAATAAACGCGTGTAAACTTTCTTCGTTTTGAATGATGGGTAGGTTTAAATATTGGCTGCTAAAGCTAAAGCTATTTTGGTCTTGGTTAAACTTATGGGGGCTAGGGTACATGAATTTATATTCATCCACATGAGCAGGACTTGGATAGCTAAAACTCGTGCTACTCAGGGGGATATGTTTACCAACTAACCAGCTGGCAAAGCGGTGCCATACAATGAGGGTAAACTCGATGATGAGATGCTCTTTGTCAGCCTCATTGTCTTTCGGTGTATAGATAAAGGTGCACTCATCACCCTTTCGTACTAAACGAAAGCTGTAGTCATCAGTGACTAAAGAGTAAAAACGGGTCGCACGTTTAAGCGCTTTATATAATGAGGGTGAATTAATGCTGAGTTGGCCCATCATTTGGAAAGTCCCTAGTTTTGTTGGGCTAGGGTAAAACCCCATGGTCTCATCGTTAAGGTTTGACCACATAAGTTGAACGATTTTTGCGAGCTTTTCTGTAGTTAAGCGTGCTTGTGCTCCTTCGACTAGTTCCGGTGTGAGCCCTGCGCTGTCCAGTAGCATTTGAGAGCTAATCCCTTTTGATTCAGCCTGTTGCAGTAGCACTCGTACGAAGTGACAGGATGCAGTAAAACGCTCCGATTGCCCCATAGACATTTTCCAAATCAAGTAATTATCTCAGTTATAACAGCAGAAGGAGGGGCTCGCAAGCCGTGTGACAGGCTGTCAACACGGCAAGGAGGTTAAAGAAGTTTGCCTTTATTTATATGGTACTGATGGCCGTTGAAATGCTCGGAGCCTTGGGCTCGACACGAATTAACCAGCGGGCCAGTGCCGGCAGCAAAATAAGAGCACCCAACATATTTAGAATAAACATAAAGGTAAGCAAAATACCCATGTCGGCCTGGAACTTAATAGGGGACCATGCCCAGGTACCTACACCAATCGCTAAAGTTAAACCTGTAAAGGCCACCGCTTTACCGGTTGTTTTAAGAGTGTTGAGGTACGCTTCTTCTAACGATTGGCCACTTTTTAAATAGGTTTCTAGCTTGGTATAAATGTAGATACCGTAATCCACACCGATACCCACACCTAATGCTATAACAGGTAGAGTGGCGACTTTTACACCAATGCCTAAGTGAGTCATGAGGGCTTGGCATAAGGCGGAAGTTAACGCCAAGGGTGTAATAATACAGATAACAGTACGCAGCGAACGAAAGGTAAGTAAGCAGAGTAAGCTGACGACGCCATATACCCACATCAGCATCTCATATTGAGATTTATCTATTACGATGTTGGTGGCGGCTTCAATCCCTGCATTACCGGCTGCCATTAAGAATTTAAGTCCTTCGTGGTTGTTTTCAGCGGCAAAGCTTTCTACTTCAGCCACCACTCGGTTGAGGGTTTCTGCTCGGTGGTCGTTCAAATAAACAACCACTGGAATAAGGTTACAAGCTCCGTTGATCATGCCAGGCGGTACATGCTTGCCACTGGTCGCAGCGTTAAGTACAAACTGGTTTCGTGAGAGAGTAGCCCATTTCAGATTACCTTCGTTAAGACCGACAATGCCTCTTTTTGCAGCGTTCACAACCGAACGAGTGGTTTGTACTCCTTCGATTTGTTGCATTCTCCATTGAAAGCGATCGACGGTATCGAGCGTTTCAAAGGTAATGCACTCATTGTCAGATGTTTTAACTAAGGTGACAAAAATATCGGTGCTTGATGAGTAGTTATCCACCATGAATTTATTATCAAGATTGTAGCGCGAGTCTTGACGAAGCTCTGGTGCACCGGCATCCAAATCGCCGACTTTAAGGTTGCGGCTTTCATAGACTGATAAGCCTAGCGTTGTGACCGCTAATGTAATGGTGATAAGTGCTATTTTTGGTTGTGTGAATTTTACAAATATAGACCATACCGAAAAGCCCGTGGCTGGTTTGTTTAAGTGCTTTATGCCTTTTTGGCTTACCCCCAAATAAGACATCAGAATGGGCAGCAATACGAGATTAGTTAAGATGATAGCGGCAACGCCTAAACTGGCGGCTACTGCTAAATCTTGGATTACCTCAATCTTAATGACCATTAGAGTGATAAAGCCGATGCCATCACTGATTAGTGCTGTTAACCCCGGAATGTAAAGGACACGAAACGCTTTACGTGCAGCAACCTCAGGGCTATTACCTTCAGAAGCGTTTATGCCAATGGCGTTGATAACCTGTACCCCATGAGATACCGCGATAGCGAATACCAAAAATGGTACCAGCATTGAATAAGGGTCTAAGCCGTAACCAAAGGTTCTGAGTAAGCCTAGTTGCCAAATTACCGCAATGATTGAGCAGGCTAGCGGCACTAAGGTGCTTTTTATACAGCGTGAATAAAGGTAAATAAGGACTAAGGTAATACCAATGGCCAGAATAAAGAAAATAATAACTTGGCTGGCTCCATCAATTAAATCCCCTACGACTTTTGCAAAGCCGGTGATGTGGATTTTCACATGGTCAGTTTCGTATTTATCACGAATGAGCTGTTCTAAGTTGCGTGAAAAAGCTTGGTAGTCTAAGCGCTCACCGGTTTGTGGGTCTGTATCATAAAGAGGTGCGTAAACCAGTGCAGACTTATAGTTATTGGAGATCAATGTCCCCACTTGGCCTGACTTCGTAATATTCACGCGTAGTTTGCTCAGAGATGCTTCTGATCCATCATAACCGTCAGGAATAACAGCACCTCCGGCGAGGCCCTCTTCGGTAACTTCTGACCAGCGAACATTGGGTGTCCAGATAGATTTTAGGCCAGAGCGGTCAACACCTGAAATAAAGAACACTTCATCATTGATTTTTTTGAGGGTTTCAAGAAAATCCGCATTAAAAATATCGCCGTTGGTGGATTCAATCGAAATACGTACAGCGTTACCTAGGCCTGATAAGTCTTCTTTATGTTCAAGATAGTTGGCTATATAGGGGTGAAAGGTTGGGATCATTTTCTCAAAACTGGCGTCAGGGCGAAGGTCTATCGCTTTGTAGCCAAGAAACAGGGTTGCCATGATAAAAAGGAAAATGAGTGCTGGACGAAAGCGGAAAACAGCGCGCTCTAAAACGGGTTCGGAATCCTCTAGAGGGTGTAAAATGTGATGCTCGGCTGAGGTGCATTCATGTTTCATTACAACGCCTCCTGTTCTAGTTTATAGAGTGTTTTTGTAGCTGCAACAACGTTTGTATCGTGCGGTAATTGCTGAGTGCTGATACCTCCAGCTCCCACGATAAATAGCTGGTTTTGCATTGCGATCATCGCGCTGATTGGCCGAGATTCTTTTTGTTTTAGTATGCTAAGAGGCTGATGGTTACCTTGGCTGGAAATGAGTTGGCCATTTGCGGCGCCTAATAGTGTTGTCCCGTTAGGTAATTGTGTGCTGGCAAATAACGAGGCCTGTGTATTTGATTTTTGTGTTTTCCAACTCATGCCTTGGTCATTTGAAACAAAAGTGTTGCCGCGAAGACCAAATAAAATAATCGATCTGTCCGGTTGCTGGGCAACGCCAAAAAAGGAGCCATTATAAGGGGATTCGATAGTTTCCCAGTGTTGGCCATTGTCTTGTGAGCGATACAAGCTGCCGGCTTCGCCTGCTAATATCAGTGTGTTATTGCCGACATAGGTAATTGCATTTAGGTGGAAACGATCTGGGTTGATAGGAGGCGCAGTCGGAGTAGACCAGTTTTCCCCAGCGTCTTCGGTGATAAGGAGTGTGCCGTAAGCACCTACAATAATGCCATAGTTAGCATCCTTAAACCAAAGGTCCAGTAAGGGGGTTGTGGGGCCCTCTTCTTGGGCTATTTGAAGATCTTCTAAAGATATTTCGGCTTCTTCAAGTATGAGCGAAGTATCGATTTCTGGATCGGCGTTCTTAGTTGTGTCTTTAGCTAATTCTTGGGCTTTTAAAAAATTAATTTGCGCACTGATCAGGAGTATCTCATTGATTTGGTTACCATCGAGCTGCTTTTTCCAGTTTGTTCCGCCATCGTTACTGGTCAGGACTATGCCATCGTGGCCTATTGTCCACCCTTGTTTGTTATTTGCAAAAGTGATGGCTGTTAGGGTTGAACTACTTGGGCTATTAGCCTGTTGCCATGTTTCTCCAAGATCATCAGAAAATAATATATAACCCCGATCGCCTACAGCAACCAGACGGTCTCCCGCTTGTGTGATATCTAACATGAGGGACTGTTGGGCAATCTGGCTTGTTAATGGTGGCATCCAAAGCCGATCTTTTGTAGCGTCGCGTGCCAAGCTGTGAGTCGCCAATATGCAGCCTAAAATGAGGCTGCCTAGCGTGAGTGATGTTCTTCGTGACAAATAAAGAGCGCGAAGAGCACCTTGTTTTGGTGAAGTTGAAATAACCATAGCCGGCCTCTGTAATTTTTATTTATGAGGTTTAGTGTTACTTACAGACTAGATCTTAAGTCTTTAGAAAGGGATGGCCACATAGCTCAAAATAATTGGCGAAAAGTGTCAGAGTCGCTGGTGTTAAATAATATGACATGTTGAAAGGGCCCGCTGTATGGGGGCTAGAGGGCGTGTTGATGCTTTTTGTTGATTGGATTGAGCGTTCTTATCATTGTTGAAAGGGAGTCCTCGGAGTTAAAACATAAAGCAACAGATCTCTTTACGGTTAAAACTGTGAAGTCTGTTGGATCGTTAAACGCTTTAAACTTTTAATGCGAGGTTGACCCGATGATAAGAATAAATAAGGGCTATCGCGCTGCATTGGTAAAAGGAGCACAGGCCGGTTTATTGGCTGGCTTGGTGATAAACCCAACGCATGCGGTGGAATTCAATTTAGGTGAAGTGGAGGGTAATTTTTCGTCTCAGCTGTCCATTGGGGCGAGTTGGCGTGCCGAAGATCCCGATAAGGCTTTAATTAGCCCGGGTAATGTGGCGGGTGCGACGGGCTCTTCCAGTGTGACGGATGATGGGAACCTTAACTTCAAGAAAGGTGATGCTTTTTCGAAAATCTTTAAAGGCATACATGATCTTGAACTGACCTATCAAAATTACGGTGCTTTCTTTCGCGGTAAATATTGGTATGACTATGAGTTGGCCAATAATGGTAAACCTCATGGTCATTCGCCTAATGGTTATACCGCGGGTGCAGAATTAGACGATTCGGGCTTTGCTGATTTTGCTAAGTTCTCGGGAATAGAGCTGCTGGATGCCTTTGTGTATGGAAATCTAGAGTTGGGTGATATGCCGCTTGACTTACGCTTAGGTCGTCAAGTGGTCAGTTGGGGGGAAAGTACCTTTATCCAAAACGGTGTCAACTCTATTAACCCTATTGATGTTTCAGCGTTCAGAAGGCCGGGTGCCGAAGTAAAAGAAGGCTTGCTACCTGTGAGCTTATTGTATGGAAACCTTGGTGTTAGTGATGCTCTTAGTGTTGAAGCTTTCTATCAATTAGATTGGCAGCCATTTGTTATTGATGGCTGCGGTACTTACTTCTCCAATGCGGATATCGTAGCGGCAGGGTGTAATGTCGGTACATTAAGCGTGGCATTGCCAGATAAAACACAGTTAGCAGTACCTGCGGCTTCACTCCCACGATTTGGAAATAGAGAGCCAGATTCTAATGGTCAATATGGGGTGGCACTACGCTATGTTTCCGAAGAGCTTAACGAAACAGAGTTTGGTATTTACTACCAAAACCTCCATAGCCGTATACCTATTATTGCGCCAATTAAGACGGTCTCTGGTGGGTTAGGGGGGTACTTCATTGATTATCCAGAAGATGTATCTCAATACGGAGTGAGTTTTAACACTAATGTCGGAACGTGGTCTGTATCGGGTGAATACAGCTATCGTCCGGATCAGCCGTTGCAAGTTAATACGATTGATATTTTACGGGCAGGGTTTGGTGTGCCAACAACCTACTCATCAACGTTTAATGCTGCTGCACCGGGGCGGGTTAATGGCCATGACACGGTAGGTGTGTCTCAGGCACAAGTGACGGTGGTTAAATTTCTTGATCAAGTAGCGGGAGCCAGCCGAGTAACTTTAATAGGTGAGGCCGGTGCTAATTATGTGCATGACCTTCCTGATGCGTCTGAACGAGCATATGGCCGTTCACCTGTATTTGGAGGAGCCGAAAAAGGCAGTGATGGTTATGTGACCTCAACCTCTTGGGGTTATCGTGCGCGAGCCGTATTTGATTACCCTAATGCACTCTATGGTATTAATTTAAAGCCAACAATAGCTTGGTCTCATGATGTAAGTGGTTTTTCGCCTAATGCTAATTTTCGAGAAGGGCGTAAAGCACTGGGTCTTAGTTTAAATGCAGATTATTTGAGCAAGTACACAGGTGGTATCTCTTATAACAGCTTCTTTGGTGGCGACTTCCACGACACCAATGACCGTGATTTTATTTCTATTAACTTCGGGATGTCCTTTTAACCGCAGAGCGGAGTTAGGAAAGGTGTATTATGAATAAGATAACTCAACAAAAAGTGAGAGCTTCTATTAGTCGACAGTGGTTGATAGGAAGTGGTTTGGTAATGACATTGTTAGCGGGTGCAGTAACGGCTGCTGTCTCCCCAGATCAAGCTGCAAAACTGGGAGATAGTTTGACGCCGGTTGGCGCGGAAACAGCGGGTAACGCTGCAGGGACTATTCCAGCATGGGATGGTGGCATAAAAACGGCACCGAAAGGTTTTAAGGTAACCGGTGAGCGAATTGATCCTTATGGTGATGATAAGCCGTTATTTACAATAACGGCTGCTAACTTAGATCAGTATAAAGATAATCTAACACCTGGGCAGATTGCGTTACTCAAGCGTTATCCCGATACCCATAAGATGCATGTATATCCTACACGTCGAAGCGCTGCATACCCGCAGAAGGTGTATGATGCCGCAAAGAAAAATGCAACGAGCGCTACATTGGTTTCCGGTGGTAATGGCATCGTAGATTTTGCAGTCTCTGTTCCGTTTCCAATTCCGCAAACGGGCATTGAAGCCATGTGGAATCATATCACCCGATATCGTGGCGGTAGTGTTGAGCGCACTATAGCTTCGGTACCTGTTCAACGAAATGGTGACTACACATTAGTGCGTATTAAGGATCAGTTGATTTTTCCTGAGTATTTAGTTGAAGGGTATGATGCTAAAAAAGATAACAATATCTTATTTTACTATATTCAAAAAGTACTCGAACCTACGCGCTTGACGGGTAATGTTTTGTTAGTGCATGAAACATTGGATCAGGTGAAAGAGCCGCGATTAGCGTGGGTTTATAATGCGGGTCAGCGTCGCGTGCGTCGCGCGCCGCAGGTTGCTTATGATGGACCAGGTTTTGCTTCTGATGGGCAGCGCACTTCTGATAACTTAGACATGTTTAACGGTGCTCCGGATAAATATAATTGGAAGTTGGTTGGTAAAAAAGAGGTCTATATTCCTTATAATTCGTTTAAGTTGGCGTCTAAAAAACTGAAATATAAAGATATTCTTAAAGCGGGCCATGTAAACCCTGATCATTCGCGTTACGAGTTACATCGTGTATGGGAAATAGAGGGCACACTTAAGGATGGAGAGCGACATATATATTCTCGTCGTAGCGTATATTTAGATGAGGACTCTTGGCAGGCGGCTGTGGTTGATCAGTACGATGGCCGTAATGAGCTTTGGAGAGTATCAGAAGGTCATAATATGCAATTTTACGAAGTGACGGCACCTTGGTTGAGCTTAGAAACATTGCATGATTTGAACTCTGGTCGTTATATGGCGATAGGCTTAACAAACGAAGAAAAAATTGGCTTTGACTTTGCGCATCGTGCTAAACATCGTGACTTTACCCCTGCTGCTATTCGTCGTTCGGGTAAGCGTTAATTAGCTAACTCGTTACTGCTCCATCCCTTCATAATTTGCGCCGTAGCTTGCTTCGGCGCTTTTTTTTATTGAATATTTTTCCTCGTCTCCCCCCTCTCACAACGTGAATAGATGAAAGAAATGATCAATTTTATTGGTATTAGCTGCCATTGGTTGTTTTTGATAATCACCGTAGCATCAATTAAAAGCTTATCACTGTGATGATAAACAAGAATAAAAAAATGAGGTACGAAGATGAACCTTACTCAAACGATCCGACGTAGCGCACAGGTTTCTCCTAACAAGACAGCAACAGTCTTTGCTAAAAGAGAACAGACTTTTTCTCAATTGGTTGAGCGTGTTGCTCGTTTGGCCGGTGCTTTGCGCAAGGCAGGTGTTAAAGAGGGAGACCGCGTTGCGATTCTCGCGTTAAATTCTGATCGTTACTTTGAATATTATTTTGCAGTGCCTTGGGTGGGCGCCGTATTGGTTCCGTTGAACATTCGTTGGTCAGTGGCAGAAAATGTATATTCATTAGAGGACTCGGGTTCAAGTGTGCTTTTTATTGATGATACATTTCTTGAAATCGGTAAAGAGATATTGGCGGGCTGCAGCCAGCTTAAAACCTGTATCTATATGGGCGATGGGATTGCACCCGAAGGGATGCTGACATACGAAGATATTCTCGAAGAAGCCGATCCTATTGGGGATGCTATGCGGGGCTACAATGACCTGCTGGGTATTTTTTATACTGGCGGTACAACAGGTTTCCCTAAAGGGGTGATGATAAGCCACCAGAACTTTTATACGAGCTCTATCGCTGCATTGGCTGGGCTCGATTGTAACCAGCAAGATATTCGTTATATGCATGCTGCGCCGATGTTTCATATGGCTGATGCTGCGGTGTCATGTGCGAACGCTATAGCGGGTAATACGCATGTGTTTATACCTGCATTCCAACCGCAAGCTGTGGCTGATGCCATTTCTGCTCACCAGGTAACAGATTTGTTGTTGGTACCCACTATGATTTCGATGATGCTCGAGAAAGATGTATTTTCAGGTGCGGATGTCAGCTCTTTGAGAAAAGCCATTTATGGCGCTTCTCCTATGCCGGAAGGCACTTTGCGGGCAGCCATTGCGAAATTACCTAATGTTGATTTTTATCAAGCTTATGGCCAAACAGAGTT
Organism: Neptunomonas japonica JAMM 1380; assembly: GCF_016592555.1. NCBI lineage: Bacteria > Pseudomonadati > Pseudomonadota > Gammaproteobacteria > Oceanospirillales > Oceanospirillaceae > Neptunomonas > Neptunomonas japonica. The sequence continues at coordinate 2,808,470 of NZ_AP014546.1, read as the reverse complement.
GGCGCCGATGGCAACTATATTACGTCCTGAATATCATGTTTTTGAAGGGCCTATGGCGGGTAAGTTACGCTCGGCAGGACAAGCTGGGTATATTGTCGATATAAAAATTGTAGATGATCAAGGAAACAGGCTTCCTATTGGTCAGGTGGGTGAAGTCGTAATCACAGGTCCTAACGCGATGTTAGGGTACTGGAATCGTCCAGAGCAAACTGCTAGCACATTAATCGATGGCTGGGTGCATACCGGAGATGCTGGATTTTTAGATGAAGAAGGATTCCTATTTTTAGTAGACCGTGTAAAAGACATGATTGTTTCAGGAGGGGAAAATATTTTCTCTGCTGAAGTGGAAAGCGCAGTGACGATACATCCGGCAGTATTAGAGGTCGCTGTGGTGGGAATTCCTAACGTCGAATGGGGGGAGGCCGTGCACGCTATCGTGAGACTCAAACAAGATTATGAGGCATCTGATGAGTTGGAAGCCGCTATTATTGAGGAGTGTCGGGGGCAGATTGCAAGTTATAAATGCCCTCGAAGCGTTGAGTTTCGAGAAGAGCCGTTCCCCATGACGGGGGCGGGTAAACTCAGAAAAATGGATTTACGTAAACCTTACTGGGAAGCCTATGACCGTGCAGTAAACTAAGTTGTCGTTGGTAATGGGATGGTTTTGAGGGCCTTCCATTACATCTTGCTTGAGAGGCTTTGATTAGGCCTCTTACTTTATAGCGCCCATTTATGGGCGTTTTTTTTGCCTTAAATTCGAGCCCCGCTTTGGTAGTTTTGAATAACTTTATCGTATTTTTACGTCATTGTTCAAAGTGCCTCATTTTTAGACACTGGTATCAGAAAATATAGCCCAATGGGCACTTACAGGACGACAAGGTAATTATTATGAGTTCAATTCGTTTTGATCAGAAAACAGTGGTTATTACTGGTGCAGGTGGTGGGTTAGGTCGTGCATATGCTATCGAGTTTGCTCGCCGTGGTGCTCGTGTTGTAGTGAATGATTTAGGTGGTTCAGGTAGCGGTGATGGGCAAAGTTCAGCCGCAGCTGATGCGGTTGTTGAAGAGATCAAAGCACTAGGTGGAGAAGCGGTTGCTAACTACGATTCAGTCGAAGAGGGCGAAAAAATTATTCAGACTGCTATGGATAATTTTGGGCGTGTTGATGTTGTGATTAATAACGCAGGCATTTTACGCGATAGTTCATTTGCCAAAATGTCTGATCAGGACTGGGATCTTATTCAGCGTGTGCACCTTAAAGGCGCGTATTCAGTGACAAAAGCTGCGTGGCCAATAATGCGTAAGCAAAATTTTGGTCGCATTATTTTCACAGCATCAGCTGCTGGTATTTATGGCAACTTTGGCCAAGCAAATTACAGTGCAGCTAAATTGGGCTTGTATGGCTTAACCCAAACACTTGCTATTGAAGGGGCAAAAAATAATATTCGAGCCAATTGTATCGCTCCTATCGCCGGGTCTCGTTTAACCGAAACTATTATGTCGCCAGCGGTTGTTGAAGCGCTTAAACCTGAAGCCGTAGCGGCGCTGGTTGTGAGCTTGTGTGCTCAAGAATGTGAAGAGAATGGCTCACTATTTGAAACCGGCGCAGGCTGGACAGCCAAAATACGTTGGGAACGTAGTCAAGGGGTTGTCTTGGAAGGTGAGGATGCCGTTGATGCGGATAAAGTGGCTGATAGCTTAGCCCGTATTGGTGATTTTGAGGGTGCGGATCATCCTGCCTCTATCGAAGATACATTTAAGCCGGTCATGAGCCGTATAGGCATGGACCAGGCAAAACCAGAGCCACAAAAAGCCTAATAATATAATAATAAGAGGACGAGTAATGAGTAACTTTGCACAAGTAGCCGGTGTCGGCATGGTTAAGTTTTGTAAACCGGGTCAGCAAGAACCGTATCGAGTCATGGCGGCTAAAGCCATTCGTGAAGCTTTAAAAGATGCAGGTATTGAGCTTAAAGAAGTTCAGCAGGCATACGCAAGTTATATCTACGGTGATAGTACGTGTGGCCAGCATGCGCTTTACGAAGTAGGTCAGACCGGTATTCCGGTTGTGAATGTGAATAATAACTGCTCTTCTGGGTCTACGGCACTGTTTTTAGCGCGTCAGGCTGTTCAATCCGGTGCGGTTGAGTGTGCACTTGCTTTTGGTTTTGAGGAGATGCAGCCCGGAGCCTTAGGTTCAAACTGGGAAGATCGAGAGTCTCCTTTTGATTTTATGCTTTCAGCATTGGAAAAATCAGCACCTGATGCACCCGCGGGCCCGCTTGCATTAAGAATGTTTGGTTCAGCAGGAACAGCTTATATTGATAAATACAATGCTAATCCAGATATTTTTGCCAAGGTTTCTGTAAAAACACGTAGCCACGCTGTTAAGAATCCACTCTCATTATTTACCAATGAATTGACTGTCGAAGAAGTCATGTCGGCACCTTCAATTTATGCGCCTTATTTAACACGCTTGATGGCATGCCCTCCAACATGTGGTGCGGCAGCGGTTGTTGTTTGTAGTGCCTCATTTGCCCGTAAACATGGTATTTCGGCGGGGGTTGAAATTATTGGGCAATCTATGGCAACAGATATTGCTAATACTTGGGATAACCCGATTGATTTGATCGGTGCAAAAATGACTAAAAAAGCGGCTCAAGAAGTCTATGAGCAAGCAGGGTTTGGCCCTGAATCAATTGATGTTATTGAGCTGCATGACTGCTTTACACCTAATGAAGTGATTACCTATGAAGGCCTTGGGCTTTGCCCAGAAGGTGGTGCTGAGAAATTCATTAATGATGGTGATAACACTTATGGAGGTCAATTTGTAGTTAACCCATCAGGAGGATTGATGTCTAAAGGGCACCCCATTGGCGCAACAGGTTTAGCACAATGTACTGAATTAACGTGGCATCTGCGTGGTACGGCAGGCGAGCGTCAAGTAGAGAATGCCAATGTGGCACTTCAGCACAATCTTGGTCTCGGTGGTGCTGTTGTCGTCACGATGTACCGTAAAGCGTGACCTAAAAAGGTGTGGATAGGAGATTTAATATGTTAGATCGAGCCAAAATAGGTGAAGTGTTTCCAACATTTGTCGTACCTGTTGAGACAGGGCGGTTAAGGTTTTTTGCCAAATCGATTGGTGAGAAAAATCCTATCTATACGGACGAATCGGCTGCGCGTGACGCAGGGTATAAAGCGCTCCCTGCTCCGCCTACCTTTCCAATGGTACTGGATATGGAGTCTGATTCTGATTTACCACCAGAGGTTGAAGTATTAAAAATGGATGTGGGCCGTATTCTTCATGGCTCTCAGGAGTTTGAATATTTCGGGCAAGTGTACGCTGGTGATGACATTTCTGTGAGCCGTAAGCTAGTGGATGTCTTTGATAAAAAAAATGGGGCCTTAGAGTTCGTTGTGACAGAAACGAGTTATACGAATCAAGAGCACCAGTTATTAGCAAAGGCCCGTTGCACATTAGTGTATCGAAACGCTTAGGGAGTGAAGATCATGACAGATATAAAAGTGGGCACTGAAATCCCAAGTTTGAAATTACCACCTATTAGCCGCCATACCTTAGCACTCTATTGTGGAGCATCCGGGGACCACAATCCGATTCATGTCGATTCGGACTTCGCGCTTAAAGCGGGTATGTCTGATGTATTTGCCCATGGGATGCTATCGATGGCTTATCTTGGGCGAATGCTGACGAACTGGAAATCACAGAGTCAGTTACGCAAGTTTTCGAGCCGCTTTGCGGCCATTACTCACCTGCGTGATGTCATTAGTTGCGGTGGGAAAGTTGTTGAAATATATGAAGATAACGGTGAAACCTTAGCGCGTTTAAGTATTGTTGCAGCGACACAAAAGGGTGATCAAACATTAATTGGCGAAGCTATTGTGGCTTTGTAAATCAATTACTTATGGTTGCCTTTAACGCAGCTATAACTCAGACAAGTGAGATGTTGAAATGAGCCAAGTATACGAACAGAGTGATTTGGATCTTTTTCGAGATAATGTCCGTCGTTATGTAGAGACAGAAGTTGTCCCAAAATATGAGCAATGGGACAAAGATGCCATTATCCCGCGAGAAGTCTGGAACCAACTGGGTGATCAAGGCTTTCTATGTGTTGATATTCCTGAGGAATATGGCGGCTGCGGTGTGCCGTTCCGTTTTTCAATGATAGTGGCTGAAGAGTTCGCGCGAGCTAACTGTATGGGGCTTGGCGGTGGTATGGCGGTGCATTCAGATATTGTGGCCCATTATATTTTACACGCAGGAACAGAAGAGCAGAAACATCATTATCTACCTAAAATGGTGAGTGGAGTGCAGGTAGGTGCGATCGCGATGACCGAACCTGGAACGGGCTCTGATTTACAGGGGGTGCGTACCCATGCAAAGTTAGACGGCGATGAGTATGTGATAAATGGCTCGAAAACCTTTATTTCAAACGGTCAGCATTGTGATCTAGTAGTGGTAGTTGCACGCACGGATCCTGATGCTCCTGGTTCTCGAGGTATATCTTTATTTATTGTTGATTGTGACCTTCCTGGTTTTGAACGTGGTCGTAACCTTGAAAAGATAGGCTGTCATGCTGCTGATACTTCTGAGATGTTCTTTCAAGATGTTCGTGTTCCAACGTCTGCATTATTAGGCCCACTTAATGGTGGTTTTGGCGTGTTGATGAACGAGTTACGTCGTGAGCGATTGAGTCTTGCTGTATGTGGTGTAGCCGCAGCGGAAGGCGCGATTGCCATGACTGTTGATTATGTCAAAGAGAGAAGAGCGTTTGGTAAAGCGATAGCTGATTTTCAAAATACCCGATTCAAATTAGCAGAAATGCAAACTGATTTGCGTATCAATAAAGCTTTTGTAAACGAGTGTGTAAATCGTTTTGAGACGGACGAACTTGATGTGGCTTCGGTCAGTATGGCAAAGCTGGCATCAACTGAGATGCAAGGCCGTGTGGTAGATGGGTGCTTACAGTTGTTTGGTGGTTACGGCTATATGGTTGAATATCCTATCGCCCGGGCTTTTGTTGATGCACGAGTTCAGCGTATTTATGGCGGTACTTCTGAAATCATGAAAGAGCTGATTTCCAGAGATATATTGAAATCATAAAGACAAAATTATTATACCCCTTATTAAGTTTTACATCCCTGTGCTTACCTTAAGTGAGCTTTTTCCGGCTATCAAAGATTTTTTAACTCCCCTGAGATAGCCGGTTTTTTTCCGCGTTTAGTCTTTATTTACTGTCTCTACGGATAACGTAACGGCGGCTAGGGGAAACAGCGAAGTAGGGATACCAGCATATAGTGAAAACTATAAGAAATTAATTAACAGTTCATTTTTATTCTTATAACGCTAAAAAAGATCTATGAAGCCTACGCTTGAAGTTTAGCGTCTATAAATTTTGAAACCTATTTGGCTGAACAATAATAAATAGAGAGGACAACATGGCTGAGCAATCTCCAATGCAAAAGTTTCCGTTGATCATTAACGGTGAGCGTATCGATCCTGTGGCGGGTCTTTATACTGATGTCATTAATCCAGCAACAGGTGATGCAGTCGCACGCGTAGCTTCTGCTGACCCTGACGATGTTGATAATGCGGTAGCGGCTGCGCGCGCTGCCTTTAATGATCCCGCATGGCGTAATATGGAGCCTCTTGAGCGCTCAAAAGTACTTTATGCGATTGCCAATAAAATATTGGCCCATGCTCCAGAGCTTGCCGCACTGGAGGTAGCGTGCTCTGGTGGTACGATTAGCCGCGTAATGGCACTAGATATACCGGCGGTGGCAGACCTTTTCATGACACTTGCTGAAGAGGTTAAATCTTATCCATTTGTGACAAGCTTATCTCCGCGCCCTATCCCTGAAATGTGCCATACCCAGGTGTGGAAAGAGCCTATTGGTGTGTGTGGTTTAATCACTGCTTGGAACTTTCCGATTCTTTTGTTCTGTATGAAAGTAGCGCCAGCACTTGCCGCAGGTAACGCAGTCATTGTTAAGCCTGCAGAATCTACACCGACGTCATCCGTAAGGTTAGCCGAGCTGATTTCAGAAGTCGTGCCTAAAGGTGTGATGAACATCATCACTGGTCGTGGCTCGATCATCGGTGAGGCAATGAGCTTACATAAAGGAATCGACAAAATATCTTTTACTGGCTCTACAGATATGGGTAAGCGTGTTCAGCGCAATGCTGCTGAAACGTTAAAACGCGTGACCGTTGAGCTAGGTGGTAAAGGCCCCGCGATTGTTATGCCTGACGCTAACCTTGATTTAGTAGCATATGGTGCTTTGTTTGGTGTGTATATCAACTCAGGCCAAGCGTGTGAGTCTGGTACACGCTTGTTAGTGCATGAAAGTATATATGACACAGTCATTGAAAAATTGGTGAAAGTGTCTGGGCAAATGGTATTGGGCAATCCGAATGATCCTGGTACGAGTATGGGGCCGATGACGAGCGCATCTCATGGCGAGTCTGTCTTGTCTTATATTAAGTCGGGTGTTGAGCAGGGAGCACGTATTGCTTGTGGTGGTAACCGTGCTGAGATAGCAGGCTGTGAAGGAGGTTTCTTTGTTGAGCCGACAATCTTGGCTGATGTTACTAATGATATGAAAGTGGCACAGGAAGAGATATTTGGGCCGGTATTATCGGTCATTAAATACAGCACAACCGAAGAAGCCATTGAGATGGCAAACGATAGTATCTATGGCTTGTCTGCCGGTGTATGGAGCAATGATTTAGTCAAAGCTCAAGAAATAGCACGAGAATTACAAGCGGGATCTATCTGGATTAACGATTGGCACATGATGAGAACTGATGCGCCGTTTGGTGGTTATAAACAAAGTGGTTATGGTCGCGAATTTGGCAAATACAGTATCGATTCTTACGTCGAAACAAAAGCGGTAAATATCGCATTTGAAAGCGACTATCGTAAAAAGTCACTTTATTCGATTCTACATAAGCGCTTTTCATAAAGTTTAATCAAAACAGTTAATTCAGAATGATAGCCGCTTTTTGTTTATATAAACAAAGAGCGCGAGAATGAGGTCTACATTATGTCTTCTACCGGTTACTTACAATACACTATGAGAACTGTTGTGCACTGTGCAGCAGGTTCGATTGTTCGCATTCCAGCGTTGTTTGATGGGCTCGGCGCAAAACGTATATTACTGATGAGTGATGCTGGCCTTGAACAGGCAGGTATCGTGGATCAAGTTGTACGAGTCTTTGGCACGACAGGTTTTAGTTCGCGACCTGCATTGGCAGGTGTGTTTACGGGTATTGCGCCAGATGCGGCTTGCGACACAGTGAATGAAGCTTTGCGATACGCACGAGAAATATCAGCGGATGCCATTTTGGCTTTGGGCGGCGGCAGTGTAATGGATGCCGCCAAAGGCGTTAAATACGCACTGCATCATAACTTAACTGATGTACGTGATGCGATTCAAGTGGGTATTAAGATTGAATCTTGGCCCAATGCTACCCCAATGGATATTCCCCACATCGCTGTGCCGACAACTGCGGGTACCGGAGCTGAAGTAACACCAGGTGCGGTACTGTATAACGAAGAGGCAGGTATTAAGGGAAATTTAGCGGTACCTTTTATTGAAGCCGATATTGCCGTATTAGATCCAAATTTAACCTTAGGTTTACCTGCACACATTACTGCATCAACCGGGATGGATGCATTAACACATGCGCTTGAAACGGTGGCGTCTCCTAACTCGGATCATTTTACTGATGCGCATGCGTTCATGTCAGCGCAGCTAATTGAACGAAATTTACCGACGGCCGTCAACGATGGCCAAAATGTTGCGGCGCGTTCAAGTATGCTGCAAGCCAGCACCATGGCATGTAATGCGTTTATAAATGCGCTTAATGCAATGCCCGTGCACAACTGCGCTCATGCATTTGGCGCTATGTTTCATATTCCCCATGGTGATGCCAATGCAGTTTTATTGCCCATTGTTATGGAAGAGCTAAGAGATTTTTACTTACCAAATGCTGAAAGGTTGTCTCAGGCTCTAAATCTCAATGTTATAGGGTTATCTGCAGATGAGCAGCTTGATGCAGTTATCGCAAGGTTACGTGGCTTGTTAAAAGAAACAGGTCAAGCTCAAAACTTTGCACGCTTTAAAATTCCAGCTGATGCAATGGAAAGTATTGTGATCGCTGTGGCATCTGATCCTGTCGGACTATTTTTGCCTATCCCTCCTGAAAAAATTGTTGCGATAGCTACGAAAGCTATGGGGTAACGTTTTAGTGATAACAGCGGCACCAGTCGTTGTTATCAGTTTTTCCCACATCTGAAAACAACAATAAGGAACGGATGATGGAACACGTAACGCTTCACAATCATTTCCTCACGTCAATTAGCAGGGCTGTTGAGCGTGCAGGGTACTCAAATAATAGTTTGCTTAAACAAGCAAGCGTAAGCCCCCTCATTTTGCAAACCCCCAATCGCCGGGTTCCTTTAAAAGCATTTGTGAGCTATTGCCGTGGTGCATGGTCGGTAATGGACGATGAGTTTTTTGGATTAAGTGGGCAGGCTTGTAAACCGGGCACTTTTGCTTTTCTTGCTGAACAGTGTGTTTCTTGTCGCAACGTAAAGGAGGTGCTAAAAAAAGCAGGTGATTTTTATAGTTTGTTTACCAACCTCAAAATTCAAACGTCCATAAAAGACAAAGAGGTTTGCCTTAGCGTTGCCTGTGGTGCGCCGGAAAATGATCCAGACCATATACTTATCGATTTTCTTTTAACCACATGGCACCGTTTTATTAGTTGGCTAATAGGGACGCAAGTGGTGCTCTCTAAAGTGATGCTAAATTTTGCACCGCCCGAACACCTACATGAATATAAATACATGCTACCTGGCCCGCATTATTTTGAACAAAAAGAGAGTGCATTGTGCTTTAGCACAGACTACTTGGAGCAACCCATAACACGTGAGCCAGTTGAACTTGCGGTTTTTTTAAAGAACTTTCCGTTTAGTGTGCTAGTACCCCCTACGGTTGATAATAGTTATACAGGTAAGGTGCGTATTATTGTTAAGCAAACCCCAGAATTTCCTAATGACATGTTTGATTTTGAGGAGGTAGCCTTGAAGGTAAACCTCACACCTTCGACATTAAGGCGTAAGCTTAAAAGTGAAGGTAGCTCTTACCAACAGATTAAAGATTTATTAAGAAGAGATTTAGCGATTCACCATATGCAAGCGGCGGGGTTATCAATTACTGATATTGCCTACCGTGTCGGCTTTACTGAACCTGGTGCGTTTATACGTGCATTTAAAGGCTGGACCGGTATTACGCCCGGGCATTATAGAAGTGCTAATGGGTAGATGAAATGGACGGACATGGTTGTGTTGTCCGTCCTTGTTAATAATCAATACTAGCAACCTTTGTATTGAGGGGAGCGCTTTTCTTTAAATGCGGCTAAAGCTTCTTGAAAATCTTCACTGAGCTGGCAAAGCCGTTGTAATTTAGCTTCAGTACTAATGGATTGATTCAACCCACTTCCTTGTGATGCTGTATTGACGGCGTGCTTAGTTAAAGACAGTGACAATGGGGCGCGTTCTGATAATCTAATAGCCCATGTTAGGGTATCTGTTTGTAATTGCGAGGCGGAGAATACCTTGTTACATAGCCCTAATGTAAGTGCCTCTGTTGCGCTAATGCGCGCGCCTTCGATAAGCAGTTGATAAGCCCGCTTCTTGCCTAATTGCTGGGTTAGCATCCAAGACATTCCGCCATCAGGAACAAGGCTAATATCACTAAAGGCGAGATAAAAGTGGGCGTCATCTGCCATGACACACAAATCCGCAGCGAGCGCAAAAGCCGCACCAATACCGGCAGCTGATCCGTTAACTACAGAAATAACGGGTTTGTTCATCTCTGATATTAACAGCACGATCGGTTTACAAACATCGTTTATAAAGTCTTCAATATTAATGGTTAATACTTCGTTAGAAAGCTCTGCGCCTGCGCAGAAATTTTTGCCATTCGCATTAATAATTACGATTAGTACATTATCGTCTTCAGCAGCCTGTTTGCAGTATTTGAGGAGTAATTGCGCAAAAACAGTATTAATAGCATTGGCTTGATTTACTCGGTTTAACGTGATGGTGGCGATAGCCCCTTCGACTTGGTAAAGAATGTCAGCTGGTTCAGGCATAAAGTGCTCCTTTCAGTGAACTGTAGGTATATGAAAATTGATACCACTTTGAAATAGATAGTTGTGATGATCAATGATCAAAAAAGACAAAAAAATTGACTAGTCAAAAATGTGGTTTGTCTTTTTTCGTACATCAATATGGTTCAAAGGGTCATTGTTTACGTGCTATTCGAGTAAGAAAATAGCGTTGTAATCACGAGCCGCATGTTTGATATCACTAAGGGGAAGAAAAAATGTCGCCATTGGAATCACTAAAAGTATTGGATTTTTCAACTTTACTGCCGGGCCCTTATGCCTCGATGATGATGGCCGATCTTGGCGCCGAAGTATTAAGAGTGGAATCGCCAACGCGTGTTGATCTATGCCGCAATTTACCTCCCTTTGCCGATGGGGTTTCAACGGCACAAGCCTATTTGAACCGCTCAAAAAGCTCTATTGCTCTTGATCTTAAACAGCAACAAGCCATCGAAGTCATCAAAAAAATTATTGTTGAATATGACATCATTCTTGAGCAGTTTCGGCCAGGTGTTATGGATAGGTTGGGGTTAGGCTACCAAGACCTAAAAGAACTAAATCCTCGCCTTATTTATTGCTCGATCACAGGGTTTGGGCAAACAGGTCCATACAAAGATAGACCGGGTCACGATATTAACTATCTAGCCATTGCCGGGGTTAGTAGTTATACCGGTCGTAAAAAAGAAGGTCCGTTACCTTTAGGGGTGCAGCTAGCAGATGTGGCTGGTGGGTCAATGCACAGTGTGGTTGGTATCTTAAGCGCCGTGATCCAAAGGCAAGTTACAGGTGAAGGCCAGCATATAGATATTAGTATGACGGATGCTGCATTTGCACTAAATGGTATGGTTGGTTCAGCCGTAGCCGCAGCAGGACATGAACCTAAGTATGAATCAGAACTCTTAAACGGTGGTTCATTTTATGACTACTACCAAACATCTGACGGGCGTTATATGTCGGTGGGTGGGTTAGAGCCCCAATTTATGAAAAAGCTTTGCGAGGTGTTAGGTTGCCCTGAGCTAGTGCCTTATGGCTTAAGTCCCAAGCCTGAAGATCAACAATTACTCAAAAGTCGACTTAAAAAGGATATTGGCGAAAAAGATTTTGCGCATTGGAGTGAAGTTTTCGCTGAAGTTGAAGCCTGTGTTGAACCGGTATTGAGTATGAAGGAAGCATTGGAACATCCACAGATATTAGGCCGTGAAATGCTTATAGAAGTGCCAGTTCAGGGAGGCGAAACGCAAACTCAAATAGCCCAACCGATAAAGCTTTCAGGTTCAACAGTGCAGTATAAGCATATTGGCCGAGAAGTCGGCGCGGATGGCCGTAGTGTATTAGCTTCAATAGGATACAGTGATGAGCAGATTAAAGTACTTTGTGAGCAGGGTGTCACACTGTAAGAGTAAGTTCTTATTGTTCAAACAACTGTCATAAAGTTGTTGGGCCAAATCGCCATCTTTACCATGGGATTCTGCTGCCGTCGTAATCAAAGTAGCCTTCATCCATATTGGCTTTATAGGCTGGGCTAATCTGGTCGACTACAGATCGCATACCGGCAATGCTGGTTGCTATGTCGATTTCTCCTTCTGGCCCTCCCATATCTGTTTTTACATGCCCGGGGTGTAACAGAAGGCAGCTGATCCCTTGAGCTTCTTGGTCTTTTGCAAAGCAGCGCACCGCCATATTGAGTGCGGTCTTTGATGAACGGTATGCGTAGGCTCTGGCTCCATTGACGGTGAGTGACGCCATCTTGCTCGTGGTGAAGGCAATCACTTTTCGCTCTGACATACTCACGTTTTCTGCCAGAGCTTGTGCGATACGGATAGGCGCGATGCAGTTGATTTCGAACGAACGTAGCCAGTCGTTGTTATCGATCTGTTCTAAGGGCTGGTTTTTATCCAGGTAGACACCCGCATTATTCCAGACAATATCGATGGGGATCCCCGCCAGTGTTCGCTTCAGTTCTTGGATGGACTCCGGGTTGCTTAAGTCCAGAGTTATTGCTTCCACTCCTTCAATTAAAGACTCGCTTGGATTACGGCTGGCCGCAAAAACCCGCCAACCATCTTGTAGATAAGACTGAGCTAAAGCCCGGCCGATGCCTCGGTTAGCACCGGTAATTAATATAGTAGGCATTTGATCTGTTCCTTTTCAGTTTTCTATTTAGGGCTGTCTTTGGTCTGATAAAGAGGCTTTAGAGTCGTGATGAGTAGCTCGATGTCAGGCACTGTTGTCTGTAGGTCTGATGAGAGAGCCCACGGGTATGGGAGTTTATCAAACCAAGATAATGCTTGAGGCTGCAACTCTGGAGGTAAAAGAGTCATATTCTCAATAGTAATTGTTAAATCATTAATCAGGGTCGGGGTGTCATCTGTAAAGCTCCAAAGATAATCACCGTAGCCTAAACGCAATGAGCCGGAGGCTTTTTCCGTCATGCAAACAACCCAACGACAGTTAAGGCTTCTTTGTTGCTGTTGCACGGTATCGATGAGGCAAAGGGTGTAGATGTTCTCGTACTTGTTGTTGAACTCGCTAACCAGTGTATGGGTTATGTTCCCTAGGCCTTCAACCTCTGCTGGAAATGATATGTTGTCTGTTTGTACAAGCATTTTTAATGTAGCTTGTTCTGCAAACACACCATTCATTAAGTGAGGTTTATTGTTATCTTTCGCTTTTATGTATTGGCTAATCAGGCTTTTAAATCGTGTATTCATCGATACGGCTCAACTGTATTTGTTATTGGAAGTTAATCAGAGGGCCGGAACATCTTAGTAGCGGCCCTCTGTAGATCATCGTTGGCTCATGGATGTTGGAAGGTAAGTGACTATCTCAGGGAATAGATAGATTAATACCACAGCAAAAAGTATGAGTAAGAAAAACGGCAGCGCGGCACGGGCCACGTACAGAATATTTTTACCGGTTAAGGACTGAATGACAAACAGATTGAAGCCAACCGGTGGCGTGATCTGTGACATCTCGACCACAAGAACGATATAGATACCGAACCAGAGTAGGTCGATGCCAGCCTGTTGCACCATTGGCAGCACCACAGCAACCGTTAATACCACTACTGAAATACCATCGAGGAAGCAGCCCAGAGCAACAAACAACACGGTTAAATAAATCAACAGTACTCCTGGAGACAAAGACATATGCCCAATCCATTCTGCCAATGCTCGTGGGATTCCAAGAAAGCCCATCGCTAAGGTAAGAAAGTGAGCACCGGCTAGAATCATTCCGATCATACAAGAACTCTTAACCGCTCCTGTGAGGCTTCCTCCAAAGCTGCTCATATCCAGCGAGCCGGTCACTGCTGCTAGAAACAGCGCACCGACAACACCTAACGCAGCTGCTTCGGTAGGAGTGGTTAAGCCGCCATAAATTGACCCGAGTACAAAACCGATCAGGCCCATAATGGGTAGCAATAACCGTAATGCTTTAATTTTCGCTGCAAAAGAAACGTGTTCTTTATTGTGTGTTGGTAATTCGTCTTTATTTAGCAATGCCCAGATGATGGTGTAGCCCATGAACAAACTCACCAATAACAAACCGGGAAGTGCGCCAGCGATAAACAGACGACCAATTGATACCTCAGCAGCAACACCGTAAACAATCAGGATAATTGATGGTGGAATCAGTAACCCCAGCGTACCTGATCCTGCAAGTGTACCAACCGCCATGCGGTCGCTGTAGCCTTGAGCTTTTAGCTCTGGCAGTGTCATTCGCCCGATGGTAGCGGCTGTGGCGGCGGAAGAGCCAGAAACAGCCGCAAAAATACCGCAACTGAGTACGTTTACATGAAGCAGCTTGCCCGGAAGTCCACTTAACCAAGGCGATAGGCCTTTGAAAAGATCTTCAGAAAGGCGGGTGCGAAAAAGTATCTCTCCCATCCAGATAAATAATGGTAATGCGGTCAGTGACCAAGAAGTACTAGCTCCCCAGGTTGATGTCGCAAAGAGTAAGCCTATCTGGCTGTTGCCTGATAAGTACAAGCCCAGCACACCTACACCAAATAGCGCTAATGACACCCAAACCCCTAGCGCTAACATGAGTAACATGAATATCGCCAGCGAGGCTCCTATGATTGCAATATCCATTAGGTATCCTCCAGATGAATTTCACCTTCGTGAGCTTTGTACGAAGGAGTGTGGCGTCTTAGTAAGGCGATAACATCGTCCAATATGGCGATGTTCAGCACGACAATACCTAAAGCGACAGGTACTTGAGGTATCCAAATTGGAATAGAGACGTATCCTGAAGAGACCTCTTCAAAAATGTATGACTCCCACACCATGTGGATAGAATAGAAAGACATAAAGCTAACCAGTAGCAGTGCAAAAAACAGCACGAGTAATTCTTGAATGTAGCGTGAGCCTTCTCTCCAATGCTGGATAACCAGAGTGACACGGATGTGCCCGCCTTCACGAAAGGTGTAGGCAAGGCCGAAAAATGTAGCCGCGGCCAGTGCATAGCCAGAAAAGTCTTCTGCAGAAGGCACAATAAAACCGAACATCCTACCGACAATTTGTGCAGTAATAATTAAGGTAATCAGGACAATACAAAACCCCGATAAGTACCCGGATGCTAGATAAAGCTTATCGAGTAGAGCACGCATAGTAATAACCTCTGTAATGGGCCCTGCGGGATTAGCAGGGCCTGTTGGCGACGAAAATTACTGGTTAAAGTTAGACAGTATTGCTTCAACCTCAGGTGCTTCTGCTTTCCATTCTTCAATCATGGTTGCGCCAATTTTATTGAGCTCAGCCATTAGCTCTGCCGAAGGATCAGACACAATAATCCCTTTATCTGCTAGCGTTTTAGTATCTTCTAGTGCTTTGCCTCGAACACCTGCCCAACCTTTAAGTTCTGCGTTTGCTGCTGCTGCAAGAATCACTTGTTGAGTTTTCTTATCAAGTCGTTTGAAAGATCTTTTGTTAACAACAACAACGTTCTTAGGAATCCATGCGCGCACATCGGTGTAATGGCTTAGGTAATCCCATGCCTGACCATTAACGCCGGTAGAAGGGGAGGTAATCATCGCATCGATAATACCGGTGCTGAATGCCTGAGGAATTTCTGGTACCTGAACCGTTGTTGGTGACGTATTCATCAGATCAGCCAGACGAGAAGTCGAAGGGCTGTAAGCGCGCATCTTAGATCCCTTTAGGTCTGCTAAAGAGTTAACGGGAGACTTGGTATACAGGCTTTGAGCAGGCCATGCGACTGTGTATAGCAACATCATTCCTTCTTTGTTGAGTTGTTTTTCAACTTCAGGCTTTGCTGCATTCCAGAGTTTTTCAGCGCTATCGTAAGTGGTTGCTAAGAAGGGAATGTTATCGTGCTTAAAGACTGGGTGGGTGTTACCCATAATGCCGATAAAAACTTCTCCTAGCTGCACCTGGCCGGTTTTTACAGCACGAGGGATTTCAGGGTGTTTGATCAGTGAAGCGCCGGAGTGAACAATAATATCGAGATCGCCTGCTGTTTTGTTTTTGATCTCTTCAGCAAACTGATGAGCGATCTGGGTAGGAAGGTTAGCATCGCCATAAGGGGTTGGCATATGCCACTGAGTCTCTGCAGAAGCGCTGCCTGCTGAGCCGAGTGTGAGTAAGGACGCAAGCAAGATAGCGGTTTTCTTAGGTACAAATTTCATTATTATTCTCCGGGACAATGGTTTGTTAGCGATACCAATGGCATTTGCTACCTTAGTAATTTGCAAACCTTGTACCAGACCCGAAAAATATAAATAATATCTTATAAAACAGCAGCTTAGTTTTTATTGTATAAGTTGGTTAGCGATCGGCGGGTCAATATTGACTCAAATCTAGTGATTTTTATGAGTCAATTTTAACTCAATCGTCTATAAAGTCATTCCGCTCGAGCCCATGTTTTTTCATTCGCAGATAAAGTTTCTTTCGCGGAATTCCCAGCGCTTCTGCGGTAAGTTCGGCTTGGCCGTTGTTCGCTCTTAGTGCTGCAGCGATAACCTCGCGCTCGTAATGATCGACAAGCTCATCTAAATTAGCGCCTTTAGTTGTTTGTGTCGTATGGGCGTAAGTATGTGTGTCAGCTTCAGCTTCGATTGAAAGCCCCAAAGTCCAACGCTCTGCGGCGTTACGTAGTTCGCGTACATTACCGGGCCAGCTTTGCGCACGTAGCTGTTGTAATAACGACTTAGGCAGGGGGCGACTCTCACGATCAAAGCGTTGAGTGGCCTGATCAACAAAATGGCTAAAAAGAACAGGAATATCTTCCTTACGTTGATCAAGATTGGGGATCTCGATACTTGCCACATTGAGCCGATAATAAAGGTCTTCCCGAAATTGCCCTTGATCAGCAGCGTCACGTAGGTTGACTTTTGATGCGGCAATAACACGGATGTCCACATCAATATCGGCATTTCCGCCTAACCGTTGTAGGGTTCTTTCCTGGAGAACGCGTAACAGCCTTACCTGAAGCGAAGCCGGCATGCTTTCTATTTCATCCAGAAATAGAGTCCCTCCGCTGGCATACTCTATTTTACCAATACGCTTCTTATTTGCTCCTGTAAAAGCACCAACTTCATGGCCAAACAGCTCACTTTCTATGATCGATTCTGTTACTGCACCACAGTTAAGCGCAACAAAAGGCTTTTTAGCGCGCGGGCTAAAATCATGTAAACAATTGGCAACTACTTCTTTGCCGGTACCTGTTGCTCCGTTGATGATCAGATCCACATCGACATGCGCTAGTTGTAAGGTCGTTTCTCGTAGGCGAATGATTTCCTTGGTCTGGCCTATCAAGCGGTTATCAATTTCGTGCTGGCCTTGGATCGCTTGGCGTAAGCTGCGGTTTTCGAGTACTAACTGGCGTTTTTTCCAAGCCCTTTGTACTGTATTTATATGCTGCTGAGGGTCATCGGTTTTTTCGAGAAAGTCGTAAGCGCCCAAGCGTATTGCCTGAATCGCGATGGCGATATCAGAGTGCCCGCTGAACATGATGACAGGAATCTCTGGATCAACTTCAATAATCAGCTGTAAGACCTCAAGCCCACCCATGATGTCCATTCGCACATCGCAAATAATCACCCCTTGCCAGTTCATTGAGCACTGCTCTATGGCACGTTGTGGGTTTTCATACGCACTGGCGTGATAGCCTTCAAGCTGCAGTGTTTGAATCATTGACTCACGGACGATCTCTTCATCATCAATGATTATTACTTGGCCATTAGATATGGCTGAGCTCATGGCTTACTTCTCCGATACTCAGGTAATTGGATACAAAATGATGCGCCGTTGCCCGATCCATCATCGACCGTTAGCTTGCCACCAAAACTTTTTATTATGTTATATGAAATAGATAAACCGAGCCCTAAACTCTGGCCACGGCGTTTTGTTGTAAAAAATGGCTCAAAAATCTGCTCGCGTAATTCTTTACTAATTCCGGGGCCGTTGTCACGTACATAAATTTCAAACCGGTCATGCTGGTGCAAGCAGTCAATGGTTATGTGTTTTTCTGGCTGGTCATTAATGGCATCCAGAGCATTGGTAACTAGATTAAGTACGACTTGTTCGAGTTGCACAGAATCGGCATTAACTAGGTTACGATCATGATCAAAATTAACGTCTATTGAGGTGAGTTTTCTGACCTCATCTCCTTCAAGCATCGACAGTACATTATCTATTACTAAGCGCAGATCAACTTTAACTAAATTATCTTGTTGCTTACGAGCTAATGATTTAAGACGCGTAATAATAGTGGTCGCGCGCTTAGTTAGATTGGATATCTGATTAAGGTTTTTTTCTGTTTCGTCGAGCCGACCGGACTTTATCAAGCGTAAACCGTTATGCGAGTAATGCCCAATCGCTGATAGTGGCTGGTTAATCTCATGGGCGATACCGGCCGATAACTGGCCAAGTGCTGCCAGTTTACCTGCTTGTACTAAATCTTCTTGTAAGGTGGCTAGTTGGTCGCGAAAACTGACCAGTGAGCGTGCCATAGTGCCAATCTCATCGCTGCCTTTTACTTGTACGTCTTCGTCGAGATTACCATTGGCAATCGAGCGCATGCTGGCATCTAGGCTGGTGATTCTTCCCACCATGTTTTTACCCACATAGAGCCAGACAATCAAAATCGAGAACAGTAAACTAGCGGCCACCATGAGTAGCATCCAGATACGCCCTTTTTTAATGGTTTCTCGGGCATTTTGTGCAGAGACTTGAGCGGCCGCTTCGGTATTATCCGTTTGGATGGCCACTTCTTGGTTTAAGTTGCCAAGCTCCTCTCTGATACGGCTAAGTAGTAATTCACCGGATTGTAGAATAGCTCGTTCTCTACTGCGGATAGTAAACATATTGTGTTCGCCGCGGGTAAGAAAAACGATATTGACGATGGTCTGCTTAAGGGCTTTAACACCCTGTATGTTCCCGACCGCTTCAATATCTTGTTTAATCCGCTGAATGATCTCATCAGAATGCGCTTGTGTAGCAATTAGAGAGTTCAGGTCGGGTAGGTGCTGGGCTCTATCGACTAAATTAATGAGCAGGTTTACATCCGCTTTTATACGATAGAGTCTTTGTAAGTCGGCATTTATAGTACTGGCTGCGTCTTTTCTGACGTTGTTCATCGTCAGCCAGGAGTCGGGTGACTCTTGATTTAAGAGGCTGTACAGGTAGCGCTGCTCGTTTTCTGTGAGCCGATTGATATCACTTAAAAAGCTGGATGCCACCCATCTTAGGCGCTGGTTTTCTGATCTTTTTTGTTGCTGTATTTTGAGTTTTTCAAATACATTATTATCTAGTTCTACTAATGTGGTTTTTAACGTTTCTATCTGTGCAGAAAGATTTTTTTGCGCTTGATGGTCTTGTGTTGCCGCAGAAATTTGCGGCAGTAAATAGGCCATAATGGATATGTTGAGGTTCAAATCTTGGCGAATGTTTTGGCGGTTAGCTTCATTCTTTACAGCGAGTAAAGTTGGGGCTATTAGAGTTATTTTAGTGCCCTTTTCTTTTAAATCGGCCATCAAACTAAGGGTATGTATATTCCCTTCAACGACCTGATTTAGCCCATCTCCAAGGCGGTTATACGACATCCAGCTAATGATACTGGCGAGTAAGGTTAGGGCGCTTAATGCTCCAAATGCTAAGAAAAATCGACCGCGAATTCCTAACCGATACTTACTTTTCATATAACGGGAGCCTTGGTGAGTTTATGTTACATCATAGCTATTTGAGAGATTAATGAGAAATTATGCAATAGGGGAGTCGTCGTTATAATTTGGTTGCTATCACCGCTTATAGGCAGCAGTATAAATAAGGCTAGCCTTAAAAATCTATTAATACATTTCTCAAATACGCGTAACAATCGGTGTTTATGAAAATAATAAAAAAGTACTCAGCGCCATTTCTTTTCTGTTTGATAATCGCAGGATTTAGCAACTTTTTAGCGGCAAACGACACAGTTATCATCAAAGCAGTGGGTACCTGGGACTATTTCACCAACTACCAAAAGCATGAAGGGCCCTTCTGGAATAAACGTATTGCACAGGTGAGCGACGGCCAGATTATTGGTGAGATAAAACCCCATACTGAATTAGGCTTGCAGGGTTACGAGATCATGCGCTTGGTAAAAAATGGCGTGTTTGATTTTGCCTTTGGTTTACCC
Source organism: Neptunomonas japonica JAMM 1380 (assembly GCF_016592555.1). Taxonomy (NCBI): domain Bacteria; kingdom Pseudomonadati; phylum Pseudomonadota; class Gammaproteobacteria; order Oceanospirillales; family Oceanospirillaceae; genus Neptunomonas; species Neptunomonas japonica. Next base: position 2,788,630 of record NZ_AP014546.1, on the reverse strand, counting down.
GGGTATGTGGTACCTGAAAGTGAAATATTTGAAGGAGCCGATCTATCGTCTCTGGTGCAAAATATTGATGTACAGAAACAGGTAGCGCATGCTTATTTTCCAACATTGGAGCGTGCTTTTGCGGAAAAATATAATGCAAAGTTGATGATGCTCTACCCATTCCCAAGCCAAATGCTGTGGTGTAGCCGAAAGGTTAGCAGTATCGAGGATCTGAAAGGAAAGCGCATACGTGTTTTTCTGACAACACTCGGAGACTTTGTCGAAGGTGTCGGGGCTATTCCGGTGAGTGTTCCCTATAACGATGTACCTGAAGCGCTTGAAAAAGGGATTGTTGATTGCGTCATTACCGGAACCATGTCTGCTTATACGAGTAAGTTGTATAAGGTGGCTTCGCATGGTTTTACCTTACGTGTAGGCTGGGGGCTGGCATTTGGGGCAATGAATATGAGTAAGTGGAATGTGCTAAGCAGTGAGCAAAAAACACTTCTGAAAAATGAAATTGCAGTACTTACAGAAAGCATGTGGCAAGAAACAGCAAAGGAAGATGCCGTAGCTTTAGCTTGCTTATCTGAAGGGCCTTGTAATATTGGTGAAGCCGGTAACATGGTACTGGTAGAGCCTTCTAAAGCTGATCTTGTCGTGCGTAATAAAATTGCTACGGATGTTATCTTGCCTCGCTGGGCTGAGCGTTGCGGCCCAGAATGCGCCGCTAACTGGAATCGAACCGTAGGAAAAATACTCGACTTAAGAGCAGAAGCAAAAGCGAGATAAGTGTTCAGTTTAGGGCTTGTTCAGTGGTCCCCTTTCCATTAATAAGGAGGAAAGCGGTGATAACTCATTGATCTTTAACTAGTGGTTTATGGTCGAGTTAAAGGAATAAATAACAAACTGTTGAGAGCGGTTCGTAATGTTTGGCATTTATACAATGCGTTACATTTAGTGTTTGAAGTGGTTTATGAGGCTTTTTATTGCGTGTCTCACACCTTAATAGGGCGCTACTTATAAGGAACTATCTGTGATCTTGTTTGAAACGTCGAGGTTAATCGGGCGGCAGCTGTCGCGGCAAGACCTCCCTGCGCTTACAGAGATTTTGAGTGATCCTGATGTGATGAAGCACTCGGTTCACGGAGTTTGTGATGAGAATGCCACTCGTAAGTTTATCGACTGGTGTCAGGAGTGCTACTCATCTCATGGAGTAGGGCCGTGGGCGTTAGTTGAAAAAAGCTCTGGGGGTCTTGTTGGTTTTTGTGGTGTTAGCCCAGAAATGGTCGATGGCATCGAGGAAATGAATTTGGGCTATCGTCTAGCACAAAAGTTCTGGAACCAGGGGTTTGCGAGTGAAGCAGTCAAAGATGTTATTAATTACGCCTTCATGCAGAAGTCTATGAGGTCTGTTGTTGCCATTATTGAGCCTGAGCATAAGGCTTCAATTAGAGTGAGCGAAAAAGCAGGGTTTAGCAGCTACACGAATCTTGAATTTCATGGCAGATCGGTACGCTTGTACCGGATGATGGCAGCGTTAGGTGCAAGTAAAACAATGAAACCCCAACAAATCATAGATCCTCGTTGATATGTTTTTTGTTGAGTTGATACTAGTACTTTTCGCTTTTCTGATTGCTTTATCCATTGTTTGGAGCACGCTGCAAACAGGTATTTCGCCCATGATGAGTTCAGGTAAGGCTTGCCAAGCGATGCTTGCTTCAACTAGCCCGCCTGCAAATGGCCCTTTGATTGATCTTGGTTCTGGTTGGGGAACGCTGGTTGTCGCTCTTGCCCGAGAATATCCACATCATCAAGTGATAGGCTATGAGCTCTCATGGTTTCCATGGTTAGTTTCAATCATTCGTAAATACAGCTTACGGCTGGATAACCTGACGATTTATCGCAAAGATTTTACAAAAGCAGACCTAGGTAATGCCTCTGTTTTATTCTGTTATCTTTTTCCTGGAGGTATGGATGCTTTGCATAAAAAGTTGAAACGTGAACTGTTTCATGAGATTCGCATTGTGAGTAACACGTTTGCACTGCCTTCGTGCGAGCCGGTAAACGTCACTAAGCTTAAAGATATCTATCAGACTCCGGTTTACGTCTATCATTGGCGTCCATGTTCTACAACAACACCTAGCCAGTTGATATTGGCTGAGGAGTGCTTCTAACCCATGAGCCTAATGTTTTACAAATTTCTTACATAACAGATAACTTTATCTGACTTCTTCCTGTCCAGTTAAACGTAGAGTTAATACAGCGGTGGCATTGATCCACTATACTCACTATTCAGGAACTTCATCATGAACACTCAATTAGATATCTCTATGCTAAAGCGATTTGTACGGCCGTTTGGGTTTGCTTTACTCAGTTTGTTGCCAGTTTTGGCTCAGGCTAATCAGGTGAACTTGAATATCAATTTGGCAACCCCAGTGATGGAGGCGGAGCAAAGTCACAGAGCTTTTATAAAAGTGTCTCTGGAAGGCTTTAAGCAGCAAGACAAGCAAGCACGTATACCTGCCAATGTTGCCATTGTCTTAGATAAGTCTGGTTCAATGGGGGGAGATAAAATTAAGTACGCTCGTGAAGCGGCCATTATGGCGATTAAACGCCTTGATGAGCGGGATATAGTTTCCGTGGTTAGCTACGACTCTAAAGTACAGGTGGTTGTACCTGCGACTCAAGTACGTAACCAACAGTCAATTTTTAACGCCATTCGTAATGTTCATGCCAATGGCAATACCGCGCTGTTTGCCGGTGTGAGCAAGGGGGCTAATGAGCTACGTAAGTTTTTAAGCCGTAATAAAGTAAACCGGGTTATCTTGATGTCTGACGGTTTGGCCAATGTTGGCCCTCAGTCTGCTTCTGAACTGGGCGAACTGGGTGCTTCGTTGGCGAAAGAGGGTATTAGTGTCACCACTATCGGTTTAGGGCTGGGTTATAACGAAGACTTAATGACCCGTTTAGCTGGTTTTAGCGATGGTAACCATGCGTTTGTTGAAAATGCAGAAGATTTGGCCTCTGTTTTTCAATATGAGTTTGGCGATGTGCTTTCCGTGGTAGCGCAGGGCGTTAATATTGAGATTCGTTGCCGTAATGGTGTGAAGCCAATACGCCTGTTGGGGCGTAAGAGCGAGATTATTGGTAACCGGGTAACGACTCGCCTCAATCAGCTGTATAGCGAACAGGAGAAGTTCGTTATTCTTGAGGTAGAGGTTCCCAAGCAGCAGGCTGAAACAGAGCTTGAGCTGGTGGCTGTTAACGTTAACTACAATAATTTATTTACTCAGAATCAAGAAAGCTTATCAGGCCAAAGTGTTGCTCGGTTTAGTCTCTCGCAACAAGAAGTCAAAGCTGCTCGTGATGATAAGGCACTTGAGGCGGCAGTTGAACAGGTCGCAAATGAATTTAGCAAAAATGCTATTGAGGCCCGCGATAGTGGAGACTTGAAAGGCGCCAAGAAGATTCTTCAGGATAGTGCATCCTATTTAGGTTCTCAGGCACAGTCGCTCAGCTCTCCTCGCTTACAAGAGCAGAAAGAAGAAGCCTTGAAAGATGCAGATGCGCTAGAAACTGAGCAAGACTGGAACAAACAACGTAAAGAGTTAAAAGCACGACAGTATAAAAGAGCCACTCAACAAACGTACTAATACACATCATTGGACTTAACTTGTGAAAAAACGAGCGCCACTCATACTCGCTGTCATTATTGCACTGCCACTCTTGTTACTGGTTTGGTTTGGCGTTCGTTTTCAATTGGACCAACAGCAGGTTGCGGCACATCAGTTAAGCAATCTAGTCACCAGTCGATTGCAGAGTATTGATCGGCAGTTTCAGGAGCATTTTTTCTTACTGCAGCAACGTTTTATCCTTCAAGCACAAGCTTTACAGGAAGAAACACAGGGCCAATATAATGTTGAAAGTGTGCGCCGTTTTATTGGTCAGTCGGCTGTTGTAAAGCAAATTTTTGTATTGTCTAAGGCTGGCGAAAGGCGCTTTCCCCCGCAAGATCAAGCGTTGAATCAGCATGAGCAAGACTTCGTAGTGCTAACGCGTAACCTGTTGAGTACCCCCGAGCGTTTTACCGTGCCGACGATGGATCCGATCACTCCAAGCAGTGTTACTAGCCAGCGATTTTCAAAGACGAATAGTGACGAGTTACGAAGCGCCAGATTGAGTGAATCGGTATCTAGCAAAGCGCGTTACAGTGCAGATGCTTCAGTTTTGGCGTTACCAGAGCTTGCCCAAGAGCGTGCAGTAGAAAGGCCTCATGGTTGGATTGCTTGGTATGCAGAGGCGGGTTTGCAACAGATCTTCTGGCTACAAGATAGTGGCGGTAATACAGTCGGTTTTGCCTTGAACTCACCCAGGCTTTTATCAGACCTAATTAACCTGTTGCCGTCCAGTTCTGCTACGGAAGCCGATATAGTCACAGAGCAGGAAGCTGGCATTGAAATGCGACTGACGAACGATCGAGGAGAGTTGGCCTATAGCTGGGGGAGTGATAGTAGTGAGTCTGTTGCGGGTGCCGGCAATAAACCACTACAGACATTGTCTTTGGGCCACCCTTTAGCGAGTTGGCATCTTGATTATTATGCAGCGGCTCAACCGGCCGTGATCACTGGCTGGTTGGGCTTGTTCGCATTATTACTTTTATTAGCCGTGGGTTTGTCTACTTTGGCTTACTGGCTATATCGTGAGCATAGCCAAGAGTTGAAAGTGGCAGAGCAGCGAGTGAACTTTGTTAATCAGGTCTCCCATGAGCTTAAAACACCGCTGACCAATGTGCGTTTATATACAGAGATGCTTGAGCAGGAACTGGCAGAGGATGAAGTGGTTGCGCAACGTTATCTGGGAGTGATTGGCAGTGAGGCGGGGCGGTTGTCACGCTTGATTGAAAATGTGCTGAGTTTTTCACGCTCCAAGCGTGAAGGTGTCAGTATTAGGTATCAGCAAGGGATTGTTGATCAGTGTGTAGCGCAAGTGGTTGAGCTGTTTACACCCGTATTAAGTACGCGAAATTTAACGGTACGCTTTAGCGGTGATGCCAATCACGTATGCTATTTTGATGGTGAAGCGTTGGAACAGGTTTTAAATAACCTGCTGAGTAACTGTGAAAAGTATGCCGGTGATGGACAATTTGTGGATATCCGAAGCTGGCAAAAAGAGATCTCAGGTATTTTATATAGTTATATTCGTGTCCGTGATTTTGGCCCTGGAGTATCTGCAAATGAGCCTGAAAAGTTATTTGAGCCATTTTGTCGTGGTAGTAACAAGCTGACAGACGGCGTAAGCGGTACGGGGATCGGGTTGGGTCTGGCTCGTGATCTGGCCAGAGCTCATCAAGGTGATTTGATAATCGAACAACAACCTGCAGATGAGGCTGTATCGGGGGCCAGTTTTCTACTGAGTTTAGTTACGCCTGTAACCGTGCCAACAATGATGAATGATAAACCTGATGATTAAACGGGAAGCGTTATGAAGCTGTTGATTGCTGAAGATGATTTACATATCCGCCAAGGGCTGGAGACGTTATTAGAGTCTGAAGGCTATGAGTGTATAGCAGCAGCGGATGGTGATCAGGCATGGCAGTTGTACCTGCAACATGAGCCTGATCTGGTGCTATTAGATATCATGATGCCCAAACAAGACGGCTATGCGGTTTGTCGGCGTATTCGCCAGCACAATGAGCAGCTGCCGGTGATTTTTATTACCGCGAAATCAGAAGAGGTCGATCAAGTGTTAGGTCTTGAACTGGGTGCTGATGATTACATTAAAAAGCCTTTTGGGAGTCGTGAAGTTATCGCCAGAATTAGGGCGGTAGCAAGAAGAGCTTTGCGGCCCGTTGCGGGTACAACAGGCAACGATAGTTTTGTTATGGATGATCTTCAGATCAGGCCATCAGAACTGCGTGCTCTGAGAGCTGATCAGGTGATTGAGTTAAGTCTGAGAGATTTGAAAATACTACGTTTGCTCTTTGAGCAGCGCGGCAAAGTGGTGGATCGCGATGCATTGTTTAACCATTGTTGGGGGCGAGACTATTTTGCCAACAGCAGGACGTTAGATCAGCACATATCTAAATTGCGCAAGGCTGTTGAGCGAAATGCCAAAGAACCCCGTATTATCAGTACTGTACATGGCATAGGTTATCGATTTGATAACTAGTGTTTAAAAAGCTAACCCCCGTGCGTTTTTTAACTACATTTTCGTTAATTTTTGTCTTCTGGGGTTGTTCTCTTTTCATTAGTTAGGGGAGCAGGTAGGATTCTGAATTCAAATCTATCAGCTAGGATACGAACCAATGCAACGCAGTGATATACCTGTTTATGTGCAGGTTCGGAATCAGCTTTGGCAATGGGTTCAGAAGCAACAGTTAGGTAGTCAAGAACGTTTGCCCGCTGAGCGCGAGCTGGCGGCACGCTTTAATACGACTCGGGTAACGGTTCGCCAAGCTTTGGGGCAATTAGAAGCAGAAGGTGTGATTTTTCGCTCCAACAGGCGCGGCTGGTATATAACACCACAACGTCTCATCTATGACCCAAGCGTAGATATCGGCTTCTATAAAACAGTCATTGAGCAGGGGCTTACTCCTAGAACAGAAACTCTCAGTAAACGCCTTATAGAAACACCTAATTGGTTAGCTGATATTAGTGGCATGGAAAAAGGAGCTCCTATCTATCATATTGTACGCCGCCGCTCTGTGGATCTTCGCTGTGTTGTTGTTGAACATAATTACATTAATCCTCTGGGTTGCCCTGGGCTACTCGACCAAGATATGGATCTTTCTATCTGGAAGTTGTTACGTGAGCAATATGACCTTCTTCCTGGGCAGCGAAACATCGAAATATTTCCTCAGGCTTTAACCGGTGTGGAGGCTGAAGCCCTCGGTGTAAATTCAGGTAGTGCTGGCCTTTATATGCAGCGTTTAACCTTGGACAAGAGCGGTACGTTTCTTGAATATGATAGGGAGTACTGGATACATGATGCGCTTAAGGTTGCTGTTCAGGTGAATAATAACTGATGGTGTTGGCTTCTCTATTTTAAGCGTTCTGTTCAAACCTGAAGATAACTCATTATCTACGCTTAATTTCTACTGTGTTGTATTCAACTCATATGCTAGTCAATCGTATTAACCTTTGCTTATAGAATAGAGTATTATTCTACTGATATTGATTTTGGTATATGCCAGATAGTAGCCTTTCTTTATACTGTATTACTTTTCTATGAATGAATGCACGACTGATTCCTAGGTGCATTTTCTATGGATGCTTATGTCATTATGACAACAACAGCGTTTGTTCTGGTTATGATTTCAGCAGTACTACATATTAGCTGGAATGTAATAGGTAAAAAGAGTTCACAATCAGTTCTTTTTTATGCATGGACAACGGCTTGTGGGGGACTATTATTCAGTCCTTTACTACTGCTAAGTGAAAACTTGCTCATAATATTACCCGAACGATTCTGGGTGCTTTTGTTTGCTTCGGGGCTATACCAAACATTGTATATGATTGGCCTAGCCAGAGCTTATCGTACTGGCAATCTAAGCCTTGTATATCCTCTAGCACGTGCACTACCTGTGTTTCTTGTACCAATATTAGTTTTCTTTATCTATAAGGAAAGCCAGTTAAAAGTTGATGACTTGGTAGGTATGGTACTGATTGTTTTGGGAGCAGTTTTGGTACCACTACAACATTGGCGAAACATAAAAATACATGACTATTTTAATGTATCGATGGGCTGGGTGTTGGTGGGTTTGCCCGATAAACGCTGGGCCTTACTTGCCGGGATTTTTGTTATCACTACCTACATGCTTGTGTTGGTGAGTATGTCGCTGGTGACTGAGGTGAGTTATGTTGTGGCGCTACGCCAAGTGAGTATTCCACTTGGCGTGATTATTGGCGTGTTGTGGCTCAAGGAGTCATTTTCTTTACCGCGTATTCAAGGCGTTCTGGTTATGCTAGCGGGTCTGGTGCTGGTTGCTCTTTAACAATAACCTTAGATAAAAAAACCGCTAAACCAATAAGAAGATTAGCGGCTAAAGGTGTTTGCTATAGGGTAGAATAAATAAGGTAAATTTACGGAGATACTTCCCTAACAGTAGTTAAAGCTGTGCTTCTGTTGAACCTGTTGGTACGACTAAACCTGTTGAAGCAACGGTATTGTTATATGTGCTGGCTAGGCTGTGGTTAGCATCACCCAAATGCGCTTGAACTGAAGTACCTAAGTCAGATAGTGGGCTGCTAACAGATGCAAAACCCTGTGCTGTTACTACATGACCTGCCGCAAGATTGGCTTCAACAGATTGCGTATCAAAGTGGCTTAAACCACCGGCAAACGCTTGTGAAGCGAAAAGAGCAGAAGAAAGAATAGCAGTTGTTAGTAACGTTTTCATAATGTCGTTTCCTTAAGTTCGTTAGCGTTTGTCGCTGTTTGATGGTGCTACTTTAAAAGCCGTAGCTGAAACCAAACTGAAATAAGAAAACTTATTTTTAAAAATATTTATTCCGCTGTTCTTTCTATTAACAGTGCTTAATTTCAGCTCTGTCGAATAGCGTATTTATAATCCCCGTTTACTATGAGCGGTAGGAGTAGCAACGTGAAACTTAGGGTTATCAAACTCCCGGTGTTTCATATCGTAATAGGCTTCATAGAAGTCTCCATCACTATGTGGATTAAAGGTGAAAAACATCGCTCTGCGCGTGAGTTGGGACTTATTCTTTTTAGAGTAATGAGGCACGTATGAGTCAAACAGAACCACATCACCGGCTTTTGCTGTGATGGGAATCCAATTCATTTGGTCGCAAATTTCTTGTCGGATGTTGCCGTGAGTTGTTCCACCTTCATAGCTTTGTAATACAGGTAAGTCGCCGACTGGCGTAGGCACTCTATGGGTTTCTAAGTTAGCCAAATCTTGTTGATAATTTTGGGGGAAATACAAACAGCCATTTTCTAATGTTGCATCATCTAAGAAGATCGCCGCCGTTACATGATATGCCGGCTTAAATTGATCGTAAGCAATAATATCTTGGTGTGGTTCAAATGCACCGCCTCCAGGATTTTTAGCATTACATTTATCTTTGAACAAAACAAAGTCGGTATCTGTTAATTGGCGAATTAACTGCTGCAGTTTAGGAACAATTAATGTCTTAATCGGCTGGCTATAACCCTTCAGATATTCGTACCGGCAAACTTTCTCATCATTATCAAACTCAGGGACGGCAATCAGTTCAGACAGGTTTTCTCGGTAGAAATCACTTAGGTTTTGGTTATTGCTCTTTACTGTTGTTAACAACTCTTGAGAGCGTTTGCTTAGTTCTTGGCTGACGTGCTCCAAAGTGGCTTTATCAGCATCACCTAAGGCTTGTGGAAGCACAATATAGCCTTGCTGAATAAAGCTGCTTTTTAGCTCATTGATCTGGCTGTTTTTCATAATTTTGTCGGTATCCTGGTTAGCACTTGTAAGTTAGACAGTAGTAGACGCCTTAATAACAGAGGCCGTGAGGTGAGCTAGGTAATGATCAAATGGCTGCTGACTTAGTTCTTGAACTTTACCTTCATCGTCCCAGCGGCGTAGTTTGATAGCTTGTTTTGCATAGCTTTCTGCCATAAATTTCTGCTGTTCAATATCGCTCATCAGGCCACCTTGGTGATTAAAAGAATTCAATGATGCGGCAGATAAACCTTCTAGGTAGCCAGGCTCTACACTGCATAGATAGCGTTTTGCTTGTGCATGAAGGCGAATGGGTTCAGTAACGCTTGGGCCAAAGTGTTTACTAAGAAAGTCAGCACCTACGGAATCGTGTTTATAGTTGCCGTAAGCTATATCAGTGGTTGCGATTAAGTGGCCGATATCATGCAAGAGTGCAGCACTAATTAACTCATCTGATTCATTCGTCAGAATCGCTAATTCAGCGCATTGCACTGCATGCTCAGTTTGGGTGATATCCTCGCCGTAGGAATTATTGCCTTGCGTAGCAAAAAGCTGGCTGATCTGATGAATAAAAGGATGCATGTTCTCGTTCTCGTTAATTAACTAATCATAATTGGTATATACCAGATTATAGTGCGATATAATTGTTTCATTTTGATTAAGAAAACAAGTCATTTTACCATTGCTATAGACCTAGTATTAAAAGACCGACAAGACTGAGGCTTTCAAAGAAGCCCTTTTAGAGTGAGTAGTCAGAGCTGCCTATTATTTATAGTTCGCCATCTTTATAGAGTGCTTGCACCGTATTTAGGCATGTTTTTTAAGATTTTAGTAAAGTTTTGTACAGTGACAGTCGTTAATATGTCAAAGCCGCATTAACTGTACTAGTATTACTCTGCGGTTGAAATTGGTTGTAAAATAACCAAAATAGCAGTTGATCTATATGTAAGAAGTAAAGAATGGTATCTCAGTAGTAATCATTACTGTCGGTTGCACGTTTGCTGCTAAAGCGTTCTGAAGCTACTGACACTTTATTTGAAGGATCAGATATGTTTTTACTTACACCAAGATGTTCTGTTTTAGCTTTTCTGATGTTATGGGCTTTTCCCACCTTTGCTGAAACAAAGCCCGTTGAGCTATTTACCATCGATTATCCACCTTATAGCATCGTAAATGATCATTCACAGATTAGCGGTATTGATGTTGATGTCGTCATAGCAGCCTTTGCAAGTGTCGGTGTTGAGGTTGTATTTAGTACGGCTCCTTGGAAAAGAATTAGGAAGAATCTGGAACATGGTTATATTGCAGGCTACACCAGTTGCGCACGAAGGCCAGAGCGCGAAGCCTATATTTTCTATAGTGATAAGGTCAGTGAAGCAAATCAAGTTGCGGTAATGTCGGTTGAGGCCGATGGTAGTAAGTTATTTAACTTGATGGACCTACAGCATTATAAAGTCACTGCAGTTGACAGTTGGTCTGTTCAGAAAGAATTAGCAATAAAAGGTATTGAGCATGTAAAGGCTTCAGATATAGATAGTGGTATCCGCTCTGTGGTATTTCGTGATATCGATATACTCTATAACGGTGAGTTATCAACCCTCTATAGAGCTCAACAGCTAAACCTGCAAGATAAGATCAAGATAAAGCGACTTGCTGATAAGCAAGGTTCTGCATTTTATCTGTGTTTGAGTAAGCACTACCCCGATAACGCTGAGTTACTCAACAAGTTTAATACTGGTCTAGAACGTATTAAAGCATCCGGAAAATTCGATGCGATCTATGACAAGTACTTATAAAGAGTTTCTTTCGAACTCTTGTTAGATTGAGACAAGCCTGTAAGGACACTAGTGATGGCTTTTAAATTTAGACACCGAATTGCGTTTAAGCAAGCTCGCTCGGTTCTTCTCATCTCGTTGTTATTAGGGTTAATTTCAACCTGTTGGCAAATTTATTTTGATTTAGAACTGGAAGAAGACAGTTTACAAGGCAGGATTGAGCGAATAATAGTCTTGCATAGGGAGAATGCGACTCGTGTTGTTTATAACTTAGATACAGAGCAAGCAAGTGATATTACCAAAGCACTAATAGCCAACCCCATGATCTATCGAGCTAGCCTTATTGATGATTTTGGTGATGTGCTTAGCAAACATATCCGAGAACCCGCTGAGCAAACCACTTTAGCGACGATTGGTCGTTACTTTTTTCGTGTGAAAACTCATATTAGCACTCCGCTAACAGTAGGAATGCAAAAAGGGTATCCTGCACAACTTGTTATTGATCTTGATGCAACCTTCATTGCTGAAAACTTTGCGCATCGGGCTGCGGTTAGTTTGGGTTTGGGGGTAATTCATGATGTTGTATTGGCTTGTTTGTTCCTGCTTCTGATTTATCGTTACCTGTCTCAGCCGGTGTTGAAAATAGCTAAGTGGGTTAATCAACTCCGCAATAGTAATGATTATACGAGGCTTCCTTATACTGAACTAGATGAGATCGGTGACCTAGTTTTTAGCTTCGATAAGCTATGGCAGGAGCGAAAGCAAGTCGCCGATCAGTTGCATGACACTATTCAAGATCTATCCAAAAGTGAGCACTTTTCTCGTTCACTCATGGAAAATGCCGGGGATGCGATGTTTCTTTGCCTTCCTGACACGACCATTATACAAGTCAACAATCAGGCGGTTGAAACCCTTGGTGTGGCACGTGATATTCTAGAAGGAAAAAAACTAGCTGATTTCAGCCAAGATTATTCACCGGACCAACTACAGAGCCTATTTGGTGGTATTGATGCTAAACAAGCCCAAACGTTTGAGGATATTCAGGTTGGTGAGAAGCACCGATTTCCCATTGAGGCTCGTGGCATAAAGTTAACGCTCCAAGATACGAGTTATATTTTGGTACTTGCCCGGGATATAACTATACGTAAAGAAGCCGAGCGGCAAATTTATGACCTGGCATTCTTTGATACTCTCACCGGCCTTGCTAACAGGCGTTTATTTTTGGATCGTTTAACATCTTCTATTGAGCTTCACCAGGTCAATAAAAACTATGGTGCAGTACTGTATTTGGATTTAGATCGATTTAAAACAATCAATGACTCTCTTGGGCACGGTATCGGAGATAAGTTGTTATGTGAGGTCTCTCAACGTTTAGTAGAAATACTGCCAGGCGAGAGTACATGTGCTCGTTTTGGGGGTGATGAGTTTGTCGTTTTATTGCCTAGTACTAGTGATTCATCAGATGCGTGTGCTGAAATGGTAGCTAGCATTGCACTCAAATTGCTTGAGCACATGGCAATCCCGTTTGAGATTTATAACCATCTTCTTTATTGCACTGCTAGTATCGGAATAGCTGTATTTCCTGATAACTCCAATGGCGCACTGGATATTTTGCGTCATGCTGATACCGCACTTTATCGCGCAAAGGCTCTAGGACGAAACGCTTTTCAGTTCTATGATCCGGAGATGCAATCTTCTGCACAGGAAAGACTGGAGATTGAAAAAGGTTTGCATCAAGCGATTGAAAATAATGAGTTCGAGCTTTGGTTCCAGCCTCAAGTTGGTGCTGGAGACGAGGTCATTGGCGCAGAAGCTTTATTGCGTTGGTGTCATCCGAGCAAAGGAATAGTCTTTCCCGGTGACTTTATTAGTATTGCAGAAGATAGTGGGCAGATCGTTGAGATAGGTAACTGGGTGCTTGCGCAGGGCATTCAGCAACTTTCAAGTTGGATTGAACAAGGGCTACCCGAATCATTTAGGCGTATGGCAATTAATATCAGCCCATTGCAGTTTATGCAGGTTGATTTTGTTGATCGAATATTCGATCTGATGGATACGGCTCAACTCCCCGGTCATATGTTAGAGCTGGAGATCACTGAGAATATGCTGCTCAATAACTTTGAAATTGCTAGTAGCAAAATGAAGTTACTTAAGCAAAGAGGGATCTCGTTTGCGATTGACGATTTTGGCACCGGTTATTCGTCACTTAAATATTTACGAAATTTGCCACTGGATATCCTGAAAATTGATCGCTCGTTTGTTACTAATCTTCGCCCTTCATCAGAAGATGCCGCCATTGTTCAAGTAATCATTGCCACAGCTGATAGATTGGATTTAGTTGTAGTTGCTGAGGGGGTAGAAACCTATGCCCAAAGAGATACCTTACTAGCGCTTGGTTGCCACGTCTTTCAAGGGTATCTGTATTCTAAACCGGTGCCTGCCGCCGATTTATATCGCTTTCTTCAGCAAAAAATAAAAATGGTTGAATGTTAGTAGACTCTCTCTGCATTTTTGTTCCAGGCGTATTTAGGTTGGTGATCCATAGGCCCCCTGACTGTCTTGTGATACTAAGGTGATGAACTTCTTTGTGTTTATAAAAAGGATAATAAAATGGCGCTGAAGCTTTTTCATTGTCATGAAGCGCGCTCGATGCGCTCTTTATGGTTAATCAACGAGCTCAAGCTCGATGTTGACGTTGTATTATTCTCGTTTGGCCGTGCTTTGCGCAGCGATGATTATTTAAGCCGCCATCCGCTTGGTCGCGTGCCTTGTTTGGAAGATGGTGAACTCACATTATTTGAGAGTGGGGCTATTGCCGAGTACCTTTGCGAAATCTACGACGATGGTGTGTTATGGCGTGCACCAGGACATAAGGAACGTCCTGAGTGGCTTCAATGGATCCACTATGCTGAAACAATGACGGTGCATGCGGCGAACTTAACCCAGCAGGCGATTGTTATTAGTGATCCAGCCTTACGGTCCCCAACAGTACAGAAGCTAGAAACGAGGCGATTAGGAAAGGCTATCGAAGTTTTGGAAAGTCAGCTTCAAGATCGTGATTATTTGTTAGCTAGTGGGTTTTCTGCCGCAGATGTGGGTGTTGGCTACAGCTTACATGTAGGGCGTTTATTTACCGATATCGAAGCCTACCCTAACGTAGCAGCTTATTATCAACGGTTATCAAGTAGAGAGGCATTTAAACAGTCACTTCCTGCCATGGATGCTGAGCATAAAATTTACACCCAGCAAAACTACTGGCTTACAGAGTGACCGCGCTGTAGCACTAAAGCAGAACCTGGCGCGTTTCTTTATGAAACCTAAGCACTTGGCGCTCTATTTTGGGGTCAGTCATCTGAGCTGGGGCGCAAGAGTTTGGGCATGGTAAGCTGGGTGTTGTTCCAAATAGTCTGCAAATCAAAGGGCGCTCGTCGTAAACTTCACAGCCATTTTCGCCCAAATAAGGGCAATTGAATTCGGCCAGTGCCTCATCATGTTCAGCGTCGCTTTTCATCGGTAGTCGGGATACTTCTTCAGACGACGCCGTCACGGGCCCACAGCAATCATGGCATCCCGGTTTACAGGAAAATGATGGAATGGCTTCACGAAGAATCTTAATTTTTTGGCTATTGTCTAGCATTGTTAATCCTGCGGTTATTCAGATATATTTTATAGCTCTTTAAACTGTCGTGCTGCTAATTTTGAATAAAGTTTTGATTGCACTAATAACTCGGTGTGATTTCCTTGAGCAACAACTTGCCCATTATCCATTACCGCAATGTTATCGGCATGGATAATAGTAGATAAACGGTGGGCAATAATCACGGTAGTACGTCCCTGCATCAAGTTGTTTAACGCCATTTGGATCGCGCCTTCGCTTTCTGAATCGAGTGCGCTGGTGGCCTCATCAAGCAATAAAACGCGGGGGTTGTTTAAGATCGCTCGGGCAATCGTGATGCGCTGTTTTTGCCCTCCAGATAAGCGCACGCCTTTTTCACCTAAATCGCTATAGTATTGGTTGGGTAGTTGCTCGATAAAATCGTGAATATGAGCCGCTTTAGCCGCAGCGATAACGTCTTGCTCAGAGGCATCTTGCTTACCGTAGCGGATGTTCTCCAACACATTACTGGTAAATAGAGCAGGCTGTTGTGCAACCACTGCCATTTGTTGGCGTAATTGATGTGGGTCGAGCTGGCGAAGGTCAGTTGTATCAAAACTAATCTTGCCAAGGTTAGGATCGTAAAAGCGCAACAGTAATTCGAATACAGTCGATTTACCTGCACCCGATGGCCCAACTAACGCGGTGACTTTCCCTTCTGGTATCGTTAGATTGAAGTTGGATAAGGCGGCCTTTTCTGGACGAGAAGGATAGTTAAAGGTGACGTTTTGTAAGTCTAGGCTGGCTTTTAAGTGTTGTGCATCTTGTGGATTTTCGGGGGCTAGTATTTCATTTTTAGCATGCAACAATTCCATTAATCGCTCGGTAGCACCGACAGCTCTTTGTAGCTCCCCGTAAACTTCGGATAATGTGCCTGTGCCCATAGCAACAATGAGCGCATAAAAAACAAATGCGCCTAATTCACCGCCGGTCATTACGCCAGAAATAACATCGTATCCGCCCACCCATAACATGCCAGATAATGCGCCGAATACTAATAGTATGACGGTTGCCATTAGCAGTGCGCGCTGGCTAATACGGTGTTTCGCAATAGTAAAGGCGTTATCTACTTCTTTAGCAAAACTGGTGCTTTCGTAACTTTCTTGGTTATAGCTTTGTACGGTTTTTATCTGTTGAATAGCTTCGCCAGCATAGGTGCCAACGTCAGCGATTGAATCTTGGCTCTTTCTAGCGAGTTGCCTAACACGACGCCCAAATAGCAGTATTGGTAATAAAATAAGAGGAACACCGGCTACGATAATCAGGCTAAGTTTTACATTAGTAATAAAAAGCATCACTAAAGCGCCACTGGTAGTGACGATGCTGCGTAAAGCCATTGAAAAAGAGCTACCGATGATGGACTGGAGTAGTGTGGTGTCGGTAGTTAGCCGCGACATGATCTCGCCACTGCGGTTTTTTTCAAAGTAACTCGTATGTAAATTGATGATGTTATCAAATACCGCTTGACGGATATCGGCGGTTACGCGCTCGCCTAACCATGAAACGAGATAAAAACGGATAAAGGTGCCAGTGGCCATCAATAACGACATGCCAATTAAAATAAAAATGGAATGGTTTAATTGCTCGATTGAGCCTGCAATAAAGCCGTTATCTATAACAAGCTTTACTCCCTGACCAATCGCCAGTGTCACACCAGCAGTACATAAGAGAGCGATCATGGCACCGACCCAATACTTGCGGTAGGGCCGCATGAACTGCACAAGTTGTACGAGAGTTGAGAATTTTTTAACAGGGTTCAATGGCATTCCTTATGGCAAACAGGTGGCTATGTGGTTATTTTAATGCATAAGTCTGGCCGATAGCTCATCTTACTTTTCCATTGTGAATTTTCATTTTCAGATTACTAGAGTTGCAAAATGTTTGATGTTTTCACTATTTGTATCATTCTTGTCACGTTCCTTTTGGCCGGTGCAGTTAAAGGCGTGACGGGTTTAGGCCTTCCTACGGTAAGCCTTGCACTGCTAACCGTTGCTATTGATATGCCGACGGCCATGGCACTATTATTGATTCCCTCAATTGTTACCAATGTATGGCAGGCCTTTGTTGGTGGGTACGCTAAAGAGGCGATGTTTAGAGTATGGCCATTTTTGCTTATGGCAACTGTAATGGTGTGGTTGGGTGGGCTGTTGATGAGCCAGGCAGCCCTGGTACTTTTATCAATGTTACTCGGTGGGTTGTTGATCGCATACTCTGTGATAAATCTATCAGGGTTTGGATTTACATTGAGTAGACAGCATGAGGTGTGGGCAGGTCCTTTATTGGGAGCTTTAAACGGTATATTTACAGGTATGACGGGCTCTTTTGTTATTCCTGGTGTTATGTATTTGCAAGCGATTGGCTTAACGCGAGACGTATTGATTCAAGCAATGGGAATGTTGTTCACGACATCAACTATTGCTCTAGCTGTATCATTACAGGAGAATCATCTGTTATCGGCTGAGTTGGGTCAGTATTCAGCCTTAGCATTAATACCTGCCATCATTGGAATGGTCTTGGGTCAGAAGCTTCGCAAAAAATTATCTGAGCAGCTGTTTAAACGACTTCTATTTATCTCTCTGTTGCTTTTAGGTGCTTACATAACGATTAGTGCTGTCATTCGCTAAAACCACTCGGCCAGCCTTTTTGATAATGTTCTTGTTGTAGAATTAGAAGGTGCCCGCTTCGCTCACGAGATTACTCTCAATATTGGGTATTGCCTTATTAGCAGCTGTTATTCCTTAAATGCTGTTTGTGTTGGGTGCGCTAAGATCCTGTGCCGGTAAAAATGCATTTATGGGAAGGAGGCAGTAGCTACCAATACTTAGGGTAGTTTTCTTCTCTGCTAAGGTTGTTATAAAGCAAAGCAACCGCTACAAGGATGAGAGCACCACTTAAGGTTGGCAGTAATAAAAAGTCCCAGTTGGGTTGTAGTAAAAAGACGATCACAGGGTTAGAACCTGCGGGAGGATGAACCGTTCTGGTTGCCATCATTAAAGCAATGGCAGTGCCTGCCGCGAGTGCGACAGACCACCATGTTGGCCCGCAAAGTGTCAGGGAAATCAGACCTATCAATGTGCTTAAAAAGTGCCCGCCAATAATATTTCGCGGTTGTGAAAAGGGCGCATCAGGAAAACCAAACACCAGCACACAAGAGGCACCAAACGAGCCTAACACCAGAGCGGCTTCTAAGCTTTCAGCAAGGCCTGCTAATACACCAATTGCTATAAAGCCACCGAGTCCTGCCAGCATAATATTTTTCATCGGATGCTTGGGAGGCCGCGCCGCACCATCACCTTTGATTTTTTTAAGTAAAGCAGACATAGCGTTCTCCAGGTGATTATTGAGGTAGACCAATCTGTCTATTTTTGCATGGTAGACAAGTCGGTCTACTCATGTCAATATTCTTTTTTTGAGGAAATATTTTTTATGTCGAGTAAACGTCTTCACCTTATTAGCTCCGCTTTTAATCTTTTTTACCAAAAGGGTGTCCATGCGGTGGGTATTAACGAGATATTGGCTGAGTCTGGTATCGCTAAAAAAACCTTGTACCACCACTTCAGTGGAAAAGAGGCGCTAGTACTTGCTGTGCTCGTTTATCGTGATGAGTGCTTTTGTGATTGGCTTAAAGAAAGGTTAGATTTGGCCAAACCTGGCATGGCAAAAGTGGAGGCGCTATTTGATGCACTGGACGATTGGTTTAATAATCGGGTTGATGCGTTATTTGCCTTTCATGGTTGTTTGTTTATCAATGTGAGTGCCGAGTTTGGCGATCTAACACACCCTTTACATAAGCAGTGTGCAGCGCATAAGCAAAGCGTGGCTATCTTGATCGAGTCGTTAGTTAGGAGTACCAGCATCGATGCCGCTTGTATCAACATGGCTACAGATGCGTTGTGCTTATTAAAAGAAGGTGCCATTACATTGGCGCATGTTCAGGGTGATCGAAAAGCAGCCCTAAAAGCAAAAGAATCAGCCAAGCTGCTTATTCGATCTATGTAGTCTATTTACGCAATGCGCGTGACCACTCTTCCATAGCTTGATTTGCAACAGGCATTGGTGCTTCAAGAAAGCTAATGACATATTTATCAGCGTATTCCGTAATGCCAAATGAGCGAGGGCGTACCGCCATTACCAATGCATTCGGTAATTTAAGACCAAAGCAAAATACGACATTTTTAGCCGCCAAAATGCCTTCAGCTATTTCACCTTCTTCCAGTGAATCGGTATGTGCATAGTGATCAAAAGTAGCAATGTAACTCGCTTTTGGGTGCTGTTTTATGCAGTTTTCAAAGTAACTAATCACTTTTTCGAACTGGTCAAAGCGGCACTCTTCTTTGCTTACTTCAAGAAAAAAGACAGGGTACTTTTCTTGGAACATTGTTTGCTTCATGTAGCATCGCCTTAAAGTATAATATTAGAATTATCTAATGTTATTATACTTTAGTGATAACAAACAACACTTATAACGGAGTATTTTTATTAAGCGCTTCTAGTGCGGGTTGCTATTACGACGAACCTGCCCAGGAGGCTGGTCATAATAATGCTTAAATGCTTTGCTAAAAGCCGCTTCTGATGAGTAACCCGCGCCTTGTGCAATATCAATCATGGCTGTGTCAGTGTGCTCAAGTTGGGTTTTGGCTTTTTGCATACGCCAATTGATGAGGTATGTTTTAGGTGGCATACCGACCATGCGAGAAAGCTTTTCTGTAAACGCCGTTCTTGATAAAGAAACCGCATCACCGAGCTGCTCAACGCTCCAGTGGGCTTTTGTCTCTGAGTGAATTAGGTTTAATGCTGAGCCAATTTGCAAGTCTGCTAGGGCGATAATATACCCCTCGCTATTGGATGAATTTTCCATGTAAGTGCGCATTAATTGAATGAACAGTACTTCTGTTAGCCGGTCGACTATCACGGTAGAGCCCGGGGATGGTTGGCGCGATTCGTTCGCAAGAACAGTCACTAAAGATCTTAACCATGCGAGCTGGGGCGTTTCGGATGCCTTGATATGAATAAAGCAGGGTAGGCCTTTTACAAAAGGGTGATCCATCGAAGAATCGTAGCTAAATGAGCCACATAACAAGATGGTTGCAGAATATTTTGTACTTCCTCCAGAGCCTGAAAGCGAAAAATCTGCTACATCAACAGCGGCAAAATCACTGATAAAGCAGCTAAAGAGTCGCCAGAAGCCGCTGCTGAGGAACAGCAGCCTATTTCTGGTTTTAGTTGGTTAAAAACACTGAATCAAGGAATGGAAAACTGGATACTCAATTACAACCCTGAGCGGCAAGTTGAGCTAATGGAGAAGTCAGGTATACGTAAGGCTGATTGGAAATCGCTATATACCGCTGATTTGGGCTGGAGCGGGTAGTGCTATTATCGCAAGCTTTTTAACTGCATGGTTGTGCCAATCGTTACTTAAAAATAGTGGATCTTCCCGTGAGTTTATAGAAGGCTTTAGCTTACTGATTGCCGCCGTCTTATTGAGTTATATGAGTGTCTGGTTAATTGCACGTCGAGAGATGCAGCAGTGGCAAGGTTTTATCCATAATAAAATGGGACAAGCGCTGGATCAAAAGCGTTTATCTGCGATTTTTGTGGGTAAAGCTGCATTGGAGCTGCAAGTAGCTGGATTTATTTCTGCCGCGGCTGTCAGTTATGTACCTTTTATCTCTTGGTTGGGATTATTTCCTACTGTGGAGTCTGTTGGGTTGCAGTTGTTGTTTATTTTGATACCTATTATGGGGTTGCTAGTGTAAAAGAAGTTAACGTTTAAGGCTCCTTTGGCCGTGTCGTAGTTGGACGTTGAGCATGCACGCTATAGCGTTTGGAATGACACATTAATATACGCAAATGTTTAATGGGGCCATACTGCGAATATATTTGCTTAGCGTTAAAGTATTATATGGATAGGGAATACGTGTTGAATAATTTAAAGACTCTAGAAATTAAGGCGTTTGTGCCCGCAAAAGATTTTGAAATATCCAAGCAGTTTTATTCAGAGTTAGGTTTTACTAAGGCCTCTGATTCTGATGGGGTTGCATATTTTCATAAAGGGCGTTGTAGTTTTTTGTTACAAGATTTTTATGAGAAGGTATATGCAGAAAATTTTATGATGCATTTATTGGTAGAAGATATCCATTCTTGGCACAAGCAAGTTGAGGTATCAGGAGTTGCTAAAAAATATGATGTTAAAGTGTCAGATATTGTTGAGCAGCCATGGGGCATGTTAGATTTTACACTGCATGACCCTAGTGGAGTACTGTGGCGTTTTGGCGAAAATATATAATCATTAATAAGTGATTTGCAACGCGCCTAGGTTTTTGTAATTAGTTTTTATAAGTACAAAATTTAATTGTCCATAACCCGCTAGGTTTTTAGATGAAACAACTGTATCAGCCACTTATTTTACTTATGTCATTGTTATTAATCGGTTGTGTTTCAAAGGCGCCTCTAAACAATACGCCGATAGGGTACATCGGATTTCATGATAACAATCCGTGGGCTATTCAATTTAATGACTGCTCTGAACATGAATTTAGTGGTTCAGAAAAGTACCTATGGTACGACAGACAATTAACCTCAATCAGTTGTTATCGATTTAAGCCAACTGATGAAACACGCTTAAGAGATCGAGAAATTCTGATCTACAAATTTCCAACTTTAAGTTCTACTAGCCAAATAATTAATCGATTTTCTGAACTGAATATTTCTGAATCAGGTTGGGGAGTATTCCCGCACGTGTATGAAGCCGCAGGTGGAAATTGGTTTAGACTTAAAGAGGGCTGGATACATCTTGAGCTGTTCGATACAGAGTTTGTGCAATTTTATAAAGGGCAGCAAAACATGACTGGAAAAGCAGTACATGATGCCTATTTCTATAACCACTAAATGAATCGTTATAGGTTAATCTTGTAGGCCCTAGATCTACAAATTAAAGTCTGTAAATAGGGCTTACTTAGCTTCACCTCTATTCACCTATTAATGCGTGTTTTTTTATCCGCTTTTTACCACCGGCCGTGAAAATTCGCTCTACTATTTTTAACAGGAAGCCAGCAATACAGGAGTAACAGTGATGATTGAGAGAAAAACTGGAATTTATGATGGCCGTAGCAAATCATCAGCATACAAAGATTTAGTTTGGACCGTTGCTACATCCTCGGATACCTCTGTAGGTATTGAGCAACAGACGCAGCTTACTTTAGATACAATTCAAACTAATTTAGTTGAGCTTAACTCAGACAAAACCAGAATAGTTTCAGCTCAAGTATATATTGCTAATATGGCGGATAAACAACGAATGGATTCAGTGTGGATAAATTGGTTAGGCACTAACCCTGAACATTGGCCTCAACGAGCTTGCTTAGGTGTACATCTTGAAGGCGCTGTTTTAATTGAAGTTACTGTTACAGCAGTGCGGAAGTAAACGTGCTGAAAACTGTTAGGTTATTTGTGTAGTGTAGCTAGTGCTTCAGCAAGGTCTCAAGTTCCTCACGAGATAGACTGTTTATTGAATTACTGTAGATAACTTCAGCAGGCGCATTGCCTAATACTGATACCGTATCTCCTAGTTCAAGCGCTTCATCCAGATTATGAGTAACGTAGATCATGCTGCGAGTTGGATGGCCGCAGACTAAACGTTTAATTAGCTTTCTCATCTCTCTGGCTGTTGGTAAATCTAAGGAGGTTAGGGGCTCATCCATTAATACCAGTTCAGGCTTAAGTAATAAGCAGCGGGCCAACGCCACGCGTCTTGCCATACCTAATGATATTTTAGCGGGGTAATAGTCAGCATAATCTTGTAGCCTAACCTCGCTTAACCTGTGCATTACAATCTCTTTGTTCGGCTCAACTAACAGTAAGTTCTGAGTAATAGTGCGCCAAGGCAAAAGTCGTGGTTGCTGAAAAAGATAGCCTATGTCGGGTTTGCGTTGTGACCATAGGTTTTGGCTTTCGCCTTTAACATTTTTCACTATGCTTTCTTGTTGTAAGCCGGCCATCACGTTAAGTAGTGAGGTTTTGCCGCTACCCGAGGGGCCTAACAAGCAGTGGGTCTCGCCTGGGTTAAGCTTTATGTTAAGTGCAGCAAGAATTTTCTTATCGGAAAGTTCTAGCCCTTCGACAGTAAATTCAAACATTGCCACCCCCTTTTTGCCAACGAGATGCGTTACGATCTAATGGTTGCAATATGAACCACTCAATTAATTGCACAACAAGGATAAAAGCAAAACTATAAGCGAGGATGGTGGCTACATCAAACAACTGAAAAGCCAAATGTAATTGAAAACCTACCCCATCAGACCGGCCCAGCAACTCAACAACAAGGACTATTTTCCAAATTAGTGCTAAGCCGCTACGGGTAGCAATCATTATGTATGGGAATAATTGAGGCCACCATAAATGCAGTAGCTTCTGGCGAAAGCTAAACCTGTACATTAACGACATCTCTTCCAGCTCATGATCAAACATGCGACCTCCCTCACGTAGAGTTACAGCAACATTGGGTAGTTTATTAATAATAACCGCTGTAACAGCTGCGACCTCAATAAGGCCGAACCAAATATAGAGCAGGATAATAACGACGAGCGCGGGAATATTTAGCAATATAATGAGCAAGGGGTCTAACACACGGTTGACTAACCGAAACCGCCCCATCAATACGCCAAGCAAACCACCTAAGGTCATAGCAAAAATAAAACTGATCAGAACACGCCTAAGAGTAACTATTAAACTTTCGAGCAGGCGTTGTTCATGCCACTCTTTACTGAGTGCTGAAAACACTTCGGCGGGGGTTGGTAATAAAGGATTGGATACAATTGTCGAGACCACCCACCAGAGAGATAACAAGCAAACAAATGCTATTACTTGATCGCCCATTTTGCTTATTGTCATCTGCTACCTTTATCAAAGAGTGCATTATGAAAAAGTTCAGGGTTAAGCTGCAAGCCTGTTGGGTAAGGTTTAAGGTCATCAATGATTGTGTAGAAGTTAGCTGCATCTTCTATGTGCTGCTGACTAAACTCATCAGGGATGCCAGATCTGTAACCTGTTATCAGGGCGTGATAGATTTTATTGTTTTCAGATTTCATAAATGGACGTAATGCTTGCCAAGCAGTATCGTCTACGGCTAGTTGTGCTTTAGCTTCATTAATAGATTTATAGAAGGCTGCAACAAGGTGTGGGTGTTGATCTCCCAACTTAGCTTTATATAAATAGCCTAGCATTGGCACATTACTTTTTAGGCCAAGGTCTCGCATGATAGTTTTAAGGCTATAGAGTTTTTTATATCCCTCTGCTTCAAGACGGGCACCGTAATGCCAAAAGGTGGCTAGTATATCGATCTGACCATTTTTTATGGCTTGGGTTAATAAAGGCGGGGCTCCGAACTGGATTTTCGCCTCATTTTTAAGGTCAATTCCTTCTTTATTTGCTGCTGCGCGCATCAGAGCCCAGCCCTTATTCATAGGGCCTCCTGCAACGCCTATCCGTTTGCCTTTTAAGCTAGCATAACTACTAATACTGTTGCCTGGCGATGCGATAATGCTACCAACTTGTTTTGAAAAAGGTATAAAGCGTAGATTGGCTCCCTTGTGGTTGCGTTCAGAAGCCCAAAGCCAATCCGAGACGATAAAATCTGTATTGTCCGCTGTAATCGCAATGCGTGCAGCCGATAAGCTTGCGACACGGTCGATCACTAAATCGTAGCCATTTTTATGATCAAGCTGCCTTTGTTTAATGTGCTGCAGTTCCCAGTTAACGGTTCCCCATGCAATAACGGTAACTTTCAGTTTGGGTAGTTGGGTTTGCAGGTCTTCTTGAGCGCTTAGCTGAGCAGAGAATAAGAACAATAAGCTCGAAAAGAAAAGTGATAAGAAGGTTTGCATTAGGCACTCATTATTTCAAATAGTAGATGTGGTAAAGCCCTATACCAACATAAGCTGCTGATACATCAGTCAACATGGTACTTTGGTGCCTTTTTTATGGCCTAGCAGTGGTCTTTAGGCCAAGAGTGTCATCGGTTGTCATAGATTTAAGTGAGCGGATAAACAGAGTCCATCAAGATTGTAATCAACGGGGTTCATGTTTTAGCTATTGTAGGGCTTGGTACAAGAGCAAGTTCACTTTTTAATGCTGGTGTTAGAAAAAGCGCTGAGAAGCTGGATCGACTCCACAATGGTGTATGTGAGTGCTATGGTAGATATTCAAAATTTGCTACCCCGTACGTCTTTGTAATGAGTGGATTAAGCACCTAGGAGGTCTTTTTGTCGATTACAGGTGAGTGCTTTTGTGGTGAAGTAAAGTATCAAATTAATGGAAAGCTACGCGATGCACGATCTTGCCATTGCTCTAGGTGTAGAAAAGCGTTTAGCTCACAAGCGTCTGCGTATGCGCTAGTAGAACCTAGCCAGTTCAGCTGGATGTCTGGAAAAGAACTCCTGACTTCCTATGTTGGTCAACATGGTTTTGGCCTGCAGTTTTGCAAAGTATGTGGCTCTACTATCTGCGGAATCTATAACGGTGAAGTTCACGGTGTTACGTTAGGTTGTGTTAATGGTGACCCAGACATTGAGCTTGGCATGCATATTTATGTCGGATCAAAAGCATCATGGGAAAAGGTTCCCGAGGGGGGGGCGCAATATATAGAGGGGAGGCCTGATTGAGAAGCGAGTCACTAACCAGTAAGGCATCTAAGGCATAAAGCTTTTTTAACAGGAGGTATTTTACTTTTGATGGATATAAATAAGCTCGCCAGTTTTAATGTGAGAGTTGGTTGTTATTTATAAGCTTTTTGGTACTTTTTTAAAATTATCGAGGTAGTAATCTGTAGTGAAGATTTTTTGAGGGTTCATTATGGTTTTCCAGCGTAGTCGTACCGCAGTATTTCGCTATTTAGGTAAACGTTTAGAAATGGCGTTGGGGCTAGGTTTAATTCTAGTGGTTACTGTTATCGAAAATATATTAACCAGCACCGTAGCCATAACTTTTTTTGTCGCGGTTTTAATTATTAGGCTTCCGAGTGTTAAGAAAGGTTTCGATGAGTTTAGCTATACGCAGCTAACCCTTAATAAAGATACACTCACTATTACAACTAAACAGGGTGATACAGAGTATCAGCTAGATGACTTTAAGATCATGCTATATAAAAAGCGTGCTAAGGCGATTACTGTTTTTGTGCTAATGAGTGAAAACGATGGCGTTAAGTTTGAGTACTATCAGCATATGAATGAGTTATTTGATACCTTAAGCAAGAGCGTGATGTTACGAAAAGAGATCCCTTGGTGGCAACGGCTGTAGTGTTGGCTAGGTGTGAGTTATGAGGGGGGGGCTTCTTTAATACGCCATAGAAAGAATAATAATATGCTGGCACAGCTCACCAACATCAGCTGTAAATAAGGACGGTCAGACAATATAAGTATCGATATTGAAAAAGTAGCAATAATCATGAGCGTGGAACGTTTTTTGGTTTGGCGCGACATCCGATGAGTGGATTCCCACTCTTTTAACGCAGGGCCAAACCAACGGTTATTCAATAACATCTGATGAAAGCGCGGCGAGCTTTTGGCAAAGCAGCCAAGCGCTAAGATAAGAAATGGTGTAGTGGGTAAAATAGGCAAGACAACGCCGATGGCACCTAGCGCGATAAAAAACCAACCGCAGCCAATCATTAAGCCTTTTTTTACTCCAACACGGGTTATTTTGTTCAACTCATCAAGCCTGTATCAATTTTTATTTTTAATAATGCTAAAGCCTAGCACAGTTAATGCCTGCTTTATTGAGAAGCTATTGTTTGCTTTCGATTTTTGCTTCATAGCTAAAGATGACGCTCTCATCCCCTAAAATAAAATGCCATCGAGCTCCATCACGTTATAAGATTTAGTAAAAGCCAATCGTTTATGGTGTATATGTAGTACTACACAGATGCCGGAGCTGTTAGATGAGTATGACAAACAAGCTGAGTAAAGATGAGTTGTATCAGTTATTTTGTGGCTTTATTGCACCTCAAAATGTCATTGTTGATGAAGAAACACTCAAGCCTTATGAGTGTGATGGCTTGTCGATGTATTGTGAGATGCCACTGATTGTTGTATTACCAGAAACAGTAGCGCAGGTGCAAGAAACACTACGTATTTGCCATAGATACGCTGTTCCTGTGGTTGCGCGCGGTGCAGGTACTGGCCTGTGTGCTGGCGCAATGCCAAATACTGAGGGGGTTGTCCTCTCGTTAGCTAAGTTTAAGAACATTATCGAGATTAACCCGCAAACACGCACGGCTAGATTACAGCCTGGTGTGCGTAATTTAGCTATTAGTGAGGCAGCGGCTGAATATGGTTTGTATTACGGGCCTGATCCTTCTTCCCAAATTGCGTGTACGATTGGTGGCAATGTTGCTGAAAATTCAGGCGGCGTGCATTGCCTTAAATATGGCCTTACGGTACACAATGTTCTGAGTGTAGAAATGCTTACCGTAGAGGGTGAGAAGGTCACATTAGGTAGCGATGGGCTCGATAGCTGTGGCTTAGACTTGTTAGCACTGATTAATGGTTCCGAAGGTTTACTCGGTGTGATTACCGAGATTCAAGTTAAGTTATTGCCCATACCTGAAAAAGCCCGCGTGGTGATGGCAGGGTTTGATAACGTCCAGCAAGCAGGTGATTCAGTCGGTGGCATTATTGCCAGCGGTATTATCCCTGCCGGGTTAGAGATGATGGATGCTTATGCGATTTCAGCCGCAGAGGGTTTTGCTAAAGCAGGTTACCCCAAAGAGGCTAAAGCGTTATTACTATGTGAAGTTGATGGCACCGCAGAAGAGGTCCAAGAGCATATTGAGCAAGTTGAAAAACTGTTCCACTCCTTTGGCGCAACCTCTGTTAGAACGTCACAAACAGAAGCTGAACGTGCCCTTTTATGGAAAGGCCGAAAATCAGCTTTTCCGGCGGTTGGGCGTATTTCTCCTGATTATTATTGTATGGATGGCACGATTCCACGTGGCCAATTAGCACACGTATTAACCCAGATGCAGCGCTTATCTGAGCACTATCAATTACGTGTAGCGAATGTCTTTCATGCTGGTGATGGCAATTTGCACCCGTTAATTTTGTTTGATGCAAACATTCCCGGTGAGTTTGAAAAGACTGAAGAGTTCGGTGGCAAGATACTCGAGCTCTGTGTTGCCGTCGGTGGCTGTATTACCGGTGAGCATGGTGTTGGTATCGAGAAAATACGCCAGATGTCGGTGCAATTTACTGAGCTAGAGTTACTTCAATTCAACGCTATTAAAGATGCTTTTGATCCTGTGGGTACATTGAACCCAGGCAAGGGGATACCTACCTTACGTCGCTGCCAAGAATACCGCTCGATTGAGCCTAAGGAAATGAATAACAAGAAGGAGGGCACTGCTCATGGATGATATTTCTACTGAGTTACAACAGCAGGTCCTTGCTGCCCGTAATGATAAGCAGGCGCTGAATATAATGGGTGGTGGCAGTAAATCATTTATGGGCCGCAAGGTGATTGGTGAGCGGCTGGATGTCTCCGGGCATAGTGGGATCGTGAATTACCAGCCTGTCGAACTAGTACTAACTGCCAGAGCAGGAACACCATTAACAGAGATAGAAGCGGCGCTAGCTGAGAGCAACCAAATGTTGGCGTTTGAGCCGCCAGGTTTTTCGGGTAAAGCGACGATAGGTGGTACCTTGGCCTGTAATCAATCAGGTCCGGGACGACCTTGGGCGGGTTCAGTACGCGATCATGTATTAGGTGTTCGCTTAATTAATGGTCTAGGAGAGCATTTAAAATTTGGTGGCCAAGTGATGAAAAATGTAGCCGGTTATGATGTCTCACGCTTACAAGCTGGTGCGATGGGCTCGCTAGGTGTTATTACTGAAGTCAGCTTAAAAGTACTGCCAAAACCGGCGGTAAGTCGCACCGTAGTCTGGGATATGGATGCGAGGGATGCTATCAGCTTTATGAATCAACTTGCCGCACGCCCTAAACCACTGTCTGCTGCCTGCTGGTTAAAGGGGCGTTTGCATGTACGTTTATCCGGTGCGCTTTCAGCGGTCGAGGCCACTGTAAAAGAGTGGAAAGGTACTGAGTTAGAGCAGATGCAGGCTGATGAGTTTTGGCGGCAACTAGGTCAGCAAGAGTTATCGTTTTTTGATAAGGATGCTTCTACAAAACATGCTGATATGCCGTTATGGCGTTTTTCTGTTAATTCAGCAGCCAGTATTCCATCGCTTGATGAGTATTCCATCATTGATTGGGGTGGATCACAGCGCTGGTTCTCTGGTGAGCAAGATAAACTGTATATGGAGTCATTAGCAGCAAGTGCCGGAGGTCAAGTCAGTGTTTATGCAGGTGGAGACCGCTGCGCTGAAGTGATGCATACGACACCAGACGCTCTTCAGGTAATCCAGAAACGGATTAAAGCATCGTTTGACCCTGATGGTATTTTTAATCCCGGACGTTTGTATCACTGGATGTAGAGCAGGCTTTTATGAAAACGGACCTAATTCCACATTACCAAGATTTCCCGCAGGGACAAGACGCTGAAAAGATTCTCAGAAGTTGTGTGCACTGCGGCTTTTGCAATGCGACCTGCCCGACTTACCAAGAACTCAATGATGAGAGGGATGGCCCGCGTGGACGTATTTATCTGATCAAACAACTGCTTGAAGGTGGCGAGGTTACTGAAAAAACCCGCACCCACTTAGACCGCTGCTTAACGTGTCGTAGTTGTGAAACAACCTGTCCTTCAGGTGTTCAATATGGACGACTGATTGATTTTGGACGTGCAGAAATCGAAAAAAAGCTCGAGCGTCCGTTTAATCAAAAACTCATGCGTTGGGCACTTCGCCAAGTATTGCCTTACTCACAACGATTTGGGCCATTACTAAAAGTAGGGCAGGTTCTTCGACCAATCCTGCCCGAAGCTATTAAAACCAAAATGCCGCCTAAGCGAGAGGTTAATAGCCCTTGGCCTTTGAAGCGCCACGCCCGAGTAATGCTGGCATTAGCAGGCTGTGCGCAACCCAGCACAACTCCAAATACCAATATATCCACCGCGCGTGTTCTCGATAAATTGGGCATTACACTGATAGAGGAGCCTAAAGCGGGTTGTTGTGGTGCGGTAAGTTATCACCTTGGTGCGCATGATGAAGGTTTAGATTTTATGCGGCGTAATATTGATGCCTGGTGGCCCGCAGTAGAGGGCGGCGTTGAAGCTATCGTGATGACGGCATCTGGCTGCGGAGCGATGCTGCAAGATTACGGTTATGCGCTAAGGCATGATGCTGGATATGCCGATAAAGCAGCAAAAATTAGTGAATTGACTAAGGATATTAGCGAAGTATTGCAAGCTGAAGACCTCACTCAGCTTTTTTTTAGAGCAGATAAGTCTTCAGAAAAAGTAGCAGTGCATTGCCCTTGTACGTTGCAACATGCCATGCAGCAAGGTGGTGTAGTTGAGAGTATTCTTCAGCAGGCAGGTATTGAGCTGGCTCGCACCAAAGACAAACACCTGTGCTGTGGTTCGGCGGGAACTTATTCAATCTTACAGCCTGAAATGAGCCAAAAATTGTTAAGCAATAAGTTAGATGCGCTAACAGGAGAGCAGCCAAGTCTTATCGTAACCTCAAATGTAGGTTGTCAATTGCACTTAGAGTCAAAATCCAAAGTGCCAGTGCAACACTGGATTGAGTTGCTGGATCGCTAAAAGACTTTGAGGAACTAAAGGGAATTTCAAGTATCAGTACAGGGGCATGTCGGCCCCTATAGTGTTATTAGTTTTAAATATGTATTAAGGCTAATGGCAGGTTAATTGAGCAGACACTCGCACCTAGTCCATAGGGCGAATCGTTAGCTGCTTTAATTACTTCTTCAATGTCATCAAAAGGCTGAGCAATCATTTACCGTAAGTTAAGAGAATGTGAGGCCTAATACGTCTGCCTGTTACATCTAATTACATTTGAGAACAACTTCAAACATTTAGCTCAAAGCTGGTTTACACCACGACAGTATGCTTAGCGTTATAAAGTGATTCATTAACTGGAATCATCAATAACTAATAAGAATAGCGACTGTTTCCGTGGAGGAACTATCCTGATGAAGACCCCCTTCAAAATTCGTAAACCGTATCTGCTGGGTGCTGCCGTAGCTGCAGTAATGGCTTTTCCTGCTCATGCCTATAATCTGCATACCAGTGATGCAGGTGAAGTGAACCTTGATATAGAAGCCATTTTAGGAACGTTTAGTAGCCAAGAAAGTTATGATGTAACGGGTGCTTCAGTTAACGATGAGGGAAGCTCGAACTGGCAGGAGGCATATATTAAGTATGGTCTTAGTGCTACACGTAACCTGAAGCAGGGAGCAACCCTATATGGCGCATTCAATCTGCTGAGCTCAGGAACATTCGGTGATGGTGATGCGGGTGGGTTTACCAGCGGAGATGAGCGTAAAACCAAGGTTGAGGATGCCTACCTAGGTTGGCGTTCAGGAAATATGATCTCATCTCTGGGCGAGAATGGATTAGAGTTTTCTTTTGGACGTCAGAATTTGTCATTTGGTGATGGATTTCTCATCAATGGCGATGCGCTAAACTTTGGTGATGCTTTGGGTAAAGAGTTAAATCGAGGTGGCGCATACTGGTTAGCAGCGCGTAAAGCGTTTGATCAAACCGCTGTATTGAAAATTGCTAATGGCAAGGGATTGCGCTCTGATATTTTCTGGATTGCTTCAGATAACAAGGCACAGTCAGAAACTGAATTAGCCGGTATTAATGTTGAATACAGCACGGAAAAAGGCACGTTTGGGGCGATGTATTTAAAAGGTCTTGATGTAAACGAAGACTTTGGTAACACCCACCGTGATGGCCAAGATACATTAAGCGTGCGGTTCCAGGGTAATGCCGGTGTTGAAAATCTCTTCTTATCATCTGAGTTTGTAACTCAGAAACAGGGTGATGATACGCGAAAAGATGCTAATGCATGGTATGTCGAAGCAGGTTGGACCTTTGCACAAGTGCCTTGGTCACCTAGTGTGAACTATCGTTATAGTACATTTGAAGAAGGCTTTGACCCACTGTTCTTCGGCTTTAACCGTGGCTATGGGACATGGTTCCAAGGTGAAGTGGCATCTAATTATGCCGGCCCTTTTAACAGCGAAACCGATATCCATCATCTAGCCTTGAAAGCCAGCCCAAGTGAGACTCTATCCTTTGGTGCTCTATTCTTTGACTTTGGTGATACCGCGGGTAATGGCTCTTTAGATGGGCAGGAGGTTGACCTTTATGCTGAGTGGGTGGTGAATGAACATTTGATAATCAGCCCTCTTTTAGGTTTCTACACACCAGACAATGCCGGTGTTCAAATTGGAAACTCTGATACGAATACTTATTTCCAGATGATAGCAATCGTACCTTTCTAACGCTGTAACAAGAAAGCTGTCGTTGCTAAATGACGGGCTCAATGAGCCCGGTTATATTTATTTTGATAAGCAGGTTCTTCTATGAAAAATGACTATTCAATGATGATTGACGGGCACGCAGTAGCCGGTGAAAACACACCTTTTTCTGTGATAAACCCAGCGACAGCAGAGGCGCTTGCAGAATGCCCTGCTGCGTCGCTAGAGCAACTTGATCTGGCAGTGGACGCCGCTGAAAAGGCGTTTATCACATGGCAGAAAACGAGTCATACTGATCGCCAGGCCATGCTGCATAAAATTGCAGATAAGCTTGAAGAGCATGCAGCAGAGTTGGCAAATATTATTACCAGTGAGCAGGGTAAGCCTCAGGCGCTAGCGCAGATGGAAGTAGGCGGTGCTGTTGCTTGGACGCGTTATACTGCTGATTTGGAGATCCCTGTTGAAGTGATTGAAGACAGCCCGAACAAGCGTATTGAACTTCACCGTAAACCATTAGGTGTGGTGGGGTCGATCTTGCCATGGAACTGGCCGTTGATGATTGCTGTTTGGCATATTATGCCGGCTCTGCGTTCTGGGAATACCATTGTTGTTAAGCCCTCTTCAATGACACCCTTTAACACCATGCGATTGGTTGAACTTATTAATGAAGTGGTTCCAGCGGGTGTTGCTAATATCGTGACAGGTGAAGGTGGTTTAGGGCGTGCGATGAGTGGCCATAAAAAAATTCGTAAGATTGTTTTTACAGGCTCTACGCCAACAGGCCAAAATATTATGCGTAATGCTGCTGATAACTTGAAGCGCTTAACGCTTGAGTTAGGTGGCAACGACGCGGCGATTGTTTTACCCGGTACCGATGTGAAATCGATTGCTCAAGGTGTTTTTCAAACGGCATTTTTGAACATGGGGCAAACGTGTGCAGCACTTAAACGTCTCTATGTACATGAATCCATTTATGATGAACTAAGTCAGGAGCTAATAGCGATTGCGCAGCAGCAAACGGTGGGTGATGGCGCTACACCGGGCGTTACCTTTGGTCCTGTTCAAAACAAAGATCAATACGATTTAGTTAATGAGTTGATTGCTGATGCAAAAGCCAGTGGTGGAGTCGTTCACCCTAGTGCGGTTGTTCCTGAAGGTGCTGGGTACTTTATTGCGCCAACGATCGTAACTAATGTGACAGATGGTATGCGTGTTGTAGATGAGGAGCAATTTGGTCCGGTTCTGCCGCTGATTAAATACAGTGATATTGATGATGCTGTTGCCCGTGCTAATGCTAGTGAAAATGGTTTGGGTGGTTCAGTATGGGGAGCCGACATTAATCAAGCTCAAGAGATTGCTTCACAGCTTGAATGCGGCACCGCGTGGATAAATGGCCATGCAGAAGTGCTACCTCATGCGCCATTTGGTGGCTGTAAAATGTCTGGTTTTGGGGTTGAATTTGGACAGGAAGGGTTGTTGGAATATACCGTTCCCCAGCTTTTGAATATTAATCGCTAGTCGCTCGTTATAAGTGATTCCTTAGCTTTACCTTTACCAAATGCCATTAGTATTCTCTCCGTGGCATTTGGTTTTTTTATCTCCCCCATCCCCTTTATCTATATACCTACATTGCATCGCTTTCCTTTTGTTGTTCAAAATAGAGAGCAAGCTCTGTTTGACTGTCGTTATATAAACGCTTGGTGTGTTTTGCTAGAGCAGACGCCTCGCTTAGTAAGTCGGCTTGAGCGGCGCGCTCTAGTTTTTGACAGTGTGCATGCAATGCTTCAAAGCCAAAGTTTGCAGCAGCGCCAGCAAGCGTGTGTGCAGCAGTGCTCAGTGGTGTTAGTTGATTTTGTTTTGCCGCTTTTTCTATCTCTGGCAGTAATGTGCTCGCCATTTGATAAAACTGTTCAATAAGTTTGTGAATACGCTCTGTGCCTAGTAGCTGTTGATGTTGATCGAGTAGTGTGGTGTTTAGGTATTTGCCTTGCTTGGTTTGCATATGATCAGAGTCTATTGCCATCTTGTCGTTTAAGAGTTGCTGCATCGCTTCAAATTGAATAGGTTTTGCGAGCACTCCATCCATGCCTGCTTGCTTGTATTTCTCTATTTCATGTTGGGATACAGATGCGGTTAGCGCAATGATCTTAATGGCGGCATATTTAGGGTTTGGGTGGGAGCGAATTTTTTCTGTGGTGGTAATACCATCCATATCGGGCAGGTGGATATCCATCAGGATAAGATCATAAAGATGATCGTTATGCATAGAAAGTGCTGTGAAACCATCTTCAGCAATGCTGACATGATGCCCATCACTTTCGAGTAACCCTTTAGCGACTTGCTGGTTAATAGGCGTATCTTCAACGAGAAGAATATCCATTGGTACTGTTGGGGTTGCCGCTGTTTTCTTTTCAATGTCGGGTAGCGTTGCATCACTACAGAGAGGGTAGGACAGCTCAAGCCAGAATGTAGAGCCTTGGCTCTGTGTACTTGAAAAGCCGAC
Source organism: Neptunomonas japonica JAMM 1380 (assembly GCF_016592555.1). Taxonomy (NCBI): domain Bacteria; kingdom Pseudomonadati; phylum Pseudomonadota; class Gammaproteobacteria; order Oceanospirillales; family Oceanospirillaceae; genus Neptunomonas; species Neptunomonas japonica. The sequence continues at coordinate 2,753,882 of NZ_AP014546.1, read as the reverse complement.
ATTTCCTCCTTGTTGCTCTACCATTCGCTTGGTAATTGCCAGACCTAGTCCGGTTCCGCCATAGCGACGGGTGATAGTGCTGTCAGCTTGGATGAAGTGCTGAAATATTTTACTTTGTGATGCTTCAGCAATACCAATACCCGTATCTTTTACCTCAATTCGCACGCTAATATCGTTGTCGGTTTGCTTTAGATTTATGGTTTTTAAGGTAATGTAGCCCTCATGTGTGAATTTCAATGCATTGGAGCAGAGGTTCATGAGTATTTGTGTGAGGGCACGTCGATCACCTACAACGGTTGGTAACATGCGGTCAATTTGAGGCACAATTTGTAGTGACTTTTCTTGTGCCAGAGGCATGAACAAACAATATACCTCATCAAGCACATCTTCGATTTTGAAAGGGTTAGTCTCTAGCGCTAGTTGGCCTGATTCTGCTTTAGAGAAGTCGAGAATATCGTTCAAAATGGTTAAAAGAGATCGTCCCGCTTTAAAGATAGTATCGACTTGCTCAATTTGGGTGGCGTCTAAATTAGTTTTTTTGAGTAACTGTGTCATGCCCAAGATGCCATTCATAGGGGTGCGAATTTCATGGCTCATGGTCGCAAGAAAGCGTGATTTTTCTTCATTTTCGGCTTCTGCTTTACTACGTGCTTGTTCTGCTGCCTCTTTTGCTTTGCGCTCACTAATATCTGTTAAAGAGCCTTCGTAGTATTCAAGGTCACCTAGTGAGTTATGCACAATGCGAGCAGAAATGGCGACATAAATAGGAAAACCAGACTTTGTTTGCCAGCGAGTTTCAAAGTTTATAATTTTTTGTTGAGAACTCAATGTATCTATAAAAGAGCGAAGATCAGTATCATCAATAAAACATTGGCTGGCGATATCGGTGATTTCATCAAGAAAAGCATCGGGTGTAGGGTAGCCCAGTAAAGTAGCAAGCGCAGGGTTTGCTGAGATGAATCGTCCCTCAGGAGCCGCTCTAAAAATTCCCTCTACTGCGTTCATAAACAACGATTTATAGTTATATTCGGATTTCTCCAAACTTTGGTATAGCTTGGCATTTTCTATCGAGATAGCGGCTTGTGCCGATAATATTTGTAGTGCCTCTAAGCGGTTTCTGTCAAAAACATCACGACTTTGGCTGTTCTCCAAATAGAGAATGGCGGTGAGTGCTCCGTGATACATGATAGGCATACAGAGCAATGAGAGAGGTTGCTTCTCTTGAATGTAAGCGTCTTGTTGGAACATTTCATGTTGGCTGGCGTGGCCTAACACCACATTTTCTTTTGTGCGTGCGACATAATGAATGATGCTGGTTGGCAGCAAGTGAGCCCCATCATCTAAAGGCATAGCATCATAATGCTGTGTTGGACCATCAATACCTGCTTCTGCTTCAATAACTAATGTTTGTCGGTTGAGTAACAGTACAGCGCGCTGTGCCCCCGCGTTTTCAATAGCGAGCTTAATAAGGCGGCTAAGAAGTGGTTCAAGCACTATCTCATCCGATATGGCTTGTGATGCTTTAATAACCGATGAGACATCGTACGCACGGCTTGGTTGCTCTATTGGCTCGTTAGAAAATGCTGAGTCAGAAAAATCAGTTTGCTTATGCTCATAGGGCACTGAGTTGAGATCATTAAATTCCGCTTTTAGGTGCCGTAACTTGCTGTTTGCGCCTAAGCGCTCATAAGCTTGATAAGCCTGCGTTATGTAGTGGTGAGCAATGCTGTGCTTTCCCCAGCTACGGTAGCATTGGCTCGCTAATTCGTTAGCAATGGCAAAATCCAGATGAAAAGAGTTTTGCTGCAATAACGCAAGAGCTTGGTCAAATAGGTCAATAGCTTCGCTGTATGATTGCTCGTAAGTTAGCAATGCTGCTTTAACGAGCAGTTGACGGTGTTCATGATTCTGTGGGCACTGTTCTACCAGTTTGCTGCTGGATTTAAGGTAAGTATTGATCTCTTTAATGCGCTGCATTTGTTGAGCTTCACGTAAAGACGGCAGCAACAATATGGTGTTAATGACATAAATGTAATTTAAAAAAGACTCAGTATAGGTGCCGCTGATGTAAGGGCTAAATTGCAGTGCTTGTTGGCCGTAATCGTCTGCTTGTTGGTGCTTCTTGAAAATAAATGCGAGCAAGGATTGATAGAAAAAATGTAAACAGATAGCTGTCTTGTGATTATTATCATGATGCTCAATCAGCATTAATTCAGCATCGTAATATTCGCCATTCAGTGTTATTGGCGCAATGGGATCTCTAAGTACTTCTATAAACTGCAGTGCCATTAATGAGTATTGTAGTGACTGTTTTTGTCCGGTTTCTTGTAACTGCAGAATGTACTCTTGCAACTTAATGGCCAGTTGATCGAAGTTATCACTCAGTGGCAGGCTGAACTGGATATGTGCCGCTAAAGAATAAGCGCTCCACTCTACATCTCCAGTCTCTAAGCCACTATTGTGTGCCTCTAACAATGCTTCGGAACACAGTGTCAGTGGTTCTTTATAATGGCGTATATAGGTGTTAAACAGGGATTGGACTTTATGTTCTATCCGGTTGTTATCTGTTTGTTGTGCGAGCTTAATAGCCAGCGCTCCTAAGCGGAACCCCTGTTTTATTTGTTGGTATTTACCACAAAGCACACCACCATAACCGGCAAAGGCCATGGCTGATTCCGTGCTTAGGCCATAGCGTAACGTTAACTCAACTTCTTTCGCCATCACTAAGGGGCGCAGACCCGAGCTTGAAAATTTAACCACGCCAAACATGCTGGTCAGAATAGGCATAGCCGCTAGGGCTTCTGGCTGTTCCATCTTCGGTAAGCTCAGGATTTTCTCATCCGAATAGCGGTAAAGCCTAACCAATGAACTGAGCCTCGCACGATTAATAGCGAATGCTCCGGGGGCATTAGGGAGCGGAAAATTGAGTTGTTTCAATAAATGTAAGGCAACGGTTAGCGCATCATCAAAGTGGTTGGTCGATACCAGCGCCTGAATTTGTAATTCCTGAAGCAGTACCTTATCGGCCATTTGATGACAATGAGGAAGCGCTGTATCAACAAGCTGGTGCAGTGTAGCGAAGTCCGCTTTGATATAGGCCGCTTCTGCTGCATGTTGGTATAGCGATAAAGCAATGGATGGCTGATTCTCCCAGCAGTCCTCTGTTAAGAGCTCAATCCCTTTACGAAAATAATCAAAGGCTGATTCAAACGCGGCGGCCTCTTTTGCCTGTAAGCCCGCCTGCAAATTAAGGCGGGTGAGTTCTACTCTTTCTGCTGCTGTTTCAATTAATGCTTGTGCCTGGTTCAGGTGATTAGTCACATCAAAAATACGACGGCCCTGTTCGTGGCGAGGTGTTTTTGTTTGTAGTATTTGGCCTATACGGTAGTGAAGATTAGTAATGCCATCATCAGGAATGAGAGAGTAGGCCGCTTGCTGAACACGGTCATGTACAAAGCGATAGCGTAGCTGTTCTACCTGCTCTTTATGCTTGGCATGATGGTTTGCTTCTAATGGGAAGATCAAACCTTCAGAAATAGCCTGCCATAGATCCGTAGCGGTTTGTTCAGGTGATTGCTCACATACCGCAGCAAGAATAGGTAAAGCAACGGGGTTTCCAATACATGCCGCTATCTGTACGACCGATTGTGTTTGTGGTGATAAGCGGCGGATTTTATCCACCATAAAGCTAATAACGTTATCGGTTATTTCACAGTCACGAATATCTTCTTCATTCCATGACCATAGGCTTCCTTGAAAATGGATAAGGCGTTTCTCATATAAATCGAGTAAAAACTGATTTAAAAAGAAAGGGTTGCCTTGAGTTTTTTCAAAACATATTTCAGCTAGAGGTTTGCTCTGCGCCACTGAATGGCTCAGTGTATCGGCAATTAACAGCTGAATATCCTCAAGCGTTAAGGCTTTGATTTCAAACAAAGACAACTCAAGCGGTGAGCTTTTAAGGCGCTGGAGTGATAGTTGAAACGGATGATGCTTGTTGAACTCGTTATCCCGGTAACTTCCAATAATAAAAAGGTGAGGATGTTGCGGGTGATGCGCCAGCTTTTCTAAGAGTGTTAATGACGATAAGTCGGCCCAATGTAAATCATCAAAGAAAAGTACTAAGGGGTGTTCTGCTGTAGCAAATACTTTCAACATTTGGCGAAAAATATGCGAGAAGCGGTGCTGTTCTTCAGATGGCGATAAACGAGGCGCTTGTGGTTGTTCGCCAATAATGAGCTCAAGTTCAGGAATCAGCTTAAGTAGAACCTCGGCATTGCTGCCAAAGGCATCTTGAAGATTTGATCGCCAGTGCTTAATGCGCTCGTCAGGCTCAGTTAATAACTGGCGGATAAGTGTCTGCATTGCCTGATAAATAGCAGTATAAGGGCGGTTTCGATGGTATTGATCGAACTTCCCACTGGCGAAAAGGCCGTGCTGTTGTGAAATATAATGACGTAACTCATGTACAACACTGGATTTTCCGACGCCAGCATAACCAGTGAGTAAAGCCATTGATTGCATGCCAGCACTGACATTATCAAAGCAGGTTTTTAGCTGAGTAACGGTGGAAGCACGGCCGTACAGCGTTTGTGGCAGCTCAAACCGCTCCGAAACATCTTGAGAGCCGACGGCGAAATCTTGTGGGTTTTTAGCGTGTATTTGCTCTAAACAAGTATTTATATCGTGGCAGAGGCCGTAGCTGGATTGGTAGCGCTGTGCTGCATCTTTTGCCATTAGCTTTAAGATAATATTGGATAATACGATGGGTAGCTTTGGGTTAATAAGGTGCGGTACTTTAGGTTGGCGAGCGATGTGACAGTGCAAGAGTTCTTGGTTATTTTGTTGTGTAAAGGGTAGGCAGCCCGTAAACACCTCATACAGTGTGATACCCCAGCTGTAATAATCGGTACGGTAATCAATGTAACGATTAATACGCCCCGTTTGTTCAGGTGCTATGTACGATAGATTATCTGAATTGGCTTGTGGCGCGCTTGATGATGGGTGTTCCCGGCTGAGGCGGCTACTCATTGAGAAGTCGATAATATAGGCTTGCTGTGTTGAAGGGTTAATAAGAATATTATCGGGTGTTATCTGTTTGTGAGTAATCCGCGCTTCATGTATTTGTCCCAGAGTTTTGCTAAGGCTTAGCGCTACGGTTAATCGTGTTATAAGGTCAGGCCGTTTTACTAACAACCACTCACGTAGGCTAATGGCTGCGTTATCTAAAAAGACTAGGCTGTGGTCTGTTTCAGATTTTAGGCACTCGAGTAACGGAATCACTCCGTTAATGTTGAGTTCGCTTAAAATATCCGCTTCATGGAGTAAGCGCCGGTTTGCTGAAAGCGGGTTGGCATGATGGCCGGGTTGTTTAATGATGATCGCTTGATTACTGTCGGATACACCGCGTGAAACTCGGCTGCGTTTACCCTGATGAATCAGCTCCTGTACAAGAGAGATTCCTTTTGAGTGCATACTTAACGTACCTCGCCGGCAAATACATAACCGGCACCGTGTGCAGTCAAAATAAAGTGCGGATTAGAGGGATTGTCACCTAGTTTTCGTCGCAGGCGCCCGACCATAACGTCCACGGAGCGGTCATTGGGTGTCCATTCACGATCATGAATTGCATCCATTAGCTGGTCACGTGAAAGGATAGCGCCAGGTGCGTAAAGCAGTGCGCTCAGTAACTTAAACTCGCCTTCAGGTAGTCGCTCCTCAATACTGGTGGGAGAGGTGAGCAAGCGTTTATTTGCATCTAACACCCAACCTTCAAATGTCCACTTTTGAGTGCTCTCTTGCTGGCGAGCCTGTTGGCTGTCTTTGACACGCCATAGTAAATTTTTTGCTCGTACTAGCAACTCGCGTGGGTTAAAAGGTTTAGTGACGTAATCGTCAGCTCCTAGCTCTAAACCGACGATCCGGTCAATTTCATCGCCTTTACTGGTTACCAGAATAATGCCGACGCTGGAGACTGAACGCAGTTCTCGAGTGAGGGTTAGTCCATCTTTACCGGGCAGGTTGATATCCAGTAGCACAAGGTCAATCTGCTCCTGTTGTACTCGCTCACACAGGTTATCTGCTTGTTCTGTCTCGCTGACGAAGTAGCCTTCTTTTTCTAGATAGCTAGAAAGAAGCGATCGTGAGGCAAAATCATCTTCAACAATCAGTATTCTATATTTATGGTTTGTGTGACTAGTCATAGAGCAGAGTTCATCCGGAGGCTTTGTTTGAGTCTAGCAATGCAGATGAGTAAAGAAAAGCGAGCTCTTTTCTTGTTGATTATTATTATAATTCTTTTATATCAATTAGTTATATTTGTATTTTGGCTGCTTGTTACATCCCGTTACATTTAACAACAAAAGACTACATATAGCCGGTACTTTATTTACATGGGAAGCGTACTTTATCTAGACCCCATCCTTGATAGCTTAAAGCTTGAGCTGTATGAATGGATAACTATAAAAATATCACCGAAAGTCAGGAGTGATAGTCTTGAAAAAACCAATGATGAAGCGAGCACTATATGTTAGTGGCGCTATAGCTTTTATGGGTCTTTCCAACGCGGTTGTAGCGGTGGATGGTGAGAGTGTTATACAAGAAAAATGTTTGCTGTGTCATACCCAGACAGGCAACCCTGAAGCGCCATATTCACGCATAAGTCAGCAGCGAAAAACACCTGAAGGCTGGCAGATGACCATTAACCGTATGCAACGTCTGAACGGTTTAGTTATTTCGTCAGATGAAGAGCGGGCCGTGATTAAGTTCCTGTCTGATACGCAAGGTTTGGCTCCCTCGGAATCAGCACCGCACCGCTACGTGTTGGAACAAAAGCCGAATGTGGTAGAGAACGTCGATCCTGCTTATGCCGAGATGTGCGCGCGTTGTCACTCTAATGCACGTTTTGGTTTACAGCGCCGTACCGAAGATGAGTGGAAGCTACATGTAAATACTCATATGGCGATAAACCCGACCACTGAGTTGCATGCGTTGGCACGAGATCGCTCTTGGTACGACATTGCTTATAACGATGTTACGCCTAAGTTAGCAGCGGACTATGCCTTTAATGATCCGGCTTGGAAAAAATGGCAGCAGATGTCAAAGCCAAAGTTGGCAGGCAGCTGGAGTGTTGCAGGCTTTATAGCTGGCAAGGGTAACTACAGCGCTACATTGAACATTACTAACGTGTCCAAAGATAACTTCTCGCTCGTGATGACCGGGCATTATGCTGACGGTAGTCCCCTGAAAGGAAGTGGCCAAGCGAAGGTCTTTTCTGGGTACGAGTGGCGCGCTAGCTTAACGCTTGATGGTGTGAAAATGCGCCAAGTAATGGCAGCCTCAGAAGACGGCGCTACGCTAACCGGCCGCATGTACCAAGCAGCGCATGATGAGATTGGTGGTGAACTGAGCGCGGTGAGTGGTAAAGCCATTGTTGCATTGTCTCCTTCAGCTATTAAGCAAGGCGGACAACAAGAAGTCACTATCATCGGTAGTGGCCTCAAAGGTGATATTTCTTTGGGTAACGGTGTTCAGGTTGTGAAGGTGTTGTCGCGTGATGCTGACCGCGTTGTTGTTTTGGCAAAAGCATCATCTAGCGCTTCTGTGGGCTTACGTGATGTTGCCGTTGGTGCAACTAAAGCAAACGCACAACTCGCTGTGTATGACAGTATTGCTGCCATTCAGGTAACACCTAATGAGTCCATTGCGCGTATTGGTGGCAACGGCGGTAACTTAGCAAAAGTACAATCGACTTACCGCGCTTTAGCGTTTAGTGCGGGTAGCGATGGAAAGCCCGGTACCGAAGATGATATGCGTTTGGGTTACATGCCCGCTCAATGGTCACTACTGCCATTTGATGAAGTGGCTGAGCATGATAATGACCTGAAATATGCCGGAACAATTGACGGTAACGGTATCTTTACCCCCGGTGATGCTGGCCTGAACCCTGAACGTAAATTCTCTACAAACAACGTGGGAAATCTGAAAGTGATTGCTCAGGTTGCTGATGGAGATAACAAGGTTGAAGGCGAAGCGCATCTGTTAGTTACAGTGCCTACTTTTATCAAACGCGCCATTCAGTAATTGATCTAGTGATAGCAACGGTTGAAACAAATCGACTGCCAATAACAGCTATAACCAATAAAAAGAAGCGAGGCTGACATGGGATCTTTAACGCTGGTAAAACCAAACTTACATCTGGTAGATGTAGAGGCGCGGCGCATGCTGTTCCATGTACCTACCAGTGGCCTGTTTGAACTGGATGATTTGAGTAGGGAGATGATCGAACTATTCTCAGATCAGAAGGAGGTTTCTGCCCCACAACTTCGAGAACGCTTTGATGGCCGCTTTAGTGCTGCTGATGTTGTCGATACGTTGGAAGAATTTAAGACGCTTAAAATCGTTGCGGATGCCGATACGGTTTCTGCCAATCAGGCGCAGATAAATATCGAGCCACAGCCGGTGACTCAGTTTCCATTGACCACCATCGTATTGAACACCAATACAGGCTGTAACCTGAGCTGCACTTACTGTTACAAAGAAGATCTGACCACCCCATCTAAGGGTGACAAGATGAGCTATGAAACAGCCGTGCAATCGGTAGAGATGATGCTCAAGGAATCTCCTGACCAGCGCCAGTATAACGTGGTGTTTTTCGGTGGTGAGCCACTGAGCAATCTGCCATTAATTCGCAATGTGGTGGCGTACTGTGAAGAGCGCTTTGCCAGCTTAGAAGCCGATGTCAGTTTCACCATGACGACCAATGCCACCTTGCTCAATGAGAAGCTGGTGGACTGGTTGAACGAGCACCGCTTTGGCTTGACTATCTCGATGGACGGACCAAAAGCGATGCACGATAAAAACCGCATCACTGTCGGTGGTCAGGGCACTTATGAGGTCGTTAAACAGAAAGCACAAATGCTGCTTTCTCGTTATAACGCCCGTCCTGTGGGCTGTCGAGTGACGTTAACTCGCGGTATTACTGATGTTGAAGCGATTTTTGATCATCTGTATAGCGAGTTGGGTTTCTCTGAAGTTGGTTTTGGCCCCGTAACATCAGGCGATATATCCTCGTTCAACCTGACTGGCGACGAGATGGTTGAAGTGTTTGAAGGCATGAAACGCTTAGGTAAAAAGTATCTGGCAGCCGCGCTTGACGGCAAGAATATGGGATTTGGCAATATGCATATGCTGATGACCGATATTCATGAAGGCAATAAGAAACAGCTGCCTTGTGGTGCCGGTGTTGGTTTATTAGCAGTCGATACTAAAGGCGGTGTAAATCTTTGTCACCGCTTTACCGGCTCTGATCAGGCGTTATTTGGTGATGTGAGTGAAGGGCTGGATAAACCTGCATTAGCAGAGTTTATTGAAACCCGGCTAGATCGTACTGAAACAGGCTGTGAAACCTGTCGTATCCGCAATATTTGTTCTGGCGGTTGCTATCACGAAAGTTACGCAAAATACGGTGATGCGACCGTACCTTCTTACCACTACTGTGACCTGTTACGCGATTGGGTCGACTTCGGTGTAGAAGCGTACACACGCATCATGCTAGAGAATCCAGGGTTTTTTGAAGCCCATGTCTCTCCAAGAAGGAGTGCTTAAATGAAACACCTTAAATCTTTCAATAAGAAAGCGAAAATGCTCGACCGAACAACGTCACCTGATGAAGTTGAAGAGGTTGTAGCGATGCAGTCTGTGGTGGGCTGTACGTCTACCAATGACCCGGGTTGGGAAGTTGACCCTTTTGGCGGTTTGGGCTCATTGTGCCAGCCCATGGAATCTGATCTGTATGGTTGTGCTGATGCTTGCTGGTGGCCAGCTCAGGTGCCAGATACGATTAGCCAATATCCGGATTGGTCACAAGATGTATCTAAAGCTAATGAAGACTGGCGCAAGCTGGACGGCATTTTCCCAGAAGAACAGAAGTAACGGAGGCGCAGATGAAATTTTTAAAGATGTTAAAAGCGGCAGCGTTGCTAGGTGCTGCAGGTAGTAGCGCATTGTTGTCTGGTTATGCCGTAGGCGACACAGCACAAGTGAATGGTATGAAGGCCGGTGGCCATGAATATCTGTTGACGATGAGCCGCCCTAACCAATTACATGTCATTGATACTGAAACAAAAAAGCTGATACGTAGTTGTGATGTACCTGGTACTTTTGGTGCGGGAGCCGTTTTGCCTTCGCCGGATGGCCGCATCGCTTATGTACTCTCGAATAAAGTAGAAGATGTTTACGGTTTTGATATTACCGATTGCAAAATGGTGTTCTCTGCTAAGCAATCTCAGAACGGTGAGCGGGTTAAAACCTTCGTATCTTTAGCCATTAGTGGTGATGGTAAAGAGCTGTACACAGTACAAAACCCGACGCGCAAACTAAATGACCGTTATGAAGTGCTCGCGCCTCGCTTGGCGGTGTTTAATACAGAAGACGGACTGGATGCTAAATCAGTACGTACCTTCCCCGTTGATCGCCGTATTACCAAAATCATGACCATGAAAAATGGTGAAGTGATTTTGGGTGGTGCCGATATCAAAGCGATTAATCCTGCCAATGGTGAAACCCGAGTGCTAAGCGCGTTGCAAAACTGGGCGCGTGGTGCTGACTGGATACCACCGGATGCTTTTGCCATGTTTACTCAAGGTGAGCATGTAGGTGAATACATCATGCCGTACTTCACTATCAAGTGGAACGGTGATCCCGGTGACATGGCAAAAGCTGAGTTCTGGTGGGGCATGAGCCGCATAGATGTGGCTACCGGTGAAGTGGATGAGCGAGAAACCGTGCCGTTTGAGTTTATAGTGTTTAACTGGATCACTGACCCAGCAGACAGCAATATTCTGTATGGCTCATTCAACCAGCTATCCAAGCACGATATCAGTAAAAAGAAGACCATAGCGGTTAAAGATTTGGACCATACCTTCTATAGCATCAATATGGATCGTGATCGTACTATCTATATCGGTGGGACTTCTAGCGATATCTCAGTGCATAACCCTGATACGTTAGAGAAGATTGGCTCGATTCAGTTACCCGGTGATATGACAACGTCTGATCTGCGTATTGCGCGCTTATTGTAGGGCGTGTAACGTCGCGGGTTAACCCCTTCTTTTAGAAGTAAGTCTGGGTTTACTAGACGAGTGTAATAAGGGCTGTCTGATGACAGCCCTTTTGTATTTTATTGCAGTATTGGTGTGATGAGATGGCTGTTTAAATCTGCAAAAAAGTGGAGATATCATGTTCAGATGGTTGAGTGCCGCAATTGACGGTAAGGGTGGCGACCGTTTAGAAGAGGCGTTTCGCTGGCTTTATACGTTTGTTAAGCCTCAATCCAGAGCAATAATGGGCTTAATGCTATTGTCGGTATTAGCATCAGGCATGGTGCTGTTTCAACCTTGGCTTACAAAAACACTCATCGATGATGGTTTAATTGCCAAAGATTACGGCACGCTAGTCAGCGTTGCTTTATTAATGATCTCGGTGGGTATTGTTAGTACGGCGTTATCAGGTGTGACTCGCTACTTACATACGCGTTTATCGGGCCGCATTCTTTTTGCATTGCGCGATAATCTTTACCATCACTTGCAAACACTATCGCCTACCTTTTATGGCAAGCGCCGAATTGGCGATCTTCTTTCAAGACTTGACGGTGATGTAGCCGAAATCCAGCGCTTTGCCGTGGACAGTATGTTTTCTGCTGTGAGCAGTGTTTTAGGTTTGGTCGGTTCTGTTGTCATGCTGTTAGCATTATCGTGGAAACTGTCGCTATTAGTCGTGATTATGATTCCGTTAGAGGTGCTGTGGTTACGTTGGATGCGCCGCAAGGTTGAAGTAAGGGTGCGTACTATTCGTGAACGCTCAGCTGATTTGTCGAGCTTTTTGATAGAAACACTACCCGCCATGAAATTTATCCAGTCGGTCGGCCAAGAGCATCGTGAGCGGGAACGACTGAGCAATCTTAATGAAAACTATCTGAGTGACTTGCTAAAATTGCAGGTGACAGAATTCTTTACTCAGGCGATACCCGGTACGTTAACATCGCTAACGCGTGCATCTGCTTTTTTAATCGGTGGCTATTGGGTGATAGAAGGTAGCTGGCAACTAGGCTCGTTGATCGCTTTTTCTACCTATCTAGGCATGGCTGTTGGCCCGGTAAACAGTTTATTAGGCTTGTATGTAGCGATTCAGCGAATGAGCGTTAGCTTAGGGCGTGTAAATGAGCTGCGAATAGAGCAGCCAGAAATCCCGTTTGATGCGAATTGGCAACCACTACCGAATAACATCAAAGGGGAGTTACAGTTTAATAACCTTAGCTTCTCATACCCTGGCCGTGAGCAGCTGATTTTATCCCAAGCGTCGGCGAGCTTACCGGCAGGCAGCAAGGTGGCACTCAGTGGCCGATCCGGTGTAGGAAAATCAACATTAATCGACCTAATGCAGCGCTACTACGACCCCCAATCCGGCAGTGTTTTGTTAGACGGTATTGATATTCGTACCATTAATCCGCTAGAGCTACGTAAAACAATAGCGGTAGTGAGCCAAGATATTGTTCTGTTCAGAGGCACACTACGTGAAAACATTCGTTATGCCAGCCCTCAAGCCAGTGAGCAACAAGTTGAAGCGGCAGCTGAACAAGCCCAACTACAGAGCTTAATTGCTGAGTTGCCACAAGGCATCGACAGTATTATTGGTGAGAGAGGGCAGCAGCTCTCTGGTGGGCAGCGACAACGTATTGCTATTGCCAGAGCCTTGCTACAAAACCCCGCTATTTTGGTATTAGATGAAGCTACAGCGGCTGTTGATGAAGCAACCGAAGCCCAAGTGATTGATGCAGTGGATAAGTTGTTTGCTGGTCGTACACGCATCTTAATTAGCCATCGTGCTTCAACACTCGCGGGTGCTGAACAACGTATAACTCTGGAAAATGGAAAGCTCATTGCCGGTGAGGGCTTCACAGCATGAGCGAATCTATTGATGGCAGTATGCAAGCAAGCATTCGCGTCGGTATAGTTGATAGCGGATTTCGTGTGGACCAACAAGACTGGGTTGAAGATGGCGCCGCATTTATACTGCACGAAGGTGCATTGTGGATGGATGAGCCCAGTGAAGACCCAATCAACCATGGGGCGCGCCTATTAGATATTATTCATCACCATGCACCAGAAGCACTTTTTTATGTTGCACAGGTGTTTAATCAACGTAATACCACCACAGCAGCACAGGTTGCGGCGGCGATTGACTGGTTAGTGAGCCAACAGGTACGCGTGATAAATTTGAGCTTAGGCTTACGTGATGACCGCCCCGTTTTAAAAGAAGCGGTTAATAAAGCGTTATCCGCAGGTGTTATTTTATGCGCATCATCACCAGCTAGGGGCGAGCCGGTATATCCATCGGCTTATGAGGGTGTAATAAGAATGACCGGAGATGCGCGCTGTGCTTTGGATGAGATATCATGGCTTAATACCCAGTATGCCGATTTTGGTGGACATGTTTTAGGCTTTGATCAGCAACAGCAAACAGCAGGGGCGAGCCTTGGATGCGCACATATGACAGGCCATATTACTCGGTTATTACAGGCTTTACCGGATGCGAACTCAGAGGCTGTGATTAAAGCCCTGCAACAGCAAGCGAATTATAAAGGCCCAGAACGCAGGCTATCGTGAGGCGTTTAGTGTAAAAGCTGCTAAGTTAACAGACAGTCTGATTTTCAATATCCTTATTCATTTGGAGTCATGTTTATATGGCAGCGGTAGAAGCCACCTATAATGTAGAAGACACTTCCATTGTTATTCTTGGTGCAGGGCCTGCGGGTGGTGCGGTTGCTCTGGGTTTAAAAAAACTGGGTTATACAAACATCACCATAGTAGGTGAACCACGCCAATTTTGTGCGATGGAAGGCGTTTCTGAGCGTGTAGTCGATGGCTTGCGTGGTGCTGGCTTTAGCCATGCCTTAGAGAAACTTCCGCCAGCATCAGCGCGTTTTGTTACTTGGAATGGTGTTACCAGCCAAGCCAATACCGAGCGCTTGATTGACCGTGCGGCATTTGATGCGGCCATATTAATGGACCTTGCGATGCAAGGCATTCATGTTATCCAAGGCCGTGCAGGAGAAGTAATATCTACATCCACAGGGCATAACATCAGTGTTGAATCTTCAGGACAAAGCATACAACTGGATGCCGACTTTTTAGTAGAAGCTAGAGGTAGAGCAGCCCCTGCTGCTAAACTTAAGCGCTTGCGTGGTGCTGAAACGGTTTCAATTTTACAGTATTGGGAAGGTGAACCGGGAGAGCGCCAGTCGGCGGTACAAAGCTTTGAAGATGGCTGGGCATGGATGGCGGCTGATGAAAAAGGCAGACGCTATTTGCAACTGACGTTTGATGTGGCCTCATCCATACTGCCTGAAAAATCCCGTTTAGCTGAGTTTTGCATTGAAAAACTAAACACCTTAGAGCAAGCACAACCTTACCTTGCTAATGCGACTTCTACCGGCGAGATACATGCGCGCACCAGCACACCTATATTATGCCAAGAAGCGGTAGGTGATAACTGGATCAGAGTAGGCGATGCGGCCATGGCTGTTGATCCGCTATCCGGTAATGGTATTTTCCAAGCGCTGTCATCATCACTGCAAGCGCCTGCCGTAATCAATACACTGCTACGTGAACCTGAAAAAGCGCTGTTAGCTCAGCGGTTTCACCAATTACGTATAACAGAACTCTTTTTTCGTTTTGCTCGTATTGGGCGCGACTTTTATGCCATGGAAGAGCAGTGGCAGGAGCAGCCTTTTTGGGAAATACGTGCCCAATGGCCGGACAAACAGCCCATGCATCAGTCATCTGATATAACCCAGTTGCGCGTAAAAACATTGCCCGTGGTTAATCAAGGTTTGATTGAGGCAGTAGATGTAGTCACCTCGCCAGATCAGCCATTAGGCGTGTGGCATCTTAATGGCGTTCCGCTTGCTCCTATCATACTGGCATACCAAAGCAGCCCTGATGAGCTAGCCGTCATACAAGAACAATGCTTAGCTATGCAATTAAATGAGCAGCAACAAAGGCAGGTGCTGCAATGGTTAGTGGGGCAGGGCGCGAGTTTTAAGCATCTCGATCACAGCCTCAACGAACGAAATACGGTGATCAAATAGTGCTCTGAAATCTTGAAAAACTATCGAGTATTTTTTGCTCAAATATACAGTGTATTTAGGCACGAGCGGTATTTATGCCTGTTTTAGATAAAATGTACCGGGCAAAGTGCTTGTATTGCTCTATGTGCTGAGTTAAAAATATAAGTAAATCAGATAGATGGATGTTTTGCATGGGTAGATATACGGAGCACTTTTAAAAGCTTCTGTATATCAATTGTTAATACGCATGCGCGGTTTGCCACGGAAGGCGCTTCTATATCTCTAAATATTTTCCTTCCTTTTCAAACAATTACATCTACTTTTAATTAATAACGTTGTGGGTAGATACACGGACCCCCGTATATACAAATGTTAAATGGCCTTGCATAACCTCAGCTTCAAACTGCGGAGAAATACACTAACTAATAAGGAAGTTATAAATTGACAACAACATTAAGAGAAGATGCTTTAAAATTCGGTAAAATTAAAGAAGTTGACGGTGCCGCAATTATACTTCATGCAGATGTTCTAGAGCGCGAGTTTCAAAGTATAAAGCACTGCGCTGAGGTTGGTGCTTATGTTAACTGTGGCGGAGCGCACGGTAATACAATTTGTACTATAAGCAAGGTTCAGATCACTGAAATAGAGAAAACAAAAAGAGCGATAGATGGGTTTGAAATAGTTAGGGAAGAGAGGAAAGTAGTAACGCTTTCAATATTGGGTTGTGCTATCAATGGTAAGTTTAATCGAGGTACCAAACGACTTCCTACAATAAATTGCGATACATACTTTCTTAGCAGTGACCAAGTAAACCAATTAATAGGCATAGACCTAGAAGAAGACAAAGAGCACTTTTGTGTTACCGATGCAAACGATGACGATCAAACATATTTAAACCTAGATAAGTTAATGGGGCGACATACTGCCATATTAGGTACAACAGGTAGTGGTAAAAGTTGCACTGTCGCATCGATAGTTCAGTCGATATTATCAAGCTATGAGTGCCCTAGAATATTGTTTTTTGATATTCATAATGAGTACCCTTCGGCATTTGGCTATAACACTGAAGCACCAGGCGATAGCTTTAAAAATAGGACAAATGCAATTCCTTGGAATGAGTTTACACTCCCATATTGGTTTTTAGATTTAGAAGAGTTCTTTGGAGTTTATAATCTTGAGCCTGGATCTAATCAGAAAGCTATAATAAAAAGGCTTATTACGAAACAAAAAGAAAAAGAAGCTAAAAAGCAAAATATTGATGGTGTAGTAGTTTCTGCAGACACACCAATATTTTTCAATATTGATACTCTTTTAGATGAAATAGTAACTGAAAAGGACTCTCAAGGTAATGCCACTGCCAAGAAACCATATGAGAGTATTATCCTAAAGCTCCAAGCTATTCGACATGATACTCGTTACTCATTTCTTCATAGACAAATTGATAATGAAACCTCAATAGTCGAATACTTTGAATTTATATTAGGCTTAGCTGAATCTGAAGCATACTTAAACATATTAGATTTAAGTGGCTTGCCAGCAGAAGTAAGAGCTGTATGTGTTGGTGTTATTTCAAGATTGTGTTTCGACTTTAAATATTGGGATTTAGACCCTGAAAACATTCCTCTTAATTTAGTGTTAGAAGAAGCTCACACTTATATTCCAGAAGAAAGCGATTCAAAGTTCAACATAGCAAAAGAACGGGTTGAAAGAATTGCTAAAGAAGGTAGGAAGTACGGTATTGGTTTGACAGTTGTTACTCAACGCCCATCAAATGTTTCTACGACAGTTTTATCGCAATGTGGTACATACATTGCTCTTCGACTTACCAATGATCTAGACCAAAACAAGATTAAAAGGTTGTTGCCAGATACATTAGCTGGTCAAGTCGACTTCTTACCTAGCCTTAGAGACGGTGAGGCATTTGTTTCTGGAGACTCAATTAATTTACCAAGAAAAGTTCAATTTAGAGAGCCTAACCCAATGCCTAGGAGTAATGATGTTAGGTACCATAAATCTTGGAAGTTGGGTAAGCCATCTGGTTATTCACTAAAGTCATTGGTAGATTCTTGGCATAAACAGGATAAATCCAAATGAAAATTGACTCTATAAAGCTTTGTGGTTGGCGCTCATATGATTTAAATGGCGTCTATATAAGTGGCTTAAAGTCAATTAACCTAATAATTGGACCAAATAACTCAGGGAAATCTAATCTAGCAAAATATTTTAATTACTTAAAAAGTATAGCTAGTGAAAAGCTGTCTACTGGAACTGCGATTTCAGTTGCCACTGAACTTGATGAAAGCCAAACATGGGATTGGGGAAAGGAAAAAATTAACTGCGAAATATCACTTTCAAACGATAATGTCTTTACGAAGGATGATAAAGTTTCTTATACGGTAGATGAGAATAAAGTTACGCTAGATTGCTGCCATGATGTTAGCTCTAACACATCTATTTTAAACATGAAGGTTAATGGCAAGCCGATTTTCAATGATAGTAATTTAATCTGTTCTGATTTGGAAACAGATAAATGGATAGACCCGACTGATGATGTGGCTGGATTTAGTGATAATGAATTCTACTGGAGTAGCTTCTTAAATTCATTGGTATTTGTTGACCCTATTCGACACCACTCGCGTAATTCAAACAATGAGCAAAGCTACTATTTTGATGGCGCAAAAATTATTGAAGAACTTGATAAGTTAAGACTCGACAGAGCAACTCCATCAAACTGGGCTGGATATAAAAAGCAAATTAAGCAGTGGCTAACCGATATTTTATCTGAGCAGGTAACTAATATTGATGTTGTAAAGAAGGATTTAAATCTTGAGTTTGAATCAGGCCTATCTTTTTCTTTAGATCAGTTGGGCACTGGTGTCTCTCAAATAGTGATGTTGCTATCACACCTTTGGATCAACAAGGATGTTAATTTAAACGTCTTTCTAGAAGAGCCAGAAGCTAATTTACACCCAGAATCAGTAGTTAAACTTGTCAGTATTTTCGAGAAAGAGTTAGTTAACCATAGATTCTTTATCACTACTCATTCTCCATCCCTTATTGACTGCCTAAATGAAAACTGGGCTGTGTACAGAACTTTAAAATCATCCAATGGCGCAAGCTCAATTACTCCGAATGATAATGTAATCAAGCATTATGAAACATTAGATTCACTGGGCGTAAAAGCTTCTCAAATACTTCAAGCCAATACTGTTTTATGGGTTGAAGGGCCTAGTGATAGGATTTACTTGAAAAAACTGATTGATATATATTCTGACGGAGAACTGAAAGAAGGAAAAGACTATTCCTTCTTATACTTTGGCGGTACAAACTTAGCTTCTTTCACAGCACTAGATGATATTGATGAGAATCTAATTAACATTTTGAGTACCAGTAGGAAGGCATATTTGATAGCCGATTCTGATTGTTCTTCACAAACAAACCGAGATGATGGAGCTTTTAAAGCTTATCTAGGTTCTATGTTAGGTAGGCTTCAAGCAGCTAATGCTGATAATGCCGGTTTAGATTCAACTGTAGAAGACTATGTCAAAGTGTGGATTACGGAAGGTCGTGAAATTGAGAATTATATTTGCAAAAATCTATTCTTTGAAATTTTGACGAGCCAAGGTTTCAAACGTGAATCAATTGGCAAGGGAGATAGTCGTAAGGGGCTGGAGTTAAAATCAACTCAAGCTTCTGATTTTATATTTGAAAAATTTGATTCATTCGATAAAGCTATTTCCGATTGTTATCAATATCAAGATGCTACCCAGCTAGAAGAATCTTCATTGAGTAATATTTCTTTAAGTTATGCAAGCAAAAAAGTACCTATTGCCAAAGCGGTAGTCGATAAACTCGATAAAACACATTGTTCGATGTTTGACTTGGAGAATAAAATTAAAGATTTAGTTGAGTTTATTCGGAAATAGTTTGGTTGGTATCGGCTATTTAACAAGGCCATTAAGTCGGATTCGTAACAGCTTGCTCGGTTCCACTTCGTTTCACATTTTAGCAAGCTATTACTCACCGCTTATGGCGGCGTTGGTATGACTCCCACTGTCAAGTTCACCCGCACTCATATATGCTTTTTCTTTAAAGCTTTTTTCTCAAAATAGGATGAGTTAACACATCGAATGAGGTCGGTAATGTCGTCGGTTTTCATGCTGGTATTTGTAGCAACGACCTTCAGCCTATGTTCGAGGATCAACTACTTATCTAGTTGCCTTCATTCGTTCATATTTCTATTGATGCGTTTCCCTCAACAATTGAGCGACAGTAGAGCTCAGCCCAAAGGAAAGGCTACCGCATGGTAGAAGCGGCTTTAGGTGGTATTGATGAGGTCAGCTCTAAGACATTTGAGATAGAGCTTTTGTGAAGATGATTTGTGTAGCTGAGCATACGGCGTGTTTAGTTATGAATAAGTAGTATACGCTCGTATAGTTAAGCTTTATATTCTCTGCTTTATCAAGAACAGTATTTCAACAGGTGATTAATTTATGAAGTTTAAGATGGCTAAAGGGTCGTTGTTCGCCGTGTTATTGCGATCCACGTGGTGGTATAGCGTACTCATTGGTCTGTTCACTCTATTGATCAGTGTGGCTGTGACAGATGCGAAATATGTGATTTTGAGTATTAGCGCGTCAATGCCGTTTTTTTTAATAGGCGGCTATGCTGGATTTAAGCAATGGCAGCAACCTTCACAAAAACGGGTGCTGGAAGTCTCTGAACAAGCGAAACAAATGTCGGCAGTGAGTATCTCTGAAAAAATAGCGGCTAACTATATAAAAAGCGGTTACCAGTCGAGTGCGTTTAATGGTAAAGATGCTGATCTAGAACTTGTCCGTGGTCACCAAAAGCTGTTGTTGTGCAGTAAGCGATTTAAAGCGGCGAATACGGGAATAGAACCGTTGAAACGGTTAGTGGCAGCTGGTGAAGCAATTGAGGCAAGGGGCTACCTTTATTTGACGCTGGGTGAAGTCTCAGCCTCTGCACACAATTATGCTCAAGAGAATAATATCGAGATAATTGAGTCGAATAGACTCGCTGTGTTGTTTGATGGCAAAGCGAAAATTGACTGAAGATCAGGATGAAAAGTAATGAGAAAGTATCAACGGAATGACCGCTCTGAAGGTCCGCTCACAGGTTTCCTTATGGGCCAGTTAGCGGCTGCTTTTTTTGCTGTTCCAACGGCCGCTTTATTGTGGTTTGCAACCAATAAATATCTCGCTATCTGGGGAGCGGGTGCTTTTATTGGCTCAACCGGATTTTGGCTTATTATTGCTTTATTCGCATGTGTTTCTATTTTCTTACCTAGGCTTTTTCCTGACCTTTTGGAAAAAGTTTGGCATGGAATAATTAGGTTCGAGCAGTGGTTTTAAAAAAGATAACAAACCACAAAAATTTAACAGTCTTCATCCACACAGCATTCTGCCTGTAAAAAGCTGATAACCGAATTTAACTGTTCATATTGAGCAACACAAAACAGTGTTCGGCCTTCTCTACGTTGGGTAATTAAGCCCGCTGACTCCAAACCTTTTAAGTGATGTGAAAGTGTTGATCCGGGTATCTCCAGTTTTTCTTGTACCTCACCAACGGCAATACCTTTTCTCCCTGATTTAATCAGCTGCCTATAAACGGCCAGGCGAGTGGGGTGGCCTAATTCTTTTAGCGCTTTTGCTGCTTGGTCAATATTCATATATTGGTCTCTTATAAAATATATTTCCATATTACTAGAAATATATTGATAGTAAAGTTCATATCTTTTATATTTCGACTATTCCGGAAATATAGAGATAAGACAATGACTATTACCTTTGAAATGGTGCAAGAAAGTCTAGGTATGTTTGCCTTCCTGGCAGTCGAGCTGACAATACTCTTTTTATTAATAAGCTACATGGTCGGTGTACTGCAAGAATACATCCCACCTGCAAAGATACAGGCAATATTGAGCGGCAAGAATGGTAAGGGATACTTTGTTGCCGGTTTATTAGGGGCTATCACTCCTTTTTGTTCATGCTCAACAATTCCATTCTTGAAGGGCTTATTACGAGCTAAAGCAGGGTTCGGCACTATGATGGTGTTTCTATTCGCCAGTCCGTTATTGAACCCCATCATCATCGGTTTATTTGCTGTTACTTTCGGTCTGCAGGTCACTGTGTTCTATTTTGTAATGGCCATGGGGGTTTCTGTGGTTGCCGGTTATAGCCTAGAAAAACTTGGGTTTGAGCGCTTTATTAAAGCTGAGGCTTATATCGAACCAAAAGCAACAGGTTGTGGCAGTGTTTGTGGGGGGAAAGTATCCGTTAATAAGTGGAAGTCTATTGGGTATGTAACGTGGGCTGATTTTAAGAAAGTCTTACCTTATCTGATGGGAGGTATTGCCTTAGGTTCTCTGATATATGGCTTTATGCCGACTGAGTTTGTGTCTGCTATGGCCAGTGATGACAACCCTTTTGCTGTACCTGTTGCGGCAGTCATTGGTATTCCTTTATATATTCGGGCCGAAGCTGTCATTCCATTAAGTGCTGCTTTAGCCGCCAAAGGAATGAGCTTAGGTGCTGTGATGGCTCTTATTATAGGCAGTGCAGGCGCGAGTCTTACTGAAGTAATCCTGCTGAAATCGATCTTTAAGAACCAGATGATTGCTGCTTTTTTAACGGTGATTATTACTATGGCGATCAGCTCTGGATATCTTTATGGGTATGTTTTTTGAGTCGAGCCTGTTTTTAATTTCTATTTCACTCTAAATCAGATGCCGTTCATATGAATGAGACGGCATTTAACTTGTCATGAGCAAGGGCCATTGCCTTGTCTATTTAGCGTTTCGTGTTTATTACAAAATATAACCAATAGTTATGTATCTAACTCTCAATGAAGGATTGTCATAAAAATATCTTTTAGTTGTCTTCGTTCGTTCATATTCTCTTTTTATCCTTTTCGCCAATGATTTGAAAAATGCTTTACCGGTACGACAGTGCCGGTAACTGATCTGGCGGAATGATATGTCTGATAAAGTAATACTGGTCGTTCTTGATGGGCTTGAGTACAACACGGCTGCACAGTGCATGGGTTTTTTGCATGCGTTAAAAGAACAGGGCAAGGCAACACTGTATAAATTACAGTGTGAGCTGCCGTCGATGTCTCGGCCATTATACGAGACCATTCTTACGGGCGCGTTGCCTATCGACAGCGGCATTGTGCATAACCATGTAGTGCGCAATTCTACTCAAACAAGTGTGTTTAGTTTGGCGCGGGAAAACAGCTTAACAACGGCAGCTGCCGCGTATCACTGGTTTAGTGAACTCTATAATTGTGCTCCGTATGATGCGGCAAGGGACCGTTATACAGAAGCGCCTGAGCAGCTTATTCAGTATGGTTGTTTTTACCACCAAGACCATTATCCCGATAGTCATTTATACCTCGATGCTGAATGGCTGCGCCGTAAATACGATCCAGACTTCCTGTTAGTACACCCCATGAATATTGATGATGCAGGGCATCGTGCTGGGTTTGATAGTGCACATTACCGCAATACCGTTCGTCATTCTGATATGTCACTGTCTTATCATCTGCCTGAGTGGATAGCCGCGGGTTATCAGATTTTAATTACTGCTGATCATGGTATGAACAGTGATAAAAGCCATGGTGGAACCTTACCCGAAGAGCGCGATATTCCTCTATTTGTTATCGGTGAGCGCTTCTCTCACAGCGCGGGTTGCTCTCCTGCACAAACAGAGATCTGCGGTGTGGTGTGTGACCTTTTAGGCATACAAAACCACGCTAAGCCTGTAGCAAACGGTCTGTTATGTGAACAGTTCTCTTATAAAGGAGCTGCATAATGGCGTTAGCTATTTTTGACTTAGATGAAACGCTAGTGGCAGGAGATAGTTGCTCGCTATTTTGTCAGTTTTTGCTAGCAGAAGGTGTGGTGGACAGTGAATTTGTTGAACGTGATCAGCAAATGATGGCTTTGTATAACGCAGAGGCACTCGTGTTAGATGAGTACATCAGCTTTTTTACTGAGCCACTGCGCCATTTAAGCATAGTTACCATCAACGAGATGATGCCGCGCTTTGTTGAGCAGTATATTGCCCCACGTATTTATTCTGAAGCACATCAAATTTTAGAGAGCCAAGCAGCGCTCGGGAATCGCTTACTGATTGTGTCGGCAACCGCTGAGTTTATTGTTAATGCGGTGGCGCGCCGCTTGGGCGTATCAGATGTTTTAGCCATTCGCTTGGCGAGTGAGCAGGGTTTCTACACGGGCAAGATTGAGGGTGTTCCAACCTTTAGGAAGGGCAAGGTGACCCGGCTGCATAGCTGGTTAGTCGAGCATGATGAAACCTTACAAGGCGCTCAGTTCTACAGCGACTCTATTAATGATCTTCCCTTGCTAGAGCTGGTTGATTACCCAGTTGCAACAAACCCAGACAAACAGCTTTTGCAGATAGCCACGCAACGCAACTGGCCAGTTCTTAACTGGTCATCTCATCACTTATTACCCCCGCAAACTGACATTACTGCGTTTAAAGCGAGTAATTCATGTAGCGACTCATTTAATGACCAATCCGTTCAACACTCAACCATTCAGGAAGTAACTCATGTCTAAATTTCTGATCGCCAGTGCAGTAGCACTTATCTCAGGTAATGCAGTAGCGGCGTGTCCGACTGTAGTCGGTGCTGATGCAGGTGGAACTTACCCTCATATATTTGAAAAAGCGGAATTTGAAAGTCTACATGGCTGCCAAATGAGCTTTAATGAGAACCCGGTTATAAAAGCGCTTAATAGCCGTATAGCCGGTAATGCAGAGTTGCTTTCGCTCGCTAAGCGCTTACCCGAAGAGCCATTAGTGATTGCGCCGTACCAGAGTATTGGTCTGTATGGTGGTGTGCTGGATGGTATTTCTAAAGCGACAGAGTCGGGCACATCTGATCTATTATCGGTTCGCCATGTGAACCTAGTACGTTTTAGCGATGATTTGGCAACGGTCGTGCCAAACGTGGCGAAGTCTTGGAAATGGAACAGCGATTTCACAGTACTTAAGGTTAACCTGCGTAAGGGCCATAAGTGGTCAGACGGTAGTCCCTTCACGGCTGAAGATATTGCTTTCTGGTACAACAACATGCTGATGGATAGTAATATTATCGAGAAGCCAAAAGATCGTTTCTTGTCTGCGGGTAAAGCGATAAAAGTTGATGTGCTGGATGAAACAACCGTGCAGTTCACTATGAACAAACCTGCACCGGGCTTTTTAGATAACTTTGCTCAAGACTACGCGCAACCGTTCCAGCCTAAGCATTTGTTAGCTCAATTCCACCCTAAGTTGAATAAAGACGCTGATAAAAAAGCCCAAGAATTAGGCTTTGATAATGGTTATGCGGTTATTAACTTTTACTACGGCCAGTCTGATTGGAAAGATATTCCAACGCCTTTGTTAAAAGACAAAGCCGCTTCGGATCGCTTAGTTAACGCCGGTTTAACGGCCATTATGCCATCTCTAGAGTCTCACTTGGTTGTGGAAGAGTCATTGGAAGGGCGCAGTCTAGTGGCTAATCCATACTTCTTCCAAGTCGATACGGCGGGTAACCAGCTGCCTTATATTAACGAGATCAAAGAAGTTTTCATCGGTGATGAAGATATTCAAACCGCTAAGCTCATTGCAGGTGAAGTGGATTATAAAGCGCAGGCCGTTAACTTGCCGCAGGCCCCTGTATTGCTAGAAAATAAAGGGCAGGGTAAGTATGAAATTGCACTACGTCCAACGATTGCTCAGACAACATTTGCTTTCAACCTGACCGATAAAGATGAAGAGAAGCGCGCGGTATTTAACGATATCAATTTCCGCCGTGCCATGTCGGTAGCGATGAACCGTGGCCAGATTAACGAAGTGGCTTACTTCGGTTTGGGTAAACCCATGCAATACACCGGTTTTGATGCGGATACTACGCCGTTTGTGACTGACGAGTTACAGAAAAGCTGGACACAGTTTGATCCAAAAATGGCCGCTGAATTGCTGGATAAAGCCGGTGTTGTTGATAAAGACAACGACGGTGTGCGTGATCTTCCTTCAGGTAAAAAACTTGAGTTAAATATTCAATATGCAACTCAGGGCACGCCGACTGAACTGGCCGAAATCATTGCCAATAATTGGACAGATGTGGGTGTAAAAACCACCATCAAAGAAGTGACCTCTGATGAGTATCGTAACTCGCAAACAGCTAACGATCTGAGTGTGCTTAGCTGGGTAATGGGGCGTCCGTTGTCAAATATTGCCAGCAACATTGAAACGCTGGTTCCTCCTTACGGTGGTTTCTTCGATTTGCGTACAGGCATGTTGTGGTCACAGTTCCTTGATACTAATGGTGCTGAAGGTGTTGCACCGCCAGCAACTGTTGCTCAGATGCAAAAGTTGGCCGCTCGTTTTGTGACACTCAAAGCGGGTACGCCGGAGTCTAACGAGCTAGGTACAGAGATTGCTCAGCGTGTGGTTGATGACTTGTTCATTATCGGTACGGTTAAAGCCGTATCTCCGGTTTACCGTAGCCGCTCTCTGGGCAACTTTGCCGTACCTAAAACCTCTTCATATGAGTTCTATCGCATGTACCCATATCTTGCTACTCAGTGGTTCTTAGGTAACGAAGACATGGCTAATAACTAATCGTTTCAAAGATTAGAAAAGGGAGAGGCGTTGCCTCTCCCTTTTAGGAAATGAGGCTATTTTAGTTATCCGAGTTTGCTAACCCCATTCTAGGGGTATGTCCGCCAGACTAGGGCTATCAGTGGCATAGGGTTAACAAGTTCTGTTTATGGAGTCCGGTTGTGATTGCCGATTTTTTTACCAACACTTGGTTGTTGTGGGTTTTACTCAGTGTGGCTGCTTTTTTGTTTTGGCGTAGCCGTAGCAGCCAGTACTTCCATTATGTGCTTAACCGTTACCTGTTGGCGTTAATGACGTTACTGATTGTGAGCGGTATTGTTTTTTCACTGATGGAAGTTTTACCTGGTGATTGTGCTGAAAAGTACATTGCTTACAAAAACACTCAGGGCGAAATTATCACGCAAGCCGATATTGCTGCTGAAAGATCACGTATGGGTTTGGATCGTTCATTAGTGGTTCGCTGGAGTAGCTGGATTACCGATCTAACATTAAGAGGTGATCTTGGGTTTAGCTGTGCCAAGCGCCAGTCAGTCAATATAGCGCTGGGTGATCGCTTTTGGATGAGCTTTGGGTTTTGTATTGCCGGTTTAGTTTTTGCTTATTTAATTGCGGTTCCTTTTGGCATTCTCTCGGCTTATATGATCAATAAACCATGGCTAGATACGAACCCGCAGCATAGCCAAAAACAACGTCTGATTAACTCTCTTGGCTTGAGCTTTAACAAGTTGCTGGACCTTAAGCTACGCGTGATCAGTTACCTAGGATTGGCATTGCCTAATTTCTTATTAGCGCTAAGCATCATTCTGCTTTACGTATTTGCAGGTGAACCCGTACCTACGGGGTTGTTCTCCGATCAATGGAGTAATGAACCTTGGTTTGGTGCGAGTGGCTTTCAATACGCTAAGTTAACTGATTTTTTGAGCCACATCTGGCTACCTATTTTTGTTATTGGTTGGGCCGCTACCGCGCTGCAATTACAAACAGTACGCGCTTTAGTCGTCGATGAATCCAATAAGCTTTATGTCGATGCTGCTCGTGCTCGCGGTGTGCATGGTATGAGTTTATGGGCGGGTTACCCGGTGCGTCATTCCATTAGCCCGCTGTTTAACAGTATCGGCTTCGATTTTCAGCGAGTGTTTAATGATCTACCCATCGTAGCGGTGGTTATCGGCCTTACTGACTCAGCAGCATTATTGATTGAAGCACTGGCCATGACGAATGATCAGGAGATGGCCGCAGCAATTCTCTTTCTGGTGGCTCTGGTTGTTATCTCAATGAATTTTATGACTGATATTGTTCTGGCGGCGATCGATCCGCGAGTCCGTAAGAGTGTACTTGGATAGATTATGATGAGCAGTGTATTGGCCCGTTTTGGGCAAAAAACTAAAACATCGCAAGATGAGTCTTATTATACAGCGGGCCAGTTAGCGCTGATTAAAGCACGCTTTACGCGCAAAGCCAGTGGAGTTGTTGCGGGTTGGATATTGGTATCTATCGTTTTGATGGGTTTCTTTGCTCCGTTTTTCTCTCCGGTAGATCCAACTATTCGTGGTGCGGATGCTGAGTACCGGCGAGGAGCGCCGCAAGCCTTTTTCTTTTGGGATGAGCAGGGTGTTTCTTTACGCCCATTTACTTACACATATAGCAAAAATAAACCCAAAATTGATTTTAAAGCATTGGCCGCAAGTGGCGGTTTGGATGCCCTTGATGCACTAACCTCCAGCGGTGCGCTGAGCTCCTCCTCGCAGAACAAATATAACGTCGATAGAGATAAACGTCGTTACGTACAGTTCTTTGTTAAAGGCTGGGAGTACAGCCTGATTGATTTCAGTATGGCAGGTTTAGATTTAGACCTTCGATGGGATCGACACTTGTTTGGTGTTGAGCAGGGCGATATTCATCTGATGGGCACGGATGAAGATGGTAAAGATGTATTTAGTCGTACCTTACATGCAGTGTGGGTAACGGTGAGCATTGCTGTGGTTGCTTTGGTCGTTAAGCTGTTTACATCCTTACTGGTTGGTGGTGTTAGTGGTTATTTTGGTGGGCGAGTTGATGCGGTGCTAATGAGCTTCACTGAAGCGGTTCGGGTTATTCCGTCGATCCCCGTTTACCTAGCATGTGCTGTTGCTTTATCAAGTATGGATCTTACTGCTGTGCAGCGTTATTTTGCGATTGCTGTGGTTATCGGGGCTTTGGATTTTGCTACCTTAGGGCGGCGTTTACGTACACATATTCTAACTGAGCGTAATCAGGACTATGTATTAGCCGCGCAGCTTTGCGGTTCTAGTAGCTGGCGGATCATCTGGCGCCACCTGATACCGAGCTTCACGAGTTATATTATCGTCGATACCTTGATCAACTTTCCTTACGTCATCTTGGCAGAAACCAGCCTTAGCTTTTTGGGGTTAGGCTTAACTGAGCCGGTGAATAGCTTAGGTGTTTTGCTGCAAAAAGCCCAAGATCCAGATATCCAGCAAAATATGATCTGGCAGTTCTTTCCGGTACTCATTTTTGTGGTGTTAATTATGGCGTTTGTTTTTGTTGGCGATGCTCTACGTGATGCCGCTGATCCTTATTCGGAGAAGAAATAATGATGCTTAATAAAAGCATGCACACTAATTTGCTTGAAATTCGTGATCTAAGTATCGACTTTAATACCGATGAAGGCTTAGTTCATGCTGTTGATAATATTAGCCTTAGTATTCGTCCGGGTGAGGTGATGGGGCTGGTGGGTGAAAGCGGCTCGGGTAAGTCGATTACCGCGAAAAGTATTATGCAGCTCCTGCCGGGTAACGCCATTATTCAACCTCAGAGCCAGTTACGGCTTCGCCACGACAACACTGACATTGATATTTTAAAGCTGCGTGGCCGTGACTTACGCAAAGTGCGTGGTGATATGGTTTCAATGATATTCCAAGAACCGATGGCCAGCTTTGCCCCAGCGATTCGCTTGGGTGATCAGATCGTCGAAACCATGCAAATTCATTTGGGTTACAGCCGTGAACAGGCTCGCCGAGAAGGCATCGCCTTGTTTGATCGCGTTGGTATTGTTGATCCTGCTCGGCGGTTTGATCAGTACGTGTTTGAATTATCAGGGGGGATGCGACAGCGCGCCATGATTGCTATGGCGTTATCAACAAAACCTAAGTTGCTGATCGCGGATGAGCCGACAACCGCTTTGGATGTAACGATTCAAGCGCAAGTGTTGGAGCTAATGCTAGAGCTGCGTGAGCAGATGGGCATGGCAATGCTATTTATTACGCATGATCTGGGTGTTATTTCTAAAATTGCCGATAACGTGACGGTAATGCGTAAAGGCGAAGTGGTAGAGGCGGGCAATGCCGATCAGGTGTTATTTAAGCCTGTGCACCATTATACCCAGCGCTTGCTAGCCGCTTTACCGAACCTGGATAACTTACCTGAAGCACCAAAGAAGACGCCAAAGTCGCTCCTGAGTATTAACGATCTTTCGGTCAGCTACCCCGTAGCAGGAAACCGCCGTAAACAAGAGATGTTCACTGCGGTCAAAAATATCTCGTTGGATCTGCCTGAAGGGCAAATTATTGGTTTAGTGGGTGAGAGTGGTTCGGGCAAGACCTCTTTGGGTAAGGCGCTCTTGGGAGCTGCGCCGATTAGTGAGGGAAGTGTGAAATATCACGGTACTAAAAAGAAAGTACATTTTGGCGCAAGCAAGCAGCTCAAGCGAAAACGTTTATCTAAAACGGCACAGATGGTGTTCCAAGACCCTCACAGCTCGTTAAATCCAAGAATGACCATTCGGGATATTATCGCAGAGCCGTTGGAAGCGATGAAGTTAACCTCCAGCAGAGAAGAAACCGACCAACGCGTGATAGAGATAGCTAAACGTTGCCATATTGAAGTCGAACACTTACGGCGTTTTCCTCATGCCTTTTCCGGTGGGCAAAGACAGCGGATTAGCATTGCTCGGGCACTGGTGTGTAAACCAAAATTTATTGTGGCTGATGAGTCAGTAGCGGCACTGGATGTTTCGATTCAGGCCGAAATCCTCGCGTTATTAAAAGAGCTAAGGGCCGAGCTAGGTCTCACCATTTTGTTTATCTCGCATGATCTTAGCGTAATCGCTAATTTATGTGATTGGGTGTGTGTAATGAGAGGTGGCTCTTTGGTTGAGCAAGGTACAGTCCGGAAGATATTCCTTCAACCTGAGCAGCCGTATACTCAAAAGCTAATCGCTTCTATTCCATTGTTAGAGCCGCCGCAACCGCAGGTTGAGCGCTTGCTGGAATCTACAGAGGTAGTTGCAGTTCAGCAGGAGCCTTTAATAAGAGGGCCTATAAGGGGCCACATAACAAAGGCTTCAATAAAATCGCACACTGAAGAGTTACGCTGTTAAGGCGCTTGTATGGATTATTCATTAGCAGAAGTGCGTGCTTTCAATGCGGCAATTCAATGTGGGAATTTCACGCGGGCAGCACAACAGCTATCCGTTAGCCAACCGGCTATTACAGCGCAAATTCGTAAGTTAGAATCTCGTTTTGAAGCGCCTTTGCTTGAGCGTTTTAGCCGTGGCTTGAGGCCGACTGAACTGGGTAAGCGCCTTTATCAAATTACCTGTCAGTACAGTGATTTACAAGGCGCGATAGAGGCGCTTGCTAATCCTGAAACGATGCCTGGTAAAATGACTTTACGTGTGGCTACCGCCTCGCCATTAGTGTTTATGCCATTAATCGCGCAGTTTAATCAGCGATTCCCTGAGGTGACCTTAAAAATAACCTCTGTTACTACACAGCATTGTAAAAAAATGGTGCTCAATCGCGAAGTCGATATTGGTCTCTTTCCTTCCGATGATTTGGAGGCAGGGCTTTCTCGATTTGCTTATTCGTCTCATCGCCTTATGGCTATTGTGAAATCTAACCATCCTTTAGCGATGCAAAAGAGCCTTAGTGTGGCGCAGTTAGAAAGTGAGTCACTCATTTTTTATAAGCCTGAAGCCTGTACTCAACAGTTACTAAATGATCTGTTCTATCGTTCTAATGTGAATGTTAGCGCTAATGTGACGGTCGATGGCCGTCTTGATATGTGTGAAGCCGTGGCTTTCGGGTTGGGTATCGGTTTTGCACTAGAGCAAGATATTCGTCCTGACCATCGCCTTTGTACAGTAGCGGTAACGGAGGCGTCCGAGCATGTGTTAGAGCATGTTGTTTGGCAAAAAAATCGCAGCGCTTTACCAGGAATTAGAGACTTCATTCAATTAACGTTAGAGAGCAGTAATGACACGTAGTAATGAGGTATGCTTTAAGTTGAAGAGTTATTGAAAGGGTAGTGCATCACGTATTTGATAGGTTCTTCGCGTTTGTTATAAGCCCAAAAATAAGTATATGCTAAAGTGAACATGGTTAATTGAGCAAAGAGGCTTTTTAATGAAGCCAAAAGAAACATGAAAACACTACTGATCGTTGCACATGCTCCCTCTGAAAATACGCGCTTAATGGTTGAAGCCGTTTTAAAAGGTGCGCAGCATCCAGATATTGAGCAGGTACAAACTCGTTGGGTTCCACCGTTGGAAGCCACACCTGAAGATGTTCTGACGTGTGATGCTATTATTTTAGGAACCACAGAAAATCTGGCTTACATGAGCGGAGCTTTAAAAGATTTCTTTGATCGCTGTTATTACCCTTGTTTAGACGTAAAGCAGGGATTGCCATGTGCACTATATGTGCGGGCAGGGAATGATGGCACGGGCACTTGTCGAGCAGTCGAAACTATTTGTACGGGGTTACGCTGGACTTGGATTCAATCACCACTTGTGTGCCGCGGTGATTGGAAAACATCATTTTTAGATCAGTGTGAAGAGCTAGGAATGACCATGGCGGCTGGTCTTGATGTTGGTATTTATTGAGGCTTAAACGTTATTCGAAGCCTTCCGTTGTAAGCAGAGTGCGGCTTGGACTTAGTAAGTGCTCTCTAATAAGCTCTCTTGCCATACTCGCATCATGGTTAAGTAATGCTTCGATCAAGCTATCGTGCTCTTTTTGGTTTGCATCAAAAATCTGATTGTCCAACATGTTTTTCTTTAGCCAAAGGTTACGGTAACGAGACGCTTTTTCGTAGAGTGATCGGCGTACGTGTAACAACGTTGGGGATTGGCAACCTTCAGCAATAGCAGAGTGAAATGCTTGGTGACGACGTTCCCACTCGTGAGGTTCTTTTTCTAGTAAAGTACTGAATTTTCGCATTTTATGGGCGGCGGCTAAAATACCTGCTTCCCACTCGTCATCGCCTCGTTCTATTGCTAGATTGATACAGAGCGCCTCAATGTAAGCACGAGTTTCATAGATATCTAGCATCTCTTCTTTTGATATAGGATGTACCCGAAAACCGCGCTGGTTTTCGACAATAACGAGTTGCTCTATTAAAAGCTGGGAGAGGGCTTCGCGCAGGGGGCTTATACCTACTTGATAGCGCTCTTTTAATCGCGCCATCCGTAACTTTTCACCTGGTTTGAAATAGCCCGTTAAAATATCTTGCTTTAGCTGCCCCATTACTTGAGATGCAAAATTATCTTTGCTGTCAGCGGTGCTATTGGCTACTTCTTGCATAATGTGTTGCGTCTCCTAGAGCGCTAGCCTGTTTTTGTCTGCTATCTCTGTAATGTTTCAATGGCGCCTAAGTGGCTGAATTTATAGAGTTGCATGCATATTTTAAGTGAAGACATCAAAATAGTTAAGCGAGATGATACAAATAAATGTTGACGAAATTATAAAATGTCGACATTATTGTAATTCGTCGACATTAAGTCGTAGCATAAAATAATACATAGTTTGGAGAAAAGCAGATGACAGCTCTATTGCGTGCAGTTGAATCCCCATTGGTCCCCGCTGGCTTTACGGTTAAGCCGCATGCAGTTAGTCCACGTCTGCAAGTTGTTACGTTAAGTAGTGAAGTTATTCACGGGTTTGCTGAGGCAATGGCTGAATGGCCTGTGCAGGCATTGGAATATAAGCCTTTCCTACGATATGCCACTGCAGATAAGTTGGATGTATTGACTGAGAATACGCTGGGTCGTTACCTCAATGCGATCATGCAAAATCGTGAAACGGCAGCTTTTTTACTACAGTACGAAGGTGAGCCTGATATTGAAGCAGGTGAGCTGCGCACAGAGTTTGAAGTTAAGCTATCTACAGCGATCTCTCACCTTATCGGCATGCCAAATCATGATTCCATGTATGGCAAGTATTACGCTCGTTTTACTGTGCTTAATGAAGACAACTCAGATAGCTACTTGCGTCAAGCTCACCGCCGTATGGAGCTGCATACCGATGGTACTTATGTAAATGAGCGTACTGACTTTGTATTGATGCAAAAGCTGGGTGAAGCCCATATGGAAGGCGGTGCGTCTTTGCTACTTCATTTGGATGACTGGGCGGATTTAGAAAAATTCTACAACCACCCATTGGCTAAAAAAGACCTAGTTTGGGGCGCTCCAAAATCTAAAAATGTAGGGTCTAAAATTACTCATCCGATCTTCTTTGAAGAAGATAAAAACGGCAAGCCTCATATGTCTTTCATCGATCAGTTTGTTGAACCACAAAATATGTCTGAAGGTTTGTACCTGTATCAGATGGGCGAGTCTATTGAAGCTGATCCTAACTACATTGCAGTACCTTTACCGGTTGGTTCAATGCTCGTTGTACAGAACCATTGCTGGTTGCATGGTCGTGATAAGTTTACTGCACATCCTCAGTTGAGCCGAGAATTGCTACGTCAGCGTGGTCATTTTACGCGATAAGCATTGTTGATTTAATGGGAGTTCACCCTCTCTTGTAAAGTACCGCCCTATGTGGAGGGCAGTACTTTAAGAACCGAGTTTCGTAAGTACCGTGTGACATAGGCACTGGTATACTTTGGCGGGCTAGCGTATGTTAGCCCGTCTTTTTTTAAAGAAAATAACTTCAGTAGTAACAGGGTAATTGTGATGACATACGATTATATTATTATCGGTGGAGGCATTGTTGGTATGTCTACCGCATGGCAGATGCAGCAGCGCTTCCCAGACAAAAAAGTGTTACTACTGGAAAAAGAATCGGTATATTCAAAACACCAAACAGGTCATAACAGCGGTGTTATTCATGCGGGTGTGTATTATGCACCGGGTAGCCTTAAAGCAAAGTTCTGTAAAGCGGGTGTAGCCGCAACGATGGAGTTTTGTCAGCAGAATGACGTTCCTTATGATCAGTGCGGTAAGTTGTTAGTTGCAACAAATGCATTAGAGCTAGAGCGAATGAATGCATTGTTCGAACGTTGTCAGCAAAATGATATAGCGGTTGAGTTACTCGATGCTGAGCAGCTTAAAACTCGCGAGCCCAACATAGTGGGCGTTGGCGGCATACTGGTTAAAGACACTGCCATCGTTAATTATCAGCAAGTTACGACCAAAATGGCTGAACGTTTTATCGAAATGGGTGGTGATGCACGTTTGAACCACAAAGTTGTGGGGTTGAATGAAAGCGCTGATGAGATTAGCGTTGAAGCGATACATAATGATGAGAAAGTAACCTTTAAAGGTAAATTTCTCATTACTTGTTCTGGGTTAATGGCCGACCGAACGACTAAGATGTTGGGTATCCCTACAGACTTTCAAATTATTCCCTTTAGAGGCGAATATTACCAGTTACCGGCTAAACACAATAAGATCGTTAACCATCTTATTTACCCTATACCTGACCCAGACCTTCCATTTTTAGGCGTTCATTTAACGCGAATGATTGATGGCAGTGTCACTGTTGGGCCTAATGCTGTTCAAGGTTGGAAGCGTGAAGGCTATGGGCGTATTAATATTAGCCCGCGTGATATTTGGGATATGGTGACGTTTGCTGGTTTTTGGCGTGTGCTGAAAAGCCATATCAAAACAGGTATTGTTGAAACGAAGAATTCTCTTTGGAAACCCGGTTACCTTAAGCTGGTTCAAAAATACTGCCCTACACTAGAAGTGTCTGACCTTCAGCCTTATCCAGCAGGCATTCGTGCTCAAGCGGTAATGAAAGATGGCTCGTTAGTCCATGATTTCTTATTTGCTGAAAGCCCGCGTAGTTTGCATGTTTGTAATGCACCTTCGCCTGCGGCTACATCAGCGATACCTATTGGTGGTTATATCTGCGATAAAATACTTGAGCGCACAGTATAAGAGCGGCATGCGAATCCTGAACTACATCAGGATTCGCAAACAAACAGCTAGGCTCTTGGTTCACGTGCCATTGTGTAAAATTCAGTATTTGCCTGCATATTTGTAACAATCGCCATTCTGTTCGATAAACCGAAAAATGCAGTAATCCCGGTGATATCTAGAATATCTTCGTCGTCAAATCCTTGTGCGTTAAGTGCTTCATAGTCTGAGTCTTGTACTAGCTCTGGGGTACGAGACAGCTTGAGTGAAAATGCTAGCATGGCTTTTTGGCGCTCACTAATGGGTGCATGCAAGTAGTTAACGGCTATCTGATCAGCTAATAAAGGCTCTTTTGCAAACACTCGTAATAAAGCACCGTGTGCGACAACACAGTATTGGCAGCCATTAGCCGCGCTGGTCGCAACAATAATCATCTCTTTTTCAGCAGGGCTTAGCGTACTCCCTTCTCTTTCCATAATCGCATCGTGATAGGCAAAGAATGCTCTAAATTCTGCAGGGCGATGTGCCAGCGTTAGGAATACATTAGGAATAAAGCGAGCTTTTTCTTGTACTGCTAAGATACGTTCCCGAATATCATCAGGTAAGCTATCCAAACTCGGTACAGGGTATCGGCTGATGGATAAATCTTTCATGTTTTGTCTCCACTGACTTTATTCTATTGGATGAGTTGATTAGTCTATCCTGTAAGATCATTAAAAATCAGTCATAAAGTAGTCATAAAACATGCAGAGTCGGCCAATATGTACAAAATAATCGGATTAGGCTTTGATGGCTGCCAAGCCTCAGGAATTACCTCTCCATTTGATGTGTTTAATGT
Source organism: Neptunomonas japonica JAMM 1380 (assembly GCF_016592555.1). Lineage (NCBI taxonomy): Bacteria > Pseudomonadati > Pseudomonadota > Gammaproteobacteria > Oceanospirillales > Oceanospirillaceae > Neptunomonas > Neptunomonas japonica. Next base: position 2,718,114 of record NZ_AP014546.1, on the reverse strand, counting down.
CATCAATACATTATGGAAACAGCAGTGCGGTGAGGCAGATCTCTATCAGTGTCGTTTGGTGTCTGTTTCAGGTGAGTCCATTACTTGTTCTAACGGAATGCGTGTGATGTCAGATGCCACTCTTGCGGAAGTGACTGATGCGGACTTAATTATTATCCCTGGCATTCACCACTATGATGTAGATACCTTGCTCAACAAGCTAAAAGCGCTTGATAAAGAATGCGCTTGGTTAAAGCTGCAGGCAGAGAAGGGCGTCACAATTACGGCTAACTGTAGTGGTGTTTTTGTTTTGGCGCAAACGGGTATGCTGAATGAATATGAGGCGACAACAGCGTGGTGGCTAACTGAGTTGTTTAGCAAGCGCTACCCTTCAGTTAAGCTACGTGGTGATCAGTTGCTGGTTAAAAGTGCTAATACTTTTACAACAGGCTCCATGACGGCAAACTTAGGAGTGATGCTGCAAATTGTTGAGCAACAAGTTGGACGGCAGTTGGCTCAGAGTTGTGCGCGCACTATGTTGATTGATGCCGGCCAAAACTTTGCATCGCCATACTTCTTTATGCAAAATCAGTCGGACCATCAAGATAGCTTGATATTAGCTGTGGAGAGCCGGTTACAGCAAGAGATTGCGTTACCGCTAGATGTAGAGCGCTTAGCGGGATTACATTCGGTCAGTGTGAGAACATTATCGCGGCGTTTTAAAAAGGCCAATGATATGAGTATCTCTGACTACTTCCAGCATCTTCGTCTTGAGTATACAAAGTTGCTTCTAGAGACAACCAGCTTAAGTATTGAGCAGGTGGTTGAACGCGTTGGTTACAGTAGCCAGAGTTCACTATTGAGACTATTTAAGCAGCGCCTAGGGTTATCTCCTAGTCGATATCGCAAAGCGTATCAGCAACGTACGCAAGTATGAGGTGTGCATTGTCAATATCTGCATGACTCGCTTGCAAAACTTGATTTAAATCCATGTTATCAGCCTGATAATGAGATACGTTGATATCAGTTGCGGGCTATTTACTTTGAAATAATTATTAAATAAAAGACAATGCCTAGACTTTAGTGTCGTTGTTTCATAACACAAGTGTGTGGTTTTAGAATTTTAAGCTAAGGTTAGGAATATATTATTGCTAATCGCGTGAGTGCTCTTTAATCACGTAAGGGAATATCAGGAGTTGCTATGGGAAGCTCATGCCGGTTTTCAGTATTACTGGTCACTGATGATGTTGAGGAGATCAGGTCAGTATGTAATCTGATAAAACGTCATTTTCCTCAGTTTTATATCGCTAAAAGCGAAGAAGAAGCTTTAAAAATTATTGTTGATAAAAAAATTGATGTGCTTTTAATGGGGCTTAAAACGCTACAAGCTAATGAAGTCTGTTATTTACACTTACTCAGTTCTAAGCAATTCGTTGCCAATATTATATACCGAAAGATTGTTTTATGTAGTCGTGAAGAGCTCAAAGAAGCTTTTTCAATATGCAATAAAGATGTGTTTGATGACTATTTTATAATCCGCCCATTATATGACCCTTACCATATTTTACTGCGTTTAAGGTTTATTCGCCGTGTGCGTGATAACCGTGATCCTACTGATATAAGTTCGTTTAGTTTAGATGACCTGTGTAATTACTTTGATCAAGTGGTTAATTGCCAAGATGCTTTGGGTGAATTAAATAAAGACAGTTATGAGAAGCTCTTATCTATCGTTTCTTTTTCGATGGAGAAAATGAAAGAACGTATCTTTGAAGAGGGATCTTTACCACTGGGCCAACAAAACGAAATTGGATCTTTAATTGATAAGCATACAGAAAGTAACTTGATTAAAGGCGTCTCTGATCATCAAAAAGAAACACAGCAGCAGCTACATAATGTAGTCAAAGATGTAGCTGAAATTGCTCAACTGAAGAAAAAGAAACTAGAAAGTCCTGCGCCAGTATCCTTTACGGATAGCAATATCTTACTTATTGAAGATGACTCATCGACTAGAGATAATATCAAGGATACGCTTAGTTCTGCGGGTTATAGTGCACAAGTGTCTGCCAGTGCAACACATGCCATTCAACTGATGCGTACATGGAAGCCCGATATCATTATGATTGATCTTAGGTTACCAGATATGAGCCCATTGTATGTTATTAATACTATAAAGAATGATCCTGAACTAAAAAATTCAAGGATCCTAGTTTTGGCGAAGGTAGGAGATAAAGAAAGCGCTCAAGAAGCAATGAAATTAGGTGTACATGAAGTTATGCGTAAACCTGTAGATCGAGATATGTTGATTTATAAAATAGACTACAACCTTAAAGAGCTTAAAAAAGCACAACATGCCTAATCTAGAGTAATTTAGGTTCAACTGATAGATTTGTTCATGGCGGTTGTGCTGTTTAGCGCTAACAAAGTTACTTCCTTATATTAGTTAGGTCAGCGTCTTTGCAACAACAGGTAATTGAACTTCAAAGACGGTTCCTATGCCTTCTTTACTTTGTACAACTATTTTTCCTTGATGATCTGCAATGATGCCGTAAGCAACTGCCATGCCCATCCCAGTTCCTTGTCCTACTGGTTTTGTCGTAAAAAAGGGCACAAATATTTGCTTTTTCACTTCATCAGACATGCCACAACCGTTGTCTTGAATGCGAATGCGAATAATATCATTTTTGCAGCGGCTACTAATTTTGAGCGTCGCTTCTTTAGCGTGTTCGGTGGCTTGTTTGGCGTTAATGATTAAGTTAAGAAGTACTTGGTTTATTTCGTTAGGATTACAAATTGTTTTTGGTAGTTCTTGCAAAGATAGTTGTAGATTCACATTGCCTTTAAGCTCACTGTCTAGCAGTTTTAATGTGCCCTTAAGCCCCTCAAGTAGGTCAGTCTCTACTTGGTCTGTATTTTGTGTACGTGAAAAACTGCGTAAGTTGTTAACAATATCTCGAACTCGACATAGCCCGTCTCCAGTGTCTTTTAATAGCTCGGACATATCTTCATTTACAAAAGTTAGATCTTCTTCGTCAATGAGTGTTGTAAGGCTACTGCGTGCTTCAGCAGATACTAGGTCTGTTTGTAGTAAGTTTTGGTTGAGTAGCAATAGTTTTTGAAAAGAAAGCGCGTAGTTATTTAAGCTTTCCATGTTACTCAGCACGAAAGCAAGAGGGTTGTTAATTTCATGTGCAACACCTGCCGAAAGCGTCCCAAGTGTTGCTAGCTTTTCATTTTGAAGCATGGCTGATTCTTGTTGGCGTAATTTCACATAACTTTCTTCAAGCTTTTGTTTTTGGATATACAGTTTACGAGACTTATCTTCGAGTAGCAGCTCAGCTTTTAGCCGAGCTGCTTTCTCGCGAGCATGCGCTTGTTGGTAAGGATTTACGTCGTCGCTCATGGCAGAAACCTAACGTGAAGTTCGCAGCAATCCGCACCTTTATGCATACAAACTGGATGATTTATCTCAATGTTTGTTTTGTAGTGTGCAGCGGCCCCTCTAACTAAGCCTTCTGCCAATATGCAAAGTTTGCGAGGTGAGCGATATGTCATTACTAATACATCAGAATCTGGCTCATTATACTCGAATGATGGCAAGTTTGGATTGTCATACAGCTTCCTTACCTCAACGTGTATGACCGAATGTATGCTTTTAAGAAAGCTTTTTAAGTCAGTTGGATTTTCTAAAAAAGTAGGGTGGCGTGAGGCTAAACCTGTGAAAAGAAACTCACCAAAATCACCAACAACTTTTTCCATAGGCAGTTTAGTACGATCGCAAACAGCTCCCACTAAACTAAATAGCTTTTCGTCAGGATAACTTTCACTTGCGGTATAAACCCCATCATCAGACAAATTTTCATTAAGGATTTCATTCCATACTGCCATCCCACAATGCTCTTCTACCATCTCTTCTAAAATATTAAAAATAACCCCTTTCATATTTAACTCCTTAATAGTGTCCATTCCCTAAGTAGTAAAGATTATTACTCACTATAGGTTAGCGGCTTTTATGATTAGTGCGAGAAAGTATTTATATTCAATCTAATTCAATCCAGCCCATTGGGTTCTTGCGAACTTTGGTTATGCCGGGTGAGCTTTTTTCTAAAGCTTCTTCATACCAATCATTTACTTCTTGTTTTGAGAGTGTTGTTTTATTCAGTTTACTTAGTTCCTTTTGACGCCCTTCGAAGTGATTAACCCCTTTATTTATCAAAGATAACAGCTGATCATTATTCCAGGGCTTATTCATAAAATGATGGATACTTCCTTCGTTTATTGCGCTAATAATACCTTCCTGATTGGCCTGCCCGCTGAGCATTATTTTATATATATCAGGCTGGATTTTATTGAGCTTGTTGAGAAATTCGGCACCATTCATTGTCGCCATCCGGTAGTCTGAAATAACTAGCGAAAAAGGGGTCTTACGGGCGCAATTCAACGCTAAAACAGGGTCAGTAAAAGTGCTTACTTGCCACCCTGCGCGTGATATTAGACGTTGGAGTGCATCGAGAATGGGTTGCTCGTCGTCAATCAACATTATTCTGCTCATGGCACGTTACTCCTTTGGTTGGTGTGACCCGATATTGACCTGTCTTCTAAGCGTTTTGAGTTATTGTGATATTTACAGTAAAGCACTAGATGTCACAAATGTCATATTTGACATACTAGTAATATCTACTAATGTTTAATTAATAATAGTAAGAGGCACTTGAGAGAGCTATCGATGAAGACTTTAACGACAGGTGAGATAGCAAAATTTTGTGATGTGAATTTGCGCACAGCTATTCGCTGGATTGAGCGAGGTGCGTTGAAGGGGTATAAGCTTCCCGGTCGAGGTAATAACCGTGTTAAAGAGGAAGATTTCATTGCTTTTTTGAAAGAGCATGGGATGCCTGTACCCATTGAATTTCAAAGACAAGATAGTAGAAAAGTACTCATTGTTGATGATGAACTACCTATTGCAAAAGCTATTCAACGTATATTAGTTCGCGCAGGCTATGAGACCTCTATCGCAATAGATGGCTTTCGAGCAGGCAGTAAGTTATTGACGGATATGCCAGCTTTGATGACTTTAGATTTAAGTATGCCAGGCTTGGATGGCTATGATGTCCTAGCATATGTGCGCTCTACGAAAGAAATATCCAATATTAAAATTATAGTCATATCGGCTCTAGACGATCAAAGCTTAAAAAAGGCACTAATATGTGGAGCAGATGCCGTATTAAGTAAACCTTTTGATAATGAACAGTTGTTAACAACGATTGAAGGCTTATTGGGCGTCGAATAATACCTAGCTCATCCACAAGGATTAGGTTCTTTAGTGAATCTATGTGCGCAAAGTTACCGGTGAAGGGAGTATAAGGAGATAGTATGCAGAAAACGTTGTTGATCGTTGATGATGAGCCGGCGATTTTAAGCTCTTTAAAGCGAATGCTGTATAGAGCAGGTTATAAGACTTTGCTAGCGACAAGTGGAGCAGAGGCTCTTCAAGTGCTGCAGGATAATCCTGATATTCGTGTGGTTCTTTCAGATTTTCGAATGCCAGTGATGACTGGTGGGGAGTTGTTAGTTGAAATAAAGCAGCGCTACCCGAGAGTCATTGGACTGATATTAAGTGGTTATGCTGACCTTGATTCTGTCCTCGAAGCATTAAATAGTGGTGCTGTGTTTAAGTTTTTGACTAAGCCGTGGGATGAAAATAGCCTATTAGATACTGTTGGTTTAGCTTTTCAGAGGAGCGTTAGCGAAGAATCTGAAAGTAATATTGTGTTGGGCGTTGATCAATTGTTGTCACGTAGCAAATTACTAGAAAATCTGAGTACTTGGATGGATAGTAAGGCTCCAGTGACAGTATTTTATTTAGATATTAAAAAATTCCACACGTTTAACGACAGTCTTGGGTATGAAGTTGCGGATGAGTTACTGGCTTCAGTTGCTCATACTTTGATGCAAAATATACCTGATACTGGCGTACTGGGTCAGATGAGCGGTGATGAATTTGTGTTGCTGCTCCCCCATGCTTGTTCACTAGAGGAAAGTCAGCGCTTGATTGGAAGGTTTTTACAGCCTTTCAATGAGTTAGTGAGTATTGCTGGGCGTGAATTGCACCTTTCCTTCAGTGTGGGGTACGGAGTTGCACCTCAAGACGGTAAAACACCAGAGCTTCTTGTACGAAATGCTCAGGTTGCTGCAAATCGTGCTAAGCACTTAGGGCCTGGTTGCGTTCTTCGTTATCAAATAACAATGAATGAGAAATGCCGTGAACTGGTTGATCTGAATAGTGATCTGTATAGGGCTTTGGAAAAAGATACATTGTCGGTCGTTTATCAACCGAAAGTCTGTTTGAAAACAGGGAACATCGTTGGTGCAGAATCTTTATTACGTTGGAATCATCATGCATTGGGGATGGTTTCTCCTGCGACGTTTATCCCTTTAGCAGAGTCTAGCGGCTTGATCGAGCCTATTGGAGAATGGGTTCTGTCTATGGCTAGCTCGCAAAGCAAGGCTTGGAGCTTAGAAGGGCTTCCTGAGCTATTAATTTCCGTCAATGTATCGGGCCGACAATTACAGCGTAATACGCTAGCAAAAAAATTAAAAATATTTTACAAGTATCGGGAGCCTCCCCCTCGCTGTTGGAACTTGAAATCACCGAAACTTTCCTAATGCAGGATATAGATAATAGTTTGAAGTTGTTGCATGAGTTAAAAGAACTTGGCATTCGGTTATCTATAGATGATTTTGGTACAGGCTATTCCTCATTGAACTACCTCAGTAGTCTGCCCGCAGATACTCTGAAAATTGACCGGTCATTTGTTAAAAAACTTGCCATATCTGAAGACCGAGTTGGGCTTGTTAGAAATGTAATACAGATGTCGCATGATTTAGGAATGTCAGTGGTAGCGGAGGGTGTGGAAACCAAAGCGCAGCTGGATATTTTGCGAGGTTTCAATTGTGACGAAATCCAAGGTTTTTATTTTAGCCCTCCTGTCGCTGCAGAAGAGTTTCGTTCGTTATTAATCAATCAGCCACTAATTGGTACTGAGTTTAAACCTACGAAAAAAAATATGGCTAAAGAGGGGGCGTGAAGAGTATGAGCGAACCAAAAGTACTGTTTGTGGATGACGAGAATAAGGTGCTTCGCTCGTTAAGGCGCAGTATGCGGCTGCACTGCAAGGATTGGAAGGCTGAATACTGTAGCTCACCTAAAGAGGCACTGCTCTTGATTTCCACATTTGATCCATGGGTCGTTGTGAGTGATAAGCGCATGACTGAAATGGATGGTGCTGAGTTTCTACATCAAGTTAGTCAGAACTCACCGGGTGTCATTAGGGTGCTGCTGACGGGTGATACTTCTCCTGATGTTGCAATTGAGGTCACTAATACTGCTCATATGCTAATTCCAAAACCTTTTGAATTTGAAACACTTATACAAAAGTTACAGCGCGTCCAATATTTACGAATGTTTCCTGCTTTTGACATCATTCGTCAACGAATGGGTTGTATGGGGCAGGTTTCTGTATTGCCTAAGGTATATCAGAAAATAGTTGAGTCTATGCAGCATGAAGGAACCTCTTCTCAAGAGGTCGCCAAAATAATAAGCCAAGACCCCGCTATATTGGCAAAGTTGATGCAATTAGCGAACTCTGCTTTTTTGGGCTTTTCTCAGAATGTTTATAGTGCAAATGATGCTGTTATTAGGCTTGGTTTTGAGCTGACCAAAAATGTTGTGCTTTGTCTAGGTATCTATAAACAGAATAAAACAGATAACGAGCCGTTGCGGGGAAAACTTTTTGCCGAAGCATTGGAAGTCGCCGTTATTACACGGCAAGTGAGTGATGCCTGTGGTTGTAACAGCGCGGAGTTAGAGAATTCTTTCGTCCTTGGTTTATTACACAATATTGGGATGTTAGTGCCTATCATACCGGCTGAACATGCAGACCCCCATGGTGTGCCTAACCTTTATGAGCAGAGTGTTATTGGTGCTTATCTATTATCTCTTTGGGAGTTTGATAATGAGTTTACTAATGCTGTGTTATATCAGAATAAGCCCGAATGCTCTGAAGTCGTAACATCGCTTTCTTGTTGGTTACATGTAGCAAAAATTGTTAGCCAGGCACAAAAACAGGGCGTTAGTGCGCTAGAGACTCAACCCGCTTTAAATCAATCCATGCTACAGGCTGAGGGATTATTAGATGACGTGTTGGTATGGATTAATGAATATGAATCAAAACATTAAAAGGATGTGAATGATGAAATTGATATGTACTTGTTGGTTAGCTTTTTCGTTTTTTTCGTAGCCCCTGTTTCTAATGCTAATAGTCTGAGCTTTGGCATTGTTCCGCAACAGTCAGCCAAAAAGTTAGCCAGGCTCTGGACACCTATCTTTGCTTATTTGAGTGCTAAAACAGGTGAGGATATTCGCTTTAGTACGGCTAATGATATCCCCACATTTGAAAAACGTGTAGCCGCTGGCGAATATGACATCGCCTATATGAACCCATACCACTATACGGTTTTTCATCAAGTTCCTGGATATGAGGCGGTAGCTCGACAAAAAGACAAGCGCATTAAAGGTATTGTGGTTGTGCGTAAAGATAGTGTTTTAAACGAACTGACTGAGTTGGACGAGGAAAAACTGGCATTTCCATCTCCCGCTGCATTTGCCGCCAGTGTTGTTCCTAGAGCTCAAATGGATTTAAAAGGAATGCAGATAACACCTCAGTATGTATCATCACATGACTCTGTATATCTCGGCGTCGCTCGAGGTTTTTTTGCGGGTGGTGGTGGCGTTATGCGAACTTTCAATAACACTACGCCTGAGGTTAGAGAACAATTGCGAGTTTTATGGACAACCCCTCCTTATACGCCTCATGCTATTGCGGTTCACCCTCGTGTTGCGCCTGATGTTGTTGAAAAACTAAAACAAGCACTATTAACCATGAATGATGACCCAGAAGGCCGATCATTATTAAAAACAATTAATTTCAAAGGTATCGAATTAGCTGAAAATGCTGATTGGGATGATGTTAGAGCGCTTAATATTACATTATTGAATGACCTTCTTAAGTAAGCCGACAGATCAGTGATAGGGAGGGCTGCTCTTGTCTCTTAGATTAAAAACGATCATGGGTGTGGCCTTAATTGAGGCTGTTCTTCTATTGTTATTGGTATCGATGACACTAGATTATCTTCGTAGCACCAATTACGACGCTCTGATTAAACGCGCAGCAACAACGGCTACCTTGTTTGCAACAACCACTAAGGATGGGGTGCTTTCATACGATCTAGCATCACTTGACGCGTTTGTGAAAGACGTATTGGTTAATCCTGATCTGGTTTATGCCCGTGTTTTAGGTCCTGATAAACAATTATTTGCTGAAGGAGGAAAAGAAGAACACCTCAGATATGAGTTCTTGGCTGATACTTCTGTTGAGATGGTTTCTGATGGTGTTTTTGATACATTTGCTGTTATTCGAGAGGGAGGTGTGATTTATGGTCGTGTAGAGATAGGTCTTGATATCAGTAGTATCAATACGACTATTGCAGAAGCCCAGAACCGTAGTGCAATTATTGCTGTTGTTGAGATGGGGCTTGTTGCGTTGTTTTCTTTTCTGTTAGGTGGCTACCTTACCCGCCAGTTGAAAGTATTAAGTGTTGCTGCTCAGAAGATATCTAAGGGTAATTTCGATTTTAAATTGCCGGTCAAAGGGCGGGATGAGGTCTCAGATGTGGCAGTAGCCTTTAATTCAATGGCGTCAAATTTACGTGAGGCAAGTACACGTCGTGATCAGTTTGAGGGTGAGCTTAAAGAACTTAACCGCTCATTGGAAGATCGAGTTGAGTTGCGTACTCAGCAAATTAAGAGCAAGAACACTCAATTAACTCAAGCTAATCAAGAAATTCAAGAAGCACAAGCGAAATTACTACAGTCAGAGAAGATGGCATCCGTAGGCGTACTGGCTGCTGGGGTTGCTCATGAGATAAATAACCCCATCGGTTTTGTGATGAGTAATTTGCATACATTAGAAGCATATAGTCAGAACTACCGTAACTTGGTTAACGAGTATGCCGCTTTGGCGACACTAGTCAGTGCAGATGAAAAAGAAGCACAACTGCTAAAAATTAATCAGCTAATCGAACAATATGACCTTGAATTTATGAATGAGGACTTGGATGCCTTGTTACGGGATTCCATTGAGGGAACGGAGCGCGTTAAAGATATTGTTAAAGGCTTAAAAGATTTTTCTCATGTTGATAGCGTGACTCAGTTTGCTATGTGTGATTTAAATGAATGTATTCAATCCACACTTAAAGTTGTGAATAGCGAGTTGAAGTACCACTGTGACATTAGAACAGAACTCAATGAATTACCGCTAACCTATTGTTGTTCCGGTCAAATTAACCAAGTGCTGTTGAATTTAATGATCAATGCGAGTCACGCCATCGAAGAGCAAGGCATCATAAAAGTTAAGTCTCAACAGCAAGGGGAGTGGCTAGAAATAAGCGTGACGGATACGGGTAAAGGTATACCTGCTGACCAACTCGATAAGCTGTTTGACCCTTTCTATACTACTAAGCCTGTTGGCGAGGGCACCGGCTTAGGTTTGTCGATCTCCTATGGTATTGCTAAGGATCACCAAGGAGAGATTCGTGTTGCTAGTGCCCCAGGCAAAGGAAGCCGTTTTACTCTGTGTATCCCGATAACGAATGATCATGATTGAAACCCTTACCGAGTAGTGGTAAACCTGTACTTCCTAATGGTTGAGTAATAAGAAAGGCAGGCTTTTGTATGCGTGATTTACAGAAATTCTACATTGATGGTCAATGGCTTGAGCCGCAGGGCCAAGCAACGTTATCGGTTATTAACCCCGCGACAGAAGAAGCTATTGCGAATATTAGGCTAGGTAATCACGATGATGTAGATATCGCGGTCGCTGCTGCTCACAAAGCCTTTCCCGACTATAGCCAGACCAGCCGAGAAGAACGCATCGCGCTATTAGAGAATATTATCACTGTGTATAAAAAGCATAGTGATGCATTGGCTGAAGCGATTACCAGTGAAATGGGTGCTCCAGATCAATTAGCGCGCAAAGCGCAAGTGGCTGCTGGATTAGGGCACTTCTTTGTTGCTTTGAAAGTGCTTAAAGATTATCAATTCAGCGAAATGGTTGGCACTACCAATGTAGTCAAAGAGCCTATTGGTGTGTGTGCATTAATCACGCCGTGGAATTGGCCGTTAAACCAGATCGCTTGTAAAGTTGCACCTGCATTAGCAACAGGGTGCACAATGGTGTTAAAGCCGAGCGAAGTCGCCCCACTATCGGCTCATATTTTTGCAGATATTATGAATGAAGCAGGTGTGCCTGCGGGCGTTTTTAACCTAGTCGATGGTGATGGCGTCGGTGTGGGAACAGCTCTCACTCATCACGCTGATGTCGATATGGTCTCTTTTACGGGTTCAACACGAGCCGGTACCTTGGTATCAAAAGCAGCAGCCGAAACAGTTAAGCGAGTATCGTTAGAGCTAGGTGGCAAGTCAGCCAATATTATTCTTGATGATGCTGATTTAGATAAAGCCGTTAGCCGTGGTGTAAAAAGCGTTATGAGTAACAGCGGGCAGTCCTGTAATGCCTTAACACGTATGCTAGTTCCAGCGGATAAGCTGGATGAAACTATAGAGATTGCCCGCCGTACGGGGGCATCAATCATTGCTGGTGATCCAAACGATAGCGCAACAACAATAGGCCCTGTTGTAAGCGATATTCAATGGGGCAAGATTCAAGACTTGATTGGTAAAGGTGTTGCTGAGGGTGCGCAGCTAGTATGCGGTGGCGTAGGTAAGCCAGAAGGTTTAGAGCGTGGTTATTATGTAAAACCGACTATTTTTTCTCATGTAACCAATGATATGACGATTGCTCGTGAAGAGGTGTTTGGGCCAGTTTTGAGTATTATTGCTTATCAAGATGAGGATGAAGCTGTCGCTATCGCTAATGATTCACCATATGGTTTATCAGGTAGTGTTTGGTCTGCAGATGCAGCCAGAGCTCGCTCCGTTGCTGCTCGCTTACGAACAGGAATGGTGCATATTAATGGCGCAACGGCTGACTCTAAAGCGCCCTTTGGCGGTTATAAGCAGTCGGGTATTGGTCGTGAGTGGGGGGCTTATGGCTTAGAAGAGTTCCTCGAAACCAAAGCACTGTTTGGCTATGAGGCAGCCTCTAAATAAGGTTTTAAGTAAAGCCTGCCACAAGCATTGGCAGGCTTCTTTTCTTTTGAAAATCTATTACCATAGCGTTCTCTGATAAACGGACATCACCCCAGATGCTATCACCTCTTGATCGCTATCATAAGCAACTCGAACAGCAAGGTTATGTAGCTGACGTAGCGCAACAGCAAGCCATTGAACAGTTAGATCTTCTTTATAGACAGCTACAGCAGCCAGCATCCGCTTGGAAAGGAAAACTGTACTCTCCAAAAGCGCCTATTAAAGGGCTGTATCTTTGGGGGGATGTAGGCCGTGGTAAGACTTTTTTGATGGATATTTTTTATGAAAGCTTGCCTGATGAACGTAAATTACGTTTGCACTTTCACCGTTTTATGGCACGTATACATAAAGAGCTAAATGCCGAGTCAGGGCATGCTGATCCTTTAAAGTTAATCGCTAAGCGTTTAGCGAAAGAATGCAAAGTACTCTGCTTTGATGAATTTTTTGTCTCCGATATTGGAGATGCAATGATCCTTGGGCGGTTGTTTACAGCCCTTTTTGAAAACGGATTAACCTTAGTTACTACATCAAATATTCCTATCGAGCGTTTGTACTGGAATGGTTTGCAGCGGCAACGATTTGAGCCTGCCATTCAATTGTTGCTAAAGCATACTCAAGCGATTCACTTAAATGGAGAGGAAGATCATCGTCTTCGCCATTTACAGCACCAGCAGACCTATTTTTTGTCATCAGATGCTCAATTTAAAACCTTGTTCCAGCAATTAGCTCTGCCGCTAGCAAAACAAGTAGCTGCATCACCGATTACTCAAGAGCGTTGTCCGGAAGGTGCTCAATCTTCACAGCTACTATTAGTATGTAAGAGGCCGATAGATGTGATCGCGTTAAGCTCTCATGTTGTGTGGTTTAACTTTGATGCGCTCTGTAATGGCCCACGTTCACAGCTGGATTACATCGAGTTGGCGAGTCGTTTTAGTAGTATTTTGGTGAGTGATATTCCTCTTTTAGGAGGAGAGTGTCGTGGTTGGATTAAGGCGCGTGGTACTGAAGATGGAAGCTTTGAGACAACCGAAACCGGTGAGCGGAAGCTCTCTTATGCTCGCCAAGATGATCCCGCTAGACGTTTTATTAGCCTTGTAGATGAGCTTTATGATCGTCGAGTAAATCTGTATCTATCTGCAGATGTGCCGTTGGAATACCTCTATAGCGGTGGGTCACTTAGCTTTGAATTTAAGCGCACGCATAGCCGTTTGGTTGAAATGCAGTCCAGCGAATACATAGGTTCTGAGCATCAAAGCGTTTGAATAAATAAGGCTTATTGCCTGTAGCTCCTCTCTTTTTCAGCTTGATGACTATCAAGTACATCTCCTATTGCCATTGTTAGGCTAGCGTCTCTGAAACATGTTGGAGATGCTATCGTGGAGTTGGTTTGTCCTGCGGGAAGTTATCCTGCCTTAAAAGCGGCAGTCGATAATGGCGCCAGTGCTGTCTATTTCGGTTTTAAAGATGCGACTAATGCTCGCCATTTTGCGGGCCTTAATTTTGACCGCCGTAAGGCTGAGAAAGGTATCGATTATGCCCGCAGTCATGGTGTTAAAGTGCTGTGTGCGGTTAATACTTACCCGCAGCCTTCTGGTTGGAAAGCCTGGCAGGGCGCAGTTGATCTAGCCGCTGATATGGGCGTTGATGCCTTAATAGCCGCCGATATGGGGGTGCTAGGTTACGCTTCAGATACGCACTCGGCTCTTAATCTGCATCTCTCTGTTCAAGGTTCAGCGACTAATTATGAGGCACTGGCTTATTACCAACAGCAGTTTGGTATTAAGCGCGCTGTATTACCGCGAGTGCTGTCATTAGCTCAAGTTGAACATTTGGCTCAGCATAGCCCAGTAGAATTAGAAGTCTTTGCCTTTGGTAGCCTTTGCATCATGGTTGAGGGGCGATGTTACCTTTCTTCGTATCTTACTGATGAGTCCCCTAATACTTGCGGTGCGTGCTCACCGGCGAAAGCGGTGCGTTGGCAGGAGACTGCATCTGGTCTTGAATCTCGATTAAATGATGTGTTGATTGATCGATATAGAAAAGATGAAAAAGCGGGTTATCCCACGTTGTGCAAAGGTCGCTTCGAGGTAGAAGGGGCGATTTATCACGCGATGGAAGAGCCGACCAGTTTAAATACTTTGAATTTAATTCCTGAGTTAAAACGTATGGGTATTAAGGCGTTGAAGATTGAGGGACGTCAGAGAAGCCCTGCGTATGTTGCTAAGGTCGTGCGTATCTGGCGAGAAGCACTAGATACGGCAGCGCGTAACCCTGATCACTTTGATATTAACCCTGAGTGGAATAGCGGCTTGTTAGAACTCTCAGAAGGCTCAACAACGACCATCGGTGCTTATCACCGTAGCTGGCAGTAGCAGGAGATAGCATGATGAATCAGACTGATAAGCAAGAACAACAAAAAGAGAGCCAAAAAGTAGGTAAGGTAATGCAGCTTTCACTGGGGCCTAATTTGTATTTTTGGCCAAAACAAGATGTTTTTAATTTCTATGCTGAAATGGCTGAGCAACCAGTCGATACTATCTATCTAGGTGAAACGGTTTGCTCTAAGCGGCGTGAATTAAAACTGTCGAATTGGCTGGGGTTAGCGCAGGAGTTATCACAATGTGGCAAAAAAGTGGTGCTCTCTACATTGGCTTTATTAGAGGCAGAATCTGAGTTGAAAATGCTAAGGCGCATTTGTACAAATGGCGACCTAATGGTCGAAGCGAATGATATGGCCGCCGTGCAGTTGCTAAGCCAGCAAGATATTCCTTTTGTTACAGGCCCTTCTATTAATATTTACAATTTGCCGGTGTTGAAGCAACTCTATAGCAGTGGTATGCGCCGTTGGGTCATGCCGGTGGAGTTAGGGGCTCAAACACTTGAAGAATTATTACAACAAGCGAGTGATGATGGTGGTTTACCTGAACTTGAAACAGAGGTGTTTGCTTACGGTTGTTTGCCGCTGGCTTATGCAGCACGTTGCTTTACCGCGCGCTTTAAGAACCTTCCTAAAGATAACTGCAATTTTTGTTGTATAGAATATCCCGATGGTATCGTGATGAAGTCACAAGAGCAGGATAGCTTGTTTGTCATTAATGGCATTCAGACATTATCGGGCGAGCATTATAATCTTGAAAATGAATTGCAGCGGATGCGTGAAATAGGCGTTGATATCGTACGGCTAAGCCCGCAGCGCGAAGGCATGGCTGAAGTCGTGCAACGTTTTGCAAAGCATTTGCATGAACCTTCATCAACGAGTATTCCTCTGTTAAATCAGTCGCAATGTAATGGTTATTGGTATGGGGAACCTGGCATGAAGTGGGTAGATGAGGCTGCTTACTAGTACGCTTCAATGGATGTTATGTGGCTGTGTGTGAGCACACGGGAATAAGCTGAAACATTACATTCAGCTTATTCTATTAAGGTTACTTTATTGAGCGTTGCGCTAATTTAATACTACGTTGAAACAACGCGGGCATCTCACTCCAGTCCACGCTGTCCATTAAGTTTTTAATGGCTAAGCTAAGTTCGGTATTGCCTTCAATTACTAGCCTGCGTTGAAAAAACAAAGTATCAGGGTCAATTTCTTGAGAGGCCATCTGAATTAAGTCGACGGCATCTCCTCTGATCCATGCATCAGGCTGTTGAGCTTGCAGCACGATAAGTTTCTCGCTCTGGTAGGTGAAAGCAATCTGAATATTTAGATTTCGTACCTCTAAACCTAGCTCTTGTCCTTCTAGAAAATAGAACTCATCATCTTGAAGCTGCTCTTTGAAGAGATAGTTTAATAATTGTTCAGCCACTTTTTTTCTGATGGAAAAGGGGACTTTGGGTTCTGTAAATTGAATAAATTTGGAGAAGCTAGGGGTTGGCAATGATTTTAGCAACTGAGGTGGTGCCAAGTTAGGCAGGGGTAGCGAGGTCATGAGGGGCTCCTTAATCGAGGCTTGATAGTAGAGGAAAGCTCCCTTTTCCCCTTTGATATCTATCAAGTCGCTGTGTCTGCTTTTAATATGTTACACATTGGCCGGCGTATAATTTGTATAGTCGGTATAGCCCTCCTCATTGCCTCCAAATAATGTGCCGGTATCTGATATATCATCTAATGGCCAATTATTAGCAAAACGTTCTGGCAAGTCTGGGTTAGCAATAAACTTACGTCCAAAAGCAATGCCATCTGCTAACCCTTCTTCTATAAGCTTAGCGCCAGATTCTGCAGTGTAGTTTCCGGCTACGATGATTGTGCCATCGAATGCTGCTCGTAAATCGTGGCGAAACTGGTCAGGAACAACAGGCGCATCATCCCAGTCAGCTTCAGATAAGTGAATATAAGCGACACCGAGTTGCTTTAATTTTCGAGCAACAGCGAGAATAGCATCTGTCGTTTCTTCATCTTGCATCCCACGCTGAGTAATAAAAGGTGCTAAACGAATACCGACCTTATCAGCGCCAATCTCAGTGCAGATTGCTTCAACTACATCAATGGCAAAGCGGATGCGATTATCAATGCTACCGCCAAACTCATCATCTCGATGGTTGGAGCTACGTCTCAAAAATTGATCAATCAGATAGCCGTTACCGCCATGAATTTCTATGCCATCAAACCCCGCTAACATGGCATTTTTTGCTGCCTGCTGATAATCCTCAACAATCGATTTGATTTCTGCATGTCTAAGCTCTCTAGGTGTTGGGCAATCAAGCATTGTGCCTTCACTGTCTTCTCCAACAATCCAAACTTGTGCATCAGGAGCAATGGCGGAAGGAGCTACAGGGAGACCATCTTCATGAAACACCGCGTGCGACATTCTTCCAACATGCCAAAGCTGTGAGAAAATTTTACCTTGAGCGGCATGGACCTTACGGGTGACTTTTTTCCAGCCTGAAATCTGCTCTTTTGTGTAAATCCCTGGAGTAAATGAGTATCCCTTTCCTTGTGCTGATATTTGTGTGGCTTCACTAATAATTAAACCTGCACCGGCACGTTGAGCGTAGTAATCAGCCATTAGCTCTGTTGGAATATCACCGGGCTGAGCGGTACGTGAACGTGTCATCGGGGCCATTAGTACTCGGTTCGTTATACCAGTAGAGCCTATTTGGTGTGGTGTAAATAAAGCGCTAGTTTTCATATGATCTCCTAATGAGGTGCTAGGTGCTAGGTGCTAGGTGCTAGGTGCTAGTTAGAGGTATTAGTTAACGGTGCGTGTGAGAGCTAACTTGTCTTGGTTGAAAAGAATCTCAAGGAGCAACCCTTCTGGTCCCGTTACAAAAAACTGGTGCTCACTAGAAACGGGAACGCTGCGCTCAAAGTAAGCGGTAGTGCTGCCTTTTAGACGTGAAATTAAAGAGGTGTAATCGTCTCCCTGAAAAGCAATGTGGTCGACAATTCCTTGTTGTGATGTAGCGCTGCGTTTTCCTAAGTATTGTTCTTGCGCTTTATGTGCCGAGCTATCAAGCACTTCATTGCTGAGGGCCAAGTGAATTAATGGCTGGTTACCGCTATATAGCCAGGCCCCGGGGAACGAAAATGCAGGGCGAGTGCCTTCTTCAAGTTTTAGTATTTCAGTGAAAAACTGAATCATGCGATCAAGGTCTTGAGTGCGTAGTAATATATGGTCATGCCTCATTACAGGCCTCTTCTTTGTTGTTTATTAAGGTCTAGGTGAACTATAAATGTTGGTATTTATTTTGATAATTGGTTAATTTCTTAAAACATTATTTAGAAAAAATGAATAATATGACTAAAGCTGATGATATGGCGCTTTTTGTTAGGGTCGTTAAAGAAGGCGGGCTAGCGGTTGCGGGCAGACAATTAGGGATATCTGCAGCGAGCATGACGGCACGTATTAAAGGCTTGGAAGAGCGCTATGGAACCCGGCTGCTTCACCGTACCACACGAAGTATTACGCTTACCTCTGCAGGGCAGCATTTTTATGAAGCGAGTCTGCGTGTTCTTGCCGAAATGGAAACACTTGAGATACGCCTGCAACAAGGGAAAACTAGCTTCTGCGGAGTGTTAAGAGTGACTGCTCCGTCTGACTTTGGTCGCCAATATGTGGCCCCGGCTCTGGCAGAATTTGTTGAAGAGCATAAGGAAGTGCAACCTTATTTAAATTTAGCAGACGGTATTGTTAATTTAGTCAACCAAGGCTTCGATTTGGGTGTTCGCTTTGGTAATTTACCGGACAGTAATCTGGTTGTGCGACAGCTAATTGAAAACCATCGAGTACTGTGTGCTGCGCCTAAGTACTTGCGCCGTAATGGCACGCCGAAAACGCCTGAAGAGTTAAAGCAACATCGTTGTTTAGTGATGGAGCGTTTAGGTGAACCGTTAAATGAATGGCGCTTTACTCAGCCAGAAGGAAGTCACTTGATAAAAGTACACCCGGCGCAGATGAGTAATGATGGAGGGGTTATCCGTGAGTGGGCTCTTGCGGGTGCAGGTATTGCTTTAAAGTCCTGGTGGGATATAAAAAACGATATTGAGCGTGGTGCGTTAGTCACTCTGTTAGACAGTTGTGTTAAAGGCTTTCAGGTGACTGATCAGGATGAAGTCGGCTTGCAAATGGTTTACCCAAGTCGGCAATATACTCCTTTGCAAGTCACTGCTTTTATTGAGTTTTTTAAAACTTACATGGCCGCGTTGAAGTAAGGGCAATGCGCTGTGAAAATGATCAGTAGACAAGTGCTGATAAGAACCTTTCAGCTAAATTATCTACTCAAATGAGATGAGTACATGGTTGATTGTGTTATCACATTACTGTCTAGTTGCTAGTGTCTGCGAAAACAAACATTTGTACTTCTGCCGCCAATCTTCTACACAAACAACGGAACTCATTCTTAACGTGCTTAAAAGGAGTACAGCTATGAATCCGCTGTTTATAAAGGGCGCACATTTTTTTGAAGACATTCAACCAGAAAATAAATCAGAGTTGCATTTGGTTGTTGTAACTCATTTGCTCGATAACCCTCAAATATACTTGGATTGTTTGCAGCGTATGGGGGCTTTGGCAATGATACTCCCCAAGCCGAAGAGTATTTGCCGAGCAACATTAGAGCAGGTTGAAAAGCGTTTCCAGGTTGTTATTAAAAGCCGTCAGCAAATAGCATCTGTCGAAGTGATGGCAGCTATCCTTAATGATTTTGTGCCAAGTGATGAGTTAGTGTTGGTTGATATCGGAGGATATTTTGCCACTTCTTTACCGGAGTTAATTCCGCGCCTTAAATCCCGTCTTAAAGGGGTAGTGGAAGTAACAGAGAATGGCCATCAACGTTATGCCGCGCTACCTGAGCTTCCTGTTCCTGTTGTTTCATTAGCAAGAAGCCCTTTAAAAGGCCCAGAAGATTACTTAACGGGCCAGTCGATTGTGTATTCCGCTGAAGCACTAATGCGTGAGTGTCATCACATTATGAATGGTGGGACTGCGGTGGTGTTCGGTTACGGAAAAATTGGGCGCTCTATAGCTAAGGCGCTACATGCTAAAAACATTAATACCAAGGTAGTTGAAATAGATCCGGTTCGGGCAATTGAGGCACGTTCTCGAGGGTTTGATCTGATTAACAAAGAAGAAGCACTGCAAACAAGTGATGTTATTTTTTGCGCAACGGGAAATCAGTCGCTCAATAATCATGACTTCAATCGAGTAAAGAATGGTGCTTTTATCTTTTCAGTCACCTCTTCAGATGACGAATTAGACTTGGTGCAAGCCAGTAGCAATTTTTCAGTAAGCCGGATTACTGATCATGTTTCACGTTATGAGCGGTTGGGGCAATATTTCCATTTGGCTAACAGAGGAGATGCGATTAACTTTATTCATAATGCAGAGGTAGGTCCCTACATATATTTAGTGCAAGGAGAGGTGATAGCGGCAATTAATTATCTGTGTGAAAACTCAGTAGAGAATAAAATTGTGCAATTACCTACAAGTTTGCGTAAAGATTTGGCGCGAAGATGGCTAAGCCATTTTGGTTAATAAAGAGTCTTTAGACTCACCAGAAATGATTGGATAGAAACATATCCAATTGTTTCTTTTTAAAGTAAATATCTGACTGCGATACTCGGGTATGGATGTATATTTAGACTAGATAAAATACTTGTTGGATATAAGTTGACAGCGCGGTAGAGGGGTATATAATGATTGCAGCTTGAAAGTACGTCCTATATTTATGCATGCCAATTCGATGTTAGATTTTTAAATTTACGTCCTGTTTTCATAAGTAATAGCAACACTTCCAGCAAAACCCGCCTTAATTTTTAAGGCTTTAATTACTCTTGATTTAATAGGATATTAATATGTCTACTACTACTGGTACAGTAAAATGGTTCAACGAATCTAAAGGTTTTGGCTTTATCGAGCAAGAATCTGGTCCAGACGTTTTCGCTCACTTCAGCGCTATCAACAGCTCTGGTTTCAAAACTTTGGCTGAAGGCCAGAAAGTTGAGTTCACAGTTACTCAGGGTCAGAAAGGTCCTCAGGCTGAAAACATCGTACCTCTATAAATAGAGCTGCGTTGATTTACTCTATTATTGAGTAAATCACTCCTTAATTCCTCTTGAAGGAATTACAAAAAGGGTGAAATCTAACGATTTCGCCCTTTTTTAATATCTGAATTTTGAATGTCTGATCGATCTACGTTTTAGATGTTGCAGAAAGTCTGGAATGGTTTTTGCTGTAACACGATATGTGGCATAATAGACTCTCTTTTTCATCTGCGTTTCGAGCCCTTCGTGCATGCGTCGAGGTCGGTCTTTTTATCTTTTTTGAACTCGGAATAGAACATTGCTTACAACCGCTAACATCACCATACAATTTGGCGCTAAGCCTCTTTTTGAAGATATCTCTGTAAAGTTTGGCGAAGGTAACCGTTACGGTTTAATTGGTGCCAATGGTTGTGGTAAGTCCACCTTTATGAAAATTCTGGGTAACGACTTAGAGCCTTCATCAGGAACAGTTTCAAAAGAGCCGAGTGAGCGTATCGGTAAACTTTCTCAAGACCAGTTCGCTTATGAAGAATACAGCGTTATTGACACTGTCATCATGGGGCACCAAGAACTGTGGAAGATTAAGTCTGAGCGTGATGCTATTTATGCAAACCCAGACATGAGCGAAGAAGACGGTATGCGCGCGGGTGAGCTTGAGTCTGAGTTCGCTGAGATGGATGGTTACACGGCAGAGTCTCGTGCAGGTGAGTTACTGTTAGGTGTCGATATTCCTATTGAGCAGCATTATGGTCTAATGAGTGAAGTTGCTCCGGGTTGGAAGTTGCGAGTGTTGTTGGCTCAAGTGCTGTTTTCTGAGCCGGATATTATGCTACTCGATGAGCCAACCAACAACTTGGATATTAACACTATCCGCTGGTTGGAAGAGGTATTGAATGAGCGTAACTGCACCATGATTATTATTTCTCATGATCGTCACTTTTTGAATAGTGTGTGTACTCACATGGCGGACTTGGATTATGGAACACTGCGCTTATACCCAGGTTCTTACGATGAATATATGACAGCAGCCACTCAAGCAAGAGATCGCTTGTTGTCTGATAACGCTAAGAAAAAGGCTCAAATTTCTGACCTTAAGTCATTTGTTAGTCGTTTCTCTGCTAACGCATCTAAATCCAAACAAGCGACTTCTCGTGCTAAGCAAATTGATAAAATTCAACTTGAAGAAGTTAAGCCCTCAAGTCGCCAAAACCCGTTTATTCGTTTTGAGCAGGATAAGAAATTACACCGTTTGGCCGTAGAAGTAGAAGGCTTATCAAAAAGTTTTGATAGTGAGCTGTTTAAAGATCTTGATTTGATGATTGAGGTAGGTGAGCGAATTGCCATCATTGGGCCAAACGGTATCGGTAAAACCTCCCTTTTAAGATGCCTTGTGGGTGACTTGGAGCCTACGGCAGGTGAAATTAAGTGGTCTGAAAATGCTGATCTTGGTTACTATGCTCAAGATCATTCATCCGATTTTAAAGACGAGAAATCTTTAATTGATTGGATGGGTGATTGGAGTCAAGAAGGTGATGATGAGCAAGTTATCCGTGGCACATTAGGCCGTTTGTTGTTCTCGCAAAAAGAGATTAACAAGTCTGTAAAGGTTATCTCAGGTGGTGAGCAGGGGCGTATGCTTTTCGGTAAGCTTATGTTGACGCGTCCTAATATTATGCTGATGGATGAACCTACGAACCATTTGGATATGGAATCAATTGAGTCATTAAACTTGGCGCTTGAAAACTATCCTGGAACATTAGTGTTTGTGAGTCATGACCGTGAGTTTGTTTCTTCATTGGCAACGCGTATTCTGGAATTAACGCCGACAGGTATTGTTGATTTTCGCGGTACATATGATGATTACTTGCGTAGCCAAGAAGTGTAAATATTGATTGCTACTATCATCACAGTCCTAATGTTTATGCATTGATAAAAAACCCGCTAGTAGCGGGTTTTTTATGATTAGAACATCAGTTCATCGCAGGAATGCGGAGAGAAGTCGGACTTGGAAGGGAAGTAGTCTTCTAGAATGTAAGATATTTTGTCAAAGGTGTCTTCTAAATCCAAAAAAGCATCTACAACATTAGGGTCGAAGAAGCTGCCGCGACCTTTTTGAATAATGGAGCTTGCTGTGTAGTGTTCAAGTGCCTTTTTATAGGGGCGTTTGGAAATAATGGCATCGTACACATCCGCAACGGCCATTAAGCGAGCGACAATAGGAATTTCGTTGTTTTTTAAGCCTTGAGGGTAGCCGCTTCCATCCCATTTTTCGTGATGGCTTAGTGTTACTTGCTGTGCAATTTTAATAAAACTGGCCGCTTTGCCTTTTAGTTCTCTGGCAAGTAAGTGCTCTGCTGTGCGAATAGCATTATAACCATGGACAGGGTGTCTTTTCATGATTTCATATTCATCAGAGTCTAGTTTTCCCGGCTTTTGTAAAATGGCATCCGGAATACCTACTTTTCCTATATCGTGCAGCGATGCTGTTTTATAAAAAACCTCTATGGTTTCATCATTATCGAGTTCGTGAGCATAATCTGGGTGATAACGTAAATGTTCGGCTAAAGCTTTAACGTAATGTTGTGTGCGAAGAATGTGATTTCCGGTGGAGTGATCGCGAACCCTGGCGACAGCGGCAAGACATAAAATAGCAGCATCTTGTGCTGCGAGTAGGTCGTTTTCGTGGGTATCAGGCACCGTAACTTTTGTATCGAAGGAGCGAACCATTTCGGCTAAGTTAATGTGCGTTTTTAACTTGGATAGAGTTGTTGATGGCTGCAGTGGAGCCTTTAAGAAATCTGAAAACCCAGTAGCTTGAGTAATTAATCTAATATTATCAATACTATCTGTTGAGAGAAGAATACTAGGTATTTTTAAGTGATTGCAATTACATTGTTTAATCAGCTCACGACTGCTTTCAAGTAAAGATGAATCTACAATCAGCATTGCAGTATCAGTCGTTAAATCAGCAGGGTTAAAGTACTCGTGAATACAGACATTGTAGTCGCATAGGATATCCTGAATCGTCTGATTGCCGACTGCGTTCTGGCTGATGATAAGGATGTTTTTCACGTAAATTCCTTGTGTAGCTAGCGGACATCCGCTTCCGTGATCTAAAACTGAATACTACCTGAATTCTATGTGTCTCACACGTTTATTTGGTCTGGGTTGTCTTAAAGTCTTGTGTATAGACGGCTCCATCATGTGTGCAATGTGCGGTATAATTTAAAATTAAGTCGAATCAATGAGCAGGTAAGGTATGACAACGTTAACGATACAAACTCCGGACGACTGGCACTTACATCTTCGTGATGGTGATATGCTGGTTGAAACAGTAGCAGCAACTGCTCGTTGTTTTCATCGGGCGATTGTAATGCCTAATTTGGTTCCGCCAGTTATTAATGCTGAGGCGCTACTGGGCTATCAGCAACGTATTTTGGCAGCGCGTCCTGAAGGAAGTCATTTTGAACCATTAATGACTCTTTTCCTTACTAACCAAACATCTGCTGAAGACATTACCGCGGCGAAAGCTGCTGGTGCTGTGGCAGCTAAAATGTATCCTGCAGGGGCTACGACGAACTCTGCTGCAGCGGTTAGTCAGCTAGAAGCTCTGTACCCCGTATTTGAAGTGATGCAAGAACAAGGCATGTTGCTTTTAGTGCATGGTGAAGTAACGGATCACCATATTGATATTTTTGATCGTGAAAAAGAATTTATTGATCAAAAGATGGTGCATATTGTTAAGCGTTTTCCTAATTTAAAAGTGGTTTTTGAGCATATCACTACTTCTGATGCTGCTCAGTTTGTTTTAGATGCATCAGATAATGTTGCTGCCACGATTACCCCTCAGCATTTGCTATTAAACCGTAATGATTTATTGGTGGGTGGTGTTCGACCGCATAACTTTTGTTTGCCTGTACTAAAGCGTAATACACACCAACAAGCATTACGTAATGTTGTAAAAACAGGCTCGCCTAAATTCTTTCTAGGGACAGACTCAGCACCACATGCAAAAGAGGCCAAAGAAAATGCATGTGGTTGTGCTGGTTGCTACAGTGCTTGGAGTGCAATTGAGTTATATGCTCATGTATTTGAAGAGCTAGATGCATTAGATAAGTTAGAAGGTTTTGCGAGCCATTTTGGCGCGGACTTTTATGGATTGCAGCGTAACAGCGGTACATTAACGCTAGTGCGTGAAGATTGGACTATTCCTTCTGAAATTATTTTGCCTGACGGTAAACCAATTGTACCGTTTTTCGCAGGTGAAACGGTGCACTGGAAAGTGCAAGGCTCTATATAAAGAGTTACGGTTATTAGGCGCCTAAGAACATTGCGTTTTTAGGTGCTTTTGTAGAGCTAAGAAAGCACAATACGCCTATCTGCCATCCGTTCTACATCTTCGTCTTGATGTGTAACCAGCAAGACCGTTTTTCCACTAGATTTCGCTTGTTCTTTGCACCACAGGGCTGATTTTTCGCGCGTCATAGGATCGAGCTCTGCGAAGGGTTCATCAAGCAAAACAATGGGCTCAGGTCGTAATAGTGTTCTGATTAGCGCAATACGCTGGCGTTGCCCTCCGGAAAGAGCCGCAGGTTTTTTATCAAGGTGTTGTGATACTTCTAAAAAGTGTGTGGCATTTTTTATCGCAGCTAAGGGCGCTTCATCTTTAAAGCCAAGACAAAGGTTATGCATAACACTGATATGCTCAAAGAGGTTGTGATCTTGAAATAAAATACTGACCGGACGCTTTTCAACTGGCAAGTGGTTTAGTGTTGTTCTATTCCATTCAATACTGCCACTATCAGGTGTTTGGTACCCACCAATTAGATTGAGTAGGGTGGTTTTCCCAACGCCGCTTACACCTTGTATAGCGACTATTTCACCTGTCTCAATCTGCATATTATAACGCAGTGGCCAGCCGTCTAATTCAAGGAGAAGATTTTGTATGCTAAGCATGAGTTTCGCCTTTATGCGCTTGGCTGTATTCTAGGGGTTGTTTGCGAAGAGCGCTGCGCGAAGATAGTTTTTCCAGAAAAAAGAGGAAAAGAGCACAAAGCATCAGTAAAAGAAACGATGCGGCACTTGCTTCGGCGATGCGGTAGCTACTTGCATAACCGTAAATTAGCCAGGGTAAGGTGGTCCAATCAGGGCTGCCAAAAATTGAAAAAATAGCCACATCACCCATCGCTAGAACAAGGACTAAACCCGTCGTTGCTAGGTAGATCTCTTTGATAAAAGGCCATTCAATTTTCCAGCGGGTTTGCTGTGTTAGCTTGAGCGAGTGAGCTAAGCGATCATATTGTTGATCAAACTGTAGTAATCGAGGTTTGAGCTTTTGAACGGCAAAAGGGATAACTAGAGCGGTGTTTAGTAGCACAACAAAGATAATGCCCCAACGGTCGAGATCAATAAGCGGTAGTAGATAAACAAATAGGCCCACCGATAGCACCATAGCGGGTGCAACCAGCGTGTGTGTTGCTAAGCTTTCATATAACCAAACGCGCTTGTTTTGAGCTTTTAATGCGGCTTCACGTACCGGGCGAAGCAGTGCAAAAGCCAATATCATCGCTAAGCATGTTGCGATAGCGGCTAAGCCAATACTGACAAGTGCTGAATAGCCTATGGCCTTAAAGTCTTTGTTGGACAGATCGCTGTCAAATAAACCGGGTAGCAGCGATAAATAAGGCAAAAGTAGTATCAGCCATGCAGTGCTATAAAGTGATGTAAACCAAAAACGTGCACTAGAACTCTGGTTGGGTCGCCAGTTGTATTGGCTAGATTCTATGCTTTGCCAGGAGACGCCGCCGGATCGTGTAATGAGCCAATAAAGCCCTCCGGCTACAATAAGTTGTGTCCAGGCTAGCGTAAGTGCTTCAGGGATATTGAAATCATATTTAAGTGCCTGATAAATGGCGACTTCTAAGGTTGTCGATTGAGGGCCGCCACCTAATGCAAGAACAACAGCAAAACTGTTAAAGCAAAGTACAAAGATAAAGCAGAGTAATAAAACACTACTGCTTCTTAGTACCGGCCATTCAACAACCCTAAAACATTGCCGTTTACTCAGTTTTAGTTGAGAGGCAAGTTTCCAGCTATTGTCAGGGATTGTCTGTAGTTGTAGGTAGATAATTCTAACGGCGAGCGGCATGTTCATGAAAATATGAGCAATTAAAATGCCTGATAACCCGTAAAGGTTCCATGTGTTCTCGCTAAAGCTACTCAATGCCGTATTAATTGATTGAGTAAGAAAGCCTGAACGACCTAACAATGCAACTAGTCCAGTAATAACAATGAGCGTTGGCGTAACGAAGCAGAGTAAACAAAACGTTAGGAATAGTTTTTTAAAACGCAGCGCTGGCAAAAAATATAAAGCCCGCGCAATTGGTATGGCTATCCCCACAGAGAGTAGGGCGCTCAGTAACGCCTGCTTTAATGTAAAACCAAGAATCGTATAAAAATAACTATCTTGCAGAAGGGAGGTATCAAGCCCTTCGTCACCAAAATTGATGAGTCCATAAAAAGACAGAATAGTCAGTGCGAAAATAGCCGCATAAGCCAACCAATATAAACGCATCAGTTAGCAGTAGAGCGCCATTCACGAATCCAAGATTTACGCTGTGTTGCTATCTGCTGTGGCGTAAAACCGATGCGTTTGGGTTGAATTAGCTCATCAAAAATCTCGGGCAATTCAATTTGATCGACAACCGGAAGCATCCAGTTAGCCGTGGGGATTATGGATTGTGCTTGAGGTGAAATGAGAAAGTTAAGGAACTGCTTGGCGAGCTCAGGATTTTTTGCATACCTTGATATCGCGGCCACTTCAATTTGTGCAACATGCCCTTCGGAAAAAGCGGCGGCCTTGTACTGTATTTTTTCTTCAGTAACGACATGGTAGGCGGGAGACGTGTTGTAACTTAGAACATAGTCGGCATCACCTTCAAGAAACATGCTGTAGGCTTCCCACCAACCTTTGGTGACAGTCACCGTATGTGACGCGAGTTGTTTCCAAGCGTTGGCTGAGTCGTCACCATAAACAGCTTTGACCCAAAGCATGAGTCCTTGCCCTGGCGTGCTGGTGCGTGGGTCTTGATAAATCACTGATGCGTCTGAATCGATTAATGCCTTTAATGAAGTAGCCGGCTGTTCGACTTTATTTGTATTATAAACGAAAGAGAAAAAACCATAATCATAGGGAATAAAGTCCTGATCCTGCCATTGCAGCTCGGATTTTAATCCATTAAGTGCTATGCCATGTGGCTGGACAAGCGATTCACGGCGGGTAACTTCTGTGAGTGAATCATCCAAGCCAAGTAGAACATCTGCCTTGGTTTTATCTTTCTCGATTCGCAAACGGTTTAAAATACTAACGCCATCATCGACTGCAATAAATGCTAGATCACACTGGCAAGACTCTTCAAATGCTGCTTCCAGTTGTGGGCCTGGACCCCACTCAGAAACAAAAGAGTCATAGGTGTATATGGTCAGATCCGCAGCATGTACTGATGTTGCCAGCCCACAGGCAGCGAGTATCGAAAATAGTTTTTTCATTTTTTCCTTTATTCCCTACGCCAGTATTAACTGGATCAGGTTCGACGGGTACACTCTCAGTCAGGCTGCTAGGCCAACGCCCCGATAACAGGCGCTAATATAGCATATCTATAACCTCTCGCTAATGACCAAGGTGACTTTTGAAACAGAGCCAGCTACTTGAAAATATAAATATTCAATTGTCTGTAGATGTGCAATGGCAGCCTTTGTTGCATGCAGGTACGACCAACCAGCTTTATACTGGCAATTATCAAGGGCAAGCCGTTGTTTTGCGCCTCGATACAACAAGGCAAGTATTGGGTGTTTGTCGGCAGCGAGAAGAAAAAGTACTGAGCCTACTCGGCACTAAAGCATGGGCGCCGGAAGTTTTTCAGCAAAAGTTGCCAGATGAAACCCAGTCGGGATGGCTTTTGATGAAGCGTTACACGACATTAGATGATGCGCCTATAGCTGATTTGCACGCTCAGATATTAGCCTGTGTGTCTGATTGGCAGCAGATAAGAAGCATGCCGACATATGATTACCAAGCATTATGGGATGCATATCAGCAAAAAATAAATGATCTAGACAATACCTTGCAAGCTCAAGCGTTACTGAGTTCGGTTTGCGCGCTAATGCTAGAGCTAAATATAACCGCCAAGGTTGAATTATGTCTTGTGCATCATGACCTGCATAAGAGAAACCTTTTGAATAATGTAGGGCAGTTGGTGGTTATTGATTGGGAGTATGCCGGGCTAGGGAATCCTTGGCTGGATGCCGCAGCACTGGTGACAGAGTTTTCAATACCGCATCTAGAGATAGCTTCACTGCCTGCTTTTAGGGATGTCGATTCGAAAGCATTTGAATGCGCAATCAATATTGCGTTACAGGTTAACCGGCAGTTGAGCCTGCTTTGGTATGAGCTTAGTGGGCATAGTGATCAGTGATGACTCTTTCAAAAAGCGCTATATGAGCATTTTCTTGCTGGCAGTCTTGTGAAGTGTTATCTGTATTAGAATCACACTAATAAGGAGAATAGTTATGAAGACTATGAGTTGTAAGCAGTTAGGTGGTGCTTGTGATGAAGAGTTTCATGCTAATTCATTTGAAGAGATTGCTGAGCTGAGTAAGCAGCACGGTACCGAAATGCTTCATCAAAAAGACGCTGCTCATCTTAAAGCGATGGATGAGATGATGCAGTTAATGCAAAAGCCAGACGAAATGGTGGCGTGGTTTGAGGGAAAAAGAAGAGAGTTCGAAGCTCTGCCTGAGAGAGTAGGACCTGTTTGATTACCGCTCAGAAATTAGCGGTTCGCCTGTTTATAGGCGCCAGGTTTTTTGGGTATGGCCAGCATGTTCTCTTAACTTATGAAAAACCCTTGTTGGGCTCGTATTATTGCACTAGTCAAGAGGGGCAAGAAGGGTGCCATGAGAGCCATTTTTCAAGATGAAATTCATTCACGGATTATAGGATTTTACTGGAAAAATCAGACCTATGACTTTGTGAAAATTTAGATATACTGAATTCAGTTGATCGTAAACGCTGAAGAGGAGAAAACACTGTTTAGCTTATAATAGTCGCTTCACTTGAGTCGTTCATTTACTTTATTAAGTAAAATCTTTAATTAAGAAACGTCAATATTTGATAAGCGCCTATATAAGAAGTTTCATGCGTATTTTTTTGCCTTCGGGCTTTTATAACCGAAATCATTTCGGTTCTGAGGGGCTGTCTGACTGACCGCCCCTTTTCTATGCTTGCTCTTGAAAATATCCTTCGGTTTTTCTTCGATAATTCAGTATCTTCTCGTAAACTAACGCTTTTTATAGAATGATTAATGGCTACTATTGATGTCTGACGTATTGACACACTCTATTGTTGAAGCGGGCCGCTGGATTGATTCACAAGGTTGGTGCCCAGCTACGGGTGGTAATTTTTCAGCCCGTATTGATGCCTCGTCTGCGTGGGTGACTGCATCAGGGCGTCACAAAGGTGAGCTCACTCCATACGACCTGCTACGGGTCGATTCGCATGGCCAGGTTATTAATTCTAAATTAAAGCCGTCAGCTGAAACATTACTGCATACGGCGCTTTATGCGTTGGATGTTAATATTGGTGCGGTGCTACATACGCACTCGGTGGCTTCCACAGTGCTGTCTCGTCTAGAAGCATCAAATACCCTAGTTTTACATGGTTATGAAATGCAGAAGTCCTTATCAGGAAATAACACGCATGATGCGACTGTAGCGATTCATATTTTTAATAATACTCAGGATATGCAAGCACTTGCACAGCAGCTGAAAAATACATGGGCAAAGTCTCCTTTGCAGTGGGGGTTTTTGGTGAGAGGGCATGGCCTCTATGCATGGGGTAAAGATATGGTTGAGGCTAGAAGGCACCTTGAGGGACTAGAGTTTTTGTTTGCCTGTGAGCGCGACATGATGTTGCTTAAAAGGTAGCGTGCATCATTGAGTGATGTAGGGGCTATTTGTGTTTATCAAGCGCTAGAAGTAGAGATATAAACCGAGAAATAACATGACTATTAAAGTGATTTTGACAGATATAGAAGGCACCACCACGGATATCCGGTTTGTCCATGACGTGCTTTTTCCTTATGCACGACAGGCTTTGCCAGCGTTTGTAAAAGGCCACTGGAATGATGCTGTGGTGCAGAGCATTATGGCCGAAGCCAAGCTTGTATTAGAGGCGCCTGATGCAGATCAAACAACATTGATTCAAGCGTTTATTAATTGGATCGATCAGGATAAAAAGGTCACTGCCTTAAAGACATTGCAGGGTTTGATTTGGGTGCAGGGCTATAAGAATGGTGATTTTACTGGGCATTTATACCAAGATGCTTATGAATATTTGCAGCGTTGGAATGAGCAAGGTATTGAATTAAGTGTGTTTTCGTCGGGATCGGTGAAAGCCCAGCAATTATTGTTTGGTCATAGTGATTTTGGTGACTTAACACCTCTTTTTAGCCATTATTTTGATACAACCACAGGCCATAAAAGAGAGAAGGCGGCGTACGTATCAATCGCTAGTGCGTTGCAGCAGCTGCCTGAGAATATCCTCTTTTTGTCGGATATCGTTGAAGAGCTGGATGCGGCACAATCGGCGGGCATGAAAACCTGCTTGTTAGCACGTGAAGAGTTGCCAGAAAACGCCACGCATAATGCAGTGAGTTCTTTTGAAAGTATAAGTGTTTAATCTAGAGTAGACAGCTGTAGGCTAGGAGTGAGTAATGAGTGCTATAACCGTATATCAAGATAATGATACCCGCCAGCCAATGCTGCACAGTGATGATGGCGATGTTATTAAAAGTACGATGGCTGCTGTTGGTATTCGTTTTGAGCGTTGGATGATAAATTGCCCGATTACACCTGAAATGTCTCATGAAGAAGTTCTGCAGGCTTATGATCAAGAAATCGGCGAGTTGGTAAAAGAAGAAGGTTACAAAACCGTCGATATCGCAGCTATTACGCCGGATAACCCGCAAAAAGATGAGTTTCGTCAGAAGTTTTTGAATGAGCATACTCACTCAGAAGATGAAGTGCGATTTTTTGTTGCAGGCGAAGGTATGTTTTACCTTCATATAGAAGATAAAGTCTATATGATTCATTGCTGTAAAGATGATTTACTGTCAGTGCCTAATCAGACTAAACATTGGTTCGATATGGGCCCTGAACCGCATTTTACCGCGATTCGTTTTTTTAATAACCCCGATGGCTGGATCGCAGATTTTACAGGTGATGATATTGCCTCGCGTTTCCCGCTATTTGATGAGTAACTAAGACCATGTCAAAAGGACGTGATAAACATCAGGAGCGTCACCACAACCTAACTATGTTTGGTAAAGATTTGGTGCGCCGTTGTGGGGCGCACTGTGAGTTGTGTGATGCTAGTGGAGAGTCGCTGAGCATTTATGAAGTGCCCCCTGTTGCTAATGACCCTTCGTACGAGCATTGCTTAATGGTGTGTGAAACCTGCAAAGAGCAGGTCGAGCGCCCTAAGCGAATAGATCCTAACCATTGGCGCTGTTTAGGAACAACCATGTGGAGTGAAGTAGCGGCTGCTAAGGTTTCAGCTATTGTTATCCTTAATCATTTGGCTATAAAAGAGCCATGGGCACAGGAGTTGCTTGAACAAGCCTACCTTGAGCCTGAAGAAGCTGAATGGGTAGAGCAGTGGACGCTCGGTGTTAAGTAAGTTAAGCAAGACGAGTTGATACAGGCTGTGTTCACCGTGGAGGCATTATTGTATTTTGATTGTGATAATGAAAAATACAGGCGTCTTTATGGAAAGTGATATCCAACCTGCTGCAACACCAAAACGTAGATTTCCGCTTTTTTTAACAGTCTTTTTGGCTGTGTTTTTGGCGATTATTCTGGGTGGTCTCTTTGTTAAGTGGGTATATTTCCCCTCTTCATTTAGTCCGGTTAGCCTTTCTTCGGGTGAGCAGCAGCAGCTTGATAAAAAACTAAGCTTCTTTGGTATTCAGTTAGAGGATGGGTCGGCTGTATCGGACCCTAACAAGCCACTTCAGCCTGAGGCATATTCTGAGACCGGTGCGAGTCGTGAAGTTAAATTTTCAGAGAAAGAGCTGAATAGTTTAATTGCTAAAAATCCTGACTTGGCCAGCCGTTTTGCGATCGACCTTTCAGATAATTTAGCCAGTGCTAAGTTACTTATTCCTGTGGATCCGGACTTTCCAATTTTGGGTGGAGAAACCGTCAGGATCAATGCGGGTGTCGAGGTAGCATTTAATAATGACCGACCGAGCGTTAAACTGCGTGGCGTGAGCCTGTGGGGAGTACCTTTGCCCAATGCCTGGATGGGTAGCTTGAAAAATATTGATTTAGTCGAGCAATATGGTGGTGGGGAAGGTTTCTGGAAAAGCTTTGCTGATGGTGTGGCTTTTGTCAGGATTGATGACAATCAGCTTGTGGTTAAATTGAAAGAGTAGCCGGCTGAGAAGCGACTATTAAAATAAGCCCGATAAGCGATTATTTTAAGTAAGCCGAGCTATATTGCTCGGCTTACTTTTTAGGTAATAGTGTGTGGCCAAATACATTAACCAGTAAGCCGGCCATAATCAGAGTAATCCCAAATATCTGAATAATACTCAGCGTTTCATCTAATACTAGCCATGCCGTTACAAGGCCAATCACAGGGACGAGTAATGTCAGTGGAGCAACCTGAGATGCAGGATACTGCTTAAGCAGGTGTGCCCAGCTACTGTAGCCAAAAATGGTGGCAATAGCTGCTAAATAAAAGACGCTAGCAATAGATTTAAAGCCGATGTTCTCTAGGCTTGAGAGTATGAGATCTGGCCCTTCAAAGCGGTAGGAGAGCAGTAGAAAAGGGATTGGAGGAATGAGCGCGCTCCACACAACTAGGCCCATCAAGTTAACATTACCTAGTTGGCCGATCTTGCGATTAATAATGTTTCCCATGCCCCAACTGGCGGCTGCTGCAATGGTTAAAGCAAAACCGATAAATGTCATCTGGCTGGCGGGTGTTTGGGTTGCCAGTAGGGTCAAGCCGGTTGCGGCAATAATCAGGGAGAGCACTTGTGGTAGTTGCCAGCGTTCACCTAAAAACATAAAGGCGAATATCATGGTGAATAGCATTTGTGCTTGGAGTACCAGCGAGGCTAGGCCTGCAGGCATGCCTAAGTGCATGGCGCTAAAGAGCAGTGCGAATTGGCCAAAGCTAATGGTTACACCATAGGCGAGTAGCCATTTAAGCGGTAGTTTTGGGGCTTTAATAAAGAGAATGGCAGGAAAGGCAACTAGCATAAACCGCAAAGCACCTAGCAGTAGGGGAGGAAGCTCATCCAGCCCCCACTTGATAACAACAAAGTTAACCCCCCAAGCCAGCACAACGAGTAATGCAAGACCCCAGTCCTTTAGACTCATTGTGCTCTCCTGGCGGTTTACTTGATGGTGGCGAATTAGTCGCTGACGACAGCCACACGTACCGCATCCATCTTCAGCTTAGCAGCACCGAGTAGCTCTAGGATGCTGGCACGATCAGCACGTAACTGTGTGATCTCTTCCGCTCGGATAGAAGGGTTTACCTTGCTTAGCGCTTCTAGTCGTTCAACTTCTTCATTGAGGATTGTAGTCGCTTTGCTGACGGCGCTTTCTATCAGTTTTTCCTGCTGAGCTTGGGCTACATTTTCAGCCTTGCTCAAGACACCACTGATCTGCTCTCGACCATGACGAATCAGGTTCTGGGCTGCATGGCGCTTAACGCGCTCACCTAATTTGTTTAAGTGGTTAGGTGTAATAATAGCGCTGAGGTTGTTGCCGTTGTTATCTAACACGACGCGAACCGTCGCTTGCGGCTGGTAACGCTGCAAGTTGAGGTGGCGAGGTGCTGCACAGTAGAGAACAAACACCGCTTCAACTAATAGTGTGCCAGGCGCTAGTGGAGGAAGTTTGACGGTACAGATGGCTGTATTACCAAACTCGCTGCCGGTAATCATTTCCATAGCACCGGTCACCATGGGGTGTTCCCAGTTGAGGAACTGCATATCTTCACGGCTCAGAGCTTCTTCGCGTGAGAAGGTTGCTGTACAGCCTTCATCGGGTAGCCCTGGTACGCGATGATAGATCATCTGGTCAGTAGGTTGCAGGATCACAGAGTGCAAACCATTAGTTTGCTGGTCAACACCAAACTGATCGAAGACGTGTTCCATGTACTCGACTAGCTGGTGGCGGTTTTCGGTATCTTCAACGGACTCTATGAGCTGAGCAGCTTGCTCAGGACGGCATGAACTCATTTCCAATAAGCGGTCACGGCCTTGCTGCATTTCAAGAAGAATCTTCTGCGATGCTTGCTGCGATTCGACAATAAGCGTTTCAAAAGTTTCTTCGTCAGCACCATCAAGTAACAGGCCTACTAGGGTGTCTTCGAACTGTGTAAACAGTGCTTGGCCAGCGGGGCAGGTATGGCGAAAAGCGTTTATGCCTTCGTCAAACCAGCGTAGCAAAATAGCCTGTGCGCTGTCTTCGTAATAAGGGATAT
Organism: Neptunomonas japonica JAMM 1380; assembly: GCF_016592555.1. Lineage (NCBI taxonomy): Bacteria > Pseudomonadati > Pseudomonadota > Gammaproteobacteria > Oceanospirillales > Oceanospirillaceae > Neptunomonas > Neptunomonas japonica. The sequence goes on along the minus strand of NZ_AP014546.1, from coordinate 2,682,828 downwards.
GAATCTGCACATCGTTTTTCTGACCAATACGGTCTAAACGACCAATACGCTGCTCTAGAAGGTCAGGGTTTAGTGGCAGGTCAAACATAATCAAATGTTGTGCAAACTGGAAGTTACGGCCTTCACTACCAATCTCCGAGCAGATTAATACCTGAGCGTATTCTTCAGTGTCGGCAAAATAAGCGGCAGCACGGTCGCGGTTGATGAGTGTCATCTTCTCGTGGAACATGGCAGAGCGAACGCCTTTGCGTAAGCGTAGGTGTTCTTCTAGTGCTTGTGCTGTTTCAGCTTTTGCGCAAATTAGCAGTGTTTTTTCGTGACGGTGAGCTTTAAGCCAACCATCGAGCCATTCAACACGAGAGTCAAATTCCAGCCAGTCATCACCGAGTACAGATTCTGGTTTAAGAATCTCATCCAAAGAAAAGTCGACCATTTCTGATGACAGTTCATCAGGCATAGGCAGTGGATGCGGAATCAGAATTCTTTGTGGGAAGCCATGTACGGCGTCACGTGTATTACGGAATAATACGCGGCCTGTACCATGGCGATCCAGCAGATGATTAATGCACTGTTGAATCGCTTCTTCAGCATTTTCTTCCTGAGCATCCGCAATAAGTTTGGTGGCGGTTTCTTCGCCCAAGAAGCTGTTTAACTCCGCTTGGAATTGCGCATCTGAGCTTAGTTGTGCAATACCGTTTTCGGCAAGTAGCTTTTGTACCAGTGCGTTTACTTCAGTGTAATGCTCTTGTTCTTCACGGAACTGCTCCAACGAGCTGTAACGGTCTGGGTCAAGTAAACGTAAACGAGCAAAGTGGCTTTCTAAGCCGAGTTGCTCCGGTGTAGCTGTTAACAATAACAAGCTAGGGATAACATTCGCTAGCATTTCTATCGTGGTGTATAGCGGGCTAGGAGCATCCTCGCTCCACACTAAATGGTGTGCTTCATCAACAATCAGCATATCCCATTCACACGCGAGAATTTGCTCAACGCGTGTAGCGTTATTGTTGATAAACGATTGGCCACATAAAATTAACTGAGCAGAGTCGAATGGGTTTTCTGACCCAGACATCTCCAGTGCAGTACAGCGCAGATCATCCATAATGCTGAAGTGCAGATTGAAGCGGCGCATCATTTCGATCAGCCACTGATAAACAAGGCTGTCAGGAACAGTAATCAATACACGCTTAGCACGACCGCTGATAAGCTGTTGATGTAAAATTAAACCCGCTTCAATGGTTTTACCCAAGCCAACTTCATCGGCAAGTAAAACACGCGGTGCATAGCGATTGGCTACTTCGTGAGCAATATAAAACTGGTGTGGTAATAGCTGCACACGGCCGCCGGATAAACCATAAGTCTCTGACTTTTGTTGCGCGTGTTGATGCTCGAGAGTGTTAAGGCGCAGCTTATAACGGCTTAGTTTATCTACTTGGCCGGCAAAAAGACGATCCTGAGGACGATTAAACTGCACGTGGCTGTCGAGATCAATTTCCGGCACGATATGCTCTTCACCATCAGCATCGTTGCCGATATAGATGAAGCAGCCGTTTTTCTCGATACGCTCGGTAATTTCGATCTGTATGCCGGCACTGTTACTTACTGTGTCGCCAACAGGGTATTCGACCCGGCTAACAGGGGCATTATCGGTGGCGTATGTGCGCTCGTCTTCAGCAGCAGGATAAACAATGGTGACGCGACGATCTGCGTTAGTTGTAACCATACCTAAGCCAAGCTCTGCTTCGGTATTACTGATCCAGCGCTGGCCGGGAATAAAATCTGTGACTGCCAAACTGATTACTCTCGTTTTGCTTGTTTAAAAAGCCATGCATGATATGAGTTTAACTCAAATGTTTAAAGATGCAGGCAACAATTAAAGTGTTTTTAACACGCCTTTCTTAATCTGCTCTTGGTTAAACACGCCTTTATCTAAAATCCAGCCGCTAATAAGGGCTGCAGGTGTGACATCAAACGCTGGATTGTAAACAGGTGTTTGATTTGGACTCCAGCAAACATCGCCAAAGCTACCGCTTACGCCGCGTACTTCAGCCGCGTCGCGTTCTTCAATAGGGATCTTCTCACCGCTCATACATTCAATATCGACTGTCGTGTTGGGGGCAACCACATAAAAAGGCACATTATGGTGATATGCATTTACCGCTAAGGAATAGGTGCCCACTTTATTTGCAAAGTCGCCATTTACAGCGATTCTATCGGCACCGACTAAAATACAATCGACTTTCTTATCGCGCATCAGAATTGCGGCCATGTTATCGCAGATCAATGTATGGGCTACGCCGAGCTGTTTCATTTCCCAGGCGGTTAGCCGGCCACCTTGTAGTAGCGGGCGGGTTTCATCTACATACACATGGATATTCTTGCCCTGCTGGTGGGCGGCATTAATCACACCAATAGCCGTGCCTACGCCAGCGGTTGCTAAGCTTCCGGTATTGCAGTGAGTTAAAATATTGGCATTGGCAGGAATAAGTTCTGCCCCCAGGTTAGCTAGGCTATTACACAAGGCGACATCTTCATGAAATAGCCGTTCTGCTTCTGTTGGTAGTGCGCTAGGACCTGATGTTTGCAGTACTGCTAGCATACTGTCCATATTGTTCATCAAGTTAACGGCAGTAGGGCGTGCCGCGCGTAAAACTTCTGCATTACGTTGTAATGTTGTAGTGCATGCTCCGTTGGCGGCTAAATGTCCCAGCAGCAAGCTCGCACCAATACCGATGAGCGGTGCTCCACGAATTTGTAGTTTTTGAATCATAGCGACCATTGCGTCTACGGACTCGCAAGGAAGCCAGTTCTCAACATGGGGGAGTTGGTGCTGATCAAGCACATAGAGGGTGTTGCGTTGGTATTTAATACTGGTCGCTTGAAGGTCGTGCATGACAGGCTCTCAAGTAAGCCTCTATATGAATACAGGCCCGATGAATTATGTATGAGATTATAACGCACTTATTATCTGGGTACTGCTGATATTACCCTTTAAAGAAGGGTATTTTAAGAGGTGAAAATGTAGCGGCTTATATAATAACTCTCTTACATAAAGAGTTTACATAAGAAGCTTATAAAAGCCGCGTATAAAAATGCTTAGATAAACAGTAAAACAACAGAGCTGGCTGTGAGAACTCCCATCGACACATTAAACCGCCGATAAGCCACCGCCGTTGATAGATAGCGCCCAATAGCCATGCCAAAGCTAGCCCAGAGACTAATAGTGGGCAGGTTAACAATCCCAAAGACGAGCGCAACATAAAAGGCAGATTGAAAGTATGCATCGCCCGGCAGTGTGAATGTGGTCATCGCGCTAATAGACATGATCCATGCTTTAGGGTTTACAAATTGAAAGGCGGCGGCTTGAGCAAAGCTAAAAGGAGTATTGCCTGCTGTGTTGTTTTTCCCTGGCCCGTTAGCCGAGCCTATTTTCCATGCCAAATAAACAAGGTAACAAGCGCCGACCCAGCGTAACCAGCTGTGTAGCTCAGGATATTGAGCAAAAATAACACCAAACCCTAGTGCCACCGACATATTCAGAGCAAACAAGCCACTGCCAATCCCCAGCATATGAGGAATCGTCCGCTTAAAACCAAAATTAGCGCCCGAGGCTGTCAGCATCAAGTTATTGGGGCCCGGCGTGACAGAGGTCGTAAAGGCAAAGGTTATTAATGAAAGTATGTTGGCTAATAATAATTCAATGATCATGACTGTGGTTCCAATAGTAGGTGTATGCGCCGGTTGTGTTTGCCTTTGTTTTCGATCTTGCTGATCTTGGCTGTGCCGATTTCTTTGATGTTAGCGACATGAGTACCGCCACAAGGCTGAAGGTCTACGCCATCAATCTTCACCATACGTACAGAGCCTGTTCCTGCTGGCGGTTGCACTGATAATGTACGTACTAGCTCAGGTTGTTGTGTTAGCTCTGCATCGCTTATCACCATGGTGGTGATGGCTGCGCTTGATTGAATGAGCGCATTGAGTTGTTGGGTAAGTAGCTCTTTATCGAGCTTTGCTTCGCCTAAATCAAAATCAAGACGGCTTTTTTCTAGCCCGATAGAGCCGCCAGTGACACCTTTAGGGATAAGAGAGCAGAGCAAGTGCAAGCATGAGTGCATACGCATCAACTGATAACGGCGCGGCCAATTGATTTCTAGTTGTACATGATCGCCCACACTAAGCTGCTGAGTATCTCCATCAATGCAATGCAAAATACGGTTAGGCGTATTGCCTTTAATCGTATCAATTACCTCAAGCCTAGCGGATGACGTTGTTATCCAGCCTTGGTCACCGGGTTGGCCACCGCCTTGGGGGTAAAAAAGTGTTTGATTAAGCTCAAGGTGGTTTTCTGTGACTGCAGTGATGACAGCACTTGCTTGCGTTTGATAGCTATCGATATTGAACAGTGCTGTTGTCATGAGAAATCCTTGAAATATTAAATTGTATGGGTACAATTGTAAATAAATGTTATTGATCGTTTCTTTTGTATTGTTTTTACATCATATATTTCATAATTTATGAGTCAATCGGTTTATTGTTACCATGACAATTTGGATTCCAGATTTAACTGAATATGCAGGGCCGCGTTATAAAGCCTTAGCAACAGCCATTGCTTTAGGCATTGATGCTGGTGAGCTAATCGCGCAGCAAAAATTGCCGCCCCAACGACAGCTAGCCGATGCGTTAGGTGTGACATTAGGCACAGTGACACGAGGATATGCCGAGGCTGAGCGTCGTGGTTTAGTATCAGCCCGTGTGGGTAGTGGAACCTATGTAAATGAGAAGGGTGCAAAAGTACGGGATGAGTTTTTGATCCCTGATCCGCGCGAGGGTTTTATCGATCTGACGGTGAGCTTGCCGGTAAGGCTCGGCCAGCAGGCGTTGCTTGCAGAAACGCTCGGGGAATTGCAGCACGACCCCGACACACTTGCGCATATGCTGGAATATCATCCCGATGGAGGTTTTGAGCACCATCGCCAAGTTATAGCTAAGTGGATAAGTTACGGTAATTTTGCCTCGCCCCCGGATAGTATTACTTTGTGTAATGGTGGCCAGCATGCCATACAGCTGGCTTTAATAGCCGCATGCCGCCCGGGTGATACCATTCTTGCCGAAGGGCTGGCATATCCTGGGTTAAAATCCATAGCGAGGCAACTTAGTCTTAAAGTTATTCCCATACCGATGGATGAGCAGGGTATTTTATTAGATTCTATTGCTGATCTATGTCGTCAATATAACCCTCGTTTGATCTATTGCACGCCGACTCAGCATAACCCGACCAATGTACAAATGACGTTGCAGCGAAGGCGGCAACTGATTTCTGTGGCTAATGAGTGCCAGTTGTTGATTATCGAAGATGATGTCTCGGCGTCGTTAGTGCAAAACCGGCCAGAGCCTTTGGCATCTATGGCGCCCGAGCGAGTTTTTTATATCAGTAGTTGCTCAAAGGGGTTAGCGGGTGGTTTACGGGTAGGCTTTCTTGTATCACCGCAGGCGTATCGAGACAGAGCGGCCTCGGCCCTGCGCGCTAGTTGTTGGATGGCTCCACCGTTAATGGTTGAGATAGCGTGTCGGTGGATTCAGCAAGGCGCGGCGACTCAGTTACTCGCGAAGCAGCGCGAAGCGTTACAGGTACGTTTTGCATTGGTGAGCGATATATTTCGTTCGCTGGATTTTTCGGCCAGAGCCGATAGTTTTTTTGTCTGGTTAGTGTTGCCTGAACATTGGCGAGCCAGTGCTTTTGTAAAAGCCGCCGAAGAGAAAAAAGTCTTGATTACTGCTGCAGAAAGCTTTGCTGTTGGCAACTACCCAGCACCGCAAGCCGTAAGAATTTGCATCAGTGCAGCTAAAGATCTTGCTTCGCTGGAAGAGGGTTTAAGAATGATTCAGCAGTTAGCGCTTTCTGAGGTAGATGAAAAAATTGAAACCTTTTAAACGATGAAAACACGATGAACTACCTAGCTCATCTATTTTTGGCTCAGCCTACGGTGGAGTCACGCGTTGGAAATCTCTTGGGAGATTTTGCCAAGGGTGTAGCCGTTGCCCCGTTACCTGAACCCGTAAAAAACGGTTTGTTAAATCACCGTGCTGTGGATCGCTATACCGATAACCATGCCATTGTTAAGCAGCTTAAAGGGCTGATGAGTGCCGAGCGAAAGCGCTTTGCAGGCATTATGTTAGATGTGGTGTTTGATCACTACCTTATAAAACACTGGTACACGTTTAGTCATCATAGCTTTGCAGATAGCAGCCTTGTGTATTATCAATCACTTACGCAAGGGCAGGCGCTTATGCCAGAGCCAATGCAGCGTGTTACCCAGCGGGTCGTATCGCAGCGATGGTTTGACTCATATCAAACATTGCAAGGGATTGGTTTTGCGCTGGACCGGATTGCAGGCAGAATACGCTTTGATCATGCATTTTATGGATCTATCGAAGAGTTAACCGCGCACCAAAATGAGATAGAAAACGGATTTTTAGCATTTTTCCCTGAGCTGCAACAGCATGTGGAAGAACTCAGATTAGAGTAATTACTTTTACTCATTATTTTCAAAGAATCGGGCATAAATAGATGACTTTTAAACTCACCGTTGTAGATCAATCTCCCGTACAGCTTGGGACAGGTGGGCCTGAGCTCGCCCCGCATCTATCAGCGCAGTTAGCACAAGCGTGTGACCAGTTAGGCTATCACCGATACTGGCTAGCAGAGCACCACAACAGCAACAGTTTTGCCGGACCATGCCCTGAAGTATTAATCAGCCATATTGCCAGCATTACCAAAAATATTCGGGTGGGTAGCGGGGGGGTTATGCTGGCTAACCATAACCCTTACAAGGTGGCTGAGCAATTTAGAATGCTAGAAACACTCTTCCCAGGAAGGATTGATCTAGGCATTGGCCGAGCCCCCGGCGGAGATGGCATAGCCAGCCAAGCACTGGCGTACCCTTATAAGCCAACACACGGTGAGCGCTACGCAGAACAAACGCAACTGTTGAGCAGCTTTTTGCGAGGCGACTTTCCTACAAACCATGCGTTTAATGATCTAAAAGTGATGCCAAGCGATGAGCCGTGCCCAGAGCTCTGGATGCTAGGCACCAGTGGTGGCAGTGCCGCCTTTGCCGGGCAGATGGGTTTTAGTATGTCACTTGGGTTGTTTATCAGCCCAGATGACCAAACCATCGCGATTATGGATGAATATAAAAACGCTTATCGACAATCCGGGCATGACGGAACACCACGCACCATGATTACCATCTCGGCATTATGTGCTCCCACACGAGAAGAGGCACTCTACCTTGCCGCACCACAAGCCTATTGGAAAGTCATGGCCTTTCGCCATGGTATGCGTAACCCTTGGTTAAGCCCAGAAGAAGCAATAAACAAGTTAAAACAGTTGCCCGTATCAGACCAGAGCTATTACCAGAGCCTAATTAACTCTGTAGCCCTTGGCTCCCCACAAGAATGCGCCAGCCAGCTTGAGCAAATCTCTGAATATTGGCAAACAGATGAGATAGGTTTAGTCACGGTGACGCACGATTTTGAATCAAGAAAGCGTAGCTTTGAGCTGTTGGCAAAAGCATTATTGGGCTAATTCATCGAGCGGGCTGAAAGTGCCCGCAAAATGCTGACCGATAACATGCGTATAGATTTGAGTGGTACGAATATCACGGCCTGTTTACAGCAAATGAGTGCCTGAAAGTATGAGAGTTGATACTGTTTTTATATACAGTATGGCAATGTTTGCCCTTTTTTCATATGTTATGAGGCCAATGGCAACACTAATGGATTTATGCTTTATGACAAGGAAACTAAAAATGTCTTCAAATCATAACGTTAATTCTCTTTTTTTAAATAGTTCATTTTTTCGTGCCGGCCCTCTAATAACTGTTATGAGGCCAACGGCCTCTTAAACGGGCTGTTAGGGCTCAATGGAATATTATGGATAATGCAGAAGTAGAAAAAAGAGTTAAACAATATTTTTCAGATGCTTGTAGTCGATTAAATAGGGTTAGATATGCACATGAAAGTGCATATGTTGATGCGCTTATTGGACGCTTAGATGGAGTGTTGGATTTTGGTGATGGTAATGGCTCTATAGATTTTTCGTCTACTATTGTAGCTGACCGTGGACCAGGGAGTGCTGAAAGCTTATATGGTGCAGATTTCGCAATTGTTTTTAAAAGTGAAAATGTAGATGAACCAATTAGCAAAGCCATATTATCACAAGCCAAAAATGATACTGTTGATGGGATGCCAAAAACAGAAATAACACGACTTCGTGAGCAATGTGAGAAGATGTCTCGCTATACAAACGATTATATAGTACTAGAAGCTCCTCAGATAGCAGGTGCGGTACCAACTATAAGAGTAGGTACTCCAAGCACCAAAACTTGGGGAAAAACAAGAATGAGGCTTGATGATTATTTCCTTGAATTAGTCTTATCTTGTAAGCATGGAGACAGGCGTTCTGACTTTATTAAAGGCGTAGCTAGCAGTAAATTAAGCGGGCTTACTGTTGATGTAAATGGACTTGAATATACTCCGACACCTAAGCCAAGAAAAAAAAGAGATAATAAGCCAGGTAATAGGCCCTAACAAGGCATTTAAACGGAACTAAAACAGTTGGTTAGATTCCGCTTCGCTTCACATTATAACCAACAATTTTAGTCCGCTTAATGCGGCGTTATGCACCAAAATTATGAACTGGCAAGATCTAATAAAATACTCTAGCGTTCAACTCAGAAAACATGAAGATAACGACATGCCTTGCGGTATCGGTTCTGGCTGTCTTCTTGATTTGAAAGGCCAACGCTTTTTATTAACCGTATTCCATGTTACTCAAAATTCATCTAACTGGAGTGCTCAAATAAAATACAACGAAGAAGTACAAAAATTTGAGGCCCTATTCTTAAATGAGTTTAGTTATTTTGCTGACTATTCTTCAGATAAAACAGAAATAGAAAATGTGGAGTTTTCTTTTCACCCGGTTCGCCTAGATTTTACAAGTTCCTATCAAAATATTAATTGGAAAGGTGAAATTTTAGAGTCCAGAGAAAGGCCTATATTTGCGATGGATGACATTAGCGAGCCAAACAAAGATATATATTATGGTTTTTCTGGAGATATCCTCCCAACAGCTATTCCTGATCAAAACGCTTTTGAAGCCACTCAACACATTTATCATGGATTGAAGTTCGATAGAGTGGAAAATGACATGCTAGTTTTTAAATTACCAGAAGATCATCCTGGACATAAAATGTTTCAGGGGTGTAGTGGCGCTCCAATTATTGGAGAGGACGGTAAAGTTGTAAGCCTTGTAAGTGGAGGCTGCACCGAAAAAAATGAAATTTACGGCTGTAATCTACTGAAGTGTATAAGGTCTTTAGATTATTATTTGCAATAAGTTGCATAACAATTCACTAAACCCGACCGCGCTAAAGCGCGGCCGGTTAGCTTAAACGTTAGGGCACATGGAGTAAGTATGTCACTTTTGAGAGAAATTCAGGATTCGGCTGTTGATGCAAATGAGTCAATTGGTACATTACTTAGAAAGTGTAAGATACTAGCTGCAAGGTTAGGAAGTTCAGAGTTTAAATCTTGGGTTGATTCTGAATTAAATGGTTACGCTGATGTAAAGGATATGCCTGAGTACAGGATTATGTCGGTTAGCTGTAAAGGTCATTTCTCAGGTGGTTTTGGTGCCGCAATTAACAATGCTGAAATACCAAGTAACTGCATACCTAAAGAATATCGAGAAAACCTTTATACCACCTATATGGTGCAACCTATATCTTCTCTTGAATCTCTAATAAATGATTCAGATGGGGGTACAGTCCAAGAGCCTTGGCCTGCTAATGTTACCGCACACTTTGGTACTAAAATGTATCAAGGCTATAACTGCATGCAAGCGTGGAAAGTTATCCCTGTAAATGCACTTGTTGGTGTGCTCGATGTAATTAGAAATAGGATATTAAACTTTGTGTTAGAAATAGAATCAGAAGACCCTGCAGCTGGAGATGCTCCACTTAATTCAAAGCCTGTGGCAGAAGATAAAGTTCAACAGATTTTTCACATGCATATCTCTGGTAACGTTCAGAATCTTGCAACGGGTAGTACCAATGTAAAACAGCACGCGATAAATAATGAACACAATGAAGTATTAAATGAACTACTGCATGCACTTGTGCAAGTAAATGATTCAAAAGAGTCTAAAGACGAAATTGTTGGTGCAGTTGAAGAAATGAGAGACACTCAAGGGAGTGTTGGCTTTAAAGAAAATTACAATAAATTTATGTCGGTATTATCAGATCATTTTCAAGTCTACGGGCCTGTTGTAGCGCCGTTTTTACCTGCGTTGGCGGCAATTGTGCCCTAACACATATGAGCCTTCTCAAGTAAATAGGTCGAAGTAGTTCTTATCGGCCGCGTTAGTGGCCAATTATAAAACCATTAGCAAGACCGTTCACTTCATCTGTCTTTGTCGGCTGTTAAATACACTTACAGCAAACACATATAGAGGCTCTCTTATTGCGGCGTTTACCGCTGCCTGATTACCAGTCCTTTAGCAATTCAGGGGCACTAGACATTCATCGGTTAACCTGTGGCTGTCCTATTCAAAAGACGGGCTGTAACTCCAGTTAGTTTCAGGCTCAGCTCAGGTGTAAGCGCATTTGCTAATGACACTAATGCACGCCAACAAGGTGTCTAATCAAGGCAAAGGAGCTTCATGAGTAGGAGTAGAGTATCTTTTTAGATGTCGAGCATCAGTTAACACACGTAGATACTCAGCACTCTCCGGTGCGATCCAGTTAGACGTTCAGCTCACCTTGTTGCGTGACTAACCCACTAAAAACCGATGCTCATCGAAGACTTTCTCCTGCTTCAGCATAAAATACACCGCACTCCCAAGTTTATGGGCTAGTGCCGATAAGGCTTTGGCTTTACTCATCCGTTTCTGGAGCCGTTGTAAGTATTTTTGAGCGTCTGGGTTACCGCGTAAAAAGAGAACGGCGGCTTCAGAGAAAGCCCATTTTAAATGCGCATTACCTATCTTATTACCCTGCGTACCATAGGTTTTTCCCGCAGACTCGGCTTTGCATTTTACCAGTCGAGAGTACGACGCAAAGTTTTGTACCGACTCAAAGCGTTGAATCTCACCAATCTCATACAAGATGGTTAGCGCCAAAATACGGCCTACACCCGGTATGCTTCTGAGTAAGGTGAAACAGACCGGGTTATGATGTTTAGCCTGTTGTTCCAGATGCCATTCGAGCTTGCTGAGTTCGCGGTGATAGCATTCCAGTATATTGAGGTCTAAATCGATGTTGCGTTGTGCTTCAGGATTCTCAAACGTCGATTTGAGTTGTTCACGCGCACACACATTTTTCAAGTTAACTTTATTCGGTGGTAGGTTGTATTGGCTCGTCGTATTCACGATATGGGCTTTTAGGTCAGCGCCATGGCGAACAATATGTGTGCGTCGTCTTAGTAAATCACGTGTAGCCCGCATCGCTCGTGGATATACATAAGCTAACGGAAAGTTACCGCCCCGCATTAATTTGGCAATTTTGTAAGAATCGATCCGATCATTCTTGGTTTTACCGCCATGTATGGCTTTCATATATAACGCATGACCCAGAATAAAGTGAATACCGTGATCTTCACAAAAGTCGGCCAGCCAATACCAGCAATGCATACATTCGACACCTATAACGAGGTCGTCAAGATAGGGTTGAATCAGCTGGTAAAGTGTTTCGGGGTTGGCGGCTATCTCTTTATGCAGCAGCGTTTTACCCTCTTGGTCAATGATACAGACGTAAAGAGATCGGGCATGTAAATCGATTCCACAATAATGGAGATGAGTGGTATTGTAGAAATTCATGGGTCTTCTCCTTTTTTGGTTTGGTTGCCTTCCAGCTTATCGCGACTGCGGTGGCTGGGGGAGAAGGCTCAATAAGTATCAAGCAATTCAACAAGGACAAAAAACAGTTGGTTTTTGCTCCTTCGTCGCTTATTTTAACCAACTATTTTTTGCCTGTTAATTGGGCGTTAGGCTTTTTTATTTTACCAAGGATAGGTTGGCACATGATAATTGTTTTTATTTTTATAATAATACCATTAGTGATTCTCGTAGGCTCTTTTCTTCTTACATTCAAATATTTATATATTGGTGCTGGTGTTTCAACAATTATCGCTACTTTATATTTTTACTTTGCTTACTCAGCACTATCAACTATGGGGAAACCTAATGGTCATCGGGGTAGTGCTCTGCTTAATGTCTTTTCATATACTCAAGAGCTTTTAACCTTTTTTGTATGCTATCTTCTAGTCTTTTTGTTGTTTTCTTTTTATAAGGTAAGCAACTAAACCAATCAGGCTAGGTGTTTTACAAAAGCCTAACAAGTCGTTAAAGCAGGACAAATAACAGTTGGCTTTTGCTCCTGCGTCGCTTATTTTAGCCAACATATTATTCGCCTCTTAACGAGGCGTTGGTATGACTCCCACTGTCAAGTTCACCCACACTAATATCTGCTTTTTATTTAAAGCCTTTTTCTCAAAATAGGATGAGTTAGCAAATCGAATGAGGCCGGTAATGTCGTCGGTTTTCATGCTGGTATTCGTGGATTACTCATTCTGCAATGAGCAGCGCCTACCTTACTACTTTCTTGAATGAGGAGGCGTCGTGGCACCGATCTTCAGTCTATGTTCGAGGATCAACGACTCACGTAGTTGCCTGCCTAACGCCGTCGGAGCTTATGCCACTGCCGTGGCCCGATCCGATGCACTAACTCAAAACTGATCATTATGCAGGCACCCGTGATAAACGATTACTTGGGTTAACCGGTGAGAGCACGGCTTCTCTGGCAATAACCCAGATATATGCAATCATCTCTCGCGCAATGGCCGTGACCACGACATTGTAGTGTTTACCTCGTTTCATCAATCGCTGGTAGCGTCTACATAAACGTAACTGTGCTTGCCAACCTATATCAACGATTTCTTTACTCAGCGACTCTTGCCGCTTTTGTAGTTCCGTCGATATGTTCGCGCTATAGTGGTAACTATGAGCGCCTTCAATCAACAAACGCCTGGCTCGTCCATTCCCGCATTTAGTAATATTGTCTTGGCGTTTATGCCCGCCACTGGAATGTTCGCTAGGCACTAAACCAAGGTAGCTCATGAGTTTACGGGGATGATCAAAACGGGTGAGGTCTCCTAGTTCGGCAATGACTCCAACCGCCACTAATAACCGAACCCCTCGCATTGTTTGTACCGCTTTAACAACGGGGTAATAGCGCCAGTTTTTACATGATGAATCAACTCATTATCGAGTCGCTCTAAGCGTTTAACTCGCTCATTGACTGTCTGTATGTACTCTTGCAGAACAATCTGTTGGCTGGGATAGGGCAACACTAATTCTGTTAACCAACGCAGATGTTTTTGCGACCAATTATCTGTGACTGTCGGTTTGATATTGTTACGCAGTAATAACGCTTTGAGTTGGTATTTAGCATCTTTAAGGTCCTTCATCGCGGTTTCGCGTGCCCGGGATAAATCACGTATTGCTTCATCTTCGGGTTCGGGCACATAAATAGGATCATCCCCAGAACGTAGGAGCTGAGCGAGCTTCATCGCATCACGCTTATCTGTTTTAATCCGTTCACCCGGCTTCTTGGGAATAAGCGAGGGTGCCACCACATAACAAGGGTGGCCGAGACTCGTGAGTAATCGATAGACCCAGTAACCGCAGGGGCCGGCTTCATAAACAAAATGAAGTGTGTCTTTAGGGTATTTAGATTGAAATTGGCGCACCATTTTTTTAATAGACAGTTTGCTGTTAGGAACCTGACCTAAATGAGTGACCTTAGCGTTGCGATCATCTTCAATATAGGCGACCTCCACAAATTCTTTGTGAGTGTCTAAGCCAATAAAAATTATGCTACTGTTAATCATGCTGACCTCCAGCGTGTATTGGTAACAGATACAGTATGGCTCTGGCTTACAGCTAACCCACGAAAATGGAGGTCAGCACCTCGTGGGAGTCATTATGTCTAGCTGATATTGAGTTGTACGTACGTTACATAAATCGGAGGATCTATGAAGGGTAAAGGTAAGTGCTTGTGTGGCTCTGTTGAATTGGAAGTAGAGTACGCTAGTAGCGAATTAGCAGCTTGTCATTGCAGTATGTGCAGAAATTGGTCGGGTGGCCCGATGTTAGCCATTGACTGCGCTGATTCGGTAAAAATTTCAGATGAAACAAGTGTTGTTAGGTATCCATCATCAGAATGGGCTGAAAGGGGATTTTGCGGTAAATGCGGGACGCACCTGTTTTACTATCTGAAGCCGAATAACCAGTACCACCTTCCTGTTGGCTTACTGTCCAGCGAAGACACCTACAAACTAACTCATCAAATATTCATCGATGAAAAACCCGACTATTACGATTTTAAAAATGAAACTCAAAATATGACGGGGCCCGAAGTCTTTGCGCATTTTGAAGGTGGTGAGTAAGTAGCTAACTGAGCATTGCGTCAGGCATCAGAATATTCAACTATCATTTACAAAATTTACTTTGATCAAAGGACAGCTATGACCACTACTCTAATTCCTAATAACACATTAATGACTGAAACGCCTGAAGAGGGCCGTGCTTTGGCAGTAAAATTGTCAAGGCTCATTATTAAAGCGACGCAACCCGACGAAGAGGCTCGCAATAAAATGCGCGGTGTTTATGCCAATGACCCAGCCATGCTTATTAGCATTGGCCAGGTTGTAGCAACTGAGTTTGCTACCATCGCTGCTGCCAATAACTATTGGCGTAAATAGAGCCACCTAAAGCTGCGTGCTTTATGAATATCTACCCCATCGATTGGTGAGGTTAAAAATGGGGGCATAGTATATCTATGTTGCCCTGTTTTTTTGAATCATATTATATTCTGGCAACAATTTGCTTAATAGTTCTAATAAGCAACGCCGCTGGTTCTGGTGAATCTTTACTGCATGCACTAAATGTGCTGCTGAGATAAGAACTCTATCGGTGATATATAAATTATGCGTGTAGTTATTGTCTGTTTCCTTCTGCTTGTTTCAGCCGTAGCGAGTGCTGAGAATATAAAGCCTTTCACTTCTGACGGGTGCAGTGCCTTCCCAGACGGGACGTTTGCACAAAATGAATTATGGTTATCTTGCTGTACTGCGCATGATTATTCTTATTGGCAAGGGGGCTCGTACGATGAAAGGCGCATCGCAGATCAGCAGTTGCAGCAGTGTGTTGCTAAAGTAGGTAAGCCGAAAATCGCAAACCTGATGTTAGCGGGTGTTCGTGTTGGAGGAAGCCCTTACTTTCCTGCATCATTTAGATGGGGGTATGGCTGGTCATATCCTCGCTTATACAAAGCGTTAACGGCAGCCGAAAAAAAGCAGATAAAGGCTATGAAAAATGACTATAAAAATCATGATTAAATATTGTGGCTACGGATGTTATCTATGGCCATTGTTTTGCTAGGATGCTCTTTTTCAGAGCTCGCTTTTAAGGGTAGGTATGTATACAAACGAAGATCTTAATTTTGCAGTTAAAAAGGGAATATTTACAACAGATGCGGTTGACGAGTTTAGGGCACAGCTAGAAAGCGCTAAAAAGACGCACTTTGTGGATGAAGAAAATTTTCGTTTAGTGAGTAGTTTTAACGATATCTTTGTCGTGATTGCTTGCGCCTTGCTGTTATTTTCTTCGCTATGGGTTGGTGAAGGTATCAGCGATGGGGTAGGTGGCCTTATTTTTGCTTTGCTATCGTGGCTGCTAGCTGAGGTTTTTACCCTCAAAAGAAAGATGGCTTTGCCTTCAATTGCTTTGCTGTTGTCATTTATTGGCGGTGTATTTAGCTTCTGCTTGAGCTTGTTTGATGATCCCGCTGAGCTTGCGTTCATTATTGCTTCTACCGTGTCGGCCTTTGCCGCATGGTTACATTGGAAGCGTTTTGGTGTGCCCATCACTATTGCGGCAACTACGGCAGCGTTAACAACGCTCATTGTTTCTATCGTGCTGAGTTTGTTCCCCGATACTAAGGCATATATGTTATTTGCCTTCTTTTTATGTGGCATCGTTATTTTTAGCTTTGCGATGTATTGGGACTCTTCTGATATTACGCGTACTACACGTAAATCGGATGTGGCGTTTTGGCTGCATTTATTAGCAGCGCCTTTGATTATTCACCCTGTTTTTACAGGGCTAGATATATTTGAAGGTAATGAAGACCTCAGCAATATGCTGGTTGTGGTAGCGCTTTATATCTTCATGACATTGTTATCTATAATAGTAGATCGTCGTGCCTTCATGGTGTCGTCATTGGCTTATGTTATATACGCGATTACTGCTATTTTTAACGAAATTGGGGGCGTTGGTCTAAGCTTCGCACTAACCGGCATTTTTATAGGCAGTGCGCTATTGGTCTTGTCAGTATATTGGCACTTAATTCGAGAGGGGTTATTAGGGCTCCTGCCTTTGAGTGTGCAGCGCTATGTTCCTAAGACTCACTAGCATCAACAGAGATTAAACTGGATATACCATGGATAAAAATTATACCTATCGAGACCGTCACGTTGAGCTCGATGCCGATAAGCAGTTTCGACTTGGCGAAGGAAAGATCAGCGGCTACTGCTCGGTGTTTCTTGGGGCATTGAGTCTTTTAGCGGTTATTGCTTATCTATTTCCTTCTTATTTAACCACTAACGAATTACGCAATGTATATGATGCTGCTGTACTGCAAAATGTATTGAAGTATGGAATGTACTTTTCTTTGTTATTTGGGTTTATCACTTTTTATCTCAAGAGATACCGCCTTATGGGGGCTGTTGGGATCGCTTTAACAAGCTGTGCGTTTTTGCTCGGGGGTTACACTGTACCTGTTGGCCCGGTAGAAGCTAAGCGTTTATCGTTAGGTGTGGACTGGCTAATACTGGCATTCCTAGGCTCTGTTTTTATATTCCTGGCGCTTGAAAAACTATGGCCCAAGTATAAGAACCAAGTGATTCTGCGCAGCGGTTGGGGCTTAGATCTTTTCTATTTTTGCTTTAATCATTTAGCCATTTCGGCGGTGTTGGTTTATGCAAACTACCATGTCAGCCATTTTGATTGGGCCTTGAGTACTTCGCTTCAAGAAAGCATACAGTCAATGCCGATACTGCTTCAGTTCTTGCTGGTGGTATTGAGTGCTGATTTTGTACTGTATTGGGAGCACCGCTTGTATCATGAGGTTAAATGGTTGTGGCCAATTCATGCCGTGCACCATTCAGTTGAAAATTTAGACTGGTTGGCAGGTTCTCGTGGGCATTTTATCCAAGTGTTTTCAGAGCGAGCCATGGTGATGGTACCGCTTTACTTGCTAGGTGTTGATGAAACCGCGTTGAATATTTATGTAGCCTTTGCGGCATTACAAGCCGTGCTTATTCACTGTAATACTAACCTGCCATTTGGCTATTTGAAGTACATTATTGTGACGCCTCAATTCCATCATTGGCACCACAGTTCGGAGAAACCGGCTATTGATACCAATTATTCAGCGCACACTATTCTTTTTGATTGGCTGTTTAATACGATGCACTTGCCAAAGAAACATTGGCCTGCAGAATATGGTACAACTAAAAAGCTGCCGGAGTCTTTTATTGGCCAAACGCTATACCCTGTTACTAGCCAGTTTCAAAAAAGAAAAAGCGAAACGCATCAATAATAGAGTTAATTTTTTTTGAACAACTGATCTATTAAGTACTAAAAGTAGTTTAATTCGCTGTTACGCTTCATTAACGTAGAGGTTTTTACGATGAAAGAGATCACAAGAATCAATCATGTTGGGCTCAGGGTAACAAGTTTAGAGGTGGCTCGTGGGTTTTATGAAAAGCTTGGGTTTGAGTTTATCGTTGGCCCAATAGGGCCTGAGCCTGTTGCAGTGATGGAGCATCCTTCGGGGGTTAATATTAACTTTATTTTAAATGCCTCTGCTGGAAAAAAACAAAATGTACTGATGGATGTGCCCGATAAACATACGGGTTTTACGCATATAGCGTTGGAGGTTACAGACCTTGCGACAGCGCAGGCGTACTTGGAATCAATAAGTTACACGATTACAGAGGGGCCTATTGTCACCCCAGAGGGAGCCTCGTTCATTTTTATACGTGACCCAGATGACAATGTGATTGAGTTTCACCAGCCCGCATCATAGCAAAGGATTATTTGATTCGTTAATTTAGGCTAGTAATTAGCTTAAAGAAGTGGCTTGAATATAGTGCTGTTAATTTATAAGGAATTGTATGAAAGAGTCGGATCTTTACCTTCCATTAAAACACTTTTTAACCTCTCAGAATTATGAAGTGAAGGGGGAAGTTCACGACTGCGATGTCTTAGCCGTACGTGCTGAAGAGCCTCCGGTTATTGTTGAGCTTAAGTTATCGCTTAATCTTAGCGTAATTCTCCAAGCCGTTGAGCGGCTTTCGTTAACATCTAGTGTTTATATCGGTGTGCCTAATCGTTGTAGTAGCCTAGAGCGTAAACGTAAGAAAATTATTAAGTTACTGCGTATGCTTGGTTTAGGGCTTATGGTGATAGAGCCAGTAAAGGAGGGCTATGTGAAGGTGCTCCTTGACCCAGGTGAGTACAAGCCCCGTAAGTCAGAGCGGCGAAAAGTCTGCTTGTTAGGTGAGTTCTCAAGACGAGTAGGTGATCCTAACCTCGGTGGCGTAGACAGAAGAAAAGGCCTCGTAACGGCTTATCGGCAAAAGGCTTTACTCATTGCTCAATTTTTAAGGGAGCACGGGTCAACAAAAGCTGCGCTAATTTCCCAGCGTATTCAGGAACCTAAAGCGCGAGATATTTTATACAAAAATGTTTATGGTTGGTTTGATAGGGAGTCGCAAGGTATTTACGCACTCTCTCCTCGTGGGGAGCAAGAAATCCCTTTTTGGGAGAAAAAATCAAATCAATCCTGAACGGCAAACCTAGCTTTATACGCCATCTTCCCTTGTTAGCGCCCCGTTATAACACGATAGTCTCTCTCTTGTAGCTTGCGCAGGGGGGGAGGTGTGATTTTACAAACGAAATGATGGGAGTACTCTAGAGGTTATCGGGCCTTTCTCTTTATGGGTTTGAGTACCTTTCAACTGGCGATGCTAGTGATGATAAAGGCTCAATCAGCATCTATACCCTTTGCTTATCTTACGATGCATAAGGGTAAGAAAAGGGAGAGTTATTATGAGTAACTATAAGATAGGCAGAGATATTGGTAACTTGTTTGCTCGGGTTAATATTCTCGAAGAAAAGTCCGCGAGTAATCACGTCAAAAACGCTTTTACAAAAGATGGCTGTTGTAGTTCTTTGTGTAATAAGCCTATTGTTTCAGATGAAGAACTGTTTGAAAGCCTTAGCAATGCATCGCCAGATGAAAAAACCTTTGAAATTCTTAAATGCTTAGTGACCGATGCCGGTGATATAACTATCAGGGATCTATTCACACGTACTAGTGAGGATGTGGGCTTAGCTGCATCTAATGCGATTACTCAGGCTAAAATGATTGGTTTTTTGACGTTGAGTAATAACAAGTGTTGCCACCAAGTTGATGACCCTTTTAAGGATGATTACTGCAAGAAAAAAACGGGTAAGTGGTGCAGCCTAGTGAAAAAGACCACTAAATACATGTGCACGTTGGCAAGTGACAAGTGTTAATCATTTACGTTGTTACTACTTTGCCTATATCAAGGTGTGCAAAGTTGCTGCGGGCCCAATGGCCTGCGCAGCCTCTTTTGGCGTTAAAGCAACTTGGTGTAGGTGTGTTTAATTAACGCTGAGTTGGTTTCTTCAAATAAGGTGTTGTCATAAATATTAAGCCATACAGCAGCGTTGGAATTAATGGAGTAAACTCGAACGCCTGCTGCTTATTTTCCCCACTGTCGTACGCGGCCTACATCAAGGTGGACAAAATCGCTACGAGTATAAAGGCCAACTCCGCCTCCTTGTAGTGCTAAAGCTGCTTGGTGTAGGTGTTTTGTGTCAACGCCTGGTAGGCGAATATCAATTGCTTTGCCCTGCATATGTAAGCTCTTTTTGGCTACTTTATTGCTGCGCTGGCTGAGCATCGCGTTAGTTTCGGCCGAGCGATAACCAGAAATAACGTGAAAAGGATCTGCTGTACCCAGCATATTTTTTAAGTCATGTAATAGGGTTAACAGCTGTGGATCCATGTTGCCTATTTGGTTATTACGATGGTCGCGTAATAGGTAATTAATATTGTCTAGGCTCTCGGTTACATAGTCACCACCTGTGTAGAAGGTGGTTTTGAGTGCTTCACCAGTATGGAGGTTCTGGAACCTCAATGTTTTATCAAATAGTGGTGTTTGGATGTTTCCCAGTGCCGTTGAAGAAATGGCTAGGCCGGCACCAAGACCGCCCATTTGGCGTAAAAAGGATCGGCGAGACTGATGATGTGAGCGCTGGTGTTTATTTGGCATATTTCGCTTCAACTGGTCATTATTGAATTTAAAAGCCGCAATTATGCCTAATATCGGCCGATCTGTATATTAATTGACCATTTGTTTTGTTTTAGTTTTGTTGTTCGATGTGCTGGTCGATGGCACTTAATTGATTTTCTTCACTTTTTAACTTGGCAAGATCATTTAAATCACGCTTATAGATGTCATCTCTAAAGTGCAGAGTTCCTTCTTTATCCAACCATGCTGTCCAATAAACAACATAAAGAGGAACAGGCTCAGCGAAGTTTATATTACGTGTCTTATCTGTTTTAGCGAGTTGCTTTAATCGTGTTTTTTCAGGACGGTTTGCAAGTGACAAAAGTGCACTAGCAAGATCCTGTGCTCTCTCCAAGCGCACGCAGCCAGAACTGTAATCGCGTCGTGTTCGATTAAATAAGTGTTTGGCAGGGGTGTCATGAAGGTAAATTGCATAGCGGCTTTGTGATAGAAACTTGAACTGCCCTAGTGTGTTTTGTTTACTGGGTGGTTCAAAAAAACGTAGATAATTAGCACCTTGGTACATGCTCGACGGTACAACATTTTCTGCTGGAATAACGTTGCTATTAGGCCCCCAGCCGGAGCGAATTTGTAGATTGTGGCTGTCCAAAAAATTATCGTCTTGCTCCCATTTTGGCAATATATCTTTAAAGGCGATACTTTTAGGGACATTCCAAGAGGGGTTGATGACTAATGTTCTTATGGTGGTATCAAATACGGGTGTTTGTCTTTTTTTGCGGCCCACAACCGTTTTCATTTCTAGGGTTACTTGTTCTTGGTCATATAGTCTCAGTTTGAATTCTGGAATATTCACCCGAATATAATGTTGCGCCGCGGGCGTACCAAAGCTTTGTTGGCGAGAGGCATTGATTTGCAGTTGCTTGATGCGAAAAGCGGGCGAGGTGTTCAGCAAGCGCCGAGTATGGGGGCCTAAAATGCCATCAGCTTCGGCGCCGTGTCGAGATTGGAAGTTAGTTAGAGCTTGAGCAAGCACTTGGTCAAATAGTTCCGGGTGCTCTGGTGTATCGAGAGCGGGCTCTAAATCGCCGAGTAATTGCAGTTTTTGGCGTAGTAAAGGGATACTTGGATGGGTGTCATTCACACGTATAGAAGGCCCTTTGGGTATTTTCTTCCACTGGTCTGAGTTTTCTAAGTCTGTATAAAAGCTCAATGCATCAGATAAGTGAGTAAAAGACTTAGCTGTGGCCATGAAGGGCCAGCTCATAAGTGATAACGATAATATAATTACGACAAGCTTGTGTTGCGACATAGCTGTTTCCATCTGCTTTAGGGGTTTTGACCCTATACCCGTTGTACACAGTACTCAGGATAGACCCGATTAGATGAGATGCACACTTTGCCAGACCGACAGCCTACTTAAATATTTTTAACTTCCCTCTAAAATTGCCTCTGTGCTCTTTTACTAATCGCTTTTATTTTTAAAGGTTTAATAACTTTGAGTGCTGGAGGTGTTGATACGTTCCATTTGTCGATAGATGGTTTTACGGCAGGGCTTAACTAGCGTGACTGAAGAAGGGGGAGAGTAACCCATACTCTGTTAGAGCATGGGTTGATAGTGCGTTTACAGTTCTGCGCTGTGGAAAATATTCTGAACATCGTCTAAGTCATTCAACATCTCTAAGAACTTCTCAAACATGGGGATATCATCTTCAGCGATAGGCGCTGTATTTTGAGGTACAAACTGAATCTCAGCAACGTCAAAGTCAATTTCACCAAAGGCATCAGCCAGTGCGTTTTTGGCTTTGAAGTAGTCCGTATGGGGTGCAAATACAGAAATAATTCCGTCTTCGCACTCGATGTCAGAGACATCAACATCGGCCATCATGAGTGCTTCTAGCGCTGCTTCTTCATCATCACCTTTAAATACCAAGATAGCACTGTGGTCAAACATGTGGCTGACACTACCCGATGTGCCGATTTTGCTCTTGGTTTTAGTGAAGCAGTTGCGCACATCGCCAAAGGTGCGGTTTGGGTTATCAGTAAGGCAGTCAACAATAACCATGCAGTTACCTGGTCCAAAGCCTTCGTAGCGAGCAGAGGAGAAGTCTTCACCACCACCGCCTTTTGCTTTGTCGATAGCCTTGTCAATTACATGGCTTGGGACTTGGTCTTTTTTAGCGCGTTCAATTAATCCACGTAGTGTTAGGTTACCGTCCGGATCAGTACCACCGGCTTTAGCACATACATAAATTTCACGACCATATTTACTATAAATCTTGGCTTTATTATCTGACGTCTTAGCCATGGATTCTTTGCGGTTTTGGTAGGCTCTGCCCATTACGCTGTTCCATTAAAAGTATTAAAAAACAAATATTACAGATAAGTAATTATATAGGGAACCGCGAATCAGGATAAAGATGAGATAAGGTTGTCAGCATTATCTGCTAATTCATGGCTGGAAAGCGCTATTAGGCTAATCTTTGATGGCTCATTGTCAGTAAATAACAGATAAGAGTATGGTAGAACTATTCGGATTATTGATATTAGCCCTCTTTTTGGAGACACATCATGAAAACACTTCATAAAAATAACTTCTATTGCTGGAGTGTCTTTGATGAAGATCGAAATATCGATTTTCACAGTTATCTATGGGTTCGGCCGCAGGGAAATATCGTTTTTGATCCTCTACCTCAAACAGAACATGATAAGCAGCATTTGCTGTCGTTGGGTGAGATAAGTCATATCCTCATCTCTAACTCTGACCATGTTAGGGATGCGCAAGCTTTAGCTGCGAAAACGGGAGCCCTGATATGTGGACCAGAAGCGGAGAAAGATAGCTTTCCTATTGAATGTGCTCAATGGATGAGTGCCGGAAGCACGCTGTTGGATGGCTTGGATATTTATAGTGTTTCAGGCTCAAAAACAGAGGGTGAGTTGGCGTTTGTCGTTGAAGGCGATACCTTGATTACGGGTGATTTGGTGAGAGCTCATTCAGGGGGGGCGTTGTGTATTCTTCCGGACGGAAAATTACAGGATAAGAGCCAAGCTGTTTCTTCGGTAAAACAGTTGGCAACTATCAGCGGGATAACGGCGGTGTTACCGGGAGATGGCTGGCCGATTTTCAGAGGCGGTGATGTGGCTTTGGCTGAGCTTGTAGCTTCTTTATCTTAAGATAGCAGGCCCAGCTCCTATTTAAGATGGCGCCCGCCATCAACATGCAGTGTTCTGCCTGTTACGTAGCGGCTATGTAGCAGGTAGTTAACGGCTTCAATAATCTCTTGTACGCCGGGTTCAATTTCCATTAGCGATTTTTTCAGTGTTTTTATTCGATACTCGGCATTATCATCAGTGTTGAATATAATCATAGCCGGTGCAATGGCGTTAACTTTTACTTTAGGCGCTAATAGTGCTGAAAAGGATAAAGTCATATTTGCTAAGGCCGCTTTACTTGCGGCATAAGCGATGTGCTTTTTACTACCTTTATCAACGACATAATCGGTAAAATGAATAATGTCGCTAGACTCTTTAAGAGAAGAGTCCTCAGCGTAGGCTTGTAACTTATCCATCAATGCTAAGTTGATTTGGTAAGGCGTATTGACGTGAATTTGCATCATTCTTTCGAGTGTTGTTGCAGGCGATAAAGAATTGCTGTCAGGTAGCCAGTCGGATGCGTTATGAATAACCGCACGTAATCGTGGGTGATTAGTTTTTATGGAGTGGATGAATGCTGTGACCTGCGCATTATCATAAAAGTCACAGCAATGTAGCTCTGCACCGAGTTGACGCAGCTCTTCGATGGACTCGTATTCTGTTCGGTAGGTGCCTATTACAAGGTATCCTGAGTTGAGTAGGTATTTTGCTAATGCATAACCAATCCGTTTACCGATACCTGTAATGATAATGGGGGCGCTCATAGAGGCTTCCTTAGTCGCAGTATTTTTCTAATGTTAGTGAAACAGAATCGGCAAAGCGCAGTGCGTGGGGCTTATCCACCGTGACAGAGGCGTATTTAACCCAGACGTGTTGCGTACAGATATCGAGAACATCAGCGACCAATTTTTCTAACAATAAGAAACGCCCCTCTTCAACGTGGTGAATCACTTGCTTAGTGATTACTTTGTAGTTGAGCGCTTCTTCTACATTGTCAGTTTGATAGGCTTTTTCTGCCGGATAATGAATCTTGATATTGATGATGACGTCCTGCTGCTTCTCCATTTCATCTTGGTTGAAACCTATATAAGTGCGTAGCCTTAAATTGGTAATTCGAATGATTGCATCACTTATATTCATTGCGTTATCCGTATGTTATGTCTTCCTATATGAATTTTTAAGTATACATGAGCGTTATGCCGCGCAGTAGGCTATCCCTCGTACTCCCTATACTGCCTATTAGAAATTTAGAGGTAGGCGGGTTGTTTTGTTCAGTTCAGCGTCATGATTATTTTAAAATGAACTACACTTGGTTTTGTATTCATTTTTCGTTCAGGTTTATAGATAGCTTTTATTTACACATAGCGCTGAAAGTGGCCGCAAAATATAGGATCAGGAAGTTTTTCCATGAAGAATTTGAGTTTTAAATATAAGTTGTTGCTGTTGATAGCTCTTCCGGTACTTATTAGTACAGTGATGCTACTGCAACAGGTATTTAATAGTTACTCTATAAGTCAGCAAAGCGGTGAGTTAGCGCTTTATACGCAACTGACAACAGTTAATAGTGCGCTGGTGCATGAGATACAAAAAGAAAGGGGAGCAACCGCGGGTTTTCTTGGCTCATCGGGAGAGCAGTTTTCAGATGTGTTGATGCAGCAAAGATCGACAACGCAGAAGCTTTTAAAGAACTGGCAAGACTTTGTTGGTACCAACGATATTAATAATGCATCACTGCAAGCGTTAATGAGGGATATTAAGCAAAAGCTCAATAACCTTGAATCTGTAAGAACGCGAGTGACTGCTTTGGATATCCCACTTTCTGAAGCGCTAAAGTATTACACAGGGTTAAATACAAAACTGCTATCGGCAGGCTCTATTACCGCTAACTTAAGTCAAGATGTAAACCTTACACGCGCATCGCTAGCCTATTACAACTTTTTGCAGGCAAAAGAGCGTGCAGGAATTGAGCGCGCTGTTTTAAGTAATTCATTTGCGGGCGATACCTTTGCAGCAGGAATGTACGAAAAATACATTACGCTAGTGACGGAGCAAGATACCTATAGTCGTATCTTTAATACTTTGGCATCAGAGAAGCATACCGCTTTATTTCGTGAGCTTTCAAACTCCGGTGCTGTAAAGGAAGTAGAAAGATTAAGATCTATTGCTTCAGATAAGGCTATGGCAGGAGGGTTTAATATTGATTCTAAGCATTGGTTTGGCGAAGCGACAAAGCGTATAAACCTACTCAAAAAATTAGAAGATACCTTGGCTGAAGATGTTATTTATGATGCTAATTCTGCGCAAGATCAGGCGTATTCCGCGCTTGTTTTTTACATTGTGTTGTTATTTGCATCTCTCTTAGTCGTTGCATTTATTGCCTTTAGTATTATTCGCGGTTTAAACCGTCAAGTGGCGTCGTTATCTTCTGTGATGAGTAAAGTGCGCCATGAACACGACTTACGCTTACGGGTTGAAGTGTTCAGTCAGGATGAACTAGGCCATGTTGCTGAAGGCTTAAATGATACGCTTGCCAACTTCTCAAAGGCAATACATCAACTATCGGGTAGTTGCGATACATTAGTGGTTATTGCAGACGAAACATCTGATGTTGTAGGGCATAGCGTACAGAAATTACAGGAGCAGAGAGAGCGCACCACACAAGTGGCGGCGGCGGTTGAAGAGATGTCTGCAGCAGTTCAAGAAGTTGCTGGTAATACCGCTAATACGGCAGAGCAAGCGAATACTGCAAGCCAGATGGCTAATGACGGGCATGTCGTGGTTCAGACGTCTGTTGCTTCGGTTAATCAGTTGGCAGATGATGTTAGTTCATTAAGTCAGTTGGTTAATAAGCTACATGCCAGTAGTACTAATATTTCTAATGTAGTTGAAGTGATTCATCATGTATCGGATCAAACAGGTTTGCTTGCTCTAAACGCGGCAATTGAAGCAGCACGTGCAGGAGAGCAAGGGCGAGGCTTTGCGGTTGTTGCCGATGAAGTGAGGACGTTGGCTCAAAGAACGCAAAAATCGACAGCAGAAATTGCAGCCATTATTCAAGAACTGCAAAGTGAAGTAGAGCAGGCATTTACCTTGGTTGAAGCAAATCACGCCAAAATGTTAGAAACTGTTGATAGCACACATAATGTTGAAAGCTCTTTGGATACCATTGTGAGTGCGGTTGCTGGCATTATGGATATGTCGGGACAAATAGCGACTGCTTCTGAGGAGCAGTCGGCTGTTATTCAGGATGTTAGCCACAACTTAGCAGTGATTGATGGTAATTCTGATGAGGTAGCAACGGCTGCGGGTCAGATATCCAACTCTGCACAAAGCCTTGCAAAAATGGCACATGAGTTAAAAGAGCTAGTGCATGGCTTTAAAGTATAACCATTATGCGAGTTAGATAAAAAGTAGGCATTGCTAATGCCTGCTTTGCCTTTCTTATGGCTCACACTCACAACTTGCCAGTATGTTTACTGTTAGATGACAACGTTTATTAAACGGGTACAGGAATGCTAAATGATTCTTTTACTTCTTCCATGACGATATAGCTTTTTGAGTTTTTCACTCCCGGTAGTGTAAGTAACATATCCCCTAATAATGCACGATATTCTGACATGTCTTTTATACGTGCTTTTAGTAGGAAATCTGAATCCCCAGATACTAGATGGCATTCCATAATGTAGGGCAACTGATTAACGGCTAAGTTAAAGCGCTCGAAAGCATCCGGTGATTGGTAAGACAAAGAAATTTCGACAAAAACTAACATGCTGTACCCTAGGGCTTCAGGATTTAACCTGGCATGATAACCTTGTATAAAGCCGTCTTTTTCTAGACGTTTAACCCGCTCAATGCAAGGTGTAGTCGATAGCCCTACTTTGTCTGCAAGGTCGGTGTACGATATGCGGCCATCTTTTTGCAGCTTTGTTAAGATGTTTTTATCGATTCTGTCTAATTTCTTCATTATATAAAATTCTGTTTATTTTTAAATAGCTGGTAAAAATAACTATTTTTAACAAATAAAACAATAAAATTTTATTGTTATTTTCATTTATTCTAGCCGTATATCTTGTATAGACTCTGAGAATAAAAATGAAAATATTAGTGTTGGGTAGCGGTGTTATCGGTGTTACAAATGCGTATTATTTAGCGAAGGCTGGCCATGAAGTGATCGTAATTGATCGTCAGCCTGCTGCTGCGTTGGAGACTAGTTATGCAAATGCTGGCCAGATCTCTCCGGGTTACTCCTCTCCTTGGTCTGCTCCTGGTGTACCGCTTAAAGCGGTTAAATGGATGATGCAAGATCTTGCTCCGCTACGTATACAGCCAGCATTAGACCCTGTGTTATTCAAATGGATGACCAAAATGCTCGGTAACTGCACAGAAGCTGCGTATCGAGTGAACAAGTCTCGTATGCTGCGTATTGCTGAGTATAGCCGCGATAGTATGAATGAGTTGAACAATGATGTCGCTATTGATTACGACCAGCGTTTTGGCGGGACATTACAGGTGTTCCGTACAGAGAAGCAGGTTGCTTCTTCTAAGGCGGATATAGCTATTTTAGATGAGTGCGGTGTTAAATACGAAGTGCTAAACCGTGAAGCATGTATTGAAAAAGAGCCTGCTTTAGCGCATGTCAAAGAGAAAATCATTGGTGGTTTACGTTTGCCAGGTGATGGTACTGGTGATTGCTATAAGTTTACTCAAGGTTTAGTTGCTGAGTGTGAAAAACTAGGTGTGACTTTTAGATATAACACTGAAGTGAAAGGGCTTGTTAAAGAGGCTGGCGAGATTCAGGGTGTACAGCTAGAAAATGAAGTACTTACAGCTGACCGTTATGTCATGGCATTGGGTAGCTATAGTCCAATTATATTGGCAAAAGTGGGCATTAAAATACCGGTATACCCTGTAAAAGGTTACTCATTAACGCTGCCTATTATTGATGAAAGTCGCGCACCAGTTTCTACCATTATGGATGAAACGTACAAAATTGCAGTGACTCGTTTTGATAATCGCATTCGTGTAGGCGGTACTGCAGAATTAACAGGTTATGACCTGAGCTTGAAAGAAAAGCGCAGAAATAATGTCGATTTTGTTGTGAGTGATCTGTTCTCGGGTGGTGGCGACTTGTCTAAGGCTGAATTTTGGACAGGTCTGCGTCCAATGACACCCGATGGTACGCCTGTGTTAGGAGCTACTAAGTATTCAAATCTTTATCTCAATACTGGACACGGTACCCTTGGCTGGACGATGGCTGTTGGTTCTGCTCGTTTTGTGACTGATACAATCATTGGTCGTAAGACGGATATTGATCCATCAGGGCTTGGTATAGAAAGATATGTTTAAAAAAAGTGCCTGACCCATTATTGTTATACTTTTGAATCACATGACCCAACATAATTATTTTAAAGAGAGCTTATTATGAATCGCAGCATTATTTCTACAGACAAGGCGCCAGCAGCTATCGGAACGTATTCTCAGGCTGTTAAAGCGGGTAATACAGTTTATATCTCTGGTCAGATTCCACTTGATCCTGAAACTATGGAAATGGTGACGGAGTCTTTTGAAGCACAGGCTGTTCGTGTATTTGAAAATATGAAGGCCATTGCAGAAGCTTCAGGTGGTTCTTTTTCAGATGTGGTTAAACTCACTATTTTACTTTCTGACCTTAAGTATTTTGCTCAGGTTAACGAAGTTATGGCCCGTTATTTCTCTGAACCATACCCAGCACGAGCAGCCTTTGCCGTAAAAGCATTGCCTAAAGATGCTGATATCGAAGTTGAATCCATCATGGTTATCCCAGAGTAATTCTGGTTTAGCTCAATATTGAAAAGGGGATACCTATGGGGCGGGCAACACGGGCGATTATTGATTTATCGGCTATCTGTCAGAATTATCGTTTGGCAAAATCATTAACGGCGGGTGCTGATGCTGTCGCTGTGATTAAGGCTGATGCATACGGTCATGGTGCTGTACGTGTTGCTTTATCTATGGAGCCTGAAGTGCCTGCGTTTGGGGTGGCTTGTATAGAAGAAGCCATTGAAATACGTGACGCAGGTGTGCAGAAACCTATCTTACTGTTAGAAGGTTTCTTTACGGCTGATGAGTTGGCTACTATTGCAGAGAAAAATTTCTGGACAGCGATTCATCGTGTAGAGCAGATCGCAATGCTAGAAGAGGCTCAGCTGGTTACACCTGTTAACGTTTGGCTGAAGCTAGATTCGGGTATGCATCGTTTAGGCTTGGATGCTCCGGACTACAGGCAAGCATATGAGCGCTTGCAGGCATGTAAGAATGTTTCTGATATCGTCTTAATGAGCCATTTGGCATGTGCGGATGAGTTGGATAAGCCTCATACCGTGCAACAGGCAGCGCTATTTGATCAAACTGTAGAGGGCATATCAGCACCTCATAGTATAGCTAATTCTCCTGCAACTCTGGCGTGGCCGGATTTGCATCGCGACTGGATTCGCCCTGGTTTAATGCTCTATGGAGCATCTCCATTTGAAGAGCCCCAACTTAATGCAGACAAGCTGTTGGCGGCAATGACACTTGAGAGTGAAGTGATTGCGGTACATGACTTAAAAGCAGGAGAAGCGGTTGGCTATGCAGCTTCTTATGTGTGTGAAGAAAATACACGCGTAGGAACGGTGGCTATTGGTTATGGTGACGGCTATTCGCGCCATGCAGGCACTGGAACGCCTGTTATTGTGAACGGTCAGCGAACCAAAATTATTGGTCGTGTATCAATGGATATGTGCGCAATAGACCTAACAGGCCTAGAAAATGTGGATGTTGGATCAAAAGTAGAGTTATGGGGAGCGCAGTTAAGCGTTAATGAAGTAGCGCGCCACTGTGGCACTATTCCTTATACTTTGTTTACCGGTATTACTAGAAGGGTCCCAAGGCACTACATTTAATCGAGTATAATAGATTTAGGTAAAGCCCCGATAATTCATCGGGGTTTTTTTACACGCAATGGCTACCTACTTTTCAGGCGCGTGAAATAGTAAAAATAGATCAACTAAAATATCAGGTATTTCGTTAGCCATTTGCTCTGCTACAGCGCTATTTTTGCGGATCTCTTTGAATTCTTTTTCATCAAATAGATTTGAAACAACCATGATAGGCAGCATCAACTCAGCAACAGTTTCTTCTTTAGATGTGCCTTCTGAGAACCACTCATCTTCGTTAAGAAAGACACCTTCCATGAAGGCCTGTGCCCAAATCTCAAGCTCAGATTCTTCATTTTTTGTTTCTAGTGTAAGTTCGCAAGGCATACCGAGTTCACTGTCGTTGCTCAGGTCGCTGTAAATTGAGCTTTTCCAGCGGTTCAGTGTACTAGTGATCTCTTTTTCTTGTTCTGCAGAAGTCCATTTAGGTACTCCGTCAAACAAAACGTCCATCCATTCCTCTTCAGCGGCAGGAACAGGACTAATATTGAGCGCGCATAGGAAACCATGAATGCCGATAAGATCAAGAGAATCTTCTGATACAACATCTGAAAAGATGAAATTTTCTAGACGATCGAGTTCATCATCGGATAAAGGAGCACTATTTAATGTACTTTGCATATTCGGGTTTCCTAAAAGAAAGGCAGTTTTCGCTATTCTACTCCTAGACGAATGCGTAGTCAGTGATAATTTGAGATGACAGTGGTCTAGCCTTTACGGATAATCAACGGATGACGAATAAAACCCTCCATGTGTTAAAAGAAATATTTGGTTATGACCAGTTCCGAGCACCTCAAGACGAGGTGATTCAGAGCTTGTTGGATAACCGAGATACGTTAGTGATTATGCCAACAGGTGGGGGGAAGTCGCTCTGCTATCAATTGCCAGCCTTGTTGCGCTCTGGTACTGCCTTGGTTGTATCACCACTCATTGCTTTGATGTATGACCAAGTTACGGCGTTATCGCAATTGGGTGTTCGAGCGGCTTGCCTTAACTCATCGCTGGATTATGTGATTCAAACAGAGGTTGAACAGGCGCTATTAAGTGGTCAGTTGGATCTGTTGTATATTGCGCCAGAGCGGTTGACGCAGCCAAAAACACTCGCTCTGTTGCAGCAGTGTGAGATTGCCCTTTTTGCTATTGATGAAGCCCATTGTGTTTCGCAGTGGGGTCATGACTTTAGGCCTGAATATTTAAAGCTGGCATCATTGGCTGATACGTTTCCAGATGTGCCACGTATAGCATTAACTGCCACGGCTGACCCGCGAACACAGCAAGAGATTGTTGATCGGCTAGGGTTACATAACGCGCGTATCTTTATTCAAGGTTTTGATCGTCCTAACATTCGTTATCGTATAGGTCAGAAAAACCGTGCGCGTGAGCAATTACTCTCTTTTCTGAAGCAAGAGCACCCCAGTGATGCAGGTATTGTTTACTGTTTGTCACGTAAAAGTGTTGAAGAAACGGCGGCATGGCTGACAGAGCGAGGCTTTAATGCGTTGCCTTATCATGCAGGGCTTTCAACTGATTTGAAAAATCATAATCAGCATAGGTTTCTTACGGAAGAGTCGATCATCATCGTTGCCACTATTGCATTCGGTATGGGGATTGATAAGCCTAATGTGAGGTTTGTAGCACATTTGGATTTACCTAAAAGTATCGAGGCTTATTACCAAGAAACAGGACGGGCAGGGCGTGATGGTATGCCTGCTGATGCCTGGATGGTTTATGGTCTGCAAGATGTGATCTTTTTGAGGCAAATGTTAGAAGGCTCGCAAGCGGCGGAGCAGTTCAAGCAAATTGAACGACAGAAGCTTGAAGCAATGATGGGGTTTTGTGAAATTACTACTTGTAGGCGGCAGGTGTTGTTGGGTTATTTTGGTGAGAATGATCATGCGCCATGTGGTAATTGTGATACCTGCTTAGAGCCTGTTCCGCAATGGGATGGTACTGAGGCGGCGCGTAAAGCGTTGTCATCTGTATACCGGACAGGGCAGCGCTATGGTGTTAATCATGTCATTGATGTTCTCTTGGGCAATTTAACCGATAAAGTAAAATCTGAACACCATGAAAAGGTATCTACATGGGGGATTGGTGTCGGCCTTAATCGAAATCAGTGGCGCTCTGTCTTTCGTCAACTAGTCGCGCGAGGTTATCTTAATGTAGACCCTGATGGCTATGGAGTCCTTCATCTGAGTGATCGGTGTCGATCTTTACTTAAAGGCAATGAGACGTTGCTGCTTCGAGAAGATAAGCGAGAGCGCAGTAGTGGTTACCAGAAAAATAGAGGGCCTCAGCAGCAGCTAGACGCTGCGGATCATAAGCTTTGGGAGTTGTTAAAGAAGTTGCGTAAACGCTTGGCGGATGAGCAAGATGTGCCTCCGTATGTAATTTTTCATGATGCAACCTTGATGGAGATGGTGATGTATCGCCCGGCGACTAATGCGCAACTGCATAAAATTAGTGGCGTAGGTGAGCGTAAATTAGAGCTGTACGGTGAAGAGTTTTTAGAAGCTATTTGTCAGGAGCCATCTGTTGAGCAAGATAAGGGCGGTCAGACACAGGAGTCGATCGCGCTTTTTAAAGCAGGTATGACTATTGCTCAAGTTGCTAAAATGCAAAAGCTTTCAGAGAAAGTTATTTTTATTCACTTATCTGCTGGCATTAAAAAGGGTGAGCTATCAGTTGAAGAGGTGGTTGAGCTGCCAGAGGCTGAGTTGCAGCATATTCAGCAAGTGATTTTGGATTGTCAGGAGCGTTTTGGGCAGGCGTTAAAACCGGTTCATGAAGCATTAGCGGGTGTCTACGAAATTGGTGTGCTGAGCTGTATCCGTCAGGGGTTAGAGCGTTAATGGATGCTAGTCTCCTTGGTTTGTTTTTTAGTAGCTTAGTATCCTCTACCTTGCTGCCGGGAGGCTCGGAAGCTTATCTTGCTTGGTTAGTCTCTGATGGTGAAATCTCTGCGTGGGTGTTGATAGCGGTGGCAACGCTAGGTAACACCCTGGGGGGGGTGATTACCTATGGCATGGGGAGGCTTGTTGCTATGCGTTACCCCTTTAAGTTGCTGGACAAAAATAAGCATCAAAGAGCAAAGCGCTGGTTTGAGAAGGTTGGCAGTAGTGTGTTGTTGTTATCCTGGTTGCCGGTAGTGGGAGATCCGTTGTGTTTTGTTGCCGGTTGGCTAAGGGTTAATGCTGTCATGGGAATCTTCTTTATTGCCTTAGGGAAGGCAATCCGGTATATGCTGATAGCAGGTCTATTTGTATAGCAGGAGGTCGCTGGCATATTGCTGGTTTCTGGTATGTTTCGAAAATTACGTTTGATATTGCTTATTGCTGTGCTAGTGGTGGTTAGTTTAAATGCTGTACTATCGCAAATTCGCACGACAGATTGGAATACCTCTTTATGGGTTGTTGTATATCCGCTTAATGCTGACGGTAGGGAGGATACGCAGCATTATATTGATTCATTAAAGGAGTCTCAGTTTGATGATATTGAGCGTTTTTTTACTAAGGAGTCTAAGCGTTATCAGCTAAACGCAGAAGCCCCTGTGCAGGTGATGTTAGCACCTCAGCTTAAAGAGCAGCTACCGGAGCCGCCAGAGAATCCAAGCATTATAGGTAATGTGCTTTGGAGTTTGCATATGCGCTACTGGTCTTGGCGACAAGATAGCTGGCAGGGTCCTGATTCTGATGTGAAAATATATATGCGTTTTTTTTCGCCTGATAATCCCAAACGGTTACGCCATTCGTTAGGTTTGCAGAAAGGTTTGATTGGTATAGTCAATGGTTATGCTGATGTTGAGTATCAGGGGCAGAATAATTTAATTGCAGCGCATGAATTGCTGCATACCTTAGGTGCTTCAGATAAATACGACCCCGCCACCAATTGGCCTGTATGGCCTGATGGGTATGCAGCCCCCACACAAGAGCCATTGTTGCCGCAAACTAAAGCGGAAATTATGGGAGGGCGAGTGCAAATATCGCCTTCCATCGCATTAATACCGCCAAGCTTGGAGCATGTGGTGGTGGGGGCTGCGACTGCAATAGAGGTTAATTGGCAGTCAGGGGAATAGTTTCTTATGCGCAATGACTTTTCTTTAAATCAAAAAAAACCCGCATAAAGCGGGTTTTTTATAGCGTTGCAATTACTCTGGGTAATCGCGCTTGCTTGGGCCCATATAAAGCTGACGAGGGCGGCCGATTTTATTCGGGCTGCTGTGGAACTCGCTCCAATGAGAAATCCAGCCAATCGTGCGTGATAGGGCAAAGATTACCGTGAACATATTGGTTGGGATGCCAATGGCCTTCAAAATAATACCTGAGTAGAAATCAACGTTCGGGTACAGTTTACGGCTTACAAAGTACTCGTCTTCAAGTGCGATTTGTTCAAGGCGTTTAGCGATTTTAAGTAGAGGATCGTTCTCAATACCTAGTTCGGCGAGTACTTCGTCACATGTTTGCTTCATCACTTTGGCGCGAGGGTCAAAGTTGCGATATACACGGTGACCGAAGCCCATTAGACGGAAGTTATCTTCTGGGTCTTTAGCGCGATCGATGAACTCTGGGATGTTTGCTTCATCACCAATCTCTTCCAGCATCTGCAATACGGCTTCGTTTGCACCACCGTGAGCAGGTCCCCAAAGTGCAGCAACGCCAGATGCAATACATGCAAATGGGTTGGCGCCAGAAGAGCCCGCTAAACGTACAGTGGAGGTAGAAGCATTTTGCTCATGGTCTGCATGTAGTAAGAAGATGCGGTCCATAGCTTTTGCAAGGATTGGATTAGGAACATATGTTTCGCAAGGCGTACCAAACATCATATGCAGGAAGTTGTCTGCATAGTCTAAATCATTGCGTGGGTATTGGAATGGCTGACCCATGCTGTATTTGTAGCACATTGATGCAATAGTAGGCATTTTGGCAATAAG
The DNA here is from genome assembly GCF_016592555.1 of Neptunomonas japonica JAMM 1380. NCBI lineage: Bacteria > Pseudomonadati > Pseudomonadota > Gammaproteobacteria > Oceanospirillales > Oceanospirillaceae > Neptunomonas > Neptunomonas japonica. The sequence continues at coordinate 2,647,326 of NZ_AP014546.1, read as the reverse complement.
GCGGTATGCACATACTTCACGATGGTGCGGATCATCAATATCCAAAGAATCATGATAAAAGGCAGATAAAGCACCCACTACACCTACCATGATAGCCATTGGGTGTGCGTCACGACGGAAGCCGTTAAAGAAGTGGTTCATCTGTTCGTGAACCATTGTGTGGTTTTTAATGGTTCCAACAAATTTTGCTTTCTGTTCTGGAGTAGGTAACTCGCCGTTTAACAGCAAATAACACGTTTCCAGATAATCAGAGTGTTTAGCAAGTTGTTCTATCGGGTAACCACCGTGTAGCAAGATACCTTTATCACCGTCGATATAAGTAATGCTGGATTCGCAAGCTGCGGTAGATACAAAACCCGGGTCATAGGTAAAAAGACCAAGGCCGGTTAGAGGGCGTACGTCAATAACGTCCTGTCCTTCAGTGCCGGAATAAACAGATAGTTCAATTACTTCTTCAACACCATCGATTGTCAAACGTGCTTTTTTATCAGCCATTATAGGCTCCTATCATTTTATTCATTATATTAGACTGCTGTAATATATGGGTTGTAGCCAAAGTTATATACAGAGTCTTAGTCCGCTTGGGATATGCCCAATATAAAGATTGATTCAGGATTGTCAATCTGGACACTAAGTGCTTTTTCTGCATTGCAGCAATCGAGGGCAATTTTTACCAATAATAGGCCTTGGGAAGAATACTCTTTTAGTTGTATAAGGTACGCATAAGTAGTTGATGGCTAGGGTTTGTCTTCACTAGACGTTAGGCTTATAGCTTGATCTGGCGCGTTGTATTCTAATTTTGAACTGTCTATAATCTCGTTCCGAAGTACGTGTATGGTAAGTGTTGACACGTATTTTAGTCTGAGTATCTACTCTCTGAACACTACCTAGCAACCTTGCCCCTTGATGGGCAGCAAAGTGTGAATAAGAGCCGTGAACAAAAAAAGACCTGTAAATTTAGACCTAAGAACTATCAAGCAGCCACTTCCGGCGATTTCATCCATATTGCACCGTGCAACTGGAGTAGTGTTGTTTTTCGGCACGCTCTTCATGACATATGCATTAGGATTGTCTCTCGAATCAGAAGCTGGCTTTAACGAAGCAACTACCATGTTAGAAGAGGGCTTCTTCGCGAGGCTGATTACATGGGGATTAGTATCTGCATTACTGTATCACCTACTTGCTGGTGTAAAGCATCTTATTATGGATGCGGGACATTTTGAGGAGTTGGAGAGCGGAACAATGGCGGCAAAAGCTACCTTGATCGCTGGTGCAGTCGCAATTCTACTGGCAGGAGTCTGGGTATGGTAACAAGTATCACTAGCTTTGGCCGAAGTGGCTTATACGACTGGATGGTCCAGCGAGTCACAGCAGTAGTATTGCTGGCCTATACGATTTTCATGATGGGTTATCTGCTGTTTGGTTCAGATTTGGATTACAACCAGTGGAAATCATTATTTGAGTGCACTTCGATGCGCATCTTCACCCTATTGGCTTTACTATCTATGGCTGCACATGCCTGGATCGGTTTATGGTCAGTAAGTACAGATTACATTAAACATACTGGGCTGCGTTTTATTGTCCAGGCTGGTTGTGGTTTGTTGACGTTTATCTACGTCGTTTGGGGTATTCAGATTCTATGGGGTGTCTAAGAGATGAATGAACTGCGTACGTTAACTTTTGATGCGATCGTAGTCGGTGGTGGTGGTGCAGGTATGCGAGCCGCACTACAGCTGGCGCAATCTGGGTTAAATACAGCCTGTGTGACTAAAGTGTTTCCAACACGCTCACATACTGTATCTGCTCAGGGCGGTATTACCTGTGCAATCGCAAGTGCTGATCCGAATGACGATTGGCGCTGGCATATGTATGACACAGTTAAGGGGTCTGATTATATTGGAGACCAGGATGCTATCGAGTATATGTGCTCTGTAGGTCCTCAGGCTGTGTTTGAGCTTGATCATATGGGTATGCCGTTTTCTCGTACAGAGATTGGACGAATTTATCAGCGTCCTTTTGGTGGTCAGTCTAAAGGCCCAGATAATCCAACTCAGGCAGCGCGTACTTGTGCTGCTGCTGACCGTACTGGTCATGCCTTGTTGCATACTCTTTATCAGGCTAACTTGAAAGCCGGTACAACTTTTCTTAACGAATGGTTTGCTGTAGATCTAGTTAAAAATGAAGACGGTGCTGTTGTCGGCTGTATTGCCATCTGTATAGAAACAGGCGAAACAGTTTACATTAAGGCCAAAGCAACAGTACTTGCTACTGGTGGTGCTGGCCGTATCTTTGCTTCGACTACTAATGCTTTGATCAATACTGGTGACGGTATGGGCATGTCTTTGCGTGCGGGTGTTCCGGCGCAGGATATGGAAATGTGGCAGTTCCACCCAACCGGTATTGCTGGGGCGGGTGTGCTTGTTACTGAAGGCTGTCGTGGTGAAGGTGGTTACCTGATCAACAAAGACGGCGAGCGTTTCATGGAGCGTTATGCGCCAAACGCAAAAGACCTTGCTGGTCGTGATGTGGTTGCGCGTTCAATGATTCTAGAAATTCTAGATGGCCGTGGCTGTGGTCCTGATGGCGATCATGTATATCTGAAGCTCGATCATTTGGGTGAAGACGTACTGCTATCTCGTTTGCCAGGTATCTGTGAGCTTTCTAAAACATTTGCTCATGCTGATCCAGTGAAAGAGCCGGTTCCAGTTGTTCCGACTTGTCACTATCAGATGGGTGGTGTTGCTACCAATATTGGTGGGCAAGCCTTGGCTCCTAACAAGGATGGCGATCATGCAATTATTGATGGTCTGTTTGCTTGTGGTGAAGTGGCTTGTGTGTCAGTTCATGGTGCAAACCGTCTAGGTGGTAATTCATTGCTTGATTTGGTTGTATTCGGCCGTGCGGCGGGTATCCAGATTGAGAAGCAGATGCGCGAAGGCTATGAAGCCAAAGAAGCAACTGCGGCTGATCTTGATCGTGCTATGGCGCGCTTGAATCGCTTGAATAAATCTACTTCAGGTGAGAGTGTTGCTGATGTTCGTAAAGAGCTTCAGGCAACGATGCAGCTTTACTTCGGTGTTTTCCGCGATGGCGAAAGCATGCAGAAGGGTCTTGAGTTATTGGGTGAAATCCGTGCTAAAGTCGGTAACCTGTATCTTGAAGATAAAAGTAATGCATTCAACACAGCACGTTTAGAAGCATTAGAGCTTGAAAACCTAATGGAAGTTGCAGAAGCAACAGCGATTGCCGCGGAAGTTCGTAAAGAATCTCGTGGTGCGCATGCTCGTAACGACTTCACAGAACGTGATGATGAAAACTGGTTGTGCCATTCAGTTTTCTTCCCGCAGGATAAAACAGTTGGTAAGCGTGCAGTTAACTTCTCGCCAAAAACTGTTGAAGCTTTCCCACCAAAAGTTCGTACATACTAAGGGGTAATTACAGTGTTAGTAAGCGTATATCGTTACAATCCTGAGACTGATGATGCTCCTTACATGCAGGATATCCATATTGATATCCCTGGTGGAAAAGACATCATGGTTTTGGATCTCCTTCAGCTATTGAAGGACAAAGATACATCACTGGGTTACCGTCGTTCATGCCGTGAAGGTGTGTGTGGTTCTGATGGTATGAATATGAATGGTAAGAATGGACTGGCTTGTATTACTGCGCTTTCTCAGGTGGTTGTAGATGATAAGCTGGTTCTTCGTCCTCTTCCTGGGCTGCCAGTTATCCGCGACTTGGTCGTTGATATGTCGCAGTTCTACAAGCAGTACGAGAAAATTAAACCGTTCTTAATTAACGACACGCCGGCACCGCCGATGGAGCGTTTACAGTCTCCAGAAGAGCGTGAAGAGTTAGATGGTTTGTATGAGTGTATCTTATGTGCATGTTGTACAACGGCTTGCCCTTCATTCTGGTGGAATCCAGATAAGTTTGTTGGGCCTTCGGGTCTGTTGCAAGCATATCGTTTCCTTGCGGATAGTCGAGATACTGCTACGCGTGAGCGTCTAGCAGAGCTGGATGATCCGTTTAGTGTCTTCCGCTGTCATGGCATCATGAACTGCGTAAGCGTTTGCCCGAAAGGTTTGAATCCTACTAAGGCAATCGGAAAAATTCGCAACATGCTGATCCAGCAAGCAACATAGAAACAATAAACGGCACCTTGGGTGCCGTTTTTTTTGTCTGTTTAGCCGAAAGGCTTATGCTTCAAAGCTGTAACTTTCTGTAGAATTGAACATTGTTTGATATATAAAGCCTGATATAAAAGGCGTACAATATTGCCCGCATTTCCATGCCACATCGTGGTAGTGCAGGGTTAAGACAACGGAAACACAAGAAGGGGCATCTGCACGGGTCAACGTCGGTATTCTATACGCCGTCTCCGTAGACAGTCCCTCGAGCCAGGGTGAACAACTAATGCAAGAAGGCGTAATGGAGTTGCTGTGGAAAAATGCTCACCTTTATGGTGGCAACCTTTCTTACATCGAGCAACTATATGAAACTTACCTTATGGACCCCAATGCTGTTCCTCAGGAATGGCGAGAAGAGTTTGACCGCTTGCCAAAAGTGGGAGAAAGCATTTCTCTGGATGTCCCTCATTCTCCAGTGCGTGAGCACTTCCTTCATTTATCTAAAAATCAGAAGCGTAGCCAGCCAAGCGCTGTGAGCAGTGTTTCTTCGGAACATGAACAAAAGCAGATTCGCGTGTTGCGAATGATCAATGCTTACCGCGTTCGTGGTCATCAGGTAGCGAAAATTGACCCGCTAGGGTTGATGGAACGTGAAGATGTGCCCGATTTAGAGCTGCGTTACCATGAATTGTCAGAAGCTGATTTTGATACAAAATTCCAGTTAGGTTCTTTGTTCTTCGGTCCTGATGAAGCACCGCTTAAAGATATTCTTGCTGATCTTAAAAAAACTTACTGTGCGACAGTAGGTGCTGAGTACATGCATATCGTCGATACGCAAGAAAAGCGTTGGATTCAGTCACGTCTTGAGCCTGTGCGTTCTCATCCGCAGGTGGAAGTTGGCAAGAAAAAGATGATTCTGGAGCGTTTGACGGCTGCAGAAGGTCTGGAAAAATATCTAGGTTCACGTTATGCCGGCGCTAAGCGTTTTGGTGTAGAGGGTGGTGAATCACTGATTGTTTCATTAAATACGTTGATTCAACGCGCGGGTAAGCAGGGTGCCAAAGAAGTAGTCATTGGTATGGCTCACCGTGGGCGCTTGAATACGCTGGTTAATATTTTTGGTAAAAATCCAGCTGAGTTGTTTAGTGAGTTTGAAGGTAAGAAGACGCTAGAAACATCGGGTGATGTTAAATACCACCAAGGTTTTTCTTCTAATGTCATGACTGCCGGTGGTGAAGTTCATATTGCGATGGCATTTAACCCATCTCACTTAGAGATTTCTGCGCCTGTAGTTGAAGGCTCTGTTCGTGCTCGTCAGGATCGCCGTAGTGACCCTATAGGAACGTCGGTTGTTCCTGTCAATATTCATGGTGATCAAGCGTTTGCCGGCCAAGGTGTTGTGATGGAGACATTCCAGATGTCTCAAACTCGCGCCTATAAAACCGGTGGTACCATCCATCTTGTGATTAATAACCAAGTGGGTTTTACTACGAACAAAAAAGAAGATTCGCGTTCGACTGAATATGCAACCGATGTTGCAAAAATGATTCAGGCACCTATCTTCCATGTTAACGGTGATGATCCTGAAGCTGTGCGTTTTGTGACGCAGGTTGCATTGGATTACCGTAACGAATTTAAGAAAGATGTTGTAATTGATCTGTTCTGTTATCGCCGTCGTGGCCATAACGAAGCTGATGAGCCATCTGGTACTCAGCCGTTAATGTATGCGCAGATTAAAAAGCAGAAAACAACGCGTGATTTATACGCCACTCAGCTTATCAGCGAAGGTGTCATCACTGCTGAAGAAAGCAAGTTACAAGAAGTTGAGTACCGTAAATTGCTAGAAAACGGTGAGCATGTTGTTCAGTCTTTAGTGCAGCAGCCTAACTCTGAGTTGTTTGTTGATTGGCAGCCATATTTGGGGCACCAATGGTCCTTCGAGTGTGATACTCGTGTGGATATCAAGTTGCTTCAAGAAATTGGTGCACAGATTTGTGAAACTCCTGAAGGTTTCTCTGTGCAGCGCCAGGTTCAGAAAATCTATGATGACCGTAAGCGAATGGCAGCGGGCGCAATGGAGCTGAACTGGGGTATGGCAGAGTCACTTGCTTATGCCACTATTCTTGCTGAAGGGCACCCTGTACGTATAACCGGTCAGGATGTTGGTCGTGGAACGTTCTCGCATCGTCATGCTGTATTGCATGACCAGAAGACGCAGGAAACATACTTGCCGTTAGAGAACTTATCATCTGACCAGCCGCGTCTTACCTTGCATGATTCTTACTTGTCAGAAGAAGCTGTATTGGCATTTGAATACGGTTACTCGACTACCATGCCAAACGCATTGGTTATTTGGGAAGCTCAGTTTGGTGATTTCGCCAACGGTGCCCAGGTTGTAATTGATCAGTTTATTACCAGTGGTGAGCATAAATGGCAGCGTCTATGTGGTTTGACGTTACTATTGCCACATGGTTTTGAAGGGCAGGGGCCGGAGCACTCATCTGCACGTTTAGAGCGCTTCTTGCAGCTATCGGCTGAACATAATATCCAGGTTTGTACACCGACTACTCCTGCACAGATTTATCATCTGTTGCGTCGTCAGGTTGTGCGTCCTCTGCGTAAGCCGTTGGTGGTTATGTCACCGAAGAGCTTGCTGCGCCATAAACAGGCTACATCTACTTTAGAAGAGCTGGCAGAAGGTACATTCCTTCCAGTGATTGGAGAAGTGGATGCACAGGAACCGAAAAATGTGAAACGTTTGGTTCTGTGTGGAGGTAAAGTTTATTATGACCTTTACAATCGTCGTGCTGAACTTGAGAACGATAATGTTGCGATTGTTCGTATTGAGCAACTTTACCCGTTCCCTGAAAAAGATCTGGCTGAAACAATCAAAGAATATACCAATCTAGATTCGGTAGTCTGGTGTCAGGAAGAGCCTATGAACCAAGGAGCATGGTATTGCACGCAACACCATATGCGCCATGTTCTTCATAAGCATGATTCTTCTCTCACATTGGAAGGTGTTGGTCGCCCAGCATCTGCAGCACCAGCGGTTGGTTATATCTCTGTGCATGTTGAGCAGCAAGAAACACTAGTAAATAAAGCAATCAACGGTTAATGACTAAGCTGCCCAAAATAGGGGCAGCTTTTTGAGCATATAAGGAATAGAAATGTCCATCGAAATTAAAGCCCCTACATTTCCTGAATCGGTTGCCGACGGTACTGTTGCGACTTGGCATAAACAACCAGGTGAAGCATGTTCTGCTGATGACCTGATTGTAGATATTGAAACAGATAAAGTAGTTTTGGAAGTTGTAGCACCACAAGACGGTGTTATTAAAGAAATTCTTAAAGGCGAAGGCGATACCGTTCTTAGCGATGAAGTTATTGCGGTTTTTGAAGCCGGTGCTGCTGCATCTGCTGCCGCGCCTACCGCTGAAGCTGCTTCTACTGAAGCCGGTGATTCAGATAAAGTGGGTCCTGCTGCACGTAAGTTGATTGATGAAAACAATCTTGATGCAAACCAAATCCCAGGAACGGGTAAAAATGGTGGCATTACAAAAGAAGATGTTTTGAACTTCATGAAATCTGGCGCACCCGCTGCTGCTGCACCCGCAGCAACGAAAGCCGCTGCACCAGCACCTGTTGCAGTAAACGTTGCTCCAGGTGAGCGTGTAGAGAAGCGTGTTCCTATGACACGTTTACGCGCCACTATCGCTAAGCGTTTGGTTGAAGCGCAGCAAACAGCGGCGATGTTGACTACTTACAATGAAGTTAACATGAAACCTGTTATGGATCTGCGTAAGCAATATAAAGAGTTGTTTGAAAAAACTCATAACGGAACACGTCTTGGTTTTATGTCTTTCTTCGTGAAAGCTGTCACTGAAGCGCTAAAACGTTTCCCTGCTGTAAACGCGTCTATTGACGGTAACGATATGGTTTATCATGGCTACCAAGATATCGGTGTAGCTGTATCAACTGATCGTGGTCTGATGGTTCCTGTTCTTCGTGATACTGACGGTATGGGGCTTTCTGATATTGAAGCAACCATTGCTGATTTCGGTAAGCGCGGCCGTGACGGAAAATTGGGTCTGAACGATATGCAAGGTGGTACTTTTACTATCACTAATGGCGGAACATTCGGCTCACTTATGTCTACTCCTATTCTTAATCCACCACAGACTGCCATTCTGGGAATGCACAAAATCCAGGATCGCCCTATGGCTGTGAACGGTGAAGTTGTCATTCTTCCAATGATGTATCTGGCATTGTCATACGACCATCGTATGATTGATGGCAAAGAGGCGGTACAATTCCTTGTTACTGTTAAGAGTCTGCTGGAAGATCCTGCTCGCATTCTCCTTGATGTGTAATTTCAACCCTGTAACCAACGTGAGAATAGGAAAGACACATGTCACAAAAATTTGATGTTATCGTAATTGGTGCCGGTCCTGGTGGATATGTTGCTGCCATTCGTGCTGCACAGCTAGGTCTGAATACTGCGTGCGTTGAGAAGTGGGTTGATGATAAAGGTGCGACTTTATTAGGTGGTACTTGCTTGAATGTTGGTTGTATTCCTTCAAAAGCATTGTTGGAGTCTACGCATAAATTCCATGAAGCTTCACATGACTTCGATGTTCACGGAATTCAAACATCTGATGTTCAAATGGATGTTAAGAAAATGGTATCTCGCAAAGATACTATCGTTAAAAACTTAACCGGTGGTATTACGGGGCTGTTTAAAGCCAATGGTGTAACAACACTTTCTGGTATGGGTAAGTTGTTAGCTAACAAGCAGGTAGAAGTCACTGCTGCTGATGGTTCTGTATCTGTTTATGATGCTGAAAATGTTATTTTGGCATCAGGTTCCGTTCCTGTAGAGATTCCGCCAGCACCACTTACGGAAGGTCTGATTCTTGATAATGCCGGTGCATTGGATATCAATGAAACACCTAAGCGTTTGGGTGTTATTGGCGCAGGTGTTATTGGTCTAGAAATGGGCTCAATCTGGGCTCGTCTTGGTTCTGAAGTGACAGTGCTTGAAGCAATGGATGGGTTCTTGTCTCTTGCTGATAAAGATGTTTCTAAAGAAGCTAAGAAGTTGCTGGGTAAACAAGGCTTAGATATTAAGCTGAATGCTCGTTGTACTGGCACAGAGATCATTGACGGTAAAGAAGTCAAAGTTAAGTACACAGACGCTAACGGTGAACAAGAGCTTGTTGTTGATAAGTTGATTGTTGCGGTAGGTCGTCGTCCGCAGACTTCAGGTCTACTGGCGGGTGATAGCGGTGTGAAGCTGGACGAGCGTGGTTTCATCTTTGTTGATGAATCTTGCCATACAGGTGTCCCTGGCGTTTATGCGATAGGTGACTCTGTACGTGGCCCTATGCTGGCACATAAAGCTTCTGAAGAAGGTGTTATGGTTGCAGATATCATTGCTGGTCACAAAGCGGCTATGAACTACGATGTGATCCCTAACATTATTTACACTTACCCTGAATTAGCGTGGGTTGGTAAAACAGAACAAGAACTTAAAGCCGAAGGCGTTAAAATTAAGGTTGGTAAATTCCCATTTGCGGCTTCTGGTCGTGCAATGGCTTCTAATGCGACAGATGGTTTTGTTAAAATCATTGCAGATGAAGAAACTGATCGTATTTTAGGCGTTCATATGGTCGGCGCGATTGCATCTGAGCTTATTGCTCAGGGTGGTATTGCAATGGAATTCTGCTCAAGTGCAGAAGATCTACAGTTAATGGTATTTGCTCACCCAACCGTGAGTGAAGCTGTGCATGAAGCCGCATTGGCAGTAGACAACCATGCAATACATATTGCTAATCGTAAAAAGCGCTAATTTAGTACACTATTAAAAACGTTTTTAAAGTTTTGGCCGGGTGATGTACCCGGCTAAATTAGCGAGAACTTGTCGTAAGACCTGTGGGCTGGGTCAGTTTTGGCTGACCCAGAATAATCAGAGACAACACAACGGACTAGAGCATGAATCTTCACGAGTACCAAGGCAAACAATTGTTTGCTCAATACGGTCTGCCTGTATCCAAAGGTTACGCGGTAGACACTCCAGAAGCTGCAGTAGAAGCAGCTAACAAAATCGGCGGTGACAAATGGGTTGTAAAAGCTCAGGTTCACGCAGGTGGCCGTGGTAAAGCGGGCGGAGTTAAACTGGTTGAAACACCAGAAGCTGCAAAAGAATTCGCTGCTCATTGGCTAGGTAAAAACCTAGTAACTTACCAGACTGATGCTAATGGTCAGCCTGTCACTAAAATACTGGTTGAAACATGTACTGATATCGCTGAAGAGCTATATTTGGGTGCTGTTGTTGATCGTTCTTCACGTCGTATCGTTTTCATGGCCTCTACTGAAGGTGGTGTTGAAATCGAGAAAGTGGCTGAAGAAACACCAGAAAAAATCTTAAAAGCTACGGTTGATCCTTTGACTGGTGCGCAGCCATACCAGGCACGCGAACTGGCTTTCAAACTAGGCTTGAAGGGTGACCAGATTAAGCAGTTTACCAAGATCTTCCTAGGTCTGGCTAAAATGTTTGAAGAGAAAGATCTAGCGTTACTTGAGATCAACCCTCTTGTTATTACTGATGCCGGTAATCTGCATTGTCTAGATGCTAAAATTGCTATCGATGGCAACGCTGTTTACCGTCATAAAGATCTTCAGGAAATGCACGATCCTTCACAGGAAGATGCTCGTGAAGCTCACGCTGCTACTTGGGACCTTAACTATGTTGCACTCGATGGTACTATCGGTTGCATGGTGAACGGTGCTGGTTTGGCTATGGGTACAATGGATATCGTAGCGACACACGGTGGTTTCCCAGCTAACTTCCTTGATGTTGGCGGTGGTGCAACGAAAGAACGTGTTACTGAAGCGTTCAAAATCATTCTGGCTGACGATAAAGTTAAAGCCGTTTTGGTTAACATCTTTGGTGGTATCGTACGTTGTGACCTGATTGCTGAAGGTATCATCGGTGCTGTTAAAGAAGTAGGTGTAACCGTACCAGTTGTTGTACGTTTAGAAGGTAACAATGCTGAGTTGGGTGCACAGCGCCTAGCTGAGTCTGGTTTGGATATCATTGCTGCTACCAGTCTGACAGATGCTGCTCAGCAAGCAGTTAAAGCTGCGGGGGGTAAGTAATAATGTCCATTCTGATTAATAAAGATACTAAGGTTATCTGTCAGGGTTTCACCGGTGGTCAGGGTACTTTCCACTCTGAGCAAGCGATTGCTTACGGTACTAAAATGGTCGGTGGTGTTACACCGGGTAAAGGCGGTACTGAGCATTTAGGTCTTCCTGTATTTAATACAGTTCAAGAAGCAGTTGACGTGACAGGTGCTGATGCATCCGTTATCTACGTTCCTGCTGCATTTTGTAAAGATTCAATTCTTGAAGCGGCTACTTCTGGTATCAAGCTGATCGTTTGTATTACTGAACATATTCCAGTTATGGATATGCTGCAGTGCAAAGTGAAGTGTGATGAACTAGGCGTTCGTCTAATCGGTCCTAACTGCCCAGGTGTTATCACTCCGGGTGAATGTAAGATCGGTATCATGCCTGGCCATATTCACTTGCCAGGTAAAGTGGGTATCGTTTCTCGCTCTGGTACATTGACGTATGAAGCTGTTAAGCAGACTACTGATGCAGGTTTCGGCCAATCTACTTGTGTAGGTATTGGTGGTGACCCTATTCCTGGCGCTAACTTCATTGATATTCTGGAAATGTTCCAGAATGACCCACAGACTGAAGCGATCGTTATGATCGGTGAGATCGGTGGTTCTGCTGAAGAAGAAGCGGCTGCTTATATTAAAGCAAACGTGACTAAGCCTGTTGTTTCTTACATTGCCGGTGTTACTGCGCCTGTAGGTAAGCGCATGGGTCATGCTGGTGCAATTATCTCTGGCGGTAAAGGTACTGCTGATGAGAAATTTGCAGCACTTGAAGATGCTGGCGTTAAAACAGTTCGCTCTTTAGCTGATATCGGCAAAGCGCTATCTGACGTTACTGGCTGGTAAGTTCGTCTTGCATATAAAAGGCAGCTTCGGCTGCCTTTTTGCGTTATTGTGAGCTGATTATTATTTGCTGTTTTTCAGGCCCTGTACGTGAACTCTCCTTTAAGTATTATCGTTATTGCTCAGCTATTGGGTACTTCTTTGTGGTTTACGCCAAATGGTGTAGCCAGCGCTCTTATGCTCGATTGGGCACTTTCGCTTGATCAACTGGGCTATCTAACAAGTGCAGTGCAATTGGGTTTTATTATAGGCACACTGTTTGTTGCTTTTAGTGGCCTGGCTGATCGCTACCGTGCCAGTCGTATTTTTACTATTAGCGCTGTATTAGGGGCTGTATTTAATGCGCTTTTTATTGTCTCTGAAGGCAGTTTTTCTTCTGCGTTGTTATGGCGGTTCTTAACCGGTGTTTGCCTTGCGGGTATTTATCCTTTGGGTATGAAATTAGTCGTTAGCTGGGTGCCGAATAAAACGGGTCATGCGCTTGCGTGGCTCGTGGGAATGCTGACGTTAGGCACAAGTTTGCCTCATGCTATGCGAGGCATGAGTAGTGGTTTTGATTGGCAGTGGGTTGTGTTAGGGGCATCATTATTGGCACTTGTTTCTGCTGTTATGATTTATCGTCTAGGTGAAGGACAACATCTTCCTGCAAGTTCAGCATTAGTGATGAAAGGCAAAGCACTGGCGGCTTTTAAAGTGCCTGAGTTCCGGGCAGCTGCATTGGCTTATTTCGGACACTGTTGGGAGCTCTATGCTTTTTGGACATTGCTTCCTGTGATTGTTTTAGCAACACTTGAGCAAGCTGATTTTTCTTTATACTACGCGCCGTGGGTCTCTTTCATTATCGTCGCTATAGGTATGCCGGGCTGTTTAATCGCTGGGCTCTTAAGTCGTGAGTGGGGTAGTGCTAAAACGGCTTATTTGATGTTATTTATTTCAGGTTTAATCTGTTTTATTTGGCCGTTTTTTGCTGAATTTAGCCTTTTTGTTGTTCTGGCTTTGTTATTGATATGGGGGGCTACAGTGATTGCAGATTCAGCTCAGTACTCGGCGTTGGCGGCAGCGACTTGTCCTAAGGAGTATTTGGGTAGCGCTTTATCTTTGATGAATAGCATTGGGTTTTTGATGACTATTTTCTCTATCTCATTAACGACGATGCTGTACTCCTATATAGGTAATTATGTTGCCTGGCTGATGCTTCCTGGACCACTTGTCGGCCTGTGGACCATGCGACTACTGCTATCTTCAGACCCTACAAAATGATGTTTAGGTACTCGCTTTCATTTTGTAGGTTTTTTGTGGGGAAGAGAGCTAGTTTGGAATATTTAATTTCAATGTGTCACCCGACTGTTGTAATTCAAGGTGTTTAAGGAAGCTCATTCCTAATAAGGCTGTTTGACCGTTCATATAAGGGTTTATATGGCCTCTTACATTTTTTAGTACGATGTGTCCGAGCTGTACGCTGTCTAATAGAGTTGAGTAAACTTTAATTGACCCGTTGGCTGTACCAACCTGTACTTCAGGTCCTTTTTTTAGCCCCATCTGCGCTGCTATATTTTCAGGAATACTAATGACGGTAGCGCCAGTATCTAGCAAAAAAACCACGGGCTGCTCATTCACAAGCCCTGATGCAATATAGTGCCCTTGTCTGTTTCTTTTAAGGATAACTGGAGTGTCTATATCAACATTAACCGAGGCGAGCGCCGCATTAGGGTTTTGTTGTTTATCTAACCAATTATTAAACAGCATGGTCAGCAGGGCTAGTGCAATTAACCAGGTTAAGTAGCGCATAATGCTAGACATCTTATCTATAGTAGTAATTTATCTGTCCTCTTTTGGTCTGCATTATTAGAAAACTATCTGTTAGTAAAGTTCATTGAACAGGGGGCTAGAGTCTATACTCTAATAAGTATCGGGTAATACTATATACGGAGATATTATGCGGCCTATGTTGGAAAATGTTGGATCTATGCTGGCTGAGTATTTATCGGCTCCACGAGACGACAATACATTTGTAGCTACCAGTTCACCTGAAAGATTGGCATCGAGCATTAAGAAAGGTGATGTGTTGCTGGTAGAGGGCACCAGCCGTGTGAGTACAGCGATTAAGTATCTTACGCAGTCGACGTGGTCTCATGCGGCGGTATACATTGGCGATAGTATGGATTTAATGGATCAGCCTGATGAAGCCAGAACCTTAATTGAAGCCGATATTATTGAAGGCGTAAGAGCTATCCCTTTAAGTGTCTATTATGACCAACATACCCGTATTTGTCGGCCATCAGGCCTTTCAGCGCATGAAATTGATGATGTTATTACGTATTTGATTTCGCGTTTAGGTGATCAATACGATCGCAAAAATATCTTTGATTTAGCCCGCTACCTTTTTCCTACTCCTCCAGTTCCCACTCGGTGGCGCAGAAAGTTACTCCAGTTGGGCAGTGGAGACCCAACGCGCGCTATTTGTTCTTCACTAATAGCGGAAGCTTTTCAGTCTGTGCACTATCCTATACTTCCATCGGTCATCACTGGCGAGGAGATCGGCCAGAGAGAGCGAATGCTCTACAGTCGCCATTCTAGTTTATTTACACCAAGAGATTTTGATGTGTCACCTTATTTCAAGGTGATCAAGCCGATGCTGGAAAAGGGCTTTAATTATCACAACATTGTTTGCTGGGGTGATCCGTTACCGGGAAGTAATACGATACTTACTGAGCCTTTAGAGCCGCTTGATGAAGCGTTGGGAAGCATTCAAGTAACGCAGGAAAACAATGAGAATGAGTTGATTGAAAATGAGGAAGTTGAAGTTGTAGAAAGCCGCCGTGTTAAACCGATCCGTTCTATTAATGAATAGTTTGTCAAAGAAAGCCTAACAAATAACCTGTTCAGTTGATAATTGAGACTTTATTAATGAGCCAGCACCAGATCGAGCTTCTTGTTAAATCGCGTACACCTTTGATCGTTATTGAAACAGATGAAGAGAACCAAGCGCTTTCGATGATTACAGGAATGCGTGCAGTATTGCAGCGACCTATCTTTAAATGGAGTTTAACAGAAGGGTTTGAACGCCTTGATCAGCCGATGGCCGCACAAAAGCTTTTTTCTAAGCCGACCGATGCTCTGGGGCATATTAAGTCTGTTCGTGTATCAGGCGTGTATGTATTGGCTGACTTTCATCCTTTTATTGATGACCCCTTGCATGTGCGTTTACTCAAAGATATAGCACTTAATTTTGAGCGTCTAGGTCATACATTAATTCTCATTAGTCATGCATTTGAAATCCCAGTAGAGCTTCGAAAACTCAGTGCAAAACTGGAAATGTCATTACCGAATAAAATTGAATTAGAGCAAATTGTTAGGGAAGAGGCGCGTCAATGGACGCAACAAAGTGGCCAAAGAGTACAGACTGATAATCAAACTTTGGGATTATTAGTTAGCAATCTCACAGGATTATCACACATGGATGCCAGGCGATTAGCGCGCAACGCAATCTATGATGATGGTGCGATTACACACAGTGATATACCGAGCGTGACGCAAGCTAAATATGAGCTGCTTAGCGATGATGGGAATTTGAATTTTGAATATGATACCGCCAAGTTTTCAGATGTCGCAGGTTTTGCTCGTCTCAAAACATGGTTGAGTGAGCGTAAGGCATTTTTCACAGGCGATGCTCAGGTCGCGCATATGCCTGCCCCTAAGGGCGTTCTATTGCTGGGGGTACAGGGTTGCGGTAAAAGCTTGGCGGCAAAAGCAGTCGCTGGAGTATGGCAGGCACCACTACTACGTTTAGACTTTGGCTCCTTATATAACAAATATTATGGTGAAACAGAGAAAAATATCAGACATGCCTTAAAAACAGCAGAAGTGATGTCCCCCTGTGTTTTATGGCTGGATGAAATAGAAAAAGGCATTGTTAGCGGGGGTGATGATAGTGGCCCTGCTAAGCGGGTTTTGGCTACCTTATTAACATGGATGGCCGAGAAAAAAGCACCTGTATTTCTAGTGGCAACGGCGAATGATATTACGGCGCTTCCTCCTGAGTTGGTACGTAAAGGCCGTTTTGATGAGATCTTCTTTGTTGATTTACCCACTGCTGAAGTGCGCTTTTCCATTTTTGATATTCATTTGAAGCGCCAAAAGCAATCGCCTGAGTTGTTTGATTTTGCGCGTTTAGTTGAGATTAGTGAAGGCTTTTCGGGTGCTGAAATTGAGCAGTCAGTGATCTCGGCATATTACTCTGCACATGCTCAAGGCGTTCCATTTTCACAGGAATTGTTGATGAATGAGCTTCGTAAAACGCGGCCATTATCTATCGTAATGTCTGAGCAGATAGCCTCATTACGTCACTGGGCGAAAGACCGCACGGTCCCTTGTGATTGAAGCTTTTTACGATTGGAGATTTTTATGGCTAAGACTCTTTATGACTATGCCGTACTTTTAAGTATTCGCCGAGGCGGTTTACCTCTATTTCACTGAGGCTCAACCCCAGTTTAGTTCTACGCCAAAGTATATCTTCAGTAGATAATGCCCATTCATACTTGATGAGGTAATCGACCTCTGCGGCATATAAATTTGCGCCAAAGCACTCACCTAAATTTTCTAATGAAGTCGTGTTACTTAAAAAAGTATAGGCAAGTGTGCCGTAGGTACGCACATAGCGATTGCGCAGCTCATCAGGTAGCCAAGTGTATTGTCGCTGCATCTCATTTGAAAGCGAAGTATGATCCTCAAAGCCACCGCCAGGTAGGTGTGCGTTTTCTGTCCAGGCTGGGCCTACCGCATTGAAAAAATCACTGAGTGTATTGACGGCAGCTTCAGCCAGTTTTCGATAGGTAGTGATTTTCCCTCCAAATACACAGAGTAAAGGTGCACCACCTCCTGTGGTATCGATCTCAAAGCTGTAATCACGGCTAACGGCTTGGGCTGAATCAGATTCATCATCGTCTAAAAGAGGCCGTACGCCGGAGTAGCTCCACGTTATATCGTTAGCACTTATCGGGGTTTTGAAGTATTCATTTGTCACTGTGATGAGGTAATCAATTTCTGCCTTGCTAATAGAAACCTTTGAAGGATCCCCCTCGTACTCGACATCGGTTGTGCCAATAAGTGAATACTTATCCTCAAAAGGGATTACAAAAATTATGCGCTCATCTTTGTTTTGTAGAATAAATGCTTCAGGAGCATCGTGTATCCTGGGAACAATAATGTGGCTGCCTTTTACTAAGCGAATTTTTTTTGATGCAGAGTCAGTTGAAGGGGGTAGTTGTATAACATCATTTGTAAGCAGCTCGCTTACCCAAGGTCCTGTGGCATTAACAAGGGCTTTTACTGCAACGGTGTATCGCTCTAAGTTAAGCGTGTTTTGTAACGTGACTACCCAGTGATCAGCTCTACGCTTAGCTTTTATGCAGCGAGTACGAGTTTTAATGCAAGCACCAGCATCGTGTGCCGCTACCGCATTTAAAACCACTAAGCGTGCATCATCTACCCAGCCATCAGAATATTCGAAACCATGCCTCATTTCTGAGTTGAGAGGGCTGTCAGTTCCAAAATCAACGCTTTCAGAAGCGCCTAATGTGGTACGAGTGGCTAGATGGTCATACAGAAAAAGCCCCGCTTTAATCATCCATGCTGGGCGCAAGTGTGGTTGGTGTGGCAATAAAAAGCGCAGTGGCCAGATAATATGAGGTGCTTTTTTTAGCAATACTTCACGCTCGGCAAGCGCCTCTTTTACGAGTCGAAACTCATAGTGCTCAAGATAACGTAAGCCGCCATGAATGAGTTTGCTGCTGCTAGAAGACGTTGCCGAGGCTAGGTCATTCATCTCGCATAACATTACCTTTAAACCGCGGCCTGATGCATCAGCGGCGATCCCCGCGCCGTTGATACCACCACCTATGACTAACAGGTCGTAGGTCGGATATTGGTGATTCATTATAGCTGCCCTCTCGAAGGTTGAATTAATTGAGCAGGTTATTAATGAATGTAATTTGGAACATATCCTATGGGTAGGTAATGGCTTCTAATTTTCGAATGAAAATGTCCATACTTATATCATTGCTTGCCGCACTTTCGATTGCTTTTTTAGAGTTATAAAAAGGCATACTTATGTGGTCGTAGGTGTCTTTATCTTTTGTCAAAACAGGGTTGCGTTTGCTTTTGGCCAACTCACGTTTGAGCTTGTTAAAACAGCCTTTTGTTTTTGTGCTACTGGGTCTCGCTTTTAAATAGTGGGCTAATATCCAACATTCCAGAGAATGAACACAGATACAATAGATGATTTTGTCGCGATGTAAATCAGAAAACCTTGCTTCGCCAAAATCGATAGCTTGTTCAAGCCTGATAATGACACGGTTAATTAATTCATCGACTGCCAGCTCTTTGTTATCTTCATCATAAAAGGGTACGTCAAAGCCTTTTTCTTGTGATATATCAGTATCTATTTGGATGATTATATATTTTTGGTTCAGTACGTCTTCTCGAAACGTTTGGCCTGATAGATAACTTATTAGCTGATTCCAACCTCCGAAATCAAGCTGCTTACTATCAGTTTCGTCCAGCGGAGGTTGTAGGTAAGCAATATTATCAGTGATATCTTCTTCGAAAAAACCACATAAAATGTTTTCAATTACGACGTGATCTGTAATTCCTTCACAGGCTAACCCGAAATCCATATTTATTAACTCTCATCTAAAAACTTTTAGGGAGGCCGCCGAGATAACCACGCAAGAACGCCTCAGACATCTTCAAAGGTTCGTCAGAAGCTGACTTTGGTTTATTTTCTATAGATATTTCTTTACAGCGAGTGGCGCCTACTTTAGAGCGGTTCACTACAAAGAGTTTTTGCTCACGGTCATTTAGGTCTAATCCGTCAAGAATCGCTGGGTTGTGTGTGGTAAGTAATACTTGCTTGTCGAAGCGCTTAGCTAATTCGGAAATATCTTTTATGATTTTCGTACATAGCTTGGGGTTTAGTGACGCGTCAATATTATCAATCGCAAATATAGATGGTGTGTCCGTTGATACAAAAAGGGCAGTATAAAAAAGAACAAAAAGGAAGCCTTCATTTGCACTTCTCTGGTCAAATACTTTATTGATATGACGATCTTTAATTTCAATTTTGTCATCGTCATTAGATAGTGATGTTGGTACTTTAATAGATTCAAACCAACCAAAAAGCTTGAGTTTCTCTTCGATTATTGAAAATACTTCGGGGTCTGTTTCATGCAGCACTTTAAGAAGCTTTAGCAAGCCTTCACCATTAATGCCTAACGGTTCAATTTGACCTTCTTTGTAAAAATTCCTTAATGCAGAGTTCTCGGGTGAATAAATAACGTAATTGTTGGCAAAGTTGTTTTTTTCTTGTGACTTTCTTAGTTTAACGAGGTAGTTTTGCATAACATTACGAGACTGTTTTATCTCTTTCTCTAAACCCTTATCGTCAATAGAGCCATGTATTTTCAGTGTATCTCGTTTCTTTTGAAAGCTTAGGAGTTCTTTAAAATAAGAATTAAACTCTGATATTGGGTCGTCAGAATCTATCTCAAGAGTATTCGACTCAATTTCGCATTCCCATTTTGAATAGGCCTTCAGATCATTTGTAAGAATATACTTTGTCCACTCGTCATTTTTGAGTCGGTCAAAAAATACTGTTAATGTAATGGGATCACTCGATTGATTTGCCTCAAAACATGACTTCATTAAGTCAGCTGATGTAACTCTGATGCCTCTGCTTGATAAAAATTCATTATCTAATTTATATGCACTGGCTGCAGAGGCTAACCCAATTGCTTCAAGGATATTACTCTTCCCTGAGCCGTTTTCACCGATAAATACATTCACTCGGCCTAAATTTAGTTTTAGGTCTTGGGCAGATTTGTAGTTTTTGATCTCTATAGAGGTCAGCATTCAACAATAAACCTATGATTTTTCATGGTAGTTAGCATAAGAATATACCATTCAATCCAGAGATGAAAATTTATCAGTAGTTCTATCATGTAACGTTTCTTGCGTTAGGTTATTCCTAGCACTTTCTGGTTCGTATCTCCATAACCCGTTAAAATATCAAAAAATGATCACGCCAAGAGAAACTTTCTATTCTTCTCAATTATTTATTTACTTACAGGAAGCATCAACATCAACATAGCGACCCTTTTTTCAGTTGAAACCCGCCGACTACGAATATTATTAGCCATTACGCTGGTTGTTTTTATTGCGGGACTGGTAACGCCAATTATTACAATGACGAAGTTTTTATTGTTGGAAAACACCTTCTCAGTGCTAAGTGGTGCTTTGGGTTTATTACAAGAACAGCAGTACTTCTTATTTATGGTGATTACGGGGTTTAGCGTTGTATTACCGCTGTTAAAGATGGGGGTTCTGTATAAGTTGTTGAGTGCCAGGCAGCAGAGTGGGGTGCATCTAGATAGGTATTTGCACTGGATGCATCTGTTTGGGAAGTGGTCGATGTTAGATGTTTTTGTTGTGGCGATATTGGTGGTGGCCGTTAAACTGGGGGCGATAGCGAGTGTAGAGATGCGCTTTGGCCTGTATGCTTTTACGGCAGCGGTAGTGCTAACTATGTATATAACGGCAAGAGTGGTAAGTTTGATGGATAACTTGCCCGCAACGCAGCAAGAGATACATATAAGTAAGCAGTAGATGAATACACTTTGGCAGGGGCTATAGTGAGCCCTTTTGTTAGCTATTTAGGAAGGTAATGTGACAGATAAACAGGCAAGAAAAAAACCGGTTAAAGCTGATAAAGGCCACGACTTTACTAAGAAATATAAAGTGTCAGTATGGGCATCACAACATCCTTATGCAGATGTCCCTGATGATTATTTTGAAGAGACATTTAGTAAAAATAATACCCGAGCGGTTAATACGTGGTCTAAAAACTTCAATCTTAAAAATTTCATGCCTGAAAACTTAGAAACTAATGGTGCTGAAGAGGGGCGAGTTAGTATTGAAGTGGCGGCAGGCGAGTGCTCGTTTTCTACTTCATATATAGAAACCTTGATGAGTAAGGCAAGAAAGAAAAAGCTTGAAGAAGTTAGCTGGATCATCATGTTGTTTGAGGTTGAATATAGCCTCAAAATTTCGGGTGTAGAAAAAGATCAGTATATGACTTTTTTAGGTGCATTTGATTACGATGATGCCGCAGAAAATGTCTATGAAGTCGAAGATTTAGAAGAAGATGAAGAGGGTTATGATCAAGAAGATGCTGAAAATAACCCTATTGAACCTAGTTAGTACTTGTCGGCAAGAGCGTTAGTTGAATACCGCATCACTCGCTGAGGCGATGCGGTTCGAGTTCTACATGTGTAATACGCAGGCTTAGCATAATCACTTTACCTTGGTAGCGGTCCTCACCTGTTGAGGAAAATTCAAATATATAGCGCCGCCATACTCTAATTTGTCCATTGTCATCTCGCTTTAACCAGAGCGCTCTTAAACTGACACTTTCATCCAATAACTGTAATGACATCTCTTTACAGCGTTTTCGAGCTGCATTGAGTGCAATTTCTCTCACTTGTTGTGCTGACCACCAATACCAGAGGCAAAGGCAAATCAGGGTGAACCAGAACAGATCGGAAAACTCTATAAACATAGCAATAATACTTCAATGGACTTTCTATCAGTTTGAGGTAAAAGCCTTTGAAAATAAAGGCTGTTAACTGAATCGTTTTATTGTACTTAGGCGTTAGCAAGAATCTGTGATGCTAGTAGTTGAGTAAAATGCTATGGTATGTCCAGTAAAAGATGTAGACAGACGATGGCGTTAAGAATGAAGGCTGCTATGAAGCGAGGCATGTTAAAAACAATAAGCGAATTAACACTGGAGAATGCTTATCTTGATTTTCCTGATAATTTCTATCATCGCGTAAATCCTAGCGGATTAAAGAACGCGCATCTCATTAGTTTTAATCCTGATGTAGCCACAATACTGGACTTAGACTCGTGTTCAGTACAGCCATTTGATTTAGCGCGTTTCTTTGGTGGCGGTGATGTTTTACAGGGCAGTGAGCCTCTCGCGATGAAGTATGGGGGGCACCAGTTTGGCCAATATAATCCAAACTTAGGTGATGGTCGTGGCTTGTTATTAGGCGAGGTGCTCAACAGCAAAGGTGAGCGTTGGGATCTGCATCTTAAAGGCGCAGGTAAAACCGCTTACTCTCGTTTTGGCGACGGTCGTGCAGTGTTGCGTTCAAGTATCCGTGAATATTTGATTAGTGCTGCAATGCAGGGGCTGGGTATTCCCACAACACAAGCGCTGTGTCTTGTCGGTAGCGAAGAGTACACCATGCGTGAAGGGATGGAACCTTGCGCTAACGTATTGCGTGTTACCCAAAGTCATATTCGTTTTGGGCATTTTGAGCACTTTTACTACACCCAACAGCATGACAGTCTTAAAACGTTAGCGGACTATTGTTTGGATCGTTACTTCCCTGAATGTAAAAAGCAGGCTGATGATTCAGCCTCAGCTTACCTTGGCATGTTTAAAGAGATTCGTGACCGGTCAATTCTGATGGTTGCCAAGTGGCAAGCGTACGGTTTTGTTCATGGCGTTATGAATACCGATAACATGTCTATCTTGGGTGAGACTTTTGATTATGGCCCCTATGTATTTATGGATCAGTATCAACCGGATTTTGTCAGTAACCATACTGATTATGAGGGCCGATACGCCTTTAAACGCCAACCAGATATTATGCTGTGGAATTTATCTTGCTTGGCACAAGCCTTGTTACCCCTAGTTAAGCGTGATGAACTCGTTGCTGTTTTAGATGGATACAAAGACCTGTATTTAAAAGCGTACACGCAACAAATGCGTCTACGTTTAGGCTGGTTGAGTGAACAAGAAGAAGATGAGGCGTTGATTGACCAGTTCATTCGCTTAGCAACCGTACAGCGTATTGATCTTAATCGATTCTTACGTGATCTATGTGACTTACAACCTGATAATGATGTAACACTACAGCAGTGCTTGAGTCATTTTAGTGACCCTGTAGCGGCGACTGACTGGCTGCTGGCTTATACACAGCGTACTGAGCAGGAAGGCACAGGTTTTACCCATCGCCAGCAACAGATGCGTAGTGTAAACCCATGTTATCTATTACGTAGCTATATGCTTGAAGAGGCGATACGTGAGGCTAACAATGGAGATTATCGTTTGGTAAACACCTTGCAGAGCGTGGTCCGATACCCTTTTGATGCGAAGGATGAGTACGCTCGTTATGCTGGGCAGCCGCCTGAGTGGGCTGGTGGTATCAGCCTTAGTTGTTCTTCGTAATGACTTTCTAAGCTTGAAAATATGTGTCACAAAAGACTAGTTCTATTTTTTGTGATGCGAGATGTTGTTTTAAGTTAATTAAATAAGTTGATTAAACAGTCATTCCATTGGGATAATTGTTTCATTGTGAGTGACTAATAGCGTTTTTTGAGGAAAGTTCATGCCATTGCTTGATAGCTTTACTGTTGACCATACTCGTATGCACGCTCCGGCTGTACGGGTAGCTAAAACAATGCAAACGCCGAGCGGTGATACCATCACTGTGTTTGATTTGCGTTTTTGCTTGCCAAATAAAGAGATTCTCAGTGAGCGTGGGATTCATACCTTGGAGCATCTTTTTGCAGGCTTTATGCGTGACCACCTTAATGGCGATAATGTAGAAATTATTGATATCTCCCCAATGGGATGTCGTACTGGTTTTTATATGAGCTTAATTGGCCAGCCTGACGAGAAGCAAGTAGGTGATGCTTGGTTGGCAGCCATGGATGATGTAGAAAAAGTTCAAGTTCAGAGTGATATTCCAGAGCTAAACGAATATCAGTGTGGAACAGAAGCGATGCACTCTTTAGATGAAGCTAAGTTGATTGCTGCTGATATTAAGTCGCGTGGTATTTCAGTCAATAGCAATGATGAATTGAAACTAGACCCTGAGTTTCTAAAAGCACATTCTTAAGTCGGTGATAGCGTTTAAAATAAAGCCTGGTTTTTTAAGATAAAGCCGGGCTTTTTTGTTGTGTAAGGTTAGTGATTAATGTGGTTGCTTATTGACTAGATTACTTGATAGCGCATGACGCTTATCCGCTTGTGACCCTAGTACAACAGAACCAATTCCACCGCCAACTACAAGCACGACACCTGCAAAAGATAGCCAGTCCGGTATTTGATCCCAAAAATACCAGCCCCAAAACCCCGCAAACACCACACCTGTATAGCTCAGCGGAGAGATAATAGAGGCTTTCGCATAAACGTAGGCTTGTGTGTATAACCACATGGTTAACCAAATTGATAAGCCTATCAGTGCCATTGGTAATAATGCTTTTGCCGGAATGGGTTGCCAATTAAGCAGTGCTAAAGGCAAACTGGCCACTGCGGATAGAGCAAAATAGTAAAACAATACGCGGTTAGTTGGCTCAGTGCGCGTCAGCATGCGCGTTGTGATAATTGACCCTGCCAATGTGATGGCAGAGCCAAAGCCTACTAAGTGCCAAATATTCAGAGAGTTACCGTCGGGTTTTAGGATGAGCCCAATGCCTAAAAAACCGATAGCGATAGGAATCCAACGGACCCAGGCAAAGCTCACTTTATGTATTATCAATACGAAAAAGGGAACGCATAAAGGAGCTGCGTTACGCAGTAAGGCTGCTTCAACCAGTGGTACGTGTGCGATGGCTAGGTAATATGTATAAAAACATGCCCAGCCACACAGTGCCCGAATAATATGCAAACCGAGCTTGTCTGTTTTGACACCTCGAAGGCCCTTTTGTAAAAGCCAAGGCAGCATAAATACCACGCAAATCGCATACTGTACTGCCACAATGATCTCGATAGTGATCAGTGTAGCGGTGTATTTAATCAAAGCGGCAGCAATGCTCATGACCAAGGCTGTTGCTATGGCATAAAAGGCACCAAGGCCGATATTTTCAGTTGGTGATGAGATCAATTGAGAATCCTGACACTTCAACTACAATGGGTGCTTACACACCCGCTGGAAGAGATAAATGGAAGAAGTTTCCGCATTTTTATTACAAAACT
Organism: Neptunomonas japonica JAMM 1380; assembly: GCF_016592555.1. Lineage (NCBI taxonomy): Bacteria > Pseudomonadati > Pseudomonadota > Gammaproteobacteria > Oceanospirillales > Oceanospirillaceae > Neptunomonas > Neptunomonas japonica. The sequence continues at coordinate 2,622,115 of NZ_AP014546.1, read as the reverse complement.
GGTTAAACCTCACGGCGCTCGCGTGGTTTTTACTCTGTTTTCGTGGCTATATGTATTACGCTAAAAGTAAAAGTTTCACAACGCCGTGTCTTGCCAGCGTTTTACATCTGTATCGTCAAGAATGGATGTTACGTGTCATGGAGCGTGATAACCGTATTGCTGATACATCAGCCATCGCCAATCTTGAGCGTAGTGTATCTTTTTTCGCATCAACCACCATGCTAATTTTAGCAGGTTTAATGACAGTGTTGGGTTCAACTGAAAAAGCGATAGGTATAGTTGCCGATATTCCTTTTGCGGTATTGGCAACAAGACAAGAATGGGAACTTAAAATCTTGTTGTTAATTGTGCTGTTTGTCTATGCGTTTTTTAAGTTCACATGGAGCTTACGCCAATACGGGTTTGCTTCTGTCATGATTGGTGGGGCGCCTTCACCAGAAGAGAATGCATCACAGCAGGTAAAGCAAGCCACTGCTGAGCGAATAGCAAAGATGACCTCTAAGGCAGCGAATAACTTTAATACGGGTCTGAGAACATTTTATTTTAGCCAGGCTGTTTTGGGCTGGTTTATTAACCCAATACTCTTTATGGGCTTAGCAACCTTTATCGCTTACATACTCTATCGTCGTGAGTTTAACTCATCTACCTTGCATATATTAATGATGTCTTCCGAGACGGAGAGTAAGTTATGAGTGAGAAAATTCTCGGCAAATGTCGTCGCTTTCTTGGCTCATTGGCGCATATGCGCAAGTTGCAAATGCAGGTAATAAAAGCGGATGAAAAAAGTGTCACCGTTGTTCTACCGGTACAGGATCAGCTCCTGAGTCCTGAATTAGACACTTATATGCATGGCGGTGTGTTAACAACGCTGGTGGATACGGCCACTAGCTTATCAACGATTCCGGCATTAAAGGAGTACGAACTCTGCCCAACGTTGGATTTAAGAATTGATCATATGTCCGCTCCGGTGACTAGCCAGCCGATGTATGCACATGCCGAATGCTATCGCGTCACACGTAATGTGTTATTTACACGGGCGACTGTGTATCAGGAAAACCCGAGTAAGCCCGTCGCGTATGCTATATCTACCTTTATGCGTCCTGGCGCTGGCAATACTGATCTTGCTTTTAAAGCACTTGTTGATGGTGTAGAGGGTACTATTTAATGGAGCTGTTACAGAAACGAGTCAACCAAGCGCATGCTAGCGGTGATTATCAGCCTGTTATTGATCTTATTCCTTATGCTGGTGTTTTGGGCGTGCAGTGTGAGCGTTTTGGTGAAGAGATGATTTTTCGCTTACCGCGTAACTTGGATAATATCGGAAATCCAACTATCCCTGCGATTCATGGTGGGGTGATAGCGTCGTTTATGGAGTTGACCGCTGCCTTTCAGTTGACGCTTCAGCTGGAACATCCAGCGCTGCCAAAAATTATAGATTTCTCGGTCGATTATATGCGTGCAGGGTTGGAGCGAGACACTTTTGCTATGTGTACTGTGGAGCGGCAGGGGCGCCGGGTAGCCAATTGCTCAATCATTGCCTGGCAAGAGCGTAAAAGCCAACCGATAGCGTCTGCACGTGGGCACTTTCTACTCGATTCATTCTCATCGCTGACATAATCTAAAAAATACCCTTGAAAAGCGAAACAGTGCCCCCATCTCTCAGAAAGTGAAAAAATCATTTTTCTAAGAGAATAAGGTACTGTATCTATGAGCACAGAAACGCAGAAAGAAACGCTTGGTTTTCAGACGGAAGTAAAACAACTCCTTAATCTGATGATCCATTCTTTGTACTCTAACAAAGAGATCTTCCTGCGCGAGCTGATCTCCAATGCATCAGACGCGGCTGAAAAATTACGTTTTAAAGCACTTTCAAATGGTGATCTTTACGAAAATGACGGTGATCTAAAAATTACGGTTAGTTTTGATCCAGAAGCAAAAACCGTCACAATCGAAGATAACGGCGTGGGCATGAGCCGCGATGACGTTGTTGAACATCTCGGTACGATTGCTAAATCGGGTACAGCGAGCTTTTTAGGCCAGCTAACGGGTGACCAAGCGCAAGATAGCCAGTTAATCGGACAGTTTGGTGTAGGTTTCTATTCTGCATTTATTGTTGCTGAGCAAGTGGATGTGTATACACGTGCTGCTGGTACGCCTAGCACTGAAGGTGTGCATTGGAACTCGGCTGGTGAAGGTGAGTTCAGTATTGCGACGATTGAAAAAGAAACACGTGGTACACAAATCGTATTGCATTTGAAAGAAGGCGAAGAAGAGTTCGCTGATGGCTCGCGTTTACGTAACCTTGTACGTAAATATTCAGACCATATCGCTATGCCAGTCATGATGATGCAAGAAGCACCTTTAGGTGAAGAAAGCGCTGCAGATGAGGTCGCTGAAGGCGAAGAGAAAGAAGTAGCTGCTCCGTTGGAGCTGGAAACAGTTAACAGCGCAACGGCTTTGTGGACATTGAACAAAGGTGATATTTCTGAAGAGGAATATAACGAATTCTATAAGCATATTTCGCATGACTTTGGTAACCCGCTAACCGTTGGCCATAACCGTGTAGAAGGTAATCTAGAATACACGAGCTTGTTGTATGTGCCAGAAACTGCGCCTTATGACTTGTGGAATCGTGATGCACCACGCGGTCTGAAATTATACATCCAGCGCGTTTTCGTAATGGATCAGGCCGACTCTTTCCTACCATTGTACTTGCGCTTTATTAAAGGTGTGGTTGATTCAAATAACCTATCACTGAACGTATCTCGTGAAATTTTACAGAAAGATCCAAACGTTGATAAGTTGCGCTCAGCACTGACAAAACGCGTACTGGATATGCTAACTAAGCTGGCTAAAAATGAGCCAGAAAAATATGCTACTTTCTGGAAAGCGTTTGGTAGCGTCATCAAAGAAGGGCCAGCTGAAGATTACACTAACCGTGAAAAAATCATGAAGCTATTGCGTTTTGCATCCACTAATACAGACAGTGAAGAGCCAACAACATCACTGGATGAATACATTAGCCGCATGCAAGAAGGCCAAACTAAGATCTACTACGTTGTCGCAGAAAACTACAACACAGCTAAAAACAGCCCGCACTTAGAGATCTTCCGTAAGAAAGGTATCGAAGTATTATTGATGACTGAGCGTGTTGATGAGTGGATGATGAGCCACTTGTTCGACTTCGATGGTAAGTCGCTTCAGGATGTCACTAAAGGTGAATTAGAACTGGGCGAAACTGAAACTGAAGAAGATAAAAAAGCACAAGAAGAAGCCGCTAAAGAAGCAGAAGGTCTTGTAGAGCGTTTGAAAACACGTCTTTCAGATAAGGTATCGGATGTACGTGTAACACATCGTTTAACTGAGTCTCCTGCATGCTTGGTATTGAATGCCTACGACATGGGTGCTCAAATGCGCCAGATTATGGAAGCAGCGGGTCAAGCTGTTCCCGATTCTAAGCCCGTATTTGAAGTAAACCCAGAGCACCCTCTGATTCAGAAGTTGGATCAAGAGCCTGATGAAGATCGTTTTGGTGAATTGGCATTTATTATCTTTGACCAAGCAGATTTAGCCGCAGGTGGGCATTTGTCTGACCCTGCAGCCTATGTTGCGCGCCTGAATAAACTACTACTGGAATTAAGCCAGTAAATTTATGATGGGTATTTAAAAGCGGGCTATATGCCCGCTTTTTTGTGCCTGAATAGCGGCCGTTGTTAGGCTATTTATTTAGCTAATGACAGTAGGCGATTAAAAGGGTGGCTTTTTAATCGCTAGCAAATATGCTTCAATCGTTTGCTTCAACTCATGTTTACTTTTTTTGTATTGCTGCTTAGCAGGCAGCTGTATGCAGATTTAACACAAATTGACGATGCTAAAATGAAAAAATTGATAATGTGTGCAGGTTTATTGTTATTGCCTATGTTGAGTAATGCTCAAGAACAGCGTTCAGATGATTACGTGGAATATCGCCAAGCGGCTTTTAATGCGATGGGCTGGCACTTTAAAAAAATGGGTGCCATGATTCAGGGGCGAATCCCTTATGATGCAGCAGAGTTTAAGCGCCGTGCGACGGCAGTTTCTGTGTTATCTAAACTGCCTGGCGAAGGCTTTATAGACGAAACAAAAAATACTGAACTACCCACAAGGCTGAAATCTGAAATGTGGTATCAGCAAGAGCGCTTTGATCAGTATATGCAGAACTTGATAAAGGCAACGGCTGAACTGGCATCAAAAGCAGGGGCTGAAGATAAAGATGATCTCAGGTCTACTTATGGGAACACCGCTAGGCAGTGCAAAAGTTGCCACGACCGTTTTCGCGAAAGCAGCTGATTTGCTAACAAGTTGTCAGTTTTATAGAGCGCGTGTGAATGTAAACATTCGCCTGTTAAAAACGCGTTTTTATATATAAATCTTCAACTTTGCTGCGTGCCCAAGGCGTTTTTCGTAGAAATTTTAAGCTTGATTTAATGCTCGGATCACTCTGAAAACAACGAATGTTGATCAGTTGTCCGAGATGCTCCCACCCATAGTGCGCTTCCAAAGCGGTGACTATTTTCTCAAGAGACAATCCGTGTAGAGGGTTGTTCTTTTGGGGCTCATTTTGTTGATCACTCATTGATAGTATCTGTCCTGGGGTGATTGGTTTTATCACAAAAAATTTATTTAAAACTCTCCAACAATAGGCTGGCTGGTAGAAAGTTGACGCCGATTATACGCAATTGGATAAGCGATTGCTGTGCTATCTTGCATTAACCCGCTTTAGCTTCGTAGCTAAATTTTACCTGTCGTAAATGGGCTTTGTCTCGGCGTCGCCAGTCATGGCTCTTATCTGTGTGACCGCTATTATCTGGTTCTTAACCCTTTTTACCAGAAGCCTAGGTTATTTTTGATCTGAGACGTCATACTCAGAGAACCTCACCCAGGGATTTCGGGCTTCTGGCTTTTCTATTGCCTTTATCTAGGTGCTTTGTGAGTTAAGCCTTCAGCAAAGCTTAGGTAACGAGTGGTGTGTGGTTGACTTGTCGCTCTATGTGTCTTTGGGCCATTTATTCGAGCTTCTTGATAGCGTAATGTAGGCTTATTAACGGTGTGGCTTGGGTTTAGTAATGAGTGAGTCGAGTACTGATAATCAAGGTGGTAGTGCCTTCATAACGAAAAAAATTGGGTTTATGTTACTCAATAATTTTACGATGATATCACTAGCCTCCGCTGTTGAGCCTTTACGTATGGCTAACCAGTTGAGTGGGGAAACACTGTATGAGTGGTTTACTCTTACGGAAGAAGGCCTGCCGGTTAGTGCCAGCGATGGCATTCGAATAACACCTGATTCTAGTCTACTTAATACGGCATCACTGGATGTTGTTATTGTCGCTGGCGGGATTAATGTTACGCGTGCTTTTTCTAAAATTCAGCTTAATTGGCTCAAGATGCAGGCCCGTAAAGGTTGTCGATTAGGAGGGATTTGCACCGGAGCCTATGTTCTTGCAGAAGCTGGGTTATTAGATGGTTATGATTGCAGCACTCATTGGGAGTATATCGCTGCATTACAAGAAGCTTTCCCACGCGTCAGTTGTTCTAATCGTCTTTTTAGTATTGATCGTGACCGGATGACGTCCACGGGAGGAACCGCGCCGCTTGATATGATGTTGCATATGATCAAGCAAGAACATGGAACCTTGTTGTGTACAGCGATTTCGGAAATGTTCATTTGCGATCGTATTCGCAGTGAAACAGATAAACAAAAAGTCCCGTTACAGTATGTTTCTGGTACGACACAGCCTAAGTTGGTTGAAGTGGTGGGCTTAATGGAGGCCAATTTAGAAGAGTTAATCGATATGGATGAGCTGGCACACTATGCCTGCCTTTCTCGACGACAATTAGAGCGATTGTTTTTAAAATACTTACAGTGCTCGCCTTCAAAGTACTATTTGAAATTACGCTTACTACGGGCACGTCAATTACTAAAACAAAGTAACTTACCTATTATTGAAGTCTCTACCGCGTGTGGTTTTGTCTCTACTCCTCATTTTAGTAAATGCTATCGAGAGCAGATGGGGGTTCCTCCGAGTGAAGAGCGCTCGGGTAATTCGCGTGCTAAAAGTGTGAAGCAAAATGTGCCGCCTGAAATAGAGCGCGCTCCACCGGAAGAACTGCCGCAAAGAAGGCAATTAAAAGTGCAAGACAGCGAGTTGTCGGGCGCCCACAAAGAAGAGCCTGTTCCTTCCTTAGAGAACGGGAAAAATATTCAACAGCAGGAAGGAAAGCGTGACTCGACGGCGAGTGATGCATTAGCGCAAGCGCGCTCAGAATCCACTTTTGGCAGTGTCCGCATTAAAAAATAATTAAGCCTGCTCATACTTAGTTGTATCTCGTTCTCATCTATCCCGAATCCAACTGCATTTATTTCACAACAAATCACAAGTGACGGTTTTGGTAACAAGAGAGTCGCTTCCAGCGTCATGATGATCCCTGTGAAATTTTACACTGGCCTGAATGTTGGGGAGATTGATTTATTCGGTCTGTCCCTCACTTCAACAAACGTATCTGTTGAGGTGTTATTGAATCAGGGCTGAGTCATAAGCGAAAAGCCCGGGATAGAAGGATAGAAAAAAATGAACGCTGCTGAACTACACCAAGACGCCATTGTTATTGATGGTCTGATTTGCGCGAAATGGAATCGTGAGCTTTTCGAAGACATGTCAAAAGGTGGGTTGACTGCCGCTAACTGTACTGTTTCCTTCTGGGAGAATTTCCAGAATACGGTTAACAATGTTGTTGAGATGAATCAGCTGATTGAAGCCAGCAGTGACCTGCTTATTAAAGTGCATACCACAGCAGATATTCATCGCGCTAAACAGGAAGGTAAAACCGGCGTCATGATGGGCTTTCAGAATGCGAATGCCTATGAAGATCAAATTGGCTATGTGCAGGTATTCAAAGACCTCGGCGTTGGTATCGTTCAGATGTGTTACAACACGCAGAATCTGGTAGGTACTGGTTGCTATGAACGTGATGGTGGTCTGTCTGGTTTTGGTCGTGAAATTGTTGCTGAAATGAATCGTGTTGGCGTCTTGTGTGATCTGTCTCACGTGGGTGCTAAAACCTCTGAAGAAGTTATCCTCGAATCGAAGAAGCGTGTGGCGTATTCGCACTGCTTACCTACCGGCTTAAAAGATCATCCTCGTAATAAGTCAGATGCTGAACTGAAGTTTATAGCAGATCACGGTGGTTTTGTTGGTGTCACCATGTTCGCACCTTTCCTTAAAAACGGTATTGATTCGACCATCGAAGATTACGTGGAAGCGATTGAGTATATCTACAACATCGTTGGTGAAGACAGCATTGGTATCGGTACAGACTTTACTCAAGGCCAAGATCAGAACTTTTTTGAATATCTGACTCACGATAAAGGTTATGCACGCCGTTTGACGCGTTTTGGCAAGATTATCAATCCAGAAGGTATTCGCACGGTGGGTGAATTTCCTAACCTGACCGAAGCATTGTTACGTCGTGGTTTCTCTGAATCACAGGTGCGCAAAATTATGGGCGAAAACTGGATCACGCTTCTTAAGGATGTTTGGGGCGCCTGATTACCTGAACACTGGCGCTGCATTGCTTAGCGATGTGGCGTTAGCATTAAAAATTAACATAAATAATTAAAACAAAAAGAATTTTGAGGTCAGAAGAAATGAGCGTACATGCACCAGAAATGCCAATTGATGTTAATGATGAAACCGGAGTATGGACGACGGATGCGCTGCCGATGTTATATGTGCCGCGTCACTTTTTTGTGAACAATCATATGGGTATTGAAGAAGAAATTGGTGCTGAGAAGTACGCCGATATTCTCTATAAAGCGGGCTATAAATCAGCGCATTACTGGTGCGAGAAAGAAGCCGCTGAACACGGTATGTCGGGTGCTGATGTGTTTGAACACTACATGAAGCGTTTATCGCAGCGCGGTTGGGGCTTCTTTATCACAGAAGAACTTGATCTTGAAAAAGGTACGGCCAAAGTACGCTTGGAAAATTCGGCCTTCGTTTATCAGTACGGAAAAGTGAACCGTAAAGTTGATTATATGTTTACGGGCTGGTTTGCCGGAGCAATGGATCAGATCGCAGAAAGCTTGGGTTATGAAGTGCGTACTAAAGCCATTCAGACTCAGTGTGCAGCAGAAGAAGGTTGTGATGTCGGGTACTTTGAAGTAACGCCTTTATAACCAGCGCTAAAAGGGCGTTGAAAGCATCACTCATGTTTTCAACTGCCGTTAAGTTTCAAAAGAGTTAACGCAGCCAAGAACCGTCTGCGCCAATAATAAAATCGAAACGAGTCATCAGGCTAATATCGTTAGCTTTGTGTGACCTGTTAATCTGTAAAGGTGGGGTACGATCATGTCCCAGTTTGACCTCCTGTTTGAACCGCTAAAAATTAATAACCTGACTATTCGTAACCGTATAGTGAGTACCGCGCACGCCGAAGTTTATGCAACCGATGGCGGAATGACGACTGAACGCTATGTTAAGTATTACGAAGAGAAAGCCAAAGGTGGTTGTGGCTTGTCGATCTGTGGTGGTTCCAGTGTGGTATCGATAGATAGCCCACAAAGCTGGTGGAGCTCAGTTAACCTATCGACTGATCGTATTATTCCTCATTTTCAAAATCTTGCTGATGCGGTGCATAAGCACGGCGGTAAGATAATGATTCAGATTACCCACATGGGGCGTCGCTCCCGTTGGGATGGTGGTGATTGGCCGAACTTGATGTCCCCATCGGGTATTCGTGAGCCTGTTCATCGCGCTACGTGTAAAACGATTGAAGAAGAAGATATCTGGCGCATTATTGGTGATTTTGCGCAAGCCGCACGTCGTGCCAAAGAAGGTGGCTTAGACGGTGTTGAGTTATCTGCTGTACATCAGCACATGATCGATCAGTTTTGGTCACCGCGTGTGAATAAGCGTACCGACCAGTGGGGTGGTAGTTTAGAGAATCGCATGCGCTTTGGTATTGAAGTACTAAAAGCGGTACGCGAAGAAGTTGGTCGTGACTTTGTTGTTGGTATTCGTATGTGTGGTGATGAATTCCACCCAGACGGTCTCAGTCACGAAGACCTTAAGCAGATTGCGAAGTACTACAATGATACCGGTTTATTAGATTTCTTCGGTGTCGTGGGTTCGGGTTGTGATACCCACAACACGCTGGCGAACGTTATTCCAAATATGAGCTACCCACCAGAGCCTTTCCTGCATCTTGCTGCTGGCATTAAAGAAGTAGTGGATGTGCCGGTTATTCATGCGCAAAACATCAAAGATCCAAATCAGGCAAAACGTATATTGGAAGCAGGATATGTTGATTTTGTCGGTATGACGCGTGCGCATATTGCTGATCCGCATATCATTGCAAAAATAAAGAATGATCAGGTCGACCAAATTCGCCAGTGTGTCGGTGCTAACTACTGTATCGACCGCCAATACATGGGGCTAGATGTTCTATGTATTCAAAATGCTGCTACCTCGCGTGAACATATGGGGATGCCGCACATCATCGAGAAAACCACCGGTGTTAAGCGCAAAGTGGTGATTGTTGGTGGTGGCCCTGGCGGCTTAGAAGCTGCGCGTGTTGCTGCCGAGCGCGGTCATGATGTAACGCTAATTGAAAAACAGGAAGAGTTGGGTGGCCAGGTTGTGATTGCTGCTAAAGCACCGCAACGTGATCAGATGGCAGGTATTACTCGTTGGTTAGCCATGGAGATAGAACGTCTGGGTGTTGATGTTCGATTAGGGACGGGTGCTGATACTGAGCTGATCCATGAGCTAAAACCGGATGTATGTATTTTAGCAACGGGTGGCCGTCCGTTTATTGATCAAGAAGCGGGATGGGGAGCAGCAGAAGGACTGTGTGTTTCTAGCTGGGATATTCTAACGGGCAAGGTCGAGCCGGGTAAGAATGTGCTGATCTACGACACCATTTGTGAATTCTCTGGTATGTCGGCAGCAGATTATCTGGCGTCTAAAGGCTCACTAGTTGAGTTAGTGACTGATGATATCAAGCCGGGTGTCGGTATTGGTGGTACTACGTTCCCTACTTACTATCGCAACTTGTATGAAAAAGAGGTGGTTATGACCTCTGACATGTTGCTCATGAATGTTTACCGCGAAGGTGACAACCTAGTAGCGGTACTTGAGAACGAATATACCGGGCAGAAAGAGGAGCGTGTGGTTGACCAGGTCGTTGTTGAAAACGGTATCCGTCCAAACGAAGAGTTGTATTACGCACTCAAGCAGGATTCTTGCAATAAGGGGCAGCTGGATAACGAAGCGCTGTTTGATGCTGCACCACAGCCTGTTTTAGCCCTCTCTGCTGAAGAGAAACAGGGCAATATGATCTTGTGGCGTCTGGGTGATTGTGTTTCACAACGCAATGCTCATGCGGCTATTTATGATGCGTTACGCCTGTGCAAGGATCTCTGATCAGAGCTATTGCACTTGATATTGCTGTGTTAATAGCCGGTTCGCGGTGCTCTTGCCTTGCACTATCGGCGTTCATTACGCTCTGGGCATTATCTGGTAACAGACGTGTTTTAAAAAGATAGCTCCAACACTGGAGCTGATAAAAATAACAGGGCAGATTCCACTGCCCATCCACCTGTTTGATGAGGGTGAATTATGACTTTTGAGTGGTTACACCCCTTTCTTATCGCGACAGCGTTATTGCTAGCCGTGGTGGGTGCTGTACGCCGAGTGAATTTATGGCGAGCTGGGCAACCTGAATCAGTAGATTTTGTTGCTGGCTTAATGGCGATGCCTGGCCGTTATCTACATGATCTGCACGATATTGTAGAGCGCGATAAATATATGTCTAAAACGCATGCGGCTACTGGTGGCGGTTTTGTGCTATCGCTGTTATTAGTTGTGTTGGTCCATTTATTCGGTATTCAGAGCCAGATTTTAGCCTGGGCGCTGCTTGCTTCTTTAGCATTGATGTTTGTTGGTGCTGTTTTTGTCTTTAAACGTCGTTTGAACCCACCGAGCCGCTTGTCAAAAGGCCCGTGGATGCGGCTACCTAAAAGTTTACTCGCCTTTTCTAGCGCCTTTTTTATTCTGACACTGCCGATGGCGGGTGTTTTACCTGAAGGTGCGGGTGGCTTGCTACTGACCGTTGTTCTCAGCGTTTTTATTGCTATGGGGTTGTCAGAGATGTTGCTTGGCATGACGTGGGGTGGGCCAATGAAGCACGCTTTTGCGGGAGCACTTCACCTAGCATTTCATCGCCGTCCTGAACGCTTTGGTGGCGGACGCTCAACGGGACTTAAACCCGTAGCGCTGGATCAGCGAGTATTGGGCGTACAAAAGCCCGAAGACTTTAAATGGAATCAGCTTTTAGGTTTTGATGCTTGTGTACAGTGCGGTAAGTGTGAGGCCGTATGCCCGGCATTTGCCGCAGGGCAGCCGCTAAATCCTAAAAAATTAATTCAAGATATGGTTGTTGGTATGGCAGGTGGCAGTGATGCTCACTATGCCGGAAGCCCTTATCCAGGTAAAGAGGTTGGGCTGGCTAACGGAGGCCCGCTACTCACAATCACCGAAGGCTTAATTGATCCAGACACCTTGTGGTCTTGTACTACTTGCCGTGCTTGTGTTGAAGAGTGCCCAATGATGATTGAGCATGTTGATGCGATTGTTGATATGCGCCGTTTTCTTACCATGGAAACAGGCAGCACGCCTAATAAGGGCGCACAAGTGCTGGATAACCTTATCGCTACCGATAACCCTAACGGTAATGCGCCTGCGAGCCGCACCAACTGGGCCGCTGATCAAAACCTGCCGTTATTGCGAGATGTTAAAGAAACCGATGTTGTTTTTTGGGTTTCTGATGGCGCCTTTGATATGCGTAGCCAGCGTATTTTACGTGCGTTTGTTAGCTTGCTTAAAGCCGCGAATGTGGACTTTGCCGTACTGGGTGATGAGGAACTAGACAGCGGTGATGTGGCGCGTCGTTTAGGTGATGATGCAACTTTTCAAAGTCTCGCTAAGCGTAATATTGCGGCCTTGGGTCAATATAAATTTAAGCGTATCGTGACAACCGACCCGCATGCTTATCACTGCTTACGGAATGAGTACGCAGATTTTGCCGACGGCTTATTCGATAATGTTGAAATCTTGCATCACACCACTTATCTAAATGAGCTCGTGCAGGCGGGCAAGCTTAAGCTGAGTAGCTTCAAAGGTGGAAAAGTTACCTACCATGATCCTTGTTACCTAGGACGTTATAACGGCGAATATGAAGCCCCGCGTGAGTTATTACGAGCACTGGGTATCGAAATTGCTGAGATGGAACGTTCAGGTTTTCGTTCACGCTGTTGCGGTGGTGGTGGCGGTGCTCCGATTACGGATATACCGGGAGAGCGCCGTATTGCCGATATGCGCATGGAGGATGTGCAATCCACGGGAGCAGAATTAATAGCCGTCGGTTGCCAGCAATGTACAGCCATGCTCGAAGGGGTTGTTGAGCCACGTCCCCAAGTAAAAGATATCGCTGAGATCTTGGCTGGCGTACTGCTTGAGGATGAAGCGGGAAGTGACGTGGAAAATCAGCTTGAGGAGGCGTTCTGATGTCTGATTCTGATAATTTGCAACTTCTTCGTAGAGACCCGCGCGCCGAAAGAATTGCACGTAACCGTTTGCACCCACTGCATAGCACGGTTGCTGTGCAGACCGTTGAAGTGCGTGGTCCTTCTGGTTTATTACGCAAGAACCCTCACTCAGTGGGCTTTATTGGCCCTAATGGCATTAAACGTATCGATAGACTCAAAGGTAATGCAGTTGCTATTACTGGCCGGCGTAACGCACAAAGTAGGCAAGAGGTGATATTACCATTACATCAAGTCAGTGAGCCTGCTTTCACCATTGTGGTGGTGCCTGACATGGTCGGTGGCCGATTGACTGCGCATGATAAAGATATCTTAGGGCAAGCGCATCAACTGGCTAGATCGATGGAAGCTGGTGTTGCAGGAGAGGGTGCTGTAATGGCGGTTGTCTTTGGCGCTAGTAAAGAAGATAGCTTTGATAAAGCCGGTGTTGATCGCTTGTTATTACTTGATGGCGCCGAATATGGAGGTTATTGCCCTGAGCAACAAGTCGCTGCACTAGAGCAAGTAGAAGCACGTATTAAACCCCAGTACTGGTTGTTCCCTGATAGTGTTCATGGTGGCACTGATTTAGGGTCGCGTTTAGCCGCACGTTTGGGTGAGCGACCTGCTACACAAGCGTGGCAGGTGAGTGCTGAAACAACCATCTGCCGTGGTGCAGGTGGCTCAATAGATATCACGCGTGATACACCTCGTTTACTGATGTTGGCACAAGAGTGCGCTAACCCTATCGATGAAACTCGACATGAAGCTTTGCTAGTTGAGTGGACACCCGTTCAAGCGGTGTTGCCTGAGTTGCATGATTTAGGGCAGGTGGCGGTTGACCCTAACGCTATTGTGTTGGCTGAGGCCGAGTTTATTTTGGCGGCAGGTAATGGCATTACAAATTGGGATCAATTCCATGCAACAGCGAAAGTGCTTGGAGCAACAGAAGGTGCAAGCCGTGTAGCCGTAGATGATGGCAATATGCCACGTTTTCGCCAAGTCGGCGCCTCCGGAACATGGGTAACTGCTCGCGTATACTTAGCAGTAGGTATTTCGGGTGCAATACAGCACATGCAAGGGATTGGCCAGTGTGACAAGGTTGTGACAATCAATACCGATGCCGGTTGTGACATGGTAAAACGCGCTGACTTAAGCACGATTGGGGATGCTGAAACAGTTTTAGCTGAGCTAGTAAGCTTAGTTGATGCGTATCGCCAACAAGCTTCGCATAACCAGAGCGCTGAAAAAGAGGGAGCCAAAGATGCAGCTTGATGCCAATACCTCGATGGATTTAAAAATAGTCTCGTTAATTTCTGTGGGTAAGCATCCTACATCAGGACGTGCCCGTCGTGCCGAACAGGACGGCAGAGCCGTTGAGCTGGGTTTGTCTTTGGCTGAAGCGGGCCGTGGAAAACAAAACTTAACGGTATTGCATGCCGGGGACTCTCAGCAATCTGCATTGCGCAGTTACGCGGGTATGGGGCTGGAGTCTATAAGGGTCATACAGCTACGTGAGAGCGCTGATGCGGTTAGTCCCTTAACCGAATATCTACACAAGCATGCTCCCGATATTATCTTAACGGGCGTGCGTGCTGAAAGTGGTGAGTCTTCAGGGATGGTACCTTATTTATTGGCTGAAAAGTTGGGCTGGCCCGTGGTGCCGCGTATCGCCAATATTGTATCTATTAAAGAGGGTGTAGCCGAAGTGCTACAGGCTCTTCCGCGAGGGCAGCGCCGTGCCTTGACAGTGCGCTTGCCGTTTATTGCCAGTGTAGATAATGCCGCAGCAGAACCTCGCCAAAGCGCATTTGGTCCTGCTAGTCGTGCACTAATGGAGCAACAACAGGCCAGTAGTGAAACGGATGGTGTACGAAGTGAATGGAGTGAGTTACCCGCACGTAAGCGGCCTAAGCGGTTAAAAGTTGTTAAAGCGAAAACGGCCGCTGACCGCTTTAAGGCAGCGACGGCAAAACCACAGGGGAGCGGAGGAAAGATTTTAAAAGATGAACCAGTAACAGAACAAGCACAGGCTATATTTGACCTTTTATTGGAAGAAGGCGTGTTGCGTTAATCGTCTTTACTGATAATTAGCGGCCACTTGTGGTCGCTAAAAAGTCATTATATCGTTATATTTGCTCACAAAATTTATAATATTATGTGTGAGCCTTGTCAAAAAGCGTCAATCCAATGTTGAGATCTGTCGTAAATTGCAACACTACGCCCCAGAACTCTTCGTAAGATAGATGTGAACACAAAGTCATTACTGAATGGCACATAATAAAAAAAAGCGGAGTAGTACTATGAACGAAAGCACTCGAAGTGCCGCAGCATATGCGGACAAAGGGGCTGAATACACCTCTGATTACAAAGCAGGACAAGATAATGTGAAGTTTATGGGTATGGATATCCATAACCCGGTGTTTGGAACCAGCGCATTTATCATTCTGTTATTTATCGTTTTGGCCATTGTTTTTCCGGCTGAAGCAAAAGAGACATTGGTTGGGGCACGTACCTGGTCAATTGAAACTTTTGACTGGTTATTTATGATCGGAGGGAACGTCTTTGTTCTATTCTGTTTAGCGCTGATCTTTTTGCCTGTTGGTAAAATTAGACTAGGCGGAACGACGGCAAAACCCGAGTTTAGCCGTATTTCTTGGCTTTCTATGCTGTTTGCTGCCGGTATGGGTATCGGCTTGATGTTCTGGAGTGTTGCTGAGCCAGTGGCTTATTATACTGACTGGTATGGTACACCACTTAACGCTGCTGCTAATACACCCGAAGGCGCCTCTGCAGCTATGGGTGCTACGATGTTCCATTGGGGACTACACCCATGGGCAATCTACGGTGTTGTTGCTTTAGCGCTGGCGTTTTTTACTTATAACAAAGGTTTACCGTTAACTATTCGCTCGGCTTTTTACCCTTTGCTAGGCGAGAGAGTTTGGGGACCGATTGGTAATGTAATCGATATTGTTGCCGTGCTTGCAACCATTTTTGGTTTGGCTACATCACTTGGCTTGGGCGCATCTCAGGCAGCGGGTGGTCTTAACTTTTTATTTGGTATTGATAATACCGTTGTTGTGCAGATAATTATTATTGCGGTGGTAACGGCGATTACTATCTTCTCTGTAATGCGCGGGCTGGATGGCGGTGTCAAACTGTTGAGTAATATCAACATGATGATTGCTGCTATGTTGTTGCTGTTTGTGATTGTCACAGCTTCTTTTAGTAACTTTGTAGGTAATTTTGCTGGTGTACTGACAAGTTATGCAGAAAACATCGTTCCATTAAGTAACTGGGTTGGTCGTGAAGATGAAACTTGGTATCACGGTTGGACTGTTTTCTATTGGGCTTGGTGGGTTTCTTGGTCTCCATTTGTTGGTATGTTTATCGCCCGTGTCTCTAAAGGCCGTACGGTACGTGAGTTTATGATAGCGGTTCTGCTTATACCAACACTCGTATCTGCAGTGTGGATGGCCGCGTTCGGTGGAAGCGCTCTTGATCAGATCCAGAACAATGTTGGTGAACTGACTAAAGGTGTGGGAGATGTCTCTTTAGCCATGTTCCATATGCTGGAAAACTTGCCTCTTGCTGAAATATCTTCATTCTTGGCAATTATCCTCGTATTGGTATTCTTTATTACTTCTTCCGATTCAGGGTCATTGGTAATTGATTCTATTACTGCAGGCGGTAAGGTTGATTCTCCAGTACAACAACGTGTTTTTTGGGCTGTGTTAGAAGGCTTAATTGCTGCCGTATTGCTATACGGTGGTGGTGCTCAAGCACTAACAGCATTGCAAGCGGGTGCGATTACTGTCGGCTTACCGTTCACGATTATCTTGCTATTTATGTGTGTTAGCTTGTATAAAGGCCTTAAAAGTGAAGTGTATTAATTAGCATGTAATTGATACGATTTTGCATCTCAAAAAAAGCCGGCATTTTTGCCGGCTTTTTATGTATTAAAGCCTAACTTAACACGGTAAAAGGTATTTTTTATGATGATTGCTGAGCTGGTTGATCAAGATGATTTTTATCAGTTATTACAATCTGTTGGTATCCCTGTTGAGAGCCATTGGACACCAGAGCAATGTGCACAGGTGGCACTTAAGTGGCGTATTGATAATAATGAGAGTAATGCGGATACGGTGGCTGAGCTTGACCGAATCATTGGCGAGTTAAAGCAGAAAGAGCTGCTGCTATTGCCCGAAGTAAAAGCTGCACTGCAAATACTGGTGCAGCCTGTAGTGATTAAGTAACTATTTTAGATTAGAGAGCTTTGCACGTGCGAACAACCCTTGTGTCACTTATTCCCCTCTTTATCAGCTGTTTTATTCTGCTGCTAGGTAACGGCCTGATTAATGTCCTGATACCTGTAAGGATGGGGTTAGACGGTATGGATACCAATACTATTGGTACGGTATTGTCTTTGTATTTTGTCGGCATGTTGCTAGGGGCTATCTATAGTAAATACCTGATTAAACGTGCGGCACATATTCGTGTGTTTGCCGGGTGCGTTTCACTGAGTGCCGTTAGCATTCTTATTTGCAGCTTGTTCTCAGACCCCATACTTTGGGGGGGGATGCGCATTGTTATCGGTTTTTGTAATGCCTGTGCATTTACCGCTATGGAAAGTTGGTTGAGTGAAAGCTCCACCAAAGAAACACGTGGCAAGGTGTTAGCTGCCTATACTGCTGTTGTTTTAAGTGGCTTGTTTTTTGGCCAGTTCTTCATGAACATCGCAAGCCCAGAAGGCTCTACATTATTCGTATTTAGCGGGATATTGCTCTGTGCGGCGGTGATTCCTATGGTGTTAAGCCGTAATAGTGGGCCGGCGATATCTGAAGTCAGCTCGATGTCACTACTCGCACTGTATAAAGTTTCTCCACTTGGCGTCGTTAGTTGCTTGGTTTCTGGCGTGATTTATTCGGCAACGTTTAACTTGTTACCTGTGTTTGCTAAAGACTACGGCATTGTTGATTTTCAACTGTCACTTTATGTGGGGGCCGCTATTTTGGGCGCCTTTTTATTGCAATTTCCTGTGGGGTATTTATCAGACCGGTTTGACCGACGTACGGTGTTAGCTATTTTGTTATTTATTTCAGCCGTGGCTGATTTTTCAGTTCCGGTGCTCGCGTCTCAGAATATTTTATGGGCCGTGTTTTTAGGCACAGCTATCACCTGCGGGATTATTTCTTGTACCTATCCACTGAGTATTTCAGAAGCGTTCGATAAACTGCGCCAAAGTGAAATGGTGGCGGCAATGGGAAGTATGATATTAGCCTTCTCGATTGGTGGCGTGTTAGGGCCTTATACTGCGTCTATCGCGATGGACTATTATGGCAATGCGGCTCTGTTCTACTCTGTAGCATTGATACAATTACTACTGGCAGGCTTTGTCATGTATCGCATGGCGGTTCGTGAAGCATTACCAGTAGAAGATCAAGAGCACTTTGTCATGCAAGGCGCCTCTATTACCGCATCAGTTGAGCTTGATCCACGTACTGAATATATAGAACAGCAACCAGAATTAAGCTCTGAGGCCGAAACGGCAGTGAGCATTGCAGAAACTGATCCAGCCGCTGCTGTAAAAATGGCGCGTGCGATAGCCATGGCAAATCCGGTATTGGGTGTAGAGGTCGCTGCCGCTGTTGCTACTGTGCATGGCATCGATGTTTTACGCTTGTATGAAGTGATGAAAGAAGCGGTACCCGATCAGATATTGACTGTGACGCGTGCTGTGGTAACGGTTCGTCCTGAGCTCGCTTATGAACTTGTTTCTAAGCTCGCGGAATGGTATCCAGAGCAGGTAGTTTCGGTTGCTGCTGAAATTGGCCGTGCTTTACCTGAACAACGTATCGAGATGGCGAAAGTAGCTGTTGAGTATGCGCCTGAGTCGGTAGCTGAAGTAGCAGAGTATTATGCGCAGGTGTTGGCTGAAGAACATGAAGCTGTGCGTCCAGCGGATCGTGAAGATGATACCAGTGAAGAAGATGCCGCCAGTATTGCGTCTGAGTTGTGGCAAGCGGCCCCAGAGCAAGCATTGGATGTTGCTGTGGCAATGGTTGATGCCCTACCTGAATCTGCTGTTCTGGTGGCTGAAGAGTACCTCGCCAGTAATATTGCAGAAACTGACGAAGAAGCTAGCGCTGCAGGGAGCCCCGATATAGCAGAAGCTGGCCAAGCGATAGTAGAGTACCAAGAAGGCGAAGAGGTGTGGAGCCAAGAGTGGACACAAGAATCAACCGATGATTATCACAACACGGTTGAATTGGTGGCAAGGCTTGCAGAAGTAGCGCCAGAGCAAGCAATAGATATGGCCGTGGCTGTAGTAGAAGCGGTGCCAGGCAGTGCAGCCGAAGTCGCTTCTGAAATGGCGGGTAATTTTTATGAGAGTAAGCCTGACGAGACAGATGAGCCTGCAATTGAAGTAGATGAAGAGCAGGAAGCAAAACCGCTCGACTATGAAGACGCGGTAGAGCTCGTGCAGCGTTTGTCTGATGCCTCACCAGAACAGGCGATGAATGTTGCTGTTGCCGTAGTAGAAGCCGTTCCTGAATCGGCTTCTGAGGTTGTTGATGCCATAAGCCAAGGTGATGAGTCTACAGAAGGTGAGTGGATTAATTCTGTAGACCATAAGCCAGCTGAGCCCGTTTGATGAAATTTTAACCCGATTGATCTAGTTTACGAGCTCAACCGTATGTAATGACATAGTGTAGGTAACCCTCTTGAGGTGTCTATGTTGTTCGGTTTATCTTGGAAAATCTGGATCAATTTTTGGGGTTTTAATCTGATCTGGGCATTGAGTATTTTTAGCGGCAATGAAGCAATGCTTTGGGTATTGTTGCTGTTAGTGCTGCATTTTCTGATTATTACAAAGCCTTTGGTTGAGCTGTTGGTTGTATTGGCCACCGCTTTGTTGGGCTATAGCATTGATTGCTTATTGACGCTTCTGGGTGTGTTCAAATTTGAGCAGGTTCAAGGTATTACGCCTATTTGGCTAATTCTCCTGTGGGTTGGCTTTTGCTCAACCCTTAGACATAGCTTGAACTTCTTTTCACAAAAATATCTTACCGCTTCATTCGCTGGCGCTATTGCCGGTAGTTTTACTTACCTTTCGGCTGCACACTTTGGTGCGGTGGAGCTGCTGCTTTCTCCTGTTATTAATGTTGTTGTTTTGGCAAGTGTATGGGCTGCTTTATTCCCTGCATTGTTGTGGCTTTCCGACAAGAGTAGCTATCCCGATTTGGCAAAAAACTCAGAGGGAGTGTTAACTAATGACGTTTCTGGCAAAGGTGACTCTTATGGTTTCTATTCCTTTTATAGCGGCTTGCAGTGCTAATATTGATGATTACAGTGAGGTTAAGCCTGAGCTGGATCTTAGTGAATTTTTTAATGGTCATCTTGAGGCTTACGGTATTGTTCAGGATTTTAAAGGGAAGGTAAGCCGGCGCTTTACAGCGGATATTCTGGGACAGTGGAACGGTGATAAAGGTGTACTGGATGAGCAATTTATCTTTGCTGATGGAGAGATACAACACCGCTGCTGGAACCTCAATAAATCAGGGAAAAACTACACGGGTACAGCGGGTGATGTGGTAGGAGAAGCGAAAGGAAAGGTGGCAGGTAATGCGCTGAATTGGTCTTATGTGTTATCTGTTCCTGTCGAGGGTAAGTATTGGGATATTAGCTTGAACGATTGGATGTACTTGGTGGATGAAAACAACCTGATTAATCGGGCGAAAATGAGCAAGTTCGGCTTAGAAGTTGGGCAAATAACACTGTATATCCGTAAAGTGTCTTCGCAAGCTCACCGCCCTTTGACTAAAGGCTGCAACATTGAAGGCGGGCACTAAATGAGCAGGAACAATACGCTACCCTGGGCTAGCGTATGGGTGACGGGGGCAGGCCGAGGTATTGGTGAAGCACTGGCTCGTTTATTCGTACAGAAAGGATTAACGGTTTATGCATCGTCGCGAGCCACCTCTGAACTAGAAAGTTTGCAAAAACGCTGCCAAGGCTACTCTGGCACTATAATCCCGACACCTCTTGATATAACAGACCTACACCAGATTGAGCTGTTAATGCAGCACTGGGATAAGGGCGAAGGTTTACCTGAACTGGTTGTTTTAAATGCGGGCACGCATGACCCTTTTCCTGCACAGGAGTTTAGTGCGCAGCGTTGCCAAAGGGTGTTTGATATCAACCTTCAGGGGACGATAAACTGCCTAGATCCTGTATTAAAGCGCATGCTAAAAAGTAACTCAGGACAGCTTGCCATCATGGCATCTGTTGCAGGGTATCGTGGTTTACCCACGGCAGCAGCCTATGGTGCGAGTAAAGCGGCGTTGATTCACCTTTGTGAAGCGCTTTATCTGGACTTGAAAGACAGCAAGGTAGTATTGCAAGTGATTAACCCTGGGTTTGTGCGTACACCGCTGACCGATAAAAATGATTTTAAAATGCCAGCGCTACAAGAGCCTGAAGAGGCGGCTGAGCGTATTTTTAAAGGCCTATTAGGCACTGGTTTTGAGATAGCGTTCCCGCGTCGCTTTGTCTATTTTTTAAAATTGCTACGTATACTACCTTATCGTTGGTACTTTGCATTGATAGGTAAAACCGTCAAAACATAGCTTATACAAACAATAGCTTCTACAAACAGTTGAGCAGTAATAAGGTTTAAGTAAAAGGGTGCATGAATATGGATAACTGGTTAGCCGACTATGTTGAAGTGTTAGAAAACCTCAGCAGCGAAAACCTAAACAGCCTATGCAATATAACCGCAGAGGCTTTTAACTTTAAAGACCCTTTTAATCACACCCATACGCAAGCAGATTTTATCGCTATTATGGACGATATGTTCAAGCGCCTGTCGCTTGTGCGCTTTGAGGTACACCGCTTAGTACAACAGGGGCAACACGCCTTTATTTATTGGACGTTTTACGGCAATAGTCGTTTTACCGGTGAGTTTAGCTTTGAGGGCGTGAGCCGGATTGAAGCAAATAAAAGCGGCAAAATAATATTACATCATGACTTTTGGGATGGCTCAGAACTTATGGAAAAAGTACCTTTGCTCGGCGCTATTATCCGTAAAGTACGTAAAAAATTATCACATAATTAGTAAGTCTGAGAATTAATGGCGGTAACTAAGTTTGAATTAACAGCCTCGGATTCATAAGCGTTTTATACAGTATATTTCTGGGTTAGTAATACTTTTGCTTGTTCTCATAAACTAGAACGACACAAATGCTTGTGTTGCTTCTGAGGTTGAGTTAAAAATTTATTTGACTGTGTTTATATATAGTGTGGCAATGTTTGCCCTTTTTGCATATGTTATGAGGCCAATGGCAACACTAATGGATATGTGCTTCAAGACAAGGAAACTAAAAATGTCTTCAAATCATAATGTTAAATCCCTCTTTTTAAATAGTTCATTTTTTCGTGCCGGCCCACTAATAACTGTTATGAGGCCAACGGCCTCTTAAACGGGCTGTTAGCCGTATATGAACTTATGAGAAAATTTGAATGAAGTGGACAGATTCGGAGTTAATTAAACCGCTATCATTAGGAATTATAGAAAATGAAAAATCATATTGGGCAAATCATTTTTATGCTGTCATTGAATGTTTAAATTCACATAAAGGCCCAAAGTATTCTCCACGACGTATCGAAGGGTTTCCTATTTGGTCGTTGAATGAGTTACGGGGATGCCTCCCTCCAAATTTCTTTGAAAATATTCAGGACTATTTGAAAAACTGGGGCTTTCAATATTTTCTTGTTAGCTTTCTAAATCAAAAGGCCTCAAATAATATCGTAAAAGAAATTATCACAAGGCTGGGGAATTTATACGGAGTGACATTTGTATCAGGATTATCTGAGTATTCATTTCATATTTCTGGGAATGATTCAGCATTAAGCTTTGATTTAAATGACAGGTTTTCCGAAGTTTTTCCAATGAAAGTAGGTTTGAACAAGCCAAACATTCAAACATTAATATCTAATTCTGATATTTGTTTGGTTCTACACAATCCTATCGCCAATGCTAAAGTCGGTATTTTTGGTGAAATTGAAGGTGTTTACGGAAATAGATTGAGGAATCAATCTTTTTGGGACTCAAAGCAAGATTATTGCGTTTTTAATATTGGCGTCATAAACGGGAAGGGCAAAGGTTGCTACATTGAAAATTTTCATTTGAATGGAATAAACAGGGTACATGTTTATTTTGAAAAAAATCACTTTGTTGTATCTGATTTTGGTAAAACGTTAGAATGGTTTAAGCAACTTTTGATATATGGACCTCACTTGAAAATCACATCAGGTATCGATGAATTAGACTTTTTTTTAGATATGCTAAAAAGATACTGGTTCAAGCCTGCAAGTGAATTACTTGCAGAGTTAACTAGCTATATTGATGGTGAGGATTTGGTTGGGAAATCTGATAAAGCAATATCTATTATTACTGATATTAGAGCCTAGTATCGGAATAAATACGGCTAACAAGCGCTTCCACTGGGACAACTTTTCGCTACGCATTTTTGTGTTGTCGCTGCGCGCCAGTATTACACAAAAATGCTTCACTACAAGTTGCCCGTGAAGCGGGCGTTATGTTTGTTGCTTATATGGAGAGTATGTTGTGAGCTTTAGTTATCAAACCTCAAGGTTGCAGATTAGCGAAATCCTTAGTAGCAACCAAGAACCAGATTTTTTAGCTTCAATTATGGAAGTATTGACTCCTAAAGTTGTTGCAAACCTCCCACCATATTTTCAGAATGTAGATTCGATATCTTCAGCTCAAGAGTGGTTACAAAAAACAACCTCTGACGGGCGCTTATTTATTGTAAACCTGAAAAGTGATTATAAGACTATTGGTTTCGTATTTCTATCTACCGGAAACAATGGCGTCACCCATATAGGATATTTACTAGGAGAACTAAACTGGGGTAAAGGCTACGCAACGGAACTAATACAAGGCTTAATTCAATTCATTGAATCCGAAGCTCAAATAACTCGATTAATTGCCGGTGTTGCTAAAGATAATATTGCTTCAATCACATTACTTAATAAATTGGGGTTTACTCATAGCTCAATAGAGGCTAATGGCACAATGTTTTTCGAGTATCTATTTTCACAAACATAGCACATATGAGCCTTCTCAAGTTAATAAGCCAAAGTAACTCTTATCGGCCGTATTAGCGGTCAATTATAAAACCATTAGCAAGACCGTTTACTTCATCTGTCTTTGTCGGCTGTTAAATACACTTACAGCAAACATACCACGGGCACTTCATTCGGGTGCATAGAGCCTCTCTTATTTGCACTTCACTTAGCGCACCTTACCTTTGTTAGGCCTCATCAGCATGGCAGAGCACGTACAAGCCAACATCAATGGAGCCGTGTTCAAAGCCGCCTTCACAGTAGGCCAGATAATAACGCCATAAACGGTAAAAGGTTTCATCAAAGCCTTGATCACGAATATCTTCCCAACTGTGTTCAAAGTCTCTGTGCCATTCGCGTATCGTGCGAGCGTAATCTTTGCCAAATAACTGGTGCTTTTTCAAAACAAAACCGTGCTCATTGATTTTATCTTTCAGTATGGAAACGCTAGGTAACATGCCACCGGGGAACACATACCGTTGAATAAAATCAGCTTGCTTTCGGTAAGTGTGAAAGCGTTCATCTTCAATGGTAATGATTTGTAAAACCGCGTTACCTCCGGGTTTGAGTACCCGTTTTAGGGTTTCGAAATAGGTATCCCAGTGCGCTTCGCCTACGGCTTCGAACATCTCAATTGAGACAACCGCATCGTACTGTTGGTTAAGGTCTCGATAGTCTGTCAGGCTGAGTTTTACCTGCTCATTGAGAGCCTCATTTTCTATACGTTTTTCAGCCCACTTTAGCTGTTCTTGTGAGAGGGTAATGCCATGAACGTTAAGCGCGTGATCACGGCTTGCTTGTAGTGCAAAGCCTCCCCAACCACACCCTATTTCGACTACATTCTGGCCTGCTTTGGCTTCTAATAATTCTAAGATGCGGGCGTACTTGTTGTGTTGTGCTTGGTGCAGTGAGTCATCCGGGTGGTTATACAAAGCAGAAGAGTAGGTCATGCTTTGATCCAGCCAGTGTTTATAAAAGTCGTTTCCTAAGTCGTAATGGGCTGCAATGTTTTTGCGGCTACCTTTGCGGCTGTTATCTCGTTGCCAATGATAGATATTGTGCAGCATTTGTGTAAAGAAGCTTGCCTTGGATAGCCCTGTGAGTTCATTTTCATAGGCTAGCGCCCATTTTACGAGCGTTGTTAAATTGATACTGTCCCATTCTCCGGCTAAGTAACTCTCCGACCAGCCATTAGCACCGCCTAAATAAAGGCGCACAAGAGGGCGAAAGTTATGCAAGCGAATATGAGCTTCTGGATGACTACTGCCGAGTTTACACGTAAATCCGCTAGGCAGTGTTAGGTGTAATGTTCCGCAATCTTGGCTTAATGTTGCCTGTAGCTTTTCGAGTAGTTTTTTTTCAAACCACGTAGGCTCAGCACGGCGGGTATTTATATAAGTTGTTGATGGCTCATAAACTTTCATAATGCGACACTCCACTTTTATCCTGCCAGCTAATACTGTGGCTTTTACCGGTATCTCGGGGCTGTAATACTAATTTCTTGCGCCATAACTTGAGCGCTTCCCAATGGATGCCTGACATGACTTTTAAGGTCATCAAGGGGTACTTAAAGAAGACGCCGAGTAGTGAACGGTCATTCAATACGCAGTGCTCACCCGTAAATGTGGCATGCAGAATGGGTTGCTTTTCTGCACTGTTAGTCGCCCATTCTGTTTGGCGAATGCATACCGCAACACGTTGTTTGGGAGGCTGGATACGAAAACCGTAGGAGGTCTGCATCGGCATGAAGGGGCTAACGTACATCTGTTTATCACACTGGTGGCGTACTTGATCAGCATTAGGGCTCGCTTCAAGTAAGTAGGTATGACGGGAGCCAAATGTGTTACTGACTTCGTAGAGTATGGCTTCTAACTCGTCATTACTGTTGTAACAGAAGTAAGTACTTAACGGGTTAAAGGTATAACCCAGAATACGCGGGTAACAGAGCAGGCGTATTTTATGGGTGGCGCTGGCGTAACCTCGTTCAGTGAGTAAGCTGCGAATATTCTCGGGCAGGTTTTCTTGGCCTGATCCGTGATCCTTTTCGTGGAAGGAAAACAGATTAAATGTATTTATCGAAAAAAAACGCTGTTTGTTTAATTGTGGCAGTTCATCCAGATCAATGCACACACAAAACACACGATAGATGAAGCGGTTTTTGCTGGGGCGAAAACGGTGATGCATTACTACGCCTTTATAAAGGCAAGAATTTAGCTCATCCATGGGCGTGTTCCTTCTCCTTGTCACTCTCGTTAAAAGAGGCGCTCTGTTGTGATGGTGATGAAGGCTCTTTTACAAAGATACGGCTATTTTTATCGTCAAGGTGCCATGGGCGGGGGACTCCACCGAGCTGCTCTGCAACCGCAAGGCCTGATTGTAAGCCATCTTCATGAAAGCCATAACCAAAGTAGGCACCGCAGAACCAGGTTCGTTGTTTGCCTTGTAGTGCCCATAGTTGCTTTTGTGACTGTAAGGCTTCGCGGCCAAACTCAGGGTGGTCGTAAAAGAAACTGCGGATAATGCTGCCATCTTTAGGCTCGCGTAGTGGGTTTAATGAAACAAAAAGGGGAACCTCTGTATTGAGTGGTTGTAGCTGGTTCATCCAATAGGTCACTGATACTTCTTGTGATTGGTCTCGTTTACCTTCGGACAGGTAGTTCCAACTCGACCACACGGCTTTGCGTTTTGGCATTAATGAGGCATCTAAATGAAGGTAGGCTTTATTACGCTGATACGGGAAATGCCCCAGCAGGCGTTGTTCCTCTTCTGTTGGCTCATCCAGTAATGCGATGGCTTGATCTGAATGGCAAGCCAGCACTACATCATCATAGTATTCACGGTTACCGTGGAGGTCTTCTATCACTACATGGTCACTATTACGGATGATCTTGTGGATATGGCTATTAAGGCGGATCTTGCCTTCTAGCTGTGTTGCTATCTTATTAACGTATTGCTTGCTGCCACCAATAACCGTGCTCCATTGAGGGCGATCTTTCAGTTGCACCAGACCGTGGTTGCGGCAAAACCGTAAAAAACTGCTGGCAGGGTAGTTCAGCATCTTGTCGACGGGGGTTGACCAAATAGCAGCCCCCATCGGTAAAAGATGGTTGTAGATAAAAGCGTTGCTGTAACCTTTTTGCTGCAAAAGCTCACCCAGTGTTATTTGATCAAGATCTTGCTGCTGCATTACGTCTTCAGACTCGCGATAAAAACGCATCACCTCCTGAACCATTTTCCAGAATGAAGGGCGAATAAGATTACGTTTTTGTGCTAATAAACCGGATAATCCGGTGCCCGAATACTCAAGCTCACCTTGGTTTACGGATATGCCAAATGACATATCCGTTTCACAGGTAGCAACGTCCAGGGTGTTAAAGAACTTTACTAAGTTTGGATAATTCACTGGGTTAAAAACAATAAAACCCGTATCAACATCAACGTGATTGTTTTCTAGATTGAAGGAGGCTGTGTTTGAGTGTCCGCCTAAGCGGTCATCTTTTTCATACAGGGTCACCTGATGGGCCTTGTTGAGTAACCATGCGCAGCTCAGGCCAGAAATACCAGAGCCGACTACCGCAATTTTTTTGGGACGTATAGCCGTGATATTCATCAGTACATCCATCATTATTAAAACGTATTTGCAGCTTGTTACGTAGCAAAATAAAAAAAGATCACATTATTTGCACCGCATTTTATTTTTACCCTTATATTTAAAGTAATAGGGTTTTGGGTGATCCACCCAGAGTGATTCATCGTAAGGGGTATTATGGAAAGCAAACCACCGGGTGAAGATGTGAATAATGTAGTGTCTATGCGACAAGCAGAAGCTCCCAAAAGATGGAGTGATAGGCTTTCAGACTTGGCCAAAACAAAAGACAAAGCGTTGTATATTCAGCTGTTTAAACATTTTGCGCCAAAAGTTAAAGCCTACATTATTCGTTTGGGTCTAGTTGAAACAACGGCAGAAGAGCTAATGCAAGAGACCATGTTAGCTGTTTGGCGTAAGGCCCATCTTTTCAATCCTTCTAAAGCGGCAGCCAGCACGTGGATTTTTACCTTGGCAAGAAACCAAAGCATAGACTGGATGCGTAAGCAGAAGTACCCAGAATATGGCTTAGAGTCATGGCATGAAGAGCCAGATGACGAAAGTGACGTCTGTGAGCAGGTGGTTACATCTGACCGTATGGCTAAAGTTATTTCGCAGTTACCAGAAGATCAGGCGCAGGTGATTTATATGTCTTTTTATGAAGGGCGCTCTCACTCTGATATTTCTGCCCGGCTGGGAGTACCTTTAGGCAGTGTTAAATCGAGAATTCGTTTGGCATCAGGCAAAATTAAAATGATGTGGAGTGATGATGTATGAACATTAAACATCACCTAGATGAAGCAACCCTGATGAGCTACGCCGCAGGCTCAATGTCTCAGGCAATGGCGCTGGTTGTTGCTTGCCATCTTTCTATGTGTACAGCTTGTCGTAATAGGGCTCATGAGTCTGAAGCGATTGGCGGCATGCTACTTGATAACCTTAAACCCGCCCCAGTGGGTGATGATGCATTAGCGCAAGTACTTGCGTGTATTGATGGCTTGCCTGAATTGGAGGCAGAGCCTTCGGGTGCATCGTTAAACACTTCATTGAACAATCGTGCTTCATGTGAAAAAGCAGAATCATTTTCGAGTAACAATGATCAAATCACCAGCGCTTCAAGCGTTCCAAGCCCCCTAGATGACTATATTGGCAGCTCATTGGAGCATATTGAGTGGAACAGAATAGTCCCCGGCGTCCATTATCATGACTTGCCCTGTAAAACTGAGCGTGGAGGTGTATCACGCTTATTACGTATCGCGCCGGGTAAAGCGATGTTGCCGCACTCGCATGATGGAAATGAGCTCACTTTGATTTTACGCGGCTCATTTACCGATGAGGTAGGGCGTTTTACGGTGGGTGATATCGCTGATCTGGATAACGAAATACAGCATCAACCACTGGTAGATAGTAACGAAGATTGTATTTGCCTCATCGCTACTGATGCACCACTTAAATTTAGTACTTTGCTGGGTAAAATTGTCCAGCCAATGACTGGTTTTTAACAATTTATATTGTTTTTGATGGAGAACACTCACATGGAAAATATGGTAGCTAAACTGTCAATTCCTGTAGGCATTAGTGCCTGTTTGTTGGGGCAAAAAGTTCGTTACGATGGTGGGCATAAGCGCTCGAAATACTGCTTAGATGTACTGAGTGAGTGTTTTCAGTACACACCTCTGTGCCCTGAAGTCTCCATCGGTTTAAGCATACCGCGTGAGCCTATCCGCTTGGTGGGCAGTGCTCAAGATCCACGTGTGCTCGGTGTGAAAGACCCTTCGTTGGATGTGACAGATAAATTAAAAGAATATGCTGATGATGTGAGCCGTACGCAAACAGATCTGTGTGGCTATATATTGATGAGAGGCTCACCTAGCTGCGGCATGGAAAGAGTAAAAATCTATCACGAAAACGGAATGCCAAATGTCTCTGGCAGTGGTGTGTATGCTGCCCAATATATGAAAAATAACCCGGCCTTACCGGTAGAGGAAGAAGCTCGCCTGAATGATGCTGTATTGCGAGAAAACTTCATTACGCGAGTGTTTGCTTACTATAACTGGCGTGAAGAGGTGATGGCTGCACCTACGCTGCATAAGGTAATTCAGTTTCATAGCCGTCATAAATATCAGCTGATGGCGCACAGTTACGAAGGCTACAAGCAGCTGGGTAAGTATCTGGCGGATGAAGCGGCCAAGCAGCCATTGGAGGAGGTTCTTGAAAAGTACATCGTGGACCTGATGACCCATTTAAAGAATCGTGCAAACCGTAAAAGCCACACTAATGTACTGATGCATATTATGGGTTATCTAAAACAGGATATTGATACTGAAACTAAGCAGGATTTAGTTGCAGCAATTGAAGATTATCGCACCGAGAGGGTGAACCTAATTACCCCTTTAACCTTGCTTAAGCATTACTTAAAGCGTCATGGATCTGAGTATATTCAATCACAGGTTTATCTTGATCCTTACCCACATGAGCTTGGTTTAAGAAACTATATTTAAGTTTAAAACTTAAGCAGCAAACGGAGT
Organism: Neptunomonas japonica JAMM 1380; assembly: GCF_016592555.1. Taxonomy (NCBI): domain Bacteria; kingdom Pseudomonadati; phylum Pseudomonadota; class Gammaproteobacteria; order Oceanospirillales; family Oceanospirillaceae; genus Neptunomonas; species Neptunomonas japonica. The sequence goes on along the minus strand of NZ_AP014546.1, from coordinate 2,592,225 downwards.
ATTTATTAGAATGGCAACTCATAAGCTAGTTTGGTTCCGCAATGATCTGCGCACAGAAGATCATCATGCGCTTTATCATGCCTGCCAAAATAGTACTGAGGCAGGTGTTATTGCCGTGGTTGCCATTACGCCAAAACAATGGGAGATGCAGGATGAGGCTAAATGCAGAGTCGAGTTTTGGCTAGCCAATCTTATAAAGTTAAAGCAAGACTTAGCTGCTCTGAACGTTCCACTTAAAATAATACGTGTTGCCACTAACCGTGAGTTGCCAGAACAGTTGTGGGCTCTGGCTCAGCAGATTAATGTTGGCGGTCTGTATTTTAATAAAGAGTACCCTGAATACGAACAAGCACGAGATCAGCAAGTAGAGCAGTTATTTTTACAGAACGGTGTGGCTTGTCATGTATGTGACAGCGACTTGATACTGCCAGCAGGCTCAGTGTTGAACCAGCAAGGCCAGGCTTATAAAGTGTTTACTCCTTTTAGTAAGGCTTGGCGTCAGTTGTATCTGCAACAACCTTCTACGCCCTTACCGTCACCGGTGCAATTACCTAAGCAAAACTACCTCATTACTAGTAGTGATGCTGTACCAATGGGTATCGGCTATGGGAACCAAGTGGGTGCTAGCTGGAATAGTAGTTTATGGCCCGCGGGGGCTGATCATGCCCATCAATTATTACAACAGTTTGTACATGAGAGGTCACATGATTATAAGCAGTTACGCGACTTTCCTGCACAAATAGCAACATCGTCGCTTTCACCTTATTTAAGTGCAGGTGTACTAACTACGCGTCAATGTGTTGCCGCCATGCAGGCGTATTCTAAAGACCCTGATTGGTTTTATAGCCAATGGGTAACTGAGCTCATTTGGCGTGAGTTTTATCGTCATCTATTGGTCGCGTTTCCTCAGATGAATCGTTGGCAGCCGTTTAAACCAGAAGTAGAGGCTAAAATCAGTTGGCAATATGATGAAAAGCTTTTTCGTGCTTGGAGCGAAGGAGAAACGGGTTTTGCTGTTGTTGATGCGGGTATGAAGCAACTAGTAGAGACGGGATGGATGCATAATCGTGTAAGAATGATTAGTGCCTCTTTTCTCACAAAATTACTGCGTCAGGATTGGCGCTTGGGTGCACGCTTTTTTATGCAGCATCTGATTGATGGTGATTTTGCCTCTAACCTTGGTGGTTGGCAGTGGAGTGCTTCTGTTGGTGCTGATGCGGCACCATATTTTCGGATTTTTAGTCCGATGCGCCAAACCGACAGGTTTGATCCGCAAGGAGCCTATATTTCGCGCTGGCTGCCTGATGAGCTACTGAGTAATCGTCCAGCTCCTGTGATCGACTATGCAGTTGAGCGTAACCGCAGTATTGATGAATATAAAAACAGCGGGGTTTTGAGATGAGTGGTGCTTGTCATGTAAATACGTTTAACCCAAACAAATTGCTACTTTCTAAATGGACAGCTACAAAGTCATATCAGAAACAGAAACACTTTCTTGTTACTGAGCTTATCAAAGATGAGTTAGAAGAAAGTGTGATCGCTTGTGTGCTAGAAGCTGTTATCAATAAGCAGACTTTTAAGATGGATTGGCAAGAGCTAAAAGACGCCGAACGATGGATACAAGGGTGGAAGTAAAGACCTTCTTTCAAAGAAGGCCTTATGTTTATTAAAAGCCTTCTAAAACAATTTTCCCGATAGTTTTACCACTTTCAAGGTCGGCATGAGCGCGCTTTAGGTTATCGGCACTAATGGTGCCGTAGTGTTGGCCCATGGTGGTTTTTATTTCGCCGGCATCAATTAAGTCAGCGACCTTGTTGAGTAATTCGCCTTGTTTCGCCATATCATCAGTAGCGAACATAGAGCGGGTGTACATAAATTCCCAATGCAATGAAACTGACTTCATTTTTAACAAAGAGATATCCAGCGGCGTGCTTGGGTCATCAATTAAGGCAAATTTACCTTGGGGGGCTATGACTTTTGCAATTTCACTAAAGTGCTTCTCAGTGGCGTTTAAGCCAATAACATGAGAGACATGGGTGATACCAATGCGCTCTAGCTCTTCACTTAATGGTTGGCGGTGATCAATGACATGATCTGCCCCTAGACCGGTGACCCATTTCTGACTTTCTTCGCGAGATGCGGTACCAATAATAAGTGCGTTAGTTAGCTTAGATGCGAGCTGTACTAAAATAGAACCCACGCCACCGGCTGCACCAATGACTAAAATTTGTTGAGTATGACGCGTATCTGCTGATGTGTTTTGCTGGATCTGTAAGCGATCAAACAACAGCTCCCACGCAGTGATGGTTGTCAGCGGAAAAGCGGCGGCTTGTGCATCAGAGACAGATTTTGGTTTATGGCCAACAATACGCTCATCTACTAAATGGTACTCAGCGTTAGTGCCAGGGCGTGTAAGGTCTCCGGCGTACCATACTTTGTCACCTTTTTTATAAATAGAAACGGCATCGCCCACTTCAACAACTTCACCGACAGCATCCCAACCGAGGACTTTGTGTTCGCCGTTTTCAGGTTGTGCCCGCCTTCTTACTTTTGCATCAACGGGATTCACGGAGATTGCCGCTATCTTTACTAGTAGGTCATGACCTGTTGGAGAGGGTGTGCTTTGTTCAAATTCAATGAGTGAATTGTCTTGTGTAATGTCTAGCGAGTTTAGGTAGCCAATTGCTTTCATCGTGTCTCTCCAAGAATGTTATGGAGCTATTGTGTGATAATCGAAGAGAACTAAAAACAGGGTAGTTCTATAATGACTTTCAATAAATAATTGATAATAAGCTTGGCTAATTTCACGATCTTTATCGTGATTAAGATGAAAAACTATTCTAATGATGACGGTGGTATTCGACAGTTTCCTTCGCATTGTTCAGCACTTTGGCGTTTAAACCTCCACTTGGCAAACCTCTGATAAACAATCTCGAGAGGTTTTTCTAACATCAATACTCGTATTATTTTGGCTAAATAATGGTAGTAGTTCAGGTTATCCCAGATTAATAAAAAAGCGGCGACGCCTGATATTTGTGTACCTGATGCGTCAATGCCGTGTAGGCGTGCCATCGCGGTTGTATATTCAATGCCATATGCCGCTAAGCGATCAGTATTCGTTGTGAGGTCTAGCCACTCGACTTTTTGTTTGTAATCGAGGCGTTGGTAGTGGTTAATTTCCTTGCTACACAGAGGGCAACTACCATCATAAAAAATAATCGGTTTTACCGGCGTAATTGAAGTCATGTAAGTTTATCTGCGTTCATTAATTTAAGAACTCGGCACGTGTACGCTCATTACTTTTAAAAATACCGCCTAACGCGGTTGTTTCTGTTTTTGAGTTAACATCCATGACTCCACGAGATTTAACACAGTAGTGTGTTGCATTAATAGAGATAGCAACGTTGTTGGTTTCTAGCAGTGTTTGTAGAGCAACTAGAATCTGTTGAGTCAGGCGTTCTTGGACTTGTGGACGCTGACTAAAAAAGCGTACTAAGCGATTGATCTTTGATAGACCAATAATTTTTTTGTTAGGAATGTAAGCGACTTTTGCTGTGCCATCGATAGTGACGAAATGATGTTCGCATGAGCTAAGCACACTAATATCACGCACCTTGATCATCTCTTCTACACCCATTTTATTATCGATCATGGCTATATCAGGGAAGTTCTTGTAATCGAGACCGGAAAAAACCTCATAAACGTACATCTTGGCAATACGGTGCGGTGTTTCTTGTAGGCTGTCGTCCTCCAAGTTAAGACCCAAGGTACTGAGCACTTCTGTCATTAGCCCTTTAATTCGCTCGTAGCGTTGCTCTTGAGGCATACGATTGTCGATAGTCGGTGTCTCTAGCCCTTTTTCAATGAGTTGATTGCGGACTGCCATTGCTTCAGAGGAAATCATAATTTTATCCTTTAGGCCGGTAAATAACGGTGCGGTTATAATGCACTTATCCGGCTATTACGTAATAAAGATGCTTTTAGATGACTATAACGGTGTTTTTTAGAAAAGGTATGGCTGAGGTTTAGATGAGTGCTAGAGACGTTCTAGTTGAAGAATAATCTGTTCTGCCAGTTTATTAGCGCTTAACCATGCCCCTTCGATATCCCCTGATTCAAGCCAATCTCCACATGCACCTATCATACTATCGCCATCCCACAGATAGCCTGAGTCCACGTGGTGCTCGAAGTGTTGAGTGATATGTCGAGAGTATAACCAGCGATGTACGCGCTCTGCTGTGATGACTGGTTGTGTATTGAAGTCGCGGTTTAGCACAGGAAAAAAGGCTTTTCGGAGCTGCTCTGCAACATGTTTTGGATCGCTTTCACGATTAAGTGCACTCCATTCTGGTGTTGCTTCTATAGCCCAGGTGGTGCTGTTATCTTTGCTTATTCTACCGGGCTTAGCACTGTCTTTTATGCAGCGTAATAATAGGGGATGCTGGCCTTGAATTAGCTCTACAGTTATAGGTAGGGGAGAGCTTACCTGTATTACAAGCACCCAGCTTGTAGTGGGTGTTGCGGTCTCTGTATGACGCTCAAAGCGTGGTAGCGCTTCCAGTAGTGGTGCTGCTTGCTTTGCAGGTGTTGCTACTATTGCAGCATCGTAATGGCCAAGAGCTTTACCGTGCTCATCACGTAGTAGCACTTTGTTTTGTTTTTCTTCATATGGTTCTTCACTACGCTCGGGCCAGAGATAGCCTACTCGGATGGAAGTATAAAGGTTTGCGCCTTGTATCAGCTCACGAGTAAGAGAGCTTTGCCTCGGCATGGCAATAAAGTGTGTCTGGCTTTTGCAATGCTTACCATTAAAGCAATGGGTGTTTGGCCTCCATACGCTAACATTGGGGTGCTGTGTTAGCCATTGGCGAAATGTGTCAGAAGCAGGGCTGAGGAGCGGTGCGCCTAAATCTGCGCTGTTATCGCCTAAGCGGCAACTCGCCAGTCGTCCACCTGTGCCTCTGCTTTTCTCATATATGCTTACCTCATATCCAGCGCTAAGCAGTTTATTTGCCAATGTCGACCCTGCTATGCCAGCGCCAATAATTGCTACATGTTTATTGCTTTTATCCATGAGACACCAGAGTAATAATTTTGCGCAGAGTGATTATTTATAACGTCATACGCTGATAACCGTGCTTCAGATCACAATATCTAAGCTTACTTATTGGCTTTTTTGTTAACTCGGTTGGTATAGCTATCAAGGCGAGTAGTTTTTTAGCCGTTAGCAGTTTTTTTAATGCATGTAACTAAGTTATTGTTACTAAGCTCTTGTTATGAAATCGTTGCTATAAAAATGCAAAGGGGAAAATACTATGGATATGGATTTAAGCTTAAATCAAACCCGTGTCATTGGTTGTTTGATCGAGAAAGAGATAACAACACCGGATCAATACCCTCTGTCATTGAATTCGTTAACGGCGGCGTGTAATCAAAAGAGTAACCGAGAGCCTGTGATGACGCTTAGTGAGTCTGATGTTCAAGAGATTTTAGATGAGTTAACAAAAAAGCGGCTTATTAAAGAAGAGGTTGGTTTTGGAAGTCGAGTTGTAAAGTATAAGCATCGGTTCTGCAATACTGAGTTTAGTGAGCTTCAATTGAGTGAGCAGGCTCTAGGTATCATCTGCACATTGTTTTTGCGGGGTTATCAAACACCGGGTGAGCTGCGTACTCGTACTAATCGATTATGTACGTTTGCTGATGTTCATGAAACAGAAAGCGTATTACAGTATTTAAGTGAAGCAGAAAATGGCTCATATGTAGTGCGTTTGCCGCGCGAACCCGGTAAGCGAGAATCTCGCTATGCGCACCAATTTAGTGGAGAAATTGATACTTCAGATATTGTTTCTTCAGACTCTATGTCATCCAGCGAAAATGTATTGCCTACAGCTAGCCGTGCCCATGACATTGGTAAAGTTGCAATGCTAGAGCAGCGCGTCACACAGCTAGAGCAGGAATTAGCATCATTAAAAGCGCAGTTTGAAGAGTGGTCATCATGAGTTTGGACGCTATGTAATAGTGACTGATGGCTAACGCTTATTTTGTCATATGTTATTAGTCATTGCGCACACTAAATCCTTTATCAATGGACGCTTTAAAATTACTGAGTTTACGTCTCATTTTTTAAAAACTGAACTATGCTTTGGATATTAGCAAGTGTTGATACAAACTACTCAGAAGAGAGTGAAAGAATTCACTGATTTCATTCAATCTATGGCTAATACTTTTACGATGTTTTGCTGAATCGCAGTATGCGCAACAAAGAAAATAGCTTTGATTTAGCGTCGGATGGGAAATGGGCCTTCATTCATGAAAAATTTATACACCTGTGCAGTATGTATCACATTACTAGGTTCTCACGTAGCGCAAGCCAATGACGAGTCTGATAGTTTTGAGCTTAGTTTACAGGAGCTACTTCAAGTGGAAGTGACTTCTGTTTCAAAACAGCCCCAATCGTTATCCAAGGCTCCCGCTGCTATTTATGTTATTACCAGTGATGATATAAGGCGTTCAGGTGCCACGTCGATTCCTCAAGCGCTACGCGATGTTCCTGGATTACATGTTGCGCAACTAGACTCACAAAAATGGGCTATCGGTAGTCGTGGATTTAACGGACGGTACAATAATAAGTTACTGGTGATGATGGATGGACGAACCTTGTATTCGCCAGAGTTCTCAGGTGTTTACTGGGAAGTTCAGGATACCTTGATGGCTGATATTGAGCGTATTGAGGTTATTCGCGGGCCCGGTGCTGCTATGTGGGGTGCCAATGCCGTCAACGGTGTTATCAATATCATCACTAAGCACAGTGCTGATACACAAGGTGGTTATGCTGAAATTGGCGCAGGGGATTACGAGCAAGGCTTCGCTAGTGTTCGATTTGGCGGCAAGTTAGATGAAGGGGCGACTATTCGCGGTTATATTAAAGGCTTTAAGAGAGATTCGCTTACCTTTAATGACCAAGATATGTTGGGTCCTCAGCGAATAATGATGACGGGTGTCAGTTCCGATAATGACTGGGAAAACATTCAGGGAGGAGGACGCGTAGACATACCATTAGGAGGCGCTGCTTCGCTTACTGTTAGCGCCGATGCTTATCGCAGCCGGTTACAGCAAACTTTTTTCATACCAATAGTCAGCGCACCTTTTTATGGTGAGTATTATAATGATAGGTTTGATGCGAATGGTTGGAACTTATTAGCTAAATTTACAGAAGCCTTATCAGCTACCTCTGAATACAGTATTCAAGCTTATTATGATCATGCTCGCCGTGATGAAAGCTTATTTGGTTTTACCACGGGCACTGCTGATATAGATTTTCAATACCAGTTTAAAGCTGATGAAAATCACAATATTATTTGGGGACTTGGTTACCGGCATATACGTGATGACATTAGTGCTGCATCAGTTATCTCTTCTGCATCTGGTTTTGATACATCTACAGATCTTTGGAGTGCTTTTATGCGTGATGAAATCACGCTATCCGAGGATTCTCTTTGGTTAACCCTTGCGGCGCGTGTTGAACACAACAGTTATACAGGTGTTGAAGTTCAGCCTAACCTGCGTTTGCTATATAAAGTGGATGAAGTTAATACGCTTTGGACATCTGTGGCTTATTCGGTAAGAACACCCTCCCGTGCAGAGAACAACTTATTGATTAATGCTGTTAATATACCGCCAAATGTAAGCGTGGCACCATCTATGCCAGCGGCACCTTTTTTGACAAAAATAATAGTGATAGGAAATGACGACTACGCTTCTGAAGAGTTGATGACTTATGAAATAGGCTACCGGTACACGCCATCTAGTGTCTTTTCGATTGATAGTTCATTATTTTATAATAGTTACGATGCTCTACGCTCAGTTACTATCGGTGCACCTGATATAAGCACTCTCCCAAGTGGATTTATTACACAGCGAAATTTTTTCTCAAATGATGATTATGGGCATAGTTATGGAATGGAAGTCTCTGCCCAATGGTTAGTCGCAAACGATTTTAAAATGAAGCTTAACTATAGCTTCTTTGAAGGTAGTTTTAGTGAGAGCCTCACCCAGAATACATATGCCCCAAAGCATATTATATCTTTAAATGCAGACTGGTCTCTTAATAAACATATTGATATGAATGCAACATTGCGACATACCAGTGACGTGTTAGGGCTGTCTCCCTTTACCTTTTCAGATAATACTATTGGCGGCCATCAAGGAGTAGATGTGGGTGTAAACTGGCGTCCCGCCTCTGGTGTTACTGTATCCTTGTTTGGTAAGAACTTGTTAGGTGGCTCTTACGTAGAGTATGAGGCAGAGCAGTTCCATATACCTTATCGGGTTGAACCTTCATATTATGGCAAATTGTCAGTTTCATTTTGATAGAGATGAATGATGATTTTTAACATAATGCGTAAGAGTTCTCTTAAGTTATTTATAATATTAGGGATATCTATTCATCTTTCCTTTAGTGCTGTGCTTGGTGCACCGAGCGCTGATGTTTATCCGTTAAAAGCGGCGTTAGTTTATAATTTTGCAAAATTCACAGTATGGCCAGAAAGTGTTGTTAAAAAAACGGTGGATATTTGTTATTTTAACGAACTCTATACGTCGAGCATGGAGAGACTTTCTGGTAAGAAAATATCTCAATATTTTGTTTCTATAAAACAAATTGAAAATATTGACGATGTGGATCAGTGTCATCTTGTCTATATTGATAAATCTAAGCGTGAAATATTAAATCGGCTATTTATAAAAGTGAAAGATAAACCTATTTTGACAGTATCTGATATTTCAGGATTTTATGATGAAGGTGGCATGATAGAGATAAAAGTCACAGATAATCGTTTGAGGTTTCTTATTAATTTAGCCCCAGTAAATAAGTCAAATATAGTGCTTAGCTCTCAAATGTTGAAGTTGGCTGTAGAGGTTAAGCGTTAATGAGTGTTTTTAAGTCTCTAAAAATAAGACTTTTGCTGTCGATGATATTTCTTGTTGTTCTAGTCATTGCAGTGATTTTATGGGCCGTTATAAGTAACCAAACTCAAGCAGCAAAAGATCAGGCCGAAAGCGAGCTTATATCTATTAGTGAAATGGTTGCAGAAAACATAGTCGCTGCCTTATTGTTTTCAGATCCAATTTCGGCAAAAAATACATTAAACTCATTAAAAGCAAAGCCAGATATTTATAATGCCATAATTTATGATATCAATGGAGATGTTTTTTCAGAGTATAGCTTTTCAGAACTCCATTCAAATATTAATAAGCATGAAATAGTTAGTGTTGAAAATATCAATAAAGGCGAGGTCAGCAGTGATGTAAATGGACTGCATGCGTATATGCCAATATACAGCGAAAATGAAGTGATAGGTTTGGTTTATATTGCCGATAATTTAATGACGTTTCAGCGGCGCATAAATAATTTATATTATTGGGTTTATTTTACAAGTGCTTTGGCGCTTGCCGTTAGCTTTATGATTATACTTTTTTTACAAAGAATTTTTACTAAGCCTTTAAATGAACTTCTATTTACAATACAAAATATTGCAGATAAAAAAGATTATACAAGACGTGCACCAGCGAGCTCAACAACAGAGTTTGAAGTATTAGGTCGTAATTTTAATTATATGCTGGATGAGATATACCAAAGAGATAAGCAGTTAGAGTCTATCAATACAGAGTTAGAGCTTCGTGTTGAGTCACGAACTAAAGAATTAGCGACGGCTTTAAATCTTGCTAATGAAGGTAATCGAGCCAAATCTGAATTTTTAGCCGTTATGAGTCATGAAGTGAGAACACCGTTGAATGGAATTATAGGATTTTCAGAGCTTTTGAAAATGCAAAAATTCGATAAAGACATATCAGAAAAAATAAAGTACTTGAATATATCTGCGCACTCGTTGATGTCATTGCTTAATGAAATATTAGATTTTTCTAAACTTGATGCTAATAAAGTAGAGATAGAAAATAGTGAGTTTTGTTTAACTTCGCTTCTTACAGCAGTTGTTGAGTCACAGGCTCCTATGGCGAGTAAAAAAGGGGTAGCTGTTGAGCTAAATATGCCGGAAATAGCTAAAGGTTCATATTTGGGCGATTCGATACGTATTAGGCAAGTTTTAAGCAACATAATAGGTAATGCGGTTAAATTTACAGATGTAGGAAAGGTAGTAATTACTGTTTCTCAGTTCTGCACTCAGTCCGAAGCGTTGCTTAAATTTACGATTAAGGATACTGGTGTTGGAATATCGCCTAAATATTTAGAAAATATTTTTTCACCGTTTGTCCAAGCAGATAGCACTATTACAAGAAAATATGGTGGGACAGGGCTTGGACTCGCTATCTGTAAGCAATTAATTGAACTCATGAATGGGCAGTATGGCGTGCAGAGCGTTGTTGGGTTAGGTAGTGAATTTTGGTTTTCCATTCCATTAACTAAAGTAAACGCGGATATTGAGTTTTTAAATGTTAATGAGATTGATAAAGCAGGCTCTCATAGGAAAGGTAAAATATTAATCGCTGAAGATAATGAAATTAACCAAATGGTAATTAAAAATTTATTAATATCCTTTGGGCACACATGTAATGTCGTATCGAATGGTATGCAGGTGATTTCTGAAGCAACAGTTAAAAAGTATGATTTGATTTTTATGGACTATCATATGCCTGAAGCTGATGGTGTTGAAGCAACGGAAAGAATTCGCCAATTAGGGCATGAGTCGATTAACTTTGACACTCCCATTATCGCGCTGACTGCTGATATTCAGCCTAAGGTTAGTAAGATTTTTCGCCGTGCTGGGGCTAATGATATTTTGATAAAACCTTTTACGCGTGAAAAATTAGAGTTGTGCCTAAATAAGTGGATGGATAATGAGCCAAGGCTATTAGAGGAAGAGGTCGCTAGCGATACTTTGAAAATAGTTAACTTTGGTGTTTTAGAAGATATATCTAACATCTCACCTGATGACTCTATTGTTCATCAGATAATTTCGTTGTTTTTTGATAAAACTCCTGAGCTAATGGAAAATATTAAGAAGTCTATCAATGAAAACGATGCAGAGTCTTTATTTCTTTTTTCTCATTCTCTTAAATCAAGTGCCGCAAATATTGGCGCAGAGAGCTTATCTGGTATAGCAAAAAGATTAGAGCATTTAGGGCGAGAAAACCTCGTTCATGAAGCGAGTGAATTAACGCCACTGCTATACGACTGTTTTGAAAAAACATCAGATACCCTAAATGGATTGCTAAAGGACTCTTCAGTATGAGTAAGTCAGATATGTCGTATACCGTGCTTATTGTTGATGATGATCCGGGTATCCGCCTGTTAATGAAATATGCATTACAGGATGAAGATCTAACAATATTTGAAGCAGATAGTGGTGATAAAGCACTACAAGTGTTTCAGGAAGTATCGCCTGATATAGTTTTGCTTGATGTTTCTATGCCAGGAATGACAGGCTTCGAGTGTTGTAAGCAGCTGAGACGTTCTGCTATGGGCGCTCAATGTGCCATAGTCATGGTGACAGCTCTAGATAAGCCTCAAGATATTGAAACGGCCTTTGAAGTTGGTGCAACTGACTTTATGACAAAGCCTTTAAAGTGGCCTTTGTTCAACCATCGAGTGCGATACATTCTTAAAGCGAATAAAACGCTTTTGGCGTTGAGCCGTAATCAGTCTAAGTTATCAAAAGCTCAATCTATTGCTCGTTTAGGGTATTGGGAGTGGGATTTTAAATCGCCTTTCATTGAATGCTCCACAGAGTTGTTCTCTATGTTAGGTATTAAAAAAATAGATGAAGCAGTGATGTATCGCTCTGTTTTAAGGTGTATCCACCCAGAGGATCGTCGAATATTTAGTGCAGCATTTCGACAAGCGCTACATGAAAACCAGTCTTACGATATTGAATATCGAGTGATTCGCGCTGATGGCGAAGTTATTATTTTTCATGATCGCACTGACATAATAGAAGAATACGGGCACAAGCGAATCATTGGGACTTTGCACGATATTACTTCTCAAAAGAATACTGAGCGAGAAATATCATATTATGCGTACTACGATACGCTCACAAAGCTACCTAATCGACGTTTATTTCTTGATCAGTTCGAAGGTGCACTATCGACGGCGAAGCGCCGTAATGAAAAAGTATCCTTGTTATTTATCGATCTAGATCATTTTAAAAATATTAATGATAGCTATGGCCACCATGTGGGAGATCAAGTTTTAACGCAAACCGCGAGCCGAATAAAAAGCTCAGTTCGTATATCCGATGTTCTTACTATTGGCCTTGACGGCTCAGAAAACAAAGTTGCTCGTTTAGCGGGGGATGAGTTTACCGTATTACTCTGCGAAGTTAATGATGTTGATAATGCTGTGACCATTGCCCAACGGGTACTGGATTCATTGTCTCAGCCCTTTATTCTGGATAGTCATACTATTTATATCACGGCAACAATTGGTATTGCGCTGTATCCTGACGATAGTGATAACGTTCAAGAGCTACTACAAAATGCTGATGTTGCTATGTACCATGCGAAAGAAAATGGACGCAATAATTATCAATTCTTTTCAGAAGAGTTAAATGTCTACCATAAAAATCGGCTTTCCATAGAAAACGATTTACGATCTGCCATCTTGAATGATGAACTCGTGATTTACTATCAACCTCAGTTCAACGCTGAGCTGAATGAAATTATTGGTTTTGAAGCACTGCTTCGGTGGGAGCACCCTATTAAAGGTCTGCTGTCTCCTGATCAATTTATAAATATTGCAGAAGCTTCAGGCCTAATAGTGCCTATAGGTGCTTGGGTATTAGAGCAAGCCTGTAAGCAAGCGTACGAGTGGTCGCAAAGAGGTACTAAACCTTACCGTATGGCTGTTAATTTATCAGCGCTTCAATTTAATCATAAGAACCTTTCTGAGCAAGTTCTCCATGCGCTTGAGGTTTCTGGACTTAACCCTTCTTTGCTTGAATTAGAGATCACTGAATCGGCTATCATCCAAAATATTAATGAGACACTAGCGCTATTAGTTTCTCTAAAAGGTTTGGGGATTAATCTGGCCATTGATGATTTTGGTACTGGCTATTCTTCTTTGAGCTACCTTAAGAATTTTCCTATAGATACGCTCAAAGTGGATAAGTCGTTTATTGATGAGATAGTCACTAACAAAAAAGACGCGGCTATTGCGCAGACTATTCTGCAATTAGCGGATAACCTTGGATTGTTAAGTGTGGCCGAAGGGGTCGAAACTAAAGAGCAAGTGGCAGGTTTAACTGAAATGGGATGTACACAGTTCCAAGGGTTCTATTTTAGTAAACCACTACCGGTTGAGCTAGTTGATATGCTGATCGACTAACTAAAAGAAATAAGCTTTATAGTTAGGGAGGTGTAACCACCTCCCTTTCTTATTCCTATAAGTACTCTGCAAACTGCGCATTTTTTTAGTCGTGTTAATCTGCGCTACATCTTTCAAGCCTATAGTGTTAAATAATTATTGTTTTTCGCGTTGTATTTACACGCTTACCCATTTTTAACGAGGAGTCATCATGTCAAATCTGACCTTTAAGTACCTTGATAAAGCACTCTCCCAAGTGAGGGAGTTAGGCTTGATGCCTGAAAAAGTAGACGAAGCCCCTGTGGTGGCTCTTATTGAGCGTCTATCTGATATTGATGAGACTAAAACCTTGGCTATTGCCCGGACATTGACTCAAGCCTCTGTTTTTAATGAGATTGTACGTGAGCAAGTGTCACAGATGAAAATTGGTCAGCGTTACGCTGAAATTACAGAGTCTTTTAATAGTATTCGTGATGATGCTAAAAAGATGGTTGAGCAAGTTGAAGATGGCAAAGTAGATACGTTCGAACGTGCCAGCAACGTATGGATGAAAGTCACACGTGGTGATATTGCTAGCCGTTTTGACAAGATCAAAGATACTTATCTAGAAGTAGCGCGTGACTCTAAAGACCAAATAGAGCGTGAGCATGTGATTTTAAATGCATACCAAGACTTTCGTGGTGCGATTAAAGAGTCAGAAATTTATGCGCTTGACCTGTTAAAGCAAACAGAAGCGTTGTGGAATACACAGAAAGACGCGCTAAAGCAAGCAGGTGACAAGGTGCAGCAGTTTGTAGGTGATGACCTTGCTGAGCGTGCAAAACTTGAGTTAGCCCGTGACGAAAGTATGCGTAGTTTACAGTTTGCAGAAGATCGTTATCAGGTAGCTAAAGACCTATCGGATAATCTCACGGTTAGCTACAACACATCTGAAGTTATCATGATGCGCTTAATGCAAACCAACAGTGCTAAGGATCGTGTCTACAAGCAGTCGATTACCTTTTTTGGCACTAATGAGTCGGTGTTTACCGCATTAACGGCCTCGTATACTGGCATGTTTGGTTTGCACGAAAGCACAGAAACACTTAATGCAATGAAAGATGGTGTGTCAAAAAGCTTGGAAGACTTGGCTTCTATTGGCGGTAAAGTACAAGAAGCTGCTATTAAAGCCGGTTACGGCCCAACGATTCGTGCTGAATCAGTGAAAAAGTTAGTTGAGTCTGTTGTTAATTTTCAGGAGCGCTCGCAAGAAATTATTGAAGAGATGCGTGTTTTGTCCACAAAAAATGCGGAAGAAATTCGCGAATCAGTTGAAGATGGCAAACAGCGTTTAGCACGAGTCATTCAGCGCGGCGGTTCCTTACCATTGCCTGATTTTTCTCAAGCGAAGTAAGTTGATCTGTTGTTACGTAGTATTAAGATGCGTTCAAAAGTGGTGAGTAATTGAATGGATAGTATGAATGCGGCCAGTGCTTCTACTGATCAGGTTGAAGTACCCAGAGCAAAGCTTGAAGATATTATGGTGGCGATGGATGTAGTGGACACACTACGGCATCGCCAAGGTATGGTTGAGCGGGAGCTTGGCACGGATGCGCGACGTGAGCAATTACTGGAGCGTTTACGTGAAATCTATGCTGAGCAAGGTATGGATGTTCCCGATCATATTTTGGAAGAGGGCATTAAAGCGCTGGATGAAGACCGCTTTAAGTACTATCCGTCCAAGAAGAATTTCTCTACTACGCTGGCTCATCTTTATGTAAGCCGTAAAACATGGGGTAAGCCTGTGGCTGCAGTCCTGCTGCTCGGGACGTTGGCTTATGCTGGAAATTACTTTCTAAATGAGAGACCTCAGCAGCAAGCACTTGAGGCATTACCGAGCACTTTGCAACAAACTTACAATGAGATACAAGCGATTGCCAAGAATCCTCAAGTGATTGTCCAGGCGCAAGAGCTTAAGGGGTCTGCTAGTGCTGCTTTAGCTAATAGTAAAACTAAAGTGGCTAAATCGTTATTAAGTGATATGGAAAACATGCTGATCCAGTTAAGGCTCAGTTACAAAATAAGAATTGTCTCACGCCCTGGAGAGCAATCTGGCGTTTGGCGTATCCCCGATGTTAACTCCAATGCACGTAACTATTACTTGATTGTAGAAGCGATTGGCCGGGCTAATAATGTGCTGACCTTGCCGGTGATAAATGAAGAGTCTGGTAAACGCAATGATGTGGATAAATGGGGGATACGGGTTGATTATCGAACCTTTAACTCCGTGGCTGCAGATAAGCGTGATGATGGGATTATTCAGAAGAATATAGTGGGCGATAAACCTGCCGGTTACTTGAAACCCCAATATAAAATTGCCACCAGCGGTGCCACTATTACGCAGTGGTAAGCCTAGCCTGATGCATTGTTACACAGATATATCAGTACATATTAATAGAAGGGTTTAGATGATGTGGAGTGGTTCAACAGCCTTAAACAGTATCGATAGCACGTTACGTACGGTGCGTGATGATATTGATCGTCTGGATCAGAGCTTAACGCGGCTGACCCAAAGTCTGACTGACAACCTGCGACAGCAAGGTAAGGTACTTCATGAGATTGCTAAGGTTCGTTTAGTCGAGATAGATACAGGGCAGCTACAAGATGCCCTGACGGCAGCAGACCTTGATGCTAAGAATATTTTGAGTGACCGTGTTCAGTCTATTCAGCAGGTTGAGCATGAAATCAAAGATTTAAAGCAGGAGTTAGAAGAGGCCGAAATCGCTCGAGAAAAGCTCTTGTTGATTGCTAATGATATATCAACAGATCTTGCCGAAAATGAAACGGGTATTCAGGAAGCGCTTAAAGAAGATGCCGCTTATTTAACTCAATTTGAGCGCGCTAGTAAGGCGGAATCTATCGCTGCTGAGGCGCTGCAGAAAAGCCAGACAGCTCAATCTGATATGGATATTAAAGATGAACCTTATCAAAATGATAAACTGTTTATGTATTTATGGCGGCGTAAATTCGCTACGCCTGACTATGTAGGAGGCGTGTTAACACGCGCTCTCGATAAATGGGTCTCTGGGCTCATAAAGTATGAGAAAAATCGCGTTAATTATTGGAACCTTCAAGAGATACCTAAGCGTTTAGCTGCGCATGCTCAAAGAGTACAAACTGAAGCGGAAAGGGAGTTTGTATTACTTCAAGCTATAGAGACGCAGGCCTTATCAGATGCTGGTGTTCCAGAAGTGGAACAACGTTTAGATGACGCGCGTTTGCAACTAGATGCGCAGGATGACCAGATAGAAATCTTAGAAAATAGGTTGAACACGACATTGGAAAAGCGTGCT
The DNA here is from genome assembly GCF_016592555.1 of Neptunomonas japonica JAMM 1380. NCBI lineage: Bacteria > Pseudomonadati > Pseudomonadota > Gammaproteobacteria > Oceanospirillales > Oceanospirillaceae > Neptunomonas > Neptunomonas japonica. The sequence continues at coordinate 2,575,572 of NZ_AP014546.1, read as the reverse complement.
GAATTTACTTCTGGAACTGATGAATATACGCAACGCAGTATTCAGTGCTTGAGTGATGCCATGGCACACAAAGATGTGTATCAAATAGATCGCTATGTGAGAGATACATTATCTCCCGTTGATGATGAATTAGTCAGGGAGCTTCGCCAATTTCAGGATAACTATGAAGATAACGAAGATGATTTGGCTGACTTGCGCCGCGCACACTCGGCAAAAATAGCAAAACTAAAAGAGCTGGAAAGTGTTCGTCATAGTTTTAAAAATAACCGTTTTGATGATGTTCGCTCAGGTTTTGGCAATGAAGACTTGATCAAGTCAGTGCTAGGCCAGTTCTTGCAAGGGGCTGTGGCGGGCAGTGATGTATGGCGAGTACTTAAGCGCAATCAGCGTTATGATAACCGTGGGGCCCAGCCAGATTTTGGTAGTGGTGGTATTAGTGGCAGGTCATCTAATAGGCGTACATCAAACCGTAACAGCACATTTAGATGGCCGAGTACACGCGGTGGGGGCGGCGGTTTTCGTATTCCTGGAAGTGGGCGAAGTAGCAAGCGCAGTGGTGGTGGAGGCTTTAGTACGGGAGGTGGTTTTTAGTTCATAGTAAAAAACACTCGGGTTATCCTCAGGGATTACGCTGATGGATAACCCGAGTGAACGCCGCTATTTAGGTTAGCGCCTACCAGGGACCTTATGTATTTATATTAGTTTTGCGCTGTTTTAGCTTGCGCGCTTTCTGATACATAGTTTCGAGCAATCTTACGTAACTCTTTTAATGCAGCGGATGCATCAACATCGCGCTTCGATACACGTTCGAGGTAGTCTTCATCCATACCAACAATCATGCTTTGAAATTCTTGATCGATGAGGTCGCCTTTCTTAACTTCTAAAATGGAAACACCTGCGTTTTTGGCAACAATGAGCCCTTCTGCATCACCACCATCCCATGCACGCCCTGCAAGGGCGGATAGTTTTTCACCAGAAACGGCAAGAATTGCTGCTTTGTCTTCTTTGCTAAGGCTGTTTAAGAAGTCTGGGTTCATAAAGATAGAGAAGCTCATGACGTACATGCCACCAGGTAATAACACCAGTTGTTTGGTGACCTCATTCAAGCGTAAAGTTTTCTGTTCGCCCGTCGGGATGAATACACCATCAACAACACCTTGCTGCATCATTTCGTACACTTTAGGTGCCGGAGCTCCAACGGCTGTTACGCCCATGCGTTCACCTAGTTGTGTTTGAATACCACCACCGAGACGAATTTTACGGTTTTTCATATCTGCAAGAGAATTGATCGGTTCTGCTAAGTGTATTTGTCCAGGGCCGTGCGTGAAAAGAGCTGCAACAACAAGCCCTTCGTGTTCATTTGCTTGCTTATAATATTTGTTGCTAACTCGCCAAAATGCGACAGAAGCGGCTTCTGCATTTGCATTTAAGTTAGGTAGTTCTACAGACTCTGTCAATTTAAAGCGTCCGGGAATATAGCCATGAACGCTCCAGCTGGCATCAACAACGTTATCTTCTACGAGGTCGAACATGGTTTTGGGGTGACCCATACCATATTCAATCTTCATTTTCACACGGCCTTGAGTCGCCTCATCTATCCACTTACCCCATGTTGTTAAAACAATGGCATTTTGAGGATGTGTTGGAGGAAGCCAGCTAGCAACTCGCATTACCGACTCAGCAAGTACACTGCCTGATAAAAGAAGGCCTAATGACAGCCCCGCAGATGATTTAACTAATGTTTTTATTTTCATATGAATTACCTTTTTATTGTATGCCTTCATATAAGGCGTGTTCAAAAGCTATTAACGGTGAGTTTTAGCTTATTAATGTGAGTTATTCGTGAGCGGTCGTCATAGCTGCATCAATGATCTGAATCCAGTGTTGTATAGGAATCTTGGATTTACTCGAAAGGTGTGTCATGCAGCCAATATTGGCGCTGCCGATGATGTCAGGGTTTGCTTTTTCAAGGGCTTTAACTTTTTGCACGCCTAGCTGAGTGGCGAGTTCAGGCTGAAAAATAGAGTAGGTGCCTGCAGACCCACAGCAGGTGTGTCCATCACTGACAGCTTTTACTGGAAAGCCTAATCGTGTTAATACAGTTTCAACGGAACCTGATAATCCTTGAGCATGTTGAAGTGAGCAGGGGCATTGAAAAGCAACGTTGCTGGTCGCATTGAGTGAGAGTTTCTCTAACGGAAGGTCTGTTAAGACTTCAACCAGATCTTTTGTGAGTGTAGATATCCGTGCTGCTTTTTCAGCATAGAAGCCATCATCTTTAAGCAGTGTTCCATACTCTTTTACTGTCGAGCCACAACCACTGGCAGTCATAACGATTGCTTCACAGCCTTCCTCTATTATTGGCCACCATGCGTCAATGTTGTTACGCATAAAGTCCCGACCGTCTTCCTGCTTATTAAGGTGGTAATTGATAGCCCCACAACAACCTGCTTTATCAGCGGTAATTAGCGAGATATCAAATTGGCTTAATACCCTAGCTGTCGCGGCATTAATGTCGGGTGCGAGTCCGGGTTGAACGCAACCCTCTAGTACGAGCATGCGTTTTTTATGCACGGGTTTCGGCCAGTGGCTTTTTGATGGTCGCAAAGGGATTTTGATTTTTAATGCGCTTGGCAGGAGCGGGCGAAGATGCTGGGCGGCTCTAAGCAGTGGAGTAAATCGTGTCGGATAAGGCAATACACCTAGTATTGACTGGCGCAATACTTTTTGTGCAAAAGAGCGAGGTACTTGTTTTTCTACCACTTGTACGCCGATATCCAGCAGGCGGTGATAGTCAACATTGGCAGGGCAGGTTGTCTCACAGGCACGACAGTTTAAGCAAGCATCAAGATGGGATTGTGTGATCGTGGAGGCTGGCTGGCCCTCTAAAACCTGTTTAATTAAATAGATACGTCCACGGGGGCTGTCTAACTCATTGCCTCGTAAATTGTAGGTTGGGCATGTTGCTAAACAGAAGCCGCAATGCACACATTTACGTAGGATGGCATCGGCCTCTTTCCCTTGCGCGGTGCTATTAATGAATTCAGCTATGTTGGTCTGCACGGAATCTCCCCCAGCGTTGGGTTGGTTATAGGTCTGCGTATAAACGGCCGGGGTTGAGAATGTTATGCGGGTCAAAGCTGTGCTTTATACGTTTGCTTAATGTAAGAAGTGCAGGGCTCAGGGGGCTGAAACTAGAACCATTTGTATCATTACTGCTTACCTGGCAGTTATTAGCGTCGGGTCTATTACGAAAGTAGCTAGCGTGGCCACCATTATCACTTGCCCATTGTTGTAGCGCATTAGTATCTTTTGGGTACACCCAGCGTTGGGCGCCTCCCCATTCAGTGACTGATTCTGTATCAACTATTAAGTCAGGGACACACGGAGCGTTAGGTGGTAATGACACACGCCATAAAGATCTGTCTTGATTAAAATAAGGGAGGCGCTGCTCTTTCAATTGATGCCAAAAAAGATCTGCTTGTCTGAGAACATCGCCGCCTATATTTTCTGCCGCAGATACCACCCCAGCTTTGGCGCCGGAGAAGCGTACATATAAAAGGTTTTTATGCAGGTATGTAGCAGAAAGCGGTATTGGCTGGCGTCCTAGGGTGCTTAATAAAGTGCTCATCTGTTGGTGGTCATAGGGTAGGATACGCGTTTCCTCAACCGCGGGTTTAGGAATGACTTTGAGTGATATATCTAGTAAGACGCCTAAAGTACCTAATGCCCCCGTCATCAGTCGCGAAACATCATAGCCAGCAACATTTTTCATGACTTGGCCGCCAAACTTTAAAATGTCGCCTTTGCCATTAATAATGGTTGCGCCTAAAACAAAATCTCGGACAGCTCCAGCATAAGGTCGACGAGGTCCTGAAATCCCGCATGCAATGGTACCGCCAAGGGTGGCAGTATCAGAAAACGAAGGCGGTTCAAAGCCAAGCATTTGTCCATGCTCTGCCAAGAGCTCTTCTATCTCTTTTAATGGCGTTCCTGCACGCGCAGTTATAACAAGCTCAGATGGCTCGTAATTGAGAATGCCACTGTATCCTGCAATTGATAGCTCGAAGCCTTTGGTGTGGCGTCCATAAAATGCTTTACTATTACCGCCTGTTATTATCAACGATGATTTCTGCTCGTAAGCAGCGCTGATCTGCTCTGCCAGTGTTCTTGCTGTTATGGCGGGTGGCTGAACTGAAAGCATTTAAAACCGCTCCAAATGAGGAAATGGCATTTCACCATTATGTATATGCATCGAATGGAACTCAGTACAACGCGCTAGAGTAGGAATCTGCTTCCCAGGATTGAGTAGCGCTTTGCTATCAAAGGCGCTTTTCAGTGCGTGAAACTGGCTAATCTCATTATTAGTAAACTGCAAACACATCTGATTTATTTTTTCTAAACCGATACCATGCTCTCCGGAAATAGTGCCTCCGACTTGAACGCATAATTCGAGAATGCGTGTGCCAAGCTCGGTAGCGCGTTTATGTTGATCTTCATCGGAGGAGTCAAACAATATTGAGGGGTGCATGTTGCCATCGCCAGCGTGAAAGACGTTCACTACGAGTAACTGGTATTCATCTGCAAGGAGGTTTATTTTTGTCCATACTTGAGCCAACGCTCGACGTGGAATGGTGCCGTCCATCACGTAATTGTCGGGAGCTAAGCAAGCAAGTGCGGGGAAAGCGGCTTTACGAGCAGCCCAAATGCGTTTGCTTTCAGCTTCGTTAGTTGAAATTTGAATGTCGGAAGCATTCAAGCGATGAAGTATTGTAAGGACACTGTTCAGTTCATCCTCGACTTCTTTAACACTGCCATCTAATTCACAGATAACAACTGCTGCTGCATTAACCGGGTAGCCTGCATGCATCAGTGCTTCTATCGCTTGAATACCTTTTTGGTCAATCATTTCAAGGCCCGCAGGAATGATGCCTGCACCAATGATTTCAGCAATAGCGTTACCTGCATCCTCAATAGTTGCGAAAGCGGCAAGTAGTACGCGAGCGCTAGCAGGTTTAGCTAAAAGTTTTACGCGGATACCAACAATAATGCCTAGCAAACCTTCTGACCCAGTCATTAGTGCTAAGAGATCGTACCCTGCTGCATCTAGCGCTTGGCCGCCAATGGTGATGCGCTCACCCTCAATGGTGATGACGTCTAGCTCTAAAATATTGTGAACGGTTAGGCCGTACTTGAGGCAATGTACGCCGCCAGCATTTTCAGCAACATTGCCTCCGACAGAGCATGCAAGCTGTGATGAAGGGTCGGGTGCGAAATACAGGTTGTAGGGTGCGGTAGCATCGGAGACGGCTTGGTTACGAACGCCGGGATCTATCCATGCGCTGCGGTTATGTAAATCAATATCATGTATTTTGTCAAACTTGTTCATGCCAAGGAGAACACCGTTCTCGACAGGCATTGACCCTGCGGTGAGTCCTGTGCCTGCGCCGCGAGCCACGACCGGAATATCAAGCGCATGGCAGCAACGCATAACATGCTGAACTTGTTCGATGGTATCAGGGAGTACCGTTAGTAACGGCATTTGGCGCATGGTGGTGAATGCATCGCACTCGTAAGCTTTGAGCTGTTCTGGCTCACTCAAGATTGCATGGTCAGGAATCATCTGGCTCAGCATTGGAATGAGGCTGGCAAGTCGTTGTGTTCTGATGTTCGCTGCAATGTTTGAGTTCATGGTGGTATCCAAGTGGCTCGCTGAGGAGGCGGGAACCTAGATAACTTTAAAGATGAAATGCTATTTAAAAAAATACATAATAACTATGATTAACCATATATTTAAGTTATGGAGAAGGTATGAAATTTACTCAGCTTAAGTATTTTCTGAAAATTGCAGAGATGGGTAGCGTATCAGCCGCCGCTCGTGAGTTATTTATTGCGCAACCAGCGTTGAGCCATCAGATAGCCGCGTTAGAAAATGAACTCGGCGTTGCGCTTTTTGTTCGCAGTGTCAAAGGGGTGAGGCTCACACTGGCTGGCGAGAAGCTGGTGCATCACGCGAAGTTGATACTGCGCCAAGTAGATATTGCAAAAGCGGATGTTATTAGCGATGAGTTTTCTCCACGAGGTGAGGTTAGCGTTGTCATTGATGCTTCGAAGGCTTACACCCTAATCCCCCTACTAGTCACTGAATGTGCCCAGCGCTTTCCTGAAGTTCAGTTGAAAATTTACGACGCTATGAGCTTGAACGCTGCGCAAAATATTGCCGACGGCAAAGTTGATATAGGGCTAATTCCGAACGCCGCTGATTTGAGTGGGGTTCATGTCACTCCGGTGTATCGCGAGCCACTGCACCTAGTGGGAAAAGGGATTGCTGTAAAACATCCGAAGGGCACGATACTTTTTGAAGAGTTATCCAACTACCCGTTGGTAGCACCATCACGGCCACATAATATTCGTTTGCATATCGAGCAAAAAGCACTGGAGGCAAAGTGGCCTTTGGATATTCAGTATGAGCAAGACACGGGCTTAACGCTACGTTGCTTGATGAATAGTGGCATTGCTAATGCCATCATCCCCTATGACGTGATGACGCCAGAACTTGAACATGGTGAGTTGGATGCGCTAAAAATTATTAGCCCTTCAATTGATCGAATTCACGCAATCGTTCGCTTAGAAAATAGACCCTTTACATCGGCTTGCCGTGCTATTGAGCTTCTTCTTATCGAGTTGATTCAGCAGCTTTGTCAGCAGAAGATTTTCGATGGTGAAGTGCTGATTTAAGGGCTATAAAGCCCACAAAATAATTGTTGTTATATCTGTATTTTTGTGTTTATTCTAAAAAAAGAGCGAAATATAGAAAATTAACTTCCATTAAAATCCAATAAATAAAGGTTAAATGTTTCTAATTTCAGCTAAAATTTGTGATGTGGGGTTGGTATGGCTCGTTCCTTTTGGGGTGGTGTCAGAGAATAGCAACCTGATTTTTAGAGGAATAGGTAATGAGCGTCATTCATAAAGAAAAAATTACAGATCCATCTGCATGGAAAGGGAAGAGTTTAAAGGGTGACGATTCATGGATTTATCATTGGTCCGATGAGTCAATTAGCGTTCTTGAAAAGGCCTTAGAAAATATCAAGCAAAAAGGTTTGAAAGTACCTGATTTTACTAAGGCCGATTTTCCGATTACTGAACTATCCAAAGAAGTGGCTTGCTTCAATGAAGAGTTAGAAAATGGTAGAGGTTTTATCTTGATTCGCGGCTTGCCCATTGATCGGTATACGGATGATGAAGCTGCCATTATTTACTATGGTCTTGGTCTTCACATGGGTACGCCTGTTCCGCAAAATTTAAAAGGCGATATGTTAGGGCATGTTAAAAATATTGGGGCAATCGATCCAAAAAGTGTGCGTGTCTATGAAACGAATGAATACCTTCCTTATCACGCTGACTTATCGGATGTTGTTGGTTTACTTTCTCTTCGTAAAGCAAAATCAGGGGGCATGAGTAGCCTGTCGAGTGCAATGACGCTGTACAACGAAATTTTGGAAAAAAACCCAGAGTATATTGGGCTTCTCCACCGTCTATTCAAATTAGAGCATCTTGATGACGGAGACCCAGGCTTTACACCCATCTTTAGTTATCATAAGGGTAAATTAAGCGCTCGATATTTACGTCAATATATAGAAATTGCACAAAACAACGCAGGTGCTCCCTTATCAAATGTCGAAGTTGAAGCCTTAGATCTTATTGATACGACTTTAAATGATCCAGATATTCGTTTGGATATGATGATGGAGCCAGGTGATATCCAATTCGCAAATAATTATACCATTTTTCATTCTCGTACTAGTTTTGAAGATTACGACGAAGTAGCGCGCAGGCGACACCTGTATAGATTATGGCTGAAGATGCCTAATGCTAGGGAGTTGGCGCCTGACTTTCCCGGACGAAATGGTATTACTAAACGCGAAGCGTAATCTGATATTCACCAGCTTAAAAATTACGAGGGCTTTAAGCGTCGTGTGGCGCATTTAATTCAGGCGCCGCTCGCCTCTCTATCTAGAATAGTTGGTAGGTTATTTGATTTACCTTAGCTCTAGGTGGAGGGCATATGCCCTCTATCTACATTTTTATAGCGGCCTATTTATCATTTCTGACGAATGAAATTGTCTATTCCTGATGCTGGTACTTAACGTAAAGCGACAAAAATTTCTCCATTATCGTCAAAATTTTACTCTATTTACAGAAAAAAACTAATGTAAAGCGACATAACATATTTGTTGATTTTATCTTCTGTTGTTGTAAAAAAACTCTATTATCTATCTTTGTGTTCCTAAAAGTTATTAAAGTGATTAATTCGTTTGCTTTTAGTTCTCGGCTGTTTCTATTTTATTTTTTGTTTGCTACATCAGCGTCTTTTTGACATCTGCATAAAATTTAGTCAAAGTTATTTTTAATTAAACGTTCAATCAATAAAAAATTTGATAACAGCGTATAATAAATTTTATGTAGAGCGGCGAGCGCCAGTCGCGCGTGTTATCAGAGATCAAAAGTTAGAACGATATTCGGTAATGCTGCTTGCTCCTGAGTCGCCATGAAACGAAATTAGCAGGATATAGTTAGATGCAACACACTCTTTATATAAATGGTCAATATCAAGATGCTACATCGGGTGAAAGCTTTATTAGCCGTAACCCTGCTACAGGCGAGGTGCTGGCTAATGTTCAACAGGCGTCACTGGCCGATGTTGATAAGGCAGTAGAAGCTGCTCAAGCTGGCTTTCTTGTTTGGTCTGCGATGAGTGGTGCCGAACGAGGGCGCATTTTGATGCGAGCTGTGGCTATTTTACGCGAGCGTAATGATGAGCTCGCTATGTTAGAGGTGTTGGATACAGGCAAGCCTTTGCAGGAAGCTAACTGTGTTGATATTGCGTCTGGCGCTGACGTTATCGAATATTATGCGGGGCTTGCTGCCTCGATACATGGGCAGCAACAGGATTTAGGCAGCAATAATTTTTACTACAGCCGCCGTGAACCTTTGGGTATTTGTGCCGGTATAGGTGCGTGGAATTACCCTATTCAAATTGCTATGTGGAAATCTGGACCTGCATTGGCTGCGGGTAACTGCATGATTTTTAAGCCTTCTGAAGAAACACCGTTGAGTGCTTTAAAACTAGCTGAAATCTTTACAGAAGCTGGCTTGCCTGATGGCGTGTTCAATGTTGTGCAAGGCGACTACCGTGTTGGGCAGGCGCTTTCACGCCACCCTCAAATAGCTAAGATTTCATTTACAGGCGAATGCGGTACAGGCAAAAAAGTCATGGCTGATGCGGCCATCTCGTTGAAAGAGGTCACTATGGAGTTGGGTGGGAAATCACCTTTACTCGTATTTGGCGATGCTGATCTTGATAACGCTGTATCGGGTGCATTATTAGCCAATTTCTATACACAAGGTGAAGTCTGTACGAATGGTACACGCGTGTTTGTACATGACAGCATCTATGACGAATTTGTCAGCAAAGTTGTTGAGCGTACTGAGCGAATGATCATTGGAGACCCTACAGACCTTAATACGCAAGTTGGCGCACTGATCTCTGAAGAGCATATGCATAAAGTGCTCGGTTGTATTGATGCTGCAAAAGTGGCGGGCGCGCGCTTAGCCTGTGGTGGCGAGCGTGTTGTCGAAGGTGATCTCGCGAAGGGCTATTTTGTTAAACCTACCGTGTTTGCGGACTGCACCGATGATATGCCTAACGTTAAAGATGAAATATTCGGGCCTGTTATGTCTATTTTGCGCTTTAGTGATGAGGATGAAGTTATCCGGCGTGCCAATGATACCGAATATGGTCTGGCTGGCGGCGTTTTCTCAACTAGTTTTGCTCGGGCGCATCGCGTCATTGCTCGTCTTCAGGCGGGTATCTGTTGGATTAACACCTGGGGTGCATCGCCTGCTGAAATGCCGGTGGGCGGTTATAAACAGTCAGGTATTGGTCGTGAAAATGGCATTGAAACACTTAACCACTATACGCAGATTAAAAGCGTTTATGTTGAATTAGGTGATGTCGACTGCCCTTATACCTAAGCTTTAACAACAGTAGAAAGCCAGTGCAAACGAGTGTCTAAGCTGCGGCCTGAGGGATGAAAATTAGTATGACCACTGATACACGATATGACTACATCATTGTTGGCGCAGGCTCTGCTGGTTGCGTACTGGCTAACCGCCTGACTGAAGATGGCCAGTACAGTGTGCTGTTGTTGGAAGCAGGAGGTTCGGATAAGAGTATCTTTATTCAGATGCCGACGGCTCTGTCTTATCCAATGAATACGCCTAAATATGCATGGCAGTTTCATACCGAAGAAGAGCCTTTTCTGGATGGTCGCTCTATGCATTGCCCACGCGGAAAAGTGTTGGGTGGTGGCTCGTCGATAAATGGCATGGTGTATGTCCGTGGGCATGCGTGCGATTTTGATGAGTGGAGCGAGAAAGGTGCCGTTGGGTGGGGATACCAGCAATGCTTACCTTACTTTAAGAAAGCAGAAACATGGGTTAAGGGTAGTGATGACTATCGGGGCGGTAGTGGTCCTTTGTTTACCTGTAATGGCAACGATATGAAGCTGAACCCGCTTTATCAGGCATTTATTGATGCCGGTGAAGATGCAGGCTACCCAACAACAGATGATTACAACGGTTATCGCCAAGAAGGCTTTGGTGCAATGCATATGACAGTGAAAGCCGGTGTACGAGCCTCCACGTCGAATGCTTATTTACGTGACGCGATGAAGCGTTCTAACTTGACGCTGATAAGTGGTGTTCTCACTCGTAAAGTCATTATGGATGGTAAACGCGCTGTTGGTATTGAGTATGAAAAAAATGGCAGGGTGATTAATGCGACTGCAAAAAAAGAAGTTATTTTAGCGGCAGGGTCTGTTGGTTCTCCGCATTTATTACAACTATCAGGTGTTGGTCCTGCAAAAGTATTGAAAGAAGCCGGTGTTGAGCTTGTGCATGACTTGCCGGGTGTTGGTGAAAACTTGCAAGATCACTTGGAAGTTTACTTCCAATACCACTGTAAGCAGCCCATTACGTTGAATGGCAAACTTAACCTAGTGAGCAAGGGCATTATAGGTGCGCGCTGGATGTTGTTGAAAGATGGTTTAGGGGCAACTAATCATTTTGAGTCTTGTGGCTTTATTCGGTCTCGAAAAGGTTTGAAGTGGCCCAATATTCAATATCATTTTTTACCAGCTGCCATGCGTTATGACGGTGGGAAGGCTATCGATGGGCATGGATTTCAAGTACATGTGGGGCCAAATAAGCCAGAGAGTCGAGGCCGCGTGTGGATTAAGTCAGCGGACCCAAAAGCCAAGCCGAGTATTTTGTTTAACTACATCAGCACTGATCAAGATAAGCAAGACTGGCGTGATTGTATCCGCTTGACGCGTGAAATTTTAAAGCAGCCCGCTTTGGATTCTTTTCGCGGTGATGAAATCCAACCGGGAGAGCAGATAACAAGCGATAAAGCGGTAGATCGTTGGGTGCGGGAGAATGTTGAGAGTGCATATCATCCTTCATGTACCTGCAAGATAGGTGCTGATGATGATGTTATGGCCGTGTTAGATACACAGTGTCGAGTAAGAGGGATCGAATCACTACGCGTAGTCGACTCTTCAATTTTCCCGACTATTCCAAACGGTAACTTGAATGCTCCTACTATCATGGTGGCAGAAAAAGCGGCAGACATGATTTTAGGTAAAAAGGCTTTAGCTAGTAAAAATGTTGATGTCTGGATTGACCCGGACTGGCAGCAGAGCCAGCGTTTAGGTATGCCTAAGCGTGTGGTGAAGTAGCGCTGAGCGCGTGAAATGCAAGATGAAATAAGCAGCTCTAGCATAAGTTAGTAGGTGCTTAATTAACTGTTGTAAAAGTAAACATTATGCTGTGTGTTGTTCGCAATACACTCTTGAAAAGTAGAAATCGTAAGAGAATCCAACATTAAAATAAGGTAACTAATCATGATAACTCGAAAGAATAGAATTGGCCGTAAACATAACTTAATGCGTGGCGTAACCGTTGCGATGGGCTTGTCCGCATCGATGGTATTTGCCGGCCAATGTGACACGGTACGTTTCTCCGACGTGGGTTGGACTGATATTACAGCGACAACGGCAATCACCAGTGAAGTAGTCGAAGCGCTGGGTTATAAATCAACGACTCAGCTATTGTCTGTGCCGGTGACTTATACCTCTCTCGCTAACGCAGACATTGATGTGTTTCTGGGTAACTGGATGCCGACGATGGAAGCTGACATAGCTAAATACCGTGAAGCTGGCACTGTTGAAACCGTACGTGCCAACCTTGAAGGGGCTAAATACACCTTGGCGGTGCCTAAGTATGTGTATGACGCGGGCGTAAAGAGTTTTGCTGATATTGCTAAATTCAAAGATAAGTTCAAAGGTCGCCTATACGGTATTGAGCCTGGTAATGATGGTAACCGTTTGATGCAGGATATGATTGACCAAGATGCTTTCGGTCTGAAAGGCTTTAAACTGGTTGAGTCGAGTGAAGCTGGAATGATTTCACAGGTTTCACGTTTAGCTAAACGTAAGCAGTGGATTGCCTTTTTAGGTTGGGCGCCTCATCCAATGAATGCCAACATCGAGATGGAGTATTTGCAGGGCGGAGATGATTTCTTTGGCCCTAACTATGGTGGTGCTAGCGTTTATACCAATGTGCGTCAAAATTACAGCCAAGACTGCCCGAATGTAGGGCGCTTGTTACAGAACCTATCTTTTACGCTTGAAATGGAAAACGAAGTGATGGGTGCCATTCTTGATGATGGTAAAAAGCCTCAAACAGCGGCACTTGCTTGGTTGAAGTCTAATCCTGAAGCCCTGAATAGCTGGTTAGAGGGTGTAACAACCAAAGAGGGCGGCGATGCGTTGGCTGCAATACGTAAACACTTAGACCTCTGATTTTGATTTGTCTGTTGTCGAGCGCCTTATGCCTTGGCAACAGATCTCCTCTGTATTTATGAAGAAGTGCTTCACCTCATCTGTGGTGATGACATCGTTTATATAAAAAGGCAAAATCATGAATTGGATTACTGAGAACAAACTTCCGCTAGGTAGCTGGATGGAAGCGTTTGTTGACTGGCTGACTTTTAATGCAGCGGGTTTTTTTGATGCCGTTTCAGTTTCTTTGGAGTGGATGATTATCTCTATGGTAGAGATATTTCAGTGGTTTCCCCCCTTTGTCCCTATGGCTATGACCGCCGCGATTGCTTGGTGGTTGCATCGCAGTATTCCGCTCGTGATTTTTGTAGTCACCGCTTTGCTATTGATTCTTAATCTTGGTTATTGGCAGGAGATGCTAGAGACTTTTGTGCTCGTATTAGCGGCGACAACACTGTCGGTTGCTATGGGTATTCCAATTGGAATCGTGGCAGCCCACAAACCTTGGGTTTACACTATTCTACGGCCGATTCTTGACCTAATGCAGACGATTCCTACCTTTGTGTATCTTATCCCGACACTCGTTCTGTTTGGTCTGGGTGTTGTTCCTGGTTTGATCTCAACCATTATATTTGCGGTCGCAGCGCCTATTCGCTTGACCTATCTCGGCATTAGCCGTGTCCCTGATGATTTAATCGAGGCAGGCAAGGCATTTGGCGCTACGCCGTTCAAGTTGCTTTATAAAGTTGAGCTCCCCGCTGCGATGCCAAATATCATGGCGGGCGTGACCCAGTGCATCATGTTATCTCTTTCTATGGTGGTCATCGCTGCGCTGGTGGGGGCTGATGGTTTAGGAAAACCAGTAATTCGCGCATTGAATACGGTCAATATTTCTCAGGGTTTTGAAGCCGGTTTGGCCATTGTGTTGGTGGCTATTATTTTGGATCGAATCTGTAAGGCGCCCGGCGCTAAAGAGGAAGGTTAATCATGGCGGCAATTAGTATTCGAAATGTAGATGTCGTATTCGGTGATCGTGTCGAGAAGAGTTTGGCATTGCTTGATAAGGGGAGTAGTCGTCAAGAAATTATTGAGGTTACCGGTGATGTCGTGGGCGTAGATAATGCATGTATTGAAGTGCAGGAAGGGGAAATTTGCGTATTAATGGGGTTGTCTGGTTCAGGTAAGTCCAGCCTTTTGCGTGCAGTAAACGGTTTAAACGCAGTGAGCCGAGGAGAGCTGCTAGTTCAAGATGGCGACCAAATGGTGGATATCGCCACGTGTGATGCCCAGAAATTGCGGCATATGCGCACCAGTAAGATTTCTATGGTCTTCCAAAAATTTGCTTTAATGCCGTGGATGAGTGTGCTTGATAATGTTGCATTTGGCTTAGATATGCAGGGTATGGGTAAAGAAGCGCGCCGTGCTAAGGCGATGGAAAAGCTGGAGATGGTTGGCTTATCTGAATGGAAAGATAAGCTTCCGCACGAGCTGTCTGGAGGTATGCAGCAGCGAGTGGGTCTTGCGCGCGCATTTGCCATGGATAGTGATATCTTACTAATGGATGAGCCTTTTTCAGCGCTCGATCCGTTAATTCGCAGTCAACTTCAAGATGAACTAATAGAACTGCAGCAGCGTTTAAATAAAACCATTTTATTCGTCAGTCACGATTTAGATGAGGCGCTTAAAATCGGCACTCATATCGCAATTATGGAATCAGCCAAAATTATTCAGCATGGAAAGCCGGAAGAGATAGTTCTTAATCCAAAAACGCCCTATGTTGCTGACTTTGTGGCTCATACCAATCCTTTAAACGTGCTGTGCGGCCGCTCATTGATGTCGAATACCTGTGATCTAGAGGCGTCGGGTGATCAGCTAATTTTGAACCAACACGACAACACGCTTATTGGGCTTGATAGAGAAGGGGAGGTGGTCAGTGCTTCTCGCCAGGGGCTGTCTTTGCCGTTGCTCCGTTGGAGTGAAGGGGACGATATTGAGCAGCTAGCAGAGAGCTTATTAGTGATAGCGTCTCCGGATATATCAATGCGGTCTGCCATTGAAATTCGATACAAGACAGGCCTGCCATTACTGCTAGAAGAAAGCGGGCGCTTGGTGGGTATGCTGTCAGATAAAGATTTTTATCATGCGTTACTTGGTAAGCACTTTATGGTCGATGAGGCGTGATGCGTTGATCTGCTTTATTAGAGCTAGGTGTTAACTTAGCTCTTATTTTATATTCAGTGCTGCTAGTGTTCGTGCTTTTTTATTTCTAGGCATTATGTTTAGCAATAATGTCGCTCGGAAGTTGCTGTTCTAAATAGTCGATAATCAGGCGTTGCGCTAATTGGCTATCTATACCGGTAGGCGTTAATGCGCCACGTAGCCAGATACCATCGATAAGTGCAGCAATACTTTGCGCAACTATCTGGGCTCTATCGGCGGGCAGTACTTGCTTTAATTCAAGAATCAAATGCGATAATAGTCTTTTTTCATTAACGCGTTGTAATCGATAGAGTGCCGGGTCGTGCATGGCTAAAGACCAGAACGCCAACCACGTTTTAACCACTTTAGGTTCTAGCTGTCTGGGGTCAAAGTTTCCACCGACAATTGCTTTAATACGGCCCACAACATCATCCTTTGGGGCTTCTTGTAAGCGGGTTTTTACACCGTGAGAAAGTTGCTGTAATACCGAACGCATGGTTGCCTCGAGTAAGCCGTTTTTACCACCAAAATAATGATTGATGATTGCCGGGGATACCCCAGCATAACTGCTAATCATGGCAACACTAGCTTTATGTAACCCAACAGAGTTAATAGCCTCCATGGTGGCATTAATCAGCTGTGGCTTTCTTATTTCAGGCATTCCAACTTTAGGCATTAGCATCTTTCTCGCTTAATCTTGAAAGGGAATTTGCCTTTCACATGGTTTGCTGTCAAGTGTGGTGTCTTGGATAATCAATAAAAGAGTGAGACGAGGTCGTTTAAGCGAATACAAATATGTAGTGCCGTTGGCTCCAATATTAAGTTGCTTTACTTCAAGCGAAGCATAATCATAAGTCGAGTAATAACCTTTCGCTGCAGATGTTTTTTTACGGTCGATGTACTAGAATAAGCGCGCGTTAAGGATAATGAATATATAGGGAGTCGCAACGTGCGATTAATCACATCAAGTAAGCTACGTCGTATCATGTTGAGTACGATGGTTATATTAACCGCACTATCTGTAGTTGGTTGTGCATCGACGCAACAAAAAAGTAAGTACTCGTTATCCACCTCGCAAGAGCACCTGCTAATTCCGGCAGATATCGCGGAATTCCTTAGTCACTCGTCAACTGAAAGTAGTGCTGCCTTTGCACGCTCTCCTTGGGGAGACAATATTACACTTTCTGCGCAAGCTCCCTATTTTTCTGCCAGCGGGGCTGAGTGCCGTCAACTCATAGTTGAAAAAGGTATTAGTAGTACCGAGCTTGCCTGTACGTTGAATAATCAAGACTGGTATAAATCTCGCGCCTTAACAGCAGGCGTGGCGCAGTAATTTGATCAGTTTTGATCAGTTTTAATGTCATTAAAAAAGTGAAAAATTATGCATTCATCAGCATTGTATGTAAAAGCTTCCGCATCACGTTTTTTTAAAAATCATCATCTCCTGAGTGGCGTGTTAGCCACATTTTTACTATCGGCAGCCCCTGTTAATGTTGTACAAGCCATCTCGATCAATACGGGCACGGGTGGGCTGGATACAGAAGAACAAGCCGCTGCCATTTCTGCAACAGTCGTTGATACACCCAATACTAATTGGAAAACAGGTACCTACGGCCCTAATCCAAGAAGCCTAGACTCTGGCAGTGATTCGGTGCTGCCTTATGGTGAGCACCTTTTTACAGGTGGTTTTCGCGGTGTACGGGCCGACGGCCTTAATCCAGACTATAAAATTGCTCCTGGAGATTTGATAACACTACGATTATGGGGTGCTATTGAAGTTGAAAGAGTGCTACCGGTTGATGCACAAGGTTATATTTTTATACCATCAGTTGGCCCGGTTAAAGTACAAGGCGCTTCCCAGAAAAGCTTGAATAGCCGTGTTAAGTCTTCGGTACAGTCTATCTATCCTGAAAACGTAAATGTGTACACTAATTTGCAAGGTGTGCAGCCTGTTGCGGTGTTTGTTACGGGTGAAGTTCAAAACCCAGGGCGTTATGCAGGAACACCCAATGACTCTGTTCTGTATTTTTTGGATCAGGCCGGTGGAATTGATGCGCAGTTAGGTAGTTTTCGCTCTATCCGCGTTATTCGTAATAATAAAACCATTAAAACAGCAGACTTATACCGTTTTATGAAAGAAGGGCAGTTGCCTACATTGCAATTTCGCGATGGAGATACGGTTGTTGTCGGGCGTCGCCAAGCAGCAGTAACAGTGGCTGGCGATGTTGAACGAGAACTGCAGTACGAGTTAACCCGCAAAGAGAATACAGGTAAGAGTTTACTTCAATACGCGAGAACCAAACCCGGTATTACCCATGTATTGGTACGTGGTGTTCGTAATGATGGGCTTTTAGCGAAATATTACACATTAGCTGCTTTTGCAACAGCACGTTTAAAAAATGGCGATGAAGTACTGTTTAGCGCAGATCAGCAGGATGAAACGATTGTTATACAACTAGAAGGTAGCTATTACGGACCTTCGCGTTATGCCGTACCTAACGATGCTACATTAAATCAATTATTGAATAACATCCAAGTGCCTAAAGCGCTCACTGATACTCGCAGTATCTCTTTACGGCGTTTAAGTGTTGCGGCTAGGCAGAAAGCCTCTTTAGAAGAAAGCCTGCGCCGCCTAGAAACCACATATTTGGGTGCGCCTTCATCAACCCCGGATGAGGCTTCTATCCGTGTAAAAGAAGCAGAGTTGATATCAAGCTTTGTGAAACGTGCAGCCATGATAGAACCTAATGGGCGCATGGTGGTTGCCAATAATGGCACGGTTGCCGATATCCGATTACAAGATGGTGATGTGATCACCATTCCTGAAATGTCTGATTCATTGTTAATTAGTGGCGAAGTATTAGTCCCTCAAGCGACTGTTTATCATGCCAGCAATGACGTAATGGATTACATCGAGCGCTCAGGTGGCTTTACACAACATGCAGACAAACAGAACATCCTTGTTGTACGCCTCAATGGCGAAGTACGAAAATCCTCTGATATTGATTTACAGCCAGGCGATGAAATTTTGGTCTTGCCAGCAGTACCCACTAAAAACTTGCAGTTAGCAACTAGCTTGACGCAGATCATTTACCAGCTGGCGATTGCTGCTAAAGTCGTATTAGATTTGTAAATTATGGAAAGCGTGCAAAAACACAGACCACGTAATTCTTGGCAAGTAACTAAAAGCGTTTGGCATGCATTGTTTATGCGTGAAGCCCTTGCGCGAACAACGGCTGACAGAATGGCATGGTTCTGGATGTTAGCCGAACCAATTGCCATGATTGCTGTGTTCGTTGGGATTAGAGCTGTTGCGGCAAGCGGGCATCGAATTGGTGGGGCTGATTTTATTCCTTGGTTGATATGCGGGCTTCTAGGGTTTTATCTGTTTCGTGAAAACATGATGCGCTCATTAGGAGCTATCGGCGCGAGTAAAGCTTTGTTTGCTTATAGGCAGGTTAAGCCAATTGATCCTGTTCTAATCCGGTGTTATTTGGAAGGCATGCTTAAAAGCTTAGTTTTTCTGATGTTCATATTAGTCTGTAGTCTCATCGGTATTGACTTGGTTCCTGATGATCCACTAAATGCACTTTTTATTTGGGCGGCAATTTGGTTGTTAGGCGTTGGAGTAGGCCTAACCATATCTGTGTTAGACTCATTGATTCCTGAAGTTGGAAAAATAATTCGGATACTATCATTACCACTAATGATTATTTCTGGGGCAATGATACCTCTTAACTACCTGCCGCATAACCTTCAACAGATTCTATTATTAAACCCAATAGTACATGGTATAGAGAGCCTTCGGTTGGCATTTTTTAGCTCTTATCGGTCACTTCCCGATATAAATATGCTCTACCTTTGGGGGTGGGGGTTAGGGTTGGTTGCACTGGGTTTGATGTTACATCTGAGGTTTGAAATGAGGTTGAAAGCACAGTGATAAGCGTAAGAGGCTTGTATAAGCGTTATCACAACCACCATGGTAGTGATTGGGTGCTAAAAGATATTAATTTTGACATTCCAGTTGGGCTTAATGTCGGGCTTGTCGGCAAAAACGGTGCGGGTAAATCTACCTTGCTTCGTATTATTGCCGGTATGGATGCACCCGATAAAGGAACGGTTACGCGAAACTGCCGTGTATCATGGCCTGTTGGGCTCTCTGGTGGATTTAATGGCTCCATGACGGGTAGACAAAATGTAAAATTTGTTGCCCGTGTCCATGGAGATGAAGAAAAAATCACTCAGGTAATAGACTTTGTTGAAGAGTTTGCTGAGATAGGCAAAGCATTTGATGAGCCGGTTAAGTCATATTCTAGTGGTATGAGAAGCCGTTTGGCTTTTGGCTTATCACTTGCTTTTGACTTTGACGTGTTCTTGTCTGATGAGGCAACTGCCGTTGGAGATAGAGCGTTCAAAGCAAAAGCGACAAAAGCTTTTAAGGGTAAGGTTGGGCAGGCAGGGTTGATAATCGTATCCCATAGCGAGGGTATTTTAAAAGACCTATGCCAGGCAGGGATTTGGTTGCATGATGGCGGTGCAATTTGGTTCGATGACATTAATGAAGCGATTGCTGCTTATCATAAAAGTACCGATTAGCTTAAATAACAGAAATTAGATTATTAAATGACAATAAAGCACATATTTAAACAATACCCACATTGGCTGGTTTGTTTTGTGGCGGTATTACTGGTTACAGTTTATTGGAGCATTTTGGCCAGCGATAGTTATGTGTCGCAAAGTAATGTTGTGCTGGAAAGCCCACAGGTTACTGTACCCAATATGGATGTTTCGGCATTACTGGGTGGTAATTCGGGTGATAGTGATATGTTATTACTTCGAGATTATTTATTGTCTGTTGATATGCTTCGAAAAATTGATACTGCATTAGGGTTTAGGGCGCACTATGCAAGTAGTGATATTGATTATTTTACCCGCCTTCGTTCTTCCGATGTGCCTATCGAGGAGTTGCATGAGTATTATCTTAAACAGGTTTCAGTAGAGCTTGATGATTACGCCCAAATTTTACGCATTAATGTAAGTGCGCTAACTCCGGAAATGGCGCATGCGATGACTTCTTTACTTTTAAGTGAAGGAGAGACACATATGAATAGAATGGGGCAGCGACTTGCTGATGAGCAAGTAAAATTTCTTGAGACCCAGGTAGCAGGCTTGAGCCTCAACTTTCAGTCAACAAGAAACAAGCTTATTGAGTATCAGAATGAAAATGGTTTAGTTTCCCCAGCAGGTACAGTGGAGAGCCTGAGTGCGGTTGTGGCTGGGCTCGAAGTAGAGCTTGCTAACCTACAAGCAAAGCAAACAATGTTAACGAGTTACCAAAGTAGTCGTTCACCGAGTGTTGTTAGGGGGGGGGATGAAATTAAGGCTATTCGACAACAGATTAAACAAGAACGTGCACGGATGGCTCAGCAGTCAGGTGGCGCGTTAAATACCCTCTCAGCAGAATATCAAACATTAGAGTTAAAAGTAGAGTTTGCAATGGAGAGTTATTCAGGTGCATTAGCTGCGCTTGAAAGTACTCGTATAGAAGCGGCTAGAAAGTTGAAACAAGTTTCAGTCTTACAGAGTCCAACACTACCTGAATATCCAGTTGAACCAAAACGAGTTCATAATATCGTTGTATTTACAGTTATTGCACTTTTTTTATCATTGATTGTTCATATGTTAGTGCTGATTGTTAGGGATCACAGAGATTAAGAGTTTGAACGGAAGTAAAGTTTTGAGTACAAAAATATTATGTGTTTTTGGTACTAGGCCTGAAGTTGTAAGAGCTGGGGCTGTCAAGCTTGTTGGAACAGATGCACAAGTGATTACTTAAGAAATGAATCAACTACTAACCAATAGAGCACAGTATAGCGTAATGCGCTTTGTCCATAACCCTTATGGTGATGGTAAATCTTGCCAGCGTATACTAGATAAAATTATTGATTATAAAGGGCTTTAATAAATGGAATTCAATACTATTTCTGTCATTGGTTTAGGCTATATCGGATTACCTACTGCTGCAATGTTTGCATCTCGCAAAAAAAAAGTTATTGGTGTAGATATTAACTCCGTAGCCGTTGACACAATAAACCAAGGACAGATACATATAATAGAACCAGAGCTAGATATGGTTGTTCACGCTGCTGTAACTGAGGGGTATTTAAAGGCCACAACAAAGCCTGAGCCTGCTGATGCGTTTTTAATAGCTGTGCCAACCCCTTTTAAAAATAATCATGAGCCTGATCTTAGCTATATTGAAGCTGCTTCAAAAGCGATAGCTCCAGTATTGGTAAAAGGCAATTTGATTATCCTTGAATCCACATCCCCAGTTGGAGCCACTGAAAAAATGGCTGGTTGGTTGGCTAATGAAAGACCTGATTTGTCATTCCCGGGTGAAGCCGGAGAAAGCTCTGATATTAGAGTTGCTCATTGTCCTGAAAGGGTATTGCCTGGGCATGTGATGCGGGAATTAATAGAAAATGATCGTATTATTGGAGGGATGACTCCAAAGTGCACGGCTGTATCCGTTGAGTTGTATAAAATATTTGTAGAAGGTGAGTGCGTTACAACAGATACCCGAACTGCTGAAATGGCGAAGTTGACTGAAAATAGTTTCCGAGATGTGAACATTGCTTTTGCTAATGAGCTTTCAGTTATCTGCGATAAGCTTGATATTAATGTTTGGGAGTTGATCAGATTATCTAATCGTCACCCACGAGTAGATATTTTACAGCCGGGGGCTGGCGTTGGCGGGCATTGTATCGCTGTTGATCCTTGGTTTATTGTTAATTCAAACCCTGAAGAGGCCAAGCTTATCGGAATGGCAAGGGAAGTAAATGATTCTAAGCCAGGCTGGGTTATCTCAAAGGTTAAAGAAGCAGCTGGGAAATTGGTTCAGTCTGGTAAAAAAGAAGACAATATTACGTTAGCTGTATTCGGGGTTGCCTTTAAACCAGATATTGATGATTTGCGAGAAAGCCCCGCTCTGAGCATCGCCCAACAACTGCATGATCAGTTTAAAGGCAACTTGATGGTTGTTGAACCAAATATAGAAGTCTTACCAGATAGTTTAATAAATGCAACTCATACGACGAAAAGTAATGCAGTAGTTGAGGCTGATGTTGTTGTTATGCTTGTTGCACATAAAGAGTTTAAAGAAATGAAAGTAAGTACTATACAGGCTGAAGTTATTGATGCTGTAGGGGTTTTTTCAACTCAACAAAGTTAATAGATTATTTAGTGATCTTTCAATTCAAACAACCCTGAGTATTTGGTAGTAACAATGACTAAAAGAGCGTCCGATTCGGAAATGGAATGCAATAAAAATGTTGAGCCTTCATGTGATGATAAAGTATCACTAGATGACCTTGAGTTAAAAAATGTAATTGAAAAGTTTAAAGTCTTGACAGAAAGGGAGAAAAACCTCAATAAAGAAAAGGATGCTCTTAAGAAAGAAATTGTAAAACTAAATATTAAACTTGTGAAAGAGGAAGATAAGTACAAGGGCATGCTAGCGCGTGAGAAAAGCTATCAAAATCAAATTAGTTTGATTGATTCGAAAATAGATAAAGTAAAAAAAACCATTTCGTTTCAGTTAGGCTATTCAATAATACAGGCAACTAAATCATGGAGTGGTCTGGTAAATCTTCCTTCAGAAATTTTCAGAATAAACAAAGAATCAAAGCTAAGAGCTAAAGCTAATAAGAATTCCACACTTACTAAAGCAGGTTTTAATAGTATTAAAGATTGTAAGAGTAATACTAAAACTGCGCCAGTAATGAAGTTGCCAATAGATAGGCCTCTACGTGTTGCTGGGGTGATGGATGAATTTACCTTTCACTCATATGAACCAGAATGTGAATTGTTACAAATTGAACCTGATAAATGGATGGATCAGCTTAACAATTTTACACCTGATTTTGTGTTTATAGAATCTGCCTGGAAAGGTGTTGATGGGAGTTGGCAGACCAAGATTAGCAATGTCTCTGATGAGATTTTATCCGTAATACAATGGTGTAGAGGAAATAACATACCAACTTTATTTTGGAACAAGGAAGATCCAGTTCATTTTGATACGTTTATTGAGATGGCAAAAAAAGTTGATTATGTTTTTACAACGGATATTGATTGTGTGCCTAGGTATAAAGCGATTGTAGGTCACGAGCGAGTACATTTTTTGCCATTTGCAGCACAGATAAAAAATCATAATCCTATAGAGCTTTATAAAAGAAAAGATGCTTTTAACTTTGCTGGTTCATATTACTTACGCTATCCCGAGCGCCAACGTGATTTTGCAGCTCTAATTGGTGCAGTTAAAGCTTTTAAAGAGGTCGATATCTATGACCGCAATTTTGATAACCCCCATCCTCACTATACCTTTCCTGATCAATATAAATCGATGATTTTGGGGCGACTACCCTTTTCTGAAATTGGTCGGGCTTATAAGGGATATAAGTATGGTATAAATATGAACACGATAAAAAATTCGCAAACTATGTTTGCACGTCGTGTTTTTGAGTTGCTAGCATCAAATACGGTCGTAGTGTCAAACTTTTCGAGAGGAGTTCGCTTATTATTTGGTGACCTTGTAATATGCTCAGATAACGAGAAACAGTTAAAGTTAAGCCTCTCTTCAATATGTAACGATGAACTTAAATATAAAAAATTCCGCTTACAGGGCTTACGTAAGGTAATGTCAGAGCATACGTATACACATAGATTAATGTATATATCCTCTAAGTTGAGTGAAGTAGAAAAAGAAGTAAATAAGCCAGATTTATATGTGTTGTGTTTTGTCGATAACAATGAAGAGTTGAACTCTATCATTGAAAATTTTAATAGGCAGGCTTATACAAATAAGAAATTGATTGTTTATTCGGAAGAAGTTGATTTATCCCACGATAATTCAATTAAGGTTATTTCCTCAAAAAGTGATTTTTCTAATGCTCTTCAATCATTACCTAATGACTCATATTTATGTGGGATGTCTTCTCGTGATTATTATGGGAATAATTACTTAGTAGATTTGCAGTTGGCAACAACATATTTTGATGGTAACGCAGTAGGGAAATTAAACTTCTATCATAAAAATGATGGAGTACTCGAGATTAGAGTGAGTGGCAGAGAATATACAGAAAGCAAAGAGTTACTGTTTACTGCATCTGCTTTAAGATCAGAATGTTTAGATGATAAGTTTATAAAGGATTTGATTAGTACTAAAGGAGAGTTGGCGCTGGCTCTTCCAAAAATGCTTTCAATTGATGAGTTTAACTATATAAAAAATGTAGGAATTCTTAGTAAATCAGATTTGAATATTGTGAGTGATGATGACCTGGATCAGGGTGTATCACTAGAATTGATTTCTAAGTCAGTAGCTAATGTTGTAGGGGGTGTTAGCTCTAGTGATTCCGCCGCTAGCGAGGTGCCTAGACTGTCAGCTAAACAAATTGCGAGCTGCTTTAATAGTCGTGCAGGGGTTGACTTTAGTTTTAAGTTAGATCGGCTAATTATGAAGTCTAAAATTCCAACCGATAAACATGCATACTTTTATGCAAATAAAACCTTTAGCAGAGAAGAACTGAACCTCATACTAAATAGTCAATTTCAGTTAGTAATTGATGGCAGTTTGGAGGTTAAAACAGTTTTTGAATTCCAAGATAAAAATGGTGCAAAAATATCACACCAAATGAATAAAGCTGGTGGTAAGCATTCTCTGGCCATTCCAGAGCACTGTAGTAGTATTCGTTTTGGGTTTCGTGTGCAGGGAGGTGGTAGCCTAGTTATTAGAGAACTTCTGTTAGGAAGGGGTAATGAGCAGCCTTCGGCAGTAATATGCCGATCAAAGACACTCGTATTAACAAAGCAGTATCCCTCTTATGAAGATCTTTATAAATATGGATTTTTACATAGTAGAATAAGAGCATATAAAGAGTCAGGTGTTGATGTTGATATATTTCGTATTAATAATAACGAAAAAGGTGTGAGGGAATTCGAAGGAATTGATGTTATTTCAGGTGATAAGGACTTACTTGATTCAACTTTAGCTGCTGGTCATATCAGTCATGTATTGGTCCATATGCTAGATAGCAACATGTGGAATGTTCTCAAAAAATATATTGAAAACTTGAAAGTGACTGTCTGGGTCCACGGTGCAGAAATACAGCATTGGAAGAGACGGGAGTTTGAGTTTGAACGAATGACTAGTACTGAAGTTGAAAGGCAAAAAAGATTGTGCGATAAACGGAATAAATTTTGGAAAGAGTTGATTGCCAAAGAATATAGAAATTTTCATATGGTTTTTGTTTCTGAGTATTTTGTTGAAGAGGTCTCACAGGATTTAAATATTAATTTTTCTAAAGATAAATACTCTGTTATTCATAATTATGTTGATAATAATGTGTTCTTATATCAGAAAAAACAGCCTCAGCTAAGAAACAATGTTTTGTCTATAAGGTCCTTTGCTAGCAGGAAGTATGGAAATGACCTTTCTGTAAACGCAATTCTTGAACTATCCACAAGAAGCTGTTTTGATAATATGAAGTTCCATTTAGTTGGGGATGGCGAATTATTTGATGAATTAACTGCGCCATTGAAAAACTTTAAAAATGTAATTATAGATAAACGTTTTCTTACTCATAGTGAAATCGCGACTTTACAGAATGAGTATGGAGTTTTTCTTAATCCAACTCGTTGGGATTCTCAAGGTGTGTCGCGTGATGAAGCTATGTCATCTGGTTTAGTGCCTGTTACTAATGATGTTGCTGCCGTATCTGAGTTTGCTGATAATAGTTGTGCTCGAATCGTGCCTAAAGACGCTTACATCAAACTGGCTGATGCGCTTGAAGAACTATCTAATAATGAGGCTTTATTCTTGAGCCTTTCTTCTGCTGCAGCGGCTAGAGTTAGAATGCAATGTGGTTACGGTTCAACCATAAACAAAGAGTTAAAATTAATTTCCTGAAATTAATTTTTAATTTTCGTTCAATAACTTATTAAATTAGGGTTCGTTATTTTTATGATGAGTGATCAAAAGTATAAGGATCTTAGTTTTATATCAGATGAGTTGGGACGACGAATGTATTATAAATTTTCGCCTGCAGATAACCCAGCTGATAGCCCTTTGTTGGTTATACTACATGGCCATACTTTTTCTGCTAAACCAAGCCGCTATAGGAATTCTGATTGGAATGTTCTCGTGCCAATTGATAATTATGGTGTGGAGCAAGCCGGTTCTTGGTGGCTGGGTGAGGGTGGTGATTTCTTTGTTAAATCTTTACTTGAGCGTCTGGTTCAGAAAACTCAGGAAAAGATAGGGTCAAATAGAGGCTTGTATTTTTGGGGTTCATCTATGGGGGGCTATGGTGCCCTCTTGCATGGTATTTTATTAGGCGCTGATGCTGTTTATGCCAACATTCCTCAGATTAAGTTACTAGATACAAGTTATTCAGCCAGTGGCATGGGAAAATTCTTTGGGCCTATATTTGATAAAGATTTGGAGTTTAATGATCTGACTAATCTTATCGATGGTAATAAAAAACTCCCTTTATTTTATATAGCTCAGGCTCGGTTTGATCATAAGAACTATTTGGAAGAGCATGCGCTATATTTTTTGGATAAATGCCGTCATCATGATGTGAACGTGCATTTTGAAATAGCACCCATTAAAGGGCACAAAATAATCCATAGTATAGATGACTGTGTTCAGTTGATGGAGGCTTATACACCGAAAACGGCGCCTAAAAGTATATCTGCAGATCTTAAAACAAATATTTCATCTGCTACATTTGATGTTTATTCAAAAGATTTAAGAAGCTTCTTTAATGAAAATTCAATTTTCATAGGGAAAAATATTATAGAGAATGGATTATGGAGCGTAGCTAGTTTTCCAGAGTTTCAGCTGTTAGATAAAATAAATTGGAAGGATAATCCTTTTAACAATAGAACTTGGATTTGGTATTTTCAGCAGCTACACTTTCTTCCGTCATTAATTGCTTACGACTTGCACTTTACAAGCTGCAACGGTGTAAATAAAGCCATTTCCATCGTTAAATCATGGGTTGATGCGGATGACTCGGGTCATCAATCCGATGATGCATGGCATGATCATGGCACCGCTCTTAGGGCAAAGAATATACTTTTGTTGATTGAATATCTCGAAAAAACAAACATATTAAGTGAAGACTTAATTTTTCTTAAGACTATTATTACTATTCATGCTAATAAATTGTTAGATGAAAGTTTCTATTCAAAAGGAACTAATCATGGTCTAGATCAAAGTTTGGTTTTATTTCAGATATCCAGTTATCTCGGTGATCATCCATTATGTGATAAGTGGAGGAATGAATCTCTTGAGAGGCTGAGATATGAGCTTAATAATTCGTTTTCATCTGATGGCGGTCATGTCGAAAATAGTCCTGGGTATTTAGTTTATGGAATTAAGCAGTATATTAACGTCATATCTACAATAAATGATGTCGATAGCAAGTTAGCTAATTCATTTGTTGAAGGTAATGTTATAGATAAGTCTTGTTTGGCTTTGGCTTTTTTTGTGAAACCTGACGGTACTTTGCCTCTGTTTGGCGACACAGCCAAATTTACGGTTACGGATTTCTTTGGGACTTTTAAGCCTGCTGCTTATGATTATTTTTTATACTCTATAAGAAAAGGGTCTGTTGGAGCTATACCTGAATGTAATGATCTGATATTAAAAGATAGTGGTTGGGCTGTTTTTAGAAGTAGTTGGAATCGTCATGACTTTAATAAACATTTACACTTTGTATTTAAGTGCGGTTTCTTGAGTACATATCACCGCCATGATGATGATACAAGCTTCACTTTATATGCTTATGGGCAAGATTGGTTTATCGATGGTGGTTTATATAAACATGAACCTAAAGACCCTATGAGAGTTCATTTCCGGTCTGCTGATTGTCATAATATTACTTCACCGAATGGCATTCGGGCGCACCGTGATAGATCGTATTCCAATAAAACAGGTATAAAGGACTCAGGTATATCTAACGATATTTCCTATGTATTAGGTGAATCTCACATGTTTAAAGGGTTCACCTGCTCAAGAAAAGTTGTTTATAATCGGCTAAACGAAACTATTAACTTTACCGATTTTTGTAAACCTAATTCTCCTTTAACGATAAAAGCAATTAAAGATAAAATGTCAAAAGAATGGGTTACTTATGTAACTCGTTTTTTAATACCGCTGGATATTGAAGTTTCAATTGATGGTAATAAAATTTTATTAAAAGGGAATGATAAAACACTACTTATAAATGCTATTGATTTTAAAGGTAAGATTTATAAGTCATCAGGAAAGAAAGATCCAAAAATTAAAGGCTGGACATCACAAACTGCAAATTCTTATGAAAGAGCTACGTGCCTTGAATTTATGCATTTTGAAGAGAGCGTTAAATTCAATTTTGACATCTCATGGATCAACACTGCTAAAAATGATCATGTAATCAATGATTTTATTTTTTCAGCTTCTGCTAATAATGATTTTATTAATGTATCTACTTCGCTTATTAACGCCTCTTCGAAAAAGTTGAAGTACGCTTTTTACCTCATGAATGGAGATGTTAAATTAGAACAAATTTGGTATTCTTCAGATTTTAGTGCCCGTTTCGATTTCAAAGACAGTTATAAAACATTAGAACTGTCTGTTATTTGTTTTATTAGAACTGAAGCGGGCGTTCAATTGAGAAAACGTGTTAAAGTACACTTATTAGGTGCTATCTAGTGCGAGTTGCAATTATTTCAGATGAACTTACTTTTTCGTGTTTAGATAAGTCAGTAGATTTACAAGTCATAACCCAATTCAATTACCGTTTATTACTTCGTTTTGTTCGCCCTGATTTTCTTATTGTAGAATCTGCGTGGTCAGGCTTGCGTAATAAATGGAAGTTTAAGGTGGCTGCTTATCCTGATCATCCAAATAGAAACAATAGAGCTCTTCTTCGAGTGGTTGATTATGCTAAAGACTTAGGAATACCTACCGTCTTTTGGAATAAAGAAGATGGAGTTCATTTCGAGCGTTTCATTGATAGCGCAAAGCATTTCGATCATATTTTCACGGTTGATGAGACTTGTATTTCTCGTTATCGGGAAGTCGTTCCTGAGTCTACCACGGTGAATACTTTAATGTTTCCAGTACAAACCTGTTTCCATTCATTTGAAGGCTTTAATTTTAAAACTAATAGAGCAAATTTCACAGGTAGCTACAGTAATCACATTCACGGTGAAAGGAGACGGCGGCAGGACTTTTTATTAAAAGCAGCAAGTGATGTTATAGGTCTTACAGTTTATGATCGCAACTCGGATAGAAAGTCTTCTAACTATCGTTACCCAGATTTTGGTGATATGGAAATTCGTTCTTCTGTTCCTCATGATAAAACGGCTCAAATCTATCGTGATCATCTTGTGTCACTTAATGTTAATACAGTAGTTGATTCTCCTACGATGTATTCTAGGAGACTAATTGAAATTATTGGCTGTGGTGGAATTGCTGTAACCACGCCTGCTCAATCGGTAGATAAGTATTTTCAAGAGTACTGTTACGTTGTTGATAGTTATGAAGAAGCATTTGAGCTTTTTACAAAGCTAAGTCATGGTCCTTCAGCTGGTGATCTTGAGCGTTCTAGAGCTGGTGCTGAATATGTGAAACAGAATCATACTTGGGAGCACCGTCTTAATGATATCGCTCGAGTTCTCGGGATATGATCAGTAATTGTCCTGATAATGAGGACGAGATTAACGCTGCTGTATCTGTGTCTAATTTTGGCATCTGGCGAAATAGGTATATCACCCAGTTTTTTGCGAACTCCCTTTCTGTTGATTTTCCGCTATATCGTCATGCTAAGTTACCTCGACTTGGGTGGGGGTTAAAGTCTAGTGGTAAAGGTGCGATTAAACTTGGTTACTCAATGGGTAGTAACCATATATTACTTGAAGATGGTTTGTTGAGGTCGTTGGGGTTAGGCGTTAATGGTTATCCGCCTCATAGCTTATGCTTTGATTACTCCGGCATTTACTATAACTCATTTGAAATCAGTGACCTTGAAAACAATATTGCAGCTGCTAATAATCTATCTATTTCCGAGTTATCACGTGCAAAAGACTGTATATCAAGTCTAAGGTGCAATCGACTTTCTAAGTACAATGCAGCTCTGGATAAATTCATTCTGATTCCAGACGGTAGGAGAGCTGTTCTTGTTGTTGATCAGACTTTTGGTGATGCGTCTATCGAATATGGTATGGGCTCTGCGAACAGCTTTAGTGAGATGCTAGATGCGGCTGTTCTGGAAAATCCGGAAGCAGAAGTCTTTGTTAAAGTACATCCTGATGTAGTGGCCGGCAAAAAAAAGGGCTACTTGCTTGAAGCAGCCAAAAAACATAACTGCCGAATTTTATCTGAGGACATAAACCCTTGGTCTGCATTTGATGTCGTTGATCATGTTTATGTTGTTACCAGCCAACTTGGTTTTGAAGCACTGATGGCGGGTAAAAAAGTCACCTGTTTTGGTATGCCGTTTTATGCTGGCTGGGGGCTTACTGATGATCGTCAAGTATGTGACAGGCGTGGTGTTTCTCGCTCGTTAGAACAAGTGTTTTATGCGGCTTATATTCAGTATTGCCGTTATATAAACCCTTACACTGGTGAGCGCTGCCAACTTGAAGACACTATTAAGCTAATCGCTCATCAGAAACAGCATCTTGAGTGTTATCGTGGTCGATGGCTTGCTAGCGGTTTTTCTAAATGGAAGAAAAAATTTATACCTGACTATTTAGGTTTAGGTACGAGTGTCAATTTTACACAGAACTTGGATAAGGACGTTAAGCAGCTAAAACCGGGTGATAATCTACTTGTCTGGTCTAGTCGTTTAGGTGATGAAATAGAAGGCCTCTGCGAAAAGAATCATCTTAATCTATGGTGTATGGAAGATGGCTTTTTGCGCTCAGTAGGCTTAGGTGCTGATCTTGTTCGCCCTTTGTCATTGGTGATCGATTCCTGCGGTATTTATTATGACTCAACTAAGCCTAGTGATCTTGAAGATATACTGAATACCTATGTGTTTGATGATCATCTATTGCTACGGGCCAAACAGGTCCGAAACCAGTTAGTTGAGCTTAAGTTGTCTAAATATAATGTAGGTGTTTCAACAGCGCTTACTTTGCCAAATAATAGAAAAATTATTTTGGTTCCTGGCCAAGTCGAGACAGATGCTTCTATTGCTAAAGGCTCGCCGGTTATTAAAACAAATCAAGAGTTGTTGGCTATTGTCAGAAAAGAAAACCCAGATGCTTTTATTATTTATAAACCTCACCCTGATGTTTTGAGCGGCGGTCGCCTTGGTGAATTGGCAGCAAGTGCAAATACGTTACACGATTTAATTGTTACCGATATGTCGATAACTGATCTGTTTGATGTGGTTGATGAAATTCATACCATGAGCTCATTATCTGGTTTTGAGGGATTATTGAGAGAGAAGAAGGTTTTTACCTACGGCATACCTTTTTATGCAGGTTGGGGGCTTACCGTCGATTATTTATCGTGTGAGCGCCGCAGCAAGCAGCTAACACTCGACCAATTAGTTGCAGCAACTTTAATTTTATACCCTATTTATGTTGACCCTCATTCAGGTGATGTTATCGACATTGAGACGGCTATTGAGTTACTTAGTAACAAGCTAGGAAACCCACAAGGCCCCACTATTAAGACACGTATGTATAGGCTGGTCAGAAATGCATGCTTTAAAAAGTAATGAAAGCGTGAGTAATATCGACGCACTAAAGGCATTAGCGGTAAAGGCTGGGGGTGCCATCATGAGTATTTATCAGTCTGATTTTTCCGTTACAGATAAACCTGATCTTAGCCCTGTTACAGAAGCAGATATCGCTGCGCATAACATTATTGTAAAAGGTTTGTCATTGTTAACTCCTGATATTCCCATTTTGTCGGAAGAGTCTGCAGATGATATAAAAAATTCTCGTGTAGGTTGGAATACTTTTTGGTTGGTTGATCCTTTAGATGGCACAAAAGAGTTTATCAAGAGGAACGGTGAGTTTACGGTTAACATCGCATTGATAAAGGATGGTGTACCTGTTTTTGGTTTGATCTATGTCCCTGTATCTCAAATTTTGTACTGGGGGAGTGAAGAAGGGGCATTTAAGCAGACGTTAGGTTCTGGTGTTGAATCCATTAAAGTTGCGGGCTTACCTAGTATGCATGAAAAGTGGCGTGTGGTCGGAAGTCGGTCACATCAATCACCAGAATTTGAACAGTTTGTTTCACGCTTACCTCAAGCTGAAACGATATCTATCGGTAGTTCACTTAAGTTATGTTTAATAGCTGAAGGAATGGCTGATATTTATCCTCGTCTAACGCCGACAAGCGAGTGGGATATAGCAGCAGGGCACGCTATTGTTAATGCCGCAGGAGGGCAGGTTTTATTGCTCTCATCTTTAGCTCCACTTGTGTACAACACAAATTCTGATTCGTTGATCAACCCTGATTTTATTGCATGTGCTGAAACTTGCTCAATCTGGAGTCATAGCTAAGGTGAAAATTGTAATTACCGGTGCGACTGGCTCAATTGGTGGTGCATTGGCTCGCGCTTATGCTAAAGATGGGCACTCCTTGATTCTACAAGGGCGCAAAGCTGATCAGTTAGCTGTATTACGCGATGAATGTTTAGCCTTAGGTGGCTTGGCGTCGGTTGTAAGCTTTGATCTTAGCGACTTGATGCAAACGCGCCGTTGGTGTGATGAGCTCGTTACTTCAGGCGCGCCAGATCTGGTTATTGCTAATGCCGGAATGAATATTAATACCGGTGAAGATCAGTCTGGTGAGCAGTGGGAGCAGATGGAGGCGTTGCTGGACCTTAACGTTAAATCAACTCTTATGTTGGTCCATCATATGGCATTAGCGATGAAGGAGCGCAAAACAGGGCAGTTAGTATTAGTTAGTTCCTTAGCTGCTTTTTATGGCTTGCCCGTTACACCCACTTATAGTGCGAGTAAGGCTGCACTTAAAGCATATGCCGAGGGTATTCGTGGCTGGCTAGCACCGCATAATGTGGGTGTATCTGTTGTCATGCCTGGGTATGTGTCTTCAAAAATGTGCCATGCTATGCCGGGGCCTAAGCCGTTTATGTGGACGCCAGAACGAGCTGCGTTGGTTATTAAACAAGCAGTAGTTAAAAATCGTGCACGTATTAGTTTTCCGTTCCCCCTTAATTTTGGTTGTTGGTGGCTGGCTGTGTTGCCGCCAACTATTTCGCAACGCATTGTGAAGTGGCTCGATTATGCCGGTTGATACTGCTTTGGCGTTGTCGGCTTTCGCGTCACTCGTGCCTACGTTGATAGCACCTATCATGATGGTGGTGTTTATTACTTTTGCTATGGAGTGGCTACTTGAGCCTAGAGCGACAACTTTTTGGCGGCGTCCACTCGCCATCTTATGCTTACATTTAGGTAGTTTTTTGCTGCTATTTAGCATATCGCTTTTACTATTTTGGCGCCCTTGGTTTGCTTTGTGTGTTGTATTGGCATTCCAGTTGTTAATAGTCTTGGTGAATAATGCCAAATACCACTCGATGCGTGAGCCGTTTCTGATCTATGATTTTGAATACTTTACCGATGCAATAAAGCACCCGCGTTTGTACCTACCTTTTTTTGGTATTTATAAGGCGATTCTAGCGGCTATAGGGTTTTTAAGCGTAGTGGCTTTAGGGTTAAGCCTTGAGACCTCTTTATTGGTTGAAGGCAGCTTTCTTAATGGGCTTTTGCTCTTTGGGTTAATGGCGCTGTTCTCATCTGCACTGATTGGTGTGAGTATTTCATTTAATAAAGTACAAATGACACTGGCGCCAGAAAAGGATTATTTGAAAGTAGGCCAGGTCGCTTTTATATGGCTATATGCTTTGGAACATTTGCGTTTTAAGCCCTCTAAGGATACCGCTCAGTGGAGTGTTGGTCACCTGGGTGGCAGCAAGCAAGACGATATTGATGCGTTAAGCTTGCCTAATGTGATTGCAGTGCAGAGTGAGTCTTTTTTTGATATACGCAAAGATTACGATCTTTTAAAGCCTGATGTGTTGGCCAAATATGACCAAATTTGCCAAGAGTCTGTCCAGTTTGGGCGTTTGTCTGTCCCTGCATGGGGAGCCAACACAATAAGAACTGAGAGCGCCTTTTTAACCGGTTTACCTGCTAGTCATTTTGGCGTTCATCAGTTTAGTCCTTATCGCTATTTCATGAAAAATAAGCAATTCACGTTAGCACATGTATTAAAAGAGAAGGGCTATCGCACGGTGTGCATCCACCCTTATCAGGCAAGTTTTTATATGCGTGACGAGTTGTACCCGCAATTAGGTTTTGATGAGTTTATTGATATTAACGCTTTTTCTAGTAAGCAAAAACAAGGGCAATATACCGGTGATGTGGCGGTTGCCCAGAAGGTTGGCGAGCTGTTAAAAGAGACAGATCGGCCTTTATTTGTGTTTGTTATTACAATGGAAAATCACGGCCCGTTGCATTTAGAGCAGCCACTAGATGCTGATAAAAAGCTTTTTTATAAAGAAAATAAACAACCCGATGGTTGTAATGATTTAACGGTATATGCACGCCATTTAAGTAACGCAGACCAAATGGCATCTATGTTGCGCCAGCAGCTACATAATGACGTTAGAGAAGGTGTAATGTGCTGGTATGGTGATCATGTACCCATTATGGCGGATGTGTATAGCGCTCTAGGAGAGCCTAGTGGGCTAACCGATTACTTTGTGTGGAGCTCAAGGCTCGATGAGCTGCAGGCAAATACTGCAGGCTTAGGCGAGGTGAGTATGGATGTCTCAGACTTAGTGCCTTTAGTTTTGGAGCAAGTGACTCGTTTATCGACTATTGATGAGAAGTCGGTTAGCTGAAAATAACAGCTGGGGTATTAGATGCGAGGTGGATGCTGTTCTAATAGCTTCTCTAACGGGCATACCGGCATCTCTAAGCGTTTAATGGCTTCTTCTACACCTAGCGCGATACCCGACTCACTGTAAAAGCCGCCATTGATTTGTGTCGTATGAATGACGGTATTACGAAATAGTCTAAATAGTTTGCCGTCTGGCTTATCTATATCATGCCAAAACTGATCGAGCGTACATTGTGCGGTCAAACCTGGTAGGTTAAAAATTGGGTCCGATAGCGCTAGCGTTCTACAGTTATGGATTAATGCGGAGTTACCAACAGTACTGTTGACGGTAATAAGCCCTTCACAATGATTTAATAAAGTAGGAAGGTGCCCACTCTCCAAATAGACCACTTTGCCTTCAATGCCCATCTCTTTCTCAAAGCGAGCTATGACCTTCTTAAAATTAGTAAATCCGGTATCTAAAGGGTGGTTTTTAATCAGTAATATTGAGTCTTTGGGTGCGCAGTGAGCAAACGAGTGCATGACTTCTTGTATGACTGTAGCCATATTTCCATAGGCAGAGTGCCGTTGAATCTGGCTATCGCTATCTAACTGAAGAGGTAATATAAAGAAGGGCTTTTTGCTAGATAGCAGAGAGTCTATTCGTTTTTTATCTCGATGTTCGTAATAAGGCATTTTGGCAAAACGATACCCCCAGCCGGCCAGCTCTATACCAGAAATATGTGGGCGATGTGTCTGATAGCCTTTATAGGAAACAGGGTTTAAGATATTAGGAAAGTGATAACCTATTTCATGAGCCGCTAACATCAAAGTAGGATTTTTAACGGGCTGCCCATCTTTGTAGGAAGGGATATCTTCCCCGACTTCACGATACCAGTCTGGGTCTTTGGGCAGGCGTGAATGGCCATTAATTCCGTCTTCTTCCATCGTTAGCCAATTAGGCCGAAAGTAACCCTCTTCGAATATATGTAAACGAATAGCATATTTTTTTGCGAGGGATACTGCGGGAAAGTTCACCGGGCGGGTGTCGCCTACCATAATGATATCGGTAATCTGATGAGTGCTGAGTTTGTCTTCTAAATACTCAGGCAGCTCAGAAGCATTCCCTCGAAAATTCCACGCGGGTTTGTTTTTCCTCCAATACACAAAGTCGCCCGCGTTGAAGTTTATCCGGTGTACCTGTGCACCTAATGATAAAATTTTATCGGCTAAGCGTGAAAAGAATGGGCTTGTTGGGCCTTGAAGAAATAGGAACGTCCTGTGTTTCACTGAATAGTAGCCCGCTAAGCGTTAAAGAAGAGATTTTAAAGTGTCTAGTGTGTACTTGATTTGTTCTTCGCTGTGCTCGCATGATAAAAAGAAACGTAGTCGGGCACTTCTTTCTGGTACCGCAGGGTACAGAATAGGCTGAACGTTAATACCTTTTTCAAGCATAGCAGCAGATGCATTTGCTGCTTTGACTGAGCTACCTAAAATGATAGGGATGATTGCTATGCCAACACTCTCACCGGTATTGAGCCCTAAGGCTTTGGCTTGTTGAATAAAGCTTTGTGAAATTGATCTGAGCTTCTGTATCCGTTGTGGCTCTTTATGAATAAGTTGTAATGAAGCCAGTGCGGCGGCGGCTGTTGGTGCCGGTAAACCAACACTGTATAGGAAGCCAGGAGATAGATAACGAAGGTTTTCTACCAAGGCAGCGGAGCCTGCAATATAGCCTCCACAGCCGGATAAAGTTTTACTTAAGGTGCCCATCCAGATGTCGACATCTTGGCCTGCAATGCCTGCTTCTTCACGTAGCCCTTTTCCTGTTTCTCCTAGTACGCCAAACGAATGAGCTTCATCGACCATCAAAAAGGCCAGATGTTGACGTTTTATTTCAACCAAGCGTGCAAGATCAGGATGATCTCCATCCATGCTGTACAGGCCTTCTACGACGATAAGCACCTGCTCATATTGGCCGCGATGTTCTGTTAAAAGCTTGTCTAATGCATCCAGATTGTTATGTGTAAAAGGGATGCGCTTGGCACCAGAAAGCTGAGAACCAACCACAGAGCTGTTGTGAATATATTCATCGTGGATGATGAGGTCTTTAGGGCCGAATAAATATCCAATAGTAGATACATTGGTCGCGTGGCCACTTACATAAACAAGCGCATCTTCTACTTCATATGTAGATGCGATAGCGTGCTCTAATTCTTGATGAATAGGGCGCTCGCCCGAAACAATACGGCTAGCAGAGACCGACGTACCATACTGAGTTATTGCATCGATGGCGGCCTGGTTAACATCAGGGTGCCCTGACAAATCAAGGTAATTGTAACTGGCAAAGTTTATAACACTCTTGTCATCAATGAGTGTTGTTGCTCCGGCAGTGCCTTGATGTACTTTGAAAAAAGGGCTAGGTACACCGAGTGTTTTTGCACTGTTTTTAATAATTTGAAGTTGCTTGTATCCAGGATGTTGCTCAAAGCTCGTGTGCTTACTTAACTTATTATTGGTGCTTTTTGGAGCGGCAGGCTTCCAGCCTGCAGACTCTACTTTCTTTAATTTTTTATCCAGTGTTTGTTGGATGAGTTTTTGCTTTAGGCTTTTTGCTAAATTCATAGAGCTCATTCTTGGCTATCTCCCTCTGCCGAGTGCTGGCTGAGCACGTGTTTAGCCATATCGTCACTTTCTTGGTGTTCGCCTCGTAGCTGTGAAACCAAACGTGCACTTAGCTTCGTCAGTGTTGGTGTTTCGCTAAGCGCCATGACTGAAATGGTTACACCTAAAAGAGACTCAATAGCAGACATCAGTTCAACGCCCATTAATGAGTCGAGACCCATATCGTACATTGAGCGATTGATATCGAGTTTCTCTTCCGAGATCATCAGAATTTGGCTCAACTTTGAAGTCAGCAGCGCTAGAATCGTGTCTGTTAGCTCTGCATCACTCATTGCCAGTAATTCAGATAACTCTAGGCGGTTATCATCTTCGTTGTCGTTGTCATTACTAGTTAATGATACTTCTCTGAATTTAGCTTGGTCAGATGTTGGCAAGAAGCGGTTGAGTGATCCCCAATCAAATTCTAGTACGCCCATGCTGCCAATATTATTGATAATCATTTGCTCAAGTGCATTCAGCGCTATATCTGAAGCAAGTGCTTTACCACCAATACGGCTTTGTAGGGCGTCTTTTATTTTTTCGTTACGAGCAAGGAAGCCTACATCGTCAATGGCTCCCCAGCGAGGGCAGGTCGCTGGTTTACCGCGTAATATTCTATTTGCAGTTAAGGCTTCTAACCAGTGATTGGCGGCCACATAGCTGCTTTGCCCAGGGTTGCCAAGCAAGGTGGTAGCGGAAGAGTAGAGGACAAAGAACTCAAGATCGAGGTTGTCAGTTAGCTCGTCTAGCCATTTAGCGCCTGCAATTTTTGGCGTCAGTACTCGGTCGATTTGCTCATTGCTTAAGTTGGCGGCTAGGCTATCTTCGATAACAGCCGCCGCATGAACGAGGCCTTTAATCGGCGGCATTGTTTCAGCAGCTTTTATCAGTAAGGTAGATAGCGCATCGCGATTACTGACGTCACATGCTGCAGCCATGACGTTAATCTCTTGCTGCTTAAATTCAGCTAATGCATTTTTAGCTTCATCTGAACTGGCGCCACTGCGGCTAATTAATACAAGATTTTTTGCCCCTCGGGATACTAACCATTGAGCTGTTTTTAGGCCAAAGCCTCCCAGGCCACCGGTAACAAGGTAGCTGGCGTTTTCAGATAAATTAAGCTGCTTTATTTGAGGCGCTTTATTAGATGCTTTCGTTAGTACTTCTTGTTCATAGGAAACAACAATTTTACCGATTTGCTTAGCTTGTTGCATAAATCTAAATGCATCAACAACATGGTTCGCATCAAATCTTGTATAAGGAAGAGGAAACAGTATTTCATCTTTAAAGAGCTGCATCATCTCTTGAAATAGACGGTGCGTTAACACGGGCTTTTCTTGCATCAGTTGGTCGGCATCAATGCCGAAATAGCTGATGTTATTACGAAACGGGCGCAAACCTATTTGCGTATTTTCATAAAAGTCGCGTTTACCTAATTCAAGGAAACGGCCGAAAGGTTTTAATACTCTAAAGTTCTGATTTATCGCTTCTCCTGCTAACGAGTTCAGAACAACATCTACTCCACGCTCGCCAGTTTCCAGAAGAATCTCTTCGGCATAAGTTAGGGAACGAGAATCATAAATATGCTCAACCCCCATCATTTTAAGGAAGTCGCGCTTACTATCAGAACCAACGGTGGCATAAATTTCAGCGCCAAGCCATTGAGCAATTTGTATCGCCGCTATACCAACACCGCCTGCAGCACCATGAATGAGTACTTTTTCACCAGGTTCTACGCGACCCAAGTAATGCATCGCATAATAAACGGTAAAGAAGGTGCTTGGTATGGTGGCTGCTGCTTCAAAGCTAATGCCCTGAGGAATATGCGCAATAGCGCTTGCTTGGGTCACAACTGAGTTGCTGAAGCTGGCAGGGCCAAAGCCGACGACTAAGTCGCCTGCTTTGTAATCTTGTACGCTACTACCTACTTCTGTGACTTCACCCGCAAACTCAAAACCTAACGTGGGGCCCGCAAAACCATTTTCAATCGCTTCGTCAGATAGTAGGCCTAGCGTGTACATTATATCGCGAAAGTTCAGGCCGGTTGCCTTGATATCGACGCGAATATCCTCTTCACCAATTATGGGTGTTGGCTTGGTAAACCAGTGGAGGTTTTTTAACTGGCCAGGAAGCTCAAAGCCAAGATAGAAGTCTTGTTTTTGTCTTGTGGTCAGAAGTTCTTGGACATTATGCTCAATTAACTCTTTTCTTAAACGAGGAGCGTAGCGGTAACCCTGCTCATCGAGGAAAAGCTCGTGTTCATTACTCGGGTTAAGGTATTCAGTATGTAGAGCATTGAGCTGGCTAGCTGATATAGATAATGAAGGGATGTCGATCAGGCGGATATGTGCCTGAGTTGCTTCGTTCATCAGTGTGCGAGCAAAACCCCATAGAGCCGCATCACCTGACATTATCGACTTATTAAACTGAGCGCTTGAATCATCGCATGGATAAGTATTGGCAACGCCCTGCGTGATTACCCACAAGGTCATAGGATGCGCAGCACTTTGTGCTGCATTAAAGAGCATGTTTAGTGCCTTGCAGCGAGAGGATATCTGCTCAATGCTACTGCACTCATTTAAGCCTGATAAGAACAAAATATTTTCAGTGTTAGCTGTATTTTGCTCCGCCCATGTCGATATGAGGGCTGCAGGGAGTGTTTTTGCTAAGGCTTGTGTAGAGGTGTTCTGTAGTTGTAAAGCAGAACTATGCGAATCCAAGAATGCTTTGCTTTCATCGACAAGAGCACAGTCTTCGTCATGTATAACTAACCATGACTGTGCTTCTGCTGATGTACTTATTGCTGTGTCTGTCTCTTTTATGGGAGCGTGCCCACAAATAATACTGACTGAGCTGTTATTGTAACTTTCAACAACCTGTAAGTTTTTCAGGCCAAACGCTGCAAAAATTTCTAACCACTCGTTAGCGCTGTGTTGCTGGCTGTTGTGTTCAGGCCACCATTGAGCGTTGCCTGCCATTAACAAATCAATCCAGTCCGCAGGTGTTGGTGCTATCAATAGAACCATAGCGTTACTGTCTGTGAGCAACTGGAGATGACGCATGAAGATGCCTAGATCACTTTGGCATGCTCCATTGAGGTTGATAATAACTAATTGATGATAAAAGCTATTATCAGCATCTATATCTAACAGAGATTGTGTTCTGAGTAACGGGTAGTCTTCTTGTAGATGTTCTGCTTTATCAATTGCATCTGAATTTAGGCTGCAAAAAGTATAGTCGCTGCGCGTGAAGTCGAGTTTTGCACATAGATGGCGAGCAAACTCAGGAGACTCAATACCCGCTTCGAGGATTCTTACTCGTTGTCCTGGTTGCTGTTCTTTCAGTTGCTCAATTAGCTGGACTAGCTGTGAGCTTATATCATGGATAATCAGTGAGTTTTGGCGAGCTTTAAGCAGCTCACCATACGTTGCTACATCAAGGCCCAGTTGCTCGCATGAGCGTTGAGCGTTGAGTAGCTCTTCTAGGTGTAAACCAAAGCGTCCCAGTGTTTGTGTAATATAAAAGTAATCTGGGTAGTCGCGCGCCATCATCTGCCAAATAACGTCGGCATGAATAGTATCATCAGCACTTTGATGAATAACCTGCCATGCTTCTTCTGTTACATTTATCATCTCCCTTTCGAGGGCGTAATGAATGATATAAGCAAACAGTTGCCCTGCATCAGGGCTCAATAGGCTGAGTTGTTCTTTATAAGCATGAGTGAGATTATTTGCTTGCTCAATCTTACTCAGTGCTTCGTAGACAAAAGCAGAGCCAAGTGCTTCAAATAGTGGTTCTATCTCTTGCGTGTATTGTTGTGATTTAGCTAATGAAGCGGCTGTTAGTGTATCGCTAATCTGTGCCGTAATATTCGGCAGTACAAGGTTTCCTACTGTGTGTGCTGGGGCTGCTGTTAAGTGGTAATCGAGAAAGTCTACCCGCTGAGCTGCCGACTTGTTTACGCGTACTGCTCTAAAGCGAGCTTCTTTTAGCGCAGCAATTTGAACACCATTCTCATCAAATAGTGAGAACTCAGCAGTAATTGAATGAGGTGAGCGCTTCAGTAATGAGGCTTTTGCTATATGTAGTTTATGCTCACCTGTACGTACAAATATTCGCCCAATTCTTGTTGGCACATAAGCAATACCTTGGTTGGCTGCTATTTGATCTTTCAAAAAGTGGATGATCAGCTGGAAAGCACAGTCGAGCTGCCCTGGATGCAAGATGTATTCAGGGTGTTGCTGTGGTGCAAATACAGCGACAACGTCTGAGTTGTTTACCCAGCCATGGCTAATCGCTTGAAACGCAGGACCGTAGTTGAGCCCTGCCGCACGGTTAAGCTCCAGGTGAGAACAAAGAGAGAAATCAGCATTGTGTGTCGGCAGTGAAGGCGCTTGGTCCGATAAATGTAATGTT
This sequence comes from Neptunomonas japonica JAMM 1380, assembly GCF_016592555.1. Taxonomy (NCBI): domain Bacteria; kingdom Pseudomonadati; phylum Pseudomonadota; class Gammaproteobacteria; order Oceanospirillales; family Oceanospirillaceae; genus Neptunomonas; species Neptunomonas japonica. The sequence goes on along the minus strand of NZ_AP014546.1, from coordinate 2,533,467 downwards.
GTAGGCGCTTTAAGGTAACGCCCGGTTGCGTTCTCTGACCACGCCTCGCCGTTGACGTATTCGCGGCTATTAATGGTGATATGCCCGCTATCCGGGTGAAGCGCTACACGTATTTTTTTACAGCTATTATCATCGAGCAGCAGAGGTGTCTTGATTTCAAATTCTTCAAGCTCAATGACGGGTTTTTCTGCTTTGGCTGTTATATCGATTGCTGCAAACATCAGTTCAGCAAAGCCCGCACCAGGAAAGACTATATTATCTCCCACCGCATGATCGACTAACCAAGGGTGCGCTCCAGTATCGAGTGTATTCTCCCATGTGTTTTCTATCTGCTTGGTGGGGTACCCAAGTAGAGGGTGTTGCTTCTCGCGCGTTAACATACCACTAGCTTCTGCTGTGATTTTATGCCAGAAGTGTTCGCGTTGCCATGGGTAAGCAGGTGTCTCGATGAGCTTGCCAGCCACAGGGAAGAGCTTCGCTATTTCTGTTGATTGCTCATCGGTCATGTTAATGATGACGCTTGATAATGTACGTTCAATGTTATCAAGGGAGTCATTGTTTTTATTGACAGTTCCTAACACCAGACCATCATGATCAGTATTTTTTAGTGCATCATTTAGATAGCTTTTAAGAACAGGATGAGCTCCTACTTCAATAAAAGTAGTAATGCCTTCGTTAATAAGGCCTTCTATTGAGTTCTGGAACTGCACCGGCTTTCTAATATTATCCCACCAATAACTCGCACTTAATTGTGAGCCTGATAGAAGGCCACCTGTGACAGTGGAGTAAAAGGGGAGTGTGCTGGTTTTAGCATTAACCTGTGTAAGGCTATCAATCACTTGTGATTTAACACTGTCCATGGCGGAGCTATGAAATGCATAGTTAAGGTTTAGGCGACGATAGAAGATATCGTGCTCTTTTAATAAACCTTCGAAGGTAGATAGCTGCTCGGGGTCACCCGCTAAAGTAATCCCTTTAAAACTATTAACGCCTGCTAGCTCAACTTTTTCAAGGCTGCGCTCTTTTAACCATGCGCTTGCCGTGTTGGCATCTAGCCCAGCTGCGGTCATTTCTCCTAAACCAGCAGTAAGTCCCTGATACTTACTACGATAGTAAATAACATGGACAGCATCTTCTAGAGAAAGTGCTCCGCTTGCCCATGCGGCAGCTACTTCACCAACACTGTGTCCGGTTACGGCTTTAGGGAAAATCATCTGTTCCCTAAGCACTTCAGTTATACCTACCTGAAGTGCAAATAGTGCGGGTTGTGCTATCTCGGTTTGTGCAAAGCGTTCTCTTCCATTAATACCTGCTAGTTCGTCGCTGAGCGAGTAGCCGGCAAGAGGTTGGAATATAGCATCGATTTTCTCAACAGCTACACGAAAAGTATCAGAGGTGCTTAAGAGGGTGCGGCCCATGGTTTCCCATTGGCAACCATTGCCCGAATAAACAAAAGCAATACCTGAGCTTGGTTTGTCCAGATAAAAAGGCGGTGTTTCTTCTGTTATCAATGCACGCAGTTTTCTTAAAGCGCTTGGTTTATCGCTAGCCCACGTCACATGTGCGATTGAGTGCCGCTCTTTACGGAAAAAATAATGGTAGGCAGTATCGTAAAAAGAGATGTCGTCTAGTTCAAGCAATGCAATTGTTTGCTTGATCGAGTCTTGAAGCGCCTGACTGTCGCGCGCGCTTACAATCAAAGGTAACGTTGATGTCTGCTCTAGTGCTTCTATTAGGTGCTCAGTGGTAGTAGGTGTTTGTGGTGGGGATTGCAGTATGACATGTGCATTGGCGCCACCAAAGCCAAACGAGTTGACACCGATAGTGAGCAAGCCTTGTTTTGCTAAAGGCATGTTTTCAGTAACAACGCGAATATTCCACTCATCAAAATGGATATTCGGGTTGGGATTTTTCATACTGATCGTTGCAGGTACCAGTCTATGCTTTAAAGAGTAAAGGGCTTTAGCCAGCCCAGCTACTCCAGAAGCTGTTTCCATATGCCCGAGATTACTTTTTACCGAGCCGATAGGTAATGGGGTGCTTCTTTGTTCACCTAAAGCAAGGCTTATCGCACGTGTTTCGATAGGGTCGCCAACGGCGGTGCCTGTACCATGTGCTTCAAGGTAATCTATTTGCTCTGCTGAAATACCCGCATTTTCATAGGTTTTCGCCATTAAGCTTGCTTGAGCATCGGGATTAGGTAGTGTTAACCCCGATTTGTAGCCGTCAGTATTAACACCAGAGCCAGCAACTACCGCCATAATGTCATCGCCATCTCTTAGCGCTGCATCATAATCTTTAAGGAAGAACAATCCGCCTCCCTCAGAGCGAACATAACCATCAGCGGCTTCATCAAAAACTTGGCAACGCCCCGTAGGTGAAAGCATGGTGGCTTTCGAGAAAGCAATAAAACCATAAGGGTGCAAGTGGAGGGAGATGCCGCCGGTTAATGCTTGTTCAATTTCTCCCGCACGAATGGCCTGACATGCCTGGTGAAAAGCAACCATTGAGGAGGAGCAAGCAGTATCAATAGATAAACTCGGGCCATGTAGGTCGAGTAAATAGGATATACGATTTGCAGCGATGCTTGTTGTGTTACCCGTAGAAATAGAGGAGTCACCAATGGTTAGATCTTCTGCAAAGCGGTATGCGTAATCAGAGCCAGAAATCCCTATAAAAACACCGCAATCGCTCCCTCTTATGCTTGAAGGGGAATGCCCAGTACTTTCAATCGCTTCCCACGCCAGTTCAAGTAAGACTCTTTGCTGGGGGTCTATTAAAGATGCTTCGCGAGGAGATATTCCAAAAAAACTGGCATCAAAGCCAGATACGTCACCTATTGAGCCTGCTGCAAACGTATAACTGGTACCGGGGTGTTTCTTGTCGGGGTGCTGATAAGCATCAAAAGACCAACGACCTTCTTCTACGTGCGTAACGAGGTCTTTGTTACCTATAAGATTATTCCAGATAGAGTTATCAGGGGAGCTAGGAAACCTAAATGATGCGCCAATAATAGCAATACGTTTTTCCATAACTTAAGCTCTATCCTCAGTGAAAAAATCTGATCGTAATTGTACGTAAAAGCCTACAATATTACAGGAATTTCACGTTGGTTTTTTTGTTTTTTAAGAACAGATTCTTATAGTAAGTTGTGTTTAGCTATAATCTGTCCTTAACTAGTAATATCAGGAACTACTTATGCCCTTTTGTTCTATGGATGTAGCCATGTAAATCTACTCCCTGTAGGATTGAAGAATAAGTATTTTTATCCGAGCATTCGACTGGAAATGGAATAGAGCGTAGTGCAGTCAACTTTCAAAACGAGTCTTATTTTGCTTAGTACGCTTTTTGCGTGCACCACTCATGTGTCAGCAGCCTCTTATCAATCTAAATCTCAAACTTGTCGAGCCGATGGTGCTTTTAAAATAGTCAGTTCTGTTGGTCCCGTAGCTAGTTTACGATTAGGTAAAAATTACGAGCAAGGCGAAGGGGTTAATAGAGATATTAATCAGGCATTTGAATGGTACTGTAATGGGGCAATGCAAAAAAATGCCGACGCGCAGCTCAAGACGGCTTTGCTTTTATTAGAAGGCAAAGGTATTAAAAGAGACGTTAGCAAAGGAATGTACTGGCTGAACAATGCCGCTAATAATGGCAGCCACGATGCTGAGTTAGCATTAGGGATTTTGTTGGTCGATGCTGATGCTATTCGTAGTGCTGTCCTCTTTAAACGAGCTGCTGCAGGCGGTAATTTATATGCGAATCACCGCCTAGCAGAGCTCTATTATTATGGAATGGGAGTGCCCCAGAACTATCGTAAAGCTCAAGAGTTATCTGAGCTTGGGGTCGCCGCTGGATTTGATAAAAGTAAAGAACTCTTAACCCGTATACAGATTAAACAAGCGTCTGGAGTGTTTAAATCGCCAGAACCGGTGCCTTCTGTTGAGTCGGTCGCTCTCATTAAGCAGCCACCTGCGCTTAAAGAAGAGTCACAAAAAAGTAACAGTTTATTGCAGAGCTTCTTGGCCATCTTGCCATCGTTACCTAATTTTAATACTGATTCGTCAACGGCTGGTGGTAACGAAGTGACTGTTATTACCTCAGAAGCAAGCTCTGTTCCCGTACAGCAAGAGCAGCAGGAAGATGTTGCTTTTGCTCATCCAGTAATAGTTAAGCCATCTGTTGTTACTGAGGCTATAGTGACGGCTGTTCCAACAAAAGCGAACATTATTGCGTTAAATAAGCCCGTTGCTGAGCATAAGGTTGTTCCAGATAAAATAGTGACAGAAAATGGAAGGGGTTTAAGTAGCAAAGAGTCTTCTTTACACAAAGAGCTAGGAGACCAGTTAGTAATAGCAGTAAATAAAGAACAGGGTGAAGCTCTTAGTGCAACTGTTAATGAGACAGTGAGCCAAAAAAATGCACCAGCTCAGCCAGTTGTTGTAGTGAAAAAACCTTCAGAGGCGAATAAACCAAGCGTCGTTGATGTGGTGCGGCCTACTGGTCATAAAGCTGCTTCAAAAGCATTTGAAGCAGATATTACAAGCTTGGCGCGTGGTTCTGAATGGGTTAATAAGCAGCCGGATATGCGTTACGCTATTCAGCTTGTGCAAGCCAGCCAGCTTAGTGGAATTGTGAAATTCATTAAAAAACATAATTTGGATGATAATTCATATTACATCCATGCATTGCAGGATGGTCAATACCGCTACATATTGTTGTATGGTAACTACCCAAATAACCGAACCAGTAAAAAAATAGCTAAAACATTGCCGGATGCGGTTCAAAAGGCAGGTTATTGGATCAGAACCTTTGGTGATTTACGTCGTAGTTATAAAATAAGCCCTTAAGCTGTTTCCCTGGAGATTTTATGGGTGGCAGCGTTGTACACTCAATACAAAAAACCTCAACCCTCCTGATAGCTATAGTCATGCTGTCTATGGCTGCTGTGCTTGTTTATCAAAGCAATGATATGGCCCAGCGCTCTATCAACATAAAAGAACGCGAAATAAAGTTGGCATCGTTAGTTAAAGTTTTAGAGCTGTCCGTTGTTAAGATTCAATATAACCTAGCCGATTTTCGATCGATTAAAAGTTCTCCTAGTTGGGATGCACGTTTAAATACGGCTGCTGAGACAGCTCTTGATTTTCGTATTGCGGTTCAAAAGATGCGCATGCAAGATAGCGAACAAGCGTTTATATATGATGCTTTATTACCTACTTTTCATGAGTTTTATCGAGTGGGTTTGCAGATGGCTAGGTCCTATATTGATGGAGGACCAGAAGTTGCTGTTCTTTTTTCTGGCCAGTTTGCTGTTACTGCTAACGCAATGAATGCAAAAGTAAGTACGATCGCTAAGCGCTTACGGTTAAGTGCTGAAAAGAGCCTTACAGAGTCGGCACTTGCCGCTCGTGTTCATGTTTGGACAGGCATCGTTTTTGGTGTTGTTTTTATATTGCTTCTTGTGCGCTGTGGTTTGTTTTATTGGAAGCACTGGGTTAGGCCTGTTAATCAACTCGGTGACTCCGTATCGTCTTTGGTCGCTGATCTAAAAGAGAGCCTAGTCCCTGTTCAGCTGGCAAAACCTAATAGAGTTATCAACAAAAGCATCGCTAAGGTTTATGGCGCTATTGATGACCTAATATCACACAGTGACGAGAAAGTAGATGATTTACAGCGCGAGTTGCAGTCTTTAGTGTTTGTTCGGCAAGCGCTCGATGTTTCGCACGCTTGTGTTATGTTGACAGATGAGCGCTTTACCATCTTGTATGCGAATAGCTCATTGATGCAGCTTTTTCAAAATCAGCGCAAGGCTTTCGTCGCAGAGTTTGGTGATCTTGATTCTGTTAATTTGGTAGGCAAGCGACTAGATCTCTTTCGTCGTAACCCCGAAAAACGTGTAGACGTGTTAGCACGTTTATCTCATCGTATGCGAGCGCGTATTCCTGTTGCTAATCGTATGATGACGTTAGTTGTTACCTTAATCGATGACGTGGAAAACTCGTCTGGCTTCTTGATTGAGTGGCAAGACGTTACGCATGAATTTAAAGTTGAGCAGCAAATAAAGTTACTGGTGGCGTCTGCCGCTAAAGGTGACTTATCTAAACGTATCTCCATTGATTCTTTAAAAAAACTTGCTCCAAGCTCATTTCTTGGTCATGTGAGTCGTGACTTAAATGAGCTTATGGAAGTTGTCACTTTAGCCGTGGATGGGTCAGAAGGTTCTTTATGCTCGCTTGTTGAGGGGCGTACAGATGAAGATTCTGACATTGATCTGCCTGGCAGATTTGGTGACCTTTCTGAGAGTATCAGGGGGTTGTCTGCTCACTTAAATATGCTGGTTATAGAGAAAAAAGAGTTTTCTAAATGGGCTGCTTTTAATATTCAGGGTGTTTTTAAGGTTTCTCGGGAGTTGCAAGAGAACGCTCAGCAGCAGTCTAGATTGGTTGGTCCAGTATGTTTTGAAGCTGAAAAGTTATTAGCCCTGACTCAAAAAGTTAAAAAGTCTGCGCTTTCGCTTAATAATGGAGTTAACCAGGCTGAGTTTAAGGCGCAGCAGGCAGGGCAATTCATAGAGCGGCTTGTTGAGTCATATCAGCAAATGGATAAGTCTAATGTAAACATTACTGATGCGGTCGACATGGTGGAGCAGGTAGCATTCCAAGCAAACTTGCTAGCGTTAAATGCCGCTGTTGAAGCTGCGCGAGCAGGAGAGCAAGGAAAAAGCTTTGCGGTAGTTGCATCAGAAGTGAGAGTTCAAGCGATGCGTGCTGCTAAAGCCGCAGCCGATATTAAATCTTATGTTAATAGCAATGTTGCGCATGTGGATAGTGGTATTGAAAATGCAAATGCGTGGAACTCCTCTGTTCTTGAACTGTTATCAATATTCTCTGTTGCAGAAAATGATGAGTTTAGTCGTTCTTTATCGGCGCAGCTAGAAGGCGTCGAGCAGCTAAAAGGGTCGGTTAGTAATATGAACTCTTTAGTACATCAAAATGGAACCTTGGTAGAGTATTTGTCAGACTCAGCCGAATCGATGAAGTATCAATCTGAACGATTAAGTTACTTACAAGAGTAGCTTGTAGCGTGAGTTAAGTTTTGTACTTGTTAAATGAGAAAGGAGCCTTATAGGCTCCTTTTTATGTATTACGCGGTTAACTGGTCAATCTGTACGATTACTTGTTGTTTATACCAAATTGTAGATAAATACAGTGGCTACTGCAGCGGGTGTAATAAAGCGTAATATAAACATAAAGATCTTGAAGCCGTAGCCATTGTTTATATCTAATTGGTTTTCGACAGCTTGTTTGTTCATAAACCAACCGACAAAAATAGCAATGAATAGGCCGCCTAGTGGCATCATTAAGTTAGCTGTGACGTAATCAAGCAGATCAAAGATGGTTTTATTTTCAAATACTGGAATAAAATCAAGAGGGTGTACGTCTGCCCACTCGTTGAATGACAGAATGGTAAATAGACCTAATACCCAGATAGATATACCGCCAATGAGCGTGCCTGATAAACGGTTGATACCTTTCTGCTCCTCTAACCATTCGACTACCGGTTCAAGTAGTGATATGGCCGAGGTTACGGCTGCTACAACCAGCAGTGCAAAAAATAGTGTGCCAAAAAGTACACCGCCTGTCATTTGTCCGAAGGCAAGAGGAAGCGTTTGGAAAATCAACCCAGGACCTGACCCTGGCTCAAGGCCGTTTGCAAATACTAACGGGAAGATAGCTAGACCTGCTAATAAGGCAACGACAGTATCGACGACAGAAACAGCCACGGCTGTTTTAACGATGGAGACATTTTTAGGAAGGTAAGAGCCATATGCCATCATGACACCCATACCAAGGCTTAAGGTAAAGAAAGCATGCCCAAGTGCGGTTAAAATACCCTCGGTCGTTAGTTTTGAGAAGTCTGGTTGAAATAGAAAAGCGAAACCTTGTGCAAAATCGCCGCTGCTTAACGCGTAGCCGACCATTACCAGTAATAAAATGAAGAGGATTGGCATTAAGATGTTGATGGCCTTTTCCATGCCTGAGCGAATTCCACCAGCAACAATAGTGATAACTAACACCATAAAGACAGAGTGCCAGAGCAGTAATGTCCATGGGTCTGACAGTAAACCGCCAAACAATGCGCCAATGCTGTCAGCGTTACTGTCTGTGAAAACACCTCCTGCCGATTGGCCAACGTAGGATAATGCCCACCCCCCAATGACTGAGTAGAAAGAAAGAATCAAGAACGATGCTGTAATGCCCATCCAGCCTATCCATGTCCAACGTGTTGAAAGGCCGTCACGTTGCGTTAGCATACGTAATGAGTTGATAGGGCTGCGTCCACCACGGCGACCAATCATTACTTCTGCAATCATGATCGGCATACCGATCAGCGCTATACACAACAGGTATACCAGTACAAAAGCACCACCGCCGTTTTCGCCCGTGATATAGGGAAATTTCCAGATATTACCCAGGCCTACTGCAGATCCGCTGGCGGCTAAAATAAACGCAAGGCGTGAAGACCACATAGGGTTGTCTTGACGCGCTTCACTAACAGAAGTGTCTTCTGTATAGGTTTGACTAGTTTGTGTCACGATTCTTCTCCGTTGATTTATTCTTATTGTGTTTTGACTTTCTTATACCGTTATCTTTTTTGAAAGCGTTCCTCTGCTAGCGTATTGGCAACCATACCCGTCGGTAGGTTGTTGGCATCGCTGCGACGGAAGATTTCATCTAATGTGTCTGCAATGGTTTCTATATGTTGTGATACCTTTTGTGGTGTGTGCCCGACGCGATCATAGAAGATGTCGATAATGCCTCCTGCATTAATCGCAAAGTCAGGTGCGTATAAAATTCCGCGCTCTTTCAGCATCATGTCATGTCGTGATGCTGCTAATTGGTTGTTAGAGGCACCAGCAATAACCGATGCTTTAATGTTAGGGATGCTGTCATCATTAAGAATTGCGCCGAGTGCGCAGGGCGCTAGTACATCAACATCAAGAGTTAGAATTTCTTGTGACGAAACAGCAATAGCACCCAGTTGCTTGACTGCTTTATCGACATATTCTTGATGAATATCGTTAACGTAAAGCGTGGCGCCTGCTTCACGTAAGTGCTCAGCGAGGCGATAACCAACATTTCCGACACCCTGTATAGCGACGGATAGCCCTTTTAAGTTGTCTGTTCCTAAGCGGTGTTTTACTGTGGCTTTTAGGCCAATAAAAGTGCCATAAGCTGTAGCTGGTGAAGGGTCTCCGTTGGATAGCAGCCCATCAATACCTGGGCGCTCGGTAATGCCCGCAACAAACTTTGTGTTACGGTTCATGATTTTAAGGTCGGGGACGCTTGTGCCGGAATCTTCTGCTGCTATGTAGCGGCCCCCCATACTTTCTAGGCAGCGGCCCATCATCTCAAGTAGCGCTTCGGTCTTATGCTGGCGAGGGTTGCCAATAATGACGGATTTTCCGCCTCCTAGCGCAAGATTCGCCAATGCTGATTTATACGTCATTCCTTTAGATAAGCGTAGAGCGTCTGTTAACGCCTCTTCATCAGAGGCATAGTTCCACATACGACAGCCGCCAAGTGCTGGCCCGCGGTTGGAGTTGTGTACAGCGACAATAGCTTTTAGACCAGAAGCTTCGTCGTGAAAAAAGTTAACCTGTTCATGATGATCAAATTCAATGTGGCTAAAAACTGACATATTTACCTCGTATCCTTAACTGTTTTTTAATGCTTCAAGCTTGCGCGCTAATGAGATCAACGTTGTTGTTTTTCTCTGTTTGCAGCTCCGTATGTAATGCTTGGCGCTTGGCCTTCGCTTTGAGGTAGTTTTCTTCTTTTACTGGGCCGTATCCTCGGATCATGCCGGGGATTTCTGCTAGCTGTTGGGCTGCGCTGTAGTTGAAATTTCGGCCATCACTATTATTTATCGCTTTTTCTATCAGGTTTATATCGGTTTCATAGTCACGAATGATCTGCTTTTCTAAGCGGCGGTCTTCGCTCCATGCAAAGATGTCCATAGGCGTGCCGCGTAGGCTTTTCATCCGCGCGAGTAAGCGGAACATGGGCATGATTTTTTGGCTGAAAACACGTTTGCGTGGACGCCCTGTGTGCTTGTCTTTGCGTGCAATCAGTGGCGGGGCAAGGTTGAACTCCAGTTCAAAGTCTCCTTCGAACTGCTCGTCTAATTGTTGTTTGAATGTTTCAGAGGTTAGCTGTCGAGCGACTTCATACTCATCTTTGTAGGCCAGCACTTTACTGTAGTTTTCTGCAATAGCACGGCTGATGTGAGTTTTATTGGTGTGCTCTTTTTCGGTGCGGCTAAATTGCGAAAGGCGCTTATGATAACGTTGCGCAAGTGCTGCATTTTGGTATTCAGTGAGATGTGTGAGCTCTTTCTCTATTTGCTCTTCTAAAGAGGGTAGCATGCGAACCATTTGTACAACCGGAGCAGGCTTGACGACTTGTGTGACGTTATCTAGATCGTGCGCCGCACAACGGCCCCATAAAAAAGCTTTGAGATTGGTATCAACAGAGGCGCCGTTGAGCTTGATCGCCTCTTCGATTGATTCACGGCTTAAAGGTAGTAGGCCTTTTTGGCAAGCATAACCAATCGTAAAGAGGTTCACCGCCATACCGTCGCCCATTAGGTCTGTTGCTAGTTGGGTGGCGTCGAAGCAAAAGGTACCTTCAGCGCGTGCTGTTGCTTCAATAACGGCTTGCATCTCATTATTTGGCACTTGTAGGTCAGGGTCGCGGGTAAAGGCGGCGGGCATTGTGTCGTGATTATTAATAATCGCAAAGCTGCGTTTTCCATCTAGCTTTCCCAGAGCTTCTTCGCTGGCGCCGACCATCAGGTCAAAGCCTATTAACAGATCAGTTTCACCAGCAGGGATACGTACTGTGTGCAGTTGCTCTTGTGTAGGTGCAATACGAATGTGGCTCATAACGGCACCGAACTTTTGTGCCAGACCGATTTGATCGAGCACACCAACACCTTTCTCTTCTAAATGCGCAGCCATGCCTAGTAATGCGCTGACAGTTACAACGCCGGTTCCGCCTACACCTGTCAGTAGAATGTTATAAGGTTTGTTTATTGTTGCTGTTATTGGTTCCGGCAGGTTCTCTGCGGGTGGTGTGGCATTTAAGCCTGCGGCTTTTCGTAAAGTTCCGCCTTTAACGGTAACAAAGCTTGGACAAAAACCACGGATGCAGCTGAAATCTTTGTTGCATGATGACTGATCTATTTGGCGTTTGCGGCCGCGCTCCGTTTGTTTGGGTAGCACTGATAGGCAGTTTGATTGCACACCACAATCGCCGCAACCTTCACATACTTCGCTATTAACAACAACGCGTTTTTCAGGATCAGGCATTTGGCCGCGTTTGCGACGTCGGCGTTTTTCAGCGGCACAAGTTTGGTCATAGATAAGAGCAGTACAGCCTTGGGTTTCACGAAATTCGCGTTGAACGGCATCTAGATCATCACGGTGGTGGAAGGTAACGCCATCAGCGAAGTCGGCTCTGCTTGGGTATTTGTAAGGCTCATCACTAACGATGGCCAAGCGGCGAACGCCTTCACCAAAAAGTTGGTGGGTGATTTGTTGGACGGTTAGCTGTCCATCTACGGGTTGGCCGCCGGTCATAGCAACGGCATCGTTGTAGAGGATTTTGTAGGTGATATTCACTTCAGCAGCCACTGATGCACGTATTGCGAGTAGCCCGGAATGGAAGTAAGTTCCGTCGCCTAAATTTTGGAAAACATGCTGGTTGTTAGTAAAAGGTGCTTGGCCAATCCAGGTAGCGCCTTCGCCTCCCATTTGAGTGAAAGTTTCTGTACCGCGGTCCATCCAAGTAGCCATGTAATGGCAGCCTATGCCGCCTAAAGCTTTGCTGCCTTCAGGTACGCGAGTCGATGTATTGTGCGGGCAGCCCGAGCAAAAATGCGGAGTACGTTCTACCAGAGAGCGTGGTTGGGCAAGTTCGGCCTCCTTGGCACATAGAAATGCTAAACGTGATGCAACCTGTTCGCTTTGGTAAAAAGGCGCAATGCGTGAAGCAATAGCTCGGGCAATCATCGCGGGCGTGAGCTCACCCAGTGTTGTTAGTAGTTCTTGGCCGTTTTCATCACGTTTGCCAATAATTCTTGGGCGAGCACCGTCCTGCCAGCTATATAAATAATCTTTAATTTGGTCTTCAATAATGCCGCGTTTTTCTTCAATCAATAGAAGTTCTGGGGTGTCTTTAGCAAATTCTCGAATACCCACGGGCTCTAGTGGCCAAACCATGCCTACTTTATAAAGTTTGATGCCTAGTTCGCTGGCTTTCTCGTGCGTGATACCTAGGTCGTCTAATGCTTGAAGTACGTCCATATAGGATTTGCCGGTCGTGACAATACCTAAGCGCGGTGCTTGGCTGGTAATTACTGTCTTATCTAGCTTGTTTATCCGACAGAACTCTTGTGCAGCTTTCAGCTTGTAGGTATGCAAACGGGCTTCTTGCTGCATTGGTTTGTCAGGCCAGCGAGCGTTAACTCCTTCAGGAGGGAGTTCAAAATCAGCGGGGGTTTTTATGTTGATGCGGTTCAAATCTAGGTCTGCAGATACTGATGAGTCGAGTAGTTCTGCTAATGTTTTAAAGCCAACCCAGCAACCGCTAAAGCGTGACATTGCCCAGCCATACAAGCCGAAATCCAGCATCTCCTGGATCCCGGAAGGATAAAGCACGGGTATCATCGCATCGACAAAAGCGTAGTCACTCTGATGGGGGAGTGTTGAGGATTTGCAGGCATGGTCATCCCCTGCAACAGCCAGTACACCGCCAAATTGTGAGGAGCCAAATGCATTGGCATGCTTTAGTACATCTCCAGTGCGGTCAACACCTGGGCCTTTTCCGTACCATAAACCAAAGACACCATCATATTTAGCACCTTCAAATACATTGACTTGCTGAGAGCCCCAAACGGATGTTGCACCCAGGTCTTCATTAATGCCTGGCTGGAAAAAAATGTTGTGTGTCGTTAGGTATTTTTTTGCTTGCCACAGTGTTTTGTCAAAGCCGCCTAGAGGGGAGCCGCGATAGCCAGAAATAAAGCCTGCAGTGTTTAGTCCTTGCAGTTTATCGCGTTGTGCTTGCAGCATGGGTAAGCGTGCTAAGGCTTGGCTACCTGTCAGGTAAACGCGTCCAGAATCTAATTCCCACTTATCATTAAGTGTTACATCTTTCATGGGTGTACTCCCGTTTGTATACACAAACATCACACATCAATTCTTGTATCGGCTTATTTAGTGATTAGTAAGCGATACAGTCCGAGCTAACGCCTGAATTGACGAATGAAGTTTCTTGGACCTTGGTTAAGGTCAAAATCAAAAAGAAACGATCAAAAGCCGAAAGCAGCCAGACGTTAAGAAAAAAGTGTTTGGTTCGATATTTTTCGAGAGCTAATCGCTAAGCACGAGCTAAGCAGAGGCTGTACTTGATTAGAAATCTTTGATGAAAATGTGAATAGTAATTTGCAAGGATGGCAAGCAGAATGATGCGGTTGAGTTGTCATTTTAATACCTCAAACTAATACTGGATCTCAGTATTGGTTCACTTATTGTTATTTTTATCCGGCCTGTAGGCAGGTTTATATTCGCTGCTCTTGTGAAGCATTGGGTGCAAAGATAGGTGATCTTTTAATCAAGGTCAATAGTTGGTGGGTTACGTTTACGTAAACTTGATATTGGTGAGTATAAAGCTGCTAGAGAGGTTTATATAGAAAACCCGGCGTGAGCCGGGCTTTTTATCTTTTTTAGGTTCTTTGTGCTGCAGGCTTGTGGCCTCTAGCATTTTCACCAGATCGCTGCCCATCTCTATGGCCTGGTTTAGGTTTCTTTGGGCGTTTAGGGTGCGCTGGGCGCTGTAAACGCGATGTTGGCAATGCATTAACTGGCTTAAATCCCGGAATCTCTTTGCGCTCAAGAAGAGCGCCAGTTAAGCGTTCAATAGCAGCAAGCAGCTTGAACTCATCTGCACAGACAAGCGAAATAGCTTGTCCCGTGGCACCTGCGCGGCCTGTACGTCCAATACGATGCACGTAATCTTCGGCAACGTTAGGTAGGTCGTAATTTACAACCTGTGGTAGCTGGTCTATATCAAGTCCGCGGGCTGCGATATCAGTGGCTACAAGTACTTGAATTGAGTAGTCCTTAAAGTCGGCCAAAGCTCTGGTGCGTGCCCCTTGGCTTTTGTTGCCATGAATGGCTGCAGACTTGATTTTGGCTGCTTCTAATTGCTTTGTTAACTTATTAGCACCATGCTTTGTTTTGGTGAAAACAAGCACTTGGCTCCATTGGTGTTCTTTTATTAGCTGTATAAGCAGAGCAGCTTTTCTATTTTTATCAACAGGAGAGACCCACTGTTCTACTGTGGCTGCCGTTGTATTGCGTGGGCTGACTGAAATCTCAACAGGGTTATTAACTAAACCTTTTGCAAGGCTGCGGATCTCGTCAGAGAAGGTCGCTGAAAACATTAAGTTTTGGCGCTTCTTAGGTAACAAGGCAATGATTTTGCGAATATCATTGATGAAACCCATATCGAGCATGCGGTCGGCTTCGTCAAGAATGAGTACTTCGAGTTGGTCAAATTTCACTGCTTTCTGGTTGTATAGATCCATGAGGCGGCCAGGAGTGGCAACGAGTATATCGGCCCCTTTGCGCAGTCTCATCATTTGCGGATTTATCTTAACACCACCAAAAACAACGGTGGAGTGTAGAGGTAAGTTCTTACCATACATCTCAACACTTTCGCTTACTTGTGCAGCCAGTTCTCTTGTTGGAGTGAGAACCAGTGCGCGAACTTGGTTTGAGCGAGGGCGGTTGCCCTTGGAGAGCAGCTCCAGCAGGGGTAATGTAAAACCTGCTGTTTTACCTGTGCCTGTTTGCGCAGCGGCCATGACATCTTTGCCTTCGAGTACGGCGGGTATTGCCTGGGCTTGGATGGGAGATGGCGTGGTGTAACCTTTTTCAGCAACAGCTTCTAGTAAAGGTGCGGATAGGCCCAGGGAGGCAAAGCTCATAGATTATCTCTTATTGATGTTTGACAGATTGGTTTACAGATTGTTTCCGCCTTCAAAAGCGGTGCTGAAGCTTACAGGATCTAAGGCTTGAGTGCTATTAAATCATCGCCAAGTCCTGAGTAACTGTGGCTCTAAGTATTACGTGAGAAGCTCGTCAATAAAGCAGTCGCTCTGTCCATGGAGTCAAATTTAATTAAGTAAGTACTGCTGGTATTATGAGTAGCTAAATCTGTAGGTCGTGTTAAATCAATCAATTGAGCTTGCAGTTAATTTATCTTCAGGTTACCAGGCGCAGGTAATTGATTTGTTGTTAATCCGATATCACTCCGGCTGCGATAAAAGCGGTTTTGATCGGTCATATCAGGAACACGTCTCTCTGGATCAAAACTGAATTTCCCTGTCGGCTCTATAAAAATATTCCCAGAAACGTTGACTGAATCTACAGAAGCACGCCATGTAAATAGCTGTGTTGATCCCGATTTTGCTGAGCGCTCATCCGGGGATCTGTCACGGTCAATCACAATCCAGTTGCCAGTCATTGACACACTAGAAGGCTGTGCCGAGCCGCCACATGCCAGGGACTCGGTACCAACACTAATAAGATCATTATTGTCGGTATTTGCTCCATGTTGTAGCACGCTACCTTTAATTTCTAGCTTTCCTCCACAAGGAAAGTCGATTGTGCGGGAATGCTGTCCATCCAAGCCTGCTATAACGCTTCCCTCTATCAAGGTATCTACCGCGCGGCTTTTGAAGATATGCCCATCACCAAATGGTCGTCGTATTATTGAATTACGAATAACGACCCGGTCAATGGACCCCGCATAAAAACCATGACCCAATGTTGATGATTTATCTTTCCAGCCAGTATTTTCGATGAGGCTGTCTTCTAAAGTTAGCTCGCCTCCACGATTATCCGTAAGAACCCCAATAACAGTACGATCAATATGAGCGCGCTTTAGGAGTAAGTTGAAATTCTGTCCTTCGGCTTTTATGCCCGCGCAGTTGCCTCGTTGGCAATTTGCTTTAACGCCTTCGCCATGAAAGTCTTCAATCACCACTCGGCAGTGATTGCAGGAAATATTGATAATTGCCTTGGCATTAGCGACACCTCTGAGAGAAACATCTTTTAATCCCAATGTTAGTGGTTTATTGATAAATAAGCCTTGAGGGTAAATGCCTGGTGGGATAATTACTTTGCTACCAGGTTTTGCATTATTGACTATTTTCTGGGCGTTATGCTTTGAGTACTCTATATGCTTTGGTTTATTCGGATGTTTATAGGCCCAAACCTTTGTTTCATGGGTAGATAAATCAATAAAAAGTTCTTCTGTCCCTAAGTAAACCAATTTTCCGTCGAGGTGTTGGCCCTCTTTTAATGGATCGTTCTTTCCCCAAGCTATCTTCGTAATTGATAACAATATAGCCAATAGAAAAATAAAACGCATTCTCACCTCCTGCAGGTGCAATTAAATCAACAAGTGAGGGTATCAGGAGTCGCCGAATAGAAGTGTCTCAAAATTGTCTCCTCGTTTGCTACCGAGGCTGTTTCAGGTTTCAGTTTATTTATAAGGCATTAGTAATGCCTAGGGTGTCGCTTCCTAATCACCCAGCGGTAGCAAATCAATTTCTCATGAGGTACTAGACATCAAGTTTTAAATGTTTTCTGGCTGCTTTTAGTACTTCAGGGTCTGCTTCTGGTGGAGAGAGGTCCATATCTTTTTCCAGTGCTTTAACAACGGTTTTAAGGACTTTTATGCGCGCATACCATTTATGGTTAGCGGCGATTGGGTGCCAAGGAGATGTGATTGTCGAAGTTTGTTCAAACATTTGATTGATCGCTTCGTCGTATTCGGGCCAGCGTTGGCGGTTTCTGATATCTTCTTCAGTTAGCTTCCAGCGTTTGATCGGGTTGCTGAGTCGTTCAGCAAAGCGCTTGAGTTGCTCTTTGGGTGATATGTGCATGAATACTTTAATGATTCTTGCATCATCATCAGTTAATAAGCGTTCAAATTCGTTGATCTCTTGATATGCCCGTTGCCATTGTTGTTCCACGGCAAAGCCTTCAACTCTTTCTACTAATACGCGTCCATACCATGAGCGATCAAATATAGCGATTTCACCGGGGGCTGGTAGGCGTGTTTGGAAACGATAAAGATAATGCTTACCTTGTTCTTCTTTTCTAGGCGCGCCAATAGGGTGTACTTGGAAGCCGCGAGGGTCGAGCCGCTCCGTGAGTCTGCGAATGGCTCCGCCTTTGCCGCTGGCATCCCAGCCTTCGAAAACAATGATGGCGCGTTTGTTGGCGTGAAAGTAGGCCTGTTGGGCATGAAGAAGTCTTAGTTGCCATTTTTTAAGATCTTTTTCATATTTGCTTTTGGAGGCAATAGTTGATTTTTTAAATGAAAGCGATGAAAGGGTGGGGGTGTTTTTTTCTAAATTTATTTTGGATGGTTTTTGCATAGCTATCTCACTCATCAAATTTGATATGAGTGTAGCAGTGTTAAAAGCTATCTCAATACATAGTCTTGCTAGAATTTGATGTTTGCTTGCTATAAAAAAGATTTTCTAAGGCGAGGTTTCAAGAGTGGTGCCGGCACCAAGAGTCGAACTCGGGACCTACTGATTACAAGTCAGTTGCTCTACCAGCTGAGCTATACCGGCACTGCATGAAGTGGGCGTATATTAATGAGATGGGCTTTTGAGATCAACCCCCTAAAACAAAATAACTCGAAATAAATTAGTAAGATAAGCGAATTGTTCAAAAAGAGAACAAT
Source organism: Neptunomonas japonica JAMM 1380 (assembly GCF_016592555.1). Lineage (NCBI taxonomy): Bacteria > Pseudomonadati > Pseudomonadota > Gammaproteobacteria > Oceanospirillales > Oceanospirillaceae > Neptunomonas > Neptunomonas japonica. The sequence goes on along the minus strand of NZ_AP014546.1, from coordinate 2,515,630 downwards.
TCGCTATGTAATGAATTATTTTTCGAGCGGGATGCGGATTTTCTGTCCAGGGTAAATAAGGTCAGGGTCTTTGATGACTTCTTTGTTGGCTTCAAAGATTTTGGTGTAATCGTTACCGTTCCCTAAGTGCTTTTGTGCAATAGCCCATAATGAATCACCAGACTCAATAGTATAGTACTCAACATTGGCAGCAGTTTTATCTTCTAGGTGTAAGGCGTCTGCTTTTACTTCTTGGATACCTTGAACGTTGCCTGCCATTAAAATCGCTTTTTCATATGCGGCTTGGTCTTTTGCTGATCCTGATACTGTCGCTATTCCATCTGCAACTGTTACTTTAAGGCCGTCAACACCCGGGTTATCAGATTCAATGTGTTTCTGGATTTCTTCAGCAGGGTCTTCATCTGAACCGAAGAGTTTTTTCCCAAGGTTCGAAGCAAAGTCAAATAGGCTCATAACAGATTCCTTTGTAAGTTTTGAATAGGCGTTCATAAGTTAGTGCTTATGATTTCATATTGAATCTGAACATTAGCTGGCCAGACGGAATATTGCTAGCCAGTGTGGTTAATATATGAGTATAAAAAAGCCCCTGCAAGCAGGGGCAAAAAACAACTCAATAGGAAAGAGTTGAAAGTAGGGATGTGATAGATACGTGGTTTCGTGAATGCAACACGAATGTCTCTATCGACTAATACTATCGATTTTTATTGTGCGCTGCACAATTATACTTTAGTATAATATATATATGTTATTGATATATATATATATTTTGATAGTTACATGAATTGTGCGCTGCATTTATTTTCAGTTAATCTTGAGTCTTTTCATTATGTTTTACGCGGAAAATATGAGCGGGATACGTGCCTATGATACGAACTTCTTTCGCAAAAAAATCAAGCTCTTGAAGTGCGTATTGCATTTTTTTCTGCTCAGGGTGACCTTCAACGTCAAGATGAAAGCTGGTTGCTTGCATTGTATCTGAAGCCATATAGCTTTCTAATTTGACAGCGTTGACTCCATTCGTTGCAAAGCCGCCTAAGCCTTTATACAAGGCGGCTGGTAAGTTACGAACGGTAAACATGATCGTGGTTATAAAAGTAATGTTAGGTTGTAGTTTTGGCATATGGCTATCTTTTGCCAAAATAACAAAACGAGTGGTGTTGCCGGTTTTATCCTGAAAGTTTTCTCTAAGGATTTCTAAGTCATAAAGTTCTGCGGCAAGGCTGGAGGCAATTGCTGCATGGCCTGGCTCTTCGATACTTAATAATGCTTCGGCTGCACCTGCTGTATCGAGGCTTGCAACTTGGGCTAGATTTAAGCTTTTGGTATTGCCGTCACACTGTGCCAGTGCTTGGGGGTGTGAAGATACTGTCCGCAAATCTGATATTTTAGTGCCTTTCTTGGCGACTAGGCAGTGGTTTACCGGCTCAAAGTGTTCGCTAATAATATGGAGTTGCGTTTTAGGCATGAGGCGGTAAATTTCTTCTACTCGACCCGCTGTTGAGTTTTCCAGCGGGATCATCGCAAGCTGGGCTTCGCCGCGTTCGACCATAAACATCGCGTCAACAAAACTCTCACAGGCAAATGCTTCCATCTCTGGGTAAACATGGTGGCATGATAAATGAGAGTAGGCGCCTTTATGGCCCTGATAAGCGATGATATTGGTGCTCATGATAGTGTGTTTCCGTCAGTCAGTTGTTATCCATCAATCGCTCATTATGTCACAGGCTTGTATACAGGTTGAATCTTTCTAAGTGATAATCTATTGAGTTTTCTTAGATATTATTTGCGTATAGGAGGAAGGTTTGCAGGTGAGGCGTCCCGTTATCATATTTATTATTGCTGCTTTGTGTAGTTTGGTCGTTTCTTGGCAGGCATATATCTATACGCGTGGTTGGGGTCTCGTTCAAATTCACCAGCATGGATCTTCAAGATTGTTAGATACTATCAGTGCGTTACGCGTAGCTATTGATCAGTATCGATATTTGCCCTTTTTGCTCTCGCAAAATCGTGATGTTAAAGACCTTCTGGTGCAATCTAATCCGAGTAAAGTAATCAAGGTTAGCCGCTATTTGGAGCAAACTAACTTGGTTGCAGGTTCTGCTGCGTTGATTGTTTTAGACCTTAAGGGAGAAGTCGTTGCTTATAGCAATTGGAGAGAAAGAGGAGCGACAGCACGGCGCTATTATCAAAATGCACCGTTCTTTCTTCAGGCGCTATCGGGAGAGCAGGGGCGTTACTTTATGGTAGATGATAGCGCCACTCAGCCTTCTTACTATCTATCTGCTCCGATTTACCATAGGCAACAGTTGATTGGTGTGTCTGTTATGAAATTGGATGTGAGTGCACTTAAAGAGCAGCTTTCTCTTGAGTATGCTTTTTATGTGGCTGACCAACATGGGCAATTGCTGTTTACTAGCCTGGCATTATTACAGGAGGCTGGGTTGCCGCGTTCTGGGCTGAAAAGTTTTGGTGTATCAGGTTCTGAATTTAAAACATCGGCAAGTGCATGGTCGCATGGCTCGGTTATAGATGAAAAATTGTTCGATGATCGTGATATTTCTATCTGGAAATTAGATGGTAAAGAACAGTTAAATGAATCGGTGATGCTTGATGACCTTAAATGGGAGGTCGGTGTTCTTAGTCCTATAAAAGCAGCAGAGCAAAGAGCAGTTTATGCTGGCTTTACGGTTGCGGGTGGCTGTCTGGCATTTGCGTTGCTAGTTTTATATTTACGAGAGTATCGATTAAAACGGCGTTCACAAGCCTTAGTGCTTAGGGCGCAGCGAGATAGTGAGCAACGACAGCGTTATATTATTAATACCGCACAGGTTGGTTTGATTACTGTGGATAAGCAAGGCGTAATCGTTTTTGTTAATCCGATGGTTATGCAGCAGTTTGGTGTTTCTTTGTCGTTGATAATGGGGCGGCCATTAGCGGCATTGTTTGCGGATATTGATCAATTCACACCACTGAAGCGTTGGTTAGAAGGTCTTTCGCATGGTGAGTTTACGCCCATAACAGGGTATGAAGTTGTGGGGCGCCGCTCTGATGGCTCGGTTTTTCCTGTGCTTTTTTCAATAAGAATGATGACCGCCGCACCACAAGTCAGTTATCTGGTGACTATGATAGATATCACCCGCCGTAAGCGCTTGGAGTACAAACTGCGAGAAGTAAATGAATCGCTAGAAACAAAGGTTTTACAGCGAACACAAGCGCTTGAGGCCGCGCAAAATGAGCTGATTCAAGCTGAAAAACTAGCGGCTTTGGGGCGAATGTCAACGGCTATGGTGCATGAGCTAAATCAACCTCTAACGGCTATGCGTAACTACCTAGCTATAATACGTCGACTGTCAGATCAGCCCGGTTTGCAGAATGAAAACTTGAATAGGGTCAATGGCTTAGTCGACAAGATGGCGCTGATTACAGGTCAACTTAAAACTTTTGCTTATAAAAGTGCAGGGGCGTCTGGCCTTGTTGAGTTAGTTTTTTCAATTCAGCATATTCTTGGGCAATATAAAGAAAGGTTTGTAGAGCAGTCCATTGATTGTAGTTTTGAGCATGAATTAACGTGCTACTGGGTTCATGGTGATGAAATACGTATAGAGCAAGTGTTGGTTAATTTGATTACTAATGCTTGTGACGCCATGCTTCAGTTACCTTCGGGACAGATTTCTATGACACTTCGTTTGCTTGATAATGATAGACAAAGTATTGATCAGGATTTGGAAAGCCCTTGTCATGACTGGGTGGTGCTTAATATACGTGATACCGGAGAAGGGGCGACAGATGAGCAGCTAGCGCACATGTTTGAGCCATTTTATACGACTAAGAGTATGGGCGATGGCCTTGGTTTAGGTTTGCCTATTGTGCAGGGGATTGTTCGGGATTTAGGCGGAATAGTGGATGTGGTTCGTAATCAGGAGCAGGGTTTATGTTTTTCAGTATCCTTGCCGCTAGCAAAAAACACAGGGGGAATCTGATTGGATATTCGAGGGCATGTGATTTTAGTTGATGATGAGGCAATGGTGCGTCAGTCAACAGAGCAGTGGCTAAAGGTTTGTGGGTTTTCAGTCGATAGCTTTGCCTGTGCCGAAAGTGCTATGCAAGCAATTGATGAGAATTTTTCTGGTGTGGTTGTTACTGATGTGAAAATGCCTGGCATGGATGGGCTTGAGTTATTACGTGAAGCCTTGCTGAAAGTCTCGGGCATGCCCGTTATTTTATTAACTGCTCATGGTGATGTTGATATGGCAATAAGCGCTATGCGAAAAGGCGCTTATGATTTTATTGAAAAACCTTATGTTCCTGAGCGCTTAGCAGAAACAGTGCAGCGTGCTTGTGAAAAACGCCGACTCGTATTAGAAAATCACAAACTGCAGCAAAACCTTGTTTCTATGTCAGGTGTGGATGCGAGAATTATTGGTGTTTCTCCTGCAATTCAGCGCTTAAAGCGTGAATTAGTAAAGCTGGCAGAGCAAGATACGCATGTTATCGTCTATGGAGAAACGGGCACTGGAAAAGAGCTCGTTGCCCAGTGTTTGCATGAATATAGCCATCGTAAAAAGCACAATTTTGTTCCTATTAATTGTGGTGCAATTCCAGAATCACTGATTGAAAGTGAGTTATTTGGACATGAGGCAGGCGCATTTACCAGTGCTGCAAAAAGGCGGGTAGGTAAGTTTGAATACTCTGATAAGGGTACTTTGTTTCTTGATGAAATTGAGAGCATGCCTGCAAACTTACAGATTAAGCTGCTGCGTGCTTTCCAGGAAGGTGTGATAGAGCGTTTAGGGTCAAATACTGCTATTGAGGTTGACCTTCGTGTGATTGCCGCGTCAAAAGTTGATTTGAGAGATGATGATAACTTTAGAGAGGATCTGTTTTATCGCTTAAGTATTTCTCAGTTGCATATTCCCCCTTTGCGAGAGCGGCTAGAAGATGTGCCTCTGTTATTTAATCACTATTTGAAAATCGTTGCCTCAGACCATGATAAAAACCCACGGACGTTGTCTGTCCATGATCACTCAACTCTAATGAGTTACCAGTGGCCGGGTAATGTGAGGGAGCTGAAAAACATAGCCATTCGTTTTTCGTTGGATGCGGACCTGTCCGTTGCTGATATTCTTATGGCATCGGAAGGGATGTCTCATACAAGTAAAATTCATTCTAAAGAGCTGTCGTTAGCAATCCAGGTGGCCAATTTTGAGGCAGACGTTATTCGTGATGCGCTAAGTTTTCATCAAGGTAATATCAAATTAACAATGGAGCAGTTGGATTTGCCCCGCAGGACGCTTAACCAGAAAATGATTCGTTATGGTATTAATCGTAACGATTTCAAGTGCTAGTTGTTAGAGCCGTGCGCTAAGCACCATTACTGTAGTGTATTTTCAATAGGTTTCTAGAATAGGCAATAAATAGCGCATTGTTCTAGAAACAACTCTCTACGAAGTCTAATACTCTTATGAAAGCCTGTAGTTTCGAGGGCTTTACCCACTAAGCCATTTATTGCCTATTGGTGTGCGAGTATGAGCAATAAAATGCTTATTTTTGTTCATTAAGTCTCTAAAAATAATAAATTATCATATAAAACAATGAGTTATTTTTTTGGTCTATTATCTGCTTTATATGTTTTGTATCCAAGCTGCATTTATAACAATCATAAAAAGGTGACAGAATGAAAATCAGTAAACGAACATTGGTAAAAACACTTTCCATGGCGATTGCACTTAGCACAGTAGCGGGTGTCACAGGCCTTGCTCAAGCAGCCGAGAAGCGCTCATATATCTTAGCAACGGCTTCAACAGGCGGGACGTATTATCCTGTTGGTGTCGCTTTAGCAACCTTGGCAAAGGTAAAACTAGAGCCAAAGCATAAGATATCTATGTCTGCTATTAACTCTGCAGGGTCTGGAGAAAATATTAAGCTATTAGGCGAGAACGAAGCGCAATTTGCGATTCTTCAAGGTTTATACGGTGCATGGGCATGGGAAGGTGAAGGCAAGTTAAAAGCGAATGGCCCACAAAAAAACCTACGCTCTGTTTCTATGCTATGGCAAAACGTTGAGCAGTTTGTCGTTAAGAGCCAATATGCAAAATCGGGCACTATTGATGATATTAATGCATTGGATGGAGAGAAGTTCTCAATAGGTAAAAAGAACTCAGGAACAGAAGGTTCTGGGCGTGAAATATTGAAAAACCTAGGAACGGATGCCGAAAAGTTCAACTTTGCTTACATGGGGTATGGGTCATCAGCTGATGCGCTGCAAAACGGAACCATTGAAGGGATGAATATTCCATCTGGCGTGCCTACTTCAGCGATTACTCGTGCTTATGCTGCGATGGGTAGCGATATCACAGTGCTTGATTTTACCGATGAGCAAATAGAAAAAGCAAACGGTGGGTATAAGCTTTGGACTCGATTTAACATCCCGGCCAATACTTACCCTGGTCAGACGAAAGAGATTAACACCATGGCGCAGCCAAATTTTTTGGCCGTTCGTGATGATGTTTCAGAAGATGATGTTTATATGCTGACCAAAACTTTTTATGAAAACCTACCTTTCTTAAATGGTATTCATAAGGCTACTAAAGCGATGGCGCTAGATAAAGCAATTGCTGGATTGCCTTTGCCTTTACACCCTGGTGCTGCACGTTATTACAAAGAGATGGGACTATCTATTCCGGCTCACCTGATCGCTAACTGATCATCTCATAAGGTGCGACTGTTATTCTGTCGCACCGGTTTTTCTTTTGTCTTTATAAAACCAAGGTGAGTAATTATGACTCAGGCATCATCTATTTCTGCTCAGGACACTGCGGAAAAATTAAAAAAATTGGAGTTAGCGCAGCGGGATGATGCCAGCCCTATAGGTCGCTTTATCTACTGGGCAGGTGTGTGTTTTGCCATTGCTCATATCTACTTTAATACTTTGGGTACCTTGTCAGAGTTATGGGTTTCGGCCCTGCATTTTGGCGGTTTTGCCTTACTTTGCTCACTTATGTTTCCCATGATCAAAGGCCCTGGTGGCGCTAAAAAATCAGTTCTTTTTTTAGATATTCTGCTCGGTGTCGCTGCTGTAGTCTGTGCTTTATATTTGATTGGCTTTGAAGACGCTCTGTATGAGCGTGGCGTGAAGTTTGTCAATTTAGACTGGGTGTTTTCAATCCTTGCGATTGGTATCGCTTTAGAGCTGACAAGAAGAACCACCGGCTGGTTTATCCCTTGCATGATCTTGTTTGCACTCACCTATGTGTTTTGGTGGGGACCGTACATCGACGGTATGTTCGGGTTTGCTGGGTTAAGCCTTGAAACGGTGATGTACCGTAGTTATTTTTCATCAGAAGGGATGTTTGGGCAGATTGCCCGTATCTCTTGGACTTATGTTTTCATGTTCATTCTCTTTGGTGCCTTCTTAGTAAAGTCTGGTGCCGGAGAGTTTATTATTGAGTTATCCCGCTGTGCTGCCGGGCGCTTTGTTGGCGGGCCAGGTTTTGTTGCTGTGCTGGGATCAGGTTTGATGGGATCTGTTTCAGGCTCCTCTGTGGCTAATACCGTATCAACGGGTGTTATTACTATACCGCTGATGCAAAAAGCAGGTTTTCCGCCACGTTTTGCTGCCGGTGTAGAAGCGGCGGCTTCTACCGGTGGGCAGTTGATGCCTCCTGTGATGGGAGCCGGTGCCTTTATTATGGCGTCGTATACTCAAATTCCTTATGTAGATATTATTGCGATCGCTGCCTTGCCTGCGTTGTTATATTTTATGTCAGTTGGTTTTTATGTGCGTGTTGAAGCACAGCGTAGTCATGCTCAAGCTGTCGAGCTTGATACTCGACCCGTAAAAGACGTCTTAAAAGAGGGCTGGCATTTCTTGCTGCCACTAGGCGTTTTAGTCGGTTTACTTATCTATGGTTTTACACCGACTTACGCGGCGGGTATTTCTATCTTGTCTGTCATTGTCTCTTCTTGGTTATCGAAAAACCCAATGGGTATTAAGGATATCCTTGATGCCTTGGCGCAAGGTTCAAAAAACATGGCGACAACCGCTATCTTATTGATTGCTGTAGGTTTGGTTGTAAATGTTGTGGCGATGACAGGGATTGGTAATACCTTTTCTCTGATGGTCACTGAGTGGGCGGGAGGGAGCTTATTAATTACCTTGGTATTAGTGGCGCTGGCATCTCTAGTATTAGGGATGGGATTACCCGTAACTGCTGCTTATATTGTATTAGCGACACTGTCGGCCCCTGCACTTTATGGCCTGATGGCTGAGATGCAATTGGTCCAGTTAATTATGGATGGCACTTTGCCCGAAGTGGCGAAAACGATCTTTATGTTAGTTGATATGGATAAAGTCGCTTTATTGGCTGCGCCGATGTCTGAAGTGGATGCATTAGCAATGGTTGATATGATTCCTACTGATTTAAAGGGGCAATTATTACAGCAAGCGATTGATCCGACTTCTTTAGCCATGTTGCTGCTTTCTGCTCATATGATTATTTTTTGGCTGTCACAAGACTCAAACGTTACCCCGCCTGTGTGTTTGACTGCTTTTGCTGCGGCGGCCATTGCTGGAACTCCGCCGATGGCAACGGGGATGACTGCTTGGAAAATAGCTAAGGGTATGTATGTTGTTCCGGTTTTGTTTGCATATACCAATTTTATTGGTGGATCTGCCACGGAAGTTTTGACTATCTTTGCATTCTCTCTTTTCGGCATGTATGCGCTGGTAGGTTTTATGGAAGGCTACTTGGAAGGGCCGTTGCCGCTCGTGTTGAGACTCATGTCAGGAGTGGCTGGGCTGGGGCTGTTATGGCCGCACCATCAAATCCTAGTTAGCCTCATATCGTTGTTTATTTTTGTGGCTATATTTATCTATAGTCGTCGTCTGGCCCCCTCGAATGCAGCTGTTGTTTGAGATGAGCGTTTTAAAGGCATTATCGGGGGGAGTATTAAAAAAGGTGTCTTAATAGAGGTGCTCAAAGAATAAGTGTGAGAGTCAGTATTGCCATATATTGTTGGTTTTTACTTTTACTGTCTGGTTCACCCTCGCCTTCATAGCTTTGAAGGTTGGGGGTGAGGCTAGAAGGTCTAAAGCAAAAAAGACTTATATTTCGATGGAGTTCATTAAAATCTTGTAGTCATACGCAATTAGCTTCCAGCGATGTAGATCTTTTAAATGGCCTATTCTTTCTAAATAGGGCTCTGATAACTGGCTGTTCATCTGTGAAGTGTTGTGTTGCCATACCGGTGGTATTAAAGCGTCTGCAACATGAACTGCAGTTAGTGGCTGGAAGCTTTGGTCTTTCGATAGGAAGGGGATGGGGTGAAACAGTATTGCTTCAACAGTTAGTGCTGGAATGCCCCATAGCGCCATAAGTGCGGCCCCTACCTCGCCATGATAAACCCCCATGATTTTTCTCTCTGCTGCATGCAAGGGCTTTTCTTCCTTTACGGTATACTGCAAAACTTTAAGGTATGCCGCTGGATCTTGAGAGGCCATCACTAGAATACCTATATCATGAAGCAGCCCTCCTAAAAATGCCTGCTCCATTATGCCTTTTTCTACACCGATATCTTGGCAAATATCACGTGCCAGCCTTGCGACTAATAAAGAGCGTTGGTTGGTTTTTTCAAATGAGAAATATTTCCAATTTCTGTGAGGAGGGTAGATGCCAGATGTTTGGCTGGATAGTGCCAGTCCGCGCAACATGCGAATGCCGATCATGGAGACAGCTTCTGGTATATGGCTGATTTGGCGCGGTAAGCCAAAGTATGAAGAATTAACCAGTTGAATCATTTTTGCACTTAACGCAGGGTCGCACTCGACAATAGCTGCAATTTTTCGTGCATCGGTAGTATCTGAACTTAGCTCTTGAGTGAGTGCTTTATAAGTTGTTGGTGCTGCAGGAAGTTGCTTCTTTTGGCTAATAAAATGTTTAAGTGTTGGTCGGTTTATTAAGCGGGTGATTTTGAATAAGTATTCGATAGTTTGAGCTATCTGTTTAATGCTGGATGGGTCAGGAAAAATGCGATGTGTTAACTCGAGTTTTTGTGCCATTTCTTTAGGTGTTTCAAGCTTACTGCCCAGTTGGAAGCGCAGTATTGAAGGGCTTATTTCTTGGATTCTTCGCAGCACGCTGAGCTCTGTGTAGTCTTTCACAGAGCTGCTTATGATAATGGCGTCATAGTGATCAACTTTAAGACGGGCTATTAGTACTTCTGGGTCGTCAATACAGAAGACTTCCCAGCTCTTTTGAGTTTTTTGGAGGAGCTTTGGCCAGTTAAGGTATTCACCATGAGGATCAAGCAGCATCATCTTGATGTTTGCTTCAGCAGAAATTTGTTTCTCTGACATCGCTATGGTTACTCAAAAGGTTACTCAGTGTTTTATAAGCGCGTTAAAGCCGATAATGATCACTATCGGCATTAGACCTTATGCTATCACTCATGCGGGTTGGATATCGCCTAGTAACGAATTGATCTTATTGATCTGTATCATCGGGTAGATCATCAACAGGCTTCGAAGAGTTAATTTCTTGAGGTCGGTTTTCCTCACGCATCACGCAGTAGATTCTAAAACCAAATACTGTAATTAAAGCACCTAAGAGATCTACTACTGCAACAATAGGTAGCTCAATTAATATACTGCGCTCTTCCATGTTAGACAGTGTATGCGCTATCGGCATTTCAATGAGCTGAATCCCCGTAAAAAGAATTGCTAAACCGGGTAGTAGAGTCCAGAAATAGTCTGAAGTATCTTTCCAGCTCTGCTTTAAGCTATTAAGTGCAGACTGTTTCTCTAAAACACAAATGTAATCAGCAAAGGCAAGGCGAACTCCAATATACACGCCGGGTAATATGAAGAGTAATAGCCCACCAAATACGGCAAATGAGGTTAAAATAAAGGTAAATAATAAGCTGCGCCAAAACGATAAACTAGCATAAACGGCTTGTGATGCAGCAATCGGTGCATTCTCTAATTTAGACTGCATGAATAAAATAGTGGCACCCCAATAAATGGGTAAAAGTGTTAAGCTAAGAATTGAGATATAGGCGGTTTTTTCTCTAAACTCATTAGTATCAGTTACATTGATATCTAACCAAAGCGCTAGTCCATTGAGTACAACTAAGAAAGGCAGTTGTATCTTAGCAATGACAGTAAAGTTTTGTTTAAAAAAGAAAAAGCTTTGTCTAAGGTATTCAAAAGTGCTCATAAATAATTATTCTACGACAGTTTATAGAGTGCGGTTGTTTAGAAAGCTATTAACAGTATCTACAATAGCTTGAGTTTGAGGGTCTACTTCCATATTAATCCTGTCGCCCTGTTGAGCGCTGCCAAAAGTGGTAACAGCTAACGTTTCAGGAATCAGGTGAATACTAAAGCGTGAGCCAATAACCTCACCTATCGTTAGGCTGCAGCCATTTAACGACACAAAACCTTTTGGTAACAGGTACTGGAGTAGTTGCTCAGGTGCTTTTAGCCAAAGCGTACAATTGTCTGTTGTGCGAACAATTTCATCTATAGTGACGACTGATGAAATATGCCCTGATAGTTGATGGCCACCAATTTCATCACCATAGCGTGCAGCGCGTTCAAAATTAACAGTGTCGCCAACATCAAAACTCCCTATGTTAGTGACTTGTAATGTTTCTTCGATAACATCAAATTGAACTTCGTTTTGATCGAATTCGGTAATCGTTAAGCAGGTACCGTTAACGGCGATGCTCGCGCCTGTTTGTAGGTTTGAGGCGTTGCGCTGCGGTAAGCTGAGGCGTAGTTGCATAAATTGGTCACGCTTGTTTAGTGCGATGACTTTGGCTAGTCCTTGCACAATACCTGTAAACATCTTTACCTATCCTGTGTGTTGCGATTAATCTGAAGCGTAGAGGATAGCGTATATAGAAGTAAAATACCTGCACCTTAGGAGGTTCGCATGCATTATCTGATCAGTGGTGGGACAGGGTTTATTGGGACTGCATTGATTCATACTTTATTGGAAGAAGGGCATCAGATAACGGTCATTTCTCGAACGCCAGAGAAAGTGGCGCTTCTTTTTAAAGGAGCAACTCAAAGTGTTGCTCTTACACAAGTAAATAAGATAGCTAAAAAGGTTGACGGTGTTATTAATTTGGCGGGAGAGCCCATCGTTGATAAGCGCTGGAGTGAGGCGCGTAAGCAATTATTACGTGAAAGTCGTGTTGATTTTACGAAAGAGTTGATAGCGCAGCTAAAGAGGGCTTCTGCTCGGCCCGAGTTTTTTATTAGCGGCTCAGCTATTGGTTTTTATGGATCGCATGAAGGAGGAGCGCCGTTGCACGAGGGGAGTCACCCTATATCAGGGTTTACACATGATTTATGTCGTGATTGGGAAGCAGAGGCTTTGGAGGCTGGAAAGCTCTTGGGAGCGCGGGTGTGTTTAGTCAGAACCGGTGTGGTATTAGGTGTCGGTGGTGGCGCGCTAGCAAAAATGTTACCGCCTTTTAATTTAGGTCTGGGTGGGCCAATTGGTGGTGGGCAGCAGTGGATGTCATGGGTTCACTTATCTGATGAAATATCAGTCATTCGATTTTTGATGGAACACCAGACTTTATTGGGAAGCTTTAATGCAACTTCTCCAAACGCGGTCACAAATGAGGTGTTTAGCCAAACTTTAGGTGGCGTTTTAGATAAGTCAGCCAAGCTAAGAATGCCTGAGTTTGTGATGAAGTTATTGTTGGGCGATGCGAGTGAGTTATTGCTAGAAGGGCAGAGAGTATATCCTGCCCGCTTGCTCGATGCAGGATTTGAATTTACTTATCCTGATCTTGAGGTGGCTTTGCAGCATTCTCTTTAAGAAGTTTATCGTTGCTGCTTTCGCTATTGTCTGTCTTTGATGGAGTCGTGTTTAAGAGGTTCGATGGGCCAATCTCGGATTGAGACTCCACGTTTTTGGAATGCGTTTGGGTGAGGTGGAATAACGTTTTTTCTAGCTGTTCTTCGATGCGTTCTAGTTGGTTTTCAATTCGGCTTATTCGACGAATATTTTCATCTTCGCGTTCAATCATATCCTTTTCATCTTGTTCGATAAAAAAAACAGAGAAGCTCGCTGTTAGCATGGAGAATAGACCTATTCCCATCAAAATAAGGAAAGCACCAAAAAGTCGCCCTGTGGTGGTGCTAGGAACAAGGTCTCCGTATCCTACTGTAGTAATAGTAACCCAAGCCCACCAAATGCCATCTAAGGGGGTTTCGAAGGCGGGGTCAATACCTGAGATGATAAAACCGGAAAACAGCATGATAAGGAGGCTAATGAAAAGTGTCAGGCCTAAGCTATGGCGTGATAGAACAGAGCGCACATCGGTGGATATACGCAGGAAGATACCAAACATAATGAGTAAGCGTAGGCTTCTTAATATACCCGCATAAAAGGTTTCCATTCCCCATATAATGGGTAAACCTCCTATGATAATGACGATGTTCATCCAGTTGTTGAGCAAGTACTGCTTTTTATTATCCACTAGCGCGAGCAATATACTGGTTTCTGCAATGAAGCATAGCCAGATGAACCAGTCAGTGAAAAATGTAATGCCTGGTGCGGATAAGCCTTTTTCTCTGAGGTACCAGTCAACAATGATCCAGAGTGCAACCAGCATCATTGGTCCTTCTAGGCGTCTAGACCAACGTTTTGCTTTCACATTTTCTTGATCGCTTACGCCACCAAATCCGAGTTTGCTGAGAAAGGCCTGATGTTTTTGGTAAGTCATTGCTGTCTTTGCCTCGTCATGCTTTTCCGTTTTGACGCCGTTTGCGAAGAGTTTCTATCGCTTGTAAAAGCAAATCTCCCTGCCATAAGGATTTCTCATGTGAGTTGAGGTGTTGCTCTAAATCGATAATAAGAAAGTCGAGTGTTTGGTTTTTTGCTAGCTGGCTAATATCTTTAGAGCTTTCGATAAATGTTTCTGGCCAAAAATGCTGCGCCCATTCGATTAGGCGAAGTTTGCTGATGTCGACATTGTTCTGTTGGCATGCCATAGCAAGTGCTTGAAAAGTATTTTTTTCAGCCAGAGAGTGCGTATGTTTCTTCTTCTCTTTTTGGCGCTCATTTACCGCTTCTCGTTTTTTCTGAGCATGCTTTCTTAGTTTTCTTAGGCGGCTGTAGCTGTAAAGCCAGCCAAGAGATGACATCATGCTGACACCGGCCAAAAAAGCAATCAGAGGAATGTGCCCGGTATCTTTTATGTTGGTTGTCGCAGGTGCTGTAGTACTGTGGGTCGGTGTTGGTTCGTCTTTTACCAGACTAGCCGTATTGCTCAGTGTGTTTTGCGGTGCGCTTTGTATCTTAGCTGCATTCACATACAAAATAACAGGAGGTAAGGACGCTATCTTGCTACGATCTTCATAGGTGTCCCACCAATGTATATCAATAGGAGGTAGGGTTATTTCTCCTCGCTCCTTCATTGTGATTTTAAGTGTTTCAGTGCGTTTGCTGATGAGGCCTTCCTCGTCAAAGCTTTCATCGAGCTCTGTACTTAGGAGTTCAATATCAGCGAGTTCGTTTTTTAGCACTGACAGAGAAGGTAAGCGCGCAGCAGGTAGGCCTCGGGCCGTCAGTGTTAATGTCCGAATTAAAGAGGAGTCAGGCCCCAGTGGTGCTTCCTTATCAATGCTCTCTTCTAATTGAAGAGAGGAGAGCGGTAGCCAGTAACCTTGTGAGTTACTGTTGGCTTGCGGAAGAATGGCAATTTCAATTTCACCTCCTTGTGTTTCAACGTACTGGTCTGTTTGAGAGGTGCCTGAAAAAAGAGGTGCTTCAATAAAGTGAGTACCAGGGGCATCAGGAAAAATCACGTAACGCCTTTCTTCAAGGAAGTAAGGTCGCCCCTTTACTGATGTTTCACTGCGTTTTACATCATCAGCAGGAATAATTAGCGCTTGATTTAGGAATGGGTCTGATAGTGCGGCGTTCTTATGTAAAGGGTCTTTATGGAAAAGTTTGACGGTATATATTAATTGGCTACCTTGGTAGGCCTCAGTATGGTCAATAGAGGTTTCAATAAAGATGGGGGCGCGTGCTGCTTGCGGGGATGGTATTGATGAACCGGGAGGTGTATTTACGCTACCCGTTACTAATAAAATAATAGGTGAACTCTGTTTTCCGTTGATAGAAAGTGCAGGTATTTGTAGTTCGCCCGATTTATTAGGGCGCAAGAGTACTTGCCAGCGTGTAGTGGCTTGGCGAGTGTTTCCTTGGAAGCTCGATATGGTGATTTTCTTACTGCCCAATAAATCAAAGTCTTGATTTAATACAGATAAGTCAGGCCTTTGGGGCTGTCCCTGTTGAGTCGACTCTATGGTTAAGCGGACAGTCTCATTAGTGGAAATACTGTATTTGTTGAGGTAAGTGTTTACGTCTGCGTGAACAGATGAGGCAATGGTTAATATGAAGAGCAGGAAAGTTCGCATTCCGAGTTCGTGATCCAAGCTGAAAGTAGATAAACGAAGAGTCATTATTCATTAAGCAGCCTGTAATATCAATGACTTGATTAGTAAGGGCTAAATCTCTTTAGGGTGGCGGTTTGTCTTGGTTTATATGCAAAATATAGGTTGTTTACATTGATGTGTAGCCTTGGATTGCTTCACTACTTAGGGTGTTGGGGCATATAATAGCAACAGAATTTGAGTGAAGAGAGCGACAATTACGCAGCTATGAATGAAATTATTGTTGATATACGTATTTCTCCCGATGAATATGTAAAGCAATATCGGGCCCCCAGTTGTATGGTTTCTACTTATGCAAGAGATGGGCGCTCTGTGCGCTTTCCTGCTGATATTTTGCAGCCTTTTTTGCTTCATAACGGTATTGTTGGCAGCTTTAAAATTAGCTTCGATGCAGCAGGTAAATTTAAAACAATCATACGAATTGTATAGGCGGGATGTAAAACTGTCGTTGCGCCGTTATAATGCCGCCATCTTTTTTCAAAAACGGTTTGGTTATGCTCTATTCTTTAGCAAAATCCCTAATGTTCAGCATGGATGCAGAGCGCTCGCATCATATTGCTTTAAGCAGCATGAATCTGTCTGCTTCACTTGGACTTCCGTCACTACTTGGCGCTGAAAGTCTTGATGTGCCGACAGAGGTTATGGGTATTCGTTTTGCAAACCCCGTTGGTCTAGCGGCTGGGTTGGACAAGAACGGTTCTGCTATTGATGGACTCGCGGCAATGGGGTTCGGTTTTGTTGAGGTGGGCACCGTGACTCCGCGCCCTCAACTGGGTAACCCAAAACCGCGTTTGTTTCGTATTCCTGAGCATAACGCCATCATAAACCGTATGGGTTTTAATAATCATGGTGTTGATGAGTTACTTGTCAATATTGATAGAGCGCGCTATAACGGCGTCTTAGGTATTAATATTGGCAAGAATAAAGACACCAGTAATGAAGATGCAAACAGCGACTATATCTACTGTTTAAGGAAGGTATATTCAAGAGCGTCGTATATAGCGGTTAATATTTCATCTCCAAATACACCTGGGTTGAGAACGCTACAGTTTGGGGACTCTTTAAATACGTTGCTTGAAGCGCTTAAAAACGAACAGGCCAAGCAAGCAAATCTACATGATCGTTATGTACCCATCGCTGTGAAAATAGCACCTGATATGACAGATGAAGAAACAGAGATGGTTGCTGAGTCTTTGAAGACATATGAAATGGACGGAGTGATAGCGACCAATACGACAGTTTCTCGTGAAGGTGTGGAAAGTTCACCCATACAAGCTGAGGCTGGTGGGCTGAGTGGTGCGCCGGTACGAAACAAGTCGACTAAAGTTATTCGCACTTTATCTAAAGCGCTTGATGGCGCCTTACCGATTATTGGTGTGGGTGGCATTACTGAAGGTTTTGACGCGGCAGAGAAAATTGAAGCGGGCGCTAGTTTGGTTCAAGTGTATTCCGGTTTTATTTATAAAGGGCCCGCTTTAGTTAGCGATTCTGTTAAGGCGATTCAGGCATTGCCTATAAAATAATGGCGAAGATAAAAGAAGCTCCTCACGTAGAGGAGCTTAGTCTGTTGTAAAGGGGAGGTAACATTAATGTAGTGCTGGGTGAGCCTGAATGGCTGATACACCTACCATTCCATTCCATTGTGCTTCTCGACCTTCACGCCATCCACTCATCCAGTGGCTGCGTAAGTCGATTACTTTAACAGGACAATCATCATGTGATTTCCCACTTAGGCCTGCCTGAAAGCCGCGATTGAAAAGAGTTGAAGCTTTATCGCGTTTCTGTCTCTTCATATAGAAAGTGCCTCTGTTACGTTATTATTAGAGTGTGAATCTCTGAGACTGGATTTTCTCAAGGTTGTGATTTATTCCATTTTTGGCTCATCACAGACCTATATAGATAACGAAATTTTTTAGAGAATGCGATTGGAATTATCTATTAGTAATTTGTTTTTAATAGTAAGCATTTGCAAAAAAGGTGCGCTATCAGCAGCTTAGATCAGTTTGTTAATGCAGAAAAAAGATATGAAAAAAAATCACTACTGAGTGATTTTTATTGAATAAAATTGTAACTGTTTGATCTCATGGTTTTTTGCAGACAGTACCCCTAAATTGGAATATATATGAAATTTTTTGCAACCTGTCCAAAAGGGCTGGAATTACTGCTAGTCACTGAGTTAACCGAATTAGGTGCAGCTGAGGTCAAACAAACGGCGACGGGTGCTGAGTTCAGTGGTGAGATTGAACAGGCCTATCGTGCGTGTTTATGGTCGCGTTTAGCTAATCGGATTTTATTACCTCTTATTGAAGAAAACGTAGAAACAGCTGAGCAGCTCTATGATGCGGTGCAATCGGTTAACTGGTTGGAGCATATGCATGAGGACGCTTCAATACTGGTGGCGTTTACCGGTAAAACAGATTCTATTAATCACACTCACTTTGGTGCCTTAAAAGTTAAGGATGCCATCGTTGACCAGGTCCGCGATAAAACGGGAGTGCGCCCAAGTGTTGACCGTGATAATCCTGATTTACGAATCCATGCACATATCTATCGCGGTAAGCTGAGCTTGTCACTGGATTTATCTGGCGGTAGTTTACATCGCCGTGGTTATCGAACGCGTGCAGGGGCCGCACCATTAAAAGAAAATTTGGCAGCTGCTATATTGCGCCGTGCTTCGTGGCCAAAATTGGCTGCAGACAGCCCTGTTCTGTTTGACCCTATGTGTGGTTCAGGCACCTTGATAATTGAAGGCGCTTTAATGGCGGCAGATATTGCGCCGGGTATATTACGTGAGCAGTTTGGTTTTGAGCGTTGGAAGCAGCATAAAGCAGAGCTTTGGTTAGCGCTGCTAGATGAAGCCGATGAGCGTAAAAAAGCCGGTTTAGAGGGCCTGACTGCACGCTTTTATGGATCGGATCAGGATGGCTCAGTGCTTGAACTCGCCAAAGATAATGCCCAAAGAGCAGGTGTTAGCGAGGTTATTAGCTTTAAGCGGGCTTCTGTTGAGCAGATGGTAGTCCCAGAAAACTCTCCTGGGCTACTTGTTACTAATCCTCCTTATGGCGAGCGTATGGGAGATGAGTCTGAACTAATGTTCTTGTATCGTCATATTGGCGATGCTCTAAAGCAGGACTTTGCAGGTTGGAAAGCTGCCATCTTTACCGGTAACCCTGAGCTATGCCAAGTCGTGGGGCTTAAAGCAGATAAAAGCTATAGCTTAAATAATGGCCCGATCGATGGCCGTTTGTTTTTGTATACCTTATATGCAGATCGCAATGACGTTAAGCCCGGTGAAGAGAGCACGGAAGAGGTTGTGGCAGCGCTGAGTGATAACGCTCAAATGTTTGCCAATCGCCTAAAGAAAAACCTCAAAAGCTTAAAGAAGTGGCAAAAACAGCAGCAAATCGGGTGCTACCGTCTATATGATGCAGATATGCCTGAATATGCAGTAGCCGTTGATTTGTATAATGACTGGGTGCATGTGCAGGAATACGCAGCTCCTGCTTCGGTTGATAAGGTAAAAGCCTTTGATCGTATTAAAGACGTGCTGGCGGCTATCCCTGAAGCGCTTGACGTTAATCCGCGTAAGGTCGTATTAAAGCAGCGTAAGCGCCAAAGCGGCACAGGACAGTACAACAAACAAGCCAGTGTTGGGCGCTTTTTTGAAGTTCAAGAGCATGGCTGTCGTTTTAGAATTAACTTACACGATTACCTTGATACCGGTTTGTTTTTGGATCACCGTCCTGTGCGCCATCAAATTCAACAGCAATCAGATGGAAAAGACTTCTTGAACCTGTTTTGCTATACCGCCTCTGCGAGTGTGCATGCCGCGGTTGGTGGTGCTCGTTCGACAACCAGTGTAGACATGTCGGCGACCTATCTTCAGTGGGCAATGAAGAACATGGCACTGAATGGCTTCAACAGTAAAGACCATCACTTTATAGAAGCAGACTGTTTAAGCTGGTTGAAGAAGCAGCGTAAGCCTGCCTATGACATGATCTTTCTAGACCCGCCGACGTTTTCAAACTCTAAGAAAATGTTAGATGTACTGGATGTGCAGCGCGATCATGTTGACCTGATCAAGCTATCAATGCGACTACTGCGCAAAGGTGGTGTACTTATCTTCTCTAATAACTATCGCCGCTTTAAGCTGGATTATGAGCTACTTTCAGGTTTCGATATTAAAGAAATCACTCAGAAAACCATCGACCCTGACTTTAAGCGCAATGCGCGTATTCATAGCTGCTTCGAAATACGCTGGCCTTAAGTTGGTGCGATACTTCCTTTTGGCATAATTCATGCTTTGTATTAGTGCGACACAAGACCTCTTTTAGAGGTCTTTTTGCACCAAACGTGCGCGTCTCGTTATTTACTTTAGATAAAACAAGGTATTAGCTCAAAATTTTGAGTGTCTATCTTGTATTCAAATAAGTGGGTATCGACATAAGCGCACCTCTTTGGGGTTAAATATAAGAAAACGCACCAAGATAGTGCAAAAAGTATACACCTGCATGAACTGAGGAGATATTCGTGGATAATGTTAATAGTGCCGTTGAGACGCTAGTTCAAAGCTCAAATACCCTGTTTATACTGATGGGAGCCATCATGGTATTTGCTATGCATGCTGGCTTTGCCTTTTTAGAAGTAGGAACAGTACGTCATAAAAACCAAGTGAACGCACTGGTTAAAATCATGACAGATTTTGGTTTTTCTGCTGTCGCTTATTTCTTTATCGGCTACTGGATTGCGTATGACGTTACTTTTTTCCAAGATGCCGAAACACTCGCCGCAGGTAATGGTTATGAGTTAGTTAAATTCTTCTTCTTGATGACGTTTGCTGCGGCTATTCCGGCGATTGTGTCAGGTGGTATTGCTGAACGTGCTAAGTTTTGGCCTGTTCTTTTTGCATCAACGTTAACGGTTGCTTTTGTTTATCCGCTCTTTGAAGGCATTATCTGGAATGGTAATTTTGGTTTTCAAGCATGGCTAGAGTCATCATTTGGTGCAGGTTTTCATGATTTTGCAGGATCCGTTGTTGTACACGGCGTCGGCGGTTGGATAGCTTTGGTGGCTGTGCTGTTTTTAGGTATACGTAAAGGGCGTTACCGTAATGGTCGTTTAGTGGCCTTTCCTCCTTCTAATATTCCATTCTTAGCATTGGGTGCATGGATCCTTTCTATTGGTTGGTTCGGCTTTAATGTGATGTCGGCGCAAACATTGGATGGCGTTTCTGGCTTGGTCGCAGTGAACTCATTAATGGCGATGGTCGGCGGTATTATTGCGGCGTTAGTCGTTGGAAAAAACGACCCTGGTTTTATACATAACGGTCCGTTAGCGGGTTTGGTTGCGGTTTGCGCCGGTTCAGATGTAATGCACCCAATTGGTGCGTTGGTGGTTGGAGCCATTGCGGGTGTCGTTTTTGTATGGATGTTTACGCTGCAGCAGAATAAATGGAAAATTGATGATGTATTAGGTGTATGGCCACTACATGGTTTATGTGGCGTTTGGGGTGGTATTGCTGCAGGTATCTTTGGCAGTGAAGCACTTGGTGGCTTAGGTGGCGTTAGCTTGATGTCTCAGGTTATCGGAACATTTGCCGGTATCCTCGTTGCTGTTGTGGGTGCTGCTATTGTCTATGGCGGTATCAAAGCGGTGTTGGGTTTACGCCTTAGTGATGAAGAAGAGTTTAACGGTGCTGATCTAAGTATCCATAAAATTGAATCAACAACGAATGATTAATTGATTCAATTTTAACCAGTGCTGTTGAGGCGGCACACAAGAAGCCCTGGCCTATATGCCGGGGTTTTGTTTGTCTGGCGTCTTAATATGCCACCTTTAATCCAGATGTATAGATTTGTCATGTCTAGCTAGGCTAAAATTCAATGCTGATACAAATTTATAACAAAGCGCTGCTTGTCGAGTAAGTAGCCTAATTCATATTGGATGCTGAATGCTTTTTAACAAGCTCCCTGATGATCTTTTTTTACCTTTGTCGGGTAAAAACCGTCATATCTATCAAGCCGTTTTGCTGCAGTTAGCAGACCTTTTTTTTGATGAAGACTTAATCGACCCATTTATTCCAAAAGACTTGGTGCGCTCCACCATTGAAAACGCGGTAGTTCGCTTGGGTGTACGTCGATGGGAGCCTGAGGAAGAAGATGGTTCTGAATCAGAAGAACTGCCACGTTCTACGGCTGAATATACTAACCGTATTTACAGACGTCTTGTGCAAACCGGTTGGGTTGAAGAAGAGCAACGTATCTACCGTACTTTTGTTTTAATGTCGCCATCTATCAGCTATTTGTTACGCTCATTAGTGTCGATTTCTAATTTAGAAAAGCGCTCATACGGTGGTGCTGTATTGAATGTGCTCAGCTCGTTAGAGTCTGCCGTTAATGACCCCGCAGGGCGAGGTATCACGTTATCAGAAGCTGCACAGACCTCTGCTGACTTTAGCGCCCACCTGACTGATATGATGCTGGGCCTACGAGAACTTAAAATTAGCTTGTCGCATGCGCAGAGCCCACAAGAAGTGGTGCGTGGTTTCTTTGATCGCTTTGTTGAGCGGATACTGGTATCTGACTATAAAACGCTGAAAACTAAAAATAACCCTTTTAGGTTTAGGCGCCAGATCTTATCACTACTGCGTGATTTACAGTTTGATACGATTAAGTTAGATGCTTTGACGCGTCATTACCAAGAACAGTTTGAATCCGAATATGATGATGCAGAGGCGATGGTGCATCTGCATATAAACCGCATTGTTCGTATTTTTGACTCAGTAGATAAGCGTTTAGATACCATTGATGATTTCCGCTATCGCCTAGAAAAACGTGTTGCTGATACTGTCCGCTATATGGATAAAACCACACCGGGTATGGCATCTCGTTTGTCCCGCTTAATAAAAGAAGCGGCCAAAGATGATGCTTTACCACTGATTGATACGCTTGAAGAGGTGAGTTTTATCTCTCCTGCGAGTGTGCGCGCGCCGTTTAAACGCCGTATACAGGCTGAACCACGGGTGATACGCCAGCAAATCATTGACCCTAAAGCGCTTGAATTACGACAGCTATTTAAAGAGTTTAAAGAGCGTCGAGAAGTGAGAATAGATCGTATAGATGCGTATCTGGATCGCCATTTGGCTAGCAAAGAAACGCTACGTGCAGATGAGTTTGAAATTGATAGTATCGAAGATTATATCTGCTTCAGTTATATCCGCCATTTGGCATCACTTGGTAAAAAAGCCAAGAAAACCGCTGAACAGTTCAACATCCAGTTTAATGATCAATACACCCGTGTGGCCGGAATGGTTGAGTGTCGTGATTTTGTTATTTATAGGAAACGCTAATGCTTGGTGATCTACAAAAAATAATCAGCCGAAGCGATCAGTATGAAGCTGCCGATTTTTCGCACGCCGCTAATTTGTTACTGACAAACCAGTTTTTGCATGCTGATCGTTCATCCCACAGGGATAGCTACTTCCTTATCTCTTCACATATCGATTACTTTACTAACTTGTTTGCCGCGATTGGTTGGTCTTTTATCTACCAACCCGATGAAGCTTATTTGGGTATCTTGCCGCAAGACAGTGAGCGTAATTTAAAACTACGTTTAGATGAGTCTCTATTGTTACTGTGTATGCGCCAGCAATATGAAGAAAAGCTAGAGAAGTTTGAAGTAGACAGCGGCAAGGCCTACACCAACATTAATGAATTGTTGTCGTTGTACGAGAACTTAACGGGTAAAGAGATCCCGAACGAAACACGCATGAAAGAGATTCTTTCGTTATTTGCTCGCCACGGTGTTATTGAGCGCGGTAAGCCAAACGAAACTGAGCCTAAGAATGTCCCTTTCAGTATTCAGCCCACTATTCGTCAGGTTGTAATAGAAGATTATATCGGTCAATTAGAAGCATTGTGTGATCCAGATACACGAGACGCTCTGACCGAAGCAGAGGAGGCGAGTGCTGATGAAACAGCTTAATCGCATAGTGTTAGTTAACTGGTATGTGTTGGGTGCTGTTGAAGTACCTATTAAGGGTAATGTTGCTATTGTAGGCCCTAATGGCTCAGGTAAATCGGCTTTGCTGGATGCCATTCAAACCGTATTAATGGGTGGGCATAAACGCCACCTAAGCTTTAACGCCTCCGCAGGTCAAAAAAGTGAGCGCTCTTTACGCACCTACTGCTTGGGTTATCTAGATGATGGCAGTAAAAAAGCGATGGCCAGGGAAGATTCCCTAACCTATATGGCGCTGAGTTTTTTTGACACCGAAACCGCTAAAGAAACCTGTATTGGTATTGCGATAAATGCCTCTACCGCATCCCCTGAAGAAGAGATACTCGGGCGCTTTATCCTGCCTGACTTTTCGGTTGGCTTAGATGATTTCTCTATTGTTGAAGGTGATGGACGCTTGCCTAAACCGTGGGTACAAGTGCGTGAGCAATTGCTCAAGCAGTGCCCGGAGATGGTTTTAGAAAAGCGTGCTAGCAAGTTTATTCGCGAAGTGACAACAACGCTGAGTTATGATGCGCAGATGCCGAATGACGATGAGAAGTTTGTTAAAAACTTTAAAAATGCGCTGCGTTTTGTGCCGATTGATAGCCCAACGCGTTTTGTGCGTGAGTTTGTACTGGATGAAAATATTGTTCACGTCGGTGCGTTTCGTAAATCGCTTGATGAATACCGCGCGATGGAACAAAAAACCCGTGAAGTATTTAATCGAATAGCAGAACTAGAGAAGGTTCAAGAGCAGTGCAAAGGTGTACAGCGTAACCTAAAAAATGCCGCAGAATATGAGTGGGTAGTGCACGAGTCTCGTTTTGAAAATGCGGATCTTAAAAAAGAAGATGCGCAGGAGCGTTTAGAAGCTAACCAAGAAAAAGAAGCCAAAGTACAGGTCGAGCTAGAAAATCATGTAGCAGATATGAGCAGCGTGATGCAGCACTTAGCAGATGCGCGTGCTCAGCTCAACAACTCGAATGCGGCTCATCAAATTAAGGCATTAGAAAACTCTATTACGGCGCGTTTACATGAAGAGGGCGTCGTAAAAGATAAGATTCAAAATGTTTATAGTTTGTTTAGAACCACCGTCGGCTTTTCTAATTATGAGCAGCTGCTGCCAGAGACATTTTTACCGCTGGTAAAACGTTCGGTTGATCTATGGCGATCAGGTGAAGATATGATGGCGGATGTGTGGCCGCCAGAACCTGTTGAAGTCGACAATACTATTGATGAATTAAAGAAGAGTGTTGATTCAGTCAGGCGCGATATAGGTCGCAAATTTGAAGAGTCGGTGATTCGTATTAACGAGTTGCGCACTAATATTCAGAGCCAGAAAGGAGCGGTTGAGCAGCTCAAGCAAGGCCGCGCTCCTGTACGCCATAACACCCGTGAGCTTATGGAATTACTGGCTGAGTATGGCATTGAATCAACGCCTATATGTGAGCTGGTAGATATCAACGAAGATAAGTGGCGCATCGCGATTGAGTCTTTTCTTGGTGCACGCCGTGAAGCCCTGATTGTTGATCCTGACCATGTAAAAGAAGCAATTACCTTATATCGCCGTAAAGGCCGCCATTTAAAAGGCTGCCGTATTATCAATACAACAAAATCGCGCGATTGGCTAAGCCGTACTAAGCCCCAATCGCTGGCACACTTTGTTGATACGGATAATGAACACGCTAAGGCGTACATGAATCGAGCCTTGGGTGGTGTGATAGCGGTTGAAACCGAAGCCGAACTACTGCGCCAAGAACGCGCGTTAACGTACGACTGTATGTTGCAGACAGAAGGTTCAACCACCTCTATTAATGAATTGTCACCTATTATGGGGATTCGCCGCCGTGGTGATCAACTTGCCTCCAAAGGTAAGCAAGTTGATGAAATGCTGGCCGAATTCACTACCTTGGGCAAACGCCATGAATCACTAGAAAAACTACGTGATAGCTTGATTAACCTAACAACAAGCTTGGTGGGTACGAGTGAGACGGTGTTTGATTTAGTACAGCAGCGCGAACAACTGGGCACCGAGATTGAAGGTTATCGCCAAGCGATTACCGATATGCGTAACCATGATGATACGGGTATTCAGCAACGTATTGCCGACTTAGCAGAAGAGCAAAAAACAGCAGAAGACAAAAATAAGCTGCTAATGGATAAGCTACAGCGTATCCGTACACACATGATCAAAGACTCGGCAGCATTAGAGGTACTGGATCAAGAGTTAACCGAGCATTCTGATGCGCGTAATGTTTGTGAAGCAAAAACTGACTTTGATGCCCAGTCGGCTCAAGAAAAGCGTGATTACCTCGACGAAACATGCGGGGGCGAGCTCGAGCGCATTATTTTTGAAGCGGCCAAAAAAGCACAGTCTGAACTGACACTACACGAAAAGAAAAAGTACTCCGTGCGTGATGCTATCGCTAACTACAAAGCGAAGTACCATGGCGGTGGTATGAGCCATCAGGGCTTGGATAAAATTGGCCCTGACTCAACGCATGAAGAGTTAGAGCAATATGTTGATGAAACGGTTCAAGCGCTAACTGATTCTGAGCTGGCCTTGTATACGCAAAAAGCTGAGCGCGCTCGCTTAGAAGCAGAAACATCGTTCAGATCAGACTTTGTGGCACATTTGAATGATCAGATAAACAACATTAAAGATCTTATTCGTGAGCTGAATAACCATCTTAAAAACCGTCCTTTTCACAAGGAAATGTATAGTTTTGAGATGATGCCTAATCCAGAGCTTAAAGATATTCTGGAGCTAGTAGAGGCCTATACGCGCTTAGATCAGGCTAATGTAGGTTCGTTGTTTGACTTGAAGTTTGATGAAGATAAACCGCATCAAGATGCATTGTCTAAGATACACGATGTATTAAAAGATGAAGGTGAAAGCAGTCTTTTACAGGACTACCGTAACTTCTATAACTTTGAGCTGGTGGTTAAGGACCTTAACGGCCACCGTAAAACAACCTTAACTCAGCGTATTAAAACCGGTTCGGGTGGTGAGCACCAAGTACCATTCTATGTGGCGATGGCGGCGGCTATGGGTGCTGCTTATCGCCTTAAAGAGGGCCCTGATGGTCAAGCGGTCGGTGGTATGAGCTTGTCGGTTTTTGATGAAGCTTTTAACAAGCTGGATTCAGAAAACACCATTACGTCTTTAGGCTTTATGACAGACTTGGGGCTACAAACCATTATTGCAGCACCGGATGAAAAGTACTCGTTATTATCGTCTTGCATGGAAACCATTATCAATGTTTGCCGTGATGGCCGCGTTGTTGATATTGATGTGGAGTTTCCAACGCAAAAGGGCAAAGAGCTACTTAACTCAGATAACCCGCGTAAGCTCATGGAGCAAGCCGCTTTATCTGACGACCTATTAGAAACAGTGTGATGTTTAATCGGTCTCTTTTAATCGAGGGGCCGGTTTTTTCAAGTAAGGGGTGATACGCAGTATTACCTTGCTTGAATAGCTAAGCAGTAGCGCTTGCTCATGAAGTGATACAGACCACCCTGTAGGTGAATCTAAGATCTTAAGAAGAATACTACGTATAGGTACTGTTTTTTGAGAGTCTGATTTTTTAGCATCAGGGATAAACTCAAGTTCGCTGAATTGTCGGTTGCTCAGTAACCGGCAGACGGCTTTAAGGTCCCATGTTTCTGGCAATTTTAGTAATGGCTTAAGTGGCCCGATAAGCGAGGGCGCCAATAACTGCTTATCTTTTGCAAAAAACTTTCTGACTGTTAGCTCTCTTTGAATATCAGGAAATGCGTTGTCGCGTGCGTTGCTATCAAAAGAGAGCTCATCAAGGCCGTTAATAATGGTTGATAGTTGCCAGTTGCAGGCCTTAATCATCTTCCAAATAGGCTCTATGCTACTTTTTGAGCCTAGGCTATATTTAGTGGCCTGGCGGCCGTCCAGCATATCCTCTTCTAACAATGTGATTTGTAAAAAGGTGGTTTGTAGATCAATTAGGCATAAAGGGTGAGTCAAATAAGCGTATGAGCGCTCCCTCCTAAAGAAGGAGATCCATTCAGTACGGGTTTCTAATTGATTTAGAACGGGAATATGCATCATTATAGGTCGGGTCAGTTTTTCAAGATTATAAAGAGAATAGGTACACAACGCATCATGAAACTATTGAATAGATCAGCTATTACCTTGTTAGCTCGCGCGCCGTTCGCACAATGGGTGGCAAGTCTGCCATTAGAGAGCGAGTTGGTGAGTGTGCCCGTCTCGTTGGATGAGTTGCGAAAAGAAGGCAATGTATACCTGATCAATGAGGTCGAAGAAGAAGCCGACTTTACTGAAATTTTAAAAGACTCTTGGCAGAATATTTTTAAAAATGAGCTAGGCGCATGGGATGAGTTTGGCGATCACTGGCCTGAAGCGCTCACTTACGACCTATTTGTTGAATGGTTCGAGTGTGCTAACCAGATTATGGCGTTTGATGTATCAGACGATGTCTTGTTAGTCGCGCCTTTAGATAATTTGCCAGAATGATGATGTCGGTATGAATGATGAGCCTAAACCAGTAGTGCAAAACGAAATGAGGTTTCATCCACTTCGTGAAGCGCTGTATGAAGAGATGCACTCGCGGCCGTTTCAGGTTATTCCTAGCCCTGCACGCATCACGCACTTGGCTGTGTTTTGTGACGAAGAGCAGTCAAAAGCGCAGTTTGAGCATCTTAAAATACTTTTTAACAAATTTTTTGTGATGCCTCCTGAACAGGATGACGTTTGTCTCCAGTATGACCTCGGTGGTTTAAGAATTCGCCGTGAAAAGCATTTGGAGTTTACGGCCTACACCTTTATAAATTTTGATATCCCTGAAGGCTCAGACCCATTTGATACAACAGGGGCTGCGGCTTTACCCGCTGGCTGGCTAGAAAGTATTCCGGGAGAAGTGGTCACTGCATTCCACTTATCGGTTGAAGAGTCATCTGAAGACGATGAAGTCATGATTCCTCAAGTGAAGCAGTACTTTGAAGGGATGCGGCTGGTAGGTAGTAGCCCTCAACAAGGTGATGCCAGAGTCTGGACCACGCTGCGTTTGCATAGCGATGGTTTTGGACGCTTTCTCATTTACAACAAACGCATGAGTGATAGCCAGTTAGGGCGTTTGGCCCAGCGTATTATTGAGATCGAAACCTACCGCTTAATGACATTGATAGCGTTACCGCTAGCGCGAGAGTGCGGCCCCCATTTAGGCTCTATGGATCGTCAACTCGCCAATTTGACCCAACAGCTCGCAGATAGCATTGAAGTAAACGAGCAAGAGGTTTTGTGCAGGCTGACAGATATGGCCGCCCACGTAGAAGATTACCGGGCTAAAACTACTTTTCGCTTTACCGCAACCAAGGCTTATCATGCGCTCGTCTTGCAGCGTTTAGTTGAGCTGCGTGAAGATGAAGTCTCGGGGCATTTAACAGTGACTGAGTTTTTAACACGGCGTTTAACTCCCGCAGTGCGCACCTGCCAAGCAGTGGGGGAGCGCCTCGAAGATATGTCAAAGCGAATTGATAGAGTCTCTGATATGATGCGTACGCGGGTTGAGTTATCTATTCAGGCGCAAAATCAGCAGCTACTAGCGTCGATGGACAGACGCTCAAAAATTCAATTAATGATGCAGCACACCGTTGAGGGTTTATCGGTTGCCGCCATTAGTTATTACGCTGTTGGTCTGGTTAAGATCTTAATGGATGCAGCCTATGATAGTGGCCTAGACTTTAATAAAAGTATGGCCTTAGGTATAGCGGTACCTGTTGTTATCGGTAGCGTATGGTTAGCTACCCGTAAAATCCATAAGCATTTTCTTGCTTTGGCAAAAGAGCAGCGAGATGCAGATCTAGCTGATGAAAAAGTGCGTGATAAGGTGAAGAAATAATATGAGTATTGCGATCGTAGTTGAAGAAAAGTTGCGTACAGATATTAGCGTAAGTGAATTACAAATCGTTAATGAAAGCCATATGCATTCGGGGCCGGCTGCAGACAGCCATTTTAAGCTTGTGCTTGTATCGGATGACTTTGCAGGTAAGCGCTTAGTACAGCGCCATCAAATGATCTACAAAATTCTTGCTCAAGAATTACAAACCCCGATCCATGCATTATCAATGCATCTCTATACTCAAGAGGAATGGTCTAAGAAGAACGGTGAAGTCATGGCTTCACCGGCATGTAAAGGTGGTTCTAAAAGCTGATTGCTATTGCTTTTTAGCGCGGCGTTTGGCTATAAATTTAATGAATCAAGCGGGCTGCTTGTCCCTGCATAGTGTAATCCAATAACATGAGTGTAAATCTGTGTTGTTTTCACATCATTATGTCCAAGCAGTTCTTGAACTGTCCTGATATCACGGCCATCCTGAAGTAAATGGTTTTATTTCGCCTGCTCGTGCAGTTGATTATTTTGTGGTAAAGAAAAACTAATCTATTTAAAGCCACTTTTTGAGTGTTAATAGCCATAGATCTATTTTCGGCCATATGTGAAAGATAGCTTTTGACTTCTTCCGCACCCATTATCTCGGGGTGTTTGTAATGATGAAAATATATGTATTGCTTGATCCAGTACATATAGGTTTTTTCTGTTCGTATACTGTAGCCCCGTAGACGAATCTCTTTTCTCACTTTTATTAAAAACGGACTTTGAGACATAAAATCACCCCCTTACAATTGCTGTTTAAATATACAGTATATTTGTGAGTTGACAATATTTATGCTTGTTTTCACAAACTTTAACGACGTAAATTCTTGTATTGCATTAGGTACTGAGTTAAAAGCATAAGTAAATCAGACAGATGGATGTCTAGCATGGGTAGATATACGGACCCCCGTATATCACTTGTTAATACGCATGCGCGGTTTGTCACGGAAGGTGCCTCTATATTGCTAAATATTTCCCTTTCTTTTCAAACGATTGCATCTGTTTTTAACCAATGACGGTGAGGGTAGATACACGGACCCCCGTATATACAAATGTTATGTGTTTCTCGATTTTAGGCGATAAACTAATAAATTTAATGTACCAACTTAGGAACAGGAATTACGACAAATATTGATTTAGATGCTTCGCTCGGATTGGAATTATCTATGACGGCTCCAAAGGCAACAATGGTGCAAGAGAAAAATAAAATGAAGAGCAATAATAAGGGGAACTTTATGAAAAACGTAAAAGGTGGAATCGTGGCGTTACTGGAGCAGCTGGTTGCAGATTCTAATCCGAGCGAGTCGCAGAGAAGAAAGTATGAATTGTAATTTACCTAGGAGCGCGCCGTGGGGGTTCAAATCCCCCATGCTCCACCAATTAGACAGTAAAAAAACACATAACAAGTCACTCAAAAGGACAAATAACAGTTGGTTTTTGCTCCTTCGTCGCTTATTTTAACCAACTATAATTTGCCTCTTAGCGAGGCGTTATCACTACATACAAATTAACTATGAGGTATCAATGGAAAACGTAAAGCATGACGGAGCAATTAATCTATTAGACGAGCTCCGTACTGATGCAAAGCTAGGAAAGGACAAACATTTCAATGCCAGCCGCAGAAAAATGAAGCTTCACAATTGGGTGGGCATTCCTGTAATCGTCATTAATGTTCTAATTGGTACTGTAATTGTTTCATTACTTTCTGACGGTACAGCAGATCAATGGATTGGAATTAGTTCTGCCGTATTAGCTTTTATGGCCGCGTCACTAAGTGCCCTACAAACGTTTTTCAACTTTCATAAAGCAGCAGAGGGGCATAGCTCTGTAGGTAACAGATATCTGAAAATATCAAGAAACTGCAAAAAAGTACTTCGAAAGCACCAAGATATCCCTTTCTCACCAGAAGACCTATGGAAGCAAGCTGAGGCCATTCAATCAGAGTATCTTGAGATAAATACTGAGTCTGAGGCCTTTCCAACAAGTGATGGTGATCTAAATAAGGCTAGATCTGCTAAAGAAGTAACGCCCTTTGTACTTGAACCAGAATGCTAACAAGACCAGCCAGAGGGAACCAAAAACCGCCGCTTCGCTCTGGTTTTTCGTCCCCTGCTGGCAGCGTTATGAGTCTTAAGATCGAATGAGCAAAGATATCTATCAAACATTTATAGGTGTAAAAGGTGTTGCGTTCGCCTGGTTAGGGGCAGCGTTCGGTCCACTATTTATTGCTATTGGTTTAGAGCCGGAGTATCGAACCCATTTAGTAGTTGGTTGCGTTGGTATATTGATCGCATTGGCATGTATGCTTGATGGCTTTCGTGCATTCAAAGCAAACTCTAAGTCAGGGTTTTTGGCCTTCACAGTAACCCCAGTTATTTTGCTATTGGCTGGGTCAACTTATTCATTTATTGTTTCAGGCACAAACTAATGCGCAAGCGTCCAACTCATAACAAGGCTATCAAAAATCGTTCCGGCCAAAAAACGGCCTCCACTGGACGCGCTAACGCGCGCCTTTTATAGCGGCGTTAGGCATCAGCACTAATTTGAGCACATGGAGTAAATATGAGTGATTGGGATTTTTTGCACGATATGCATAATGACGGTTATAGCCCAGATCAAATCGCAGATGCTGCTGCTTGTGGGTACAACCCGGACGAAGTAGATATAGACGCTTTAGGGTATTCTTCCGATGACTGGGAGATAATCGATGAAGACGAATATATTTCTGAGCGTTTGTCGGTCAATCCCGAGCTAGTGACCATTTTTGAAAATTTGGTTCAAAATGCAGAATCATTCTATGCATTGACGAATCGTTATTTACAAATTTGGGGAGAGTTAGGTGAGTTATTTGCTGAGATTGAATATGGCATAAAGCGACACAAGCCGTATACTAAAGGTTCAGACGGTAAACTCGGTAATGATTTTATTGAAGTAAAAACAATCTCACCTGAGAAAAATAAAGACCAAGTCAAAGTTAAGCGTGCAGGTAATTTTAACAAGCTTCTAATCATCAAAATAAACAAAGATTTTACTTTTCAAGGGCATATCATTGCTCGTAAAGACCTGGCTAAAGGCGATGGTAAATATGCTACAGCATCTTGGTCTAACACGAAAAATCGTAAATAACTTAAAAATGCCTAACAAGGCAATTAAACGGAAAATTTACAGTTGGCTGTTTTTCGTTCCTCAAACATTTTAGCCAACAGTAATTTTCCGCTTATTGCGGCGTTATATTCTGTTATACAGCTTGAGTACATATAATATCGATTAACTGTTCACTTATACATTTTAGTTTATATGCAGACGAATCTGGTCGCAGTAACTCTCTACTGTCGTATTTAATGATATGAGTATCTCTTTTGAAAAAATTACTAGAATTAATCGTATTAATTGGGTTAATACCAGGGTGTAAGACAACAACCATAGAACACATATATGATACTTACCCTCAGTTAGGCTTCGATAGCATTGAGTCGCCCAGTTATGAGCTAATTAAAGTTGCTGACTGGGACGATCCGAACCAATCTAGTTCAATGAACCTTCTCATTGAAAATAAAAACCTTATGATTGAATTAAGCCTATCCTCATACATTTTAATAGATAGCAACGGGAATTTCATTAGTTCATACATTCGCGGAGAAGGTGAATCGCTGACGAGCAATCTTTTTCTTGCTAAAGACTATTATATTGACTGGCCTTTAACAGGAAATAAAGATAGAAAAAAATATAGTAAACGCATTCATGCATCGACTTTGTCAATAAATGAATTTAATCAATATTTAGACCTAGCTGAAAAGGTTATTTATACCACATTTTTACAGTATGAATCAGAAGAGTATCTTGCAAGATGCTTGTTACGAATAGATGGGCACTGGATGGTAATTGAAATTGAATTACCAGAAGATTATGACATGTCAGCAACAAAAGAAGAATTAAGCCAAAAAGCATTTAAACATGCTACTACAATGAAAAATGAAGAGGTTTTTTACAAAGTAGCAGATGAAATCACTCCTTCTTATAAATGGAAAGATACTACAAATCCAATATATCTAGAGGCACATAAACGTAGGGAAAAATCCTACTTGCGATATTCAAGCCAGCAAGCAGAGAAAGGGTGGGATTCAACAGGGTATTTTAACTTAAAATTTGGAGGTGAAGTATTAAAATTCAAAGCGTTTACATTCGAGTGGAAAAGAGAATTTATATTCGATCCTGATATGAACCTTTATCTTGATACTAGAATACCAGAGCTGGCTGTTCTAATTGTTACAATGAATAAAGGTAATGATATGTGGAAAGTCGAAAAAGACCCTAAAGAAGCTGGTATCTATATTATACGAAGAAAAGTTGTTAACAATTAAGTTTGTCGGGGGGATGATAGCTAGAATTGAATTTGCTGATTGCTTATCAGAAACAAACATAACAAACTGCTCAAAAGGAAAAATTACAGTTGGCTCGCGCTTCGCGCATTATAGCCAACCATAATTTTCCTCTTAGCAAGGCGTTAGGCTTCAAAAATTAACATCAATTTAAATCTGGAGATATAGATATGAATATAGAGATTTTCATTGCATTTCTTAGTACTGTTTTAGTTTTTATGATAACTCCAGGTCCAAGTCATCTTTTGATGCTTTCTAATAGTATTCAAAACGGTTTTAAAAAGTCTCTAGCTACAGCAATCGGTGACTTATCAGCCAACTTTTTACAAATGCTTGTTGCTTCTTTAGGCTTAGTTAGTCTTATACAAAATGCACAAGAATTTTTCATTTTGGTAAAATGGGCTGGTGTTGCTTATCTTGTGTACGTCGGTTTAAAACTATTTTTTACTGAAAGCCCTCATAATGTAAAAGGTTCAAAACAACAACGTACTTCATCATCGTTATTCTGGCAGGGTTTTATTACTTCTGCTGTAAATCCAAAAGCCGTTATTTTCTTTGCAGCACTTTTCCCTCAATTTATTAATCCAACGGAACCGTTACTTATTCAGTTTGTAATTTTGAGCATCACTTATCTTGTAATTGACGGATTGTTTTTATCTTTCTATGGCAAATTCTCTGAGGTTATTGCTAAAAAATTTAGTAATTCATACGGCAAATATTTTAATAAAGTTTGCGGTACGTTTATTATCGGTGCTGCAATCATCCTAGGCTTAAAAGATATACAGGCTGATACAAAAGCCTAACAAGTTACTTCATCGGAAAATTAACTCGCTCGCGCTCGTCGTTTTCCGCTGAGCAAGGCGTTAAATTTCACTATGATTAAAGATCTAGCCAAATTCTGGGAAAGAGAATTCGATAGCTTTCCTCCTGAAGCACACAACTTGAAGCATGAGTTCAAGGATCGCTGGGTTCGATTTTATTCGTTACCAGAATCGAAAAGGTATCCGGAAAACGAGCAGGAGTATCTTGAGGTCCTTCGTAGGCACAATATCGTGCTTCAAGAGTTGGTCGGTAAAAATAATGTTCTTGTTGTTTTACCTGAGTACTCTGAATCAAAAGAACCCGCGAAGCCTGAGCCTGAACTAACAGCGATATTTCCAACTACAGAACCTTGGTGCTCACTAGAGCAGCATGAAGAAGATGACGACTACGAATTATATTGGCATCTTCATGTATCTGAAGTTAGTTTCACTGGGTGCGAGCTAAATAGTTTATTTCGCCTGGTGGCCAACGATGAAGCTGGCAACATTATGATTATTAATCCCAGCAAAGGCGTGGTATTCCACCCTTATGATGGTGGTGCCGACATTGTGGTGGCATCCACAAAGGAAAGAGACCAACTCAAGGAAAAGCACAATGAATGGCTGTCAGCGCACCCTGAGGGTTTCTAAATTTAACAAGGACAGCCATCCTATTTTTGTTGTTAGGTTTATGCTCGTTTTATTTTCCTGCATGGCTAAAGAAATGCCTCGTGCATTTAAACAATCGTGGCACATAACCCGTGGCTCGTTGGGATGCTTCGCGCTTCGCACCCTAAGCGCTAGCATGCAGGGAAGTTTGTGAGAGTGTTTCTAATTTTGGCGTCATTATTTTTAATTGGCTGTTCTCCCGCTTGGGAAGAGCAACCTTATGAAGTGTATTACATTGACGGCACTAAAACGTTAGGTCATAGCCTTGGTGAAGGTGCATATATTGGGCGTATAGATGAACCAATACATATTGAAACTAACGAAAAATACATTTCGGTCTATGCTTGCCCATATGAAACTTGCGGTTTTTTCTACATTGATAAAATTAAAGATCACAAGTTTGCCAATCACGATGAATTTGTTTATGGGCCTTATACAAAAGGGCAGTTTTCAGCACTAATTAAAAAGTTAGGGTTACCAATTGTGAGTTCAATGTAAACTGCAATGCTAACGTGGCGTTAAGAGTCAGAGTCTAAGTATGGAGCGAAACGGTTTCACTGAGTTCGATAGGTGGAAAGGGCGACTGAAGGTGGGGGTTGCAGGGTTCTTCATTGCAGCAATATTCGTCATGGCTAGCCCTTGGTCCTTTTCCTACTATCTTTTCTTTCTGCCATTTATCATGGGCATATTCATGATGTTTTGCAATCACCAGCTCTCCCAGTGTCGGTGCCCAAGTTGCAGTTCATATTTGGTGTCCAGAATTCACTTTTACCGTGGCGCTATGTATCTATTGAGGCACTGAGAATGCGTAAAGTGTTGGTATTTGGGAACTCTGCCTCTGGTAAATCGACTCTCGCAATAGCGTTGTGCGAGAGGGAAGCGCTGGCTCATCTGGATTTAGATACCTTGGCATGGCTCCCGACAATGCCGCCTTCAAGAAAACCATTAATGGATTCACAGAAACAGATTTCTAAATTTATCGAGTCAAATCACGGTTGGGTGATTGAAGGCTGTTATTCGGATCTGCTAGAGGTTGCCATACCAGAATCCAATGAAATCATTTTTATGAATCTTCCAGTGGATACGTGTATCGCAAATGCCAAAAATAGACCGTGGGAGCCTCATAAATATGTGAGTAAGCACGCCCAAGATGTTAACTTAAGTAGGCTACTTGATTGGATAGCCTTATATCCTAAAAGAACCGATACTTTTTCTATGGTCGCTCACAATGAGCTTTACGTAAAATATCAGGGTAAAAAGTCTATGTACACTAGCAATAATAGAAGGCTTACGGTTAAGTAACTTGGCCCTGTTATGGCGGTATTATGTATTTAGGTAAATAAGGAGTACCGTAATTTGAATCAATTAATAGAACAATCCATAGGGTGCCCATACTGCGGTGAAACGATTGACGTTTTGATTGATTCAACCGATTTGGATCAACAGTATATTGAAGATTGCCAAGTCTGTTGTAAGCCCATTAATTTTTTGGTTTGTGAAAGTGTTAATGGCGAGCTTGCTGTGAGTGTTTACAGTGAAGATGAAGCGTTTTAGTTATACAAAATCAGCTATTTTTGTTCGCTGTCTTCGTATAGGATCCTCCCTATAATTTTTTGCTTAGTAAACTTTAAAAATTGAGAAGCTCCAAATCATTAAAGTTTAACGAGCGGCGCCTCCTTACTTCTTTCTTATATGATGCAAAAAAATGAATGATAAAACGATAGCAACTCACAGTGGTAATTTTCATGCAGACGATGTTTTCAGTATTGCTGCACTTAAAAGCATTTTCCCTTCTTTTAACCTCGTACGTACACGTGATTTGGAATTGATTAGTAAGGCAGACATTGTGATTGATGTTGGGGGTGAATATGACCCAGAGGCAGGGCGTTTTGATCATCACCAACGTGGTGGGGCGGGTGAGCGCGACAATGGTATTCCTTATTCCTCATTCGGTTTGGTTTGGCAGAAGTATGGTTTAGAAATATCTGGGGGTAACCAAGAGGTCGCCAATGCGGTTGATACGGGCTTAGTATCAGCGATTGATGCTATTGATTGTGGTTATGCTGAAGGTGTATCTAAAGGCGTTAGCCTTAGCCAAACTATCTCGATGTTTAACCCTACATGGCAAGAAGAGAGCCACTTTGATGCCTGTTTTGATGAAGCGGTTGAGTTTGCATCGCGTGTTTTAGCGCGGTTTATAGCCTCTGCTAATGGTGGTATTAGTGCCAAATCAATTGTTGCTAAAGCAATTGATAATGCACAAGACCCGCGTGTGATTGTTTTAGACAAATACACCCCATGGAAAACAACAGTACACGCCTTATCTAAAGAGGCGTTATATATCGTTTATCCATCAGAGTCTGGCCAATGGAGAATCCAAGCCGTCCCTGTTGAGTTAGGTTCATTCGAAGATAAAAAGTCGCTGCCTAAGCAGTGGGCTGGTTTGTCGGGTAATGAGCTTAAAGAAGTAACCGGTATTGATGATGCGATGTTTTGCCATAATGGTTTATTTATTGCGGGTGCCGAATCGTTTGAAAGTACGATGAAAATGGCATCAATGGCACTTCAAGAAGTGTAAACGAGCCCTTAAAAACATCACAAATCAAG
The DNA here is from genome assembly GCF_016592555.1 of Neptunomonas japonica JAMM 1380. NCBI lineage: Bacteria > Pseudomonadati > Pseudomonadota > Gammaproteobacteria > Oceanospirillales > Oceanospirillaceae > Neptunomonas > Neptunomonas japonica. The sequence continues at coordinate 2,477,772 of NZ_AP014546.1, read as the reverse complement.
CGTGTCTCTTCTTGAGGTGTTATCTTCGTCTTAACGTTTGGGAGAATATTATGGCGGATATAAACCATCGGGTTGGCATCAAATCTTCACCTGAGGCAATCTATGAGGCTTTGACTACAGATGCCGGCCTCGCTACATGGTGGACGAATGATGTATCGGGCGCAGGGGACGTAGGCTCCATCATTGAATTTCGGTTTAATGGTGGTGGCCCAGATTTTGTTGTGAAAGAGCTTATCCCCAATAAAACCGTAGGCTGGCAGCATTCAGGCAGTGTGCCCGACTCCTGGGTAGGGACAGAGATCTCATTTCAGATCGACACGGGTCAAGAGCAGACGTTTGTAAGGTTTACTCATTCTGGTTGGAAAGAGCCCAGCGATTTTATGGCACACTGTAGTACCAAGTGGGCTGTTTTTTTGATTAGTCTTAAAGATTCGCTTGAGCTTGGTGTGGGCAAACCTTTTCCAAATGACGTTCAAATAGATCATTCGTGAATTGAATGTAATTTTACAGGCGATTAGAATCACCCATAAAAAATGTGGGGTTGCAGTGGCTATTTGCTTATATACAACTCTTTGATTTTACTTTATGTTTTTACCTTGCTTAGCCTTTTAACAGTCGAAGCAGCCAAAAAGTGGAGATGTGAGTTCTTTGTAGTATCTGCTGAATAGTGGGTTATTAAAGCGATATGACAAGTGCAGGCAGTAAGAAGCGGGGCAATGCATTTTTATTAACATGCTGATAAATATTGTTTTACTGGAAAATACGTAAAAAATGCTTAAAAAACAAAACAGCTTGAATGGGTTTAGGTATAAAGAAGACCGTTGGCCTGTCTTTATTGTATTAGCGCTGACAGTTATTGATTTTATTTTGTACTTTACTATCAATGATATAGCTGTTTTGGGTGGCTACTATTTGTTGATGCTACTTCCAAAGGGAGTGATATGCGCGTGGAATCACCACCATCAACACCTCTTTACATTTCGCCATGCTTTTCTTAATCGCGGTTTAGAGTTTGTTTACGCCTTGCACACAGGGGTAACCACACATCTTTGGCGGTTACATCATGTATTGGGTCATCATTTAAATTTTCTTGACCAAGAGCAGGATGAGAGTCGTTGGAAACGCAAAGACGGAACCCGGATGGGAATGGGAGAGTACACACTTAATGTTGCCCTGACCGCATACTCTCGCGGCTATAGAGTAGGTAAAAAGCACCCTAAGCAGCTATCTACGTTTCTTATTTATACGGCGATAACATTTATTATTGTGGCGATTCTTGTTTGGTATAAGCCGGTTGCCGGCTTAATGTTATTTGTATTGCCGATGATCACCAGCCTTCTGTTTACTGCTTACGTGACGTACGAGCACCATTCAGGCCTTGATACGAAAAATGAATTCGAAGCGTCTTATAACAACCTAGATCCACTGTTCAACCGTTTGACTGGTAACCTCGGTTATCATACAGCGCATCACCATAAACAAGGTGTTCATTGGTCCAAACTACCGGCGCTTCATGCAGAGATTGAAGACAGAATCCCTGCTCACCTTTACCAAAAATCTATTTTTACACGAATGATTGGTAGTGGCTGAATCAGCAATACTCTTTATTTAACCTTTGCAGAAAATAGATTGAGTTTGTGATTTTATAAACTCAATAAATGTTTCGGTTAGCTTGTTGTTATGCGTAGGTTGAGTAACAAGGGAGAAGCGCCGCGTTAACTCCAAAGGAGAGTTAAGCACCACCAAACTGCCTGACTTTACCTCTTCTGCGATCGAAAGTTGTGATAAACACCCCACGCCGAGCCCAGCTTTAACAGATTGTTTAATGGCTTCTTGCCGGTTTAATGCAAAAGCTACTTGTGCCTGAGCATTAATGGCTTGCATGGCGGTATCAAAAATCCGCCGGGTTCCTGAGCCGTCTTCACGTAATATCCAGCGCTGTTGCTCTATCTGCTCGCGGTGTAGTTGCCCAGCTTGTGCTTGCGGGTGGCTTGTATGGCAAAACACTTCTAGTTTGTCTTCGTGCCAAGGTGTTATCTGTAATTGACGATGTTGAGCAGGGCCTTCGATTAAACCAATATGTCCCTGCCCCTTTTCTAATGTGGCAATAACCTGCTGAGTATTGGTTATCTTAACGTCTGGTATTACTTTGGGGTGTAGTTGAACAAATTCTGCTAGTAGGCGAGGGAGAAGGTAAGTCGCAATGGTAACGCTGGCTGCAATGCGTAAAGGGCCTGCTATTGCACCGTCGCCGGGTGTATCTAGGCTGTCGATTAGATGGAGTATTTGGTTGATTTTAGGCAGCGTGTCCCGGCCCGCTTCCGTAATCATTAGCTCACGTCCTACCCGCTGAAAGAGCGGGTAGTCTAATGTTGATTCAAGTTCTCTTAGCGATTGGCTGGCGGCAGATTGGCTCATGGCTTGCTCATCGGCAGCGGCTGTTAATCGGCCGAGCCTAGCCGTTGCCTCAAAGACTCTTAATTGCTTAACAGATACGCTCATAGAAAATACGCCCGTAGAAAATGGTTTGTGATGGGGGTTTCATAATAATTGTTCGGTTTTTCTAATGTTTTGTATTTAATAATCCCATTTTACTTAATGTTTGTATAGGTGGATTATGAGCGAAATAGGTTTTCACACGGAGCTTTTCCCCATGTCTCAAATAATAGCGTTACCGTTGATTGCGATAGTAGCTATTCTGCTCTCCAAAGTACCCGCTATTGCTCAATTCGGTTTAAGTGCTTTGCCACTGGCTATCATTCTGGGCATTGTTGTTGGTCATTTAAATACGCGTAAAACGGCTGATAAGGAAGTTATATTCACACGCTTTTGTCAGCAAAAGTTGCTGCGCGCGGGGATCATTCTTTTCGGGTTCAGTTTGAGCTTTCAGCAGATTATCTCTGTGGGATGGCAAGCGCTTGTACTCGATCTATTAGTGATTACGAGTATATTTTGTGTTGGTACTTATGTTGGCATCCGCTTTTTTAAATTAGATCGAGAGCTAGCGATTCTAACGTCAGTTGGGAGTGCTATTTGTGGTGCGGCGGCTATTCTGGCTACTGAGTCTGTATTAAAACCACGTCAGCAGAGTGTTACGGTTGCTGTTGCTACGGTGGTTTTGTTTGGCACGCTGGCCATGTTTAGTTATCCGTTTATTTTTCAGTTTTCTGGAATGAGCGAACAAGCCTTCGGTATTTACATTGGTAGTACGGTGCATGAAGTAGCGCAAGCAGTCGCGGCAGGAGAGGCTATCGGAGGGGAGGCATTACAAAACGCAGTCGTTGTTAAATTAATTCGAGTGATGATGCTAGCGCCTTTTATTCTTATATTAAGTGCTTTTCTTACCCGCAGTAGTGATGGTTCTTCTGGTGGTAAAATTGCTATACCGTGGTTTGTATTTGGCTTTATTGCGGCTTCGGGTCTCAATAGCTTATTGCTGTTACCAGAGGCGTTGCTAAGTACTCTACAGCTGGCTAGTCAGTTCTCTTTAGCAATAGCAATGGCGGCTTTAGGTGTTCAAACGCGCTGGAGTACTATTAGGCAGGCCGGCGTTAAGCCAATGGTGTTGTCGTTAATGCTCTTTGTTATGCTGATCTTTGGCGGGTTTTATCTCAATCAGTGGTTGATAGTTGTCTAGTCACACATTAAAGCGTGTCAGTTAGAATAACTGACACGCGAAGGCCTTAATGAGAGGCTTTTTAGCTTTTAACGGCCGTTGCTTCTTTCATGGCATCTTGGCCTTTTTTCCAAAGGTTACCTTGCCACAGCTCTTCTAAGCCTGTTTCGCCAGATGCGCCTCGAGTCGTCAGGTAGTCGTAATAGGCGGTAGGTTTGTGGCCGCTAAGATTGTAAAAATCCGGGCTGCAGCGACAGTAAAAGCCATTGACTAGGTATTCGAAGAACTCTGCACGAGTAGCACCGAAGTCGTTTTCGAAATCAACCATTGATTGTGCGCGATACTCGATAGTCTTGTTCATTGCACGGCCAAGATCAGCAGCGATTTCTGCCATCGTCTGTGACTGAGGGCCGGTAATATCATAAAACTTGTTAGCGTGGTACTCGGGGCCTTCGCTCAGCACTATGGCTGCTGCTTCTGCAATATCCCGAGTGGCGACAAAGGAGTTGCGTGCTTTACCTAAGGGGTTGCTGAACCAACCTTCTTGGGCGATATTGTCGCAATCGGTCTTTAAGAGGTGATTCATAAAGAAGTTATTACGCAGTACGGTTAAGTTCAGGCCTGTATCGATCAACGCTTTCTCGCCCCACCAGTAATGTTGCAACATCAATGGGATCGACGCACCTTCTCGGGAAGAATGTTGGTCTGCTTGGTAAGATGCCGTGTTGGTGTCCGCACCCATACAACTCACACGCACCACGTGTTTGATGGTGTCAGTGCGATTTGCCAACTCTTTACAGAAATTCAGGTGCCCTTCGAGCATAGGGTCAAGTGATGCAGAATAGATGGCACTAACACCGTTTAAGGCTGTATCCCAGCTGGTTGCATCGTTGAGGTCAAAAAAAACTGTTTCATCAGCGCCTACTGCTTTCAGGTCGGCAATTTTTGATTCAGTGTGATAACAGGCCCGTACCGTGAATTTTCCAGCTTGAGATAAGCGAGCAACCAGTTCTTTTCCAATGCGCCCAGTAGCCGAGGTAACCAGAACAATCGCTTTGGTCATTGAGTGTCTCTCCGAATAAAAATTTAAATGATCTGTTGTAAAGACGGGGTAAATGAAGATGACAGTGAGCTGTATGCCGTTACCCTTTTGTTGCATATTCTGTTAGTTGTTGATCTTTCGGGTAGGGCCAGTTAAGAGGTTATTCTAGAGCCTAGAGAAGTAAGGTGTTTGATGGGGTGGCGTGTGGCTTAAAAAGACATGCTTGTGGGTTATGGACCACATTTAGAGGCTTTAGGTGTGGAAGGGCGTGCCAGTCATCATAACGGGCACGCATTGTGCGTTTTATTGGCAAATGCTTTTAAATAGATCAAAGTACTCAGGGAATGTTTTGCGTGTGCATCCCGGGTCATTAATTGTTACCGGTGTGTCACTAAGAGCAACCAGTGAAAAGCACATAGCCATGCGGTGATCATCGTAGGTATCAATGGCGGCGTGTTGGAGCTGTGCAGGTGGGGTTACTTCAATAAAGTCATCACCTTCAACGACAATGGCGCCCACTTTACGTAGCTCTGTTGTCATTGCTGCTAGGCGGTCTGTCTCTTTTACTCGCCAATTGTAGATGTTTCGAATCGCTGTGGTGCCTTTAGCAAACAGTGCGGTTGTGGCAATTGTCATAGCGGCATCGGGTATGTGGTTTAGATCCATATCAACAGCGGTTAGCTCTTTGCCTTTTGTGACCTCTATAAAGGTTGGCCCGTAAGTAACCTTGGCTCCCATCGCTTCAAGTACTTCGGCAAAGCGTTTATCACCTTGTACGCTGTCAGCTCCCACGCCATAAACGCGCACAGTACCGCCGGCAATAGCAGCCGCTGCTAGGAAGTAGGATGCAGAGGATGCATCTCCTTCAACCATAATCTCGCCAGGTGAGCGGTACTGTTGTCCCGAGCGAATAACAAATGACTGGTAATTGTTATTAATCACCTCAACACCAAATAAGGACATGGTATGTAAGGTGATATCGATATAAGGCTTAGACACAAGTTCGCCATCAACATGGATGGTTAAGTCGTTTTTAGCCAGTGGGGCTGCCATGAGTAATGCCGTTAGGAACTGGCTTGAGATATTACCCTTAATACTAACTTCGCCGCCTTGTAATCCATTGGCTTTGATATTAAGAGGTGGATAGCCCTGCGTACCAAGGTAATCGATGTCAGCACCGAGAGTTCTTAATGCGTCTACGAGGTCGCCAATTGGGCGCTCGTACATGCGTGGTTCACCTGTTAATTCATATTCTCCACTGCCTAGGCAAAGAGCTGCGCAGAGGGGGCGCATAGCTGTTCCTGCATTGCCCAAAAACAGTGGGTGTTCTGTTTTCCCTAAAGACTGTCCTCGTCCGCTAACGGTGCAAGATTGGCGGTCTTCCGATAGCTTATAACTAATACCAAGTGAGCTTAATGCTGTCAGCATATGGCGTATATCATCACTGTCTAATAGGTTGGTGATAGTAGTATCGCCTTCTGCGAGGGCAGCAAGCAGCAAAATACGATTAGATAGGCTTTTTGAACCTGGAATCTGTACCTCACCGGCAACAGAAGAAATAGGCTGGAGTGTCAGGCTTTCCATTAAATTTAGGGCTCTATAGTGGACAATTATCAGGGGTATATAACCTACCTTGTGTTGCTCATAAGGTCGAGAGTAAATACATAAAAAATATCTATAAATAGTGATATTTATCTTTTGCTGATAGGGGCTTTTAGCGTATTCAGTAAGCTATGTTGATGAGCGTCAATGAACGATAACTCTATATCAGGGATACTGCTTATGAAGAAAAAAGAAAAATGTAACCCATCAAGGAAATACATAATATGAGCATTGAACATCACGATTTAATACATGAATTACCAGAGTTTCGCGATCAGATTCACTCTCTTAAAATGAATGATGCACATTTCTCCAAATTGTTCGCTGAATATCATACTCTCACTAAGCAAGTTGAGCGCATGGAGTCAGAAGCAGAGCCGGTTACAACGTATACAGAAGAAGAGCTAAAGGTTAAGCGTCTTCATTTAAAAGACCAGTTATACGCAATGCTGCGCGCTTCAGCATAACGAGAGTTAGGTACGCTGTTTTCTCAATAGATATTGCTCGTACAACGCTAAATAAAACACCCGCCATCGCGGGTGTTTTTGTATCTGCTGCAATACTCGAAATAGGGGTATGTGGTATAAATACCTCATTTGTATTTTTATTTAGATAGGGTGATATGTCGTCTTTTCGATTTAGTTGGAATTATATTTTAAGTATTACCCTTGAGCATAAGCGCGAGCTCATTTTTGCAAACTGGGTAGCGATTTTTGCCACCGTTGCTTCTGTTCCTTTGCCTTTGCTGATGCCGTTGCTGGTGGATGAGGTTTTACTCGAAAAGCCGGGAATGCTGATTGAGACATTAGGGCCTTTTTTTCCTGAGCAGTGGCACGGCCCTGTGCTCTATATAGTAGCCATCTTAATTATCACTGTGGTGCTGCGGGCAATCGCACTGGTGCTTAACATTTGGCAGGCACGTCAGTTTACCATTATCTCTAAAGACATCATTTTCAGGATGAGAAAGATGATGCTGCACAGGCTAGGAAGAATATCCATGGCTGAGTATGAAACACTGGGTAGTGGTGCCGTTAGTTCTCATTTTGTAACCGATCTTGATACGGTTGACCGTTTTATCGGCAGTTCTGTTAGTCGCTTATTAATTGCATCATTGTCGATTATTGGTACGGCCATCATTCTTCTTTGGATGCACTGGGCATTAGCGCTTTTTATAATGTTTTTGAACCCGGTTGTTATCTACTTTACAACGGTAATCGGTAAGCGGGTAAAAGAATTAAAGAAGCATGAGAATAAATCTTATGAGGTTTTTCAGGGCGCGCTTACTGAAACCTTAGATGCTATTCAGCAGATTCGAGCGAGCAACCGTGAGCAACATTATTTAAGTCGTTTAGTAGGTGATGCTCGCGAAGTTCGTGACAATTCCAGTGCATATGAATGGAAAAGTGAAGCGGCGGGGCGGTTTAGTTTTTAGTTTTTTAATCGGTTTTGACCTATTTAGAGCCGTATCGATGCTGATGGTGGTATTTTCGGATCTATCTATTGGGCAAATGATGGCGGTATTTGGCTATTTATGGTTCATGATGGGGCCGGTTCAGGAAGTGTTAGGGATTCAGTATGCATATTATGGAGCTAAGGCTGCGCTGGCTCGACTCAATCGAATTTTGGAGCTGCAGCAGGAGCCGCAGTATCCTGCTGTGTCGAATCCGTTTGAGTCGTCACGCAGTGTCAGTATTGAAATTGATGATGTTTACTTCTCATATAACGATGGTACTGAAATATTAAAGGGCCTTTCTTTGCAGATTAAGAAAGGGCAAAAGATAGCATTAGTCGGGGCCAGTGGTGGGGGTAAGTCAACGTTCGTCCAAGTGTTGTTAGGGCTGTACATACCACAATCTGGGAAGGTTCGTTTTAATGGCATCCCAGTAGAACAGATTGGCCTTGATGTGGTCAGAGATAATGTGGCGACCGTTTTGCAGCACCCTGCGCTATTTAATGGCACTATTCATAGTAATCTATGTATGGGGAAAGATTTTAGCGAAGAGTCTATATGGGAAGCCTTAAAAATAGCGCAGTTGGATAAGTTTATTCGCGCATTAGATAAAGGCTTATATGCGTTAGTGGGTCGGCAGGGCGTTCGACTGTCAGGAGGTCAGAGGCAGCGCTTGGCTGTAGCTAGAATGGTGTTAGCAGATCCAAAAGTGGTTATTCTTGATGAAGCGACCTCTGCATTGGATACTGAAACAGAGCGTGCTTTGCATGATGCGTTGCAAAACTTTTTGAAAGAAAGGACTACCCTCATTGTTGCGCATCGCTTAAGTGCGGTTAAGCAAGCCGATCACGTTTATGTTTTTGAGGATGGAAAAGTTGCTGAAGAGGGTGGGCATCACCAATTAATTGAACAGGATGGGCTCTATGCTCGTCTTTACGGGCAGCATTAGTTGTGTAATTACAGTGAATACATTGGCTATTGTCTTTAGTCGACAGTAGTAAGTAAAACAGAGAGTTGTTCTTCTCGAGTTTATTGAATGAGGCGATAAAATGATTTTTCCTAAAAAAACAATGCGCGGTACCGTATTAGGTACTATCGCTATGGCCTTGGTGCTATCAGGTTGTGCTTCGCCAGGTTTAACGGGTAAAACCTATAGCCAAAGCGAAGCAAGAAAGGTTCAAACTGTCCGTTATGGTACGGTTTTATCCGCAACTCCTGTTGTGATTGAAGGCCGCAAGGATGGAGTTGTTGGTACCGGTGCTGGTGCTATCGTCGGCGGCATTGCAGGAAGCACTATTGGTGCTGGTAAAGGTAGTAGTATTGCAGCGGTGCTTGGTGCTGTTGCAGGTGGTATGGTTGGTCAAGCGGTAGAAGGGAATGCTACTCGCAAGCAAGGCCAGGAAGTGACGGTGCGTTTATCCAATGGGGAAACCTTGTCTATAGTTCAGGAAGTACAGAATCAGGCTTTCTTCAGAGTTGGCGAGCAGGTGCGCCTGCTTAAAAGAGGCGGCGTAGCGCGTATTGTTTACTAGATAAGCTACTCATTACTGAGTTTTCTCAAATGGTGGGTATAAAAAAGGCGGATTATTAAATCCGCCTTTTTATTGTCACTAAAACTTAATCTTTGCTAGCGCGAGGCTTGCGAGGAGCAGATGATCTTGGTCCTCTGTTAGATGAGCGGCCACCTTTGGGTGGTGTGCCAGCACCGTCAACTGCTTTAAGGTTTAGACGTTGTCCACAGACTACAATCTTTTGTAGAACGGCAACGGTTTCTTTTGGTAAGCCGGCAGGAAGGTCAACAAAAGTAGCTTTGTCTTTGATCTCAATCTGGCCAATGAAGCGGCTTTCAATATCAGCTTCGTTTGCGATTGCGCCAACAATGTTACCTGGTTTAACGCCATGCTCTTGCCCAACGGAGAGGCAATAGCGTTGCATGTCTGCATTGGAGTTCTCACCTCGTTGTCTACGAGGTCTGCGTTCTCCGCGATCAGAGCGGCTATCTCTATCATCAAATGATTTAGGGCCACGAAGCTCTTTTTCACTGATAAGTAGAGGTGTTTGGCCTTGTAATAGTACAGCTAAAGCAGCAGCAATATTAATAGGATCGGTATCGTGTTCTTGCTGATACTCAGTTAGCAGGTCTAGATATTGAGATAGATCCTGGCTGTCCATCGTTTCGCTGATCTGCTGTTTAAAGCGATCCAAGCGTTTTACATTGATATCTGCTGCAGATGGAAGCTCCATTGGCTGAATTTTCTGACGTGTTGCTTGTTCAATCATGCGTAGCATGCGCTGTTCACGAGGAGCAACGAATAAAATAGCTTCACCAGAACGTCCGGCACGGCCTGTACGACCAATACGGTGGACGTAAGACTCTGTATCATAAGGAATGTCGTAGTTAAGAACATGGCTTATGCGTTCAACGTCAAGACCACGAGCTACAACATCAGTCGCAATAAGAATATCTAGCTTGCCATTCTTAAGGCGCTCAACTGTACGTTCACGCACTTGCTGAGAAATATCTCCGTTAAGTGCTTCGCAAGCATAGCCGCGAGCAGATAGCTTTTCTGACAATTCAGTGGTCGCAGATTTGGTGCGTACAAACACTAGCATTGCGTCAAACTGCTGCATTTCAAGAATACGAGTAAGCGCGTCTAGTTTATGAACACCGCTGACACGCCAGTAGTGCTGCTTGATTGTTGTAGCTGTCGCTGTTTTGCTTGCGATCTTAATTTCAACAGGGCTTTTAAGATGTTGCAGTGCTAACTTGCGAATTGCTTGTGGCATTGTTGCTGAAAACAGAGCAATTTGGCGTGTAGGTGGTGTGTGACTCAGTATCCAGTCAACATCATCAATAAAGCCCATGCGTAGCATTTCATCTGCTTCATCAAGTACGAGTGTTTGTAGGTTGTCTAGGACTAGAGAGCCGCGACGGATATGATCCATCACGCGTCCAGGAGTACCTACAACAACGTGTACACCGCGACGTAATTGACGTAATTGAACATCGTAAGCCTGACCGCCGTAAATAGGAAGTACATGGAAGTTAGGCATGTGACGAGCATAAGTCTGAAAAGCTTCGGCTACTTGAATAGCCAGTTCTCGTGTTGGAGCCAAAACTAATAGCTGCGGATTCTTCGTATTAATATCAATACGCGTCATGATAGGCAGAGCAAAGGCACCAGTTTTACCTGTACCAGTTTGTGCCTGTCCAAGCAGATCTGTTCCTTCAAGAAGGTGAGGGATACATTGAGCTTGAATTGGCGAAGGTGTTTCGTAACCGATCTCTTGAAGCACTTGCAACAAAGGAGCGGCCAAGCCCAGTTCTTTAAAGGCGGGCTGGTCGTCTAATGACATCTAATTGAACCTGTTATAAATCTAGGTCGATTAGATCGACCGGAATGGAATGATAATGAGGCATTATAGAAGGTTTGGCCCGCTTAGTACAGGCCGCAGTTTTAATGCGCTAATGGGATATAGGTATGTTTTGAGTAGAAAATACGCATTATTCATTTAGAGCAGCGGCTTAGCGTTGGTAATAAGCCATATTACTGGTTATTACTAAGCCACTCTCGTGTTTGTTGTGCTGAAATGTCTTTTAGTAAGACCGATTCTGCCAGCATTATCAGAAACTGATGGTCGAGTAGGAGGCCGCTGTCTAGTTCTTTGCATAGATAGCAGGAATTGTTTCGATGGTCTTTGTATTCGATGTATAAAAATAGAAAAGTGTTTGGTTTGCCAAGGTTGTCTTTTCGTTTTCCGTGGCTGCTCCAAATACGTAAAGGGCAGTTATGGGTTTTGCTATTGATAATCTGATCTAAAATTTGCTCATCAATAGAGGTGTCTTCATGGCGGGTCTGGCTTGGTGATAGATCCGCAGTAGGTTGGTGTGCTTCAAACATGTATGCCTCTGATATTAAAAAATCAAAAGCTGACGAAATAGAGGGCCTGGTTAATTGTCGATAGACCGCATCACCGAAATTCGGTATCCACCTTGCCCAGGTTGGCAGGTTGGCGAGGACGTCAGCCCTTCTCTTGATGTTGCATATAATTTAGCACCAAGTAATTTATGCGGCAAGAGTTGTGAGTGTATATATTTTATTGGGCTTTAAGCGGTTACCCAAAGAATGACTGCATCGTTCTCGCTGGTCGATGTGACCGCATGGCCCATTTCACAATCATAATATGCACTATCACCTTCATCTAGGTTGACGGGCTCGTAAAACTCTGAATAAAAGGTGATGCTGCCACTTATTACATAGAGAAGTTCTTCGCCTTCGTGTCTGACCCAATCGCCAAATTCTTCAAAAGACCTCGCGCGAATAGTCGTGCGATAAGGTAACATTTTTTTGCTGGTGAGCTGGTTTGCTAATAATTCGTGCTCATATGTTGGTGTCGGGTGAGGCTTGCCTTCTCCGGCGCGAGTAATGTCTCTCCTGCCGCCTGCACCGGCTGAGCGTGAAGGCTGGGAGAATAGCTGGGGTATATCAATACCCAGTCCTTTAACTAGCTTTGATACGGCAGTAAAGGTAGGTGATATTTGTTCGTTTTCAATTTTTGATAATGTAGAGCGGGCTAGTCCTGTTAGCTTGCTGGCTTCTTCTAGTGTTAGGCTTTGGCTTAGTCTAATTTCGCGAACCCGCTTCCCTAGCTGAAGAGGTTCAACTGTATCTTCGCTGGTCACACTTCGAGTGACATTGAAAGCAGGGTTTTCGCTGTGTTGGGGTAGTTGTTGGTCAGGCATGAATGTCTCCGTTTATTCTTATGTGTTCTCAGGTGAATCGTATTAGAGAGTCATCATTAATCTGAATATTGTTGGGTTTCGGGCGTGTTTTTGCAGATTATAGTGGATTTGAAAAAAAGTTTCTTATGTGAAAGCTGTGCTTGTCATTTATTTGCTTTAAAAGGAGCCGCAACGCCAATGCCTGATTTTCCGTTATTTTTAACGTAATACATGGCTCTATCTGCGCGGGTTAGAAACTGATCAAAAGTTTCTTCATGATTTTTGTAAATGGCAATGCCAATACTAGCGCCCAATTTGCTATGCGAATTGTTGAATTTAAGAGGTATTTCTAAACTGGCAAGAATTTTGTGGGCGAGGTGGTGTGAGCCTTCACGTGTGCTGTTCTCTAGTAGGATGAGAAACTCATCGCCTCCGAGTCGACCAAAGATATCACTGGACCTGAGTAACGTTTGCGTTTTCTTGGTAAAACGGATAAGTGCTTGATCTCCAGCCGAATGACCGTGAGTGTCATTTATAGCTTTAAAACCGTCAAGGTCTATATAGAGAATGGCGGGTGTTAAATCATTTCTCTTGGCAAGCTTTATGAACATATCTAAATAAGATGACAGTGCTGAGCGATTAGCCAGTCCAGTTAGGGAATCGTGCGTTGCTAAGTGGATAAGCTGTTCTTCAGCTGCGCGTCGAGTTGATACTTCGCGTTTTAGCTTTACGTTTAAGGAGAGTAAATAAAAACTAATACTGGCAAGTATTGTCATTAGGCCTAATGCAAAGTAAATGATGGGCTTCCAAAAGCTCCAATCTATACTGCTTTTATATTTATAGATAAAGCCTTCCAGGCTATGCTTATTTCTAATAATCCCGGCTTCAGTAAGCATGTCCGCCATATGTTGCCATCTTTTTGGATTCATGTGTCCGATTTCAATCAGCTCCGGCATTATAAGCTCGTGTGCCATGTTGAGCTCAAAGCGAAGGTGTCCTAAGTCTTTCTTGGTAGGGTATTCATTTTTGAAGAGTGTTATAGCTTCTTCTGGGTGGCTTAAAGCATACTGCCAGCCTTTAAGGCTGGCGGCGATGAATGCGTCTGTGCGTTTTTGGTGGGTGGAAATGGATAATTTATTAGTAATTAAAATGTCGCTGTAAAAATCAATGCCGTAGTCTGTAGGCTTGATTAAATAGTAAGGTATGCCCAGTTGTTCTAGAGCATAAGGTTCATTAGAGATGTAGGCGTTGAAAGCATCGACTTCATTATTAATTAGATCGTTAAGGTCAGTGCTGGTTGCTATCAGGTTAAGATCAAACTTCGATAATTTTTGCTGTTTTAATAGCAGCATTAGTTCGGGGTCCTGGGCGCCTGGGAATATCATGACATTTTTTCCGGCAAGGTCTGCGGGTTTTTTTATGCCTGACGAGCGTTTTGTGAGAAATACGCTAGGGGAGTGTTGGTAGATGGCTGCTAGTGCCGTGACAGGCTCTCCATACATGAAAGCGGTAAGAGCGTTGCTGTTTTCAACGCCATAATCTGCACGGCCGTTAACAACCTCTTGCCAAGGGATGATGCCTGGGCCGCCTGCTTTAATTGTGACATCTAACCCGGCTTCATCATAATAGCCTTTTGACTTTGCGGTGTAGTAGCCAATAAATTGTGCTTGGTGGTGCCAGCGTAGTTGAAGAGTCACCTGTTCTGAGGAAATAGCTGGTAGGGGCAAAAGGCCTAAAATACAAATTAAATAAAGTAATACCCGCACATGTCATTCCTTGATGAAAAAATTGCTGGTGCTTATTTAAAAGTAAGAGTCGTGGTGATGCAAATGAAAAGTAGCTAAAGAATATATGAGTATATAGTGGTCGGAGCAGCAGGATTCGAACCTGCGACCCTCTGGTCCCAAACCAGATGCGCTACCAGGCTGCGCTATGCTCCGACGAGTAGAACAGTATATAGGATATAAAGTTCTTTGGGATAAAATGGTCGGAGCAGCAGGATTCGAACCTGCGACCCTCTGGTCCCAAACCAGATGCGCTACCAGGCTGCGCTATGCTCCGACGTGTCGAACAATATATAAAATAAAGTTCTTTGGGATAAATGGTCGGAGCAGCAGGATTCGAACCTGCGACCCTCTGGTCCCAAACCAGATGCGCTACCAGGCTGCGCTATGCTCCGACACAATTCACAAGTTATTGGCTCCTCGAGCTGGACTCGAACCAGCGACCAATAGATTAACAGTCTACTGCTCTACCAACTGAGCTATCGAGGAACGACTCAACCTGTGGGCGCGTATATTAGTGATGGAGGCACATGTCGTCAAGCGAATTTTGCTAATTATTTTTAATAAAGTCATTGTTTTTAATCATATTAACTAACTTCTTATATTTCAGTGTTACATGTGGTGCAATATAGGCATTAATAGAGGGTGTACTTCTATACGAAGTGGTTGCTACGAAATAACAATATAAGCCGATTTGAATCTGCAAGAAAAAGCTGAATAGAGATGTGATATGACATGTATTACGGGTAAAGATGCGCCGTTAGAAGACTCAATAGAAAAAATGTCCCGCTTATTGTCAGAGTTGGGTTTTGATATAGAGGAGGTTAATTGGTTAAATCCTGTGCCCAATGTGTGGTCCGTGCATATAAGAGATAAGAGTTGCCCCATGTTGTTTACAAATGGAAAAGGGGCTACTCAAGATGCCGCCAGAGCAAGTGCGTTAGGTGAGTACTTTGAGCGCCTAAGCTGCAACTATTTTTTCTCAGACTTCTATCTAGGTAAAAATGTAGCTGAGGGTGACTTTGTTCATTACCCAAATGAAAGGTGGTTTTCAGTTGAGTCTGATGAAATACCAGAGGGCTTATTGGATGATGCAACATTAAGTCATTACAACATGGACGATGAGCTAAAAGCGCCCATGCTAATAGATACAAACTCAGGAAATCGTGAAAGAGGTATTTGTGCTTTACCATTTGTAAAACAGAAAGCGAATGAGGAGGTTTGGTTCCCCGTCAACATTATAGGTAATCTTTACGCTAGTAATGGTATGGCTGCAGGGAATACCTTATATGAAGCAAGAGTTCAGGCTATATCAGAGATATTCGAAAGGCATATAAAGAGCACTATCATCTCATCAGGCATTAGCTTGCCCAAAATACCGGATGAAGTAGTAGGGCGATATCCAAAAGTGCTAGAAGCAATAGCTGCGTTGCGTGAGCACGGTTTTGTTATTTATGTTCTAGATGCTTCGTTGGGTGGTAAGTTTCCGCTGGTGAATGTAACGCTATTTAATCCTGAGAATGGTGGTTGCTGTGCTTCTTTTGGTGCTCATCCAAAGTTTGAGGTGGCGTTAGAACGAACGGTTACTGAGTTGTTGCAGGGTCGTGCTCTTGATCAGCTATCAGATTTTCCTGAACCTTCTTTTGATATTCAGCTAGTCGCAGATTCTCATAACTTAGAAACTCATTTTATCGACTCAAGTGGATTGGTGTCATGGGAGTTGTTTTCTTCTGATGCAGATTATGAGTTTGTTGAATGGAATATAGAAGGGGATACAAAAGCCGAATTTGAACACCTGTGCTACCTGATTCACAAAGTAGATATGGATATATATATTGCAGATTATGAGCACCTGGGTATTTACTGCTGCCGTGTTATTGTGCCTGGTATGTCTGAGATCTATCCAGTAGAAGAGCTAGTATGGAATAACAATAATATTGGCGTGCCTATGCGCAACAGAATCATGACGCTAACTAATCTGACTAATCTAGAGCTCGAGGAGCTTTATGAGGAGTTGGCGGCGTTAGGTTTGGACGATCAGCAGTTGATCTCTGATCTTATAGGTATTGCTCCAGATGCGGGTAGTTGTTATGAAGGGCTTAGAGTAGTTGAGTTAAAGTGTTTAATTGCATTGTGCTTACAAGATCATGGCGTAGCACTTGAATGTAATGATTGGTTACTACAGTTTGGAGAGTTAAATAAGTCGCAGCAAAAAGTTCATCGCTGTCTTAACCAGATGTTGCAATTTACCTTGCTTGAAAAGAGCAAGACAGATGCCTTCTCAATAGTACTTAAAGACTTATATGGTTCTGACTTATTGGCGAAGTGCCAGGATCTTATTAATGGCAAGAATGTATTTGATCATTTAATGAATGTTGATATGGATTTATATCAACTTAAAAAGCACTCTTCACTGTTAGCCGCGTATGAGCGCCTTCAAAAAGCTAAGGCTTAACTCTTAACGTCATTTCTTCAGACTTTGATAGAGAGCAGGGTTATAGGTTTTAGTGCAAGCTAGAGCCGCCTGCTTGGGCAAAGTTTCTTACAGTCGACTATCCTGTACCACGGTACAATTTAAAAAAACAATTGAAATCAGTTAAATGGTCTGTAACTAGACAAAATTTCTATGGGGTAAAATCGCATGGCTACTGTTGTAGGATCTGTAAGCTTTATTGTTGGGCAAGCATATGCAATTAAAGCAGATGGAACGCAGAGACTTTTAGCACTGGGGGACGATGTATATGCTGATGAGGCTATACGAACGTCGCCGGATGCCAAGATTGAAGTATCCATGTCCAATGGTGAGTCGGTTGTGCTTGAAGGCGGGCAAAGTTGGCTGGTTACCGCTGAAACATATACATCCACCGAAAATTATCCTGTAGATAAAGCCGTAGTTGATGCTGAATTGGCATCAGTCGACGCTATTCAACAAGCCATCTTAGAAGGTCTTGATCCTACATTAATTGCTGAAGAGGCAGCTGCTGGTAATACAGCAGATGGCGGAAACACAGACAATGAAGGGAATACATTTGAGCTGATCGAACGAACAGCGTTAGAGGGTAACCCTGAAGCTGGATACGAAACTATTGGTTTGGCTCGGACACAACCTGAAATCATAAGAGAAGCCGGGTTGTTCAGCGTGGATACGGCGACGGCCGCCACGGTGGATATCAAAGATGACAGCCTCAACGATGACATGATCAGCAGCATCGACGACCCGAACCTCACCGTCCTCCAAGGCACGGTTGAAGCGGGTGGCAGCATCGATACCCTGACGGTCAGCGATGGCAATGGTAATAGTGGCCCGATCAGCAACCTGGTGATTGATCCGCTCACCGGTAACTGGACCGCGGTTGTGGATGTCAGCGGCCTCGATGACGGCACCCTGACGGTAACCTTAGATGCCAGCGATGCGTTAGGTAACACCGCGCCGCAAGTCAGCGACACGATTGAAAAAGACACCGTCACCACGGTCACCTTGGACCCGATTGCCGACACGGCGGATAACACCCCGACACTGGGCGGCAGCGGCGAGCCGGGCAGCACGATCGAACTGAGTGATAACGGCACGGTCATCGGTAGCACCACGGTGCAGCCGGATGGCAGCTGGAGCTTTACGCCAACGACCCCACTGAGCGACGGTCCGCATACCATCGTGGCCAGTGCAACCGACCCGTATGGCAACACCGACACGGCTAGTACAACTCCGTTTACTGTTGATACTTCATTCGTTACTGCATCTATTACTTTGGATGCAAGTATCACAACAAATGATGTTATAGATGCTACAGAAGCTGTAGGAGTAGTGGCTATTAAGGGTATTGTTGGAGGAGATGTTGCTGTTAATGATACGGTTACATTAACAGTTAATGGCGTCTCTACAACAGGACTTGTTTACGATGATGGAGGAACTCTGAGGTTCAGTATTGGTGTTATGGGGTCTGATTTGGTTGATGATCCTAGTTTGTTAATTAATGCCAGTGTTACTACCACGACGGGGGACTTTAATGGTGAGGCAACAGCAACAGATACCGAAAGTTATAGTCTGCAAGATACACCTATAGCTGTTGATGACAGTATTGATATGCTTGAAGATTCTTCGGTTTCGGGGACGCTTGCTGCTAATGATACGCCGAGTTTAGATGGTGGGAATATTTGGGCGCTAGCAACCAGTGCATCCAATGGAGATGTTACGGTTAATCCTGATGGCTCTTATAGTTACACACCTATAGCAAATTTTAGTGGCACTGACTCATTTACTTACACTATTACAGATGCAAACGGTGATGTGAGCACAGCAACAGTGACGGTTAATGTTAGTCCTGTTGATGATGGCGCACCTGTTGCTGGAGATGACGCGTTTACTACAACATTAGGCACCCCGATAATCATTACTGAGGGCCAGTTGCTCTCTAATGATGTGTTGGCTGATCATGCAACCATTACTAATGTGAGTGCGGTAAGTAGCGGTTCACTGGTTGATAATGGTAACGGGACTTGGACTTATACTCCAACTGTTGCGGGACCTGCTAACTTCACTTACACATTAACTGATGATGACGGTGAAACCTCTACAGCAACGGTTGACCTAACGGTTGTCGATCCTATGGATGACTTGGCTACTGTTTATGAAAGTGCTTTGACTGATGGTACTGGCGGCGGCAGCACTATTGCTACGGGTAATATTCTTGATAACGATAGTGGCGGCTCTTCTATCTTGAATATTGACGGGATTGTTGATGGTGGTATTGGCGATACTGATGACCGCTCAGGGTATATTGGTATAGATACTAGCCTTGGGTCTTTAGTGGTTGATTCCTCTGGGGCTGATGCTGGTGATTATACATATACGTTGAATAATGCTGCTGATAATAGTGCACCAGCCGATGATTTGGCGGTTACTGATTCGTTTAATTATGTCTCAGATACGACCTCAGCGTCGCTTCATGTGAACGTCGTTGATGACCAGCCACAAGCGTTTGATCGTGTTGTGAATGTGACGGAAGATGCGTTACCTGATTACAATATTGTTTTGGTTTTAGACGTGTCGGGTAGTATGTCGCAAGCGCAATACGGTGGTCAGGTTCGCCAAATTAATGCTGATGGTACAGTGGCTATTAATACTCGACTTGATTTAGCTAAAGAAGCGATGGTCGGTTTAGTTTCTGAATACTTTAATCAAGCTCAAAATGTATCGATTAAAATTGTTACTTTCGCAAGTGGCTCTAGCATTTTGAATGGTAATGTTGCTTTTACAGATAAAACATCAGCAGTGAGTGCTATTGAATCCATTAATGGTAGCGGTGGTACTAACTATGAAAGTGCTCTAAATGCTACTCAAACTGCATTTGGTACAGTCGATAGTTCGGTTGAAAACTTGGTCTACTTTATATCGGATGGTGCTCCTACTGCGGGTAATACGTCAGACCCCGTTGGTGCTTCAGGTTACGATACCTTCCTCAACACTAATGATATTAAATCTTACGGTGTTGGTGTTGGTACGGGTATTTCAAATACCGGTGCGTTGGACTCGATTCATAATGTCGACTCGGATCTAGACGGTGTTGTTGACCCGGCAATCATAGTGCCTGATTTGAATCAGCTTGAAGACACATTGATATCCACAATCCCGGTAGCGGTTGGTGGTAATTTGGTGGGTAGTGGTAATGTTAATAGTGCACTGGGTGCTGATGGAGGGCATGTCCAAGAAGTGACTATTCGGCTTGATAGTAATTCAGATGGAACACCGGACCAAGATGTTACCTTCACTTATAATAGTACGACAGACGAAATATCAGAGAACAGTGGTTTCTTAATGGGTTTTCCTACTACGGGTGACTTACTGACATTGGATGCTACTACAGGC
Organism: Neptunomonas japonica JAMM 1380; assembly: GCF_016592555.1. Classification (NCBI taxonomy): domain Bacteria; kingdom Pseudomonadati; phylum Pseudomonadota; class Gammaproteobacteria; order Oceanospirillales; family Oceanospirillaceae; genus Neptunomonas; species Neptunomonas japonica. The sequence continues at coordinate 2,457,689 of NZ_AP014546.1, read as the reverse complement.
TTTAACTTCGGCTCATTGACGTTTAATTTCAGCACTGCTGATTATACGTACTTCACCGGAGGTACTGCAGGGCAAGGAGATAGTTTTGATATTTCGTTCACTGCACAAGATGGGGACGGAGACATAACGCCCCCCGTATCACTGACATTCAACGTTGTAGATGGTCAGCCAGTAGCGAACGCAGATATAGATACACTGTTTGCTAACCAAACTTCATTTCAAGGTAATGTTATTAGTGGGTTAGGGACTGACGGTGGTCTAGCTTTGGGTAATAAGGTGACAGAGTTTGCTCCTCAGGGTACAGGCGTTGATGTTGCTGTTGACGGCTCTTTGGTGAGTTCAATTACTTTCGCAGGGCAAGTATTTAATTTAGGGACTGATTCGACTGGCAGTGGTGCTGATTATAGTTACAGTGTTTCTGGAGGCCGTCTCACATGGGCGCATGATTTTGACGGTAGCTCGTTAGTATTTAATGAAGATGGGTATTATCAATATGCCCCTCCTGCTGCAGACTTACCCACATCTTTAACATCATCAACAGTTAACGTTGGTTTTTCAGCAACCAGTACTTCAGGGAGTAGCCTCTCTCAGAATGGTGTTGTCATGACGGGTGTTGCTCGGGATTCTACTACTGATAACGCTGGTGTTCGTATAACGTCTGACGGTGTTGGTGTGCAGGGCGGCAGTAACAGTACAAGAATCGATAATCTTGAGACTCTGGTATTAAATTTCGATCGTTCAGTTTACGAGAATGGTGTCACTAATATTGGCTTTAATGTTGATAATAGTAATAGTAATTTAGGAGGGTCACGCGCTTTAACTTACTCTGTTTATCACATTGATGGTTCTTTGTTGGGACAATATTACAGTAACACTGAAGCTCAGTTTCAACTGCCGTCTGAATACAGCAATGTAGGACGAATTGAAATTACGGCGTCAAGTGATGCTTATGCCAGCATGTATGGAATGAATTTTGATCCTGTATTGATAGATGCAACCGCTGCTGAAATAGCACCTGTTGAGATTGGGTATACGTTAACGGATGTTGATGGAGATAGCTCAAGCACTACGCTAACGTTAAGAACAGTCAGTAATACTATTGTTGGGGATGAAGCTGATAATACGTCTCTAACAGGGACCGCTGGTAACGATAGGGTAGCAGGGCTTGCTGGTGACGATGTTATTAATGGTGGCGCAGGTAATGATATCCTCGAAGGCGGTGAAGGTGATGACATTCTCATTGGTGGCTTAGGACATGATCAGCTTGTCGGTGGTGCTGGTGATGACTCACTTAATGGTGGTTCGGGTAATGATTTGCTTATTGGCGGCTCAGGGAATGATATTTTAAGCGGTGATTTAGGTGCTGATATCTTCCAGTGGTCTCAATCAGATAAAGGCATTAGCGGAACACCTGCGATAGATCGTATTACTGATTTTGATTCTGTTGCGGCAGCTAGCGGCGGTGATGTATTAGACTTAAGTGACCTGTTACAAGGTGAAGATGCGTCTGATCTAGGCTCATTACTTAACTATCTACACTTTGAGCAGGTAGGAGCAGATACGGTTGCTCATGTTAGCTCTAACGGAGGTTTTTCTGGAGGCTATAATGCTGGAGCTGAAGATCAGACAATTATCTTCCAAAATACGGACTTGGTAGGTAGCTTTACTAATGATCAGCAAATAATAGAAGATTTACTAGGAAGCGGAAAATTGATTGTAGATTGATTTTCATAGCTACTTGATATTTCTCAAGCCTCGGCCTAATGCCGGGGCTTTTTTATTTATCTAGTAGGGAGATATGCTGCTTTTCGTTATACTGATGTTTTTAATGCAACCATTGAATTTTTAGCTAATGACTGAACAAATTGATACTGATGTAAGTTTGGATAAAAAGATGAAAGTCCGTCAAAATAAACTTCAGAAACGCTTACGTCGAGAAATGGGTAAAGCCATAGAAGATTTCAACATGATTGAAGATGGCGATAAAATCATGGTGTGCTTATCGGGCGGTAAAGACTCTTACGCTATGCTCGATATTTTAATGAATTTACAGCGTAGTGCGCCTATCTCATTTGAGTTGGTCGCTGTGAATCTCGATCAAAAGCAACCAGGTTTTCCTGAACATATTTTGCCGGCATACCTTAAATCAATAGAAGTGCCATTTCATATTGTTGAGCGCGATACTTATTCTGTGGTGAAGTCTGTTGTACCAGAAGGGAAAACAACCTGTGCACTTTGCTCGAGATTGCGACGGGGAACTTTATATGGCTTTGCTGATGAAATAGGAGCAACAAAAATTGCATTAGGTCATCATCGAGATGATATTCTCGAAACATTTTTCTTGAACATGTTTTATGGTGGGAAGTTAAAGAGTATGCCGCCAAAACTGGTCTCTGATGACGGTAAGAATATGGTTATTAGGCCGCTTGCTTATGCGCGTGAGAAAGATATTGCTGAATACGCTGCACTGAAAGAATTCCCCATCATTCCATGTAACTTATGTGGCTCACAAGATGGGCTACAGCGACAGGTTATTAAAGAGATGCTACAGACGTGGGATAAGCAGTCGCCTGGTCGAATTGAAACGATGTTTAGGTCTTTGCAGAATGTTGTTCCATCACATTTAGCTGATACTGAGGTTTTTGATTTCAAGTCGTTAGAGGTAGGGTACCGTCACGGAATTACTCCATCAATGCAAGGGCCTGCCAAAACAAGTGATGTGCCTGAAATGATAGATATTTTATCTGTATAACTTTGCTAAGTGAGTAGGTAAAAGTAATTGTCCTACTTACTTCTTTCTGTCAGTCTAAAATTGGTAAGAGAGTGGTATATAGTTTAAAAGAGTCGATTCGCTTCTTATCTTAAATGAGGGTAAGTTAGCTTTAAAGTCTTATTATCTTAATCAGTGATTTCAAACTCATGAGGGAATATGAGCGGAAGTAACAGTAAGCTCCATCCAAGAGCCGTTTATCTAAGGAATTTACTTATTGCGCATGTGACTGGGCGTAATGTAAATGAATCTGATTACCATAAACTCAGGCATTATTTTATGGGCTTGCCTGAGACGAGCCATATTGTGCCGAGCTTAGTTGTGGAGCATGAAGACCTGCCTAGTTTATGGCATAGCATGAGATATAACTATGCTTCACATGAGGATAGAAAAGCTTATGTCATTGGTGAGTTTCAGGTTTTTCTTGATCAAATAGCCCCAGTGGGAAGTGACGAGCAAAACTCTTCGGGTATAGGCTACCCCGTTATTGATGATAAAAAACTGCAACAAACATGGAATGACTGTTTAGAATTGCTGATTAAAAGTCCAGATACGGCTATTGGGCAAATGAAATCCTTGGTCGAAAACTTATGCTATCAACTTTTAAAAATTCTAAAAGTTGTTCCTGACCCTCAGCAGCATAGTTTATCTGCATTGGTAACCTTAACTGAGCGTTCTTTACTGCTTTCACCGGGTAAAAAATACCACTTGGTTGTTCATAAATTAGTGACCAGTTGCGGCGAAACACTTGCTGCTATCGATAGCTTTACGCTTGATTGCACAAAAATCACACCTCATGCATCTACTCAAAATAATGATGAAGCACTGGTGCTTGTTGGCTTATATGGTAACTTGGCATCATTGTTGCTGTCTGCTTGGCGAGTTCGGGACCTTCTTAAAGAAGGTTCAATGCAACGATAAGTAGGCGATGATTATATTGAAGTGTTGAACTGAGCTTTATTATTTGGAGAGTTGTTTTGTATGAGTGATTTAATACAGCGAGTTGATACAAACGGAGTTGCAACACTGGTTTTATCAAGAGCCTCTGCGTATAACAGCTTGTCTTTGCCATTGATGGAAGCATTGATAGTCGAGTTTGATGCAATAAATGATGATATGTCGGTACGCGCTGTCATTATTAAAGGTGATGGCAAGGGTTTTTGTGCAGGGCATGACCTTAAGGAAATGCTTGAATCTGGTGAAGAGGCTTTTTATGAATGTACTTTCAATACTTGCTCTCAGATGATGCAACGAATAGTAAGTCTTTCTATTCCAGTTATTGCACAAGTACATGGTGTGGCTACAGCAGCAGGCTGCCAGTTGGTCGCGAGTTGTGATCTTGCGTATGCGGCAGAGTCAGCAAGGTTTGGTACTCCGGGTGTAAACATTGGTTTGTTTTGTTCAACACCTATGGTGGCATTATCGCGAGCGGTGTCTCAAAAGCATTCAATGGAGTTACTTCTTACCGGTGGGCTTATTGATGCGTCGCGTGCAGAGCAGATAGGGTTGATCAATCAGGTCGTGAGTAACGATGCTTTAGATAAGCATGTATTGGCTGTTGCATCCTTAATTGCCAGTAAGTCACGCAAGACCCTTGCTATAGGGAAGTCAGCTTTTTATAAGCAAAAAGAGCAATCTCTTGAAGATGCATACGTGACATGCAGTAAAATTATGACTGAAAATATTATGCTTGATGATGCCAAAGAGGGTATTGATGCTTTTATAAGCAAGCGAAAGCCGGAATGGCAGCACTGTTGATCTATTTTAAGCAATAGATTTATTTTCTGTTTCTGCAACCAAAAGATAGATGAAATACTTAATTCATCTATCTCAATTTAATGCCTTCATTATTATAAAGTAATTAAACAAAATCAAAGCTGTAAGCCTCTCTCTGCAAAGTTTATAAACGATAATACACCACCTCTTTAATGCTTTCGTCATGTCTATTTCTCTAACAGCTAAACTAGAACCTGTTTGCTATATCACGTGATCACCAATCACGTGTTAGACAAATTGTGTATTAGAAATATGCAATGTTGGTTGTTATTTAAACTCTTTTTGATTTAGGATGTTCTAATGTTGTATGTATATTATATGCTTATGCAAAATAATAATAAGAGCTTGGGTGTTGTAAACAAATAGCTTTAAATCTTTTGATTACAGGCTTCCCAGAGAAAAAATAGATAGCAGCTACCACAAGATATAAGCGTACATATAAGAGCTATACATAATAATAAGCAAAAATTTAGCAAGAACAGTTGGAGGCGCAATGTCCAAGATAATCAAGAGGCCTGGTACTCGTGAGCTGATGGTGCAGCTTGCAAAAGAGTCGGATGGGTTGTCGATCAACGAAAGACGAGATTTTTTGAGAAAAGGAATGATGGCCCTCGGTGGGGGGGCAGCGACAATGGTTGCTGGTACAACGATGGCTCAAGGGGGCAATCTTCCACCGATGGAACCTTCATGGGGAAAAATGTTAGGCCACGGTGTTGTTGAGTTCCCATACGGTCAGCCTTCTAAGTATGAAAGTCACGTTGTGAGACGTACGGTTCCTTGGTTGACTGCTGAATCTATCTCTTCAATTTCAATGTCTCCATTACAAGATTTAAAAGGTATTATTACACCCAATGGGCTTGTGTTTGAGCGTTATCATGCGGGTGTACCACAGATTAATCCTGAAGAGCACCGCTTAATGATTCATGGCTTAGTTGATAGGCCAATCATTTTCACGATGGATGATTTAATGCGCTTCCCATCGGTCTCACAAATAAAATTCATTGAGTGCCCCGCTAACGGTGGTATGGAGTGGAAAGGTGCTCAGATGGAAGCACTGCAGTTTACTCATGGCATGCTAAGTTGCTGCGAATGGACCGGCGTTCCCCTGCGAACTCTGTTAGAGGAAGTTGGGGTTCAAACTGAAGGAAAATGGATTTTAGCTGAAGGTGCTGATGGTGCGCATATGAGCCGTTCAATACCTCTTGAAAAGGCATTAGATGACACGCTCGTTGTTTATGCACAAAACGGTGAAATGCTTCGCCCAGAGCAAGGTTATCCTCTTCGGCTTATTAACCCAGGCTGGGAAGGAAACACGTCCATCAAATGGCTGCGTCGTTTAGAAGTGGGTGATAAGCCATGGTATCACCGCGAAGAAACCTCTAAATATACTGATTTAATGGCAGATGGGCGTGCTCGCAAGTTTACTTTTGTTCAAGAAACTAATTCAGTTATTACTAATCCATGCCCTGAAAACCCGATCAAGAATAGCGGTGTTATTGAGATAGAAGGTGTTGCTTGGTCAGGAAGAGGAAAAATAAAACAGGTTGATGTTTCGTTTGATGGCGGCATTAGTTGGACGCCTGCGAAACTGAAAGGGCTTGTTTTATCTAAAGCTCTGACGCGTTTTAGTTTGGTGACTAAGTGGGATGGCCAACCATGGCTATTACAGGCAAGAGCTATTGATGAAACTGGTTACGTTCAACCAACTTTAAAGCAGTTGCGAGAAATACGCGGCGGTAATTCTATTTACCATAAGAACTCAATTCATACATGGAAAGTTGCGGCCAATGGGGAGGTCACTAATGTTCAGATCTCTTAAAAAAACGTTATTAGCATCCATCGTAGGGGCTGCTTTATTCGTCCCGTCTTCTGTTTATGCGGGTGAGAAATATAGCTTTGGTAAAGCGGCGACTGCTGAAGAAATTGCAGGATGGGACATTGATATCCGTCCAGATGGAAAAGGCCTTCCTAATGGTGGAGGCAGTGTTGAAGATGGTGAAGTATTATATGAGCAACTTTGTGCAACTTGTCATGGTTTATTTGGTGAGGGTGAGGCACGTTGGCCGGTACTGGCGGGTGGTTTAGGAACGCTTACGGAAGAGCGACCAACAAAAACTGTGGGTTCTTATTGGCCATACGCATCTACCCTGTATGACTATATTCGTCGGGCAATGCCATTTACTGCTCCGCGTTCTTTAACGAACGAGCAGACATATCAGTTGACGGCTTATGTGCTTTATCTTAATGAACTCGTTGATGAAGACTTTGTGTTAACACACGAAAACCTAGCGCAAATCCAGATGCCGAATAAAGATGGTTTTTTTGTCGACCCTCGTCCTGATGTTAAAAATATCCGTTGTATGAAAGACTGTGATGACCCTTCTAGAATGAAAATTGAGGGGACCCTAAAAGGCATTACGCCTGTCGGGCACTTTATAGAGGGAGCTGATGCGCCTGCTGCTTCTCACGAAGGTCAAGAAGATTTAGAGCGTGAAAAAGCACATGCTCGTAAGGCTGCGCTAACCGGAGAAGAGGTTCAAGAGGAGGCTGTGCCTGAGGCTGTACAACTGTCTGATAAAGCTATTGCCGGTAAAGAAACTTTTGATAATGCGTGTAAAGTTTGCCACGGTTCGGGTATTGCCGGGTCCCCAAAATTGGGTGATATCGAGGCGTGGGCTCCAAGGGTAAAACAAGATCTTGCAGTGTTAGTTGAGCATGCTATTAAAGGGTTTAGTGGGGCTTCTGGAATCATGCCACCTAAAGGTGGGCGTGTAGATTTAAGCGATCAGCAGGTTGAAGAAGCAGTCAACTATATGGTTGAATCAAGTAAATAGCGCTAAGCTTATAAGGCGTTTGCATAAGCGCCTTATTCTATATAACAATAATAAAATCTGTCAGTTAAGACAGTTCAAGAGGAGATAAGAATGCGCAAACTGACCACCTCTATGTGCGCAGCAAGCTTGTTAGCTCTCATTGCTACAACGCCTGCGATCGCGATAACAGCTGAGGAAACCGTCGCAGAAGGTAAAGCGGTCTATATGGGTAAATCAAGAGGTAATTGCATCTCTTGTCACCAGATCAATGACCCTGATGCGAACCTTGCTGGTAACCAAGGGCCTCCTATGGTTGCTATGACACAACGTTTTCCTGATAAACGCATGCTACGTGCGCAGGTTTGGGATGCGAGTAAAAATAACCCAATCACTATTATGCCGCCACTTGGCAAACATTGGATTCTTTCTGAAGAAGAGATTGATGCAGTGGTTGAATATATATACCAATTTTGATGTACCCCTAGGGTGTGTAAGAGGATTAGAGAGATGAGTATAGATCGTCGTACTGTGGTTAAGGCCATTGCAACGGGTGGTGCGTTAATTGGTGCTAGTGTGTTAATGCCACGTATTGCACTTGCTGCATGGAGCAAAGACGCATTTGAAGCAAAAGAGCAAACCGCTGCCATGAATGCTTTATTCGGCTCTGATGGAGTAGAAGAGAGTGCTGAAGTAAATTTAAAAGCGCCTGATATTGCAGAAAATGGTGCAGTTGTCCCTGTCACAGTGACTTCATCGATGTCCGGAGTTGAGTCAATGAGTATTTTCATTGAAGGAAACCCATCGCCACTTGCAGCTGAGTTTATGATTCCTGCTGGCACTAAAGCAGATGTGTCTACTCGTGTACGGATGGGGAAAACAACGAAAGTAACGGCTGTTGTGAAAGCCAATGGCAAACTATACAGCGCGGCTAAAGAAGTAAAAGTTACTATCGGTGGATGTGGCGGTTAATACGGATTGGAGAGACTCGAAATGGCTAAGAAAATGTTAAAAGTAAAAGCAAAAGCGTCCGGTGATAAAACCAAAGTTAAATTAATGGCTAAGCACATTATGGAATCTGGACAACGCAAAGATAAAAAAACGGGTGAGTTAATTCCGGCGTTGTTTATACAAAACCTGACAATAAAACATGCAGATAAAGTGGTATTTGAAGCAAACTTGGGGCCTGCAATTTCAAAAAATCCTTACTTGGCGTTCTCATTTGATGGCGGCGCAAGCGGAGATGAGTTGTCGATGACGTGGACTGAGAACTCGGGAAAGACAGGCACTGAAGTAGCAGCTATTAAATAAACAGAGTTAGACCTCGATTGAGTAGGTCTGCTTAACCCATCGATAAAGGGTGGAGTATTAGCGAATGAAAATAATAAAAAATATTACGATCGGTCTGAGTCTTCTGATAAGTTCTCAGTTGGTTTTTTCAGCACAACCTAGCACGACATTAGCCTCTGTTAATCCAGAAGCTGATCGAATGGCGCTACAAAATTTCTTTAAGAAACGTTTTCCTGATGCGGAATTAGCGGACTACGTTAATGGTATCTACGCAGTTGATGCAGACTCAAGGGCGCAATGGGAAGAGCTTGAATCCTTCCCACCTTATGAGTTTGATGTTGAAGAGGGTGAGCGCTTATTTAAGACAGCGTTTGCTAACGGTAAAGGGTATGCGGATTGTTTCGAAAATGGAGGGGTTGGTATACGCCAAAACTTCCCTTATTGGAATAAAGAAGCCGGCACTGTGAAAACCTTAGAGCAAGAAATAAACGAATGTCGTGAAAGTAATGGTGAGAAACCATTGAAGTGGGGCAAAGGGCCTATTGCTCAGGTCTCTGCTTATATGGCTTGGACCTCTCGTGATAACGTGTTTGATATAAAAATTCCAGAAGGTGATGACGGGGCGCTTGCAGCTTACTTAGAGGGGAAGAAGTTCTTTTACACGAAACGTGGTCAATTGAACCTGTCGTGTGCAAATTGTCATCTACAAGGATCAAATGTGCGGATACGCGCAGATCTTGCAGGCCCTGCATTAGGGCATACTAGTCACTTTCCGGTGTTTCGTTCTAAGTGGGGAGAGCTAGGTACATTGCACCGTCGTTACAAAGGTTGCCATAAAGATAGTCGCTCTAAGCCTTTAGACATGCAACATGAGACATTTCGAAATCTTGAATATTTTCAGACATACATGAGCAACGGTCTTGTTGTAAATGGTCCTGGTTCACGTAAATAGGAGAGATAAAAGATGAAGAAATTGATAGCGATGATAGCTACTGTTGTTCTCCTTCCAACAGCAGCAATAGCTGAAACTTTTGATGAAGCATTTGAAATGAACCGTGCGATGCATGGTAAAGGCTATACATTTACTTGGTCTGGTCAGCAGTACTCTACGGATCACCTAGAGGAAGTAGAAGCACGTGTTGATGCGACAAAAGCAAATGCAGAAAGCTTAATTGCCAAAGCTAAAGCACAGAATGCAGAAGTGGCTAAAGTTGGTTTTGAGTGGAAACTCACAAAGGGCATTCTTAAAGATGCAGAAGCAGCTGTAGAGAGTGGCGATTACCGTAAAGCCCTTAACTTGGCGGCACAGGCTAAATACCACGCCCGCATAGGTTTACAGCAACATGCTTACGCTGAGAAAAACTGGCATCTTTCAGTTCCTCAATAATATGTCTTGTAAAAATACCTGTAGTGGCAGTGCTGCTGCGGGTATTTTTTTGCCTGAAGGTAAAAAAATATGTCTATGTCACGTCGTGAGTTTGCTCAGCTGCTAGGCCTTGCTGGTGCAGCAGGTGTTTTGCCCTCTACGGGTTTTGCTGCCTCTAAGCAGTCTGTTGACCCTTATGAAATAGCTGATTTTGGTAATGTACGTTTGTTACACATGACAGATTGTCATGCGCAATTGTTACCTATTTACTTTAGAGAGCCTAATGTTAATTTGGGTATAGGGGCCGCGAAAGGCCAAGCACCTCACCTTGTTGGGGATAAGCTGCTAAGTCATTTTGGTATTAATTCTAATTCATTAGAAGCCCATGCTTTTTCTTGTTTGCAATATGAAGAAGCCGCTGTTAAATATGGAAAAGTCGGAGGCTTTGCTCATATCAAAACATTAGTAGAGCGCCTGCGAGAATCATATGGGCGTGAGAATACATTATTGTTAGATGGCGGCGATACATGGCAAGGTTCTGGTACATCTTATAAAACCCGTGGCATGGATATGGTCCAGGCAGCTAATGAGTTAGGTGTTGATTTCATGACGGGGCACTGGGAGTTCACCTATCATCAAGAAGAGATCCTAAAGAATATTAAAGCCTTTAATGGTGAGTTTCTGGCGCAAAATGTGTTTGTGACCGAAGATGCGCTTTTTGATGGTGCGGATGAGTATATTCATGATGAAGATTCGGGGCATGTCTTTAAACCATTTAGCATCAAAGAAGTAGGTGGCGCGCGTATTGCGATTATCGGGCAAGCTTTTCCTCGTACTAAAATAGCTAACCCGGCTCGTTTTATCCCAGATTGGACGTTTGATATATACGATGACCGATTGCAGGAGCAAGTAAACCACATTCGAGAGAATGAAAATGTTGATGCCGTCATTGTCATATCACATAACGGTATGGATGTTGACCTTGCTATGGCCAGCAGGGTATCAGGCGTTGATGTGATCTTGGGCGGCCATACTCATGATGGTATCCCCGCGCCAACGATTGTGAAGAATAATGGTGGGAAAACATTAGTTTGTAATGTGGGTTCTAACGGCAAGTTTGTTGGCGTTATGGATCTAGATATCCGAGAAGGTAAAGTCCAAGATTTCCGATACCGCCTGATGCCAGTTTTTTCTGAGTTATTAGCACCAGATGCGGGAATGGCTAAGTTAATCACGGATATTCGTGCTCCCTATCTGCCTTGGTTAACTGAAGAGTTAGCACCTGCTGATGAGCTGATGTTCCGTCGAGGAAACTTTAACGGTACTTTTGATCAGGTGATTTGCGATGCACTACGTAACGTAAATGATGCACAAATTTCCTTGTCACCAGGGTTTCGTTGGGGAACAACGGTGCTCAAAGGGCAGATGGTAACGATGGAGCATGTGCTAGATCAGACATGCCTGACTTACCCTGAAACTTATGTTCGTGAGATGAAAGGTTCAGAGTTGAAGCTCATTTTGGAAGATGTTGCAGACAACTTGTTCAATCCAGAGCCTTACTTACAATCCGGTGGGGATATGGTGCGTGTTGGCGGTTTTGATTATGTTTGTGACCCTGCTGAAACTATTGGACGTCGTATTAGCGAGATGACGCTAGATAATGGTGAAAAAGTAGATGCTGACAAATCCTATAAAGTCAGTGGTTGGGCAACGGTAGGTGCACGCTCTGAAGGCGCTGACATTTGGGATGTAGTAGCAGAGCATCTCAAAGACCGCAAAGTGGCTAGTATTGATAAACTTAATACACCAAAGTTGAAAAATGTTGCGGGTAACCCAGGGATTGTTGATTACCCGGTATAAAAGTACAGCACCATAATTGCTGCGGCGCTTATGGTGCTTTTATTTTTAATCTTCAAAATACGTAATGGAAAATAAACCGCTGCATTGATAGGTTATATCTGTTTTGCTACGTTTCTTTTAGAATAGCCAGCAAACAGATAATGGAGAAGGTGTTGTGGTATTTAAGTCCTGGATAATTATGCCTGCATTGTGCTTATTCATCGCAGGTTGCCAAACAGCCGCTGTTCTTCCTGAGCCTGATTCTGAAAAGGCACCGTCTTCACCCGAAGAGACTAATAAGCAAGCAGCGACAGCATCTAACGAGCGAAGGGCTGCACCATTAGCAGCGAGCAGATCAGACAATGTAGAGTATTTATCAGGCCAGTTATCGACGATGCAAGAGCAGGTCATTCAAATTAAAGCAGATACATCTGAGTTGAGGAAAACGACTCAAATACTGCTAGCTCGTGCGCAAATGTTGTCTAATCAATCCACAAAAAAAGCACCTTCTGATACAAACGGTTCTGTGAATACAGTCGAAGAGAGCCCGGATCTTGAGCAATTAACAAAACGATTAAATAGTTTGATTAAGCGCGCCGACGCTCAATATCAATTAGTTTCTGGCTATACCGCGAAAGGTGAGTGGGTCTTGATCCGCTATGACCGCTTTAGCGGGGAGTCGTGGTTAGCTGATAATGGGCAATGGAATCTGCTTAATGAGTCTGAAGAGGTGCTACCCTCTGTCTTCACTATTCAACTATTACGTGCAGACAAGGATGTAAAAGGCTATGTCGCTGCGCGAGTAGACCAAGCGACAGGGCAATCCTGGTGGTTAAAGCAAGATACATGGTTAATGTTTCAATAGGTACAGAGGAAAGACTTAGTTGAGTAACGCTCCCCACCTTTATCAGGATTTGATCACTTTATTTAATGAGTGCTTTGTTGATACTTATAACACTCGCTTGGTGAAAGGAGGGGATGAGCCTATCTACTTACCTGCTGACGAGAATCGTGATTACCACGCTATCTATTTTGCGCATGGTTATTACAGCAGTGCCTTGCATGAAATATCACACTGGCTAATTGCTGGGGATGAACGGCGTAAGTTGGAGGACTTTGGTTATTGGTATGTACCGGATGGACGTACTGCTGAGCAGCAAAAAGTTTTTGAACAAGTTGAGGTTAAACCTCAAGCAATCGAATGGGTTTTATCTGCAGCAGCAGGGTATCGTTTTCATATCAGTGCAGACAACTTGAATGGTGAAGCAACAGATGCTTCTGAGTTTAAGCAGGCAGTATTTTCTCAGGTTGGAATTTATAGCAAGCAAGGCTTGCCTGAGAGAGCAGAGCAGTTGCGTAAAAAACTTTGTGGTTTTTATCGTACAAGTGATTGTATTGATATTGAATGCTTTGATTTTTCTTCGCTTTAACATGGTCTAAGAATCATCTTTGATGTTAAATTTTGAATTTCCATAAGATTAATTACGTGTAAATTTCTTTTTAAGTCCATCTTTGTAAGATGCTATTCGCTAGCCACGTTGATCAAATAATTCGTGGTTGTTCGATGTGCAAAGTTTACCAAGTAGTTTTCTCATATAAGAAAACTACTTCGATAATGCTTGTGTAATTATTCGGCTTTGGCACCATGTTTGTGCTTCATTTTGTGACCAGTCATTGGCATGACTGCTTTGATCGGAAGCTGTAATGGCTGCTCTGAGCCATCAGAGAATGTTAATGAGAGGTTGACGTTTTCGCCTGTTGTTAAGTTGCGTGTTAGGCCAATCAACATAATATGCATGCCACCAGGCTGTAATATTACTTGTTGTTCTGTAGGTAGCTTTATTTCTTTTATTTGTCTCATACGCATAACGCCATTGTCTTGTGTATGGGTATGCAGTTCTACGTTTTTAGCAGCATCGCTTGTTGCAGAAATCAAACTCAGGTTTTGATTGTCATTATTGGTTAGCTGCATAAAGGCTGCACTGTTCATCTGACCCGGAGGTACGGCACGAACATACGCGCCATCAACATTTACCTCGGCTGTAGCAAGGTGAGAGGTTAGTAATAATATGGTTGATAGCAGTATTCTTTTCATGGATTTGTCCTATTATTTCTGGTCAAGCAAGTTTCTGATTTCTAATAGCACATCGGAAGGTGAGCTATTGTGTGATAAAGGCTTATAGAGCTTACCTTTAGTATCAATAAGGTAAATTCTTGATGAGTGATCAACGGCATAACCCATAGCAGAGTCGCTCATGTCTACTTTTCGATAGAAAGAACCGTATTGTTTAACGACTTTATCAATGGCCGTTTTTTCACCTGTTACGCCAGTGATCATTGGGCTGAAAAACTTCACATAGGTGTTTAGTTTTTCTGGAGTGTCTCTTTCAGGGTCTACACTAATGAATATACCGGCAACAGATTTCTTTTCTTTCTCACTAAGAGCTTTAAATGCCTGTGTCATGACGGCAAGTGCCGTAGGACAAACGTCAGGGCAGGATGCGTAGCCAATATATAGCGCCACCACTTTTCCGTGAAAATCACTCAGGGATACCGGGCCGTTCTGGGATTCAAGTGTGAAGTTGCCGCCTAGGGTTGTGATGTTGTCGCTATTAACTGTTTGTGGCCTTAATACAAAAATTGCAGCTAAGCCAATAAGCATTAAAACAGTTAGTATGAGTAATATCCGTAATGTTGAAAGAGTACGATGTTTCATGGCGATTCAAACTCGAATGTTGCTTTGTGGGGTTCAGTTGTAGAGTCTGTATAGGTCAATACCGAGGCTAGCCAAACCATAGAGCCGGTTACACAGACCGCTAGCTCTGTTGTTCCTTTCCATGTGATGCCGTCAGGCAGGGGCGATAACTGCACTTTATTAATACCCATAAACATCTCCTTTCCCTTTAACTCAAGTATGACTGTTTTAGCTTGGATGTTATCTAATACCACAGTAAAGGTCAGTGGTGCCATGGATGGTATAAAGGACGGGCTAACGTTTAGTGAAATGCTTTTTTTATCGTACTTCGCTTTGCAGTCTGACTGTTTAAGATCACAGGGTTCTACGACAGTAAGCAATCTTGATGACTGAGTGCTTTCAAGCATATCGGGCAGTTTCCAAAGGAGTATTAACACCCCAAGCGAACATGCAATCCCCGTTAAAATTTTGATATGTTGAATGGTTTTGTTTCCTGTCATTTAGAGTGCTCATTATTCATATATTTTAGTGGTTATAGACTTGCTCGGCTATGCGACTCATTGTCGCATCCTAAAAGCAATCAGAGTAGTGCTAGAGGGGCGTTAATACTTGCACTTATGAGTGCTGAAAGTTATCGTTTAAAGTTTGAAAATATATTTTAAAACGAGTCAATAAATTAGCGAGAATATGATTAGGATAAAGAGGGTACTCATGCGTCAGAAGTTTATTTTTGTTTTATTTAGCTTATTTCTGATTAGCTTTGATGTTTCTGCTTTGGACTACTATCGGGTGACAGATGAGCCGATAAATGTTCGCTCTGGCCCGGGAACAAAGTTTTCAGTGTTACTGAAAGCGAAAAAAGGAGAGCAGGTTCTTTTTATAAAGAAACAAGGAGATTGGGCTAACATATTTTTATTGCACAGTGATGGTCGCCAAGTAGAAGGCTGGATGCATGCCGATTATCTGCAGCGCGAAAGTGACAATAGACAGGAAAATACGACAGTTAAAGCAGACTCAATAGGTGCTCACTTAAAATGCTTACCTAATGCGCAAAAGAGCGGTGTAAGTAGCTGTATGTTAGATATTGACTTCACGGTCACAGGGCCGCTAAGCGAAACCGCAGCAGAGGTTCGTTGTGAATCGGAAGTGCTTTTACATTTAAAAGGCGGTGAAGTGAAGCCATTACAAGAAGCGGGCAGAATTCGCACACCTATAAAAAAAGGTGTTGGTGCGGCTAGGATGCAATTAATGGTGTTTCCATTAACGAAAGTGATGGTTGAAAAAGTAACTGTTGTTGATTACAGATGTATCGCTCAAGATAGCTAAAGAATCTTTGGCATCATTGTTTAAAACAGTTTGTCTTGGCGAATAGCTATTTACTATTTTCTTATGCCGTTTAGGCAGTGCAAATCATTAAATGATAGCTACAATTACCCATAGTAGGTGTGGTTTTATACAAGATGCTGCTGGCTTACCAGCAGTTTTCTGATTGTGTTTATCATGAATGTTCTGGGTAGCAGTATAGTTAAAGCGTGTGAGTTATGTAGCCATGGATATTGGGGCGTGAATGAAAGAGATTAATGGTAAAACAGCACGTTGGTTTAAGCTTTTATATGGTTTGTTATCATTGTTAATGTTGCTAGCTCTTTTTGCTTTTAGCTATGCCACATGGAGTAATGTTAAGCAGCAAGCATATGAGTCTTTGACGCCTCATAATCAAAGTTTAACAAGTGTTGTTAAACGTTTTTTTATACATCAAGAAGCTTTACTTGGTGAATTAGCAGAGTCTATTACTGTCTCAAGCAGCCGGGATAGTATTATTCAAACCCGCTTGAATGATGTCTTAAGGGCAACGCCGCAGATGCGAGTATTGGCTGTGCTCGACACCCAAGGCTCTATAGTGGCGACAACTGGCAATATCCATACACTTGAATGGCTGGATTTGTTCGATAATGATGAATCGACTATTGGTCGGCCTTTTAGGCCTACTTTTGTTGGCGAAAACATCTTGCCCGTACGAAAAGTCATTACGAATTCAAGCGGTGTTAAAACGGGTTATGTTGTAGCGGCTTATCGTTTGCTAGGTAATGATGCCATTTGGCAAGAGGCTGAAGAGGCTGAAAGTAAGCGCCGCTCAATGATCATTGGCGATGATGGCCGTGTATATATTTCTTACCCTGAATCAGATACTTTTTGGCAAAGTTTTGTATCGTTGAAAGTAGAAGACGAGTTTCTCAATACTTTATCAGAGTTGACGCAAAAAGCAGGTGAATGGCACACACGTGATGTGCAATATCAAGATGAGCAGCTACTCGTCACCGCTAGTTTTATTCAAGACTATCGTTTCTATATAGTGAGTGGAATTCAGAGTGCGGACTTATTTTCTCGTTGGTTAGAGAGAATGAAATATGTTGCACTGGCCGTATTAATTTTTCTGATTGTTGGTCTTGTTGTTTTCAGGATTATTTTAACCAGAGCCGCTCGTTTTGAGTCTGCACGAAATGTAGCTGAGCATAATGTTTTCAAACTCTCCAGAGCTATTGAGCAAAGCCCTAGTAGTGTTATTGTCACCGATGAATATTGGTTAATTGAGTATGCCAATAATCGTTTGAGTGATGGCACAGAATCTTTGATTAAACTTGATTCTGGCCAAGTGCTTCTTGAACACTTTCCTCACAGTTTATTGAAAACTGATGTTGCAGCTATTTCTGAAAACTTACTTCATGGCACAAACTGGTATGGAGAACGCCGCGCAAAAGAGCAGAAGCAGTGGTTTTCATTTTCAATTAGTGGAATGACCAACGATGCTGGCCATGTGACAAATCATGTGATTGTTACTCAAGATATAACAGAGCGTAAACAAGTTGAGGTACGCTTATTTAAGCAGGCAAATTATGATGCTTTAACAGGTCTTCCTAACAGGCGCCGCACCAACGAGCTGTTGACTGAAACGTTGAAAACAGCTTGGCAAGAAAATAAGCGTGTTGCTGTGCTCTACATGGATGTAGATAATTTTAAACAAATAAACGATACATTTGGTCATATGTTAGGCGATCAAATGTTACAGCTTATTGCTGTAAGGTTGCAGCAAGCTGTAGCTGATTCAGGAACCGCCTGCCATATGAGCGGTGACGAATTTCTAGTGTCTATTGTGTTTGATGCTGAGCAAGAGGTAGTGGATCTTGCCGATAACATTATGAGTGTTATGAAGCAGCCTGTCTTACTGGAAGGTAAAAAGCTCTTTATATCAGTGAGTATTGGTATCTCACGCTACCCAGAAGATAGTGCTGATGTTTCTAATTTATTAAAGCATGCAGATATTGCGCTTTATGAATCTAAAAACCAGGGGCGACGTTGCTATAGTTTCTTCAGCCAAGAATTAGATGATAAGAATAAGCGTAAAGTAGAACTAGAATCAGAGATCCGCAATGCTCTTGCTAATAAAGAGCTGTTTATGGTTTATCAAACTAAAAATAGAATCTCCTCCGGTGAAGTATATGGCTTTGAGGCGCTCATGCGCTGGCAGAGTCCGCGATTAGGTTTTGTGAGCCCTGAAGAGTTTATTTCAGCAGCGGAAGAGATAGGTGTGATTGATCAGCTCGGCGAATTTGCGCTTTATGAAGCATGCCGTGATCTGCAGAAATTTCAATTTCATGCGACTCAACCACTCGCTATGGCCGTGAATGTTTCTATGTCACAGTTAACCAACTCGGATATTGTTGGAACGGTACGCAAAGTTTTACAAGATACTGGTTTAAACCCCAGTGTGCTTGAATTAGAGATAACAGAATCTATGCTTGCTCAGCGCTTAGAAGAGGTGCAGCCTGTTCTTAATGAGCTTCTAAGTTTGGGAGTTTCACTTAGTATTGATGACTTTGGTACTGGTTATAGCTCACTTAGTTATTTAACTCGCTTCCCAGTTTCAGCGCTTAAAATTGATCGATGCTTTATCATGGATATGGTTGATAATCGTAGTGATGCAACCTTAACACATACTGTGATTACTATGGCGCATAAGCTCGGGCTTAAAGTTGTTGCTGAAGGGATTGAGGATGAAGATCAATTAGCCCTTCTGCGCGTATATGGCTGTGATCTTGGTCAGGGTTACTACTTCACAAAACCTCTTACCTACGATCAGATGACCGCTCATTTGAAGAGCCAGCAAGAAACGCCTGATTGGGCTATCTGAGGTTTGTGCAGAACATTTTTTAACAGACATAACCACCGGATGATTTTCCGGTGGTTATGTAAAGACAAGTATTGGCGCTGTTAGTTACACATTACCACATCAAATCATCCGGGATAGCGTAGTCAGCATATGGATCATCTTGCTCGGGTTGTTCTTCGGGCTTGAGGCGAATCAGCCATGTTGGCTGGCGTGCTTCAACGCGATCTGCAATCTCCGCAGGTATCAAATAATATTTGTCATCTAGTTTGCTAATAACCAGCTGCATACGGGCAAGTTGGTTATGTAGATCTGCTGTGACATAAATATTCTTTATCAGTGTGCCATCAACAAAGCGGTAGCCTATTTCAGCTTTATCGCTTATGCGCACTTTGTGATGCTCTATCAGCTGGCGTGCTTCAGACTCTAAAGCTTTTTTTGCTTTGTCTTCTTCACGACGCTTATTTAATTCTTTATCACGTTCAGTTTTTTCTTTACGTGAATTTTCAAGATTTCGCTGCGCCTCGGCACTAGATGCCGCTAAGTCTTGTTTTGTCGCTTTTTTCTTTTGTGCTTTTGCTTTTTTTGCTTGTTGTTTATTGGCCAGACCGGCTTTTAATAACTGATCTTGAAGTGAGATAGCCATCAGCAAATACCTGCTATGATTTTTGGGCAGTATGATACCACAAGCAGTTTTAAAAGAGCGTTACATCCTTCCCAGGTAGGCGTTGTTAGGGTATATTTCATTCAATTTTTATCATGAGCACAGTAATGACAGATCCGCAATTTATAGCATTTTTAGTTGCCATAACGTTATTAACTATCTCGCCGGGTGTCGATACTCTATTGGTTTTAAGGAATACCAATAGAGGGGGCTGGAAAGATGGTGTTGTTAGTAGCTTTGGGATTTGTAGTGGTCTATTTGTTCATGCAACTGTTTCTGCTGTGGGCATTTCTGTCATTTTATTGCAGTCATCTTGGGCATTTGGTGTTTTAAAGCTAGCGGGCGCAATTTATTTGATTTGGCTTGGCATACAGAGCTTAACCTCATTACGCAAACCTATTATAGGTGATGTAGTGAGCGTTGCTGGCCATAACTTTAATTGGTCTAGGTCGATTAGAGAGGGCTTATTGTCTAATGTGCTTAACCCCAAGACAGTCATTTTCTATATGGCATTTTTACCTCAGTTTATTAACCCTGAGTTTGATTTGTTAGCCCAGTCGTTAGGTTTGGCTGGGATTCACTTTGTTATAAGTATGATGTGGCTTTGTGCTTTAACGTTAATGTTGTGTAAGTTAAAAGGTTGTGGGATTGGAAGGCGCGTTGAAAAGACATTACAGGGCGCGACAGGTGCTGTGATGATCACTTTGGGGTTAAGTTTGGCGTTTGAGCAGCGTGGAGAGTAACTCATGAAGGCCTACGCCAAAGATGCAGTTCGCTGGAGAAGCAATCTCTGACGAGGCCTAGTAATCAATATAGCGTCTAACGTAACCTGAAGATAGCGCTTTTAGGATGATATTTGGGACAAAATATTTTAGTCTGTTAAATGCCTATGTTATCAAAACTATAATCATGAGAAATGTGCTGTTTCAGGCGTCGTTCTTCGTAAAAATGCTCCGTTCTTCTTCTTTTACCTTCATTAAAATTCGCGCGCTTCTTATTTTTGCTGAAGCTTTCTTTTTCAAATACAGAGCCATCCCATTCATTATTATCAGAAGGGATGGTTGCAACGCGTACTTTAGTGCTCATAAACATGTTCTCTTGTTATTTCAAATTTGAGCTTATCTAGTAAGGAGCATGTGTTATTTTATGCCCCTTACTAGCCGCTAGATTAAAAATTATCACTAAATTCGTCTTCGAGACTTCGTTGAAGGCGCCTTGCTTCGAGCATTTCTTCAATGTTTTGTCGAATATTACGCCGAGTATTTTTCTGTGTGCTGATAAAACCTAAATCCTCTACATCATCGTTATCTAAGTCGTAGCTATCATTTTCGTCCAGTGAGTCATCACTGATATTTATTTCATCTCTCATAAGAGTGATACCTCCAAGCAAGTTATTACATTATTTAATGTTAACGAAAAATCAGACTTGGTCATTAATATCTCGTAAACATCGTTACTAAATTGATATTTAACAGTGGATGGCTGATGTGTAAATTGAAATAAATTTGGTGATTTCAGAAATTTTTTGAAAAAAAATCAACATTAAATAAATTTACGTTTTATGTTTATAAGAGATACTGCTAGTTTGCATAAAAGTAGTTGTGTTAGTTTTTTTGGGTTTAGAAAGCCATCAAGTTTAAAATTGTGCTGGTGCAGCATTTCTTTTTGATTTTGTTGATCTGGGCCACTAATATTGAGATGTTTGTATTATTGCGACTGCGTAAAGGTGCTATTGGATGTATACTTTTAATAAGGGTCGTCGTTATTTATAACAGTAGTGTGAGGGTCAGGATTTGAGCACAAAATACTTAAAACGTTTTTTTAAGCCTAAATCGATAGCGGTCTTTGGCGCATCAGAGAAGCCTGGAAGTATGGGTGGAATTGTTGTCCAAAACTTACTGGGTAGTAAGTTTCCTGGGGTATTGATGTGTATTAACCCTGAAGGTTACGACCAAGTTTTTGGTGTACCGTGTTATCAAAGTATTTCTGAGCTTCCAGAAATGCCTGATCTGGCTATTATTTGTTCACCGCCTGATTCCGTGGCCGATATTATTCGTAAATTAGGCGCACATATGGTGAAAGCTGCGATAATTTTAACGGGCGGCTTATCTATTAAGAATAACCCTGCGGCTAAAACACTCAGTGAATCTGTTCGAGAAGCGGCTAGACCCTATGGGATAAGAATTATGGGGCCTGATTGTATGGGGCTGCTGGTTCCTGGTTCTAATATGAATGCTAGTTATTCGCATATGCATATCCAAAAGGGGAAGGTTGCTTACATTGGTCAGTCCGGGCTATTAGGGACGGCAATGATTGATTGGGCCAACGGTCGCGAAATAGGTTTCTCTCACTTTATGACCTTAGGTGACGGCGTTGATGTCGACCTGTCTTCAGTGATCGATTATGTTTCCCAGGACCCTTATACGCATTCTATTTTACTGCAAATGGATCGTGTGTCTGGTTCTTCCAGAAACTTTATTTCAGCTTTACGCGCGGCGTGCCGTAATAAATTAGTACTGGTGCTGAAATCTGGAATTTTTTCTGAAGAAGCATCAAAAATTGCTGCTACCCCTGGTATACCGAATGAAGATGTTGTATATGATGCAGCGTTAAGGCGTGCTGGCGCTGTGCGTGTAGATACATCTGATCAGTTGTTTAATGCATTAGAAACCTTGTCTCGTATGAAGCCTCTTAGAGGTGAGCGGTTAGCAATTATTTGTAATGGTATGGGACCAAATGCTTTAGCCGCGGATCGTTTATTAAACTCGGGTGGTAAATTAGCTACCCTGAGTGAAGAGACTATTAGTCAGCTTGATAATATTCTGCTACCTGGCTGGAACCAAAAAAATCCCATCGATCTTAATTCAGATGCTACCCCTGAGCGTTTTGCGCAAGTGTCTCAAATTTTATCAAAAGATAAAGAAGTAGATGTTATCTTGTCAATTCATGCACCGACACGATTAGCCCCTAGTGTTGAAACAGCTGATGAGCTCGTGAAGGTTATTCGTAAATCGCAGCGTAATATCCTGACATGTTGGATGGGGCGCGCGACGGCCATCGAAGCACGGAATCATTGTAATGCTGCTAATGTAGCCACTTTCATTACGCCTGAAGAAGCTATTGATGCTTTTATGCACATGGTGGATTATCGCCGTAACCAAGTTGTTATGCGTCAAACTCCGGCGACCTATATCGAACAAAATACGCAGAACCATCAAAAAGCAAAGAAAATCATTGCTGATGCTCTGGCTGAACCGCGCGATTACCTGACACATGATGAAGCATGTGATTTATTAGATCAGTACGATATCCCTGTTCAAAATAGTTATTATGCAGAGGATATCGAAACTGTCGTCGCACGTGCTGAAGAAATTGGAGGATCTGTTGCGATAAAGGCGTTGCATCGTAAAAATGTTTACCCATTTAGCTATGACGATCAAGCCTCACAGCGCCGCAATGATTTAGCGCAAGACCTGTATTCTTCAAGTGACGTTAGGTATGCGACAACAAAATTGGCTTACCGTGTTAGTGAGCGTATAGGTGATGACCAAAGTATGGGCTTTTGTGTGCAACAGATGAAACGTGGTTTTCAGTCTTTGCAAATAAATGTAGGTATTACCAGAGATCCGACTTTTGGTCCCATTATCGTCTTTGGTGCAGGTGGGTTTACGGTTGATGTATTGGCTGATAGGCATGTCATGCTACCACCTATGAATACGGCTTTGGCAAAAGAGCTAGTTAAAAATTCGCGTATTTATAAGATTATAAAAGAGCATAGCTATCAGCCTGAAAGAGATGTTGAGCAGCTTTCTGACATGATTCTTAAATTGTCTGAAATGATTGTTGATTTGCCGAACCTTCAGGGATTGGAAATTAACCCTCTTTTATTGAACAAAATGGGTATTTTAGCTGTAGATGTTGCGGTTTCTATTGGTGATAAGTCTGAGTTAGCCATATCTCCTTACCCTGGTGATTTAGAGGAATCAATTGCGCTGAAGCGTTCAGGTAGGCCTGCTGTTGTACGCCCGATCCGTGGTGAAGATGAGCCTCGCCATCTAGATTTTTATAATAAACTTAGCCCTGAATCTATTCGTATGCGGTATTTCTATAGTCGGGGAGTTCCTTCTCATCAAGAGCTAGCGAGTTGGACGCAAATTGACTATGACCGTGAAATGGCATTTATTGTGACTGCGCCAAGTTTGGATGGGACGGGGCCTGAAACGCTGGGTGTCGTCCGTGTCGTCACTGACCCTGATAATATTCAAAGTGAATTTTCGGTAGTCATAAGAGATGACCTGCAAGGGGAGGGTCTGGGTGTTATTTTAATGCGTAAAGCGGTTGATTACTGCCGTAGTCGCAAGACATTAATGATAGAAGGGTCGACATTGCCTACTAATAAGGGAATGCAAGGGTTGGCTTTAAAGCTTGGTTTTACCAATACTTTCAATATGGAAGAGGAAGTAGTTGATATGAAAATGAAACTTAATGAACCTACTGAAGATTGGCAGTTTACACGGTTGCAGCATTAGCACTAGTGGTACAAAGTAAAACATTATGAGTCGCTAGGTGTTTACTAGTGGCTCAATATCTTATGCCTTAATCAGGTAAGCTCATTCATAAAAACTGGGATGCTAAAGGTTGTTAATACCTTTTTTATGGTGCTTTTATGTGCGTTATTTGATGACGCTATAGTAAAGCCTCTGCAATACATATGTACTATATTATTGTATCTAGAGAGGCTTACTTCATGATGTGAAAGAGAAGGTGTTGTTTAACTTGCGCTATCAACAACCAGAGTTGATATTACGCTGTTGGGCAGTACATTTCATGGAGTGTATGGATAATGCGTTTAGCAGTGTCACCAGATAAAGAGTAATAGATAGTTTGTGACTCTCGGCGAGTGCTAACTAAGCCATCTTTTCTGAGAACGGCTAAATGCTGGGATAATGCGGACTGACTTAAATCAAGACAGTTATTGAGTTGTGTTACAGAAAGCTCTTTGCCATCCAAATAGCAAAGAATGAGTAGTCTGCTTTCATTGCCGAGCGCTTTCATAAGCTGCGCTGCACGTGATGCGTTAGTTTTCATCATCTCGAGGGTCTCGGCGCTTATGCTTGACTCTTCTATTGTATGGGCCAAATCTTACTCTCCACAGGATTAAGTTGAGATAAAACAAATCTTTGAGCCTGTTACAAATCCTTTTTGTAATTTTACTCTTTTAGTATAAGGATAATAAGGTGAAATGTAGGGTTTTACCATAAAAAAGCACCTGTTAAGGTGCTCTTAAACAAAAATAGAGACTTATAATAAAAATTATTGAGCGTCTTTAAAGCCTAAAAACCGTACGATGCTCATGCCAGGGCACCAGCCGGAAAAAGCTGATTGTAATAAGCTGACACCGACAATCGCTGTTATAACGAATATCAAGATGTTGATGCTGAAAAATAAAACGGCGATTACTGTTCCAAGAATTATTGACCCAGCCATGATGTGTATACCTTGATTAACATTCATACCAGCCACATTGCAACTTTCTTGTTGTAAGCCTAGTTTCTTGAAAATAGTGATAGCAGGGCACCAGCCAGTAAATGCAGATTGGAGTAGATTCAAGCCCACAAAGCCTGTGAGATAAAACCAATTTGGGTTGATATAACTTCCTAGAGCAAGGCTGATGAGTACAACGGTTCCAGCCATTAAACGAAGTGCTGCACTAACGGTCATGATTGATCTCCAGCATATAAGATTTAGTATTTATATATATTAGCTTAATCTAATATGTTGGTAAATATCTTTGTTCTTTAGTTAATTTGTATTGAGTAAGACCAAGACTAAAAATTCTTTTCTTGTTATCGTGAAGTCATGCCGTATTTGGAGAAGCTTATGAAGACTGAAAGAGTTTTGGTGCATATTGATACAGCCCAAGTATCAGATACGTTGATGCAGAAAATAATGATACTGGCTCAGAAAAAAGGAACCATGATTGAGTTGTTTTCTTGTTGTTATAACCAGTCTTTACACCGAAGCTATCTCTTTGATGATGAAGCTGAAAAGCATGCTGTGGCCGGATATTTACATCAAGCGGAGGCTAAGTTAATTCGCTTGGCTGAGCAGTTAGAAGCACAAGGTGGGCAGGTTAGTTATGATGTAACTTGGAACCGTAATGTTGCTGAAGGCCTCATCCGTAAAGCGCTAAGGTATAGAGCAGATATTGTTGTTTTTCCTATCGGTCGACATTCTCATGGGCATTATTTATTTAGACAGGGAGATTGGCAGTTAATAGCGCAATGCCCAACACCCCTGTTGTTAATTAGAGACCAGCAATGGGCTGTTCACCCTCGTGTTGCAGCTTTGGTTGATCCGTTTCATCAGTGTGAAGAGCCTCAGAAGTTGGATAATCAAGTATTGAAAAATTCGCAAGTGTTAAGCCGGTTGTTGGTCGCTGAGCAGCATGTGGTGCATAGCTTTGCTACAATTCCACAGGCCGCAATTTTTGATGAGCATCTGACTATCGATTATGCGGCGATGCATGAAAAAGTTAAACAGCAACATACTGACGTGTTGCAAGCTATGGTGAGTAAAGATGTTATTTTACATCTTGAGCAGGGCGATGTTCATGCTGTTATCCCAGCCCTTGTTAAGCGCGAAAACATTGATCTTCTTGTTATGGGCTCAATATCGAGAGGCTTTTTGGATCGATTCTTGGTAGGAAGCTCCGTTGAGAGAATCGTTGGTCATGTTGACTGTGATTTTTTATTGGTTAAACAACCGGGCTTTGTCAGCCCGATTACTGAATAAACAAAGTATTTTGGTTTTTACAGATCAAAACTTGCCCATATAGGGGCGTGGTCAGAAGGTTTCTCCATGCCTCTTATTTCATAATCGATATCTGAATTTGTACAGGCTTGGCTAAGGACCTTCGTTGCTAAAATAACGTCAATTCTTAAACCTCGTTTAGGCTCCTGCTCAAAACCTCTACTGCGATAATCAAACCAGCTGAAGCGGTCATTAGTTTCGGGATGAAACTGTCGAAATGTATCTGTTAAGCCCCAGCCCTGCAAACGAGCAAGCCACTCACGTTCTATTGGCTGAAAACTAGACTTTCCCGTTTTTAGCCAGCGTTTACGATTAACTTCACCTATACCTATATCAAGCTCGGTGGGTGAAATGTTGATATCGCCCATCACAATTAAGTTTTCATCCGGAGAGTGGTTTGTTATCAGGTGTTCCTGCAGGTCCTCATAGAAACGGGCTTTTGCAGGGAACTTAGTAGGGTGTTCAATATTCTCACCTTGTGGAAAATAGCCATTGAGTATAGTTACGGTATCCCCTTTAGGCGTTGTGTACTTACCGATTATCATGCGGCGTTGGGCATCAGGTTCGTCGCTATGGAAGCCTTTTTGGATGCTTAATGGCGGTAGTTTGGAGATAAGACAAACGCCGTAATGGCTTTTTTGGCCAAAATACTCAACATGGTAGCCATGTGCTTCAATCATCTCTATTGGAAATTGAGGGTCGTCCACTTTGATTTCTTGCAGGCCAATAACATCGGGGCTGTACTTTTCGATGAGCGCAGCAATCTGATGAGGACGTGCACGTAATCCATTAATATTAAAAGAGATAATTTTCATATAGGCATCGTCAGTTTGTTAAATTAGCGGCCATTCTAACATGATTGGTTGTTTTAAATGCAGGATGCCGATTTCATTTACCTATCAGCGTAGTAGTTATCTTTGATTGGTACTTTAGGGCATGAATCGTTACAGTTAATGAAAATTTATTGAGGGAGTTAGGCTTTGTCTGCTTATGATTTTGATCTGTTTGTAATTGGGGCTGGTTCGGGTGGTGTAAGAGCAGCGCGAATGGCGGCGTCTATGGGCGTGAAAGTAGCAGTAACCGAAGACCGTTATTTGGGCGGAACTTGCGTTAATGTTGGTTGCGTACCTAAAAAATTATTTGTTTATGCTTCTCATTACAAAGAAGAATTTAATGAAGCAACAGGCTTTGGCTGGAATGTTGGGGCTCGTAGTTTTGATTGGCCGACCCTGAGAGATCGTAAGAATGATGAGATTAGCCGCTTAAATGGTATTTATCGTAACCTGTTGGTTAACTCGGGCTGTGAGTTGCTTGAAGGGCGTGGCACGCTGGTGGATGAGCATACCGTTGCTGTTAATGGTAAGCAGTACACAGCAGAACGGATAATTGTTGCAACCGGTGGCTGGCCATTTGTGCCGGATATTAAGGGTAAAGAGCACATTATTAGCTCAAATGAAGTGTTTTTCTTAGAGGCCTTCCCTAAGCGCGCTGTAGTTGTTGGTGGGGGGTACATTGCTGTTGAGTTCGCAGGGATCTTTGCTGGTTTGGGTTCTGAAACCAGTTTGATCTACCGCGGCGACCTTTTTCTTAGAGGTTTTGATAGAGACTTGCGTGAGTTTGTTGCTCAAGAAGTAAGCAAGAAGCATGTAGATCTTAAGTTTAATAACAATATTGAATCGATAGAGAAGCAGGCAGATGGCAGTTTATTGCTCAAACTAACGGACGGCACCACTCACGAAACGGATTGCGTGCTGTATGCCACTGGGCGTGTTCCTAAGGTTGATAACCTCGGACTTGAAGCATTGGGTATAGAGCAGCAGAAGAATGGCGCTATCATCGTGAATGAGAGCTTTCAAACCAATGTGCCTTCGGTGTATGCGATTGGTGACGTCATTGATCGTGTTCAGTTGACGCCTGTAGCCCTTGCAGAAGGCATGGCATTGGTTCGACATCTTTATCAGGAGGGTAACCCTGCTGTTGATTATGACTTGATCCCAACAGCTGTTTTTTGTCAGCCTAATATTGGTACCGTTGGTTTGTCAGAAGAGCAAGCGCGTAACCAAGGTAAAGATATTGATGTATATCGTAGTGAGTTTCGTGCGATGAAGCATACGATGTCGGGTAGCGAAGAGCGTACCTTGATGAAAATGATTGTTGAGAAAAGTACCGATAAAGTGCTGGGTGTTCATATGGTGGGGCCTGATGCAGGGGAAATTATTCAAGGGCTGGCGGTTGCGCTTAAAGCAGGTGCTACTAAAGCGGTATTTGATAGCACCATTGGTATTCATCCAACAGCGGCTGAAGAGTTCGTTACTATGCGAGAGCCTGTAAAAGCTGATTAAAAAGCTACCCAATAAAGCTTTTTTGATAAACAAAAAAAGAGGCCAATGATTACTCATTAGCCTCTTTTTTATTACTAGCGAGGTGTTAGTTGCGATTTTGTAACGCAGCAATACGGTCATCTAGCGGTGGGTGGCTCGACATTAATGCCATAAAGCCCATTTTAGTGTGGCTGCTAATACCAAACGCTGTCATCTGGCTAGGTAGTTGATCTGCCATGCCTGATTCAACTTTAAGGCGTTGTAGAGCGCCAATCATTCCTGCGGTGCTGCCAAACTGCGCGCCAGCTTCATCTGCTCTAAACTCACGGCGACGTGAAAACCAGGCAACGATAACAGAGGCTGCAATCCCAAAAATGATCTCAGCGACAAACGTTGCGATATAAAACCCGATACCTACTCCGCTAGAATCACTGCCTCTGCGCAGCATGGAATCAACGAAGTAGCCAACAATACGTGCAAAAAACATAACGAAAGTGTTCACAATACCTTGGATCAGCGTCAGCGTAACCATGTCTCCATTGGCTACATGACCAATTTCGTGTGCCATGACTGCACGTGCTTCTTCTGGGCGAAAGCGCTGCAATAAGCCGCTGCTCACTGCGACGAGTGCATTATTTTTATTCCAGCCAGTGGCAAAGGCGTTTGCTTGGTCAGAATGAAATATCCCTACTTCAGGCATACCAATTCCGGCTTTTTGAGCAAGTTCGGCTACTGTATCTACAAGCCACTTTTCTTCTTGGGTTCTTGGTTGTTCAATGATTTGAGTGCCAGTCGATCTTTTTGCCATCCACTTTGAGATGAAAAGGGAGAAAAATGAGCCGATAAAACCAAAGACAGCACAGAAAATCAGTAGCGATGTAAGATTTAGCCCAGTGCCTGACAGGTAGTGTTCCACGCCCAGCAAGTTGAGTGTCACACTTGCGACCAAGATGACAGCTAGGTTGGTCAGAAGAAAGAGAATGATTCGCATGATTTATATTTTCCCAAAAAATTATATATCGCTTAGATATAGG
Source organism: Neptunomonas japonica JAMM 1380 (assembly GCF_016592555.1). Classification (NCBI taxonomy): domain Bacteria; kingdom Pseudomonadati; phylum Pseudomonadota; class Gammaproteobacteria; order Oceanospirillales; family Oceanospirillaceae; genus Neptunomonas; species Neptunomonas japonica. Next base: position 2,428,146 of record NZ_AP014546.1, on the reverse strand, counting down.
CTTTTCATAAAAGTTTCAACCCCTTTGTTATGACAACTCGTATATTTTCTGGTCGGCTTGTTGTTAAGGATTTATAATCTTGAAGATTAACTAAGGAGGTTAAGTGGCTGATATTTATAGTTGGATGCATGAGCAGTTAGTGGTTGCCGGGAAAGAGTGTCGTCGTTTATTGCACGGTCGCGGCGGATGTTTTCCTGGGTATGAAGCAGTTGTTGTCGATTGGTTTGCTCCAGTTGTTATCATTCGTTTGTATGCTGATGTTCCTTCACCACTATTGGATGCGTTAAAAGCATATTTCAAGAGCGAACCATTGGTTACTGCTTTGCTAGTACAGCAGCGTGGCCGTGGGCGAGATACTGAGCATGAGGTTATATATGGTGATGTAGCCGATATGCTGGTGGCGCAAGAGTCGGGCTTAAAATATGAAATCAGGCCGACCCAGTTTCAAAATAGCGGTTTATTTCTTGATATGCGCAATGGGCGTGATTGGGTACGTGAGCATGCCAATGGGATGAATGTACTGAACCTCTTTTCGTTTACCTGTGCGTTTTCAGTTGCAGCGATTGAAGGTGGGGCGAGCCAAGTGGTTAACGTGGATATGAGTAAGCGCGGTTTGAGTATCGGGCGAGCTAATCATCAGCTTAATGAACATGATTTGTCGTCGGTTAAATTCATGCCTTACGATATGCTGAAGTCTTGGGGACGAATTAGACGCCCAGGGCCTTACGACCTGATTATTATCGACCCGCCGAGTTTTCAGCCGGGCAGTTTTGTTGCTGAAAATGATTATCGAAAAGTTTTGAGGCGCTTGCCAGAATTAGCGTCATCTCATTCGAAGGTGTTAGCTTGTCATAATGATCCGGCTCACAATCAGTGTTTTGTTAGAGAGCTAATGGCTCAAGAGTGTCCTGAGTTTGCTTTTGTTGAATTATTAGCATCGCAGCAAGATTTTCCTGATATCGAGTCTGAACGCGGTGTCAAAGCAATGGTGTTTCAGCATGGCGATTAAAGTGCCAGTCATCTGTATTGATATTGAAGCTAGTGGATTAGGCCCTCTCTCTTATCCAATTGAAGTTGCATGGAAATGCGGGCTAACCGGTGCAAGTGACCTGTTTTTGATTAATCCAGATACCGGCTATAACTGGACGCAGTGGGATCTGTCAGCAGCAGATATCCATGGCATAACAATGGATGAGCTATTACATAAAGGGATATCGGTTAATGAAGCTTGTGAGCGACTTAATCAAATGCTGGATGGCAAGATGGTTACGAGTGATGCGTTAGATTTCGATTTCTTTTGGATGCGCCGCTTGTTTGAATCGGCCATGATGAAACCGACTTTCAAAATGCAAGGTATTGATAGCGTCTTAGAGGGAGGGCAGTTAATTCAATATCGCTTGATTGCAAGCGCTCAAGTGAGAAAGCATCGTGCTATGGATGATGTTAATGATCTATTTACGTGCCTTGCTGCTTGTCAAAAGAGCTCGTAGAAAGAACGAGGGGATAGCGACCTATCCCCATCGAAGGTTTGCCAATTAGTCAGCGAGGCCGTCTAATCCCGATTCTAATGTCAGTGCTTCGGCGAGCTGATTGATGGTATCAGGTGAGACGCCGGCCAATGTGGCTACATCTGTCGGATATGACTCTTTAACACTTTCTTCGTCACGCGCTTCTTGAACAGAAGCGTTGATATAACACGCTAAATTTAATACGGCGGCAAGAGGCGATGGACTCTCGTGTGCGGTAGGGTTTTTGTGCTGTGCAACTGCAACCCCCAAGTCTGCAGGAAAGCTCCACATATCTAGTAACGCTTTACCCGCTTCTTGAGTAGTAAAGCCAAGGCGTTCAATTTCAGCAGCGCTGCGACTTACGTTTGATTCTTCAATGAGCGTTTGTATTGCTTTAGCGCGGTTTGGTTGGGCCAAATGAAGTAATAAGCGCCCGATGTTATGAATGATACCTGTTGTAAAAGCGATGTCAGGATCTACGTTGTCTGTTTTTGCAGCAAACCATTTTGCAAGTGTGGCAACGCGAAATGATTCAGACCAAAACTTTTTAATGTCTAACCCTTCTACTTCAGCAACAGAGTTTGAAAAACCAGAAGCAATTACTAATGTTTTCAGACGGCCCATACCGAGCATTACGGTTGCCTCATCTATAGAAGAGACCTTACGTGATAAGCCAAAATGTGCAGAGTTTACTAAGCGCAAGATTTTTAGCGAGAGGGTTTGATCTTCGCTGACTTTTTGGGAGATTTCAGAGTAGTTGGCATTTGGGTCATTGAGTGCCTGTATTAGCTGTCTGACGACTTCTGGTACGTTGGGTAACTTGTTGGTCTGATTAAGAAGATCTTTAATTTCCATGGCTTCTCCTGCTATTCCGTATCGGTGATAAATATTCCTAATATTTAGCGTAGAGTAGGTTGCAGAATTAGCAAATAAAAAAGGCTGCATTTCAGCAGCCTTTTAAAAAAGATATTAGAAAGTTATAGGTTTAAAACATGCTCTTCGATTTTGCTACGCAATTCATCATATTGTCCCATCTCTTCTGGTAAGAAATAGAGTTTGTAGTAGCTTCTCTCAACTAGGCTGCCTTTATTGCCCTTGATGTTTTCTTTCATCGTTGAGTAGGTGTAAGCCATGTGTAGATGAAGGACGCGTGTATGAGGTTGTACATCGAACTGATGGTTTTCGAGGTCGTAACGAGTTCTTTTTTCTTTAATGGTATAAAAAGAAACCTCAGCAACATGGTCAAGGTTAATCAGGAAGTTTGACGTTACAGGAACCCAATGCTGTTTTTCTAAACCATTGTGTTCCATGAAAATACCGCAATTTTTCTTAATCTTGATAAACATTGCTACACCTAGAAAATGTTATTAACAGAAAAGAATGTTATGTCACTTTGATGACGAATTTATGACAAACATTAGCGTGAGTTTGTGCGCTACACAACCGCAGTTTATAAAAAAAGCGGCTCTTGCGCCGCTTTTATTATGTTTATTGCTCGTAAGTTTTAAGAAAGGTGCCAATACGCGTTATGGCATCTTCTAGCTCGTCTATGCGAGGTAAAAATACAATTCTAAAGTGTTGTGTGTCTGGCATGTTAAACCCGCTACCTTGCACAATAAGAACCTTTTGTTGCTGTAGTAGATCTAAGGCCATTTTCTCATCGTTTTTGATAAGATACACATTAGGGTCCAGTTTTGCGAATAGGTAGAGGGCGCCCTTGGGTTTTACACAAGAAACCCCCGGTATATCATTAAGCATTTTCCATGCAAGGTCGCGCTGCTCATAAAGGCGGCCTTCAGGTACGATCAGCTCATTAATACTTTGGTATCCACCAAGCGCGGTCTGTATTGCGTGTTGAGAGGGGACATTTGCACATAGGCGCATATTGCTGAGCATGTCTAGCCCTTCAATATAGTCGCGTGCGCGATGCTTTGGTCCGCTAACAATTACCCAGCCAGAGCGAAAACCAGCAGCTCTGTATGTTTTGGATAGGCCATTAAATGTTAGGCAAAGAATGTCGTCAGCGAGTGATGCAAGAGAAACGTGTTTAGCTTCGTCATAGATGATCTTGTCATAAATTTCGTCGGCAAAAATAATTAGATTATGTTCTCTAGCGAGCTCCATAATCTGCATTAACACGGCTTTTGGGTAAACAGCACCGGTCGGGTTGTTGGGGTTTATAACGACTATCCCGCGGGTGTTTTTTGTGATTTTGCTGCGCATGTCATCAATATCAGGAATCCATCCAGATTCCTCATCACAGATGTAATGTACTGGGTTCCCACCAGCAAGACTCACAGCCGCTGTCCATAGAGGGTAGTCTGGTGATGGGATGAGCATTTCGTCAGTATCATTCAGTAAGCCTTGCATTGACATGACAATGAGCTCAGAAACACCATTACCTATATAAATATCCTCAACAGTCACGTTGGTGATCTGCTGTCTTTGACATTCTTGCATGATGGCTTTACGGGCGGCGAACAAACCTTTTGAGTCACAATACCCTTGAGATGCAGGTAAATTGCGGATTACATCCTGAACAATTTCTTCAGGTGCCTCAAAACCCCATGGTGCAGGGTTGCCGATATTGAGTTTGAAGATGCGGTTGCCTTCTTCCTCTAAACGTTTTGCTTCCTGGAGCACTGGCCCTCGGATATCGTAGCAAACGTTAATCAGCTTGTTCGATTTTCTGATAACTGGCATGTTAACAATCCCGTAGCTTATCGTGTCTGTTTTTGTACCGATAAGCGAATTTTAAATTATAAAAAGGTTGATAATCATACGCTTTTTTATATATGAAAAGAACAGCTGAGCGGCTTGCTAGGGTTTAATTAGGGATGTTTTTACGATGATTTATAAGTTAAGTAATTCAGTAGGCGAGTTAGATATTAAAGATGTGCTTAGAGCCCAAACAATATATAAAGACAAAGTGAGCAAGCCAGAAGAGCGGTGGTAAATGAAGAGGGCGGCATCAAAGTAGAAAGGTGTGAAAAGTTGTTCTTTTTTTTCGAGCTCTATAGTGCTTGCTGCATTGGAGCTGAGATATGCTTTAATTTACCTGTTTGCGTTATCGTGTCAATTCAGTGTTGTTAGAATTTTAAAGAAGAGTAAGAGTGAAAAAATTTCAGTGGTTATATGAGCATGCGTTGCAGCACAAGGGAGAATCTTTGGAGTCTCTACTGCCAAGCCCTATGTCAAATTCGGCATTAGCAAGCATTGATGATGATTTTATTTTCTCGACATTAACAAGGCGTGTCTTTCGTGCCGGTTTAAAGCATTCCTTAGTGGATAGTAAGTGGCCCGCGTTTGAGAAGGCGCTGTATGGCTTTAGCCCTTACAAAGTTGCTTTAATGAATGACGATCAATTAGAAAATCTAATGCAAAACGATCAAATCATAAGGCACTGGGGGAAGTTAAAGGCGACAAGGTTGAATGCAGTAATGATGCTGGAAATAGCTGAAAAGCACGGCAGTTGTGCTCAGTGGATAGCCGATTGGCCTGAAGATGACATTGTTGGTTTGTGGAGTGAGCTTAAGAAAAACGGCTCTCATTTGGGTGGTAACTCTGGTGCTTACTTTTTGCGCATGATAGGTAAAGATACCTTTGTGCTAACAGATGACGTGGTTGCCGCGTTAAAAGCGCAGGGGGTTGTCGATAAAAGGCCAACGGGTAAAAAAGATCTGTTGGCTGTACAAGAGGCTTTCAACGAATGGCACGCGGAATCGCAAAGGCCCCTGTGCCATATTAGCCGGCTGTTATCATTTACGGTGGGTTGGTAGCGGGTATGTTGTTAGCGTGGAGTTAACTGGTTAAGAAATTCGCTCAGGTTTTCTGCTATTTTCTTCACAGGCTTTTTACCCGGATATTCTAGCCAAATGCTACCATCATCATTGAGTAGACTCAGCATGCCATCGTCGGGTTCGGTGCACGCAAAAAACAATGTTAGCGGTAGCTTTTTCTTCACTTTAACCATCGCGTGGCCAATTAGGTTTGCGCGCAAGCGTTCTATATCTTCTTCATTCCATACTTGTAAAAGTGTTAGGTCTCCGTCAGGTGCTGCTGCATCAAGGTGGTCCGACCATAAATAAGTGTAGTAAGCAATAATGTCGGGGTGGATGGTCGTTTCTAGTGCTTCCCCAAGGCGAGTAAATACATCACATGCAATGGTTTGTTTTCGTGGTTGCCACGAAACAATCTCTCCTTCTTGTGGAGATGAGGTGTTGTAGCAGTGTGAAGGCCATTCAGAATCGTACGTAATAGTGGGGGGCGTGTTGTCATGAAACGCCTGCCATGCGGTTACAAAATTGTCTAGGGCATCTGAAATTTGCATTGTTTATTGCGAAGCTCTTGTGGTCTCTATGCTATTGGCATTCACTTTAGTGCTTTTTGCTCTATGGGTACACTATTTATAGATGGTTTGGCATACCTTTTGATGTGTCTATTTTTGCAGTTCATGCTTGAAAGCCTTAGATTTTTTTAGATTGGGTGTTTTTTGAGCAAGCCTGGCTTCAAGGTCATGGTTGGTACGCACAGTGGTGGTTTCGTAATAAATGGCGTCACTTTTCCTTGATAGAGTCATTAGAATGCAAATGTTCCCTTTGTTTTAGCGGATGATAAAAATATATAGGTTTTTTTGCTGCAAACGTTTGACAATGCAGGGAAAGTATTTAAAATGCGCACCTCATTCAAGGGGTGTGTAACACTTCAGAATGAAAACGGAGTGGTAGTTCAGCTGGTTAGAATACCTGCCTGTCACGCAGGGGGTCGCGGGTTCGAGTCCCGTCCATTCCGCCACTAGTAAAGTCAAGGTGCTGATTTTATTAGGATAAAAATACAGCCAATAGATTGTGGGCGTGTAGCTCAGTTGGGAGAGCGTCGCCCTTACAAGGCGAATGTCGGGAGTTCGAACCTCTCCACGCCCACCATAATCTTTCAAGCTGACGCTTCTAGTCAGTTAGTGAAAATTTAACCTTCCTTTAGCTTTCTTATTTTCGTTTTGATATTTCAGTAATTACCTTAGTTTATTGATCTTATAACCTGTTTAAGTTCTTTTTATTACAATAAGATATGCCTAATTAATTTAACTATTTTTAGTTTGTCTATTAGGTGGCGATTATTGACCTTTTTGATGCCCATGCTCCGTTAGCTATCGAGCCTCTTGAGCTTTCCCTCTTTGTTGAAAAAAAGCTAAAGGTACTCATCGTTCGAGCTGACTTGGTTCATCCGCTCATCAGCGGAAATAAGTGGTTTAAGCTAAAATACAACCTCTTGGCTGCATGTAAGCAGAATGTCTCACGCGTTATAAGTTTCGGTGGTCCATACTCTAACCACATTCATGCATTGGCATGGTCTGCTCAGCAGCTAGGTATAAACGCTGTTGGGGTTATCCGCGGAGAAGAGGTGAGTAATCCGATGTTGGTGGATGCTCAAAAGTGGGGAATGCAGCTGCATTTTGTCGATCGTGCCAACTACCGAATGCGCCATGACACAATATGGCAAGATAAGTTAAAGCAAGATATAGGAAGTGGTGCGATTATCCCTGAAGGTGGTTCTAACGCATTGGCTGTTCAGGGTGTCGCTGAGCTGATGCGCGATATTCTAGCGCAACAACCGAGCCTTGATTACTTGTTATGTGCTTGTGGTACTGGCGGAACATTGGCCGGTTTGATTAGCGAAGCTCCAGCTAGTGTGAAGCTTGAAGGTTTTCCTGTGCTTAAAGGCGCTGGTTTTCTTCAGGATGACGTTCTGAAACTATTAAAGATCGCAGGTGTCGATACTCAGTGCTCTTGGTCGTTAGATCTTGATGCACACTACGGCGGATATGGGAAAATTAGTCAAGAGCACAAAGCGCATTGGCTGGCTATGGAAGAACAGTTTCAGATACTTTTTGATCCTGTTTATACCTCAAAGTTACTGCGCCGTTTTTTGGAAAAAGTAGAGCAGGATATGTTTCCCGTGGGTGCAACGGTAGCTTTATTGCACACGGGGGGGGCTGCAGGGGCGACGATCGATAGTGTAAGTGCTTGAAAACTTTTACTAAGCCGGTAATCATGTAAGTACTAATTCGACCTGTTCATATCAGTATAAAGGGTAACGAGATGGATCATTTTCGTAATATCGGCTTAATCGGTCGGTTGGGTAGTAAGCCTGTGATCGATACGCTTAAGCACTTGATGCGGTTTTTACAAGATCGAGGCTTGAATACGATTCTTGATGAGCGTAATGCTGAAATGATGCCGGGGCATGGACAGCAAATTTGTAAACAAAAAATGATGGGTGAGATTTGTGACTTAGTTATTGTTGTTGGTGGTGATGGTAGCCTATTAGGTGCGGCACGAGCATTGGCTCAATGTCATGTCCCTGTGTTGGGTGTTAATCGCGGTAACTTAGGATTTCTGACAGATATATCCCCTAACGAAATTGAAGAGAAGGTTTCTGAGGTTCTGGAAGGAAAATATACCGTAGAGAGTCGCTTTTTGTTAGATATGATTGTTAAGCGAGCGGGGGAGCCCATTGGGGAAGGGACGGCGCTAAATGATTGTGTTCTTCATCCAGGCAAAGCTACACGAATGATTCAATTTGAGTTGTATATTGAAGGGCAATTTGTTTACACGCAGAAATCTGATGGTTTGATTGTATCAACTCCCACAGGCTCTACTGCTTATGCGTTATCAGGTGGCGGTCCTATTATGCACCCTAAACTGGATGCTATTGTACTGGTACCAATGTTTCCGCATACATTGTCGAGTCGCCCTATTGTTGTTGATGGTAACAGTGAGCTGAAGTTAGTGATTAGTGAAGAAAACGAGACCTATCCTACAGTATCGTGTGACGGTCAAATCAACATCAGTTTAGCGCCTGGTGATGTGATCACTATCCATAAAAAGCCGCATAAACTTAAATTACTGCATCCCTTGAACTATGATTTCTACCGTACCTGCCGAGAAAAGCTGGGCTGGGGTACGAAGTTGGGGAGGTGATGTGAGTGTGAGACGTTTTGAGGGTTACGACCTGATAGGAGACATTCATGGCTGCGGTCTTAGCTTGCGGATGCTGCTTGCACGTCTAGGCTACAGTAAAAAGAATGGCATTTATTTTCATCCTCGTCGTCAGGTTATCTTTTTAGGCGATATTGTCGATCGTGGACCTCATATTCGTGAAGCGCTGCATATCGTGCGTGATATGGTTGATGCGGGGCATGCCCAAATAGTGATGGGCAATCATGAATATAATCTTCTCTGCTATTGTACGCCTAGCCGAACCCCGCAAAAGCAACCTTACCTTAGGGAGCATACGCAGCGGCATCGACGCATACTTCAAGAAACATTGCAGCAGCTAGACCCATATCCAGAGGATAAGCGAAGCTTCCTTGAGTGGATAAAAGAGATGCCATTGTTTCTTGAGCTGGATGATTTTCGGGTCATTCATGCATGTTGGCATCATGGGTTGATAGAACAGTTTAAATCTCAGTTGGGTGGAAACCGCATTAATGATGACTTCTTACATCGATCTGCTATTCCTGATACGTTTGAATGGGTTTTGATGGACCGTTTATTACGTGGTACGCATCTAAGGTTGCCCAATGATGAAGTAATGGTGAGCCGTGATGGTTTTAAGCGACGTTTTTTTAGAACTAAATTTTGGGCAGTTGAGCCTGAGCAGTTTATTGATGTTGTGTTTCAGCCTGATCCGTTGCCTGAGCATATAGCGAGAACTCAGTTGTCTGAAGGTAATCGCCAAGATCTTGTGCACTACGGTGAAAGTGAAAAGCCACTTTTCATTGGTCATTACTGGTGTGAAGGAGAGCCGCATCCGGTCAGCAGTAACATAGCGTGCCTTGATTACTCGGCGGTCAAGTACGGCAAGCTGGTTGCTTATCGATACGATTTTGAAGCTCAATTAAGCTCAGATAAATTTGTTTGGGTCGATGTGCGCGCCGAAATTAAAAAGCCTGATTAATAAGTGGTCATATAAGTAAAATATTTATGATAAAAGTGTTCGAAGTTACATTAAGCGATGATTTGCAAGAGTTTGCAGAGTTTCTTTGGCAGCACGAAATTCCTCATCGTATTCTTGAAGATGACGAGAGTCAGTCACTTTGGGTTCCTCGACACGTTAATGTCGAGCGGGTTCGGTTTATCTATGAGCAGTGGCGTAATGGCGGTGATTTATCAAGCATTAAAGTGAAGAGACCGTTGCGGCAACGCCTTAATCCTTTATCTTTTCCTCTGACCATTGGTTTGTTGATTTTGAGCGCTGTAATAACTTTTGGAATAGGGTTTGGTAATCAAAACAGCCTGATGCATTGGCTAACAATTACTGATTATCGCCTTGAAGGGCAGAATCTGATTTATACGCATTTGCTGGAGTCGCTTCGGTCATTTGAAATATGGCGTTTTGTTACGCCTATTTTTATGCACTTTAATTTGCCGCATATTTTATTTAATGCGTTGTGGATATGGGTTATAGGAAGGCGTATAGAGCAGTTGCAAGGTGCAAGGATATTTATTGTTGTCATCTTGTGGTCAGCTGTTGTTTCCAACATAGCGCAATTTTGGATTTCAGGGCCTTTGTTCGGTGGTCTGTCAGGCGTGGTGTTCGCGATTCTTGCCTACACATGGTTGTGGGATAAGAAAGCACGCGTTGCGTTTTTTGGTTTTCCGCCATCACTTATGATTTTTATGGTTTTTTGGTTAGTTATTGGTTACACCGGCCTATTAGAGGCCATTGGCTTTGGTTCAATAGCAAATACTGCTCACTTGGCAGGATTGATTGCAGGCTTGCTGGCTGTCCCTCTAATTCAGGGGATATTCAAGCGTGAAACTGAACTTTAAGAATTACAGCTTTTTACGAGGGTACTACTGTGAAATATGAAGAGCTTATCGCTAACATGACACCTGAAATTCATCAGTCACTTAAGCGTGCAATTGAGTTGGGTAAGTGGCCTACGGGGCAAAAGCTGTCAGCAGAGCAGCGTGAAACGTGTATGCGTGCTGTTATTGCTTATGATCAAAACCTGCCTGAAGAACAGCGTACAGGCTATATCGATCGCACTAAGAACAATGGTGCTAAGCATGGGTCTGATCCATTGGCAGCAGATGTTTTAAAAATCATTAATACTCATTAGTTAAGACGGTTACATGCAGATACTAGGTACCGGTGCATTAAGTAAAATGCACACAGAGCTGGCTGACAAAGTCGTATACTCGCTGATGCTGGGCGATAGTAAAATTGCTATGAATCAGTTATTAGAAAAGAAGGTCCACATACGTTCTTTAGGAGAGATTAACTGCCTAAATTGTGGTAAAAAAACTAAGAAGAGCTTTAGCCAGGGCTTCTGTTACCCTTGCTTTAAACGTTTGCCGCAATGTGATGTTTGTATTATGAGTCCTGAAAAGTGCCATTTTCAGGAGGGTACATGCCGAGATTCCGATTGGGGTGAGCGTAATTGCTTTGTTCCACACACGGTTTACCTTGCGAACTCTTCAGGGGTAAAAGTTGGTATTACAAGAGGAACACAGGTCCCTACACGTTGGATTGACCAAGGTGCAATTCAAGCCTTACCTATTTTCAATGTACAGACGCGTCTTCAGTCTGGTTTGGTTGAGCGTATTTATGGCAAGCATATTTCTGACCGTACCAACTGGAGAGCAATGCTAAAAGGCGAAGTTGCTGTGCTCGACCTTGAGTTGAAACGTGATGAAATGCTAGAGCAGTGTATGGCTGAGATTACAGCATTACAGGATGTTCATGGAATACAGGCTATTCAGCCTTTACATGACAGCAAGGTGCTCGCCATTGAGTATCCAGTTATCCAATATCCAACGAAAGTAGTGTCACATAATTTGGATAAAACGCCTGATGTTGAAGGGGTGTTGCTTGGTATTAAAGGACAGTACCTGATTTTGGATACTGGTGTAATTAATTTACGTAAATTTACGTCCTATCAGATAGAACTTAGCTCAGAATAGTAAGCTTAGTTTTTGAGAGTGTTTATATGACCCAACAGCCTGAAGTTATCTACCTGAAAGATTATAAAGTTCCCGTGTTTCTGATAGATCATACAGAGTTACGTTTTGAACTTAAGCCTGACAAAACCTTAGTTAAAGCGCGCTTAAAAATGCGCCGTAACCCCGAATCACAGGATGTGACGCGTGAACTGGTATTGCAGGGAGATAAGTCATTATTGCTTTGTCGAATCTCTGTTGACGAGCATGTTCTGAATGAAAGTGATTTTCAACGCAATGAGCAGGGCTTAGTTGTTTCAGGTGTTCCAGATCAATTTTTACTAGAAACGGTAACAGAGATTCATCCTGATCAAAATACAGCGCTTGAGGGCTTGTACCGGTCTGATGGTGTGTACTGTACCCAATGTGAGGCCGAAGGCTTTAGGCGTATCACATTTTATCTTGATCGGCCTGATGTTATGTCTGTTTTTTCAACCACGATTGAAGCAGATAAAGATGCTTACCCCGTTTTGCTCTCTAATGGAAACCCTGTAGCTGAAGGTGAAGCAGATGAAGGGCGTCACTGGATAACATGGGAAGACCCACACCCAAAACCTGCATATTTGTTTGCCTTGGTTGCCGGTGATTTGAAGCTTATTGAAGATCAGTACCAAACGCTCAGTGGACGTGATGTAGCACTACGCATTTATGCGGCGGATAAAGATTTAGATAAGCTTGATTACGCAATGCAGTCACTAATCAATGCAATGCGTTGGGATGAGCAGGTATACGGTCGTGAGTATGACCTAGATATCTATATGATTGTTGCCGTCGACTTTTTCAATATGGGAGCGATGGAAAATAAAGGTTTAAACGTTTTTAATACCTCCTGTGTGCTTGCCAGCCCTGAAACCACCACGGATCTAGGTTTTCAGCGTGTTGAAGGTGTCGTCGCTCATGAGTATTTTCATAACTGGTCTGGTAACCGTGTAACTTGCCGTGACTGGTTTCAGCTGAGCTTGAAAGAAGGTTTTACCGTTTTTCGTGATGCAGAATTTTCTGCAGATATGAATTCACGGACAGTAAAACGAGTAGAAGATGTGGCGCTACTACGCACTGCTCAATTTGCTGAGGATGCAGGTCCTATGGCCCATCCAATTTTACCCGCATCGTTTATCGAAATCTCTAACTTTTACACCATGACAATCTATGAAAAAGGTGCTGAAGTTGTTCGAATGATTCATACGTTGTTGGGAGCTGATGCTTTTCGTAAAGGAAGCGATCTGTACTTTGACCGGCATGATGGGCAGGCGGTCACAACAGAAGACTTTGTGAAGGCAATGGAAGATGCTTCGGGGAAGAGCTTGGTGCAGTTCAGGCATTGGTATAATCAAGCTGGAACCCCGGTACTGAATATCACAGATGCATTTGATAGCGAGACTAAAACTTATAAATTAACTATTTCTCAATCTTGCCCGGCGACGCCCGGTCAAGAGGTTAAGCAGCCTTATCATATACCTATAGCGATTGGGCTCTTGGATAGTCAGGGTGGTGACTTGGTATTACCAAATGGGGAGACAACACAAGTATTAGAGTTGCACCATGCTGAGCAGACATTTGAGTTTGGTGGTATTCATGAGAAGCCGGTTCCCTCATTGTTGCGCGGCTTTTCGGCACCGGTTAAATTAAATTACCCTTATTCGCGGGATAATTTAACGTTTTTGATGAGTCATGATAGTGATGGCTTTAGTCGTTGGGAAGCAGCACAAAAATTAGGCGTTGATATCCTTCAATCATTGGTCGCAGACCTTGGGCAAGGCAAAGAGCTTCAGCTGGGTTTGCTGCTGGGGGACGCTTTTAAGGTTGTTTTAGATAATAAAGACTTAGACAAGGCAATGGTAGCTAAAGTGCTGACCTTGCCCTCTGAAGCCTATTTAAGCGAGCTAGCTGATGTTATTGACGTAGATGCTATTCACGAAGCGCGTCAGTTTGTGCGTCAGCATTTGGCTAACCAGCTCGAAACTGAGTTTTATTCTACCTATAAAGTTTGCACGTCAACTGATGCCTATTCTCCCAGTGCGGATAGCATTGCCCGGCGCTCATTGCGTAATACTTGTTTGAGCTATTTGATGGCGACAGGGAAGCAGGAATATCTTGAATTAGCATTGGTTCAATTCCATGAGGCCGATAATATGACGGATAGTCAGGCGGCATTAAGCCTTGTGGTTCATTCTAACTTTGTGAAAGCGGGTGAAGTGATACTTGATCAATTCTATCAGCGTTGGATTGACCAGCCGCTGGTGGTTAACCAATGGCTGTCTGTGCAAGCGTCTAACCCTCAGAGAGGAGCGCTTGTTCAAGTTGAAAATTTAATGAAGCATGAGGCATTTAACCTACAAAACCCTAATAAGGTACGTAGTTTAATCGCAAGCTTTTGTTCATTAAACCCAGTTAACTTTCATGCGATTGATGGTAGTGGTTACCGTTTTCTTGCTGAGCAGGTTATTACACTCAATAGTCTAAACCCTCAAATTGCTTCTCGGTTAGTCACTCCACTTACGCGTTGGAAGCGCTATAATCTTGATAGGCAGGATATTATGCGAAAGCAGCTACAAAGAATTATGGATAGTGGAGAGTTATCTAGAGATGTATTCGAGGTTGTGAGTAAAAGCTTAGCGTGATAGAACTAATCGAGTGGTTTGTGAGTCATACACATCACTCATTCAAAAATAATACTGAATTATAGGTGTGCCGATGGACCGAAAGCTTTCATCTGAAGATAAGTTTAATCTACAACAAAATTTTCGACGCTATCTTAAATTTCAAGATCAATATGAAATAGCAAACGAAACAGCAAAAGAAGCTCGGGCAAGCCGGGTATGGGTTGCAGGTGTTTTAGCATTATTATTTGCGTTAGCGTCAGACTTCTTTCTTGGCGCTTCGGCAGCGTTATTTGGTTTGTATTTCTATCGTATTATGATGGCTTCAATGAAAGTTGGAGCAGCAGAAGAGGGGCGCGGAGATACGGACAGATGGTTTGCCGGTAAGGGCTTAAAGTTTGAAGGCCGTATTTTGTATTTCCGTGATGATCAAATGCTGGAAGCGCCGCTCGATCCATTTAATGACAGTTTATATCAGTAAGCCGTTGTCTCATGCCGGTTAAGCGTGAATACCAACATTTGACGAAGCGTTCTCGTCAGATGTTGGCATCAACAGAAACTGCGAATGTGGATTTCAAGCGTGATGTAAGTGGTGTAAAAAGTAGCGATATTGTGGCGCTAGCTAATGCTCCACATGGCGGTACTTTGTTGATTGGAGTGGATGAGTATACAACCACCGATGGTCTGCAAAGAGGCAAGATTGTTGGTTGCGAAGTCGATGATAACGCGCGCTTGATGGTAATAAATAAAGCAACCGATTGTTATCCAAACGTCGATGTTCAAATTTTTGTTGAGAACTTAAAAGCACGAGCCATTATGAGGATCGAAGTACCCTCAGGTCTTTTAAAGCCTTATTGCTCACCCCGTGGCGAGTATTCCATTAGAGCGGAAGGGCGAAATCGTGCCCTTTACCCAGAAGAATTACTATTAATTTTTATGGATAGTGAAGGTGATAAATTTTTATCTCGTTTTCGTACAGCGGTAAGTCAGCTTGAATCGCAAGTTGGAAGTATCAACCACTCTTTAAGTAACGATATGTTGGCTGTTGCACAGCATATTCATGATCTAGATGATCAGCTGCAACGTACATTAGGGCGTTTTGCGCAGATCACCGATAGCACTAAGAAGCGTTCCCGTAATCTCTTGCATACCTTAAAAGACAGTCAAGATAGTCTTGAAAAGCTAGAGCGATACCTTATTGAGGATGCCAGTGTTGAGCAACGTCAAATTGTCCTCCAAAGAGTGGAAGGAAAAGTTGATCTATTATTGAAGCGTTTATCGATTACAGAGAACTAATCACATGCCTAGTTTTTTTAAATGCTGTGAATATTGGATTTTTGATCTTGATGGGACGCTCACGCTACCTGTTCATGATTTTGAGTACATTAGAAAAGAGTTAATGATTTCGCCAGATGAAGATATCTTGCAGCACTTAGCTGATTTGTCGCCATCAGTACGTCAGAAAAAGACTGAGCGCCTTGATCAATTGGAACATTTTTATGCTTTACAAGCTAAATCGGCACCTGGCGTTTATTCATTGCTTGAGAGCTTATCTGAGAAAAAATGTCAGCTTGGTATTGTAACGCGTAACACCAAAGCTTTTACGCAGTTGTCACTATCTGTATTAAATTTATCAGAGTATTTTGACGAAGCGTGCATCATTGGACGAGATGATGCCTTGCCAAAACCTGATCCTCATGGGATAGATAAACTACTTTCTTTCTGGGGAGTACCGGCGACAGACTCCGTCATGGTTGGTGATTATAAATATGATCTTATGGCGGGTCGGGCAGCAGGCTGTAAAACTGCTCATATCAGTACCAATCATGACCTTCAGTGGCCAGAACTAACAGATTATCGTTATACCTCCCTTGCGCAGCTAGCAACACTCATTTGAACTTATCGAAGAATCTCGGATCTGTATGTTTTTACAGTAATGGTTTATTTGACGCGCTAGATTATCAAATTTTTTTATATACACCTTAAGCCGTTGAAGTCCTGAAGCATTGATTTCTGTCAAAAGAATCTATTGTGCTTGGGTTATAGTGTATATATCAATTATTAGGAGGTGGTGACATGACAGTTGTATCAGAGCTGCATCAAGATCATGTTAATTTAATTAAGCTGCTTGATATTTTAGATAAGAAAATCATCAAGTTAAAGGACGGGGGACAGCCAAATTTTGGGCTGATGGCGGATGTTATTGGATATATAGCGACATACGCTGAGGGTTATCATCATCCCAAAGAAGATAAAATGTTTACCTTTTTTAAAGGCCGAAATGGCAAACTTGATGGGGTGATGCAGGAGTGTGAAAACGCCCATGCTAATTTAAAAGGCTATGCGCATGCTTTATTGGAGTCCATTGATGGGATTTTACATGATGCAGTAATGCCGATGAATGAGTTCATTGAAAAGTTAGAAGAATTTGTTCGCAATGAAAAAAACCACTTAGATTTTGAAGAGGCAAAGGTGTTTCCTGTGCTTAGCCAAGTGGCTAGCGATGCTGATTGGAGTGCTGTTGAAGCTGGGCTTCCTGTTCAAGAGGATCCGCTGTTTGGCGAGAAGCAAGCTGAAGAATATAAAGCATTATATGTTGAGTTGATGAGAGATATTAACTCGTAGCGTTATCGGTGTTGGTCGTGTTAGTTGAGTGGTTAGAATAACCCTGGTAGCAAACACGATCTCTACCTGTTCGTTTGGCTTCGTATAGTGCTTTGTCTGATTTGTGGAGTAACAAGTCGGCTTGTTTTTTTTGATCTTTTTCATTTTCAGTTTGCTCGGGGAAGTAGGTAGAATAGCCGAGCGATGTGGTAATGCGAAAGGGTGTACCCGTTACACTACGAAAAATTTGCAGTGCAATTTTACTACGAAGATTTTCGGCAACCATGCTTGCCTGCTGTTGTGCGCAACTAGGTAAAAGGATGGCAAACTCCTCACCACCATAACGTGCTACCAAATCTGTTTTGCGTAGTAGCTGTTTTAATAAAAGTCCGATTGTTCTTAGCACTCGGTCACCGGTTTGGTGGCCGTGTATATCATTCACTTTCTTGAAATGGTCTAAATCGATAAACAAGCAGCTTAGGGGTTCTTTATTTCGGTTTGAGCGTGTAACTTCCTTCACAATTTCCATATCAAACGCACGTCTATTATGAGCGCTGGTCAACATGTCGATAATGCTGAGACGGTGTAAGTTTTCATGATTAATACAGTTTTCTATACAGACTGAGATAACTGAGGAAAGATGCGCTAGATAGTCATAGCGGTAATCGATGGTATAACGGTGAATGTCCTGAGCGCCTAGATGTAGACTTCCAATTAAGCAGTTTTGGCGAATCAAAGGAAGCATCGCAACACTGAGAATATATGGGTTATCAGGGAATATTTTTTTGCGTGTATTTAAGTCTATTTCACCGGCATGTAATCTGCTGTTAGGGTAGAGCTGGCGTAAAAGGCGCTGGTCAGGCTCTAGCTTAAGTCTGGCTCGATCGGTTTCAGGAATCTCTTCTAGTAAGTCGCGTGCAATCTGCTCGGGGTCAAAAAGTATAATTGATACAGCAGATAATCTGAAAATTTTTCTGAAATGATTAAGTAATATATCTAAAAGATCAGATAGTTTATGGCAGGCAAGCAGACGTAGCTCAATATCAAAAAAGCGATTGAGAATGGTTTCGTCGTGCTCTATTTTTTTTGCTGTAAGTCTAAGGGCACGTTTTAATTCTGCGTTATCTGATTCGAGAGTTTTTTTGTCCATATTTTGCATCTAATGAACTTGATATATTTGCTATCGACCCTCAAACCTATTGCTTAAGGATTAATTATCTAAAGAGCCAATTATATTTCCCAGCGATATGATTTTAAGTCTACTTTTCCATTTCTTACGATGATCAGTTCCTCTTCTAAATGCTGTTTTTGGATATCATATCGATCACTATCGATGGGGAAAGAAATTTCACCTTTAGCATTGATAACTCTAAACCATGGTATTTGTGTATCTTCTGGTAGCTTAGATAAAGCTCGGCCAACGGCCCGGGCTGTTCTAGGGAACCCAGCAATCGCAGCTATTTGGCCGTATGTAGCTACTTTGCCCTTAGGGATGTAGCCTACGGCAGTCCATATGGCTTCATCATAACTTACGGTATTGTTGTTAATAGGCATAGTGAGTTTATTTTTATTTTATATTAAGAGCTTAGTCTTAATTTAAGCGGTTATAGTCCACGCTTCAATCATTCATGATGTTGTGATAATAAAAAAGCCCGGATAACCGGGCTTTTTAGTACTAAATGTCATTATGAATAGTTACTTGTCTGCTAAGCAACTAAATATATTCGACCTTACATATTAGGGTAGTTAGGACCGCCACCGCCTTCAGGCGTCACCCAAGTGATATTCTGAGACGGGTCTTTAATATCACAGGTTTTGCAATGTACGCAGTTCTGAGAGTTGATCTGGAAGCTGGTTTCACCGGCCTCATCTTCAACTACTTCATAAACCCCTGCCGGGCAATAACGCTGTGCAGGCTCTGCATATAAGGGAAGGTTCTTCGCTAACGGTACACTGCTGTCTTTGAGTGCTAAGTGGCACGGCTGGTTCTCTTCATGATTGGTATTGGAGAGAAACACCGACGTCAGTTTATCAAAGCTCAGCACACCATCGGGCTTCGGATAGTCGATAGGTGTGAATTCTTTGGCCAGACGCATTTGTGCATAATCTTCATGATTATCACGCAGTGTAATGGGCAACTTACCACCGAAGATGTTCTGGTCAATAAAGTTGAACGCGCCACCGAGGTAGGGGCCAAACTTATGCATGGCCGGGCCAAAGTTGCGTGAGCGATATAGCTCATCGTGCAACCACGAGGCCTTAAAGGCCGTATTGAAACTTTCGAGCTGTTTACCACCCGTGCAGCCAGCTTTGAGGGCTTCAAAGACACTTTCGGCGGCAATCATGCCGGACTTCATGGCCGTATGAGTACCTTTGATCTTGGCAAAGTTCAATGTGCCGGCATTACAACCGATCACGAGACCACCAGGGAAGGTCATCTCGGGCAAGGCATTGAAGCCACCTTTAGCAATGGCACGCGCACCGTAAGAAACACGCTTACCCCCTTCTAAATACTGTTTGAGTACCGGGTGGTGCTTGAGGCGTTGGAACTCATCAAACGGGCTCACATAGGGATTCGCATAGTTAAGATCAACAATTAACCCAGCAACCACTTGGTTGTTTTCAGCATGGTAAAGGAAGAAACCACCGCTGGTGCCGCCTTCTAGCGGCCAGCCCGAGCCATGAAGCACCAGACCAGGTTTATGCTTGGCAGGATCAATATCCCACAGCTCTTTAATACCGATACCGTAATGCTGTGCATCCGCGTCTTTATCCAAACCAAAGGTTTGGTAAAGCTGTTTACCCAGATGGCCACGACAACCTTCAGCAAACAAGGTGTATTTAGCGTGCAGTTCCATACCAGGCATGTAACCATCTTTTTCAGAACCGTCTTCAGCCACGCCCATATCGCCGGTGGCAATTCCTTTCACGCTACCATCGTCATTAAACAGGACTTCAGATGCAGCAAATCCTGGGAAGATCTCAACGCCTAGCTGTTCTGCTTGCTCACCTAACCAGCGTGTCAGATTACCCAAGCTAACAATGTAGTTACCGTGGTTATGCATGGTTTTGGGAATAAAAGCATTCGGCAGCTTGGTCGCTTTTTCATTATCTTTTAGCAGGTACAGCTCGTCGTCTGTGACAGCGGTATTAAGCGGGGCGCCACGTTCTTTCCAATCCGGGAAAAGTTCATCCAAAGCGCGCGATTCAACGACAGCACCGGACAGGATATGGGCGCCAACTTCAGAGCCTTTCTCAACGACACATACAGTGAGTTCTTGTTCTTGCTCATTTGCCATCTGCATAAAACGACAGGCTGCGGATAATCCAGCGGGCCCAGCGCCTACGATGACAACATCAAATTCCATCGATTCGCGTTCCACGGTTTGTCTCTCCCCTCAATTACTTATATGTATCAGGCTTCCCATTGGAGGCCGTCATTTTTTATTGTTCATATTATAAGTAAAAACCCGTATCTTTATAAACTCATTTTTGACCAAATTAGACCTTAGATTAATGAAGTTAGCTTGAAATAATGATGAAGATCGTTAATATAGGGGAATATACCTATGTGCTTGTGCGAGTTTATAAGCACTTATCTTTAAGTTAAAAATAAAAGGTAACCGCAATGAAAGTTCTGGTAACTGTCAAGCGCGTCATCGACTACAACGTAAAAGTGCGTGTGAAGTCTGATAATAGTGATGTTGATTTGAACAATGTCAAAATGGCAATGAATCCTTTTTGTGAGATTGCTGTGGAAGAAGCCGTTCGCTTGAAAGAAGCCGGAATAGCTAATGAAGTGGTAGTTGTTTCTTTGGGTAGTAAGGTGTGCCAAGAGCAGTTGCGTACGGCTTTAGCCTTGGGCGCCGATCGTGCAATTCTAGTTGAATCGGATGATGCTCTTGAGTCCTTAACGGTTGCTAAATTGTTGCAAAAGGTTGTTGCAGAAGAAAAGCCTGGATTAGTCATTATGGGTAAGCAGGCTATTGACACGGATAATAATCAAACAGGTCAGATGCTGGCGGCGTTGACCGGTTATCCTCAAGGCACATTCGCTTCAGAAGTTAAAATCGAAGGTGATAAAGCGCAGGTGATTCGTGAGGTTGATGGTGGTTTGCAAACCGTGTCGCTGACATTACCCGCGATTGTTACAACTGATTTGCGTTTGAATGAGCCGCGCTACGCCTCTTTGCCGAATATTATGAAAGCAAAGAAAAAACCATTAGATGTCAAAACTCCAGCTGATCTAGGTGTGGAAGTTAAAGCTCATACTCGATTGGTTAAAGTAGCACCTCCAGCAGAACGCCAAGCAGGTATTAAGGTCGCTTCTGTTGAGGAGTTAGTCGATAAACTGAAGAATGAAGCGAAGGTGATCTGATGGCTATTCTAGTTATTGCTGAACATGATAATAGCGAGTTGAAGTCAGCTACGCTAAATACAGTAACGGCTGCGTCCCAGATGGGAGGTGATGTACACGTCTTAGTAGCCGGTTCTGCTTGTCAGTCTGTGGCAGATGAGGCCGCTAAAATTCAAGGTGTAGACCAAGTTGTTTTAGTTGATGATGCTGCATATGAGCATCAATTAGCTGAGAATATCTCTTTGTTAGTGCCCGAGCTAGGCAAAGATTACAGTCATATTGTTGCTCCTGCGACAACGTCAGGCAAAAATTTCATGCCGCGTATAGCTGCTCTGATGGATGTTGCTCAGATCTCTGAAATTGTTCGAGTCGATAGTGCAGATACCTTTGATAGACCTATTTATGCGGGTAATGCGATTGCTACCGTGCAGTCTTTGGATGCAACGAAAGTTATTACTGTGCGTACTACCGGGTTTGATGCTGCGAACGCTGAAGGTGGTAGTGCTGCTATTCAGTCAGTTGAGTTGTCTAAAAATGCAGGAACATCTTTGTTTGTTGGCGCTGAAATCGCGAAATCTGACCGCCCTGAATTAACATCGGCCAGCGTTATTATATCGGGTGGTCGTGGTATGGGTAATGGAGAGAACTTCGCCCTTATTGAAAAGGTTGCTGATAAGTTAGGTGCTGCTGTAGGTGCTTCACGTGCCGCTGTAGATGCCGGATTTGTACCTAATGATATGCAAGTTGGCCAGACAGGAAAAATTGTCGCTCCAGACTTGTATATTGCTGTAGGCATATCGGGCGCAATTCAGCATTTAGCTGGAATGAAAGATTCAAAAGTAATTGTTGCTATTAATAAAGATGAAGAAGCCCCTATTTTCCAAGTAGCTGATTATGGATTAGTCGCGGATCTTTTTGAAGCCGTTCCGCAGCTAGAACAGCAGCTCTAGGTTCCCTCTGGTTAAGCCTGACATGGCCTTGCCTTTTTGGTGCGTCATTTGCGCACCCTTTTCTTGCTTGTGGCCCGGTTTATCCGGGTCTTTTTTTCCCGGCTAGTCCGGGTTTTTTTATTAATGTGTGTTTATGATGAACTGGCCGCTAATACAGCAGCCAGTTTTCAAACTTTGTAATTAAGTGCTGGCTTATGCGGCATCGCTAGTAGCCCCTTCAGGGTGTGTTGCTATAAAGTGAGACAACACTTTTCTCAGCACTTCAGCATGCTCGATATTACCAATTTTTTCGGCATGATTAATGTCATCAATAATTATTTTCTTAATCATATGCTCACCTTCATGGCAGCATAGATATTGACCAATAGCTAAAGCAATTATCGGATCAACATGCTCATGCTCAGCAATCGCTGATACTTCGTCTTGTGTTACGTCACACATCGCTAGGCATTCTTCATAAGTTAACATGGTGTATCCTCCATTGTTAATCGATGGGTTAGCGAGCTAGGTCTGTAGGCTCGCTCCTCTGAAAAGTCAATATTAGTATATTCTCATGGAGCCTATCTAATCTATAATGTCAAGAGTATTAATATTCATACAATTAAGGATTTATATGTTTGGGTATTCATGTTGCAAGTGCAAATTAAAACAAAAAAATCGTTCTAAATTATTGAAAAAAATGATTTATTAGATTGTTGCGGAGGTGCTTTGTGGTACTAGACTTAGACTTAATGAGTATGAATTCTGTTTACCATGTATTGACACAGATCATTATACCCAGGCCGGTAGCATGGGTATTGACTGAGCATCAAAATGGAAAGTATAACTTAGCACCATTTTCTTATTTTTCTGCTGTTTGTAGCGATCCACCTATCATGATGATTTCGGTAGGTAAGAAGCCGAATGGATCAGAGAAAGATACTTACACAAATATACTCGAGCGTGGCAATTTTATTATCCATATTGCTAGCTCTGACATGGCGTCTGCCGTGACGAAAAGTTCAGCTATATTAGAGGAGGGGGAGTCTGAAATTGATTTATGTGGTTTAGAAACCGCTGATGTTGCAGGTTTTTCCTTACCAAGAGTTATAGGTCCCAAGATAGCTATGTGCTGTCGTTTTTATGAAGAAAAAACCATGGGCAATAATGGCCAGCATTTGGTTTTTGGGGTAATTGAGAAGGTTTGGTTGGATGGCAAAATAGCAGCGACTAATGATAAGGGGCGCTTAGAAGTCAATGCTGCTGCAGTTGACCCAATAAGTCGCTTAGGCGGAAGTGAGTACGCTACTTTAGGAGAGGTTCTCAATATACCAAGGCCTAGCTGAAATTTATCGTCTTTATAATTGATGTTTAATTAATTGCAAATAAAGCGTTTTAGATACAGTAGTTGCGCGGGCTTCAACTATAGTTAACTTGAATGTATAAAGTATTTTGTAGAAAGGTGAGTAGTTAATTTGTCCCTTTATATGCAGTGGTTAGACCTAGTATGTCAGATGGTACCAGAGACACGCAGTGCCATTTTTAAATACATAGACGGTGAAGTTAACGCCTTCGACAGTTGGCCAAATTCAGATCAGCCTGATAAACAGTTGATGGAAAACTTGGAGTTTGCCGCCGAGCGTGGCTCGCTCGTCACTTTTTATACCGCCCCTACACTAACGGTTATATCTCCAATAGAAGTATCGGGAAACCAAGTGGCAGTGCTTGCGTTAAACATTCATGTTGCCCCCGATGCGGTCGAGCCAATTAAACGATTGATAAATTGGTCAGTACGCTGGCTGACAGAGCTTTTTAAGTCTCAAATGCTGAGCAGTCACATAGCCCATCAACCTCTCTTAAATAGCTTTTTATCTGCTCCTGAGCAACATGCACTGCTGAAGACTGCGTCTAGATACCTCGCAGAGCATTATGCTTTGAATAGCTGCCAATTAATGATGTATTCCGATGAATGCATTTTAGTGGAATCTTATGGTGTTGAAGATATTCCATTTAAAAAACATTTACAGTCGCTTGATTTTACGAGTGTATTAGAAACATTAGACGTTCGAAACGGTCAAGCACTTGAGTCTATCCCTGCTCTTGAAGAACTGCTGAAAAGCACCGCTAATGGAGCCTCTTATCGGGTGTTTAGCATACGTGTTGATGGCTTGCAGTTGATTGCTTTTTTTTCTGTTGACCAATTATTTGATGAAGCTGCCATAGGCGATGAGATCAAGCATTTATTGGAACAGTGTTGTTCTTTGCTATTAGTGTCAAAAAAATTATTAGTGAAAAATAAAATACAAAAAAACAGCGGTTGTTGGATGAGGCTAAATTTGATGTTCCTAAAATTAAACGCTTTAGCATAGCTGCGTTGGTGGTATTTGGCGTTTTATGCATCCCGATAAGTTATAAAATACCCGTTACGGCTGGGATAGAAGGAAAGATTCAAAAGTCTATAGTGGCACCCTTTGATAGCTTTATTAAATCTACAGCATTAAAAGCGGGTGATAGCGTTGATAAGGGTAGTGTTATTGCTGAGCTAGATGATCAGCAGCTTAGGCTCGATGTTATTAAGGTCAACAGCCTGCAGCAAGAATATGAAAAGGGCTATCGTAAAGCGTTGGCGGAGCGTGATTACGGACGTTCAAATGTATATAAGGCTAAGCTTAAGAAAGCTTCTGCGCAGCGTAAGCAAATTGAACTAAAACTTAATAAAACCTCATTAACATCGCCAATTTCAGGGGTCATTATTTCAGGAGATTTGAGTCGTGATTTGGGGGCTCCTGTAGGAACAGGAGATCTGTTGTTTCAAGTGGCTCCATTAAATCAATATCGCGTTATGCTAAAGGTCCAAGAGTCTGATATTCGCTTTATAAAAGAGGGCCAAAATGGCGTACTTAAATTGTCAGCGCTTCCTGGTACTGCTTTTAATGTGTTGCTATTAAAGCCTTCTCCACTTTTCTCTGAAGCAGGGAGTAAGATCGTCTACTTGGCTGAAGCGACATTAGCCGAGAACTCTTTAACACTATTGCGCCCAGGTATGGAGGGCGTTGCTCGTATTAATGTAGGTAGCTATTCATTAGCATGGGTGCTATCTCACCATTTTGTTGACTGGCTACGTATTATTGTGTGGAAGTTTTGGTTGTGAGTGAAGTCGATACAGTAATAAGTATTGATTACTTAATGGGCACTGTTTTTCATGCTGATTTACAAATGAAATATATTGAACAAGAAACGACTGAAGGTTCTTGGTTTGTTGTTTCTGATAGTGAGAAGATACATTATTTTCGTTGTAATAAAAATGTAATAAATTTTATAAAGTTATTTGACGGCTGTAAGAAATTATCAGAAGTTTTACATGAGGCAATAGAGGATAATAATTTTAAGGATGGTTGTTTAAATAAAGATGACATTTCTCCTGTTATTCTTAAGTTATTAAGCATGGGTATTCTTTATGAGGACGGAAAAGAATTAGAAAAAAAACACTGGATTAAAAATTTAAAACAACCTATGGCCATTAAAGTTCCACTGTTTGATCCGAATAGATTACTAGATTTTTTGTCAGTGGTCGGAGATGTTTTATTAAATAAATATTTTTTATTTTTTTATGCGGTTTTGTTTTTTTATAGTCTTTCATTAATACCAACTCATGCTAGTGAAGTGAGCTACCATTGGGATACGCGATTTTTTGATCCAATCAATATTTTTTGTATGCTCTTTATATATCCAGTTTTAAAGGCACTACATGAAATAGGGCATGGCCTTACTTTGAAGCATTTTGGTGGTGAGTCGAAAGAGTGCGGAATCATTTTTCTAGTCTTAATGCCCTTGCCGTATATAAATACATCTTCTAGCTACCTTTTTTCTGATAAGTACCAAAGAGTATTAGTCGGATTGTCGGGTATGTTGGTAGAGTTGCTTTTAGCGATGATTGCTTGGGTCGCGTGGTGTTATTCTGATAACGTGGGGATAGTTTCGGACATTTTATTTGACATAGCATTTATTGGCAGCTTTTCAGCATTGGTATTTAACCTTAATCCACTAATGAAATTCGATGGATACTATGTGCTGTCAGATGTTTTATCTATTGTTAATCTAAATAACCGTTCTAGACAGCTTGTTGGTAGTTTATTCATAAAACATGTTCTTAAATTAACAAAGAAAACTGACTATATAGCTAAATTTGAATATAAATGGTTGCTCTTATATGGGGTTTTAGCTATTCCGTATAGAATTTTTATTAGTTTGTTTATTGTATTTTATTTGGGTTCAAAGTTTTTTGTTTTTGGGGTTTTATTGGCTGCATGGGTTGTAGTCCAGCAAATGTTGCTACCGCTTTTTCGTGGTTTTGTGGGTACGTATAAATTAGCAAAAAGAGAGAAAAGAATAGGTTGGTTTTTTACGGTGCTTTTAGGAAGTATCGGCGTTTGTTTTATCTTGGGTATGGCCATGAAGTTCCAATATGGAATTTCTCCTTCTGGAGTGGTCCTCTTAAACGAATCGCAGCAATTAAGAGCAGGTCAAGAGGGTGTTATCACGCATGTATTTGTTCGCCATGGTGGCCACGTGGTTGCAGGGCAAAAAATATTGCGAATGGAAAATTCAAGTTTATCGAATAAAGTTTCTGATCTAAAGATTGATATTGAGGAGTTAACAGCTCGTTATGATGAAGTACGTGTTAAAGATTTGCTGACAGCAGCCGATCTTTTTGATCAGCGTAAGGGGATGTTTCTAGAGCTGTTAGAGGCTGAGAAGCAGTTGAATAAATTGGAGATAGTTGCTGAGAGTGAAGGGGTATTTGTAAGCCCAAGGTTACAAGATGCTCAGGGGAGCTTTGTAAAAAAAGGTGCCGTAGTTGGTATGGTTCATGATCAGACGCCTTTGGTGGTGACGGTAATTGTTGATCAGATTGATATCGATAATATTCGTCAACAACTATCTCATATATCGGTGGTGCTCACTTCAACCCCGGGTGTTGTCTATCGTGGGGAACTGCTGAGTATTGTTCCTGCTGCCAGTGATCAATTACCTTCACGCTACCTAGGTAGCCTAGAAGGTGGGGATATAGCTGTTGATGGCAGCGACCGTAGCGGTACCAAGGCAATGCGTAATAATTTTGTTGTTCAGGTAAGCGTTATTCAAGAGAGTCATGTTAGTCATAAGCCAGCAACAGCACAGTTGAAGTTTGTGTTTAACGAAAGCAGTTTTCTGAGCAGATTTGTCTCTTGGTTTGAGGCGAACTGGTCACGCAATTTTAATGAGAACTACTAAAATTAGACTATGCTTAATATCAGTAAATGACTGGTTCTGATGAAAATTAAAAAGGTTAATGAATGAAAGTACGCTTTGTAGTTCCGGTTGTGTTAGCGGCTTGTTTTTCACATCTTACACTGGCTGAAACAATTTTTCCTGCTGTAGATTGCGTTATTGTGCCCAGTAAAACAGTAGATATTAGTGCCGCTGTTTCTGGTGTTATTAAAACGCTTTATGCTGAGCGTAGCGGTGTAGTGCGTAATGGGGAGTTATTGGCTGAACTGGATTCCCGTGTTGAACAGGCCAATGTCGAACTTTCACGTGTACGTGCAGCAATGAGCGCTGAGATTTCTGCCGAGGAAGTTAATCTTAAATATGACCGCTTACAAAGCCGTAGAGTTAACGATTTAAAACAGAAGAACTTAACCTCAGTCCAAAATAAAGATGAAGCGGCACGTCTAGAAAAAGTGACTTATTGGAGGCTTAAGCAAGCAAAAGATACGTTGAGAACACGTCAGTTTGAGCTTGCAAGAGCTATGGCTCACCTTGAAGAAAAAAAAGTCTACTCACCGCTGGATGGTGTTGTCGCGCAGGTATATAAAACGGAAGGCGAATACATAGAAGATCAACCCGTGATGCGGTTGGTGCAGCTAAACCCATTACATGTAGAAGCTGTTTTACCCATGGAGCATTATGGGCAAGTTCAAAATAATATGCTGGGTGGGGTTTTTTCCGAATTAGCCCCAAATAATGAGCTGCAAGCTAAAGTTATTATCATTGACCCTGTTGGTGATACGGCTAGTGGTACCTTTGGTGTTCGATTAACCATAGACAACCCTGAGAATAAGATACCTGCGGGAATGAAGTGTGTTTTAAAGCTGAACTCTTCAATACCTGATCAAACCGTTGAGGTGCAAAGTAATACAGGCGCTGTTTCAGCGGCTCCTCCTGCTGTAAAAACACATACTATCGACAAAGAGCCTAAATACTCTGATGTTAACAGTCAGTTAGTTTCCAAAGCTGAGTTGTTAATACCAAACAATCAACCTACTCAAAAAGAGCTCGTTGTTGTAAATGAATTGCCTGTTAATGCCGACGTTTTACAAGCGTATTCATTTGGGCCCTTTAAAGATGAGTCTATATTACTCAATGCAGCTGAGGTTTTAACGAAGCATGGCTATGTATTTACCCGCCGCGTTGAGGATTTGTCTGTTATTAAAGGGTATTTAGTCTTACTTGCTGAGGGCTATGAGCAATCCAAGCGACAATTAATGATGGAGTTTGGCCAACGGGGTGTTAACGGTATGATGATACTGCCTCGTAGAAGCTATAACGGGCGCTTATCTTTTGGTGCATATAACGGGCCCGAAATGGCAAATAACAGACAAAAAAGCCTAACTGGAAAAGGTATCCGCAGCGAAGTTATTACTCGGCGCCAAGAAAAAGCCAGTCTATGGCTGGATGTTGATGAAATAGCCGGGTCAAGGGTCGCCACTATGCTTGATCAAATAACGGATGTTTATAACTAGCAAAGGGAAATGGGCGGATAAACGACTAAATATAGACAGTCCTCGTCGTATATGAAGGGAAGTTACATGGCAGGTGCGGATAATCTCCGAAATAAGAAAGCTATGCAGGAATCGTATATTCTGGAGTTGTTAGAGCCCAGAATTATGTTATCCGCAGACCCTTTTGGCGCTGCAGAGGTGGCTGTTGATCTGTTGTTGGGAGAGCAAGATGAAGTAGCGTATAAAGTAATTGCGCCTGCTATTGCTCCCAGTACTGAATTAGAGCCATTAGATATTGCATCTGTTACAACACTGTTTGCCTCGCAAGACCTACTGTCTGACAGTTTATACTCTAATCTTCAGCCTGAAGATGGTGCCTTTGTTAGCGTGTTTGAAAACGAGACTGCCCGAATCGAATTAATCATTATTGATTCGGCTGTCAGTAATCAACAGCAGCTTTTGCAGCAAATTATTCCGCCAGATTCACATGTTAACTATCAGATCCATTATTTAGATCAAGATAGCGAGGGCATTAATCAAATATCTGAGCTGCTTAATCAATATTCGCAGGTTGATGCGGTTCATATTCTTTCACACGGTAAGAGTGATGGGGTGCAACTAGGCAGTGCTTGGGTTAATACTGAAACGCTGAATCAACAGGCTGAACAGATAACCCAATGGTCATCTATTTTAACGGATGATGCCGATATTTTACTTTATGGCTGTGATGTAACCTCCAGCGAAGCCGGTATGAATTTTGTGCAGGCCTTACAGCGCTTAACGGGCGCAGATATTGCTGCCAGTGATGATAAAACCGGTGCACAATCACTTGGAGGGGATTGGGATCTGGAATATCAGGTTGGGCAAGTCGAATCTGTAACTTTCAGTGCCAATTCAACACAGCAGTGGAACGGCCTGCTCGACATCTTTACGGTAGATGATGACGCTGACACCATAGACGTGAATCCGGGGGACGGCAATGCGCTTGATGCTAGTGGTAACACTACTTTACGCGCCGCCATCATGGAAGCTAATGCTCAGGGCGGTAGTCATACCATCAATTTAGACGCTGATACCTATACCCTGACTATTGGTGGTAAGGGGGATGCTTTCGCGGCTACTGGCGACCTAGACATAACTGCCAATATTACTCTTTCCGGTGCGGGTGTTGCTCAGACCACCATTAACGCTGCGGGTGTTGATCGCATATTCGATCTCCAAGCCAGTGGATCCCTAAACGTTTCAGGTATTAAGCTGCAGGGTGGCGAGGTTACAACTGGCGGTGTACCTGAGGGTGGCGGGGCGCTGCGCATCGTTGCGGATGCAACGGTAACTGCATCGGATGTCGAATTTTCTGGGAATGCGGCCGAAAATGGAGGTGCGATATCCAATGCCGGCACCTTGAACCTGTATGACTCAACGATCGACAACAACAGTGCGACACAACAGGGGGGAGGCATAGATACCACCGGCACGACAACGTTAGAGCGGGTTACAGTCAGTAACAATACCAACAGCGGCACTAAGGGAGGCGGCATTATGGTTGGCAATGGTGGGCTTACCGCGACCAACCTCACCGTGAGCGGTAACTCATCAGCTTCGGACGGTGGCGGAATTTATACCCTTCGCCCAATTACACTGATCAGTGCCACTATCACCGACAACACAGCCACTTGGGGCAGTGGTATCTACACACAAGGGGCGGGTTCGGTTGATCTGAGTAACACTATTGTCGCCGGTAATAATACTTCTTCGGACCTTTATGGGACTTTTGTCTCCTCGAATAACAACCTTATTGGGAACGTCGGTACGGCTACCGGCCTGACTGATGGGGTGAGTGGCGACCAAGTCGGCTCCGCGGGCAGCCCCATCGACCCACTGCTGAGCACACTGCAAGATAACGGCGGCCCGACCTTAACTCACGCTCTGTTGGCTGGCAGTACCGCTATTGATACTGGTAATGGCGCGGCTCCTGCGACCGATCAGCGAGGTATCACTCGTCCACAGGATGGCGATGGGGATGCTGTTGCTACAGCAGATATAGGGGCTTTTGAGTTTGAGCTGGCGAAGGTGATCTCAAGCGATGGACAGGGAAGCGCGAAAGCCACCGCTATGGATGCCAGCGGTAACTATGTTGTTGTGTGGTCCCAGCAAAATAGCGACTCCGATGGCTGGGGCGTATTTGCTCAGCGATTTGACATCGCGGGCACCGCACAAGGTACTGAAATACAGATAAACCAAACCACCGCCGACGACCAGCGCTGGGCTTCGGTTGGCATGCGTAGTAGTGGGGAGTTTGTGGTCAGCTGGAATAGCAGTAACCAGGATGGCTCCGCGTCAAGTATCTATGCCCGCCAGTTTAATGCAGACGGTACCGCAGCGGGTAGTGAATTTCGAGTAAATACCCAGATGGGTGCTCAAACCAACGCTTCCCTTGATGTTGACTCAACCGGCAATTTTATCGTCGTATGGCAGGGTAATGGTCCCGCAGACTCTAATGGTGTCTTCTTCCGTCGTTTTGATGCTGCTGGCACGGCTGTTGATGCCAGTGAAATTATCGCCCACACGGCCACTGACGGAACCACTTCTGAATTTGATCCGGTCGTCGCTTGGCAAACTGGTGGCAAGTTCGTCGTCGCCTGGGAGCAGGATGATAATAAAGTTTACTTCCAGCGTTTCGATAATACGGGCGCAATGCTAGGTGCCAAGACTCAAATCGACTCTTTGTTTTCCAACAGTTCTGGATTAAGTATCGATGCGAACTCGTCAGGCGACTTTGTCTTTGCTTATCGGGATGAGGTGTTGAGCGGGGCTATTTACGCCCGTGCTTACTACGAAGACGGCAGCAGTGCCTATACTAATGGCAACCTTACTATATGGGCAAAACTGACTGATGCCCAAAATCCTACAGTCGCCATGCAAGATTCAGGAGACGTTTTGGTGGCCTATCAAACCACTCTAGCTGGTGGTGACATCCATTTGCAACGCATCAATGCAGATGGTTCTTTGCAGGGTAGCGCGACCGCATTCGTCACAGATGTGGGTGATCAGAGTATGCCGGCACTGGCTATGCTGGATCTATCTAATTATGCATTAGCTTGGAACGACACCAGTAACGCCAATGTTGCAACATTGGTGTTCAATAACACAGCTGATTTGTGGCTAAGCACTAACGGAAATGCCTCCTATGATGGTGCAGTGACTTGGGGTAGCAATGATATCGTTGCTTTTGGTAACCCGGATTTGAATTTAGAATTGGAAAATGGTATTTCCGCTAACACCGATGGTACTTTCAACGTGGAGTTTTCGCTGCCGCAAAACGTACGTGCCATGCATTATGTTAATTCGGTGGTGACTGTTGATACCAACACCATTGCAGGAGGGCTAGGGACTTATGAATTACAGCCCGGGCAGATAGTGTTATCTATGCGGGCTGGCTCTGACTTCACTGTGCCTACTCTTGCCGGCGGGACTCTAACGGTTAACAACACCGATGTGCTGGTGTATACCTCCAGTACAGGCATCTATGAAATGCTGCTCGAGGATGCCATTAAAAAGCCCGACACGAATGCGGCGAATATTCATGCTATTACTATTGTTGAGCAAGAAACCACTATTGGAGTGGATACTACCCTCGCCGCCGGGACCTACCTGATTGCACGCTCTGACCCTGCAGTGCACTCGGATATCTCTACTTATGACAACACCAATGGTCGTCAGGATTTATTGCTGGGTGGCAATTTTCTTAGTGACACAGAGCACATACAAGGACTGGAGTTGCTGGAGGCCGAGCTTATCGTCGGCGGTACCACCTTAGCACAGGGCACTTTACTGATTAGCATTAATACCGATATGACGGTAGGAACCTCGGGTAGTAACACAGTCAGTGGTGAAAAAGAAGATATCATCGCGTTAACGGTAAAGGCGACAGAACAGGATAGTGCTCCCGATACTGATGTTGATGCGCAGATACTGTTTGATGGCTCGGATGTTTCCTTGGTAGTGGCTGGTGATACAGAAATTAATGGTTTGACGCTGATGGGTAATAATCTTGAACCGATTAATAATGACCCGACGCTGAATAATGCCCTCATTGATCAGAATACCACGCAAGACACGGCCTTCAGCTATACCTTTGCCGCCGGTAGCTTCGGTGATGTCGATGTCAGCGATACACTGACCTACAGCGCCACCTTAAGCAGCGGCGCAGCACTGCCAAGCTGGCTCACCTTTGATAACGCCACTCGTACCTTCAGCGGCACACCGTTGAATGCGGATGTCGGCACGCTGACGGTAGACGTTATTGCGGATGATGGTAATGGCGGCACCCCAGCCACGGATGGTTTTAGTCTGGTTATTACAAACACAAATGATCTACCAGGCGGTAGCATTACTATTGCCTCGGATGGCAGTCCGGCTGAGAATGTAGTTCTGAGCGTCATAGATACCCTGACCGATGAAGATGGCCTCGGCACAATAACCTACCACTGGCTGCGAAACGGTACGGATATCGGCAGTACAGGCAGTACTTACACCTTAGTGGATGTGGATATTGGCCAGACGATTACAGTTGAAGCGCGTTACATTGATATGAGCGGTGTAGCAGAGCGTTTATCTAGTGTGCCCTTACATGTAGATGTAACGCCAATTGAAATTATACCAACAGTAGTGGTATCTGCTACTGCCCCTGTTTTGTCTGAAAGTGTGGAGGATCCGGAGGCTGAAGAGGTCGTTGAGGATGTTATATCTGATATTGAAACAGTGGTTGCTCCAGCAGTAAAGGTTGTGGCGGTAACACCTGAAGAGCTAGAAGCGTTTGTTGAGCCGGAAATACCTAACTTTACTATTGAAGATGTTAAACCTAATCAGGTGATTAAACCGCTAGCATTAGCAATAGGGAATCAAACATCTATCGTTACTGATCTTAAAGCTAATTGGGCTCAATTATCAGACCCGCTTCTGTTAGTTAACTCAAGTGGATTTATGGACGGTTTAGATGAAGCCGAAAAAGCTTTTCAAAAGCAAATGTCTCTAGATCAGATGGTTGTTGGTAGTGGTATTGCAATGTCAACAGGGTTATCTATCGGTTACGTTACCTGGCTAATAAGAAGTGGTGTTTTGTTATCGAGTGTTCTAACTTCTTTGCCTGCTTGGCGTTTTGTGGATCCGTTACCTATTTTATCGAAAATGGATGGTGCTGATTTATATGACGATGAAGAAGACTCACTTGAAGAGTTAGTGCAAAAAGAGGCAGCCGAAGATGAGTCTATGAGTAAGGATCCTTAACGTGCTAGAAAGAATTTTCGGAAAACATAGCTCTAAAGCCAGAATAGCACTGGGGCAAGCAAGTATTATAGTGAGTCTTGTTTTGATGGCTGCAATGACAGGCTTGTTACCAAACGAAGGGAATATAAAGCGTGAGGCACGAATAGTGCTCGCAGAAACAATAGCAGTAAATAGTTCATTATATATTACGCGCTCTGATATTCGCAGAATGCATTCTGTTTTAGAAGTTACGGTGAAAAGAAATACCGATTTATTATCTGCTGGTGTGCGCCGCCGAGATAGTAAATTATTAGCGGATATCGCTGAACATTCTTCTTATTGGAAGCCCCTTGAAGGTTTGGCATCTACTGATACGGATGTGGTTGTGCCAGTTTGGGAGGGAGACCAACAATGGGGGCAAGTGGAGCTTCGGTTCACTCCAATAGAAGCGCAGGGGCTTTGGGGGTATTTAACCAATCCTGTTGTTATATTTATCATGTTTCTAAGCTCATCATGCTTTGTTATTTTCTTCTGGTATTTAGGGCGAATGTTAAAGCAATTAGACCCGTCTCAAGCGGTACCTGACAGGGTTCGATCGGCGCTTGATACCATGGCTGAAAGTCTTTTAGTGATGGATATCAAACAAAACATTGTATTGGCAAATCAAGCATTTTCTACGTTAGTGGGTCGTCCTGCTGAAAAGCTGGTTGGTCTCAAGGCATCAACTTTTCCATGGCTGGATAATAATAATGATGCCTCTGTCGATAAATACCCATGGAAAATCGCGATGGAAAATGGTGAACCGATCACTAACCATATTGTTCGCTTGCAACTACCTAATAAACTCAATAAATCATTTATGGTTAACTGCTCTCCTGTTCTGCTTCCTGGCGGAAAGGTCGGTGGTGTGCTTGTTAGTTTGGATGATGTCACCGCTTTAGAAGAGAAAGATATTGAGTTAAGGCGCTCAAAAGAAGAGGCCGAAATGGCCAATCAAGCTAAGAGTGAATTTCTGGCAAATATGAGTCATGAAATTCGCACACCCATGAATGCTATTTTAGGATTCACCGAGCTGTTACGTCGTGATCGTGGAGGTTTGCAGCCAGATCAACGTAAGCATTTAAATACTATTTCCTCTAGCGGGCAGCATTTGTTGGATCTGATCAACGATATTCTAGATCTATCCAAGGTAGAAGCAGGTCATTTAGATGTTGAAATAATAGATTGCAAGCCTGTTCAATTAATTCAGCAGGTCATGCAGGCTATGAAAGTCAAAGCGGACGAGAAGGATCTTGAACTTAAGTTTGAAACGCGAACGGCGTTACCAGAAGAGATAAAAACAGACCCAGGAAGAGTGAGACAAATTCTTACTAACTTGATTGGTAATTCGATTAAGTTTACTGAGCAAGGCTCAATTACTGTTCGTGTTTCAGTTCCGGATCGTACAAACCCTCAATTGATAGTAGAAATCATTGATACCGGTATTGGTATGACGGAACAACAAGTTAGCTCTGTATTTGACCCGTTCGTGCAGGCTGATAGCTCAATTACGAGACGCTTTGGTGGAACAGGGCTAGGGCTTTCTATTAGTCATAAATTTGCTAATGCATTGGGTGGCGATATTCTTGCAAGTAGTGATTATGGCCAAGGGAGTACTTTCTCATTAATTTTAGACTTGGAAGATACAGTGGGAACGGCATGGTTAACACCTGATGACTTACTGTTTGAGCTGGAGCATGAGGAGTCGAGCGATGTCATTAAGTGGAGGCTCCCAGTAGCTGACATTCTTGTCGTTGATGATGGAAATGAAAATAGAGAGTTACTAAAACTAGTATTAGAAGACCTAGGTATAAATGTGACAACGGCTGTTCATGGTCAAGATGGGCTAGAAAAAGCGTTACAACATAACTTTGATGTGATTTTAATGGATGTACAAATGCCTGTCATGGACGGCTATTCTGCGGTTAGTGAAATGCGCAAAATGGGTTTAAAGCAGTCTGTTGTTGCATTGACGGCACACGCCATGAAAGGAATAGAAAAACGTTGTATCGAAGCGGGTTATAGCCACTATATGACTAAGCCAATCAATATAGAAGCGCTTGTCCAGCTATTGGCGGAGTTACTTGGTGGTGAGAAAGTTGTTGAAAAGACATTACTACCATCACAGCCGCTTAACTCTTCCTGCATTGATGATTTCTCTTATGAAGCAAAACTAGTTGATCCAGAAAGTGAGCAAAGTGCGGTTTATCAACCGATCGTATCCTCTTTAGCAGCTAACAAAAAATTTATAGGTATTGTTAAACGTTTTATTACTAAACTTGAATTGCAGCTTGTCCAGATGAAACAAGCTTTAAAAGAAGATGATTTTTCTGGCCTATCAGATTTGGCGCACTGGCTTAAAGGGTCTGCTGGCAGTGTTGGTTTTGATGACTTTACTGAGGTAGCAAAAGAACTTGAAGATGCGGCAAAAGCAAGAAATAAAGAAAAGGCTGAAAATCAATTATCTAATGTTGAACAGCTTTATCAGCGAGCTCTTTTAGGACTCGAATCTTCAAATGATATGACAGAAAATCCTGATAATACAGGAGTTAAAAAGAGAGTAGCTCAGGAAAAATTGCAGTTAGAATCTATTGATAAAGGGGCTATACGTTCGTCATTGGTTGAAAATAACCCTAAATACCAAAAAATCGTAGATCGCTTTATTACTCGCTTAGAAGAGCAGTCTCTTGAAATTGATAAGGCTGTCTATAACCGCAATTATGACGAGCTCGGCAAGTTATCACATTGGTTAAAAGGATCCGCTGGTAGCGTGGGTTTTGCTGATTTGACCGAGCCTGCGATGGCGCTTGAAGACGCGGCTAAACGGCATGATCAAACTTCAGTTGAAGAAAGCTATGCCCAAATTAGGTCGCTTATTCTCCGGGTTGAAAATGTTAATCCGAATCTCTTTACAGCAGTCGAGAGTATTCAAAGTGACGAGTAATTTACCTAACCTTGCTACGACTCATTAATTTAGTTTGTTCTCTATCAATATTAAGTAGTTTTCTGAGAAGGTGGCTTGAACTGCGTTAAAAGTGTCTTACACTTAAGTTAATAAATGGCGGGACAGATTGAATGAAATTTGTTTGGGAAGTAGAGAGTTTAATTCGGATGTTCTTGATGTGAGTGAAAATGAAGTTTTGACAGATTCTCTAATCATGATGGTCGATGATGAACCTATCATGATTGACCTGATACAAGCTTTTCTTGAAGATGCTGGTTATGGGGATTTTCTAGGCCAAAGTGATTCGAAATGTGCAGTCGATTTAGTGACTAAGCGAAAGCCTGATGTACTACTGCTTGATTTAGTAATGCCAGATGTAACCGGGTTTATGGTATTAGAAGCTCTGAGGGGTATGGAGCAAACAAAACATCTTCCAATTATTGTTCTTACATCATCAAGTGATGGGGCTACAAAGTTAAAAGCGCTTGAGTTAGGCGCGACTGATTTTTTAGCTAAACCGGTTGATCCTAGTGAACTGGTGCTCAGGGTTAGGAACATACTTACAGTTAAGGCTTACCAAGATCAATTAGCATATTATGATGCCTTAACAGGCTTGCCTAATCGTAAACTTTTCTTGGAGCGCTTAACGATAGCAGTTGATGCATCACAAGTTGGTAATGAGCAACTGGCAGTTATCGTAATACATTTAAATACATTTAAAGCAATTAATGATAGTTACGGCCCCAAGGTGGGGGATGATGTATTAAGAGAGTCGGCTATTCGGTTACAGCGTTGCTTAAGTGCATTGAAGATGAGTGGTACTTTACACAACCAGGATCCATTAAAGATAATTTCTAAGGTCTCTGGTGATGAATTTTCTATTTTACTGAGTTATGAATTATCTGATGATGAGCTTTCATACATAGCGGAACGTTTAATAAAAACGTTTGAAGATCCCTTTACTATTGATAAACACAGTTTATATATCAGCATTAGTTTGGGAATCGCTATGAGTCAGCGTGATGGAGATGATGCTGATATCGTCTTGAAAAATGCTAGTTATGCGGCTCATCACTCACATGATGAAACAACAGGTCAATTACAGTTTTATTCAAAAGAAGCAAACCAGCATCTGCAGGAACGTCTGCAGATGCAACAAGACTTAACAAAAGCAATTAAAGAAAAAGAGTTTTACTTGGTGTTTCAGCCACAAGTTGATGCGTTTACAGGTCAAGTTAAAGGAGCGGAGACATTATTGCGGTGGGCGCGTCCGGATAAAAATTTTGTATCTCCTGCTGTTTTTGTGCCTATTGCAGAGCAAAGTGGGTTAATGGAAGAGATTGGTTCTTGGGTGTTATTAAGCGCTTGCCGTCAAGCGGCCAGCTGGCAACAACAAGGGATGAGTGATGTATCAATCTCAATTAATGTATCGAGCCAGCAATTTAGCTCAGATAATTTTGTGCAATTTGTTGGCCAGTGCCTTCAAGAGACCAAGGTTCATCCTGCATCAGTGGTGATTGAGATGACTGAAAGCTTGGCAATGAGTGATATTGATAAAACACATACAACTCTCAAGCAGCTTCAAGCTTTAGGCCTGAAGGTCTCCGTAGATGATTTTGGTACAGGTTATTCTTCCCTTAGTTACTTAAAAAGCTTTCCGTTAGATGAGCTTAAGATTGATAAAGCTTTTGTGGATGGGCTTCCTGGCAATAAAGGTGATCAGGCGATTACTTCTGCCATTATTACTATGGCTAAGAAGCTCAATTTTTTAGTGGTTGCAGAAGGTGTAGAAAATCAAGATCAGGCGGATTATTTGGCAATAGCAGGTTGTGATTTGTTTCAGGGGTATCACTTTGCAAGACCGCTTGAAGTTGATGCCTTTAAGACATTTTATGAGCGACACCGTTAATCGCTTGGTGCGTCTTAATTTATGAATTTTAAGCCGTGCTCAACGGCTTCTTTTACTGTCGTTACGAGTGAAATTATAAAGGAGCTACGAAGAGAATTATTCCCCCTTTCTAAATGGTAAGCCTTTGGATAGCTCGTTCATCTGTGTCCTCATGAGAGTCTCTTCTTCCTTTAAAAATTGAACAATTGCCTGTTTGAATGAGGGGTTGCTGATGTAATGAGAAGACCAAGTTTCTATGGGCTCAAACCCTCGTTGTATCTTATGCTCTCCTTGCGCACCTGGGTCAAACCTTTGTAGGCCATGTTGAATGCAATACTCTATACCTGTGTAAAAGCAGGTCTCAAAATGCAGGCTGTGAAACTCTTCAATGCATCCCCAATAGCGCCCATAAAGTGTGTGGTTGTCTTTAAAGCATAGTGCGGTTGCAACATATTTAGACTGATATTGTGCGGCAAACAATACTATCTGTTCGGGCATGGTTTGTAATAAATTGCTAAAGAACTCTTGAGTAAGGTATCCCTTTCTGCCGCGTTTTAAGTGCGTTAGGTGATAGCAGTGATAAAAGGTGTTTAATAGTGATTCTGTGATATCACTACCTTCAATACACTGAATAGTTACGTCGTGCTCTGCGATTTTTTGTCTTTCACGTTTAATACTTTTTCTCTTGCGAGAGTTAAAGCTTTCTAAGAAATGCTCAAAACTCTGATAGTCTTTGTTAAACCAGTGATATTGGGTGCCTAACCTGCATTCAAAATTTTGGGCTTTCATGTGCTGATGTTGCTTGCCTTCAAAGAAAAGGCCATGCCATGACGAAATTCCTCTTTCAGCGCACACTTGTTGAATAATTTGGCTTAATAGGGGGAGTACCTCAGCAAGTGGTTTGTTGGTAGCGATGCGAGGACCGGTAGCTGGCGTAAAAGGGATAGACGTAACAAGTTTTGGATAATAATCTAACCCATGGCGTTCATAGGCATCGGCCCATGCCCAGTCAAAAACATATTCTCCATAAGAGTGGTTTTTCAAATACATAGGGAGAATTAGAATACACTCATCGTCTTCGAACAAACGAAGATGAAGAGGTTGCCAGCCTGTTTGAACTGATACAGCGCCACTGGACTCTAATGCTTCAAGGAACTCATAACGCATAAAGGGGTGGGCTCTGCCAGCAAGGCGCTCCCAATCAACTGGGCCGATAT
Organism: Neptunomonas japonica JAMM 1380; assembly: GCF_016592555.1. Classification (NCBI taxonomy): domain Bacteria; kingdom Pseudomonadati; phylum Pseudomonadota; class Gammaproteobacteria; order Oceanospirillales; family Oceanospirillaceae; genus Neptunomonas; species Neptunomonas japonica. Next base: position 2,388,024 of record NZ_AP014546.1, on the reverse strand, counting down.
CAGTAATGCTTTTGGATAGATCAAATCGATATGTCATGCTTTATACTGTTGTTAAGAGTGACTATTTTCAATGTAATTTAGCGATTTTATTAAGGGGATTGCAATGGATGAATTAGAACTTGAGTTTGAACTCGACACACGCCTCGCTAATGATTGTATTGTCATGGGTGATTTTCCGCTATGTCGCCTCTTGTTGATGAATGATTCAAACTATCCGTGGTTTATATTAGTACCACGCAGAGTTGGTGCTACTGAAATATATCATTTATCCAAAGAAGAGCAGTATCAGCTTATTGATGAATCTTCGATGGTTGCTGAAATTATGGCAGATAGCTTTAGTGCAAGAAAAATGAATATAGCCAACTTGGGGAATATGGTACCGCAACTGCATATCCATCATGTTGCCCGCCATGAGGGCGACCTTGCATGGCCTGGGCCGGTCTGGGGTAAGCATCCAGCGGTTCCTTATACGCAAGAAAAGATTGATAAAATACATTCACGTATCAAATCGATGATCACGCAAGAGGTATCCTTTGTCTTGAATGAAAATATGAGCTAGTAGTCACTGTAACGTTGCGTTAATTCAGGTATAATTTTGCCCTTTGTTTATACCTGATTTTTAAGTGGTGCTGGTGAACAGCATCCAGCAATAGATAGGAACAGTAGACTATGCGCAGCCATTATTGCGGCGATTTGAGAAAAGAACATATCGGCGAAGAAATTACTTTAACAGGCTGGGTACATCGCCGCCGTGATCATGGTGGAGTTATCTTTCTTGATGTACGTGATCGCCAAGGTATCGCTCAGGTTGTTTTTGATCCAGAACGTGAAGAAAGTTTTGCTATTGCAAACAGTGTGCGTAGCGAATTTGTAATTGAAGTTAAAGGTTTGGTTCGTCATCGTCCAGATGGAACGGTCAACAGTGATATGCCTACGGGTGAAATTGAGGTGTTAGGTCTAGAACTGAACATCCTTAATAAAGCTGAGACGCCTCCGTTCCCGTTGGATGATCATCAAAAAGTAGGCGAAGATGTTCGCTTGCGTCACCGTTATATCGACCTTCGTCGTCCTGAAATGCAGGAAAAATTACGTTTTCGTTCTAAAGTATCGAACGCCATTCGTAATTACCTAGATGATAACGGCTTCCTTGATATCGAAACGCCTATCTTGAACCGTGCTACGCCAGAAGGCGCGCGTGATTTCTTGGTGCCGAGTCGTACGCATGAGGGTGCCTTCTTTGCACTTCCTCAGTCTCCACAGCTATTCAAGCAGCTGCTAATGGTCTCGGGCTTTGACCGTTACTATCAGATCGCTAAATGTTTCCGTGATGAAGACCTGCGTGCTGACCGCCAACCTGAATTTACCCAGATTGACATCGAAACTTCTTTTATGAATGAAGAAGAGATCATGGGTATGACAGAAACCATGATTCGTAAATTGTTTCTTGAGTTAAAAGGGGTCGACCTGGGTGATTTCCCTCGTATGCCATACTCTGAAGCGATGCAACGTTTTGGTTCTGATAAGCCTGATCTTCGTTTTGCAATGGAGTTGGTCGATGTTGCTGACTTGATGGCTGAGATCGAATTTAAAGTCTTTGCAGGCCCTGCTAAAGATCCTAAAGGCCGTGTCGCCGCGCTTAAAGTTCCTGGTGGCGCTAAGCTGACGCGTAAAAATATTGATGACTACACAAAATTCGTTAGCATTTATGGTGCTAAAGGTTTGGCGTGGATCAAGGTTAACGAAATTGAAAAAGGCGTAGAAGGTCTTCAGTCTCCTATCATTAAGTTCTTAGGTAATGATGTGACGATGGCGATTATGGAACGTTTGGGTGCTGAAAATGGCGACCTTGTGTTCTTTGGTGCCGATAAAGAGAAGATTGTTTCTGAAGCACTGGGTGCGCTACGTATTAAAGTGGGTGAAGACCTTGAGATGTCTCAGTGCGAATGGGCTCCACTATGGGTTGTTGACTTCCCCATGTTTGAAGAGACCAGCGATGGTGGCTTAACGGCGCTACATCATCCGTTTACTGCACCTAGCTGTACGGCTGAAGAATTAAAAGCTGATCCTTTATCGGCCCTGTCTCGTGCATACGATATGGTGCTTAACGGTTGTGAACTGGGTGGTGGTTCAATTCGTATTCATAACCAAGAAATGCAGGCTCAGGTCTTAGAAATCTTGGGCATATCTGATGAAGAAGCAGATGACAAGTTTGGATTCTTGTTGAATGCACTTAAATATGGTGCTCCACCGCACGGTGGCTTGGCATTTGGTTTGGATCGTCTCATTATGTTGATGACCGGTACTGACTCTATTCGTGAAGTTATCGCCTTCCCTAAAACGCAGAGTGCATCTTGTATGATGACGAATGCGCCAGGTGAAGTAAGTGCAGCTCAGCTTCGCGAGCTTAATATTAAGTTGCGTAAAACACCTTAGTAAAGAGTATTAGAATAGCGTTACATGTACGAAATATAAGCTGCCTCCGGGCAGCTTATTTGTAAGTACTTATAGTTAAGTGCTTTATTTGCGTATTACAGCAAACACGGGAGAGATCGATGGCAGGCCATTCGAAGTTCGCTAACATCAAGCACCGCAAGGCTGCACAAGATGCGAAGCGAGGAAAGATATTTACTAAACTTATTCGTGAGCTAGTCGTGGCAGCGAAAGAGGGTGGCGGTAATCCAGATGATAACCCTCGTTTGCGTGCAGCGATAGATAAAAGCCTTGGCTCTAATATGAAGCGCGATACTATCGAAAAAGCGGTGCAGCGTGGTGCGGGCGGTGGCGAAGGTGAAAACTACGATGAATTAACCTATGAAGGTTATGGTTCAGGTGGTGTTGCTTTTCTAGTTGAAACGATGACAGACAATGTAAACCGTACCGTTTCCCAAGTGCGCTCGGCATTCTCAAAAGCAGGTGGTAATTTAGGTACCAGTGGTTCAGTTGCTTATTTGTTTGAAAAGAAAGGTCTATTATCTTTTGAGGCCGGTGCAGATGAAGATGCCATCATGGAAGCGGCATTAGAGCTAGGTGCTGATGATGTTGTTACTCATGACGATGGCTCTATCGATGTGTTTACTGCACCAGCCGATTTCTTAGATGTCAAAGAAGGCTTGATTGCGGCGGGTCTTGAAGCTGCGCATGACGAGGTTTCAATGGTTCCTTCAACCACGGCTGAGTTAGATGTTGAGGGAGGTCGTAAAGTGCTGCGTCTTCTCGATACGCTTGAAGATCTAGATGATGTGCAAAACGTATATCATAATGCTGAGATCCCAGAAGAATCTTTACAAGAGTAACGCTCTGTTTAGTGACTTAAAAAGCCGAGGCTCTTTTGTGTAGAGCCTCGGCTTTTTTGATGGTTATGTGCTTGGTATGAAGGCTATGCTTATGGGTATTGGCTAAGTGTGTGAGGTTCTGTGTGATGAGCAAGGTTGTTGAATGATCATTTTAGGTATTGATCCTGGTTCGCGTATAACAGGCTATGGCCTAATTAATGTGGTGGGTGCTCGTAATGAATATGTAGCGAGTGGATGTATTCGTATTAAAGGGGATGAGCTACCAGAGCGCCTAAATCAAGTTTTTGAAGGTGTGACTGAGGTTATTAGGCAGTTCTCGCCTCAAGAAATGGCTATTGAGCAGGTATTCATGTCTAAAAATGCGGACTCTGCACTAAAGCTAGGCCAAGCTCGTGGTGTTGCTATTGTTGCCGGTACCCAGCAGGAGCTACCTGTATTCGAATACGCCGCTCGATCTATTAAGCAATCCGTTGTGGGCAAGGGCTCTGCTGATAAGGTGCAAGTGCAGCACATGGTCACACAGATACTTAAACTTCCTGGTTTGCCGCAGGCTGATGCAGCCGATGCGTTGGCTATTGCTTTGTGTCATGCCAATACACGCTTGGGCATGATTAAGATGGCGGGTGCAACTGGGCGTCGTCAGGGGCGTTGGAGGTGATATGGATTACGCAACACTGATTTTTATTGCGGAATTAATCGGAGTATCTGTTTTTTCGATTACAGGAGCCTTGGCCGCTCAAGGTAAGCGAATGGATATTCTTGGGGTGGTCGTGCTCGCTATTGTTACCTCGCTTGGCGGTGGGACCATTCGCGATATTACGCTTAATGCATATCCTATTGGTTGGGTTGTTAATAATACCTACCTTTGGACGGCCATTGTCTCAGCGGTTTCTGCATTTCTAATTTGCCGATATTTTTTATACCCCCGTAGAACAATGTTGGTACTAGATGCGGCGGGTTTAGCGTTGTTTGCTGTATTAGGTGCAGAGAAGGCGATGTCCCTTGGGGTGGGGCCTATCATCGTCATCATGATGGCTTGTATTACTGGCTGTGCTGGCGGTATGATCCGAGATATATTGACGCGTGAAATCCCTCTGATCCTGCATCGAGAGGGGGAGCTTTATGCCACATGTGCCATCTTAGGGGCTGTTTTTTACGTTGTATTCTTTGGTTTGATTGAGGAGCGATTATTGGCTATCGCCTCGATGTTAATTATTTTCATCACTCGTTTAGCCGCAATATTTGGTGACCTTTGCTTGCCCGAGTTTATTGTGGCGGGGCATAAATTGGAGTCACCAGAAGAGGCGAGGGATCGGTAGTTTTTTTACTCAAAAGCTGCTCTTAACAAGTCTTGAGTATAGGGATGAGACGGCGCGCTGAATAAGGTGTCGGCATCGCCATGCTCTATTACCTCTCCTTGCTTCATGACCAGTACTTTATGACTCAGGGCTTTGACAACTGATAAGTCGTGACTAATAAATATGTAGCTAAGGGCATATTTTTTCTGTAGATCTTTAAGCAACTCAACAATTTGCACTTGAACGGTTCTGTCCAAAGCAGAAGTTGGTTCATCAAGGATAATAACGTCAGGCTTGAGAATGAGCGCGCGAGCAATCGATATGCGTTGTCGCTGTCCACCAGAAAATTCATGTGGGTAGCGGTGTCGTACATCAGGGTCAAGGCCCACTTCGAGCAGGGCTTTGGTTATTAGCGATTCTCTTTCTGATCCTTTTCCTATGTTATGAACGGTTAACCCTTCAGCGATACACTCTTCAACTGACATGCGTGGGCTGAGGCTTCCAAATGGGTCTTGAAAGACCACTTGAAGCTGTCTTCTTAAAGGCTTTATTTCACTTTGGTTGAGTCCGTCGATTCTTTGATTACGAAAGCTGATTGCTCCTTCGCTATGGATTAGACGAAGTATTGCTAGACCCAGTGTTGTTTTTCCTGAGCCGGATTCTCCTACAACGCCCAGTGTCTCGCCTCGTTGCAGGCTGAGGCTAACACCATTGACCGCTTTAATATGATCGACAGTTCTGCCTAAAAAACCGCGTTTAATAGGAAACCAGATTCTAAGATCATCAGTTTCTAAAATACACTCACTATTCTTAGCTACTGGAAGAGGTTTTCCGGTTGGTTCGGCTGTGATGAGTTGCTGTGTGTAGCTGGCTTGCGGCTGATTAAAAATTTGTTGAGTATTACCACGCTCTACAATTTCTCCTTGGTACATGACACAGACGTTCTTGGCATAGCGCTTAACTATATTAAGGTCGTGAGTAATCAGCAAAATGGCCATGCCAAGCTTTTGCTGTAATTCTTGTAATAGTTCCAGTATTTGCTTTTGTACGGTGACATCTAAAGCCGTGGTTGGTTCGTCAGCAATGAGTAGATCAGGCTCATTAGCAAGTGCCATTGCTATCATGACACGTTGCCGCTGCCCGCCGGATAACTGGTGAGGGTAACTAGCTAGCCTGCTTTCAGGGTCTCTGATGCCGACTAAAGTGAGCAGCTCTAATGTTCGCTCTCGTGCTGCATTTCCTTTTAGTAGTTTATGCAGCCATAGGCTTTCAGCTATTTGTTTTTCTACTGTATGAAGAGGGTTGAGAGAGGTCATCGGCTCTTGGAATATGATGCTGATCTGGTCTCCTCTAATATCTCTAAGTGTTACTTCATCGGCTTGTAGAATATCTTTTCCCTGATAGTGGATGCTGCCAGTAGGATGGCTGGCTTTAGGGTAGGGAAGTAAACGTAATAGGGAGAGGGCGGTGACTGATTTCCCAGAGCCTGACTCACCGACTAAAGCCATTGTTTCGCCTTGTTTAATCTCAAAGCTAACAGATTTTACTGCCGTTACTGCTGAACTTCCTTCTCCAAACTGCACGCTCAGATTGTCGACCCTTACTAAGTTTTGTACTGTAGTAGTCTGTGCGCTGGTGTGCATGGTCATAGCAGGGTTTTCCTAGGATCAAAGGCATCGCGGACCGCTTCACCGATAAAAATTAGTAACGTTAACATAACGGAAAGCGTCATAAAGGCAGATAGCCCTAGCCAAGGAGCATGAAGGTTGTCTTTACCCTGAGCAATGAGTTCACCTAATGAGGCAGACCCTGGTGGTAAGCCAAAACCAAGAAAGTCTAATGCAGTGAGGGTGACGATACCGCCGTTGAAGATGAAAGGCATAAAAGTAAGAGTCGCAACCATCGCATTGGGCAATATGTGGCGGAACATGATTTGCTGGTTCGATACGCCTAAAGCTCTTGCTGCTCGAACGTATTCTAGATTTCTTCCGCGAAGAAATTCGGCGCGTACTACATCAACAAGGTTCATCCATGAAAATAGCAGCATAATACCCAGCAGCCACCAGAAGTTTGGTTCTACAATACTGGCAAGAATGATTAATAAAAATAGCACAGGCAGCCCTGACCAGATTTCAATAAAGCGCTGAAAATACAAGTCGACTTTGCCGCCATAGAAGCCCTGCAAAGCTCCTGCGATAACACCAATGACCGAGCTAGTAAGCGTAAGGACTAATGCAAATAAAATGGATATGCGAAATCCGTAGATGACGCGTGCTAGAACATCGCGGCCTTGATCGTCTGTACCGAGTAGGTTTTCAGTGCTCGGTGGTGAGGGGGCTGGGACAGGTAAGTCATAGTTGATGCTACGGTGGTCGTATCGCACGGGTGGCCAGATAATCCAGCCATTACCCTCTTCAGTAATGAGCTCTTGGACGAAGGGGTCTTTGTAGTCAGCTGCAGATTGAAATTCGCCACCAAATTCTGTTTCGTAATACTCTTTAACAACAGGGAAGTAAAAATTATTTTGGTACTTAATTAAGAGTGGCTGCTCATTAGCAATAAATTCTGCGCATAGGCTGAGTAAGAATAAGGCAAGAAATATCCATAATGACCAAAAGCCGCGACGGTTTAGTTTGAAATTAGCAAGTCGTCGTTGGTTAATAGGGCTCATGATTATTGCTCCCTACTTTCAAAGTCAATACGCGGGTCAACTGCTACATACATGAGGTCGCTAATTAGCTTCATAAGTAAACCAATGAGCGTAAATATGTAAAGTGTGCCAAAAATAACCGGGTAATCACGGTTAATAACAGCCTCATACCCGAGTAGTCCAAGACCATCAAGAGAGAAAATAACTTCAATGAGCATTGAGCCAGTGAAGAATATACCGATCAATGCGGCGGGCATACCGGCAATAATAAGCAGCATGGCATTACGAAACACATGCCCATATAACACGCTCTTTTCTGTTAATCCCTTGGCGCGTGCAGTGAGCACATATTGTTTATTGATTTCATCTAGAAATGAATTCTTGGTCAGCATGGTTAATGTGGCAAAGCTACTGATGACCGAGGCAAAAACGGGTAGTGTAATGTGCCAAAAATAATCGCCAATTTTTCCTAATAGTGACAGCTCGTCAAAATTGGAAGAAGTAAGCCCTCTTAATGGGAACCAGTCAAAATAGCTCCCGCCAGCGAATAAAACAATCAATAAAATGGCAAATAAGAAGTTGGGGATTGCGTAGCCAATAATAATAGCGGTGCTGCTCCAAACATCAAAGTTGGAGCCGTCTTTGACTGCTTTTCTAATGCCTAAAGGGACGGATATCAGGTAAGTCAGTAGTGTTGTCCATAGGCCCAGAGAAATAGAAACAGGAAGCTTTTCAATAATAAGATCGATGACACTTTTATCACTGTAAAAGCTTTTGCCAAAATCAAACGTTAGGTAGTTACCCAGCATTTGAAAGTAGCGTTCATGTGCCGGCTTATCAAAACCGTATAGCGCTTCTATCTCTGCGACTAGGCGTGGATCAAGCCCGCGTCCACCGCGATAACTACTATCATTGTTGTTTTGGCTGGCTGTTAAGTCGCCACCACCTGAACTACCAGGAACGGCGCTGTTACTTAGGCCCTCGAGTTGAGCAATAGTTTGTTCGACAGGGCCGCCTGGTGCCGCCTGAATAATAAGGAAGTTGATAGTGAGAATACCGATCAGCGTTGGGATAATCAGTAGCAATCGTCTAAGAATGTATGCAGCCATTAATTAGCAGGCCCGCTGATAGCTTTTTTTACCCACCACGTATCAAATCCTAAATCATAAGTAGGTTTTATAGCAGGAAAGCCAAACATTTTTTTATAGGCAATACGGTAGCTGCGGCTGTGGTACTGAGGAATAACATAGTAGCTCCACTGTAGAACCCGATCGAGAGCGCGAGAACGCAGTACTAATTGTTCGCGATCAGGCGCTTGTATGATTAATTGAATCAACTTATCTACCACAGGGCTTTCAATACCTATAAGGTTACGGCTACCGAGTTGTTGTGCATTCTTAGAGCCCCAATATTCAAAAAGTTCATTTCCAGGTGATGAGGATTGGCCAAATGAACCTACGACCATATCAAAATCAAAAGCACGTAAACGGTTGATATATTGAGAAACGTCAACTATTCGAATGGATGTTTCTATACCCATTCGTTGTAGGTTTTTGATCATGGGCGCTACGATGCGCTCAAATTCTTTTTGAACCAATAAAATTTCAAATACCATCGGTTTATTGGTCGCTTTGTTTATTAACTTGCCGTTAGTTAATTCCCAACCCGCACGTTTTAATAAGCGTAATGCTTGTCTTAACTCTTTTCGAATTTTTCCCGAGCCATCGTAGCTTGGCGCCCGGTAGACTTGGGTAAATACTTCGTCAGGAAGTTGTGCTCTGAATGGCTCTAGAATGTTTAACTCTTCTGGTGTTGGTAAAGTTGTGGCAGCCATGTCAGAGTTTGAAAAGTAGCTATGGGTGCGTGTATAAGCACTGTAAAACAGGTTGTTGTTGGTCCATTCAAAATCAAAGGCGTAGCTGAGTGCTTTGCGTACATTAGGGTCTTTAAAATAAGGCTTACGAGTATTAAACATAAAAGCCTGCATGCCTGTTGGCTTGCTATGAGTAATCTCTTCTTTGATCAGTTCGCCGCTGTCAAATTGTGGCCCTGAGTAGCTGGTGGCCCATTGTTTTGATGAGGTTTCTTGACGAAAATCGTAAGCGCCGGCTTTGAAGGCTTCAAGCGAGACGGTACTGTCTCGATAATAATCATAAGTGATTGAATCAAAGTTGAAGCGACCTTTATTAACGGCAAGATCTTTTCCCCAATAATCGGGGTTTCTTTGGTAGGTAATCGAGCGCCCAGATTCAAACTTAGCAAGTGTATATGGGCCTGAGCCAATTGGAATATCTATGGAGGGAATTGAAAAATCACGGTTGTGCCAAAAATGCTTAGCCAAAATTGGAATTTCACCCACGATCAAAGGGAGTTCTCGGTTACCGTTATTCCTGAAATGGAATTTAACAGTGAGCGGGGCTATCGCTTCAATATTTTGTATATCACCAAGATAAGACTTGTAAAAAGGGGCTCCTTTTTCAAGCAATTGATTAAAAGTGAAAATGACATCTTCAGCAGTAACAGGTGTGCCATCAGAAAAGCGTGCTTGAGGGCGAAGGTGAAATGTAATGCTCTCTCTGGAGTCTGGCATATCGACACTGGCCGCTAAAAGGCCGTATTGGGAAAAGGGCTCGTCCAATGCTTTGCTCATTAATGAATCGTATATAAGTCCCAGTCCATTGGCGGAAGTGCCTTTGATTATAAACCCGTTGAAACTATCAAATGTGCCCAGTGCCCACTCTTTAATGTTGCCACCTTTGGGAGCGTTAGGGTTGGTGTACTCAAAATGGCTAAAGTTAGGGGCGTATTTTAGGTCGCCATGCATTGATAAGCCGTGTTCGGCAGCACTACAAGAGAGAGGTACTAAACTTAAAAGCGCTGCGCGAATGAAAAGTTTTTTTAGCGAAAACATAGACATAAACTAAAATCCAGAAGGTAAGCTGCTACTGATATAGAAGTTATATCAGTGGTGCGCAGATAATACTACTGTTCAGTTTTACTCTTTTTCAGGAGTGTAGTGTTTCGCTGACTCAGTTAATGCGTCGTGTAGCGTACGACGAGGTATTTTCTCTAAAGTGAGTCTTTGTAATTCGTGGTTCAAATAGGCATGTTTGCTGCTATTGCCTTCAGCAAGGCCTTTTATTAAATCTTGATCCATCCACTTTTGAATGCGTTTATAAAGGAACACTTTAAAAGCAATGGCGGTGATGGTTGCAATAGCAATGATAAAGACGTCGAGCATATCCATGATTAATTCTGCACTATTCGTGTATCACTAAGAAAAAGTTTTAATTGCTGGCCTGGTTTTATAATAATTGAGTCGCTACGCAAGTTGTTCCATTCGCGTATATCAGCAACATTGATATTGTAGCGGTTAGCAATAACAGATAATGAGTCGCCACTGCGGACTTTATAGGCAATTTTTTGTAACGCCAACGCTTCATCGTTACTGAAGTTTGCCGGTAAAGCACCAATGCGAAGTTTTTGGCCAATCTTTAAAGTACTACCTGATTGCAGGTTGTTCCATTGGGCGAGCTCTTTTGTGTTGGTTTGATAGCGCTGTGCAATAGCCCAAAGAGTGTCTCCAGCCTTTACTTTGTACTGTGAAATAGTGGCAGTTCTTCTTGTTGTCTGATTTTTAGGTGTGGCTGATGGTGTAAAGATAGCGTCTTGGGGAATGAGTAGCGTTTTGCCGGCACGTAGCTTATTAGAGGCTAATTGATTGGCATGTTTAATCATGCTAACAGGTGTCTCAAACCTTTCAGCAATGACGCTTAATGAGTCACCGGATTTTATTGTGTACTCGACCCATTGCGAGCGTGATAAAGAAGTAAGCTCATTCATTACTGCGTGCAAGTCTTGAGATTGTTTTTCAGGAACAAGCAAACGATGTGGCCCTGATGGGGCGCTTACTTTACGTAATAGCCCAGGATTTAGTTGTTGTAGCTCCGCTAGTCGAATGCCGGATACACTAGCGGCCTGCACTAAGTTAATTTGCCCTTCGGTTTTAATCACAGAAAAGTAGGGCTCATTTTCAATGGCTGGCAGATCCATATTATATAGATCTGGGGAGCGAACAAAGGACGCGATAGCAAGAATGCGTGGTACATAAAGACGAGTTTCGCGTGGTAGCTTAAGTGACCAGAAATCCGTTGGTTTACCTGCTTCGCGGTTTTTTCTCATGGCTTTTGAGACAGTACCACCGCCAGCGTTATAGGCTGCCATAGTTAGTAACCAGTCGCCTTTAAAGCGTTTGTTGAGGTGTTCCAGATAATCCAGTGCAAAATGGGTCGAATCGAGTATATCTTTACGTCCGTCATACCAGCGGTTTCGTTTGATGCCTCGGTATTTTGCTGTGCTGGGTATAAACTGCCATATGCCAGCAGCGTGTCCTGAAGAGTATGCTTGAGGGTCGTAACGGCTTTCGACAGCGGGTAATAAAGCGATCTCAGCGGGTAAATCGCGCTTTAGAACTTCATTTAAAACATAGTGGTAATAACGCGCTGCGTTTTCGGTAATGCGGCGCATATGACCCGGATATTTGCTATACCAGCCAATCTGAATATCGACAGCATCATGTTGGGCTTCATTCGTTAACTGAAAATGCTGGCGCGTTAGTTCCCAGAGGTCATCAGGGGCTTGGGAATAGCTTGGTAGGGACTGTAGTTCTGGATAGGTTTCGTGGTTGTCAGAGAAAGCAGTACTCGGTGTTTTCTGTGGTGTGGCAGAAGGTTTTGGCTGAGCCGTTGCCATGTCATTTTTTTGTACTGTTTGGCAGCCTGTAATTAGACTTGAAACAATTAACATAGAAGCTATTAAACAGCGCGACATACAATTTACCCAGCAAAATTTGATGCGTAATTTTAGCAGGCTTAAATAGAGGGTCAATGCACCTTATTGCTCAGAAGTTGTTTTTCCACTCTCTTATGACAGTGAAAGCTTCTAATTCATTGTTAATACTAGATTTTATGTGGGATCTGGCCGCTTCCTTTACTGTCTCTTCTTGGCTACGCATAAAGGGGTTAACCATTAATTCTTGAGAGATAGATGATGGTAATGTAGGAATGTTTTGCGCTCGAAGTTGTTTGCATCGACTTATGGTGGCGCTGATATCTAGATTGTTAGGCTCTACAGCACTGGCAAAAGTGAGGTTAGCCAGTGAATATTCATGAGTGCAATAAATGTTAGTTTCAGGAGGTAGTGTTTTAAAATAATCCATATTTTTTAACATTTGCTCAGCCGTTCCTTCAAATAACCGACCACACCCTGCTAGAAACAATGTGTCTCCACAGAAGAGTTGTGGTGTTTCTGTGCTTTTAAAATAGCAAATGTGATCGAGGGTGTGCCCAGGTACCTCTTTGACCGTCATTGTTTCGCCTAAAAGCGTTATTTGTTCGTCATCTTTTAGAGGATGCGATATACCTTTAAATGGTGAGTTATGGGGACCGTAAACGGGTACTGAGTAAAGCTCAACAAGTTGCTTGACGCCACCGGTGTGGTCGCCATGGTGGTGTGTTAACAGAATAGCGATTAGAGGAGTGTTAGTTTCGTTCATTGCTTTAATGACGACATCGGCATCGCCGGGGTCGACTACAACCATTCCAGAATGATCTGCGCTAGTTAGCATCCAAATATAGTTGTCATCAAATGCAGGAAGTGGCAATACAGTAAACATAGTAAACCTCATCTTTTTTATTAGTCGGAGATTACCCTAAATGTTGATGACTGTTAACATATAGGCTTAGTTAATGTTTAGGTTGGTAGCGCTTCAATATGAATTTTCATTCTCAGCAACCCGTTGAAGAACTGGCAGAGCCGCTAAAGCACTGGTTTTCAAATGATCTAGGTAAAGAGCTGCTCAAAGCAGAGCAGGAAATACTTGATAAGCTGTTGCCTAGTTTGTATGGCGTGCATTTAGTACAGATGGGTGTTGATCCAACAATAGATTTAGCGAGTGAAAGCGCTGTTGCTCATACTTTTATTGTTTACCATAAACTAGAGCTGGGTATGCAGCCCAATAGTCTTATTGCCCAAAATGCGGAGTTACCGCTTGAGCATAATAGTGTCGATGTTGTCTTATTACATCACTCGTTAGACTTTGCCGCGAGCCCCCATCAGGTTTTGCGTGAGGCTGCGCGCGTGCTTCGTCCTGGTGGTCATTTACTAATTGTTAACTTCAATCCTGTTTCTTGGTGGGGCTTATCGCGTTTTTGGACACGTAAGAGTAAAGAACCCGTTTGGCAAAAAGCACACTTTATTAGCCATCACCGTTTAGTGGATTGGATAAATCTATTGGAGTTAACCGAGCTGAAAACTAAAAGTGATTATTTTTTGCCTTCATATGAGTCATCAAATGTGAGGCGAAAATTTGGAAAGCTACAGGGCGTAGGGAGAAAGTATTTATCCCGCTTTGGTGCTTTTAATATCATTCTTGCTCGAAAAGATATAGGCGGAATGACGGCGATACCCCCTGAAAAATCTGGGAAACGTTTTATTAGATTGCCGGTTGCTGAGCCGGCTACAAGAGGACAAGTACGTGAAAGCCGTTGAGATATTTACTGATGGAGCTTGTAAAGGCAACCCTGGTCCTGGTGGTTGGGGGGCTGTTCTAAGATACGGCGAAACTGTTAAGCACCTTTGGGGTGGGGCTAAAGAAACAACTAATAACCGAATGGAGTTGTTAGCTGCAATTGAAGCACTTTCTGCTTTGAAGAGTGCGCGTCCTGTTATTTTGACGACTGACTCACAGTATGTTCGCAAAGGTATCACTGAGTGGATTGCAGGATGGCGCAGAAATGGCTGGAAAACAGCGGCTAAGAAACCGGTTAAAAATGCCGATTTATGGCAGCGTCTAGATGAATTATCTGCTCAGTACGATATTGACTGGCGTTGGGTTAAGGGGCATAGCGGGCATCCAGAGAATGAGTTGGCGGATGATCTTGCAAATCGCGGTGTAGATGAGATTTTAAAAAGGGCTTAAAGCAAAATGCGTCAGATTATCCTCGATACAGAAACAACCGGTCTGGAATGGTCCGAAGGGCATAATATTATCGAAATTGGCTGTGTTGAGATGCAGCGAAGAAAGTTAACAGGTAATCATTATCACCAATATACAAAACCTGTTCATGAAATTGATAAAGAGGCGATGGATGTTCATGGTATCACGCATGAGTTTTTATCCGATAAACCCAGCTTTAAAGAAATAGCTGATGAATTTTTGGAGTATATTCGCGGTGCTGAATTAATCATTCATAACGCGACTTTTGATATAGGTTTTCTTGATGCTGAGTTAGGTCGTAATGGTTATGATGTTCGCATAGCGGATATTTGTACTATTACCGACTCCTTGCGCTTGGCTCGGCATAAGCACCCGGGGCAAAAGAATAACTTGGATGCGCTATGTAAGCGATATGGTATCGATAACTCGCACCGAGAACTGCATGGTGCTTTACTGGACTCAGAGATACTTGCTGATGTTTATCTTGCGCTAACGGGTGGTCAAACGTCATTACTATTAAGTGATGGTGATGGCGATCAGAGCCAAGAAGGTGACGAAGTAGCTATTAAGCGTATGGGAGCGGAGTCATTAGGCTTGGCTGTTCTAGCTGCAACAGGTGATGAAATGGTCGAGCATGAAGCGTTTCTAGATAGGCTTGATAAAAGTGCAGGTGGTGAGTGCGTTTGGCGCAAGCCGGTCGCTGTATTGGATAGTTGATCAAAGTTTAAGGCGAGTAAATAAAAAAATAAAACGGGCTATTTAGCCCGTTTTTTTGTGAGGATCGCTACTTTCGTAAAATAACTACCCGAGTGATACGGTAACAGCGATATAGCCGACAATGCTCATCACAACAGTGTAAGGGAATGCCATCACAACCATGCGTCCATATGAGAGACGAATGAGTGGTGCTAGTGCTGATGTTAGTAAGAATAGGAAGGCAGCTTGGCCGTTTGGTGTAGCAACACTTGGAATGTTAGTTCCTGTATTGATAGCAATGGCGAGAGCGTCAAAGTGGCTGCGAGTTATTTCACCCGCGTCAAGTGCTGCGGCAACTTCGTTGATGTAAACAGTAGCTACAAACACGTTATCACTGATAGCAGAAAGCAGACCGTTGGCTATAAAGAAGAAACCGGGTTGGTCTTTTAGGTCCATTTCAAGTACAGCATGAATAATAGGTTGAAATAGGTGCTGGTCATGTATAACGGATACCACCGCAAAGAAAACAACCAAAAGAGCAGTGAAGGGCA
Organism: Neptunomonas japonica JAMM 1380; assembly: GCF_016592555.1. Taxonomy (NCBI): domain Bacteria; kingdom Pseudomonadati; phylum Pseudomonadota; class Gammaproteobacteria; order Oceanospirillales; family Oceanospirillaceae; genus Neptunomonas; species Neptunomonas japonica. The sequence continues at coordinate 2,372,539 of NZ_AP014546.1, read as the reverse complement.
AAGCTTCTTCGAAAGCTTTACCAATTTGATGTTCTTCGGTAATACCGTTAAAGGCGGTGAGTAGTACGATGATTGTCAAGCCGATAAGGCCTACTGCTGCAAGGTGAAATGCTAATGCGAGTACTAGGAAGATAGATACTAGCACTTGAACAGCGAGTTCAGCTTTGTGGCGAAGCGTGCGCTTTTTCTCTTCTTCTGCTGCAAAGTCCTCAAGAATGTGGCGTACTCTAGAAGGAAGTTCTACGCCATATCCAAAGAGGCGAGTTTTTTCTAGGATTAAGCAAGTAAGCAGCCCTGCGACCAGAACGGGCATAGTGATAGGGGCCATTAATACGAAGAACTGGATAAAGTCCCAGCCTGCTTTTTGAGCAATCAATAGGTTTTGTGGTTCCCCTACTAGTGTGCAAACACCACCTAGAGCTGTACCTACAGCGCCATGCATCAACAAGCTTCTTAAAAAGGCACGAAAATCTTCCAAATCGTTTCGACTTGTCTCTTCAACTGATTCATCATCAGCATGGTCATGGTCGTGATCATAGTGTTTGCCAGAAGCGACTTTGTGATAAACAGAATAAAAACCTACGCCTACGCTAATAAGTACCGCTGTTACCGTCAGTGCATCAAGAAAAGCGGACAAAAATGCAGCAGATAATGAAAACAGCAATGATAGCATTGCTTTGGATTTTACCTTCAAAAGAATAATGGTGAAAATCCATAGCAGCATGGTTTTCATGAAGTAGATACCCGCCACCATAAACATTAGCAGTAAGATAACTTCAAGGTTTCCGCTAACTTCATGATAAACCGATTCTGGTGAGGCCAGCCCAATAACGATGGCTTCTAAGGCGAGTAGCCCGCCAGGTTGCAACGGGTAGCACTTAAGCGCTAGCGCTAATGTGAAAATAAATTCAAAGATGAGGGTCCAGCCGGTTACAACGGGGCCTGCAACCATCAATAAGATGGGATTTAAAATCAGAAAGCCAATAATGGCCTGCTTGTACCAGACGGGAGAATTTCCTAGGAAATTGCGCATTAGCGCCTGAGGAAAAGTAATGGTCATTTATTATTGTCCTAATTGTTAAACAGGTCGTTTACTACAAACGGATATTCAAATGTTGGTGTAGACTAGCAGTAGATTGATAAAACCTGAATAGTTATACGTCAATATTGGCTAATTAATTCCGTATTATAGTTTGTTTGTGACATAGATCAGGCGAGGGTTGGTACTTGATAAACATTTAAATAAGTACATCCCCCAATTTTCATAAGAAAATCAATGACAAAAGAGCAAGGAGCGGTAGTGGAGGAGTGTTATATCGTTGGCTCATCAGGGGCTATGTATTTGCATAAAATGGGGGGGTATCTGCATGCCTCTTTGAGTGATTTTGCTAAAGAAGATGTTGAGGCTGTCTATCCAGTGGGTGAGATGAGAGGTTCGCTCATCAATTTAGTGATTCTGAAACGTGGCTCCTCTATTTCCTTGGAAAAAGCCAATCTTAGAGGGTTGTTATCTGTTTCTCGGGATGAGCAAGAATATGTAACTCTGTCCAGAGCTGCACAATTAGTCACTTGGCATAATGAACATCGCTTTTGTGGGCGCTGTGGGCATCAAATGAAGCATCATGCCGTTGACTTAGCAAAACATTGCGAAAGCTGCGCTTTAGTGCAGTATCCACGTATATCGCCTTGTATCATTGTGTTAGTCGTTGATGGCGACCGTTGTATATTGGCTCGCTCACCCCGTTTTAAGCCGGGGGTTTTTAGTACGTTAGCGGGCTTCATTGAGGCCGGTGAGACTGCAGAGTCAGCTGTGCATCGAGAAATTAAAGAAGAAGTGGGTGTAGATGTTAAGAATGTACGTTATGTAGAAAGTCAGTCGTGGCCTTTTCCGCATTCTTTGATGTTAGGTTTTTTTGCAGACTATGCTGGAGGAGAGTTAATTCCTGATGGTGTAGAAATTGAGGAGGCTAATTGGTATCACCGCGATGCGATGCCGGATTTGCCACCCTCGTTTGCGATTTCTTCGACATTAATTGGACATTTCCTTAAAGGTAATGTCTGATTTATGATTTGTTTTTAAAGAGTTTGCCGAGCTTTGTAGCAAGCATGACATTGCCTTCAGCGCGAAGTTGGCCCTTGAGGAATGCGCTCATGCCGTCCTGCTCTCCGGTAACGACCCTAATAAAGGTGTCGGCATCCATAAGTAATGTGATGGATGGGTCTTGGTGCTCGCCTTGTTCGGTTGTGCAGGTCTGTTCTTTAATCGAGATATAAAAATCGTCGTCATCTTCTAGTAAAAACTGAAAGATGGCATCAAGGCTGCCAGCAGCGTCTGCTTGGAAGCGTGAGGGTAGTTTTTCAATAACGCGAGTGACAGTAATATCTGAACTCATTATAAATACATTCCTGTTAGGAAAAGTAGCGTACAGTGGATTCGTTAATTCGCTTTTATGTTACATTACCGCACTTAATACTGATAACTCTTTTTCTGGAGAAACCTGTTGTCTGAATTTTTCTTTGAATACGGTCTGTTTGCTGCGAAAGCATTCACCGGATTAGTGGTTGTGTTGCTGTTAGTAGCTGGCATCATAATGGTAAGTGCGCGCAACCGTCGGGATGATGGTGATGGTGAGGTTGATGTAACCTCTATAAATGATCTTTACGAAGATATGAAGGATACAGTTGAAGCTGCTGTATTAGATAAGGATGCTTATAAACAGCTGCTGAAGCAGCAGAAAAAGCAAGATAAGCTTGAAAGTAAGCAGCGCAAGAAAGAAGCGAAAACAGCCTCTATTAAAGAGCCAGAGGATAAGAAGCGTATTTATGTACTTGATTTCGATGGTGATATTAAAGCCAGTGAGGTTGAGTTGCTGAGAGAAGAAATTTCGGCAGTATTGACTTTTGCTCGTCCTTGCGATGAGGTTGTTATACGTTTGGAGAGCGCTGGCGGTATGGTGCATACCTATGGTTTGGCTGCTTCTCAGCTGGCGCGTATTAAAGCTAGCGGAATACCGTTAACCGTTTGTGTCGATCAGGTAGCAGCCAGTGGTGGTTATCTTATGGCATGCTTGGCTGACCGGCTTATTGCTGCGCCGTTTGCGTTAGTAGGTTCCATTGGTGTTATTGCCCAGGTTCCAAATTTTAATCGTGTGCTAAAGAAGCATGATGTTGATTACGAGATGTTCACTGCTGGTGAGTACAAGCGTACAGTGACAATGTTTGGTGAGAATACAGAAAAAGGTAAACAGAAATTTGTTGAAGAACTTGAAGATACGCATGCACTTTTCAAGGAGTTTGTTTCTGAATATCGCCCACAGCTAAATATTGAAAAAGTAGCAACCGGTGAAGTATGGTTTGGTAAGCGTGCTTTAGCAGAAGAGCTGATTGATGAGCTTTCTACATCAGATGATTACCTGATGACCGCATGTAATGAAGCTGATGTGTTTAGAGTGCGCTACGAGATGAAAAAAACGCTTCAAGAGCGTTTAAGTGAGATGGCAATTCAAACCTCTGAGGGCATCGTATCTAAAATTTGGACACGTGTCTCGAATAGCCGTTTTATGACAAGATAAATAAAATTTTTCTATTGCTCATCTATGAGCTATATTTTTTATATAAATGTTTTAAACAAGATTTGAAAGGAGGCGGAGCTTGCAGCGGTCTAAAACGGCAAACCAAATACTAAAAGCTGCTGAAGCTTTATTTTCTGAGCAGGGGTTCTCAGAAACAACCATGCGTCAGATTACCGCGGCTGCCGATGTGAATTTGGCAGCAGTGAATTATCACTTTGGTTCTAAGCAGGGTCTTATTCAAGCTGTTTCTGAGAAATATTTAACGCCTTTTTGTGATTACATTGATGATGCTGTTACTGAGCGTTTATCAAGCGAGTCTGGTGTCACTGTTACCTCGGACGAGTTGATGGAGATGGTGATGCGAGCATTGTTGGACGTGAGGCATGATAATACGCATGCCTTGTCTATGTTTATGCGCTTGCTTGATCTTTCCTATATGAAAAGCCAGTCAGTACTGCGTGAGTATATGTTTTTGCAACAGCACGTTAAGCTTGAGCGTTTTTTAGAGCTTTTACGTAACGATTCATCTCCTATGGAAGATGATGAGTTCTTCTGGCGTTTACATTTTCTTATGGGGTCTATGGTTTTTACTTTATCGAATTTTCATACACTAATTTCTATCGAGAAAAGTGAATTTGATAAAGAGGTTGAGATAGAAAAGGTTCTGCACAGAATGATCCCTGTATTAACGGCAGGATTGCAGGCCCGTTCGGATAAAACTTTTTTCTGCCGACTCTGATTTAAAACCCCTCATGCACTTGCAGTTAAACATTAAACAACAGGTTTTGACCGTGCACTTAGCACAAGGCAGTCGGCAATTTCATGTGTCGACTGCGCTTAATGGTGCCGGTGAAAAATTTGGATCAGGCTGTACGCCCAGAGGCTTGCATATTATACGTGCCAAAATTGGCGAGAGCCTTCCCCTTAATTCGGTATTCGTTGGACGCCGTTTTACCGGCGAGATCTATACGCCCGATTTGGCCAAATTACACCCTAAAAGAGATTGGATACTGACGCGCATTTTGTGGCTCAGCGGGAAAGAGCCTAGTCGTAACCGCTTAGGTTCAGTCGATAGTATGAGACGGTATATCTATATTCATGGCACACCAGATACTGAACCTATGGGTGTTGCGTTGTCACATGGCTGTATTCGCATGCGTAATTTAGATGTAATTGAGTTATTTGACCTTGTTCCAGTCGGAACTGAATTATTGATTGAGGAGTGCTGATGTCTTCTGGGCGTTTGATGCTGGATGTGCAAGGGCTGTCATTGGTGTCATCTGAGCGGGATATGCTTAGTCATCCAGAAGCGGGAGGGTTGATACTTTTTGGGCGCAATTACCAGTGTAAGTCACAGTTAAGTGACTTGATTGCAGATATACGAGAACAAAATCCGGGCATCTTATTGGCAGTGGACCATGAGGGCGGGCGGGTTCAGCGTTTTCGTCATGAGTTTGTAAGGATTCCTCCTATGCGTGTGCTTGCCCAGTTGTGGGAGGCGGACCCTGATAAAGCGCTACAGGTAACAGAAGATATTGGTTGGCTTATGGCAGCGGAGCTCATTAATTATGATATCGATATAAGTTTTGCCCCAGTGCTCGATATTGACTGGTCTCGCAGTGAGATTATAGGTGATCGAGCGTTTGGCAAAAGTGCTCCACAAGTTATTTCACTTGCGAGTAGCTTCATGGCAGGGATGCATGATGCCGGCATGGCAGCAACAGGGAAGCATTTTCCTGGGCATGGTTGGGTTGTTGCTGATTCTCATCTTGATATTCCTTGTGATGAGCGCAGTTTTGAGATGCTGTGTTCTGATGATATTAAACCTTTTAAGGCATTAATTGATCAGGGGTTAGACGCTATTATGCCTGCGCATATTATTTATCAGCAGGTGGATGAGAAAACAGCGGGTTTTTCAGGCTTTTGGCTTAAAAAAATATTACGTGAGCAGTTGGGGTTTTCAGGTGTTATTTTCAGTGATGACCTGAGCATGGAAGGGGCTTCTGCTGTTGGCGGGTTTGTTGAGCGGACACAAGCGGCGCTTGATGCAGGATGTGATATGGCGCTTGTGTGTAACAATCCAGAAGGCGCTGTGCAGGTGCTTTCCTATTTAGAGCGTTATCAGGGGCCTTCAACAGTCTCTATACATACCATGAAGCATAAAAAACACGCCTTTGATGAGTCGCGTTTTGAACGTGTGCAGGATTTAATATTACGGTTAGGGGCATAGCTTAGGGATGGATGTGAAAGAAGCGGTCAATGGGTTTAATGCCTGGTTGGTTCAGTACTTATCATTAGGCCAAGAGAATGGCTGGATTTTAAGTGTTTTTATCATCGTTCTTGTGACGCTTACAGGAGCCTTTGTTGCGCGTAAAGTGTTTGATCGAATGGCTGCTCAGCTTAAGCGCACTAAGAATACTTGGGATGATATCTTGCTTGATTCTGCAAGACGTCCTGCAGTAATGATGGTTTGGGTATTGGGCGGTAGTTGGGCTTTTGATGTTATCGATGCTAAAACAGGGACGGTCTTGCTTGGCGTCATTGAGCCTCTTCGCAAAGTAGCTGTTATTGTGTTGCTGGGTTGGTTTCTTATACGTTTTGTTCGTGCAGCTGAAAAAGCTTTAATTGATCCTGCCGGAATTGATACGACACTAGATGCAACTACGATAAGCGCAATGGGAAAGTTGCTGCGCTTATCGCTGATAATAACGGTCTCATTGGTGGTGTTGCAAAGCTTTGGCTATAGTATTTCTGGTGTGTTGGCATTTGGTGGAATTGGCGGTTTAGCCGTTGGCTTTGCTGCAAAAGATTTGTTGGCTAACTTTTTTGGTGGCCTGATGATCTATATGGATAGGCCGTTTAAGGTCGGTGATTGGGTTCGCTCTCCTGATCAAAATATTGAAGGGACAGTTGAGGATATCGGTTGGCGTTTAACGCGTATAAGGACGTTTGATAAGCGTCCTTTGTATGTGCCTAATGCAACGTTTGCCAGCATCTCTGTTGAAAACCCTTCTCGTATGACGCACCGCCGGATTTATGAAACAATTGGAGTGCGCTATTGTGACCTTAAAGCAGTGAAGGGGGTTGTTGTTGAGGTGCGTGAAATGTTACGCCAGCACCCTGATCTTGATCAATCGCAGACGCTGATTGTGAATTTGAATAAGTTTGCACCGTCTTCTCTCGACTTCTTTGTTTATACTTTCACTAAAACGACTAATTGGGTGCGTTTTCATCAAGTAAAAGAGGACGTCTTGCTAAAAATTATGGATATCGTTGAGAAGCATGGAGCTGAGGCAGCCTTTCCTACCAGTACAGTACATCTTATACCTGAAGGCGAGTTTCAGGTTCCCGTAGAGGCGCTTAAATAGACATGTTGCTCTGTAGAGGGGTAAGAGCTCGCCGTAAAGATGTGCGGTGAGCTTTCCTGATTTTAGGTTTCAGATGTGTCTATCTATCTATCTATCTATCTATCTATCTATTTAGTTTAGCGGTGTTGCGTAAACAAGAATGCCAAATAGCGGATGATCGATATAGTGCGCTTCTTTGGATTTCATGCGGCGCGGCTCATCTAGCACGGCAGCAATCGTTTTCTGAAATCCGTCTTCAAGTGTTACGGTGCGACGCAGCTGTAAATCTGGTTTGAAATGAAGGTAATGACCACGATCAACAGTTATTGCGCCTTCAAGCTCGTGATACCCATCATCCATTATGCTTCCTGCACGAATAGCAACGGGCTTAGAGCTTCTTCCTTTTCTTACGGACTGAGTCCACGCTTTATGGTAAATGACGCGTAGGCCGCTGGTGTTGCGAATTCTTTTGTCGGTACTTTTTAGCATGAAGCTACGAGCTGAGCGCTCGTTGTATCCGCCGCTAGAAAGGCTGATACCTGATGCAGGTGGTTTGTCGGGAGTTGGCCAGTATTCGCTGTATGCAGAGGCATTGTCACGGCTAAAGATAAGGACTTCTATTCCGTAAACTGTTGCTGCTTGAGCATTGCTCTGTAAAGTCAGCGATAGCAAAACGAAACATAAAGAGATCAGTTTTTTCATGGATGTACCTTACCCAGTTCTTTTAGCAGATTTTCAACAGCGTTGAAGCGTTGCTCGGTCTCTTCCATTTCTAAAGAAAAGCGGAGATGACTAGCGCCTTCAAGTTTGTATTTATTTTGTTGTTTTTGCACCAATGTCACAAGCGTAAAAGGATCTACCTTAGTTGCTTGGTCGAATTCAAGGCGACCACTTTGGCTGCCTGCATCCAATTTTATGATGCCGAGTTGTTCTGCCTGTAATTTTAGCGATGTTAGCCTGAACAGGCTCTTAGTCGTTTCAGGTAATAAGCCAAAACGGTCAATCATTTCAATCTGAAGTTCCTTCAGTTCGGTATCGTCTTTTGCGCTGGAAATACGTTTATACATGATTAAGCGGCTATGTACATCGGGTAGATAGTCATCTTTTATCAGTGCAGGAATATGTAAGTTGATTTCCGCGCCGTGATGAAGAGGTCTGTCCATGTTAGGTGTTTTGCCGTCCTTAATGGATTGGATGGCCTCTTCAAGCATTTCCATATAGAGAGTAAAGCCAATGCCTTGGATTTGACCGCTTTGATCGTCGCCGAGCAGTTCGCCAGCACCGCGTATTTCAAGGTCATGAGTGGCGAGGGTAAAGCCTGCGCCCAAGTCGTCAGCTAAAGCAATGGCTTCAAGTCGCTTGGTAGCATCTTTGCTAACGTTTTTAGCGGGGGGCGTCAGCATATAGGCGTAAGCCTGATGATGCGAGCGGCCGACGCGGCCTCGTAGCTGGTGTAGTTGAGCTAGGCCAAACTTATCGGCACGGTCAATAATAATAGTGTTGGCATTAGGGATGTCGATCCCTGTTTCAATAATGGTGGTGCATAGTAGGATGTTATGACGCTTATGATAGAAGTCGGTCATGACTTGTTCTAATTCTCGTTCACGCATCTGGCCGTGGCCAATGCCTATGCGGGCTTCTGGGACTAGTTCTGCTAGTTCTTGTGCGGTTTTTTCAATGGTTTTGACTTCGTTGTGAAGGTAGTAAACTTGTCCTCCGCGTAAGAGCTCACGTAAAACGGCTTCTTTAATAAGCGGGCCGTCTGATTCACGGACAAAAGTTTTGACAGCCAGTCTTCGTGCTGGTGGCGTAGCAATAATGGACAGATCTCGCATGCCAGACATGGCCATGTTGAGCGTGCGAGGAATGGGTGTTGCTGTCATGGTGAGGATGTCGATTTCAGAGCGTAGTGATTTGAGGCGCTCTTTTTGCTGTACGCCAAAGCGGTGCTCCTCATCAATGATGACCAAGCCTAAGTTCTTAAATGTGATATCGCCTTGTAATAGCTTATGTGTGCCTATGATGATGTCTATTTGGCCTGTTTTAAGCTTTTCTATCGCTTCAGTTTGTTGCTTACTGCTTCTAAAGCGCGAAATAAGCTCGACAGTTACTGGCCAGTCTGCAAAACGGTCTCTAAAGTTCTCAAAGTGTTGCTGGGCTAGTAAGGTGGTAGGAACAAGAATGGCTATTTGTCTTCCTGAGTTTGCGGCGATAAAAGCGGCCCGCATGGCAACTTCTGTTTTACCAAAGCCTACGTCGCCGCATACTAGTCGATCCATTGGCTGAGGAGATATCATGTCGCGAATAACGGATTGGATAGCTATTTCTTGGTCGGGTGTTTCTTCAAATGGAAAGCCAGAAACAAACAATTGATAGTCTTCATCCGGGTCACTAAAGGCAAAACCTTTGCGAGCTGCACGCCTTGCGTAAATATCTAATAGTTCGGCTGCCGTGTCGCGCACTTTTTCTGCCGCTTTTTGGCGGGCTTTGCTCCATTGCTCTGTACCAAGGCGGTGCAGTGGGGCAAGTTCGTCGCTGCTGCCACTGTATCGGCTAATTAAGTGTAACGAGGCTACCGGTACATACAGTTTGGCGTTATTGGCATAAGACAACGCTACAAATTCATTGGTCTGTCCGTCAAGGTCAATGGTTTCAAGGCCGAGGTAGCGCCCAATTCCGTGGTCTATATGTACGACAGGTGCGTTAGGCGCGAGCTCTGCGAGGTTGCGAACGACGAGGTCTGTTTGGCCTTTGTCTTTGGCGCGTCTTCTGCGTTGGAATACTTGTCTGCCAAAGAGTTGTGATTCTGAAATAACATGAATGTCGTTATCAGCGCTGAGTCCGCGATTGATTGGGTATACTGTTAATGCGCAACGGATATCGCTATCAATAAACGATTGCCAGTTATCGACAATAATGGGCTTAATGTGGGCTTTATTGAGTAGCTCTTGAAGCGCTTCGCGTCGGCCAGCAGACTCAGCGCAAAATAAGATCTTGTGGCTGGGGCGCTCCTCTAAAAAACTCGTTAGTAGTGAGAGAGGGGAGGATGACTGAGCATTTATTGTTAGCTCGGGTGTTTCTTGGTAAGGAAAATTGAATCTGCCGGCGGTGTCATCTGCTACAGGATCTGCGCTAAATTGAATGCGTCTAAATTGCTTGAGGGCGCCGAAGAACTCGTCTTTAGGGGTGAATATTGCGCTAGGTGGCAAGATAGGGCGTTCGATATCATGGCGGCGCTCTTCATAGCGGCCATTAACATCGTTCCAGAATTGCTGGCAAGGCCTGTCAAGTGACCCATCGGATACTATCAGAGTCTCTTTGGGTAGGTAGTCAAAGAGTGTAGCGGTCTCGTCAAAGAAAAATGGTAAGTAGTACTCAATTCCAGCTGGTGCGAAACCGTTACTGACATCTTGGTAGGTTGGGCAGCGACGTTGGTCAACATCAAAGGTGTTGCGCCAGTTCTGTTTAAAGCGAGAAATGGCTTCTTCTGTTAGTGGTACTTCGCGTGCTGGTAATAAGCGAATCTGCTCAATTTTGTCGATAGATCGCTGTGATTCAGGATCAAATGTGCGCAGAGTGTCAATTTCATCATCAAAAAGATCAATCCTAAAAGGTGTTTCTGCGCCCATAGGAAAAAGGTCAATGATGGAGCCTCTGACGGCGTATTCTCCATGTTCATTCACGGTATCAACGGCGCGATAGCCTGCATTGCTAAGTTGTTGTCTTAATTTGTCAATATTAAGAGGCTGGCCTGTTTGCAATAATAATGAGTGTGCCTGTAAAAAGCTGGAGGGCGCAATCCGGTGCATAAGCGTGCTGATAGGCACGATAACAACACCATGTTTGAGTTGCGACAGCTGCTTTAATGTACTGACGCGTGTTGAAGTAATGTCCTGATGGGGTGAAAACGTATCGTAGGGCAGGGTTTCCCAATCAGGAAAAGGAAGAATCTCTAAGTTTTGAGCTGCCGAGTAAAAATGGATTTCATTTTCCAGTAGGCTCGCTGTATCACTGTTTCGCGTGATGACTAAGGTTAGTTGTTGATGCTTAAGAGCTGCTTGAGCTATTAATAACCCGGCGGCACTTTGGTGTGCTTGGCCCACCCATTTGATATCACCTGGTTTTGTCGGTATCGGAAATATCAAATTTGTCACGAAACCTCTCCTGTTTCAGAATATTGAGAAGCGCCCTATATTACAGATTGGCTCAAAGAAGAGATATAAGTGCTTGAAAAATCATCCGGCTAAAGTACTAGGATGAGAGTGTTTGCCCGCAGCCCTATAAAAGGGGATAATGTTCCGCAAATTTTTAACGTGTGTTGATGTAAAGTTGGAGAAGCCTGTGAGCCAAGATCAAGTATTCGCTGAATGGAAAGAACGCGAAGCGACAGCGGAAGCCATGATTCCTTTGATCGGTCGTTTGTACCGTGATCGTAATATTGAAACTTCTGTTTATGGTCGTCTGATTGTTAAGCGTTCTGTCATTGATGTGCTTAAAGCGCATCGTTACGTGCGTCAGATGGAAGCTCAAGAGCTGACAGTACTAGAAACATACCCTGTGCTGGAAGCACTTGAGTCTTTAGATGTGAGTGGTGCTCATGTTGATGTCGGTAAAATGGCAGCACAGTTCCGTGAAAGTGGAAATGGCCGCACCATGAAAGAGTTTCTTGAGGAGCAGTTGTCCTCAGTTATTGGTGTTGAAGATCGTCAAGGTACTGATGTTGTACTTTATGGTTTTGGTCGTATCGGTCGTTTGTTGGCGCGTTTGCTAATCGAGCGTACTGGCGGTGGTCAATCTTTACGTTTGCGTGCGATTGTTGTGCGTAAAGGTAAGGCTGATAATGATCTTGAGAAGCGTGCTAGTTTGCTACGTCGTGACTCAGTGCATGGTTCGTTTAAAGGAACCATCCAAATTGATAATGAAAATAACACACTGATTGCCAATGGTAATGAGATTAAAGTTATTTTTGCTAACGCTCCAGACCAGATCGATTACACAGAGTATGGTATTAATAATGCTATTGTTATTGATAACACGGGTATGTGGCGTGACAAAGAAGGTCTTTCTTTGCACCTTAAATCAAAAGGTGTTGCGCGTGTATTGCTGACGGCTCCTGGTAAAGGCGTTAAAAACATTGTGATGGGTGTTAACCATCATGATATCGAAGATGAAGATTTGGTTTTGTCTGCCGCTTCTTGTACTACCAATGCCATTACGCCTGTTTTGAAAGCAGTGAATGATGTTTATGGTATTGAGAATGGTCATGTTGAAACTGTGCATTCTTACACAAATGATCAGAACCTAATTGATAATTACCATAAAGGCGATCGTCGCGGCCGTGCGGCAGGCCTGAATATGGTTATTACAGAAACGGGGGCGGCTAAAGCAGTTTCTAAAGCCTTGCCTGTTATGGAAGGTAAGCTAACGGGTAATGCTATTCGTGTGCCAACACCTAACGTTTCAATGGCAATTTTGAATCTGAACTTGTCAAAAGAAGTTGATCGCGAAGGTTTGAATGATTATCTTCGTGAAGCGTCATTGCACTCTCCATTGCAGAAACAAATAGCCTACAGCAACTCTCCGGAAGCTGTATCAAGTGATTTTGTTGGATCGCGTGCGGCGGGTATTGTTGATGCTTTGGCGACTATCGCAACAGGTAATCGTTGTGTGCTTTATGTATGGTATGACAATGAGTTTGGTTATAGCTGCCAGGTGATTCGTATGGCTCAGAAGATGGCTAATGTCACTTTGCCTGCTTTCCCTAAAGCTAATAAATAGTTGATATTTGTCAGGAAAAAACCGCATTGTGCGGTTTTTTTTGGTCTTTTAATTTATATTCCAGAAAAGAATAAGCTTATATTAAATGCGTCTAGGTGATTTGCCTAACTAAGCCCAAGGTAGCAGCGGTTTAACCGGGGCTCTTTGTAGATATAGAGTGTGACGCTCAGGTATACTTGGAAAGTTTTTAGGTGGGGTTATTCGTTTTCTTAAATAAGAAGATCAGAAGTGGGGCATTTAGTGGAAGCTAAGCTGATTCGCTGTATCTGACATGAAGGAAACTAGATCTCGAAAAATTTAATCGTGATTGGGTGAGGTGTATGATCAAGATCAATAAAGGTCTAGATCTACCGATAACGGGTTCTCCTGAACAGGCTGTAAAAAGTGCTGTCTCGGAAATTCGGTCGGTCGCCGTGATTGGGCCAGACTATATTGGTTGTAAACCAACAATGGCCGTCAAGGTGGGTGATCGAGTTAAACTCGGTCAAGTGGTCTTTTCCGATAAAAAAACTGAAGGTGTTCAGGTCACTGCTCCAGGCGCTGGTGTAGTAACTGAGATCAATCGTGGAGAGCGTCGGGTTCTTCAATCGGTTGTTATTGAACTGGACGCTGAAGAAGAATCAATAGAATTCGCACGTTACGATGCTGCTAAATTAGCAGATGTAACACGTGATCAGGTTGTTGAGAACCTACAAGCCTCTGGTTTGTGGACGGCCCTACGTACACGTCCTTTTAGCCGTGTGCCTGCTATCTCAACTGTCCCTGCTTCTATTTTCGTAACTGCAATTGATACCAACCCTTTGGCAGCTGATCCTGCGCTATTCATTAATGAATATGCTGAAGATTTTGCCAATGGATTGAAGCTGCTAACTAAGCTATCTGAGAAAGCGGTTTATCTGTGTAAAGCACCAGGTACCAAAGTGCCGAGTGTTGATGGTGTTACTGTTGAAGAATTCGACGGTCCTCATCCTGCAGGTAATGCTGGTACTCATATTCATCATCTTGACCCTGTGTCTCGTACAAAAACTGTATGGACTATTGGTTATCAAGACGTTGTTGCTATGGGTAAGCTCTTTACTGATGGTCGACTATTTGTTGAGCGTTTTGTTTCAGTTGCTGGGCCGCATGTTAATAAGTCGTCTGTTCTTAAAACCCGTGTGGGCGCTAAGCTAGACGAGTTAACAGTTGGTTTATTGCCTACTGGCGAAAACCGTTTGATTAATGGTTCAGTTTGGAATGGTGCGACAGCTAAAGGGCCGTTGGCATATCTGGGGCGATACGCAAACCAGGTAACTGTATTGACCGAAGGTAACAAGCGTGAATTCTTTGGATGGGTTTTGCCTGGTTCCAATAAATTCTCTGTTCTGAACGTCTTTACATCGTTCCTCTCGTCTGGCAAAAAGTTCGATTTCACAACCACCACAAATGGTTCTGAGCGAGCAATGGTTCCTGTGGGACAGTTTGAACAACTGATGCCGCTGGATATCTTGCCAACTCAATTGCTACGTGCGCTAGTCACCGGGGATATCGTAACTGCAATGCAGTTAGGTTGCTTGGAACTCGACGAAGAAGATCTGGCTCTTTGTACTTTTGCTTGCCCTGGTAAGTACGAATACGGACCAATCCTTCGCGATAATCTGACGCGCATAGAGAAAGAAGCCTAAGAGAGGCAGCGTATGAGTATCAGAAATATACTTGATAAAATGGAGCCGCATTTCCATAAAGGCGGCAAGTACGAAAATTGGTATGCGTTGTTTGAAGCAGCAGATACCATTTTTTATACACCGGCATCTGTGACCAAAACAGCGTCGCATGTGCGGGATGGTATCGACCTTAAACGTATGATGATTTTGGTCTGGATGTGTACTTTTCCAGCAATTTTTGCTGGTTTGTATAACGTTGGATACCAAGCGAATACAGCTATGGCGGGCATGGGCCTGACTGAAGCTGAAGGCTGGCGTGGTGCTATTGCTGGTGCTTTGACTGGGTTCGATGCAAGCAGTATATGGGATAACATTATCCATGGTGCTGTTTATTGGTTACCTATTTATATAACAGTCTTTCTTGTAGGCGGCTTCTGGGAAGTTTTGTTTGCAATGAAGCGTGGGCATGAAGTTAACGAAGGTTTTTTCGTAACCTCAATCTTGTTTGCATTGATTCTTCCTCCAACTGTTCCGTTGTGGCAAGTAGCGCTAGGGATCAGCTTTGGTGTGGTTATCGGTAAAGAAGTGTTCGGTGGAACAGGTAAAAACTTCCTGAACCCTGCACTTACTGGGCGTGCATTCCTATTCTTCGCATATCCTGCGCAGATGTCTGGTGATGCTATCTGGACTGCTGTTGATGGTTTCTCTGGAGCAACACCTCTAGGTTTAGCAGCAGCGGGTGGTGTTGATGCCATTCTTGCGCAAAACCTGACATGGATGGATGCTTTCTTGGGCCAAATTCAAGGTTCTGTAGGTGAAACATCAACTATCGCCATTATGATTGGTGGTGCGGTATTGCTGATAGCTAAAGTGGCTGCTTGGCGTATTGTTGCTGGTGTATTTGCGGGTATGGTCGGAATGACGGTACTGCTAAATATTATTGGTTCTGATACTAACCCGATGTTCGCTTTGCCGTTCTACTGGCATTTTGTGTTAGGTGGGTTCGCATTCGGTATGTTCTTTATGGCGACCGATCCGGTTTCTGCGTCAATGACGAATACCGGTAAGCTATACTTCGGTGCACTGATCGGCATCATGGTGGTGTTAATTCGTGTAGTTAACCCCGCATTCCCTGAAGGTATGATGCTAGCGATTCTGTTCGGTAACTTGTTCGCACCATTGATTGACAACTTTGTCATTCAGGCGAACATTAAACGGAGGATGGCACGCAATGTCGGCTAATAACGATACTATCAGTAAAACGATTACCGTCACCGTATTACTTTGTGTGGTTTGTTCAGTAATCGTATCTGCAGCTGCAGTACTTCTGAAGCCTCAGCAAATTGCTAACAAAGAACTCGACAGAAAAACCAATATTCTGGCTGCTGCTGGTCTAATGGATTCGTCTAAGTCTGTTGATGAGTTGTTTTCACAGATCACTACTAAAGTCATTGATTTGGAAACAGGCAAGTATACTGATGCGGTTGACGCTGCAACATTTGATGCGCGTAAAGCCTCTAAAGATCCCGCTCTATCAAGTAAGTTGGATCGTAAGGATGATATCGCATCAATCAAGCGCCAGGCGAAATTTCAGACTGTATACTTAGTTGAAGCTGAAGGTAAACTTGAAAAGGTCATTTTGCCAGTTCATGGCTACGGTCTTTGGTCAACGCTTTATGGGTTCCTTGCATTAGAAGGTGACTTAAATACAGTCGTTGGTTTAGGTTTTTACTCTCATGCTGAAACCCCTGGATTGGGTGGTGAAGTAGACAACCCTCTTTGGAAGTCGCAGTGGCCAGGTAAGAAAGTCTATGCTGATGGCGCTATGGAACCATTGTTAGGCTTGGTTAAAGGTAAGGTGAATCCTGATGCTGCAAATGCTGCTCATCAGATCGATGGCCTTTCCGGTGCGACACTGACTAGTAATGGTGTGTCTCAGATGGTTAAGTTCTGGATGGGTGAAAACGGTTATGCGCCGTTTCTTACTAACCTGAAAGCTGGGGGGGTGTAAATCATGTCTGAAACTAGAGATATTTTGACGGGCCCTATCGTCAAAAATAACCCAATAGCATTACAGATTCTTGGTGTGTGTTCCGCTCTGGCGGTAACAACGAACATGAACACTGCGCTTGTAATGACGTTGGCAGTAATTTCAGTAACAGCATTTTCAAATATGTTTGTGTCTATGATTCGTAATCATATGCCCAGCAGTATTCGTATTATCTGTCAGATGGTTATTATCGCATCGTTGGTAATTGTTGTTGATCAGATTTTGAAAGCCGTTGCTTATGATGTTTCTAAACAGTTATCCGTTTTCGTGGGTTTGATTATCACAAACTGTATCGTAATGGGTCGTGCTGAAGCTTTTGCTATGAAAAATCCTCCTGGGATCTCTTTCATGGACGGTATCGGTAACGGACTAGGTTATGGTGCTGTATTGATGTTTGTTGCTTTTTTCCGTGAATTGTTCGGATCAGGCAGCCTGTTTGGAATTGAAATTCTTCCATTAGTCACTAACGGTGGTTGGTATCAGGCCAATGGTATGATGCTGTTGCCGCCAAGTGCTTTCTTTATCATCGGTGGATTCATTTGGATTATACGTGCCTATGATAAAAAGCAGGTAGAGGCTCCTGAGTTCATCATGGCACCAAACTCTAAGAAGGGGGCTGTATAATGGAGCAATATATCAGCTTGGCTATTCGGGCTATCTTCGTTGAGAACATGGCGCTGTCCTTCTTTCTCGGAATGTGTACTTTCTTGGCTATTTCAAAGAAAGTGCAAACTGCTATTGGTTTAGGTATTGCGGTAATTGTAGTGCTTGCAATTACTACACCTATCAATAACTTGCTTTATAACGGCTTACTGCGTGAAGGCGCATTGTCATGGGCGGGTTATCCTGAAGTAGATCTGAGCTTTTTGGGTTACATCTCTTATATTGGCGTTATCGCTGCGATCGTTCAGATCCTCGAAATGGTATTGGATAAGTTCTTTCCAGTACTATATAACGCATTAGGAGTGTTCCTTCCATTGATCACAGTAAACTGTGCCATTATGGGTGCTGCTCTCTTCATGGTAGAGCGTGACTATAACTTTGGTGAAAGTGTTGTTTACGGTGTTGGTGCGGGTGTTGGTTGGGCGTTGGCAATTGCAGCGTTAGCGGGTATTCGTGAAAAATTGAAGTATAGCGATGTTCCAGAGGGACTACGTGGTCTAGGCATTACCTTCGTTACTGTTGGTTTGATGTCTCTAGGTTTCATGTCTTTCTCTGGTGTGCAGCTGTGATTCTGCTCAGACGTGAACAACAGAAGGATGGATTAAGCCTATGAATGCTGAAATCGTTCTCGGTGTTGTCATGTTTACCGTTGTAGTGCTTGCACTTGTAGCGGTAATTCTGGCAGCCCGTTCAAAATTGGTAAGTTCTGGTGATGTGACTATTAGCATCAATGATGATCCAGAAAAAGCGATCACAGTGCCTGCGGGTGGCAAGCTTTTGCAGACACTTGCAAACGTTGGGATTTTTGTGCCATCGGCTTGTGGTGGTGGTGGGACTTGTGCGCAGTGTAAATGTCA
Organism: Neptunomonas japonica JAMM 1380; assembly: GCF_016592555.1. NCBI lineage: Bacteria > Pseudomonadati > Pseudomonadota > Gammaproteobacteria > Oceanospirillales > Oceanospirillaceae > Neptunomonas > Neptunomonas japonica. Next base: position 2,354,629 of record NZ_AP014546.1, on the reverse strand, counting down.
GGTTCTTGATGGTGGTGGTTCTATGCTGCCAACTGAAGAGTCGCACTTTACAATGCGTGAAGCAAAAGACGGCTGGCGCTTGTCATGTCAAGTTGCTGTAAAGCAAGACATGAATATTGAGCTGGAAGAAGAGATCTTTGGTGTTAAAAAGTGGGAATGTACGGTTGAGTCAAACCCGAACGTTGCTACTTTCATCAAAGAGCTAACACTGCGCCTGCCTGAAGGTGAAAATGTAGATTTTCGCGCTGGTGGTTATGTGCAGTTGGAAGCACCTGCTCATGAAGTTCATTATAAAGACTTCGACATTGAAGAAGAGTACCGTGGTGATTGGGATAAGTTTAACCAGTGGAAGTATGTATCTAAGGTAACGGAGCCCGTTATCCGAGCATACTCTATGGCAAACTATCCTGAGGAAGTGGGTATTGTTAAATTCAATATTCGTATCGCTTCTCCGCCTCCAGGTAAAGATGACCTGCCTCCAGGTTTGATGTCTTCTTATGTTTTCAGTCTTAAGCCGGGTGATAAAATCACTGTGTACGGACCGTTTGGTGAGTTCTTTGCAAAAGATACTGACAATGAAATGGTCTTCATCGGTGGTGGTGCGGGTATGGCGCCGATGCGTTCGCACATTTTCGATCAGCTGAAGCGATTGAAGTCTACACGTAAGATGTCGTTCTGGTACGGTGCGCGTTCACTGCGTGAGTGTTTCTATAATGAAGAATACGATCAGCTTCAGGCTGATAACGATAACTTCGAGTGGCACTTAGCGTTGTCAGATCCTCAGGAAGAAGATAACTGGGATGGTCTAACAGGCTTCATCCATAACGTGTTGTATGAAAACTATCTTAAGGATCATGAAGCGCCTGAAGATTGTGAGTTCTACATGTGTGGTCCGCCTATGATGAATGCCGCAGTTGTTCAAATGCTGTTGGATTTAGGTGTAGAGAATGAAAATATCTTGCTTGATGACTTTGGTGGTTAGGCCTTGATAGATGCACTACATCGTGCCCCTAAATGGCCGGCAGCATTGCTGCTGGCCTTTTTGTTTTTAGTTGGGTGTAGCGAGAATAAACAGAATTCAGAGATCGTTTCCTTTTCAGGGGTGACGATGGGAACTACATTTACCGTAAAGTGGGTAGGTGATGACGATGCTCGTGTGGCGAGTATCCACGAGGACGTGGCAGGCGCGTTAGCTGACGTTAACCAAGCGATGTCGACATACATAGCAGACTCAGAGTTATCTCTTCTTAATCAGCTGCCGGTTGAGAATGAGGTAGAGCTTAGTGATGCATTATTTTTTGTATTGAGTCTAGCGCAAAGTATTAGTAAGAAAACCGCAGGTGCTTTTGATGTTACAGTAGGGCCTCTCGTCAATCTATGGGGTTTCGGGCCCGATGGGCGTGTTATTAAGGCGCCGGCAGATAGTGATGTTGTGCGCTTGCAGCAGCAGACTGGCTTTGAGAAATTAGTAATTAACAGTGATGCTCAAAAAGCGCTTAAGAAAACTGCTTTATATGTAGATCTTTCAGCGATAGCGAAAGGCTACGGTGTTGATGTCTTGGCTAGGGTTATGGAAAAGCATGATATCCATGACTACCTTGTTGAGATCGGCGGTGAGTTAAGGGCTAAAGGTCATAAGCCAAATGATCAGGACTGGAAAATTGCAATTGAAAGTCCTGTTAATGGTGCACGAAAAGTACAAAAAATACTCAGTATCAGTGATACAGGAATTGCTACTTCGGGTGATTATAGAAATTACTTTGAAGAAGCGGGTGTTCGCTACTCTCATACGATCAACCCAAAAACAGGCCGGCCAATAATACATAAGTTGGCTTCGGTGACTGTGTTGATGCCTACTTGCGCTGAAGCGGATGCAATGGCAACGGCGTTTATGGTGATGGGGGAGGAGCGGGCGTATGAATTTGCAGTTAAGCATAATATAGATGCTTTCTTTATTGTAAAATCTAATCAAGATTTTATCGAAAAAATGACACCGGGCTTTGATAAGCGCTTGGTGAAGAGAGGTTGATGTGGATATTTTTATCTTTGTTTTAGCAGGTTTGATGTTAATCATTTTGGCGATGTCGGTAGGTGTTATTCTGGGAGGTAAGCCAATCGCGGGTTCATGCGGTGGTATGGCAAATCTAGGCATGGATACTGCGTGTGATATTTGTGCGGGTGATAAATCTATTTGTGAAGATGAAGACGAAAAAAATCGCCGTATCGCAGAATTGGCCAAATCAACAGATCTAGCTTATGAGGTTAAGTCTAAAAGCTGATTGTTGTCTGCCTAGTTGTGGCTTATTCTGTACTATGTAGTCCTAAGTAACTGACAATAAAGATAAACTAAGGGGATATTGATGGCTGTTTATGACTATGACGTTGTCGTGATTGGTTCAGGTCCGGCAGGAGAAGGAGCAGCAATGAATGCTGCTAAGCACGGGCGCCGTGTTGCGATTGTTGAAGAGCAAGATTCTGTTGGTGGTAACTGTACACATAAAGGGACTATTCCATCTAAAGCATTACGTCACGCGGTTAAGCAGATCATTGAATTTAATACTAACCCAATGTTTAGAGATATTGGGGAGCCGCGCTGGTTCTCTTTTTCAAAAGTGCTCAAACGTGCTGAAAAAGTAATGTCTAACCAGGTTATGTTGCGTACCAATTTTTATGCGCGTAATCGCGTTGATGTATTTTTCGGCAGAGCAGAGTTTGAGAACAACAACACCATCATAGTAAAAGAAACGGCGAAAGGTGATGAGACGCTGCGTACCAAGAGCGTCGTTATTGCTTCAGGATCGCGTCCGTACTGCCCGCCAGATATTGATTTTACACACCCACGTATTTATAACTCAGATACTATTCTTAAGCTAAGTCATACGCCGCGTACATTGATCATTTATGGCGCTGGTGTAATCGGTAGCGAGTATTGCTCTATCTTCAGCGGTCTCGGTGTGAAAGTTGATCTAATCGATACTCAGGATCGACTGTTGTCATTTCTTGATGGCGAAATCTCTGATGCACTGAGCTATCACCTGCGTAATACTGCCGTTAAGATTCGTCATAACGAAGAGTATGAGAGTGTAGTAGGTGATGAGCACGGCGTTATTCTGAATCTGAAATCAGGCAAGCGTATTCGTGCAGATGCTTTCCTTTGGTGTAATGGCCGAACAGGAAATACGGATAATATGAACCTTGAGGCGAGTGGGCTTAAGGCGAATAGTCGTGGGCAATTGACTATAGATCAGCATTATAAAACTGACGTAGAAAATATATACGCCGTTGGTGATGTTATAGGGTGGCCAAGTTTGGCTTCTGCTGCTCTGGATCAGGGGCGATCTGCTGCTGCCGATCTGGTTGGGGCTGATAGCTTTCGTTACATAGATGAAGTGCCGACAGGGATCTATACAATTCCTGAGATCAGCTCTTTAGGTAAAACTGAAGAGGAGCTAACGGCTGAGCGGGTTCCTTATGAGGTTGGGCAAGCTTTCTTTAAAGATACTGCGCGCGCGCAGATTTCTAGCCAGCCTGTTGGCATGCTGAAAATTCTATTTCACCGTGAAACATTGGCTATTCTTGGTATCCATTGTTTTGGAGATCAGGCGTCTGAGATTGTGCATATCGGGCAGGCTATTATGCGTCAAGAAGGTGAAGCTAATACGATTGAGTATTTTGTTAATACTACGTTTAACTACCCTACAATGGCTGAAGCTTACCGTGTGGCTGCCATCGCAGGATTAAATCGTATTGCTAATTTGTAAGAAGCTTCTTAATTGAAAAGGCCGGGCTAGTCCCGGTCTTTTTTTTGAACATCGTTGTTATAGTAACTGTCTTCGTAGTACTTGCCTTTAATACCTAGTTTTTTCTCTACAAAACGATTGAAGCGGCTCCAAATAAAGAATGCGGGTGTCATCATAATGCCGATTGCTAACATAAGCCCGCTCCCCTCATAGCCTTTTGGCATCTGCAGTGTTATCCAGTCAATAAATCCTAAGTGGCGGCCTAATAAGTAGCTGCCTATTAAAAAAGCAAACCCTAGGCCGGTAGCTAAATGGTGGAGCGTGTTACTGCTCATAATGGATTATTTCCTGTAAAGATGGATGCGTAAGCTGGGCAAAAAAGGTTCAGGGTCGATAAGGCTATCTGAGCGTTGAGCTCGGCTGCGTAGTATAGGCGCAACGCTTGTTAACACGTTATGTTCGGGTAACGGTGCTTCATCTAAGAGAGGGATCAGTATAGGTAGCGGGCAGTTTTTTGCAAGACGTCGCCAGTTATTATCACCTGTTTTCCATGCAATGTTAGCGCGAATTACGGGTACTTGAGTTTGGATCTGAGCCATCTTTATATTTTTGTGTAAGGGGGATAGCTTTTCTATTTGCCTGACAATATGTGGCTGAGATGTGTCTAGTTTTAATAGCATTTGCATTGCACATTCTGCGGTGAGCTTTTTTATGCTTCGTCCGCTGTTGTACCAGCTAAACCTTACGTTGTGAGGTGTAGAGTCTAATAATGGGATATGTCGATAGCATTGCTTTAAGTGTATGCGGCCTAATCCTTGATTATTCAGGACTAATGCTAGTGCTTGAGAGCGTCGATGTAATTGTTCTGATGCGGTTTTTAGCTCAGATTTTTGAAGCAAGCCGACAGATATGCGAAGCTTGTCTTTTGCTGTATTTAATTTAACAGCGGATTCAAGAGTTTCTGTGTTTGCACCGACTAAGCCGTAGCAAGATTGTGTTCTGCGCCCGTCAGTGTCATCGCTATGCCAGATGTTGCTATAGTAATACCTGACTTGGTCCAATGCTTGTTGTTGTGTGAGCACATCGCGTTCCTGTGAAGGAAGTGATATGGGTAGATGTGACGTTGAGAGTTGCTTGTCAAAAATAAGTAAAGACTCCATCAGCTGCTCGAATGCATCAATTATATTCGTGAGGAGCGTAGGAGTAATTGCCATGTGAATTATTGATCGGTCTCAGGAAGTTGGAGTGCTTGAGTTTGAATAACGCGTTGAGCGATAAGCATGCGGCAGTTTTCAGGAGTGCGGTGAAAGGAGATGGCTATATGGAAGTTATCTTCATCTGTGATAACGCGTTGAACCTTTGCGTACAATAAAACTCCTAATAGTGGATTCGAGAAAATAAGCTTTATCTCGATGAAGTCTCCCACATGATATATATTGTCTGTGGTGACAAATTGCATACCACCTTCGCTTAAATTTACGGATTGCTTAGTAAGGCGTTCGATTTTTAAGCCGCTGTTCGCGAGTGTGCGAGTAATTAATTCAAGTTTTTTGGCTTGTAGTGAGAAGAGCTCAGCTAATAAGGGTTGAGACTCGTTTAATTGAATGAGCAGGTCTGTTTGTTGCTTATCAATTTCTTGAGCATCTGAGAGCAGTTCAAAATATGGAGATACTTCAAATTGAGCCGGTTTATTAGAATGGTTTGCTTCTTCGGGGGTCACGTGTTGCACTTCTAGTGCTACATTTTTTTCGACCCTATAAAACTGTCTTCGCTCCTGACTCACAGTCACCTCCTGTTCACGTGTTTGTGGCTAGAGTATAGCGGAGATTTTCTTAATATTGTTAGAGTTACTAACCCAACTGTGATTTAATCCGCGACCATGTTCAGACCCTTTTCTATATATGTAGGCTTGCGGTATACCGCAGCAAAGCGCAGTAATCATTTCATCTCTTTTATCTCCTTGGTTTCAATGCTTGGGTTGATGTTGGGAGTGGCTGCATTAATTCTTGTTTTGTCTGTAATGAACGGTTTTGATCGTGAATTAAAAGATAGAATTCTAGGCATGGTTCCACATGCCACTATCACCGGTTATGAAAACCCCATTGCTGATTGGCAGCAACTTGCTGCTGTTGTTGAGCAGGATTCAAGAGTGATAGCTACGGCGCCTTTTATCAATGCGCAAGGTATGCTGACATATTCAGGGCAAGTGCGCGGTGTTATGGTGCAAGGAGTAGACCCTATTGCTGAGAGCAAGGTATCTATCGTTTCACAACATATGCTTAACGGTGAATGGAGTAACCTTAAGAGTGGTGAGTTTGGAGTGGTTCTGGGCGACCTGTTAGCGCGTTATTTGGGTGCACGCATTGGCGATAAGGTGACGCTGGTATTACCTGAAGCATCCATTAGTGTTGCTGGTGTCACTCCAAGGCTAAAGCGCTTCACCGTTGTTGGTATTTTTTCAGTGGGAGCCGAGCTTGATAGTTCACTCGCTTATATACATATAGATGATGCTGCCCGTTTAAAGCGTATTCGTGAAGGTGTAGAAGGCGTACGAGTGACCTTTCAGGACCTATTTAAAGCACCAGTGGCGGCCAGAGAAATAACGTCAACACTTGATGGGTACTTTCTTGTTTCAGACTGGACGCGTACTCACGGTAACCTGTTCCAAGCTATACAGATGGAAAAGAAAATGATTGGTTTGCTATTATTTCTTATTGTGTTTGTGGCAGCTTTTAATATCGTATCAACATTGGTTATGGTGGTGACAGATAAGAAATCGGATATTGCCATATTGCGTACCTTGGGAGCGACGCCTGGCATGATTATGCGTATTTTTATGGTGCAGGGTATTGTTATCGGGTTTGCTGGTACCTTGATTGGAGCGGCGCTAGGTGTGCTTTTGGCGTCGACTGTGACTGATTTGGTTGCCTGGATCGAGCAAGTTCTAGGAATGCAGTTCTTATCTTCTGATGTGTATTTTATTAGTTATCTACCCTCACGTTTGGATTGGAATGATGTAGGTGTGATAGGTGGTTCTGCCTTGTTAATTAGCTTTTTTGCTACGCTATACCCTGCGTGGAAAGCGTCTAGAACACAGCCTGCGGAGGCTTTACGCTATGAGTAATGAGTCAGTGTTGGTGTGCCGTGGCGTGGGTAAAATATACACTGAAGCGGGTAATCCTTTAACGGTTTTAAGCGAAGTTTCTCTTAATGTTACTAAAGGGGAGCGGATCTCTATTATAGGAACATCAGGCTCTGGTAAGAGTACATTGCTGAACACGCTAGGTGGATTAGAAGCGCCAAGCCAAGGTGAAGTGAGTGTTGGTGGTGAGTCGTTATATGATGTCTCTGAAGAAAAAAGAGCGCGGATTCGTAATCGCCAATTAGGTTTTGTTTATCAGTTTCACCATCTTTTGCCAGAATTTGACGCTATTGAAAATGTGGCGATGCCATTGCTGCTGGGGAAGGTTGCTATTAAAGAAGCACAGGCGCGTGCTAAAGAGATGTTAGAGGCGGTTGGTTTATCTGCTAGACTTTCTCATAAACCTGCACAACTAAGTGGTGGAGAGCGTCAGCGAGTGGCTATTGCAAGAGCCTTGGTTACTCGGCCAGCTTGTGTGTTGATGGATGAGCCTACGGGGAATTTAGATAATAATACAGCAAATGATGTGCAAAAATTGATGGAAAACTTAAATCAAGAGTTCAAGACATCATTCATTATAGTGACACATGATTCTGAGTTAGCACACCGAATGGATCGAGTATTGGAGTTGCGCGATGGCGGTTTGCACGAAGTAACAAGGTAAGTAGCGGTTGTGTTGCCTGTATTAACCGCTACATGCGGTTAACTTTTTCGTCTGCCAGACCATGTTTTGCGAACACGCCATATCCATAAAAATGAGACGCTAAAATAAGCAATTACACTAAATATAGCTCCGCAGAACAAAGAGCCTGTTATGAGGGGCCACCAGATAGCGGATAAGTCATGTGATAGGGCTTTATAAGAAAACTCTAACTCCATATCTAGTATAGGTGTGCCAAGTAGGTAAGTTCCTACTACATAACTGAAATAAAATATGGGAGGGATGGTTAACGGGTTGGTAATCCAGACCAAACCAATTGATATAGGCATGTTGCTACGTGCAAAGAGAGAAAGTACCGCGGCAATGATCATTTGCATCGGTACAGGTAAAAAGGCACAAAAAACACCCACGAGAAAGGCTTTCGCAACAGATTTACGTGTTAAATGCCAAAGCGCAGGGTCGTGTAAGTGACGGCCAAGCCAGCTGAGATGTTTGTGATTACGTAGTGATGACTCATTTGGCATGAATCTTTTGATAATCTTCCGAGGCATAGGAAGTATACTTCATCTGAAAAAGATAAACGTATTATGCACAGCACAGCTGTGTAAGCCAACATAGAGATCATGGATGATCATATATATTGTAGGTTTTTTTGTCATAGCTTGGCTTCCTTTTTTGCCGCCACTATATTGGCTGCTTTGTTTCCCTATCGTTTTAATCTTTTCATTTTATTATTTTCGGTCTCTGCGTTTTCAATTGTTGGCATTAATGGCCGGTTTAACAATTGCCTTGATCTATGGTCATATTCAGTTGCAGTATCGTTGGCACTCCTCTGATGCCGCATCAACTTGGCGAGTAGAAGGGACTGTTGACGGTCTTCCTGATTATAAAAGTAAGCACATAACATTTAACTTACGTATTAGCAGTGCCTTGAATGCGGTTGAGGCTGGTGTCCAGCCAGAGAGTACTCCGCGTATAATTAGATTGAGCTGGTATCGCACCGATGAGCGCTTAAAGCCTGGCGACTTACTTGAACTTGATGTGAAACTTCGCCCTCCTCATTCTTTATGGAACCCGGGTGGTTTCGATTATGAGCGATGGGCTTTAGGACGTGATATTGATGCTGTTGGGTATGTTAAAGCGCTTTATGTGCACCAGCCTGTATCTAGTGCGTCAATAGATGTATGGCGTTTTAGTTTGATTGAATGGTTGGGTAATCGTTTGAGGCTCCAACCGGTTGTATTGTCAACATTACAGGCACTGCTGCTTGGCGACAAAAGTGGGTTTGTTGATTGGCAATGGTCTTTGCTGCGAAGTACTGGGACTACACACTTAATGGTTGTAAGTGGTCTGCATATTGGTGTTTGTGTGTTATTAGGCTGGTGGTTTGGTCGTATTATTGCTGCTTTACTGTTCAGAGGTAAGGAGTCTCGAATCCCACATCACTGGTTATCTGTGGTTGTTGCTTTGCTCGTGAGTGGCAGTTATGTTGCTTTGGCCGGTTTTAGTATCCCGACACAAAGGGCGTGGATTATGGCGGCGGTGTTATTGGGAGCGCAATTAGTGATGCGTCGGCCTAGTGTGTGGTTTCGTTGGTGGTTGGCCTTGGCGATTGTGCTTACTTTGCACCCTTTGGCAGTCCATGAAGTTGGCGCTTGGTTATCATTTGCGGCGGTTGCTGCATTATTATTTCTAGTGACGGCACGCCAGAAAAGCGCGGGGTGGCTGATGTTACTTAAAAGCCAATGGTGGATATTTTTAGTATTAAGCCCATTAATGCTCTTGTTCTTTTCCCAGGTGTCTATTAGTGCGCCATTCGTAAATATTCTGGCTATCCCTTTTCTGTCACTCCTGCTGTTGTTGATTGTCCCGGCTATGTTGCTGGAGGCTGCCGGTGTTAGTTGGGGGTTAGATTTTGTTGGGGTATTGATTCAGTCATTATGGGACGGTTTAGCTTGGGTGAATGGGTTGAGTGATCATGGGGTTGTTTATATTCAACAACCCAGTTTTATGGTCATTCTATTTGCAGGTTTGGGGGCAGTAATGGTGCTTCAGCCGATCAGTATTAAGTTAAAAGCGCTGGGCGTATTGTGCTGGTTGCCTTTATTTGTACCGCCACAAAGCAGTGTGCCATCGGGACGAATGAGTGCTGTTGTGTTTGACGTCGGGCAAGGTACAGCAATGATAATTAGGACACATGGACATACTCTTTTATATGATACAGGCGCTGCTTATCCCAATGGAAATACCGCTTTCGAGCGTTCTGTGCTGCCGTATTTGAGGCTTAAAGGAATTGAATTTATTGATAAGTTGATTGTTAGTCATGAGGATAATGATCATGCCGGCGGTGTGTCTAAGGTTATTGAGGTGATGCGTATTGGTGCGATAGAAAGCGGGATGCCGGATGCAATTAATGTAACTGCTCAGCTCTGCCGAGTGGGCGTTAGTTGGCAATGGGATGGCGTCTATTTTCGCTATATTCATCCAAAGCCTAGCTTGTCGGCTACCGATAATGACCGCTCATGCGTATTAGAAGTACGTAGCAAGGCATGCAGTTTATTAATAACAGGTGATGCAAGCGTTCGTATTGAAGAAGAGGTATTGGCTAATTCAGATGCGCGCGCGCCTATTCACTGGCTGGTGGCGGGGCATCATGGGAGTCGTACGTCAACAGGGGTTGCTTTTCTTGAGGCGTATAAGCCAAAAAATACACTTATTTCTGCAGGGTTTCTTAATCGTTATGGGCATCCGCATGAGGAGGTGCTTTCTCGTATAAAGGCAGCCGGCAGTCAGGTTTTTCGCACGGATCAACAAGGTGCCCTAATCTTGGATGAAACAACTGGCGATGAATGTCGTGTTGAAACATGGCGACAAAAAGAAAAACGTTATTGGACAGCCAGTTGAGGGCATACTCCAATGGATTTGTGTGTGTTAAAGTAGCTCGATTCTAAAGGAGAGTTGAACGTGTTTGAATTGATTGCATCGGGTGGTTGGCTAATGATTCCTATCATTGGTTGTTCGGTACTAGCGCTGGCTATTTGTATGGAGCGCTTATGGGAGTTACGTGCAAATAAGATTGCGCCACCTGATTTAATGAAGGATGTGTGGGGCTGGCTAAAAAGCGGAGCCATGACAGCTGAGCGCATGAAGGAAGTTAAGAGGGGTAGTCCTCTTGGACGCATTATTGTTGCAGGACTCAATAATGCTCGCCATGGTCGAGAGATCATGAAAGAAAGTATTCAAGAAGCAGCGACTCAAGTTATACATGAACTAGAGCGTTTTCTGACAGCCTTGGGGACCATTGCGGCTATTGCTCCTTTATTGGGTTTGTTGGGTACTGTTATTGGGATGATTAAAGTTTTTACTGAGATTATGATCCAAGGAACAGGGAATGCTTCTGTTTTGGCAGGTGGTATTTCAGAAGCATTGATTACCACGGCATCTGGATTGGCTATTGCTATTCCTACTTTAATATTTCATCGCCATTTTCAACGTAAAATAGATTCTCTTGTTGTCGAAATGGAGCAGCAGGCAGTGAAATTAGTGGAAGCTGTTCATGGCGAACGTGACGTTGATCATGATAAATAGTGGAGATTTATTGTGAAGTTCCAGCGCCAAAATAGAGAAGAGGTCAGTGTTAACCTTACACCGCTTATCGATGTGGTGTTTCTGTTGCTGATTTTTTTTATGGTCTCGACAACCTTTACAAAAGAAAGTCATTTAGAAATTGATTTGCCTCAAGCTTCCGAAGAAGCGACAACGCAAGATGTCCCAAAAGCGATAGAAATTATAATTGATGAAGAGGGCCAGTACAGTGTAAATGGTGCTCCGTTAATAAATACTCAGGAAAAAACTTTACGTCAGGCAATGCTTAAATTAATAGAGGGTGATGATCGGCCTGCATTAGTCATTACGGCGGATGCAAAAACACCGCATCAATCCGTTGTAACTGCAATGGACGTTTCGGGTAAGCTTGGATTTGAAAAGCTTAGTATTACGACAAAACAGTCCGCAGAATAACTAATGAGTGTATTCGAAAAAGCTTGGTATGATGGTTCACGATGGTCTTTATTGCTGTATCCGTTAGAGAAATTTTTTATTGCTGTATCGCGTTATCGACGACACAAGCATGAGTTGACTCAGTGGCGTGCTCCTGTACCTGTTATAGTGGTTGGCAATATAAATGTAGGAGGTACGGGGAAAAGCCCGCTGGTAATTGCTTTAATTAAGTTGTTGCGAGAGCAGGGTTATAAACCTGGTGTTGTCAGTCGCGGTTATACCGCAAACCCTCCGGAATATCCTTTTAGTGTGTTTCCTGATTCTGCATCGCACGATGTGGGAGATGAGCCTTTAATGATAGTGCAGCGTACTCAGGTGCCGATGGTTATTGACCCTGATCGTGTGAGCGCGTGCCAGCATTTATTAAAAACGTATGCGTGCGATATAATTATCAGCGATGATGGTTTGCAGCATTATGCGATGGGGCGTGATATTGAAATAGTTGTTGTTGATGGTCAGCGTGGTTTGGGCAATGGTCATTGTTTGCCTGTTGGTCCTTTGCGTGAGAGTCCAAGCCGACTTCAACAAGTTGATATGATTGTGGTTAATGGTGAAGGGGGCTTTAGTTATGAGCCGTCAATCCAGATGCGCTTGTTGGCTACGACTTTAGTTGGGCTTAATGATGGTAAGCAGTATGATATTTCAGCGCTTAAGACAACGAATGTTCATGCGGTTGCAGGAATTGGGAATCCAAGTCGGTTTTACGAAACGCTAGAAAAAGAGGGTCTTGACCCTATCAAACATAGCTTTCCTGATCACTATTTGTTTCAGGAGGCTGATATCACATTTAGTGATGAGCTTCCTGTTATTATGACCGAAAAAGATGCGGTTAAATGTAGAGGGTTAAAAATTGAAACCCCTGCTTATTATCTACAGGTCGATGCGCAGTTACCTGTTGCATTTGCGCATCAGTTAAAAGAAAAGCTCAAATTACATAAAGAGAGTGATATTAATGGATAAAAAATTATTAGATATCCTAGTCTGCCCTGTCTCTAAAGCACCGGTAGAGTACAGTGCTGAAACTAACGAATTGATCTGTCGTACCAGCGGCTTAGCTTATCCAGTGCGGGATGATATTCCTGTCATGTTGGAGAGTGAGGCGCGTACGCTGACATCTGAAGAACGTTTAAAAGATAAATAGGAATTAGTGATGGGATTCAGTGTAATTATACCTGCCAGATTTGCATCAACGCGTTTTCCAGGAAAGCCATTAGCAGATATTGCGGGCAAGCCTATGGTGCAGCATGTATACGAGCGCGCCCTTCAAAGTGAAGCTGAGCGTGTCATTGTGGCCACTGATGATGAGCGCATTGCTACTGTTGCTTCTGGTTTTGGTGCTGAAGTATGTATGACGAAAGCAGACCACCCATCAGGCACTGATCGATTGCAAGAGGTAGTGCATTCATTAGGGTTTTATGCAGACGATATCGTTGTGAACGTGCAAGGAGATGAGCCATTGATTCCGCCTCGTGTGATTAACCAAGTCGCTCATAACCTGAAGGCGGAGCCTGACGCTGGTATATCTACACTGTCGGAGCCTATTGAAGATGTAGCGAGTTTACTAAACCCTAATGTCGTTAAAGTAGTTACGGATCACCGCGGTATGGCTGTTTATTTTAGCCGGGCTCCTATTCCGTGGCCGCGAGATGAGTTTGCGGTTACTAAGGATGTAATGCCCTCTAGCTATAATTGGCAGCGCCATATTGGTATTTATGCTTATCGTGTGAAAATGCTTAATGATTTTGTGCATTGGGCTCCAGCACCGATAGAAGAAGCTGAGTGCTTAGAGCAGTTGCGCGCTATGTGGAATGGTGCTCGCATACATGTAGAAGTTGCTGATGAGTTACCACCGGCAGGTGTTGATACTCCAGAAGATCTGGAGCGCTTGCGTGAGTTGTTTAAGTCTGGAAAAGTGTAATTGAGTAAAGCGCGCGCCTCTTTTAAGTTTTGCTGGCCGGCGCTATTTGTTTGTGCAGGCTTTGCTGTTGAATAAAAAACATAACAAGGAATAGTGATGCATAATTTGACTAGATTTAGGTCTTTTATCCAAGATTTCACCCGCTTAATTGATGTTGCTGGCAATGACGAAAAGAAAATATTTGTGACAGGTAAAGCGCTTCTTCAAGGCCTGATTAAGTGTGATGACTGGTTGCCTGAAGAGTTTTCTCAAGCCTCTTCGGATCAATATCAGCAGTTTTTATTGCACTGTGATCCTCATGAGAGGTTTTCTGTAGCGAGCTTTGTCTGGGGGCCGGGCCAGTTAACGCCTATTCATGATCATACTGTATGGGGAATGGTCGGTGTCATGCGTGGTGGTGAGGTTTGTGAAGAGTTTAGTGTTGATCAAGCAAGCGGAGAAGTGGTTGCTGCTGGTCAGCATACCTTGCAAGTAGGTGATGTTGACTTGGTTTCTCCAGCGGTGGGGGATATTCATCGAGTTTCCAATGCTTTAAGCGATGATGTCTCTGTCAGTATTCATATATATGGGGCCAACATCGGTATGGTTGACCGGCATACTTATGATCAAAATTCTAAGAAGGTACAGTCCTTCATCTCTGGATATACTAATCCAGTATTACCCAATATTTGGGGTTGATATTTAATGAATCAGCAAGTGGTCAGTATTGGCTTGGTTAACCCAAAGAGCCCAACAAATGTTGGGGCTGTTATGCGTGCAGCGGGTTGTTATAGAGCCAGTGCTGTTTTTTATACGGGTGCGCGTTACTCGCGTGCAGCAAAGTTTAATACTGATACAAAAGATGTCCGTAACAATATTACATTAGCTGGAGTTGACTGCTTGCTTGAGCATGTACCTGTAGGGTCAAAAGTTGTTTGTGTTGAGTTAGTAGAAGGAGCGACTTCGCTGCCTGAGTTTGAGCATCCGGATAATGCTTTTTATATTTTTGGGCCAGAAGATAGCTCTCTTGATCAGCAAGTTGTTGATCGTGCAGACGCTGTTGTCTATATACCGACAGTGGGCTGCATGAATTTAGCGGCTACTGTCAATGTTGTTTTGTACGATAGGCTTGCTAAATCGTCTTTAGTCGTTGAAGGCGATGAATTAATTCGTCAAAGCAGAGATACTAATAATAAAGTAAAGATTAGTGCTTTGACTACAGACTGAAGCTGTATATAATTAGCCTAGCTTGAAAGTTCGACTTATATTTATGTGTTCCATTTCGATGTTCTTTGTTGAGTGCTCGTTCTGTTTTCATAAGTAATAGCAAAATTTCCAGCTTCATAGCCCGAGCATAAAGTGACGGCATCCATGATTCATGAATTAACAGGATATTATTATGTCTACAACTACTGGCACAGTAAAATGGTTTAACGAAGAGAAAGGTTTCGGTTTCATCGAGCAGGAAAACGGCCCTGACGTTTTCGCTCATTTCCGTGCTATCGCTGGTGACGGTTTCAAAACTTTGGCTGAAGGCCAGAAAGTTGAGTTTACTGTTACTCAGGGCCAGAAAGGTCTTCAAGCAGAAAACATCGTAGCACTTTAATTTAAAGTGTTATGTAACCGGTGTTGAATTAATGCCGGTTGCTCTTCCATTTGTTTGGAAAGAGAAAAAAAGGGTAAGCTTAATTGTCTTGCCCTTTTTTTTGTCTGCTGTTTGGGTTTTTCTTTTATTGGCAGTTCATTTGATTTTGGCTGTTAGCTGGTTTTGGTAGCAGGGCATATATGCTGCCTTTTTGTTTCATCTCGCCTGCTAGTTTTTCTGCTCGCTCTCCTCGCCCAAAAAACACATCTGCCCGAACAGGCCCGTTGATTGCGCCGCCTGTGTCTTGTGCGAATACTAGGCGCTGGTAAGGCTTGTTGGTGCCGGGTAGTGTTGTGGTAACCCATAGCGGCGTGCCCAGTGGAATTATTTTTCTGTCTACAGCTACGCTACGCTCAGGTGTCAGTGGGACGTTGAGAGAGCCGCGAGGGCCGAACTCCAAGTCGTGTCTCATCGTAAAAAAAACATAGCTAGGGTTTTGGTTTTTCAGTGCTTGAGCTTTAGATGGATTAGTATCGAGCCATTGCCTGATAGTGTCTAAAGAAACTTCTTCGCGTGTTAGCGCGCCTGTTTCAATAAGCTTTTTTCCAATAGCTACATAGGGGTGGCCATTTTGATTAGCGTAACCTACGCCCACCATGCTGCCATCTGTGAGTTGTATTCGCCCTGACCCTTGGATATGTAGAAAAAAAGCAGCATCTGGATCATCAACCCAAAGTAGCTCTTGGCCCTTGAGTGGGGACTCTGGTTTATCAATTTCAGCACGACTGTAATAAGGAATCACTGTGTTTCCTGTGATTCGTCCGCGTACGCGCTTTCCTTTGAGTTCTTTGAAACGAGAATCAAGCTTAACCGTTAGCATGTCTTTCGGTGTTTGGTATAGCGGGTAGCTGTACTGATCGTCTGGTTTTAGACTGCCATTGAGTGTCGGTTCGTAATAGCCTGTTATTAGGCCTTCGTTTTTTCCAGCAGTGCCGATGATCGTGTGGGGTATAAAGTTTTCTTCTATAAAGCGGCGAACTTCGACATCGGATGCCAAGGTAAGAGACTTAGCTGAGCTGCAAATGTTCTTCCACTCAGGCGATTTTTTACTGAGCCTTGGGCATTGGCTAAGCAGTGCAGGCAGCGCTTCGCTAAAAGAGTCTTGTTGCCAGCCATGTAGTTTATTCCAGCACGTGGCGTGGTTGACTCCAGGTGGTGGAGGGGTAATCGAGCTGCAGCCATGAAGTAATAAAGCGATGCAGCTGGTGGTTATGGTCCGAGGCGACAATAAGCAGCGGGTGGCATGGGTAAGCATTTATGAAGTTCCTTAAAGTCTATCTTAGGCCTGCATCTTGCTTACTTATTAAGAGCTATGCAAGAGCGAGTGTTAAATCAGCAAGTGGGTTGTTAGTGCTTGAAGAGTATTTGGCGGTTTTATGCTGCTTTAGGCTGTATGGTGGCTGGGTTGTTGTTTGTTTGGGTTGTTCTCAGCATTCGCAGAAGTGGGGCGTTCTGTTTGCCGCAGCTGCTAAGGCGAGGCAAATCGTGGCCGTTTTACATTGATATTCTAATTAGGTGATTAGTTATGATAATTGAGCAGAGTATGATCGCGATGAGTGCTGAGCATCAAAAAACTGAGTCAGTCAGTTATGTGCGGCGAGATAACCTATCTAATTTTGGCCAAAATTTCACCCAGGCGCAATCGTTACTGGATGGGCTGGATATTTCTGGGCTGGCTGTTGGAGATAAAGTCGTTGATGAAAGTCCGCGGGCTCCGTCAATACTTGTAATGACCGATCAGGGGTTGCAGTTTAGGGAGGCAGGGGCTGAAGAAAGTGCTGAGTTGCAGCAGAGTTATACTCAAGCGAGGTTGTTTAAGGCTTTGTTTGAAGCAATTACGGGAAAAGAGGTTCCCGTTGTTGATGATGCGTTTTCTGGTAGTGAAGAGTTGGCAGTGGCTGATTATGCGTCTGGAAGGGTGCAGAGCTCTGCATCGACTGCGTTTTTGTCTGAAGAAAAAACGCTTCAGGTGACAGTACATGTTTCTGAGTCCATAGAAGAATACGAATCAACTCATTTTAGTGCGGCGGGTGTTGTTAAGACGTCTGATGGGGTAGAAATAAATATTAATTTAGATATGACGATGGAGCGTCAATACTCTGCGTCGCGTGAAATGAGCTTTACGCAAGAGGTGCGCTTTAAAGACCCTTTGCTGCTTAATTTTAACGGCTCTGCCGCTGAGCTTTCAGATGAGTCATTTGAGTTTGATATCGATGCCGATGGCGAAATGGAGTCGTTAAGTTATTTGGAGGGCGCCAGTGGTTGGTTGGGGCTAGATAAGAATGATAACGGTCGGATTGATGATGGATCTGAGTTATTTGGCGGTCTAACAGGGCGAGGCTTTGATGAGTTGCGCCAGTATGATAGTGATAAGAATGGTTTTATAGATGCTGGGGATGATATTTTTGATGATCTTTTGGTATGGAATAAAACGCTCGAATCGGATGAGCTCCTATCGTTGCAGGAGAGTAATATAGGTGCTATTTATACCGGTTCAGAAGAAACTCCATTTGATATAAAAAATAAAAATAATCAAATACTTGGCAGGGTTGTTGAAAGTGGAATCTATATTGCTGAGACAGGAGAGGTTGGTTCTGTTCAGCAGGTTGATATGGTTGTTTGATTGTCAGTAGATGAGATTAGCTTTTAGGCTGCTTTGTTGAGTACCTGAAAAGTCGATAATCCGGTAAACTCCTTAGTATAGTTATTCGAAGGAGTTTTTATGTCTGTTTTATTCAGGCGTGTAGTGGGTTGCTCTGTTTTGGTTTTGATGTTTCCGCTAGTATCAGAGTCTGCAGAAAAGAGCCGTGTGGGTCTTGAGAAAATGAAATTAGCGTCGTCGGTAGGCGCTAAATGCTCTGGGTTTTATGATGGTGTTTTTGCTTTGCTGCATAATTTAGATCAAGCTGCTGATCATCAGGCGTTGGGTGTAATTCAAAAGAATTGGCCGGGAATCAATAAGCGCTATCTGTTTAGGCAGTCAACATCAACGATGTTGATGACGGGTATTTTTATTAAACAAATGAATCAAAAATTTACTCTTAAAGAAAGTTTTTCATTTCAAAGTTTCAGTCAAGACTACGTTTTAAGTCGAAAATCGGCAATGGCTTGGAAGGATGGGAAGACGGATAATGAAGAGCAGAAGCGTCAGCACCAGCAGTGTGAGCATATTCTTCAGATTACTAAAAACAACGGCACATTAAGTGATCGGGTGATTAATGCTGCTATGCAAAAGAGGTCTGTTGCTTTAGGGGTTGACCTTAAATCAATGGATTAAAAATCGGCAGCTCTTTATGTGATGAGCTGCCGTATATTTTATGCGAAGTGCTTGGCTTCTTCGTGTCGAGCGTGCGCGGCACCAACGCGGCAGCCGTAAACGCCGACTTCGCCTTTCCAGCGCATCCATTCTGCAAATTGGCCTATGGCATTAAATATTTGAGAAATCGATGATGCTTGTTCTATCTGAGGGGTGTCGAATGCGCCCATTGCATGTAGCTCTGCTTCAATGCGACGGTCATCATCAGCAATACCCGTAAATTTCATACTCATGATTTAACTCCAGTCAACTATTAATATAGACTAAAGTTTACTCTCTTATTGTGCGCCGCACAATAATGCGTGCTAAGTTATTTTAGACCTTCAGCTAAGAGTGCGTGAATGCCTTCTATATCTTTTTCAGAGAGCTTGTCATCAGGGATCGCGTCATTAAGGCCTTGGTTTAAGCGCTCTATAAATTGCTCCGGTAACTCCTCTGTATCGGCTAGGGCTAGGCTAACATGGCCTAAAAGGTAGCTTGAATAAAAGCGTCGGTCGTCATCACCTTGTAGCTCTTGCTGAAGGAGCCAGTTGTAGAGAGTGTCACCATTTGTTTTTGGCATATCAGAATGTTTCCATGGATTTCAGTTGAAGAGCGTAAGTTTTGCCATCGCCTTCAATTTGTTTGAGTTTAATAATCATGTAGTCAAGCTTGGGGGCATACCAAATATAGGTTTTGCGGGCGGCCTTAGGGCCTCTGTCCATCTCAACTTTGATAGTATCGAATTCACCGAGAGGAGATTGTATTTTTTCTTCGCCGATAATTTTGAAGTCGTATTCTTTGAGGCGGCCACCGTCTGCTATTTTATAGCTAAAAGGTCCTTTTTTTCCGGCTTTCAGATCAAGGCGCATCTGTAGCTGATAGCTTAGCTTGTCTTGTGCTTTGGCTGGAATATCCATTTTCCAAGGTTTATCATCAACATCGTTTTTTACGCTCATGTTTGCCCAGTCGAAAGCGAGCTTTGCTTCACGTTTTTTGCCTAGCACGAGTTTCTTATAGTGGTATTTTTGAGGAGTTACTTCGGAGTTGTTAAATACAACCGTGCTTTTTTCATCGATTGACGCAATAAGAGCGCTAGCATAAGTGCGAAATAACCACTGTCCATCAGGGGTGCTAGAGAGTGATCGTTCGACTTCCCCTTTGAGGGCAATTCCCGCATTCCATTGTGATGAGTATACGGCAGTAAAGGGCAGAACTGGGGGGGAGGTATTTGCGTTTGTAATTGCTGGAATCAGAAAAGCTGAAGTAAGCAATGCCTTAATAAATGAAGACATAATTAAGAGTCCTTAAACAAGCTTAAGTGTCGTAGCCTAGTCTGAAACCAGAATCTGGTAAAAGTTCCTCATCTAGATGTATGCCATCTTTGTCAAAGCGAACTCGGCCTGCGCAAATCCATTCGACAGCTAATGGGTATGCAGCATGTTCGCGTGTATGAACACGGCTTTGCAGGCTGTTTTCATCGTCATTTTGTAGAATGGGAACAACGGCCTGTATCAGTAAGGGGCCACCGTCTAATTCTTCAGTTACATAGTGTACTGTGCAGCCATGCTCTAGGTCATTAGCAGCAAGTGCCCGTTGATGTGTGTGTAGGCCTTTGTACTTAGGTAGAAGTGAAGGATGTATATTAAGCATGCGGCCAGAAAAATGCTGAACAAATCTTGCTGAAAGGATTCGCATAAACCCGGCAAGAATAATTAAGTCTGCTTGGTTGATATCAATACAGCGTCGAACTTCGTCGTCAAAGGCTTCGCGAGAGGCGAAGGTTTTGTGGTCTATGCAGGTTGTCGGGATTCCTGCATTGGCAGCGCGAACTAATCCGTATGCATCGGTTTTGTTGCTGATAACCTGAACGATCTGGCCGTGTATACGGCCAGATTCAATAGCATCCATGATGGCTTGCAGGTTAGAGCCGCTTCCCGAAATCAGTACTACAATCCGTTTCAGGGGCATTACTTTACTCCGCGTCGATAAGCTCTACTTGTTCTTCGCCATCGTTGGCTGTGTCGATATGACCGATGACCCAAGCATCTTCGCCTGTGTCTTTTAGCAGGTTAATAGATGCCTGTGCTTGGTCAGCAGGAACACAAATTACCATGCCTACGCCACAGTTGAATGTGCGATACATTTCACGCGAATCGACGTTTCCAGCTGACTGGAGCCATTGGAATACGCCAGGTATTGTCCATGAGTTGGTATTGATAACCGCTTTAGCATTATCAGGTAATACACGAGGAATATTTTCAAGTAAGCCGCCACCTGTAATGTGTGACAGCGCGTTTACTTGGCCATTTTTTAGCAGGTTAAGAACAGACTTAACATAAATGCGTGTAGGCTCAAGTAGTGCATCTTTTAGCGTGCGCCCTTCGATATCTTGATCAAGGTCTGCATCGGATACGTCAATGATTTTACGAATCAGGGAGTAGCCATTTGAATGCGGGCCTGAGGCAGCTAATCCAATTAAAGTGTCGCCTACGCTAACTTTGCTGCCATCAATGATTTCAGACTTTTCTACAATACCGACGCAGAATCCGGCAAGATCGTAATCGTCGCCTTCATACATGCCTGGCATCTCAGCCGTTTCGCCGCCCACGAGGGCTGCACCTGAAAGCTCACAACCTTTGCCAATACCAGTAACAACATCCGCTGCCATTTCGATATTAAGTTTCCCGGTGGCATAGTAGTCGAGGAAGAACAAAGGTTCTGCTCCGGCTACGATCAGGTCGTTAACGCACATAGCCACCAAGTCAATGCCAATGGTGTCATGTTTTTGCAGCTCCATTGCTAGGCGTAATTTTGTGCCAACACCATCGGTGCCAGAAACAAGAACGGGCTGTTTGTATCCTTCAGGGATTTCACACAGCGCTCCAAAGCCGCCGAGACCACCCATGACCTCTGGGCGAGCTGTACGCTTTGCAATACTTTTAATTCGATCAACCAATGCATTTCCTGCATCAATATCAACGCCAGCGTCTTTGTAACTAAGTGATGTTTGGTCAGAACCAGTAGACATGCAATGCAACCTTTCAGACAGGGTAAATAACAGGTGAAAAAATATGCGCAGCATTCTAACAGGTTGCGGGAGTGGCGGCTATTGTATGTTACAGTTTTCAGTTTTAAAAATGTCTCTGGTACATTTATTTAGCATGCAAAACCTTCTTTGTTTCATTGTTGCTCAATTAATAGTCTTGGGTTTCTTGATATCGACTCCGCTTAGAGCTGAGTTAGTTGAAAACTTATATCAAACAGAGCTCCTTGTTTCTGATCGTTTAACGCACCCCGATGATATTTCTCTGCGATTCGGTTTAAAACGCATATTAGTAAAGGTGAGCGGTACTACGGAGGCTTCACAAATCGTTGATGAATTTGTTTTTGATCCTGATCTTTATATGAGTAAATTTCATTTTGAGTCTACGTATCAGGTGCGTACGGATGCTCAAGGTAATGATTATCTTGCGCAGCGTCTGGTATTACTCTTTGAACAGGCATCTATAGATAAGTTGTTAAATAGCAGTGATTTTTTTCCTTTGGGAAAGTACAGGCCGCGATTGCTTGTTTGGGTGCTGGGAGATGAAAATAAGGCACTGTTAAGTTTTAGACAGGGTTTGCAACAGCATGCTGCTCAAGTGGCGTTTCCAGTGACTTTGTTGATGGCCAATCAGGTGTTTATTAAGCAGCAAACAAAAGGGAGGCTAATTGAGAAAATTAGTGAGCGTTCTAAGAGTTACCCTAAAGCATTAGTTATTGTTGTCTTTTTTGATGAAAATGAAATTATGCATTGGACCGTTGTTGATGAGGCTTCCCATGAAAGGGTTAAGTGGGCTTTTTCAAAGGGTGGCTTTGCTTCACAGTTAACGAAGGCATTTGATGCGTGGTTTGATTCTTCAGGAATTAAAATTGATGGCAAAAGAGCTTTAACGAAAAATTCTCATCAGATAATCGTGACAAGAGTTAAAAATATGGCAGACTATGCAGCAATTATGGAATACGTCCGGTCGCTGCCTTCCATTGACTTAATAACGGTTGCGTCATTGGATAACCAAACATTGACCCTTGCATTGCAAAGTCCTTTGGATAGCGCCGAAGTATCGCGTTTGTTGAGCTTAGATAGGCGTATGTTGTATATGCGCCCCTTGCAGAAAGAAGCAGAATCAGAAGCCACTTTGCGTTGGCGATGGTTTGGTACACGAGGTAGGTAAGATTTAATGGATAATGTTCTCACATCGCAGCGCTTTTTTTTGCTGTTAGCTGTTATGGCTTCAGGCTTCTTGCTGTATTTATTGGGGCCCATCTTATCGCCATTCCTTATTGGTGCGCTACTGGCTTATTTAACGGATCCGGTAGCTGATCGGCTTGAAGAGTTAGGGGTCTCACGCACGGCAGCGGTTGTTATTGTGTTTGTTATCCTGACTACTTTAATAACGATGTTGATCTTGTTGTTTATTCCAAAACTAACGCATCAAATTCAAGTAATGATCCATCAGATACCCGCTGTTATTGCGCTTTTTGAAGAGAAGGCAATACCCGCTATCCAAGCATTTCTAGGTGATGGTGTTTCTTTTGGAGATATTGAGTCATTTAAAAAGCTAGTTGCCAGCCATTGGGAAAAAACAGGCGATATTATGGCGCAAGTTGCATCTGGCATTACGCGCTCTGGTTTGGCTGTTGTTGGTTGGATAGCAAACCTATTACTTATTCCCGTTGTAACATTTTACCTGTTACGTGACTGGGATGTGATGATGGATAAAATAGGGCACCTATTACCACGAAGTGTTGAGCCTGTAGTCTCTCGTTGGGCAAAAGAAAGTGATGAAGTGCTAGGCGCTTTTATTAAAGGGCAGCTGCTAGTCATGTTGACATTGGGTTTTGTATACGCAGTGGGCTTGTGGTTGGTTGGTTTGGATCTAGCTTTGCTGCTAGGTATGTTGGCAGGACTCGCAAGCATTGTTCCTTATATGGGCTTTATTGTTGGTATATTTGCTGCAGGTGTGGCTGCTTACTTGCAATTTCATGATCCTGTAATATTGTTGTGGGTATCTGCTGTCTTTGGTGTAGGTCAGGCTTTAGAAGGGATGGTTTTAACACCTTTGCTTGTGGGTGATAAAATAGGATTGCATCCGGTAGCCGTTATTTTTGCAATTATGGCAGGCGGGCAGCTTTTTGGTTTCGTTGGTGTGTTGATAGCACTTCCGGTCGCGGCTGTAATTATGGTATTTTTGCGCCATGTTCATGACGGATATAAAAATAGTCACTTGTATGGCTCTGATACCGTCGTTGATGTAATCGCAGATGAAGCACCGCAAGAACAGGATATAGGCTTAGATGAACAGCGCTAATGCGCCACAGCAGCTCCCTTTAGGAGTGACTCTCAGGGATGATGCGCGATTTGAAAATTATCAGATAGGTGATAATGGGCTTGTGTGCGAAATGCTTCGCCAGGCCGCGGTGGGTGTAGGGGAGCCTTTCCTTTATATATGGGGCGCTAAAGGAACGGGTTGTTCTCATTTGTTACAAGCTGTTTGTCATGCGGCGGAGCCCTGCAAGAGAACCGCTGTCTATCTTCCATTGAATGAGCTTTTGGGCTTAAGCCCAGTGATCCTTGAAGGGATGGAACATCTCGACCTAATATGTATAGATAATGTAGAAGCTGTTGCTACATCGCGAGTATGGGAAGAAGCATTATTCCACTTGTATAACCGTATTCGTCAAGAGCAAAACACCTTGATTGTTGCGGCTAATTCAGCGCCGCGTCAGCTAACCATTAAATTGCCAGATCTTGTTTCTCGTCTTAGTTGGGGGGCTGTTTTTAGTGTTGCAGCACTTAACGATGAAGATAAGATACAGGCCATCCAGTTACGTGCAAAAATCCGTGGTATTGATCTTGCCGAGGATGTAGCGCGGTATTTGGTGCATCATGCAAGTAGAGATATGAATGATTTGTGTCTGATGCTGGATCGTCTTGATAAAGCATCGCTAATGGCGCAAAGAAAAGTAACTATTCCTTTTATAAAGCAAGAGATGGGCTGGTAGTTCTTTTTAGCGAGTCTCTCTTGTTCATACAGTTGGTTCAGTATTTTTAGTCGTCTATTAATTCCATAAATTGTTAAGGCACCACCTATGTCCAATGAAGATACAAAAATAAAACGTGATTTTTTTGCACGTGATGATGATGAGCAGCAAGCATTTTTGAGCCAAACTTGGTGTGATAACTGCCAGGCTGCGGATCTGGGTATGCACACGCCTCTAGAATATGAATTAGATGGAACCATCTTTGTAGAGGGTTCTTGTAACAAGTGCGGTGAGCAAGTTTTTACTGAACTAACCGAAGATGATCTGTAATTCTCTTTTAAATTGTATTTTTTAGCATTAGGGCTTATTCGTGTCTGCATTTGATAATCGTTTTGGTGGCACTCGTCGCTTATATGGCGCTGATGTTGTAGAGCGTTTCCGTAATTCCCATGTCTGTGTTATTGGCATAGGAGGGGTTGGTTCATGGGTGGCAGAGGCGCTAGCTCGTTCTGGAATCGGTGAAATTACGCTTATAGACCAAGATGATATTTGTGAAACGAATATTAATCGACAAATACATGCATTGGATGGAACGGTAGGTCAATCTAAAATAGCAGTGATGGCTGAGCGTATACGTTTGATTAATCCGGAATGCCTTGTGCATGAAGAGCATGCATTTATTAATCGTGACAATACACCTGATTTAGTCCAAGACTGTTTTGATTATGTGGTTGATGCAATCGATAGTGTTAAAGATAAAGCGGCATTGATCGGTTACTGCAAACGCTTTAAGGTACCCATTGTTTCTGTGGGTGGAGCCGGCGGGCAACTCGATCCAACATGTGTGAGTGTTGTCGATCTTTCTAAAACCTATAATGACCCCTTGGCCGCCAAAGTGCGCTCTATGTTGCGACGCCATTATGGGTTTAGCAAGAATGGTAAGAAGTTTGGTGTTGATTGTGTTTATTCCACTGAACAGTTGCGCTACCCTCAGCCTGATGGGTCGGTATGTGGGCAGAAAATGATGTCTGATGGCCAAACTAAGCTAGATTGTGATGGTGGTTTTGGTGCTGCAGCAGTGGTCACGGCCACGTTTGGCATGGTGGCAGCTTCGCGGGTACTTAATAAAATCATGCTAAAGGTGAGTGCGGAGTAGCCGTTTAGAGCTTAACAAGAACTGAAGAAGCGGCTATAATTCAACTAGTAATATTGAATCTATTTCAATAGTTCTTCTTATGCATGGATTGCAAATAATATGAACTTACAGCAAAGAAACCGGTTTGCTCAGAGCAATCAATATCACGGAATTATTTTGAGAAGCTTAATATGCTTGGACTGAATCATTGCTACCAGATGCCCCGTTCCGCAGAAGGTTCCCTTCTGTCAGCCTCTACGAGAAGTATTAATGCGCGTAATATTTTCCGATCTAATGTGAAAAACAGCCATGCTGTTATACGTGATGTTGTTACGGAAGCTGAACTGCGCTTGCTTGCTGAGTGGTCCGTACCTAACCTGATTGACATATTAAACTTCCCTGAAGAAAGTGTTGAAAAGCACTCTGAAGATTATATCCGTTTTCATGAGCGAGCGGGCCGTGTTATCGAGGCGTTATTGGGCAGTGTTAAAACTGATCTATTGACAGTACGTTTTGGTGTTGGTGGCGTTATTTCTGATCTCAATGTTCCATTTGAACTAAATGACGAATTTTTAGCAAGCTTATGGCGGCATGAGCGGCCTATTAGTCATTGGGTGCGTAAGGAAAGTAATGAGTTAATGGGAGTAGCTGTTTTAGGGCGCCCATATGCGCTGGCAGCAGCTACGCTTGATGTGCATAGAATTAGTGGTATGACGCGCATCGAAGCAATTGAGAATCAATGCTACGATGCCTATTTGCGACAAATTTATCTTCGTGCTTTTAATTTGTATGGTGTTTTCCCGCTGGCTCATGATGAGCTGGGAATTAGAGGGATTGATCCGTGGATGCAAGTGGCTGCAGGTAAAGACATAGTGGCTTCTGCATGTACTGGAAGGCAGTTACAGTTATTCGCGCGTAGGCAGTTTAGAGATTTTAAAATATCCTTCGAAGTTTACTCTATTTTAAAACATCTTCCTTTGCGCCTAGGCATCTCGGCACGGCTTGCTGTATCTGATTGGGATAGTTTGTTGCAAGAAGAGTTATCTGCAGCATGGCTCAGAGGTGAGACGGGTGAATGGATAGAGAAAGCACTGGATTCCATTACTGACTCAAAAAAATCTGATGCTCAAGGGTATATGCTAGGTGCATAGCTTGCCTTATACATAAATCGTGATAAGTCCCTGTAGTAGTTTTACTCTATTAAAATGTATTGCTTGACACTAGCTGTCAGTGACTTTTCCGCGCATTTGTTTGGTTTTTCCTCGTTTGTTTTTACTATCCAGTCGTCTTGTTTTTGAGCCCTTAGTTGGCTTGGTTGGTTTTCTCGGTTTTTGTTGCGCTGTGGCGCTTTTTATCAGTTCTAATAATCTTGTTAAAGCTGCTTCTTTGTTTTTTTCTTGAGTACGAAATTGCTGTGCTTTAATGACCACGATGCCTTCTTTGGTGATGCGATGGTCGTTGATATTGAGTAACTGCTGTTTGTAGTAGTCCGGTAGTGAGGATGCGTTAATATCAAATCGCAGGTGGATGGCGCTTGAAACCTTGTTGACGTTCTGCCCCCCAGCACCTTGAGCGCGTATCGCTGTTAGTTCGATTTCGCTATCAGGAATCATGACGTAATTAGAAATTTGAAGCACGTACGCTTGCCTTTTTATTTAATGATTAGCTGTTGGTATTTTGTCAGTGATATAGGCGTAGTTGTACTTAAATGCTAGTTGCATTCTCCCAGACGTTTCCCGCTCCATGTAGTTGTCATTTCTAACTTCATTCCTTGCATAGACATTGCAATGATAGCTTTGCCGTTAACTTTAGTGTTTTGTACCTGCATATCACCACGCCCTGTTACTAAGTTGCCTTCAATGTTGCAGCTCATATTCCATTGTATGTTTTTTCCATTAACTCGCACGTCTGTTGCTTTGCAGTTACCGCGAGTTTTTTGTGTGAAGTGGTCAGCACTTATCGTTTTTTCACGAATACATTCAATATTCTTATTAACGAGAGGTTTTGCCAGCATTGGCATTGAGGCTCTGCTAGTGATTTCCCACTTTCCTGCATTAAAAGGCACGCTGTTTACCGTCGCTGCATGGGTTTGGTTTATGGGGAGTGTGAGTACGCTCAACATAAAAGCGCACGATAGTAATATTTTCATGTTGATGCTCTTTAAGGTTGCTAAGTGGTGGTAAGGATAAGTTAATCATCTCAGCTGTGCTAGCTGACGTCTAATACAAATTAATTGATGGCGAGTGTTTTGCCCGCTTAGCGACAGATAAAGTAGATTTACGTATAATGGTGCGTCATTTTTACCTGAGCTAGGAGAATCTCTATGTCCCACACAGTGGTGTGTGCCCTTTATAAATTTGTTGTTCTGGATGATTACCAAGAACTGCGCGCACCTTTGCATGAGGTAATGAAAAATAATGATGTGCGTGGGACGCTATTATTAGCCCAGGAAGGGATAAATGGCACAGTATCAGGGACACGAGAAGCTATTGATGCGTTGCTTATTTGGCTCAAATCAGATGAGCGTTTAGCGGATATAGACTACAAAGAATCTTTGCATGAGCGTCAGCCATTCAAGAGAAGTAAAGTTAAGCTAAAAAAAGAGATTGTTACTCTGGGTGTGGAAGGGATCGATCCCAAACGAGTTGTGGGCACTTATGTTGAGCCTAAAGATTGGAATTCGCTTATTAGTGATCCAGATGTAGTGCTGGTGGATACTCGTAATGACTATGAGGTTCAGGTGGGTACATTCCGTCATGCGGTGAACCCAAATACAGAAACGTTTCGAGAGTTTCCTGAATATGTGAAGCAGAATATGAACCCTGCTAAACAGAAAAAAGTTGCCATGTTCTGTACGGGGGGCATTCGTTGTGAAAAATCGACCGCGTATATGAAGGAGCAGGGCTTTGATGAGGTTTATCATCTTAAAGGTGGAATTTTAAAATACCTAGAAGAAGTGCCTCAAGAAACATCATTATGGGAAGGCGAGTGTTTTGTTTTTGATGATCGAGTGACGGTAAATCATCAACTCGAAAAAGGCCAGTATGATCAGTGTAATGCCTGTCGTATGCCGATAACTCAAGCTGATAAAGAGAGTGAGCAATACGTCTCAGGCGTTAGTTGTCCTCATTGTTTTGGTAAGCATACGGCGGAACAGGTTCAGCGTTTTGCTCAGCGTGAAAAGCAAATGCAGTTAGCCAATGAGCGAGGCGAAGGGCATATCGGTGATGCTGCTGTGATGACGATGCAAGAGCGACGAGAGGCTAAACGCGCAGCACGAGCGCGACTGATAGCTGAGCAGCAAAAATCTAACAAATAGTTGTTTATTTCAAAGTTGGATCTGTTTTCATTATTGGGTTATTTACTGGTGTGAGTGAGCTCATGCTAGTAAGGAGTTTTATGCAGACTTACAGGCTATTAGGTACGGTGAATTTACCGCTTGAAAGAGATTCTATAGTGAGCCAGTTAGTACTGTCTGGTTGGAATTTATTAATTCATAGTGAAGATGAAGATGTACTTAAGAAAGACCGCATTCAGCTGAATTTGCAGGGTGAAGGCACCTTGTTGTTGGATGCTAGCTTTAAAGGTATGCCTGAAGATATTTCTGAGCTGGTTGGTTGTTTTGATAAGCATTCGGGACATTATGCGTTAGATCTTTTTGGTGATTCCGCCCGGTTGGTTAGACGCTTTATTAAATGATTCGAAGAAATCATTAGAATATTTTCCAATTACGGATAACAAGCACCTTCAGCTGTGCTATAACTTTTACAAAGTAATTTCATTTTGGAGATGTAAATGACGGACTCTGAGGGACTACAGCAGCGTCGTTTTGAGTGTCTATTATCGGCTGTCGACCAGATAGTTGTGATTTTAAATGGCGCTGGGGAAGTGCTTAGAGTCAATGCAGGAGGAGCATCTTGGTTAAATACCGAAGCAATGCTTTCTAGAACCTTCTCTTCGCTGTTTGCCGATGAAATAGCAGAGCATATATCATCCTCGATTAATAAAGCCCTGAAAAGTAATGAGCCTCAACAGCTAACTGTCTCCATGAAGCCAGAGCATTCATTTCATTGGCATGAGCTTGGCCTAAGCAGTGCTCAGGTTTGGGATACAACACTGGTTGCCGTGAGTGCTACAGAGCTTATGTGGGTTGCACGTGATGTGTCAGTGTCTAAGCGAAATGAGCAAAAGCTTTTTAAACAAGCGCAGCGAGATCCTTTGACGGGTGCTTACAACCGTCGTTCTTTGCTTACTGTTCTTGATCATTCTGTTGCACAAGCGCAGCGTTACGATTGGGTCTGTTCCTTTTTATTGATCGATATTGATCACTTTAATCAAATTAACGATCAATATAATTGGGATACTGGCGATAAAGTTTTGCAGCAGTTCGTAAGGGCTATGCTCGGTTTTCAACGCACGGCTGATTTTTTTGCGCGCTTCTCTGATGATCGATTTGTTATGTTTTTACCTGAAACCAATCAAGAGCAGGCATTATTAGCGGCAGAACGTGTAAGAAAACTGGCTGCTGAGCAGCAGGTGCCATGTATAGCTGCTGATGGAAGTGAGTTTATTCTGAATTTTACCGTAAGCATTGGTGCTGCTTCGTTGCAAGATGCGCAAGATACACCTGAAAGTATTTTGAAGCGAGCAGAAGAGAATTTGTTTATTGCAAAACAGAGCGGTACTAACCGAATTGAAGGTGAGTCCAATTAGCAGCTAGTTAACCGCTATATTTTAACGTTTGAATCTCAGCGCAATGTTTTTAAGCAATACTTCTTGGCGTCTTTCTGCGGCGCCAGATAGCGCCGCCTGAAAATATAAGTAGTGCTAGCCAAATCATTGAGAAAGTTATTAAGTCCCCGTCGTCAAAAGGCTCATCTAAAATAAGCACTGCGCTTAACAGTTGAAGTGTTGGGGCAAGATAGGTCATAAATCCAAGTATTGTCAGGCTGAGTCTATGAGCAGCGGCAGAAAAAGCCAGCAAAGGTAATGCAGTAAGGACTCCTGCGAGAATAAGCAAAGCTCCGTCTGTACTGATGCTGAAGTGTTGCTGACCCTGAAATAGTAGCCATAACCAATAAGCGACAGCAAAGGGTAGCAATAGAATAGTTTCAATCATGAGTCCTGTGACTGTATCTACTTGTGTTTTCTTACGAACAAGCCCGTAAAGCCCAAAGCTAATAGCGAGCGTGAGAGCTATCCAAGGAAGCTCACCCATCCCTATTATTTTGTAAGCAACCCCTAGTGATGCGACCAAAATGGCCACTTTCTGATAAACAGCCAGTGATTCTTTAAAGAAAATAACGCCTAAGCATATTGCCACTAAAGGGTTGATAAAATAACCGAGGCTGGCATCAACAGCACGGTTTACGCTAACGGCCCAAATATATAGTCCCCAGTTTGTCGCAATAAGTAGTGAAGAGCAAAAAAGTGCAAGGAGTAATCGGCGGTTGAGTAACGCTGTTTTAGCGCGCCCCCAGTTTTTGCTCAGCGTGAGAATAATAGCGACAAATAGAAAAGACCATATCACACGATGAAGTAGTACTTCGGTGGCAGGAATATGCTTTAGTAAGCTAAAAAAAAGTACAAAGCTTCCCCACATTGAATAGGAAAATAGGGCAAGCAATAAGCCGCGGTTAGACTCTGTCACAGTGAGTATTCCATTTATTAAAAACGAATTCTAACAGTAAAGCCTAATACAGCAAGGAAACAGATTGTTGTGTAAAAGATGTTTTTGGGGGGTGACGAAGAATACGTAACGAAGAGCTTAAAAAATCCCCCTCGCGTTAGCGAGCGAGGGGGGTTAACTACAGAGAGATTATGTCGGGGTGGCGCTTTAGACAGTCAATCATCGCTTGCATCTCAGCTTCTGTGCCAATGGTGATACGTAAGTGATTATTAATGCCGGGGCGGCTGAAATGGCGTACTAATATCTGGTTGGTTCTTAGAAAGCCCATTAATTCTGCCGCTTCAATATAGCGATGTGAAGCAAATACGAAATTTGTTTTAGATGGAATAATCTTAAAACCTAAGGATTGTAATTGCTGGTTAGTCCACTCACGCATCGTTATGATCTGCTGAGTGGTTTCTACAAAGTAGTCATTGTCTTTAATAGCGGCAATGGCTGTTGCTTGTGCAAGCATGTCTAATGGATAAGAATTAAAGCTGTTTTTCACACGCTCTAAGCCTTCAATTAACTCAGCACTGCCTATCGCAAAGCCAACACGCATTCCGGCTAATGAGCGAGACTTAGATAATGTCTGGATAACCAAAAGGTTTGGGTACTTATCTACTAAATTGATAGCTGTTTGTGCACCAAAATCTACATAGGCCTCATCAACAACGACGACAGTCTCAGTGTTTCGTTGCAGTAATGCTTCTATCTTTTCTAGCGTGAGTGCTCTACCTGTAGGTGCATTAGGGTTGGCAAAAATAATACCGCCATTAGCTTGGGCATAGTCATCTAGCACAATACAAAAATTATCTTGTAGAGGGATATGCTTGGCTTCAATACCATAGAGATTGCAGTACACATCATAAAAACTATAAGAGATGTCTGGCATCAATAGTGGTTGGGGTTGGCGGAAAAAAGCCATAAAAGTATGCGCGAGTACTTCATCGGAGCCGTTGCCTACAAAGACTTGATTGGCTTTTACATTAAAATGTTCGGCGAGTGATAGCTTAAGCGCAGATGCATCTGGGTCTGGGTAAAGACGTAGACGATCAGTATCAAACTGATGGATCGCTTCTAACACCATTGGGGAGGGTGGAAATGGGTTTTCGTTGGTGTTCAGTTTAATGATATTGCTGCCCTTTGGCTGCTCACCTGGTACATAAGGTGTTAGGCTTTGGATAGCTTCGCTCCAGTATTTGCTCATGGCAATCACTCATTTTAATGCTGGGGGGCGACAGCCGCCACCCGCTAAACAGGAGAGCGGAGCATAGCAAAAAAGCAACACGCTGAACATTGACTCATTAGCAGTTTTTATTTTTAGGGTTTTCAGCTTCGTTTCAGTTTCAGTCTTTAAAGTAAGTCACATCAAGCAGCGATGAGGCAGTGTATTTGCAAGTAACTTTATCTCTATTGATGTTAAGTAGCAGCTTATGGCAAATAAGCTTTGGTAGTCTAAACTCTAGATAGCCCAACCTATGGAAAACATTAGATTTAGTTGTACATAAATACTGTAAGCGCAGCGTGCTTGAAATAGTTCTTAATGATGAAACTTAGTTGTAAAAATAACTAAAATAATGATCGATTTAACGTGGAGCAATAACAATGAATAAAGCAAGCTTAACTACAGCCCTACTCGTTGGCGCATCAGCAGCCATTCTAAGCACCGGTGCCGTTGCAGGCCCTAACAGCCAACTAAAAGTTTCGGAAGCTGCACCAGCTGAGGTTCAGGCCAAAGTTCAAGGTTGGTTGGCTGGTGATAAAATCCGCGGTCGTAAAGATAAGTGTTTCGGTATTGCTCTAGCAGGTGAAAATGATTGTGCGGCAGGTGCTGGTACAAGCTGCGAAGGTACATCAACTAAAGATTTTCAAGCAAATGCTTGGACCTATGCTCCAAAGGGCACGTGCGAATCGATCGTAACGCCTCATGGAACCGGTTCGCTTGAAAGCTGATGAATCTCCCTTGCTTTCGCAGTCTTTGACTGCGGAGGGGCGCTTAGGTGCTGGCCTTGGTTTAAAGGCGGAGCACCTAGATGCTATTTTGGCATTACCCGTTACCGATAAAACGTGTGCTGGTAGCCATCTTTGGTTTGAGGTTCATACAGAAAACTATTTTGTAGCGGGTGGGCCTCGACTCAACTACCTCAGAGCAATCCGTGAGAATTACGATCTTAGTTTTCATGGAGTGGGGGGGTCACTCGGTTATGATCATCAATCTATGCCTGAGCATATTAAGCAGGTAAAAGTATTAATCGATGAGTTTCAACCGGCGCTTGTCTCAGAGCATGCTGTTTGGTCTCGCTCTGGGGGAGCATATTTTGCAGACCTTATGCCATTACCTAGAACGCATGACGCACTTCAGTCATTAGTTGAAGGAATTGATCGTTATCAGACGGGTATCGAGCGGCGAATTTTAATTGAAAACCCAAGTAACTATTTGGATTTTACCAGTGAGATGGATGAGCCGCAGTTTCTTGTTGATGCGGCGAATCGTAGTGGTTGTGGTTTATTAATCGATATTAATAACTTGTATATCAGTAGTAAGAATACAGGTATTGATGCCGTAGAATATTTATCACAAATTCCTGCTGATCTTGTCGGAGAGATTCATATAGCAGGACATGATCCTGATCCGGAGTTGGGAGAAGCATTACTTATTGATAGTCATGCATCAGCAGTCGACTTACCGGTGTGGGCGTTGTTAGAGCATGCCTTGTCTTTATTTGGCCATAAGCCTGTTTTGGTTGAACGGGATGCCAACATACCAGCGTTTGCTGAGTTGATGAGTGAGTGCCAAATTGCACAAGGCTACTTAAAGCAGATAAGAAGTAATGCCGCATAATATCTTTTTACGGGAGGTTGTTGATGGGGGTTAGTTCTTACATTGATGCATTTTCTATTTACCTGCGAACAGGTGATGTGAGTGGGATGAATGATTTTTGCGTTAATGCTGAGCACTTAAAGCGTATGTCGGTATACCGCAATGGTTTTTACAAAGGGTGTGTTGATGCGCTAACTGCAAACTTTCCTATGTGTGAAAAATTTGTAGGAAGTGACAACTTTAAGAATATTGCTCGTATTTATGTTGATCATTACCCGCCAGAAAAAGGCACTTTGGTAGGTTATGGGCTTAACTTTCCTGATTTTTTAGATGACTTTATAACGGAGCTAGCAAAACAACCTGAGGTGTTAAAGTTATCGTCAAAGTTGGTTGATTTGGCACACTTGGATTATGCCTGGCTAATGAGCTTGATGAGTGCTGATGTTACTCAGGCTTTGACAGCAGAAAAAGTCACATGGTTAATGAGCGAAGACTGCGATTTTACTCAATCAATAGCGACATTGAACGCTAGCGTTATTCTTCTACAAGTAAGTGCCGACACGTTGGAGCAATGGATTGCATTAAAAACTAACTCAAGCGAAGTCGCACAAGATGAGAATATACACCGTGAATCGTCATTGAGAGATAGTTCTTTATCTTCTGATCTCGTGATGTTTTGGCGTCTACACGGTTCCGTACAGGTACGCGCTCTCTCTGCTCCTGAGTGGGCAGTTATGCATGCTTTGCAAGGAGAGGGTTGTGTGTTGGAAGAGGCTTTTGATGCAGCTTTAGCGTTGGATCCCGACTTTTACGTGAGTGATATTTTTTCGGCCTGTATACAAAATGAAATTTTAGAAATTGATATGACTACACACGATCATAATAAATAAGGAATTAATATGGGTATGGTGGGGAAGTTACGTGAGCTTTATGTGCAAATAGGCCAGCAATTATCACGGTTTTTAGAGCCGCTGGCGTTATTTTTTCTCCGCTTTATGGTGGCCAAGGTCTTTCTTGATTCTGGGCTAGGTAAGTGGGATGGTTTTTTAAAGTTTAATGTCGATAAGTATGACTTATTCATGTACGAGTTCTTCTGCCCAGACCCAGTAAGGCCAGGGGCATTGCAGCTTTGTAACCCAGAAACACTCGAGTATGTTGAAGGCTCGTTTGTTGTGAAAATGATTGAACTGCTTGCAGTATTTGCGGGTATCGCCGAAGTTGTGTTGCCAGTATTGCTCATCATTGGACTGTTTTCTCGTTTTGCTGCACTAGGCCTTATTGGTATGACGATGTTTATTCAATTGGCTGTATTCCCAACATGGGATCATTGGATTAATCCAGCATCATGGTGGGCAGTGTCGCTATTGGTAATTGTTGCACGCGGTCCAGGGACTCTGTCTATCGATAGATTACTTGGCTTAGATGCAAAGCCAGCACTAGCTAAGTGATGTTTTAATCTGATAAGAGCACCGGGCGTGTCGTTGACTCGGTGCTCTTTTGTGGTTTGCTTTAAGTTGCTTTATAAAGAGCTTATTAAGAGAGTAAGTCGCGTTCTTCCAGCACTTCTCTTACAGCAAACATGCCATTAAGCGCTGCGGGAAAGCCTGCGTATACAGACATTTGTAGAACGGTTTCTTTTATTTCTTCGGGAGAGCAGCCAACATTCAGCGCTGCGTTGATATGAACTATTAATTGAGGTCTGCAATTACCCATAGCTGTGAGTGCTGCAACAGTAGCTATTTCCCTTGATTTTAAATCTAAGCCTGGTCTTGAATAGATGTCACCGAAAGGATATTCAATAGTGTAGCGCGCTAAGTCTGGGCAAACATTTTGCAGGCTCTC
The DNA here is from genome assembly GCF_016592555.1 of Neptunomonas japonica JAMM 1380. Taxonomy (NCBI): domain Bacteria; kingdom Pseudomonadati; phylum Pseudomonadota; class Gammaproteobacteria; order Oceanospirillales; family Oceanospirillaceae; genus Neptunomonas; species Neptunomonas japonica. The sequence continues at coordinate 2,318,694 of NZ_AP014546.1, read as the reverse complement.
GATCACTTTATGCCCTGCTTGACCATCAATCTCTGCTAACTTGTTTAAACCAACAGCATATCTTGATTTGTTCATTTCCTTGCTCCTTTGCGTAGGTAATCGAGGCAAGGTTACAAGTTAGAGTTTACTCTAGGTCAAGAGGTTTTATTGATAGTGTAGTATTCAATTTTCGAATCGAGTGCAGCTAGATGCTGAATCTCGTTTTCGATTCTAGATTTTAATTTATCACGATGTTGTTCAAGTAATGCTTGGCGCTGTTGGTTAGTGCTCTCACCCAATGCTCTTAGTTTTGAGTATTCTAAAATGCTTTCTAGTGGCATTCCTGTTTCTTTGAGTCTGATAATAAATGCAACCCACTCTAGGTCCTTTATTGTAAAAAAGCGGTGGCCGTTTGAGCTGCGGTGAATATCGCGGAGAAGACCAATTTTCTCATAATATCTTAGTGTATGCGCTGATAGGGTTGTACGTGCAGAAAAATCTTTCATATTCATCGAGGATATCCTTATCTTGGCCACATTATGTAATGAATGTGAAAATCACGTCTAGTTAGTTTTTGTTATGCAGTGATATAGGAAGGGCGTTGTTATAGAGAGCGCTGATACCTGATGACCTATCAAAATATCGGATCAGGTATCAACGACTATGCATTACTTTTATTTTACGTGGGCTTCCATTTCATCGCCGATTCGTTTTCTCATATCCATGAGTCGTAATGCAGAATCTCTTAGACGAATATCATGTTCAGTCATTGGAATCCATTCAGGGATATCGGTTGGTTTACCTTGGTCATCAACGGCAACCATAATAACAATACAGTGAGTGGTTAGGTGTCGCTCGGTATCTTTCGGGTCACCTGCACGTACATCAATCCCAATATGCATTGATGAGCGGCCGGTATAAATTACTTTTGCAGCAACTTCAACAATGTTACCTACATGGATTGGCTTAACGAAACGAATACCCCCAGCATACGCAGTAATGCAATACTTGCCACTCCACCCGGCAGCACATGCGTAAGCTGCAAGGTCAATCCATTTCATCACGGCACCGCCGTGAACTTTTCCGCCGAAGTTAACGTCAGCTGGCTCGGATAAAAATCTTAGCGTTATTTCTCTGTCTTGGCCTGCCATGAAAACCTCAAAATTATGCTTTATAGAAAGTGCTTTTATTATATAGACTAAAGGAGTGTGTGAGAAATGCTCCACTGACTCCTAAGAGAGGTTATTTATGAGTACTCGTTTACAGTCTGTGTGTATCGTTATCAGCAGCTGTGTTTTCTTGCTGCTATCTCCTGTTGTTCATACTGCTGAAGAGGAGTCCGAAGAGCTTGTAATTGATCACGTTATGTTTCCTGTTTATTTGAACAATCCATTTCTAAAAGTAGTAAAAAAGTCATGGGAAAAACATAAGGTAGGTAAAGTTGATATAGGGCCTCAAAACGCGAGTTACAAAGGTGTTTTCTTTGCTAGCAAGAGCTTTTATGTTGAGCATTTGTCCAATGTTAAATCAGAGCCTTATTGGAGTAATGCGGTTTATCTTGCAGTGCCTAAAAAATATTGGAGCTATTATAAGAGTCCCGCTTTAGTCACCAAAAACTTTTTAGTGCCTTATTTTGGTTGTGGTTACCAGCTTATTAATCCAGATTACAAATACATCAATAGCAAGGTGTCTAAAGGGGTAGCTTATGACGGTTTTACGCTTTTGATATCTGAAGCTTTACGAAAAGATATTGTTAATGTGGCGGGGCAAAAGTGGTCCTTGCCAAGTAACGGAAAAGTACGTGTCCATGAAAAATTAATTCGTGTTAATGAGATGGCTGTGATTAACGAGAAATCAGAACTGATAGCGCCTTTATATCAGTCAAACCCGATATTGCGAGAGTTTCTCTAAGAGATGATAGTGCCCTACGCATTCTTTATTCATGAAAATAAGACTGCTTTAAAGCAGCCTTTGCTTTTACTAGCAGATTCGTAATCAGGGCTGTAGCTCTTGCAGTTTTTCAGCCACTGCGTCTAAACCTCCTTTGTTAAATGTATTGAGTAAAGCAGATCCTACAATCGCTACATCGGCATAACCTTTGAGCGAACTGATATCGCTAGCAGTATTAATACCAAAACCGACCGCTAATGGTAACGAAGTATACTTTTTAATTGTGCTTAGATAGCTCTGGATATCTTGCGCTTTTGTGTCGTCGTGGATAGGTGCTTGCTGCCCAGTCACACCTGAACGGCTTACACAGTAAAGCATGCCTTGAGCGTGCTTTAGAACGGTTTTAATCCGCTCTTGCTGCATGTCAGGAGTCAATAGCCATACCGGAGAGATTCCTTTCTCGGGCAGGGGAGCAAGCATGGCGTGATGATCAATAGGTAAGTCCGGTATGATGATACCAATAACATCATCTCCCATTTGCTGTGCTAGCGACTCAAAACCAGGTTGTAACAGTGGGTTTAAATAGCTCATTAACAGCACGCGACTTTGTGGGTAACGTTGCGCGAGTTGTTTTATATCTTTAAGGCACTGAGATAATTTAGGTTGATGCTCCAATGCATGATGGCATGCCGTAGTGATGGTCGGGCCGTCTGCTACAGGGTCAGAGAAGGGGAATTGTACCTCGAGAACCTCAACGCCGCTTTCAAGCATTAGTTGCATGATCTCGAGACTTTTTTCAATGCTCGGGTAGCCGTAAACAACATGGGTCATCATCAAGAGGGGCTTGTTTTGCCTTTGCTCTTGTATGAATGAGGTTAGTTTATTCATTGTGCAGCTCCCTCTTTTAAGTAGCTATGTAAGAATTCAGTGAACGGTTCGTCATTCAATGCTTTAGCTATGTTGAATATATCTTTATCACCGCGCCCTGAAATGTTGATGACTAGGTGTTCGTCAGGCGACATGGTAGCTGCTTCTTTCAAGCCCCCCGCTACGGCATGAGAGGACTCTAGCGCAGGGATGATCCCTTCGTTACGTGTGAGTAGCTTAAAGGCTTCAATGACTTCTATATCATTAGCACTGGTCATGCGAACCTTTCCTTGCTCCTCTAAATCAGCCAGTATCGGAGACACGCCAACGTAATCAAGCCCCGCGGATATAGAGTGCGTGGGTTGTAACTGGCCTTCGTCATCTTGTAGAAAGCGTGTTGCAAAGCCTTGAGCAATACCAAAACGTGCTTGGTCTGTATTAAAACGCATTGCGTGCTCGCCAGGATCGTTGCTGCGTCCGCCTGCTTCAACACCAACAAGTTCTGTTTGTGTATCGACGAAGGGCAAGAAAATACCACACGCATTACTACCGCCGCCAACACAGGCATAGATGCGATCAGGGTGCTTTCCAAACTGCTGTATGGATTGCTCTTTAACTTCCTCACCGATAACGGACTGAAAACCAGCGACCATTTCAGGGTAAGGTGCGCAGCCGCAGCTGGTACCAATTAGGTAGTGAGTGTCTTCATAACTAGAAGACCAGTCGCGTAGCGCTTCATCTAACGCATCTTTAAGTGTGGCGGCACCAGTTGATACCGGTACCACCGTCGCGCCAAGTTGTTTCATCCAGAAAACATTAGGGTATTGGCGTTCAATGTCGTGTGCTCCCATATAGACAACGCACTCCAGTCCAAGGCGAGCCGCAACCAGTGCGCTGGCAACACCGTGTTGGCCTGCACCTGTTTCGGCAATAACGCGCGTTTTCCCCATACGCTTAGCGAGTAGCCCTTGGCCTATGACATTATTCATTTTATGGGCGCCGCTATGGTTTAGGTCTTCACGTTTTAGGTATATCTGCGCACCGCCTATCTTTTGTGTAAGGTTGGCGCAATAGGTTAAGGGGGTAGGGCGTCCTGAAAAGTGCTGCATTTCAGATTTGACCTGTTGAACGAAGGAGGTGTCAGCCATAGCTTCGCGATAAGCTTTTAGCAGTTGTTGTTGGCTGCTATAGAGTATTTCGGGGATAAAGCTCCCACCGTATTGACCAAAGCGTCCTTCATCATTCATGATCGTGCCTATATGTATTAATTTATTAACTAAACGGTTCGGTAAAGATAATAAAAATTCTTACTGGCGTCAATGGGGTATTTATGGCGCGCGGACGTCCTTCTAAAAAACAAGTGATTTTGGATGCAGCACGACAGCTGTTCGCAGAGTCTGGATATCAAGGCACATCAATTGATTTGGTTGTGCAAACTGCCAGTGTTTCAAAACCCACGGTATACAATAATTTCCCGACGAAACAGGCACTATTGCAGGCATTACTCGAGGAGCTATCATCAGAAGTACAGTCACAACGACAAGCCATTATTGGTGATGATAGCTTGTCAGTGATTGGACGCTTGATAGCGATTTTTCGCCAACTAGCCACCGTGCCTGAGTATCTTGCGGTATATCGGATGTGTTACGGAGAACGGCATAAGCTTGATGAAGTGACTTATCAGTTATGTACGCGTTTTGATCAAGTGCTGCAGGATGATTGCCAGGCATTATTACTTAGGCAGAAAGAAGAGGGTGATAGTACTCTCGTTGTTATTGCTATCTGTAGAGAGTCGCTCTTGATTCCTGCTCTATCAGGCGGGCAAGCGGTTTCGCAGGACGTCATTGAAACCGCGTTATCCCGGGTGATTTAGTGATAGCTACTTGTCTCGTTATTGATCAACGTTGTTGTCGGCTGATGAACATCGCAGTAACGGTGTCCATTGTATTGATATGTTGTATGAACCACGGAATCATAACATCGCTTAAGTAATGGCTTAGTTGTGATAAATCATGTTCTTTTTGCCATGTGCTTAGCACGTCTTGCATCTGTGCAAGCACACGCTCATGCTCGCCTTTGTGGCAGTCATAGGGTGGAAATGCGGCGTCAACCATCTGCAGCTCTTCGCGCGCAAAGTGTTCAACATTATGTTGATAAAGTTCTGTCAGTAGTTCTGTAATCTTAGCTGTATTATTAGTATCTTGAGCTAAGGCTATCTCGGCATGTAGTTGGTTAGCTAACTCCGTGGCTGTCGCGTGATCATCATTCATGAAGCTGAGTGCGACATGAGGAACGGCGGATAAATCCAATAGCGGCATCGGGCTTTCCTTTTTAATAATGACTTTATCAATGAGTGTGAAGATGCGAAGAAATTACCATGCATAGTGCTGGGTGGGATTGATATTAATCAAACGAAAATAATTAACGCTTGTAGTGGTGCAGCTCTTTCATTAGTACTGATGAATTACAATATTGATATCAGCGTGATGTGATGAAAATTGCCGTAGCATGATCCATCGTAATCGTGTGTTTTTTAAGCCATAAAGGAAATATTTCATTCATGTAAGTTTTTAGTGAATGGATATCTTGATAATGGTTCCAATGATCAATTAGAGCTTTCAACTCGTTAAGTAGACGGCCGTGTTCTTGCTTATGATGTGAAATGGCAGGGAATTGAGCTTCTTTCATGGAAGACTCTTCTTTTTCAAAGTGCGCACTTTTGTGAGCAAGCAGTGTTTCCAGTAAAGGCAGAATCAAATTTTTATGGTTGCTGTCTATTTGTATTTTGGCAATAGTTTGGTTGATTTCTGAAACGAGGCGAGCTGCTTCTTCATGATCATCATTGATGAAGTCTAGAGCAACGTGTGGGATACCGTGTTTTGTTAAATAACTCATGTTTGGCACCACTATCTTATTGTTATTGTTATTGCACTTGAGGCTACTTGAATAACTCTGTAAGCAGTATGTTTCTTTAGTCTAGCCTCAAAGATACGTGGGCTGCTTAGTTAAAAGTCCATTTTCATGTTTTCTCGGACTTGCTTTGTATCAATTTCTAATTGTAGAAGTCGCGCCTTATCAGATGATGTGAGGTGGGGTTCTCTTCGTGCAAAAACAATTTGTTTTAGTGCTCTGTCTATTTGCCCTGTAAGTAAAAAATATTCCACTCTAGCTTGGTGTACAGCGGTGGTGTTGCCTGCTTGTCCTAAGGCTTCGGATAATAAATACCAGGCATTAATATCGGTGGGATAATCTTTCTTTAGTTTATTTAAAACAGTGACAGCTTTTTTGGGGCGCGCTGCTCCCATATATGCTTTTGCTAGCAGTTGATCAACAGCATAGTGTCCTGGGAAAAGACTAGCGAGCTCCTCCAGTTGTTTACTGGCCGTTACCCATGCTTGGGCTGCGAGTTGTAGTTCTGCATTGGTTAATTTTACAAATAAATGCTGCTTCCATGAGGTAGGGAGCTTATCTAATGCGGCTTTCGCTTGCTTAAACTGGTTCATTCGAATAGCGGCCACAGCTAATCCATAATGGGCTAGCGGTGTTTGCGACGATTGCGCGGACGTTTGATAATGATTTAGTGCTTTTTGTGGATTCGTTGCAAAATGAACGCTGAGTCGCGTGCGAACAATATCAAAATCAAGTGATAGCTTTGCTGCTGGGCTTGTAGGAAGTTGTGAGGCTCGGTTTAAAGAGTCAGCAATACGTGATTCTGTTACTGGATGTGTTAATAGGAACTCGGGGGGGCGTGCTCCCTGAAAACGTTGGGCTTGTTGCATTCGTGAAAACATACGTGGCATTGCATGAGGGTCAATACCAGCCGCCGCTAGGTTTTGCATACCTATACGGTCAGCCTCTTTCTCATTCTGACGACTAAAAGCGAGCCTTGATGATTGTTGCGCTGCTATTGAACTAGTGATGGCGGCTACGCCTGCTTGTGTATCTGCAGCAGCAATAAGGATGCTGGCTAACATGGTGGCTAGGGTGAAAGGGCGGTTACGGCGGGTTTCTTCAAGCTGTGCTGCAAAGTGTCGTTGGCTTAAGTGGGCCAGCTCATGTGCAATAACTGAAGATAGCTCGTCCTCTTTTTCGGCAGAGAGTAATAACCCACCATGGATACCGACAACGCCGCCGGGAACGGCAAAAGCATTAAGTGTTGGGTTATCTAAAACAATAAGCTCTAAGCGCCTATCTTGTAACTGGCTGTGTGCGGTCAGTTGCCATAAAAGGTCGTATAAATAAGAATAGGTAATTGGGTCGTCAAGAAGGGGCGCGCTGCCGCGTAAAACTCTCGCCCACGCTTGGCCAATTTTATGCTCATTATTGAGAGATATGATGCCGGAAGTCGCATCTTCAATAAGAGGCAGATTGTTATTTGCTTGTGCCTGTGGGGCGATTAAGAGAGTAATCGCGCATAAAAAAGTGTTAATAAAGCGCATTCAGTCCTTCCTGTTCTCTTTCATGGGCGTGTGAAGCATGTCATTATCTTACCCCGTTGCTATAAGCGATGCCTGCTTAAAGGTAGTAATTAGTCGTAATGTATTGAAATATAGGCCTTATATGCAAGATAGTGATATCGATCAAACGTTAGACGTTAGAGAATTAAATTGTCCTTTGCCATTATTGAAAGCAAAACAGGCATTAAATAAGCTTGCTGTTGGGCAAGTGCTTAAAGTGATTGCTACGGATGTTGGGTCGGTCAGGGATTTTAAAGCCTTCACCGACCAATCAGACCATGAATTGCTAAACTCGTTCATTGGTGAATCCGAATATACCTATTTGATTCGACGTGGCTAACTTAATTTTGACTGGATAGATCGACTATGAGAGCAATTATCTCGAAATGGGTAGAGCGGTACTTTTCTGATGAAGAGGCACTGTTTCTGTTTCTGCTACTGGGTTCATTTTTACTGATTATACTCACCTTAGGTAAGCCGTTAGCGCCTGTGTTTGCTGGGCTGATTATTGCGTTTTTGATGCAGGGCGGAGTGGATACTCTCGTTAAAAAGAAGCTGCCACACTTGCTTTCTGTTGCGATTGTTTTTACTGCTTTTTTAAGTTTTTACTGGCTTTATCTTTAATTGTATTTCCCTTGGCCTGGAAACAGTTATCAAATTTATTTCAGGAGCTTCCTGGAATGGTACAGGAGGTACAAGCATTATTGTTGGTACTACCGCAGGAGTATCCTCAGTGGGTATCGGAGTCGCAGGTTCGAGATATTATGCAGTTAGCTTCAAGTGAGTTATCTAATGCCGGTCAATGGGTGTTCACCTTCTCATTGAACTCTTTAGCCGGGGTGATGACGCTCTTGGTTTACCTCGTTTTAGTGCCTATTTTAGTTTTCTTCTTTCTCAAAGACGGACGTTCGTTGGTGAGCTGGTGGATTACATTCTTGCCCAAAAAACGCCAGATGATGACAACTGTTTGGCAAGAAATGGACGATCAAATTGCGAATTATATCCGCGGTAAAGTTATAGAGATTTTGATTGTCGGTAGTGTTACCTACGTGACTTTTCTAACACTGGGTATTAACTATGCGGCTCTATTAGGAATTATTGTTGGGCTGTCAGTGTTGATACCTTATATTGGCGCTGCTTTGGTAACATTGCCTGTGGCTTTGATCGCGTTCTTCCAGTGGGGTTGGGGTGGTGAGTTTATGTACCTAATGATTGCTTATGGAATCATTCAGGCGCTGGATGGCAATGTATTAGTTCCTCTACTGTTTTCAGAAGCCGTAAATTTACATCCTATATCGATTATTGTTGCTGTCTTGATATTTGGTACGCTGTGGGGGTTTTGGGGTGTGTTTTTCGCGATTCCGCTAGCGACGTTAGTAAAGGCTATTTTGAATGCTTGGCCAGGTCCGTTGGATGATGAGCCGCATGAAGAGGCCGCTGCTTAACAATTTAAGCTTGTTTAGTTTGATGTAATGCTCCTTATAACTAGAGCATTACATCAAAAGCGTAAAAGCTAGAGGCTTTTTACCACCGCCAGAACCTCGTCGACATGTCCTTTTACTTTTACTTTGCGCCACTCTTGATGCAGCACTCCTTTTGCGTCAATCAGAAAAGTACTGCGCTCAATTCCCATATACTCTTTGCCATACAGCTTTTTTAACTTAATCACATCAAAATGGTTACACAAAGCTTCTTCAGGGTCGCTGATTAGTTCAAAAGGGAAGCTGTGTTTCGCCTTGTAGTTTTCATGAGTGCGCATGCTGTCGCGGCTGACGCCTATGATTTCTGTATTGGCATCTTGAAATTCATTATAAAAGTCTCTGAAATTCTGTCCTTCTGTGGTACAACCCGGTGTATTGTCTTTAGGGTAAAAATAAATCACCAAATTTTTGCCCTGTAATGTAGACAAAGAAACGGTAGTTTTGCTTGTCGCAGATGCTGTGAAATCCGGTACTGATTGTCCTACAACTATGTTTGGCATTATTCTTTCACCTGTATTTACAAAAAAGCGGCGTGGCTACTACGCTTATGTACTTTATTTCGTATAGAATATCGAGCCTTATACGATATCAGATCAGGTTTTGGATGTGTGTACAAAAATGCAACATACCAAACCTAAGTTAACGGAGAGTGAAATGATTACCGGCAGCATTGTGGCGCTAGTGACTCCAATGAAAGACAGCGGAGAGATCGATTGGGTTGGTCTTGATAAGGTTGTGGATTTTCATTTGGAAAACGGCACAGATTCTATTGTGGCAGTTGGCACAACAGGTGAATCTGCAACACTTAATTGTGAAGAGCACTGTGCGGTAATCAAACGTGTTGTTAAACGCGTTAATGGCCGCATTCCTGTTATTGCAGGTACGGGTGCAAACTCAACGGCTGAAGCTATTCAGTTAACACGTGAAGCCAAAGGTGCAGGTGCTGATGCTTGTTTGTTAGTAACGCCTTATTACAATAAGCCGACTCAAGAAGGCTTGTATCAGCATTACAAAGCGATTGCTGAAGCGGTTGATATTGATCAGATCTTATACAATGTTCCGGGGCGTACGGCGTGTGATATGTTGCCGTCAACAGTTCTTCGCTTAGCTGAGATCTCTAATATTATAGGGATTAAAGAAGCGACAGGTGATATTGAGCGTGCCCGCCTTCTTATTGAGAAAGCACCAGAAGGCTTTGCTATTTATTCTGGTGACGATGCTACAGCTATTGAGATGATCATCGCTGGTGGGCAGGGTAATATTTCTGTGACGGCGAACGTCGCTCCAGCTGAAATGGCTGAGATGTGCCATCTTGGTTTGGAAGGCAAAGCAGAAGACGCTCGCGCATTGCAGCAGCGTATGATGCCATTACACACACAGCTGTTTGTTGAAGCGAACCCTATCCCCGTTAAATGGGCCATGTATGAGATGGGATTGATGGACCTTGGTATTCGTCTACCGCTGACTGTGTTGTCTGATGAGTTTCATCCTGTAGTGCGTCAAGCGCTCGTTGATAGCAACGTTACAAAGTAAGGAATATCTGATGAATACACGGTTGCTTTCATATGCAGTTTTGGTTGGGCTGGTATCTACCAGCGGTTGTAGCATTATTGGTAAGAATCCAATTTATGGCGAAAATGGTGTCTTTAAAGACCGTAACCAAGAGTATGAGAAGGCAACCGTTAGTAAAGAGTTAGAGATACCTACTCACATACAAGTGAAGCGTACTCAGGATCAGTTTGTGATTCCTACCGTTGGTCAAACGGCTTCAGTGAGAACGGCAGGGTTTGAAGTACCGCGTCCAGAGTTCTTTTATGCTGACACAGGTAGTGATGCGGTAAACTTCAAAAAAGTAGGTGATCAAAAAATTATCGTTGTTGATGAGCCTATTGCCGCTGTTTGGGAAAAAACACTGGATTTTATGAAGTATAACGGTGTTCAGATAGCCAGTGCTGATGCTCGCCAAGGTGTGATTGAAAGTGATTGGATTTTAATCAATGGCCCAGAGCTCAGTTTTATGGATCGTTGGGTTAAGCATTTAACGCTTCAAGATATCCCAGGTGGATCTCGTAACAAGCTGCAGGTTAGCTTACGTCCAGATCCACAGAATTATGAGCGTACTTCGATTGAAATGAAGCATGTTCAGTTTCCTGAAAAACAGCAAATCGCTGATATTGACTGGGAAACATCATCGCAAGATGTTGGTTATAAGTCCGATATGATGTTTGAAATGTTGCGTTACATGAGTAAGGCAACAGTTAAACCGGAAGAGCGTTCACTGCTGGCGCTTCAACAAAAGCAGGCATCTCGTCCGTTATTGGGTCGCGATTCTCGTGGTAATCCGGTACTTAAAATTGATGCGCCAATTGATTTGTCTTGGAATATGCTGAATGCAGCCGTTGATAACGCAAGTATGGATATAGGCACGCGTAATCAAAGTATTGGTATGCTCTATATGACATATACAACATCGACGCCTGTTGAAAGTAAGAAAGATATGGGCTTTTTCGAATGGATATTTTCTGACCGTGAAGAAATTAAGCTAGATACTAGCGTGATAACTTCTGCGCTGGGTGTGGAAGAAACTAAAGATGTAGTTTATAGCGCTAAAGCGGCAAAAGATGTACCTGTTTTGGAAGAAGGCGAAGTTCAAGCATTAGCAGATCCTAATAACCTAGCTAACCAAAAAGGTTATAAAATATGGATTGGTGGTCGAGTTGTTTATGTATTTGGTAGTGATGACACGAAAGGTGCATTTAACGCAGAAACTAATGCTTACGAACATGTTGGTAAATACCAATTGAAGATGAATCGTACTCGCTCTGGTGTTTATGTCACGGTGCGTAATGATCAGGGCTTGGCTGCTCCTGCGATTATTGCTGAAGAGATCCTTTGGCTAATTAAAGATAATGTGCCGGTAAGTTAGTGTCGCTTTAACATGAGTTAAGTCGTATATTATATGAATAATAAAGGGGCCTTGTGCCCCTTTATTATGTCTAGCGTTTTTGGAGAGTAAAATGAAAGCCGTATTTCTTGATATTGAAAGCTTAGATGATCTGGATCTTGCTCGTCTTGAGGCTGTATTCGAGACGTTAGTGACGTATAAAAGTACAGTGCCTGAAGAGGCTGCTGAAAGAGTATGTGATGCTGATGTCATTATCGTTAATAAAGTGCAGCTTAACAAAGTGATAATAGAAAGTGCGCCACAGCTAGCACTGATTTGCGTGGTTGCAACAGGCACTAATAATGTAGATCTAGAAGCAGCAAAGCAGAATAATGTTGCCGTTTATAATTGTCAGGCTTATGGCATTCCTTCAGTTGTTCAGCACACCTTTTCATTGATTTTAGCTTTGCATACTAACTTGCTAAGCTATGATCGTGCAGTGCGCGCTGGAGAGTGGCAGAAGGCTTCACAGTTTTGTTTTTTGGATTACCCTATACGTGAATTGAGTGGTCGTAAAATAGGTATTATTGGTTATGGCCATTTAGGGCAAGGTGTCGCCAAAATAGCCGAAGCTTTTGGTATGCAAGTGCTGGTGGCAAGTCGTTCACTGGATGATGACCGGGTAGGTCGGGTTCAGCTTAAGGAGTTGTTGCCTATCGTTGATGTCTTGGCTATACACTGTCCGTTGACTGATGAGACACATAACCTTATTGATGCAGAGGCTTTAGCATTGATGAAAAACGAAGCCGTACTAGTCAATGTTGCTCGCGGAGGTGTTGTTAATGAAACCGCGCTTGCTAACGCGCTTCGAAGTGGAGAGCTAGCGGGTGCGGCTACAGATGTGTTAACAGTCGAGCCGCCAAAAGAAGGGAATGTTTTACTATCTGCAAATATCCCTAACCTGATAGTAACTCCCCACAGCGCCTGGGGTAGTAAGGAGGCACGACAGCGTATTATCGACCAGACTGTTGAAAATATTGCTGCTTTTGGTTGTGAAGGGACTGAGAGAAAAGTGGTATAAAGCCTCTTGTATGAGGCTTAAAATGGAGCCTTAGCAGTAAATGATAATGGCTCTTGCGTAAAAGGATGTATAAAAGATAGCTCTTCAGCGTGCAGTAATAAACGCTCAGAAAGTGCTAATGCCTCTCCCTCGGCATAAAAGCGGTCACCTGCAATGGGGTGGCCCAGCCACTGCATATGTACGCGTAGCTGGTGAGAGCGTCCTGTTTCTGGATAGAGGAGAACACGTGTACTATTCTCCATTCTTTCAATAACCTCCCAGCGAGTTAAAGCACTTTTTCCTTTTTCATGATCGACCATTTGCAGTGGACGACGTTCCCAGTCGCAACGTAATGGCTCTGCAATTATACCGTTATCTTCTGTGGGTGTTCCGCTAATTATTGCGTGGTATCGTTTCGATACTTGCCGGGTTTGAAACAGGCGGCTTAGCTCAACAAGGGACTCTGCTGTGAGGGCAAGCATCATTAAGCCGGATGTGGCGTAATCTAATCTATGCACGATACGAGCCGTAGGGTGGCCTTCTGCTTGTACTCTTCGCCCTAGGCAGTCTTGTTTGTCGGGGCCTTTTCCAGGTACTGATAAAAGGTCATGGGGCTTGTTGATGATTACGAGGTGATCATCTGAAAAAAGAACGGGAATCATCGTTTGAATACCCTTTTGCTTTTCTTGGCTTTTTCCTTTGTTTTACTCAATGTCGTTTTTCTGAAGAGCGCCATCGATTCTACATGGTTGGTATGTGGGAACATATCCATCACATTAAAGCGTGTTAATTGATAGCCTTTTTCTAATAATAACTTGCTGTCTCTCGCCAGTGCTGATGGATCGCAAGAGACATAGAGTATCTCTGTGGCTTGTGTTGGTAATTGATTAATAACTTCATAAGCACCCGTTCTAGGAGGGTCAAGAACGATCTTATTGGGTGATGATTTAAGCCATTGCTGATGTTTGTTGTCAGCGGATAAATCAGCACGGAAAAACTGCGCGTTATCTATCTTATTTAGTTCAGCGTTACTGGTGGCACGCATGACCATTTCATTAGAGCCTTCAATGCCTATAATTGCTTTAACGTGTTGAGCTATAGGTAGCGTAAAGTTTCCTAGCCCGCAGAAAAGATCTAATACGACATCGTCCTTTGTGAGCTCAAGCCAGTTAATGGCTTGTCGAATCATCTGTTGGTTGACATCAGCATTGACCTGCAAAAAATCACCGGGGTGAAACTCTAATTGAATGTTCTCATCAAGAAGAGAGTAGCGGTTGGGGGCTAGCTCAAGCAGTGTTAGCGTTTCAGTGTCTGTTTTCAGATAAAGGTTAAACTGTTTGCTCTTTGCAAAATCAATCAGTGATTCTTTGTCCGCTTGTTTGGGCGTGCCTTTGCATCGCAATAGTAACGATTGCGAATTATCACCGAATAGCAGCTCAGCATGAGTATAGGATTTGCTATTGGGTATTTGATCAAGTGCAATTTTGAGATCGGTGAAAATGGATTCGCCGCGATGATCTAAAACGGGACAAGAGGATATTTGTAGCAGTTTGTTACTCTGCTTGCGTCTAAAACCAACAATGGCTTCATCGCTTTTATAGCGTACATTAAGTCCCAGTCGTGCTGAGCGACGATAATTCCATGGTGCTGAACGAATAGGCTCTTCGATCAGGAGAGGTGTCTGTTCTCCAAAGCGCGATAGCTGATTGAGTACATTGGCTTGCTTGCTAATGATCTGGGCATCGTGTTTTAAGTGCTGTAGTTGGCAGCCGCCACATTCGCCATAGTGTGTACAGAACGGTTCAGTACGCTCTGTCGATGGTTTAACTATTTTGATGAGTTTAGCTTCATCGTAGCGTTTATGTTGAGTGGTGATGATTGCCTCAACATCTTCAGTACTTAAGGCGTCATCAACAAAAATGGTCTTGCCTTGGTGTCGAGCTACCCCTCGGCCTTCTTGACTGAGTGATTCAATATGAAGCAAAAGAGCTTCGCCTGATAACGGTTTGCTTTTGGCGTTAGGGCGGCCAAAACGAATTGATTGTCTTTTCATATTTCTTTCCAGAATAAACTGGCCGCATTTTATCATAGTGAGGATCAACTCATCAGGCTCATTCTTACTTCTTTATATTGTATAGTGGGCGCCTGAATATTTTTTGGAGCAGTGATCGTGGCTGAGCATCCGTTCGCATCTTATGTGCGCATTTTAGGTAAAGGCAAAAAGGGTTCCCGTTCGTTAACGCAGCAGGAAGCTTTTGATGCAATGAGTATGATATTGGCGGGTGATGTACGGCCCGAACAATTAGGTGCTTTTTTAATGTTGTTGCGTGTTAAAGAGGAATCTCCTCAGGAGCTGGCAGGCTTTGTTCAGGCAGCTCGTTTGCATGCTCATGCTCCAGAGGTGCTTGATGTTGATCTTGATTGGTCTACTTATGCAGGCAAAAAACGCCAGCTTCCTTGGTATTTACTGGCGGCTTTAGTGTTGTCTGAGAATAATACTCGTGTCTTTATGCATGGCGCTAAAGGGCATACACAAGGGCGGATATATGTAGAAGAGATGCTAGTGCTTTTTGGGTTGAGCACTGCCAAGGATTGGAATCAAGTGTCTTCTGATTTGAATAAGCACCAGTTTGCTTATATGTCGATCAATGAAATGGTGCCGCGTTTAGGTGATATCATTCAGCTGCGTCCAATTCTAGGGCTGCGCTCTCCTGTGCATACATTATGTCGATTGATTAATCCTTTAGGTGCGTTTTGTACTGTAGATGGTGTATTTCATCCGGCTTATGCGCCTATGCATCAGGAAACAAGCTTGTTGTTAGGCGTGCAGCAGGGTTTAACTATTCGTGGTGATGGAGGGGAAGCGGAGCTAAAGCCTGATTCTGACTGTGAAATCCGCTGGGTTAGGCAAGGAGAGCTGTCAGATGAGCAGTGGCCTAGGATTTATCAAAAACGTCTGGTAAAAGACGAAGTGTTGGATCCTGCTTTATTGTTAGCTTTTTGGCGTGGGGAAAGCAGACATGAATACGGAGAGGGCGCGGTGATCACAACGCTAGCTTCCCTCTTAATACTGCTGAATAAGGCAAGCCAACAGGCTGATGCATTGGTGTTGGCTCAAGGGTTGTGGGAGCGACGCGACCGCTCACGTTTTTAATCATTCCGAAATTGAGTGTCGATTAAGGTGCGATACTAATCGCGCCTTAACCTGTCCGAGACAGCAATAGGTGACGGAAAGTTAAAGATAACCACATAGGTAGAGAGTAAAAAGGTAAGAATAGCCGTGGCCTGAATAACATGGGATGCTTCTTGCCCTATCAAGGCTGTGCTTGTTGCAATGTAAGCTATCAAGAGTGAAAACTCACTAATTTGCCCTAATCGAAAGCCAACCTCCCAAGACATTGCGTTATCTTCTTTAATGGTTTTGAGTAGCAAGTGAAATACAACAGGTTTTAAACCAACAACGAGTAAAGCCAATACAACCGATGGGAGAATAATGAGCCCAACTAATCCAAGGTTGAAGCTGGCGCCCACCGAGAAGAAAAAGAGAATCAGAAAGAAATCGCGTAATGGTTTAAGGTTGGTTGCGATGTACTGTGAGATAGGGCTGGTCGCCAGTGTAACTCCTGCCACAAAAGCGCCCATCTCCGCTGATAATCCAATGTATTGTGCTCCTTCTGCCATCCCCAGGCACCAGCCAATGGCGAGCAGGAATATGTATTCGTGAAACCGGTCAAATTTTTGTATTAGCTTGAGAATAATATATTTAACTAGAGCAAAGCCACCGATCACTAGCAATGGAAGCGCGAGTAATGGTTTTATAAGATCCATTGCGCCGCTGTTTTCATTCTGTCCGCTGTACAAAAAGAGTAATACTAGAATCGCAATAACGTCTTGTAATAAGAGTAACCCTACGACTAATTCGCCTGTATGACGGTGGTGTAAAACGGTAGTGGGTAATAGTTTGATGCCTATAATGGTGCTGGAAAACATCAGTGCGGCACCAATAATCAATGATTCCGTTTGTGTATAGCCAAATAGCTGTGATGCGGCATAACCTGTTGCTAAAAAGAGTACGGAGCTACCTAATGCGACCCAAGTGGCTTTTTTTATCATCTGTACCAGATGAGAAGGCTGCATATCTAGGCCTAATAAAAACAATAAGAATATTATTCCAACATGAGATATGTCAGAGAGTAATGCTGTGTCTGAGATTAGTTTGTAGCCGTAAGGTCCTAAAATAGCACCTAGGACAATATAGGCTACAAGCAGGGGTTGGCGTGTATATAGAGCAGCAGAGGCGAGAATGGCAGCGCCAGTAAAAATTAGAAAGAAAGAAAAAACTACTGAATGTTCAGTCATTTAACAGACTCCGTATAAGCATCTGCACAGTGTAACAGAAGCGGATATTGTCTGTTTAGCGACGAATAATTAGAGAGTTGTTTTTATTTAAATTTAATGGATTTAAAGTTGCTAGTTCGATACTTTTCTGCTCAATATCTGATCAATTTACTCGGGATTATATTCAGTGTATCCTGATGGCATTATTTGTACTTATGTTTGTATTCAGGTGTAAAAAATGAACATGACGGTTACCGAAGGCGCAGAAGATTATCTGGCCGATTTATTATCTAAACAAAATGTAGAAGGCATCGCTGTAAGGATGTTCGTAACTCAGCCGGGTACGCCGTACGCGGAAACATGCTTGGCTTATTGTCGACCAGAAGAGCTGGTTGAAGATGACGAAGTAATGGAATTAAGCAAAATTCGCTTCTACTTTGAGCGTAATAGCTTGCCGTATCTGGAAGAAGCGCTTGTAGATTATTCTCAAGATCGTATGGGTGGCCAGCTGACCATAAAAGCCCCCAATGCTAAGGTGCCTAAGGTTTCTTCAGATAGCCCAATGAGTGAACAGATTAACTATATTCTTTACAGTGATATTAACCCAGGTTTGGCTTCCCATGGTGGTGAAGTAAAATTGGTAGAGTTGGTAGAAGAAACTGATGGCTTCGTCGCTATTCTGCAGTTTGGCGGTGGTTGTCAAGGTTGTAGTGCTGTTGATATGACGTTGAAAGATGGTGTAGAAAAAACCTTAGTTGAACGCCTTCCTGGTTTGCTTGGTGTGCGTGACGTGACTGACCATAGCGTGACTGAAAACTCTTATTACAAGTAGTCCTATTGGCTAGGCGTATTTTATTAAATACGTCTGGCGCATTGCCCAATATGTATTGTGTTGCTATAAATAATTCATATGCAGGCCATCCTAATTAAAAAATGCGAGCAGCAATTGATAAAGGTTGTTTTCTTGTATGTAGCCCCCATAGTCTAATTCAGGCATCGAAAAGTCTATTTAGTAGGCATTATGTCTTTTTTTATATCGCACCCTGAAACTTAAGAGGTGCCTTGCAGAGAGGCAATATCCATTATGGATCAGTTTGAAGCTACCGATATTATTAATGTAGAGCTTCCCGTACTGCCGTTACGTGATGTGGTTGTGTATCCGCACATGGTCATCCCACTGTTTGTCGGCCGAGAAAAATCCATTGAAGCGCTCGAAGCCGCGATGGAATCTAATAAAGAAATTTTACTGATCGCGCAAAAAAATGCATCTGATGATGAGCCTGTTGCAGGTGATTTACATGAGATCGGCACCGTTGCTAGCGTTTTACAAATGTTGAAATTACCCGATGGCACGGTCAAGGTTCTAGTTGAAGGTGATTATCGCGCTAGAATATTAGAGCTTGATGATTCAGATAATTATTTTACAGCTCAGGTCAGCAGTCTTCCGGTAGAGGCGCTTACGCCAGCTGAAAGTGAAGTGTATAAGCGTACTGCATTAGAGCAGTTTGATCGCTTTATACAAATCAATAAAAAAATCCCATCTGAAGTGCTTGCGTCTTTGCAAAATATTGATGATATCGGGCGTTTGTCCGATACCATTGCTGCGCATATGTCACTGAAGCTAGATGAAAAGCAAAGCATTTTAGAAATGCTGGATAGCCGTCAGCGTTTAGAGCATCTGATGTCTTTGATGGAAGCGGAAATCGACTTGGTTGAAGTTGAAAAACGTATCCGTGGGCGTGTAAAAAAGCAGATGGAAAAAAGCCAGCGCGAGTACTATTTGAATGAGCAAATGAAGGCCATTCAGAAAGAGCTCGGTGACTTGGATGAAAACGGTGTTAGTGACATCGATGAGTTAAAGAACCGCATTGATGCCGCAGGTATGCCAAAAGAGGCGTACGACAAAACAATTGCTGAGTTCAATAAGCTAAAAATGATGTCCTCGATGTCTGCTGAAGCAACAGTCGTGCGTGGCTATATCGATTGGATGTTGCAGATTCCATGGTCTAAGCGCTCTAAAGTGCGCCATGATATGAAGCGTGCAGAGCTTATTCTTGATGAAGATCATTTCGGTTTGACGGAAGTCAAAGAGAGGATTTTAGAGTATCTTGCTGTGCAACAGCGAGTGAAGAAGCTCAAGGGGCCTATTTTATGCTTGGTTGGTCCTCCAGGTGTTGGTAAAACATCTTTAGGGCGTTCTATTGCTCGTGCGACAAACCGTAAATATGTTCGCATGGCATTGGGTGGGGTTCGTGACGAAGCTGAAATTCGTGGTCACCGTCGTACCTACATAGGCTCTATGCCAGGTAAACTTATTCAAAAAATGGCGAAAATTGGTGTCAAGAATCCACTTTTCCTATTAGATGAAATTGACAAAATGGGTATGGATCAGCGTGGTGACCCTGCTTCAGCATTGTTAGAAGTGCTTGATCCTGAGCAGAATTCAACTTTTAACGACCATTACATGGAAGTGGACTACGACTTGTCTGATGTAATGTTTGTGTGTACTTCTAACTCAATGAATATCCCCGGTCCGCTTTTGGATCGTATGGAGCTTATTCGTATTCCTGGATACACTGAAGACGAAAAATTAAATATTGCTCTTAAATATCTGGTTCCAAAGCAGATAAAGCAAAATGGCTTAAAAGAAAAAGAAGCTAAAATTGAAGATTCAGCGATCATTAGCTTAATTCGCTACTATACTCGTGAAGCTGGTGTGCGTGGCTTAGAGCGTGAGATTGCTAAAATCTGTCGCAAAGTTATTAAAACAATTGCTTTGGGTGAGGCTGATAAGCAGCTGGTCGTCACTGATGAGAATCTGGAACGCTTCAGCGGTGTTAAGAAGCACAGCTTTGGATTGGCTGAAGAGGAAGATCTTGTAGGCCATGTGACTGGCTTGGCGTGGACTCAGGTAGGTGGTGATATGCTTAGCATTGAAGCGACTGTTATGCCGGGTAAAGGCCGTCAGATCACAACGGGTTGTCTGGGTGATGTGATGAAGGAGTCTATTTCAGCTGCGCTTACGGTTGTTCGTAGCCGTGCTAAAGCATTAGGCATCTCTTCAACTTTCCATGAGAAGCAGGATGTGCATATTCATGTGCCAGAAGGAGCGACGCCAAAGGATGGGCCAAGTGCCGGTATAGGTATGTGTACTGCACTGGTGTCTGCTTTGACTGAGATACCGGTTCGTTCTGATGTGGCGATGACAGGCGAAATTAATTTGCGTGGTCAGGTCATGCCAATTGGTGGTTTGAAGGAAAAATTGCTAGCAGCCCACCGGGGTGGAATAAAAACTGTTATCATTCCTGACGAAAATCAACGTGACCTGAAAGAAATACCTGATAATATAAAAGCCGATTTAGATATTAAGCCGGTAAAGTGGATTGATGAAGTGCTTGACATTGCGCTTAAATTTCAGCCTAAACCACTGAAGGACGAGCCTGTCGAAGCGGTTTCAGCAGAGAAAAAATCTGCTAAAGCCTCAGCAGAACAAATAAATACACATTAATACGAAACACAGGCAGAATCAGGGGTTGAGCACTTGACACCTAATTCTGCCAGTTGGTATAAAGTGCGGGATATTTGTGCTGAGCATGGACTACAGAACATAAATAATAAACGACTCGATAAAGGGGAACATCGTGAACAAGTCTGAACTGATCGACGCTATTGCAGCTTCTGCTGATATTCCAAAGGCGGCTGCAGGTCGTGCATTAGACGGTGCGCTTGAAGCAGTAACTTCTGCATTGCAGAAGGGTGAATCTGTTGCACTAGTTGGTTTTGGTACATTTTCTGTAAAAGAGCGCGCGGCACGTACTGGTCGTAACCCGCAGACAGGGAACCCAATTGAGATTGCTGCTGCAACTTTGCCAAACTTTAAGCCAGGCAAAGCGCTAAAAGACGCAGTAAACAAGTAAGGATTTGATTGAGTTACAATCATAGTCCAAACGTGGAGCGGTAGTTCAGCTGGTTAGAATACCTGCCTGTCACGCAGGGGGTCGCGGGTTCGAGTCCCGTCCGTTCCGCCACGATAAAAAGCGCATTCAGGCGAATGCGCTTTTTTTTTAACTTTAGGGTTTGTTTTAGGTGAATCATGCTGCAATCCATCAGAGATAATTCGCAGAGTATTGTTGCCAAAGTCATCGTTGGCTTAATTGTTGTTACCTTTGCGTTGTTTGGAGTGGAGTCATTAGTAAGTTTGACCTCTGAGTCAGATGCGCCAGCGACAGTGAATGGTGAAGAGATAACTAGCCAAGAGCTGTATCAGGCAACAGAATTGCAAAGACGTCAGTTGTTATCCCAAATGGGTGAAAATGCAGATCCGGCATTACTTGATGATGGTTTAATCAGTAGTATGGTGTTGGATAGTCTAATTGAGCAAAAATCTCTGCTTTTAGCCGCAGAGGATAAGAATTTGATGGTATCTGATCGTATGATTGATCAGATGATTGTTAATACAGCTGATTTTCAGGTAGATGGTCAATTTAATCGTAATCAGTTTGAAGCGGCACTAAGAAATGCTGGTTTTACCCCGCTAATGTATAGGGACCTGCTACGTAAAGAGCGTGTTATTGAGCAAGAGCGAAATGCTTACCAGTTATCAGCATTTGCTGTTCCGCAAGAGCTTGAGCGTATCGTTGCTTTAGATCGTCAAACGCGTGACATTCGCTATTTTGTGTTGCCATTAGCGGGTGTAATGGCTCAGGTTAATGTTTCTGAAGATGATATTAAGTCTGAATATGAAGCAGAGCGCTCATCGTTAATGACGCAAGAGCAAGTGGCTGTTGAATATATTCTGCTAAATAAAAATGACCTGCGAGATGATGTCGATGTTTCTGATGATGAGCTAAAAGCGCAGTATGATCAGTATTTAGCATCTTTTCAGGCAGAAGAAGAGCGTGATGTTGCGCATATCTTAATTGAAGTGACTGCTGAGCAAGATGATGCGGAGGCACTGGCTAAAGTGGCGGCACTACAAGCGCGCATAAAAGCTGGAGAGTCATTTGAGTCTTTAGCTAAAAGTGAGTCCGATGATGTTGGCTCTGCATCTTCTGGTGGTAGTTTAGGCGTAAATGGCAAGGGGGTATTCTCTGAGCCTTTCGAGCGTTCAATGTACGAATTATCAGTTAATGACGTATCAGAACCTGTTCGAACAGAGTTTGGTTACCATCTGATCAAAGTAAACGGTATTTCTAAAGAAGAAGTATCAAGTTTTGCTGAGCTAAAATATGACCTTGCTGAGGAAATTTTGGATCAGAAAGTTGAAGCTATTTATGTTGAGCGTTTAGAACAGATGGCTGATATTACTTTTTCAGCAGGTGATTTGGTTGAACCTTCTGAGGTGCTTGGTCTAACGATAGTATCCAGTGAGCCTTTTGACAAGGTTGGAGGTACTACTGACGTTACTCGAAATGCTAAAGTGATTTCAGCGGTATTTAGTAACGAGTTAATTCAAGAGAAGGTAAACAGCCCTCTTATCGAGTTAGACAAAGAGCGCACGGTTGTTGCGCGAGTGAAAACGTATTTCGAGCCAAGAGAGCAAGCGTTTGAGGAGGTTTCTTCTCAGTTGAAGCAGCAATTAGTTCAGCAAAAA
Organism: Neptunomonas japonica JAMM 1380; assembly: GCF_016592555.1. Taxonomy (NCBI): domain Bacteria; kingdom Pseudomonadati; phylum Pseudomonadota; class Gammaproteobacteria; order Oceanospirillales; family Oceanospirillaceae; genus Neptunomonas; species Neptunomonas japonica. The sequence goes on along the minus strand of NZ_AP014546.1, from coordinate 2,296,145 downwards.
GCTAGCGATTTGCTTGAGTCTAAAGCAAAAGGTGCTGTTGCGCAGCTTAATGCTGGCGAGCCTCTGAGCACGGTTGCTGCGGGCGTTAATACTGAAACTAAAGCGGCCGTGTCGCGTTCGACTTCGGATATTCCGTTAGAGGTACGTAACCTTGCTTTTTCTTTGGCGAAACCTATTGAAGGTAAAGCTGTTGCTTCTAGGACTGTTTTAAATGATGGTGGTGTAGCAGTGGTGCTATTAACCAGCGTTAACACACCTGAGGTGGCCTTGTCGGAAGAAGAAGTTAAATCGATGGCTGGTTTCTTAGGGACACGCTTTGGACAACAAGAGTATCAGGCGCTGGTTAGTCAGTTAAAGAGCTCTGCTGAGATTGAAAAAAGATAGCTTTTTGGCAAATTCAAAAAAACGCACTTATTAGTGCGTTTTTTATGGGTGAAGGTTTTTATCTCTTTTTAATAACAAGGCTGCCTATCGAGTAACCGGCACCGAAAGAGCAAATTAGGCCGTGATCACCGCTGCTAAGGTCTTTATGGTGTTGATGGAATGCAATAAGCGACCCAGCTGATGCTGTGTTGGCATATTTATCAAGCACAATAGGCGCCTCATTTTTGTTGGCGTTTCTGCCGAGCAGTTTTCGAATAATTAAGTGATTCATATTAATGTTGGCTTGGTGTAGCCACCAGCGTTGTACATTTTTAACTGCAAGATGGTGCTGATCTATGTGTTGTAAAATATGCTCAGTGGCCATAGGGCAGACCTCCTTAAATACTTTGCGTCCGTTTTGGTGGAATAGAGCATCTAATGCAAAAGGGTCGGTGTCGCTGACTCTGGCGGTGTAGCCAAAGTTTGATCGTATGTTGTTGGAGAATAGAGTTGCTGCTTTGGTGCTTAGTATTTCGTAGCTGTGCTCAGATTGGCATGTAGCAGAGTCTTCAATAACGGTGGCTACCGCGACATCCCCAAAAATAAAATGGCTATCACGATCACAGTAATTAACTTGTGGGGATGTTAATTCTGGATTGATGATTAACACCCCTGTTGCAGTGCCTGCTTTGATCATTTCGTAAGCTCTATGTAAACCAAATGTGGCAGAAGAGCAGGCTACTTGCATGTCAAAGCCAAAGCCTTGTATGCCAAGTGCGTGTTGAACTTCAATAGCGATGGCTGGGTAAGCGCGTTGTGTATAGGAGCAAGCGACAATAACAACATCAATTTGCTCGGCTGATTTGTTTGCTGCTATGAGGGCTTTTCGTGCGGCGGCTAGTGCTATCTCAGCTTGTACTGATAACTCGCTGTCGGCTCTAGCAGGGAGGCGTGGGCGCATGCGAGAGGTGTCAAGAATACCATCTTTACAATAAGCGAATCGGCTTTTAATGCCAGAAGCTTTTTCTATAAACTCGGCAGTAGATAACGGTTTTTTGCTAATGCTACCTGCTTCAATTTCATCGGAGTGTTTTGAGTTAAATGCTTCAGCCCAAGCGTTGTAAGCTGTTGCTAGCTCTTCATTTGTTATGCTGTTCTTGGGAGTCCAGAGACCAATACCGCTAATGATAGGGTTTTTCATGGCTTATTACTTCGTTAAATAGAGGCTATTAACAATAGTATAGACAAGAAAAGTTCTATGAATAAAGAGGGTGTGCGTCAGAAGGTAGCTCGGGGCCATAGTGGCCCCAAAATCGTATGGCTTAGTGGTGGGCAGGGCGGTTGGCAGTTATTTTTGGAAGCTCTAAGCGAAATAGTGCTTTTAATTTTAGAGCAACAGAAGTGTAGAGTTCGCCTAAGTATTCACTGCGTAGTTGATGTGCCTGATCTATATAGTAAGCAGTATCAACGTTGCCGTCTTTGTCTGTACGTAGTTCTGTATCATTGTTCATGGATTTCTCACTTAACTAGTTGGTGTTGATTTATGCGTTTATACTAAGGTCTAGGTGCTGCTTGCACAAACGATCAATTTTCATCAAAATGATGAGATATTTTCATCAATGAGGTATTGCTTATCAGACGCTTACCACCACTCAATTCAGTGAGGATTTTTGAAGCAGCAGCCCGTAATGAAAGCTTTGTAGCAGCGGCTGAGGAGCTTTCTGTGACTGCATCGGCTGTGAGCCATCAGATTAAAACACTTGAGCAGTTCTTGGGCCTTGAATTATTTCGAAGAAATAAAAGAAAAGTTGAATTGACACCTATGGGTGAGCAGTATTTGGTGTCTATTAAGTATGCTTTGGATGAAATAGAAGTGGCAACCAAGCGTCTAACAGCTAGCCCAGAAACCGATATAGTAACAATCAGTGTGGCTCCGAACTTTTTGACGCGGTGGTTGATGCCAAGGATGCAGCGCTTTCAGGAAAGGTTTCCTGATGTTGAGTTGCAAATTAGTGCTTCAACAGGACTCATCGATTTCAATAAATCGAATACCGATATGGCGATCTATTTTGGGCATGGTGACTGGCATGATATTGAGGTGCATTTTCTTAGAAAAGTGCTGTTAGTACCTGTATGTAGTCCCGCGTTGATTAAAAGCGAAAAGCCGCTAACTAAACCTGAAGATTTACGAAAGCATACTCTTATCCAGGTCAGTAAGCGCTTGTATGAGTGGCAGGAGTGGCTGCAGTTAGCAGGCGTGGAGTACTTGGGGTTTGGTAGGGGGTTACAGTTATCGAGCAGTCAACTGGCCACTGCGGCGGCTCAAGAGGGGCTTGGTGTGGCGTTAGCTGACAGTACGTTGACATCAAGAGAGATAAAGGACGGAAAGTTAATAATGCCATTTGATATTATGTTGAATACGCATAAATCCTTCTACCTTGTGCATAAAAAAAACCGCTCTTTAACCTACGGAATGCGCGCATTTAAGGATTGGGTCATTGAAGAGATGCATAAGAGTAGTGTTTGATCGTTTATAGGTCAGGTCCTACTGTTTGAGGTGAAATTAAGGGGAGTATATGCGCACAATTGGATTGTTAGGTGGGATGAGTTGGGAGAGTACCGTTACCTACTATCAGCTTATCAATAAAGGAATTAAAAAAGAGTTAGGAGGGCTGCACTCTGCAGAGATTATTTTAAGTAGTGTTGATTTCCAGTTGATAGAAGCATGTCAGGCTCAAGGGGACTGGCAAGGTGCGGCAAGTATTTTAAGTAAGGCTGCTTTGAGTGTTCAAGCCGGTGGTGCTGATTTTCTGCTGATCTGTACAAACACTATGCACAAGGTGGCCTGTGCTATTGAAGCAGAAATTGATATCCCTTTGTTGCATATAGCAGATGCAACAGCGCAGGCATTGGTTTGTGAAGGTGTTTCGCGTGTCGCGTTGTTGGGAACTCAGTTTACGATGGAGCAAGATTTTTATAAAGGCCGCTTAACTGACGTTTATGGTTTGGATATTGTTATTCCCAGCAATGCTGATCGAGCTATTATTCATAATGTTATTTACAAAGAGCTCTGTATGGGCAAGGTATTAGAAAGTTCTAAAAATGAGTATTTGAGAATTATTGATCAAATGGCCATTCAAGGAGCGGAGGCGGTTATTCTTGGGTGTACAGAAATTGGTTTGTTGATCAAACAAGACGATACAGCTATGCCGTTATTTGATACAACAAAGGTACATGCGCAAGCCGCCGTTGCTTACGCTTTGAGGATGACTTGACTCATTCTTAAGCTGTCTTTTTTCTGTTGGTTTGCTTGTTATAGCTTTGTGGCACTTGCAGAGTAAATGCTTTCCAATGTTCGGTATTCCGTACATGTGGTTGCACGGCAGACTAAAATTTCATATCAAAACCTATAAAAATAACTTTTTAATCTATCGCGTTAATATTCTTCTCCCTATAAGTTTAAATTATTTATTAATCTTTAATATCATATAGTTAAATCTATAAGTTTAAGTCGATTGTATTTGTTGAGAGTCGCGTTTATTTTTTTAATGTAAAAAAAACTATTACATATCTTGCATTTGTAAAAAATAATGAACACTATTTGCAGATAGTAACCAACAATAGTTTTAATAGCTGATGTCAAAAAAAGACACCACGGCGCTATTATCAAAAATATAACGAGGCTATCACCATGAGTAAATCAGCTTTTGTTTGGGAAGATCCTTTCCTGTTAGACCAGCAGATTAGTGATGAAGAACGAATGATTCGTGATGCGGCGCGTGATTATATGCAAGGGCAGCTAATGCCACGCGTATTAATGGCGAACCGTAATGAAACATTCGATGTTGAAATTATGAAAGAGCTGGGCGAGCTGGGTTTGCTGGGTAGCACCCTACCAGAAGAATATGGCTGTGCCGGTGCTAGCCATGTGAGTTATGGTCTTGTCGCTCGTGAAGTTGAAAGAGTTGATAGTGGTTACCGTTCAGCGATGAGCGTACAGTCTTCGCTTGTAATGCATCCTATCTATGCATATGGCAGTGAAGAGCAGCGTCAAAAGTATCTTCCAAAACTTGCCAGTGGTGAATGGATTGGTTGCTTTGGTCTAACAGAGCCTGATGCAGGTTCTGACCCTGCTGGAATGCGCACTCGTGCTACGAAGGTTGACGGTGGCTACATCGTTAAAGGTAGCAAGATGTGGATTACTAATTCACCTGTTGCACACGTTTTTGTTGTATGGGCAAAACTAGACGGTGTTATTCGTGGTTTCGTACTAGAAAAAGGTATGAAGGGTCTATCTGCACCTAAAATCGAAGGTAAGTTCTCATTACGCGCCTCTATCACGGGTGAGATAGTCATGGAAGATGTCTTCGTTCCTGATGAAAATATTTTACCTAACGTTTCTGGCTTATCTGGGCCATTCGGTTGCTTGAATAAAGCGCGCTTTGGTATCGCTTGGGGGGCTTTAGGTGCTGCTGAGTTCTGTTGGCAGGCTGCACGTCAGTACACTTTAGATCGTAAGCAGTTTGGCCGCCCACTAGCACAAACTCAGTTAGTACAGAAAAAACTAGCAGACATGCAAACAGAGATTTCACTTGGTTTGCAGGGTTGTCTTCGTATGGCGCAAATGATGGATGCTGGCAACTGCCCAGTAGAACTAATTTCCCTGATGAAGCGTAATAACTGTGGTAAGGCGCTGGATATTGCTCGTGTATCACGTGATATGCATGGCGGAAACGGTATTGCTGATGAGTTCCACGTGATTCGTCATGTGATGAACCTAGAAGCGGTTAATACGTATGAAGGTACGCATGATATTCATGCGTTGATTCTCGGTCGTGCTCAGACTGGTTTACAGGCCTTTTTCTGATGAGCGGGGCTCTGTCTCACATCCGTGTTCTGGATTTAAGTCGTATTTTGGCTGGCCCTTGGGCCGGTCAAATGCTGGCGGACTTCGGAGCTGAAGTGATTAAAGTTGAACGTCCTGGCAGTGGTGATGATACCCGCGGCTGGGGCCCTCCTTTTATCAAAGGGAGTGAGTCTGAAACGTCTGATGCGGCTTACTTTCACTCAGCTAATCGTGGCAAACAGTCAGTTGCAGTTGATATGGCTCGTCCAGAAGGCCAGGCAATTATCCGCGAGCTGGTTAAGGTTTCGGATGTCGTACTTGAGAACTATAAAGTGGGCGGCTTGAAGCGTTATGGGCTTGATTACGATTCATTAAAAGAGCTAAACCCTCGCTTGGTTTATTGTTCAATTACTGGGTTTGGTCAGGATGGTCCTGATGCTCATCGCGCTGGATACGACTTTATGATTCAGGGTATGGGCGGCTTGATGAGTGTGACAGGCGAGCCCGATGGCATGCCAATGAAAGTCGGTGTGGCTTTAGTCGATGTGATGACAGGCCTGTATGCGGCTAATGCGGTGCAAGCCGCACTGCTGCACCGTGAAGAAACCGGCGTCGGTCAATATATTGATCTGGCATTGCTGGATGTGCAAGTAGCAACGTTGGCCAACCAAGCAATGAATTTCCTTGCTGCAGGAAAACCTCCTGGACGGCTGGGAAATGCGCACCCTAATATTGTGCCTTATCAGGCATTTCCGACAGCCGATGGTCATATTATTTTGGCGGTTGGCAATGATCAGCAATTTCAGCGCTTTTGTGAAGTTGCTGGGTGCCCTGATTTGGCAAAAGAAATTGGTTTTAGTACGAACCAAAAGCGCGTAGAAAATCGAAGTGATTTGATTCCGCTATTACTTCCTCTGCTGTTAACAAATAGTACGCAGCAGTGGCTAGAGAAATTGACAGAAGTGGGCGTTCCATGTGGCCCTATTAATACTATCGAACAAGTATTTGATGAGCCGCAAATTAAACATCGCCAGATGCAGGTGTCTCTTGCTCATCGTGATGTGGGTGACGTTCCTTCTGTTGCAAATCCTGTGAAATTTTCTGAGACACCGATCGCGTATCATCAGGCGCCTCCTGTGCTCGGTGAGCACAGTGTTCATATTCTAGAATCCATTCTAGATATGACGTCTGAAGAAATAGAAAGTCTATGTAATCAAGGTGTTATTCAAAGAGGTTGAGAGATGTTATCACTAAAAGACGCGAGTTTACTTAAAACGCAAGCCTTCATAGATGGCGAATGGCAAAGTGCATTAAGTGGCCAGACAATGCCTGTTTTAGACCCTGCAACGGGTCAGCAGATTGCTGAAGTTCCGGATATGCGCGTGCAAGAAACTCAGCAAGCTATTGCTGCTGCAGAGAAAGCTTTTCCGTTGTGGAAAGCAAAAACAGCGAAAGAGCGTGCGCTTATCTTGCGTCGTTGGTTTGAATTAATTGTTGAAGCAAAAGATGACCTAGCGCAGCTGATGACAGCTGAACAAGGTAAGCCTCTGAGTGAAGCCTCGGGTGAAGTTTTGTATGGTGCTTCCTTCGTTGAGTGGTATGCAGAAGAAGGTAAGCGTGTATATGGTGACTTAATTCCAGCACAAGCTGCTGATAAACGCATTATGGTAAGTAAAGAGCCTATCGGAGTTGTTGCAGCCGTTACGCCTTGGAACTTCCCTAACGCGATGATCACTCGTAAATGTGCTCCAGCACTCGCAGCTGGTTGTACCATGGTATTGAAGCCTGCGGAAGATACACCTTTATCAGCACTCGCTTTGATGGTGCTAGCTGAACGCGCTGGTATTCCTAAAGGTGTTATCAATGTAGTGACTACGGCACAGCCTGCGGTAATTGGGCGTGTTCTAACAGATAGCCCTGTCGTGCGTAAGCTATCATTTACTGGCTCAACAGGTGTTGGGAAACAGTTGATGAGACAGTGTGCTGACACAGTTAAGAAGATGTCTCTTGAGCTGGGTGGTAATGCACCACTTATCATTTTTGATGATGCAAACATAGATAAAGCAGTTCAGGGAGCGGTTATTTCGAAGTTCCGTAATGCTGGACAAACTTGTGTGTGTACTAACCGTATTTTGGTGCAGTCCAGTGTTTACGATGAGTTTGTAGAAAAGTTCAACAAAGCAGTAAATGAGTTGACTGTAGGTCATGGTTTGCAGGGCGCTTTTGATCAGGGTCCAATGATTAATCAAGCAGCCATTGGCAAGGTATCTGAGTTGTTGGAAGATGCGGTTCAAAAAGGCGCACGTCTAGTGTGTGGTGGCCAAGAGCATACGTTGGGCGGCACTTTTTATCAGCCAACCATCATCGCTGATGTGACCAATGAAATGCGTGTTGCTCGTGAAGAAATATTTGGCCCTATCGCACCGGTATTTCGTTTTGAAACCGAAGCAGAAGCCATCGCAATGGCCAATGATACTGAATATGGCTTGGCAGCTTACTTCTATGCAAACGACCTAAGTCGTGTATGGCGTGTATCAGAAGGGCTTGAGTACGGAATGGTTGCCGTCAATGAAGGTGTGCTGTCTACCGAAGTGGCTCCTTTTGGTGGCGTTAAAGAATCAGGCATCGGTCGTGAAGGTTCACGATACGGTATCGATGAATATCTAGAAATGAAATACACCTTGCTGGGTGGCATTAATTAATGGGAAAGTTTGGAATGACAACGAATAAAGAGATGCAAGCACGCCGTGAAAACTCGGTAGCTCGTGGTGCGGCGAATATCACTCAGTTTTATGCAGAAAAAGCAGTCAACGCTGAAGTTTGGGATGTTGAAGGTAAGCGTTATATCGACTTTGCTGGCGGTATTGGTGTATTGAATATTGGGCATTTACACCCAAAAGTTGTAGCGGCTGTTGAATCTCAGCTACATAAGCTAATGCATACTTGTTTTCATGTAATGCCTTACGAGCCGTACATTGCATTAGCTGAAAAGCTAAATGATATTACACCTGGTAGCCATGCCAAGAAAACATTGTTGCTAAACACGGGTGCTGAGGCTGTTGAGAATGCAGTTAAAGTTGCGCGCGCAGCGACAGGTCGCTCGGCAGTTATCGCTTTTAACGGTGCATTTCATGGTCGTACGATGATGGGTATGGCGCTGACAGGTAAGGTTGTACCTTATAAGCAAGGGTTTGGTCCTTTCCCTGCTGAGGTTTTCCATGCTCCTTACCCTAATGCGTATTACGGTGTTTCAGCTGAAGATTCACTTAATGCTGTTAAAAACTTGCTGAAAACAGATGTTGATCCTGGCCGCGTAGCGGCGATTATTATTGAGCCTGTTCAAGGTGAAGGCGGTTTTTATCAGGCGCCTACAGAGTTTATGCAATCTCTGCGTGCTCTATGTGATGAGCATGGCATCTTGATGATTGTTGATGAAGTTCAGTCTGGTTTTGCTCGAACTGGTAAAATGTTTGCTATTGAACACTCTGGTGTGACACCTGACTTCATCTGCATGGCAAAAAGCTTGGCAGGTGGTATGACGCTGTCTGCTTTAGTAGGTAGTGCTGATCTAATGGACGTTCCAGGTCCCGGCAGTATCGGTAGTACTTATGGTGGTAGCCCTATGGCATGTGCCGCTGCATTAGCGACTATCGAAGTAATCGAAGAGGAAGGTTTGCTTGAGCGTAGTAATGAAGTAGGGCAGCTAATCACTTCTCGCTTCTTGGCTATGAAAGAATCTGGGCTAACGTGTATTGATCATGTTCGTGCAACCGGTGGTATGATTGCATGTGAGCTGTTTGACGAGCAAGGTAATCCGAACCCTGACTTGGCAAAACAGCTAGTCGCTAAAGCTACAGCGAATGGGCTGTTACTGCTTTCTTGTGGTACTTTTGCAAATACAATTCGTGTACTCGTTCCATTGACAGCTTCTAATGCGTTAATTGAAGAGGGATTGGATATTATGGAAAACTGCTTACGCGAGCTGTAATCGTATAAGGCAGATAACTGACTATTGGTTTTTAGCAATCAGTAGTCAGTTTTTTATTGTCCGACTAAATATTTGATATAATCCAATAAACGTAATTAATACAGGGTATTGGTGTGGATGTTGGTGAGAGATTAAAACAGATACGTAAGCTTAAAGGGATTTCCCAGCGTGAGTTGGCGAAGCGTGCTGGTGTTACGAATAGCACAATATCGATGATAGAAAAAAATGGAGTAAGCCCTTCTGTTAGTTCTCTTAAAAAAATCCTAGCGTGTGTTCCTATCTCTATTGGTGATTTCTTTACGGATGAAGCAGAGCCTGAAAAGGTGGTTTTTCGTGCAGATGAGCAGCCAGATGTGGGAACTGACAAGGTTAAGTTGCTTTTAATTGGGGCAACAGTAAAAGAGCGTACTACTAATATAATGCGTGAATACTACCCGCCCGGCGCTGATACTGGAGCTGACATGTTGCAGCATGATGGAGAGGAGGGTGGTGTTGTTCTAAAAGGTGTTATTGAGCTGACCGTTGGGCTTGATGTTTATAACCTAGAAGAGGGAGATGGATACTATTTTAGCAGCACCATCCCTCATCGTTTTAGAAACACTTCCAATGAAGAGTGTCAGATCATTAGCTCCAATCCAGCAAGCTAGATAAGTAATCTAGGTTATGTCTAATACGGTGCTATGTATTTACATGCCACTGTATTAGAAATAACGCTCAAGCCCTATTTGGATGTGGTCATCTTTGTCCATTGAAGAAAGTAGATCAGCATTATCATTTGTTGAGAAGAACCTGCCATCTACAGTGACTTTCCATTTGTCCCCTAGTCGCCTGCTCGCTTCAATTTGAAAGCTGGTGCTGTCGTAGTCAACGTCGTAAATCATTCCTGCTAATAACTCTGTGCTTGAAGTGTCATTAAGCGCTAAACGTGCCCCGATCGAGATATCATTTTGGAAAACTGCTGTTGCATCTTTTCCACGTTGATCCCAGCCATACTCCAATAGCACCCCTAAGTCGGCGTTGCTTTCTTGGACGCCATAAAAGGTATATTCAAAGCCAGCTTGTGCTGCCCAATAGGTATCTGATTTACTATCGCGCCAGATGGTTTCCGCTTTCCATAGCCAGCTCTCTATCGTGGCTTGCAAGTCAAACCCAAATTGATTCATTTGCTCATAATAGGGCACTAGAACAGCTTCGCCGTTTTTTGTTCCCATTTGTAAGATAGGGTCTCTATTGGTTCCCCGAAACCAGTGGGCACCTACGTCGAAATCACCCACAGAGTGGCTCCATCGCACAGCTAAGTCTGTGTGAAGCTCATTGTTGCTTGCTTCATATCTGGTTTGGTCGGTGTCAATCACCATGCCAGAGCGAAGGCGGCCCTTCTTTCCTGGGTAGGTTTGCTCCCGAAAACCAGGTAGCACGTATAAATCAACAATCCCCCAATGTTTGACCAGAGAAAGGTTAATCATAGGTTGCCCTCGCTTATCTTCACCATCAATATCTTCAACGCTGTCGCTTTGGTTTATAACATCAACAAGATGCTGAAACTCCGTTACACCCCAAAATACTTTTTGTATTCCGGTTCGTAGTTCCCAGTCATTCCCTTGATGTATCCAGTTTAGCTCGCGTATATCAGCATGTGTTCTTTCATTGTCATGTTGATCTAAGCGTAAAAACGGCTTGAAACTCAAAGAGTCTAAACCATTGTTCCATTGCCAGAAAAGATCAGGCTCAACGGCTACAGAAAAATTCACATCCTGATATTGCTCAGAAAATTGTGGGCTTTCAGGAAACAGTCTTAACTCAGCGGTTACTTTACCTGAAGCTTCAAATTCCATATTGGCATTAGCTTGAGAAGTAAATGCCAGTATGAGTCCCATACCGGTTAATTTAATTCCTTGTCGGTAGTTGTAGCTTCGAAGTAAAGACATATTAACGAGCCCGTTTTAATGAGTTTTTATTAAAGTCTGCGTCATTTAGACCCTCCTTAAAGCGATAGTCGCTCCAGATAAGGTCTGTATTTTTATTGGTTTGATGATTAACCATTTTCATTAGATCAGGACGCCAATGCTTACCTAGGTATTGTTTGTAACCATCATAGGTGAGTGTTTTTAATGGTGCACCCTTTCTGTCATAAAATTCAACTTTATGTAGGCGATTTTCAGACTGGTCTGTCCAAGCTATACGGCGAGTATAACCTGAGTATTTATCGACAGGGTACTGTTCGACAACGGAGCATTGCTCAGTGCCGCAAGGTTCGTCACGTAGAAATTTATAGGTGTACTTTTCAATTTCAAAAGAAGTGAGGTCCTCGTAAGCAAATTCTGATCCCATAAAAGGGCCCGATTTATTTCTTGAGGCTATACGCTTCACTCGCTTTAATGCAGGCAAGTAAAGCCATTGATCATCGGCTCCGACAGGGTGTGAAAAACTCAGAAAAGCAGTGCCTTTTACATCCAGAGGCTTATCAAAAATGCTCAAGCTTTTATCACCATCAGTTTCTTGTTCCAGTGATTTTAAGCGAATTTCTCGAATGCTTTCTTGGCCTTGGCTATTGCGTAATACCATGGTCATTTGGGCCTGCATATCGCTCCAGCCTATGTCGCTTTGCTTGATTTTTTGGGCAATGGCCAAGCCTTTGTCTTCCGCTGTTTCAGCTGTGGCATAAGAGGCTGATCCGAGTATCAGAGCGGATAGAATCCAGCTAAGCGGTTTTTGTTGAAGATGCATCAGTCTCTCCTTGTGTGTTCTCATTAGTAATCTGGTCGTTAGTATTGCTGTCGAGCTTCATTAACAGAGGTGGCAGGAATAAGAAATCCACAACCAGTGCAATGAGTATAGTTATCGCCGTGAGCAATCCCATATCAGCATTAATTTTGAAACTTGATTGGGCAAGAACCAAGAACCCTGCGACTAGAACGAAAGTGGTAATCCATAGTGCTCGTCCTACGCTGGCAAAGGCGTACTGTACTGCCTGAGCCGAATTTTTTCCTTTGTCGATTCGGGCGTGGCGGTACTTACTTAGGAAATGCACGGTATCATCGACAACAATACCCAATGTCATACCGGCAACAACGGATAATGCTAAACCGACTTGGCCATCAATAAAGTACCAAATACCAAAACCCATTGCTGCTGGTGCTAAATTAGGCAGTAAGCTTATGAGTCCATAGCGTACAGATTTTAATGCAATGCCTAATAAGAAAGAAATTAATATCAATGCAAAGGTGATACCGATCAGCATGCTTTGAATATTACGTTGCCCAATATGAGCAAACATAAGCGTTGGACTAGCAATTTGCACCGTATATTGAGAAGCGTTGTCTGCAAACCATTTGTACAGCCGCTTTTCTAGTTCAACTTGCTCGTTACTCGTTAGGTTTTTAAACGTACCAACAATACGTGATGAAGATTTATCTACGTTCAATTGGTTGTTAAGGTCCAACCCGTAGGGAAGCGACATCTCATATAGTAATAGGTATTGCGCTGCTAATTCGCGGTTTTCAGGGAGTTTGTAGTATGCAGGGTCATCGCCGTGCATATTTTTATTCAAGCGCTTAACAATATCCGTCAGCGTGCTGACATGGTCAGTTTCTGGTTGAGCTCTTAGCCATTGGCTAAAGTTCTCTAGAGTATTTAGGTAAGCAGGCGCATTAATGCCGCTGGACTCACCTGTGTTGACTGAGATCTCAATAGAGGTCAAGCCCGAGAGATTATCCTGCATAAAATCAGTTGCTTGGCGAAATGGAACTGTTTTGTCAAAGTATTTAACAAAGTCATCATTAAGCTTATTAAAGGGTACGAATACCACCATAGCGAGAATAATTACTGTCATGCTTGGTAGCAAGATATTCCGTTTTGCGATAACAAAAGCAGATAATCTGTCCATCAGGGCGCTTTTTTCTTCTTTTTGAGGTTTTACCTTAATAGGTAACAACATTAAGAGTGCAGGGAAAAGTGTAATTGACAAAACGAAGGCGATCATGACGCCAGCTGCAACCATGTTTCCAAGATCACGAAACGGTGGCGAGTCAGAGAAGTTCATGCTCAAGAAGCCTATCGCAGTTGTCGCGCTCGTTAGGAATACCGGACTAAAATTGATACGTAAGCTGGTTCTTAAGGCTTTACTTTTTTCTTCTCCTTGTCGAAGCTCGTAAAAGAAACTGGCTAAAATATGTACACAGTCAGCTACGGCTAGTGTCATAACAACTGTGGGTGTGCTGATAGAGGGCCCTGTTAAATAGAACCCTGTCCAACCAGCTAAGCCCATCGTGCTTAAAATAGTGAAGATAATAATAATGATAGTTGCTAGTGCGCCACTAAATGTGCGAAGCAGGAATATAATAGCGACTATCACTATAAGGAACATGAGTGGAACAAGGGTTGAAAAATCGTTCTGTGATGCTTCAGCAAAACTGTTATTCATCATAACCATGCCCGATAGGTATAGGTCGACCTCTGGGTTTGCTTTAATGAATTGAGCTTCCAAATCTCTTATTTTGCTGACAACTTCAGGAACCTCAGCGACAGGGTTTATGCCTGGTAGTTGTATAGTAATGTTAACAACAGAAACGTGTCCTTCAGGTGATATTAACTTGCTTCGCATTAACGGGTCGTTGGTGGCTAGTTCCTTTAGTCTTGGCATATCTGCCTGTACTAGTGTTTCTGGATCTAACACCAGATCCTCAACGATAAGGTCATCATCTTCCGCAACAGTGTGCTGAAAGTTAGTGATGGAGTCGACGCGAGTTGAGTATGGTACTTGCCATGACTGCAATGTTAATTCGTGAATGGCAGCAAGGCGTTCTGGCGTGAAGATGGAGCCTTCTTTTGGAGCGATAATAAACGCTACATTATCACTTTTGTTATAAACTTTTTGCATGCTTTCAAAAGAGGTTAGTTGTGGGTTTTCCTCACTGAAGAACACACGGTAATCACTTTTGAAAACTAGATTTTTAGCACCTGCTGCTGCAGCTACGACTAGAATGATGCTGGCCAGCAAGACCCAGATAGGGTGCTTAATGGCAACATCAAAGACACGTTCTTTCATAATTCACTCCGTTTATGACGAACAGCCACTCGTTAATAAAATAGCAACACCGGTGGGTTGCTAATAGTTAGATTGCGAGGATATTCCCTCTATCCTTCAGAATATTAACTTCTTGTAAAAAGGTAATAGACTTGAATTTACTAATGGTAGTAGCCCAATCAAATTCATGGGTCAGAGGATGAAATTGAAATCCATCAAAAAGAATATGTACGTTGTTGATTAGCTCACGTTCGACGATTAGGTTGGAGCGGGTTCCGCAGCGTTCAATATTCTGTAAAAGTAGCGCGTTTGTTCCAAAGCTAAGGCTCCAGCAGGCAAAAGAAAGTTGCTCTAATGTCATGGGAACAGGAGGAGATATTTCACCTCTGTTTAGAGAGTCTTGGAAAATAGAGACAATAGGGCCAATGAGTTTTCCTTCCAGCTGGAGGTGCTCCTCTTGCCTTGATGCAGATGCTTTATCCGTAATATTGGATGTTTTTGCAGTGAGCACAAGCATAAAAAGTGTTGGGTAAAGTTTTGCATAAAGCATATAAGCAAAATGAATAGCGAGACCTTGCTCTCTTGGAAGGCCCTCATACTTATGTGCCCGGCTAAAAAGCTCGGCCAGAATACTCATGCCACGGTTGCATAGGCCAAGAAGAAGATCTTCTTTGCTGTTGAAGTGGTTGTAGACAGTGCCCTTTGAAAAAGGCAGCTCTTTTACTAACTTATCAATAGTTAGTGCTGCAATGCTTTCGCGTTGTATGAACGCGTGAGCGCAATCCAATAGGATGTTCTCTCTTTCGAGTTGGGCTTTGTGATCGAGTATACGTGGAGACATAAATAATTCTTTTAGTGACGATTCGTCAAAAATAGCTCAAATGAATATAAATGTAAAATTAATTAATGATTAAGACTACGTTGTAGTCCTTTAGCTGCCATGATTCGGGTAGAAATTTCTTCGATCGAAAAAGTCGTTGTGTTGATAAAAGAGATTTTTTGGGAAGCAAAGAGTCTTTCAACAAATCTGATTTCAGTATCGCATTGGTTGAGAGATGAGTAGCGGCTATTAGGTCGGCGCTCATGGCGAATAGCGGTTAGCTGAAAAGGATCAATTGTTAAGCCGTAAAGTTTGTCTTTATAAGGCTCTAAGCATGCTGGAAGTCCATTGTTTTCCAAATCATCTTCCGTAAGCGGGTAATTAGCAGCACGGATACCAAACTGTAGCGCCATATAAAGGCAGGTAGGTGTTTTACCGCAACGAGATACACCTAATAAGATAATATCTGCTTCGTTATATTGCTTAGTTCTGGCGCCATCATCATTATCAAGAGCAAAGTTGATCGAGTTTATGCGATCTTTGTAACGGTCAGATTCAACAATTGCATGTGATTTTCCGACAGAATACGACGATTTTGTAGCAAACTCGTGTTCCAATGGTTTGATAAAGGTCGAGAAAATATCAATTTTCAGCGTGTCACAGGTATTCAAGATTTGGCGAATTTCATCATTAACAATAGTGTCAATAAGAATAGGCCTTAGACCGTCGTTGACTCCGGCTGCTGTAATGCTTTGTACAGCCTCAAGCGCTTTTTCATGAGTGTTGATATAAGGGAGTGTGATTTTTTCAAATTCGATCTCTTCAAACTGTGCAAGAAGGCTATCGCCTAATGCTTCTGCTGTAATGCCTGTTCCATCAGAAATAAAAAATACAGTACGTTTCATGAGATTCTCTGTGTGAATTGGTCGGACACTATAGCAAATATGTTTTTTCTCTACAGCTAGAAATAGTGCCGTTGGCAATTATGATATTATTTGCTGGTTTGTAGTTAGCAATGTAGAACGTAATGTCTTACATGTAATTAATCTGTTTTTTTGTTGTTAGTTAAACAATAGGTTGTCCATATATTAATGCATATAATTTTACTGACACATGAGCGAGAACTGTTCAAAAAGACAAATACAGGGCGCTTAGTAGAAGCACTTGATGGATTGAACGTAACGCGTATTACATGGCAAAGAACATGTCCAGATGCCTCGTTACTTGAATGGATAAAAGAAGGTAATATTGGCTTGCTGTACCCTGAAAAAACGCCGAGTAATGAAAATAGTTTTACAGATGAGTCGGCTGGTTTCGATGGGAAACCTGAGCCAATTTTGCAATTGAATAAGCAGAAAGTGGCTCTTCTCTCAACATTCATATTGATAGATAGTACTTGGCAAGAGTCTCGAAAAATTTTTAATCGAAGCCCTTATCTTAAATTGCTACCACGGGTCTCGTTGGAGTCAGCCGGTGAATCAAAGTTTATATTACGTAGAAACCAGGTTGATGGGGGGCTATGTACGGCGGAAAGTGTGATAGCTTTATTGCGGATGAGTAAGCAGAATCTTCTTGCAAATAAATTGGAAACGGATTTTCATGCATTCATTGGTCATGTTAAAAATTCACCTAAACAGAATCATTTAAGCGTAGGTTAGGGTTTTCATTTTTTTCTGAAATTAACGTATGCTGTGCTGATGTGGCGCTGAACAATAATACAGATAAACAGTGTGTCGGCCGAATAGCAGGAGATAAAAGCTTTGCATAATTACGTATTACGCCTTGATCAGGCGGGTATGGGCGATGTTGAAATAGTAGGTGGTAAAAACGCTTCACTAGGGGAGATGATAAGTCAGCTAAGTTCTGTCGGTGTAAACGTCCCAGGAGGGTTTGCAACCACAGCAGACGCATTTCGTGACTTTTTAGTTTTTAGTGGTTTAAAAGACAAGATAAATAACGCTTTACAGCAGTTAGACACCAATGATGTTGTTGCTCTTGCCTCTATTGGAAGTGAAATCCGTCAATGGATTTTTGATGCTGAATTACAACCCGAACTAAACAACGCTATCGAATCCTCGTACGTAGAGCTATGTGCAGGGAATGCTGATATGGCGGTTGCTGTTCGTTCCTCAGCAACCGCTGAAGATCTGCCGGATGCCTCTTTTGCTGGCCAGCAAGAAACCTTTTTAAATATTCGCGGGATTGCTCAGGTTAAGCAAGCGATCAAAGAGGTATTTGCTTCTCTTTATAATGACCGTGCTATTTCCTATCGTACACACCATAACTTTGAACACCACGATGTTGCTTTATCTGCGGGTGTTCAGCGTATGGTGCGTAGTGAGACGGGTTCATCGGGTGTTATGTTTTCCATGGATACGGAGTCTGGTTTTAATCATGTTGTCTTTATTACCGCCTCTTATGGCTTAGGTGAGACGATTGTTCAGGGGGCGGTTAACCCAGATGAATTTTATGTATACAAGCCGACGTTAAAGCAAAAAATCCCCGCTATTTTAAGACGTACCTTAGGCTCAAAAGCTATCAAAATGGTCTACGCAGGCGATGGTTCTACAGCTAAGTCTGTGGCGACAGTTAACGTCGAAATGAATGACCGAAATCGTTTTTGTATTAATGATGAAGATACCCATGCATTAGCCGAAATTGCCGTCACCATCGAAAAACACTATGACAGGCCGATGGATATTGAATGGGCTAAAGATGGAGATGATGGACAGCTATACGTGGTTCAGGCACGGCCTGAAACAGTACGTAGCAAAGATAACGGTAACGTCATCGAGCGCTACTTGTTAAAAGAAAAGGTAACGTGCTAGTTGAGGGGCGTTCTATTGGCCATCGTATTGGCTCTGGACCTGTCCGTTTAGTGTCAGATATCTCGCAAATGTCAAAAGTGCAGCCTGGTGAAGTGCTCGTTACCGATATGACGGATCCTGATTGGGAACCCGTTATGAAGCGAGCGGCGGGTATTGTTACCAATCGTGGTGGGCGTACATGTCATGCTGCGATTATTGCACGTGAGTTAGGTATCCCGGCTATTGTTGGCTGTGGTGATGCGACCGACAGGTTACGTGATGGACAAGTCGTCACTGTATCGTGCGCAGAGGGTGATACGGGTCGTGCCTATGAAGGCCGTTTAAGTTTTGAACATCAAACGAACAGTGTTGAGTCCATGCCTGTATTACCATTCGATATAATGATGAATGTAGGCAATCCTGATCGTGCATTTGATTTTCAGTCGCTTCCAAATGCGGGTGTGGGTCTTGCTCGGCTCGAATTTATTATTAATCGTATGATTGGAGTTCATCCCAAAGCATTGCTTAATATGGATGAGCAGCCGCATGAAGTACGACAAGTAATCCAAAGGCGTATTGCTGGATATGATGATCCGATTGACTTTTATGTCAGTAAGCTCGTAGAAGGCATTGCAACTCTAGGAGCTGCTTTTTATCCTAAAAAAGTTATTGTTAGGATGTCTGATTTTAAATCTAATGAGTATGGGCACCTCATTGGCGGCGATCAATATGAGCCGAGTGAAGAAAACCCAATGCTTGGTTTTAGAGGCGCTGCGCGATATATATCTGATTCTTTCCGTGATTGTTTTGAGCTTGAATGCCGAGCCTTGAAAAAGGTGCGTGATGAAATGCGCCTGACAAATGTTGAGATAATGATTCCTTTTGTACGCACTGTCGGTGAAGCGAAGCAAGTTGTGGAGCTGTTGGCGGAACATGGTCTAAGACGCGGTGAAAATGGATTGCGTCTTATTATGATGTGTGAGATTCCTTCAAACGCTTTATTAGCCGATGAGTTTTTAGAGTACTTTGATGGTTTTTCCATTGGCTCGAATGATCTGACGCAGCTTACATTAGGGTTGGATAGGGACTCAGGTGTTATCGCCCATCTTTTTGATGAGCGTAATGATGCGGTTAAAAAACTTTTAAGTATGGCCATTGATGCTTGTAAAGCTAAGGGCAAATATATTGGAATCTGTGGGCAGGGGCCATCCGATCATCCAGATTTGGCTAAGTGGTTGATGGAGCAAGGTATTACGAGTGTTTCACTGAATCCAGATTCCGTGTTAGATACGTGGTTCTTTTTGGCTAACCGCTCGCATTAATCCCGCTTATATATTATCAAACAAAGGGGCTTAGGCCCCTTTTTACGTTAGAGAAGATAATGAACCAGCTTGAAATATGGCAGTATATCTTTATTGGTCTTTTATTTGTTTGGAGTGGGTTTGTTCGCTCAGGTTTAGGCTTTGGTGGTGCCGTATTGACGCTCCCATTCCTGTTACTTGTACATAATGACCCGCTGGTGTTCTTGCCAATTATAGCTGTTCATTTATTAGTGTTTTCTAGTTTTATAGCAATAACTAGCCACCAAAAAAGCCGTAAAAATAATCACTTAGTGCCTCATCAATCCAGTATTGATTGGACATATTTAAAGTCTTCGTTAAAA
The DNA here is from genome assembly GCF_016592555.1 of Neptunomonas japonica JAMM 1380. Taxonomy (NCBI): domain Bacteria; kingdom Pseudomonadati; phylum Pseudomonadota; class Gammaproteobacteria; order Oceanospirillales; family Oceanospirillaceae; genus Neptunomonas; species Neptunomonas japonica. Next base: position 2,276,632 of record NZ_AP014546.1, on the reverse strand, counting down.
GTCATGATCATTCCAAAGCTGATTGGAGTGTTTGGTTTATTGACGTTACCAACTGAACTCATGAGTAGCATTATATTTACGATAGTCATGGTGTATGCCGTCGGGTACGTGCTCAACAAGCCGTTTACTAGCAATAGTAAAACGCTGGATGCAGGCTTTCTTATGTTAGGTGGGTATATTAGTGGTACTTCGTTGATTGGTGCGCCTTTGATTGTGGCCGTTTACGCGTCCCATGTCGCTAAACGCCAATTAAGAGATACGCTGTTTGTTCTATGGTTTATTTTGGTATTGATCAAGTGTGTGGCGTTCCTTTGGGCGGGTGTTGATTTTCAGCTGATTCATCATTTATGGCTACTTCCGTGTGCTGCGCTTGGGCATGTAATAGGTATGCACTTTCACGAAAAAATAGTTAATGCAGAAACACCTGTATTTTTCCGTTTACTAGGTGCTGCCCTTATTGTGATTAGTTTAATGGGGCTTTGGAAAGCATGGAATTAGGCCAGTGTTCAGCAACGGATAAAATATAGACTTAGCTGTATATGTAAAAAAAGTTAAATCTCGCTAAATAGAAGTGCTCAAAGGTGCTTATCTATTTGTTAAGTTGCGACTCAGTGTCTACATTATATGCATGGATGTGATGCTTCAGCATTGCTCTACCCAGATAATGGCTAAGCCTATGAGAAGGACTAAATGAATGAGTTTTGTTAGTAATGCAGGGGTTGTCATACTCACGCTCAGTTGTTTAAGTTCAGCAGTTGGAGCCGAGAATAGCAGTGCTAATGAAGTTGCTGCTTACTTTGAGGATGCTAACAAACTGTATTATCAAGATGAGCTGGCATCTGCTGTATTACAGCTAAAAAATGCATTGCAGGCCGATGCTCGTCATCTGCCTTCTTTAGTACTCTCGGGCGAAATATATTTACAGCAAGGTGATGCCAAAGCCGCCGAGCATGTTTTACGCCAAGCACTTTTATTTGGTGCCGATTCATCATTGGTTGTGTTGAATCTTGCAAAAGCTTATTTGCAATTAGGTGATTATCAACGAATTATTACTGACCTACCTATTGATGGCTTAGCTTCGCGCATACAGGTTGATCTCTTAGGTTATCGGGCTGAGGCTTACACTCTTTTAGGGCAATTAAAAGATGCACGTTATGCGATAGATTTTGCTCTTAATATCGATAGTGAAGCGTTGTTGCCTCGTTTAGCTAATGTGATTTTGCTGATCAGGGAGGGCGTTTATGACGGAGCCCTAAAAAGCGCTCAGCAACTAATAGTGGACTGGCCCAATGATGCACGCTCTTGGAATAGTCATGCTTCGGTTGTGCATGCATTAGGTAAGTTAGAGGCGGCGATAAGCAGTTATGATAAAGCACTCGTTATACAGCCTAATCATGTTGATGCTAGGGTCGCTAAAGTTGGCGCATTAATTGATTTAGATCGCTTAGATGAAGCTGATGTTGACCTTACTTTTTTAGAGAACGAATCACCATACGAGCCGCGTGCTGCTTACTTTAGAGGATTGTTGCTATCTAAGTCTGGTAAGGCCGAAGAAGCGCGTTTAGAGTATGTGAAATGCACTGAGGTTGTTGCTGTACTGCCTAAAGCTAAAGTGGCTTCTGACCCACAACTATTAATGGCTGCAGCGTTAGCGCATCATGCATTAAAGCAATGGGAGTCGGTGCGCGCTTATCTTGAAATGTATCTTAAAAAGATTCCTACAGATGTTGGCGCTCATAAGCTTTTAGCGGATGTTTTGCTAGGGCAAGACGAGCCAGAAAAAGCGATCAAACTACTAAATAACGCTCGTGTACTGTCTGAAACAGACGCAGGCCTGCTGGCAATGCTTGCAGCAGCGTACAGTCAGACGGGGAGGCATGATAGGGCCACTCATCTACTGGAAGAGGCGGTGAGTAAAGGTGACAGTCTCTATATTGAGACTCAGCTTGCTAAGAGCTTGCTAAAGTCTGGTGAGGTTGACCGAGGAATGTTAACACTTGAGAGGGTCTTTTCTAAGCAGCCATCTCAACAAACAGCTTTCTTATTAACGGTTTCATATATTCAACAAAAATTATTTGCTAAAGCCAAAGATTCGGCGCGTTGGCTGGTTGAGTTCTCGCCTGATAATCTTACATATAGAAATTTACTTGGAATAGCTCTCTTCTCTAAAGGAGAAATGGTGGAGGCTAGAGAGCAGTTCGCGATTACTCTAAAGCAAGATCCTAGTTTTTCTGCTTCTAAACTCAACCTCGTTAAGATAGAAATAGCCGAGAAAAATTTACAAAAAGCTAGAGTTTTAGCTGATGAGCTGATGGCTGAGTTTCCTGAAAATACCAAGGTTATGCTTGAAATGTCGCGCTTGGAATCTGCGGCAGGAAACTCTAATGAGTCTCTTAAGTGGGCTGAGAAAGCCGCGGCTTTAGATGGGCTTTCATTAGAGCCTGTTCTTTACCTTGCCGGTTTATATACTGAGTTAGGAGAGCTGGAACTTGCTGAAAGTGCGGCTATTAAAGGCGTTCGAAATCATTCAGAAGACTTGTCGATACTGTCTGCGCTAGGGCAAATACAAATATTAAAAAACGAGCCCAAAGCAGCACAAGTTACCTTTAAAAAGATGGTTAAAATTGCAGGTTATGATGCCAAAGCTTTATATAAAATTGCACTACTGCAATTGCGTATTAATGAGGTTTCAGACGCACGCTATTCGCTGACAAAAGTGTTACAAGCTCAGCCGGATTACTATCCTGCTGAAGTGTTACAAGTAGAGTTGAGCACAAAGTTGGGTATGCTTGAAAATGCAGAAAGAGCCGCTCAGCAGTTGCAGGAAAAGTATCCAAATAATCCTGTGGGGTTTCAGTTGCTAGGCGATGTTTTTATGGCGCGTGAGCAATATCAGAGAGCGGATACCCAATATTTTCAGGGGCTTGAGCTTAAGCCTGTTAGTGCTTTGGTAAGTAGTCGTTATAAAGCGTTACAAGCCCAAGGTAAAAAAATAGAGTCCGGTAGAGTTTTAGCGCAATGGCTGCAATCCAACCCCCAGGATTCAAGTATCAAACTAGCACATTCTGAATACTTAATAGCTTCTCAAGACTATAAGCAGGCAGCGATTTCTCTGGTGCAGTTACTAGAGAGTTTTCCCGAAGATGCTTTGTTGTTAAATAATATGGCATATGTGCTTTACAAAATGGATCAGCCTGAAGCACTGAGTTATGCCAAACGTGCTTATGAAAAGGCTGCTAATGTTCCACAAATAGCAGACACGCTAGGTTGGTTGCTAGTGGAGTCTGGGAGTGCAGAAGAAGGCTTGAAATTTCTCAGAGAGGCAAGCTCACGTGAGTCTAACTCCCCCGAAATTCTTTATCATTTATCGGTCGCGCTTAACGCTATGGAGAGAAATAAAGAGGCTGCAATATATCTAGATAGGGCTTTGTTGTTTGCTGAGGAGTTTGAAGGGAAAGATAGAGCAGTATTATTGAAACAACAGATGAAAATGAGCAAGTAATAAATTTTTGTTTGAAATGTTAGCAAAAATGAATGTTTTAATTTTGCAAAGTCTTGATATTAGTCAATAAAAATATTTATCTAAATAATTTTCTTGTTTAAATAATCCTATAGTAATAATATGTCTCCAATAGACAACAGTAACTATGCAGGTGGCGTTATGAACCTTACAAAATTAATGATTGGATTGTGTGCGGCGTTGGCAATCAGTAGTTTGAACGCCAATGCTTCTGTAAGCTGGAACTTTAAAACCACAAATTCGGGCGATTACAGGGTCTCGAGCACTACGTCGGGGTCTTATGAGTTCGTGAGTGGTGGATCTGGTGCTGTTACGACGTTGTCTGCTTGGTCTGCACCTGTATCAGGGTCTAGCCAAATAACGAATGTTAACAGTCTGTTGGCGCACAACCAGTATGGGCTAGTTATTGATCAAGATGGTTACGGTGCTGATGGTAGTGGTTACGGCAACTCAGGCGGAGATAGTCACGCAATAGATAATGGCGGAAAATATGAATTCGTCATGTTTGATTTTGGTGATAAAGACTTCTCCTTAGATGCTTTTGATATTGGCTGGTATAGCGGTGATTCTGATGTGACCGTTATGGCTTACCAAGGTGGCACCCCTGGCTCACAGCCAGCAGAGCATATTAATGGTGTGAACTTATCGGGACTAGCTGCAAATGGCTGGAGCGTTATCAGCCATCATTCAAACCCAGGGACAGGTTCTGAGTCAGTTAACAGCAATCTAGAACCTGTTTACTCAAGTTATTGGATTATTGGTGCTTACATGTCTGCTGTTGGGGCTGGTTCTGGCGATATGATTACTGATAGCAATTGGGATGGTATCAAACTAGCGGGTATAACCGGTACTATCAGTTCTCCACCACCAACCAACAGTGTTCCAGAGCCAAGTACTTTGCTTATGATGGCGTTGGGTTTAGCGGTGGTTTCTCGTAAGACAATATTGGATAAAATCAAGAAAATTTGACTTTAGGCATTTGGTGTAAGTTTAAAAAACCGAAGCATTTATGCTTCGGTTTTTGCTATTTAGGGCTTTAAGCTGGCTGGCTCTGCCTGCTATTGGCCTTTGTACTGGCCCGGGCGCTTTTCAACAAAGGCGCTAACAGCTTCTAAATGATCTTCCGTGTTGTGGCACATGCCTTGAAATACCGCGCATAAATCTAAGAAGTCAGCGAGTTCTTGGCGTTGAGCGGCTTTCATTAAGCGTTTAGTTAAACGTGTTGCTTGAGGAGGTTTAGCTGCTATTTGTTTAGCGAGCTTCATTGCACTAGGCATTAGCTCTTCAGGGTTAACTACATCCAGAAGTAGGCCCATTGTTTTTGCTTCATCAGCTTTGACTAGCCGGCCAGTAAAGGTCATATCGGCTGCTTTTTGGTAGCCGATAAGTCGTTGTAAGAACCACGCTCCGCCATCTCCAGGGATGATGCCTAGGTTAACAAAAGTCTCGCCTAGCAATGCCTCTGTGGACCCTATACGCATGTCACACATACAAGTCAGATCAAATCCAGCACCAATCGCTGCGCCATTAATTGCAGCAATCACTGGTACTTCACAGTTATAGACAGCTAACGGAATTTTTTGGATACCGCGTCTATATTTGTCTTGCACCTCATAAACATTACCGCTAAAGGCTCCATCACAATGCTCGCCGTCGCGCTCAAGCATCTCTTTTATATTACCACCTGCAGAGAATGCTTTACCGGCGCCAGTGATAACGAGTACTGAGACATCAGCACTTTCATTGACCCACTGAATCGCTTTCAGTATGTCATCGATTAGGTGGGTTCCTGTTAATGCATTGCGAACATCATCACGGTTCAGCGTAAGAAGTGCGATACGGTTTTCGAGTTGCAATGTTGCATCTAAAAGCTGAGGAGTTGGTTTGGACATAATAAGGCCTCTATTTTTTATGTAAGAATACTTGAATAGAGTTTAAAAATTAAGGGATTTCCTTTATCTTTGTTTGTCGCCTCAAACAATCGTTTGATTGTTAAGTAGAGTCATTTCACACATAATTATCATTATAAAAATAATAAGGCGTTGGTTATGAACGATACAATGAAAGGTATTTCAATACTGTCAGTAACGGCTATCGCTATTTTTGGGGTGTTAAATCAAGATAACCATGGCTTTGATATTGCTTTTTTGGCAGGTATTGAAGCTGATGCTGAGAAGTCCGCATCACTACAACTACAGCAATCCATTCTCGCGGGTGTTGACCCCACAGAAATTCAAGAACCTTCAGCAGCAGGCGTGACAGAGGGAACGAGAAGCGTTGATTGTTATCGTGGTTGGATCTCTATTGATGACGATAATATGGCCGTTGATCAACAGGCTTACATCAGTGCGGTTAATGAAAAAGCAATATATGCACGTATTCTCGATAGAAAGCTTATTATTGAAATTCCTAACAACAATAAAACACTGGCCCGAAGAGCTGAGAGTGTTCCTGTTGAAATTGCAGTGGAGCTGGCGGATGCCGCTGTTATTAATAAACAGTGCACACGCAAAGATTTAATAATAACCGCATGGAAATGAAACGAGCGGTTAGAGAAGCTCCGCCCAAGCCAAACCGTTTTATTTCAACCCTTTGCAGTTACTGGTTAATCAGCAATTGCCCTAAATAACGAGCCTCTTTGCCTTTTAATAAACAAATAAACAGCGAAGTTATTGATCTTTATAACTAACAAACTATGATTCTAAAATAGGGATTGAATGTACTGAGCAAAGGATTGACTCTTTTTTATAAAAACCACGTCCGTCTTAATCATCCTATCTCTTTGAATTACAATAAATTAATGCTTATGTAATTCTTACTTGAAACCCAAGTGATAGTAAGCCATAGGCTCTTGAATAAACTGTTATGCGTAAGTACAAATTATGAAGTTAGCGCTATTTTCTGTATTCACAGTCGGGCTTTATTGGGTTCTGGTGTGGGGGGCGATGAGTAATCCAAATACACAATCCATCGGGATAAAGCACTTTATAGTTGTGAGTATGTTGGTTTTTTCTGTATTGGTCGGTAGTTTTTATTTGAGTTTATTTTGGTGCTTGTTCGTTGCATTCCTGGTTTTCGTAACCTCGCTTTATATAGGCCATGCGAAGGCTGAAACGTATGGTCCATTCCTAAGAAATAGCACAATTGGTGGCATATGGCTTTCCATCCCAATTTACGTGTACTTAGCCATATAGGCATAATAAAAAAAATCAGAGGCAGCCCTATAGGCTTGGACCGTCGCAAGGCTCCGGCCCTTTATTTAAACCGTTAAATGGCCGTAGATATATGAAAGTACTTATGCCAATCTTAGTATGCGTTTCGTTAGCAGTAGGCCTGATTTTTATCTCTATTGCGTGGAAGCACAATACTCAATGTGAATTTCATTGTGAGGGTGTTGTTCACTGGGGTAACTTAATTACAGTTGGTACATCTTGGTTCGTGGCCAGTTTTATTAGTCTATTTGTATTTTGCGTTCCAATTTACAAACTTATTTCTAAAGGTAAGCGAAGTGGCAAGTAGGCATTTAACAAGTTTAGCCATGTTCGCATTTTGTGCTGGACCTTCGCAAATTATCACTTGTTTTTTTCCAAAAAAGCCACCAGCTTGCTACGGTCCGTGCTAAAGGCGTTAAATGTCATATGAGCATGGATCGCATACCCAGGTATAAACAAACCGAAGCAATGATACTTGGGATCATTGTACCGTTAGCCCTAGCTATATATACGGCTCATCTGGCATTAAACGATGAAGCTGTCTTTTGGGGTAGAAGCTCTACGGTTATTTACCATGGTTCAGAAGCTTATTTCGTATCTTTACTGTGGTTTGGATTATCAGCATTAATGTGCGGGCATTTTCTCTTGCGCCACTACAGGCTGCTATCAACAACAACTCACAATATTTATATGTGGACTACAGCAATATGTATGGTTATTGGGTTGGTGTCAGCGGTGGTGTTTATATGAGACATTTAACAAGCAAAGGCAATTTTACGCGCGATGTGCGCAATTGCTTTAAGCGTTATAGGTCAGAGTTACCCATATTTAGTAGACACCTATATAGTTAGATTTTGATCTAGCTGGGAGGTGTGCCATGACTAAGCATCGTAACTCCGCCTATTCTGAAGAATATCGCCGTGAAGCTTTTCGTCGATCAGAATTACCGAATCAAACAACCGTCTCTTGTATCAGCAATTTAATACTGCTGATTACTCAAAGGTTGAAAGTGATGAGGTGGGTAAGCGTTTGTATTGAATGAGGCGGTTGTATCGATTACGGTTAGTGCCTTAGATGCGCTAATTGAGTGATGCTATGAGTGGCTACATCAAAAATTAAAACGAGATCTTTACAATGCCTTTTATGCCGCTGTTGTTAGCAGAGTTACCTGTAAATCAAGTCACAGAGGTAATCCCATATACACGTACGGTCGATATCAAATCACCCGGTACGGGTGGTGTTGATGCTCACAGTGGTTCTGCTTACAGCCCTAATACCCAGAAGTTTATTGCGTTGTACGGGTCCGATTCACACAATGCAGCAAAAGCTGATAACGGCTACTTTGCTATTGATTTTAATCAATCACTGGCTTCGCTAGCCGCTCAAGATGTGAGTGAATGGAGCCCTCGTCCTGCTCAAACATGGGGCGATAACTCGGATTATCCAGTGGCAGTTTTTGAGGCAGGCACCAACGCTTTTAGATCCTATGCTGATGCAGGAAATGATAACCCTACTGATAAAACTATAGGGCTGTATAACCCACCCAGCCACTCATACCACTTGGATGAGCAGGTTATCCAGAACAACGTGGGGCAGGATGTTTTAATTTCCACTTATAAGACAACAGCTCACATGTTTCTGCCAATAAACAAGAGCTATGCTCCTCAGTCTAGTAACCGTTTTGATCCTGCTAATCTTGGTTATCGGATCTTGATTGAGAATGGGGCGGCTAATAGATCTCAGATCCCTGTGATCAATTTGCATGACTATAGTGAGAGCTCTGCTATTGATGGTGCTCAGGGGATGCACGTGAATGCCAAGAACTACTTCGGCTCTAGAAGTTGGGCATGGATTAATGGCCATGAGTTCTACGCCGTTGAGGCTAATAACGGGATGGTCTATAAGCTCACGTCAATATTGATCGGTAATGATTTTACGATTACAGATAAATCCTCTAATTTAACGATATTCAGTAAATGGCCATACCATGTACACCAAAAACTCATACTAGTAGGGGACTATTTAACAGCTTTTTACGAAAAATCGTTCCAATTACATATAGCTCATACGGAGGATATGAAGGAGGAGGCACGTAACCTCACGATCAGCAGAGAGGAGTTGAATACGAATGTACCGATGCTTTCAAAAGATGGCGTAACTTCTTTGTGGGATATAGCGCCTAAAGCAAACTTTCCCGTTACTAAGCTAAGCGATAGTGTGATTGGTATGATCATACATGATAAAAATGCACTCGCAGGAGAGCAAGGTCGGCTTATACTGTGGCGTGTACCTAGTTTTGATGGCGCCACTTGGGATGGCATTGGTGACTTGGTAGATACAGGTTTGACCTTTGATTCACGTGGTACAGGTTATAACTTTAACGTAGCAGCAATACGTGAGTATGCTGATGAAGGGAGCGTGTTTCTCAACTATGTGAACCTCCACTCGAACAGCTGGAATCTACAGGTCGCAAAACTAAACTCGAACTTAGATTCTTACTTTCTGTCATCTGAAACACCAGTGTCTGTGGCTACACCAAAGGCAATTACTCGGTGAGGTTTTAACAATGACAGCGAGCAAAGAATGAGAAAATATAGTTACTTTATGTTTTTGGCCACAATCCCCTTATTATTTGGGTGTTCCGATAAGGTTAATTCTTTAGAAGTAACCGCCACCGCCTATACATCAAGTGCCCAAGAAACAGACTCCACGCCTTCACTTGCGGCGTGGGGAGACACCCTAAAGCCTGGAATGAAATCAATCGCGGTTTCAAGGGACTTAATTAAGATGGGGCTCACCCATGGTGTTGAGGTTTCAATTGATGGGATGGAGGGAAAATATAAGGTGCTTGATAAAATGAATAAAAGATGGAAGCGAAAAATAGATATTTATATGGGTAAAGATATCAAAAAAGCTAAAGAGTGGGGTAAAAGGCAGGTGATTATCCATTGGGTGAGCGAACCATCATAACAAGGTTCACTCACTCAGGCGGTCAATTCTACTGCGCTTCATTGGCAGCAGGTGTTGGGCAGACTAACACTGTGGTTATAGCATCATTCATTAGTACATCGATGCTGCCAGAACTACGTTTTTGCAGGCACTCTGCGTTTCCAAAGTCGTCCATCAATGGCAGATAAGCCTAGCGCAATCAGTGCCATGCCCACAAAGTGAACAATGCCCAAGACTTCGTTAAGGTACAGCGCCCCCAGTAAAATAGCTGAGACAGGAACCAGTAGGGTGACCAGAAGCAAGTTCGTTGCGCCCGCTGATTCCAGCAGTTTGAAGTAGATGACGTAAGCAACGGCGGTTGATAGTACTGCAAGTGCAACGATCGACATCCACGTTTCTGCACTTGGTGCAGCTATATCGAGCGGCCCGTCTATCATCAATGCAATAGGCGCTAATACAAGCGCTGATGCTGTTACTTGTCCTGCCGCCGTTACAATGGGGCTTACGGCCATTTTCTTAAATCGGCGTCCATAGACACCCGCAAAGGCGTAAGATAGCGCAGCTGCCATGATGGATAATTGTGCAAGTGTATTGTCACTTTCGCCTATAGCGGGCATCCCGATCATCACAACGACACCCGTAAAACCGATCGCCACACCTGCAAGCTTTAAGGGTGTGGCGCGCTCATCGGTTAGTAGCATTCCAGCAACAATAACGGTAAATAAGGGTGTTGTTGCGTTAAGAATGGATGCTAACCCAGATGCTATTTGAGTTTGACCCCAAACGATAAGAACAAAGGGAATAACATTATTTAATAACCCCATTCCTAAAAAGGCTGCCCAAACACCTATGCTTTTGGGTGGGCGCTGTCCTATGATCAATGCGATGCTCCATAACGCGATGGCTGCTATCCCGACTCTTAACGTTACAATCGTTAGTGTCGGTATGTCTGCAACGGCAACACCGACGAAGAAAAACGACCCGCCCCACAGTACGGACAATGCAATAAGCATTGCCCATTCACGCATGCCCATTGAGGTGTTTATAGATGATGCCATAGTGAGTTCCGCTCTTATGTTTATATGTTTTGAGTCAGCTTAGAGGGGTTCCAAAATACAAACAATCTGATTCTTGCGCACTGATTGATTTACTACATTTCAGTCAGTTTTAGGGCGTTGGTTGAGCATTATTAATAAAACGCGCTCGCTCATCCGTTATATACAAAGCGCCGGAAAACATGAGTAAAGTCAGCTATCTATTAGCAAACCACTGCTCAAGAAATTCTACGCATTGGACAAGTTTTGAGGGAACAAAGTGCCGTGCAGGGTACAGGGCGTATAGCGTCAGATTAGGCTTCTTTGCGTTCTTTAATACTTCAACAATTTCTCCTTTTTCAAGTGCCTCACGGCAAACAAAATCTGGAATAAACCCAATTCCTTGGTTACGTTTAATGGCTTCCATCATAAAAATCGTGCTGTTAACCCGTAATGTCCCGTTAATGGCGATACCATCTTCGATAGGCCAAATATTCTTCCCTTGAAAGTAACTGTAAACAAAACAGTTATGATCTTTTAGGTCCCGTGGTAAGTGAATAGCGGGGTGCTCATTTAAATACTCAGGCCCTGCGCAGACGCGATACTTGAAGCTGGTGAGAGGGCGGCCAACGTAGTTCGTATCGATTGGTCGACTGGATGCCCGAAAGCCTAAATCAAAACCCTGTTCAACTAGGTCAACACTTTCATCCCCTAAATGAATGTCTAGCTCAATCTCTGGATAAGCCTGCATAAAGTCTGCAAATAAAGTAGATAGATCGGTGATTCCCAGTGCCATTGGTGCATTGATCTTTAGTTTTCCGCGGGGGCTTTGCTGAAGGTCCTGAACAAAATTGTCTGCTTCATCTAGCTTTTCTAGTATTTCTATTGCGCGTTGTAAATATCCGACACCCACATGGGTCAGCTGCACATTACGTGTTGAGCGATGTAGCAAACGAGCGCCCAGTGCATCTTCAAGGCGGCTGATTTCCTTGCTGATCATGGACTTGGAGGTATTGGTCTGTTCGGCTACTCGCGTAAAGCTTCCTAAGTCAGCTAAACGTACAAATAGTTGAAGCGCTCGCAGTTTGTCCATAGAAAAGTTTTATCCAAGAAAAAAATAAAGATAATCTGAATGTGTTTCTTTATTAGAAACAGTTGGTTCTCATTATAGCTATATATGAAGACAAACAAAAAGACCACACTCTTCCATGTCGTCGTTAGTTATCTATCAAACGGCACACACTTAGCTCAAGTATTTATCAATAATGAGGAAAAGACTATGTACACGTTATATTACTCTCCTGGCGCGTGTTCTTTGGCTACACAAGTCGTCATTCATGAACTGGGTCAAGCCGTTGAGATTATCGACAAACAGCAAGTGAGTGATTTTAGCGTTATCAACCCTGCTGGTATGGTTCCGGTACTCGTTGATAACGGAAAAACACTTCTGGAGGGCGCGGCTGTGATGTTATACCTGCTCAATAAACATCAAAACACTATGCTGCCCGCCACTGGTAGAGGTCGTGAGCAAGCCATTCAAAACATTATGTTTGCCAATGCCACCATGCACCCCGCTTATAATCGTTTATTTTTTATTGCACAGCACATAACTGATGAAAAAACCAAGCAATTAGCCTTTGATGCAGCCGCCCAAGCTATTACCGGTCTATGGGAAATTGTAGAGCAACAGCTTGCCACGCAAGACTTTCTTGGCGGTGATCAACCTTGCGCTGCGGATATCATGTTGACAGTGTATTCCCGCTGGGGGGCAAGTTTTCCTGTAAAGATCTCGTTAGGACAAAGCACTAAGAAAATGCTGAATGTAGTGCAGGCAATGGCGAGCTTTAAGCGTGCCATTGATGCCGAACAGCGCCAATCAGCTGCTTAGAAGCTTATTAAGAGCATCCACTCAACATCATCTACGAAGAGGCAAACTTGCATGAAAAATGCTGATTTTACCGGAGATTTTGGCTCGAATGAGTTTGAATCAGTGATGGCTCTTGTACGGGACTATTTTGATGGTTTGCACCATGGCGAGGTATCCAAATTAAGAGCTATTTTCCATCCGGATGCATATCTCAAAGCGCCGGGTTTGCGGCGTGGCCTTGAGCAGTGGCTCGATGCGGTTGCGAGCCGGCCAGTGCCTAGCGAGCAAGGGCGGCCTTATGATTATAAGTTATTGTCGATTGAAATTATAAAAGACCAAGCAATGGTAAAACTGGAATGCCCGTTATTCGATCACTTTTATGTTGATTTTCTGGGCCTTCTTAAAGAGAACGGGCACTGGTTAATCGTCAATAAAATGTACACAGATTTACGAGAAGAGCTGTGATGAAAACATTAAAGATAGAAATGATTCATGATGTCGTGTGTTCTTGGTGCCCCATCGGATATGCAAATCTGCAACAGGCGCTGCGTAATCTGGATGTAGACGCTGAAATTCATTTTTTACCTCATGAGCTTAACCCCGACATGGGGGCAAAGGGCGAGAGTATAGACGCTCACCTCTCTCGGCGTTACCAATGGAATCAATCAACGCTGGGTGACTATCGCGTAAATTTACTAGCGGTGGCTAAGCAAGCGGGTGTTTGTATCGATTTTTCCAAGCGCAGCCATTATTACAACAGCAATAAAGCGCATCGATTGATACATTGGTGCGAAGGATATAACAAACAGCAGGCCATGAATAATCTGCTAATTGATGCTTATTTTAAACGCGGCTTAGATATCAGTAATACGCAAGTATTGTTGGATTTTGCTGAGCAACTAGGTTTGGATCGAGAGGAGGGGGAGCTGGCGCTAATGTCGGATGATACAACTCAACAGCTGCAGTTGAAGAAGCAACGTGTTCTGCAGCAGGGAGTAACCGGTGTGCCTGCTTATATTTTCAATGGAAGCAACCTGATCACTGGCTCAAATTCGGTTGAATATTTTGAGCAGGTAATAAGAGGGCTGACGACAAATAATCAGCCTAGTGTTGCAAGTTAACCTAACTCACTAATAAAGAAGAAAACTATGCCATACGTTAATATTAAAGTAACCGATGAAAACGTCACTAAAGAACAGAAGCAGGCACTCATCCAAGGTACCACTCAACTACTCGTTGATGTGCTTAACAAAAATCCAGCAACGACTTTTGTTGTGATAGATGAGGTGAATACCGACAACTGGGGGATTGGTTTCGATCAGGTAACCACGTTACGCCAGTTAGCTCACACATAGAGGGCTGCCTATATAGTGTCTTTCGCGGGGGAGTTCAGTAGGAAAAAGCTGCGCTTCTGCCATAAGCGTTAAATATATATGAAGATATAACTATGAATAGTACTTTTTTTTACGCATCAATTATGTTCGTTGCAGGTTTGGGAATTCCGTTGATGGCAGCGCTAAATGGCGGATTAGGCGCTAAACTTCAAAGCCCTGCACTTGCTGCTACAATATTATTTTTAGTCGGACTGGCGGTTTCGGTTACGTATCTTTTTACTGTAGAGGGGGTATCTACTGGGCTAAATAAAGCGAATATTCCATGGTATTTGTACTTTGGCGGATTTTTTGTCATGTTTTATATTTTAAGTATTACGAGTGTCGCGCCTCATTTTGGTATTTCTAATGCGGTTTCATTTGTATTGCTTGGCCAGCTGGTGGCTATGAGCCTTATTGATCATTATGGGCTTGTCGGTGCTCTTCAGTACTCTCTAAACTCCCAGCGACTGATTGGACTGGCTTTAATGGCAGCAGGGGTGTTTATGGTTGTTGGCCGCTCGACAAATATATAGCTATCGTATTTAAGGGGCTGTTAGCAGCTCCGCTTTAAATTCTTGTTAGGTAACATGGTAATAATAACCGGATTTAATTCACGCTTATCAAGCGGGCAGTTGTAATTACTCACAGAACCTAAGCGCTATCAATTGCCATAGATGTCATAAGTCCATAGGCAGAAAATAAAATTATTATCCAAAAAATCAAACCTACAATGATGACTTTAAAACCATCAGGATCAACATCTTTATTGAATGGACGATAAATCAAATAACCTAAAGCTTTTATAAGTATCTCGACGATTACTTCAATAAAGATTCTAAATATGAATTTGAAAATCCCAGAAAATAACTCTCCAACAACTTCTCCTGGCATGATCGCTATTCCTTTAGTTACCTAGCGTTTAGGGTGTAGATCAACGCAGCCCCGCACCTTAAGTGTTAGGTCATTCCTCATTCGTTCGAATGTTACTTTAATCTTGATGCACCTAGCAAACTAGCAATGAAATACGCACGCAATAAACCAAAGTCAAAATGAAGTGATAGATATGGCTCTTTATTATGCATAACTTTCAGCAACGCAAAGGCGTAATAGCTTTGCTAAAACGCCTTTTATTAGTCGGATAGTTATTAGGTTGTAAATTGCTTTACTTGGCTTTGCAGAGAGCGTGATAGGTTGGCAAGTTGCTCGCTATTATCAGCGGTTAATCGTGCGCCTCCGTGTGTTTGATCCGCAATAATAGAGATATTATTCAAGTTATGACTCATCTCGCTGGCAACAGAGTTTTGTTGCTGGGCAGAAGAGGCCACAAGGTTATTCATCTCTAAAATTTCCTGTACGTTTTCTACAATGCTAATTAAGTGCTGACCAGCATTAGAGGCGCTTTTTATACACTTTTGTGCCTCTTCATGGCTTTCGGACATCATGTTGACAGCGTTCTTACACGCTAGTTTTAATTGTGAGTTTAAGGTGTTGATTTGATCGGTAGATTCTTGAGTTCGTTTGGCAAGTGCTCGAACTTCATCGGCAACAACAGCAAAGCCTCTGCCTTGCTCGCCAGCGCGAGCAGCCTCAATAGCCGCATTTAGAGCAAGGAGGTTGGTTTGGTCTGATATGTCTCTAATGATGGATAAGAAGCTTTCAACATTATTCATGTCTTCTTCTAGCTTTATGATATTACTAGCCTGATTTTCTAACTGTTCAGCAAGGCCGTTAATAGAGTTGATGGTTTCAAGAACGATCGTTTTGCCATCTTGTGCGGCGGCTTCGGCATTAATTGTAATGTTGGCAGTTTGTTGGCTGTTCTCAGCAACGTGCTGAGCTGCTTCTGACATTTTATTCATGGATGCAGCGAGTAGTTGTGTCTCTTCGCTTTGTTGCATGACGCCAGCAGATGTTTGCTCGGCAGTTGCCGCCATTTGTTCTGCAGAATCGAGCATTTGGTCACTGGAGAGCCTCATTTCTTTAATGAGGTCCTGCTGGATATCCAGCGTAGCGTTAATGATACGGCCTAGGTCCCCAAGTTCATCTTGGCTAGAAGCATCAATGCGCTTTGAAAGGTTGCCTTTGGCAACTTCTTTCATTGTATTACTCATGTTCAGAAGAGGGTGCGTTATTGAGCGTAGGATAGAGATGGTAAGCCAAGCAATAAGAGGAGTGATCAGGATGATAAAAACAAAAGACTCAAATAGTTTACTCATAAACGTTTCGTTGATGTCATCAATATAAACGCCAGTACCAATAACCCAGCCCCAAGGTTTAAAGAGTGTGTATTTTGAAAGTTTTTCGGCAGGAATACTTTCACCTGGCTTTGGCCACATATAATACTCAAACCCGGCTCCGTTCAGTTTGGCGCCTCGGACAATATCGATAAATAATGGCTTTTTATCACTATCCGTGAAGGTAGATAGATCTTTTCCATCTAGCTTGGAGTTAGTGGGGTGCATAAGCATGCGCGGTTGTAGGTCGTTAACCCACATATAATTATCATTGTCATAGCGCATTTGTTTTACCAGCGCTAAGGCGCTGCTTTGAGCCTCATCTTGGTTTAATAAGCCTTCTTGTTGTTGCTTCTGATAGTGAGAAATAATATTGAATGCCATGTCTACGGCATTGCTTGATTGTAATTTTCTTTCTGCAATGAGGCCTAGCTTTAGCTGCCATAAATCGTAGGCTTTAATTGATATGCATAAAGAAGAAAAAACCAAAATTATAAATATGAGCTTTGATTTAACAGTCATTTTGCGTACAAACATTTAAGTCGACTCCACGCTGAAAGTTGTTGCTATATGAGTAATAACGTAACCAATAATTTTATTGTAATTTTTAATTTACAGTGTGTTTTGAAGAAGTGTAGCAAAGCTTTATTTAATATGTTTTCAAATGCTGCTTTTAATTGTATCCAATTGTATCAATTGGGTTTTTGTCTTAAATATAAGACGGAAAGATTTTCTAACTAAGACTCCATGATTAATTTGTAAATAAAAAGATACAGATAGATAGGCTGTTTATAAGAACTTCATATGCTGCTCTGTCTACGTGTTGCAGAAAAATCAGCAAGATTTGCTAAATGCCCAAGTGCTAAAGTTACTTTTATCACATTAATATCGTTGAAAGAGATGCAACTATGACAAATGAAGAACGGTTTTATCATCAACGTTTTGAACGTGTAATTGACTATATCTATGAAAATTTGGATAAACCGCTAGATCTTTATGTATTGGCTGACATTGCTTGTTTATCGCCTTATCACTGGCATCGAGTCTATAAAGCGATGTATGGAGAAACGCTAGCTGGGACAGTAAAAAGGTTACGGTTACACAAAGCGGCAGGGTGGTTGGTCAATACTCAAAACAGCGTACAAGATATTGCTCAATCTTCTGGTTATAGCAGTGTTCAGTCTTTCAATCGAGCATTCAGTGATAGTCTCGGCTTGCCTCCTGCTCGTTATCGCATAGAGGGAAACCATCAAGTATTTAAACTTTCTAAAGATAGAGAGTCTGTCTCTATTAAAGGTACTGAAATGTTACAAGTCGAAATAAAAGAGGTTGAGGAATTACATTTGGTCGGTATTGAGCACACAGGTTCTTATATGGATATTGGTGGCTCGTTTGAAAAACTGTTTGCTTGGTTAGGTATGAAGCAGCTTGTTTCTGAGCAAACACGGTCGTTTGGGATTTACTTTGATGACCCAGATGCTACACCAGAAGAGGAGCTGCGCTCGGCGGCATGTGCTACTTTGCAAGGCTATGAAGTGGAGAATTCTGACCCTGTTACTGAGCATACGATAGACCGTTGTGAGTGTGCGGTGCTGAGGTATGTTGGCCCTTATGCAAATATGCATGCTGCTTATCAATGGCTATTTGGCGAGTGGTTACCTAATTCAGGCAGAGAGTCTGCAAATGCTCCTGTATTTGAAGAGTATGTAAATGATCCTAGAGCAGTGGCGCCGAGCGAGCTAATTACTGATATTTATTTGCCTCTTAAATTGGTTTGAATGTAATCAGCTAATAAAAAAGAGTGCTAGAGACACTCTTTTTTTGCTTTTCATTGTAACGATCTGAGCATTAGAGACAGCTGACACTTTACCTGCTAACTATGCTAAAGCCACTAAAGCGTGAGCTGCTTGCAAGTTTTTCAGCTGTCCTTGATAAACAAACATCAACCGTTTCTTTTAAACCTTCTCGATATTTCTCGGAAGAAAATGGGCTTTCAGGGTTAAGCTCATTTATATAGTTCTGATTCAGATAATATCGAATGCTAACTTTTTTGCCTTGTGTTTTAACTTTAATCGTACACAAGAAATATGGATTCCCATTGGAATAGGACTCCGATTCACCTGCTCTAATAGCCTCGCCCAGTAGGCCTCCAATGACTCCGCCTAAAGCGATTTCAACACCTGATGCAAAATCAGGATCGCCTGCTTTCCTAGTGCTAACAAGTACTGTTTCAGGCTCAACATGATAGAGAGTAAATTCTTCAAGAGAGATCTTTGTATTTGCAGTGGTGCTCAAGTTCTTATTTAGATACTGCTCCAGTAATAATCTTCGATCAAAATTCAGTTGAGCATCCCCAAATCGATAGCCTTTGAAATACTTAGATACATAACCTTGCTTCTTTTCAAGGTTATCTCGGTTATCAAAAATCTGTATTTTCTGGCTGTCAGCTTCATAGCTTAAGCTAGACATATTGATATCAGTAGTCGGCTTAACAGCCAAGGATGCACTGTTACATGCGGTTAGAAAGAAGACAGATGTCAACATTATTAATTTTTTCATATCGTTTCCATGATAAAGAATCCTGTTGGCAATAGTGTACCTGTTCTTTTGGATAGGTCTATGACAGGTACATTGAAATTGAGGCAGGAAGGGCGATTACAACAGTTAGTGTTGATGTCTTTAGTAGCCCTGGGTTGCATTGCTTGAAGAGGTTTTTGCCCCACAAAAACCCCTACAATGCTGTTGATTTATCATGTGTTGTAGGGGCTTTTTAGAATTAACGCTATCTGATTAGCAACATGAAAGCGTAATAGCGTGCGTCTAGGCGCCTTTTTTGTTTTTTAGCTCTGAACAGTATGTCATTTATCTTCTGAAATACTGTTAGTCAGCTATTACATTGAGGCAAGAAGCACTAATGTTTTCATTAAAATATGCCATGCCTAGTGTGCTTAGGTATTCCATACGATCTGCCTTCATCAGATCTATTTCCGGTGCGCCGAAACCATTCTCCTGATAAATACCGGCTAGGTAAGCCATGAAATTCTCACCCTCTTTAACGAGTAATAAGCTAGCCGCGCCTACATCAGGCTTTACTTGGGCGTTTTGTGCTTCTGGGAGTGTCACTGCAAAAACGACGGGGTGCTCATCACCTTCAACACGGACACTACGGTCTCTTACGGCTTGCTCCGCCCAGTAAAAAGCGAGTTCTTTACTTTGCGTTAAAAATACTGGCTCAATTGATTCTGTGTAGTTGTTCCCGATGGTTGCCATGGTTTTTTTGGCGGCATCCTTCAATGCTTTATCTCCAGAGCGTATCAAACCTTGCTCTTGGATTGAGTCGACTAGTGCCGATGAAGTGCCGTGATACCAAGTATCGCTCGTAGTAAACCCTTGCTCGGTTAACAAGTCTTTTGCATCTTTAAGAAAAGCAGGTATGTTAGCCATATTCAAAATCACTTAATCAGTTTGTGGTAGGGAGCAGGTTAGGATTCTAACGTAAAAACTCATTTGGTTCTTGCGTAGAGAGTTAGAAACAATCTTACTGGAAACAGCCTTGCCCATAAAAAAAGCGACGCCTTATTAAGGGGTCGCTTTTATGTCCAGCAATGGACTGTACTCTGATAATGCAAAAGCAATTACCAGAGTACTTCATTCAAAACTAATTCAACTTAGTTGAACTGGTTAGAAGTGTTTTTCGCGCCGCCAGCTTTCAGAGCGTTTTCACCAGCAAAGTATTCTTTGTGGTCGTCGCCCATGTCAGAACCAGACATGTTTTGGTGCTTAACACATGCAATACCTTGACGGATCTCTTTACGCTGTACGCCAGCAACATAACCCAGCATACCTGCTTCACCGAAGTACTCTTTAGCCAAGTTGTCAGTAGACAATGCAGCAGTGTGGTAAGTCGGTAGAGTGATCAAGTGGTGGAAGATGTTTGCTTCACGAGCAGTATCAGCCTGGAATGTACGGATCTTATCATCAGCACGTGCAGACAGTTCAGTCTCGTCGTATTCAGCGCTCATTAGAGCAGCACGATCGTAAGCAGAAACGTCTTCACCTGCAGCAACCATTGCATCAAACGCCTGTTGACGGAAGTTAAGAGTCCAGTTGAAAGAAGGTGAGTTGTTGTAAACCAGCTTCGCATCAGGAATCTCTTTACGTACTTCATTCATCATGTCAGCGATGTCTTGAACGTTTGGTGTTGCAGTTTCGATCCAAAGTAGATCAGCACCTGCTTTGATAGCTTCGATGCTGTCAAATACGCAACGCTCTTCACCAGTACCCTGACGGAATTGGTACAAACCAGAAGGTAAACGCTTAGGACGAACCAGCTTGCCGTCACGGTTGAAGCATACGTCGCCTTCAGCCATGTCAGCTACGTCGATCTCTTCAACGTCTAGGAAAGAGTTATAACGATCGCCTTGATCGCCAGGCTCTTTAACAACAGCGATTTCTTTAGTTAAGCCAGCACCTTCAGAATCAGTACGTGAAACGATAATACCGTTATCGATACCTAGCTCAAGGAAAGCGTAACGCAATGCACGAATCTTAGAATGGAAGTCAGCATGAGGAACAGTTACTTTACCGTCTTGGTGACCACATTGCTTTTCATCAGCAACTTGGTTTTCGATCTGTAGTGCACAAGCACCTGCTTCGATCATCTGCTTAGCCATGATGTAAGTGGCTTCAGCGTTACCGAAACCAGCATCGATATCAGCAATAATTGGCACTACGTGAGTTACGTGGTTATCAATTTTGTCTTGGATAGTCGCTTGTGCAGCAGTATCGCCAGCTTCACGAGCTGCATCTAGTTCACGGAATAAACCGCCTAGTTCACGTGCATCAGCTTGACGTAGGAATGTGTACAGCTCTTCAACCAAGCTAGCAACAGTTGTTTTTTCATGCATAGACTGGTCAGGTAGAGGACCAAAGTCAGAGCGAAGAGCTGCAACCATCCAGCCAGATAGGTACAAGTAACGACGATCAGTTTGGCCGTTGAAATGTTTCTTAATAGAAATCATCTTCTGTTGACCAATGAAACCGTGCCAGCAACCTAGAGACTGAGTGTACTTAGTCTTGTCAGCATCGAACGCCGCCATGTCAGAGCGCATTAAGTCAGCAGTGTATTTAGCTATATCCAAACCAGTTTTGAATTTGTTCTGAGCACGCATACGAGCAACAGATTCAGGGTTGATCGTGTTCCAAGAAGAGCCGTTCGCTTCACAAAGCGTAGCAACTGCATCGATATCTTTTGTGTAATTTGACATGGTTAGTCCTGCTTAGTTTTAGGTAGTCACAAACTGCCTTGGTTAACTTTGAAATAATTATATAGAAGGATTTAATATAATTGAAATAAATGTCAGTTATTTCTATCATTCATGGTATGAATATTGATCTTGGTTAATTTAAGCATGAAAATATAGGTAATAAAGATGAATATTGACCATATTGACCTTAATTTGTTGGTTTATCTTGACGTGCTGTTGCGCGAACGTAATGTGACGCGCTCCGCTAGCTTGCTGGGAATTACGCAACCGGCGATGAGTAACAGTTTGCGACGTTTACGAGAAGCCTTTGGTGATCCGTTATTGGTGAGAACCAGTGATGGAATGATGCCTACTGAAAGGGCATTGGCTATGCAGCCTGAAATACGAGGGATACTTGCCAGTGTAGAGAAGGTGATTGAGCCGAGTATTGAATTTGATGCAGCGTCTAGTGACCGCGTGTTTCGTATTATGACCAGTGATTATGGTGAGTCGACATTAATACCTCGTGTTTTGGAGGGGTTAGCTGTTCAAGCTCCGGGGGTTATTTTGGATATTCTGACACCCAGTGATATGAGCTTTTTGGAAGTAGAGCAGGGGCAAGTGGACCTAGTTATTAACCGCTTTGATAGTATGCCGCAAACTTTTCATCAGGTGACCTTATGGCACGATACTTTTTCTTGTCTGTTTAGTATCGACAATCCTGTGGCCCAAAATTTTACGTTACAAAGTTATCTTGAATCGAACCATGTTTGGGTGAGTAAAACGGGTATGGGAGCCGGGATGGGAATAACGCCAAAAGATACCACTCGATTAGGCTGGGTGGATGAGGCGTTATTACGTATTGGTCATAAGCGGCATATATCTGTTTTTACACGTCATTACCAATCAGCCACTTTATTGGCTGAACAAAAAGAGCTGATTGTAACCATACCAACGCGTGCAGCAATGGCACAAAAAGATAACCCAAGGTTAGTGCTACAATCCCCCCCCTTTGATGTTCCGTCTTTTGAGTTAAAAATGGCATGGAGTCCATTATTACAGCACAATCAGGCACATCAATGGTTGCGGCGATTAATTATTGAAGCAGCGAGGGTCGTAACACTTAAATAATCATGTAGTTAGCTGTTGTTGGTAAGGTTATTCCTCTGTATAGACTGCTTCCATATTATATAACTCAGTGAGTACTTCCTGCGCTTCAGCATTATTAGCATGTTCGGCGCTGATGGCGGGGAGGTCGCAAAGGTTGCGAGCAAAACTTGCAGATTCTTGGCTGATGTCACAGGCCTCACCATTAACGAACAGAACCACTGACCCATCGGTTCTTTCTCGGTATGCAAAGCGGCTTCCTTCAGCACGATATATCAATCCGCCATCGTGTAGATACTCAGTGAGTTCTTCTACTGAGTAGTTTTCGTTCTCTTCGGGCGTACCTGCTTGATCCGCATACTTTTGTTCAGTCATGTATTGGCCGAACCAGTTCTCCAATAGCTCAGGTTCATTCAAATAGTCAGTCATAATAGACCTGACTTTTTCCATATCTGATTGGCGAATCAGTCCAGGGCTTTTTTGTAGCGTTAACTCAGGATCGCTATAGCGCGTTTCGCTTTTAAGCTGCTCGCCTACAAAATCGGTGAATTGTCTTAATATATCAGCATGTGATGGTGCGCGAAAACCAACGGAATAGGTCATGCAATCATCTGATTCTGCTGTACCGTTATGCCCGATACGTGGCGGGATATAGAGCATATCTCCAGGGTTTAGGAGGTAGGTTTGTTCGGCGTCCCATTCCGGTAAAATCATTACCGGTGTGTCATCTCGACGTGGTGAATCTTCACCATAAATTCCGCCGACTTCCCAGCGTCGTTGCCCAGATGCTTGGATGAGAAAGACGTCGTAGTTGTCATAATGAGGGCCTACGCCGCCACCTTTGGTGGCATAGCTAACCATTAAGTCATCAATGCGCCAGCTAGGAATAAAACGAAACTGTTCTAGTAGTGCGTTGGCTTCTGGTGCCCAGTGATCGACTGCTTGGACCAGCAACGTCCAATGGCTATCTTGTAAGTTAGCAAAGCGCTCACCGGAGAATGGCCCATTTTCTAGTTCCCATTGTTCCCCCGTGGCGTTTTGAATAACCAGCCGTGATTCAACTTCTTCTTCGCATGCCAGTCCTGCAAGTTCATCCGCGCTAACGGGCGGCTCAAACTCAGGAAAAGCATTACGAATCAGTAGAGGTTTTTTTTGCCAATAGTCACGTAAAAATGTGTCTACTGACATGTCGCCTAGAGGGAAGTTAGGAATCATCTTTTTAGTAACTCAACTAGCTCGATTGCGGCGCCTTCAAGCTCATCCATAATTTTGCGTTTATCTTTGGCTGCTACAGCTGCAATACGGTTGTTGCCGATCACTTTTGCGCACTTTTGGATTTTTAATGCGCAAGCTTGTATGCCGCCCAAGTTAGTTTCATAAGCGCTCATTTCAGCAGCGACGGCTTCGATGCCAGCTTGTAAGCGACGTGCATCTTCTTGAAGGTTCGTTAGATCTGTGTGCATTACGCTAATCCTTTTTTTCTGTAGACGATAGGTTTTCAATGGTTTCCTGAACCGAAGCTAGGATACCTCGTAACATGCCAAGTTCAGCTTTTTCCGGGCGTGTCCGGTTGAAGTAGCGCTTTAGTTTGGTCATAGCGCGTCCTTCGTGCTGAGGGATAATAAAGTTGGTGGCTCTAATCACCGTTTCTAAATGGGTATAGAACAGTTCCATCTCGTTTTGGCGAGGGTATTCAGACTCTGATCTTTCTTTTATAGGCGTCTGAGCTGCCATCCAGATTTCGTAGCTCAATAGTTGAATTGCCTGAGCGACGTTTAGAACTGGGTATTCTGGGTTTGCCGGAATATAAACATGGAAGTTACACAACTGCAGTTCTTCGTTCAATAAGCCCATAGTTTCACGACCAAAAACGAGTGCTACTTCACCTTGTACCGCTTCTGAAGTGATTTTTTCTGCACAGTTCCTGGCATCTAAAATGGGCAGGTCAAAGGTGCGGTTGCGAGCGCTAGTCCCGATGACTAATTGGCAATCGGCGATAGCTTCTTTTAATGTGCCGACGACTGTTGCATTATCCAAAACATCTTTAGCGCCTGCGGCTCTGGAGTCTGCTTCTTCGCTGGGGTATTCACGCGGGTCTACTAGCCATAGCTGCGAAAGCCCCATGTTTTTCATGGCGCGTGCAGCCGCACCAATATTGCCAGGGTGAAATGTATTAATCAGTACAATGCGCACATTGTTAAGCTGGGTATTGGGAGTCATAGAAGCCAAACCATTAAAATTTGGTCGCTATTATAGAGGACAGACCTGCTGTCACAAAGCGTCAATAAAGCGATTCAGATCATAAATAAATCGTTCTTTATGCCAAAGGTGCGGCGAATGGTCCGATTCAGGGTATATCAGCAGCTCAGAGTCTAAAATTGTATTGGTAACCCACTTTTGTAAATCTCGGCTGTAGAACTGGCTTTCATCGCCATAGATGAGCAAAGTAGGGCAGTTGATTTTAGAAAGTACTTCGCGATAATCCTGCTGGGTAATGCTGATCCAGCATTGTGTTAAGAGGTGAGCGGGTAATTTTTGTAGATGCTCTCGCATGTGCTGAAAACCACGTGAATTATTATCGTAGTTTTCACGAGAGCGACGATTATTACCAAAAGCAATAAGCTCTAAAACACCTTCTGCAAAGTCTGTCTTGAACCTTTCTATTAAATGATTATTTTTTGTTTCGTTTAACGATCCGTAAACACCGTGCTGCCATTCTTCGTCAGTTACCAGCTTTGGTGACTGGTCAACAATACACAGGCCATTTAGACGGCTTTGGCCATGACGGCGAATGTACTCCCAAGCGGTAAGTGCGCCCATTGAGTGACCAATGAGTATTGCATTATGTACGTCGAGTTGCTCGAGGAGTTCGTCCAGATCATCTGCCATGCGGGGGAGTGTCATATTGGTTTTTTCGTCATGAGGGTGGTCACCATGACCTCGTGCATCCCAGCAGATAACGCGATGATTTTCTGCCAGTTCAGATGCAAACGGCAACCATTCACGCACACTGGCAGTCCAGCCATGTAAAAATACTAAAGTAATATCTCCAGAACCTAGGGAGATGTAGTGAATGTTAGTATTATCAGAAGTTTGCAGTGTTTCCATTTTACCTGTAACCGTAGAGAAAAAACGAATATCTACCCTACCTGCTGAAGGTGGCCTTGGCTATTGTAATAAAGTGATATATTTTCCTATTAATCACAAGTTTAATGCTTTTATCGAGTCATTTAATGCCGATGAGTTTTGTCTCAGTAATGATGGTTTGGCTATTTGAGCGGATGAGAAATGTTACAACTTTCGTATCAAGGTCTGTGCGGACTGTCATTGGGCGAAGAAAGGGTGTAAGTCTTACGCATTATTCTGTTTCAACAAAGCGGGTGAACACTACTTTTAGTTGAAAAGAGATAGACCATTTTGTGAATAATACTAATTCGACTCCTCTACACAAGCGTTAGGTGTGTTCTATTGTTTGTTGTGATCTTTGAAGTGCTGCAATGGGTAGATAAGAGATGTTAAATATCGGTTAGTGAATCGCTACTGAAGTAAAAATAACGTAAAATGCCGGCAACGTTATGTAATGTCGGGGCTGCTGGTTCGGCAACCCATTTTTAGGATAAACATGAAAAAAACATTTGTACTGTCGCACCCAAAAATTAAATACGCTCGTTTGATCGAATCAGCTAAGAGTGATGCAAAAAAGTACGTAAGAAGAGAGAGAAATAAACAGTTACCAAGTGGTGCTGATTATTGGGACTTTGATTGCAAATATGGCAATACAGAGCAGGAAGCAAGAGTCATTCACCTGTCTGAAATCAACAAGTGCATTGATGAAGCAGAAAAGCTGCAATTAGAATCATTCTATTTGGAAATTCTAGCGAAAGCCGCTACGCGTGAAAGAAGCGAAGATTCTGATTCTGATTGGGATATGTAAGGTCCTTATTACGAGAGAAACAAAGTGCTTGAATTAAAAACCTTATTTCTCTTTTTACTAACGGCTGTTGCAGAAATTCTCGGTTGCTACTTACCTTATCTTTGGCTAAAAGAAGATAAAAGTATTTGGTTGCTGGTGCCTGCAGCGGCTAGTCTTGCGTTTTTTGCTTGGCTCTTGTCGTTACATCCTGTGGCCGCAGGGCGTGTGTACGCCGCTTATGGTGGTGTTTATATCTTTGTTGCTATTGTATGGCTGTGGCTAGTTGATGGTATTAGGCCCACAACATGGGATGTCGTGGGCTCTATAGTTGCTTTAGCTGGTATGGCTATTATTATGTTTGCCCCGCGCCACAGTTAACATTAAATAGCTACTTTAATGGTTAAGCATAAAATCAGTGATTGAGTTCAGCTGGCTTTGCTGATCTGCCATAAAAGGTTTCTTGGGCAAACTTTGATAATGCGATGCCAGGTTGTGAGTTGTAAGCCAACACTACAAGCATACGTGTTGTGTCTCCTTTCACTGGTGTCACGCGATGTAAAGAATCTCTGCCGCGAAATAACACAAGAGCACCAGGCTCCATCGTTAGTGTGGTTCCTTGAGTCTTTGCGTCTAATATTGATTTTACCAGCGGGTAATTCATATCCCCTTGGCTTGAATTTCTAGCATCCTTAACATACTCAAAAGCTCCTCCTCCTTCAGGTTTTTGCACCAGCAAAGTGATGGCAAATGACGAGTTATCAAAATGCCAGCCAAGTTCTTCATTAGCGCGAGCATAATGTAAGTTAATAGAGGAGAGCGGGTCTGCATATTCGTATAAAGACTCTTCGCCTAGCACGTAACAAAGAAACTGGCGAAAGTCTTCTGCATCATAAACGCAGCGCAGTGGCGAGTTTTGTCCTATTTGGTCGTCAGTAATACAGCCTTTGCTTGAAATCACTTGTTGGTTCTGTGGGTGTTGTGCAGGGAAGCTATCATCTGGTGGTGTTAGGTAGGCACTATGTGACTGTTGGCAGAAATAAGCTAGGTGCTGGCTTGCTTCACCTTCTTGTATGATTTGTTGGATGGCGCTTGGGTTTAGGAAGTTATCCAGTACTAATACACCTTGCTGATCAAGTGTGCTTTTACAGTATTCTCTAAAACTGTTCTCGTTGAGGTTGTATTGCTTAGTATTAACTATCTCTTTTAGACTGCTCATGGAGGGTATTCCTTGCCAATATCTGCTCAAATCAGTGTAAATCCCTGTAAGCATAATGCCTGCATTTTGTAATAAGCGCACTATGCTTGCACCAATGGATTAGAGCCGATTTTCCTTTGTTAGGTATTATCTTCAAACTGATGCTTAAGAGCTTTATTAATTTAGCTAAAGCACCAAATGAGTTATGCGGGTAAAGGGATAAGATGTCGTAAATAAAAAACGGGGCGCATGCATTAACATGGCCCCGTTTTGTACATATGTCACATGTATGTAAGCAAAAAAATTATTAAATCTTTTTAGCTTGCTCTACAGCGTTACCGATATAGTTATGTGGTGTTAGCTGCTTGAGTGAGTCCTTAACGTCTTCTGGCAGCTCGAGTGTATCGATAAATGCCTGAATAGTGTCTTTGTTCATTGCTTGGCCGCGTGTAAGCGCTTTAAGCTTTTCGTACGGCTCTTCGATAGCGTAGCGACGCATGACTGTTTGAATTGGCTCAGCAAGAACTTCCCAAGCATTTTCAAGATCAAGGTCTAAACGCACTGCGTTTAGCTCCAGCTTGCTGATGCCTTTAAGTGTAGATTGATAAGCAATCATGCTGTAACCAAAACCAACACCCATATTACGCAATACAGTTGAATCAGTTAGGTCACGCTGCCAGCGAGAGATTGGCAGTTTAGCGGCCAAGTGTTGCATGATAGCGTTAGCAATACCCAAGTTGCCTTCTGAGTTTTCAAAGTCGATAGGGTTAACTTTATGCGGCATAGTTGATGAGCCCACTTCGCCAGCGATAGTGCGCTGCTTGAAGTAACCCTGTGATACATAGCCCCAAATATCACGATCGAAATCGATCAGGATAGTATTGAAGCGACACACCGCATCAAATAGCTCAGCAATATAGTCATGCGGCTCGATTTGAGTCGTGTACGGGTTCCACGTCAAGCCAAGTGTGTTGATCATGGTTTGAGCATGTTCTTCCCAATCGATATCTGGGTAGGCTGATATGTGAGCATTGTAGTTACCTACAGCCCCGTTAATCTTGCCTAAAAACTCAATTTGGCCGAGTTGCTTGATTTGACGCTGTAAGCGGTGAGCAACGTTAGCCATCTCTTTACCAACAGTCGTTGGTGAAGCTGTTTGGCCGTGAGTACGAGACAGCATAGGCTGGCTTGCAAAGTCACGTCCCATTTTAGCGATTGCATCAGCAGTTTGCTGCATCATCGGTAAAACAGTGCTCAAACCATCTTTCAGCATTAACGCATGTGAAAGGTTGTTGATGTCTTCTGAGGTGCAAGCAAAATGTACGAATTCGTTGATAGCAGCCAGTTCAGCGTTATCTTTGAATTTTTCTTTGATCAAGTACTCAACCGCTTTAACATCGTGGTTGGTCGTACGCTCGATCTCTTTAACACGCTCAGCGTCAACTTCATTAAAGTCGTCAACAATGCTGTTGAGTAAGGTATTTGCTGTCTCACTCAGTGTAGGGACTTCAGGAATCTGAGGATGAGCAGCCAGTTGTTGTAACCAACGGATCTCAACCAGAACACGGTTACGAATAAGTCCAAATTCACTGAAGATAGGGCGCAGGTCAGCAGTTTTGCTGCCATAGCGTCCATCTACCGGAGATACGGCAGTGAGGGCAGAAAGCTCCATGTATCGTCTCGCTGTAGCTAAAGGGTTAAAAATGAGGCGCGATTATAGCGGATAAAAGACAAAAAATCTGTAATTAGCCGGTTAGAACGCCTACTTCATGATTTTACGCAGGGAAGGGCGCAAGCGAGAGCGGAAAAATAGCAAGTGCCAGCGTTTCCCGCCAACTTGGCGCCACAGCATAGCGGCGCGAATACCTGCCAATAATAAGGCACGGATACGCGCTGCGTTTTCAGCATTTTGTAAGTGGCGCGGATCACCGGCCACTTGAATGCGAAAGCTAAATGAGCTGATGGTGTCTTGGTACAAGCTTGCAACATTGGCAACCACATTCGAATGGGTAAAAGACGATGGGTTATCTAAAGGGTTTTCTTCTTCAGGATTAAAATAGCGTGCTTTTTCTTTAATGCTCTCTATTCGTGAGCCCATGGTATTAAGCATATCTTTGTTTTTAGATAGCTTCTGTTCCAGCATAATCATACTAAGAACATAATTAGTAATGTTGTTATCTTTAGTGCTCTTTTTCTTTTCGACCACATCATTAAGTGCTTTTAAGCCCATGCTGAGGTTGAAAGGCAAGTCATGAATACCACCAAAAATATCTTCAGAAATTTTTGGGTCGGTTACAAACAAGCTATAAATACTGGTTTCAAGGCTATTTTGCGGAACCATGCCGCGGTTAGCAATTTGATCAACGAGAGATGCTGCTTGAAACATGGCAGCTAATGCGACGGTTTGTTCATCATTCGCTCTGGACATCTTAAATTACGCCTCTTTTTTACCCGTTGAGTCGATGGGGCCACCACCTAAACAAATATCATTATCATAGAATACGACAGATTGCCCCGGCGTTACGGCGCGTTGTGCATCATCGAAATGTACGATATATGTCCCGTCGCCGTGTTTTTCAAGCGTACAGGCCTGATCAGCTTGGCGATAACGTACCTTTGCTTTGCAACGATAAGGCGTTTTTGGTGGTGTACCATTGATCCAGAAAATATCACTACTGGTGAGCCAGTCGGTAAATAGCAGGTCGTTTTGTATGCCTTGAACAGCGATTAAAACATTACGCTCTAGGTCCTTACCCGCTACAAACCACGGCTCTTCTGGGTAGTTTTTCAAACCACCAATATGTAACCCTTGGCGTTGGCCGATGGTGTAATACATTAAGCCGGTATGCTCACCAATAACATCACCCGTATCGGTTTCGATTTTACCGGGTTGGGCAGGCAAGTACTGTTGTAAGAAGTCTTTAAAGCGACGTTCGCCGATAAAGCAGATACCGGTGCTGTCTTTTTTGTTATGTGTAATGAGGTCATGTTCTTCAGCTATTTTGCGTACTTCTGGTTTTTCTAGTTCGCCCACAGGGAAGAGCGTCTTTTGAATCTCTTGTGAGCCTACTTGGTGCAAGAAATAGCTTTGGTCTTTGTTGTTATCAAGCCCTTTGAGTAGGCTAGTGTGGCCGTCACGTTCACCACGGCGCACGTAATGGCCGGTAGCAATATAATCAGCACCTAACTCAATCGCATATTCTAAAAAGGCTTTAAACTTGATCTCCCGGTTACACAAAATATCTGGGTTTGGTGTGCGTCCTGCTTTGTATTCAGCAAGAAAGTATTCAAATACATTATCCCAGTATTCTGCAGCGAAGTTGGCTTTGTGCAGCACGATATTGAGTTTATCGCACACGGCTTGTGCATCGGCAAGATCATCCATCGCCGTGCAATACTCAGAGCCATCATCCTCTTCCCAGTTTTTCATGAAAAGCCCTTCTACCTGATAGCCTTGTTGGATCAGTAGAACAGCAGAAACAGAAGAGTCTACGCCGCCGGACATGCCGACAATTACTTTTTGTGGGGTTGTATTACTCATTACTCACTCAACACATAAAACAAAAACATCAGACTACAGCTGACGAACAAAATTTAAAGGAAAACGTCGATTATCCAGATAATCATCGATGCAAGCCAGTACCATCTCACTGCGTAGCGATTCTTTTTGTGCCAATAGCTCATCACGACTAAACCAGTGAGTGCTAATGATATCACTGTCTAGCACGTAGTCGGCATCATGTGAGACGATTTCAGCGATATAACAGAGCCGATGATATGTCACATCATTGGTTTTACCCTTGATGGTATACAAGCCTAATAAACCAGTAAGATGCACATGGCGTCCGGTTTCTTCGAGGGTTTCGCGAATAGCGGCGGCTTCAAAGGTTTCACCCTGTTCGACATGGCCTGCTGGTTGGTTAAAAACACGTGATCCGTCTGAGAACTCTTCAACCATTAAGAAGCGGCCGTCTTTCTCAATAATCGTGGCAACGGTAGCGTGAGGTGTCCAACTCATTTTACTCTCCCAAATCGGTGTAACTGTCAGCATAACTATCGGTATAACTAAGGCGCACACCATAGCATTAATGTTATGATTTTTCTCACGATAACGAGGTGTTGTGATGTCAGACCAAGCAGCTAAAAATTTAATCAAAGTACAAGCAGAAGATTTTTCGATAGGCGAGCTCTACGATAGGCTTAAATCAAATGATGCCAGTAGTGGTGCCGTGGTGACATTTACCGGCATAGTACGCGAACATGTTGAAACCCAGATGCAAGAGATGTTTCTTGAGCATTACCCAGGTATGACAGAACGTGCACTAGAACAAATAGTAGAGCAAGCTCGCCAGCGTTGGCAGCTGGGAAATGTTGTTGTTATCCATCGAATAGGGCGGCTGTCCCTGAATGATAATATTGTATTTGTTGGCGTTGCCAGCGGCCATCGCGTTAATGCTTTTGCCGCCGCGCAGTTCATCATGGATTATTTAAAGAAAGATGCGCCATTTTGGAAGAAAGAGATAAACGCACAATCCGAAGCTTGGGTAGAGCAAAAGTCTTCAGACCTGGATGCGGCAAACCAGTGGTAATGCAATCGGCAATGACACTGGTATAAGAAACATTCAATCGTTAGTTTTTAGTTATAAGCTGTCTCAAAAATCTTTCTCCATACTCATAAGTATGGAGGAAGAAAAGGGCAGATAGGTGAGCCTCGATTGTCCTTAATTTGATTTTAGGAACCTAGTTAGCTAGTTAAATGCGCATAGCTATCAACGAAACGTTTGTACTTGTGTTGCCTCCAAGTGTAAGTCGAGCATTTGGCAGGGTTATCATCATTTTGGCATTTTTAAGTAGCTCAGTTAGCTATTGAAGAAGTTGTCGCTTAAGGGCAGCCATTACCAGAAAACTGCATCTATGATACTAATCGGTTTATTGCAGCGTATGGGGTGTCGTGTTGTTTTTAGACTAACAAGCCTTATGGTCAAGCAAACTGCTTGATAGAGATACAAGAACAATATAGCCAGATTGAGGCGGGTGATCGTGTGTTGATCCAGCCTTTTAGTGACCTAGTGTAGAGGTGAAGCATGGCAAGTGAACAATTGGTAGACTCATTTGGACGACAAATCACCTATCTTCGGATGTCGGTAACAGATCGTTGTGATTTTCGTTGTGTCTACTGCATGAGTGAAAACATGACCTTCTTGCCACGTGAACAGGTGTTGTCACTGGAAGAGATACACACGATTGCGAAAGCGTTTACCGAACTGGGCATTAGTAAAATCCGCTTTACCGGTGGTGAGCCATTGGTGCGCAGAGATGTTATTAAACTGTTTAAAGGCGTTGGCGCACTCCCGGGTTTGAAAGACTTTTGTTTAACCACGAATGGATCGCAACTGCCCCGTTATGCGCAACAGCTCAAAGATGCAGGGCTAACACGCATTAATATCAGTTTGGATAGCTTGCAAGAGGCACGCTTTAAAGCATTAACACGTATCGGTGATTTACATCAGGTGATCGCGGGTATAGACGCGGCTTGTGGCGTTGGTTTTAAAGGCGTTAAGCTGAATGCGGTGGTGCTGCAAGGCCGCAATGATGATGAAGTCGTTGATCTCGTTAAGTTTGCGAGAGATAAGCAGATAGATCTTAGCTTTATCGAAGAGATGCCATTAGGTGTGATTGCAGAGCACGACAGAGCAGAAACCTATTTTAGCAGTGAACAAGTAAAAGAACTTATCACAGAGGAATTCCCTCTGATGCCGACGACCGAGAACAGTGGTGGCCCCGCCAAATACTGGCGCATGGGTGATAGCGATAGCCGTATTGGTTTTATATCCCCGCACAGCAATAACTTTTGTGGCGACTGTAACCGTGTACGCGTAACGGCTGAAGGATTGTTGCTCTTATGCTTGGGTAATGAGCACTCACTCGACTTAAAAGCAATTCTACGCCGCTACCCGGGAGATACCGAACGCTTAAAAGAGGCGATTCGTAATGCTATTGCGCATAAACCTGAAGAACACCGTTTTACCTCAGATGGTGATGTGCAAATAGTCCGTTTTATGAATATGACGGGGGGGTAATTGTCTGGTTGCTGCCTTGTGCATATAGCATGAGGCATCAAGAATTGTCTTCGACCTCAAGAGCATTAACAGCATTTGGCTTCTAGCATAGTCGAATCCATCACTTTTCTTTTCATTACTGACCCTATTAGTTGTTATGTTATAGTGTAACGATTATGTTTTTTATTTTATGAAATAGGTGATTGTGTGGCTGCTGCGGAGCTAGTAGGAAGTAATGTTTATGTGAAAAGTCACCAGAGTGAGGATAACCATATAACAGGGGATTCCCCTGAAGTGCTGACAACTATTTATGAAGAACCGATAAATCTGGTGATTTTGCAACGGTCGTTGCCTGACGAAGTCACCAGCTACTGTCAAAAACTAGTAGATAATAATCCAAACTTTAATCTACGTTCAGTCCTCAATAATCAGACGCCAACACAGTCGCTTACATCACTATTACCAAATTTGGTGGGACAATCCGCATTTATAGAAGATCTGGCTTTGTTATTGGACATGTATAGCTGCTTGTTTGACCTTGGTGAAGTTGGCCTCAGGTTACAAGTGTTAGATCGTGCTATGTGCCCTCGCTTTCATACCGATAAATTGGGTTGTCGTCTGGTCAGCACCTATTATGGGCAGGGTACGGAATGGCTCGGAAATTGCGGTGTGGATCGTAGTAAACTCGGTGCAGGTAACATGGGGCTAAGCGATGATGAGTCGGGTTTATACCCTCATGCTGCTAGTATTCAGCAAGCGAGCAAGGGTGATGTTGTACTGTTAAAGGGCGATGGCTGGCATGGCAATGATGGGTTGGGTGCGGTGCATCGATCTCCAGCCTTAACCTCAGGTGAGAAGCGCGTTGTTGTTACGATGGATTTTGCCTGAGTAGCGACAGACCTGTGTATATTTATCCGAATACAGTTATTAATGGGGCTCTGAAATCTAGCGAAACGATCGTGTCATTTCTGTTCAAGTTTAAAGTGCATTTATGAGCAGGTGATATATATGCTATTTATCATAAGGAAGCATTTTGGTTTTATGGCCAGCGATCATTAAATACGAAGGTGGAAGTGAACTCACATACATTTCTAGTGCATCAGAATGGGAGTGTGATGTCGATCTTCACTTCTTCTCGTATGAAGAAGGTGATTTACTGATAGATTCTGTAGGGGAGATATATGCCCTAGATGAAAGAGTAGAGAATAGTATCAAGCCTATGGTTACTGGTCGGCGTTTTGATAAAGACGAAATCTTCGAAATGATCAAAGAGCGCTTTTCATTTATTGGTGCGTGTTGGGTTTCTAAATTCGCTGCTTCGCAGCTCATTACAAAAGCATTTAAACTTTAAAAGCATCAAAAAAGTGATAGGTTGTCGTTTAAATTCCCCCTGTAATAATGCTTAGCGACTCAAAAACATGACTCACAACTACATACCTACTGTTAAAGACTGGCTTTCTCTGCTGCTACTCATTCTGCTGTGGGGTACGTCATTTATGTTTACCGCTGTCTCACTGCATAGCTTTAGCCCTGTGGGTATCGTCGCTCTTAGGGTGTTGATTGCAGCGATTATCCTAACTATTTTTATGTGTGCCAAGGGTTTTCGTTTACCTGGCGATCCGTTGGCTTGGACTGTGTTTTTGCTGCTGGGTATTATGGGTAACCTGTTGCCATTTCTTCTGATTTCCACCGGTCAGAAGGATGTTAGTTCGGGCATTGCGGGATTGTTGATGGCATTTATGCCGTTGGCGACAATGATTTTGGCACATTATTTTGTGTTAGGGGAAAGCCTCAATCGCTTTAAAATACTCGGTTTTGTGTTGGGTATTACTGGTGTGGCGATTGTGCTTTGGCCGTCGTTAGTAGGGGCTCACAGCAACTTACTGAGTGGTCTATTGATTTTGCTCGCCACTTTTAGTTATGCGATAAATGCCATTTTGGTGAGGCGATTACCCTCCTATAACCCTGTTGTAACGGCGGCTGGTGTGATGATTGTTTCCAGCATCGCTATAGTGCCATTGTGGTTGTGGCAAGATCTACCGTGGCAACAAAGCTACTCTTTAAAGGCTACGTTATCCGTGTTGTGGTTAGGTATCGGACCGACTGCGTTTGCTACCATTACTTTGTTTGCAGTTATCGCTACGGCAGGTCCTACGTTTCTTTCGAACATTAATTACGTGATTCCTGTAGTGGCGTACTTTACTGGCGCGCTTATTTTGGGCGAAGTAATTGAGTGGCACAGCTTAGCGGCGTTGTTATTAATAATTTTAGGGATAGCGCTAACGCGCAAGCGAGTTGCTGCTTGAGTTAGGTCGGGCTATTCAGCTTAAGGTCTCTTAATTCAAAGGGTTTGATAAGTAAGAGACCCTAAAGCTGTTCACGATCCTTGGTCGGCTTTTTAGATCACACCGCGACGTTCTTGATCACGCTCAATTGAGTCGAATAATGCTTGGAAGTTACCTTCGCCAAAGCCATTATTGTTTTTGCGTTGGATTAGCTCAATAAAGATCGGACCGAACAGGTTCTTGGTAAAAATTTGAAGCAGGTAGCCTGACTCATCGCCATCCAAAAGCACTTGGTGGTGCTTAACGCGGGCAGGGTCTTCAGATACACCGGGTACTCGGTTGAAGACTTCTTCGTAATAATCGTCGCTGATATCTAGCGTGTCGATTACATCACGGTCCAGCTTGTCTAATGAGGTTAGCAGGTCGTTAGAGCGAAAAGCGATATGCTGTACACCTGGGCCGTTATACATGTCCAAGTATTCATCAATCTGGTTGTTGTTATCGTCTTTACCTTCATTAATAGGAATGCAGAAGCTGCCATCGGGCGACTGCAACGCATAAGAGATCAATGCGGTTTTCTCTCCTTTGATATCGAAGTAGCGTACTTCGGTAAAACCAAACACGTTCTTATAAAAGTCTGCCCATTTATGCATGGTGCCTTTATAAACGTTGTTGGTCAGGTGGTCGATATTCATAAATCCTTTATCTTCAACTATGACGGGCTGATCTAGATGGTTAAAGTCAGTTTCATAGATAGTGCCTTTTGCACCGAACTTATCAATAAAATAGATCAGGCTGTTGCCAATGCCATAAATTGCAGGGTACGGCAGGTCTTTATTGCCGTCATCAGCGGCTTTAGCGCCACGTTGAATCGCTGTTTTGAAAGCATAGTCAGCATCTTCCACGCGCCAACCCATAGAGCAGATGGCAGGGCCATGACTCTTAGCGAACTCGGCTGAGAATCCGGCTTTTTCATTGTTGAGTAAAAAGTGGATATCGTTCTGGTTGTAGTAGGTGATGTCTTTGCTGCTGTGCTGCTTTAACTTGGAAAAACCAAATGCGATAAAGACATCGTGCATGAAGCTAGAGTTGGTGCTGGCAAACTCGGTAAACTCAATGCCTTGTAGTCTTAGAGGATTGCTTTGATCGGTCATTTGTTTATTCCTTTTTTATTCTGGTGTTAGTGAGTAATGAGGCTTATGGCTCGATGCTTCATAAGCTTTGAAGTCATCTGAGATGGCTCGGCCTACAAACTTGATTAAAATCATTTTCGTTTGAATGATGATAAAAAAAGAATAATATTTTGCTAAAGATGATCAGTTAATTTGATGTTGTTGGGTGCTGTTGCATTGCTGTAATAGCGAAAGGCGTCTTTTTTTGCTTGGCAGGGGGCTCGTTGCCACTAAGCCAGTTTTTAGATGTGCTTGTAGGGCATGGTGTTTCTAATGGGAGAAGGCTTCAAATTCTGAAATGACTTCGTTCAAGATCAGTTCGCCGGCCTTGCCTAGTGGTAGCTCTGCTGAATAGACTAGTTTAGGGGTGAATGCATGGCGGGAGTTTGTGTAATCCACTTCTACTAGTTCGCCACAGGCGAGTTCTGTTTCAATCAGTGATAATGGCATCCAGCCATAACCTAAGCCCATCAGTAGGCAGGTTTTTTTGCTATCAAAGCCGTGTAAGTAAAACACTTTGTCGCCGCCAAATTGAAGGGAGTCCCGCTTGCTAGTAGGAAGTTCGCTGGTGTCATGAATAGTCAGCTCGACATAGTTTAGTAGCTGGTTAAGATCGACTTCCTTTTGTTGGGCGAGGCAGTGATCTTTTGATGTGACTAATATCATAGGCACTTCTGGTAACGGGATGGCATTTAGTTTGGGGCTGGGAGTGTAATCCACAACGAGCATCATATTGGCTTCATCCTGATCAAAACGCATCTGAACGCCACCTAATGCTTCTACCTTAATCTGGATTTTGGTTGGGATCTCTTTCTCAGCCAGCGCTTTCATGGCCCGCATGACAGGCTCCAACGGTAGAGCGCCATCGATGACAAGCTCAAATGTGGGTTCCCAGCCCTTTGAGTAGTGATCAGCTAGATTTTCGATGCGTATAGCTTGCTGTAGAAGTTGCCGTCCCTCTTGCCATAATACTCGTCCTTGGGGTGTTAGCTCCGCTCGATAGCTGCTTCGGTCGAAGATAGGAACATCAAACTGCTGTTCTAGTTTTTTATTTGGTAGCTAACTGCTGATTGAGCTTTATGCAGTTTAGCGGCCGCTTTGGCAAAGCTGCCTTCTTGGATAACGACATCAAGAACACGTAGAGCTTCGATATCAAGACGCATAAAACGTTACCTCATGGCTGAATATTTGATCATATTAGACGGTGATTTTTCGCACTACCCTATCAGTTAAATCGATGGAGGTGATAATAGGTAGATATACTTTTTAAACTATTTGCTATTAGTAGCATTACTTCACGAAAAATCTATATGTACTAATACTCTGCCGTATTAGCGATTGCGGGGTTTTCGTGCGTTGGTTTTCGAGGAGCGGTT
Organism: Neptunomonas japonica JAMM 1380; assembly: GCF_016592555.1. Classification (NCBI taxonomy): domain Bacteria; kingdom Pseudomonadati; phylum Pseudomonadota; class Gammaproteobacteria; order Oceanospirillales; family Oceanospirillaceae; genus Neptunomonas; species Neptunomonas japonica. The sequence goes on along the minus strand of NZ_AP014546.1, from coordinate 2,238,090 downwards.
TTGTGTTGAGTGTGCTTTTCTTGAAGGTGTTTTCTGGCTTTTAGGCATAGGCGCTATGTTAACCGTTTCTTCTCTAAACTCTCCGGGTTGTAGATTTTCTAAGCACCAGTTACCAATAGCGTAGCGGATTAGGCGTAATGTAGGAAAGCCAACGGCCGCTGTCATACGTCTAACTTGGCGATTTTTACCTTCGGTTATTTTTAATTCTATCCAGCTAGTCGGTATCTCTTTGCGGTCGCGGATGGGTGGGGTTCTGTTCCATACAGTGGGTTCTGGTATTAGCTTGGCTTTTGCTGGTCGTGTTTTACCGTCTTTAAGTTCTACACCGTTACGTAGCTGCTCTAAGGCGCTATCAGTAATATCGCCTTCTACTTGTGCCCAATACGTCTTTTCCATTTTGAATTTAGGGTGTGCAAGCGTGTGTTGTAGGGTCCCGTCATTTGTCAGAATAAGTAATCCTTCTGAGTCGTAATCAAGCCTTCCTGCTGCGTAAAACCCCGGCTTTTTGATGAAGTCAGCTAATGTTTTTCGGCCGTCTTGATCAGTGAACTGAGTGAGTACTTGAAAGGGCTTGTTGATAATCAAGATATTAGACATAGGTCCTGTTTCTGTAGTATGAGTAAAGTAGGGCGGCGTAATTGTTTGGATGTTTTTGTTAATTATGCCTGCTGACACATATTTCTACGAATCTATTTAATAGCTATTAATGGAGTAGAGCGATGACATACAGCAATATTCAAATACCGGCTCAAGGTGAGAAGATTACCGTTAATGCAGACTATTCACTGAATGTGCCTCTTAATCCTATCATTCCCTTTATTACTGGTGACGGAATAGGTGTAGATGTCACGCCGCCGATGATGCATGTGGTGAACGCCGCTATCGAAAAAGCGTATGGCGGAAAACGTGAAATCTCATGGATGGAGGTGTATGCAGGTGAAAAAGCAACGCAGTTATATGACCAAGACACATGGATGCCTGAAGAGACGTTGGAAGCATTTAAAGAATTTGTTGTGGGTATTAAAGGGCCTTTGACTACGCCAGTAGGCGGTGGTATTCGCTCCTTAAATGTAGCGTTGCGACAAGAGTTAGATCTTTACGTCTGCCAGCGGCCTGTGATGTGGTTTAAAGGGGTGCCTAGTCCTGTTGTTCAGCCTGGCGATGTAGATATGGTTATTTTTAGGGAGAACTCTGAAGATATCTATGCAGGAATCGAGTGGAAAGCAGGGTCTGTAGAAGCTAAAAAAGTTATTAAGTTTCTAACCGAGGAAATGGGCGTCACACAAATTCGCTTTGAAGATAACTGTGGTATAGGGGTTAAACCTGTATCAAAAGAGGGTACGCAGCGTTTAGTGCGTAAAGCATTACAGTATTGTATTGATAATAATCGCGAGTCGTTAACACTGGTACACAAAGGTAATATCATGAAATTTACCGAAGGTGCTTTTAAAGAGTGGGGTTATGAGCTGGCGGTTCAAGAGTTTGGTGCTGAGTTATTAAATGGTGGTCCGTGGATGGTTTTTAAACATCCAGAAACAGGTAAGGATATCGTAGTAAAAGATGTTATTGCCGATGCCATGTTGCAGCAAATACTGCTGCGCCCGGCAGAGTATGATGTTATTGCTACATTAAACCTTAATGGGGATTACTTGTCTGATGCATTAGCAGCGGAAGTAGGTGGAATTGGTATTGCACCAGGGGCAAATTTATCAGATAGCATTGCTATTTTTGAAGCGACGCATGGAACAGCACCAAAATATGCAGGGCAAGATAAGGTAAACCCAGGATCTTTAATTTTGTCAGCAGAGATGATGCTGCGGCATATGGGCTGGACTGAAGCGGCAGATTTAATTCTTAAAGGGGTTAATGCTGCTATTGGTGAGAAAACTGTTACTTATGATTTTGAGCGCTTAATGGATGGTGCAACGTTACTGACATCTTCTGAGTTTGGTGAGGCTATCATTCAAGGCATGTAAAGAATACAGTGTCACTGACGATGATGATAAAAACCAGCTAGATTTAGCTGGTTTTTGTAGTGTCAATTTATACTTGTGCCTCGGCCTCTACTTCTACCGGCTGTTGCTGTGGCAATGGAGTTATATTGACGGCATGAAGGCCTTTGGGGCCAGGAGTTGTTTCGAAACTGACGGGTTGTCCGGCTTTAAGGCTTTTGTACCCTTCGACTTGTATAGCTGAATAGTGGGCAAATAGATCTTCATCTGGATTTTCATCAGCGATGATAAATCCGAAGCCTTTGGCATTATTGAACCACTTTACTTTCCCTGTCTGCATTTCAAACTCCAATTTTGACTAATTTACAGGACTACTAGCAGAGAGTATGCCTGAACTGCAAAGCTCACACCTGCTACAATGATTTTATTGAGAGGCGCGACTCATGAATGCAGGGACTTCTGGTAGTAGATTTACCACTCCTGTGTAAATTAAGTATAACATTGTGACTCGATGACGCTAATTGTTCTTAAGTTTATCCATCATTTTTTATTAGAGATTGTTCATGAAGGCCGAAAGATATAGAAATGTGATTCGTGGTGCATCAGAGGGAGAGCAAGGGGATGAGCCTTTTTCAGATGACGGAAGTTTGGCAACAGAAGAAGCAAAGCCTAAGCTAAAAAAGCCACCTATGTATCGTGTGCTATTGTTAAATGACGATTACACCCCCATGGAGTTTGTTGTTGAGGTGTTAATGATTTTTTTCAGCATGACGCAAGAGCAAGCGACACAGGTCATGTTGGCTGTTCATAATGAAGGTAAAGGTGTTTGTGGTGCTTTTTCTCGTGATGTTGCTGAAACTAAAGCGGCTCAAGTGAATCAATACTCTAAAGATAATAAGCATCCTTTGTTATCTGAAGTAGAGGCTGTTTAGCGGAGACATAGCTATGTTAAATCGTGAACTTGAAGATACATTAAGTGCTGCTTTCAAAGGTGCACGTGAAAGCCGCCATGAATTTATGACGGTTGAGCATCTGCTGTTAGCTCTACTCGATAACAGAGATGCACATAGAGTGCTGGCGGCCTGTGGTGCTGATGTCGATACAATTCGAACAGCGTTGAGTTTGTTTATTGAAGAAACAACACCGCTATTACCCGAAAACATCCCTGCGATGGAAACTCAGCCTACGTTGGGCTTTCAGCGTGTTTTACAGCGTGCTGTATTTCATGTGCAGTCTTCGGGCAAAAACGAAGTGACGGGGGCAAATGTCGTTGTTGCCATCTTTAGTGAACAAGAGAGTCACGCGGTGTTCGTTTTGCAGCAGCAAGGCGTCGAGCGTATTGATGTTGTTAACTATCTTTCACATGGTATTTCTCGTGTAAGTCAGGATGAGCATGATGGTGAGGGCTTGCTAGAGTCTGATGAAGCAACAAAGAACAGTGAGCCTAGCGCGCTGAGCAAGTATGCCGTTAATCTTAATCAGGAAGCTGGAGAAGGGCGAATAGATCCATTGATTGGGCGTAGTGCGGAGGTTGAGCGTGTTATTCAGATTCTTTCTAGGCGTCGCAAGAATAATCCATTATTAGTGGGCGAGGCAGGCGTTGGTAAAACGGCTGTTGCAGAAGGCTTGGCTAAGTTAATTGTTGAAGAGCAGATTCCCGATGTAATGACCGGTAGCGTCGTTTATTCGCTTGATCTGGGCGCATTGCTGGCGGGTACTAAATATCGAGGTGATTTTGAAAAACGCCTTAAAGCATTGTTAAATGAAGTCAAAGTTAAAGACAATGCGATTCTCTTTATAGATGAAATTCATACGATCATTGGAGCGGGGGCAGCGTCGGGCGGCTCAATGGATGCTTCTAATCTATTAAAACCCTTACTAAGCTCGGGTGACTTACGCTGTATTGGTTCTACAACTTTCCAAGAATTTAGAAGTATTTTTGAGAAAGACCGTGCCTTAGCTAGACGTTTTCAAAAAGTTGATGTGCTTGAGCCTAGTGTGCAGGAGACATATGAGATCTTGTGTGGGCTGCGTAAAAAGTTTGAACAGCACCACGATATAGAATATACAGACGAGGCACTACGCGCCGCTGCAGAGCTCGCTGATCGATATATTAATGACAAGCACATGCCTGATAAGGCTATTGATGTTATCGATGAAGCGGGTGCCTATCAGCGATTGTTGAGTGAAGAAGACCGTACGCCGATTATTGATGTGCATGAAGTTGAATCCGTCGTTGCTAAAATAGCGCGTATACCGCCAAAAACGGTTTCAATATCGGATAAAGAGCAGCTTAAAAAGCTCGATAATAATTTGAAAATGGTTGTGTTGGGTCAAGAAGAAGCGATCTCTTCGTTATCCTCGGCTATTCGTTTGTCGCGTGCTGGTTTGAATGATCCGCATAAGCCCGTGGGAAATTTCTTGTTCTCAGGCCCTACAGGTGTTGGTAAAACAGAGGTGACAACCCAGCTTGCACGTATTTTGGGGATTGAGTTGATTCGCTTTGATATGTCTGAGTATATGGAGCGTCATACCGTATCTCGCTTAATTGGCGCACCTCCTGGGTACGTTGGTTATGACCAAGGTGGTCTATTAACAGAAGCCGTAACCAAGTCACCACACTGTGTTTTGTTGTTGGATGAAATTGAAAAAGCTCACCCCGAAGTATTCAACATTCTTCTGCAGGTGATGGATAACGGTACATTGACGGATAACAATGGTCGTAAAGCTGATTTTCGTAATGTGATATTGGTTATGACAACCAATGCTGGTGCCGATGCAATGAGTCGTCCTTCAATTGGTTTCTCTCATCAAGATCACTCTACAGATGGTATGGAAGCGATTAAACGCTTGTTCTCGCCTGAGTTCCGTAATCGCCTTGATGCTGTTATACAGTTTAAAGCGTTGTCGCCAGATATCATTATGGGCGTAGTTGATAAGTTCCTAACAGAACTGCAGGCTCAGTTAGACGATAAAAAAGTGGTCTTGCATGTTAATGATGATGCGCGTACTTGGTTAGGTGAGCACGGTTACGATGAAAAAATGGGTGCTCGCCCAATGAAGCGCTTGATTCAAGAGAAGCTTAAAAAGCCATTGGCTGAGATGATTCTATTTGGTGATCTTGCAGAAGAGGGTGGAGAAGTGCAGGTGTCAGTAGATGATCAGAATGAAATAGTGCTAAATGTAACAGTGGCAGCCTAGGGCTGCCACTGTGGAACTTTCGGATCTGGTTTAACAATAAAGTTAAGCCAGATCGATTGTACTAACGGGCACGATATACGATGCGGCCTTTGGTCAAATCGTATGGTGTTAGTTCAACTTTTACTTTGTCACCCGTTAAAATACGGATGTAGTTTTTACGCATTTTGCCTGAGATATGAGCGGTAACTACGTGACCATTCTCAAGCTCTACGCGAAACATGGTGTTTGGTAGCGTGTCAACCACGGTACCTTCCATTTCAATGCTATCTTCTTTAGCCATTCGTTACCTACCTGTGAAAGGGCTGATTTCGAACAATGTCCTATTATCAGAGCGCAGTATTCTGCCTGAATTATCTAAGGATATCAAAGAGTATTGGCTCTTTTATTGTTATCTGATGAGAATCCATTGGCCATCGATTAAAAACTCTAAAGGACGATAGGCGATTTTATACTTCATTTTGCGACAAGACTGTACCCAATAGCCCATATATAGGTATTCAAGGTTTAGTCGGCGGCATTCTTCTATTTGCCAAAGAATGGCGTAAGATCCTAAACTTCGTTTTTGTAAATCAGGGTCTGGGGTGAAAAAAGTGTATGTGGCAGACAATCCTTGTACGAGTTGATCGGTAACCGCGACCCCAATGAGCTTATCGTCTAAGTAAAACTCTAAAAAATCACATGGTTGCTCGCCTTCAATTAAGAAGTTTATGAACTGTTCTTTGTTGGGGGGGAACATGTCACCATCAGCGTGGCGATATGTTATGTAATCAGAGTAGAGTTTGAAGTATTCATCGCTGTAGTGGGGCGTTGATTTTTTTACAACCAGGTCTTTATTCTTATTAATAATACGCCGTTGTGTTTTATTCGGTTGAAACAGATCAACAGGAACTCTGACAGAAATACAGGCTTGGCAATTATCGCAATGAGGGCGGTAGGTATGTTTGCCACTGCGCCTGAAGCCAAGATTGGATAGCTGGCTAAAGGCATTGACTGAGATACTTGAATGCGGGTCGACGAAAAGCGTTTTAGCCTTGTAGCCTTCAATATAGCTACAGTTATGCTCTGGTGTTGCAAAAAAATGTAACTCTTTAAGCTCTGTCATTAACTTTCAATACCTAGCGTAGCGCTGTGCTCACTGAAGCTCCATGGGTGGTGCGTTTCTGTATCTATATATTGCCTAATGTAATGTATAAATTCATCGCGGGGAATATTAGTAGCCCCTAAACTTTCTAAATGATCATTATGAACTTGGCAATCTATTAATGGATACCCCCAGATTTTTAATTGTTTGCATAGTGCTATAAAGGCAACTTTTGATGCATTCACTTGAAAACTGAACATGGACTCGCCAAAAAAGAGTTTGCCTATTCCTAATCCGTATAAACCACCAATTAATTGCTCGTTGTCCCAGACTTCTACAGAATGGGCAACACCTTGTTGGTGGAGTTCGATGTAGGCTTCTTGTATCTCTGGCGATATCCAAGTGCCTGTAGACTCTTGGCGGGTGCTTGCGCAGGCTTGTATGACGTCAGCAAATGCTTCATCAAAAGAAACACGATAGCGGCCCTTTTTGAGGTGCTTACGCATGCTACGAGAGATATGTATTTGTTCAGGAAATAATACGCATCGAGGGTTTGGGCTCCACCAAAGAATGGGGTCGTCTTGGCTGAACCACGGGAAAATACCGTGTTTATAAGCAGCAACCAACCGCTTTGGAGAAAGATCGCCACCGGCTGCAAGCAAGCCGTCTGGCTCATCTAGTGCTGAACTCGTATCAGGAAAGATTAATTTAGTAGGGTGTAACCAAGGAATCATGTGAAATGTTCAAAAAAGACCAAAGGCAAAATAGACCTTTGGTCTGTTGTGTTATTTTGGGTTATACAGGCATCTATTTAGCCAGGTCATCTAAATAGCGTTCGGCGTCTAGTGCTGCCATACAGCCAAAGCCTGCAGAAGTGATCGCTTGACGGTAGATGTGGTCACATACATCTCCGGCAGCAAAAACGCCTTCTACGCTAGTCTGAGTAGCTTTGCCTTCTAATCCGGATTGGATTTTAAGGTAGCCATTGTTCATCTCAAGTTGGCCTTCAAAAATACTGGTGTTAGGCTTGTGTCCGATAGCGATGAATACGCCCGCTAAGTCGAGCTCTTGAGTAGAAGTGCCATCTGTACTACTCAAGCGTAAACCTGTCACGCCAGAATCATCGCCCAGCACTTCGTCAAGTTGATGGTTCCAGATGATATTGATATTGCCATTTTCAGCACGATCAAACAGTTTGTCCTGAAGAATCTTTTCTGAGCGAAGAGAGTCGCGACGATGAATAAGTGTTACTTCATCAGCAATGTTTGATAAGTAAAGTGCTTCTTCTACTGCGGTATTACCGCCACCGATAACAGCCACTTTTTGTCCGCGATAGAAGAAACCATCGCATGTTGCGCAAGCACTGACACCTTTGCCTTTAAACGCTTCTTCAGACTCAAGACCTAAGTACTGTGCTGATGCTCCTGTACAAATGATGAGAGAATCACAGGTATAAACACCCATATCACCTGTTAAAGTGAATGGACGGTTTTCTACATCAACAGTATGTATGTGATCGAACAATACAGTGGTATCGAAGCGTTCCGCGTGTTGCTGCATACGCTGCATAAGTTCAGGGCCTTGAACACCTTGAACATCTCCTGGCCAGTTGTCGACATCGGTTGTTGTGGTGAGCTGGCCGCCAGCTTCCATTCCTGTGATAACAACAGGGTTAAGGTTGGCGCGTGCTGCATAGATTGCAGCGGTGTATCCAGCAGGGCCAGAACCAAGGATGAGAAGTTTGTGATGTTGAGTTTCGCTCATGAATGCTTGCCTTAAACTATACGTGTCTGTGTTTTATGAAAATATGATGAGGGGAGCGCTTAAGAAATACAATCCTCAAAAGAAGATATTTTTCTAATTTGAGTCGATAATTTTTCGACACACAGCATCATATAGCGTTGACCTGACTTATGTCTCAAGTAACCTTTTAGCGGTTCGTGACTCAGTGCTTGCGCTGTTCCTGTGTCAAGATCCTCAATTTCGTAGTCAATTATGTCATCGACTTCATCTAGAGCTAAAGAGAAAGAGGGGGTCTTGCCATCAAGTGTGAGGTGGATGATGACGGGGTGCATTTCTCGTTTAAGCATACCGGAGATTTGTTCTAATGAGCGCACAAGCTTTTTAAGTGTTGTTCCTTTCTCTATCGACAGTAAGCGTATAGCGCGTTCGGCGTCTCCATTGTTTTTCATCTCCAATAGAGTGTCAGCTAGCTGATGAATTAGCTGATGAGGTTTATCAATCTTCTCAAGTGCAGTGAGCAGGTCGGCATCTTCTGTTTTAAAACTACAGAACCATTGCCCAAACGCACACATCTTCGGATCCCTTGCGAGTGTAAAGCTTTCATCGAAAGTAATACTTCGTTCTAGTGCCTGAACCCAGTCGATGTGTGCTTGCTTATAGGTGTCAATATCAGCAATTAATTGGTTTTTATCATCCCAGTTTCGTTTTCTATTAAGTAAGGTCGCACTATCATAAACATTGATCAGCGTATCTCGGTAATCTAAATAGCCAAGAAAGCTAGGATGCTGGGCATGACTGGCTAGTTGTATGTGTTTATATTCATCTGAAAAAGAGAGGATATTGCGGGCATCTATGCCAAAATGACTATTAGCAATCGTAAAGGTCAATACACGTGAGTTATTTTGAAACAGATTGGCTAAACTCATGTCTATAACCTCTTATAGCATTTGATGGGATTTTTTATTTTCAAATATAACTATAGCGTGTTATCGGTGGGATAATAGTGAGAGTTTAATTTATTAACAGATTGTTAACTGTGTGTATCTATCAAGAGCCTTCGATACCATTAGTTGAATTGTGTTATTTTTAAATGTTCGTAGTAAGTACTTAAGATTAAAAGGAATATGAGTGAAAAATAAGCTCCCAACAAGCCCCTATGCTTTTTCTGAGCTGCTAGCGCGTGTCGTAAAAGTTTGCGTGTTGTTTTTAATTATCATGAGTTGTACCTATATGCTTTTAGGTATGCTTGGTTATCATCCAAAAGACCCTGGTTGGTCTCACCTTGGTTACCACCCTGTCGTGAGTAACTGGACGGGTATATTTGGGGCTTGGATGACCGACTTGCTGTTTTCTTTTCTTGGAATAGCCGCTTGGCTTTTGCCCATGATTATCCTTGTTCCTACTGTGCGCTTTATGGTGCGCAAAGAGGTGTCGCTTTTAGATGGGCTTCCTTTTGTTATGTTGCGTACATTCGGCATTCTTTTATTGATGGCCTCTTTATGTACTTTGGCGTCTATTCATCTTTCAAATCAATCATTAGGCTTCCCATTTACGAGCGGTGGTATTGTTGGTCAAGCACTGTCCGACTGGATGGTTTCTTGGTTTAGTTTACTCGGTAGTACTGTCTTGTTAGTAACAGCTGCCGGTATGGGTTGTACTTTCTATATGGAGCTTTCGTGGGACAGCATCCAAAACCGCTTAGGCGCTTGGGTGTTATCTACTTATCGTGGACTCTCTGCATTGTTGAGTTCAAGCAGTGAAGGCAATAACGCTGAAGAACGCGTCTCAGAAAGAGAGAACGCTTTAGCTAGTGCAGAGAACAGCACAACAAAATCATTAAAAGAGCGCATAAGAGAGCGTTTTGAGCCCAATTTTAACAGTGTGGATGAGGAGCATTTTTCAATATCATCGGGCCCATCATTAAAAGCAGTGAACGAAGAGTCTGCTTCGGTTCATAATGAGCAAGCACCGTCACAGGTCTTACCAAGAGAAGATAAGAGAAAGGCAGTCCCTCCTTTAGTGACGGATATTGTTAAGCCGGATAATGTTAGGCAAGAGACTGTTAAGGGTTCTTTGCCTATCAGAGATGTTATGTCAGAACCTAGTGCTAATGAGTTGTCTATGCCTCCTGAAGTGGTAAAAGCGCAGTCTCAGAATGCCAGTGTTATGCAAGCTTCTGCTGTTAAAGAGCCTAAAAAAGAGCTTAAAATTGTTCCATTGGCCGAAGCTCATCAGCCTATTCAAAGTGATGACCAAGATAATAATATTCAAAATAAAGAACGTCGGCCGGTTCGTTCGTTACGAAAAATACCCTCACTCGATTTACTAGACCCTCCTGAGCTGCAAACGGACCACGGTTATTCGGAAGAAGAGCTGGAAGATATGTCACGCTTACTTGAAAGTAAGTTAAAGGATTTTGGCGTTATTGCAGAGGTGGTAGAGGTCAATCCCGGCCCTGTTATTACACGTTTTGAGATACAGCCTGCACCGGGTGTTAAGGTGAGTAAAATCACCAATTTGGCCAAAGATTTGGCGCGCTCCTTGGCTATATCTAGTGTGCGTGTTGTCGAAGTTATTCCAGGGAAGTCGGTTGTTGGTATTGAGATTCCTAATGCAAGTCGCCAAATGGTGCGCTTGAGCGAAGTACTTAACTCAAAGCCATATAACGAGGCTTCTTCTCGGTTAACGCTCGGGCTGGGTAATGATATAGCCGGTAATCCTGTGGTGGCTAATCTTGCAAAAATGCCGCATTTATTGGTTGCGGGTACCACCGGATCAGGTAAATCTGTGGGTGTTAACGCAATGATTCTGAGCCTGTTGTTTAAGGCAACGCCAGAGGAAGTACGTTTGATGATGGTCGACCCCAAAATGTTGGAGCTTTCTATTTATGAAGGTATTCCGCATCTGCTCACACCTGTGATCACTGATATGAAAGAAGCGGCAGGCGGCTTACGTTGGTGCGTAGGCGAGATGGAACGCCGTTATCGCTTAATGGCGAAAATGGGCGTGCGTAATCTTGCTGGTTTCAATGACAAAGTTAAAGCTGCTGAGCAGCAAGGTAAACCATTGCTTGATCCGCTTTGGAATGCTGAAGAGCATGGCGAGCCATTTGGCACGCCAGCGCCAGCTTTAGAAACGTTACCTTATATTGTTGTCATCATTGATGAGTTTGCTGACATGATGATGATTGTTGGTAAAAAAGTAGAAGAGCTTATTGCACGTATTGCTCAAAAAGCCCGTGCGGCAGGTATTCATCTGATTTTGGCAACGCAAAGACCTTCCGTTGATGTTATTACGGGTTTGATCAAGGCTAACGTGCCTACAAGAATTGCATTCCAAGTGTCTTCGAAAATTGATTCGCGGACAATTTTAGACCAATCCGGTGCTGAAAACTTGCTGGGTAACGGCGATATGTTGTATCTGCCTGCCGGAACCAGTGTTCCTAACCGAGTGCACGGTGCTTTTGTTGGTGATGATGAAGTGCATCGTGTCGTAGAGGCGTGGAAGCAGGTGGGCGCGCCTGTGTATATTGATGCGGTGCTGAACGATTCTGGATCGGAAGGCGGAGCTGCATCTGGCGGTTTGTTTGATGATGAGCAAGACCCTCTATATGACGAAGCAGTCGCTTTTATTACAGAAACTCGCAAAGCATCTATCTCTAGTGTGCAGCGTAAAATGAAAATTGGTTATAACCGTGCGGCTCGCATGATAGAAACAATGGAAGCGGCAGGGGTTGTTACTGAGGCTGGATCCAATGGGCAGCGAGAAGTATTGGCACCACCTCCGGTAAGAGGTTAATCGTTGTCAGCCAAATAGTTTAATAGGGTAAATAATGAATAGATTATATAAATTGTGTGCAACTCTCTCTTTAGCGGTTATGCCAATGCTAGCGTTGGCAGAAGCATCAACACCGACAGAGGCGTTAAAGCAGGTGCTAAAAGGCTATGAGCGTTTTAGTGCTAACTTTGAGCAGGTAACTCGTAGCGATCAGAGTAATGCTGCGGAAGTCTCTAAGGGCTCAATGAAAGTGGCGCGTCCCGGACAGTTTCGCTGGGAAACGCAAAGCCCGTTCCCTCAGCTTATTGTGAGTGATGGCGAGTATATGTGGATTTATGATCCGGATCTTGAGCAAGCAACGCGTAAGCCGGTTGACCCTAAGCAAACCAATGGGGCCGCGCTTATTTTAAATGGTAATGTTGTTGAACTGGCTGAAAAATTTGAAATATTCTTGCCTATCAATCAAGAAAATGAGCAGCTATTTGAGTTATTACCAAAAGATGATCAAAGCAGTTTTCAGCGAATCCGCTTGTATTTTATTGGTGGTGTTATGTCTGAGCTGATGTTGCAAGATGTGCTGGGACAGCAAACAACAATTTTATTACGTGATTCTGTTATCAACGAATCCATGGATGATGCTTTGTTTAAGTTTACACCTCCCAAAGGTACCGATGTCATTGTGAGTGATGAGGCCTGATGAGTGATCTGTTTGATGATATAGCGCCTCCTTATCAGCCGTTGGCGGCAAGAATGCGGCCTAACAGCTTGGAGGGTTACGTCGGTCAATCTCATCTATTGTCAGCAGGAAAACCACTTCGCCAAGCCATAGAGCAGAACGCATTGCACTCCATGATATTTTGGGGGCCGCCTGGCGTGGGTAAAACTACTCTGGCCAAAATTATTGCGCATACCTGCGATGCTCATTTTATGACACTTTCAGCTGTTTTATCCGGTGTTAAAGAGATCAGGGCTGCAGTAGAAGAGGCAAAGCAGGTTAGGGCTACTCGGCAATGCAAAGCGATTTTATTTGTGGATGAGGTGCATCGCTTTAACAAGTCTCAGCAAGACGCTTTCTTACCTTATATTGAAGATGGCACTTTTTTATTTATTGGTGCAACCACCGAAAACCCTTCGTTTGAATTAAATAATGCCTTGTTATCACGTGCGCGCGTTTATTTGCTGCGTAACCTGACTGATGATGAGTCTTTAGAGGTTATTCAGCATGCTTTAGCAGATAAAGCTACAGGCTTGGGGGAGCGGGCTTTTAAATTTGAAGAAGGAGTCTTAGAGCAACTTGCTCGTGCTGCTGATGGTGATGCTCGGCGTGCATTGAACTTGCTTGAAATAGCCGTGGATTTGGCTGTTTCTGATAAAGGTGTTGAAAAAATATCGCAGTCTGTTTTAAAAGAGGTGCTACAAAGTAGCGGGCGCCGTTATGACAAGCAAGGCGATATTTTTTACGATATGATTTCCGCATTTCATAAGTCGGTACGTGGCTCTTCTCCTGATGGTGCCTTATATTGGTATTGTCGTATGCTAGAAGGTGGATGCGATCCTCTCTATATCGCACGTAGATTGGTTGCAATTGCCTCTGAAGATATAGGTAATGCTGATCCGCGTGCTATGCAGGTGGCATTATCAGCATGGGACGCCTTTGAGAGGGTCGGTCCTGCAGAAGGTGAACGTGCGATTGCACAAGCCGCAATTTATTGTGCCAGTGCGCCCAAAAGTAATGCTGTATATATGGCATTTAACGAGTGTCGGGCACAAATACGTAGTGATCCTGACTATCCAGTGCCGGTACATTTACGTAATGCACCTACCTCGCTAATGAAAGACCTCGGCTACGGCGAGGAATACCGCTATGCGCATAATGAGCCTAATGCCTATGCTGCGGGAGAGAAATACCTTCCACAAGAGATAGCGTCTCGCCGTTATTACCAGCCAAGTGAGCGTGGTCTTGAACAGAAAATAAATGCTAAACTTCAACAGCTTGGGATGCTAGATGAGCAAAGCCCAATCAAACGGTATCAGGATAAAGGATAAGGTATGCAAACTATCCTAGCAGTCGCTGTCGGTGGAGCTTTAGGGGCGGCTAGTCGTTTCTGGTTAGCCGGTGTTCTCAATGATAAGGCCGATAAGTTACCTATAGGAACGTTGGCGTGTAATGTATTGGGTTCGCTTGTCATGGGTGTTTTGTTTGTTCTTATTATGGAGAAAACGCGATTGTCTCCAGAATTACGACCGTTGTTGATGGTTGGTTTTTTGGGAGCCTTCACAACTTTTTCATCTTTCTCTTTAGAGACAGTGGCACTGGTGCAGGAAGGACATATAATGTCCGCATTAATTTATGTATTATTAAGTGTTTTGATGTGCATTGCTGCTCTGTCAGCTGGTATATGGATCACCCGCCTGTTTTAGATAAGGTAGTTTAAAAACTCATGTTAGATTCAAAAATTGTTCGAGAGAACCCTGAAGCTGTTGCTGAACAGCTTGCAAAGAAAAAATATGCATTTCCTGTTGCTCGTTTTAATGAGTTGGAAGCGTTGCGTCGTGACGCACAAATTCTGAGCGAAAACTTACAGAATGAGCGTAATACTCGTTCTAAACAGATCGGTAAAGCGAAAGCATCGGGTGAAGATATTCAACCGCTGTTAGCAGAGGTTCAAACGTTAGGTGATCAGTTAGACGAAGCCAAACGTAAACTAGGCGAGATTGCCGCTGATTTAGATGATATTTTGCTAGGCGTTCCTAACTTGCCAGATGCGTCTGTTCCGTCTGGCGACAGTGAAGATGATAATGTTGAAGTGCGTCGTTGGGGTACACCACGCGAGCTAGATTTTGACCCGTTAGATCATGTCGCACTAGGCGAGCGCAATGGAGGTTTGGATTTTGAAACAGCGGCCAAAATAACGGGGTCTCGCTTTGCGCTGATGACGGGTAAAATGGCACGTATGCACCGTGCATTGATTCAGTTTATGCTAGATGTACAAACTGAAGAGCATGGTTACACTGAGGCTTACGTACCTTACATGGTTAATGAAGATAGCCTTAAAGGAACAGGGCAGTTGCCTAAGTTTGGTGAAGACTTATTCAAGGTTCCTTTTGGTGATCGTCAGTTTTACTTGATACCGACAGCAGAAGTACCTGTGACTAACATTGTCCGTGATGAAATTGTCGATGCAACTCAGTTACCCGTTAAATTTACGGCACATACGCCATGTTTTCGCTCAGAAGCAGGAGCGTCTGGTAAAGATACTCGCGGTATGATTCGTCAGCACCAATTTGAAAAAGTAGAAATGGTGCAGATTGTTGAGCCATCCACCTCTTGGGAAACTCTAGAGGCAATGACGCAGCATGCAGAAGCCATTCTACAAAAACTTAACTTACCGTATCGCGTGGTTGCTCTGTGTGGTGGTGATTTAGGTTTTGGTGCGGCTAAAACATATGATTTAGAAGTTTGGTTGCCCGGTCAGGATAAATTCCGTGAAATTTCCTCAGTATCGAACATGACTGATTTTCAAGCGCGTCGTTTGAAGGCTCGCTGGAGAAATCCTGAAACAGGTAAACCTGAATTGTTACATACGCTAAATGGTTCAGGTTTGGCAATAGGCCGTACCTTGGTTGCTGTTCTAGAGAACTACCAAACAGCCGATGGTCGTATTATCGTGCCAGATGCGCTTCTTCCTTACATGGGCGGTGTTACAGAGCTCTAAGTCTTCGTTTTTTTGACCAATAGCAGTGATGCTATTGGTCAAACTCCAATTTTTTAGTCTATTCTTAATTCAGCATTGCTTAATTGATACGCTATTTACCTTAATAGCTTTACCGTCACCTATTTATAATTGCATATATTATGAAAAAAACTCTATCGCTATTCATATTGTGTTTTTGGTCTTCTGTTGTTTTTTCTGATGAGCTTAAAGTCTATATTTGGGAAGATTATATTTCGCAGGAATTGATTGATAAGTGGGAAGAAAAGACAGGACATAAAGTTAACTTAGTTTTTTATGATAGTGATGAGGACCGTGATGAAGTTCTAGGTTCAGGTAATGGAAAGGGTTTTGATTTAGCTGTTTTCGATAGTATTAGTGCGCAGTTATTCGGTAAGAACAATAAGCTATTAGCTTTGTCTCCTGGCAATGTGCCGTCTCTCATAGATACCGACCCTCATTGGAAAGAAAGTTGTGGGAATTTTGGGCTGCCTTATTTATGGGGCTCATTAGGTATCATTTACAATAAAGAAAAAGTGGTGCCTGCGCCGACTTCATGGCGACACTTACTTTATCCCAAGCAAGAGTATCAAGGGCACGTGGTGATGGTTGAGGATGCTATAGACACTCTCGTCGCTCCACTGCTACTTGACGGGAAGAGTATTAATACTGAAGATAAAAATGAACTTCAAGAAGCATTTATACATTTGAAAAACCAAGCGCCTTCGTTGTTAGGCTATGGGTACTCTCTGACATATGCAAAGCAAAGAGAAGGGCAAATGTATATGGCTCTTGGGTATTCTGGAGATCAGTTTTCACTAAATGAAATGAGCCAGAGCGAAGCGTGGGCGTTTGTTTACCCTGAAGAGGGTACAGCGATTTGGATGGACTGCTTTTCTATAATGAAGTGGTCTCCAAAGAAAGAGTTAGCCCTTGAATTTGTTGAGTTTATTAATCAGCCGTCGAACGCTGCTTTGAATAGTGAATGGCTAGGTCTTGCCACTCCTAATAAGCGCGCATTGAAACAATTACCAGAAGATGTTTTGAGCGATACTAATATCTACCCTACAACAGAAGCTATCGATAATAGTCATAGCTACCGCATTATTTCTGATGCGAATATGACTCTGCGCCATAGAATTATTAATGCAGCGAAGAAGTATCGTGACGCTCAATAAACGTATAAGTTTATTGATTTTGCCCGTATTAATTATCGGTTACTTGGTTGCTGTTGTCGGTGTATATAACACTCAAAAACAATCGATTATTGATTTAGAGGAGCGCACGCTCGATCTGCAAGTCACTGAGCTTACGGCACTGTTTGAAAAGTATACAAACGTGGCTGAAAGTTTTATTGATTCACTATTATATAATAGTAGTCTGCAGAACTATTTTTCTAGTCAAGACAAGTTGTTTAAAGCGCTGGCTCTTGAAAAGGGGTTAGAAAACTCTATCAAAGAGCTTAATACGCTTTCATCCGACTACTTTTCAGTGGCGCTTATCAGGCCCCAAGGAAAAGTTGAATACTATTACGAAAACAGCCTAGATCCTTTTTCTGAGATTAGCCGTTATCAAGTAGAAATGGTTAGAGATGCTTTTGAAGCAAAGCAAGCAGAATGGGCCGATATGCATGGTCCTTTAGGCGAGTCTCATATGTTATTTGTTCGAATAATTGATCAAAATACTTTCAAGGCACCTATCAATTTTTCTACGAGCTCATCTATCGCTATTGTTGTAGAGGTGAGTCCGACCTTGTTTGATAAAAAAATCAAGGAGCAAATTTCTAAAGGCCTTGTTTATCAGTGGTTTGGGCAGGGGCATGTTGGTGCCCATCATGCTGAAGAGTCTTTAGTTGTGCATGCCCCGGTGGCTTTTGGCTCATTATCGCTAGGCGTATCTGAGCCGTTATTAGCGCAAAAGTTTAACAAGCTTAAACTAAGCCTTTTTATTAGCTTTGTTTTGATAGCTGTTTTGAGTTATTTTTCGCTTATCTACCTGATTCAGCGTTACGTTACAGGTCCTATCCATCAACTTGAAAAAGAGCTATCGAGTGTGAATGTTGAAGATGGAAGTGGTTTTGTCGCTTCTGTTTCACAAGATGAGATAGGCGGGCTAAGCCGAACATTTAGTCACTTGTATGACTCTCTTGACCAGTCTTATCGTTTAACTAAAGAATTGGCAGAAAAAGACACACTTACCAAGTTATATAATCGGCGTATGTTTCATAATGCCGTTGAAAAAATGATAAAAAGGTCTGAATTTAGTGGTACAAAAACAGCGCTCTTTTATATAGATATTGATAACTTTAAGTTTGTGAACGATACCTATGGGCATACCATGGGAGATTTGCTGCTTAAAGTATTTGCAGAGCGATTAAGTTTAGTCGTTAGAGCAACGGATCAAATTATTCCTCGTTATGATATTGACAATGCATCTTCAGCTAGGCTGGCGGGCGATGAGTTTGCAGTGGTTATTTGTGGTTTGAGTGACGAGCTTCATGCGAGTGGTTTAGCAGATAGGATACTCGCTATCTGCCATAATGGTCTTGAGTGTGATGAAGGTACGTTCCCTGTTTCGTTGAGTATTGGCGTAGCTGTTTTTCCAGATGATGCTTTAACCAAAGAAGACCTAGTAAATAATGCTGATGCTGCAATGTATGAAGCAAAGAAAGCGGGTAAAAATCGTATCTCTTTTTACTCTGAAGAATTAGCTGCAAAATCCCGCCGAAAATATGCTGTTGAGCTCGAACTGAAGCACCTTGATACGGCTGAGTTAGAGCTTGTATATATACCCGCTTTTAATGTCGATATGTTTGAATCTATCTGCAGCGTTGAAGCACTAATTCGCTGGCAGTCTCCTGTATTGGGTGCAGTGTTGCCTTCTGAGTTTTTATCTATTGCAGAGGGGAGTAGTCAATATGAGAAAATTGATGCCTGGGTGATTGAGCGTGTTTTTCGAGACTCCAAAGCCATTATTAAGCACTTTGGGGGGGCATTGCGAATTAGCTTTAAAGTTTCTGCTGTTCAATTGGTTTCTAAATCTTTTATAGCAACAATATCCAAGTTGATAGTGAAGTATCAGATTAACCCACAGTATTTTGAAATAGAAATTACTGAAATATTTGATATGGATAAAATGAAAGATGACATAGGCTTATTGTTTTTGCTTAAAGACCTTGGTTTTAATCTTGCCCTAGTAGACTTTGGTGCTGGATATACGTCAATTATGCAGTTAATTGAATATCCAGTTGACGTCGTCAAGTTGGATAAAACTTTTGTTGCAAGCTTGTTTATCCAAGCGCGTAGGGATAAAGCTCTTTCTCTTATCGAGTTTTGTAAAGCTCAAGGCTTTGAAGTAACAGCTAAGGGTGTTGAGAGTGATGAGCAAGCAACAGTTCTTAAGCAGGCTGGTTGCCGGCGTTTACAGGGGGTGTATTATGCTGAGCCAATGTCCCTTAATAAAATCTTATCTCAATATTGATTCTTTCCCCGGTTAGCACTTTGCCATATATACGACTCTCAGGTTTTTATTTTTTCTATTTTGCCCTTTTAGGAGCCATGATTCCCTATTGGTCTTTATATCTTAAATCGTTAGATTTTGATGCTAAGACAATAGGTTTATTGATGGCAACACTGCACGTGTCGCGTATTTTTGCACCCTCTTTATGGGGATGGATAGCGGATAAAACCGGGCAGAGATTGCGAATTATACGCGTAGGAGCGTTGCTAACTTGGGTGGTTTTTATAGCTATGTTTTGGCAAGACACAGCTATTGGCGTTGCGCTTGTTATGCTGGGATATAGTTTTTTTTGGAATGCTGTATTGCCTCAATTTGAAGTGGTAACACTCAACCACCTTGGTGCCGCACAATCCAAGTATAGCCGGGTACGTTTATGGGGCTCAATAGGCTTTATTATCACGGTTTTATTAGTGGGTTATATCTTAGATAAGGTGTCGGTAAGCTGGATTCCTTTCATACTGCTTATTTTAATGATGTTTATATGGCTGAATTCACTATTGATTCCAGAGGCTAAGAAACCTGAAGGTAGCACTCTGTTAGAAGGCCCAAGCTTTCTCGATGTGGTTTTTAAACCGCACATCATTGCTTTTTTTATTATCACATTGCTCATTCAATTTTCACACGGGCCTTACTACACTTTCTTTAGTTTGATGATGCAAAAGCTAGAGTATACGCGCACTGAAATTGGCATATTGTGGTCTTTAGGTGTGGTTGCAGAGATACTCGTCTTCGTTGTTATGCATACCCTTATTATTCACCTAGGGCTGCGTCTTATCATGCTTGTTAGCTTAATGTTATGTGTGCTGAGATGGGTATTATTGGCTTTTTGGCCAGAAAATATTTTTATGGTTATTGTTGCGCAGCTGCTCCATGCTGCAACATTTGGTAGCTTACATGCAGTTGGTATTTCGCTAGTGCATCACTACTTTCCCGACGCTATGCAGGGGCGTGGGCAGGCATTATTTTCTAGTGTTGGTTTTGGTGTAGGAGGGACCGCAGGAGCTGTGGCTGCAGGTTTGCTCTGGGGTAGTTATGGTTCAGCGGTGACTTTTAGTATGGCCGCTGCCGTTTCTCTTGTGGCTATCGTGTTGGCATATGTATGGGTTCATCCGGGAAAAGTGCAGCAAAATTGACGCTAATATTTTGCACTGCGGTAAGTATCGCTATATAGTGAATAAGAGTCTTTTATTCTGCGGCATAACAAAGGGTTATGACATGAATTTTAAAGTAGATATTGAGATGACGCCGAATGAGTTGCGTCAAGTTATGGGGCTTCCGGATGTTGGGTCACTTCAGGATGAAATGATCGCAAAAGTCAGAGAGCAAATGGATGCCGGGGCAGAAGGTTACGATCCATTAACACTGCTCAAACCTTACATTACTAATAGTGTTGGCTCGATGGAATCACTGCAGAAGCTGATATTTAATATGATGCAGGGTTATGGAAAATCCGACAATAATAAAAGCTAATCACTACTCATCATTAGAGATGCTGTAGAAAAGAGAGAGAGAACACGTTGCGAATTCTTCGAAAATATACCAATCGACGCCTTTATGATACTTCACGTAGCTGCTATGTCACACTTGAAGATGTCAAAGAACTGGTTTTAAGCAGCGAAGCATTTCAAGTACTCGATTCGAAAACAGGCAATGACCTGACTCGAAATATTCTTCTTCAAATCATTAGTGAGCAAGAAGGGGACGGGCATGGAACGCTGCTGACAAATCAAGTGCTACAGCAGCTTATTCGTTTTTATGGCGATAGCATGCAAGGAATGATGAGCCAGTATTTAGAGCAAAGTATCGCGTCATTTCTTGAGCATCAAGACCGTATTAAAGAGCAGATGCAAACCATGATGGGAGTCGCAAACCCTCTCACTATGATGAACAGCATTGCTGATCGTAATATGGCAGTATGGAACATGTTTAAACCGGGCGAGGGTCCAGGTGGCGTTGCACCATCTGAAGCAGAAAGTAGTATGAAAGATTCAGAAAAGCCTTCTGATAAGTAAAAACATAAAAATGTTAGGGGAGGTGAGGTATGTTCTTGCTTTCCTTAATCTCTTTCTAAAAGCCAGTCATTAATTTTCTTGGGTACTATGGCTTGTGATTTCCCGCTAACGAACACGCCTATATGTCCCGCTTTTACTTCCTCTTCTTGATAGTCCTTGCTTCCAATATATTGTCTTAGTGCAATAGACGCATCTGGCGGTACTAAATGATCGTAAGAGCCGAAAATATTGAGTACAGGCTGGGTAATGTTAGCTAACCTGACGGGATATTCTCCAATACTCAGTTGGTTTTTTATTAGACGGTTCTCTTGGAAAAACCACTTAATAAACTCTCGAAATGCTTCCCCTGCTTGATCTGGGCTATCGTAGATCCACTTTTCCATGCGTAGAAAGCTGAGTGCGCTTTCCGCATCATGAAGGTGATTAGGCATGCCTAGATTTTTTTGAATACCTAAGCGCATTGGCATTAATGAATTATATGAATCATTGAGCATCTCGCCAGGGATATTACCGTAAGTGGAAACGGCGAGGTCTACATCAACCGAGCGTGCCAATAAGCTAAGTAGATTTGTTTCTGTTTGAAAATCGACTGGAGTGACCATGGTGATGAGGTTACTGATTTTATCACCATAAATGGCAGTGTAGCATAGGCTTAAAGTCCCCCCCTGGCAGATGCCTAGTAGGTTGGTTTTTTTCACTTGTGCATGTAGGCAAACTTGATCAACGCAATTATTAATATACTCGTTAATATAATCATCAAGGTCGTTAAAGCGGTCAGCAGGGTCAGGGTAACCCCAATCAATGACGTAAACATCTAGCCCAAGACTATTGAGCGTTTTCAATAATGATTTCTTAGGTTCTAGGTCAATCATATACCAACGATTCACGAGCGCGTATGTGATCAATAATGGTGTTTTACAACGCGTTTCTACAGCCTTATTGCCTGAAAAATATAAAAGTTTTAGTTTATCCTGAGCAAAAATTTCTACTGCTTGCGATTGTGCAACATCAATGTGTGATATCCCTTTTAACGTCTCATAGCTACTTTGTAATTTCTGTTCTAAGTCGATGAGCTCATCTTGGATCTTGTTTGGATCAAGTTTAAGATTTTTCATCAGTAGCAGCCAGGGTTGGTATTAATGTTGAGGATTTTAGCTCAGATAGTTCTTGTTTAAGGTAACTTATATCTGAAGAAAGTTGTTGGACAGTGCTTTTTAACTCAGAGATTAATGTTTGATTTTGCGCTTCTTTTATATCAGCGAGAGCTTTGTGCATTTTGCGCATATCTTTGCGTAAAGCATGCTGGCGCTGTAGGACTGTATCTAAACCTTGACGCGTGGCTAGCCCGGCTGTCTCGAACTGAATATCACGCATATCTTGTGCATATTTACGTAAATGCATAAGTGCATTGGATACTCTGCCATGACTTCGCTGGTATTGTTGAGTATAAAGGCACTTTGAGTATGCTGCTTCGTAACAATTTACCCAAAGGTTGTGGAGTTCTCCAAGTGTTTCTACGCGCTTTTGGCCTTGTGCGAGTACTTGCATGAGTGAATTGCTGGCGTGCAGGTTTATTTGGCTATATTGCTCAATATACTCTGCTAATGCGTCTTGGTACTCAAGGAGAAGCTTAATCCCGTCGCGTGTGTTTTTCTGAAACTCATGCGTTGTTCCGACAGAAGGGGTATTAAGTAAGCTTTTCAGTCCGCTAATATAGGGGTTTTCAAATAAAAGGTCATCACTAAAGCTGTGGGTTCTAAATAGGGCTGCAATATTTTCAGGTAGTTCCCACTGCTTGAGCAAGGCTTCTCCAGTTTGTTGTTGCACAAAATCCCGAAACTGTTTAAGTGGGCCTTCAATAGTGGCTTTCAATGTACTGCTGTTTGAGGCGTTTTTATCGGTATGCTCAAGTATTGTTTTACCAAAGCGTAGAAACTCAGTCGTTTGTGTTGCAAGGATTGCTGAGATACGCGCTAAATCCCGTGACTCATGAGGAGGGGGAGTGTTTTCACAAGTCGCACGTGTTGTTTGCTCATCAATCCACTGTTTGAAAAGAGCTTGCTGCTGTTCAAGTAGCGCCTGCATGGGGTCATTTTTCTCACTAGGCACGCGTCTACCTCAAATCATACTTAATATAGGGAGTGTAATAGAGCTAACTTAGATTATGAATAGCCATAAAGATTAAGATAGCATATCAACTAGCTTGCTGGCTGCATTCGAGAGTGTTCTATCTCGATGATGTATATAGCCTAGGTGACGCTTAATCGGCTCTGAACCTGTTTCTAGTACCGTGAGTGACTTATCAATCATCGTTTCTGGTAACAGACTCCAGCCTAGCCCTATACTCACCATCATACGGATCGTATCAAGGTAATTGGTTGATATTGCAACATTTAGGTTAAGAGATTTCTTTTGAAATTGCTCAGCCACAATCTGCTGTGTAAATGTTGATGCGCCAGGAAGTATAGCCGAGTAGTGAGTGAGTTCTTCAAGACTCACCGTTTTTTGACTAGCAAGGGGGTGATCTTGTGCGACAACATACTTTAGTTGGTCCACCCATATCGATTTTGAATGGATCGCTGGATCAGGCTTAGGGGCTAGTGTAATTAATGCTAACTCAAGATCTCCATGTAGCACACTATTGTAGGCAATTTCAGATTCATCAAAGCGTAAGCTTAACTGTACTTCTGGGTACTCTTTGGTAAACCGGCGCAAGATGGGAGGTAGTCTATGTAAGCTAATATGATGGCTTGCTGCAAGTGATAAAGGGCCCTTTACAACACCGGACAAATTTCCCATAGCACGCCCCGCATCTTTAATTGCATTGACGATAGTCTTTGCTTTGGGGAGGAGCTCACGGCCTGCTTCTGTCAGCGTGACTTTTCGACCAATTCTATCAAATAGCTTTTGATTCAGTTGCTCTTCCAATGTGGCTATGCGTTTGCTAACAGCGGATTGTGTGATGAAAAGCTGTTGCGCAGCCAGTGAAAAAGAATGGCTTTCAGCAACAGCAATAAAAGCTGATAGTGTGTTGGTATCCATAAAATCCTGTGGGCCGCATCGCTAATACAAAGTCGTGAACGGGAAGGGTATGAAGTATAGCCTTTAACGTGCAGGTTGGCGCGATTAATGATGCTGCGTTGAGGATGGAAAAAGTATGTAAGTACGCTAACTTACTTCATGGCATGCCTATCGATTGTAAGTGCTGGAGGCGGGAGTGTGTTATGCCGGTAGTAGTATTGTGGTTGAAGGCAATGTGTAGAAAATACACGACGGTCTCGGTATAGCTTCTTAGAAGCTATACCGTAAAAAGCGCTACCCTAAAGAGTATTTAGTGCGTTTTTTTGCTGTTTCGTGCTGATGCACGAATACCGGCAAGCCCAAGCATTAGCAATAAGATGCTGCCTGGTTCTGGAACAGAGCTAGTTCCAGCACGGGTGAATTGCAGATCGTCAAAGACAGCGTGGAACCCGAGTAGCTCAATATAAGCAATATCGGCATTGTCTCGCTTGATCCCTCTGAATGCTCCGTCATTATTGCTGCTAGGCGTGTTAATGCTGGTGCTGTCAGATCCGTTAATTACAAACTCTTCCAATAATGTTGAGCCAGAATCGAATGCGCTTAGACTAACAACACCATTGTTGGCATCTCTTCTAGAGAAATAGTTCATGAAAAAGCCAAAACTAGAGATGTTGCCTGAGTTAAAATCTATTCTCACAGGAAAAACATTGACGTTATCAGGCTGAGATATGCCTAAAAATCCGTTTCTACCTGAGTTCCACTCTTGGTTATTACTAAGATCCCAAGTTGTATTTGTTAACCAGAGGTCTAGAGGGTCCTGCGCGGTTGAAACTTCAATGTTTTCACCGATCGGTGTACCAATATTTATTGGGCCATTTACTCTATGGTGCTGGTTGCTTCCGGTAAACTCACTGAAATCTATCAGGTTGACGGCACCTGTTAAACTTGAAATATCAGTAATAAAGGCTGCATTAGCAGGTTGTACTGCCAAAATAGATAAAAGGCTTAGAGTACCTAATATTTTATTTTTCAATGTGATCACCTAAAGTCCATTTAATAATGATTGATATTATAATTAACTATGGCGATTAATCATACATATGTTTCAAAGTGGTCTATATTTAGAAGTTAGCTGTTTTTCTTTTTTTAATCATGATTATGGTTAGATATGGGGGTGACCATTTGCTCGCTAGCCCAAGGGTGGTCGCCAATCATCTCCATCATGTGATCGATGAATAATCTGACTTTAGGGTTCAAGTGCCTGCGGCTAGGGTAGAGGGCGTTAACTTCGATGGGAGGGGGGGAGTACTCACTTAGAACTTCAACAAGATTTCCTTGTTGCACGTTGTTACAACAGAACACTCGAGGCATCCTTGCAATGCCCATATCTTGTAGTAGCAGCTCGCGAATAAAGCTGATGCTATTTGCTTTTAAATGCCCCGTCACTTCGACGGCTTCATCCCAATTGGCAAACTCCCAGTGTTCGATGGCTTTTAATATTCCATAGCATTCATGGTTTTGAAGGTCATCAGGGGTTTTGGGTGTGCCATGCTTGGCAAGGTAGGCAGGCGAGGCGTATAGGCCTCGTGAAACGCTAGCGACACGGCGAGCGATAAGACTTGAATCTGCAAGTTCGCCAACACGAATAGCTAAATCTATACCTTCTTCGATCAGATCAATCACCCGGGTGCTCAGCTCTACCTCAAGCATAATTTGAGGGTAGCGTTTCATGAAAGTACCAACGACCTCGTTCATCATGAAAACCCCCAGCTCTGATGGCATCGTGATGCGTAAGCGTCCTCGAGGGTTGTTTTGGGTGGCGGATAGATGGTCTTTCGCGGTATCTAGTTCATTAATAAGAGGCTGACAGCGAGCAAATAACTCTTCGCCATCGCCCGTGAGTTTTAATTTACGCGTTGTTCTTTGTAATAGGCGTACGCCTAGCTCATCTTCAAGTTGAGCGATACGGCGGCTGATAGTCGATTTTTGAATGCCTAGGCTTTCTGCAGCAGAGGTAAAGCTTCCTGTTTCAACAATGCGAATAAAAAGGCTTACATCGTTAAGATTCATGGTGCTATCGCTTTGTTGAGAGTGAATGAGTGTGCTGTATTTGGTAAAGAGTAGAGCTGGCTTAGTTGTTCTTTTTTAAGTTCTTTTATTGTTATTAGTGCTAAGAGCGCTATACAGAATCTTCTGTTATTGCTGCGTAAAGATCAAGAGCTGGAACGCTTAGTATAAACAATGCGGTTAAAGTATTTATTGGGCTAGATGTTTTATCTGGTTAATGATTGCTTGCACGCCATTGGTTCGTGAAGGGCTTAAGTAGCTAGTTAACTTGCATGACTGTAATAGTTTTTCGGATTGCAGGGCTTGAATGGATTGGCTTGTTTGGTGTTGAACGGCAGACATAATTAGATAAATAATACCACGCATTAATTTTGCATCTGAATCGATCGCAAACTGCCAAGACAGGTCTGCTTGCTGTTGTGCAATAAGCCATACATTCGATTCACAGCCTGCGATGCGGTGCTCATCAGTTTTGTAATGGCTAGGGAGTATAGGTAGCTTTTTCCCTGTGCTCAGAAGTAAATCAAAGCGAGCTTGCCAGCCCGTTGCGGAGTTTAGTTTTTCAACGAGAAGTTGATGATTCTCTGTTTCACAATAAGACAGAAGGCTATTTTCTGAGGGTTTAGCGATATCGGTTGCAGTTTTATCTCTCAGTTGTGTAATACAGTCTTGCAGCACTTCGGCAAAACGAATTACTTCTGCTTGGCTGTTATATAAAGCAAATGAGGCGCGCACTGTGCCGCTACAGCCTAAATATTCCATAAGGGGCATAGTGCAGTGGTGTCCACTTCGAACAGCAACTCCAGACTGGTCTAGTAACGTTGCTAAGTCCTGATTATGCACACCTTCAACCATGAATGATAAAATACCGACATTATCAGGCTCTGTTGCCAGTAGTGTTATGCCATCAATGTGTTGGCAGTGCTGGATAGCATGCTCTCTGAGATTTTTTTCATGCGCAGCCACCGCGTTGCGGTCTAGGTTAGTTAGGTATTTTAACGCTTCTGCCAGTGCTATTGCGTCAGCAATGGGAGGAGTGCCGGCTTCAAATTTAAAGGGGATGCGGTTGAAAGTAGTACCAGCAAAGCTGACTTTCTCAATCATCTCGCCGCCGCATTGCCAAGGAGGCATCTGTTCAAGTAATGCTTTTTTCCCCCAAAGTGCTCCAATACCTGTTGGGCCATAGCATTTATGCCCTGAAAAGAAGTAGAAGTCGCACCCAATGCTTTGAACATCAACTAGCTCATGTGCAATCGCTTGTGCGCCATCTATAACGACAGTCGCGCCGACTGATTTGGCCATTTCTGTGATTTTTTCTACCGGGTTTATAACACCTAGAGCATTAGATACATGAGTGACAGTAACAATTTTAGGACGATGTTTAATCAGTAGTTGTTGGTACTTTGCTAGATCTAGTTCGCCTGCTGGTGTTAAAGGTATCACCGCAACATGCGCATGCCTCTTTTGAGCGACTTGTTGCCAAGGCACAATATTGGCGTGGTGCTCCATGACAGAGAGTAAAATAGTATCGTCAGGAAGCAATATTGAATCAGCGTAGGATTGTGCAATTAAATTGGCAGCTTCGGTCGCCCCGCGTGTCCAAATAACCTCTTCTGTGTAAGGTGCGTTAATTACGCTTGCTACTTGCTCACGAGCGGCTTCAAATTCGCTTGTTGCTCTGTTTGAAAGTGTATGTGAGCCTCTGTGGACATTACTGTTAGCGGACTTATAAAAGCGTGATAGGTTATCAATAACAGCGCGTGGCTTTTGGGTTGTCGCTGCATTATCAAGGTAAATCAATGGTTGCCCATTGATTCTGCTTGATAATATAGGAAAATCGCGCCTGATTTTTGAAGGATCAAACATGCTATTTAGGTGCTGGCTCAGACTCGCGAGATGAGCGAGTGTATCGGCTCTGCCAACGAATATACATCATGGCTGCAGTAAACAATGTACTAACCAGTAGCGTATAGGCAATGCCAAAACTACGAGTTTCTAGACTCATTGTTGTTGCTAAAACGGCTTCAATAAAATAGATCAGCAGTACAAAGCAAAGCCATGCATGGCTGCGCGGGTTTCCCGATATGATAGCAGGGATAAAACCGGCTAATGGCAATACATGAACCGCCCATATGACCCAAGGTTTTCCCGTTTCTAAAGGATGAATCACCATATACCAGAGGGTGAATAACAGCATTAATCCCACATAGCTGGCGATGGTGATGACGCGTGTGATGCGTGCTTTTTTACGTAGGTTTTCCATCAAAGGTCCTGTGCTTATGAGTCTATATTGACAGAAAGTTTTTTTGCCAATGTTGCGAGGTGCTTACCTTGCGCTTGGCAAAGTGATATCTCGTCTTGGTCGAGAGCCCGTTTATTGTCACGCCCAGCCAAATGTGTTGCACCATAGGGTGTTCCGCCGGACTGTGTTGTTAGCAATTCTGTCTGGCTATATGGGATGCCAGTAATAACCATCCCGTGGTGCAGCAAAGGGAACATCATACTCACAAGCGTTGTTTCTTGTCCCCCGTGTAGGCTGGAGGTCGAACTAAAAACAGATGCCGGCTTGCCTATTAGCGCACCTGACATCCAAATACCGCTGGTAGAATCCACAAAGTACTTTAATGCACTCGCCATATTACCAAAGCGAGTTGGGCTACCTAATGCTAATCCTGCACATTGGCTTAAATCTTCTTCTGTGCAATACAGGGCACCTTCTTCTGGAATGGTCGGTGCAATAGCTTCGCTCACGGCCGAAACGCCTGGCACGGTGCGTAAGCGAGCTTCCATTCCCGCTCTTTCAACACCACGCGCAATGTGTTGAGCCATCTGTCGTGTTGCACCATGGGTGCTGTAATAGAGCACAAGAATATAAGGAGATGCCACTTATAATATCTCCAGCACAGACTCTGGCGGGCGTCCGATGCGTGCTTGGCCGTTTTTGAATACAATAGGGCGTTCAATCAGTTTTGGATTAGCGACCATCACTTCAATGATCTGTGCATCACTAAGTTCTGGGTTACTAAGGTTGTTATCTTTATATTCTTGCTCGTTTTTACGTAATAATTCACGTGCACTTATGCCAAGCGAGATGAGAACTTGATTCAGCTCTGCCGCAGAAGGGGCTTCTTTCAGGTATTCGCGGATATCTGGATCGATCCCTTGCTCTTTAATCAGCTCTAGTGTCTGGCGTGATTTTGAACAGCGAGGATTATGGTAGATTGTCACTTGGCTCATTCTGATTTCCCGTGCAAACTGTTATAAAACAGCCATTAAAGTGATAAAGCCGTTATTGTATACGTCTAAGAAGGCGCAACAAAGGCTCATCATAAAAGTTTTATTGTAAGGAATCGTTAAATGAGTGGGTTACTGGATTTTCCAGCAGTACGTTTTTTACGTTATTTACTACGTCAATTTCTCGGCAACGGTGGTGTTATTAATGCCTCGGCGCTGACATACACAACGTTATTTGCGGTTGTGCCTTTGATGACAGTGTCATTTGCTATGTTAGCCGCCATACCTTCTTTTCAGGGGGTGGGAGAGCAGGTTCAGGGGTGGGTATTTTCTAACTTTGTGCCAACCACGGGTGAGGAGATTCAAAATTACCTTAAAGACTTTACGAATCAAGCGCAAAAATTAACAGCGGTAGGTGTTGGGTTTCTTGTTGTGACGTCGATCATGATGATGCGTAATATTGAGGTGGCATTTAATCGTATTTGGCGGGTTTCAGATCAGCGTAAAGGTATGTCTAGTTTTTTGTTGTATTGGGCTATTTTAAGCCTCGGTCCGATTCTTATAGGCTTGGGGATATTGGTATCGTCATATATTGCATCGCTACCTTTCATATCTGATGCTACAGATCTTGTTGGAAAATCTAGATTACTTACGATGCTGCCGATTGTTATGTCTGCAGCCGCATTTACCTTACTTTATGCGGCAGTACCTAACTGCAAAGTTCCTCTTAAAAATGCTTTTATCGGGGCGGTTGTGGTGGCTATTTTGTTTGAAAGCGCTAAACGTGGCTTTGCTTTTTATGCGACACAATTCCCTTCATATGAATTGATATACGGAGCGTTTGCAGCGATCCCTCTTTTCCTCGTTTGGATTTTTATTTCCTGGTTTATTATTTTGATGGGGTGCGAGCTGACTCGTGCATTGACGGTATATCAATCCAGAGATCGCGTGCGAGAGAAGTCGCATCTGCATACGGTTGTTGGCGTATTACATCGCTTGTGGGAAGGGCAGAAAGTTGGACAAGCATTGAGTGATGGCCAGCTATTGCAGCAAGTGAGTGGTTTAGATCAATCCAGTTGGGATGAATATGTTCAGATGCTGATGTCACAAAACCTGATCCGGCGTACCGATCAAGGTGAGTATCTGCTATCACGTGGGTTGAGTACTATAACGCTAAATGAGTTGTGCCGC
Source organism: Neptunomonas japonica JAMM 1380 (assembly GCF_016592555.1). NCBI lineage: Bacteria > Pseudomonadati > Pseudomonadota > Gammaproteobacteria > Oceanospirillales > Oceanospirillaceae > Neptunomonas > Neptunomonas japonica. The sequence continues at coordinate 2,207,579 of NZ_AP014546.1, read as the reverse complement.
CTTTTGCCTTGGCCGATACCGGACCCTTTGTTGACAGGTAATGATGGCACTGCTTGGGAAAATAATTTAGATGCTTGTCTAAATGATGTTAAAAAAATGAAAGAACGTGATTTGGGTATTACGCTAGAACGGTTGTTTGCCAATACTAAAACTGACGTGGGTAATGCGACAAACGAGGCTTTGTCAGTTGTTAAGCGGTAGATTTATAGCTAAGAATATAAGGATAGTGAGTCGTGGCAAAAATATGTATTAGTGCTTTTGTTGCTGGCAAGGTTCAAGGTGTTTGGTTTCGTAAGTCTACAATGGATGAGGCGTTATCGTACGGCTTAACGGGATGGGTTAGAAACCTTTCTGATGGGCGAGTTCAAGTCATGCTGTGTGGAGAAAGTAATGCGGTTCGCCAAGTTGAGGCGTGGTTGCAAATAGGGCCTGCACTTGCCAATGTTGCGCAAGTTATATCTGAGTCACTACCCTATGATGAGAGCTTCAATGGTTTTGTGATGCGGGGTGATGAAAGGGAATGTTAACGGTTTAAGTAAATCAAACGCATAAAAAAGGCTGCTCACATTAAGGGGCAGCCTTTTTTGATATTGCTCTAGGTATTAGCCCGTGATTTTTTGCATTAGGAACTCAACAATGCCTTCAGCTGAGACATCTTGTTTTTCACTATCGCGACGGCCTTTGTATTCGTAAGCACCGGCTTCAATACCGCGCTCAGAGATGACCAAGCGGTGAGGTAGCCCCATTAGCTCCATATCGGCAAATTTCACACCAGGGCGTTCTTTGCGATCGTCTAGTAATACTTCAATGCCTGTGGCTTGAAGCGCTGTGTATATTTCATCGGCAACATTGCGAACTTTTTCAGACTTATCATAGTTCAATGGAACTAAAGCAATCTGGAATGGGGCAAGGCTTGCTGGCCAGATAATCCCATTGTCATCATGGTTTTGCTCGATTGCGGCAGCCACTACACGTGTTACTCCCACGCCGTAACAGCCCATCTCCAATACGGTTGCTTTGCCATTTTCATTTAAGACTGTGGCACTCATTGCTTCAGAGTACTTCGTTCCTAATTGGAAAATATGCCCTACTTCAATGCCGCGCTTAATCTGCAGTGTACCTTGGCCGCAAGGGCTTGGGTCACCTTCTTGAACATTGCGCAGGTCTGCAATAGTGGGTGTAGGTAGATCACGTTCCCAGTTGATATTAGCGTAGTGTTTATCTTCAATGTTGGCGCCAGCAGCAAAGTTCGCCATGTTGGCAACGCTGCTATCAATAATGCATGGGATAGTCAGGTTCAATGGACCGAGTGATCCTGGACCGGCACCCATTACTTTAAGAATTTCTTCTTCAGTAGCAAAGCATAGCGGTGCCGCTACATCGGGCTGCTTTTCTGCCTTGATTTCATTCAAGTCATGGTCACCACGGACCAATAAGGCTACAAAACCGGCTTCACATTCTTCTGATGCGACAACAACGAGTGTTTTAACGGTTTTTTCAATAGGTAGGTTAAACTGCTCGACTAGCTCATTGATAGTTTTTGCATTAGGCGTATCAAAGAGTGTCATTTCAGCTGTTGGGGCTGCTCTTTCGCCGAGAGCAAGCGCTTCGGCCATTTCAACGTTAGCGGCGTAATCACTGCTATCAGAGAAAGCGATATCATCTTCACCAGAGGACGCTAGTACATGGAATTCATGTGAGCCATTACCGCCAATAGAGCCGTTATCTGCAATCACTGGACGAAAATCAAGGCCCAAGCGTGTAAAGATATTGGTATAGGCTTGATACATCACTTCGTAGGTTGCTTCCAAAGACTCACGTGAAGAATGGAAAGAATAGGCATCTTTCATGATGAACTCACGAGAACGCATTACACCAAAGCGAGGGCGAATTTCATCGCGAAATTTGGTTTGAATCTGATAAAAATTAGCAGGTAATTGTTTATAGCTTCTGATCTCGTTACGCACGATATCAGTGATCACTTCTTCATGTGTAGGGCCTACACAGAAAGAGCGGCCGTGACGGTCGTTTAAGCGTAATAACTCTGGGCCGTACTGTTCCCAGCGTCCCGATTCTTCCCAAAGCTCTGCTGGTTGAACCGCAGGCATAAGTATTTCCATTGCACCGGCATTATCCATCTCTTCTCTCACAATACGCTCAACTTTGCGAAGCGTACGTAAGCCCATAGGTAGCCAAGAATAGAGTCCTGATGCTTCCCTTCTAACCATTCCTGCGCGTAGCATCAGCTGATGGCTGATGACTTCAGCGTCAGAAGGAGTCTCTTTGAGCGTTGCGATAAGAAATTTGCTTGCGCGCATGGCAGTATTGACCTTTACAGAGTTCACTTGAAAATCGCATTATTCTATGGATATGTGTCGTTAGGGACAAGTCAGAGAGCCATTAATAGCGAATTTTTGAGCGATTATCCTGACAAAATCAAGATTCATGTGAAATTCTAGTTATTTGCAGGTGCCGGTTAGCGTTTTCGCTATGCTTAAATATCGAGTACAAGAGTTCATGGTGCCCTTATTTGTACTGAGTTGTTTATCCGCAATGATGCGGGTAGTCTTGAGCGGATAAAGTAGTGTTTTAATATGATTTTATTTGTTAGTAGTGTTTTGTAATTATTTGATTATATTGGGTTTTTATGAAAAATATTTTGGTTTTAGTGTTGTTGGTAATGCAATCTTCATGGGTGCATGCAGGAATCACCAGTATCTTTAAAGATGCGAATGGTAAAACTAATTGGCAAATTTTGGCTAACTGGAGCAGCGGTACGCTGATCATCTTACTTTCTATTGTAGCGGTAGGCTTATATTTTGCCCGCCGCCGTGCTTATAAAGCGAACATTGAGTTAACTGAAATACGAAAAGATCTGGAGTTGAGGGTAAAAGATCGTACCGCAACGCTTGATGAATCTAATAAGCTTTTAAAACACAGCAATCAGTTATTAGAAGATGAAGTGTCACAGCATGTGGTTACCAGCGACCGGTTGCGTTCTTCTGAGTCATATATCAAAGATATTTTAACGTCTATGCCATTAATGCTGGTGGGGTTGGATAACGAGGGCCGCGTGACACAATGGAATAAACAGGTCGAGAAGGTTTCGGGGATCCCAGCAACTCAAGCCCTAGGGAAAACTTTATGGGAAGCTTATCCTACGGTATCTATAGCGCCAGAGCAGATTCAGCAAGTGATCGAAAAGAATACCCCAATTCACTTTAAACAAAGCCTGAGAAGTGTCGCTCATTATGATATTACCATTTATCCCTTGCAGGGCCAGGCTGAGCAGGGCGTTGTTATTTTAGTGGATGATGTGAGTAAGCAGACGTCTGCTGAAAACATGCTGATCCACAACGATAAGATGTCATTTATGGGAGAGCTAGCTTCAACGATGGCACATGACATTAATGTTCCGTTGCAAGCTATCTTAATGGACTTAAAAAGCTTCCAGCATACGCTTGCCGATACAGCGAATGTTGAGGCGGCAGCTGATGATAAACAAGCGAGGCAGTTAAATACGATCCTTCATGATATGTCAGATAAAGGGGAGCAGGTATCTACTATTATCAATAACTTACTGTCATTTGCGCGTAGTCGTCATGATAAGAAGCAGTTAGCAAATATTGTAGATGTAATGGAAAATGCAATTGGCTTAGCAAATGATGTTATCTCGGTCTCAGCTAATTTACCCTTTAGTAAGGTAACGCTTGAGCGTAATTATGAGAAGAATTTGCCATTAACACCTTGCTACATAACTGAGCTTCAACAAGTCTTTTTAGGTTTGTTTCGTCATGCATGCCATGCACTAGAAATGAAAATGGAGAAGACTCATCGAGCCGAAGAGTTTACGCCAACCATTAAGATTATTTTGGCTGAATGTTATGACAGTCTCTGGATTAAAATTCAGCATAACGGCATGGGTTTAACCAATGAGGAGCAGATGTATTTATTTGAACCTTTCTTTAGTAATAAGGCGCCCGAAGCTGACTTTGATGCAGGTGAGCGGTTATCTTTCTCATATTACATTGTCACTGAGCAACACCAAGGTGATATGGCGGTAACGTCAGACCTTAATGTTGGCTCAACGGTGCATATACAGCTACCTATTAACCACTGAACCCGGGCGTTAGCCAGTTTTTGCACACTAGCGAATACTCGGAATATCACTCCATCGTGTTGTGTAAGCAGGGGATAGCTTCTCCTGCTTCATTTTCCAGTCATTTGAACGTTGTTGTCCTGCAAAGCAAATGTGCCCCTTACCACTCTTATTGATTTTATCGATAGCTTGCATGAGCGCGGTCGAATTTCTAAAAGATGAAGGTTTGTCCCAAAGTGTTGTTTGAAATGTGCCGGACTCATAGAAGTCAGCGAGCATCACCCCTGCTTTCATGTAGAGAAGATCTTCTTTGTATATCGTTTTTAATAACTGAATAGCTGCTTGAGTGATGTCACGAGTGTCATGGCTGGGCGTGTCTAAAATGCAGCTGGCACTCTCGCGATAATAGCTTGCGTTTGGGTTGAAAGGACTGGTTTTGATAAATATTGAAACAGCACGTGCTTGCTTACCTTGCTCTCGTAGTTTTTCCGCTGCTCGTTCACAATGTTTGCATAGTGCTGCATGTATATCCTTGTAATCAGTGACACGCACACCAAAGGTTCGGCTGCATAAAATCTGTTTTTTGGCGGGGGGCGATGATTCCATATCTATGCATGATAAGCCGTTCAATTCACGAACGGTTCGTTCAACACTGATAGAGAATTGCTGTCGAATCCAGCCGGGTTGGCTGCGAGCTAATTGTAATGCAGTGTCTATGCCGACGTTGTTTAGTTGCTTCGCAAGGCGTGAACCAATCCCCCAGACGTCTTTAACCGGTGTTATGTTTAAGAGCTTTTCTTGTCTTTGTTGCGAGGTAAGATCTACTACGCCTGCCGTTTTTCGATAGCGTTTGGCTGCATTGTTGGCGAGTTTTGCTAACGTTTTAGTGGGTGCTATCCCTACGGATACTGAGATGCCAACCCAGCTTTGAATCCGTTGTTTTATTTGAATACCAAATACTTCCAGAGACGATGCACTATCGATACTGTTGAGATCTAAAAAGGCTTCATCAATGGAGTAAACTTCTATATCAGCTACCATCTGCTGCAAAATATTCATGACACGGGCCGAAATGTCGCCATAAAGTGCATAGTTAGAGGAAAATACCTGCACATTTTCATGAAGTAACTGTTCCTGAACCTCAAATAATGGAACAGCCATGCGAATACCTAATGCTTTGGCTTCAGCGCTGCGAGCTACAATACAGCCGTCATTATTCGACAAAACCACAATGGGCCGGCCTCGCAGATCAGGTCTGAAGAGGCGCTCGCAGCTGGCATAAAAGTTATTACAGTCGACCAGTGCAAAACAAGGAGTCATTACTTAACCCCTTAATGAGTGGATGACTGTCGTCACAACGCCGAACACTTCCAGCTCATTACCTTCATGAAGAGTGATCGTTGAATAGGCTTTGTTCATGGGCCTGAGCTGCACTGAAGTTGAGCTGATAATTAGCTGTTTAACGGTAAATTCATCATGAATGCATGCAATGACAATGTCGCTAGAGCGGGCGGTTAAAGAGCGGTCTACGACAAGAATATCTCCTGAAAAGATACCCGCATCGATCATAGAATTTCCTTCGGCGCGTACAAAGAAGGTTGCAGCAGGATGTTTGATGCATAGATCGTTTAAATCCAGTGTTTTCTCAATGTAATCTTGTGCTGGTGATGGGAAGCCAGCAGCGACTGAATCTTGAAAAAGAGGGATGGCATGGTTCTGTTGTTGTGAGAACCGTCCTAATAAAGTGGTTAGCATAATAATCCATAACTGTATTTATATACAGTATAGTAGATTCAAAATTACAATATGTGAAGAAATAAAAAGTATTGGGGGGATGTGTTTATTAGAAAGGAGGGCGTAAGGAGCTTAAAAAAGTACATAAAATCATTAGCGTAAGTGCATTAGCAAATACGCTTGATGACCTGTCATGCAGCAGGCTTAGCTGCGTTCATAGTAATAAATTAAGTGAATTAGTTAAAAAGGTTGTCGCCCTGTTGGTCGATCATCAGCTTAGCTTTACGAAATGTTTCTTGTGCACACATTTCTTGGCTCGGTAGAACATCGGCTCGAATAAACGAGTGCTCACGCTCGCCTTTGCTAATTAAACCGTTAATACGAAACTGAGAATTTTCTGCAGCAGGCGTAGCGACAAGAAGGTAACCCTTATATTCCTCTTGTGAAAAAGGCGTTGAAGAGGTGGTGTCGTTATCTTTTGCAGTAAACATACCCAAAAGTGATGTTAATAAACCCATTAATGCTCCTGTCAAAGTCTCGGAATATAATTACTTTTAAGTACTTTATCAGAAATGAAAACCTTACATAGTGAAAAAAGTAGAGCTGTGTCATCTCTCTGCTATGCTTAAGTATATAATTGGGTTTTGTTCATATTCTATTAAGGGTAGTGGGTATGCATCAATTTGTCTGTTCCCGAATCAATAGTCGGGCTGTTGTCATTGTTGCAGTTTTTTTATTGCTTTTTGCGTTCTCAGTGCAAGCACAAACCAAACTCACTCCTGTGGCTATTCAGCTGCAATGGAATCATCAATTCCAGTTTGCTGGGTATTATGCGGCCAAGGAAAAGGGCTTTTACAAAGAAGTCGGGTTAGACGTTACCATCAAAGATGGAGGCTATGACAGTGCTGGACACGCCGTTGTGCCAGAAGCAGAAGTATTGTTTAACCGAGCTCAATTTGGCTCAACGCGTACTGATTTATTGATCAATCATAGCCAAGGGCTACCCTTTGTTGTGCTAGCAAATATTATGCAGCATTCACCCTATATATTTTTAACGACTGATCAGTATGATTTTGATCGCTTGGAAGATATCGGTCAGTATCGCCCTATCTCATTGAACTTGCCTAACGACGGTGATGAACGGATGGATGCTGAAGCAATTGCTGCTCTGAAAGTGGCGGGGGTAGATCTGACAAGTCTCAATAACCATTTCCCTACATGGGAGTTAGGTGACCTTCTGTCGGGTCATACACAGCTGATTCCTTCTTATAGTACAGATGAGCCCTATTTTGTTAAGAAAGCCGGGCATACTCCCGTATTGATTGAACCCAGAGCGTATGGAATAGACTTTTATGGGGATTTACTTTTCACACGCCAAAAAATGCTGGATGAGCAGCCTGAGGTAGTAGAAAAATTTCGCGCGGCTAGTTTGAGAGGTTGGAAGTATGCAATGGACAATCCGGCAGAAGTCGCAGAAATTATTATTCAAAATTATGAAACTCGTCGGGCCGCTTATGACAAGGATTTTCTTCTGTATGAAGCGGGGCAAATAAAAAAACTTATGAACTCTGATGTGATAGAAATTGGTTATATCAACAGGGAGCGCTGGAAAAAAATTGCCGATATATACCTATCGTTAGGCTTAATTGATCAATACAACTTGGATAGTTTTCTTTATGTTCCGGCAGGAACAGAAGATTTATGGATTGAATATAAGTACTGGATTCGGTTACTAATCATCCCATTTTTAGTTGCTGTTGGTATTATCTGGTACCTGTTTTCATTAACCGCAGCGCTAAGGCGAGAGATAAGTAAGCGTCGCTTAGCTGAAAAAACGCTCAAGACGCAGGCTGAACTCGATAGTTTGACAGGTATTAGTAACCGCTATGTTTTTCAGCAGAGTTTAGAAAAAGAGTTTGCTAGAGCGCGAAGGTACCATCAGCCATTTTCTTTAATGATTATGGATATTGATCTATTTAAAGAAGTTAATGATAAGTACGGTCACCAAGCCGGTGATGAAGTGTTGCGCTCTTTGGCGAGTGTTACCGATAACTTATTACGTAGTACGGATCTATTCGCCCGTTATGGAGGAGAGGAGTTTGTCGTGCTGTTGCCCAATACATCATTAGACGAAACTATTGGCTTGGCAGAGCGAATTTTATATGCCAATCGTCATAACAGTGTGGCCTATAATGGGTTAAGTATTCGTTATACCATCAGTATTGGCGTAACAGAAATATTAGATTCAGACCGCGTTGTAGATGACCTATTCAAGCGCAGTGATGATCTACTTTATGCTGCGAAAGATGCAGGGCGTGATTGTATCAGGCTCAGTCATACCACCGATAAAAGTAGCCGTTAATATTTAAGAGGTAAAGGTGCGGTGGTTTTCACTGCACGGATGGCAAAGTTGCTTTGTATATCTTTTACGATAGGGAGGCGTTGTAATGTTTTTAGCCATGCTTCGTAAGTTAGTAGATCTGATACAACAACCTCTAAGCGGTAGTCCGATGCACCAGATACGACAAAACAACTAATTACATTTTCCATCGATAAAATTGCGTCCTCAAATTGTAAGCTTGCCTCATCGCGATGATTATCGAGACTAACATCAACAAAGATAGTCATCCCGAGGCCTACGAGCTGGCGATCCAACGCCGCATAGTAACCCGTAATGACGCCTTCCTCTTCTAGCTTCTTTACTCGCCTTAAGCAGGGTGAGGGTGATAAGTCGATTTTATCTGATAGCTCAACATTACTGAGGCGCCCATCTTGTTGCAGTAACGAGGCAATTTTATAATCTGATTTATCCATTTTTGAAATCATCTTTATTTAATTAGATCATAATTGGCATCTTATGCCAATTATTGATTAATTCAAGGTGTAAATAGCAAGGACATGCGGCGTATAAAGCATTGATAATAGCGCTTTATATAAAAGAGATTGTCATGACTGCATTAGTACTCAAACGTTTAGGAGGGCTTTCGCCCGCTCATGCTGGAATTATCGCTGCCATTGTGACAATTTTCATTTGGGCTAGCTGGTTAATTTCTATGAGAGTAGGCAGTCAGTCTCAGCTTTCCACGGTCGATTTAGCTGTGTTGCGTTTTGGTATAACCGGCTTGGTTTTACTGCCCGTCTTTTTTAAAGCCTTGCCGAGTATTCGACAAACGCCAAAACGTTACCTATTGGGTATTATGTTAGGCGCGGGCTTACCCTTTTTTTACTTATCATCTTTGGGGATGCGTTATGCGCCCGTCGCTGATGCCGGCTTACTTATTACAGGGACATTTCCACTGTTTGTTACCTTTGCTGCCGTTATTTTTTATCGTGAAAAATTAACACAACAGCGTGCTTTAGGGCTCTCCTCTATTGTTATAGGGATAGCGACCATACTCGTAATGACAATGATTAATACAGGCTCAGAGCATTGGCGGGGAGATATCTTTTTCTTATGCGCTAGCTTATCGTGGGCAGTATTTACGGTGAGCTTAAAGTTATCAAAGCTACGTCCTTGGGATGCCGCTGCATGGCTTTGTGTTTCATCATCTAGCATACTACTCGTCGGTGTATTACTAGGTGTTTGGGAGATTACTTTTTTACAGGCACCGATAGAGCAAACGGCTTATCAGATTGTTGTCCAGGTGCTTTGTGTCGGCCTTATCACCGGCTTTAGCTATGGTTTTGCTGTGCGCCAATTGGGTGCAGAGAATACCTCGGCAATCGGTGCGTTTACACCCGTTTTGGCTGTACTAGGTGGGTTGTATTTGCTAGGCGAGCCCATACAGCTAGTTGCTTGGGTAGGGCTCGGTTTTATTACATGCGGTGTATTATTAGCAAGCGGAATTCGATTTAGAAGTAATCTTGTATGAGTTTTCTTGCAGATTGGTTGTGTGGGAGTAATCAACCTGCAAGAAAGAGAAACCTAAGGTTAAGTCTGCTTAGTCGTTAATCATTGTGTGATGAGAAGTGCGCTACTATTAGCTGAGAAGGTGATAGGTCTTCTTTGTCAGCTAGGGATATAAGTAGATGATGTGCTTCTAATGTCAGCTTAAGAGTATGATCAGCCTTATGTGCTTTAGTGTTATCCAAAGACGTGGTTAGTTTGCTTGCATATTCCTTGTCGAGCCACTCATCACACCACTCCCTTACCTCTTTTATATTACGTGAGCATTTACGCCATGCTTTAAGCGCTTTAAGGTGTTTTTTCGATGCTTTTGAAGACGTGTCTTGGTCGAAAGGAAATTTATCATCCTTGCTCAGCTGTACATCAATCCATTGAATGACAGTGGTTAAATCACTTTTCTTGATCTTCATCTGTTAGGACTCATAGTCAGGATGTTGAAATACGAGCGCATTGTCACAAAAAAACACTCGCCATAATATTAAACTTTTATGAAATTTCACGAAAAGTCAGCCAAGCTGTTTGAGAGTTTCGGCTTGTTGAGCTATGCGATCTATGAACTGGCTAAAAAGCTGTTGTTCATCGACAGACAAGGCTGATAATAAGTAACCTTCTCGGGCTGTCACAAGCGGCACTATCTGTAGATATGTCTGTTTGCCTTGCTCTGATAAGCAGACACTCGAGAAACGCCGATCCTCCTTGCTGACATTCTGTGTTAAGAGTGCTGCTTTTTTAAGGTTGGAGATGGCGCGACTGACCTGCATTTTTTCCATGCTAGTAAATTGAGCAATTTCTTTGGCTGACATCTGCGATTTTTCACCTAATGCTGCAACAACCCGCCACTCTTGTGGCGTTAGATTAAAGCGCCCTGAGTAGAGCTGGGCAATAACTTCGCTAACTGACGCGTTGAGCATGGCGAGCCGGTAGGGGAAAAAATCGCTGAGTCGTAAAGCGCTGGATGGTTCTGTAACCGTATTCGAGGAAGTCATACGTTATCTACAATAATGGATAAAACAGAGTTATATCTTATTGTGTAATGAGTAAAAATACAATTTCCTGATAGGAATCAATCATAAAATGTAATTTAAACTGATTAATAACAATTGGTTACGAGTTTCATTTGTCTTTTGACATTGGTAACGAATGTTACTAATATGGTCTCCATACCAACAACAATAGTTAGCCGAGGGCATATCCATGATTAAACTTGAACAGATCCATCACGTCGCTTACCGCTGTAACGATGCAAAAGAAACGGTTGAGTTCTATCAGAATATGCTCAATATGGAGTTTTTAGTCGCCATTGCAGAAGATCTTGTACCTTCTACAAAAGAGCCTGACCCATACATGCACCTGTTTATGGATGCTGGTAACGGAAATATTTTGGCGTTCTTTGAGTTGCCAACTAAGCCAAAAATGGACCGTGATCGCATGACGCCTGAGTGGGTTCAGCACATTGCATTTCGCGTAGAAAGCGAAGAAGCTTTGATGGAAGCCAAAGCGGAACTAGAAGGCAAAGGTCTTGATGTATTAGGCCCAACGAATCACGGCATTATTAAGTCTATCTACTTCTTTGATCCAAATGGTCATCGTCTTGAGCTTACCTGTCTAACAGGCACCGACGAGCAGATGAAACAGTTGAAAGAAGTGGCGCCGCTAATGTTGGAAGAATGGTCGCGGACTAAAAAAGCACCTAAGCATGCTGCTTGGATGCATGAAGAAGAGTTTTCTTCAAAATAAATCTATGATCTTGTGTTTGAATTTGTAAACGAAAGCCAGTCATTGGCTTTCGTTTTTGTTGTTTCTGGGTAGATAGAATTAAGAGTAGAGAATTAATACTATGAGCAATGTTAACAAGTTAAATGAAACCCATGATCCTGCATTAAAAAGCTGGGTCGATAGCGCGAACCAAACGAATAGTGACTTCCCTATTCAGAACTTACCATTTGCTGTTTTTCGTCGTTCAGGTTCAAACGAAGCATTTCGTGGCGGTGTAGCGATTGGTGATCAGGTTGTTGACCTGGAAGCCGTTGCTGAAAATGAACTTTTCTCTGGTGAAGCAGCAGCAGCAGCAGCGAAAGCGTGTGCACAACCAACACTCAATAGTTTTATGGGTATGGGTGTAGCGTATGCATCTGCTTTACGTTTAGCGCTATCGCGTGCGCTAAGAGAAGGCGGGGATAAGGCATTACAAAGCTGCTTAATTGCGCAGTCTGATGTCGAGTTTGACTTGCCCGCAACGATTGGGGATTACACTGATTTTTACACCTCTGTTCACCATGCCACCAGCGTGGGTAAATTGTTTCGTCCAGACAACCCATTACTGCCAAACTACAAATGGGTACCGATTGGCTATCATGGGCGCTCTTCTTCAATAGGCGTCTCTGGCCAAACGTTCCACCGCCCAGTAGGTCAGACGAAAGCCCCTGATGCTGAAGTACCTTCGCTAGGCCCGTGTAAGCGTTTGGACTATGAACTTGAGCTAGGTATTTATATCGGCCAAGGTAATGAAATGGGTGATGCGATTGAGTTGGATGATAGTGATGACCACGTATTTGGTTTTTGCCTGTTCAATGACTGGTCTGCGCGTGACATCCAAGCATGGGAATACCAGCCTCTAGGCCCGTTCCTCGCGAAAAACTTTGCATCAACGGTTTCTCCGTGGATCGTTACACTAGAAGCAATGGCGCCATATAGAACGCCTTGGACGCGCGATGCTGCTGATCCTCAACCGCTGCCATATCTTGAGTCTGATGCCAATCGTGAGCAGGGTGGGTTTGATATTAAGTTAGAAGTCTTGATTCAGACAGAAAAAATGCGTCTTGAAAATCAAGAAGATAAATCAGTTTCTTTATCTAACTTCTCGTATTCATATTGGACGGTTGCGCAGATGGTTGCTCATCATACTGTGAATGGTTGTAATCTAAAACCTGGTGACTTCTTGGGAAGCGGCACACAATCTGGCCCTGATTATGAAGAATCTGGTTCACTGCTTGAGTTGTCTCGTGGCGGTAAGGAGTCTATCGATTTAGGTAATGGTGAAAGCCGTACTTTCCTAAACGATGGCGATACTGTTGTGCTTAAGGGATGGTGTCAGAAAGAAGGCGCAGCGCGTATTGGTTTTGGTGAAGTGAGAAGTACTGTTTTGCCTGCAAAAATCTAAATAACGCGTAAGCGTTTAAAGAAAAACGCCTCAAGTGAACTTTTCTCTTGAGGCGTTTTTGTATCTGAAATAACAGTGTTAGTGCTCTATGAAGCGAACATTTCTCGTTGCTGATAAGCATACGCTGTATTAAAAGCAGCTTGCTGAAACTCTTTTAAGCCGGTTTCCTTAAACGGAATGCCAAGTGGGTTTCGCTTCAATACTTCTTTAACCTCTGGCGCTGTCATAATAACAACGTCAAGCTCATCACTGAGCTGTAGTGTCGCTTCCATTTTAAATGCAAGCCCGCCACCTGAAAATTTACCTTTCATCGGCGCCTGATTAATGATTACTTTTTCTACCTTATAATCCGTCATTAGTTTATTGAAGCTAAACTGAAAATCCTTCAAATTCTGACGGTCATTGCTATCTAGTAAAGTAATGCGACTTGTCCTGCAATCAGGGATATCAAACAGTCCGTCAGATAATGATAAAAGACAGACAATAGCTTCATTATTTTTAAACTCAACACCACAGACTCTCATGACAAACCCCCGCATATTTGGACGATGCGCATTATAGCGTTAAAGCTCTACATAACACTAAGCGTGGTATCGATATATGAGTGAATTTTTAATGCTTTTCAGTGCTTATTTGCAAAATTAAGTCTCAGTAAGGTTTCAGGGCTGTGTTTTATGCACCTGTTTTTTTATCAGGGTTTACAAATAGGTTGCGTGTAGGAGGTGCTAATGGTTTTGTCCTTTGCTTGCGGAGCTACTCGTGGCAGGGAATAATGGGACTTTTCTGTTTTTAATCGGATAACATCTATGAGCGTTGTATTTGAAGAGCTGGGCTATCAGGAAACTCCACTGGGTGTGATTAGCCTGAGACGTCGGTCCGAGCCAAGGCTCAATAATAAAATTCTCTATGAAATAAAACTGGATGATGAATTTTTGATGTCCAGCTTGTTTACGGAGGCAGAAATTCAGCTCTCTAAAATTTGCCTAGCAGCATTAGAAGGCAAGGAGCTAGATGTGGTGGTTGGTGGTCTAGGGCTAGGTTATACCGCTAAAGCGGCCCTTGAGTATGACAGTGTGCGATCTCTCAAAGTCGTTGATGTTATGGCACCGGTGATCGACTGGCATCAGCGTGGCTTGGTACCTTTAGGAAGTGAGTTAACTACAGATCCACGGTGTACGTTAATACATGCAGATTTTTTTGATGTGGCTACATCAAAAACAAAAGATTTTGACGGTCTAGCTTACCCTGAAGGCGTGCCTCATCCGCAAGTAGATGCTGTATTGCTCGATATTGACCATTCGCCTAGTTATTGGCTCAACCCAGGTAACAGTGCTTTTTACACAGAGCAGGGGTTGCGTGATCTGTCTGATAAAATTGTTTCGGGTGGTATTTTTGGTTTATGGTCAGATGAGCCACCCGCAGCAGATTTTATGGCGCTACTTGACCGTATATTTGAATCTTCTGAATCTCACGTTGTCAGTTTTCCTAATCCGTATTTGCAAGAAGACTCGACAAATACAGTGTATCTGGCTCGAAAAGCTTAAATGGCAAAGGCTATGTGATGACTAAATATCCGCTTATAAATATTGGGTTTGTAACGCAGCTATCTATAAAAAAGCTGTCTTGCAGGGCGCTAGCCATAGCCGTAGCTATTGCCTTACCACCGGTTTATGCAGCGGATATTAGTTACCCAGCAACGGACATTATCGGCTGGAAGCATAAAAGTTTTTCGGGGGATACCGATTACAGCATTGTTTATGACGAGAAGATCCAGCAAAAAGTGATTCTAGCGAAAAGTAGCCAAACAGCGTCGGGGCTTTTTTACGAAAAGAAGATTGATCTTAACAAAACCCCGTTTTTAAATTGGTCATGGCGTGTCGAAAAATTTCCATCGGTAGCCGATGAAAAAGTAAAAGCGGGCGATGACTTTGCAGCACGCATCTATATTGTTGTGCAGGATGGTTGGACATTTTTGAGCACTAAAGCGATTAGCTATGTTTGGTCAAAACAGTCGCATACCAATGATGTGTGGCCAAATCCGTTTACCAATGGCAGTGCTATGATGCTTGCGGTAAGAGGCAGTGATGACGGTAATGGCTGGGTAACAGAGAAGCGCAATATAAAAGAAGACCTGCAAAAACTCTTTGGTAAAGAGATCCGCTATATCGATGCCATTGCTATCATGACAGACACTGATAATTCTAAGAGCTCTGCTACGAGCTACTACTCGAACATTCGACTGACGGAAGAGTAGTTATAAAGCTTTTTGAAATAAAGAGGCTGTTGGTTGATGAGCTGGCGTCTAGTTTAGCTGGCGACTCTCGAACGGCTTTACCTCGCACCTTGATGAAGACAGTCCCGTTGTTTTCTATAGGTATGAGTGGTCTCCATAATAGAGATTCGTTTCCAACCGTGAGTTGGGCTGTTAAACCTTCATCATCGCTTATTTATTCTCTCCCTCAGATACTTTGCGCAGCACCACATCTAACATATTGGCTGATAACAACCTTCTTAAATACGCAAAAAGGTATGTAGGAAAGGTGACGTAATAGCGTGCTTTTGGTCTTTTGGCTTCGAGTGCGTGAATGACTCTCTTTAAGACTGCCTCTGGCCCTAGTGTGAAAGGATCCTTTTTTCTTGAGTCAGGTTGAGCTGCTAAGCGTTTTTCGACTACTTCATAAGTCGCTTGGTGAGCACTACCTAGTGTGTTGATGTTCTCTTTAAATTTTGCGTAGGCATTTTTTCTAAAATCACTGGTAATTGGCCCAGGCTCAATCAGTGACACATGTATGCCGGAACCATGCAGCTCTTGTCTTAATGTATCGGTGAGACCTTCTAGTGCGAACTTACTGGCATTGTATGCACCACGATACTTCATGGTGATGAGCCCTAATACAGAGCTATTTTGAATGATACGGCCATGGCCTTGGCGTCGCATAACAGGGATCAGCAGGTTGGTGAGTTCTAACCAGCCAAACAGGTTAGTTTCAAACTGTTGGCGAAGCACTTCTCGGGATAGGTCCTCTACTGCGCCGGGTTGCCCGTACGCTCCATTATTAAACAAAGCATACAGCGAGTTGTCGGTTTGTTCTAATAGCCACTCAACGCCTTGCTGAATTGATTCGCTGTCATCAAGGTCGAGCTGGCAGGCCTGAAGGCCTAGTTCTTTTAAACGGAGAACGTCGGAAGGCTTACGCGCAGAAGCAAAAACCTGGTATCCACGGGCTTTTAAACCCAAAGCAACGTCTAAGCCAATACCCGTGGAGCAACCTGTAATAAAAATAGACTTGTTCACAGAAAAAACCGTTATATTACAAAGCCATCAACATTAGCATAACGGTGTGTGCGAAGTACCTTGTAAACGCATATTATTTATCTCGTTTTTGCTATCCTAGCGTACGGTATGCTTGCATGTTGTTTTAAGGAGCAGCATACCTCCATCTTAGCCGCTGATTACTGGAGCATTAATGCGTTTTACATCCCTGGCTTTAGCCTCGTTGGTCTTTTCTTTACCTTTTGCAGCATCAGTTCAAGCGGGTGCATCATATGAAGGGCCTGAGTCTGTTCCGATTTTTCATCCATTGTGTTTGAGTGGCCTGAAAGCTCAGGAAGAAGAGGGTGGTGCGTTTGACATGGATGCATGCTCAGAAAAGTATAAAGACATCACCGTTAAGCAAACGCCAGATGGTGGCTATTATGCAAGACGTCCAGTCGATGAGTTGGGCCAGTCTCAAGGTTATGTGGTTTACCAGCCCGTAGGTACGCTAGATAAAGCAATGGAGCTGTTGCTGGTACATGATAGGCAAGATCAAAAAGGTACGGATGCTTCTGTTTATGTCATTGGGCGTTTGCCGCATATAGGTGCAGGTACGCGTGATTTTATTACCAGTATTGGTGAAAGTGGTGATCGTTGTAATGGTGGCATACAGTCGGCACGGTTAGTTTCAGAAGCTATTTTAGAGGTGGATATAAACGTCAATCCTGCAACGTTAATGGCACTAGATACGCTCGGTTCTGCACTCGATTTAGCGACTACACAAAAGGTCAGTAAGGGTGCGACTATCCAAAGTTTAAGCCTTAAGCCAAAGAGCAAGCTAGACGATAGACCAACCACATGTATCGGCACGGTCACTAAAACTTATGATTTAATAAACGATAAAGAAAGTTTCGCCTGGGTGCATTTCATTAAAGAGAATACACGTGTAGCACTGGATCCTTATCAGCAGTGTTTTGATGCTCTCGTCGCTGATTTTGTTAAACCGCCGCAAACTATTAATATGCAAGACTTTGAGTTGTTCTCTCGTTTGTTTAACAGTGAATGCACAAATTAAAATATATTAACTCTTTTAAAAACAGAATATTAAAGAGATGACTTGTGAAAATACTGCATACATCGGATTGGCATATTGGGCGACAGTTTCATAATGTTTCTCTGCTTGACGATCAGCGCCACGTACTGAACCAAATAGTAGATATTGCCGAGCAACAACAAGTGGATGTATTGCTGGTCGCGGGCGATATATATGACCGTTCTGTTCCTCCATCACAAGCGGTTGCTTTGCTAGATGATGTATTGGATCGAGTTAATCAATTAAAAATTCCGGTCATTATGATTAGTGGTAATCATGATGGTGCGGCGCGTTTGAGTTTCGCTTCTTCTCAGTTGGCGCAAACTGGGGTGCATATATTGGCGGATCTTGAGCAAATGTCTCACCCCGTTACGCTGCAAGACAAATATGGTGATGTTGCTTTTTTTGGGGTTCCCTATGCTGATCCTGTTTCAGTAAGGCATGTGCTTGGGGTGGAAGCGAGTACGCATGATGAGGCGATGGCACAGGTTGTGGCTTCTTTACAGTCGAGTATTCCTACCAATACTCGCACTGTGTTGTTGAGCCATTGCTTTATTGATGGTGGTGAAGAGTCTGAATCAGAACGCCCATTGTCGATAGGTGGGGCTGAGCGAGTTTCTTATAAGCATTTCGCATCGTTTGATTATGTCGCGTTAGGGCATTTGCATGGCCGCCAATATAAAGGTGCCGATACCATTCGTTACTCAGGTTCTATCCTTAAATATTCTTTTTCTGAAGAGAAGCAAATAAAGTCGGTAACCCTCGTTGATATGGGTAGTCAGGGTGTTGATGAGGTCATACAAATTCCTTTGCAGCCCATTAGAGACATGCGCACCATTACCGGTGAGTTAAGTGAGATTCTTTCGCAAGCCAAAGATGACCCTAAAAATGATGATTATTTGCAAATACGCTTAACGGATAAACAAGCGATACTAGATGTGATGGGAAAATTACGCGATGTGTACCCTAACGTACTGCATATTGAGCGCCCCGGCCTGATGGCGGCTAATCCGCAGCAAAGCGCCCGTCGTGATCAGCTTAAAAAAGGTGAGTTCTCTATGTTTAGTGATTTTTTTGAGCAGGTCAATGGAGAGCCGCTGACTAAAGAGCAGCAAACTTATGTGTCGCAAACACTCACCGATCTACATGATAAAGATCTACTGCAAAAGGTGTTGTAACAGATGCATCCATTAACGTTACAGATGTGTGCTTTTGGCCCCTTCGCGGCAGAAGAAAATATTGATTTTTCGCGCTTAGGCGATAAGCCGCTTTTTTTGATCAATGGCCCAACAGGATCAGGAAAAACCACCTTACTCGATGCAATCTGCTTTGCTTTGTATGGAAAAACTACAGGTGATGAGCGCGAAGGTGTGCAGATGCGCTCAGATCTCGCGCAGCCAAGCCTGCTAACGGAAGTAACATTTACCTTTGAGTTAACCGGTAAATGTTATCGAATCCGTCGCATTCCGGAACAGGCACGCCCAAAAGCGAGAGGAGATGGCTTTACTCAGCAGTCTGGCGAAGCCCAGCTTTGGTTATTGGCAGATGATGGCTCACCAGAAAAGTTGATTGTCAGCAATAAAGTAACGGAAGCTACCCGCGAAGTTGAGCAGTTACTCGGCATGAATGCCGATCAGTTTCGCCAGGTGATGGTATTGCCACAAGGTAAGTTTCGCCAGTTATTAACGGCGGATTCAAAAGATAGAGAGCATATTTTTAGTCAGTTGTTTCAGACGCAAATTTACAAACGTCTGGAAGATGAATTAAAAAACCGCTCAGCAGAAGTGCGACGTGAAGTTGATTCGCTCAATAAGCAAAAAATTGCGCTGTTGGGGCAAGCCGGATTAGAGAGTCTTGAAACACTCACTGAAAAGCTTCAGCATGCTTCAGATGATACACAAAAACTAAAACAGGTTTATGATCACCAGCTTGAAGAACGGGTAAAAGCGCTACGTGAACAAGATCAAGCAGTCGAGTTAATTTCGCGTTTTACACAGTTAGATAATTTGATGGCTGAGCAGCAAGTGTTGGCACAGCAGAAAGATGCGATTGATCAACAGTCTATTCAATTGCAGCGTCATAGCGAGGCACAACATATTGTGCCTGATTTTGAGCGTTTTGAATCTTCAACAGCAATACATGTACAGCATACCGAACGCTTAAAAACAGAAACAGAAAAGCTCAAGCTGTTTGAGCAGTCTTTGCAGGCAATATCCATTGAGCATGCACAGTTACCTGCGTTGAGGCAGCAGTTGGATGCTCATAAAGCACAGCTACAGGTTTTATTGGGTTTTCAATCTCGGGTTCAGAAGCTACAAAGCTTAAAAGATAACCATGCTGTTGCGGTAAATGCTTCGTCAAAAACAGAGGCGGCACTGGCGCTTTCGAAGCAGCTACATGCTGCTAATCAAAAGAGTATTGACGAAACAGAGCAATCCATTGCGCAATTAAGGCTGTCTGTACAAGAATCTGATGGGCTTTCGCTGACGCTGCAAAGTTACTCGCAGCAGTTAGAGAAAAAGAAGAAAATTGATCAACTACAACGCCAAAATAATACGCTTGAAACAAGCCTTCTTACTTCGGGGCAAAAAGGCGCAGCATTAAAAGCAGCAGCCGATGAGAAGGAAAAAGCGGCGAACACTATCGAGCGAGATTGGCATTTAGCACAAGCGGCTATTCTGGCGATGACATTGGATGATGGAGCGTCTTGTCCTGTTTGCGGTAGCATGGACCATCCTTCACCAGCACACTCAGACGTTCCACCACCTACTCAAGCTATGGTAGAGCAGGTAAGAAAGCAGTATCAGGAAGCGAGTGATTTACTCAATACAGAGCGAGAAAATTATCGCTCAATCAAAACAGAAATATCCCGCTTGTCTCAAGAGATTTCTGATATCGATAAAGACCTACATCAAGCGCTAGGTGACGCATCGCACTCATCGTTACAAGAGATGCAGTCGCACTTTTCTGCGCTTAAAAAGCGATTGGACAATTTACAAAATCAGCAAGGTATATTGAGAAAATCCGAGCAAGCATTGAATGAGCTTAAAAAATCGCAGCTGCCGTTATCAAGCTCAATGGACGAGACGCAGAGCGCTTGGAACGCTGCCAGCCAGCTTATGGCGCAAGAGCTAAAAGCCTACCAAATAGCAGAACAAGAACTCCCAGAAGCATACCGCTCACTGGGTGTGCTAGAGGCTGCCATCACGCAGCAACAAGGTACCATGAATAGCTGTGAGCAGCAGTTGAACCGCTTACAAACGCGTTATGACACAGCAAAAGAGCAACATGATTCTGCGGCTGCTGCGTTAGGCGTTCTTCAAGAGAATGTAGGGCAAAGCCAGCAAACGCTTGATGCAGCCAAAACTCAATGGCAAGCAAGCTTATTGGGCAGTGCATTTGAAGGTGTAAAAGAGTTCAAGGAGTCACTTCTTGATGCTGCAATAAAAGACAGTCTTGTGCAGCGTATTGATGGATATAAAAAAGCGCTGCAACACAACTTAGGTGCACTGCAAAGCCAGCAGCAGGCATTGGGGGAGTCCGCCCGTCCTGATTTACAGCCGTATTTAGATAAAATTGCTTCTGCAGAGGAGGCACTGTATGCAGCTGAGCAGCAGTGGCGTTTGGTGCACGACCAGCTAACGCTTCTGCAAAATACACAGCAGCGCATAGCGACATTAAATAAAGAAGGTTCTGCACTTGAAGCGCAGTATGCGGTAGTCGGCACCTTGAGTGATGTGGCTAACGGACAGACCGGCAACAAGGTAAGTTTGCAGCGCTTTGTGTTAAGCGTGCTGCTGGATGATGTACTGATTGAAGCGAGCCACCGTTTGGCACTCATGAGCAAGGGGCGTTATCGGCTGCTCCGTAAAGAGGAGCGTGCTAAAGGTAATAAGGCATCGGGGTTGGATCTGGAGGTCGAGGATGCTTACAGTGGGAGAGTGCGTGCAGTCGCAACGCTTTCTGGTGGCGAGAGCTTTATGGCCGCATTAGCATTGGCACTGGGCTTATCTGATGTAGTGCAGGCTTATGCAGGTGGTATCCGTTTAGACACACTCTTTATTGATGAAGGCTTTGGTAGTCTTGATCCTGAGTCATTGGATTTGGCCATTCGTACACTGACTGACTTACAACAAAGTGGCCGGATGATCGGTATCATTTCCCACGTAGCAGAGCTTAAAGAACAAATACCTGCGCGTATTGATATTAAGGCATCAGAGTTAGGCAGCAAAATTGTTTGGCGTGATGCTGGGTAGCTGATGCCCGTTAGGACAAGTTAAACGAGACTCATAGCGCGTGCGGTATCTAGCATGCGGTTTGAGAACCCCCATTCGTTATCGTACCAAGCAAACACCTTGATGAGTCCATCACTGACGATGGTTTGGGTGCTATCAAAAATAGATGATGCGGGATTGTGGTTAAAGTCTACCGATACCAAGGGGAGCTTATTGTAAGCAAGGATGCCTTGCAGTTGTCCTTGGCTGGCATCGTGCATCAGGTTATTGATCTCTTCCAGACTGGTTTTATTGTTCGGAGTAAAACTAAGATCAATTAGAGAGACATTAGCCGTAGGGACGCGTACCGCTAAGCCCGATAGCTTCCCTTTGAGTTCAGGCAATACCAAACTGACGGCTTCGGCGGCCCCGGTGCGTGTCGGAATCATGGATAATGCTGCTGCTCTGGCGCGATAAATATCGTTGCTGTAAACGTCAGAAAGATGCTGGTCATTAGTGTAAGAGTGGATCGTGGTCATGATTCCTTGTTTGATACCAATATGCTGATTAAGCACGTGTGCCATCGGTGCTAAGCAGTTTGTTGTACAAGAAGCGTTGGATACTATGAGGTGCTCTGCGGTTAAGATTTCATGGTTTACACCGTAAACAATGGTGGCGTCGGCATCTTTTCCGGGTGCCGAAATGAGTACTTTTTTAGCACCTTGTTTTAAGTGTATGGCGGCATTTTCTCGGGCGGTAAAGCGCCCTGTGCACTCGAAAACGATATCAATATCCAGGTCCCCCCAATTTAAGTTATGTGGGTCGCTTTCTTTTAATATTTTAATTTCATCATTATCGATAAGCATTTTGTTTTCTGAAACGGAAACGGTGTGCTCAAAATGTCCATGTACAGAGTCGTACTCAGTTAAAAGAGCGCTTGCATCGGCATCGCCTAAGTCATTAATAGCAACGATGGATAAGTGCTCCTTATGGTGGCCTTCATATAAGGCACGCATGATATTTCTGCCGATACGTCCATAGCCGTTAATTGCTATTCGAATAGTCATATCAATACTCCTTAAATATGTGAACATTGTTTAAAGCATAGGCTAGTTTTAAAAGAGGCGTAAATAGGAAGTTAAAAAGAATAAGTCCTCTAGTATTAATCAGTTACTATGGTTGTTTGTATAAACCCATTATCATAAGTCAGAATCATTTTGAGACAGCTAAATGGCAAATGAAATAGAGGCACCAACAAAATCTGAAATGGCACTTTTAGAGCCTTTTGTCGGGCTGTCGTTAGCGCAGATCATAGTACCTCATACGAAAGAGGAATTTGCTGCTGCCGCTAGCGATCTCGCTCGCTGTCAATTTATAGGGTTTGACACGGAATCGCGGCCAACGTTCCAAAAAGGGGAGGCTTCTCTGGGGCCACATATTGTCCAGTTCACCACCTTAGAGACGGCCTATATATTTCAATTGCATAAAGTTGAGAGTCATCGGCATGTAACTGAATTAATGGAGTCTACTAAAGTGATAAAAGTAGGTTTTGGGTTGAAGTCAGACAAAAGCCATTTGCGTCGTAAGCTGGGTATAGCGCCTCGGGCTATTTTGGATATGGATCGAGTCTTTAGGCAGCAAGGTTATCGTAAAGAGTTAGGCGTGAAGGCAGCCGTGGCTATCGTGTTTAACCGTAAGTTTCAAAAATCTAAATCGGTAACTATGTCGAATTGGTCCGCGCGCGAGCTAAAGGATAATCAGCTTTTATATGCCGCAAATGATGCCTACACAGCGCTTAAGCTGCTCAGTACATTGAATAAGCCTGCGTCAGTATTGCCTATCACTGATTTATAGTGAAAAGTGCTTTTTGGGCGTGAAAAACACAGTTGATACAGATATGATACGTATCAAACAATACGAATTGTGTATTATTTATGCCAAAAAAGTCAGATACCCGAGAAAAAGTTTTTGCCGCAGCTGATCTTCTGTTACAAGAAGGTACGCGTCCGACACAACAAAATGTACGAGACCGTATTGGCAGCGGCAGTATTACAACCATCAATTCTGCATTAAATACGTGGTGGTCGACCTTATCTGACAGAATTAATCGAAAAGATCAGCATCCAGAGCTGCCAGAGCCCGTTATTAGTGCAGCAAATAAGTTATGGGATCAAGCGCTAGCTTATGCGCATCACTCTTTTAAAAATGAGAGAGATGAGGTGGCCGATATACTGCTCAGTCGTAAAGCTGAGAACCTAGAGCAGCTAGAACAGTTAAGAGCGACGGTTGATCAGCTACAGCAGCAAAATATGACCTTACGTGCTCAAAGTGATTCCCTTAATGAGCAGTGTAGGGACGCGCAGCAAAAATTGTTAGCGTCTGAGACTCTATTGATTCGAGCCACATCTGAACGGGATGAGATTAAACGAGAAAATAAACAGTTAAAAATAATTCAACGTGATAGTGCCTCTCTCGTGCCTACAGCGTCTTTGGATAGCAGTGATTTATTACTTGATGCAAAAGTTGAACTGAAAGTTAATATTATAAAAATCAAGAGCCTAGAATCATCTCTTAAGAGTAAAGAAGAAGAGTGTGCTTATCTTAAGGATCAATTGTTGAGTAAAGAAAGGGCCGCAATGCAGCAACAACATCGTTTGGAACTAGTCGTAGCTCAGCAAGATGCACGTTATGATGATGCACTAAAAGCACTAACTGATTGCAAACATGAGCTATCTCTGGCAAAAAGTATGTCTTAATAATCAATTTCTTATATACGAATCTTGTCGGATAAATACTTCCAGGAAAACGCATGGATACTGATTTACAGTTAGAAGCGGATAACGAAACTATTAGAGCGGCTCTTTTGTCATGTTCTGAGGGCGACGCGGTTAATTGTTTATCTGAGGAAGTGTTTGCACAAGCAAAGTTGTTATTGGTTAAAGAGAAGATTACAGGTGTCAGTATTCAGTTACTTGGAGATGATGGTTATGTTATTCGCCAAGTAACGGGTAAGCGCAGAAGTGAGCTAGGGGCGGGAGAATTTAATGACCGTCAGCTTGCTGTGATAAAAGCGTTAGAGAAAGTATTACGTCATTGCCAGCAAGAAGGTGTTAAATTGGTTGGATACAGCGATGAATTGGTCGCTTATCCAGCGGGTTGTAAAGATCCAAATCAGGCATCAGTTTATGCTTTAGATATAGATAGTAGTGAAGCATATACCGGTGCAGACTCAAATTCAGAATTGATGAAAATTTAAGCAGTGCTATACTGGGTTCCCCCTATATCGATATTAATTTTCTATCAACAATCAATCAGTACATGTAAATAGGCGTTATGAAAACAGCAAAAGTACTACTCGTTGATGATCATGATATTGTGCGTGCGGGCTTTAAGCAGCTACTTGATTCTCATCCACAAATTGAAATTGTAGCCCAGGCTAATAATAGCGAAGAAGCCTTTAATACCTATAAGAAGACCTCTCCTGATGTCGTTATTATGGATCTCTCTATGCCGAGTGATGCCGACTCTCAGGATGCATCCGGTGCCCAAGGTGGCATTGAAGCAATCCAAAGAATCATTGCACATGATGCTTTAGCAAAAGTAATCGTGCTGACTGTATGGGAATCGAACCCTTATCCTAAAAGCTTGGTGAAGGTCGGTGTAAAAGGTTACTTAACAAAGCGCTGCGCACCCGAAGAGCTGGTTCAGGCTGTTTTGGATGTGTACTTAGGTGGAACGCATTTCTCTGAAAGCATCAAAGCGATCATTAATGATGGTGATGATGAAGAGGTTAGCCCGGTTAAATTACTTACCAAGCGAGAGTTTGAAATTTTTACCTTGTTAGCAGAGGGACAGACAGCAACACAGATTGCTGAGTCTATATTCTTGAGTCATAAAACGGTCCATGCACACCGAGCTAATATTATGCGCAAGCTATCGCTAGGTAATAATTCAGAAATTGTGCATCTCGCAATACGACATGGCGTAGTTCTACCGTGATTATCAAAGAAGAAGATGTTAACCCACTTGTTGATTCTGAGTTCTTTTGGTACAGCCTTCTTGAAGGTGACCAAATTGTTTTAGATGCAGATTATTATGAAGAGGGTAAGTTGATCTTACGTAAAGGGCTAGCTTATGAAGTCCTTGCCAAGACTGAGCGCGATATCAGTGATATTGCCTTTATTGTACAGTCTGATGTGACTGATCAGCTTATTAGCGTACATCCATTTTTAGTAGGTAACTACTTGATTAGCCCCGTAAAATATCGGCTAAATTAACACCGACAGGAACAAGTGATGATAACAATTTATGGTAGTCCAAAATCTAGCGCAGGGCGTTGTTTCTGGTGCCTCGAAGAGTCTGGCGTATCTTACGAAACAAAAACTATCGACTTTAAAGCGGGTGAGCATAAGTCTGAAGAGTTTTTGAAGATTAATCGCAACGGTAAAGTACCGGCACTTCAAGATGGCGACTTTACTATTTGGGAA
This sequence comes from Neptunomonas japonica JAMM 1380, assembly GCF_016592555.1. Taxonomy (NCBI): domain Bacteria; kingdom Pseudomonadati; phylum Pseudomonadota; class Gammaproteobacteria; order Oceanospirillales; family Oceanospirillaceae; genus Neptunomonas; species Neptunomonas japonica. The sequence goes on along the minus strand of NZ_AP014546.1, from coordinate 2,181,629 downwards.
TCACTGGCCATTAATAACTACATTGCCGATGCATATAAACCTGAGCTACTAGGCACAACGGCACAAGAGCGTGGTTTAGTGAGCCAGTGGAGCGTTTGGTCTGTAGCCGATTTACAGGTGCCCATGATTGATGCTTTTATTCAGTTGGTATTTGTACCAGAACCACACCGCAATGCCGATGTGATTGCTAAAGCATTCGAAAAAATCCCTGTGATGCTAGCAAGCTTAGATGCTGAGTTACAAGGCAATGACTTTTTAGTGGCAGACAGGTTTACGCTGGCCGACCTAAATGTATCGTTCGTTGTGGGCATTTGTGATGATATCAAGTTTGACTTGAGTGCATATAACAACATTAATCAGTGGCGCGCTCGTATAGCTAAGCGTGATGGCTTACAGCGCTATAAGGCTTTGTGTAAATAAACTGGCCTCTCTATTTCTTAAATAAACCTGATATTTATATCGGGTTTTTTTATGTGCCCGCTATTTTTCTCTTTTGCTATTGCGCCTCTTATATTACGCATAAACGCTACGGCTGAACTAAACTGATCTTTAAACTAAATCGATTGCATTGAACTCGGTCGTTTCATGACTGTATTTATATATTGAGTTTATCGGATAGGCTAATAAAGAGAGGTGAAAATGGAGTATAAAGACAATAGTGTGCTTCTCGTTGATGATGAACAAGCGGTATTAAATGCACTGAAACGCTTACTAAGACCGTTGCGTTGCACGGTGCGCTCAACAACCTCGCCTATTGAAGCATTAGAAATGCTTAAGCAACAACCCGTTGATATTGTTATTAGCGATATGCGTATGCCAGAGATGGAAGGTGGATGTTTTCTAGCGAAGGTATCTGAAAACCACCCAGAAATTGAAAGAGTTGTGATGTCTGGTTATTCAGATACTCAATCGACAATTGATGCGATTAATAAAGGTAAAATTAGTCGCTTCATGCTCAAGCCATGGGATGATGATCAAGTAAAAAAGGTGGTAAGCGATAGCTTTGAGCTAACTGCGATGAAGTTTGAAAATAAACGTTTGCAAGCAGAAACGGCTCAAAAGAATGCTGAGCTTGCAAAGCTTAACGAATCTCTTGAAGCGAAAGTGCAGGAGCGTACTCAACAGCTAAAGCTTACCAACGATCAACTTAAAGGGAGTTATCGTTCAGTTGTTCGAATGTTTTCTACATTAACGGCCCGCCGCATGGGCGTTAAGGTTTCAAGTCTTAACTTACAGCTTAACCAATTGCTGGTGGGTATTGCTAAGTACTCAGGCATTGAAGGCGCGGATTTAAAGCAACTTTATTATGCTTGGCAATTAAGAAATATAGGGAAACTCAGTTTCACCGATGAGTTGCTTAAAGTACCTTATTTACAAATGGCGCCTGCACAGCAGCGCGAGTTCCAAAGGCATCCTTTATTAGCACAAGCGGCTTGTATGATGGTTAAACCGCTGTATGCATCGGGGAAAGTGATTCTGCAATACAAAGAGTATTTAGATGGAAGCGGTTACCCTAACGGCATATCTGCAGATCAAATTGATATGAGTGCTCAAATTATATGCGTAATGAATGACTACGTAGAATTAACGACTGGGCTATATGATGAACGACAATACAGTACCGATGAAGCGATTGCTTACCTGCAGACAAAAGCGCCGGAGCGTTACAATCAAGATATTGTAGCAACATTGCAAAAACTGATTCAGCTATTAGCAAAAAAAGGTGAGTCTATATCAGATAGCTGTATTCAAAGTGCTGACCTGAAATTAGGTATGAAGCTCAGCCGGGATTTAATTAGTGAATCTGGGATTCTCTTATTAAGTGTAGAACAAGCCTTAGATCAGACGGCAATTGAGCGTATTCGGGAAATGGAATTTAACTTAAATGAAGCATTTTCCATTTATGTTTCAACTAACTAAACATAAAATATTCAGTACGATAGGGCAGAGGTTATCTCATAATCTAGGCCCTGTTCTACCTATAGATTCCATTTAATCTGCGTTATACAGCGCTCTGTCAGTGATGATCAAAACTGAAACTCTTGAGGCATATTCCTGCTTTATATTTCTTTTACGAAAGCCCCCTAAGTTAGCTTAAATATTCGTTTAATCCTGCGCCTAGTCGAAAATCTATCACTTGAATTAAAATACAACTGGATGTTACTTAATATATTAAGTATATTGCTTAATATCTTATGTATTTGCTGCTGAACGTAGGCCAAGTACAGACACCAACAAAAGAACAAAGCTTCAATCACTCAAGCTTTGCAATGATGGAAGGGCTGCCATGTTAACTCCCCAACAGATTCAAACTGCAGCAGATCGTCTTTATGACGCAGAGAAGCAACGCAAGCAGATCCCCGCGCTCACACTAGAGTATCCAGATATGACAATGGATGACTCTTACAAAATTCAAAAAGCATGGGTGGATCGTAAGATCGCTGAAGGCGCCTCTATTAAAGGCTATAAGATTGGCCTGACATCACGTGCTATGCAAATGGCCGTTAATATCGACCAGCCTGATTACGGCGTACTGCTTGATGATATGTTCTTTGACGATGGCGCGCAGATCAAAGCATCTGACTTTTTAGATCCACGTATCGAAGTAGAACTCGCCTTTGTCTTAAAAGACCGCTTAGAAGGCGATAATGTCACGATTTTTGATGTACTCAATGCCACTGATTACGTGGTTCCTGCTATCGAGTTAATTGCAGCGCGTTGCCACCGTACGGACCCTGATACGGGTTACACCCGCAAAGTACTGGACACCATCTCTGACAATGCAGCTAATGCCGGGATTATCCTTGGCGGACGCCCGGTAAAACCGATGGATATTGATCTGCGTTGGGCGGGCGCTTTATTGTATTTGAACGGCCAGATTGAAGAGACAGGTATTGCGGCGGGCGTATTGGGCCACCCTGCGAATGGTATCTGTTGGGTATGTAAGCGTTTTGCACCGCACGGTGTAGCGCTAGAGCCTGGTCAGGTTGTATTGGCAGGCTCATTTACGCGCCCGATCCCAGTAAAAGCGGGAGATACGATTCATGCAGATTACGGCCCATTGGGCGGTATCTCAGTGAAGTTCGTTTAAGCAAACAGTGTACTGATTGGCCAACATAGATAGAGATGAACGTGATGGAACTTCCCGTAAACAAATTTAAGAAAGCATTACAGGGCGATGAAACGCAGTGGGGCCTATGGTTGGGGCTGCCCGATGCATCATGCGCAGAGATAGTGGCCGGTTCTGGCTTTGATTGGTTGCTGATCGACAGTGAGCATGCCCCTTTTGAGCTGGACTCCATCATGCGTCATCTTCAAGCGATCGCGCCTTATGGTGTGCCTGCCATTGTTCGCCCAGAAGAGGGCCGCACTGCCTTGCTAAAACGCTTGTTGGATATCGGTGCGCAGACGTTACTTATTCCGATGTGTGATACCGCCGAACAAGCCAAAGAGTTGGTCAAAGCCGTGAAATATCCGCCACAAGGGATCCGTGGTTTAGGCAGTTCTTTAGCGCGGGCAGCTAACTGGAACCGTGTTCCCGGTTACCTTCAAAAAGCTAATGATGAGATTTGCCTTATTGTGCAGGTAGAAACCGTCACTGCGATGAAAAACTTGAAAGAGATTGTTGCGGTCGATGGAGTTGATGCTGTTTTTATCGGGCCTTCTGATCTATCGGCTTCTATGGGGCACATCGGCAACCCCGATCACCCAGAAGTGGTTGCCGCTATTGAGAATGGTTTACAGATTATCAAGGATGCGGGCAAGGCGGGTGGTCTGTTGTGTATCAATCCAGCCAAAGCGCATCACTATGTTGAGAAGGGCGCTAAATTTGTGGGCATTGGAGTAGACACTCTATTGCTAGGTAATGCTGCTAAGCAGTTAGCTGAAAGCGTTAAGTCGGGCGCTAATAAAGCAGACTCAAACCAGTCTAGCGGTTACTAACGATATTTTTACAGATTATTTTTATAGGTTTTAAATCATGACAAACAATCCAATCGTTAAAGGTAAGTTGGTGTGTGTTGCGCTGAACGATGCAAGCCAGTTCGAAGCGATGCAAGCTGAATTTAATGAAGCGCCTTATAAAAGTGCGCCCACTCAGCCAGTGCTTTACTTTAAACCGCACAACACCTGGAGCACTGAAGGCGCGACTGTTGAGTGGGCCATGAGCGAAGGGCAGGCCGCTGAAAGCATGGTGGTAGGTGCATCGCTGGCGGTTGTTTTTGGTAAAGAATGTTGCCGAGTAAGCCAAGAAGAAGCGCTTAGCTATGTAGGCGGTTACTCTCTTGTTCATGATTTCTCTCTGCCTGAGCTGACGTACTACCGCCCCGATATAAAGGGTAAGTGTCTTGATGGCAGTGCACCGATCGGCTCTGTTGTTGTACCTGCTTCCGATGTGGCAGACCCACAAACCCTGACTGTTGTCACCCAAGTTAATGGCCAGACAGTAAGCGAAATGCCTGTGTCTAATATGGTGCGCAGTGTGGCAGAGCTTATCTCTACGATCTCTTACATCATGACGTTGCAGCCCGGCGATGTGATCGCTGTAGGTTTTCCGGGCCAGCGTGCGCCAATCAAACAAGGCGACAAAGTCAGCTCTGCTATTGCAGGTGTCATCGAATTGAACAACGTCGCTGGCCGAGCTTAAGGGGAAAGAACAATGAAACACGCACGCGTATTATTTACCGGTGCCGGGCCACTTAACGGCCAAGAACTAGATGTAACAGTAGAAGATTCTTTTGCAACAACAGGTCAGCTCACATTAAAAACGGATGGCCAGTTGATTAACGAATCAGATGTAATCTGGTTAAGCCCCATTAAAGAGCCGGGCACTATTTTTGCGCTAGGGCTTAACTATGCTGATCACGCTCGCGAGCTAGCATTTGAGCCACCAAAAGAGCCGCTAGTGTTCCTTAAAGGCGTTAATACACTGACAGGGCATAAACAGAATGTTTATCGTCCCGATAATATTAAATTCCAGCACTATGAGTGCGAACTGGTCGCTGTAATCGGCAAAGAAGGTAAAAACATCTCGCGTGAAGAGGCGATGGATTACATCGCCGGTTATACCGTATGTAACGACTTTGCGATCCGAGATTACCTAGAGAATTACTACCGTCCTAACCTACGTGTAAAAAGCCGTGACTCCTTGTTACCAATTGGCCCATGGGTCATTGATAAAGAGGATGTAGGTGATATCTCTAACCTGAGAGTAACGACCCATGTGAATGGCGAGCTTACTCAGGATGGCACCACGGCGGATATTATTTTTGATGTGCCATTCCTCGTTGAATACCTCAGCAAGATCATGACCCTAAAACCGGGCGACATGATAGCAACGGGTACTCCAGAAGGCCTAAAAGATATGCAACCCGGCGACAAAGTGGTTTGTGAAATTGAAAAAATTGGTGCACTAGAAACATACATTGTTTCAGAGCAAGAGTTTTACGGCGACAACTACTAAAACGAGTTAGGAGAGAAGAGATGAGCGAACAACTGCAACAAAACATCGCTAAAGCTGAAGGCTACTTAACTCGTTTTAAAGAGAATACGCTGGGCCATTACATCAACGGTGAATGGACGTTAGGGAGTGAGAGCAACACGTTTGATAACACTACACCAACAGACCAGAGTTTTTTAGGTAAAGTGGTGCAAGGCAGTGCAGCCGATGTAAACGCGGCATGTGAAGCGGCAGAAGCGGCAGCAGCAGAGTGGGCTGCTATGCCGGGTGCTGCGCGTAAGAAAATCTTGCACAAATTAGGTGATGAGCTGGAAAAACGTGCAGAAGAGATTGCCATGGTTGAGTCTATGGATTGCGGCCAGCCCATACGCTTTATGCGCCAAGCGGCTATACGCGGTGCTGCTAACTTTCGCTTTTTTGCTGATAAAGCACCAGAAGCGCGTAATGGTTTATCGCTTCATCAAGACCAACACACTAACTACACCGTGCGTAACCCCATTGGCCCTGTGGCGGTTATTACACCGTGGAACACACCCTTCATGTTATCGACATGGAAGATTGCACCAGCGCTTGCCGCAGGCTGCACCGTGGTACATAAGCCAGCAGAGCTTAGCCCGTTAACAGCCTCTATTTTGGCTGAGTGTGCAGAAGCGGCAGGCTTGCCAAAAGGTGTGTGGAACATGGTTAATGGTTTTGGCACCGTGGTAGGTAAAGCACTAACAGAACACCCAGCCATTAAAGCAGTGGCGTTGGTAGGTGATTCTGCCACAGGTAAGAAAATCCAAGCACAAACGGCTAATACGCTCAAGCGCTTACATCTTGAGCTGGGGGGTAAAAACCCCGTTATCGTATTTGATGATGCAGATTTTGACCGTGCGCTAGATGCTGTTGTCTTCATGATTTACAGCCTAAACGGCCAGCGCTGCACCAGCTCAAGCCGTTTGTTGGTGCAAAGTGGCATTAAAGACAAGTTCTTAACGGCGCTTAAAGCACGCGTTGCCAACCTAAAAGTAGGCCACTCACTAGACCCAGCAACGGAAGTCGGCCCTCTAGTACATACCGGCCATTACGACAAAGTAACAAGCTACTTTGATATCGCAAAACAAGATGGAGCAACGGTTGCTGTCGGTGGTAAGTCTTTACGCGATGAGATGGGCCCAGGTAACTATGTGACGCCAACCTTGTTTGTAGAAGCCAAAAATAGCATGCGTATTGCGCAAGAAGAGATTTTTGGCCCTGTGCTAACGGCGATTGAGTTTGATACGGAAGAGCAAGCCATTGCCTTAGCAAATGACACTATCTATGGCCTTGCGGGTTACATTTGGACAAGCAATACAGGCTGCGCAATGCGTATGGCTGATAAAGTCGAAGCGGGTATGTTGTGGGTTAATTCCGAAAACAACCGTAACCTGCCATCACCGTTTGGTGGTGTGAAAATGTCGGGTATTGGTCGTGATGGTGGCGATTGGAGCTTTGACTTTTACATGGAAACCAAAAATGTGTGCATCGCACATGATCTGCACAGCGTTCCTGTGCTTGGTCGCTAAGGCTGGTTACTGAGTTCTGAATCGCTATCGTATGATAGCTTTATAACCACAGCGGGTATCTATAAACCTGCTGTGGTTTTTGTTTTTGGAAGCTTGATTCGATTGGGTGTTTACGTACAGGCGGCAGTCGCGTGTGGAATCACCAGCAAAGCCCCATGGCGCAGCGCTAAAACTCTGAGGATTAATCAAGCATTATCCAATGCTTATTTAAAGTCTCAGGGGTTATGCACTACGCGATGCTTGGGTAAAACAGTGAAACGCCGGTGTGCAAAGGGTACAGGGTGTTGTGGGGGCTAAGATTAGAGCCCACAACTCTCCAGTCCTGTGTGCCAGCATATTTTTGATCCGTCAGTCCGCTGGGCTACGCCCTGGTCAATAAACAGACCCTTGACCTACTTTCCTACTTTCCTACTTTCCTGCATTACGAAAGACCTACAGCCTTTCATCGTTAGTGGCAATCTCAGTAGGGGATATACAATAAGTTTTGTCATCGATGTGATGCATGTGAATCTTATTAGAATCAATACCCTCGATTAATGTAGATATATTAACGTCTTTTTTGTCATAATCTCTATCTTGTGATATCGCAAGAATTACTTGCTTCCCAAGTTTAGAGCTATGTGACAATAACTCTTTCATACTATCTACTCGCATCTGATGCTGCCCAGGTTCATCCATTAATAGGAAGCCCGGATGTGAGTCTCCCATCTCTAACAGACAAAGATAGTAAGACCAAATTGACCTTACAAAATCACTGGCAGAAGAAACATATCGGATATATTGTGGTTCTTGCCCCTCCATAAAGACAATTGGCATGAGCCTGTGTGGAGGATTGTCCTTAATAGTTATATTTTTAACACCATTACTTTTATAGCCGAAGGAATCTAAAAGCGAAATAAAATATCTTTTGAACTTAAGAATTGTTTCTTCATCACTAGAAACTAAGCCTTTAAGTCTTTTTTCTTCTTTGTCTAGAATGAAATACTGAGAACTTAATTTTTTCATCCTGCTCTTCGTTGATTCGAGGTAAGAATTAAACTGGTTGATATCATTAAGTCGGTATTTTAATTCTGTCTGTATCTCAAGTTCACCTCGAATTGATTGTGAACTAGGGGAATTTAAATCTTTATGAATACTATCGAGCTGTATCCGTTTTAATGCGATATTTTTGTCATAATAAGCAAGAGCCGATACATATCGCTCAAGAACAGACTCCGACGCTCCAATATATTTTTCATAAGTTGATTTTTGTGACTTAAGAAAAGCAATACTTTTTTCAATGGTTTCTTCAGAGAGTTCAGCATCCTTTTTATTCTCAACGCTGTTTTCACAAACAGGACACTTGGCAGTTGATAAGCTTACCCAATTCCGACTAATAGATAACTTCTTTACATCCTGAAAGCCCTGAACATCGTTTATCGTAGAAGACAATGAGCTTTTGAAACTAGCTAATTTTACCTTTTCCTCTTCGTATAGCTCCGATGCATCATTCCTTTCAGATATAAATGTGGATAGAGACTCTTTTATTTTTTCCCTAGTGTTAATTAAATCTTTAGAGGCTTCTTTAGGAGTATCTGTTAGTGCAATACGTTTGTTGGAGGCATCAATCTCTTTTTGAATAATTTCAGCTAGCTGGTTAGTTTTGACTTCTTTTTCTTCTTTGTTAAGCTCAGCAGCATATATGCCTTCGATCCTTTTATCTGTAATTGGCTTATTCTTATCGAAAATAGACAAGTAGAGTTGAGTTGCTTGAGCACGATAGTTTAAGTCATTATCAATTCGCTTCCATTCACCTTTTATCTGGTTTTTATTGGCTTTAATTTGATCAAGTTTCATGTTTAATTCGAGAGATTTAAGTCCCAATGAATACTCTACAACCTTTTGTTTAGGATCTTTAATACCAAAACTAGGCATCATTGAGAAAATGTCTGACCAACCTTTTGTCTGCTCAATAAAAGCTAGTGAAAATACATTCTGCATATATAAAGGTTTGGTCGATTCACCGTTAAAAGATTCGACATTAAAAATTTCCAAACCATTAACCTCTGCAAGCCATTGATAAAACCCTTGATCACCATGATCTCTTGCAGAGTGGACAAACTTAGGTGTAGTTGTGGTGCCATCGAATATCAGTATTTCATTAATTGTGGTTACATCAGAAGAAGTAATTTGGCGTGTTAGTGTATATTTACTGCCATTATTTGCAGTGAAGCTAAGAGAGCAGCTGGATTCGTAGACATTACACGGATAGTCGTCAAAATTAAGTACTTGATGTAAGGCTGGACTTAGGGCATTAATCCCCTTACTCCCCATTAACTGCTCCATTCCTAGGCAATAATACATACAGCTAAGAATGGTAGATTTACCACTGGAATTATCACCAGTCAGGATGTTTAAACCTGGCTTAAAGTCATACTCAAAGCCAAAGGGTTTTAGCCCATCGTCTGTTCCTGCAAGAATCGTCGCTGATACTGAATTGATGTGCATTTTTTTAACTTCTAATAATCGGATTATCGAATCTATTTTCAGGAATCTTACTTTCCTTCAAATACTCTAAATAGTTCACAAACGCCTGATGGGTCTCAACTGAACTAAGGTATATTTCACCCTTGTCGATGAGAGATATTCTAATTTCTTTAGATTTATCAGTTAGTAGCTCTATAAATCCAATGGATTCTGCCATTATGAGCGACTTTTTAAAGTCGTTATCAATATTCCAAGGAGATAACGTTATCTTAGAGGCGAACGCATTAGCTTCTAGATTTATGGCCTTATCAAATATGTAAGCTAACTTTATAAAGGACATAGTCTTGGCGTTTCCAAGGCAGTGTTTTAAAGCGCCACATATAATCGCTAGATGTGTTAGCGTGCTATTATCAGGAGCACTATCGAGGAATTGGGGCTTTAGCTGAATTTCTATACTCATTTCTTAAGATCCAAAGTGCAATTTGCTAATAGTCGAGCGACCTCTCCTGCAGCGATAACTGAACTGCTCGATTTAATTGAGGTGCCATCTAGCTCTTCCTTTAGTAATTGAGTAAGCTCATCTAAAATTTTATGGAAACGCACGTTACCTTGCTGAATACTGCTCACTTGGTACTTTTTGTTTCCTGATGCCCATATCGCTTTAGCATTTTCAATAAGGTCACGATATGAGCTGTGGTTTCTTATTTTAGAATGTTCAATATCTTCCCATACTAATATGTCGCTTATAAATCCATCTAAGTCTTCAGGTGTCCAATCTTCTATGAATGAATCCATCTTTCGAGTTAGATTCTCAACATCCCCATACTCATTGGCTTTTTTCTTTCATCTATCATTCCTTGAGTAACGTTTCTTTTAATCTCAGCAATGTTCAGTTTCAATTGAGCGTTCCCCCCATGAAACTCTGAGATCTCCATGCTAGGTAGAAATGAATCTTTAATAGCTTTAATAGAACGACAATTTACGCCAATGAAGTCGTCTTTATCTATATTTTGAGCTATACCGACCAAATAAATGTTATCAGTTCCTTTTATGAATACTCCGCTTCCTGAATATCCGCCCATCACATCTGCTCCTACATTACCTTTCATATCTGCGTAGGCATCGAGAGGAACTTTTAGGCAGAACAGGCCCTCATCACAGGTAGAAGTATCCAGATAGCATGGAGCTACTGTATGAGCTTTTAAGGCTATAGATTTTTGCGTTCCCCTGAAAACATATGAGTTTTCAGGAAAGCTAATATCTTCACAAAACCTTACGGGGGGGAAGTTTGGAAACTTCTGTTTCTGATTAATGGCTATAACAGCAATATCGTTTACCTGATTCGCATTGTGTTTCCCTACCAATATATCAAATTCTATTTTTCCATATTTCTCTGATACACCATAGAAACCTTCAAGCGTTAAAGGTTTGCTAATATCTTGGCTAATAACATGAGCTGCACTGAATACATAAAATACGCCACCAGCTTCAACCAATACTCCTGATCCATGATATATTTCAGACTTGTAGATCTGTACGCAGGTTTTTGGGAGTACGTCTAATTCATTCATTTTATATAGAAGCTACTTTGTTCAATTAGTTTTATTTTGTGCTTATTCATTTCTTCTGAGCTAATTAATAGGCCATTTCTAGCAGTGATTTCTTCAACGGGATAATTGAAGAAAAAATTAATATCGTTGCCGCCGTTTCGTTCAACATTCAATGCCAATTTTGCTAAGGTTTCTCTACTAGGGTGCATACTTCGAGCTTTACCACCATTAGTACTCACTATATAGTTAGAGCAACTAATCATTGAAATAAACTTTTCAGATATACTTGTAACGCTGCCATGATGTGAAAGCTTGATGTAATCAAAGGCATATCTTTTGCTTTCTGAGAAACCTCTGGCTTCTAGATAATCAGTAACAACTGTAGGGTGTGCATCTCCTAGAAATAGAAGGTTTCTGTCTTTGTACTTGAGTATGAATGCTATTGATGCGGCATTGGTAAAGTCAGACTTCTTGGACTTATACGCATCTTTATTTCCTGCTAGCTCCTCAAGCGGAATGATAATACTGGTTTTTGATATTGGATCTGGACTAGATGACTCCTTAACTTCCTTGTATTTGTTAATAAAGTATTCTAAATCTTCTTTGGATGGCGAAATAATCTCTAAGCTAATATTTTCGGATATATTTACTGTCATACCTGCCAGAAGACCTTGGTAAGATATCTCTTTTTTGTTAAGTAGGTTTTCAAGTGTAATTGCTTGATGAATGGAAATGTTTCCACCCTCTGCTCCAACCTCATACGAGCTTGGTACATTGACGTACACTTTTCCAACCGTAAATTTGTGGGGCGTTTCTTCAATTAGAGGAATCGCTCCATGAATGTGGTCTTCATCTGAGTGAGTCAGAATTAGATAATCAACACTCGATGTTAGCTGCTTGATTTTATATTGATAGGTGAACTTGAATCCACAATCCAACAACAGTTTTCTTGGGTCATCTGTATCCTCAATTAAGAAGCTATCGCCACAATTAGCCTGTATGTTTGTAATTTTCATCATGAAAGCAATCTACTATTATCATATGAAAAGAATTCACAATTAAGAACAAGACTACACGTAATGCATTCCTTTGTTTTCTTCGTTGTCATGTAGCCTTCTCCATTTTGGAACTACCGCTGTAGATTATTCATTCTACTGACGATACTTAGTGTATCGTTACCGGCCAAACATACCTTACAGTGATGCACTGAGCATTTACGGGCAAAATGCTTAAAGTGGATACCTGTGGAGGGGATTGATAAATAAAGATTTTTTGACTGCATCTGTCATTTTCCTCCGTTGAAAATAAGCGTGTGCGTTTTGATGATCTTAGTTTGTGCAGTATCTTACCTGCGCTCTTCCTTATCTATCTGATAGTGCACAACTTCCTTCTAAAATACCAGTGCAAGCCGTGCTAAAAAGACAAGCAATTAGTGGTAAACACGTACGTAATCAGAGCAAGTGAAAACAGATGGTATAAACGCTCATAAAATCGAGCTTGTAGCACAGCTTGTTGAGGTGCCAAAAAGCGATCTTCAATCAGTCCAATTCAAAAACTACTTAACTTATTAAGTAAATTGAATTACTGTATATCTCATAACTTTCACAGGGTCGGTATTGCCCATAACGTTAGAAGAGATTGCTATGACATTTGAACTAAAAGATTCCTCTTTGTTAAAAGCACAGGCTTTTATTAATGGCGAGTGGGTAAACGGTGATAAGGGCGAGACTTTTGCTGTAACCAATCCGGCCACGGGTGAGAAACTAGCCGATGTAGTGAGTGTGGGTGCTGTTGAAACAACGCGTGCAATAGACGCGGCAGATAAAGCATTAGCCGGTTGGCAGGCGTTAGCGCCAAAGCAACGTAGCGAGGTGTTGGAAGAGTGGCATCACTTGATTCTGGCTAACACGGAAGACCTAGCAATCATAATGACAGCTGAGCAGGGCAAAACACTGGCTGAATCCCGTGGAGAAATAGCCTACGGAGCATCCTATTTAAAGTGGTTTGCAGAAGAGGGTAAGCGCGTATATGGCGATATCATCCCGTCACCATCAGACCGTCGTGGTGTTGTTATTAAGCAACCTATCGGAGTTGTCGCAGCAATTACGCCGTGGAACTTCCCTAATGCGATGATCACCCGCAAAGCCGCACCCGCACTAGCCGTGGGTTGCGCTATGGTACTAAAACCCGCTGCCGAAACCCCGCTATCTGCGCTGGCACTGGCTGAGTTGGCTAAGCGTGCTGGGTTGCCCGCAGGCTTGCTGAATGTTCTTCCTGGGTTGGATGCACCAGCTATCGGTGGGGAGATGACCTCTAACAAGACGGTTAAAAAAGTCACTTTTACGGGCTCAACGCCTGTCGGTAAGCTGTTGATGAAGCAGTGTGCAGACACCGTGAAGCGTACCTCTATGGAATTAGGTGGCAATGCGCCGGTTATCATCTTTGATGATGCTGACTTGGATTTAGCGGTAGCGGGTGCGTTGGCTGCTAAATATCGCAACTCAGGCCAAACCTGCATCTGTGCTAACCGCTTGTTGGTACAAGAAGGGATTTATGATGCCTTTGTAGAGAAATTTACAGCAGCGGTTAGCCATTTCCGAATTGGTAACGGTGTTGATAGCGAGACAACACACGGGCCTGTGATCACAGAAAAAGCGGCTAATGATATACATGCCAAAGTGCAGCAAGCGGTAGAAGAGGGTGCTCATGTTGTTATCGGCGGCCAGCCGGGTACGCAAGGGGCATGTTTTTATCAGCCGACTATTCTGACCAATGTAAATGATCAAATGCGGGTGTTCCGTGAAGAGATATTTGGCCCGGTAGCGCCTGTGTTTAAATTCTCCTCTGAAGAAGACGCCATCCGTATGGCCAATGATACTGAATTTGGTCTGGCCGCCTATGTTTATACTGAAAACATGGGGCGTATCTGGCGTGTATCAGAAAGTATCGACTACGGTATGGTGGGCGTGAACGAAACAGCCATTAGCTCAGAAGCGATTCCGTTCGGCGGCGTGAAAGAGTCTGGGCAGGGGCGTGAGGGTTCTAAGTACGGGCTGGATGACTACCTTGAGACAAAATATATCTGTATCGGTGGTTTAAACCGTTAAGCGTATTATTTCGTTATCAAGCGTGCAGTTGCCTACTATAGGTAATGGTACGTTTTTTTTATTTTATACGATGATAATTGGCACCTGTTTTTAGGTGCGCAGGAGACACAATGCCGCATTTTATTATGGAATACTCAGCTAATCTTGATGATGATTTGGACATTCCGGGGTTATTCGAAAAGCTGAATGAAACAGCCATATCTACCGGTGTATTCCCAATCGGGGGTATACGGACACGGGCTGTTCGTTGTGAGCATTTTCGTATTGGTGAAGGTGACCCAGAAAATACCTTTGTTCATTTAACAGCAAAAGTGGGAGCAGGGCGTGAGCCTGAAGTGCTTAAGGCCGCATCTGATAAGGTGTTTGAAACCTTTACCGCGTACCTTAAACCAGTATTTGATAAATGCTGGATGAGTATCGGTTTTGAAATGATCGAGCTACACCCAGAGCGTAATTATCGGATGAACAACATTCATAAGAAACTAGCGGACAAGAAATAACGTGCAGTAGTAAGATATTACCCCTTATTCCAAAATCAAAGTGGTTACCATGATAGCTGATCTAAATAGCCGTTACGGCTTAAATCCTGCCCATAGTGAAGTAGTCGATGCGAGTAAAATTATTGAGCCCTGTGATACCTTGGATATGGGCTGCTCGAATGGGCGCAATGCTATATACCTAAGTCAGCTCGGGTTCAATACTACCGCCATAGATAACAACCCTGGCGCCATTGATATGCTGCAAAGCATTATCACCCAAGAGGGTATAAATAATATTAAGGCACAGGTGTATGACATTAACAGTGCTAGCCTTGATAAAGACTATGGTTTTATTGCCTGTACTGTCACCTTAATGTTTGTCGACCCATCTCGTGTGGATGCAGTTATTGCCGATATGCAACAGCATACAGATACCGGCGGCTATAACCTGATTGTGTGCGCGATGAGCACAGAAGAACACCCATGCCCAGTGCCTTTCCCTTTTACTCTACAAACGGAGCAACTGCGGGAGGCTTATACAGGGTGGGAGCTTATTAAGTACAATGAAGATGTGGGCACTATGCACAATGGTGCGAAACTACAGTTTGCGACCCTATTGGCACAAAAGACTGAATAAGAAAATAACGGGCTAATCGGCCTTTTTGCTCCTAATTCTCTTATATCATTAGACGAACAGTGACTAGAGAAGCCTTCCAAAAAAGTGAGCCCTACTACCTGCTTACACCAGCCTATAGAAGTGGTGGGGAAGTTACTGGTTACCTCGGCCAGTATTGGTGTGGCCGTATTCCCTGAAGATGATGATTGTATCGAAGACCTACTCTACTCTTTGCTGACGGTTCAGGCCCTAGCGGTGTTAGTGTCTCAGTATTAGGTTTTGTCGGAAATTTTTCAAACGGTTCGCAGGCCAATCCAATTCTCAATGGGTGGCTTATTTGGGTTAAGCCATTTTTTACTCCCGCGTGATCTTGGTCAGTGTTAGCCGCCGACCTTCAGTCGCCGAGAAGCGGAAGTGGCCTTCAATTAATACCATTTCGCCCAAAAACAAAGCCACTCTCTCTTGAGGGAAAATCTCGACACGGTTTAAATCTTCGTCCTCTATCCAGTAGTGTAAAGGTGCCTCGAAGCTGCGAACTATGCCTCGGGTGATGATTTGGCTGTTATCAAAACTAGCAGCACTTTCTGTTAGCATCGCCAAAGACACTTGCTTAGGCTCTTCTGTACTGTCACAACCCACAAGAACGAGAGCGGCAATAAGCACAGCCAGCAAAGCGTTAATAGGTTTCATGTTATGTCTCATTACGCTGACCCTTGTTGCTTCATTACGTTTGCTAGCTAAAGCTAGCACTCCTGTTTAGTACGATACCTGCGCTGCGCCGCTTTAAATAGATAACAAGCCTGCTTTTAGTCAACGGGGGTTAGCCTTCTTGCCTATAAGTAGGAGCGATTTTATGGGCATTCCTACCCTCTGTTTTCACTTTCGTTAATGGCGTGCGTATTTTGTGCTTATGGTTTCTCTTCTGCGAGAGGTTTGCTCTGGTATTTGAGAAGAAAGTTATGCATTATCACTCAATAAGGAAAAGTGCAGATAAGATACTGCGCAAGCTAATATCATCAAAACGCGCATGCTTATTTTCAAAGGAGGAAAATGACAGATGCAGCCAGCATTATAAATGATCTTTAAAGCCGTGCATTCTAAGTAGTCTGTGTGTAAGCCGCATATGCAGTCCGCCACCCGCTTGGTATAGCCTCTACAGACTTATAGTGTGTATTGGGTAGTCTTTAGTGGTTGGTAAAAATCAATACATGAGTAAACAACATCAACATAAGGCGTATGATGAAAAAGCTAATTTTAACTCTTTTAGTGGCCATTTTTGTATCTGGTTGCGCAAGTCCCAAAGCTGTTACAAAGAACTATTTGGTTGATCAAAAAGATAAATACATTGCTATTAATTTAGATGTTGATGCCGGTAGATATGTAGCTATGCACGAAGCTAATGTTGTTGAACATATTTACGATAGCTTTGAGCAATCCGGTCTTTTTTCGGATGTAGAAACAAGTTTTAGAAGGTGGCCAGTTACAGTCCAAGTAAAGTATTCATGGGAGCAACCAGAGATAAATACGGGGAAAGGTTTTGCTAAAACGATGGTTTCTGCTTCAACCCTTTTACTTATCCCTGCAGTACTGACAGAGAACCATACTCTCAAAGTAAGAATTGTTTCAGGGAACAATATTGTTGAAGCTTTTGAGTTTACAGAGGAAGTTGAAACGGCATTATCTCTTTATCATGATCCTGTTGAAGACC
Organism: Neptunomonas japonica JAMM 1380; assembly: GCF_016592555.1. Taxonomy (NCBI): domain Bacteria; kingdom Pseudomonadati; phylum Pseudomonadota; class Gammaproteobacteria; order Oceanospirillales; family Oceanospirillaceae; genus Neptunomonas; species Neptunomonas japonica. Next base: position 2,164,698 of record NZ_AP014546.1, on the reverse strand, counting down.
GGAAAAATGGCATAAGTAGGATGATGGATAAAGTTTTTGATAAAATTAAAAAAGAGAAATTGATTCCTACAGTAATGGCGATAGAAAAACAGATTAAGGCACAACAACAAAAAATCACGCTCTAAAATCCAGCGCCTTCGTATCAGCTATAGTCTTTCGCTGGCTCAATGTCGGCAAGCTGCTGATAAAGCAGTGTGCTAAGCCTATTGGTACAAGAAGGGATTTATGATGCCTTTATAGAGACATTTAACGGTATATCGTATAAAGCCAAGTTTCCTGGAGCTTGGCCAAACACCTTTTCAAATGTACGTAACTGAAAAAGTGCTTGGGAGTTATTTCATACTGAACAACGATTAGTGTTGTTTCGACAAAATTTCTTCAAATAATACCTGCATCAGTTTTTGGCCGTTTTCACTACTCCAGTCTTGAGCAAGCTCTGCTATCAACTGGTTAGTTGTTGTTAATGTTACGCCATTGCTTTCCATACGGCGCAACGCTGTCTCATCGGCGATCTGAGTTGGTGAGCCTGAACCATCAACGACAACCTGTACATTGTAGCCCTCTGATACGGCAGTGATGGCGGGATACACCACGCAAACATCGGTAGTAATACCGGCGATAATCAAATTTTTACGTTCGGTATCTGCGACTGCTTTGGCAAATCCTTCATCTTTCATTGAGTCGACAACGCCTCCTCGCAATACACGATTCGCGTAAGCGTCTGGCACTGCCAGTTGCAGCTCCTCAAACAGAGGGCCTTGTGCTTGATCTTCCATACTGGAGGTTAGAATTAATGGCATACCGACCGCATCAGCAGCACGTGCTAGCGCAATCGTATTCATTTTAATCTCTTTCAGGCTTGCAGATCCGACCCAGCCCATAGTGCCTTCCTGATGGTCGACTAATAACATGGCGGAATTTTCAGGTGTGAATAATGGTGATTTCATAATAGACCTCGATAGTTGATTAAGTACTCAGCCATTTTTAGGCTTTTTCAGACTTAAATTGCTCTTTTGGGTGTTGCATCAAGCGCTTGGGTTAAACGATGAATGTTATGAGCGCCTACGTTTAGGCGTTCCTGGCTGGAATGCATTGATGAGCCTGAGCTGATAATGGGTTGCTCAAGGGGCTGCCCTAAAGCAACCATAATGACGGCACCTGAGTCACCCGCGGTTAGGCTAAGATCAGCGTCTGATGGGTTGAGCACTCCTAGATGGGTTGCTTGAAGCAAACTATTATTGAGGGATATTTCGCCTGAGCGAACATAAATAAAACCGCTGGTCTGGCCCTTTTTTACTGCATGCTGCCATGTGCCATTGGGCGTAATCTCGACCTCAAGATAGGTAATATCGACACTGTGTTTAGCAGGGCTAACAGCACCAGAATGCTGTCCTATCAGGATCTTCGTCTTGCTAACAGGCGTCGTAACAACAGGAGCCAGCTTTTTCTGTGCGAGTGAATAGGACACCGGACCCATCTCGACCTCATCCTGAGGTAATAGAGTCCACAGTTGGAAAGCGTCGGTTACACCTTTGTTGGGATAAACAGTTTCTTTATGTAAAACACCGGCACCAGACGCCATTAACTGCACGCCGCCGGCTTCTAGCTTGCCTTGGTTGCCATCGGTATCTTCGTGGACGATGTCGCCGATTACGGGGTAAGAAATAGTGGCTACCCCTGAGTGCCCATGAAAGCCAAACCCTGTGGTGCCTTTCAGACCTTCTGTCTGAAAGTGATCCCACAGCACAAAAGGGTTAAGTTGCTGAACATTCTTCTGGTTAATAAAGCTGGTAATAGGGCCATGCTGATGACCGTTTCTGATTTCTATTATTGAGCGGCTCATGTGTTGATCCTCCTAAGTACTAACGATGGGACCATGGTATTTCATATTTGATTACCTGATTAGATGGTATAGTTGGTTTTATCTATCCCATAATTGTGAGTGGTTGGTGAATGGTTGATTTCAATGAGGTTTATGTCTTTATAAAAGTTGTCGAGGCGGGAAGTTTTGTCGGCGCTAGCAAGCAACTGAACATGCCTTCAACGACGGTGAGCCGAAAAGTACAAAAGCTTGAAGATGCACTTGGCGTGAGGCTACTGCAAAGATCCACGCGAAAACTGCATTTGACCGACATTGGCCAGCAGTATTTTGAAAGTTGCCAGCAGAGCCTAGCAAGTATTGAAGAAGCCACTACGCTGGCGAGTGAGTCCAGATCGATGCCAACGGGCCTGTTAAGGATTACCTCGCCAACGGATTTTGCCGTGAACTATTTGCAACCCTGGATTAATGACTTTCTACGGCGCTACCCAGATGTTCAAATAGAATTGGAAGTAACAGACCGCTATGTAGATCTTATAGAGGAGCGCATAGATATTGCGTTTCGTAGCGGCGACCTTAAGGACTCTAGCCTTATTGCCCGTCGCATTGGCCCTAAGCAGAGCATATTTTGTGCTAGCCCTGATTATCTCGAAAAATCTGGCACGCCAATTCTTCCTGATGACTTGAGTCAGCATGATTGTGTCATCATGGGAAGGGGCTTAAAAAATCAACATTGGCGTTTTATGACTGAAGAAGGAGAAATGTCGGTTCCCGTTAAAGGACGCTATGCCGCTGATAATATGCAATTAGTCGTTGAAGCCGCTCATAACGGTATGGGGGTTGCCCAAGTGCCTCATCCATTGGTTCTTGAGTCATTAATAGAAGGGAAATTAATTCAGGTCTTAGCCGACTACTCGCCCCCTAAGCAAAGCATTTATATTATTTATCCTTCTCACAAATACTTAGCCCGAAATGTCAGAACCTTTATCGATCATGTGATTGAATCAACGACTCCCAATCCCCCTTGGGAAGTAAAATAATGGTCATACGCTAGCAGGCAGTACAGGCCTTAACACCTCGGTAATAGCAGTAGGCTGCCAGTAGAACCATGCTCAATAGAACAAGAGGCAGTACAACCAGTCCCATCTTCATGAGTAGCGGTGTTAGCTGAGCCATGAGTGAGCCAATCAACAGTTGAAGAAAGCCGAGCATGCCGGTAGCAGTAGCTTTGGCTCCGCTGGTAGCGGATATGGCACTGGCTTGGGCATTCGGTTGACTTAAGCCTCTGCCAAAAGTGAACAGGGCCATCGGTAGGAATAAGCTCAAGTAGCTGGGTGAGTCTACTATGAACAGCCCCAGCATTAGCAGGCTGCCAGCACCCGAAATATAATTTCCCAGTTTTATCATTCGGTTGGTGCCGGCTTTTGCGGACACTTTTCCTGCCGTCAGGCTACCTAACCAGAAGCCACCAGCGACCAGTATAAACCAGTTTCCATAATCTACTGGGCTGCCTTGCATATGCTTAGCTACAACAAAGGGGGCGCTGGTAATAAAGATAAAAAAACCACACGCTATCATGGTGCAGGATAGGGCGTACCAGAGGTAACCGGGTGAAGACAAAACACAGTTGTAGCGTTTGAAGCTATCCAGGAAACCTTTGCTATTCTGGTCGATTTTATCTGACTCAGGCAGGTACAGCAGTGCTCCCAGCCATATGATTGACCCCAGAGCCATCGAAAGCCAGAACACGCTTTGCCAACCTGCAAGTAGGCTAAGATAACCCCCCATAGTGGGGGCTATTGCTTGTGCGCTAGCGATCCCCAAGGTGATATAACCGAGCATACCTGCGGCTTGATCTTTTCCGTGTTGGTCCAAAACAATACTGCGTGCCAGTAGCATACCCGTACAGCCTCCGGCGGCTTGCAATACGCGTGCTAGTAATAGTTGCCAGGCTTCAGCAGCCATAATACCGAGTAAACACCCCGCGATATGCAGGATAAACCCCCATAGCAGTACCGGCCTGCGGCCATAACGATCAGCCAAAGGGCCACTGATGAGCTGGCCAATAGCGAGTGTGAAAAGGTAAAGGGTAAAGCCTAGCTGGATAGTGAAAGTGCTGGTGTTAAATGTAACAGCCAGCTCCGGCATGACAGGAGCAAATATATTGAGTGCAACAGGGCTTGCGATCGCCATGCCAGCGAGTAATGAAACCGGTGTTGCAGCAGTCGCTGTATTCTTAACGATTGGTTTCATTACTTAAGTTTTCTTATGAGGCTCGCGCAAGGCCTCTTAATATTAAAGGCTGAAAACAACGTTTACTTGTCCTGTGCCTGAGCTCGGGAAGTATTCACCAATGATCTCACCCTTACCTTGATACTCATCCCAACCCAGTGCGCCAAATAGCATGGCTGTATCGTGCATACCGCCTTCACCAGAGCAAAGGTTTGCATAGTCAGGCAGCATCTTTAAGAAGGTAGCGGTATCACCTTGTTGCCAAAGATCTAAAACGCGAAGGTCTACCTGGCGGTTAAATTCTTTGGAGATAGTAAAGGTGCCGTTGTTTGCTTCGTAATCGTCATTAGCCCAAATCCGGTGCGATAATGAGCCTGAAGCCAGTACCATGACTTTACTATCACTGGCTTCAATCGCTTCACGAATGGCTTCGCCAAGGATACGTGATGACTCAAGACTATGGACGCTACACCAGCCAGAAATAGAGACGACTTTTAGATCAGCTTCCTCGTTCATATAATACATAGGCACTAAGGTGCCATATTCAAGTGTAAGCGAATCAACTTGATGGGAGAGGGTGTAAACGCCTTTATCTGTTGCTTTTTTTGCTATTAAATCGCCAAGTTCAGGGTTTCCTTGGTAGTCGTACTCCATGTTCTGAATAAAGTGAGGGAACTCGTGGCTGGTGTAATTGCCTTTAAAACGGCTATTAGAATTGATATGGTAACCGTTGTTCACAAGCCAGTGGGTGTCTATAACCACGATTGTATCGGCACCGGCTTCTCGGGCACGACGGGCAATCTCTTTATGCCCATCAATGGCTTGCTTGCGACAGCCTTCCAAGCGTCCGGGTTGCTCCGATAACAGCATCGTTGGCACGTGAGTTATTTTCGCTGCCAGTACAATTTCGCCCATTGTGTTACCTCACTTAGTATTGTTATCAGTATATGCCATCTGATGGTGTGCTTTACACCTAGTGGTTTTATGGATGACTAATATTATTAGTTAATATATTAAGTATATGGAGAGATTAGTTAACATATTATCTATTGTCAATAGGGAAGGTGAAAATCAAACGTGCTGATTGAATATGAAATGTAATATGGGCGAGGTGCTAAGGCGTTACTTTACAAACCCGGTGGATATACAGGTTTGTAAAAGTAAGCATTATTAGGGCTTGATTGAGGCGAGTTCTTGTAACAGCTTTGAAAGCTGCTCCAGTTTGTCTTCTCCAAAACGCTCAGCAAATAATTGATAGTGTGCGTCGACTTCTGGGCTAATTTGTTCGAACAGTTGTAAAGCCTGCTCTGTTAATTTTATAAGTGTACGGCGCTGGTCTTCCGCTGATTTGCGCCTCTCGATGAAACCTTGTTGCTCAAGCCGCTTAATGATACCGGTTAAACTTGGGCTAAGAATGCAACAAAGGTCAGCGAGTTGTTTTGATTCAAGCTCGTCGTTAGCCTTCAGTGCTCGAAGAACACGCCATTGCTGCTCGGTTAGGTTGTTTTTCTGTAATAGCGGACGGAAAAACTGCATGGATGCTTCGCGAGCTTTGAGCAATTGTAACGGGATAGAGTCTTCAAACTTACGCATTATTAGTCTTCTCAATTAAGAATAGCTAATTGTTACGGTTAAAGAGTTCTTCTGCAAGTGCTTCATGTGATTGCTGTAATCTTAAAAATTGGTTTTCTTGCGTTGGCGTTAGGTATGACGTTTTTTGGTAAATCAGTTCGGGGCACCAGCTAAAGATGAAAGTGCGTCTTAAAGTGTGTAACAGAGATAAATTGGATGGCAAATTATGATTTTTGATTTTTAAATAATAAAATCAATTACTTATCATTCTTTATTAAAGTGTTATGTATTTAAAATATATCACTTAATCGTTATCTCAAAGAGTTGTTACTAGGAAGCGGCTCAATTCTAGAAAAGAGAGTTAGCCATGATGATAAGGGGTATCAAGAGTGAGTAGTAACGTAAGCTCCCCGTCACTTCTAATAATTTAAATGACGGGGGAGCTTTAGAGTAGTCTTGTTATAAGTTGTAGTGCTGCTTGAATTTCATCATTAGCGCTTCAGGCTTATATTTTTTATTTTGTTTGTTAAGTACATAAACGACGGTTTGCTTGTCGGGACCTGTACCGATATCGGTATAACGGTATGGCGCTTCACCTACCATACGCATGGCTTTCATATCGTCTAAGCTATCGAAAACATATAAGCGGCCATCATCAGCACGAATTTCACCGTAAAATGGGTCAGCGGCTTGTAATGAGCCTTTAAACATCTCTTCTGCTGCTACGCCGCTGAGTTTTTTCTTATCAACGCCGCGTAGTCCATACACTAACGTCTGACCGTTTGGGCCACCGCCAATCAGTACTTTACGGTACGATGTTTCACCTACAGTTAGGAACTCTTGATAGACCTTAAAGTCATCAAAAACATAGTAACGGCCTTCATGAGACACTTCATAAAGGTCTTGGTTGTTCATATCTGGAATTGTAGCAACGTTATCTTTCACGCTAGTCGATTGGCAACCATACAAGCTTAGTAGTGCTGCGGCCGTTATTATTCCTGCTAACTGCTTTTTCATTTTTGCCTCACAAGCATTATTTCATCGTAATCACAGCACCTTAACGGCAGAATATGACAGAATCATGTCATAAAGATTGCAGTATATTGCTGAGTAATATGGCCTGTGTTGCTCGAGCAAGGGGGTAGTTGGGTAAGAAATGGTCAGATTAATACGGCGTGCCATTTGGTTAGCAGGCCAGGATGGTGTAACCCTGTAATCGCAGTAGGTTCACAGGGTGTTTCTGCTCGCTTTTATATATAGAAACTATACGAAAAATGCTGAATAGAGGGGCCGATCAATTTTTTGTTTTACGGATATCCAAATCCAAATCTTCTGGGTGTATGACAAAACCTAGCTGATCTTCTTGAGGAGCAATCACCACACTGAATTCATCTTCTACAAGGCCTGGTGTCCAGCGATGTTGCCACGTTTTTAACGTGATAGCTTGTGCTTCACACGTTTGCCATTCGCCATTGGCCCAGTTGCTGGCATCAGCTTCATTCGCCCAAACTGGAACGCAATCTTCATCGTCTGTGTTCAGCATAACGCAACCATGATCGTCGGTCAGAATCCAGATCTCCTGTTGACTGCAAATTTGTTGCAGAAATTTCTGATAATTTGCTTCGTTATCTTGCTCGCTCATAGGGCACCGTTATAAAAATCGTTACGCGTAAAGGCGTAAACTGTTATTAGGTGCGCATAGTGTCGGCTTGTACAGAGGGTGTCAATTACAAACAGATAATTTAGCGGTTGAATGGGTGATTTTCTGTCGGTGCAGGCTCTATTCAGAATTGGCGTCAAAGCATCCAGAGATTGACGATATAGCAGAACAAGAAATAGACAACACAGCATTATCTCCATGGAGTATAGTCTTTGTTGGTTTTATGCTTTTCAACGTATCTTTAGAGTAGGGGAGAAGTATGTTTGATATCAATCTGTTAGGAGTTATCGCTGCAACTGTTATAGGTATGCTGCTGGGGGCTTTATGGTATTCACCTATCGCATTTGGTGGGGCATGGATGAAGTGCATTGGTAAAACACCGGAAACATTAGGTAAGCAAACTGTTCCATTAGTTGGCAGTATTATTTCAAGCTTCCTGACTGCTGTTGGTGTTTCATTGTTGTTCTCTCTGCTTACTATTTCTGATATTTCAAGCGCTGTCAGTATTGGGGCTATTTTGGGATGCTTGGTTATATTTCCCGCATTACTATCAGACAACCTGTTTTGCGGTTGGGGAAATAAACTTCTTATTATCCAGTCGGGCTATAGGGTTGTAAGCGTGTTTCTTATGTCTTTGGTTATGTATCTTGTTTAATTCTTATAAAAGACTAAAAAAGAAGAGCAAGCCAGAACTAAACACAATGACCTGCAAGCAAGGAAATATTGAATATACTAGTGGTCTTTATTGTCTGAGTGAGTATCAAAACTAAAGCTTGGTACATTCGCTTTAGCGATAATAATTAATACAAAACCTGTGGTGAAAAAGAAAAAAGCAGATGCCATATAGCTGGCAGAAATAACATCTTCCATACCTAACTCTTGCGCCTTAATAACAAGCATGACAAGGCAGAGTACACAGAGTAATTCACTGATAATACCAGCAACCAGAGAGATTTTTTGTAGGACGCTTTTTTTCTTCATGAGGATGTTGCTGCCAAGTAGGGAGGAGTGAGCCTTGATCATACCACGGAAGTTGCTCAAGTAAGTTTAGTGCTGAATGGGGGTAGTGAAAATTGCTGCTAGCAATCCGATCATTGCTAATACGTTTTATGTTACATAATAATGACAAAAAAACGACACAAGTCATTGATAGAAATTCTGAATGCCGTTACCTTTCCGATTATGCCCAAAAAGCAACGTCAATATGAATATTCAACGTGTTTGAATCGATACGATTTGGGTCGATCAGGCACTATTGATTTGTCGTAATAGTAACTTTTAAACAGGTAATGGTTTTATGGATATTAACAATCTTCATGATTTAGAAGCCGCCTCTGGCCATGGGCGTAAAGAGCTTTTTCGAAGTGGGACGGCGTTGCTTTTTATTGTGGGCATCATGCTGTATACAAGCCGGGTAGGAATGGATAGTACAGACCATGTAATGCTCGTGGTTGCCGCTATGATTGGCGGATATATGGCAATGAATATTGGCGCCAATGATGTGGCGAACAATGTAGGGCCTGCTGTAGGCTCAAAAGCATTAACGATGACCGGTGCCATTTTAATAGCGATTATATTTGAAGCCAGTGGTGCTTTAATTGCTGGTGGTGATGTGGTGAGCACTATTAAGAAAGGGATAATTGATCCTTCTCTTATACCCAGCAGCCAAACATTTATCTGGTTAATGATGGCCGCATTGTTGGCCGGAGCTATTTGGTTGAACTTAGCAACCATTGCAGGAGCTCCTGTTTCAACTACCCACTCTATCGTCGGAGGTATATTGGGGGCTGGGATTGCTGCTGGTGGATGGGAGATTGCCAATTGGCCACAGTTGGGCAACATTGCGGCAAGCTGGGTTATATCCCCTGTTTTTGGCGGCATAATTGCAGCATCATTTCTCTTATTAATTAAGCGCACGATTACCTATCAAGACGATATGATTTCATCAGCTAAGCGCATGGTGCCATTGTTAGTTCTCTTTATGGCTTGGGCATTTAGTACTTACTTAATGATGAAAGGGTTTAAAAAGATCTGGAAGGTCGATCTAGTAACCGCTTTATTGATAGGTGCAGCGGTAGCTGCAATTGTTTATGTCATTGTGCGCCCAATAATTCACCGTGCTGCAGAGCAACTTAAGAATGATAAAGAGAGTATTAACAGCTTGTTTACGGTGCCATTAATCTTTGCAGCGGCGCTCCTTAGTTTTGCTCATGGTGGAAATGATGTTGCCAACGCAGTAGGCCCATTGGCGGCAATCAATGATGCTGTGTTGAGTGGTGGTCTTGCAACCAAAGCGTCTATTCCTCTGTGGGTTATGTTGATTGGTGCTGTGGGTATTGCTATCGGATTAGCGCTTTATGGGCCAAAACTCATTCGTACTGTGGGAAGTGAAATTACTGAGCTGGATAAGATGCGTGCTTTTTGCATTGCGATGGCAGCAGCTATTACGGTGATTATTGCCTCGCAACTTGGCTTACCTGTTAGTTCTACGCATATCGCTGTAGGCGGTGTTTTTGGTGTCGGTTTTTTACGGGAGTTTTTGAAAGCCAGCTATACTGAAATGACCATAGAAATTATGCACCACCATGAAAATGATAACCCTATAGAAGTAGAAGCCTATTTAGCAGAGTTTGGACAAGCATCTATTAAGACAAAAGGGGAGATGTTACAGCAGCTTAAGAAAAGCTCGAATAAAGAGCATTTATCCAAAAAAGAACGAAAAGAGCTGCGTAAAGTCTATAAAACTGAGCTGGTTAAGCGCTCAGCATTGCTAAAAATTGCCGCTGCTTGGGTCATTACGGTACCCGCCTCTGGTGTGATGGCGGCCATAATTTACTTTACTATCAGAGGTATGATGCTGCCGTAGTCAGCTTTATAAATGCGATAGAGGTAAATTGATACGCAGTAATTTACTTGATAGGTTTGTATGATTAAAAAAATATTTTTACCAACTATTTTTTTGTTATTAACTTATGGGTTTTGGATAAGTCCTGACTTTAAGGTCATTACTGCAGGTGTCGCTATTTTTCTATTTGGGATGTTGGCACTTGAGCAGGGCTTCAATGCTTTCGCCGGAGGCACTCTCGAAAGGACCTTACGTAAAAGCACCAACAAAATGTGGAAAAGCCTGACATTTGGCTTTACCGCAGCAACCGTGATGCAGTCCAGCTCATTGGTGTCAGTTATTACTATCTCTTTTCTCAGTGCAGGTCTTATTGGGCTGGTTGAGGGTATGGGTATTATCTTTGGTGCTAATGTGGGTAGCACCACCGGTGCTTGGCTGATTGCCGGCTTTGGTTTGAAGGTAAAAATTTCAGCTTATGCCATGCCTATGTTGGTATTTGGTGTCATTTTTATCTTCCAAAAATCAAAATTTATGAAAGGCTTTGGTTACATCTTAGCCGGGCTTGGTTTTCTTTTCCTCGGTATTCACTATATGAAAGAGGGCTTTGAGGCCTTCCAGAATCATATTAGCCTGACTGATTATGCCATGGAAGGTTTTGCTGGAGTGCTTGTCTTTACGCTAATAGGTATTGTTGCGACAATTATCATGCAGTCTAGTCATGCCACATTAGTGCTAGTGATTACTGCACTATCAGTTCATCAGGTAACTTACGGTAATGCTCTTGCTTTAGTCATTGGGGCGAATGTCGGCACTACCATTACTGCTGTTTTAGGATCGCTCACCTCTAATACTGACGGCAAACGACTCGCGTTGACAGATGTCCTCTTTAAGGTGACGGCAGGTGTTGTCTTTATGTTGGCGATGAGCCCGGTTATCGCGTTGGTCGATACGGTATCCGCTATGCTTGGTATAGCCGATGATGATCACACACTTAAACTAGCCCTATTTCACACCATTTTTAATGTGACCGGTGTTCTTCTTATGGTGCCATTTACTGGGAAATTAGTTTCTTTTCTTGTGCGTGTAATGCCAACTCAAGATGCTCAGGTCGAGAAAACGCTCTATCTATCTTCTGCATCAGCAGAGATCCCTGCCGCCGCTATAGAGGCGGTTAGAAAAGAGACGGTTCGTCTATATGACCTGTCGGTTGATACCATTATTCGGGGGTTAAGCTTGAGCAAAAACGTGCTCGTGCCGGACTGTGACATCGACGCTATTGTGAACCATTCTAGTAAAATAAATTTTCAGCAGGACATTGATGATGTGTATGAGAGGCGCATCAAGTCTATTTATGCAGACATCGTTGTGTTTGTCAGTCAGTCTCAGCGCTCAATGGGGACGGCAGGTTACTTGGAAAGGCTATTGCTGCTTAGGACAGTGGGTTTGGAGCTTGTTGAGACCATTAAAGGTATCAAGCATCTACAAAAAAACCTGAACGTGTATACGGTTTCTGAGAACTCAGATATTCGTCAGGAATATAACAACATGCGAATACAAATATGCCGCGTGTTGCAAGAACTGGAAATAATAAGAGCTGGTGAGGATGAATCAGCCACAATTTTGTCACTTGATCAGCTTAAAGTAGAGATCAATGAGAAAGATATTATTAAAACGGGCCGGCTGGATCGTCTGATCCGTGAGGATCGCATTAGCGCCCCTATGGCAATCTCTTTGATGAATGATAGCACCTATTATCAGGATATCTGTCGTAACCTTATACATATGGGAGGAATACTGTTTATCTCTTGTGATGAGAGTGATGAGGAAGCAGAAAATAGCATCGCTCTTGATGAGGCAGAAATTAAAGAAGTTGTAGATGAATATATCGAGGGAAAGTCTAATGAGCACTAATGATCTATTCAAAGCAATAAAAGATTTCGCCAATACTGAAAGGCGAGAACAAATCACAAGGTATGACTCCCTAAAGCGTCTTATGAAAAAACTTAAGACAAAACAAAATACGTTAAAAGAGAAAGTTAAGAATGAGGAAAATAAAAAACTCAAAAAAATACTAGAAGAGAAGCTAAGAGTAATTAAAGCCCAGCGTAAAAAAGGCTTAAAATTACTCAAAGAGCTTAAGAGTGAAATGTAAACAGACTTTACAGCTAGCGAGCAAATGCGAGTGGCATTGCTAAAGGTTTATCTGTAGCAGAATTATCGCTGCAAAACACTTGTCGACCATTCACCCAAGTCGATTTAATTTTTGAAGAAAACTCAATTCCAGAGAAAGGCGACCAAGCACAATGGTATAAGCTGTTCTCGTGCGTAACCGCTGTGAATGATTGGCTGTCAACAAGAACTAAATCTGCATAATAATCCTCACGAACAAACCCTCGTTCAGCGATAGCATATCGAAGTGCTGGATTATGTGCGGTTTTCTCGACGACCTGCGTTAAGCTGAGGCGACCATGCTTTACATGTTCTAATAAGCTTAATAGTGCGTGTTGTACAAGTGGCAGCCCAGCGGGGGCCCGCTCATAATCAACCATTTTTTCTGCCAAGGTATGTGGCGCATGGTCTGTTGCAACAATGTCAATTTGGTTGGTGTGTAGCGCATGAATTAATGCATCACGATCATTCTTGCTCTTTATCGATGGATTGCACTTAATTAGGTTTCCTAAAGACGCGTAGTCACGGTCATTAAACCATAAGTGGTGAACACAGGCTTCGGCGGTAATGTGCTTATTCTTAATCGGACCAGCCTCAAACAAACTCAGTTCTTTTTCTGTTGTGATGTGCAATACGTGCAATTGGCTTTGGTATTTCTTCGCCAAGTCCACGGCGTATGAAGAGGATGCATAACAAGCATGGACATCACGAAGTTTAGGGTGGTCTTCAATACTCAGCACGGCTTTTGAGTGAAGGAGTGCTTCTCTATTTTCACGGATTACAGGGCTACTTTCGCAATGAGTAACGATGAGTACTGGTGATTCGCGGAAAATAGCATCGAGTGCTTGAGGTGCTTCAACCAATAAATCACCGGTAGATGCCCCCATAAATACTTTAACGCCACAGTGTATTTTAGGATCGAGTCGTTTTATTTGCTCAATATTATCTTCGGTTGCCCCCAAATAAAACGCATAGTTAGCATGAGATCTTTCAGCGGCAATGGCATATTTTTTAGTGAGTGCTTCAATATTAGTCGTAGCTGGATTGACGTTTGGCATTTCCATATAACTAGTAATTCCTCCTGCTACAGCTGCGCGAGACTCACTCGCAATAGTGCCTTTATTGGTTAAACCAGGCTCGCGGAAATGGACTTGGTCATCAATCATGCCGGGAAGCAGGTAACAGCCGTTGGCTTCAATGATACGGTCGGTTTGTCGTGCGGGTATATCGGTGGCTATCTTTTCAATTTTATCACCCACTATAAGCAAATCAGTTTCTGTGATCTGGCCTTCGTTCACGACGAGGGCATTTTTTATAAGTGTTGCTGACATGGCTAAATGCAATCTCCGGCTGCAGAATATGTTACTTATTTTCTGGATGAAAACTAATCAGTTAAATTGGGTAATGTCCTTGCTTAGTGCTTTTGTTTCTTCGCAGGCACGCAGAGCATCATTAACGGCGCTATAAACGTTTAGCGGTGTAATTGTGAATATGCCTTACTGCGCCAAGAAATCCTGGGAGCACTTTGACAGCTAGTTTCGTCATGAGAAAGGGCTCGATAAAATCATAATTAATATATGTTATAACATAACATTTATAAGCGTAAAGTCTGAATTTCTCTTGAGTCACTTAATCAGCATGCTCGATTTACATTTTCTAAAAATAAACGGAAAATACGCCAAAGAGTCTCTCGCTATTTGTTAATAGAAAATATGGTTATTGTTGCGGTAAGTATTGCCTTGTTAATACACGTTATGGGCGTTGATCAGTGTTAAAAAAAATGTCTTATAAGCCCCATTTTTTAGGAAGGTATTTTGGTAATCGATTTGAAGAAGTACATTTAGACGATTCAGGTCTTGTGCTGGTTAGCATTGATCAAAAGCCTACAGAATTGGCTTGGAAGGGTGTTAGTCGTCTTGCAAAACACACCCCAGGCATTATTTTTGATAAAGTTGTCTTTGAGTCGGCAGGAAAGACTGTCTCAATTGGATGGCTTTATAAAAGTAGCGCATCATCTTTTACGAGCTTATTTACAGAAAAATATTACAGCCATCACTGTGTATCTGCTGAAAAAGCGCTCGTCAAAATATCGGCTTATCTACAAAAAAAAGGTTATCTAAGAAGTAGCCACTGTAAGGCTATTAGTGACTTCATCAGCAAGGCATTAGTAACGATACCCTTGCCTTCTGATGATATAAACCTATCCATTGCTACCAAAGATACATTCTCCAAACTTAAATGTTTGGCCGAGTTCGATGCATCAACGATTGGCGGAATACGCACGCGATATATTTCTGAACAAAAACAATGTTATCAAAGACTTTTTGACTCTATTGAATCTAATCCATTAACAGAAAAGCAGCGCGAAGCCTGTATTATCGATGATGATAATAACCTTGTTTTAGCCGGTGCTGGGACAGGTAAAACCAGCACTATGATCGGCAGAGTGGCCTACTTATTAGAAAGCAAGCAGGCCGTTGGGCAAGAAATATTAATGCTCGCTTTTGGTAAAAAAGCTGCTCTAGAGATGCGTGACCGAGTCACTGAAAAACTGGGAAATACCTCCGTAAGTGCATGGACATTTCATGTATTAGGCCAAATGGTTATCTCTAGTGTGGAAGGTGAAAAACCGTCTATTTCGCCATTGGCGAGTGATGAAAAGCTTCTGAATAACCACGTAGACCAATGGTTTTCAGACTTGCTTGAGATCCAGTCCTACAAAGAAGCCACCTTGAAGTATTTTGAAAAGCACCTTTTTCCAGAAGCTAACCCTTTTGATTTTAAAACGCAGGGAGAGTACTTCGAATATATCCGCACGAATGAAATAAGAACACTAAAAGGCGAAGCCGTTAAGAGCTTTGAAGAGTGCCTTATTGCGAACTGGTTGTTCGCTATGGGAATTGAGTATAAATACGAGCTATCGTACCTTGAAAGCAATACCAGAACGCCTGATTACAAGCAGTACCAGCCTGATTTTTATCTTACCGAGTTCGGTATCTATATTGAGCACTTTGGTGTAGATAGAGAGGGAAACACAGCACCCTATATCGATGCAGCGCGCTATAACGTGGGCATTCAGTGGAAACGACAGCTGCATAGTAAACACACGACACAACTCGTTGAAACATACCACTACGAACAACGTGAAGGTTGCTTGTTATCCAATCTGGAATCAAAATTAGTGAGTCTAGGGGTTTTGTTTGAGCCTTTGCCGGCGGATTCGGTTTTACATACATTGCGTGAATTTGGCGCTATTAGTAAGTTTTCCCTGCTGTTATCGAGTCTTTTAAGGCGTTATCGCGCTAATTGTTATATACCCGGTGAGTTAGAGCGCTTAGCGGATCACGTAGAAAGCACGGGCCAGCTAAAAGCGGCAATGGATTTGCTTAGGCCCATTATTGAGCGTTACGAAGCTTTATTGAAATCGAATAAGGAAATTGATTTTGAGGATATGATCGCAAAGGCCATTGGATATATTGAAGATGGGTCGTTTACCTCGCCATGGTCTTATATTCTGGTTGATGAGTTCCAGGATATTTCCAAACCCCGCGCGCGATTGATCAAGGCATTAAGAGACTCTAAAAAGAATACATCCGTGTTTTGTGTAGGTGATGATTGGCAGGCAATTTATCGTTTCACGGGCAGTGATGTCAGCCTCACCACAGGCTTTGAGTCATTGTTTGGCCCTGCACAAATAACATCGCTCGATAAAACCTTCCGGTTTAACAACAGCATTAATGATGTGGCTTCACAATTTGTGATGCGAAATACATCTCAAGTTAAGAAGCAGATTACAACACATAGCGTTGTGCAAGAGCCTGCTGTTTCACTGGTTATGAAATCGCTCTCAGATAACGACATATTCAAAGCCACGTTAGAAATACTCAAGAAGATTGCAGGCATAGCAAAGCAGGGCGCTTGTGTTTACCTGCTGGCAAGATACCACTTCAGGTTGTTAGAACCCAAACAACTGGCACAGCTAACACGTTCAGTGCCAACGCTTGATATTGAACAGCATTCCTTCCATGCATCCAAGGGTAAAGAAGCTGATTACGTTGTCATCTTGGGGTTAGATAACACTAAGAATGGATTTCCTTCGAGAAAGCTGACCGATCCGCTTTTAGAGGTTTTATTGCCAGCTGCAGAGCCTTTTCCTGATGCTGAAGAAAGGCGATTGTTTTATGTAGCCATGACGCGTGCCAAGCATCGATGCTATCTACTAACAGACATGAACAAAACATCGGATTTTGTAAAAGAGTTGTTAACCGATAATTACGCTATTGAACTTAATGAATTCAATAGTGAAGAGTCCCAACTAACAGCGCCAGAGCATGAATGCCCATCTTGCAAAACAGGAACACTCGTACAAAGGAAAGGGCCGTACGGGGCTTTCTTTGGCTGCACGAACTATCCACTGTGTAGCCATAAAGAAAAGGCGATTAGCTAAACTAACCGCCCACTCTTATCCGGTCACATAAGATTTGCTGAGCTGAAGCAGTGCTTAGCTCAGCAGGGTATCTAGGCCAGTTCGAATTCAATTTTGCGTTGATCCATATCGACCCGCACAACACGAATAGTAATAGTATCACCGATACCAAAACTGGTTCGGGTTCGTTCACCGACTAAACGTTGTTGTGCCGCATCAAATTGGTAATAATCATTGTTTAGAGCAGTGACATGTACTAAACCTTCAATCAGTGTGTCGTCAAGCTCAATAAACAAGCCGAAGTTAGTGACACTGCTTATTACGCCGCTGAAAGTATCACCCACATGATCCTGCATATATTCGCATTTAAGCCAAGCTTCTACATCCCAGCCTGCTTTGTCGGCTCGGCGGGATACACGCGAGCAATGATCCGCCATTGTCTTCATTTTATCCAGATCGTACGGGTAGCTCTTGCCTTCCTCAAGAGGAGTAGCATTTTTAATCCTGTGTACCGGATCAGAGCCCATGCCGGTAAACTTTTTAAGTACTCGGTGTAGTTTACTGCCACTCTCACTACGACGGATGACCGAACGGATTGCACGGTGAACTAACAAGTCAGGGTAGCGGCGAATCGGTGAGGTAAAGTGAGCATAAGCAGAATAAGCAAGGCCAAAGTGCCCTTGGTTATCGGCGCTATACTCCGCTTGGCTAAGTGAGCGAAGCATCATCATGCGGATAATCTGAGCATCATTACGCTCGTTAATGCTGCGTAGTAGAAGGTCATAATGCGCGGGTGTCGGCTTATCGCCACCCGCCAGATTAAGGCCTCTCTCACTGAGAAATTCACGCAAATTTGTGAGCTTCTTTTCACCAGGACCTTCATGCACACGATAGAGTGCTGGCAAGTTTAACTTTTCTAAAAATTGAGCGGTAGCCACGTTAGCACAGAGCATAAACTCTTCGATCATCTTATGCGCATCATTACGGATAACCGGCACTATCTGATCAATTTTTCTGCCTTTTGTGAATTTGAACTGCACTTCTTGTTTTTCAAAATCAATCGATCCGCGCTTGGTGCGGGCCGTTCTTAACGCCGCATACAATTGGTGCAGGGCATGGATATGTGGCACGACAGCATGATGATTCTTAGCAACCTGCTTACCCAATCCCTTTTCAGGAGAGGCTAATAAAGCGCCAACTTGGTTATAGGTCAGGCGGGCATGTGAGTTGATAAACCCTTCAGAAAATTTATAGGCGGATATTTTTCCTGCACGACTAATCGCCATTTCACAGACCATGACCAGTCGATCCACATGGGGGTTGAGCGAACACAAACCATTAGACAGTACTTCTGGCAGCATTGGTACCACGTGACCTGGGAAGTAGACCGAAGTGCCACGTTCTTCTGCTTCCTGATCCAGTGCGCTACCGGGTACAACGTAATGCGAAACATCGGCGATAGCGACATATAAACGCCAGCCACCGGATTTTCTTTTTTCACAGTAGACAGCGTCGTCAAAATCCCGAGCATCTTCACCGTCAATAGTGACAAAAGGTAAGTGTCTTAGGTCAGACCGATGAAGCTTATCGGCGTCTTTAACCTCATCAGGCATCGCCGCGGCTTCATCTAATACCGTTTTCGGCCACTTATGAGGAATATCATGGCTACGAATAGCTACATCAATTTCCATACCAGGTGCCATTGAATCTCCAAGGATTTCAACAACTTTCCCTTCAGCGTTAAAGCGATTACACGGATATTCAGTGATCTCTACATTGACGTATTGGCCTGCTTTGGCACCGTTTAGCTGATCAGCTGCAATATCGATCTCATTACGAATGCGGCTGTTTTCAGGCTGTAGAAAATAATCACCTTCTTCGTGGATCAAACGACCAACGACATGTGAGGTATTCTTCTCAATAATGCCAACAATCTGGCCTTGCTGGCGGCCACGCTGATTAACTCCGCTCATAACGATGCGAACCTTGTCACCGTTAAACACTTTAAGCATCTGGCTATCATGCAAGAAAATATCGTTACCCGCACCTTCCTGTGCCAGAAATCCAAAACCGTCGGGATGGCCGATAACTAACCCTTCAATAAAGTCGTCTTCGCGTAGTAAGCTGTAACCCTTTTTACGGTCAAAAGTTAATTGTCCGTCACGCTCCATCGCTCGAAGGCGCCGTCTTAGTGCTTCTTTATCATCACTGCTGACAAGCTGTAATAGTTGGCCGAGTTGATCTCGATCCAAGGTTTTTCCTGGTTCATCGAGTAGCCCCATAATGTATTCTCGGCTAGGGATGGGACTACTGTATTTTTCATAATCGGCGGCATTAATAGCCTTTTGTGAATCTTTGCTCATATATCTCTCAAATAAAGACAGCCTTGTATTCTTTCGTACAGTGACTCGACCTTTAATCTAGATAGAGCGCAGTAATAACGGGGCAATACACCGGCGGTTATCACTCACTTAGTGAGTGAAAAAATTGGTTAGTATTCAGAAGGGGGGCTACCAAAGGTAGTAGCAAATCACTGTAAGAATACGGTTTTGATCATTAATGACCAGGTTAGCGAAAAAAGAGACAGGAATTTAAAACGGTGAAACGAGGATACTAACGAGTAATACAACGATAACAAGGGGTTAAAATACGCTTTTTCTAAGCTACCCATCACTATATAGAGTTACTTGGAGCTTGTCACGAAGGAGAGCATACGCTTTGTTATTGCTATGCTCATTTACGTGGTCTCTGCTCATGCTGCTGGAATATTAGTTTGCGCTCATGTAATACTCTCTCGTAGTTTTTACAAACTGACCTATAAGGAGTTCCTATGAGAAAAAGCCAGTACTTTATGTTGAAAGGCGCGTACATATTAGTGGCCTCTATATTAAGTTTGTATGTATCCATGGCAAGGGCTAGTAGCTTAGACGTTGAGTTAATAGCACCCAACATCTACTCGATTATTGGCCCGCTAGAACAACGCTCCGAACAAAATCTAGCTAATAATGCGACGTTTGGTTTTATCGTTTCAGACGAGGGAGTAATCTTGATTGATAGTGGCGGAACCCTTGAGGGCGCTAAAGCATTAGAGAGAGTAATTCACACAATAACGCCCAAGCCTATCACTCATATCATCAATACCGGTGGACAAGATCACCGCTGGTTTGGTAACCGCTATTTTACAGATAAAGGTGCTGTGACTATCACCTCTACAATGACTCAAGCAGATCAGCAACAGCGTGGATCATTGCAGGCCAACAACACAGCAAGGCTAACGGGCCAAAACTGGCTAGGCACAGAACCTCAAGCCGCTCAAAAAGCGCTCTCGGATAGCACAACATTAGAAATCTCAGGCATCACGCTGCAAATAATCCCAGTAGGGCCTGCCCATACAGGAGGGGAAACCCTCGTTTGGCTGCCCAAGCAAAAAGTACTTTTTAGTGGTGATGTTGTTTATGTGGAGCGCATGCTGGGCATTGGCTCGCAATCTCATCATTATGAATGGATTAAAGCGTTTGAAAAAATTGCAGCATTGCAGCCAGAGGTGATAGTGCCGGGGCATGGCCATCCAACTACGTTAGCCATAGCGACTCAAGATACCTATAACTACCTTACGTTCCTGCGAAGCGAAGTGGGCAAACTGCTGCAAGAAGATGAAGACATTAGTTCAGCCAGCGCCATCGACCAATCCCAATTCAGCTACTTAAAAGTGTATGAAGAGATAAAAAACCGAAACGCACAGCATGTATTCGAAGAGATGGAGTGGGAATAATGCAGTTTTGGTTACGACTAATAAGATCGTTAATCTTTCGTGGAAAATAGTACGGAGTAGTGATGAAATTAAAGGGGAAAATAGGTCTAATAATCACTGTAGCGATAATTTTTGTAGTCTTGGATGCAACAGTGATTGCCTATATGTATTTTCAGAAATAATCATCGATTTGAATCCCACATATTGTCCTTTCTCAACCCTATCATCTACTCCGAGTGTAAGAGCTGTAGTACACTGATTTTCAAACAAAATTGAAGCAGGGGACGCTTCATCTGGTTACTCCCCTGCGTATCAGCATTAAGGCATACGCATCAATGGACAACTTCTCTCAAACGGCTGCATTTATCTGGTCGGTAGCTGATCTTCTTCGCGGTGATTTTAAGCAAAGCCAGTATGGCCGAGTGATCCTGCCTTTTACGTTGTTGCGCCGTCTTGAGTGCGTATTAGAAGCAGACAAGCAAGCCGTTCTGGATGCCAACGACAAGATTAAAGCAATGAACTTGCCTGAAGAGGCAGCAGAGAAGTTAGTGTTACGCGCAACCGAGCAAAACTTTTACAACACCTCGCTTATGTCGCTTTCTACGCTGGGTGAATCGGGTATTAAAGATAATCTCGAAAATTACGTCCAGTGTTTCTCTAACGATGCTCGTGAGATTTTTGAGCACTTTAAGTTTGACGAGTTTGTTGGGTTATTAAGCGATGCCAACTTGCTTTATAAAGTGGTTCAGAAATTTGCCAATACAGACCTCAGCCCTGAAGCGATCTCAAATCATGAGATGGGGCTGGTGTTTGAAGAACTGATCCGCCGCTTTGCTGAAAGCTCCAACGAAACAGCCGGAGAACACTTTACCCCACGCGATATCGTACGTTTAACCACCTCGCTGGTCTTTATGGAAGATGATGACGCTCTCACCAAAGATGGCATCATTCGCACTATTTACGACCCAACGGCAGGAACAGGCGGGTTTCTCTCCAGTGGTATGGAGTACGTGCACGAGCTAAACCCCAATGCCGTGATGCGTGCATTTGGTCAGGAGTTAAACCCCGAATCTTACGCCATTTGTAAAGCCGATATGCTGATCAAGGGGCAGGATGTATCGCGCATTAAGCTGGGTAATACACTCTCTAATGATCAGCTCTACGCCGATAAGTTCGACTATATGCTCTCTAACCCCCCGTTTGGTGTGGATTGGAAAAAAGTAGAGCAAGAGATTAAAGATGAAAACACCCTCAAGGGGTACGATGGCCGCTTTGGCCCAGGTTTACCGCGTGTATCGGATGGCTCGTTACTGTTTTTGATGCATCTGATGAGCAAGCTACGTGACACTTCAATTAGTACGTCTTTCAATGCCGAAGGCGTTCAGGAAGGCGGTGGCCGCATCGGCATTATCCTCAATGGCTCACCACTGTTTACCGGAGGCGCAGGCAGCGGCGAGAGCGAGATCCGCCGCTATATTCTGGAAGCCGACCTACTCGAAGCGATCGTCGCGCTGCCTAATGACATGTTCTACAACACCGGCATTGCCACCTATGTATGGATTCTGTCCAACAAGAAAACCGCCGAGCGTAAGGGTAAAGTACAGCTGATTAACGGCGCTGACTTGTGCGGTAAAATGCGCAAGTCGCTGGGCTCTAAGCGTAATCTTATGTCGGAAGAGGATATCGCCACCATTACCCGCTGTTTTGGTCAGTTTGAAGCGGTGGACACCCTCACGCTGGATAAACCGGCGGATGCCAAAAGCAGCCGTGGACGCCAAGCAGCGGAGCCAAAAGCGGTTGCTACTAAAACCTTTGCCAGCAAGATTTTTGACACCACCGATTTTGGCTATCGACGTATCACCATCGAGCGCCCGTTACGCCTGTCGATTCAGCTAAATAATGAACGCCTAGACGAACTACGCTTCGCACCCAAACCGTTTAATGCCGTGATGAAATGGGCTTATGAGCAATATGGCCAGCAGTGGAGCCACGATAACAAGAATGAGAACTACGGTGATCTGAGCAACGTCGCCACTGAAGTACGCGCTTACATCAAAGCCAACGTTAGCGAGCTAAAAGAGAAACAGATTAAAGACCTGCTCGACAGCAAGCTCTGGATTACCCAGCGCAATCTGCGCCATAAAGCCTACGTGTTACAGGGCGGGCTAGCAGCATTAATGGGCGGCAACAGCATTATTGATAACCCTTGCGATGACTTTAATCTGTTTGAAGTAGAGCTAAAACTCGCCATTAAACAAACAGACGTGGCGCTGGATACCAAAGAGAAAAAGCAGCTCTTAGATGCCATTAGCTGGAAAAACTCAGCAGCAGAACGCGTAATCCGCCGCACCTCCACAACAAAAGGTGAATCGCAATACGGCATCTATCCGCTCAACGGCAAGTATGTAGAATACAAAGCCGATGGCGACCTACGCGACAACGAAAACGTACCGCTAGACCCAACACGGCCTACAACAGAAAGCATCGAAGCGTACTTTCACAAAGAAGTCGCACCCCACGTACCCGATGCGTGGATAGATGCCAACAAACGCGATGCGCAAGATGACGAGATCGGTATTGTCGGTTACGAGATCCCGTTTAACCGCCATTTTTACGTATACCAACCACCGCGTGACCTAGCAGAAATTGATGCAGATTTGGATAAGGTTAGCGCGGAGATAATGGGCTTGTTACGGGAGGTTCACTCATGACAGCCTTTTTCCGCGATCAGTGCGTTTCGGTTGTGCTCGCTCAGTCACATAGCCCGCTATGCCGCAGACACGCCGTTTGCTTACAAAAAAATCCTCGCCATGAGGGGGAGGGTTTATGAGCAAATATCAAGCTTATTCTGAATATAAAGATTCGGGAGAGGAGTGGTTGGGAATGGTTCCTAAAAATTGGGATGTAATACAGATAAAGCACCTGAGTACAGTTCGCCGAGGGGCGTCACCTCGACCAATCGATGATACTAAGTATTTTGATGATTCCGGCGAATATGCATGGACTAGAATTGCTGATGTTACAGCTTCTGATGTTTATCTAACAAAAGCACCTCAACGATTATCAGCGCTCGGCAGCTCCTTAAGTGTAAAGCTAGAGCCGGGATCACTTTTTCTTAGTATCGCAGGGAGTGTAGGTAAACCATGTATTACGCGCATAAAGGCATGTATTCACGATGGTTTTGTGTATTTTCCTGAATTGAAAATCCCAAGCAAATTTTTATTTTATGTGTTTGCTGGTGAACAAGCATACAAAGGCTTGGGGAAGTTTGGCACGCAATTGAATCTTAATACCGACACAGTAGGCGGAATAAAAATCGGATGTACGGAAAATAGGCAGTTGCAGCAAATCGTCAACTTCCTCGACCACGAAACCGCTAAAATCGATACCCTAATCGAAAAGCAGCAACAATTGATCAAACTACTCAAAGAAAAGCGTCAGGCAGTCATCAGCCATGCCGTCACCAAAGGACTAAACCCCGATGCACCGATAAAAGATTCGGGTGTTGAGTGGCTGGGAGAAGTTCCTGAGCATTGGGTGGTTGCTCAATTGAAGTTTAATACCCTAGAAATGCAAACGGGGCCTTTTGGAAGTCAGCTACACGCTGAAGATTACGTGGTAGATGGCATTCCTCTGATAAATCCAGCACATATGATTGACGGCAAAATTATCCCTGATCAAAGGGTGACTGTTGATAATGAAACTCATGAAAGACTAAAACGACATAAGTTATCACAAGGTGAAATTATATTTGCCAGAAGGGGTGAGCTAGGGCGATGCGCTATTGTAACCAAAAATGAAGAAGACTGGCTTTGCGGCACTGGTAGTTTAAAAGCAAAACTCAATGCTCGATTAATTCCAAAATACTCCTATCTATTAATTACATCCGACGGCGTTATATCGGAGCTGTCTCTTGAGTCTAAAGGTTCAACCATGGATAACCTTAATACTGAAACATTAGGGCGAGTCCGACTTCCTGTGCCGCCAGTCACAGAACAAAATGCAATTTTAAAATATGTAGCGACAGTGTCAGGTAAATATAAGTCATTAATTAGCAATGCTGAGGCCGCAATTGGATTAATGAAAGAGCGCCGCACAGCTCTAATCTCCGCCGCTGTCACAGGTAAAATAGACGTTCGAGGATTCCAAATAGAATCATCAAACACCAGCATGGAAGCTACGGCATGAGCGATATCAAACTCTTTTCAATTGGCGCAGGCGAGATCAGCGAACTAGCAGGCAGCAGCGCATTGCTTGAAAAAGACCTGCAAAACCTTATCGAGAGCCAGCTAGAAACTTTTCTGGGTGTGCGTTTTCTTGCCAGCGAATACAGCACGGGTAAAACTCATAAGGGGCGTATCGATTCTTTGGGTTTAGATGAGAATAACTGCCCCGTGATTATCGAGTACAAACGCAACAGCAACGAGAACGTAATCAACCAAGGGTTGTTTTATCTCGACTGGCTGCACGATCATCAAGCGGAGTTCCAGCTGTTAGTGATGAAAAAGCTGGATAAGGAGGTAACCGAATCGATTGAATGGAGCGGTACACGATTGATCTGTATCGCTGCTGATTTTAACCGTTATGACGAACACGCCGTACAACAGATCAACCGCAATATAGAACTGATGCGTTATAAGTACTTTGGCGATGATTTGCTGTTATTGGAACTGGTAAATGCGCAGTCAGTCTCAAATATTTCTACTTCAAAAGAAAAACAAGAAATCATTGCAACAAATAGCCAGCTCACGGGAAAAGCCTCCACTCGAACCGATACACATCAAGATCGGTTCAATCAAGCATCTCCTCAATTGATAGGTCTATACAACGAAATTTGTGATTACGCACTGAGCCTGGGAGATGAAGTTCAACGCAAAGAACTAAAATTCTATACTGCTTTCAAGAGGATTAAGAACTTTGTTAGCGTACAGGTTTGGGCTCCCGTTCGAGATCCGTCTTTAAGACTTTACCTGAAACTAGATCCTGACTCAGTAGAGTTGAAAGCTGGGTTTATTAGTGATGTACGGGATAAAGGGCACTGGGGAACGGGAGATTTAGAAATCATTATCAAAAGTGTGGTTGATTTTGAAACAGCTAAACTATTGATTAAAAAAAGTTATCTATCGAGTTAGTTAAAAATATGAATACTGATATATGGACATCAATCAGCAGTTTTATTGACGCAACTAAATACCCAAGCCTACCATGCCCTTATTGCAAAAGCGGAGAGGTTGCGCTTGATCTAGCATCGCTTGAAACTAGACCTTTACCCGACAAGTATAAAGAAATGGCGAGTCGACACTACGAAGATCAAAAAAAGGTACAGGCAGATCGCATTGCAATAAAAGGAGTGTCAGTTATAGCTGCTTTTGATGAGCATCCCCTGTTGGGAATTATTTTTGGTGCTTGTGCTATTAGTGAAGAGTTAAAAGAGGACATTAGAACAGTCGGCCAATGTATTAGTTTCTTTGAGTGCAAGCAATGCAAAGGAGGGATTTCTGGTATAGGTTTAGCAAAAATTCACCAGCGTAAAGCTGTCAATGAAGAGCAGAAACCTACCCAGGTTAAGTTTGAATATTTTACTCCAACGATCCCGATGATGGATGTATCTCCAAATGTACCAAGTAATATTAAAAGCGAACTTTTTGACTCGTTTAAGCACTTTCATTTTGATCCACCTTCTGCGGCTTCCAAATTAAGACGAGCAATCGAAGGGTTTTGTAAGGTAGAAGGGGCTGAGGGGAGTAATTTACAACGCCAAATTAACTCTCTTAAATCGATCAGCTCCGAAGAAGTTGAATATCTCGGAGCGTTAAAGCTTGTTGGAAATGAGGGTACTCATTCCGATGGTGTTGATGAGCAGGATCTGTTGCAAGCCTATACAGTGTTCGAATATGTATTGGAACTTTACGATAGAAGGGCTAGGTATCAAGCAACACTGCCAGACTTTAAGCAAATAACTTCGAAATTTAATAAAACGAAACCACAGCTTGAAAACAATAATTTAAAACTGTAGCGAAGGAATGCATAAACACATGAGCAGTGCAAAAGAGCTTCATTTTCAGAACGATATCATTCAACAGATGGTTGCTCAGGGTTGGCAGCTTGGCTCACCTGCTGGTTACAATCGTAAACTGGCGTTGTATGAAGAAGATCTGCTGGGGTTTGTGAAAGATACCCAAGAGGCGCAGTGGCAAAAATACTGCACGCTGTATCCGCAAGACCCAGAGCGGCATTTTCTGGAACGCGTCGCTAATCAGCTCGATAAAGGCGCGGGCAGCTCAGGCGGTCACGCCAATGGCACAACCGCCAGCAACCGAGAAATGCGTACTTTTGGCACACTTGGCGTGTTACGTAATGATCTGCGTGATCGCGGCACACGCTTTACTCTATGCCAATTCAAACCCGAACACGATCTAAATCCTGATACATTAAAACGCTATCAAAACAATAGATTGTGTGTTGTTCCTGAACTAGTTTATAGCCCTTATGCCACCCAAGAGCATTTGGAAGAAACCGGTAAAAAAGCCAAAGCATGGCGTATTGATCTGGTGCTGTTCGTTAATGGTTTACCCATCGCAACACTGGAATTGAAATCGGAATTTAAGCAAGCCGTTAACAATGCTATTAAACAGTATAAAGAAACACGCCTCCCCAAAGACCCAGCCACCAACAAAGCCGAACCGCTGCTCACCTTTAAGCGCGGGGCGATTGTGCACTTTGCCGTGAGCCAGTATGAAGTCTATATGGCAACACAATTAGCGGGTGATGATACCTATTTTCTGCCGTTTAACAAAGGTACAGCAGAAGGCGGCAAAGGTAATGATGTACCTGCCGATCCCAATGAATACGCGACCGGTTATCTCTGGAACGAGGTACTAACCCCCGATAATCTGCTGAATATTCTGGCACGTTTTGCGCATCTTCAAATAGAGGATAAAGAGGACTGGCAGGGTAAAAAGTACAAGAAAGAAACCTTAATCTTCCCGCGTTATCACCAATGGGATGTGGTTAATAAACTGGTGGCCGATGCCCGCGACAATGGCCCAGGGCACAAGTACCTGATTCAGCACAGCGCAGGCTCCGGCAAATCCAACTCCATCGCCTGGACGGCACATCAGTTATCATCGCTTTATGACGGTAACGGCAACAAGCGCTTCCACTCGGTGATTGTCGTTACCGACCGCACCGTACTGGACGATCAACTTCAAGAAACCATCTACCAATTTGAACATGCCGACGGCGTGGTAGGGCGCATCAATAACAAAGAAGGCGGGGGTTCTAAATCAGATAAGCTGGCGGCAGCATTAGAGAACTCGCAACCGATTATTATTGTGACGATTCAGACGTTTCCCTTTGTGCTTAAAGCGATTGAAAACAGCGTGAGTCTTAAAGAACGAAACTATGCGGTGATTGCCGATGAAGCGCATTCGTCCCAGTCGGGTTCTACAGCACGCCAACTTAAAGAAGTGCTGATGGTGGATAGCAAAAATGAGCTTGAAGAACTCACCTCCGAAGATTTTTTGGATGCGACCGTTGCCGCGCGTAAAGATTCAAAAAACCTCAGTTACTTTGCGTTTACGGCTACGCCAAAAGCCAAAACATTAGAGTTGTTTGGTCGCCTGCCAGACCCAACATTACCCCCCTCAGATGACAACAAGCCCGAAGCCTACCATGTTTACAGCATGCGCCAAGCGATTGAGGAAGGCTTTATTCTTGATGTGCTTAAAAAATACATCAGCTATAAAGTAGCGTACCAGCTGGCAGAAAAAGCGCGGCAAAACGATGAAGAAGTCGACAGTAAAAAGGCCAAAATTAAGCTGAATCAGTGGGTGCGCCTGCACGATTACAATATCGCGCAAAAGGTGCAGGTGATCATTGAGCATTTCAAAGCCAATGTTAAGGGCTTGCTCGGCGGCCAAGCCAAAGCGATGGTCGTGACCAGCTCCCGTAAAGAAGCGGTGCGTTATAAGCTGGCGTTTGATAAATATGTAGCCGAGAATAAATACAAAAATATCCGAGCGATGGTCGCGTTTTCGGGCGAAGTAGAGTTCTCAGATAAAGATCCAAATGCTCAAGCGTTATTAGGTGAAAAATTCACCGAATCAAATATGAATCCCGACTTGAAGAAACGGGATTTGCGTAAAGCATTCGATTCAGATGATTATCAAGTGATGTTGGTCGCCAATAAATTCCAAACAGGGTTTGATCAACCAAAACTCTGCGCCATGTATGTCGATAAAAAATTAGGTGGCGTGGAGTGTGTGCAAACGCTCTCTCGCTTGAATCGTACTTATCCGGGCAAAGCCGTATCCGGTACGTTTGTGCTGGATTTCTTCAATGATCCAGCAGAGATATTAGAAGCGTTTCAACCTTACTATCAGACCGCCGAACTAACAGACGTATCTGACCCAAACCTCGTTTACGACCTGTCTGAAAAGCTAAAAGCGCAGAGTATTTTTTATTCTCATGAAGTAGAGCAGTTCTGTACTGCATTTTTTATTAAGAACAAAAGCAGTGCAGCTATCAGCAATATTTGTAAACCCGCCGTAGAGCGGTGGCAAAAGCGTTACCTATTAGCTATCGATGCTTACAACACGGCAAAAGAGATGTTCGAACGCAGCAAGACCACCGATGATGCGGTGTTGATTGCCAATGCAGAGAACAGTTTTAAGGAATGTAAGCAGGAAAAAGATGCATTAGAGATCTTTAAAAAGGATCTCGGCAGCTTTGTGCGTTTCTATGAGTTTATGTCCCAGATCGTTGATTATGATGACAAGGAGCTGGAAAAACTGGCGTTGTTTGCACGACACTTACGCCCTATGCTGCGCGAGAAAATATCCGAAGAAGACGAGATAGATCTGGGCAATGTGACGTTAAGCCATTACCGTTTATCCAAGATTCGTGAACAGGATCTAAAGCTAAATGATGATGCCGGTGAATACGGTTTAGACCCGAGCAATGATGTTGGATCAGCTAAGGCCAAGGATAAGCAAGAAGAATACCTCTCCATCATCCTGCGACGCCTGAATGATCTGTTTATCACAGACGAACTAACCGATGGCGACATGCTGCATTACCTACAAACGGTAGCGGATAAAGTAGGGGAGAATGAAAGGGTGATGCACCAGCTAAGTAACAATACACCTGAACAAGCCTTTTTGGGCGATTTCCCTCAGGCCGTTGATGATGCGGTTATGGGTAGCTCCGATGCACATCAAAACCAGATGATGCAATATCTCAGTAGCCCGCAAGTAGCCCAAGGCTTTGCACGGGTAGTGTTTGATATGTTGATTAATAAGTCATAAATAACCATCGTGGGATTAGATAAATACAGTTATGGAAGCAGGACAGGGACGTATGGAAAAGTCAAAAATAGCAATATTTGTAGATGTCGAAAACCTCACTAAATGGGTAAAAGAAGACGGACTGGAGAAGCTAGTCACGGATTTGGGCAGTACCTCAGGTCGGATCGTTACACGTAAAGCCTATGGCGTGTGGAGTAACAACCACATATCAAACCTACAGGCTCCACTGAACCGCTTGGGGTTCGATCTTGTTCATAGCTTTCACCCTGTTAGTGGTAAAAACTCTGCAGATATCCAACTCACTATGGATGTACTGGAAAGCGCTATCCGCGCAACCGATATTGAACATATTGTATTAGCCACTGGGGATTCTGACTTTTCACCCTTGTTTCGGCGGTTGCGCGAAATGGGCAAAGAGGTGATCGGTGTTGGCCCGCGATCGCCATTAAGTGAGTGTGTTAAGTCCTCCTGTACACGTTATATCTATACCGATGTAGCAGAGGAGCAAGAAGCGCAATACGAACTGAGTGAAGCAGTGGCAATGGTTGAAACCATGCTCAATGAGTATGGTGACCCAATGGGGCTAAGTACGTTAAAGAATCAACTTATCTCTATGGATAACGCCTTTGATGAACGCAATTGGGGTTATACAAATTTCTCTGCTTTCATTCGTGATATTCAATCCGTTGAAATGTTTCAAGAGAAAGGCAAGACACATTGGCTTGGGCAGCTTAAAAGAAAAGCAGTGAAGCAGGGTAGCCTTTCAGATCTCCAGCCTGCCAATACAGAAACCTATAGACAACTATTACGGACAATGAATTGGCCTTTTGTACCTCGTAGTTTAATCATTAACATTCATGATGCATTGCTCAACACACAACCAATAGAGGTTTCTGACTTAAAGGAAAATTTGTTTCAACTTGTTTCTGTTAAGCATAAGAGCAAGCTAATGATTGGAACAACGGCCAACGATATAAAGAAAGGACTAACAGTCTTATTCAAAGCAAAATTATTTGATGTGACAGCTGACAAGGAGGATGAGAAATACTGGAAATACGTAGGCAAAGCTAACTACCTGAGTGAAATAAACAAGGCGATGATAGTGAGAGTTCAGTCGGCATGCGGAAAAGAACATGTGGCGTTTGATTCAAAACAGCTACAGCCATTACTGTATCCCAAAAGCTAGATAATAAGGCTTTATTACTAAGAAGCTTATGTATCGGTTTATCTGTATTAAAAATACAATTAAAGCGATACATAATACATATTATTTTATTGATCTCTAATTAGTGCTAATAATTTAGACTGATATCTACACAAAATTAGCATGCACGTACATTGCACGCAGCGTCACTTTACCCACGAAAAATAATTCTTCGAAGCTCTCCGCACGAAACAGACGATACAACAAAGCCTGTCTAAAAGTATTGATATCAAAACTACTTAACGCCATGAATAGAGAACAGTGGTTGCAATAGATATGGCCGTTAATAACCAGGATAAATACTAATTTGGGTTTAGCTGAAAGAACCATTGTGGTTACAAGTTTGTGATGAGACTTTCCTCTGATATTCCACTATGTTGTGAGATCTTTTTATAAACACTTTATTTATCAAAGGGTTATATATATTTATAACAAAATAAAAACCGTTGGGTAAGTAGGAAGATTACGTCTAGATGACGGATTTCCAAAAAATGGGCCTGCAATGGGCCCATTTGATTATCTAACAATAGTTAGCTTGGGCGGTGGTTAGGGTTTTTCTGTTTACCGCGATTACCTTGGTTTTGATCATGTTGATGATTCGTACCAGGTGTTCCTTTATTAGAGTTTTGAATATTGCTAGAGTTATCAGCTGGACGGATTTTCTTAGTCATCATATATCTCCTTATTAATTGCAAGCACCAGAAACACGACATGCACAAGTACTTACCACATGACACGCATGATCAGTACAGCGTGTAGCATTAGATTGCTCTGGAATTGGACCAAAATGTTTTTCATATAACTCGCAGGTGCGCTCAAATGCATTCTGTAAGTTGGTGTAGTCATCATCACCATATATTCCAAAATACGGATAGTGATCAATGAAACGGCCAAACAAACGTTCGCAGTCATGACGGTAAGAGCGAGTATCCAAGATATGGGCATGCCAAATGGTATCTACCTCCTTTGTTGGAACCAGCACTTCTTGAGGGTGGAGTGTTTTTAATGTAAGAAAGCGCTGGTATTCACGTTGGGCGTGGTCCCATTCGACAGCAGTCATCTCAGCTTCTGTTGAAGCTGTATATTTATGCTTTAGGCGAGAAAAGTCTAAGCTAGCGACCAACGGATGCAATGTATCAGAATGATTCTGAATACTTATTGATGTAAGCATAATGTTTTCCTTTTATTTATTTACCAAATGAAATGCGTTAATTAACGCCTTCGCCGAAGCTCTACATCAAAGCTTTGACGGGTGATCAAGCGATAAGCTTCAAAGCCTTCTTTTGTATATAGAAACAACAAGCGCCAGTGAGTGCCTAGCCTGAAACGGATGAGTTCTGGTTGACTATGGACACGTTGCCCACCAATAGATGTATATGGTGCGCCTTCATAAAGAGAACGTTCGATACCCAAAGCACGAGACTGTTGGCATTTTGGTATGATTAAGCGAGTGTATTTGAGAAGATATTTTACGGTAGTCATAACTGGTTCCTCCTAAGTTTCAGAACCAGTTTCGGCGAGTGCACTGCACTCACAACATTTTTATTCCATGATTAAATCATCAAGCAGCTGATCGAATTCAGTTGCGCGCAGGTATTCCTGATTTATCAGTTCTTTGTGTTTAAGTAGGATAGGGTGGGCTGATTCAAGATGCTGTGCTTTTCCCCAGGCAGCCTCTAATTGCCCATCTAAATATAGTAGAAGCATACTATCATCATCGGATATGACTGCGCTTTGGGCCAGTAAAGCCTGCATTAAACTTGTCACACCTGAAAGGGATAGCTGTGGTAATTCAATGAAAGGATTAGGTAAATTTTTGGAAGTGAGGTCTTCATCAGATTCAAGAATCTTGAAAAACTCTTGAAGTTCATAAGAGATAAGACCGATACCCGTCGCAGATTGACGATCTTGTAATAGATAACGTATTGTTTTGGCTTTCTCCACCCGTTTCGCTTTCTCTTCAAAGAACGACTTAACTGTCTTGGTATCAGTAAAAACTCCCTGAATCAAAATAGCATTGTGCAGTTTTATAAGCTCTCCTTCTGCAATCCAGATGTGATTTCGGTCTGATACTGAATACGGGATTGGCTTTCTCTTATGCTGAATAAATCCGCTGCGGACAAGGGGATACACAAGATCTTTGAATGGCTTATAGTGCGCAAGATCAATGCCGAACAATTTTTTTATAGCTTCAGGTATTTGAAGAAGTCTTTCATCGTTCACAGGACTTCTCCAACAACTCTTGTTCACTAAAATAGCTATCAAGCCCTTGTTGCTGAGCTATAAACTTTGCGCGTTTAAACCAATTGCTACGGCACCGATAATGGTTTTTAGAATATTGTTCTAATACGCCTAAACAATATCCAGCCCGAAGGCCTTCAGATAATGAGGTCGTCTGAGCGGCTAGGAATCGCTGCTCTTTATGTGATTTGTAAATATTTACGAGTTCTGCACAACTGTCAGTGATTGATAACTCTGATGCTGCAACAGGAACTGATAACATCAATATAAGCATCAATGAGCAGCAAGCGTTAAATTTCTTCATAACTGTGTCCTTACAGTGTTAAGTGGCGGGTTGGTCCGCTGAGGTTTCCGGATCAGAAGAGCGTGGTTCATCCGTGCTATTCATTTCATCAGGGCTGGCTCTTCTGGCTTCTTCAGGGATCAGGGTTCTGAATCGTGGTACACCACAGTAGAGGCCTAATATAACCGTCGCATACATCACTAATTCAATGAGTGTTTCCTCGAACAAAAGGGCATTCATAATTATGTCAGTTTTGTTTATAAGGTCCGCAAACGCGAAAAAGCCAATAATTAGAAGCAGGATTGCAGTGAACTGACCTATTAAAATTAGAGGTAAAAAAATCGCTTTCCACCAAGGAACTGTACTTTTTTTAATAACGGCTTTAACCCGCATAATCAGTAGGAAAACCATAACCGAATATATGAGTTCAAATCTGGATAAATCTGCAAAGCCTTCACCATACTCATATCTATCTACAATAGAAAAAATAAGCATTGCTAAGCCAATTAGCGTTAAACCAGTCCTGATGAAGGATTGTATAAAGGTATTGATGATACTACTGACTCCCCAGTCTAAAGAGCATGCTAGGGAGCACGCATGAGGAGAGGGTGCTGCCTCTTTTGTTGAGTCCATTCTGGTGTTCCATATCAATTTCAGATACTTATCTAAGCGAGCAAAAAATTATAGCTTATCATTTGAATTACGGGGCTTTTTTGCAAAAAAATTGGTATGTATGCTTATAAGATCAATGTGGACTGTGTTGATAAAACTACTATTTCTAAAGAATATGATTCAGGTAATGGTACTGTATTTCTTGATCGAATTAGCTGGGCGCTCAGTTATCTGACGAATAGCGGTCTAACAGAAAGACCGCGCAGAGGTGTTTATAAACTCACTGAGAAGGCGAAGGATTTTTTGGATACACGTTGCACGCAGCGTCACTTTACCCACGAAAAAGTATTCTTCGAAGCTCTCTGCACGAAACTAAAATATATTGAGCGCCCCTGAAGTATCACGGATCTCACGCTTAAGTTCTATTAACAACATAACGAAGGGCTCTATAGAATCCAATAATATTCAATTTAACATAATATACATTATGCGAAGTTATATATATAAGAAAGGAGGCCGTTAATTGGTGCTATTAAATGCTGTTAGTACTTACTTATAAATGAGGAATTAAATAAATAGCTTCTTTGCCCTTCACTATAGATTCGAGGAAAAATGCTTTCGTACGGAGAGTCGCCAAGATTTGTTTTGTGCGGGCCAAGTATCACCGAGCAGCACGTACGGCACCTAAATTAGTACGTGTCTGCTAAATGATCGATCGGTTTTTTAGCTGCAGATTCGTGTCGTTCTACTCGCGTGGTGTGTAGATATTGTGATGTGGTGTTGATACTGTCATGGCCAGCATCTGCTTGGACATGTGACAGTGGCCTGTTATTTATATTTATATCGTGTGATATTCCGGTATGACGAATGCTGTGTGGTGTCATTTGCCGCATTTCGACGGCGTCTTGTTCAAAGCCTTCTTTGTGTGCTGCATTAGCGGCAAGATCAAAAACTAAACTTATCTGTTCGCGTAGCTGGCGAATACCCAAGTTGGCATTTAATAAACCAACGTCACGGCCACGTCCTGCTGCGCGGTGTCGAATAAATAGCGGCGTGTTTTCATTAGGCGCTGGTAGCGGACTCAAACCAAGAAAGCATCGATATCTCTGTAGCGCTTTAAGCAGCTGACTAGATACGGCAACGGTTCTTTTTTTGCCGCCTTTACTACGTGGAATATGGAATCCCCATACTGATGTTTTTGTGTCACGTCTAAATTGGCCCATCATTGGTGAAAACCCTGGACGTGCAGCCGCTTCTGAAATACGTAGATAACAGCTGTACATTAAACTCATCAAAAACAGTGTGCGTTCGTGTGTTTCAGGCTCAGATTTAGCTAGTTTCAGGGATGTTGATATGACATAAGACCACTGTAACTGGGTAAATGAGCGAACTTCTTCGTCATCTTCATTCATCACTAAGTTTTGAGAGTTTGACTTAAATCGTCCATTTTTCATCAGCATCATTGCTGGGTTACGTTCAGTATATTCCTCATTAATAAGGTAGCTAAAGAACGACGAAAGGATGGCTAATTTAGTTTTTAGTGCTTTGTCTGTAATTTTATAAGGTTGCTCAATGCCCTCCTTTTTTTTGCCTAAAAACGGGCGCCAATGAGGGTTGGGTACGCGTTCTTCTAACTCTTTATCCACTACAAATTGCGCTACATTTCGATAGGCAATCAGGTGCTGTGGTGGATTTATGCAATAGTCTGTATAACGCAACAGTACACGTCTGGTTATATCGGAGATAGATACGCCTTCCTCTATAAAGCTCCAATATAGAAACGTGGTTAATTCGCTTCGATACGTTTTGTAGTTATTCTCGCTATGTCGTTGTTCTAGCAGCCAATCTACTGTGTGTTCGTATATTAATGCGGCATCGTTAACCCGGTGCATTGTGATGTTTGCAATGAATTGATTAACAGTAGGATTTCCATCTTCGAGATGGATAATGGAGTCAAACAGAGGTAACGCAGGTGGTAGATTTTGCATTGATTTCACATTGATATAATTTCAACTAGTATAGCAAAAACAATACCTTATATGCGAATGCCGATAAATAGCATTATCGGCATCATGTAACGATATTAGGTTGTTTATTTGCCATTTAGTATTTCGTCGACGTGATCAACACATTCACCACAGCGTGGTTGTAAACCATGAACGGCAAAGATCTCACGATACTCTATTTCTCCGTCATCAATAGATTCTTGAATGTCGTTTATATATAAATCATTACAAGTACATACCAATGTTGGGTCTGCCTTTTTACGGTCGCTGTTCATTCTACTTCCGACTACATCTAGTTAAAAAATGTATCTTATAAGTATTTTATATTAACTGCAGTGAATTTGATGCAACTATTCATGAAGCTAATGATGCTTACATTGCATCGTCATTGTGTATTAATCGTGGGCCCGCAAAGATACTTACAAACCAGTTGCTCTAAGATTCCCTGCTCATCTAATCGATTAATGCTTGAATTCATATCCGGCAGCTTATCTTTAATGCGAGTATTTATGCGAAAAGACACAGGGTTACTGGCGTAAGGCAGCGATGTTTCATAATCTAGATTTTCCTCGCGCTGATAATACAGAGCGACTGCTTCTTTCATTAAACCAATGTTATTCCAGCCACGGTGTACTCGTTGGGCTATTTGCCATTCATTGGTGAAGTCTTCACGTATTAGGTTATCAGGCACGGTATTGCCCCGTACGGTTGCTACCCGCTGCCCTGCCAGGTCTTTAAGAATAAACACAGGGAATGAAAGCTCAGGCCTGTAGATGATCACCTCATTAACAACGCTAAAAGGACGAGTAAACAGTGAAACTTTTTTAAGTTCTCGTCTGTCGTCGACGTTAGCGGAAACACCCATTTCGATATCAATCTCGCCTATTTCAAAATGCCTTCTTAAGCGTGCTTGCGATAATGGCTCAAATGATAACGTCAGACCCAAATCTTTAGCTATCAAGCGTAGTGTATCTGGGTAAATCCCTTGATACTGCCCTGCTTCATCTAGCCAAAAAAATGGAATTTGTCCGGGTGTAGGTACACCCACACGCAATGTATCTGCAATGCTTACATTACCAATAATCAACAAACATAAGCTGACTACTGCCCTGTGCAACTGCTTATAGCGCTGTCGTTGGCTCGTTATTACTAAATCACTTATTATGCTTATAATGGCGCGTAAGGACATATTTATTAAAAACTCTATGTTAATCTTGAAGCAATAATATCTTACTCTGTCTAATTAAAAGACTCTTTTCATGCCAGTATCATTTATATGTCGGTTATAACGGCTTCTGCAAAGCTCTTGGAGCCTGTATTACAGTTGGCTCAGCACTATCGAATAGAGCCGTTACAGGTTTTTAGTTACGCGCATCTCTCGGCCGAAGAGTTTACCAAGCCAGGATCTCGTTTTCCTGCTCGTCACTTTAATGATGTTTTACAAGTGCTAGCGAAAACATCTAATAACCCGTTGATTGCTCTTACCCTAGGCGAGGCTACTCAGCCGCGTTTACTTGGTTCTATCGGTTTTCTTATGTCTACCGCGCCGACTTTAGAGAAGGCGTATCAAACACTCGTGGATTACTTTCCTCTTTTGTTTGAGGGCGCTGTGTTACACATGGAGCAAACGCTCGAAGGAACATTGCTTACCATTGATATGAACTCCCCTGAGTTGCAACCCATAGAGTACTTTCTCGCCTGTTTAGTGAATTGGCCTCGCTCATTAACGGGTCAACAGATACCGGTAAGCTTTGTTCATTTTACGTTTGCAAAGCCAGAAACCCCTCAAGATTATCAGCGTTTTTTTGCGGCCGAAGTGGAGTTTGATTCAGCTTCTAATCAAATATTGTTACCTAGTCATTATCTTGCACATAACTGTCTAGATGCCAATGAAGAGATGCATCAATTACATCGTGAATTTGCGGACTCTTTGCTTTGTAAATCCAACCAACAAAGTGCGTTAATTGCACAAACCCGTCATCTAATACGCCAGCAGCTTCACGAAGGCGGCGGTACTGTTCGCCGTGATCAAGTCGCTACTAGTGTGGGTCTTAGCTTGCGTACACTTCAGCGAAAGTTGGGTGTTTTAGGGACTAGCTTTCAAGATGTTTATGACCACACTCGCCGTGAAGTTAGTTTGCAGCTCATACAGCGTGGGCAACTCAGTTTTGGTGAGGTTGCGTTTCAACTTGGTTTTTCTAATCAATCGGCATTTCAAAAAGCATTCAAGCGATGGATGGGTGTTTCTCCTAGTGCGTACCGTCAGCAAATAAACCCTGTTATTTTCTCTAATCCGGTCTCGGCCTCTGCGCCTAAACCTACTAATACTACATGGCTTGAATCTGACGATATTCATGATGAGATCCAACACCGTATTACCGCGCTGAATGATTTTAGTGTGGAGCTTCTAGAATATGCTGCTTTACTCGGTGATAAGTTTGATCTGGTTGAGTTAGGAGAGGCAACAAATAACCCGGTAGCACGTGTAGCAATACACCTATGGAGAGCAGAGCAATTAGGGATTATTCACTCTGTAGCAATACCTCCTCTGAGTAAAGAAGCTGAGTTAGAGGATAAAGCGGGTTTCGCTTTTTCACATGCTGATATTCGTACTGTGCTTTATAACCGTATGACAGAGCAATACCAAGCTAAACGTCATTTGTGCATTGGTCAGGCGATGCTTAATACGTTATCTCTGCCTTATTTATTCGAGCAGATATCACCTGCTTTGTTTCACCTTAACCAAGGGTCTCGCTTAGCAATAAAAGTCGATATGGGAAGTAATGCCATACCGAGCAACCTAGTTGCATTAAATATTAAGGCAGCTTCACTTGCCGAAGCTCAACAAAATTACTTGGACGCAGATGGTTTTTTGCAGCATGCACAGCATTTTTTGCCAGATGAAGAAAGCGCCGATAATACACAGTTGTTTTTACAGCGTACTCGGTTACTTTTGTTAGGTGGAGAAGTTGAAAGCGCTCAAAAAGCCTTACAAGAACTTTCTGTGAACATAAACCTCGAAGAAACAATAAATGCTGCTTTGATGCAGGCTCAAATATACCAGCACAATGGCTTACATACAGAGTCATTAGTGCACTTGCTAAATACCATGTCGCTACTTGAGGAAACACTTCCGGCTGATGAAGTGCAGCAATTGTCTTTGTTATTAACTCAATTACAAGAGATCAGTGAGCGCTTTGATGCAGTATTTATGGCGAGCATGCCTGACATATATGATCAACAACAATTATTAAGGCTGCAACTATTAGAACAGATCAGCCTGTTAGCACGACAGCAAAGTGAGCCGTTGCTGGCTGCTTGTGCCATTAGCCGTATGACTTTGCTCAGCATTAAATATGGTCGCAGCCCTTTCACGGCATTTGCTTTTGTTAGTTATGCTTGGGTAGCCAGTTGGTTTTGTGCTGATTATGCATTGGCGCAAATTTTCTCAGCTCAAGGTATGCAACTAGCTAATCAATATGGTCATATAAGCCTTGAAGACACCGAGAAAGTTGATCAAAAAAACGCTTCACTGAGTGCGGTGTTATTACATAGCAGCCAAGTACTGCATTGGTTTATACCTTTAGAAACGGCTATTTCGCAACTGCAGGGTGTTGATGAGCTGGCAACCACACATAGCCAATGGCTAATACAGAGCGACTGTCGCTTACTGCGTCATCAATTATTATTTTTTTCAGCAATGCCATTGAACTCCCAGCTCTTAATTTGCCAAGAAAGTCACAATGCAATGGTTAGCCAGGGGCAGGCATTTAAAGCGACATATTTAGGTGAATCTACGCAGTTATTACTAGAGCAATTGTGTTCTGAAAAGCCATTCCCCGTTACCGTAAAATACAAACACGGATGGCAGGCAGCAAGCACAATTATTGGTGCTTTATTATTAGATCGACAATCAGTATGGCCTGATTTATATACCTGGGAAGCCTTGTTAGAGAATGAGCTTGCAGGGTATTTTTGTGTAACAGAGGCGCTCTTTTGTACGGCAATGATGCGCTTAATACAGTCGCAGCAACAACATACTATGGGTCGTAGACGACGAGTTGAAATTGAACAGATTGAATCTAGGGTTGAGCTTTGGGCGCGGCGTTGCCCTGATAATTTCAAAGGACAATGGCTATTACTTCAAGCAGAAATAGCGCGTCTTGCTAGGCAGTCTCCCTCAGATAAAAATAGCAAAACGGAGGCTCCTGCTGTTTTGTTTGAGCAAGCTATTAAAGCAACAGAAGTACAGGAGTTTGGTTATCATAAAGCATTTTGTTATGAGCGTTATGCAGACTACTTATATGCACAAGAGCAAACACGGCTGGCCCGCTTTTGTCTAAATGAAGCCTGTTACTTATATCAGCGCTGGGGAGCGGTCGAAAAAGTAAAACAACTAAGACAGACTCACGCTTTACTGGCAATATAGAGCAGATATTGCAGCAGCCCTCATACTTATAAATAAATAGCGATTAATCGATTATGGTTCCATGGAAAGTTCTGGTTGTAGATGACGAAGAAGGTATTCACGGTATTACCCGCATGGTGTTTCGTGGTTACGAGTTTGAGCAACGCCCTATTGAATTAATCAGCGCGATGAGTGGCGCCCAGGCTCGTGATCTTCTTAATCAGCATCCGGATATTGCATTGGCGTTGCTGGATGTTGTGATGGAAACTGACAGTGAAGGTTTGCAGCTAGTTGAGCATATTCGTAATGAGCTTAATAATCGTGATATTCGGATTATCTTGCGTACAGGCCACCCGGGCTACGCTCCCGAAGCACAGGTCATTGTCAAATACGATATTAATGATTACCTCAGTAAAGCAGAACTATCGGCTTCTCGCTTGCTAACATCTGTTGTAGTTGGGCTGCGCTCATTCAGAGATATTAAGAGTGCTAGGGTACAAGCGGTGGACATCAATGACGCCGGGGTGTCGAGTGGTCAAGTTGCCGCAGAGCAGCTTCAAAAACAAATGCTACCTATTCTCAAACATAGCCAACGTTTACAGCAGTTTGATCTTAACCCTGTTGCACAGGATATTACGGCTAATCTACATGCGCAGCATCAACGGCTGAATAATAGTATTAACTTACTTGATCAACAAAAGCGCCCTTTTCAACCAGAGTTTTTTGAGCCGGTTGATTTGCTTAATCAAGTGCTGCAGATATTCTTGCCACAAAGCCGCCGTGAGGGTTGGCTGCTTGATTATCGAGTGAGTAGTGACTCAGAAGTTGGTGTGCCTAGCCAAATAAAATCAGACGCTGTTCGTCTTAAGCAACTTTTGGTGAGTGCTGTTGAGTTGGCAGTTCTTTCAGCCGATGGCAATGATTTAAAAATAACGCTGAAACGAGCAAAGCAAGCTGGGCATATTTTACTGAGTATTGAACAGGGTAACGGCTTAGCTGTTTTTGCCGCGACACAATGGTCCAACCTGCTGCTGCAGCACTTACAGCGTTTATGTGATGAGCTACAAGGTGACCTTTTAGAAAGAGATGAGAGCGGCGCTATTCATTGCACCATCCCTTATTAAGCGTCTGTTTTGTATGCAAAAAAACGCTATTAATGTAATAGCTGGCTATCATAGGAGCGCTGATGCATCTCCATGTTCAGCTGGCTTTGCAGTATATGCCTGTGAGATGGCTCATCCATAAGTTGCTTAGCATAATCGAGTGCTTTATCAGTTTTAATCTGCTT
The DNA here is from genome assembly GCF_016592555.1 of Neptunomonas japonica JAMM 1380. Lineage (NCBI taxonomy): Bacteria > Pseudomonadati > Pseudomonadota > Gammaproteobacteria > Oceanospirillales > Oceanospirillaceae > Neptunomonas > Neptunomonas japonica. The sequence continues at coordinate 2,122,874 of NZ_AP014546.1, read as the reverse complement.
TGCCAGTTTGTTTTTTGCTAAGTGTTTATAGGCAAGTATTAATACCATATCAGCATCTTTTTCCCGCCCCATGTGATGAAAAACATTGGATAGGTACATAGCGGATATCATCATTAACGATGATGGTAGCCGGTTGTGACTTCCTCTCTCCATTAGCATGTTAGCTATATCGTAGGCACTGCCAACATAGGGTAGCACTTTTGCCCATTCTCTATTTTTGTAATGTTTTTCTGACTCTTGCATCCAGTGGAAGCAGTAATTAATGAGTTCGTTTTCAGTAGCACTGGCGTACTGGCTTCGATGTTTAGGGCAAATAAACTGCATAAAAGCCTCTTTATATATTCTATTAACGTTACTGTGATTTAGGATATATCATTATATAAATGATAATCATACTCATTAGCGTTAATATTACAATAGTGTAAGGCGTTAAATACTCTTTAGTTTTATATGCTGTATGTAATGTTAAATAAAGGCAGCGTGCAGTGCTACCTCCCTGCTGCCATGATTAGTTAATTGCTGATTTTTTGAGGATAGTTCTGCTGCTGTATCAACAAAAATCCCCTGAATGTCTTTAGCTTCCCGTTCAGTTTGCCCTCCATGTTTTAAGAACGTTGCAATGATCGCCTGTGTTTTTTCTTCTTTTGCACGTTCAAGAAAATAACGTAACTCAAGCTCTGCTCCTGCATCTTCGTCTTTGATAGAGGTTGCAATGATCTCTTTGTACATCATGATATCTCGAACCTCCCAAGCAGAAACGGTTGATAGTAGCTGCTCGATAAATGCATTCATGTCTATTTTAGGTACAAACTGAGTGATAATGTTTAGAGCTTCAGCTTGTTGAGGAGTAAAATCTGCGCCCGTTAATAAGGCTTGTAGCGCCTTACCTTTACCCATGCGGCGAGCAAATTGAACCGCACCTTGCCCTCCTGTTGGAATATTAATAAATAATTCTGGCTGGGCAAAAGCTGAGTTTTCAGTTCCGTAGGCTAAATCACAAGCCATCAAAAACTCATTTCCACCGCCGCGCGCTACCCCATCAACAACGGCTATAGAAATTTGTTTCATGGCTTTAATATTTGTGATCATATGGCTGAACTCAATTGACGCTGCTTGACCTCCTTGGCTACCGTTAATAATTTTGAGATCTAAATGAGCGATGAAAAAAGAGTCATGAAAAGACTTAAAAACAATCGCTTTGGTATCTCGATCATCTTTTAATGAAAGCACAAATGCATTTATTTCGTTTATTAAATCAATGGTTAAGATATTTATGGGAGGATTTTTGATCACAACTGTGGCTACACCGGCGCTTTTGGTAATAGTTAGTTTATTCATAGTATTATCCTCATGATCATAGGTAAGTGTTAGTTTGTAATTGATGCCTTTTGAATACTATGAGCACTATAGATTTACATCAGTTGTTAAAAAACAGACAAAAAACAATTAAACTGGTGCTAAAAAAGCAACAATGAGGTGGGCATGGATTTAGCTAGTCGGTTACTATTATTACTAGAAGTAATTGAGTTAGGTTCGTTTGCTAAGGTGTCGGAACATAGAAATATCAATCGTTCCGTTATCTCCAAGCAAATTGGAAAGCTTGAAAATGAGCTTGGGGTTCGCCTTTTGAATAGAACCACACGTTCGCTATCGTTGACCGCAGCGGGATCTGAAATGATTATTCAGGCGAAAAGCCTACGAACCCTGTTGAACAATACAACGAGGCTTGCTCAGCACTATCATGTTGATCCAGTAGGAAAGTTAAAAATATCAAGTTCCACCCTTTTTGGCAGACAGTATGTTCAACAGGCTGTACTGCGGTTTCAGAAAAAGTATCCCGAAGTTGAAGTGGAGTTATTGTTAGAAGACAGGCTAGTCGACATGGTTGGAGAGGGGTATGACATTGGGTTTCGTATAGGTGAACCTGATAACTCTAATTTAGTAGCCCAAAAAATTGCTCGAAACCGACTACTTATTGTGGCTGCCCCGCGTTTTCTTGAAAAATATGGCAAGCCTCAATCTGTTGAGGAGTTAGAAAATTTGCCGGCAGTAGTATATTCATCACCAGGGCTAATCATCGATAAAGTGAAATACTTAAATACGGAAGGCATTGAAGCTTTTATACAGCTAAATGCTGCATACAAAGTAAATGAAGTGGAAATGTTAATAAGCAGCGCATTATCAGGGAACATGCTCACTTTAACAACGGCACAAATGATTGAAAATCAAATATTGGAAAGAAAGCTTATTCCAATTATGACACATCTTAATTTAAAGGATTACGGTTCTTTTTATGCCGTTTACCCTCATCGAAGCCCTCCAATAAAAACGAAATATTTTATTGATACTTTAAAAGAAGTTATCGGAAGCTCTCCTCCTATTTGGGAGAATCAAATTCCTGGGTTCGATAATATGTATGGTTATAAAAGTAAGCGTAGCGATCAATAAGGCTTGTGCTTTCTTTAGGAAATATTGGCTGAATTTTATTGCACAAGATAAGGTATGGAAGAAAACGACAGCAGTATTACACTGCTGTCGTTATACCTTGAGTGAAGCTTAGCGTGCTTGCGCTAGTTCTTGTAGCTCACGAATAGCAACAGCGAAGATTGCTGAGTTGGGTTGTGATGAGCTACGGATTTCGCTTAGCAAATGCTGCCAGCGCTGCATTAGCTGATGGCGGTTCTGTAACCACTGTTTGACCAGAGCATCACCCTCTTCTTCATCTGTACCACTTTGCAATACGTTAACGGTAATCGCTTGCTGATGGTTTGTTAAGTCTTCACGGAAGCCGTCACGGGACATAGATTCCCAATGGCTATTTGTGTCGATCTCTTTGATCTGGTGATCAAACCAATGCAGTTCTAGGTTATCACCCAAAGCAAAGTGGATCTGAGCGACACGCTCCAGCGACTGCCCTGTTTGCTCAGTCGCTTGAATAATACTAAGCAATGAGTAGAGATTACCAGCCCCTGCAACAACCGCAGCTAACGAAGATGGAACACCGGCAGTAACAAGGTCGTCATGTTTTTGCTGCCAGCGTGCTCGTGGTTCTCCTTTTAATAAGTCAGATAACTGCTTACTAATCTGTAAACTACCAGGACGGAATTGAGATACGGCTGCACTTACATCAATTTTTGGTCGTTGGTGACGCAAGAACCAATAAGTAGCACGACGAATCAAGCGTATTAGGTCACCCATCATTTGCTGCTGTAAAGCAGAAGACACTTGGTTATCGAGTGCTTCAATTTCTTCCCACAGCTGATCAATACCAAATACATCGCGAGCGATAACAAAGGCTGCTGCGACATCAGCTAAGCTCGCACCACTGATCTGGCAAAGGCGCTCAGTAAAGGTAATCCCCATACTGTTGACCATATTGTTGGCTACTTGTGTGGCGATAATTTCGCCACGTAGGCGGTGATCTTCAATTTCTTGGCCAAAGTCGTTCACTAAGCGTTGCGGGAACGCCGTTAAAATTGCACGGCTTAAGTACTCATCTTGAGTAATAGAAGAAACATTGAGCTTCTCTTTTAGCTCACCCTTAGTGTATGAGATTAGTACAGAAAGCTCCGGACGTGTTAAACCTTCTCCTGATGCTTTACGTGCTTGTAACACTTCATCTGATGGGATAAATTCAAGCTCACGATCTAGTTTGCCTTCTGACTCTAAACGGTTGATAAGTAATATGTATTCATCCATAGAGCGGCGTGCATGAGCATGCGCAACACTAATGGCTTGTGCTTGTTTGTAGTTGTTCTTTAATACCAGAATACCCACTTCGTCAGTCATTTCGCGTAGTAAGGCGTTACGCTGCTTAACAGTCAAATCACCATTAGCGACGACTTCATTTAATAGAATTTTGATATTCACTTCATGGTCAGAACAATCTACACCACCGGCATTGTCGATAAAGTCAGTATTTGATTTACCGCCATGCAAGCAGAACTCGATACGCCCTAGCTGTGTAAATCCAAGATTTCCGCCTTCGCCCAATACTTTGCAACGTAGTTGGTTACCATTAATACGTAAGCTGTCATTGGCTTTGTCGCCCACTTCAGCATGCGTTTCATGGGTTGCTTTAACATAGGTGCCTATACCGCCGTTCCAAATTAGATCAACAGGTGCTTTTAGTAACGCAGTTAACAAATCATTAGGAGATAAGCGGTCTTCGCTGATATCAAAACGGGTTTTCATTTGTGGTGTGATATCAATCCATTTAGATGAACGAGAGAATAGCCCGCCACCGTTTGAAATGAGATCGGCGTTATAGTCTTCCCAGCTTGAACGAGGTAACGCAAAGAGCCGCTCTCTTTCAATAAAGCTGCTGGCTGCATCAGGCGTTGGATCGATAAAGATATGTAAATGGTTGAAGGCTGCACAAAGCTGGATCGTCTCAGATAACAGCATACCATTACCAAAAACATCTCCTGCCATATCACCAACTGCAACAACACTAAACTCTTCAGTTTGCGTATCTAGTCCGAGCTCACGAAAGTGCAGCTTGACTGATTCCCATGCACCACGTGCGGTAATGCCCATGCCTTTGTGGTCGTAACCTTGTGAGCCGCCTGAAGCAAAGGCATCTCCCAACCAAAAGCCACGTTCTTCTGCAATTTCATTGGCAATATCAGAAAAAGTTGCTGTGCCTTTATCGGCAGCGACTACAAAGTACGGGTCATCTTCATCGTGACGCACCACATCAATAGGAGGAACAACGGCGCCGCCTACTAGATTGTCAGTAATATCCAGTAAGGCGCTGATAAAGATCTGGTAGCTAGCAATACCTTCGGCCATCCATGCTTCACGGTCACCGTTGGTGGGTAGTTTCTTAGCAACAAACCCGCCCTTAGCACCCACAGGTACAATGACGGAGTTTTTAACTTGCTGCGCTTTAACGAGCCCAAGTACTTCGGTACGATAATCCTCTAAACGATCAGACCAACGTAAACCTCCGCGGGCAACTTTTCCACCACGCAAGTGCACACCTTCAACTCTTGCCGAGTAGACGAAAACTTCGAACATTGGGCGTGGTAGTGGCATGTCATTAATGGCATGCGGGTTAAGTTTAAAGGCAAAGTAGTCTTTAAATTCACCCTTTTCATCTTGCTTAAAGTAGCTAGTACGAAGTGTCGCTTTTATTAGTTCAAGGAAGCGACGTAGAATCTGGTCTTCATTGATATTAGCTACTTTGTCGAGTGCATCTATAATGCTGCTTTCAATACGATCAGCTAAAGCACTTACTTTAGCGCTGCCTTGGCGGCCAGGCTCTAATCTTGCTCTAAAGAGTGCAACGAGCAATTTAGTGACCTGAATGTGGCGTGCTAATGTGCCCGCAATATAAGGCTGTGAAAAAGCAAAGCGTATCTGTTTGCTATAACGCGCATAAGCACGCAGCATAGATACTTCACGCCAGCTAAGGTTAGCGCCAATGACGAGGTGGTTGAACTCGTCATTCTCTGCGTTACCGCTCCATATGTTAGCAAAAGCATTGTGAAAAACATCTTTTACTTCATCCAGTACGACGGTCTCTGAGCCTTGATAAATGAGGGTGAAATCATGGATCCAAAAAACATCCCCATCACTTCTTTGTACTGCATAAGGATGCTCGCCTACGACCTGCATGCCGAGGTTTTCTAGTACAGGAATGACATCGGAAAGTATTAAAGGCTGCCCTGCATTAAACAGTTTAAAGCGCAGAATATCTTGGCTTTGCTCTAGTACACGATAAAAGCTCATCGTGACAGGCGTGCTCTCGTTAAGCTCTTCGATACGCTGGATATCAAACACCGCGCTAGTCACTTTGAAGTGCTCGCGATAAGCGCTGTTAAAAGCGTTACGGTAACTATTTTGTAAATAGTTACCCTGCTCTTCACCGCAAGAATCCATTAGTGCTGTGTGCAGTTCGTCTCCCCAGTCACGAGAGACATTAATAATCTCAGTTTCAAGCTCAGCTAGGTTAACTTCAACGGGCTTATCTGGATCTAGGCGTAGTACGAACTGCACTCTTGCAAGGATGGATTCACTAAAAGTTGTGGTGAATTCAGCCTCGCTTGATACGCAGGCTTTAGAAAGGATTTCCTGCACCTGCACTCGAAGTGCGGTATTAAAAATATCACGTGGTACGTAGTATAAAAATGTAGCAAATTGGTTACAACGATCTTGGCGATACAGTAAGCGAATACGGCGTCGATCATGCAAGCTAAAGACACCCATCGATAACGCAAGAAGCTCTTCTTCACTTGAGAGTATCAACTCATCACGCGGAAGATCGTTCATGATCTGCATTAACTCTTTGCCATTATGACTACGACGATCAAAACCTGAACGCTTAAGCACGTTTTTAGCTTTGCGATGCATGACAGGAATAATGGCGATCGACTCTGAGTAAACAGGTGACGTGTAAAGGCCAAAGAAACGGCATTTCCCGATTACGTTACCTTGTTCATCAAAACGTTTAATAATAACGCGGTCCATATACGCTGGACGGTGCACACGTGAATAATGTGCATCTTTTGCAAACATGATGATGCTTGGTTCTAGTAAGAACGCTTGCTCTGCTGCTCGCAGTTCATCAAAAGCTCGCTCATTGGGCTCGCCTGATTGCTTGATTTTCAATATGCCCAGCTCACTGTCTGGAATGCAGCTTACCGTACCGTTTGCAATGCTTATTTCGTCATAGCCCAAAAAGGTGAAGCGATCATTAAGCATCCATTTTAGAAACGCTTTAGCATCCTCTTCTTGGTCACCCTTCTGCGAAGATAGCTCATCGAGTAAAGCGTGAGCACGTGTTTGCATTTTAGGGAAGTCATCTACAACGATATGCACTTGGTCAAGCACCTGTTGCAACGAAGCGAGGATTGCTTTGAGTTCTGTGGCATCGCTGGTGCGGTCTACTTCAAGATAAATTAATGCTTCAGCATGGGCTGTTTTATCTGTGGAGTTGCTTAATTTTACTAACTTATCGCCGTCACGCTGAGTGAAAATAATTTCGTTATGGATGGTGTGGATCACCAGGCCGCGACGGTTAAGTTCCATGCGAACTGAATCGACAAGGAACGGCATGTCTGACTGTAGAATCTCAATAACAGTGTGCTGAGCTCGCCAACCATGTTGTTCTAAATCAGGGTTGTGAACGTGTACTTTCGGTTGCTCAGCGTTAAAACTTTGTAAGAACTGCCAACAAGATAATGTTGCACCGTATAAGTTATCTAGCGAGCGCTCACTAAGCTCTTCTTTTGTCGTCGCTTGATAATATTGTTGTGCAAAATTACTAACAGCATCAATGCTATCAGCAGGTAATTTTGAGTTCAGGAGGTCGATCAGTGGAGCCAGCAAAGGATTATTGTTGGATGCTAGTTCAGACATGTTTATTTATTTTTTAACCCAGTTAGGATGATTGGTTTAGCTCTGTGGCAACGCCTACGGTAGTTGCCACAGAGCTCATGATTAATCTTTCAATAACAATACAGAACATTTAGCGCGCTCAGCTACTCGTGCAGATACTGAACCCAGTAAAAATTCATCAATTTTAGAGCGATGGTGAGCGGGCATAATAACCAAATTAATCTCTTTTGAAGAGATATAATGAACAATTATTTCTGCCGGCGAACCTTCATATACACGTAGTGTAGGCTGTATTTCAGAAGGCACCACTTTATGTGCATATTCTTGTAGCTTACGCGCTACTTCTTTTACTGCTTTCTTGTGATCTTTCTCACTAAAGTAAGATGCAACAAATGCATTAGTGAACCCAGGAACAACAGTAATCATGTGTAATTCTGATCCCTCCTCTTGCACTTCACGTAACGCCAATTTTAGCGCTTGATCAGCAAAAGCCGGTTCATTTAAATCAATGGGGACGAGTACTTTTTTAAACATCGCTCATACCTCTTACAAGACAGAGACCCTCGCTGCTGCAGCGAGGGCACTTCTGTGTTTACAATTTTAGTTAGCATGCACAGGGGTGGCGTTTTCAGCTGTAGGTTTTTTACGGCGACGCTGCATTAAAACAATCAGTGCAAATAAAACGAGTGCGGGTATATAAATCCACTGTTTAGCAGGTTGTGACTGTGGTATTTCTACTCCAGTAATCACCTGATCAAAAACCAGCCCTGCTTTTTCTGCTGGGCTGTCATAGCCAACATAATCAATCACTGTTTTACCTTTACTACTTATTAGAGCTAAACCGGCTGAATCCAAACGAGCTGCACCATCATCACCCTCACCTAGTGATACGCGTGCCATAAAGGATCGTTGGTTACCTACATCATCTTCACCATCAACCCAGAGGCGTAATGGCGTACCTGACTCAATTGAACCGGCGGCTTGCACCAACTCAGCCGGCGCAATTTGTTGATGAGGCGGCACCATTTGGTCCATCCAAAAACCCGGACGAAACAGCGAGAAAGCAACCAAGATCAATAGAGCTGATTCATACCAGCGGTTGCGCACAATAAAGAAACCTTGCGTCGCGGCGGTAAAGATCAGTATTGCAATGGTAGCAACAATGAAGGTTTGTATACCCTGCAGCCAAGTGACATCGATCAACAATAGATCTGTGTTGAAAATGAATAAGAAAGGCAGAACGGCAGTACGTAAGCTGTAGTTAAATGCTACAAAGCCGGTACGGATAGGATCACCACCCGATACAGCGGCGGCCGCAAACGATGCTAAGCCAACAGGAGGTGTAACATCAGCCATAATGCCGAAGTAAAACACAAACAGGTGAACGGCGATCAATGGGACGATTAAACCAGAGTCTTGTCCTAATGAGACAACCACTGGGGCTAATAATGATGACACAACAATATAGTTAGCAGTGGTTGGTAATCCCATACCCAGTATTAGACTCAGTACGGCTGTTAGCATGAGCATGAGTAACAAGTTACCCATCGAGAGAATCTCAACCAGATCCGCCAGCACAGAACCAACACCGGTTTGCGATACAGCACCGACAATAATACCGGCAGTCGCTGTCGCAATACCGATGCCTATCATGTTACGTGCACCGACAATAAGACCGTCAACTAGCTCGTTAGCACCTTTGCGTAATTGAGTGCCTACATTGTCCTTCTGGCGGAAAAACGCCATGAGTGGGCGTTGTGTCACTAAGATCACCACCATCAATACCGTTGCCCAAAATGCAGACAGTCCTGGCGATAAACGCTCAATCATCAAGCACCACACGAGTACAACCACTGGCAGCAAGAAATGCAGCCCAGATTTTACCGTAGGGCCCACCTCAGGAAGCTGAATCATCGGTGACTGAGGGTCATCCAGTTGAAGGTCAGGCACAGAAGAGGCAAAACGTACGAGGTAAAGGTAAACAACGGTGAGTAATGCGGCAATAACCCAGCCAGCAGATGCACCAAAGGTCGGTTTAATCCAACCAATGCCGTAATAGACTACTGCTGCAATAACCGCTGTCACGATAAAGCCAGTAAGCAGTCCGATAATACGAAGATGCCAAGGTTTGATAGCGCCACGACGCGGTAAGCCCTGCATATCAAGCTTAAGTGCTTCAAGATGCACAATGTAAACAAGTGCAATATAAGAGATCAGGGCAGGTAAAAACGCATGCGTAATGACTTGAACATAAGAGATGCCCACATACTCCACCATTAAGAACGCGGCGGCGCCCATGACAGGTGGCATAATTTGCCCGTTGACTGAAGAGGCTACTTCTACGGCACCAGCTTTTTCAGATGAAAAGCCAACACGTTTCATCATTGGAATGGTGAATGTACCCGTAGTGACTACGTTAGCAATAGATGATCCTGAGATAAGACCGGTAAGGCCTGATGCAACAACGGCTGCTTTTGCAGGGCCACCGCGCATATGTCCTAGTAGGGAGAACGCAACTTGGATGAAGTAGTTACCTGCACCAGCTTTATCGAGCAAGGCACCAAATAAAACAAACAGGAATACAAAACCAGATGACACCCCAAGCGCAATACCAAAAACGCCTTCAGTTGTTAGCCACTGGTGATTAACAAGCTCTTTAAGTGTAACGCCTTTGTGGGCAATGATATCCGGCATATAAGGGCCAGCCAACGAATACGTTAAAAACACAATAGCCACAATCATTAAGGGTGGACCAAGTGTTCTGCGTGCCGCTTCCAGCAAGAGTAATAGACCAGCAATAGAGACGACTAAGTCTTGGGTGTTAGGAAGGCCTGGACGGCTAACCAACTGCTCATAAAATAGGAAAATATAGGAGGCGCAAAAAGCAGCAATAACGCTGAGTAGCATGTCGTTAATGGGTACACGATGGTGTGGAGAGTTGGCTAAGGCTGGATAAGCCGTAAATGCAAGAAACATCGCGAAGCCCAAATGTATAGCGCGGACTTCGGTGTCGTTAAAGATGCCAAAACTGCCAATGATAGGCCAGTCATAAAAAGGTAGTGGAGATGCTATCCATAGCTGAAAAAGTGACCAAAATAATGCGGTACCTAAAAGTAGCTTACCTTGCCAGCCGTGCGGAATACGTGCGCCGGTATCACTGGCGGCGACCATGTCCTGCAGTTCTTTTTCATTGAGTTCAGTTTGCTTACTGTTCAAGTTCGTCATATTCAGCTCCCAGAATTGGAATCAGGAATAAGAAAAAAGAGGTGCTAAGCACCTCTTCATATGGCTAGTGATAAATTACATCCAGCCTTTTTCTTTGTAGTAACGAACCGCACCTTCATGCAAAGGAGCAGACAGACCGTTAGCGATCATATCTTTAGGGTTTAGGTTAGCAAAAGCCGGGTGTAGCTTTTTAAAGCGTGCAAAGTTATCAAATACAGACTTAACAACAAGGTAAACAGTATCAGCATCAACCTTAGCAGATGTCACCATAGTGGCAGCATTACCGAAAGTTAGTACGTCAGCTTCAGACCCTTTATACATGCCGCCTTTAATCGTTGCAGGGGCATAGTAAGCATTTTCTGAAATAAGCTTGTCGATAATAGCGCCAGTTACAGGTATCACTTTAGCGTCACAAGATGTCGTTGCTTCTTTGATTGCGCCCGATGGGTGACCAACCGAGTAAATCATGACATCAATTTTGTTATCACAAAGTGCCTGAGCCTGCTCTGATGCTTTTAGTTCTGCTGCTAGCTTGAACGAATCACGCGTCCAGCCTTTTTTATCCATCAGAACTTCCATTGTACCGCGAGTACCAGAACCTGGGTTTTGCAGGTTAACACGCTTACCTACGAGGTCATCGAAAGATTCAACACCAGCATCTGCACGAGCTACAACGGTGAAAGGCTCGTTATGAACCGCGAATAGTGCACGTAGATCTTTAAATGCGCCCTGCTCTTCAAATGATTTATGAGTTGTGCCTTTTAGTGCATAGTTCTGCCAGTCAGACTGCGCCATTCCCATGTCCTGCTGACCCTGACGGATAGCATTAATGTTAGCAACAGAGCCGCCAGTAGATGGTGCAGTACATTTAATGCCGTGCTCATCAGTTCCACGGTTAACCAGACGACAGATAGACTGACCAACAACGTAATAAACCCCTGTCTGACCACCGGTACCGATAGTTACGTAGGTTTGTTCTGCAGCCACGGCGCCAAAAGAAGCGGAGAGGCCTACAGCTGAGGACAGAAGCGTAGTAGCAAGTTTACTTTTAAGAGACATGGTAATCCTTCTTATCGTTATGTTCCCATAAGGGAGTTGCGTGAAGTCATCTGAGTCGTACGAAATACGGACTAAACGCTGTACAGCAAATGCCTAACAGCATGACCCCTGTTTCCTACGTTGAGGAAGTTAGTACAACATACGAGAAACAAGGTGACTAGAAGACCCCCTTCCATGCCAATTAAACCTCCTAGCGTGCCATATTCGCTATTTAGTGCATTGCTGGCCCGTAATTAATGCTGTTTCAAGCGTTTACACTCTGTAAAAGCATTGTTAGCGACCATTGTTCACAAACGCGCTAACACTTATGTTCATGAGTGCCCTTTCCTTTGGAAGAAAATACGCTGCCTGGTTAAGTGTAATCTCTTGCTAGGATTGCCCGAATGCCCCAAATAAAGTGAACCACTACCAATCCCACCATGTTGATAAAGATAAATTCATAAATAAAAAAGAGTTAATGAGGCAGGAAGGTAAAAGCACCCGCTGCGCTACAAATAAAGAGTCAGCATATGCTCTTGCGTGACTTGTCTGTAGGTAATGTCTCTATATCCGGCAGGTTGTCTGCTACTTCTTGATAGCTTTTTAATGAGAGCGCTTTAATAATAGCAGGATGAGGCTGGGCCCATATTTCAGGCAGGTCAGCTTCACCTTGAGTAATAATGGGATACGCGAGCTTTTCTATTGGTGGACAAAACTGTGCAGATACACCTTCTTTGTTGCCTCTTGCATCAAGACGGTACCAGCCGAATTTCTCAAGATACACGGCATTAAGGCCGTGCAAACAAAAGGGTGATTTATCATTAGTAATGGTCAAGCGCTGGTAGCACAAACCTGCGGGAATCTTATTAGCACGTAGCAAGGCTGCCAGCAAATGACTCTTGGCATAGCAATAGCCTGTTTCGTGTGTAAGAACATCAGAGGCCTTGCAGGTCACGGGATCCATTTTATAATCCCAGCTGTGTTTGATTTCATCCCTAACAAACTCAAAACATGCTCTGGTAATTGCCTCTGGATGACTAAGCCCTTCTGCTAAATGGCTAGCTTTGGCAATAATCTCAGGTGCTAGCCAGTCAATATATTCGCTGGGTTCTAAATATCTATTCATTCGCTTTCAGTCCATTGATTTTGTATTTTTTTAGGCAAGCCACTCATTGCTTTTTGATAAGACCATAACACCAGTTGTTTCAGGTATTCTTCATCCATTGTTTGTGCATTGATGATAGTAACCCAGTGAAAACGGTGCATGTATCTGGCGGGCTTTATGCCCGCTTGGTCAGTGAGTTCAAGAAATCTTTCGGGTGTCACTCTAACACTGAAGCGCCATATTTCAGGCTCACTTGTTTTAAAATAGGCGTACTTCTTTTGCCCAACCGAGAAGGACAAAATGTTGGAGGGGTGCTTGCCTTCTTGCTCAGTTGCACCCGCAAAAGATTGGCAGTAGCTTTTTAACTGAGCAGTGTTCACCTACCACTCGCGCCACTGTTCTGTTATGTCGTCTTCGTAGTCGTGCCCCGCGTGTTGAATCACCAAGCTGACTAATGCGCAAAAGTCTTCTTGCTGATGCGCTTCAAGTAGTTGCTTCTCGTGTTTTTCATTAATCATATTAAGTGTTTTTACTAGTCGCTCTACTTGAGTGGATATCCACGAAAAATCTGATTTTTGCTCGCTGCTATCAACCGTATTAATAAAAGCAGTTAGAATTTCATCACACTCATCAACATCTTTCTTTAAATATGCTGGCTCATCGTCATCTTCGATGAAGTCGTACATCCAGTGAAGTAGATATTTCTTTTTTTCTTCTATTCCTGCATTCATTTCTAACGTTTTCCGGTAATAGTAAATAGTCAGTCAATTATGATAGGGAATACTAATAAGTCCTACCAATTTATCAATCTAGGTGCTCATGCAAATAATCTACCAAGACCCTTACCTTGGGAGAAAGGTGTCTGTTATGTGGGTACAGCGCCCAAACCCCTTCGTCTGATGGCTGGTGGTTTGTTAACAGCGCTATTAATTCACCCGTTTGAATATGCTCTTGCACGTAGTAATCAGGTAATTGAACAATACCTAAACCTTTTAAAGCGGCATCCAATAGAGCAACACCGCTGTTGTAATTAAGCCGCCCATGTATTTTAACGTTTCGCTCTTGTCGATTATCCTGAAAACGCCAGTACTCCAGAGTGCCTTGTAAGCAGTTATGATGTTCTAACTCTGATATGAGATGAGGCTCGCCATGAGTAGAAAGGTAATCATGTGATGCGCACACATATAAGCGACGCGATGAGAGTCGTTTTGCCATCATGCTAGAGTCTTCAAGCTTCCCTAGACGTATTGCCAAGTCAAAGCCGCTTTCAATCAGGTCAACTTTTTGATTGGTAAACGTACAATGAACAGCAAGATCAGAATACTGGCTCACAAAATCATTAATCAAGGGTGCTATTTTGCTCTCGCCGTAGGTGGTTGGTGCAGTAATTCTTAATTTACCTCGCGGGGCGCTTTGTAAATTACTTAAGGCTCGTTCAGCGTTTTCTAATCCGTCTAATACTTGGCGACAGTGTTGGTAATAGATCTCCCCTGCTTCTGTTACCGCAACCTTGCGGGTTGTCCGGTAAAACAGCTTGGTGGCTAATCTGCTTTCTAGAGCACTCACCTGTCGGCTTACCTGAGCTGTCGAGATTCCAAGTTGTTTAGCCGCAGCAGTGAAGCTCTCTTTTTCGGCTACAGCAACAAACTCTGATACACCTTCCCAATTAAACATTATTACCAGCTCGTAAAAGTGATTTGATAAAACAATAGATTATCATTTATTAGGAAACAACTAGAATCTACTTATCAGTTTTTAAAAGACAACCAGATAAGAGAGTAAGTCATGAGCGGAAATATTATTAAATCAAAAGCGGCAGTTGCTTGGGCTGCAGGCCAGCCTCTTTCTATTGAGGAAGTCGATGTTATGCCTCCTCAAAAGGGTGAAGTACGCGTACGTATACTTGCATCTGGTGTCTGCCATACCGATGCCTTTACCCTTTCCGGTGAAGACCCAGAAGGTATTTTCCCTGCCATTTTGGGTCACGAAGGTGGTGGTATTGTTGAATCAATTGGCGAAGGTGTGACCAGTGTTGCTGTCGGTGATCATGTTATCCCTCTTTACACGCCAGAGTGCGGTGAATGTAAATTCTGTAAATCAGGTAAAACAAACCTTTGCCAACAGATTCGTGAAACACAGGGTAAAGGTTTGATGCCTGACGGTACGACACGCTTCTCTATAAATGGACAGCCTATATACCATTATATGGGCTGCTCTACTTTTTCTGAGTACACAGTGCTGCCAGAAATATCGTTAGCTAAAGTCAATAAAACAGCACCGCTAGAAGAAGTGTGCTTGTTGGGCTGCGGTGTAACGACGGGCATGGGCGCGGTAATGAATACTGCTAAGGTTGAGGAAGGCGCAACGGTTGCCATCTTTGGTATTGGTGGCATCGGTTTATCTGCAGTTATCGGTGCAACCATGGCAAAAGCCAGCCGCATCATTGCTGTTGATATTAATGAAAGCAAATTCGATTTAGCACGTCAGCTCGGGGCTACTGATTGCATTAACCCAAAAGATTATGACAAACCTATTCAAGAAGTGATCGTCGACCTTACGGATGGCGGCGTTGATTACTCATTCGAATGTATTGGTAATGTTGATGTCATGCGCTCAGCTTTAGAGTGCTGCCATAAAGGCTGGGGAGAGTCTGTCATTATTGGTGTGGCTGGTGCAGGCCAAGAGATTTCTACTCGCCCTTTCCAGTTGGTCACTGGGCGAGTCTGGCGTGGTACCGCCTTTGGCGGTGTTAAGGGCCGTACAGAATTACCTGAATACGTTGAGCGTTATTTGAAAGGTGAGTTCAAACTGGATCATTTCATCACTCATACGATGGGCTTGGAAGGTATTAATGAAGCTTTTGATCTGATGCATGAAGGTAAAAGTATTCGTACTGTAATTCACTTCGATAAATAACTGAGCTAATGCGGCGGCCTTTTGTAAAGGGATAACCCTATAAAAAGGCCGTACGGAGTCCTGTATGACAATAGAAAATCTTAGTCGCAATAAAAGCTTTGGTGGCTGGAACAAGCAGTATAGCCACCACTCAACAAGCTTGAATTGCCAGATGCGCTTTGCTATTTACTTGCCGCCTCAAACCCTAACGGGTGCCAAGGTGCCTGTGTTGTATTGGTTATCTGGTCTCACCTGTAGTGATGAAAACTTTATGCAAAAAGCCAATGCTCAGCGTATTGCTGCTGAACTGGGTATTGCCATTGTTGCGCCGGATACTAGCCCTCGTGGTGACGATGTTGCAGATGAGGATAGCTACGATCTAGGCAAAGGTGCTGGCTTTTATGTTAATGCCACACAAGAGCCGTGGAAGAGCCACTACCAAATGTACGACTACGTCGTATCAGAGCTTCCGGCTCTTATTGAAAAGACTTTCCCGGTGACTTCGCAGCGAGCCATCTCCGGGCACTCTATGGGGGGACACGGCGCACTAACTATCGCTATGCGCAACCCAGAGCGATATAGCTCTGTCTCTGCATTTAGTCCAATCAACAATCCGATGAACTGCCCGTGGGGTGAGAAAGCATTCTCTGCTTACCTAGGGAAGGACAAAGAGACATGGCGCCAGCACGATGCTAGTGAACTGATGAAATCAGCAACACAGTTATTGCCAGCGTTGGTTGATCAGGGCGAAGCTGATGATTTTTTAGCTACACAGCTAAAGCCTGAAGCTTTGATAGCTGCAAGCCAAGTAAGTGGCTACCCGTTACAGCTTCGCCACCATGAAGGCTATGACCACAGCTACTACTTTATCGCTAGTTTTATTGAAGAGCATTTACGCTTTCATAATGAGTATTTGAAAGCGATGTAAGTTTTTTAGTCAGCACTCAGGAGCTATTAGGTCAGAGAGTGCTGACTAGTTTTTGGTTATAGAGGCATATAAATGTTGCTACTTACTTGTTATCGCAGCAGTGATTTCTGGAATGATAGCCATTAATCCGTCATGAAGCGCAGGACCGCTCACTGCTATATCCTCTACCAAACTGTCATATCGGTGGTAAGAAAAAAACTATCCATCTGCAGATCCGAACCTTTGAACACCGTAAGGCTCCATAGTTTTACCATTATAAATAATGACAGTAGCCTCAACAAGTCTATTAAAGGCGTTAAGCGGCCCGGGTGCTCTGTAAAAAGCGACTGGGATAACCTGAATAAGAAGGTCCGCATCAACAGTTTCTAAATTTTTATCAGTAACATTTATATGATTTGGCCCGCCTGATGTTAAGGTTGGCCAGCGCAGTTTAGGAACATCATTTAGCTGATCGTTAATGATAATAACATTCAATCCTTTGCTCTCTAATGAAGTTTTAATACCTTCTATAAAATCTCGACTGAAGTTTAATTCAGGGTTTGCTTCGGACAATATTTCATGAAAGTTTGTAGC
This sequence comes from Neptunomonas japonica JAMM 1380, assembly GCF_016592555.1. NCBI lineage: Bacteria > Pseudomonadati > Pseudomonadota > Gammaproteobacteria > Oceanospirillales > Oceanospirillaceae > Neptunomonas > Neptunomonas japonica. The sequence continues at coordinate 2,105,766 of NZ_AP014546.1, read as the reverse complement.
TCTCTTTTGTGTTTTTTCTGCTTGTTGTTGTAGCAGTGCACCCGCAATACTTGCGACCGCTCCAGCTGCGGCGGCATCAGTAGCGGTTTGGCTTATAGCTACTTGGCTAGCAGTTACTGAATCGATAGTGGCTTTCATATCGCTGCTTGTTAAGGGTGAGGCTGGCCGTTTTGGTAAATCAAAAAAAGGAGCATAAAGACCTTCAGGTGATGGTAAAGAATTGCCTACTAGGGCTAGAGTTCTCATAGGTGGAATATTAACAAGGGCTACGCTTTTTGCGTTTATTAACTTAGTTGCATCAATAGTTGGAGGTGTGGCGCAGCCAGCTAAACTCGATAGCAAGGCTAATAGAATTACGTTCCGACATTTAAAGCGCTTAATAAAATCATTCATAATATTTATAGACCGACTTAAATAAACCGTACGAGAATTATCCGCATGGTTTTAGTTGTGTTTAAGGATCAATTGGTAGTCACTACATACTGAGCGGGCAGCTTGAAGTGGAGTACTTAGAATGGAGTAACTAATGAGGCGAAATACCTGAAAAGAAATCGCCATCCATAGCAATTAATTGCGCTTATTAAATGTTAACAGCGAGTAAATATCAATAGCATAACTATAAGATGTTTTATAAGTAATCTAGATGATGGCGCAGCATGAGAGTCTAATTGTAAATGGAATGTATCGGAGCCGATTCAATGCTCCGATTATCCTATTTAGTTATGCATTCAAGGCAGAGGTTTTATATGCTCACGGCTACAGATGTATTCCGGCCTTGGTGGCTGCTCACAAAAAGGTGAAGCCACCTGGTTGCTGACAGCGTTATAGACAAAAAATACGTTTGAGCGTGGTTCAGGTGAGATGTTGCCGTTGGATCCGTGCATAGTATTGCAATCAAATATAATGACGCTGCCTGGTTTACACTTGGCCGACACAATACCGCCCTTATTAACCATATCTTCTAGTTGCGTATCTGAAGGCACGCCATACTCTTGCTTCTTGAGAGATGCTTCATAATGGTTATCCGGCGTCTCCCCTTCGCAAGCGGCATACTGTAGATGAGAGCCTGGGATCAACATTAATGGGCCGTTATATTCAAAGTTCTCAGTTAGAGTAATCGACATACTAAGCGCTCGCATTCGAGGCATTCCATCCTCTACATGCCAAGTCTCAAAGTCAGAATGCCAATAGAACTCTTTGCCCCGAAAGCCTGGTTTATAGTTCAGTCTGGACTGGTGAATATAAACCTCATCATTGAGGATATAGCGCGCTAGATCAGCCAGGCGCTTATCTGCTGCCAAGGCTTTAAAAATTGGGCTGCTTTCATGTATACGAAAAATTGAGCGTACATCACCGCTTTCTGGTTCGGTGATCGTTTCTCCGGGTGCTACCGTGGCTGTACTGCCACGTAACCGCTCTAATTCCTGTTGAAATGCTAGTACTTCAGATTCTGAAAACACGCCTTCCAATAGCATGAAACCCTTCTCAGCATAATGTGTAATCTGCTGCTCAGGAATCGGGGCTTCTTTACCTTGCGAGGCATAAACGGTTGGGTCTTGGCGCTCAATAAATTGAGCGCCCCCCCTGACGAGAAGGATAAATATCAGCCGTTTTCTCTAGACTTCTCATACAAATACTCCACTTAAGCTGATATTGCCTCGGCTTCTAATTCGTATGCGCCCTCTGCGTTATGGACCTCTTTACCACTGAGTGGAGGGTTAAATACACAGGCCATCTTCATCTCTTCAAAAGCACGCAGAATATGCTTGTCATGCTTATCAAGTATGTAGAGCGTACCCCGCTTAATTGGATACTTCTTTCCATCAGCCAAGGTTTCTACCTCGCCTTCACCCGATATGCAGTACACAGATTCCAGGTGATTTTGATAATGCATCTGAAAATCGGCACCCTTATAAATAGTGGTGATATGAAAGGAGAAACCCATATTGTCATCTTTGAGCAGCATTCGAGTGCTCTCCCAGTTACCGTCTGGGGATACAATTCTACGATTACTCTGCTCTGCCGATATTAAGTCGCGTACGATCATTTTTTTTCCTTTTAAATTATTCTATTCCATCTCTGCTAGTGACTTGATTAGCTAGCAATATCTACCGGGTCAAAGTACTTCTTCTGTTCCGGAATTGAGTCTTCTTTAGCGCACACTTCTTGAATAGCTTCTTCAAGAATATCAATGCCTTTAACTAGGTTTTTCATTTCAATAGTTAGAGGACAAAGCAGCTTAACAACCTGGTCGTCTGCACCGCTGGTTTCGATCATCATTCCTTTTTGGAAGGCTTTTTTAGTGATTTTTCCAGCAAGCTCACCGTTAACACAGTTAATCCCCTGGAACATACCGCGGCCGCGAGTACTGAAATTGTCGTTACCGTATTTGTTAATGATTGCTGCCAAGCGATCAGCTACATAGCGCCCTTTGGTTTGGACTTCTTTGGCAAACGTATCATCAGACCAGTAGTGATCAATTGCGGCTTTTGCTGTCACAAAAGCAAAGTTATTACCACGAAAAGTGCCGTTATGCTCACCGGGTTTCCATAGATCTAATTCAGGCTTAAACAAGACAACTGCAAATGGTAATCCGTAGCCGCCTAAGGATTTAGACAGCGTAACAATATCTGGTTTGATTCCGGCTTGCTCAAAACTAAAGTAAGTACCTGTGCGGCCACAACCTGCTTGGATGTCATCGACTATTAGCAGTACTTTGTGCTTCTTGCATACTTGGTCAAGGCTTTTGAGCCACTCAAGATCGGCTGCATTGATACCACCCTCACCCTGAACAGTTTCTACAATGACAGCTGCTGGAAGGTCAATACCGCTGCTGGAATCACTCAATACTTTATCTAGGTAGACGGTGGTATCAATATCATCACCTAGATAGCCGTCATAGGGCATACGGCTGACGCCACTTAGGCTTACACCGGCAGCGCCTCGGTGGTGTGAGTTGCCGGTAGCCGCTAGCGCTCCCATGCTGACACCATGGAATCCGTTAGTGAAACTGATTACATTTTCACGTCCAGTAATGTTGCGAGCCAATTTTAAGGCCGCTTCAACCGCATTGGTGCCCGTAGGACCCGTGAATTGCATCACATAATTGAGATCACGAGGCTTAAGAATTTTTTCGTTGAACGCCTCCATAAACTCGCCTTTTGCTTTGGTATGCAAATCAAGTCCGTGGGTGATGCCGTCGCTATGGATGTAGTCCAGTAGTTTTTCTTTAAATATCGGATTGTTATGGCCGTAGTTTAGTGTGCCAGCACCTGCTAGAAAATCTAAATATTGGGTGCCGTCTTCGTCGTAAAGGAATTCGCCTTGGGCTTTGTTAAAGATGCGAGGAAACGAACGGGCATAGGATTGAACCTCAGATTCAATCTCTTCAAAAATTTTCATAATAGTGCTCTTGATAATTGGTTGATAATAAGTGTAATTTCGTTAGAAAGGCTAAGTATTAACGCGATAGAGGCCCGATACGAGCGAGAAGCTCAGAGTCATGTTCGTCGTTGAAGTGCATAGCTCGGTCGAACATAACGGAACGCTCAACAGGAGCGCTAAAGTGCTCAGCTAAGCTGCTAAATAGCGCCCAGGATGCGTCATTGCTTTCAGTAATTGTTGTTTCAATATGAGTGATTGACACGTTTTCTTCTCGCTCCAATAAGCTTCGCAGCATTTTTCCACCAACCCCATTGCCACGGGCTTTAGAGCTTACAGCGACCTGCCAAATAAAAAGAGTCTCTGGAGACTGCGGCTTAATGTAGCCACTGATAAACCCAAGTGTTTCTTCATTGCTTTCAGCAATAATGGAAGTCTCTGAGAAATGGCTACACTGCAGGAGGTTGCAATAGCATGAGTTGCTATCCAATTCGGGTGTGCGAGTAATTAATTGATGAACAGAAGTGCCATCTTCAGCAGTAGGTTTGCGTAAAGTTACGCCTGAAAAATCCATTGAATTCCGAATATTTAGTATTTGATATATTTAGTGTTACGAATTACTTATATATTATGTACATACTAAAACGCGCTATACAACCCTGAATGCGGTTATATTTTGAGCAAAGAGGCATGTTATTTAATTTGTAATGCAAACAAATACTATTAAACAATAGATAAAAGACAAAGGTATACGTAGAATTACCCAACAAATATAAGCACTGAGAAATTGATGGAAAACAGCCAAAAAGCACTCGTACTGCTACGCCAGATCATTCGCTCAACCGACATGCAGGTAAAAGAAATCAGTAGCAGAACAGGGCTTACCCCACCGCAACTTATGGTAATGCAAACATTGCGTGAAAGTGGCCAACTCACCTCAGGAGAACTTGCTAAAGAGATAGTGCTCACTCAGGCCACGGTCACAAGTATTTTGGACCGTCTTGAAAAAAAGGAATTAATCGCGCGTGAGCGCGGTACTAACGATAAACGAAAAGTGTGGGTTAGTCTTACCGATGAAGGCGCTGACTTAATGAAAGGGGCTCCAACAACACAGCAGGATATCTTTTTACGGCACTTTGATGACATCCAAGACTGGGAGCAATCAATGGTCGTGGCTAGCCTTGAACGAGTCGCTTTCATGCTAAATGCGCAGCACTTAAATGCGGCACCCGTATTGGATATTGGCCAGCTCGATCGTGAGCAGAATGAAGATTTAGAAGTCTAAATAACTCATTGAATTTGCAGTAAAAATATATGATTATTTATGCTAATCATTGAAAGCTGACATATTAAAATACTATTATTCTTTGGAGAAGACTAACTATTGGCTTCTCCATAACTAATGCTCAGTTCTGATATTAGCTCACTCAATATGCCCCTTAGCCATTCTAGTCCGACGTCTCGATCGTTACGAGTGTGCCACGCTATGGATATAGACGCTGGTGGGATTGCTAGCGGTACAGGCTTTACAATGACCTCTCCCCTTATGGCTGCATTTGCAACAACAGGGTAAGGCAAAACAGTAATCAAATTTGACCCACGTATTATTTCTACAGCACCAGAGAAACTGTTAACGGTCATCGCTATACGCCGCTGCAAACCTTGTTTCTCTAACTCAGAGTCAACGATACCTTTTGCATCCCCCGATAAGGATACAAATAGATGGTCGTGGCTAATAAATCGCCCGAGCGTTAACGCAGAGCTAGCTAACTCATGCCCAGGACGCATTAAACAAACAAAGTGGTTATCAAGTATCCACTTACTATGAATCAAAGGGTTTGAGCCTGGGTAGTAATCTAATACTAAGTCTACATCCGCATCGAGCAAGAGCTGCTCTCCATCCGCTTTATAGGGCACTGCATGTATATCGATACCAGGAGCATGTTTTTCGATATGCTTGCGTAGAGGAAGCCATAATATGCCTGTCATACCGTCCGTTAATGCAATTCTAAATTGCCGTTTCGCATAAAGAGGAACAAAATTAGCGGGAGTAATGGCGTACTGGATTTCAGCGAGTGGTGGTGATACCTGTTGCCACAGTTTTTCTGCATAAGGGGTAGGACGTACTCCACGGCCGTGCTTAACAAAGAGCGGGTCTTTCCAATAATGGCGCATTCTAGCGATAGCATTCGACACCGAAGGCTGAGTCATAGATAAACGCTCAGCGGCTGCAGTAACAGACTGCTCAGTCATGATCGCATCAAACATCACAATTAAGTTTAAATCGGCTTTAGACATAACTGCTCCCCGTTCACTCTTTTTAAAATTATCTAAATCATCACAAAAATCAATGAGTGCTATATTAACTATAAATTATAAAGAATGAATAGCTTCTGTGAAACTTTATCTCAACATCAAATGACTCATTAAGAGATAAACACCATGAAAGCAGCATTTATTACTCAATACGGTAGCGATTCAAAAATTACGCTAGGCGACCTTCCGACTCCTGCCTACTTATCTACCCAAGTACTAATCAAAGTAAGTGCAGCAGGTGTTAATCCAGTTGATTTCCATGTTCGTAACGGCACGCTAGCTGACTCAAATACTCATACTCTTCCATTGATTTTAGGTTGGGATGCTGCCGGCATAATTGCTCATGTAGGTGACGATGTTGATCATCTAAAGGTAGGTGACGAAGTGTTTGTCTTTTCTCCTATTGCTCAACAAGGTACATATGCTGAGTTTTTGGCTGTTGATGCCAACTTGGTAGCTATAAAACCAACGGCGTTAAGTATGACTGAAAGCGCTGGTGTGCCGTTGGCAGCGCTGACAGCACTGCAAGGGCTTATGGCTGGGCAGCTCAAAAAAGACCAAAGCGTTCTGATTTTAGGTGGCTCTGGTGGTGTGGGTGGTTTTGCGATTCAAATTGCCAAATCCATTGGGGCTCATGTAATCACTACTGCTTCAGCTAAAAATGAGGAATATGTTAAGAGCTTAGGTGCTGATGAGGTTATCGACTACAAAAGCGTAGAGTTTGATGATGTTGTAAAAAATATTGATGTGGTTTTTGTCACAGCCAATGGCAATGATGTAGTGGCGCGATCGCTACAGATCACTAAAAAAGGAGGTTACGTAGTATCAACACTAGATGATATTGATACCAGTGTTGCTGAGGCGTCTGGTGTGAACTTCAGCCGTATGTGGGTCCACCCTAATAGCAGCCATTTAGAGGAGATTCGCGAATTGATTGATAACAAAAAAATCATAGTGAAAATTGACTCAGTTTACCCTTTGGCTCAGGCAAACGACGCAGTACTCAAAAGCGAGAGTAATCGAGCCGTCGGTAAAATTATTATAAACATGGAATAAAAGGCTACTGATTTATATATAACAATTTCCCACGCCAGAAAGAGTGGCGCTCTTTAGCTTGCTCTTTCTCTTATTAGTTAATAATTGCGAGCTAGAAGCGTAACCACTTTCTATACAAGCATCTGTTTAATGTTCTGAAAATGCCAGCTTAGTACCCAGCATGGCAAAACTGGCTGAAAAAGTGCGTTGGATATACTTCATAGCTTTAGGTGAACTAACAACATATCGACTGACTTTATTTGCTAGCAATCCATACCCAATAAAGACCAATAACGTTAATGCCATAAACACTCCACCTAGTAATAACATACCGAGTAATGGGGTGTTTGTATTTTGTGGGATAAATAGATGTATAAAGCCAAAGTTAGGCCCCGCTTGTGCTGACATAAACATGTCATCCGCCAAATAAAGACTCTTCGTGATTATCTAACCATAGCGGATGCTTGAACATGGCTTGTGCATATAGCCTACTTTGTAGATGACTGTTAAGCCAGCGCTGTAAATGCGTATAAGGGCCTTGCAAATAGAGTTGCCGATTCACTTTGGAAAACTGCCGAACAAAGGGAAGTAACGCATAATCAAGCAAGCTTAGAGTATCTCCCATTAAAAATTCATGGCGGCTTAAGCGCAGCTCTAGCGTCTGAACAAAAGGCTCGCATGCTAAGCGGTACTGCTCTTGAGTATCTTCGTGAAAACGTTTGGCGTGCTTGTATAGCTCTAAGTTTGGTTTAAATTTTTTGTCGTTTTCTTCAATGATTTTTAGCATTTCAGGCAGTGCTGATTCATGCTGAGAATAGAGTAAATCATGTGGGTCATTACTATTAAGTGCCCATAACATAATGTCTAAGCTTTCATCTATAATGCTTTGATTATTATAGCTTAATTTTAGATTTTCTTTGTTATTTTCGAATACTAAAACAGGCACCGTGCCTTTAGGTGAGGCTGCTAGCATCTCCTCAGGTTTGTTCTTCATGACGATAGGCCGTAGCCTAACAGACTGCTGGGATAATAATATCGCCAATCTTGCACGCATCGCATACGGGCAGTTTTGCAATGAGTACAAAATTGGCAGTGTCATAGTTATTTTATAAGCCTTGGCTGTATTGTGCGTTGGTCGATACAGTAATCATATTACTTAACTGTTGCTGGGCTAGCTCATCACCTTTTAAGAAGTTTTCAAAGTGCGTTACCAATTGCGCTTTGTCTTGTTCCGCTTTTGAGCCAGCACCAATGTTGGTGAGATCAATAAAGAACTCATCAAATAGATCAGCCAGATCATTTACAACATCGAAGTTCAAGAACTGCTCATCGTTGTAGATGCTTGGATAGCCGCCCTTCTGTTTATCAATAGCGAAAGACACGCCTTTTACATTAGTAATGGTGGTGGCTTTTTCGCACTTGAGCATACAGCCATCTTCGATACTAGGTTTTTTACAGCCCACGGTTTGCTGGAAGAAACACTGGCGGCTGGTCATCATCAGGATTGGGTGATAAATACTGTAGAGCATTTTGAAGTTATCCGGACGCGCAATATTCTTAATTTGCATGCGGTTAATTTCATTCGAGATAAATGCTCCCGCGCAGTTTAACTCTTCTTTAAATGTTAATAATGCGTAGGAGTTAGTCGTATTCAAAAATGGCCCCGCAATCCACTCGATGTCCATCTCAAATGCTTTGTACGCCACGCCTGTATTGTTACTAACGATACGCGCCGGGCGAATTTCTTCAAGCAGCCTTACCGATTCGTCGTAATCTTTACCGATTAACACTGCAGGGAACCACGGAATCAGCTGCGGGTTGCGCTTAAAAATATCGATATGTTTATTGCAGTCTTTTTTCCAGCTTTCTGGTAACTTGAAATACACATCAGCAGTCGTTAAGTCACACAGGTGTAGGTCTTTTTCATCAGCAATTAAGATCGACATAGTCGGCTTGCCGGGTGCTTTTTTGTGCTTCTCTAATGGTGCTACTTCAACCTGCGGAATAATTTTCACTGAATTATTAAGTAATAACGCAGCTTGGTTTTTAAGTTCAGTTAATTCTTTAAACGGCAAACTAAGCGCTTCGCCTAATCCATCACAATCAAAAGACTCAACCGTATAATCACTAATCGCGAAGTTTTTAAAGCGCTTTTCTAAAGCTGCTTGGTCGATAGTTAGCTTTGTTGCTGGGCTAAGTGATGATGTGGTTTGTAGCGTATAGACCTTATCGTTATCGCCAACGGTCATGGTTAAGCATAAAGGCTCATCCAACTTGCCAGAAAAAGCTAGTGCCAAAGGTTGCTTCGCAATGCTAAGGTATTTAATTTTATCGGCAAGCTCTACCCCAAGATCATTTCTCTGAGCATATAGCTCTTCTCTTGCTTCTTGGACCTGCACCACAGAAATAGCATTACTTTTTTCAACCGCATGATGAACACTGTAATCACGAGGATTGTCGATAAACATATCCTTAGTGAGATTCCCCTTTAAGAATGAGTTCGTGAAGTCGCGGTTAAATACACGATGTAAGTTAGAGTCATCAGCTAACAACTTGCCTGTATCAACAAATTCATTAATTTGCTTACGCCACGTATCAACGACGGTATAAACATAATGAGCGCCTTTGATACGGCCTTCTATTTTCAATGAATCTACTTGGGCATCGACTAACTCTGGTAAATCAAAATAGGCCGAATTATCTTTCAGGTTTAATGGGAAACGATTACCCGCAGCGGTTATCTCATATTCATCACGACACGCCTGGCTACAACGTCCCCGATTGCCTGAGTTACCTACGCTTACCGAGCTGGAATAACACTGTCCAGAAAAGGCAATACATAAGGAGCCATGTACGAACACTTCTGTCAGTACATCGTGCTCATGTGCTAGCGCCGTGAGTGATTTGATTTCAGGTAGGTTTAGCTCGCGTGATAAGTTAACGCGTGATGCACCAATCTTTGCTAAGAATAGAATTTGGCCTTCGTTATGCGTCGTTACCTGCGTTGATGCGTGGATATCAAGTGTTGGAAAGTGTTTCTTAACGAGGTTAAAAACACCTAAATCCTGAACAATGATGCCATCGATACCGGAATTCACCAGCTTATTAAGCAGCTTGATCATCCCAGGGATTTCGTGTTCAAGGATGACGACGTTTAAGGTCAAAAACACTTCGCAATCGTATTTGTGTGCTAAACGTAAGATGCCGGTTAAGTCTTCAAAAGAGAGATTGGTGGCACGGTTCCGGGCGTTGAAGGTATCTAAACCGCAATAAACGGCATTGGCGCCAGCAATAACAGCGGCTTTAATGGCTTCAACATCCCCACCGGGTGCTAATAATTCAATCTTTCTACTCATTGTTGCGAACTCACTTTAATCTAGATACTTACGTACAGGCGGGTTTAACGCGGAATTTTAACGGGAACGAATCAGTAATGCTATTGATAACCCATTTATACGAAATGTCATGTTTTTAGTGTGGTTAAGCAGAGTTGATAAGTGGTGCTATCTCATCAACTTGATTTAGTCATTATTTTATTGTTTAAACTATTTTGTTTTCTCTATCTACACCTAAAAAACCTAAACCTATAGAAGCCCTAACTCATCAAAAGTTTTATTGAAATCTCTTAGTTGCTCGTCTCCACGGTCGTACTCTGCTTGCCACAGTACGTCTTTATAATCTTGTCTTGTACGCTGTATCGTGTTCTTTAGTGATGTGATATCGCCTTTTGCTAGGTAAATAATAGAGCGAATCATTTTGTCACTAATGCGCCAGTTTGTAGCGGCGTATAAAGCTTCAACTTCATCTTTAGCAAAAGGCATTTCTGATCCAAAATCTAACGTCAATTTGTGTTGAATATCTATTGCGATTTCCATCTTATAAACCTAGTTATGACACGCTTTGATTAAGTAATAACAGTAGTTTACAGAATTTACTATGTGCTACCTACCGACAACTTTATCATTCACCTATTGGGGTTCGTATAAGTAACACACCATTTACCTACTGCTTCTTGAGCTGCAAATAACTCATAACTGAAAGCAAAGTAAAAAATGCGGGGTCGCTCCAACCAAAGCCAGTGAAGATGCCTGTTATGCCTGCATACAACGTAATAACAACGCCTACTATATTTGAGATAAGTAGAGCAAAGAATAATTTTTTAGCTAATTGCCCTACTTCTATATCTCTTAGTTGATAACTTATTACCCCAATCCCACCAAGAAAAATACTGGTATGTTGTGATAAGAAAAAAGCATACTTGTCATTCAACTCAACACCGTACATTGGCCATACCGTTTGCGGCATAAAAAACAGGGCTAAAGCAAATACAACATAAATTGCACTATGTATGGTTAGAAATATTCTATTATTCATCGTCTTTCTCCTACATCCTGATTAGTTATTAAGTGACTAAGGTTTATCAATAGAGAGTTTCTCAATCGGCCCTTGATTAATTATGGATAAAGAACTATTCACATCAAAGACTTTCCCTCTGACCTCTGCTATTCCCATCTCTTTTAAACGTGCGGTATGCATGGCTAAATAAGCATTAGCAGACGCCTTATCTTCAAAAAGATAGATACCACCGCCTAACTTATCCTGTTCGCTTTCAGTCCAAATTTTCCAAATCATGCCCGGCTCATGGTTAATTGATTCTGCTAAGCTAGTTAGCATTCCTGCCATTTCTTCGCCAAATGGGCCTGAGTAATCAAAATCTACTTGCAATAATATGCTCATCATCTTCTCCAACTATTTCGTTTATTCAAGAGTTAATAAGTAAGTCGTATGCTTTGCCTTTCCTCTTGGGTATAAGCAATATAATATCTAGATAAATTAAACATAAAAGTTCATAATTTAGTGAATTAGTGTGAGTAAATTAGACACATGAAGCTTAAAACAACGTTAGAGCAATGGTTAACTTTATTTGAAATAGATAAAGCGGGGAGTATTCAAGCAGCGGCAGCGCAGATGAGTAAGAGCCATACCACGTTGATTTATGCGGTAAAAAAACTAGAGGATCAGCTTGATGTTGCTCTTGTAAGAGTTGAAGGGCGTCGAGCCGTGCTGACTCATGATGGGAAGTCGTTATTGCGCAGAGCGCAGTCGATGATCGAACAAGCTAAAGCACTAGAAGAGATCAGTAACCAGTTATCCCAAGGGTTTGAGTCAGAACTGATTGTCGCTGTTGATCATTTGTGTGACAGAAAGTGGCTATACGAGCCTTTGGCTACATTCCTTGCGCAAAACAACACGACATCTATTCAAATTGTTGAGACTTCACTCTCAAAAACAACGCGCATGGTAGTAGAAGAAAGCGCTGATATTTCGATTATTAACGTTCCGATTACTGATCACCCTTGCGAAGCCTTTGGTATGGTTATTATGTTGCCTGTGGCGGTTAGTACTCACCCATTAGCGAGCAATCCAGAGCCTTGTTTGGCTGACCTGGCTATGAATAGACAAATTGTAGTGAGAGATTTAGGGGAGTCAGACAGCTTAGATGTGGGTTGGCTAAAATCAAATCAACGGATAACTGTAGATAATTTTGACCATGCTTGGCAAGCGGCCAAGCAAGGGCTGGGTTACTGTCGTTTACCAAAGCACGTTATTGAAAGTCATAATGATCCTGAAATGCTCATTCTTAATGTTGAGCACGCAAGCTACTATCAAGTTCCACTACATGTAACGTTACCTAAAAATGCAAAAACTGGACCTGCGGCTAAGCGCCTATACGAGCTATTATTGGCTTCAGTTAATGAGAGGTAACTTGTTCGTCGCATTACACGTTATTCGCTTACATTTATCAAACACACTTACATCTCTTAGATATGAGATCCACTGTTACTCGAACAAGCATATTTTGTTTTTATCCAAGTCTCTTATATAAGCAGAAAACCTAGCGGAGCGTATGCCTGGTTTGCCTTCATCGATACCGCCCATTTCTAGCGCTTTGTTGTATAAGCGTTCCACCTCGGATGATGAGCCAAGGTTGAACCCAACCATTATGCCGTTTCCAAAGGTTGCTTCTTCACCATCAAACGGCTCTGCAACAGCAAACATAAAATCGTGTCCTGCCCATAACGTCATACGCCCTTGTGCATGTACTTTATTGATTTCACTTCCTTCAAATAAAGCATCGTAAAACTGAACAGCTTGTTCCATATTATTAGTGCCAAAGACGACGTAATTCATTTTCATATTTTTGTTTCCGTATGCTTGCATGAATATATTTAAATATTGTAAATAACCGGCATTTGGTGCTTCCATTTGCTCCATGTGGTGCCATTAGTGACCAACTCCGACATGAAGTGAGCAACGTTGATTCGGCTTGTTTTACCTGCATCAAAAATAGCGCTACGAATGGGAGATGCATAAGCTTTATATTCTGTGACTGACTCTTGGTTAATGAGGCTGTCGGGGCGAACAGCAACCCACTCAATCATCTTGTGGCTAGTATTAAAGCTTAGTTGCAAATACTCTGCTGCTAGCTCGTTGTCGGCGTGCGGGGGCAGCAAAAACCTTATCAAGCCAACGATAATGGATTGCCCAAGCGTTACCTTTTCACCCGCATGCTTATTTTGGTTGCCGGTAGTGTTCATTAAGATAAATTTTACGGGAGCAACTGGCTTGGTGTTTTCAATGGCACTGCATAAACGTTGAACTGCCTCAGTCACTAAGCGCCTTGGGTGAGCAAATATTCCTTTAAAAGTTAAGTTGTGACCCAAGCACGAAACAACGGCGCTACACCCTGCTACTTGCTGCAATAGTTCTGTATCGGTCATATCTAATAGACTGTATTCAGTCATCGTTAGGTTGTCATTTTGTTTTAAGGTATCTGGAAAATCACCAACACAACGGACAATAATTTTAACCTGTTGCCCTTGGGCTAATAACTGCTCGACCAGTAAGCGACCAGTTGCCCCACTGGCTCCAACAACGAGAGTAGTCATACTGTTCTCCGTACATTTATTCATTATTCGCAACTATACCTATACGAAAATAGAAGATATATTGCAGGTTTTGAATAATAGGTATGCGTTTTCGTATGAACTGGAGCTCTGTAAACTTCGATTGGAATCATACCCGTACATTTCTGGTGACGGCTGAAGAAGGCACCTTATCTGCTGCTGCAAAGGCGTTAGGTTTAACACAACCTACATTGAGTCGCCAAGTATCGGCGCTTGAAGCAGCTCTCGGCATAACGTTATTTGAGCGGGTTGGGCAACGGCTCGTCTTAACTGATAGCGGAATGGAACTGTTAGAGCATGCCCGTTTAATGCGCGATGCAGCCTTGCAGTTTTCACTATCAGCTACAGGGCAATCACAACAAATTGAAGGATCTGTGATTGTTTCTGCCGGTGAATTAGATGCTACATTTCGACTACCAAAGATCATCGCTAAATTACGACGAGAAGAGCCGGGTATTGATATAGAGGTGATTGTGACCAATGCCGCCAGCGACCTCAAACGGCGTGAGGCAGACATTGCTATTCGTAATTTTCGCCCGAAGCAAAATGATTTGATCGCAAAAAAACTCGGTGACGAAGTGGGCTGGCTCTATGGGACAAAGGGTTACTTAGCGCAGTTACCACAAATCACCCACTTTTCTGAGCTTAGCGATATTCAAATTATTGGTTTTGATCGAAGCAACACAGTATTGGACATGCTCAATCAACAGGGGTGGCAACTCTCTAAACAGAATTTCAAGCTCATCACTTCATTCCAGCTATTACAACTTGAGCTTTGCAAAGAAGGAATGGGGCTTATTTTTTTTCCTGAGCACTTGGGGGATAAAGACCCACGTTTAATTCGTGCATTTGAACATATGGGGCCGGTAATACGGCTACCCATTTGGTTAGTATGCCATCAAGAGTTAAGAACCAGCCTTAGGGTTCGCAGAGTGTTTGACTTTATAGCCGATGAGTTTAGTCGACTATAGAGCCTGAGAATAAAAATAAGCAGAATTATAGGATTTGATCAGGCCTACTGTACTCTACCCAGCGCCCCTCCCAAATGAGGCCCCGTCAACCTAGTCACTGATTATTTTATTCAATATTTCTCGCACATACTGTCTTGATTCGCTCAGCAGGCACACGTAGCTGCGTGATCAAATACACTTTAAATGGCTCTTCATAAGGCTGTACGTCTATGGCTTTTTGCATGCAGTGAAGCCATGCTTCGCTTTCTGCTTCACCAACGGGTAGATGTTTATGTGATGCAGGAATACTCATGCCGCCAAAATGTTGTGAGTAGAGCCTTGGACCACCGAGCCAACCTGATAAAAAGTAAGCCAGTTTTGTTCTGGATTCGGTTAAGTCACTTGGATGCATATCGCGAATGGTTTTAGATTCTGGAAATTCGCTCATATTATCGTAAAAGTCATCAACCAACTGAGTTAGGCCCGGTAGCTCACCTGCCGCTTTATATGAGTTATCGTTTACTCCGTATTCATTACTGTTCGTATTCATAAATATTACCGTGGTTTATCAATATCTGAGTTAATTTCTGCTGGTGCATAATATCCACCAGCAGTACACAACGCTACTGATTGGATAAGCAAACAGGCAAAAATAAGGAGTATTTAAGAGCACTTACTGTCACCACAACTCAGGCAGGTATAACAACCATCCATTAATATAGCGGCTTTTGTGTGGCACTTGTTACACAGCTGAGCGTTAGCAGGAAAACCGCCGTTATCATCATTCACTGCACTATTATTTACAGGATTACTACTAACGAGTTCTTTCTGTGTAGCACTCCTTCGGTCAAACTCTGCACGCTTTTCATCAAGAATTTTTTGTTGGTGTGAGTCTATTGATTGATTTTTAATTAAGCCGATCATTTTTAAGTGATTCTCAATTGATTCACCAATCTCCGCGACTAATGAGGGCATAAATTTACCGCCTTTTTTGAAATAACCACCTTTAGGGTCGAACACTGCTTTTAGCTCCTCAACCATAAAGGTGACATCACCACCTTTACGAAAGACAGCTGAAATTACCCGTGTAAGCGCCACTACCCACATAAAGTGATCCATATTCTTGGAGTTGATGAATATTTCGTACGGATGACGCTGCTCGTGTGGCGTATCTTGATTGAGAACGATATCGTTTATTGTGATGTACAGCGCATGTTCCGACATTGGCGTTTTTATTTTATAGGTTGAGCCCATAAGAAAGTCTGGGCGGCTTAGGTTCTCATGTACGGTTTCTAGGCACGGCTCAGCCCTCTTCTCTTGATTATGTTCTACTGCTTTTATAGCAGCCTCGGCTGTGTCTTGTGCGGTAATGACTTTATAACTAACGATAGCTTGGTCAATTTTAATAACTCTTTTTTGTTCTATGGATGGCATTTCGCTGTCCTTTTGGCTGCTTGTTTTGGCATTTTTGCGTAAAGTAGTCACTGTTATTTATGTGTAAACGTAAAGTTTTCGGATTAATTTATTGTCTTAAGTATTTGATATATAAAATGTATTTAAAATTTACCGTAGTAACCTTCTTTTAGTGCATCAAATAGATTAGCCGCTGTGTGTACCTCACCATCGTATTCAACCTCATCATTCCCTTTTAATTCTACGGTGCTGCCATCTGCCAGCGTAAACTCGTACAGGGTGTTTTCTAGGTCTTGCTCTTTTACCAGTACACCTTGGAAAGCCTCAGGATTAAAACGAAAAGTAGTACAACCTTTTAGACCCTGCTCATACGCATAAAGGTAAATATCTTTGAACTCATCATAAGGATAATCGGTGGGTACATTGGCGGTTTTAGAGATAGAGGAGTCTATCCATTTTTGGGCGGCCGCTTGTATATCGACATGTTGCTTTGGATGAATATCATCAGCACAGATGAAATAGTCGGGAAGCTGTTGCTCTGTGTTATCGCTGTAAGGCATGGCCTCTGCATTAATCAGATGGCGATACGCGAGAAGCTCATAAGAGAACACATCGACTTTCTCTTTAGATTTTTTCCCTTGGCGAATGATATTGCGTGAGTAGTGATGCGCAAAGCTCGGCTCAATGCCATTACTGGCGTTGTTGCCTATTGATAGTGCAATGGTTCCTGTTGGTGCTATGGAGCTATGATGGGTAAATCGGCAGCCATGCTCTGCTAATTGCTTAACTAGCTCAGGTTCACTTTTAGCTATCTTTTGCATATAGCGGCTATAACGGGCGTGAAGTACTTTACCTGCAACTAAATCTCCTGCTTTATAACCATCATCGAGCATCTCGGGGCGTTTGCGTAACATTTCGCCAGTTATTTCGAACTGCTCTTCCATAATGGGCGCTGCGCCCTTCTCTTTTGCCAAATCAAGGCCTGCACGCCAGCCCGTAATGGCTAATTCTTTGGTCACTTGTTCGGTAAAGGTTACGGATGCTGCATCACCGTACTGCATTTTAAGCATGGTAATAGTAGAACCGAGCCCAAGATAGCCCATACCATGGCGGCGCTTATGATTAATTTCATGGCGTTGCTCTGCTAACGGTAGCCCATTGATTTCTACCACGTTATCTAACATACGGGTAAAAATGGTAACCGTACTTTTAAAACTGTCCCAATCAAAGCGAGCCTGGTTGGTAAATGGATCTATCACGAACTTGGTAAGGTTAATGGAGCCGAGCAAACAACTACCGTAAGGTGGTAATGGCTGTTCTCCACATGGATTAGTTGCGCGGATATTTTCACAAAACCAATTATTATTTTGCTCATTGACCTTATCGATTAGAATAAAACCGGGTTCAGCAAAGTCGTATGTGGAACTCATAATGGCGTTCCATAGATGTGTTGCTCTTACTGTTTTACTAATTTTACAGGCCACCAACCCTTCGCTATTCGTGATATAACCTTGTTGAATCGGCCACTCTCGCCACAAAACCGTCTGTGTATCATTAAGGTTGATGTTGTCTCGCTGTTGTTCTTTCTCTGTTATTGGAAACGCTAATGGCCAGTCATTATCGGCATTGACGGCATGCATAAATGGGTCGCTAATGAGTAATGATAGGTTGAACTGTCGTAAGCGCGCATCTTCGCGTTTAGCTTTAATAAATTCGAGCACATCAGGGTGTCCTACATCAAAAGTGGCCATCTGCGCACCGCGACGGCCACCTGCTGAGGATACGGTAAAACACATACGATCAAATATATCCATAAAGGATAAAGGCCCAGACGTGTATGCTCCGGCGCCTGAGACAAAGGCATCTTTAGGTCGCAAGGTAGAGAACTCATAACCAATTCCACAACCTGCTTTTAACGTGAGCCCTGCTTCATGGTTCTTACCTAGGATGTCATCCATAGAATCGTAGATAGTTCCTGATACGGTGCAGTTGATTGTTGAAGTGGCAGGTTTGTGTTGTTGCGCTCCCGCGTTAGACATCACCCTACCAGCAGGAACAGCACCATGGCGTAATGCCCATAAAAACTCCTTGTACCAATGTGATTGGCTTTTATCATCGGCTTCTACCGCTGCCAAAGCTTTTGCAACACGAGTAAAAGAATCATCAATACAGTTGTCGAGCATTTCACCCTGCTTCGATTTTAAACAATATTTCGTATCCCAAATATCAAGCGATGTATCTTGCAAAGGTATTTCTGTTGTCGATGGTGCTGAGCTACTTAGCAGGCTTTTGAATACGGTGTTTTCTAACGATGCGGCCATGCGTTTTTCCTCTGATATAAAAGCACCTATATAGACAAGAGCAGATGATAGGTGCACATAAATAACTATATATTGATATATATATTATTAAAAACACTATATGTAGTATTTGATTTGTATCAAGGAAGAAAAGCCAATTCATCTAGAAAGCATGATTTCAACAATGTCACGACGAAATTATTCGTGTTCCTGCGGGTCAATGAGGAAAGTAAATGTCATGTTTCTAACTGCTATCATCTATACAAAGTGAATGAATAGGGTTTCGTCTGGCGTTTGTGCGGTTATGATAAGCAGATCATTCGTCTTTAAAGATTTATTACTATGCGACTGCTGCAACGCTTCCGTCAGCTCCGCCACCAAAAACCACTTGGGATGCGCTTACTTGCGGCTATCTTGTTATACAGCTCTGCTATTACGTTAATTGCTACGGGTACACAGCTGTGGCTAGACTACCGTTACGAGTTATCTGCCATTGATGAGCGTTTATTGCAGATCGAAGCCAGCTCAAGAAATAGTCTTGCAAATAGCTTGTGGGAAATTAGCCCTGCACAAATCCAAGTACAGCTGGATGGGTTGCTACAGCTGCCCGATGTACGCTATTTAGAGATCAACTCCTCTTTTAATGATTTTTATGTGGCGGGAAGTAAGCCAACAACTGGCGCTATTGTCGAGCGTCGCTATGCGCTTGAGCATCATGATGCAGACAGAGGGGCTATCTCCGTTGGTGAACTGACCCTAATTCTTAGCCTTGATGAGGTTTATCGTCGTTTGGCAGATAAAGTACTCGTTATATTAGCATCACAGGGAATTAAGACCTTTCTTGTCTCGATTTTTATCCTTACCTTATTTCATCGGCTCATAACTCAACATTTAGGTAGCATGGCAGCTTACGCGCGCCGACTTAAATTAGAGCATCTAGGTACACCACTCGACCTTAAACGCAATAGCAAGCATCAGGGTGACGAGTTAAGTCAGGTTGTTGATGCGATGAACAGCATGCGCCGCTCTATGCTGCATGATATGAGTAAGCGAGAAGATGCCGAGCGCTCGCTGGCCAAGCTCAATACAGAGCTAGAACAGCGTGTGGTTGACCGTACCAAAGAGCTCGAAGAGCGAAACCAAGAATTGCATGACACACTAGCAACGTTACGCTCAACACAGCAACAGTTGGTTGAGTCTGAAAAGCTGGCAGCATTAGGGGGCTTGGTTGCCGGTGTTGCCCATGAGATTAATACGCCTATCGGCATTGGCTTTACTGCTGCTTCTTTTCTCGCCGATCAAGCTCATTTATACCAACAACACTCACCCAATGATCCTTTAGCCAACACTGCCGTTGAGAGTAGCCGTTTAATCTGCCAAAATTTAGAGCGTGCAGCGCAGTTGATTAATGCCTTTAAGCTAGTTTCTGTAGACCAATCAAGTGAGCAGTGCCGCCGCTTTGATTTGATCCAATATCTTGATGAAGTTCTATTATCGCTCAATCCACGCCTTAAACAGTGTAAACCCGATATTGCTATTACTGGCCCTAAACACCTCATGATTGATAGCTACCCGGGTTGTTACTATCAGGTGCTCACTAACATGATTCTGAATTCATTGATTCATGGCTTTGAAGATCGCCCTGGTGGCGTTATTACGATTGATGTTAAGGCCGATGAAGATAACCTGATTATTGATTATCGTGATAATGGTGTGGGTATTCCTAAAGACTGGCAATACAAGGTATTTGAGCCGTTCATGACCACAAAACGTAATGAAGGCTGTAGTGGCTTAGGTATGCATATCGCGTTTAATTTGGTCAGTCAATTACTGCAAGGGCATATTTCCTGCTTATCCGATACATCAGGTGCACACTTTCGTTTGGAGTTGCCTATGGTGCTAGTACAAAAGCCTCTTTCTGATACACCCATTACTCTAACTGGGCCTGCGATAGTGGCTGTACTTCCCGAAAATACTTAGCAGCACCTGGGTGAAGTGGTAGAGGCATTGTTGAAGGCGCCATCATTTTTTCTGGCTTGAGTAAACGAAAAGCAGGGTGGAGTTTTTTAAAATTTTCAAACTGCTCAAATAATGATTTAACAACAGCATAGGCGACATCGTCAGGTAGATCGGCACGAGAAAATAAAGTTGCGTTAACACCCACTGTCAGTACATCAGGGGCATTTTCTGAATAAATATTGCCTGAAACACTCATTTCTCTATAGTGTGGATTTTGTTGTATGAGTGTATTTCTGTCTTGTTTTGATAAACCAATTAATTGGCTTTGGCAGTCTCTCAGTGCTTCTTTGATCGTACCACTAGGATGCCCCACTACATAGAGAGTTGCATCGATGCGGTTGTCACATAGCGCAGTCGCTTGTTCAGCAGGCGCTAATTCAGTGACCTCTTTAAAGTCACTAAGCTGCAAACCATGAGCCTTCATTAACAACTCAATGGTGTAACGTTGGCTAGTACCCAGCTTGCCAATATTGATACGTTTATTTTTAAGATCTTCGAAGTTCTGAATGCCGGCATCCGACCTCACCAGTATCGATATGTATTCAGGATATAAGCTAGTGAGTAACCGTAAAGGTATTTTAGACTGGGAAGAAGAGCTTTTATAAGCGTTATACAGTTGCCCTGCCTCTGCAATCCCCATATCCAACTCATGATTTGCTACTTGAATAAGGTTGGTAACAGAGCCTAATGTACTGCGAACGGCACAACGGATGCCATGCGTTTGACGGGTTTGGTTGATGAGTCTGCACAACGCACCACCTGTTGGATAATAGAGGCCTGTCACTCCTCCCGTGCCGAGTGTGATGACCTGGTTTTCAGCATATGCAGGTGCAATACCCAGAATAAAACAGAGTAATAAACAACGCTTAATATACTGCAACCGATGTATCATTATTGTTCTCAAGAGTTGATGTTTTATGATCTAAGAATGTAGCAGGCACAATACTTTAGTAGTATTCAAAGCATAATTGAGCTACTTATTACTTACTGTATATCAGAATAAGCTATTTTACGGTGGAAGTGGTTGTTACAGAATGATTATTGGTGAAATTTCTCATAAATTTGTGGCAACTGATTAGTGATAATCCGTTACACTAGCGCTATCTATAGACAAGGATGGAGGCTTTCATCATGCGTAAGTTAACAATGACTACCCTACTGCTTAGTGCAGCCATCGCAACTAGCAGCCATGCCGGCTGGAGCGATTTAGTTGAAAGTGTGAAAAAAACAGGGGGTGAGTTAATTAAACAACCCGCAACAAGTAATTCAGGGGTTAGTAGCGCATCAT
The DNA here is from genome assembly GCF_016592555.1 of Neptunomonas japonica JAMM 1380. Classification (NCBI taxonomy): domain Bacteria; kingdom Pseudomonadati; phylum Pseudomonadota; class Gammaproteobacteria; order Oceanospirillales; family Oceanospirillaceae; genus Neptunomonas; species Neptunomonas japonica. The sequence continues at coordinate 2,084,096 of NZ_AP014546.1, read as the reverse complement.
TATCATCCGAGACGCTTATTAATGGCTTAAGAGAAGCCTTGGTTATAGGTAGCGAGCGTGCTATCAAGCTTATTTCTGCCGAAGGCGGATTTCTTAATGATCCGCAAATCCGCGTGCCTATGCCTGTAGGTCTAGATCAATTAGCAGGACCATTGCGCAAATTTGGTATGAGTGAACAAGTCGATCAATTTGAGCAATCTATTAACCGTGCTGCTGAACGTGCTGCGCCACAAGCAACGGCTATTTTAGTTGATAACATCAAGAGTATGAGCTTTGAAGATGCTCGTAAAATTTATGAAGGCTCTGATGATGCGGCTACTCAATACTTTCGTGAAAAGGCTGGCCCGCAAATAGCTGCTTTATTTAAGCCAGAGGTTGATGGTGCCTTAGGTGAAGTGGGCGCAACTAAATATTACAATACGCTTGCGGCACAAGCGGCAGATCTACCGGTTATAGGTAAACAAGTTGATAGCGATCTTACCACTCATGTCACTAATGCCGCTTTGGATGGGTTGTTTCTAAAATTAGCCGCTGAAGAAAAGTTGATTCGTGAGAATCCAGCAGCACGCTCAACCGAGTTGCTGAAAAAGCTTTGGACCAATTGATCTGCTAAGTCTCGTTCTATTAATAAACACCGCATAAGTAAAAGAAGCTTATTATTTGTGCGGCGCTTTTTCTACATGTTAGATTGGCATTTCTCATCGTACATTTATAAAATGTGCGTAAAAATTTTCATCTTACGATCTCATAATAATACTTTCCTGAACTCTCTCAATCATGAATATTGATAATCTACAGTCTCGTTTTTACTCATTACGTCATAACCGATTTTTTGAGCTATTTGTTGTTGGTGTCATCTTGTTTTCTGCACTCGTTATCGGTGCCAAAACTTATGATATTCCCGACAACGTTCTGATGATCATCGGCTGGCTCGATGTGGGTATTACACTCTTTTTTCTGATCGAGGTGTCTGTTCGCTTTATTGGTGAGCCGCAAAAACGGAACTTTTTCAAAAATGCATGGAATGTCTTTGATACGCTTATCGTTATAGTAAGCTTAATACCGGTTGAAGACAGCGAACTCGCCCTGGTTGGTCGCTTAATACGCATATTTCGTGTCTTACGTATGGTATCCATTGTTCCTGAGTTGCGTTTATTACTGAATTCACTTCTTAAGGCATTACCGCAGTTGGGTTATGTCATCCTACTGATGTTTATCATCTTCTATATTTACGCTGCGGTAGGTGCATCATTTTTCGCGTCGATTAATGCCACATTGTGGGGCGATATCTCTATATCTATGCTGACATTGTTTCGTGTTATGACATTTGAGGACTGGACGGATGTGATGTATGAAACAATGGCTGTGTATTCATTTAGCTGGATTTATTATCTTTCGTTTATATTCCTCACAACCTTTGCGTTTTTAAACATGGTCATTGGTATTGTTGTCAACGTAATGGAAGAAGAGCATGCGATAGAAGCAAGGGAGCAAGCATTGGCCGATGGTGAACCAACCATTCAAGATTTATCTAATCAAATAAAAGAGCTCAAAGAGATACTGAAAAACAGATAAACAACAATATATGACCCTGCAGGTTCCTGTTAAAAACAGCTTCGCTTTACTTATAAGGTACTACAAAAAGTGAAGTTGTTTTTAACAAAAGACTTTAGCCTAGAGTAGTGAATGATTTTTTAACCAGATAATTCTTTGCCAATGACTGTATTTAGCTGATGCTATTCAGCTTCACATAAATCATAGTCAGTGTAGATATCCATGGGTATGTCGGAGGGTAAGCAAACAATAACTGCACAAACTTTACACCATGACTGATTAGTACTTTCGCCTAGTGATTCAACAACAGCTGCTTGATCGACAGCCCCTTGTTGCAAAAGCTTACTTTTACACGTTAAACAGTCCATATGTAATTCCCTGTAATATCACCGCAATCCTAGCAATAATTTTATTTTAGCAGGAATATTCTAGGGTTGCTTACATGACTGTACTTTTTCTATTCTGCGAGCCATTGTGGCTGCTTTTGCATGACTTGGGTAAACAAGTTTGAGTTAATCATTTTCTCTAACCAAGCCTGTAAATGTAGGTAAGGTGTCTGTAAAAACCAGCTACGGTCGACATGTGCGCATTGACGCACAAATGGGAAGAGCGCGATATCAGCCAATGTGTATCTATTTGTTAGTAAAAAACCATCATTAGATATAAGTTTTTGTTCTAATATAGCGAACCAGTTTTCACAGTGAGAGCGGTAGAACTCCATCGGATGCTCTAAGTAACGATCTGCATATTTATAGCGATCCAGCCAATATTTAAACTCATCGTCATTTTGCTTTATTAATACCTGAATTGCAGGCTTTAGCTCACTTGGTAACCAATGACTAGGGTCGTTCTGTTGCAAAGCCCAATACATGATATCGATACTTTCTTCTATGACACGACCATTAGGTAACTGTAAAACAGGCACGGTTCCTTTAGGAGAAATAGCGAGCAGTGATGTAGGTTTCTCTTTTAAAACAACTTCACGTAACTCTATATCCAAGTGGCTATTATAAATGGCTAAACGAGCCCGCATAGCATAAGGACAGCGTCGAAAAGAATATAAAATAGGAAGTGTTATTGTATTAGGTGGTATTGGCATAAACTCAATTTCATTAATGTTCTACTAACATGCACTAGAAACAGGCGCTCGTTCGTAGCATTATACGCATCCAGAACTTGATATGCGCCATTCTCAAGTTATTAACCTTGTAGTCTTGATGAATCACATCGGCCAGAAAAAGGATTCCGTCATGTTGACCACCCAGTACCCTCCTGTTCCAGAAAGCTATTGCGATTATAACGGGCATCTTAATGAAGGTTATTACCTTGTTATGCTTTCATTAGCAACCGATACCATTTTGGATGCTGCTGGCCTGGATGAAGCGCATAGAGCTAAACATCAATTTAGTGCTTTTACTGTGCAAAACAACTTACGTTATTTTAAAGAAGTTCGCCAAGGCCAAAAGGTCATTGCTCATTCTCAATTACTATCGAGTGATAGGAAACGTTTACGTATATGGCATGAACTACGTAATGAAGAAGGTACTGAAACCCTAGCGGCTATTGAATGTTTATTGGTTGGTGTCGATATGCAGACCCGACACAGTGCCACATGGCCTGAGCCAATACGTGTCGCAATACAAGCATTACAAGAAAGGCATGCCGATATTGAATGGCCCAAAGGTGCTGGCAATTCAATTGCTATGCCTGAACAAGGCTGCTCTGCATAGCAATCTACTGATTAGTATGAATAGGCGACATGGCACTGATGACTGTTTATTAGATATTGATCGCTTGGTTTTGTGTTTCATGTAGCGGGGTTCGGATTAGATAATCAAATGCACTTAGCGCTGTTCTAGAGCCTGCCCCCATTGCAATAATGATCGACGCTGCTCAACCCCCTGCTGAAAACACACTAGGTATTGATGTAACGGCTATCAATAATGGCCTCCCTTTGTTCGCTCACATCAATATCCATTTTCAGCCATTCGCCACTCAACCTATTTGGACAAAGATACCTGCAAGGTCAACATTATGAAGCTTGCGAGCGGTTACAAAGTAATGATTCAAATACACAGGGCCTCCTTAAGCTAAATATCATACCTATATTTACATCTTTATGTCTTAAGACACAAATGAATGTATAATGTATTTATAGAATTGCTCGGGAGGCTGTCATGTTAAATCTACCATTACCTTCATTTGATAAAGCCGCTGCTGCTACGGGTTTAAAAGCCGCTGTTACAATTTTAGATAAATGGGGGGCTAGTGGAGAACAAGGAGAGGCTATTTTACGCGTCTCACACAGCACTTATGCTCGAGCTAAAAAGAAAGATGTCATGCAAGCAATCAACCTAGATCGTGATCAGGTTACCCGCATCAGCTTTATTTTAAATATTCATGCGGCATTACGTATTGTGTTTGATAACCCTGAAAACCTATACGGATTTATGAAGATGATTAACCACAACCCTTTCTTTGCAGGACGCTCTCCTCTAGAAGTAATGGGAAATGGTGACTTCGTCTCTGTTTACGAAACCTTTCGAAGAATAGACAGTATGCGAGGTAGCCAGTGGTAAACATTAATGAGTTACCTGTTTTACCTAGCAAAGAAATTAAAAGTTATCGATTAATTAATTCTAAATTTCCTCCTGTCAGTTTGTTTGATGATGTTGCTGATGTAAACGAATTTGAAAGCCTCTATGCGCTACAAGCCCTGACTAATCCGCGCCTTAAAAACGAAGTAGGAGACTTGCAGCTGATTCCTCGTACTGAAATTCCGTTTGGTATTCATGGATGCTCATACGCTACCGCCCCCTTCACTCACGTTAACCCAAACGGTTCTCGATTCAGCGATGGCTCATTTGGTGTTTTGTATGTCGCCGACTGCATAGAAACGGCTATTGCAGAAGTGCAATACCATCAGCAAGCCTATTGGAGTAATGTGCCTGAACTCTCTTATGAACGTTTTGTTTTTCGGGGACTTATTTGCCAATTTAACGAAGTGGGAATAGTAGATGGCTTGGTTCTACCTCCAACTGATGCTATTTACTCATCTAAAAATTACACGCAAGCACGTGAGTTAGGTACAACGATTAAATTAGGGGGTAGCGCTGGCATTCGCTATCACTCAGTACGACGCAAGGGCGCTATCTGCTGGGGGTTAATGACACCCCTACAAGTAAGCTCCATACATCAAGCAGCACATTATGAGATGGTATGGAACGGTACAATTACCGGAGTAAGTAAGCTTTCAACGACATTATGATACATGTTTAAAAGCCATTCTTAGATCAAGATGTTCGTCTTTTAGCGCGGGATGCGGCGCTATAGTCTGTATCTGTTACTTTAATTTTTTCTATCAAGTTGCGCAATTTATCGCTTAACTTATTTAAATCGTTTCCAAACTCTAAGCTGCTACTTAGATGCTCAAGCGTATTGTTAAACTCAGATTCCATGAGATGAATGCTGTCTGTAACCGAATCAAAATGATGATTCTGTTTCTCAGTTTCTTGTTGTATTTCATTGGACTGGCTATCTATTTCATTCATGACCAATGTTAATCCCTTGAGCACATCAGCGCTTTTATTTACTTGAGTCACGCTATATTGGGCAGATGACATCCCCTTTTGCATTGTTTCTGAAGCCTGTTGAGCACCACTTTGAATTGACAGGATCATTTTCTGAACTTCAACAGTCGCGTCTTTCGTTCGGGTAGCAAGTGTTCTTACTTCATCAGCTACAACAGCAAACCCCCTCCCAGCATCACCTGCTCTAGCCGCCTCAATCGCTGCGTTTAAAGCAAGAAGGTTAGTTTGTTCAGAAATAGCATTAATAACATCAATAATAGACTCTATCTTTTCACTATCCGTGCGTAACTTAACGATAGCCTCAGATATGAGGGTGATCTCAAGAGATAGTTGATCCATACCTTGCATGGTTTGCTGTGCTACGTGTTGGCCATCATTTAGTGTCCCAACACTTTCTTTAACTGAGTTTGAAATTTGTTGAATGCGAAGAGTCACTTCTTTAGCTGATTCTGTGGTTTCTTCCATTGAATTACCGACCTGTAGACTACGTTCACGTTGCTCAGTAGCTGCTTGCTCAATACTATTATTGGTTTGTGATAGCTCTTTTGCCATAGGCACCAACCTAATGACAGATTTGGTAACCTGTGAAACTAGGTTATCAGTATGTTCAATGAACTCATTGAATGCTTGTGCCAACTGCGCTAGCTCATCTTTTCCTTTAATGGGTAAGCGCTGAGTCAAATCCCCCTCACCGTTCACAAGGTTTTGCGCCATTTCAACAATATTATGTACAGGTTTAAGAACAAAACGATGCATACCAAACAACATAATCAATAAGAGGATTGCAAATATACAGAAAAATATAACATTCACATTTTGTGCTGATTCTGTGGACTCTAACTCAATGGCAAACTGCTCGTCCGCTTTGTTATTAAGTTGTTTAGATAGCTCAGCAACCTTACCAAATAAAGCTGAAGCAGTAATATCAAACTCCCCTTTAATCTCATTACCAGCGTGAGCACCATCATCAACGTAGGCATGAGCCATTTTTTGGCCAACGACATAATAGTCATCCATAAGAGGCAATAAAGTTAAGTAATTAAAACCGAACTTAGTATCTATTTGCTGTAGTGTTTTTACTGATGTCTGAAAAAGCTCAACACTTTTAGCGGCTTTTTCAAAGCCATCATTCAACCCATCCATCCCTCGCGTTGCACTAATATCCGTCAGGCGCTGTTGAACTTGAATGACTGCAAGCTGCATTTCATGCAGATGAGTCATAATTGCGCTCTGGGTATTGGCAAGGTAAACACTCTGCTCATGTACTCTTTCGGCTTGCAAGTGCTGCATAATGCCTTGAAGCAACAGCGTTGCAGCAAAAAAACTTACGAATAAATAGGCTTTAAATCGTATTGTTGAAAACATTAAAAATCCTTTTTTTCTCTTATCTGACTTTATGTTCCATTTAAGGAATAAAAGTTAAATAAGAGAGACATCAGAGCTAAAATTAATTGTAGTGTAGTACAAGATTTAGAAAAGCAACCAGAGGCTTTATAAGAAATATATACTTTTAGGTTGCTTTAATCTCAATCCATTCTTTTATTCACTAGAAGGAATAAGCCACGTATTACTATGATTAATGCTCCACAAATATCTGAGCGCTCATCAAAAAATAATAACGCCCAGAAATATCGCTTAAATCACGCGCGAGTACCTGAAAGGAGCAATCAACCAATACTGGACGGATTTCACGAGAATCGAGATTGATGAATGCTTGATCTGAATTTCGCAATAAGACACAGACTAAAAAATTAAAATTAATAAGGACAGGCTGTTTTCTAAATTTCTACAAGTACATAAGGTGGGGAATGCATAGGTGGTCTAAAAAAACCAACAAAAAAGGCAGCCAAAAGGCTGCCTAAAAACTACTAAGGGTCTTAGGTGAGGTACTATTGACTAGACACTAAGCCGTGATTAGTCAAAATTTCCTCGATTTCCGGTAAGCTAGCTGGGTCATCAATTGTTGAAGGAACTGAGTATCCAGAACCATCAGCGATCTGACGCAGCAACTTACGCAGAATTTTTCCTGAACGGGTTTTTGGAAGACGCTGTACAACCATTGCTTTTCTGAAACACGCAACAGCTCCGATATCTTTACGAACCATGGCAACCAATTCGGTTTCCAGTTCTTTCTCGTCTAACTCAATACCATTCTTGAGAAGCACCAGCCCGATAGGCTGTTGACCTTTCAGCGGATCATTTACACCGATAACGCAACATTCGGCTACTGCAGGGTGGCTAGCAACAATCTCTTCCATCTCACCTGTAGACAGGCGGTGCCCCGCTACATTGATTACATCATCGGTGCGGCCCATGATGAATACATAGCCTTCATCGTCTTTATATCCGCCATCACCCGTTGAATAGTAACCTGGGAACTCAGCTAGATACCCTGTACGGAAACGTTCATGGTCTCCCCACACAGTTGGCAAGCAGCTTGGAGGTAGCGGAAGCTTCATTGCAATGTTGCCTTGCTCACCTGCAGGTAGTTCATTACCCTCGGAATCAACGATTTGTACGTTGAAACCAGGCATAGGCAGTGTCGATGAGCCTGCTTTGGGCTCTTTCATCTCAACACCTGTTAAGTTACCGCAAATAGCCCAACCTGTTTCGGTTTGCCACCAGTGATCAATAACGGGTTTACCCAGAGTTTCTGTCGTCCAAGTGTATGTTGGAGGGTCTAGTCGCTCACCTGCCATGAAAATAGCTTTCAAATGAGATAGATCGTATGGCTTTAATAGCTCTGAATCAGGATCTTCTTTGCGAATTGCACGAAATGCAGTAGGTGCAGCAAACAAAGATTTTACTTTGTATTCTTCGCATACGCGCCAGAATGCACCAGCATCTGGTGTTTTAATTGGCTTGCCTTCGAAAACGACAGTAGTACAACCCGCTAATAATGGTGCATAAACAATATAAGAGTGACCAACAACCCAGCCTACATCTGATGCTGCCCAGAAAACCTCACCCGCTTCCATATTATAAATAGATTTCATGCTGTATTTAAGCGCAACAGCATGTCCACCATTATCACGAACAACACCTTTTGGCTTGCCCGTAGTTCCAGATGTATAAAGAATATAGAGAGGATCTGTACCTTTAACAGGAACGCAATCCGCAGGTTCAGCAGTTTTCATTGCTGTAGCCCAGTCAATATCACGGTCAGCAATTAATTCAGCAGTTACTTGTGGGCGCTGAAATACGATACAGCTACTTGGTTTGTGTGCTGATTTTTCTATTGCTTCATCAAGCAATGGTTTATAAGGCAGTACTTTTTTAATTTCGATGCCGCACGACGCGGTGACAACTACTTTTGGCTCTGCATCATCTATACGTACAGCTAGTTCTTGTGGGGCAAAACCGCCGAATACTACAGAGTGAATAGCACCTAAGCGTGCTACACCAAGCATGGCAATAACAGCTTCTGGGATCATTGGCATATAGATGACAACACGATCACCTTTAGCTACGCCTTGAGCTTTAAGAATACCTGCAAACTTTGCAACTTCATCACGCAATTCTTTATAGGTATAACGAATCTTTGTATCCGTAACAGGAGAATCAAAGACTAATGCATCTTGTTCGGCACGTCCGTTTTCAACGTGAAAATCCAACGCTAGATAAGCGGTGTTAAGCTCCCCATCAGCGAACCAACGACTGATACCATTTTCATCTTTACTGAGAATCTTTTGTGGCTTTTTAAACCAATGGATGTCTTCTGCTTTTTCACCCCAAAACAGCTCTGGAGTTTCTATCGATTTTTTATATTCTGCTTGGTAGGACATAGCGCGGGCCCTTTGTGCTTGTAAGTTAATTTTCAGGACTACGTCAATGTGAGCCGTTAATTGTTATTGTTGACAGTCGGCCTACAAGATCCAAGTACTTTAACTAAAAAAAAGGTGAATTTAACTAAGACATAAGGCGAATATGGCTTTATCAGAGCGAAATATGCATTTTTGATGCGTCTTGCTTGTTCTCAAAAAACAAGATTGTCGACAATTCCGTGTATTTTTGTGCATAAATCACCTTTTAAAGGCTTGATAGACAGTCATTTTGAAGGTTTAACGATAATTGGCTAAAAAACCATCAATTCAATGAATGTTTTGGGTGAGGCCGCATCGTCAACAAGTAAGTCATATAGTTAAAGAACTGAGAATCAATACATTCGATACAAGGTAAGTAACTTTTCATGGGTGTTGTCTAGGTAAATATATTAAAATAATCATTCTTTTCAGTTTGATTTCAGATTCAAAATATATAGTTAGCTTACTTTTTGTAGCCAAGCTACTCGCTTGCTCGCAAACAAAAATAGTCTAACAAGTACAAAAGTGCAGAGGGTACGCAAATGACTAATCTACTTTCATATAAAAAAATATGGGGCTCAGTAGTTGCAACAATATTGATGATTTTTTCTTTGCAGGTAAGTGCAAAGCCCCCTATTTATACATCGTACTTCAGTGACCTAGCTGTAGCAGGTTACGATACCGTTGCTTACTTTACTGAAAGCAAGCCCATAAAAGGTAATAAGCGTTTTGTAACTGAATATAAGGGTGCTGAGTGGCGTTTCAAAAATGCTGATAATCTAGCGGCTTTTAAAGCCACTCCTGAAAAATACGCACCACAATATGGTGGCTACTGTGCATGGGCTGTTGCAAATAATGATACCGCGAAAGGCGACCCTCTTCAGTGGACTGTTCATAATGGAAAACTTTATCTTAACTACGATGCTAAAGTTCAATCCAAATGGCTGAAAGATAAACAAAGTTTTATTAGCTCTGCTGACAAAAATTGGCCTAACGTTATTAAGTAATTGAATCGATAAAACTAATAATAAATATTAAGGATAAAATATGACATCTCGAATCATCACAATATTCAGCTGGGTGGTTGTTGCGTGGACATGTAAGGTGTTTTTAAGCTCCCTACCCTACAAATTTTCAGGCCACCCTGACACACAACACATTTTTTCAACTATTGGTGCTTGGATGAGCACTACGATTTCAAACGGTTTAGGTACATGGTTTACTGAGTATGGCGCTTATGCAGTGGGCAGTGCCGAGCTGTTTGTTTCAATCTTTTTATTGCTTCCTATTGTCTTTTTTATCCTTAAAAAGCTAGGTGTAATCAATAAAGCACCTGAGCGTGCCTTAGTTCATAGTGCTGGTGGCGTACTCGCAGCAGGAATTATGGCAGGAGCCGCTTTTTTCCACTTAGCAACACCACTCGGAATAGAAGTATTGCATAATGGTCAAAGTGATCATGGATCACTGTTTTATGCTGCTGTATCAATCTTTGTATTAGGGTTAATTATGGCTTTTGTTAACTTTACGTATTGGCGTAATAGCAATACTAACAGTAATAACACACTGTAAACTTCAGATAATTATGATGATTCGAATTCTGTTGGTGGCTTCCTATATAGTCTCGTGCGTTCGCCTTAAAGTAATGCCATGGCACTACTTCCAATTAAACGCTGGTTATTTTAATAAGCGCAAAGGTATCTATTCCAAACAGGATATTAATGATCTGATTCCGGAAAAATGGCATTTACAACAATGGATAGATTCTGGTGATAAGCAGCCAGAATCCTACCCAGTTTTCGTCAAACCAGAATGGGGGCAAAATTCTCAAGGGATTCGAAGAGCAGATAACATCGACGAGTTAGGCGTGATTCGCAGTCAACGGGTAGCAGGGCAATCGCAATACCTAATTCAAGAAGCCGCCCAAGGAAAGATTGAGTATGAAATTTTCCTGATACCATCAGATAAAGCGCAGGATCAGTATGCGATGCTGTCAGTCACACAAGTGGTAAATCACAGTACCGACAAGTTTCCTATTAATGGTATTTATAATAAGCAAACTGAATACCAAGATGTAACAGCACAACTGAGTAAAGAAAAACTCGAAGTGTTGTGGAGAAATTTAAAAACAGTTGGGCACTTTAGAATTTCACGTTTTGGCGTACGCGCTGACTCACTAGACAAGTTGATAAACGGTCAGTTTAAAGTTATTGAGATTAATCTGTTTTTACCAATGCCACTCGTATTGCTTACCAAAAATACATCGTTAAAGAGAAAGTTAAGCTTGGCAATCCAATGCACGTGGTTGCTGGCAAAAATCACAAGAACTATACCAGAAGAACAAAATGAGCCTTTTCTATTCTTTAAGAAACTAGGTTTCATGCAGCGCACTAAGCGCACTGACTAAGACGAGCACCTGTAATGCAAAATATAAAAAAGATAATTTATAGCTGGGTAAGCCAGCGTTATATGAACGGCTGTAGTAGCTACAATAATTTAGACGTAAGAAAAAGCTGTCGCTCTAAAGAACAAGCTCGTGCTGTCTTTAGCCAAGGTAACGTCCCTCACGCTAAAGGGCAGATATTCTTAAACCCTATGACTGCACATCGTTTTGCTAAAACACACGGGTTTCCTTTAGTTATTAAGCCAAATGTCAGCGGTTACTCTCGTGGTAGTTACTTTCCTATCAACAGCTTTACTGAGTTATGGAAAGCTATTTTCCTCGCAAAAATTTGGTGGCCTACCACGGTAGTTGAGCAGTATTTAAAAGGCCACAACTACCGAGTCGTCGCTATCAAAGGCGAGTTGATGTCAGTGATTGAGCGTTATCCGCCGACTATTACAGGTGATGGGATACATACGATTAGCGAACTTATTGACGAAGAGAATGCCATTCGTAAAGCTATGGATCTACACCCTTGTATTTATCCAATAGAAAAGAACGAGCAAACCATCAATTATTTGAAAAAGAGCAAGTATACGCTTGAGAGTATTCCACCAAAAGGCGAAGACGTCATACTCTTTTATCGTATATCGTTAGCTCCAGGCGGCACTGTCCGCACTATTGACCAAGACACCATCCCTGAAGACAACAAGCAGCTGTTTTTAGATGTGTTGCGCATGTTTGATGCAAACATACTGGGTATTGATGTTATTTTTGAAAAGGGTATTGAACATTCGTTTCATGACCAAAAGTGTATTTTTCTGGAAGTGAATTCACGTCCTTATTTGAAGATGCATGATTATCCTCGCTACGGCAAAAAAGAAGATTTGAGTCCTTATTACAATAAGCTCAATCAAATCGAAATTAGTAACGCAGATATTTACTAATGAAGATCGTATCTTCGAGTTTCTTCCAATTTGCAGGCATTCACTCGTTTATGATTGGGCTACTGCCCTTCTTTATACCTGTACTGCTGCTAAAACAAGGCGCGTCAGTTGAAGGAATAGCTTTATTTATTGCCGTTACCGGTTTTGGCTTTATTGTTTCACTTAAGATATGGGAAGCATTGTTCCAACAGTCGCAATGGCGCTGGATCATTGGTTTATCCTTTATTACAGAAGTGCTTCTTGTCGGTGTATTACTTTTTAGCGATACCCCGATTATATGGGCGTTTGCTGCATTGCTTAACGGCGCTTATAACTGTTTTTACTGGACAACACAGCGAGTATTGTTCAGCACGATGACATCTGAACCTAAAAATACAATTAGCCAAACCAATACTGAGAATCAAACGGGTAAGCAGTTTGGGAACTTCCAAATTTTAGTGGTTGTCGTTTTAAAGCTAGGTATTTTAGTGGGTGCACTGATGCTAGAAGATAACCTTAAGTACTCATTATGGTTGCTTAGCTCGTTCATCTCTTTAGCTGGACTTATTTGGTTCTTTCAAGCAGAGCGGATGAATGCATTCCTTAAGGTTAGTCAAGCTTTGCCCGTTAATATCGATGCTCAAAAATCTAAAAGCACCTCTATGTTTTTCTTTAAGGATTCTAACAACTCTGCAGTAGTGTTTTACCTTGATGGCGTGTTTCTTTTTCTTGAAAGCTATTTCTGGGTCGTCTCTTTATTTTTGATTTCCCAGCAAAGCGTCAAAGAGCTAGGCATTGTTATTGTCTCATTAACCGTCCTGCTGTCTGTCATTTTCTATCTGCTAAAAAATAAAATCGATAGTATTGATCGCAATAAAATATATATTTGTGCCGTTATCTTTTATGCTATTTCATGGTGGCTGAGAAGTTTATTAGACCCCTCTTTACCTAACCACTTGGTGTACCCAGCCATTTTGTTGATTGCGTTTTTAACTACATTTTTCCGTTTAAGTTTTAACAAGCGCTTTTTTGATCATGCAAAAGAGCAACGCCCTTTGAACTATTTACTGGCTAAGAGTTACTTATCCCAAACAGGTATCGTTGTTTTTTATTCAGCTGTTGCTCTACTTGCCTCTTATTTTTCAAACGTGCACTCTTCTCTGGCAACTTTGTATCTAGTTTTAACCCCTATCGCATTAATCTATATGGTTTATTCCGGCCCTAAAGAGTCTAATGTTAGTTCTAATGTTGCAGCAAACACGCCATTAAGGACATCCAAAACTTAGCGCCTTCTTAATTTATAAAGATTTGCTCACAGTGGATTTTTTGATCGGCTTAATGGCTTTATTCAAAAAATTGATAATGATGTCTCTCAGGATAATTCATCCTGATTACTTGAGAGCAACATTGGGCAGCACTTAAGACATTTTTTTGATATCACCATGTTTATATTCAAGGCTCGAGGAACAAAAAATCAGCGTATACACTACCAAAACGAGTTAACGCTAGCGTGCTTATCGCGCCCTTGCTTAGCCTTATTTTCAGTTTCATTTCATATAAGAGTATTAGTATTCCCCTTATTAAAGCCTTTTAAGGCTCTATACTTAAAAAAGTACAGGTTTAGTTAGGCAGTAAAAACAGGGGAATAATAATATGAAACCCAGTATCTATCTCAAAGCAGGCTTATTTCTATCCATCAGCGGCTTAATTGTTGCTTGCGCTTCTGCACCGGACTATTCCGGCAATACTGATAGCCGATGGGCTAATTTTAAAAACTGGACAAAAATCACAGAAAACCGAACCAGTACTGGGGACCCTACTGGTTTTGTAAGCACTGTGCATAAAGGCCGTGACGGTTACCGAGATGTTTATGTAAACGATATTGGTTTAGCTGTTATCCAAGGCACTGCGCCTTATAACTACCCTGCGGGAACAGTGATTGTAAAAGAACAGTTTGATGACCTTGCAGCTTTTGAAGCACAAAAGCCTACAGATTTAACCATTATGGTTAAATTACGAAACGGTGCGACACCTGATGCTAAAAACTGGGGCTGGGTCGCAGGTTACAACGCCAAGTTAGAAGAAACCAACGCTTTTTGTAGCGGTTGCCATTCTATTGCTACACAGAATGATTTTGTATTTACAAACGAAGACTTCTTAAAGCAGCATTATTAGGTCGGCGCTGAGAATTTCACTTTTCGACTCACCTTTTTATAAAGCCACTTTCTGAGTGGCTTTATAGCGAAAAAGTATCTTCTCTATTGAATCCGCATATTCGATTAATAGTTAAGCTGTGTTTTAAAATGATAAAGAATATCAATTAAGGATGAATAGCATGAAAAAGTATTTAATAGTGCTCGCTTTACTTTTTACTAGTTTCAGCAGTTTTGCTGATGAGCCCGTAAGTAAGAGTTATTGGGGCTCAAAAGCAATCGGAGGGCACGATACAGTTGAATATCACTCTGATGATGTTAGAACTCAACATAAGGAAGTCGCAGGCAATAAACGCTTTGTGGTTGAGTGGAATAACGCACAATGGTTATTTGCATCCCAAGCCTCTGCCGATAAATTTGCAGCAGATCCTGAACGCTACCGCCCTTTGTATAACGGCTTTTGCTCTAATGCGCTTAGCCTGGGCGAAGGTTTAATTTCTACCGATGGGACGGTATGGGAATTTTTTGGTGACAACCTGCATCTTTTTTATGCTGAAAGAGGCCGCGAACGTTGGCTCGAAGGCGATTGGAAGGCGTATAAAATAGAAGCAGATAACGCCTGGAAAACACTTCGAGCACAATAATTTAATCAAACAGCCAAGAAGTTCAGGCCTTATTGTACGCTTAAAATCAGAGATTATAGCCATTTAGCCTCTACTTTTCCTTTCGTCACTCCCCCTTCTGCCACCTTTCATGATTATTTACGTCCATATGAGTGCCATTCACGTTAAATTGAATTGATCTCAGTAAATTTAATCGTGATTTGCTTTATCATAAGCACTTTTATTATTGGTATTGGATTAGATTCGATGGCACAGACGATCACACAACAACTCGAAGCAGCACTCAAACAACGCATCATGATTCTTGATGGAGGTATGGGTACGATGATCCAGGGCTACCAACTGGAAGAAGCTGACTATCGTGGTGAGCGTTTTGCAGATTGGGCTTCCGATGTCAAAGGCAACAATGACCTATTGGTGTTAACTCAACCAAAGATCATTAAAGACATCCACCGTGATTACCTGGATGCGGGTGCCGACATTGTTGAAACCAATACCTTTAACGCAACACAGATTGCCATGGCCGATTACAACATGGAATCGCTCAGTCGTGAGATTAACGTAGAAGCGGCAAGACTTGCTCGTGCAGCATGCGATGAGATTGAACGAGAAACACCAGACAGACCTCGCTATGTAGCGGGTGTTTTAGGCCCTACAAACCGCACATGCTCTATTTCACCGGATGTAAATGATCCGGGGTATCGCAATGTATCTTTTGATGAACTTGTTGAAGCCTACACTGAATCTATCGATGGCTTGATCGAAGGTGGCTCAGACATCATCTTGATCGAAACAGTATTTGATACACTTAATGCTAAAGCCGCTATCTATGCTGTTGAGCAGTACTTTGATGATCATAATATGCGCTTGCCTGTAATGATCTCAGGAACCATTACTGACGCATCAGGGCGCACATTATCAGGCCAAACAACTGAAGCCTTCTGGAACTCCGTTCGCCACGCCAACCCAATTGCTATTGGTCTTAACTGTGCCCTTGGGCCAAAAGAGCTACGCCAATATATCGAAGAACTGTCTCGTATTGCTCAGTGCAACGTCTCAGCACACCCTAACGCAGGTTTACCAAATGCTTTCGGTGAATACGACGAAACCCCCGAAGAGATGGCCGATGAGATTGGCGAATGGGCTGCGTCAGGTTTTTTGAATATTGTGGGTGGTTGTTGTGGTACTACGCCAGAACATATTCGCGTTATCCGTGAATCTGTTGAAAAATATGTACCACGGCTTATGCCTGACCTTCCTGTTGAAGCACGTTTAGCAGGCCTTGAACCGATGAATATTGGTGCTGAAACCCTGTTTGTTAATGTGGGTGAGCGCACCAATGTAACCGGCTCTGCTGTGTTTAAACGCCTGATCAAAGAAGGTGATTATGAAACGGCACTAGCAGTAGCACGCCAGCAAGTAGAAAACGGTGCCCAGATTATCGACATCAACATGGATGAAGGCATGTTGGATGCAGAAGCGGCAATGGAGCGCTTCCTTAAATTAATCGCCTCGGAACCCGACATTTCACGTGTTCCCATCATGATCGACTCCTCAAAGTGGGAAGTTATCGAAGTGGGGTTGAAATGCATTCAGGGTAAAGGCGTTGTTAACTCTATCTCGATGAAAGAAGGTGTCGAGAAGTTTAAGCATCAGGCTAAACTAGTGCGCCGCTATGGTGCTGCTGTGATCGTTATGGCATTTGATGAAGTGGGCCAAGCCGATACGCGCGAGCGAAAAATTGAAATATGTGCGGAGTCTTATCGCATACTAGTCGATGAAGTGGGCTTCCCTCCTGAAGATATTATCTTTGATCCTAATATTTTTGCGGTCGCTACCGGTATAGAAGAACATAACAACTATGCCCTTGATTTTATTGAGGCCACTGGTTGGATCAAAAAGAACCTACCTTACGCAAAAATCTCAGGCGGTGTGTCTAACGTTTCTTTCTCGTTCCGTGGAAATAACCCCGTACGTGAAGCCATTCACTGTGTATTTCTTTACCATGCCATTCAGCAAGGCATGGATATGGGGATTGTTAACGCCGGCCAGCTTGCTATTTATGATGATTTACCAGAAGAGCTCAAAGAGTTAGTAGAAGACGTTATTCAGAACCGTCGTGAAGATTCCACTGAACGCTTACTCGCAGTAGCTGATAAATATCGTGGGGATGGTTCAGAAGAAAAAGCACCCGAAACTCAAGAATGGCGTTCTTGGGAAGTAAATAAACGCTTATCGCATGCACTGGTTAAAGGCATTACCGACTTCATCGACGACGACGTTGAAGAATGTCGTCTAAATTATGAGCGTCCTATTCAAGTCATTGAAGGTCCATTGATGGACGGAATGGGAATCGTAGGTGATCTATTTGGATCGGGTAAGATGTTTTTGCCTCAAGTTGTTAAATCCGCACGCGTGATGAAAAAAGCAGTGGCGTACCTAATGCCATTTATCGAAGCAGGTAAAGCTGACAACGAATCAAGTTCTGCCGGTAAAGTAGTCATGGCAACCGTTAAAGGTGATGTGCATGACATCGGTAAAAACATTGTGGGGGTTGTTCTTCAGTGTAATAACTTTGAGATCATTGATCTTGGCGTCATGGTCTCTGCTGAAAAAATCCTAACTACGGCCCGCGAATCCAATGCAGATTTGATTGGTCTTTCAGGTTTGATTACGCCCTCTCTCGATGAGATGGTGCATGTTGCCAAAGAGATGGAACGACAAGGCTTTAGCATTCCCTTAATGATTGGTGGAGCGACCACATCAAAAGCACATACTTCGGTTAAAATTGAACCCGCTTACAAACGTGATCAAGTGGTACATGTAACCAATGCCTCTCGTGCTGTTGGTGTTGCTTCTGCGCTGCTATCAAAAGAGAAAAAACAAAGTTATGTCAATGAGATAAAAGAAGATTATCAAGCAGTGCGTGAGCGCCACGCAGCACGCCAAAATGAAAAGCGCCGGATCGGTTTAGAAGCGGCGCGCGCTAATAAATTCAAAATAGCTTGGGAAGACTACACGCCTCCAGTACCACAGCAGTTAGGTGTACAAGTATTAGAAAATATAGACCTAAACATTTTACGTGACTATATCGACTGGAGTCCGTTCTTCCATTCATGGGAGTTAGCAGGTCGTTATCCACGTATTTTGAACGATGAAATTATTGGCAAAGAAGCCACTAAGCTGTTTGCTGACGCTCAACTGATGCTTGATGACCTTGTCAATAATAAAAAACTGTATGCACGTGCAGTTTATGGGCTTTTCCCGGCCAATAGCATTAACGACGATGATATTGAGCTGTATACCGATGAAACACGCTCAGAAGTACTAACGACACTGCATCACTTACGCCAGCAAACAGAGAAAATTGCCGGTAAGCCACACATGTGCCTGACTGATTTCATTGCACCTAAAGAGAGTGGTAAAGCTGATTACTTTGGTGCATTTGCCGTCACTACTGGGTTTGGCGTTGATGAACTTGCTGCGGTGTACGAAGCGGATCATGACGATTACAACAGCATTATGGTTAAAGCCTTAGCTGACCGTTTAGCTGAAGCGTTTGCTGAGTACCTTCATGCACTCGTACGTAAAGAGGCGTGGGGCTACGGCGCTAATGAAAACCTCGATAATGAATCACTGATAAAAGAAAAGTATCAAGGTATTCGACCAGCACCTGGCTACCCAGCCTGCCCCGATCACACCGAAAAAGGCTTATTGTGGGAGTTACTTGATGTGGAAACCCGTACGGGAATTACCATCACAGAGTCTTATGCCATGCTACCAACAGCAGCTGTGAGTGGTTGGTACTTTAGTCATCCTGATTCACAGTATTTTGGGGTAGCAAAAATTGGTGAAGATCAGGTTGAAAGCTATGCCAAACGTACAGGTATGGAGATGCGAGATGCAGAGCGCTGGCTGTCACCCAACTTAGGGTACGAGCCTGAAGAGGGATAGCGCTTAAATAATGCGCGCTAAAAGCGCGCATTATAAAGAGATACGCCGAGGCTAATGGCTTCGGTGCTAATCTCTTATCTAACTACAGTTTATGAAAGGCTTTAAGAAATTCATTTTTAGATTGCATAAACTTTTGGTGCTCGGGGTGGTTAAGAGGACGAGTATCCTCTTCGAACGCTGGAGCTACATAACCCCAGTTTGAGTTGCGCGCAAAAATCACCACAACATCAACATTACTACCCTGCCATTTGTTATGCATAACATGATCATCACCCGAAGCTTCAACTGTCTTAATTTGAATACGATGATAATTAGGGCCGTCTGAGATAAGAATATCAGTCTGGTGTCCATTATCTAATACTGGGGAGAAAACCTGCCAGCCGTCTTGCATCAACCAACTCACGACTCGACTTTCAAACGACATGTTTATCATCGTTTGATGAGTGCCTTCTTTCGTTTCGGTCATACGTCTTGGCATATTAACTCCAATTAATGCGTTAGGTGCTTCGTGAGGTATATTGCTCAGACAATACCATTACTGCCTGTGTTGCCAATACATTTAGTTTGTCGCCACCTTCTTTTGCATACGCTATAAGTTCTTCTTTCATGGAACGAGCCCAGAATTTTTTTATATGCGTTGCGATAAACTCAACAGACTCCGCATCTGTATCTAGGTGGTTATTATCAGCAATTTGGTTTGCCATGATAATTAGCTGATCTAACTGCGAGTGACTCATATTCTGTTTGCTCCAGTACTGCCCATCTTAAGTAATAAATAGAGTAATTTTGCTGCGCCATTAATCATTTGATGCTACTGGTTCCGGGCTGTAACTTACATGCCGTTGCGGGCGAGCAAAGCCAATGAGTTGTAATCCAGCCTCTCTTGCTAAGCGCAAGGCCAACCCTGTCGGTGCAGATACAGCTACAAGCGTATTGATACCTACGGCTGTTACCTTCTGCACCATTTCGTAACTGGCACGGCTTGATATCAATACAAACCCCTTTTGCATATTTATGCCTTCGCGTACTAATGCACCAATAAGCTTATCCAGTGCATTGTGGCGGCCCACATCTTCACGAACCATCAATATTTCGCCCTGTTTATTGCACCAGGCTGCTCCGTGGCACGCACCGGTAAGTGCTTGTTGTGGTTGGTTCTCATCTAATTTGAGCACTGCGCTTTGAATGGCTTCATCACTGACTTCACTTGGGTTCTGCAACACCTTAATAGGTCGTACCGCTTGCCCTAGAGATTCAGCACCGCACAAGCCGCATCCGGTACGGCCTGTTAGGTTTCGTCGCTGCTGCTTGAGCTGCATCATGCGCCCAGAGGCAATACTCATTTGCACCTCAACACCTGTGTCGTGTTGTTGTAGCTCAATGTCATATAGCTCATCTGCACTTGTCAGAATACCCTCTGTAATACTGAAGCCTAGCGCAAAATCCTTTAAGTCATTTGGGCTGGTCATCATAACGACATGTGAAATGCCGTTATAGACTAAAGCAACCGCTACCTCTTCAGCGACGTTGTCGTGAGCAAGGCTTTGATTTCCTTGCTCCCAACGACTAACCGCAACACTGGCTTGCAGTTCAAGCTGTAAGCCAGATTCTGATGCAGTCGGCACAACGTCCTTATGAGTAACCATTTGCGGACATGCAGCCATTACTGGCGGGCCTCTTCAGATCGGCTGCGGCGCCCTTTTCTAAGGTAATCTTGTTGCTTATTGTTAAAGTCTTCAAAATTCTTCTGCCATTCAGACGGTTGCGTTACTTTCTCAACCTGTACCGCCGTGACCTTATATTCAGGGCAGTTTGTTGCCCAATCCGAACTATCGGTCGTAATGACGTTAGCGCCACTGCCTGGGTGATGGAAGGTTGTATAGACAACACCGGGCTGCATACGCTCACTTATAACGGCACGCAATACAGTTTGCCCTGCACGACTGCTAATGCCTAGCCAATCACCTTCATTAACACCACGCTCTTCTGCATCATGCGGGTGAAGCTCCAAGACATCTTCGTTGTGCCATGTCTGATTTTCAGTGCGACGTGTTTGTGCGCCAACATTGTATTGCGAAAGAATACGCCCCGTCGTTAACAGCAGTGGGAAGCGCCGTGTTGCGCGCTCATCGGTTGCGACGTATTCAGTAATGGCTAAGTTGCCTTTACCGATTGGAAAGTCTTCTACGTGCATGATAGGCATCCCATCAGGGTGTTGCTCATTGCACGGCCATTGAATGCTTCCTAGCTCTTCTAAGCGCTCATAATTTACGCCGGTAAAGCTAGGCGTAAGACTGGCAATTTCATCCATAATTTCTGAAGGATGGTTATAATTCATTTCATAACCCAACGCATTTGAAAGCGCTACTGTGACTTCCCAGTCTTCCTTCCCTGCTAACGCAGGCATAACCTTACGAACACGATTGATGCGGCGCTCGGCATTGGTAAAGGTGCCGTTTTTCTCAAGAAACGTAGATCCCGGTAATAAAACATGGGCAAATTTTGCTGTTTCATTGAGGAATATATCCTGCACTATCACACAATCCAGTGCTTTAAGTGCTGCTTCTACATGTTGAGTATTTGGGTCAGACTGAGCGATATCCTCACCTTGCACATACAAGGCTTTGAAGCTGCCAGCCAGTGCCGCATCAAACATGTTAGGGATACGTAAGCCGGGTTCATCATCTAGCTTAACGCCCCATGCGGCTTCAAACCGGCCACGTGCTTCATCATCGGCAACATGCTGATAGCCTGGTAACTCATGAGGGAAAGAACCCATATCACAAGAACCCTGTACGTTATTTTGGCCACGCAATGGGTTAACCCCCACACCTTCACGGCCAATATTACCGGTAGCCAACGCTAAGTTTGCAATGCCCATGACCATAGTTGATCCTTGGCTATGCTCAGTTACACCCAGCCCATAGAAGATCGCACCATTACCTGCATAGGCATACACGCGAGCCGCCTTTCTAACATCTTCAGCATCAACACCGGTAATGCTTTGCATCGCTTCAGGTGAGTTACGCTCTTCTGTAATGAATGCCTGCCATTTGATGAATGCTTTATCGTCACAGCGTGAGGCTATAAATGCTTTATCTTCTAAGCCTTCGCTCATGATGGTGTGTGCAAGTGAGTTCACTAAG
Organism: Neptunomonas japonica JAMM 1380; assembly: GCF_016592555.1. NCBI lineage: Bacteria > Pseudomonadati > Pseudomonadota > Gammaproteobacteria > Oceanospirillales > Oceanospirillaceae > Neptunomonas > Neptunomonas japonica. The sequence goes on along the minus strand of NZ_AP014546.1, from coordinate 2,061,967 downwards.
GCAACATTGGTACCTGGGCGCAACGGTAGATGTATGGCATCTTTAAGATGAGGCGTTTTTAATAGGTCAATTTTACGAGGGTCAGCAACAATCAACTGCGCACCTTCGCGTAAACGGCGGCGCATCATGGAGCCAAACACCGGATGCGCATCGGTTGGGTTTGCGCCGATTACTAACATCGTATCGGTATATTTAATCGAATCGAAGGTTTGTGTTCCCGCAGATTCACCCAGTGTGGTTTTCAGACCATAACCCGTAGGGCTATGGCAAACACGCGCACAGGTATCTGTATTGTTGTTACCAAATCCAGCTCGGATCAGCTTCTGAACTAAGTAGGTTTCTTCGTTAGTGCAACGTGAAGAAGTGATGCCACCAATGCTCTCTCGGCCATAGGTTGCTTGGACGTCTTTTAAGCGTTTTGCAGCAAAGCCAATCGCTTCTTCCCAGCTTACTTCGCGCCATGCTTCGTTGATACTATCGCGAATCATGGGTGTTTTAATACGGTCTTTGTGAGTGGCGTAACCAAAAGCAAAACGGCCTTTGACACAAGAGTGCCCTTGGTTAGCTTCCCCGCCTTTATATGGCACCATGCGGATAACTTGATCGCCTTTCATATCGGCTTTAAAAGAACAGCCAACACCACAGTATGCGCAGGTTGTCACAACGCTATGCTCGGGTTGGCCCATCTCAATGACATTATTTTCCATCAAGGTTGAGGTTGGGCATGCTTGTACGCACGCACCGCACGAGACACAGTCGGATTCAAGAAACGAATCGTCCTGCCCCGCTGCAATTTTAGAGTCAAAACCACGGCCATCAACCGTTAATGCAAATGTCCCTTGAACCTCTTCACATGCACGCACGCAACGCGAGCAGACGATACATTTGCTAGGATCAAAGCTGAAATAAGGGTTTGATAGATCTTTTTCTGCGTCTAGGTGATTATGGCCATCAAAGCCATAACGAACTTCCCTTAAGCCAACGGCTCCGGCCATATCCTGTAGTTCACAGTCACCGTTTGATGGACAGGTCAGGCAGTCCAATGGGTGGTCTGAAATATACAGCTCCATAATATTACGGCGCAGTTTTGCAATTTTTTCGTTCTGTGTGACGACTTTCATCCCAGCATCTACCGGTGTCGTACAAGATGCCGGGTAGCCTCGGCGGCCTTCAATCTGTACCGCGCAAAGTCGGCAAGAACCAAAAGCATCTAGATTATCGCTGGCGCACAATTTAGGAATGTTGATATCGACTAATGCCGCAGCACGCAACACAGAAGTTCCCTCAGGCACTGTGACAGCAACGCCATCAATCTCAAGCGTAATGAGGTTTTCAGATACACGCGCAGGCGTACCGTAATCTTTATTAGGATCAAAGTGTTGTAACATGTTATTTAGCCTCCGCCTGAACTGAAGAAGATGCATTGGCGAGTGCTATATCTTCTGAAAAGTATTGAAATGCACTTTTAACAGGGATTGGCGTCATGCTGCCCATGGCACATAAAGACCCATCAATCATGGTTTCACATAAGTCATCCAATAATGCCAAATTGGCTTCTACATTATTGCCTGATCTGATCTTATCAATCACTTCAACACCGCGTGTGGAGCCGATTCGACAAGGTGTACATTTACCGCAAGACTCGGCAACACAAAACTCCATGGAGAAGCGTGCTTGCTCAGTCATATCAACTGATTCGTCAAATACGACAATGCCGCCATGTCCAAGCACTGCACCAATGGCCGAAAAGGCCTCATAATCTAACGGCGTATCCCATTGACTCTCTGGCAGGTAAGCACCTAAGGGGCCGCCTACTTGTATTGCTCGCATTGGTAACCCTGATTCGGTTCCGCCACCAAAATCATCAATTAGCTCTCGTAGTGTGGGGCCAAATGCTAACTCAACCAACCCGCCTTGTTTGAGGTTTCCTGCTAGCTGAAATGGTAACGTACCGCGAGAGCGTCCCATGCCGCAATCAGCATAGGCTTTACTGCCTTTATCCATAATAAAAGGTACCGCCGCCAACGACAGTACGTTATTAACGACTGTTGGCTTACCAAACAGCCCTTCAATTGCAGGCAGTGGTGGTTTAAAACGTACTAAGCCACGCTTACCTTCAAGACTTTCCAGCAAAGAGGTCTCTTCACCACAAATATAAGCGGCTGCACCTAAACGCACTTCTAAATTGAATGCTTTTCCGCTTCCTTGAATGTCACCACCGAGATATCCCGACGCGTAAGCATTGGCAATTGCTTCATTCATAACTTGATGAGCAACAGGGTATTCAGAGCGTAAATAGATATACCCCTGCGTAGCTCCAACAGCTAAACCTGAAATGATCATGCCTTCAATCAGCATTAACGGGTCAGCTTCCATAACAAGCCGGTCAGCAAATGTACCTGAGTCACCTTCATCTGCATTACAGACGATGTATTTTTGATCGGCGCTACAGTCGTGAACAGTTTGCCATTTAATCCCTGTGGGAAATGCTGCACCACCACGACCACGCAAACCTGATGCTTTGACTTCATCAACAATGTCTTGGCCGGTCAGAGTTAGGCTTTTATCCAGCCCTTTAAAACCACCGTGTGCTTTATAATCTTCAATAGAAACAGGGTCTATAACACCTGCACGGGCAAATGTTAAACGCTGTTGTTTCTTTAGATAAGGAATTTCTTCAGGGTCACCCAGAGACAATCGATGGCTAGCATTCCCGTTTAAAAAGCCTGTATCAAACAAGGCTGCAATGTCATGAGGTTCAACAGGGCCATATGCAACACGTCCAGTTGCCGTTTCAACTTCAATAAGAGGCTCAAGCCACGATATTCCTCGCGAACCGTTGCGAACAATCTCTATATCTAATTTACGTGCTTGTGCTTCTTTTAGAACAGCTGTAACGACGCGTTCACCACCAAGGGCTAAAGTCGTTGTATCACGTGGGATAAAAATTTTATGGCTCATTATCTTATCTCCAGCGCAGTAGTTGTTAACTCATCAACCAGAAGGTCAAACTTTTCAGGTGTGATACGCCCTATTATATCGTCGTCAACACGAATAGTTGGACCGCAAGCACAGTTACCTAAACAATAAACAGGCTCCAAACTAAACTCTCTATCCAGCGTTGTTTGATGATAATCAATGCCTAATTTTTCTTTGACATGAAATTCAAGATCACGAGAGCCTCGTGCTTGGCAGGCTTCTGCACGACACACTTCTAATTTAATGCGTCCTGGAGGCGTTAAACGAAAATGGTGGTAAAACGTGATGACCCCGTGTACTTCAGCGCGTGTCTGCTGTATTGCATCAGCAATCATTGGAACTGAATCAGGGGGGATATAACCCAAAGCATTCTGTATGCCATGCAAGATGGGCAATAAAGCACCGGGTTTATGTTGCAGCGATGCAATGATCCCCTGTACTGCTTGGGGATCCCATTTGGCCTTGTCATTCATACGTTTGGTACCTACTCAGTTTCTGTCAGAGATCTTGTTATTAGTGCTACTGAATTTAATAGCTTTATTGTGGACAGGCTTTTAAAGGGAATAAATTTGAATAATGAAACCCTTATAAATCCACCTGTCATACTTTATACCTGATAAATTACCATTCCCAAGGGATACAAAAAATATGAATTTTTGTGCATATTATGAATTTATGTGAAAATACAGGCATTGAATGCTAATAAATTGATTAATACTCACTATATATGCACTTTACTACCTATTTGAACAGCTGAGTAATCAATGGGTTTTTCTAAGAACGAGATACGTTAATGCCTGGTAAAAGAATACATATCGATCCTACTTGGTCGTTTCGAGATGAAGCTGGAAATACACTGGATCCACAGCTCTTTCGCTTATTGGCAGCCATTAATCAGCACAAAAAGCTTACCGCTGCCTCTGAGTCTGCTGGTATTTCTTATCGTCATGCTTGGAATATGCTCAATAAGTGGGCTGATTTTTTTGGGGCTCAGTTAGTTAAGCTCGAAAAAGGCAGAGGGGCAACACTTACCCCGCTAGGAGATAAACTACTGTGGGCAGAACAACGCGTAATGGCTCGTTTTCAACCACAAATGGCTAATTTGGCATCAGAACTCAACGTAGAAATACAAAAAGCGCTCGTCAACCTCACGCCACTGCTGCGTATTCAAGCAAGCCACGGTTACGCTGTAGCCCTTTTACCTGATGTTTGCGAAGGTTTACAGCTTGACCTGCAATACAGCAGCCCCTTAGAGGCGCTGACAGCACTTAATCGTGATGCTTGTGATATTGCAGGGTTTCATATGCCAGCCGGTGTTGTTATTCCCTCGTTAATAGAACGCTACCAACAACTCCTCAAGCCTCGGTCTCACAAAGTAATTCGTTTTATATCACGACAACAAGGACTAATGATCAAAAAAGACAATCCCTTAAACATTCATTCAATACAGGACTTAACACACGAGGGCATTAGGTTTATTAATCGTCAAGAGGACTCAGGTACTCGCGCACTACTCGACCAACTAGTAAAAAATGAAGGTGTATGTGCGGATAATATCGAGGGTTATAACAATCGTGAGTTCACCCATTCTGCGGTTGCTGCTTATATTGCTGCGGGTATGGCCGATGTAGGTTTTGGTGTTGAGCAGGCAGCATATCAATTTGGGCTCGGATTTATCCCTATATGTAGCGAAGATTACGTATTTGTTTGTCATCAGAAAAGCCTCCAAAAAGCATCCGTGAGCCAATTTATAGAGATTATAAAAAGTGATCTTTTTCATAATGAAGTGCAAAATTTGGCGGGTTATAAGAGTGAATTAAGCGGTAAAATTGAAGATATAACCGGTTTTATTAAGCGCTAAAATAGCTCTATTCCTCAAGGAAAAATTTGGACAAAGCGTATACATGAACATTATTTCCTAATAGCTGACTCATTACTCTTGAAGACTTATAAGGATCTCCCGACGTGAAATACAACGTATTCCTGAGTACACTATCATTTATAAGATGGTGTTTATCTAATACCCTTTCCAATTCCACGACAACCGGATGAGCTGTATCGATAATCGCTGCCTTACCCTGTAATAACCGGCTTATTTCATTCGTTAGAAAAGAATAATGTGTACAGCCCAAAACAATTTGGTCAGCTTGCTTTTCTAATAAAGGAGCAACGTAATCTGATACAGCAGATTTAACTTCATCACCATAAAAGACACCCTTTTCTATTAATTCAACAAAGCGCGGGCATGCTTGTGACTCAATGTTTACATTTTTAGTAAAGCGCTCCTTTAAGTCTAGAAATGCTGTACTTTTTAATGTTTGGGGTGTTGCTAAAATACCAATAACACCGGTTTCACTTCGTAAAGCGGCAGGTTTAATACCCGGTTCAATACCAATAATGGGGATCGAAGCTGTTGCACGAAGGCGGGCTATTGAAACTGCGGTTGCAGTATTACAGGCGATTACTATCGCTTTGCAGTTTTTTTCTATCAGCGAATTAACAAGATACTGCGATCTCTGCGTAATGGTTTCCTCAGTTTGACCACCATATGGCGCGAACGCTTGATCAGCGATATAGACAATGTCTTCATTGGGCAAGTATTGCTGAATGACCTTAATAATCGATAAACCGCCAACGCCAGAATCAAAAACGCCGATAGGTCTACGGCTTACCGCAGTACCAAACTGAGGGTTTGTCTTAGGCTCTGAAGGGATACGATGCATCACTTAATCTATCATGCCTGTGTCATCTCAAGATGCATACTCTCTAGACTCAACTGTTGTCCCGAAGCGGCTTTCTCTTCAGCCGGCAACACATCTGCACTCGGCCAAGTACCGGTCAGTAAAGCGTCTTTATAGCCCGTATTTAAACCTTCTCTTTGCATAGTGTCTGCTGTTAACTGTGCGTCATATGGCAGCCGGTACCAATCAACATTGACTCCATCTTGTTTAGGTGTCACAAGCATATACCAACCATCTTGTGTTCCATCGTTAGCGGGCATGCCAATCACCCCCGCATTGAGCCACGTTTTATTTCTTGAGCGTTTACCAAAGGGGATACCGCAATGGCCACCAAAGACGATATCAACATCGACTTTATTTAGTTGCTGAGAGATTTCGTCCTCATCTGAAGTGTAGATGAATTGGTTAATCCGATCGACTCCACCGTGTATTGCCTCACAACGAAACCCTGCAAAGTTAAACTCAATAGAACGAGGCAACGCTTTCATCCACTGTTTGTTAGCCATGCTAATTCTAGGCTTCGAAAAGTTAAACCAGTCTGCTGAAAGTAAATCACAAGCAGTACCCTCTTCAAAGCCACAGCCACAATCGTCTGCATCATTGCCAAAGGACTCTTCGCAGTTGCCCATAACCACGGCGATCTGCCAATTTTTGATTAAATTTATTGTTTCTTGAGGGGATGCGCAATAAGCAACAAGATCACCTGTGCACAAGATATTACTGGGTGGAATGCTTAATCGCTGAGCCTCAGCAATTAACGCTTCAGTGGCTGATGCATTACTATAAGCCCCTCCGAAAACAAGAAGGGGACGCGTTGATATAGGATTAAATATTGTCATTATGCGGCTACTTGCATACGTTGTTTTTGTGAATTACTTAATGAGCCCAGCCAGAAAAACACACAACCCACTATTAAAATCGAAGCCGAAATAAACAACAATTTTGTGTATTTATGATAGTTGCCTAAGAGCTGTGTGTGCCCTGCTGACTCAATAAAGTAGAGCGCTGCACCTGTTAAAGCGAGCAAGAATGTTGCCAGATAACTCCACACTGGAATGTCTGTTTTCCCACCCCATAAAGAGAAGAAAATAACCGGCGCAAGATACATAGAGGCAGTACCGCTTACAGCAACAGCGCTAAACAGATCTTTATTGCCTAAGAAAACACAAAGCAAACCAACCAGCATAAAGGTTGCCATTGTCATACGGCCATTTCGCACATTGGGTGCGACCCATTTCATATCAACAGCGACCAATTTTGAGGAGCTCGATAACGTGCTATCTAACGTAGACATAGCTGAAATAACTAGCATCACATTAAAAAGCAACATGGGTACATCACCCAGAATGCGTAATAAAACTGCATTCATTGCTTCTCCCGACTGTGCTTGAGCACCGGCTATTACACCGAAAGTCCCGAAAAGTGTAATACAGATCACACTTATCCATGCGGCATGTAAAAAACTTTTTCTTGTTGTGTCTCGATCAGCCAGAAAACCGCGGTCCATCATGACAGGGTCATGCATTGGATAACTCCACACTTGCAATAAAGCAACAAGCAATAAAATAGGACCCGGGTCCGTGATTTCAAAAGGCTTAAACAGCAAGTTATCCAGTGTAGCGTTACCGCTAGCGATCACTAGGATAGTAAGCGCCACTAATACAACAAGAAACAATATCATCTGCATTAGATCTGTACGCAAAGACGCATGTAAGCCACCCAACATCGAATACACAAGCGTAATAACAGCAAAGGCAATAACAGCGAACATGTACGAACTACTACCAGCAACACCAAACAAAATACCAATAACTAGAATATTGGCAAAAATCTCACTCACTAACCTTATACCAACAACAAAGTTGTAACAGCGAGTACCCCAAGCACCAAAACGGTCATCTAAAAATGCTTGAATGCTAGTGAAGCCGTGTTGAAAACGTACCGAGTCAATGATTTTAGCACCAGTCAGAAATGACAAGTAGTATGCGGCATAGGCTAAGGTACCCCAAACCCCATAATAGAAACCCAGGATTGCGGCATTAAGTAAAGAGCGTGCAAAAATCCATGTCGTCACTTGTGAAAAGATAAGGAGTAATAACCCGGGTTGCTCCCCTGCGGGAGATAACCCTTTAAAAAATGCTCCGTCACTTTTCGCTTTTGGCGATAGTAATAGAGAGAGTACAGCAATAAAACCAACGGCAATGGCGAGCGATTGCTCCATAGAGTCCCCTTATTGGGGCTAAATTACCCCCTTTAGATAATGTGATTACATGAATATTTTTTAGTTCCGTCAAGCGATAAAGATTAAGTTTTTTAAGATGTTAACGAATAAAAAATAAATTTATCGGAGTAGCCGAAGCTGATAAAACCCATAGATAAAGAGTACTGGCTTAACAAAACTTTACACTTCTTAGCAATTCTATAACTGACAATCATTTCTATTAAGGGATATGCTGAAATAGCACCTAAATACCTAAGTGCAATTAGTCAGGAGGTAACCGTTATGCGTAGCATATACAATTTACCTTATCGTTTAAGCATGGCTTTACTCATTTCACTGTTGTTGATTATGCCCGCCAAGGCCGAGGTTGATATTGTAGCCAACGGTGCACTGAATTTTTTCTTCCCGCATGGAGCCATATCTGTTTCGCTTGGAACGCCAATTTACCTGTATAGCGATCAAAAAATACGTCGGTCATCAAGATATCAGCAGCATCACTATTCTCATCAAAACTATTCAAGCACTTATCTTGTTCCACACAGCCCACTTAATCGATCCTATCAACATTACCCTTATTCACCTAGGGTGAAGTATCAAACGCGTCATAACAGAGAACACAATAAGAAAGGATACAAGCAGCACTATAAGAGGGATGCACATCGACCCATTAGAGCGAAGAAGTACTCTAATTATAAAAGCAAGCATCAGTATTTTCGAAATAAAAAATATCGATAAAAACAACTAGCTAAGGTACTCACTAAGAGATTTTTAACCGACTTTATATCGAGTAATTTTAAAAACCAGCTCACTCTTACGATTGAACTGGTTTTTTAGGAAAGCAGATGAACCGATTGTTATTTACTCATTAGAATTAAGGTTAATCACTGATATCCAACCCCAAGAACCCACCTGTTTGGTGCGCCCATAATTTCGCATAAATTCCACCGAAAGCGACAAGCTCCTGATGAGTACCCTGCTCAACAATTTCACCTTGCTCCATAACGATTAGGCGATCCATTGCTGCAATTGTTGATAAGCGGTGCGCGATCGCAATCACAGTTTTGCCTTCCATCAGTTTATTCAAGCTGTGCTGAATAGCGGCCTCAACTTCTGAATCTAAGGCAGAAGTTGCTTCATCAAGAATAAGAATAGGTGCATTTTTTAACAATACACGCGCTATTGCTATTCGCTGACGTTGCCCTCCTGATAACTTGACACCACGCTCACCTACCTGAGCATCTAAGCCAACTCGCCCTGCTGGGTCGGTTAACTTTTGTATGAATTCGCTTGCTTCAGCTTTTTCAGTGGCGTCACGCAACTCTTCTTCAGTTGCATCTGGACGACCATATAAAATGTTATCTCTCACCGAGCGGTGCAACAAAGAAGTATCTTGTGTCACCATGCCGATGTGTTGGCGTAAGCTTTCTTGCGTCACTTGGCTGATATCTTGCCCATCAATAACAACTCGACCAGACTCGACATCATAGAAACGCATCAACAGATTGACCAGTGTTGATTTTCCAGCACCAGAGCGCCCTACAATACCAATTTTCTCACCGGGTTTAATATCTAAGTTAAGGTGATCAATTACCCCTGATTTTTGACCGTAGTGAAAACCAACCTGATCAAATTTAACAGCACCCTGTTTGACATCTAATGCTTGTGCATGGGGAATATCGGCTACTTCTTGTGGCGTCGACATTGTTTTCATACCGTCACTGACTGTTCCAATGTTCTCAAACAGAGAGCTTATCTCCCACATGATCCATTGCGCCATTCCGTTAATACGTAGTGCAAGACTCACGGCGATAGCAATAGCTCCTACCGTAATTGCGCTGTCTTTCCATAACCAAATTGAAAATGCAGCAACACAAAATGCTAAAAAATAGTTGATGAACTGTACGCAAAAATTAAGGCCTGTCACTAAACGCATCTGGCGATAGACAGTATCTAAAAAACCGTTCATCCCCTCTTCTGCATAGCGCGACTCACGGTCAGTATGAGAAAACAATTTAACCGTTTGGATATTGGTATAACTATCAACAATGCGGCCTGTCATGATACTGCGTGCATCTGCTTGCTCCATTGATACCCGTTTTAGCTTAGGTACAAAGTACATCTGAATACCGATATAACATCCCATCCAAATAATCATAGGGAACATCAATCTAATATCCGCTTGGGCAACCAGTACAACGATAGAGATGAAGTACACCAATACAAACATCAGTACATCGAGTATTTTCATGACGGTTTCACGAATCGCCAAAGAGGTTTGCATAACCTTAGTCGCAATACGGCCAGCAAAATCATTGCTATAAAAAGACATGCTTTGTTTTAATAAATAACGGTGTGTCATCCAACGAATTGACATGGGGTAATTGCCAAGCAATGTTTGATGAACCAATAAGCCATGCAGTAGTACAAGCAATGGTAAAACTACCAGTACGACTAGGCTCATTGTTATAAGGCGGCCACCTTCATCTTGAAACAGTGTTTCAGGGGATTTAGTGACTAACCAATCAACGAGTTCTCCCATAAAGCCAAACAACATAACTTCTGAGATAGCGATTAAGGCTGTTAACACCGCCATCAATAAAAGGTACAGCTCACTCCCCTTCGTATAATGGCGGCAAAACGCATAAATACCTTTGGGCGGTTGCTGCGGCTCCTCTGATGGAAACGGTGCAACTAACCGCTCAAAAAATGCAAACATGGTATGTCCTTATCATTTGTCGTTTTAAAAATTCTAGCGACAAATCATACCATTAATGCAGTTTCATTTTGGGTTTAACGCTATTAGCAATTTTCTGTGCAAGCATTACTGCAGTGGCACGTAACCAGCCATGTATAGCTATCTGGTGCATCCTATAAAGTGAGATGTAAACAAAGCGCGCAAGACGTCCTTCGATAAACATGGTCCCTTTATTTAGGTTCCCCATCAAGCTCCCCACAGTACTGTATTTACTCAAGTTCACTAATGATCCATGGTCTTTGTAGATATAGTCTTGTAAAGGCTTGTGTTTTAATTGAAGTTTAATATTCTTTCTGACCAAATCAGCCATTTGATGAGCGGACTGTGCTCTTGGTGGAACCCAACTACCGTCGGGCTGCTCACATGCAGAACAATCACCGATAACATAAATATTATCGTCCACACTGCTTTGCAAGCTTGGTTTTACTATGATTTGACCGATTCGGTTAGTCTCAAACATGTCAAGTGACTTAATAAAATCGGGTGCCTTAACTCCAGCAGCCCACACGGTAATATCTGCGGATATACGTTGTTGGTCTGCTGTTTCAAACCCTTCGGGATCTGCCGCTATAACACGTGTATTTTCACGTATTTCGACCCCCAACTTTTGTAATTCTCGCCTTACTGTTAGTGCAATGCGATCAGGTAAGGCAGGAAGTAAGCGCGGACCTGCTTCGATTAATGCTATTTTTAATCGCTTAGCTGACATCTCAGGCATACCGTAAACTTTTAATAAGTCAGCTACATGATAAAGCTCAGCGGCAAGCTCAACCCCCGTTGCTCCGCCACCGACTATGGCTAGTTCTAAAACACCTTGCTCAGCATCCGGGCTATCGGACTGCTGGTTAATCCTTAAAAAGTGATTCAGCATTGATTGATGAAAGCGTTCCGCCTGAAGGTGCGAATCAAGATAGTAACAATGTTCAGCAACACCAGGCGTGCCAAAGTCATTACTTACACTACCAACAGCCATTACTAGCGTATCGTACTTAATCTCACGCGGTGGGAGTATTTCTTTACCTTCATTATCATCGAGTGCTTGCAAAAGGATGGTTTGATTCTCCCGGTCAATACCGGTCATTGTTCCTTGTTGGAACTGGTAATAGTGAAGACTAGAGTGGGCACGATAGACAACCCCATCAGTATTGATATCTAAAGAGCCTGTGGCGATTTCATGCAGCAGCGGCTTCCAGATATGTGAGCGGTTTTTATCTACAAGGATAATTTCTATTTGTTGGTCAGGTGTGCTTTTACCTTGTTTCCCATATTGATGGCCCAACCGAGTGGCTAATTCAAGCCCCCCAGCCCCGCCACCTACAATGACGATAGTTTTCATATTAATTCCTTAAAATAGTGTCAGGCGAAAGCTCTAGTGACAAAGCTTTTGCCTGATCTATCTCAAAGTAGATATCTAAACAAACCCAGATTACCGAAGTATTAGCTAGCTTGGCATCAAGCATTTAGATGCAAAACATTGCTACTTTGGCTGCATTATTAGACGTTAGTTCACCAGAAATAACAAATAGCTGGGTGGTTTTATTAAGATAAAAATATTTATCGCAGTACTTATGACAAAGAAGGCAGGTTAAGGTTGCTCTCCATTACTGAGCTTTTTTTCAATGTTAGCTATTATTTTCGGTAGCTCTGCGACTGAATCAACTACAAAATGAGCGCCAGCATTGTGAAGTCTTTCATAAGCAGTACTGCGAAGGATTTGCTGTTGTTCAATTGACATTTTATTCCATTCAGGTAAATCCAGTCCGACTTCATTTCCTGTTATCGTGACCCCTACTGTCCAACAACCTGCGTTTAAGCCTTCTTGAATGCCAGCGATAGTGTCATCAACTTTTATGACTGATTGAACAGCACTAACTTCAAGTTCATGCATGTTTTTTAACAACATGTCTGGGAAAGGACGCCCTCTAAATACATCGGTAGCACAAACAACAGAAGCAGGCTTGTAACCTTGTGCTGTAGCGGTTTGGCGCATATCAGTGATCATTTCTTGGCTATATCCAGTATTGGCACCCACTTTAATCCCATGCGCTATTAAGTAATCAAACACGGCTTTAACACCAGGGATCAACTCCGAACGTTCTGCAATACTCACCTTTTGAATAGGTATAAACTCATTATATAGCTGATCAATTACGTTATCATCAGGCACCATACGATGAGTGTCCAACCAGGCTTGCTGTATACGCGGTATTAAGAGGAGCTGGCGAATGTGTTCTCTTTTCTCAACGCCCATGGGCGCCCGAGCCTCGGATAAAGTAATAGCTACATGATGAGATTTGAATAGCTCACAAAAAGCGTTGACAGGTGCAAGTGAGCCATAATCGATTGTTGTTCCTGCCCAATCAAAAATAACAGCTTGAATCTTGCCCATATAAAGGTATTTCGTTTGCTTCATAATCAACCTATTGGTATATCGATTTAGTTAAAAAATTTACTATTTCATCATGATCTACCGAGTTATCTGTTTGAAATAGGACCAAGAAAGATAATATACCTATCCAAAAGTAAGGGTTTATAGGCACATACAGCTATAATGTTATATATTTCTCAATTATTTAATCTAGGTATCAGTCGTTTGAATAGAGATGAAGCAGAAATCAGTTCGTCAGCTTCGAGTATTGTTCCAGTATTAGCTGGAGGTGGAAGTAGGCTATCTGCACATATTGGTGTTTTAACAGCACTTGAAGAGATGGGACTAAAGTTCTCAACGCTGGTTGGAGTGTCTGGCGGTAGTATTGTTGGTGCACTATATGCTGCTGGCTATTCTTTAAAGCAAATTAGAGTCATCGCTGAAGAAACAGATTTCAGTCACTTTTTAGGCCATTCATTATTCAGATTGCTACGCTCAGGCGGACTCTCCACAGGAGATAGTTTCGAGGCATGGATCGACGATAAACTTGATGGTATTACTTTTGCCGAGCTTCCCTATTCGTTTCATGTTGTTGCGACCGATGTTCGCTCGGGTCAACCGGTTATTTTCGATAAAGAACGGACACCAAACCTTAAAGTATCTTTAGCGGTTCGCTTTTCCATATCTATTCCAATCATATTTAGTTTTAAAGAGTTCAGTGGCCAGCTAATGGTTGATGGAAGCATTCTGTCAGAGGAAGCTCTGCAACAAAATTGGGCGGGAGATGATTCGCCAGTAGTTGTGTTCAGGTTAAGCAGTATTCAAGAAGTAACCAACCCTAAAGGATTTAGGTTTTTTCCCTTGATTAGCTATATGGCATTATTAATCAGAACTTTCATGACAACCATGTCCAGAGAGTATATTAACGACCACTATTGGCACTCAACCGTTGTGATTCATGCGGGCAGCATTTCTCCTACAGAGTTTAAACTCAATCAAGAGCAAAAAAATGCACTATACCAAGTGGGCTACACAACCACACTGAGAATTATTCCTCTGAAAATTTTACTAAAGTACCCCCACATCCAAGCAGTAGAGAGCTAACCCGTAGCTAACCAAATTCCGACACCCATCATTAGGCTCCCCGCAATGCGGTTCATCAGACTGATGTTGCCGTTCTTTTGTAAGAAGCGGCGCATTGTGCGCCCGCCGCTTGCATAAGCTAATAGGCAAATAAACTCTACTGTCAGAATAATCACAATCAATGCAGCTAATTGAGGCGCTAACGGTGCTTGAGAGTTTATAAATGGTGGTAAGAGAGAGATAAAAAACGCCCAACCTTTCGGGTTAGCTACTGCAGTGACAAAGCCTTGCAGCGCAAGTGCTTTACGGCTCAATGTGCTTGAAACTGAGTTCTCAGATGTAACAGCCATTTTGCCCTTAGATTGCCACATTTGCACACCTAAGAAGACTAGATAGGCACCACCAACATATTTAAATATAGCGAAAACTTCGGGATAATTTAGCATGATAGCCGCGACGCCAATTACAGATAAAAATGCAACGAGTCCTACACCAACTAGCTCACCAGCCATCATCCACAGTGTTCGGCGTAAACCAATCGTCATACCCATCGTCATTGAAAGCGTCATACACATTCCTGGAGTAGCTGATACAAAGAAGAATGTAGGCACGAATACGGCCAGTATTGAAAGCTCTAACATGAAACAACCCTGATACTTTTTGGTAATTGAAATTAGAAATCATTAAACACATATCTAACAGAATAGTCAGCAATTTTTTATAGATTCCTCATCCATAATCTGACGCAGCAGGGCCACCCCTTTGTGCATCTGCTCTTCTGTTGCTCCTGCGTAGCCTAAAACAATACCTGTACGGCTGTTTTTATTATCTTGCTGAGGGCGCTGGTAAGATGATAATGCACGAATACCTAAGCCTTGTTGATTTGCTTTACGGCAAATAGCTATATCATTCTGATTTTCTTGAAAAGAATAAACACTGTGCATTCCCCCATCACTAGGTATGAGCGATAGACTCGGAATCTCTTTTTCTACGAGGTTATCAAGTGTTGTTTTTCGAGACTTATATAACTTTCTCATTCGGCGTAAATGCCGGCTATAAGCACCGCTTTGCATGAACAGCCCCATTGCAGCTTGTTGTTGTGCTGATAGGCCTCCATCAACAAAGCGTTTATATTTATTAAAAAGTGGGACAAGTATAGCGGGTAATACTATATAACCTAGGCGAATACCTGGGAACATCGTTCGGCTAAAAGTCCCCGCATAAATTACTCTGCCACCAGAATCTAAGCCTTGCAATGAGGCAATACTATGACCGCTAAAGATAAACTCACTGTCATAATCATCTTCAATAATCCATCCTTGAGTCTCATAAGCCCACTCAAGAATGGCTAAACGACGCTGTAGCGACAGAGTGTGCCCTAAAGGGAAGCTGCGCGAAGGGGTTAAGATTAATGTTTTTGCCTGCTGGCATATATCGTCATCTTTATTGAAACAAACCCCCTGCTCATCAATAGGCAATGTAGTTTGCAATGCCCCCAAGCTAGATAGTGCACCATCAATACCTTTGAAACCTATTTCCTCTAGTAAAACAGAGTCGCCACTATTAACTAATAAACTTAATGCTATCGATAATGCCTGCTGGGAGCCCGAGGTAATCATCACCTCACCTACATCACAGCGTACGCCCCGAGTGAGTAGGAGAAACTCTTTTATCTGCTCTCGCAATAAACCAACACCCATTGCAGGTTGCTCAGAGTATGTTGATACATCACGTAAGCTCTTGGTCACACAAGCCTGCCATTCTTTATAAGGGAACAAGTCCATTGCAGGCTGTGCGGGCAGTAATAATTGCTCTCTTGGTTTTGTAACATCTAAGCGCGTTGGCGCCTCAATTGCATTCACTCGTTTGCCTGAATCAGAAATTCGCATATTTTCCTGAGTGAAAACAGTAGTAGCAACTTTACCTAATAAGGGTTTCAGATCTGCAACATCTGCAATAAAGGTCCCGGCACCTTTTCGACTTTCTATGAACCCCTCTGAAAAGAGTAACTCATACGCTGTTAATACGGAGTTACGTGAGATACCTACTAGTTTACTTAAATAGCGAGTTGAAGGGAGCTTGTCATTTGTTTTAAGACGCCCACTAAATATTGCTTCCTTAATATGATCATACAACGCTTCATATTTTGGTTTTTTTTATCTAGAAGATCTGATGCTAAAGGAATAAAAATATCATTTGGTAACTTATAGCTCATAAGTGGACCTACAAAGTATCGGCAATAAAGACAATAACTTAGGCCAATGCAGGCTAGCAATGTAATTTTGAAATATATAGCAGGAAAACTAAAATAATGAATGTAAAAGGAAAAAGTCGACCTGCCTTAGCAGGTCTTTACAGCAATGCTTACTTCGACATCGCTTGGGGCAAAAATTGCGTTGTTATCGCATCAAAATACCAATGTGACGCACTAAACCACTCATCGATAGTTTGTGATTCAAATACTCTTTCTATGTAGGTATCAAGCAGAGCTTCCTGTTGCTCTAGCCAGTCTTCGGGGTTGCGTATTTTTGGGTACATAAATATACCTCCATGCGCCAATGCAGAAATTAAAAGATCCGGAAATACTACCGAACCACATTATCCGACTATTTTACATAGGTATATTGTGCACTGCAACAAATTTCTACTTTAGTCTAACCGCTGTTCACATTCAGTTAATCACTTATTTTTAGTATGTTATTTAGAAATATTTTGATTTTAACCTACAATGAAGCTACCAATTATAATTATTAGTGTGAGCTAAATGCCTTCAGATTTACCGGTCATTGATATGCCTTTCTTTCATAGCCTCTTTGATCATGTCAGTGATGCTATTTATATTATCGACCCCTTCACTTCACATATCATAGAAGCCAATACTCAAGGCTGGAATTCTTTAGGCATGACACGAAGTGAACTCTTAAATCAAAGCGTTCTATCCCTGAATAAAGATGTTATTGGCATATCCCAGTGGGCTGAAATATCTGAAGCGATCAAAGAAGCCGGCAACTTTATCTTTGTCGGTCGTCATAAACGCAAAGATGGTAGCGATTACCCTGTAGAGGTTAGAACAAATTACTTCATTCATAATGACGTTCCTTACTTTGTTTCAATAGCTCGTGATATTACATTACGTGCTCAGCATGAAGATGATTTTCATAATGACGACACCATCCGAGCTTTTGCTCTAAATGAAGCTAGTGATGGCCTCTGGGACTGGGATTTATCGGATGACTCATTGTTTTTAAGCCCGCAGTGGTATCGCATGATGGGATACGGCCCGCATGAAATAGGTAACCCTACATTAGAAACATGGAGCTCTGCTGTACACCCAGATGACTTCAGCCGTGTCACCGAAATGCTTCAAGAGCACCTCCTTTCTAAAAGCTCTCGTTACGAAGCAAAGTATCGCTTAAAAAATCGTAACGGTGACTTTATTTGGGTTCATGATCGTGGCCTTGTAGTAAAACGCGACAACGATCACCAACCATTAAGAATGATCGGCTTAGTGTTAGATATAACTCAATCCCAGCTTTTAACGGAAAAGCTGTTCCACCGCTCTCAACGTGATGATTTAACAGACCTATATAATAGAAAAACAGGTTATGAATTATTCGGTCAATATTTAAACGTTAGCCTGCAACAAGGCCAACCGATGCAAGTTATCATGCTTGATATTGATAATTTCAAGTCAATAAATGATAAATATGGCCATCAAAACGGCGATAAGGCAATTCAGCATGTTGCTAATACTGTGCCTAAGCTGATACGTAAAACTGATCTGCTGTTTCGTTGGGGGGGGGAAGAGTTTTTGCTACTTTTTCCAGATACGGCACAAAACACCGCGTTTGAACTTACAAAACGGCTTTTAATAAAGCTATCTAAAATACCGTTTTTAACCGATGATAAAAATGAAGTTTTTATGACGGCTAGTGCGGGTATTAGTGGCTGCCCTAATCACGGCTGCTCAATATCCGAACTCGTTAAAAGTGCTGATGCCGCCATGTTCCAAGCAAAGGCTCAAGGCAAAGACAATGTGTGTATCGCTGAAATATTCCAACGTTGAGCAGCTATCCATAGATGACTGCTCAACGTAAAGATTAATTTATTAAGTTATTTCTGATGTATGTATACCCCTGGCGCATCACAAATAGACTTTCCTATAGGCTGAACCTTCACTAGCTCCCCTGAATGTTCTTTTAACCATTCTTTCCACTGCGGCCACCAAGAGCCTTCGCGGATTTCGTTTTCTACCATCCAACTATCAGGATCGGTATAACAGTCACTATCATATTCGGTTGAAATTCTATAGTGCCGGTGCTTGTGGCCTGGCTCACTGACAATCCCTGCATTATGGCCGCCACTGGTTAATACAAATGTGACAGCCTCACTGTCAGATTGTAAATGCAGTTTATAAACAGAGCGCCATGGAGCCACATGGTCTTTCTCTGTACCTACTGAGAAAATAGGTACATGAATATCGCGAATAGCTATTGGTTTATTTTTAACCAAGTATTGACCGGATGCTAATTCATTATTAAGAAATAGCTTACGTAAATATTGAGAGTGCATTTTATAGGGCATTCGTGTCAGATCAGTATTCCAAGCCATCAAATCATTCATCGACTCGGGTTCACCTAAGAGGTAGTGATGCACCATACGAGACCAAATTAAGTCATTAGAGTGTAAAATCTGAAATGCACCAGCCATTTGTGATCCATCTAAAACACCTTGATCCCACATCATTTTTTCTAAATAGGATACCTCGCTTTCATTAGTAAATATCATGAGTTCACCTGCTTCACTAAAATCTACTTGTGTTGCAAAATGAGTCATTGATTTTAGACGGTTATCTCCTTCTCTTGCCATTGTAGCTGCAGCAATTGATAGCAATGTACCACCTAAACAGTAACCGGCCGCGTGAATTTTCTGCTGGGGAAAAATCGTACTCACTTCATCAATTGCTGCCATAACCCCCTCTTCTCTGTAACTTTCCATATCAAGATCACGGTCTTGTGTTGTAGGGTTGAGCCATGAAATCATAAAAACAGTATGCCCATTTTCAACAAGATATTTCACCATCGAATTGTGAGCAGAGAGATCAAGAATGTAATACTTCATAATCCACGCGGGGACAAAAAGTATAGGCTCAGGGTAAACCTTATCTGTAACTGGGGTATATTGGATTAGCTCTATTAAGTGGTTTCTAAATACAACTTTACCCTCAGTGATAGCGACGCTTTCACCAGGTACGTAATGACTAGCGCCAGCGGGTAGCTCACCAGCAAGGTGCCTGTCCATATCTTCAAGATAGTTTTTAAAGCCGCTGATTAAGTTTGCACCGCCTTCATTTTTCGTTTTTTGAATCACTTCAGGGTTTAATAAGGGAATATTACTTGGGGAGTATCTATCTAGCATCTGTCTTGCGATAAATGAAATACTCCGTTCATCCGCTTTAGATAACCCATCAATATCGGTTGTAGCGTTATGCCACCATTGCTGTGTTAATAGAAAGTTTTGATAAATATAATTGTATGGCCATTGCTGCCAACTAGGATCGGAAAAACGTTTATCTTGTGGTAGCGGGTCAATACACGGCAAACTGTCTTTTTGCATCATGCTAGGACTCGACTTAGACAGTCTAAAAGCTTTACGGCACATTTTCTCCGCTAAACTCGCTTGTTTACCTGGAGATAAAGCTAAATGAGAAACCCACGTAAAATAAAGACTAAGCAACCCTGCTGGTGAAATACCACCTGTGAGTTTTGCCATATTTGCTTTAAAAACATTATCCAGAGCTGTGACAGAAAAATACCCTGTTTCAACATCTTGCTTGGATAAGTTAGGCACTCTGTTCGTTGTTAACTTTTTGTCTGTCATTTAATCGATCTCCTGATATCAACAGAACATTTCTATTGGCTAATACTATTATCATCCTAACTAGGCTCCGCATACTTGATGCGTATCACTCCTTTAGCGATAGCCCGTTATATTTATTGGGAGACTTTTGGAGAAGAGCAGAAATTTTATTTAGGTAACTTATGCTTTGCTTGCACAGCTGTTAGAATTGCGCATTTTTGGCGCTGAGATTTAATTTTTCCCTATGCAAAAACACGCTATTGATCCATTACGTTTTATTCCATTTAGAAAAGCTGACGTTATCGAAATGTGCTTGTCTACAGGCGATTTAGATCAAGAGCAGCGCCAAAAATTTCGGCAGATGGCTTCTATGATAGAAAAGCTATTTCACATCTCCTTTCAGACACGACTGGAATTATTAAAAGATAGTTTTTCTAAAATTAATCCTGATTCAGATACCATCAAAGTTGACCTCCCGACGACCATGCATCACGACGACCCTGCTTTTATCAAGCAGTTAGAGTCTTTATTGGATAAAGCCAACTATGAAAAAATCACTGAACAAACATTAAAGCAAGCGCTATGTCATGACTCTCTAGTGAAGGTGCGTTTACACGTTGATTTTTCAGACTTTGACGAGGTTTTGCTGTTTGCCCGGGGAGAAAGGGAAGCCGAAGAAACTGTCACTTCATTTTTCGGATTAAGAAAAACAAAAGTGCGTTTTGTTAACTATGAGAGAGTCGCCATTTATATACGTTTTAACGAGCATATTGATTTAAAAAGACAACAAGAGTTTAATCTTCAGCCTGGAGGAATGGTTCTAAAGCTGTTTAAAAATGTGCCTAAAGCAGACTTGGAAATGCTGTTTCCAAATACTGAAATAAAAATGCGTCTTGTTGACAAGCTTCTTATAGGTATACCTGCCGTAATTAGTGGCGGTATTGTGCTGACAACAAAGCTAGGTGCATCACTGCTTTTATTGGCTTCATTGTTTGGTTTTTGGTTAGGTCTTAAAAGCCAACCCGTGGAGTTAGACCAAGCAGCTATCATTGTAATTTTTGCAGGATTTGGCGCTGTAGGTAGCTACTTATGGAA
This sequence comes from Neptunomonas japonica JAMM 1380, assembly GCF_016592555.1. NCBI lineage: Bacteria > Pseudomonadati > Pseudomonadota > Gammaproteobacteria > Oceanospirillales > Oceanospirillaceae > Neptunomonas > Neptunomonas japonica. The sequence goes on along the minus strand of NZ_AP014546.1, from coordinate 2,040,866 downwards.
ACAATTTAATAATTTTAAAAATCGTAAATTACGATTCATTCAAACGCTAACACAACACTTATATTTTAAAAATCTAGATAACAACGCAGGTGTTTTTCATCGATTGATCGACGCAGCGGAAGAGGAAGAGTGTAAAGAAGCATTTCTTGCTTACTACTTCTTACTTCAGACAGATGTCCCACTCAGCCGCCAAGAACTTGATCATAAAATAGAGCGCTGGCTTTCAGAAAAATGGGAACAAAAAGTCGACTTTGATATTACTGACGCTCTGGAAAAATTAGAGGAATTAGAACTAATAAAAATCATGAAAGATCAGCACTTAATTGCCTTACCACTTGATGTAGCCCAACACACCCTACACCAAGCTTGGCAACAGATAGGTACTCAGTCAACTCCTTAGCATATTAAATGAGTAAACTCTGATAAGTCACACAGCTACTTTTTGTACTTATTAAATGACAGATCCTATAGGAAATATTTTTTTATGCATAAAAGATAGATATTGAGCGAACACTCAAGTTTAATACTACCTATACGTTTACTATAAGGAATATAAGTGAAGCGTTCATCTTGTTGTGGGATATTAATTACTCTTTTACTATTGTCTATCAATAGCTATTCAGCACACAAACAACAAAAGGTATCGCTACAATTATTGTGGAAGCACCAATTCCAGTTTGCTGGTTATTACATTGCCAAAGAAAAAGGCTTTTATGCTCAAGAAAACCTCAACGTTGACATTCATGAGTACCAACAAGGGATTGACACAGTAAATTCGATTGTTAACGATGATATTATGTTTGCTGTAGGCAGATCGTCAATTATTGTTAATAAAGGTAATGGCGCTCCCTTAACCGCCCTCTTTGCTACCTTTCAAAAATCCCCACTTATGTTATTGACTCGCGGGGATATCAACAAACCTGAAGAGCTCAAAAACAAGCATCTTATGCTGACAAATGACGCGTTGGATGTTGTCGAAGTTCAAGCAATGTTAATGAGAGCGGGACTGACACCTAATGACTACATTCAGCAAACTCACTCATTTGATATTTCAGATCTGATAAACGGCAAGACTGACGTTATGGGTGCTTATATTTCTAATGAGCCTTATCAGATGATAACGAAAAACCTCCCATATTCTGTAATCCACCCTGCAGATTATGGTTTTGATATGTATAGCGACATACTCTTCACTCACAGCAAAACGGTTCAAGAAAAACCTTTACTGACAGATAAATTCTTTAGATCTTCTATTAAAGGTTGGCTTTATGCTTTTGATAATATTGAAGAAACATCAAAAATTATTTTTGAAAAGTATAATACGCAAGGTCGTACTCTAGAAGCACTGATCTATGAAGGCGAAGAGCTTAAAAAACTAGCTTACTTGAGTAGCCCTTTTGGAAATATTGATCAAAACCGCTTTAAAGAGATGGCAAACATCTATCTTATCAGTGGGCATTTGAATGCTGATTACGATATATCCAATTTTATCTATAAAGGAAATAAATCACTGAGTCGCTCTTCGGACCTTTTATTTCTTTGGCTAATCGTCATAGCTATGGTTTTACTCATCTGCTTTTTGCTTTACAAGAACAGAGTCACTACCGTTCGAAATACTCAGTTAATTGTTATTGCAGAACAAGACCAGCTTACAGGTCTTTATAACCGCCGTAAGCTAGCAGACAGCTTGGCTGAGTACATTAATTTGTCGGCACGCTATCAGTGGACATTATCTTGTATTTTTATTGATATAGATAACTTTAAAACAATCAATGATACCCATGGCCTTAACACCGGCGATAACGTATTGAAAGAGCTTGCTCAACTATTGCAACAGCAGACGCGTCGTACAGACATTGTTGGTCGTTGGGGAGGTGAAGAATTTGTGATTATTTTGCCTGAGACAAACCTTCAAACAGCTGAACTCATTGCTGCTAAGTTACGTAAATCCGTTGCAGACAATAACTTTTGTTTTGAGCATGAAGTTTTTTGTAGCTTGGGCGTAACACAGTATGTACGTGATGAGACGATTGAAGAGTTCATTGGCCGTGCCGTTGATGCGCTCTATATCGCAAAACATGAAGGAAGAAATCGTACAGCGGTGTTATAAAAGTCAGAAAACTAAGCAGCAGAGCTGGTACCCCAGCTCTGCTCTTATCACAAAAGGGCTATTTTTTTGCTTTGGCCCAAGAGTCACGCAACGTGACTGTGCGGTTAATGACTAGTTTATCTTCTGAACTATCTGCATCGATACAGAAGTAACCCATACGCTCAAACTGATAGCGAGTTTCAGGTTCGGCGCCTTTAAGGCTTCTCTCTACCCTTGAATCAGATAGAATGACCAAAGACTCAGGATTCAAGAACTCCATAAAGCTATGTTCTTTATCTGCATCAGGGTTAGCTTCAGTAAATAAACGATCATATAAGCGCACTTCACATGGCTCAGAAAGCTCCTCAGAAACCCAATGAATAACACCGTTAGGCTTATATCCTTGCGGGTTACTGCCCTTAGTTTCTGGGTCATAAGTGCATAACAGCTCGATAACCTCACCTAATTCATTTTTAACCACGTCATTGCAGGTAATAACATAAGCACCACGCAGACGCACAGCATCACCAGTGGCTAATCGCTTCCACTTATCGTGTTTATTTTTAGCGACAGGTTTTTCTTCGATGAAGTCTTCTTGCTCAATCAGTAAATTACGTGTCAAACCTACTCGACGAACACCCATGCTCTCATCTTTAGGGTGCGCAGGTAGCTCAAACCATTCCTCTACACCCTCTTCCATGTTAGTCAGCGTAACTTTAAGCGGGCGTGTCACACACATGGCTCTAGGAGCTGATGAATCTAAGTCCTCACGAATGGCGGCTTCAAGCATACCCATATCAACAACACCGTTTGAACGAGTAACCCCAATCATGTCACAGAACTGGCGAAGTGATTTCGGTGTATAGCCACGACGACGAAGACCGGAAATGGTCGGCATCCGAGGATCGTTCCAGCTTGTGACAGCATTATCATCAACTAATTGCTTGAGCTTACGCTTACTGGTGATTGTATAATTGAGCTCTAGTCGTGAAAACTCATACTGTTTTGGTGTATAAGGAACGGGTAAGTTCTCAATAAACCATTCATATAATGGGCGATGGTCTTCAAATTCTAGTGTACATAGCGAATGTGTGATGCCTTCAATGGCATCTGATTGCCCATGCGCAAAATCATAGATAGGATAAATACACCATTTATCACCTGTTTGATGATGACTAGTGTGTAAGATACGATAAATCATCGGATCACGCAGATTCATGTTGGCTGCGCTCATATCAATTTTTGCACGCAGAGAACAAGCCCCTTCCTTGAACTCACCATTTTTCATGCGCTCAAACAACGCTAGGTTCTCTTCTACAGAGCGATTACGATATGGACTATCTGTACCCGCTTCGCTAAAGCTTCCACGATATTCACGTGCAGCCTCGACACCTAAATCACAAACGTAAGCTTTTCCTTCTTTAATAAGATGAATAGCCCAATCAAATAACTGATCAAAATACGTTGAGGTGTAACAAATTTCTCCTCCCCACTGATAACCTAGCCATTTGATATCACTAAGAATAGAGTCGATATATTCTTGGCTCTCTTTATCAGGGTTTGTATCATCAAAACGTAAGTTGCAGACGCCGTTATATTTTTCGGCTGTACCAAAGTTAAGGCATATAGATTTTGCATGCCCTATATGAAGATAACCGTTAGGCTCAGGAGGAAAGCGAGTTACTATCTTCTCATGTACGTTGTTTTGTAGATCACTTTCAATAATTTGATGAATAAAATTAGTTGGCTTCTGGTTCGATTCGTTGTTAGACATGTTATCAGTGTGTATCCGAAACTGTTGGCCGGGCCTTCAAGCCCAAAATGAAGAGACATTATAAACGCTTAGACGTTTACTGCACACCGCCAGGACAGAGAATTAACTGTAAAGATTTTATGCTTTTTCGTGCAGAGATTTTAGACTTGCGTATAATAGCCCGCTAACGACACAGAGCTAAAAAGGAATCATTAATGATTATTCTACATACCAATCACGGCGACATTACTATTGAACTCAATCACAAGGAAGCGCCTGCTACAGCCGCTAATTTTGAGCAGTACGTACGCGATGGTTTCTATGATGGTGTCATCTTTCATCGCGTCATCGATGGATTCATGATTCAAGGCGGTGGTTTTGAATCAGGCATGGTTTCAAAAGAAACACGTGACACAATCGATAACGAAGCAGACAACGGTCTTTCAAACCAAACGGGTACGCTAGCAATGGCTCGTACAATGGACCCTCACTCAGCTTCGGCTCAATTCTTCATCAACGTGTCTGATAACACTTTCCTAGATCACACCGCAAAAACTACGGAAGGCTGGGGATACACTGTATTCGCTAAAGTAGTTGATGGCATGGATGTTGTTAATAAAATTAAGGGCGTAAAAACAACAATGACTGCAGGTCATCAAGATGTACCTGCTGAAGACGTTGTTATTCAATCAGCTGAAATCACTGAAGAATAAGTTAATTTTTCTATGAAAGTACTGTTTGTTTCAGATCTTCATCTGAAAGCTGAACGCCCGGATATTACCCGGGCGTTTTTACATTTTTTAAACGACACTGCAACTCATGCCGATGCTCTATATCTTTTAGGTGATATTTTTGAAGCATGGATTGGTGATGACGTCCCTATGCCGGAATTTGAGCCTCTCTTCGAAACGCTTAAAACCTTAAGCGAACAAGGTTGCAAACTGTATTTCCAGCATGGTAATCGTGACTTTCTGGTAGGTAAGCACTTCCTTGAAAGAATCGGGGCAAAACAGTTAGAAGAAAAGTATCGAGTAAGCCTGCCTATTGGTGACGCTTTATTAATGCACGGTGACCAACTATGCACTGATGATAAAGACTACCAAGAGTTTAGAGTTCTCGTTAGAGATCCAAACTGGCAAAAAGAATTTCTATCCAAACCTGTAAAGGAACGTTTAAGCATCGCACAACAGTTACGTGCTACTAGCCAGCAGCGCAACGCAGAAAAATCAAATGATATAATGGACGTTAATCCACTAGCCGTCGCATCCGTTCTGCAAGAAGCGGATATAGAGTTGTTAATTCACGGCCATACTCATCGCCCTGCGATTCATTACAACCAGCTTAAAGCGGGTCAAGGTACACGCGTTGTACTTGGTGATTGGGACACGCAATTATGGTATTTGGAGTGCGATGAAAACGGCTTTACATTGGTTGATGAGCCAATTTAGCTCACCAACCTAGAGTTTGTCATTTTACTTACGATATAGCGGGTGGCATTCCGCTATGAAAACGGAAAAGATCATCTTCAGACTCTATCAGCAAACGCTCAGCCTTTCGAAAAACTTCGATCCTTTCCTCGATAGGCTCGCCAGCATATTCACGTGCTAACCATAAATAATCCTGATAATGACGTCCTTCTGACTTTAATAAGGAACGATAAAACTTCGCTAGTACATCATCCAAGTAGGGAGCAATTTTCGCAAAACGCTCGCACGAGCGTGCTTCAATAAAAGCCCCAACAATGAGAGTGTCAATTAGTCGTGCGGGCTCATGGTTACGAATATTTTTGCGCATTCCTCCGGCATACCCAGACGAATCCATATGGCAGTACTCAATTCCACGGGCTTGTAGCAACTCCAGCACTTGCTCAAAGTGTATTAACTCTTCTCGTGCTAAGCGAGACATCTTATGTAATAAATCAGGTCTATCGACATAACGAAACATTAGAGTCATCGCTGTAGACGCTGCTTTTTTCTCACAATGAGCATGGTCAATCAAAAGTATATCTTGATTTTGTATAGCGTAATCTATCCAGCACTGCGGTGTTTCACAAGCGAGAAATTCGTGTATTTCATTAAGCGCGTCCATGGGTACCTACCTTATTATTTAGGCCGTTAGTATACACTTTCATTAAAAACTTGTTACTCCTGTGGATGTTCACCTACAATTATTACTAGATGAACCGAAAATTAACAGGAAGGCATATTTGTGGTAGCCGAAAGCTCTTTTACTGATATGAACCCTTTGGGTCAGCATGAAGGCTTACTGGAAACTGTATTCAACAGAATCGCACTTCCAACCTTTGTGCTAGACCAAAACCATACCATCGTCTTTTGGAATCAAGCTCTAGAGCGTCTCACCGCAAAAAAACAAAGTGAAATGATTGGTACGCAAAATCAGTGGATTGCATTCTATGCATCTAAAAGGCCCACGCTTGCCGATCTCATAATCGAAGGCGGTAAAGACGACGCCGTTTCGCACTTTTATGAAAACAAATATAAGAAATCTGCTTTAGTTGACGATGCTTTTGAAGCAGAGGATTTCTTCCCCGACATTGGCGAACATGGTGAATGGTTATCTTTTACGGCGGCAAGCATTCGAGATAGTAAAGGTAATGTTATCGGCGCTATAGAAACCCTCTCCAATATAAGTAATGAGAAGCTGAGCCAGCTAGCACTACAAGAAAGTGAAGAGCGCTATAAAAAGCTAAGCATCACTGACAATCTTACGGGTCTCTATAATCGAAGATTCTTTACTGAAAGTTTAACGCTGGAACTTGAGCGCAGCCGACGATACGCCCAACACTTCTCTCTATGTCTTATCGATTTAGATGACTTTAAAGAGATGAATGATAGTTACGGGCATTTATTCGGAGATAAAATCCTCTCAATTTTCAGCCATATTCTTAAACAAAATTTGCGACACTCTGATACCGCTTATCGTTATGGAGGGGAGGAGTTTGCAATCATTTTTCCTGGTAGCTCGCTGGAAGGCGCAGCACTGGTTGCTGAACGAATTCGCACAAGGCTGGCAGAGCATCCGTTCAGCTTTGAAAATAAAAGCAAAGAAATCCGCGTAACGGCGAGCTTTGGGATTAGCTTAACGACAGTAAATGATAAGAATATAGAAGCAATAATAAGACGTTCTGATAAAGCACTTTATGTTGCAAAAAATAGCGGCAAAAATAAAATTGAAATATCCAAAGAAACACAACTCATTCCTAATTTAACCTAATTAGGATCTTACTCTATCAATGTATCAATCAAATCGATCATAAACTCTGTATCTTCTTGTTCCATTTTCAACCAGCCTGTCATCTGCATGCTTTCTAGCACAGCCTTGCCTTTAGCGTCATCCTGCATATTCAAAAGATTACCAAGCAATTGCGGGATTAGGTGCTGAACATTAGGTCCCGCCAGAAGCGTGTGATGAATAACGTCGATCTGACTTTCCACTAGTACTCGCATTTGGCCTCGAATGAGGTCTGAAAGATCATGGAACGCATCTTTTAAGAAAAAGCCAATATCGGCTTCCCCTTTTAAGAGTTGTTTAGCAACAATGACATAACTATGTACAGGTGTGACAATGACATTAGAACGATCAAGATCAGCGGGCTCCAGCATAATCATACCCATCATATGCACATCAGGATCATGCGTGGTAGCGACTTTCGCACCTTCTTTAAGGTCATCAATATTCAAATAAGCAGAACCATTAAGCACTGCTATGACAGCTTCGTCTGATGTGTTCGCTGGCCGTGCTACTGCTTTGAAGCCTTTTTCTCTTACCAACATCGCTGCATCGTAAGGGTTTGCATAAATAAGGTCTATTTTGTCTAACTGAATATCGCGACGCTGCAGCTCAAACTCGTCATACAACTCCAAATGAAAAGGCGTCGCTAATGATTTTTGTAACCAGGTGTTAAAAATAAACCATCCAGACAAATGCTCAGGAGAAAAATCAGGGCTTACAGATAACGTATAGGTTTGCATCAGCTAGGCATGTCCATTTTCATTTGTGCATATAGTGCGGTACAAGCATCAACTTTACTTCGTGATGGCTTTCTTCTGACAGAGGTGTAGCCCATCAGTTCGCCATTACGAATATTCGGAATAACTGTAGCTTTTACCCAATAAAAAGCACCATCTTTGCGAAGATTTTTAACGTAACCGTGCCACTTTTTTCCTGACTGAATGGTTACCCATAAATCTTTGAATGCTGCTGCTGGCATATCTGGGTGCCTAAGAATGTTGTGATTTATTCCAATGAGCTCATCTAAAGAGTAACCAGACATTTCAATAAACGCCTGATTTGCATGAGTAATAACACCCGCCGTATCTGTTCTGGAAACGATCAGTTTCCCATCTGGATAAGGGACTTCTTGATCGATAATGGTTATCTCTCTTGAAGAGCCATCATGGTACGTAATAAACATGAATAGAATAATTCCCCAATTAAAGCAGTTTACCTATTGCTTCGGCTGCACGCTTTACATCGAGAAAGATTAAACCTAAACGTGCATTTGGTTTAGCAACAACAGTCAATACAGAATCGCTATTGGCATGCGTCATTAAAATATAACCATCGACACCTTTTACCAATACCTGCTCTAGTTCTCCACGAGCCAGCTCTTGCGCTGTTCTTTCTCCTAAAGAAAGCATAGCTGCGCTCATTGCACCGACTCTATCTTCATCCATACTGGCTGGAAGTAAAGCTTCTATCATCAACCCATCCGTTGAGATGACTGCCGAGGCTTCTATCTCAGCAGACGTTCCATTCAGGTCGCTAAGAATTGACCTCATCATTTCAGAACGCATAACAACTTATCTCCATAATTTTATTTTTAGCCTGTTTCGTATCAAGCTTATTGATCCAGATAGCGACTCGCTAGTGCACTGATTAACTCAACAAACTGATGCTGATTTAGATTAGGCTGGTCATGAATCACAATAGCAAATGATTGGGAGCCAATATGGATTATCCATACTCCCAGCATACTGTTACCAACAGGGTCTAACAATCCCCAAGATTCACCCATCAATTGTAACTCTTTATTCAAGAGCAAATGATGTCGCTGATGTAAAGAGATCAGATCGGCAGCGAGTGCTGCCAAAGCATCGGCATGATCTCTGTCAAACCCTGATGAACCTAAACAAAAACCCTGATCATCACCAAGCACCACTTTTTCGGTTGCTGAAAGTGTTAATAAAATATCTGAAAGTGTAGATTCAAGACTACCCTGGCGTGGTGCTATAGGTTCTTTCACTAAAGCAAGAAACCGTCGAGCAAGCAAACGCTTAAATAAAGCATCAGCGAGCTCTCTATCCAAATCAGCCAACTCCGCAAAAATATCCAGAGAGTGCTCAATCGGTATTTCACTGCTCATTAACTGTAACAATAAAGCACGGGCATCATCTGGTTGAGAGTTTACCGTAGCATAATAGGCGCCACTGGGCGTCACTTGTAAGTACCGTTTTTTAGCGCCTTCTGTCGTCACATTACCCTCTCATCACGTAAGTAAAAACATCAATACTAATATTCAAATTGCATCGCTGTCGTAGCAGCAGCCATCAACCCAAATACATACCGTTGAGGAACATTAAGCTCACTAATCACCTCAAATGCACTCATTAAACGAGTTTGCCATAACTCGATAATGGCATGCACTTCAGGAATAGCGATGTCTTTCATGCAATCAGGCGCATGCAGTAACCGGCGAGCTTTAGTCGGATCATCACCTGGCAAAACACGCCCTTGAGCAGTCCACAGCCCTGCCAGCCATAACAGCTCTTCGGCAGTCATAATGTATTCGGAAAAGCCTAACCCATCTTGAAGATCATCTTCTACTACCTCGCCAAATTTAATCGACAACTCACCCAGCCCAAAGCGACTAGTCATAACCGTATAAAGCACTTCATCTGAAAGGTTAGTAACAAAGCAATCCGTCCAAGGAAGGTATTCTAAGCGCAAATGTAAACCATCGATTGAAAATGACACATTCTGAGTTCTACCCTGCTCTACAGTTTTGCTAATCCAAGGCAAGAGCATGCCATCAGGATTAATCTGTAAGCGGCGTCTATCTGCTTCATCAGTCCAATCAAGCTCAGGTAAGTTACCAAAGGCGGTGCTCATAATTAAGTCTTTAGGTGAGACATCTTTCCTATCAACTTGCTTTTTTTCAGCTGCCTTTCGCTTCGTCTCGATAATCGGAGTCAAAGCTGCTGCACGGGTTGCTGTATTTGTTGCAGCTATTGAGTGAGACACACCTAAGCTAGCAATTACATCCGCTTTTGGTCTGCGTGTTGTTTGATTGTGCTTAAGCAGCTTTGCGGTGACTTCAGATCTCACACTAGACACAGTCGCATCAGAAGGTTGTGATTGCGCAACATTTTTCTTCAAACTGGTTAGCGCCTGTTCGTGAGCATCCGGAGCAGGAGGTGCTTCTTTATTAGCCGTCTCTTTATGTTGAATGTGTTTCTTTTTACCACGCGAAGAGTTGTCACATTTGATTTTGGCTCTGCTGGCTCTGCTGGCTCTGCTGGCTCTGCTGGCTCTGCTGGCTCTGCTGGCTCTGCTGGCTCTGCTGGCTCTGCTGGCTCTGCTGGCTCTGCTATCAATGATGATGTTACTGATGAATTAGTTTCAATAATAATTGGCGTTATTTCACGTTTATTCTTATCTATAACGTCATTAAAGAGCTGCGTAATTGAGCTTTCTAAATCTTTAACACTAAAAGGTTTACATAACGTAACGCTGTTATTCCATTGAAGCTCTTTAATAGAGATAACGATTGCGGGCAAACCTATTTTATTTTCAAGATGATCTTGTAACAAATCTTTGGGTTGGGGCTGATCAGCATTATAGATGACCCAATCTGCGCGCAAGAGGGAGTCCACAAGTTTGAATTTTTTGCCGCTACGTTGTGATTGAAAAAAATACTCTAAAGTATGTAGCGTGCTTCCTTCAAAGCCCGCAAGTAATACATTCAGGTAACTTCCATTGTTAGCAGCCATTTATGACTTATCCCTCTTTTGGTGTGTTGCCGGCAAACTACACCCATTAATCAAGACAGATCCTGAAACATCCAGTTTAAGTATTCCATTTGCAGTTTTATCTTCTGCAATTGTTTTTAAGGTTCCACAAAGCGAAACGCCAAGAATAACCTCGGCTTCTTTAATAAGCCGAAGCAGTAAAGGGTTACCTCGGTAGCGTAAAATAATAAGTAGATCTATTAATGCTCCTAACACCTTCTTTTCTGATTTACACAGCATCGCCAGATAAAAGCGTTTCACGTGCACCATTAATTCCATAGGCTGGGACGCAACGGCCCGAGTTGCATACTCTAAATTCAATTTTGCTAAAGAGCCTTTATAAATCAAGCTTTTTTGATCCATAGACTCAAAAGCGGCCTGAATATTTTCAGCCAAGTCGCTATCAAGCTCTGCGTTAATATCCCAATCAGATAGTGCCATCCAAATGGGAGAACTAACCTTTTTATTTTCCTGAACTAGCATAATTGAATAATTCTTAATATTAACCGTCAGATTGTTAACCGTATGAGCTACATAACAGCATAGTATAATAATGCATGTTTCAACTGAGAAATGCCTATTTTTCTTAAAATTCAAAATAGTAGAACGGATCATGCAGTAACTTAGGCACAAAGTCTAACGCTCTGAATTGTCTACAAACTTAACTTTAAGCCGCCTATAAGTTAGAATCCTCACGCAGATTAATAACGAGACTAAACTTTACGCAGCATCGATCTCCGGTGTGATGAGTAAAGAACGGTGGGAATAATAGATGAGGGCTAAATCGTGCTAGAAGCTTATCGTAAACACGTAGAAGAACGCGCCGCTGAAGGCGTACCAGCAAAACCATTAGACGCTGACCAAACAGCTGCGCTGGTTGAACTACTGAAAAACCCACCTGCAGGTGAAGAAGAGTTTTTGTTAAACCTGTTAACAGACCGTGTTCCAGCCGGTGTTGACCAAGCCGCTTATGTAAAAGCTGGCTTCCTTGCTGCTGTCACTAAAGGTGAAGCAAGCTCACCTCTAGTTGATAAAGTTCAAGCAACTCAATTACTGGGTACTATGTTAGGTGGTTATAACATTCAACCGCTGATTGATTGCCTAGATGACGACGCACTAGCACCTACTGCTGCTACTGCATTATCACGTACATTACTTGTATTTGATGCATTTCATGATGTCCAAGAAAAAGCAGAAGCAGGCAATGCTCACGCTCAACAAGTTCTTGAGTCATGGGCCAATGCTGAGTGGTTTACGTCTAAACCAGAATTGGCAGAGAAAATCACAGTTACTGTTTTCAAAGTAACGGGTGAAACTAACACCGATGACTTGTCCCCTGCTCCAGATGCATTTACACGTCCTGATATCCCAGTACATGCTAATGCAATGCTGAAAATGTCACGTGATGGCATTAACCCAGATGTAGACGGTTCTGTAGGTCCTCTTAAGCAGATCGAAGAGATCAAAGCTAAAGGTCACCCTGTTGCATATGTTGGTGATGTTGTAGGTACAGGTTCTTCACGTAAGTCTGCTACTAACTCCGTTTTATGGTTCTTCGGTGATGATATCCCGAACGTTCCTAATAAGCGTGCTGGCGGCTACTGCTTCGGTGGTAAAATTGCTCCTATCTTCTTTAACACAATGGAAGATGCTGGTGCTTTACCGATCGAAATGGATGTTGAAAAAATGAATATGGGTGACGTTATTGACGTTTATCCATATGAGGGTGTTGCTAAGAACGCTGATACTGGCGAAGAACTTTGCACTTTCGGCCTAAAAACTCAGGTACTTCTTGATGAAGTGCGTGCTGGCGGTCGTATTCCTCTGATCATTGGTCGTGGTCTTACTGATAAAGCGCGTACAGCGTTAGGACTAGCGCCTACTGAACTGTTCCGCAAACCTGATCAGCCTGCTGATAGCGGTAAGAGCTACACTCATGCACAGAAAATGGTAGGTAAGGCATGCGGCGTAGCCGGTGTTCTTCCTGGTACATACTGTGAGCCAAAAATGACGACTGTAGGTTCTCAGGATACTACGGGGCCGATGACTCGTGATGAGCTAAAAGATTTGGCTTGCCTAGGCTTCTCTGCTGACCTAACAATGCAGTCTTTCTGTCATACAGCGGCTTACCCTAAACCAGTTGATGTTCAGACCCACCATACATTACCTGATTTCATCATGAACCGTGGTGGTGTTTCACTACGCCCTGGTGACGGTGTAATCCATTCTTGGCTAAACCGTATGTTGCTTCCTGATACCGTTGGTACAGGTGGTGATTCTCATACGCGTTTCCCAATCGGAATTTCTTTCCCAGCGGGTTCTGGTCTAGTTGCTTTTGCTGCAGCTACAGGCGTAATGCCACTAGATATGCCTGAGTCGGTATTGGTTCGTTTTAAAGGTGACAAGCTTCAACCAGGTATCACTCTGCGTGACCTCGTTAACGCTATTCCTTTGTACGCAATTAAAGCGGGCTTATTGACTGTTGCTAAAGCAGGTAAGAAGAACATCTTCTCTGGTCGTATCCTTGAAATTGAAGGTTTACCAGACCTTAAAGTTGAGCAGGCTTTCGAACTGTCTGACTCGGCCGCTGAACGTTCTGCTGCTGCTTGCTCTATCAAACTAGATGAAGCACCAATTCGCGAATACCTAAACTCTAACATTACAATGTTGAAGTGGATGATTTCTGAAGGCTACGGTGATGTACGTACAATCGAACGTCGTATCGCTGGCATGCAAGAGTGGCTAGCTAACCCAGAATTGATGACGGCTGATGCTGATGCTGAATACGCTGCAGTAATCGAAATTGACCTAGCTGATGTTAAAGAGCCTATCTTGGCTTGCCCTAACGACCCTGATGATGTGAAAGTATTGTCTGAAGTTGCTGGCACAAAAATTGATGAAGTATTCATCGGTTCTTGTATGACAAACATTGGTCACTTCCGTGCTGCTGGCAAGCTTCTAGATGCTGCGGGTACATCATTACCAACACGCATGTGGATCGCCCCTCCAACGAAAATGGATGCCGCACAGCTAACTGAAGAAGGTTACTACAACATCTTCGGTAAAGCCGGTGCACGTATGGAAATGCCAGGTTGTTCATTATGCATGGGTAACCAAGCACGCGTAGCAGACAAATCAACCGTTGTTTCTACGTCTACTCGTAACTTCCCTAACCGCTTGGGTACAGGTGCTGATGTTTACCTGTCTTCTGCTGAATTGGCCGCTGTTGCAGCCCTTACCGGCAAAATCCCTACGGTTGCAGAGTATATGGAATATACAGCTAAGCTAGACCCAATGGCTGAAGATGTATACCGTTACTTGAACTTTGACCAGATCGAAAACTACACAGCTAAAGCAGCAACTGTTATTCCTACAGTTCAAGCGTAATTATTGCTGACATTAAAAAGCCCGTCTTATGACGGGCTTTTTTGTTTTGTTATCTGTCGTAAAAGCAAGTTCATTTAGCTATCAGGAACTTTACTAGTCAGCTGAGCCCAACGCTTAGATTTTACAAGCCAACCCCATCGTTGAAGAAATAATCGAACTCATTACTAATCAGCTTTTGATAAACTCTATAAAACTGCTTCACAAGAATCAACAATATAAAAAATTACCATGAAAGCTCTCCCTCTTCTTAACTTAGTAGATATCTAACTTCTGATAATAGTGATACTTGTTTAAATACCGTATCCAGTTTTCATTTGATATAAACAGTATGAGTGTTTTAGTCCTCAAGTTCTTCGATTTACTATACAATATTGTTCGTTTAAATTTCGTTGGATTTTGCTATGAAAACACCCACAGTAGACACCCCTATTTCTGAAGACGCTGAAACTAACCAAACAAAGAATGGATTTTTAGCGCTAGTATCTAAATTAACTTTTGATGAAAACTTACCGATTCGTTTCATGTATAAAACAGTACCAGAGCATCTTAACGATACTGGATGGCGCCTATATACTGGGTATGAAACACAAGAGTACGCAGCTAATGAATTGGCTAACATGCTACCAGTGCCTTTGCAGAAGCTGTCGTCTATGGATCCATCTTTAGCTGATTTATTTACCTATAATGCTGGGACTGTTTGGGAGCGCCCACCTGAGAGCACAGGTTGGCAGCGTGTACACGACTTTAAGATTCCATCTGCCAACGTGGACGTTGATATTACAAACGATCCTGATCGTTTCAATACCCCTAATGAATCAGATAAATAAGTGATAGTAGTCAATAAATAATATTCAGTACGAATAGAAAAATTAGCCGGCACTGAAGGTCTGGCTAATTTCTTATAGTCCAATCAGATTAAAAAATCATCTCTAATCGGATGAAAAATAGATGCGGCTTCAATGAGAGAGTTAGCCGTTAACGATGGAACACCATAGACCTCTGCTGTCACGTTAAAATCTGATCGCACTTTCTCTAACAACAGATCAAAGTCTCCATCTCCAGAAAGTAAAATTACTATATCAACCTCTTTAGCAACATCCATTACATCAATGGCAATGCCAACATCCCAATCGCCTTTAGCTGACCCATCACTTCGCTGAATAAAGGGTTTAAGCTTTACCGTAAACCCCATGTGTTTGAGCGCACTCTGAAATTTATACTGCTTGTCATCACCACGATGAATCGCATAAGCCGTCGCTGATACTATGTCACCTTGTTCACTGATACGTTGCCATAATTTACGGTAATTAAACTGGCGATTATACGCTTGCCGTGTGGTGTAATAGATGTTTTGTACATCGACAAAAATTGCAATTTTTTTCAAAGCGCCTGCCTAAAAGTCACACGCACGTGTGCTTATATCGTTTATATGGGATAACAGGGTAACCGATTAAGAGCATTACTTTCTATGAATAACTTTATTATATGAAACTCAAAAGTCACAGAAAGTATATAGAGGAGGAACACGGTATAAGTAGCACCATGACGGGCTACCATCGTAGATACTGAGGAGTAAATAGATTATTAAGCGAATAGCACTATACTCAACGTTCTTTATTCCCCAGTAGTCAGTCTATATAAAACTACTTTTCATCCTTCTTGTCTTCACTAGCCTTTTTACGCTTCTCTGCATCAGCTTGCTCTTGCTGCTTAATTTCTTCTGCACTCTGACCACCGCAAGAACCACAACATGTACTCATCATTGTTACCTAATTATTTATGTAAGATAACCCACATAATAACCAACTAAACAACTCGGATAATTGACATAAATCAGTTTCTGTCACATTTCTTAAAACAACGCCTTTTATACTTCCCTCATATTCCTTACTTCACTACCTAAGGACTTGGATTATCTAGATATAACATCTAGTTATTGATAAGCCATTATTAAAAGACGCCAGAATTGAACAACACAATGAATTTCTACACGAGAACGTCACTATGATTATCGAATCAGATTTTCACTCTCGCCTGCATTCGGATTATGACGCTTTTCTAAATGAGCAGAAGCTGCGCTTTCCCAGCAATGAAACACTTAAAATTGATATTCACTGTCATGATAAGAACAGTGATGTTCCTGATGAGCTATGGGGACGATTATTACGCTTACCAGAAACATGGCTTAAAACAAAAGATCTCGTTAAAACTCTTGAGCGAAACGGCACAGACCTCATCACGGTAACTAACCACAATAATGCACGCTCTTGCTGGCAGCTCCTTGATATGGGATATGATGTCTTAGTGGGTGCAGAGTTTACTTGTCACTTTCCTGATTCCCAGCTCAGCATTCACGTACTGACCTATGGATTTACGCCAAGCCAAGAACGAGATCTCAATAATCTACGACATAATATTTTAGACTTTACTCGTTACACTTTAGAGAACGATATCCCTACCGTATTACCCCATCCATTGTTTTTCTATACGCATAAACAACGCCCTGACATCTCCATACTTGAAAAATTTGCAGTGATGTTTCAACGCTTTGAAGTTCTTAACGGCCAACGTGGTTATTGGCAAAACCAGCTGACACGGCATTGGGTTGAGAGCCTTACTCCGGATAAAATCAATGCTTATGCGCATAAACACAACCTAAATCCATATGATTTTTGCACCGACCCTTATAATAAGTCATTCACTGGCGGCTCCGATGATCACAATGGGATTTTTGCGGGGCGTACAGGAACATTGGCACATATTCCTGACTTAGAAAATAGACTAAAAAATACGAGGCGATCCGAACTAGTACTTGAAGCAATACGCGATGGAAATACTGCACCTTATGGCGAGGTGGGCAAAGAAGAAAAGTTAACTGTAACTTTCCTCGACTACTTTTCACAAGTTGCCATTCACATGGAAGACCCTGGATTGTTGCGTCTCTTGCTTCATAAAGGATCATTACAAGATAAAATGCTATGCCTTGGTGTAAGCAATGCCATGCAAGAGCTCAAACGTCACAAGTACACTCTCACCTTTCTTAAGACATTTCATGAAGCTCTTTCTGGAACTAAACCTGCACTATTAACTAGCATTGGCGTTAGCAAAGAGTTTCGTCCGACCCTTAAAGTAGTAAAAGAAATTGCTCGAACCCAACGTAAAGATCCAGATAACTTTCTTAACATTATTCGCACAGCTATTCCTGAAATTTATAACCTAGTCACAAGCATATTTTTCTCACGTTTAAACCAGCACTTAACTTTAGCTAAAAAAGACAATCAAGCGGGGTTTAATAATTTCGAACTAAACACGGATGAGCTGATTCGTAAGTTTGAAATCCCCACTCAGTTACGGGCATTGTTTGCAGGTGATAAAACACCCGAACTAACTGCAAACAGCGACCACATGACATCGCTAAACCTAACAAAGATGCTTGACCAACTAACCTTCCCTGCCCTTGCATCACTCGTAATTGCAGGAGCATCTTTTGCTGCAAGCCAAGTCATTTACAGTAATAGGCCCTTCCTTAATGAATTGGCTGATCACCTAGATAAAGGACAGCACCCACAAAAGATACTGTGGTTAACGGACACTTTTAGCGACCACAATGGCGTATCTTCGGCTTTGCAAAGTACATTATCAGAGATCCAAAAATACAACTATCCAATAGACATTCTGACCTGTCATCCCACGCTTAAATCTGAAGAACACCTTGTAGTTGTAGAACCGGTACATCAATTTAAAATTTCAAGTTTAGGCGAGCAAGAGTTTAATGTCCCCGACATGATCAAGATTCAACGTATTTTTGAGCAAGGCAGTTATGACAGAATTATTTGTTCAACCGAAATGCTGATGGGCGCTATCGCACTCTATCTAAAAAAAGCATTCTCTGTACCCGCATTCTTTTTTATGCATACCGACTGGATGGAGTTCGTCCAACAAACTATGAATCTAAATGGCCACGAGAAGGATAGAATACGCCGTTTACTTCGTGCTTTTTATTTACAGTTTGAAGGTATCTACACACTAAACAATGATCACCGGGACTGGTTAACCAGCCCTGAAATGGGGATTGATACAGAAAAGGTATTCCTTACTCAGCATTGGGTTGCAGACAATTACCGCAAACAACCAAGCCAGTGCGATAAAGAAAACCGCTGCAGTAATAATACTCCACATAATAGCCAACCGAACCCGATTTTTTTGTATGTAGGCCGCTTGAGTGATGAGAAAGGAGTGTTTGATTTGCCCAGCATATATTCGGCGGTAAAGTCGAAGATCCCACATGCCGAATTATGGGTTGCGGGTACAGGTCCAGCGGCAAAGCAGTTACAGATCGTCCTACCTGAAGCAACTTTTTTAGGTTGGGTTGATAAGGCCGATTTACCAGCATTGTACCAGCGAGCAGATTTACTGTTACTACCATCACGTTTTGATACTTTTGGTTGTGTTGTATTAGAAGCGCTGAGTTGCGCGCTACCTGTTACTGCATACAACTGCAAAGGCCCAAAAGATATTATCGAAGATAAGGTAAGTGGCTACCTTGTAGACAGTGCCCATGAAATGGCTGAAGCGATGATTGAATACTGTCGGGATCTAGACAAGCAGATAAAAATGCAAGACGCCGCACTGTTGCGAAGCCAGCAATTGAAACCAGAAGCAATTATGGCTGAACTGCTCAAAAACGCCCAAATATCAGACTTCCAAGATGATGCTTGCCGCAGTCAGTAAAGTTACTTCTAGCAACTCAATGAGGGCGCCGGCTGTATCACCCGTTGTGCCTTTTAAGCGCGCTAGCATCATTTTTCGCGTGAGCCAAAACACAATAACGACCGCCAACAAACATACCAAACTAAGCCATGCTAACAGTGCCGCGCCTAAGAACCCCAATACATAGATACCTTGCCTTGGCATTGCCGCGACCATGGAAGTGGCTATCCCTTGCACTCTTACATAAGGCGTACAGGCTAGCAAGATGATAGCTCCCAGCCGGGCAAATATTGGAGCAAGTAATATAGGTAGCAGAGTGGTAGTTTCGAGTAATGTTATAAGCGCCGACCACTTCAATACAAGTAATAGTATTAATGCTAAAACGCCTATCGCCCCAGAACAAGGATCCTTCATAATACGTAACGTGCGCTCTGGATCGCCTAAACCACCCATCCAACCGTCTGCACTGTCAGCTAACCCATCTAGATGTAAGCCACCCGTCAGTACAACCCAAGTAATTAGCACTAGTGATGCCTGCAAATACAACGATTGCACGTTAAGCAACCAGCTAAACACATACAAGATACCACCAATCACTGCACCCACGAGTGGGTAATAGAGCAATGATAACGCCTGTACTTGCGAATCAGGATAGGAACGTAATCTAATAGGAAACTGTGTCAAAAACTGCATAGCAACGCATAGTGCTTGCCAGTGCTCAGAGAAAAAAATCTTCATGAACGCTGCCACACAAGCTGGTGTAGCTCGCCGTGCTTGGCCTCAACACTAAACATCCTAGATGCTGATTTTCCCTCATTCAAACACGTCAGTGCTTTGATCACGCCACCATGAGTAATTAAAAGTACCTTGTTATGTTCACTGGTTATCTTGGCATTCAAAAAAAACTGTAAGCGTTCAAAAAACTCAGTTATTAGCTCCCCTTGAGGCGGAGGATACTGATCAGGATCACGCCAAAAATCAGCGAGTTCCTCAGCCCAATGCAACATGATATCTATTGCGGTCATACCGTCCCATAGACCAAAATCATATTCTTGAATTAATGGATCGATGCTTAGTAATTCAGTACCTGATTCTTGTAATCCAACCCAATGCTCGGCAAACGCCTGGCAACGCGCTAATGGAGAAGTAATGATGGCATCATAATCATCCACATTAATGTTTTGCACAGTGGTATGCATTTGTTGCCACCCATGATCCGTTAGCTCTGCATCGGTGCGCCCAAGATAGCATTGGCCTTTTACTGTCTCTCCATGTCGTAATGCGTCGATAATTAACGGTTGCTTACTATTACAGTACTGCTTCATTTTAGTGTGCTACTTCGTTTATTGTTACTGTCGAAGAAGACACCGCTGCTTCTTCAAATGTAGACATTTCATGGTGCAAAGAACAAGCAAGCCTAATAAGCGGAACAGTAATAGCAGCACCGCTACCTTCGCCTAAGCGCAATTCAAGATTTAGTAACGGCGCCTGAGTCGCAAAGCCCTCTAGCAATAAAGCATAGGCAGGTTCAGCTGAATAGTGAGAAAAAATGAGCCAATCAGACACCTCAGAATTAATACGACACGCGACCAAGGCCGCGACTGTGCAAATGAAACCATCAACAACAGCAGGCACGCCTTCTTGCGCACAAGTAAGATAAGCTCCTGTAAGCGCCGCAATTTCAAAACCACCTAATAATTGCAATGCTGCTATCGGATCTATTGAACTGTTAGCAAGAGCCTTTTCATGTGTTTGTAGTGCCTGAGCGATAATCGCTGCCTTATGAGAAACACCTTTAGCATCTAATCCAGTACCTGGTCCTGCTAGCTTTTCAGGTGCGGTATTAAGTAGCACCGCGGCGATAGCAGTCGCCGCTGTAGTATTGGCAATACCCATTTCTCCAGCAATAAATAGATCAAGTTTATGACCTTGCTCTCGCTGTTTCTCTGATGATGTTAATACGGCGTGACGTCCAGTATTTATCGCTTGTGCAAGCTGCTCTGCAGTCATAGCTGGATGGTGCAAAAAACTAGCAGTTTGCGGAGCAATCGCACAATTGACAACATTAGCCAAGCCGTCAGTGGGTGACACCGTGCCTAGGTTGTACACTGTCATAGGCGCATTTAAAAAGCGCGCCGCTACACAAATAGCGGCACCTCCATTAGAAAAGTTCTTAACCATTTCAGCAGTGACTGACTGAGGAAAGACAGACACCCCCTCTTCTGCAATACCGTGATCTGCCGCAAATATAGCAATAGAAACATGATCAGCCGTAGGAAATAACACGCCTTGCATAGCCGCTAAACGAATAGCCACATTCTCCAATTTACCTAAAGATCCAGCAGGCTTAGTGAGCTGTTTTTGATGCTCTACAGCGGCATACATCGTCATAGTATCTAGTGGTTTTATAGATGAGCTTAGCCAATCGATGGATGAAGAATCACTATTCATATAGGGTCTGCCTCTAGATTAAATGCTCTATGATTTGTGTTGATGGTGACTAGATATATGTTTAATAACGACAGGGATGCCCGCAACCATTAAAACGACTTGGTCGGCCAGTGCTGCAATTTCCTGATGTAGCCAACCAGCCTCGTCACAATAACGACGCGTCAACTCGCCCATAGGAACAACGCCCATCCCTGTTTCGTTACTTACTAAAATGACATCACCTTTTACGTTACTTAAAGCATCAACTAACTGCTGTTTATAATCGGCCATGTTTTTATTCTCACATAGCAAGTTTGTAACCCATAGCGTCAAACAATCTATTAATAAACAATTAGTTGGAGAGCTTTTATCATTAATAACATTACCGATCTCTATGGGCTCTTCAAATGTATCCCACTGACTCGGACGCTGATGTTTATGCTGCTGTATACGCTCTTGCATCTCATCATCATAGGCTTGTGCTGTTGCTATATAGATCACCTCTGCACCGCTATTACCTGCTAGGTTTTCTGCATAGCTACTTTTTCCTGAGCGTGCACCGCCAATAATAAAATGAATCACTGATCACTCTCCCGAACAAAAGAGGCTTGTAATAAATGATGAATAGCCTCCATATCAAGATGCTCTTCAATAGAGTCAGCTAACCGATCAAGATCAAGGTCTTTACGTTTGTTATAGTCAAAAGAGGCAATCGTTTTAAGGCCTGCCCATTGCAACACCTGATTCACTACCGCTGAGGATTCAAATAGACCATGCAGGTAAGTTCCAACAATACGACCATCACTAGAAATAGCGCCTTCTGGCGTATCATCTAAGAAACGTATCAGTGGCGTAGATAGTGCTTCGCCGGTTGAAATACCACAGTGAATCTCATAACCCGTAACGGCAACCGCCTCTTGAGCACCAAGACAAAAAGAACCGGTTTGATTAGATAAGTGCTTTTCAGGCTTAAGGCATGTATCCATTGCAAGCAAAGCTAAGCCTTGTGAGCAACCCGCCTCACTTTCGATAGCATGAGGGTCATCGATAGTATGACCCAGCATTTGAAAACCTCCGCATACTCCTAATACTTTACCGCCATAGCGAAGGTGTTTACTTATTTGTGTATCCCAGTCTTGTTTTCGCAACCACTCCAAATCACTTCGCACTGATTTTGAGCCGGGTAAAATGATCAGATCAGCTGCTGGTATTGGCTGGTCAGGCCCAACGTAAGTAAGCTTAACTGAAGGGTGTAAACGCAAAGGGTCGAAGTCAGTATGGTTACTGATATGAGGTAGCACGGGAACAACTACATGTAATGCTTGCTCTGCATATTCGGGCTGCTGCAGTTCAACAGCATCTTCTGCTTCAAGGTGGAATCCATGTAAATAAGGAAGGACACCCAGCACAGGCTTGCCCGTGTATTCTTCTAGCCAATCAAGCCCAGACTGCAATAGTGCAATATCACCTCGAAAGCGGTTAATGACAAAACCTTTTACCCGGGCTTGTTCCGATTCTGATAATAGCGCCAAGGTGCCGACAAGATGCGCGAATACACCGCCCTTGTCGATATCAGCAATAATAATGACTGGGCAATCCTCACGTTCAGCAAAGCCCATATTAGCGATATCATTCTCACGCAAGTTAATTTCAGCAGGAGAACCAGCACCTTCCACGATGACATAGTCGTATACAGCACGTAGGCGCTGATGCGATAACTCAACAGCATTCCAAGCCACTTGCTTATAGTCATGGTAAACCGTTGCCTCCATGTTACTCAGAGGTTTGCCATGAATAATCACCTGTGCGCCGGTATCGCTGTTAGGCTTTAACAAAACAGGATTCATATCAATGTGCGGCGCTAAACCACAAGCATATGCCTGCACAGCCTGAGCACGGCCAATCTCTCCGCCATCAGCCGTTACTGCACTATTTAGCGCCATGTTCTGAGGTTTAAAAGGCACTACCGATAAGCCCTTTCGCCACAGCACACGACATAGCCCTGCCACCAATGTACTTTTACCGGCATCAGAGGTTGTCCCCTGTACCATCAATGTGCCCATGCTTTTCATGTCTTTAACTCACTTAGCGCCTTTTCAAGCAGTCGCCATGCCATAGCATCTTTAGGGAGACCTAAACGAAATGCCTGTAAATGTTCAAAATTACGAATAAGAATGCCGCGCTCCGCGAAGTACTGATAAACACTAAAACCAGTTTTCCTGTGAACAATAGGCAGCTGTACTGTACAAAAGAGAGGTGTTGATACAAATTCAAAGTCATACTTAGCTAACATCGCACAGAGTTGTTGGCTGTCTTGTACTAAACGCTGTCGCATCAATAACTGCCAATTATCATCTTGCAACGAAACGGCTCCCGCCCAACGAGCCACACTAGATACAGACCAAGTTGTTAGCTGCTGTGCTAACCGAGATAACAAAGCAGGCTCAGCCCAAACAAACCCCAATCGAATACCGGCTAAGCCAAAAAATTTACCAACTGAGCGCAATACAACCAACCCAGATGCGGGGTCTTGAGTAATCATTGATAACTTATCACTGTTAGGCATCGCATCAATGAATGCTTCATCGATAACCAACCAACCGTTTATTTGCTGAAGTATGTCTAACCAGTGTTTTAGCTGAGCTTGCGATAATAACTCTGCAGTTGGATTATTCGGTCGAATGACAACCACTACATCCAAGTTAGCAATCTGAGCATCCAGCTCTTCAATACTAAGCTCTTGAACATCATGCCCTTGGCGTTTCCATTGGTAAGCATATTCAGCATACGCAGGTGACAAGATTCCCACACGTGAGTGAGACCTCAACTTTGGCAGAGCCTCAATCGCAACCTGGCTGCCAGCGACAGCAAGCAGGTGTGCTGATCTATAATAGGTAGCTGCTATGCTCAAAAGATTATCATCTGCATCGGGCAATTTTTGCCACACCTCTTGAGGGACTGTTGGTAGCGGATAGCTGTGTGGGTTAATACCAGTAGAAAGATCAATCCAGCTCTCAATAGGAATACCGAACTGCTGGGCAGCATGGTGTAAACGTCCGCCATGAAATGGCTTACTAGTAATTGCACTCATAAATTGCCCCCAATATTAATGAAGACAAACCATAAAAACTCGGCACTACCAATCAAACAAATCCACAGTATTAAGCTATGTGAAACTAATCGCATAGCACGTTGGATATCTATTGCTTTGGGAACTGCCCCAGTACCCAGCAATGGTTTATCATGCCAAACACCGTGGTAACGTGTAGGACCGCCCAGCAATACTCCTAAGCCACCGGCCCCAGCTGCAATGACTGGTCCGCCATTAGGACTAGCATGCGCGGCGGCCTGGTTACTCCAGCACATCAGCGCATTCTTAGTGTTAGATAAAAGCGCATAACTCAACGCCGTACAGCGTGCAGGTATATAATTAAGCAGATCATCTATCTTTGCAGCAGCATAGCCAAAATGGCAATACTGTTCCGTACGATAGCCCCACATTGCATCCAAGGTGTTCACTAAGCGATAAAATATAGCACCTGAACCACCGGCAATTACAAACCAAAAAATGGCACCAAAAACTGCATCGCTGCCATTTTCCAGAACTGATTCAATTGCAGACACTTCAATATTAAGTGCTTCAGGGTCACGGCTCACTATCATTGCTGTGTGGTGGCGGGCACTGGCATCGTCTTGACGAAATAGAGCGTCTGCAATGGGTTGAATGTGATCCCATAAACTACGATGCCCTATTGAAAGATATAAAAGGAGCACGTTTAACAGAGTGTATATGCCGAATGCCCCCCTCTCACTAGATAAGCAAAAATACAAAATAAGCGGAAGAGGCAAACACACAAGAGCAACAGCTAACGCGCCTAATAATCTAAGCTTTATTGCAGATGATCTCGCTACCGGTGCATCTACTAACAGCTCAGTTGAAGGCTCTTCTAAAAGCTCATTTGAGTTTACTGCAAACGAGCGAAGCTTTTGTGAGTTAACTTTTTGTAAGTTAAGTACGCTTTCCACTTTTTGCGCGACCCAACCAAAACCCACGAGCAGATGCCAGCGTTTAGGCTCCCCTACCAACCAATCGATTAACACACTGAGTAAGATGGAGGTGCTGATCATTCAGGCTTAAAAAGAGCAATACAAGCATCCACTGCTGACGGGAAATAGTGATGAATGTAACTAGCGTATAGATTTCCTTTTCTATACACGGCTTCAGAAGTACGAGCGTAATTAGGACACAAGCCTTGGTAATCTGCTATTTCGTCTGTTTCAAAAGATGAATGGTGGTAAGTATGCCCGCGCAGTGTACCTTCTGGCAGTGCAACGCTTTGCATAGCCAGAGCGGTTAAGCGTGGCTGCATTGTTACCTTTCCTTTAAGAAGACCCAGCATGGGTTCAACATTGCCGTTAAGGTCAGTGAGAGACTGTGCAAGATAGATCATGCCACCACACTCAGCAATAAGAGGTTTATTTGCAGCTACATGTGCTTTAATGGCTTGTTTCATTGCATCATTAGCAGCAAGTTTTTGTGTAAATAACTCGGGGTAGCCCCCGGGTAGGTAAACACTATCTACATCGGGTAAAGCCTGATCCTCCAATGGTGAAAAGAACACCACTTGTGCACCCAACTGCCTTAACAATGTGATATTTGCTGGGTAGATAAACGAAAATGCTTCATCTTTTGCGATACCAATACGAACACCAGCCAAAGCAGGACTTAACTGCCTTGGCAAATCATCACTATTTTTAGTGGTGTCTGTCGGCAGTGGGTTTGCTTCAAAGCATATCGCAGGTGGCAACTCACTTGCCCCTGTTGTTGAGATCATTTGTGCCGCTGTATTTAGGCGCTTATCAAGATCACTAATTTCATTACTTTGCAGTAAGCCTAAGTGTCTACTCGGAAGTTCAACATCTTTCGAGCGCTTAATGCCACCATACCAGCGAATAGACTCAGGTAAGCTGTCACGCAGAATCTCTGCGTGACGATCGCTACCAAGACGGTTCGCTAACACACCGGAAAACGGCATATCATCTTGAAATGTCGCTAAGCCGTGAGCAATAGCGGCAAAGGTTTGCGCCATTGCCGAACCATCGATAACAGCCAATACAGGCACACCAAACAAGCGAGCTAAGTCTGCTCCTGAAGGCTTACCATCAAACAAGCCCATGACGCCTTCAATTAATATTAAATCGGCACGCTTTGCTGCATCATGCAATAAAGCACGGCTTCGGTTCTCACCTACCATCCATAAATCGAGTGCATTAACGGGTTCACCTGAGGCAATTTCTAAAATCATAGGGTCAAGAAAATCAGGCCCCGTTTTAAAAACCACGACTTTACGCCCAGCGTTACGATGCAATCGCGCTAATGCCGCCGTGACTGTGGTTTTTCCTTGGCCAGATGCCGGTGCACAAATAAATAGCGCTGGACATAAAATAGCATTGTTAGAAGATGACGACTGAAGCAATTGATCGCTCACAGCTCAACCCCTTTTTGCGCCTTAATGCCCGCCTGATAAGCATGCTTTACAACCTGCATCTCAGTTACGGTATCAGCAATATCTATTAACGCTTGCGGCGCACCACGGCCAGTAATAACC
Source organism: Neptunomonas japonica JAMM 1380 (assembly GCF_016592555.1). Lineage (NCBI taxonomy): Bacteria > Pseudomonadati > Pseudomonadota > Gammaproteobacteria > Oceanospirillales > Oceanospirillaceae > Neptunomonas > Neptunomonas japonica. The sequence goes on along the minus strand of NZ_AP014546.1, from coordinate 2,013,857 downwards.
ACATGTTGATTCACAGGGCGACTCTCAACTGCCTTAATGACCTGTTGTAAATCAACATATTTATATTTAAGCGCAATGTTTAGTTCATCCAAGACAACTAAGGTAATATTTTCATCATTGAGAAGTTTCTCAGATTGCTTCCATGCTTTAGTTGCGGCTGCAATATCACGCTCTTTATCTTGTGTTTCCCACGTGAATCCTTCACCCATCACGTAATACTGCACTTCAGGGAAGCGCCTAAAAAACGCTTCTTCGCCGGTACTGAAAGCACCTTTAATAAATTGCACAACGCCAACCTGCATATCGTGGCCCAACGCACGTGCAACCATGCCAAAGGCCGAACTGCTCTTGCCTTTACCATTACCGGTATGAACAAGGCATACGCCGCGATCTTGATCAGCACGCGCAATAGACTGATCTATTATCTCTTTTTTACGTTTCATACGAGCGAGGTAACGTTCTTCTCGCTGCTGTTCTTCCGTTAACTCAGATGAATCAGACAAGTGTTTATCACTCATAAAGTTTCAGCTCCAGAGTGACGAGTTCGGTTAAACCAACCCAGAAACAAGTAAGTAGCAATTGCACAACCGACATAGAAAAATACGGCTTCAAACTGCGAAGGCGAGTACTTAACCAAACGATTTAGCATTTCAGCCATAGTTGGGTCTGTATAGCGACCAGAGTAAAAATAGAAGCTGCCACTGGAGATAATCTGACAAACAGCGGTTCCGAGTATTAAGCTACTAAACATCGTTAACAAACTACCCCATGTTTCTTGGTGGCGTTTGGCATACCAGCGCCCTGCCCACCACATAGAAGCATAAGCAGGAACCAACATGATATAAGTGGGTGTTACGCAAAATGAACTAACGCCACCAAAAGTGATTGCTGCAAAATCAAGAAGAAAAGCCTCCAAAATCAGCAACGGAAAAGACCATAACGGCTTAAGGAAGATACCTGCCAGAAAAAAAACAGCCCAAGAGGCACTCGGCAAATGATCGATGGATGCGAAATGATGGCCACGTGTCACTGCCATCAGCAAAATCAAAAATGCACCGATCATCAATTGTGATCGTGGTTGAATATTCATCATGACAGATATCTCTTAAGTAAGTTGAACTAATGCTGTTAAGTTAATGTAATTAAATACATTTATTAACACGAATTATTGAGGTTGATAAGCCAGTGTAAACAAGGCAGTTGAACCCGCCTGGTTATAACCACTAATGGTTTGATACTGCTTATCTAGTAAGTTGCTTAGCTTGGCGCGTACTTGCCATGCCGGTGCTAACTGATACGTTGCACGCAGATCGACAGTACCAAAGCCTTCTAAAGAGCTTGTATTACTATCGCTGGTATAACGACGACCTTCAGCATGTAATGTTGCACCTAAAGTCAGTGCACCAAAATTACGATCAAGATTAAGATTGAGAATTCTGTCAGCTCGACGTGCTAAACGGTTACCCTTATTAGCACCTGAACGGACTTCAGGATCAAGAAATGAAAGATTACCGCTCAGCAACCATTGCTGCCATTGATAATCAGCACTTAGCTCTAATCCACGGATGCGTGCTGAGTTGATATTGCTAGGTAACCATCTGTAGGGATATAGAACCGTTGGCGAAGGCGCCCACGCAATCATGTCTTTAAAGGTTGTTTGATAAAGTGAGGCTTGCCAATTAACGTCCTGATACTTCCCTCTCAAGCTCAACTCAAAGGTGTCTGATTCTTCTGGTACAAGATCAGCATTACCGCCCCCGTAGGCATCTGAAGGATAGTACAAATCGTTAAACGAAGGTGCTTTAAAAGCGGTTCCATAAGAAGTAACCAGCTTGAGGTTATTATTTAATGGAATTCCCCAAGCAATACCGCCTGTTGTGTAGGAACCAAATTGCTCGTTATCATCAACACGAGCACTGAACTGCAGATCAGATTTGCCTAATGTTAGCTGGTATTGAGCAAAACCTGCCCAGTTGTTGCGATCAGTCACAACATAAGCATTGTTTGTGTCTATTTGATCGTTTATGTAGTCCAAACCAAAAATAAGCTGATTATCATCACTTATTAACAGATCGTTTTGAATAGTAAAAGAGTCACGTACTGTCTCATGACGGCTTTTAAATGCGCTACCAGAAAATGCTTTTGTCTTGTTCCAGCTTCGACCTGCAGACACATTAACAAGCCACATATCAGATACAGCAAAAGTGCCACTTGCACCCATGACTTTAGTTAGCGTATCGCTTCGATCCGAACTAAAGTCATCATATTCACTTTCAGAATCAGTGATAGAAAAAAAGCCTTCAAGCTCATGGCCTCCATCAAAACGCTGCCCCAGTCGTAAATGTAAGCCTTGATTGTGATAACCATCATCGTCGATATTTCCCGTCGTTTTTGCATCAAACCCATCCGTCGTAATGCCTGATGCAGTTACATTAAACCAACGGTTTTGATCACCACCCTGCAAACCAACTTCAGCTAAAGATGTACCATCTGAGCCTGCTGAAATGGTAAAAGAAGGCGTCAGCCTACCCGCACCACGGCGTGTGAAAATTTGGATAACGCCACCGGCAGCATCCGAACCATACAAAGATGAACGTGGTCCACGAACAATCTCAATACGTTCAATCTGACTAAGATTAAGTTCCTCAACACTTACTTGCCCTAGCGTAGCTGAACCAACACGGATACCATCAATCACAATCAATGAATTTTTAGACGATGTGCCGCGTAGGAAAATACTACTGGATTTACCAATACCACCTCTGTTGGTAATCATTACACCGGGAGTTTTTTGTAAAATATCAGCCACTGTAATTGCTTGTGAACGCTCAATATCTTTACGTGTTATTAAGGTAACTGAAGCCAGCGTTTCATCAACAGACTGAGCAGTACGAGAAGCTGTTACTAATATTTCATTAAGATTGGTTGTTTGGGCTGCAACCAAAGAGGAATAACAGCACGCCGTTGCTAAAACGGTGTTGGAAAGTTTTTTCATGGTTCAGATGGTGTCCTGTACGTGCCCGCCGCACGCCAATAAAATTAATGGCATTAACGAGCAGGAATGAACAGAAACACGACAACCGCAAAGCAGGCACTAGCAAGCTAGAACTGAAACGACAAGAATGTGCACCGTTGCATTAGCCCTCCGCTATGCCGACTGAGTAATGTTTGTGGCCGGTCTCCGGACTTACGAGAGGATAATTATCCCAACATTACGCCTTCCCATGTATGACACAGTGGCTTTTGTAATGCCTTAACTCGATTACCGTTGCGGGGGCAGTGTTGGCTTTGCTTGCTAAAGCTGAACGCACCAACTTCCCGTTTAAAATCCCGATTTAAAACAGGATTACCAAAAACTGTGTGCATTCTAGGGAGATGAACCTGTGGGGTCAACATCAAAAGTCATGAATAAATTTAACGATAAACCGCATTCTATTCATCTATGATTTTTATCAAGGCTGATAAAAAACAAGCGCGTAAAACGCGCTTGAGAGGAAGTAAAAAATAACTATTACAATTAACTGGCTTTATGAAGCGCTTAAATAGTTTGCATTTAATTAGTTATCGACTTGATCACGAATCAATTTCTTATTGATCTTACCAACACTGGTTTTAGGTATCTCGTCAACAATACTGACACGCTCAGGAATAGCCCACTTAGCAATTTGGCCACTCGCCACATATTGCTGAAGATGCTTATGAATATCCTCCGCATCAATTGAGTGACCTTCTGCAGGAACAATCATCGCAAACGGACGCTCCCCCCAACGTACATCGGGTACACCTACAACAGCGACCTGATTCACCGCTTCACTTTGGCTAATCAGATTTTCTAATTCTAGAGAAGAGATCCACTCACCACCGGTCTTAATCACATCCTTAATACGGTCTTTAATCTCTAACGTACCATCAGGTGATATAGAAGCCACATCTCCGGTATGTAACCAGCCGTTTTCCCAGAGCTCATCACTTTTTTCGGGTTCTTTGTAATAGCCCTGTGTTAACCACGGTGCACGTACTACAACCTCACCCATCGCTTCTCCATCATGGATAACCTCGTTACCCGCCGGGTCTACAATGCGCAGATCAACCAAGCCAACTGGCACACCGGTTTTAATCCTCTCAGACATTTGCTCTTCCATGGGTTGAGCAAGATCATCATGATGTAAATAGGTCGCCGTTAATAGTGGGCAGGTTTCAGACATACCATAAGCGGTGAAAAACTCAATGCCCCGTTCTGCCATATGCTTCGCCATACCCAAGGTTGGCGCACTACCGCCAGTAAGCATTTTCCAACCCGTTAAGTCGGTCGTTTTAGCGGCATCACTATCAAGAATCATCTGTAAGACTGTGGGGACACCATGCGAAAAAGTCACCTTCTCTTTGGCAAACAGCTCAACCAGCTTATTTGGTTCATAGCGGCCCGGATACACTTGCTTAATACCTAGCATGGTTGCCGTGTAAGGAACACCCCACGCATGCACATGGAACATCGGTGTCATCGGCATATAGACATCGTTTGAGCGCAACAAAGGCTGACCTTCGTAACAGCCTAACGTCGCAGCCATATTCAATGTATGTAACACGAGCTGGCGGTGCGAAAAGTAAACGCCTTTTGGATTCCCCGTAGTACCGGTAGTATAAAAAGTAGTCGCTATTGAGTTCTCATCAAAATCTGGGAAATCATACTGAGCAGATGCGCTAGCCAACAATGCCTCATACTCACCCAAGGTATTTAAACTAGTTTGTGCAGCATTTGCCTTATCTGATAACTGCACGTAACCACGCACACTTGGAATTTGCTCGCCAAACTGCTCAGCTAAAATGAGAAAGTCATCATGTACCAACACATAGTTATCTTCGGCATGATCCATCGTGTAGATGATCTGATCAAGACTCAAACGTACATTCACATGATGTAATACCGCACCAATCATGGGCACCGCAAAATAAGCCTCTAAATAACGATGGCTATCCCAATCCATCACTGCCACCGTATCGCCTGCCTGCACTCCAGCTTCTGTTAATACATTAGCTAACTTACAGATACGCTGGTTAAGCGTTTTATAGTCATAACGCAAAACATCACTATAGACAATTTCGTGATTTGGTTCGTATCGCTGACCAGAGAGCAGTAAGCTTTTAATCAGTAACGGAGATTGATGGGCATTCTGAGAGGGGTCGAGTATTTTAGTTTTCATTGTCTAGGCCTGTTGTTTTTATTGTGTCCTTCTAAAAACGACGTGCTTCGGTAACTAAGCACATCGTTCAACAAAGAATAAGTAGATGCACTTATTTTGGTTGTATTACAGCCACTCTCACAATAACAAAACAGATCAAAGTTGTAACATTTTTGTTCAGTGTTTAGCCAGCACTCACAAAGCTTGGCTATTCGTACTTAGTAAATAGACTAATAGATAGTATAAAAGGCTATTTTTTATGGCAGTGAAAGTAACCACAAAAAACAGCCAAACTCAGCTTACACACCTCAAACAATAACTTTCACCCTGTCCATTAAGGTACAGGCGACAACGGTGGTGGTAACACGGCCGCTGGATCAACCGGGATTTTACGACCAGTATTTGCATCATAAGGAAAACCCGTCGGGATAATATGCACACCTGTTGGGCAACTAATGAGTGCGGCTATACCAAGTATCATCCCCTCACCTCCTGCACCATAGCCACCTACAGAGATAGCTTTACAGCCAACTGTTTGTGTTCTATTGATTGCTAATTGGAGTTCTTGGGCTGCATCAACACCGGTAGCTGATGATTCACCAATGATAACAAAGCTCTTGGTGGGAGCAGTTGAAGTAGGATTGTGTTGGCATCCCGTAATGAAGATAGCCGCAGCTATGAATGACGCAACGCCTATTGATCTCGTATTCATAATTACCTCCAAAGATAATCTAATAATACTTATCGCATCGTTATATGGTTTTTAATTCACCTATTGATCTTACCTAATTGAATCACCTCCTTGTGGCAGTATACAACATACCAATAAATAGTAATTTATTAGGCAAGTATGAGACCTGATGGCAATAAAGAACTAGTTGACTCCATGTGCTACATCACCATAACCGGTAAAGGCCTGCGGAACAGAAAGCGTCAAAAATTTATTTACCCATCACAAAAGTAGTTAACCTAATGGCTGCTCTATGGATAATCTGACGAAGCCGTATTAAGAGTGTCTTGGATTATTTACGAAAGCTATATATGTTATGTACGAGAAACTAGAAACTGCACAAAAAACTTTTCAACAACTTCAATAGAAGAATTAAGCCGGTGATCTCCAGCAATCAAATGTAATGAGCAGTGAATATCTTTTGCAAATTTAATCGAATTTTCTGGAGCAATAACTTCATCAGACCAACCATGAACAATTTCTATGTAAGCTTTACTCTCATAGCTTTGCTTTTTATAACCTGGCACAAATAGAGCGGGCGCTAATAAAAACACCCCTTTTGTATCAACCTGTTCTGCAGCGACCACAGAAACGTATCCTCCCATGCTTGAGCCTACAAGCAAGAAATCATCTTTTTCATCTTTCAATACGTTTAATAGGCGATTAACCCTAAGATCAGGGTCTACAATATCTGAGTAGTCGACACTCTCAACAGCGCAGCCATGCTTTTCAGCACAGCTAGCAAGCCTTTTGATTTTACTGCCCCAAGGGCCGCTTTCTTTACCATGTGAAAAATATACTTTCATATCACGCCGTTTTTTTAATTGGTACGCCTTCAATTGCCATCACAGAATTAGCATCCGCACATTCTATAATTTTAAGCACAGCAGATTGAAGAACCTTATAAGCACTGTAAGCGAGAAGACATGATATCAAGGTCTGCGAGTAAATTGTGCGGTAGCAACGCTTTGCGTATGTCCGCAAGAAATGAGGTAAAGATCCTTATGAGAAGGTTACCGTTCATAGCGGTTTTAAATGTTAACTTTTAGCGAATGGCAAGGACTTAATTATGATTACTTACCTGAGAGAAACCGGACGTCATAAGTGCAGACCTTGAGAAGATGCTCTTCTACACTTGAGCAGTCCATTAATCCATGAACAGAGTAAGGTCAGGATATTTTACAATATAGCTGAGTTAACACTTTCCATGGATTATCATTACATTGAAATCATTCAATATTTTTTAATTGGTATGAATATTGCCTTAACGGCAGAAGTATTTTATTAACTATTAATCACTAAATTTAAAAGCAAAAAAATTGATAAGGAATTCAAATGAAATCTAAGCTATTAATTACAGCGTTAATTGTTTCACCATATATATCAACTGCAAATGCTGCTCCGATAGTTTTACAAGGCGATTTTGTAAAAACCGCTATTAGTGACGATGGTACGTTAGGGTTTGGTGGAAATACCTCACCAGGTCTTTTACATGACGCCACTGGGACAGGTACATTTGGACTTGATTACCTTACACCTGGTAGCCCTTGGGAAATATTCAGTGTTGATAGTGATCAAAGCGGCCTTTTAACTAACAACAATGCTAGTGGGTTTGACATATCAGGTACTCTTTCCGATATTTCAGGTACAAGTGCCTATAATAATGCAGTTAACTGGTCAGGTATATTCGGTTCACTCTTTAGTATTTCAACTGATACTTATTTTAATAATGGTGACGAACGAGTAAGTTTTACTACGACCATTACTGCTTTGACTAATTTAACCGGTTTAAGCTTTTTAAGAGCAATAGATCCTGATCCAGATAACTATCCTGGGGGGAGCGCAAGAACAAATAACGGACGTGGTTTCGGCAGTTTATTGCCACAGGACTGGGTCCACTCTGTTGGCACTCTTTCAGGATTAACACTTGGTTTATATAGTGACTCTTCGGTTACTCACAATACGGGAATCACATCACCTTGGAGCTTTGACCCTGCTAATTATTTAGCGGCTAATGATGCAGGGAATGGCGACAATGCAATAGGCTTAGCATTTAACATTGGTTCTCTTAACGCTTCTGAAGCAGTCAGTTTTGATTATCATTATATTATGGGTGACAGATTGGATACTGTAGATATTCCTACAGATGTATCTGAACCATCTACAATGGCTCTTTTTGCACTTGGAGTGCTAGGTTTAGCATCACGTAGATCTAAGAAAAAATCTAAATCTTTTTAAAGAGCATTACTCTTAAAAAAACACCAATTGTAATAATTGGTGTTTTTTTGTTCCAAGTATTCCCCACGCTTCACTCATAAGAGCGAACTCACACTGATGCAATCTTCCCTTTTCTGTATTGGTTGTGGATCCCAGCAAAATACTTTTCTGCTATAACATGTGCAAGATCCATCCATGGTAGAAACAATTACCGATTCATTGGCCTATTCATCGCGTTTTCAACCAAAAGACTCATCTCGCACCCTCTTAGTGATTAACCATCTCGCTCTGCCAAAATCATCTGGGCGCCTTTCTCAGCGATCATCATTGAAGGTGCGGAGGTATTCCCGCTTATTAACGTTGGCATCACGGATGCATCCATTACTCGCAGGTTACGCATCCCTTTAACTTTAAGTGTTGTTGGGTCAACTACTGCCATCTCATCAATACCCATTTTGCAGGTACCTACGGGGTGATACACAGTTGTTGTGGTGTTGCGTAGGTATTCGAGTATTTGCTCGTCTGTTTGCACATCTTTACCGGGAGCCATCTCTTCACCACGTAGATGATCAAACTCTGGTGACGCTAGAATTTTGCGGGCTTTTTTTACCCCTTCTATTAATACCTTTTGGTCGCGCTCATCAGCAAAGAAGTTATGATCGATCAGCACATTGCGTGCGGTTCCATCATTGGCTAATTTTACGCTGCCAGCGCTTCGTGGGCGCAGCACACAGGTAAATACTGAATACCCATGGCCAAGCTCAAACTTTTTACCACGATGGCTACGAAACAAAGGGGTAAAGTGAAACTGCACATCTGGGTCTGCATCAGCAGAACCTGGTTCGGCAGCGTCAGCTAATTTTGTTTTCGCAAAACCACCTGCTTCTACGTAATTGGTGGTCCACCAACCTTTGCGCGCTAACCAGTACTTAAACGGTGCAGGGATAATATGCGGTAACAATGTCCCTAAGGAGATACCAATCGTTTGGGATTTTGAGGAACGAACCGTCACCATGCTATCAACATGGTCTTGCAGGTTTTCACCCACCCCAGGCAGGTGCAGTTTGCACTCTATGCCTAGCTCATTTAATGCCGCTTTATCACCAATGCCAGACGCCAATAAAATCCGTGGTGAAAGAATAGTGCCTGCACAAAGAACAACTTCTTTGTTACAGCGTAGTTGTTGCGGGACACCGTTTTCTTCTACCTCTAAACCTATGACTGTATCATCACCAATTTGTAATGCCACAATTTCGGAGTCCGTCATTACTGTGAGGTTTGCTCGTGATAATACGGGCTTAACAAATGCACTATAGCTACTCACACGCTCACCGCTGTTTTGCTTCACATCATATATACCCAAACCCAGCTGCGTTTCGCTGTTAAAGTCATTATTTTCGGGTAATCCTGCAGTGACGCCTGCTTTGATAAACACCTCACACACAGGATTAGGATCCTGTGGTTTAGTCACACTCAGCTCACCGTTATAACCGTGATATTCATTCTTTTGGGCATTTTGATTCGCTTCCATTTTCTTAAAGAGTGGCAGAACATCAGCGTATGACCAGCCTTCACAGCCTAGCTTAGCCCAGCCATCGTAATCATTCTGGTTGCCACGAATGTACACCATACTATTAATGGCACTGGAGCCACCGAGAGCCTTACCTCGATTAACCATCATGGTACGGTTATTGAGATGGCGCTGTGGTACCCCTTCAAAGGTATAGTCGTAAGTTTTATTCCCATAGAGTCCAAAGATACCGGCCGGGATCGATATCAAAGGGCTTTTGCCATTACCGCCCGCCTCTATCAAGCAAACAGTAATGCTTGGATCAGCGCTGAGTCGGTTTGCTACGACGCAACCGGATGAGCCTGCACCAACAATGATGTAATCATAGGATTTCATTGCTTATCTTCCTCACTTCAGCACAATCATTAATCAGTGGATGTTTTAAAGTGAAAACTTTTAGGACGTGTGAGTGCATCAAAACCCATAGCCGATAACGAGCAACCACGCCCGGTATCTTTCACTCCTGTCCACGCGAGTGCAGGGTCTAAGTAGTCACAACGGTTCATGAATACTGTGCCTGTTTCTAGCTGAGGCGCGATGCGCTCTGCTGCATCAAGGTCTTCTGTCCAGATACCAGCGGTTAAACCAAAATCAGAGTCATTCATTAGCGCAATGGCTTCATCATCACTGGATACTTTAATAACACCAACCACGGGACCAAAGCTCTCATCCATCATGATAGACATCTCGTGTGTTACATCAGATAGCACCTGTGGTGCCATATATGCCGAACCCGGTTGATCCAACGTAAATTGGCTGGTATCTACGTGGGTTTTAGCCCCGGCTGCTACCGCATCAGCTACTTGCTTTCGCACAAAGTCTGCAGCCGCGGGGCTGATCATAGGGCCAAGATTAGTCGTAGCCTCTAGAGGGTTTCCCAACACATATGCTTGCCCTACCGTAGCTAAGCCAGCAACAAGCTCATCATGAATACTCTCGTGAACATAAATGCGCTCTATACTGCAACATGACTGCCCGCTATTAAAGAAAGCACCATCTGCCAAATTTTCAATAGTGTAAGAAAGGTTACAATCTGCGCGCACATAAGCAGGATCTTTCCCCCCTAACTCCAAACCCAGTGGAATAAACTGCCCTGCGGCGGCCTCCTCCATTGCTTTACCACCACCAACTGAACCTGTGAAGCACACCATGTCAACATTGCCTGAACCGATCAACTCACTGGTAGTGGAGTGATCCAGCACAATATGCTGGAACACGCCTTCGGGAAGGCAAGCCTTATCAAATGCATCTTGTATGCGTTCGGCAACCAACAAGGTATTTGCTGCGTGTTTGAGCACTACAGTGTTACCCGCTAATAAAGCAGGAATCACAGAGTTTAATGCTGTCATAAAGGGAAAATTCCACGGTGCAATCGTCATAACCACACCTAATGGCTCGTGGCTTATTTTGCGGACAAACCCAGGTTTTTCGCCTGGATCCAGTGGCTGTAACGAGGCTTCAGCAATAGATATCATATGACGGGCCCGCTCTTCTAAGCCGCCTACTTCACCGGGGCCCTGACTTATAGGCCGCCCCATTTGCCATGCTAACTCTTGCGCTATGCGCTCTTTCATACTCACCATGGCATCTACCGCTGTACTGCAAAACTCACAACGCTGTGCAACCGTTAACTGCGCCCAACTATGCTGTGCTGTTTTGCTGCGCGCAAATAGTGTAGCCACTTGCTCTGCATCAGCTACAGGACGCTCTGCATACATACTGCCATCAATTGGCGAAATACATTGAATTTTACTCATGACTTTGTCTCATGTTTTTGTGCTCTGTATTCAGCACTTTTATTCGGGCATTGCTGTTTTTAAGCATCGTTGTTATTGCAGGTATTACTAAGCACGCTCAAAACCACGTGCTACTTCCCAATCGGTTACGCGCTTGTCATGCTCTTTCTGTTCCCAGCGTGCGGCATGTACATAATGATCGACAACATCATCACCAAAGGCTTCACGTAGCATGGTTGAAGCATCCATTTTTTCTGTAGCAGCCCTAAGCGTATTTGGTACCTGTCTGGCATTTTCACCTGCGTAAGCATCACCGACAAACTCAGGCTCTAATGCTAGCTTTTGTTCAATGCCTGCTATGCCTGATGCCAGCTGCCCCGCCAGTGCAAGATACGGATTTAAATCAGCGCCGCCAATGCGACACTCAATACGAATCGCTTTTGTACCTTCACCACAAAGCCTAAAACCAGCCGTACGGTTATCCAAACTCCACACGGCTTTTGTCGGGGCAAACGTACCTTCTTGGAAACGCTTATATGAGTTTATATACGGCGCTAACAGATAAGTCACATCATCTGCATGTGCAAGTAAACCTGCTAGATAGTGACTCATCAGTTCAGACATACCATGAGGGCGGCTTTCATCTAAAAACAACGGTTTTCCGTCGAGGCTCCACATAGACTGATGCACATGCGAAGAACTACCAGCAGCTTCGTTGTGCCACTTAGCCATAAAGGTAATGGCTTTACCGTGTTCCCAAGCGATCTCTTTGCACGCATTTTTAACAATGGAATGTTGGTCTGCTGTAGTAAGTGCTTTATCGTATTTTATGTTGATCTCTTCTTGCCCAGCAGAGGCCTCACCTTTAGAGCATTCCACGGCAATTCCAGCACCGTATATGCCATTACGCATGGCTCGGATCACACCCTCTTCCTTGGTGGTTTGAAAGATGTGGTAATCCTCGTTGTAAGCACTTGCTAGCTTCATATCACGATAGCCAGATTCACACGCCTGAGTGTAACTCTGATCAAACAGAAAGAACTCTAGCTCGGTCGCCATCATAGGCTGGATACCCATCGCACTTAGTCGCTCGATTTGCTTGCGCAATATAGCGCGTGGCGAGTGAGGTATTGGGTTGTGATGATGATCTAACACATCGCATAATACTAATGCGGTGCCTTCTAACCACGGTACGCGACGAAGTGTGCTCATGTCTGGCTTCATTACATAATCACCATAACCGGCTTCCCAACTTGTAGACTTGTAACCGTCTACAGTTTCCATCTCTAGATCTGTTGCCAGTAAGTAATTACAGGAGTGTGTTTCTTCGACTGCATGATTGATAAAGTAATCAGCATGAAAACGCTTTCCCATCAAGCGTCCCTGCATATCAACCATACAGGCCAATACCGTATCGATGCTTCCTGTCGCAAATTCTTGTTTTAATTCTTCCAGCGTCAGCATAGCGTTCATCAGGTTTCCTCTTTAAATCGGCTAAATTCTTGTTAAGTTGTAAACGTTATCAGCTAGGTAAGGCTATTTAACGTCTCGGCCACTAATGTGGCGCACTCTTGCTGCCCTGCATCATCAACAATCAAGTCGTTACGCACTTCTAGCATGACATTAGGTATTTGCTGCTCATCACCGTGACGAGTCACCATATGTAATACTGGGTCTGATGGCCCATAAGGCTCATTCATGCGAATATCAAAGTGACTCAGCTTGCGGGCTCCTCGGTAAAACGAGTTTGCAAACGTATTGTTTTCGTGGCAAATGACACCTAGCTGCACAGCTCTATTTACCCCCATAAATACGGGAGTAAAACTATGAATAGTTACCAGTATCGTTGCTCGCCCTGCTGTCTTTCGTGTTGCAATTTGCGTTGCAATTTCTTGATGAAACGGCTCATAGATACGTTCTACCCGGTAATTGCGCTGTTCTGCTGTTAGGGCCTTATTACCCGGAATCTCGGTGACTTCACTTAGCGGCGGTATGGCGCTCGCTTCACTAGGAGGACGATTACAGTCATAAAGTAAGCGCGAATAACGCTGCAACACCAAGCTCGCATCCAGCATGCTGCTTAACGCTCTCGCCATGTCCGCAGCGCCAATATCCCACCCTATATGACTGAGCCGTTCGGCTTGGCTTATTCCTAAATTGGTGAAACTATCTGGGATGTAATGGCTGGCGTGCTCGCACACCAGCAGTACATCTGATTCTCCCAAAGGATTAACTAACTCTACCGACGACTGTTCTAAACCTTGCATCATCACAGTAGTCATACTCCTACGATTATTTTGAACATCCTTATTTCGTACCGAAAACTAACTCAGGTAACCACAATGTTATTTGCGGGAAAGCCATAAACAACATCAGTGCAAATACCATGATGGCAACAAATGGCGTGATGGATTTATAAATATCCACTAGCCCGACTTCCTTTGGTGCCATCGCTCGCATGAGGAATAAATTGTAACCAAAGGGTGGCGTCATATAGGCAATTTGGCATGTCACTGTATAGAGTACACCGTACCAAATAGGGTTGAATTCCAACGCAATGATTAACGGGATATACAGCGGAGCTACAATAACCAGCATTGCTGTATCATCCAGAAACATTCCCATAATGATGTACGATAGCTGCATCATCACCAGTACTTGCCACGGACTCAAACCCCACTCTTCAAGGAATAATGCTTCAATTGCTTTTACGGCACCCAAACCATCAAATACTGCGCCAAAACACAATGCAGCCATAATGATCCACATAAACATACAGCTTACCCCTAGGGTTTTACGTAGTGTCGTATGAATCAATAAAAAGTTAAGACGCCCCTTTAGCAAAGCAGCCAACATAGCCACTGACGAACCAACAGCAGAGCATTCAACTAGGCTGGTATAGCCCATTAAGAACAACCCAATGACTGAAAAGATAACAAATAGAGGCAAAACACCGGCACCAAGCAACATATACTTTTCTTTACGTGTGATCTGATCACGCTCGGCCTGAGGTAAGGGAGGCCCAAGCTCTGGTTGTAGATGACAACGAATAACGATGTATCCAATAAACATCACTGCTAGGATCAAGCCAGGAATCGCTCCTGCCAACCACAGCTGGCTAACCGGCTGTCTGGCAATCATGCCATACAGCACAAGTACTATACTCGGCGGTACTAGAATACCCAGCGAGCTACCTGCTTGGATAACACCCGTGACCATGCGCTTGTCATAACCGCGTTTGAGCATCTCTGGCAACGCGATACTGGTTCCTATGGCCATACCAGCAACACTCAAGCCATTCATCGCCGAGATAGCGACCATCAATACTATCGTGCCTATACCTAAGCCTCCTTTCAGAGAGCCCATCCAGACATGCAACATTCTATACAGGTCTCCGGCCACCCCGGACTCTGAAAGCATATACCCCATAAATACAAATAGTGGCAAGGTCAGCAGCGGATACCAGTTCATCAATTTCATCGTGGCATTAAATGCCATTTCTGAACCACCGTCCCCCCATAATGCCAGTGAAGCAACAACAGCGACAAAACCTACAGCACCAAACACTCGCTGACCGGTTAACAGCATTAGCATTAATGACGAAAACATCAGCAAAGCAATCATTTCATAACTCATACAGATGTTTCCTCTGGATGCTGTTCAACATCAAAAGGCTTACCTATGGCATCAGCTACATTCTGAGCAAAGGTTGCCAGCACCTGCAGTAACATCAAAGAGATTCCCACTGTCATAATAATTTTTACAGGCGCCAGTGGCGGTGCCCATGAGGAATAATTTTTCTGTCCATACTCAACGGCGTAGATTGTGCTGGATAATGCGCCAAACAACAGCATGCCCAAATAAGTCAATAAACATAGAACGGTGAACGCATCTGTAATCGCTTGTCTTTTAGCAGACCAGCTACCATAAAAAACATCCATGCGAACGTGAGCATCCATCTGCATGGAGTAACCGCCGCCCAAAAGATAGTAAGCAGCCATAGTAAACTGCGCCATTTCGATCACCCATATTTGCGGTGATCCCATGCCTTTGGATATAGATGAGAACAACAAAATCCCCATCAACACTAGTACCAAGTACATGGCAAATATGCCCACTGTACGATTAAACTTATAGATAAATCGTACATAGGCTTGAATCGCGTTATACACAATTACGTACCTAGGATAGAACTGAGAAGCCCTCTTTTACCGGACGGCAAAAGAGGATCTAAGACAAAAACACAGAAGATTTAACTATAGCGGTACGGACGTCCCGCTTTATTCATGACGTCGTTATATTTCTTGAAGATCTCAACAACCTTCTTAGTACGTGGGCTTGTCTCGGCGATTTCATCCCAGAACTTATGCGCTTCGGCTTCAACCGTTTCCCACTCTGCATCTGGAATAGTGGTGAGCTTCATTTTAGTGCCTTCGGTACGTAGTTTAGCTTCACCACCCCAATACCAGTGCTGGCGGTAATAATGAGAACTATCCATACATAGTTTCCATAGCTCTTTTAAATGCTCAGGTAATTCATTCCAAGAATCATTATTCGCAAAGAAAGAACCACTCCAGGCACCTGAAATATTGTTCGTCAGAAAGTAATTGGTTGCATCAGCCCAACCTACGGTGTAATCCTCAGTGATACCTGACCAAGCAATGCCATCTAGCTCACCTGTTTGCAGTGCGACTTCGATATCTTCCCACGGTAACGTTACCGGGATAACACCAAAGCGATTGAGAAAACGACCCGCTGTAGGAAAAGTAAAGACACGCTTACCTTTAAGGTCAGCAAGGCTATTAATTGGCTCTTTTGTTGCAAAATGGCATGGGTCCCATGCCCCTGCACTCAACCATTTAACACCGACTTCATCATATGCTTCTTCCCAGATCTCTTTTAAGCCGTATTGCTCAAATAGTACAGGAACATCAAGGCTATAACGGGTTGCAAAAGGGAAGTAGCCACCAAATACCGAGATATCTACGGGCGCGCCCATCGAGTCATCATCACTCTGTACCGCGTCGATTGTTCCCTTTTGAAGAGCACGAAATAGCTCAGGAGTTGGCACTAGTTGATCTGCATAGTAAAGCTCAATTTCCATTTCGCCATTAGCAGCAAGGTTAAACGCATCTACTGCAGGCTTGATAACATGAGCGCCTAGCGCTGCACCTGCGTACGTTTGTAAACGCCATTTAATCGGAGCTTTTTTAGCATGAACATAAGGTGCAGTTGCACCCAGTGTCGCAGCAGCTGCTCCACCGACAACGGCTTTCTTCATAAAATCGCGTTTATTCTTATTCATTTTCAGTCCTCTGCAACATGAGATTATTTTTTTTGTATTGCGAACTTCACGATGTTTTCTAATCTTTCGTTTCGAAAGCTTGCTGGATTACAACTCAACGTTGAGTTCAACACTGAAACAACCGATGTAAACATTTATACATTACATTTTTTACTTGTCAATTTTTTTATGTGATGTACATTACAAACCTATTACAGGATTATTGATAACTGGGCGTACACTTATGATCGACATATTAACGAAGCAAGATAACAGCCATACCATTGCTGAACTTATCCGTTCCCAGTTAAATAAGTTCAGCCCAGCAGAAATAAAAATTGTTAATCATCTACTGGCCAATTACCCGATGGCCGGCATGGTGTCTATTACTGAACTCTCAGAAAATTGCGGAGTATCCACCCCTACCGTAATGCGCACGCTCAAGAAAATTGGCTATTCAAGTTTTACGACTTTTCAAAAAGAGTTAAAAGACGAATTACAGCAAACGCTGTCTGACCCCATTACTAAACATGACCAATGGGCAGCAGATGCACCAGAAAGCCATGTACTCAATAGAGTAGCGGACACAGTCACTACTAATTTACGGCACAGCCTAAACCAAGTTAGCCATGAGCAGTTTGATGCCATTATTGATTTGCTAGCAGAGCAGGATAAAGCATTGCATATCGTGGGAGGTCGTATCACCAGTGCCTTTGCGCGTTATATGAATACGCATTTAGAAGTCATACGTGAAAATGTTTACATCTTTCCTGAAGCTGTTGCTCTGTGGCCACATCATTTGCTGAAAATAAAACCGAACGATGTTCTTATCGTGTTTGACGTACGCCGTTATGAGCAAGACCTAATCACCATTAGCCGCTTAGCTAACGCACGTGGCGCGAAGATAATCCTCTTTACCGATCAATGGCTCTCACCTATTGCCAGCGATGCTATTCACACGCTACCCATCCGTATTGAAGGTAAATCTGGTTGGGACTCTGGTGTCGTTACTTTGTTTTTTGCAGAAGCGATTGTGGTCGCGTTAGAAGAAAAACTCTGGACGCAAACCTCCGAGCGTATGCGTGAGCTGGAAGATATGTTCGATCTAACAGAGCGCTTTAAAAAGCGCATAGAGTAACCTCTGTGTTTATTTTAAATAACCTCGACAGACCATCTTTTTTGAGATGGCCAGCCTTCAGAAAATAACAAATGATGCATCTAAAACCTTTCGGTTAAGCGCATAAACCTTTGGCAATGATTTCAGCACCTGACTCTTCCGGTTCATCATCTACCATTTCAGCAGGAAACCCAGGCGCTAACACTCGAATGTCGCAGGCTTCCTCTAATCGCTTGATGATATTAGGAGACAATTCACGTGCCCCGTAACGCTTCTGACCATCCTTAAAGATATCCAACACTAGGGAGGATATTTCCAGTGGTACATCAAGGCGCTTACCCAGCGCATCAAATAAGCCAACATCCTTAACCACCAGGTCCATGGTGAAGCTAATATCGCGGCTGCCATTAAGAATTACTTGGGATTCTGTTTCGTGTACAAATGAGTTACCCGAAGAGATACGAATCGCCTCATAAGTTGTATTGAGGTCCATACCTGCTTTCTTTGCAACTGTAAGAGCCTCAGCCAGAGCGCACAGATTGGTCGTGGCCAGGTAGTTGGTTAGCACTTTTAGAACGGAGGCTGAACCAATCGGGCCTGTGTGTAGAACTCGACGCCCTAATGTCGTCAGTAATGGCAAAACCTTTACGAACGCTTCGCGATCACCTCCGGCGAAAATAGAAATATTACCGGTAGCAGCACGATGACAACCACCAGAAACAGGTGTTTCCATTGCAGATGCACCTGTTGCTTCAACTAACTCTGCCAAACGGCGAACCTCAGATTCGTCAGTAGTGCTCATTTCCAACCAAATCTTCCCCGTTGTGAGCCCGGCAATCACACCATCATCCGCTTCCATTACTTGCGAACAAGCAGCAGGGGACGGCAAACATGTAAAGATTAAATCTACCGCTTCTGCCATCGCCTTAGGTGTGTCGACCCAGAATGCTCCCTTGTCGATAAAGGGCTGAGCAACTTCAAGATTAAGATCTAAGACTGTCAAATCGTATCCATTACGTAGCAAGCTTCCTGCGAGCTTTCCACCAACATTACCTAAACCGATAAATCCAACTTTCATAAAAAAACCTCATCATACTTACTGTGAATAATTGATGAGTCACGGCTAGTCAACGCAGTGTTACTACGTGACATTAAAACCAAAACTTTCAATTCTGGCCGGTAATTTTCATTATATTATCGACCTTCAATTAAGCGTATTCGGAGTTTGTATTAGTAACAATTGAACATTTTTTAATTATTGGTAAAAAAAATGCTTCAACTTTTTATTTCATTTTTTAGGCAGCGGTAGTAGCGTTAAGCCCATTATTAGACTGTCCCTAATTTCTTGTTAAGAGCCTTGTAACTATGTCAGATGCTATCAATTTGCGTAAGCTCCCACCGCTAAAAGCTTTAAAAGGCTTCGAGACTGCCGCCAGGTTACAAAGTGTTCGCGGAGCTGCCGAGGAATTGAACCTGACTCACCCTGCCATCACTCACCAGATTCAATCACTGGAAGACAACCTGGGCACCAAACTTTTTGCTCGCGATGGGCGTAACGTAATCCTGACAACAGAAGGCAAACTCTTTTATCCCTATGTACGTGAAGCACTCGAAAAGCTAATCAATGGTACTGAAGCCGTTCGACGAGCAACAACGTCCCAGCCGCTACGCATTCAAGTCTACGTGACCACATCTATTCGCTGGTTAGCACCTCGACTATCACAGTTCAGAGCAGAACATCCAAACATTAAGCTGCATCTCATGACGTGCAGTGCCGGCTGGGAATTTGACGAAGCGGATGCGGATATTGGTTTGATCTATCGGGATAAGCCCGTACAGCCGCACCTTCATTGGACCAAGCTGTTCGACTCAAAACTATTCCCTGTTTGTAGTCCGTCTTTAATCGAGAAAAAGGAAAGCAAGCTTCAGCCAAAAGACCTTCTAAACTTTCCTTTGATAATGGTTTATACCGAGGGTTGGAGCTGGGATGACTGGTTTAGCGCTACTAATGCTAGCCCAAACGAAATTACCAATTCGATTATTGTCGATACCCTTGCTATTGCCCTTGAAATGGCATTAAGGGGAGAAGGAATTGCACTTGTAAATGGTGTCTCTGCTGATGATGATCTAAAGTCTGGTCGCTTAATACAACCCATCGATTATATGGTTGATGGGCTAGGTGAGTGGGGCGTAGTTTGCCGCAAAGATATCTGCAACGATGAGCGTGTAATTACCTTTATAGACTGGTTGTCGAGGGAGGCAGCCAAAAGTTAGACTTCGACTCCAACAACTGGCATCGCCAAATATATCTCATAGATCAGCATAGATCAGCATAGATCAGCATAGATCAGCATAGATCAGCATAGATCAGCATAGAGTATTAACACCCTCTCTATTCCCGATAGGAATTATCTTTTCGATCGAGCATCCCTTTTAGTTGCTCAAAGTGAGCTAAAGACTGGCCACGAAACTCATCCCAACTTTCTGCTGTTTCCCGAGCTAACTCATGAGGAAGAACATTAAGTGGCTGGCCCGTTGAATAAGCCAATACCATCGTTTTACACGCTTTTTCTAAATAATACAGATCCTCAAAGGCTTCAGCGACCGACTCACCTAAAACAGTTATTCCGTGGTTACCCATCATCAATGCTGCTTTACCAGCAAAAGTATCCATGATGCGCTTACCTTCCTCATCACTGTTGGCAATGCCGCCAAAGTCAGTGTCATAGGCAATGCGCTCGTAGAATCGTGCTGTATTATTATCGATCGGTAATATTCGAGGATCTTTCAAGGTCGATAGGACCGTAGCATAAGTAGAATGTACGTGCAGGATGACACGCGCTTCGGGCAAAGATCTATGCACATTGCCATGAATACTCCATGCAGAAGAGTCTGGCGCCTCAGCGCTCTGCATAATACTGTCGTCTTCGCTATTGAGTAGCTGCAGGCTACTCGCTGTAGCATTAGCAAAGTGCATCCAGCGACGATTCATAATAAACTGCTTACCGTCCGGGGAGACCGCTGCACTTAGATGGTTGGCAACCGATTCATGCATACCCTCTTCATAAATCAGCCTAAAAGCAGCCGCTAGATCGACCCGTAGTTCTTGTTCAGTTTGCACTGTACTTCTCCCTTAGTAAGCTTGGGTCGATGGTATCTCTTCCATCTTAGGATACCTAGCACGCAAGACACGGTAGGTGCTGCGAAGCTCACCACGGTCCACATAACAACCGCGCAAATGCCTTTCACCACTGCCTTCAATAAAAGCGGCTCGGCCGTGAGCAATACGGTGATTATCAAAAACAATGCATTCCCCAGCGTTAAGGCGAAAATTCATCAGGTACTGTGGGTCTTGCAGCATTTTCCCGAATTTTCTAAATGCAGGATAAAAGGAATCCATTTCACGCTGTGGGAAGTCAAATACATCCGCGAGGTGCTGGCTATAATTAATACCGCTAACTTCCCCATTATTAGGATCCAGTTCGATGATCCTCTGCTTAGTGCGTACGTCCTGACAACCGGTGGTGTAACGGTAAGGCACTTCATACTCAGTGAGTATCCTAAAGTAACTTGGGTAATTCTCTTTTAATACATTAGCAACGGCTGTCGCATCAACAAAGAGGCTATTCCCACCTTCTGCATCATTAACCCGGCAGTGTAAAAACTGAATACCTGGAGCAAGTTCTTCTGCTGGGAGATCTGTATGCAGTTCTAACGCTTTACTAGTGTACGCAAGATTTTCAGGATTCGCTTTTGATTTCACGTCAAATACATAACCTGAAAAAGATGGGCGCACGGTACCGAACAGTTCGCACAGAGTTTGTAGCCCTTCGTCTAAATCCGGCATTCCTTGAATAAGAGCAACCCCTTCATCAAGCATCGCTTGCGCCCAATTCGCGACACTGGCAGGATTAGTCACAACATCTTCATAGGTAAAACGCGCCATGTCTGAATAGTGGTCGCTATACCAAGGTTTACGAGTACGAATAGCCAAGTCGCCATGATTTTCTCCTTTGAACCAACGCCTAAGCCAATTAAGCTCGTAGCAGCTCTGGTGACCATCACTCCAAACAATTTCTAGCACATCATCATTTAACTTAACCGCTGAAGGGCATAGGTCATCCGGCTCTTCGAGAATATCAAAAGTACGTTCCTGAGTACTGCTATCCCACGAAGTCGGACAGCTGTCTCGTAACCAGAAGTAGTTAAAGTACGCTATTTCTCCTTTAACAGGCAGTTCTAAGCCAGTTTCTAGCAATACAATATCAGACATCCAGAGGCACTCCCTTATTGTTATTTTGTTATATGTAAAGAACAGCATATATGTGGGCTATCGTTGTTAATTCATGGTAATCATACGCGCTACCCGCAAATCACCGCCTTCGTTTCTATATACTCAGACATCCCTTCAGCGCCCCATTCACGGCCATTACCTGACTTTTTATAACCTCCAAAGGGGGCATCAATTGAGAAATAGCTGCCCTGCAGATAACATTGTCCCGCCCGAAGGTGACGAGCAATACTCAACGCACTGGCTTTGTCTTTAGCAAAAACAGCCGATGACAGGCCATATTCACTATCGTTAGCAATCTCGATTGCCTCTTCAATACAATCGTAGGTAAGAATACACAGCACGGGTCCAAAGATTTCTTCTCGTGCGATAGACATATTAGGTGTCACACCTGAGAAAATAGTCGGTTTAACATAGTAGCCTTGCTGCACTTTGTCAGGCATCTCTATGCCACCTGCTAACAACTGGGCCCCCTCAGCTATACCTTGATTGATATACTTAAGTACTGTTTCTTTTTGACGCTTTGACGACATTGGCCCCATTGTCGTTATCTCGTCCAGAGGGTCACCGACTACTTGTTCTTGTAAAACCTGCGTAGCCAAATCAGCCACTTGCTGATAACAACTACTGGGTACCAACATGCGTGTTAATGCATTACATGTCTGGCCGGTATTACCCATAACATCTTCCACACCATAACGAACCGCTGCAGCAATATCAGCATCTTCGGTGATGATATAAGCAGATTTCCCTCCCAGCTCCTGACAAACACGTTTAACCGTAGGAGCCGCGGTCTTGGCCACTTCAATGCCCGCCAATGTAGAGCCGGTAAAGGACACCATATCGACTTCAGGATGGCCCGACAGGATAGGCCCTATATCACGCCCATGGCCGAACACTAGATTAAATACGCCCGCAGGCAATCCTACTTTATGAAAAATTTCCGCCATAATTAAATCGGCAAGCGGGGTCTGTTCCGCCGGTTTCGTCACAATCGTACAGCCCGCCGCCAATGCTGGCGCT
The DNA here is from genome assembly GCF_016592555.1 of Neptunomonas japonica JAMM 1380. NCBI lineage: Bacteria > Pseudomonadati > Pseudomonadota > Gammaproteobacteria > Oceanospirillales > Oceanospirillaceae > Neptunomonas > Neptunomonas japonica. Next base: position 1,990,709 of record NZ_AP014546.1, on the reverse strand, counting down.
ACTTTACCGATCAACTGATGCAGTGGATAATTCCATGGATTGATAAAAGCACACACACCTACCGGTTCTTTTAAAATCAATACAGATCCCTTCTCTTCAACCTCTTCCATTTGTAGTGCAAGTTTTGCGTAATAGCGCATCGCATCTATCGGGCAATCAACATGAAAAACACCTGCGATATTTTTAGGGCAACCCATTGTCATTACATGAGCATCAACTAAATCGTCATAACGATTTCCCATCTCATTAGCAACCGCATTCATTAAGTCTGCACGTTCTTTGGCTGAAGTCATTGACCAACCTTTGAAAGCCTCTCGTGCAGCAAGGACCGCTGACTCGACATCCACACTGTTGCTCAAAGATACGGTTGCACAAGGTATTTCCGTGGCAGGGTTAATAACCGTGAGCGTTTGGCCACTTGTTGGGGTTTGCCACTTACCGTTGATATATAACTCATTAATAATTTTCATTGTTGCTGACCTTAAACGTTTATAAATATTTCACGGCTGGTATACCGGCACGCATGTATGCATCAACAACTAAACACCTCTCAGCTCAAAGATGTTATTCAAACAGATTCCTTGAGAAAATAACTGCAACATTAACGAATACCGAATGCTTGTCATTTAAATTTCGACACTCATTAAGAATCACCTAGTCAGATTAAGTCTTCATGGAAGACACGACAATTTAGATTTTTCTAACCTAATGGTAAAAACTATTTACCGATTGGTTAACGATAGGCATATCACGCTGGATACAAAGAGGATTTTTTACGACTTGAATATAGTGCCACCTTCATTGATGGCCCATAGGAATATGAATATTTTGCTAATTTCATTTATCTTGGATGTTTTTGTGCTCTTTTCTTTAGCATCGCCATTAGCCCTGCCATTGTAATAAGCACCATACCAACCCAAGTATTCCAACCTAGGCTTTCTGCCCAAATCCACCAGCCAAATATTGCAGCAAAAGCGACTGATCCATAGGTAAATGGCCCCAACTGCCCCGCAGGTGCATAGCTATAGCCTTTGCTCAATAAGAGTTGTGCCACCGTGGACGTTGAGGCCAACAGTAGCAACCAACTAAATTGTATCGCTGTTGGCATTTCCCAGACAAGTAACGCGGGTATAGCTGACAGTAACGCACTGAAAAAAGCAAAATATAACACAATACGTTGCGGGCTTTCTGTGCCCACCATACGGCGAATAGTCACTTTAGCTAACGCGCCTAGCATAGCCCCAACTACCGCGATGATAACAGCAAAATTCAAGCTACCCTCGTGTGGATTAAGAACAGTATAAACCCCAATAAAGCCAATCAGTATTGCAAGCTTGGCACGCCCACTGATATTTTCACCTAGCCAGTAAAACGCTATCAAGGGCATAAAAAACGGTGCGGTTTGTTTAAGTAATGCTGCTTGAGCTAAGGGTAAGTGCCCCCAAGAATAATACAAACAGCTCATCGCGGTGACACCAACGGCTGCTCGCATAAAATGAAAACGTAGCAAGTTTGTGCGAATCGCTTTGGTGCCATTTTTGAGCAACCAAGGCATCAATAACATTAAGCCAAATAGGTTACGTATAAATACGATTATTTCGGTAGGTAGTTCGCCACTAATTTGTTTTATGACCATCCCTGAAAAAACCAAAAATAGTTCAGACAGTAGAATCAATAAAGCACCTTTGTAAATGGCATTATCAGTAAAATTGTTAGTCATAACGAGAAGAGCACCCTTGCGGGTGCTCCAACGGCCTTCCTTGAGTCAATTGATTACAGTGCGATCACTTCAAACTGGTCTTCCAGACCTTTGGCTTTTTCTACACTGGTCACTGCAGCAATACTGGCCAGTTCTGACTTAAGGTATTTTGCAGCAACACGTTTAAGGTCATCAGTTTTCACATTCAGAATGCGCTGACGAAAAGCTTTACGATGCTCTGGTGTGCGCCCAAAGAGTGAGCTGTGGTATGCCCCTTTAGCTTCACCTGCTGGCGAGCCTGGTTTATCAATAGAGCTCACAACGCCCAAAATAGCCTCTTCAAGCTTGGCTTCATCATGATCATTATCCAATAACCAGCTGACGGACTCGTCGAAATCATCCAGCGTTTCTGTTAAGCGCGGGTCACGATAAGAGAAGAAGCGAAACACTGCTTCGCCACTGTCTTGCCCTGCTCCCGAACCATATGCACCACCTTGTTCACGTATCGCGCGATGCAAGAAGCCATTTCGTAAGAAATCACCCAGTATTGTTAACGCAGCTGAATCTTCATGATCAACAGGTACGGTAGGATACGCTTTTGCACAAAAGCTCACCTGAGTACTGGTGGTCCAAAGTTGTTTGACAACTTCACGTGTCGGCTTAAGAGCCAAGCTAGAAGTAGTAGCCCCTTTTGATGCCCCCCATTGCTGATTCATAGAAGCGGCTAGGGATTCTTTCTGCTCAGGTTCACCTATCAATAAGAAACGACGCGGCGCTTGTTTGATTTTCTCATGCATCGCAACCAGTTTTGCAGACAACGCCTGAAGTGCCGCTGGATCGTCTAGTTGCTTATCCAGCGCTTTAACAAAGCGAATGCTTTCTAACCCACGTGATTTTTGGTCTACGCGTGCGACTGGGCTTAACTGCGCAGCAGCAGCCATAATTGCAAGGCTATGGCCTTGGCCTGTAATGCTTTGCTCTTTGCGGCTACGTTGTTGAGAAACGATCTCTCGTAGACGAGTCGTTTCATCAAAACGCGCTTCATTTAATGTCTCATGCAGCAAATTGGTGAGCGCTTCTTGATTATGCAGTAACGCCTTACCGGATACGACAAAGTAGCCGCTAACGCTTTGCTCATCATCCGTCGCACCGCGCATTGTGGTATACGCGCTTACACCACCTGAAATTTGCACATGATATTGCTGGTTCTCTTGGTAGCTTCTATCTGCACAACCAAGCTCAGTCATGCAGTGACTAAATAACGGCATGATTTGTAACTCATCATCGCTGAGTTCAGGCAGATCAATGATCACCTGCTGATACACCAAACCATTTGTGCCTTGGCCATACCAGTCAAACGTTTGGCCTGCTAAAGTTTCTTGCTCACTTATAGGCACGTGCATCTGTGTAGGCACATCTTGCAAAGTTACTTTAGGCAAGATCGATTCATCATCGAGTTGCATCTGACGTGCTTCAAGTGCAGCCGCCTGGTCAATTACAAACTGTGTTTGCTCTTGTGACAAGCCCGATTTGATAACGGCAAGCTTGGCTTTTTCATCTATATCTTTACGCTCTGTCATTTTATTATCAGGGCGTAAAGTCAAACGTACACGGTGAGTGTTATCTAAAAGTAGCTCACGAATCATTGAAGGAATAAAGTCAGGGTCCTTAATAAGTTCTCGTAGTTCATCCAGTACAGGATCAAGATTCAAGAGCGCTATTGGATCACCGCGATGAATAGCAGACGACACAGAGGCCATGATCAGGCTCAAGCCATAAGGATAACCATCACCACTGATTTCACGCTGGCCAAGTTCTAACTGATGCAACTGTGCTTCAACCATAGATTGCGGCACACCGTCTTTTGCAACACGTTGCAAGGTCTCTAAAATAAGCTGTTCAAATGCTGCCGCACTTTCAGGTTCACTACCTTCCAGACCGCACATGAATGACATCTGGCGATTTGAGTCTTCTAAGCCACATAATGGTGAAGGTGCACTACCGAGCTCTGAGGACTCTAATGCATAGCGCAACGGAGAAGCACTGTTGTCTAGCAGCACACGAGATAACAAATGCGCCTTAAGCTGCTCTTTGAGGTCAATTGACTGTCCAAGCAACCATGACATCACGTGATGAGTTTTTCCTGAGACATCGTCTTCATCAAGCGCGTAGGCCTCTTCTACCTTAACCGGTGAGAAGATGTGCTTTTCGTCTGACACTTCAATATTGATATCCAACTTTTCAAAATTACTAAGAGCTTGCTCATCAAAGCGTGTTTGTAGCTCTTTAGCTGGAATATTACCAAAGGTCATAAAGACCGCATTACTCGGATGATAATGAGTACGATAAAAAGCCAATAGCTCATCGTAAGAAAGGTCCGTAATGCTGTCTGGATCCCCACCGCTGTTAAAATGGTAAGTCACGGTTGGAAATAAATACTTAGTAGCTGTTTGCCATAAGGTAGACACAGGTGAGCTCATCGCACCTTTCATCTCATTAAGCACAACACCTTTATATACCAATGGTGATTCTGGATTATTCGGCTCTTCAAACTCCACACGATGCCCTTCTTGTGCAAAATCTAACGGATCAAGCCTAGAGTAGAAAGTAGCATCAAGATAGACATCAAGTAGGTTAAAGAAGTCTTTACGGTTTTGGCTGGCAAATGGGTAAGCAGTCCAGTCGGAGCTGGTGAAGGCGTTCATAAAGGTATTAAGAGAACGACGCGTCATCATAAAGAACGGGTCCCGCACTGGGTAATGCTCACTCCCACAAAGCGCAGTATGCTCAAGTATGTGCGCTACACCTTTTGAATCCATCGGCACAGTTCTGAAAGCAACCAAAAATACATTCTCATCTTGGTCCGCTGCAATATGAAAGTGCATAGCACCCGTCACTTTATGTCTGTATTCCTCTACATGGACATTAAGCGATTCTATTTTTTCTGAACGGATAAATTCAAAGCTGGTATGAGCATTTTCTGCAGGCATAGAAATTCACTTTCCTTATATTCATCAATCTGTAACAGGCACGAAGCACACTATTGTGCCATGTATTAGGGAATTGTAACGACAAAAGTGGGCTTTGCGTATTAGATTTAACCAAACCCCACCTGCTATATACATATTTTCTTAATAATAGACGAGAAACTGTTGCTTAAATTGCACGATTGTTTCTTTTAATGAACATGCGACTTATTGATAAATACCTAAAATACAATTAATTAGCTTTTATATGCGTAACATCAATATATTTTATTGCACCGCACAAAAATGATTGACAGATAAATATTGAATCACTAATATTAACTAAATGTTGCAACGCAACAAAAGAACACATGCTGCTTACCGAGGATTAAAAAATGTACGAAGATATGATGAAAGACGTTCAAAACAAAATGAAGCCTGTAACTGATATGGCTGAAATCAACAAGTCTACTGCTGAGAAATTGATCTCTCTTCAGACAGCATACGTTACTGATCTGTTCAACGCTGGTGTAGCTCAGATGAAAGCGTTGAGCGAAACTAAAGAGCCTAAAGCAGCTATCGAACTTCAGGTTAAGTACTTTAAAGATCTAGAAGCTAAGCTTACCAACGTTGCTGAGCAAGAGATCGCTACTTTGACGGCTGCTAAAGAACAGCTGACAGAGATCGTAGAAAAAGGCGTTTCTGACATGTCTGAAGTTCCAGCTATGGCTGATGTAACTAAATTCATCCAGACTGCTCAAGAGAAAATGACTGAAGTTCCAGCGATGGCTGAAATGACTAAGTTTATGCAAACAGCTCAAGAACAAATGACTGAAGCTGCTAAAGCTTTCACTCCAGAAGCTGCTGCACCTGCGGCTAAAGCACCTGCTAAAACTGCTCGTAAAGCTGCTACTGCATCTTAATTAAACATACTTAGGAGGTTTACGGGTCTCCTAAACAGTGTTGAAAAAAGCCGCTTTTTAAAGCGGCTTTTTTGTATCTGAAAATTGACAATCTAATTACTTATTTTGCTAACGTAGGCAGGTCTCCTTCCAAGCCCATAGCAAAGGCCATCACTTTTCGCTTCAGCGGAAACGCTTTACCCGCAACACTAAGCCCTACATTCCTTAATAGCTTTAGCGGTAATACGTCATTACTAAACACGCGGTAAAACAGATCCATTGCTTGCATCATGACAAAGTTATGGCGACGTCTATGTTTTTCATAAACTGATAACACCGCTAATGAAGAAATCTCCTCACCTGCTGCTTCTGCATTAATAAGTACTTCAGCTAACGCCGCCGCATCTAACAAACCAATGTTAACGCCTTGCCCTGCCAACGGATGGATCATATGAGCCGCATCCCCTACAAGCGCAACGCCCTCTTTCACATACTGCTGCGCATGCTGTCGGCGCAGAGGAAAGCTGCCTCGGCTAAGCAAGCTATCGATCGAGCCTAATGCGTCAGGGAATTCATTAACGAGCTCTTCCATGAATTGCTCATCAGAACAGCCCGCTAAACGCTTTACTTCAGCTGGCGTGTTGTACCAAACCAACGATGCTTTTTGCCCGCTCAATGGTAAAAATGCTAATGGCCCTGTCGGGGTAAACTGCTGCCAGGTGATATCTTGTTGTGGGTATGCCGTTGTTACTGAAGCGACTAACGCTTGCTGCTCGTAATCCCACTTTTGCACACCGATACCTACGGTTTGCCGCACACGCGACTCGCCACCATCAGCCGCAACGATCAAACGTGCAACTAATTGACGACCATCGCCAAGCTCGACAATACTTGAACCAGGCGAGTAATCAATCCGCTTAGTTTTTACAGGCATTATTAGTTCAATATTATCCAGCGCTTTCATCTGGTCTATCAATGCTAATTGAATGATGCGATTTTCAACGATATGACCTAAATGGTCATACTGCAGATTAAGTGAATCAAACAAGGTAGCGGCATGTTCTTCGCTTGCTTCCCATACCTTCATACGACGATAAGGACAGCTACGCCTATCGAGAATACCTTGCCAACTCCCAATTGATTTAAGAATATTTTCTGAGGCTATACTTAATGCAGATACACGTAGATCATGCTCTTGTGCTGATTCAAACGAAGCAGGAAGTTGATTTTCGATTACAGCAACTTTCAGTGAGGTATTACCCAAAGCACAAGCGAGTGTACCACCCACCATACCACCACCGACAATGACGACATCATAACAAGACTGCATCTTGGCTCTCTTCGCAAAAATTTTCTACATTATAACTTATTATTTAACGCAGCATGTCGACACTTAATGCCAAAAAGCAAAGGTACTGACAAGAGGTTTAATTAGTACAGCATAAGCTAAATCTCGATAGATTAAGAAAGGCGGTTAAGCTAATGTACTATCTCCGCTAAATAGAATAATTTTTTATCTCACGTTCGGAGAGCTTAAATGCGCCCCCTCTATTCAACTTTTTATTTAACAATCATGTTACTGTTGCTACAAGGATGCGCAACGTTAAAACCATTAGATTTTGAAGACCCTAGTGTCACTGTTAATTCAGTTAAAATTGTACCCAGTGAAGGGATTGCTCCAAAATTTGAAATTAGTCTACATGTCGTTAATCCTAACAGCATTGCTCTACCACTACGTGGCGTTGCTTATACGGTCAATATAGAAGGGAAACAGATACTAAACGGCGTCTCAAACAAAATGCCTAAGATTGCAGCATACGCAGACGGCGACATCACATTAAGTGCTACCGCAAACCTAATTAACAGCGTGCGACTTCTTGCATCATTAATGCAAAAAAACCAAGACCAAGTAGCATACGAGATGAATGCAAAATTGGACCTTGGAACCTTTACACCCGATATACATGTTAAAGAAGCGGGAGAAATCTCACTCAAACCAAATAAGCAGTAAAAAATCAGCTCTGATAGTTTAATGAAAAACCATCAGAGCTTTCTCCTACCAGCAATCGTAATAGATCTATTATCAATTCTTAGCTAGCGGCATTAATCAAATTGGTAGCAAGCCATACCAATATTACCGTACATATAACCATCGTAAATTAACTTACCTGCCTGACCTCCTCCCGCCGCTAATGACACAAACAAGGGTGCCAAATGTTCTACACTAGGATGGGCTGGCGTGAACTCATCTGGATACTTTTCGCTATCTAACAACAGATTTACATCACCTGTTGCTACTACTTCACTCAACCAATTCGAGAACGATAACGCCCACTCATCCGTATGGTTTAAACGATTAATAGCCGTTAAATTATGTACGCTGCCACCTGAGCCGATTATCAAAACATTTTGTTGGCGTAACTCTTGTAAAGCATTTCCTAACTCAGCACATGCTTGAAGCGTTTGCGGCAATGACACAGCAACAACAGGTATCTCAGCTTTAGGATAAACAGCTTTTAATGGAATCCAGGCACCATGGTCTAGTCCTCGAGTAGTGTTTTCCTCAGCACTAATGCCTTTACTATTGAGCAACGCTATTATCTGATTAGCTAACCTTATATCACCTTTAGCGGGGTATTTAAGATCGTAGAGTTCATTAGAAAACCCAGAAAAATCATAAATAGTTTGGTACTCATTGATAACACTTACTTCAATAGGCTCTGTAATCCAATGAGCAGAAATAATTACAATAGCAGCAGGCATCGATTGAACATCACCTAGCTGTGCAAAAAAATCCAGTACAGGGTCATTACTTAACAACACATCAGGCGCACCATGACTTAAAAATAATGAAGGCTGCTTCATATTTTCCTCTTACTTAATGAATCTTAAATGATATTACCTAAACCCAGTGGCACAATGCCTGTTGGATTCAACGCTTTTATTGAGTAATAACCCGCTTTTATATGATCAATATTTACGGTTTCTGCTATCCCTGGTAAGCGATACACTTTCAGCATATAGGCATAGGTAAACGGGTAATCTTTTATCTGCTTTAAATTAGTTTTGAATAACCCATGATATACAAGATCAAAACGAATTAAGGTCACGAACAATCTTATATCAGCTTCTGTCAGCACACTTTCGACAATGTATGGCTGTGTTGCTAAACGTGACTCTATGTAATCAAGCGAAGAGAAAACTTCTTTACATGCCTCCTCATAAGCTTCTTGGCTCGTAGCAAAACCCGCACGATATACACCGTTGTTAAAACTATGATAAAGGCGCTCGTTTACCTGTTCAATCTCATCACGTAATAGCAACGGATAGAGGTTAATACTGTTATCAGCAAGACCACCAAATCCATTGTTTAACATACGGATTATTTCAGAGGACTCATTACTCACAATAGTGTTTAACTGCTTATCCCATAACACCGGGACGGTAATACGACCCGTGTAATATTTATCAGCGCGCAGGTAGGTTTGATACAGATAATCATCTGCAAAAAGAGGATCTGAACCTGCTTCAGGGTAACCATTAAATGCCCATACTTTATCGGTTAGTTTTGGGTTTAAAATCGAAACCGAAACAACACCTTCCAATTTTTTAAGTTTACGCACCATCAACGTGCGACTTGCCCACGGACAGATATAAGCAACATACAAATGATAACGGCCTGTTTCAGCCTTAAAACCAGCACTTCCTGTTGGGCCTGCATCACCTGTAGGGGTTATCCAATTGCGAAATTGCGAGGGCTGGCGCACAAAGCCACCTTTAGCATCTTTTTTCTGAACGGGCTGAAAGTCTTCTGCCCACTGCCCATCGATTAACATTTCATAACACCTCCGTAAAAGATGCCAGCATTATCTAATAATCGTTATTAAATAAACAATAATGTAAAATATTGAATAATTATCAACAAAATAAAGACAGTTATGGATAAACTTAATTGCATGCGTGCTTATGTTGCCGTAGTAGAGGCCGAAAGCTTCACCCAAGCTGCCATAAGAATGCAGCTTTCTAAGGCGCTCATCAGTAAATATGTAGGCGCCTTAGAGTCATCTTTAGGAGTACGTCTACTCAACCGAACGACTCGCCGCATGAGCGTGACGGACAGTGGAAAAGCCTATTATGTACGCTGTATTAGTGTGCTACAGGAAATTGATGAGATTGAATCTGCTCTTCGCTCAGAGCATAACCAACCGGAGGGCACGCTACGTATCAATGCACCTATGTCGTTCTCTGAACTTACCCTAATGCCGGTTATCACTGAGTTCACACACCTTCATCCTGATGTCACCGTCAAGTTAGAGTTAGCAGACCGGTTTGTCGACTTAGTAGAGGAAGGTGTTGATCTTGCCATACGTATTGGTGCATTACCGGACTCATCACTTGTCGTTAGAAAACTGACTGACATGCAGATGATGCTCTGCGCAAGCCCCGATTATGTAGCCAATACGGATATACCATTCACGTTAGAATCACTGCCCCAGCATCAGTGCATTTTCGATAGTAATTATAAATATAAAGACCGATGGGTCTTTGGTCGAGGAGAGCAGGCGATATCCATTCCTATTCATAGCAGAATCAATATTAATAGTGCACGCGCTGTTAATGAGTTACTGCTCAGCGGTCAAGGCATTAGCTTGCTTCCCTCATTTGTGGTGCAAAAAGAGATAGAGACAGGATGCTTAGTTAGGCTGTTTAAGGAACATGAACCTGAAAGCACAGGCGTGTATGCGTTGTACCCACATCGAAAACACCTTTCAGCAAAGGTCAGGTTATTTATTGATGCTTTAGTCAAGGCGTTCGAAAAGTAAATAGGATATGTACAAAGGCTAAGCATTAAAAAAGGAGGTTGTTAATATAATCAACAACCTCCTTCATATGTACTGCAATACTTAATTTAACCGCGCTTTACACTACGCTGCTGCTTTCCTTTTTTCGCTGACTTACCTGCTGCCTTTTTGCGTGCAGCAGCCGTAGGTCGATTGGCAAGTGTCAACTTCGCGTCGGCAGCGACTTTTTTAGCTTTAGGGCTATTTTTCTGAGCGGCTGCCGCACGTATATTACGTATCTTCTCTTCTGCCGGCACGAGCTGCCAATCAGCATTACCGATTAAATCGCCACGGCCCATATTTTCTAACACTTCACGCAAACGCGGCCAGTTATCAGCATCGTGGTAACGCAGCAAAGATTTTTGCGAGCGACGCTGTTCTAACTCACGAGGTATGTAAAGCTTTTCACTTTTATAGCTTACTTTTTTCAGTGGGTTTCGGCCCGAATGGTACATAGCCGTTGCTAACGCCATGGGAGATGGATAAAAAAGTCTGCACCTGATCTACACGGAATTTATGCTCTTTGAGCCACAACGCAAGATTAAGCATATCTTCATCTTCACAACCTGGGTGTGCGGCAATGAAATATGGGATCAAATACTGTTTTTTACCCGCTTCTTTAGAATATTTTTCAAACATCTGCTTAAACCGGTCATAAGTTCCCATACCCGGCTTCATCATCTTAGATAGCGTGCCCTCTTCGCTATGCTCCGGGGCAATTTTAAGGTAACCACCAACATGATGAGTCACTAGCTCTTTAACGTACTCAGGATCTTCTACAGCAAGGTCATAACGTAGACCAGAAGCGATAGCCACAGTGTGTACACCATCAAGAGCACGAGCTTTTCTATAAAGCTGCGTTGTCTCACTGTGGTCAGTCTTGAGGTTCTTACATATTACTGGATAAACACATGACAACTTACGGCAAGATGCCTGGATTTCTGCATCATTACAGTTAAGGTGATACATGTTGGATGTAGGGCCACCCAAGTCAGAGATCATTCCAGTAAAACCTGGGACCTTGTCACGAATATCTTCAATCTCTTTAATGACAGACTCTTGCGAGCGGCTCTGGATGACACGCCCTTCATGCTCGGTAATCGAACAAAAGGTACAACCACCAAAACAACCACGCATGATGTTGATTGAGAAACGGATCATGTCATAAGCAGGAATTTTTTGATCACCATACTTAGGATGTGGGATACGCTGGTACGGCAAACCAAACACCGCGTCCATTTCAGATGTTTCTAATGGAATAGGCGGCGGGTTAGCCCATATCTCACGTTTACCATCACGCTGCACTAACGCCTTTGCATTATGCGGATTGGATTCTAGATGCAAGATTCGAGAAGCATGTGCGTACAGCACAGGGTCTTTGGCAACCTTTTCTAGTGAAGGTAAACGAATATAAGTGTTATTCCCATCAAGCCTTTGCTTGCCCTTTAGTGGCTCAGGAATGATTCGCAATGGCATGACTTCTTGCGGGTCATTCTTGGCCTTATCCGAAGCACATTTTGATGGCTCGGGAATATATTCATAAGGGTTTGTAATTTTATCAATATGACCCGGCCAATCAACACGAGTTGAATCAACTTCAGTATAACCAGCAGGTAAAAATTCTCGAACAACCACAGTACCACGTAAATCGTTGATATCTTGTACGGCTTCACCTTTAGCCAAACGATGCGTCAAGTCGACAATTGCGCGCTCAGCATTACCATACAAAAGAATATCAGCGCCGGAGTCTATTAGAACCGAACGTCGAACTTTATTGCTCCAGTAGTCGTACTGAGCAATACGTCGCAAGCTGGCTTCTATACCACCAATAACAAGAGGAACATCTTTATATAATTCACGACAACGCTGCGAATACACAATAACAGCCCGGTCGGGACGCTTACCTTCATCACCATTAGGAGTATAAGCATCATCATGGCGCGTGCGTAGATCAGCCGTATAACGGTTGATCATGGAATCCATATTTCCAGCAGTAACACCAAAATAAAGATTAGGCTTACCAAGCTCATTGAATGCATCAGTCGAGCGCCAATCTGGTTGCGCTATAATACCGACACGAAAGCCTTGAGCTTCTAATACACGACCCATAACAGCCATACCAAAGCTTGGATGGTCAACATAGGCATCACCCGTGATTAAAATAACATCACAGCTATCCCACCCCAATGTTTCCATTTCTTGACGGGTTGTTGGAAAAAAAGGAGCTGAACCGAAGCATTCGGCCCAATAAGGTGTATGCGAAAAAAGATCTGGGGCTGTTCTTATCATGGAATAATATAAATCTTGTTGGGTTAACCCGTCATTCTCCCAGAAATCTACCATCCAGCCTAGCGATATAAAACAAATACAGATGAATTTATTGCATCATCAAGCGGGTTATTTCATTTTTATTATTAATTAACTGAATAACCCTATTATCCATCTGGGATAAAACCAGTGGTTGAGACAACTCATTTAATAATAGTTGTTCCTGATACATTATTACTTTTGAGCAATACTTTCGGGTTGATGCCAATGTCCCTATTTCAAGTCGTGAATTAATAATTTCATACTGGCCTTTAAATTGATTACAACCAGAGAAGCCTTCAACTTCGCTATTACTCTTAAAGTTAAGTGTTAACGAGAGGTACTCCATCAGACCGCGATCTGCAACGGATTGAACAACCCAAGAGGTATTATCAAGTGACGTTATTTCAGTACCGCTAGTAGAGGTATGAGTTGATAAATTTGACGTCGTTTGGCAACCGGCGATAAGTATAGGAAAAATCACGGTACACACTATCCTTAGCATTTAATTAACCCTTTCCTTTTGAGTTGTTTCCAAACAATATAACCTAAATTTTGTTAAGCGCAATAAAAAACCCTGCATCAAGCAGGGTTTTATTTAATTTTAAAAGCTATTACAAATCAATAACATCAAAATCGACTATTGGATTTACATCCGCATCATAATCAACAGTTTCAACTGTAAAACCAAAAAGTTTCAAGAACTCAGTTTTATAAGCAGCATAATCTGTTAGATCGAAAAGGTTTTCTGTAGTGATTGTTTTCCATAGCTCTTTACAGTGATCCTGAACATCATCACGTAATTCCCAATCATCCATACGAAAACGATTTGCATCGTCAATTAAGCCGGTATCGCCATATAAACCCGTACGGAATAAGCGGTCTACTTGGTCCATACATCCTTCATGAATGCTTTTTTCTTTCATGATTTTAAATACCATGGACAGATACAAGGGCATCACTGGGATCGCAGAACTTGCTTGAGTAACAACAGATTTAAGCACACCAACATTAGCTTGCCCACCATTCGCCGATAGTAACGTATTAAGCTCACCCGCCGCGCGATCAAGATCTTGCTTAGCTTTACCCAGTGCACCATCCCAATAGATAGGCCATGTAATTTCAGTCCCTATATAGCTATAAGCAACTGTTTTACAACCCTGTGCTAATACACCAGCATCATTCAAGGCATGAACCCAAAGCTCCCAATCTTCTCCGCCCATTACAGTAACGGTATTGGCAATTTCTTCCTCATTGGCCGGCTCGATCTCAGCATTGATAATAATATCTTTATTAGTATCAATCGCTGTAGAGCGATATGACTCACCAATTGGCTTAAGCACAGAACGGACAACCTCTCCTGTTTCTGGCATTTTACGTACGGGTGACGCGAGTGAGTAAACAATCAAATCTATCTGACCAAGATCTTCTTTGATCAGCTCGATAGCTTTTTGTTTTGCATCATGAGAAAACGCATCGCCATTGATGCTTTTCGAATACAGGCCTGCTTCGCGTGCTTGTTGCTCAAAAGCCGCAGCGTTGTACCAACCTGCAGTTCCTGTTTTTTTCTCTGTTGCCGGCTTTTCAAAAAAAACACCGATCGTAGCAGCGCCAGAGCCAAACGCGGCTTCAATACGAGAAGACAACCCATAACCGCTGGAAGAGCCGACAACCAAAACACGTTTAGGGCCGTTTTCTATCTGGCCTTTATTCTTAACATACTCGATCTGTTCGCGAACATTATGAGCACAACCCGTAGGGTGAGAAGTGGTACAAATAAAACCACGGATTTTTGGTGTAATGATCATGGCTGGCAATAATCTCATTCAATTTATTGGAAATATTCTGGCCGATACCTTACCCGATTTTAGGGGTATTGGATAGCAAAACACCCGCAAGAGCGGGTGTTTACCTGTATTGCATCAAGGTATTAACGCTTAACTAAAAGCCGCTTCCAAATGCTCGTCTGTAAAGGCCATGATCGCGTCACTTCCTGTTGTAACTACAGCTGAATAGCTTAAGTAACGCGGTAACACTTGATCCACATAGAACAAAGCAGTCAGCTGCTTAGCTTCAAGATAAGGATCACTCTCCCCTTCAGCCTGCTTAGCTTCAGCGGCTAAGCCACTACGCAATAACTGCCAGCCACCACACAGTGTACCCATCATCATCATGTAGTTATAAGCTACTGCTCCTGAGAAGTACTCATTATCAGTAGACTCTGATAATAATTGTGCGGTTACGCTTTTTGCTACATCTAAAGCACTTTGCATTTTACCGGCTGCTTCTTTAAAGCGCATTGACTCAGATGCTTGCGCTAAAGTAACTGATATTTCTTCCATGACAGATTGTGCTGCAACACCATTGTCAGACAAGGTTTTACGGCCAACAAGGTCGAGTGCCTGAATACTATTCGTACCTTCATAAATAGGAAGGATACGTGCATCTCGAAAATGCTGTGCTGCACCGGTCTCTTCGATAAAGCCCATGCCACCATGAACCTGAACACCTAAAGATGTGACCTCTTGAGCCACTTCTGTGCACCAGCCTTTTACGATCGGCGTTAAATAAGCGGCACGTGCCTTTTCCTGACCCGCTAATACTTTATCTTCTAAGGCATGTGCAAAGTCTAAACTGCCGCATGCATCATAGGCCAATGCACGGCCTGCTTCAGTAAATGACTTCATTGTCATCAGCATGCGACGTATATCAGCATGGCGAAGGATCGGCCCCTCTTCTTTAAAGCCTACTGCTTTACCCTGAGTACGGTCACCGGCATACCAAAGCGCTTGTTGATAAGCGCGCTCAGAAATGGCCACACCTTGTAGGCCAACAGCCAAACGCGCGTTGTTCATCATAGTGAACATACAGGCCAAACCTTTACCTTCTTGACCGATTAGATAACCTACTGCACCCGCATTCTCACCAAATGCCATGACACAGGTTGCACTCGCGTGAATACCTAGCTTGTGCTCCAAAGAAGCGACTTCAACATCATTGCGCTCCCCTAACTCGCCGTTTTCATTTACTAAAAATTTAGGCACTAAGAACAATGAAATCCCGCGCACACCGGCGGGCGCATCAGGAAGGCGGGCTAATACCAGATGAATAATGTTATCCGCCATCTCATGGTCGCCCCATGTGATGAAAATTTTCTGACCACTTATTAAATAGTGATCGCCTTCAGGCACAGCTTTACTACGAATCACTGATAGATCAGAACCTGCACCTGGCTCCGTTAGGTTCATGGTACCAGTCCACTCGCCGCTGACCATATTAGGCAAGTAAGTATTCTTTAACTCATCACTGCCGTTCAAATAAAGAGCCTCAACAGCACCTTGGCTCAATAGAGGACACAGTCCCCATGACATATTAGCTGATTGCCACATCTCCATGACAGAAGTCGATAACGAATAAGGTAACCCTTGGCCACCATATTCAGGATCAAACTGTAGAGAACCCCAACCACCTTCAGCGTATTGCTGGTAAGCTTGTGCAAAACCATCAGGAATTTTTACAGTTCCATTTTCGAGCTTAACCCCCTGCTCATCCCCAACAACGTTAGTCGGTGCGATAACTTCTGCAGATACACGCCCCGCTTCTTCAAGAATCGCGCTGATCATATCGGGTGTAGCATCTTCAAAAGTAGCAAGTTGTGCTAATTGCGGCATGCGGGAAATATTTTCCAGAATAAACTGCATGTCTTTTACCGGCGCTTTATAATCAGCCATGTGTCATCTTCTCTCTGTAGCCAAGTTAGGAGACCAAATGATTGATACATCAGACTCGCATCAATCAGGGAATTCACCTATTCTACCATAGAATTTTAAATCACTAATGATTTCCCCTAATACTTTGGATTAGATGAAGAATTTAGAGTTAACCATTTTACATAGGAGATAAAGCATGCAGGAACTTCACGGTTACTATCTGGAAGACTTAGAAGTGGGTATGAGCGATTTTTATGCGAAAACTATTTCTGAATCAGACGTATATATGTTTGCTGGCATTTCAGGTGATAACAATCCGATCCATATCAATGACGAGTACGCAAAAACAACGCCTTTTGGAAAACGAATCGTCCACGGCATGTTTAGTGCTGCACTTATTTCTACAGTAGCGGGCACACGCTTACCCGGCCCAGGTGCTATTTACATCGACCAGCAAATTAAATTTCGAGCGCCCGTTTTTATTGGCGATACTGCCAAAGCAACGCTTAGCATCACTGAGATTGATGAAAAACGTCGCCGTGTAACTGCCAAAACTGATGTGCATGTAGGCGAGAAGCTGGTGGCAACGGGAACAGCCATTTTCATGGTTGATCGTCGTGAAACAGCTGAATAATTAGATGCCTATACGAGGCCAGGAAGCTTATAATTCTTGGCCTCTTTAAAACTATCAAACATCCCCCCCTGACAGATAAAACAGCCTAGCTCATTTAAGATATGAAGCTGCTCTTGTCGTGACACCCCTTCTGCCAACACATTTAATTCCATGCTCTGCGCCATAGAGAACAACGCCTTAACAACCGGACGAGTCCCACTTTCTAGCTCCGCTATAATTTTTGCATCTAGTTTTAGATGTGTTATTGATAAACGGTGCAATAACGTAAACGACGTGTTATTTGAAGCAAATCCACACAGCGCAATTTTTTAAACCCATCTCACGCAGTTTAAGTAAACCCTTAAGTGCAAACTCGTTATCTAAATTTGCTGAGCCTATAACCTGAAGCATCACATGTTTGGGGGCCATGCGATTAGCTTGAAATAACGCTCTAATTGATGAAATAAATTTATGACAACTTAACTGCCTAACTGAAATATCTATCATTAATACCAGAGTGCCAAAATCGCCATGAGATATGTTGATCCATTCTTTCATCTGCTGGCAAGACTTCTCTAAGGCATAATACTCAAGTGTAGATGCCATCCCATTTTCTTCAGCAACCGGCATAAACTCAAAGGGCTTAATAACCCCAAGCTCTGGACTGTTCCACTGCAATTGAGCCTCAACACCAAACAGCATTTGTGTTTGAGTATCCACTACAGGCAAATAAACGACCTGGAACTCGTGCTGAGAAACGGCTTTACCGAGCAGCTGGCGCATTTGGTGACGCCTTTTAATGCCGTTGGATATGTTTTGAGAAAAGTAAACAAACGTACTTTTTCCACGTCCTTTCGCTTCATACATAGCGGCATCAGCATGCCTTATAATAGCGTCAACACTCTCTCCATCTGACGGGAAATTTGCAATACCAATACTGGCCGTAATTCGCAAATCACCCAGCACTTCTAAATTAAAGGGTTCTGACACTGCATTAATAAGTTGATCAGCCACTTGCTCCAACGCTACATCACAAGCATCAACCAACAAAAATTCATCACCACCAAGACGAGCTATACTCAAAGAGCTTGAAAAACGAAACCTCAGCCTGTCTGCCAAAGCGCGTAATAACTTGTCACCCTGCTCATGACCATAGTAATCATTAATCGTTTTGAAGTTATCTAAATCAATAAAGAACAAACTAAATGACAAACCTTTCGCTGCAAAACCTTCTAGCTGCTGTAAAACACCGTATCTATTTCTTAGCTGGGTAAGTGGATCAACAACCGCCAAATGCTTGTGATGTAATTCCTGCTGTTTGCGTTCAGTCACATCAAACTGGCGCACCACCAGCACATCGCCTTGTAACGTTTGATTTACCCTTAAGTGAAGAGAGTGCCACTGTTCACCTAGCGGCGTTGGTAAGAAAATCTCTACCTCAAATTCACTATTATCAAAGGCTTTTTCCCAAACCTCATCGGCTTGTCGCTTGGAGAAGAATAACTCCGCAAACTGGCCTAATGATTCACCGTAAAGATCAATAAACATAGGGTTAGCACTTTTAAGCCGGCCCTGTGCATCCCATAAAGACACTGTAGTTGTTGATAAATGCAGAGAGAGCTCTGTTTCTAACAGTTCTCTTGTCACAATCACTTGCGCCAACATAGCCGTACGACCATCACAAAGCTCTATTCCAGAATAATGACAATAGATCTCTTTGCGTTTATTTTTGGGAAACAGTGTCCACCATTGCGTGTGTTCATGGCCACGGCGGTATTCAACAAGGTTGTTACTAAGTAGCGTATAAATTGCTTCGGACATGTTTTTTTTAAAATCGCGTTGATACAACTCTTCTTCTGAGTCCGCCTCCCAAAAAAGCAATGCCTGATCATTTGCCCAACGAATCTTATAAAGCTCTACATCGTACACCCAAATAGCATTATGTAGAGACTTTAAAGCCTCTAGCGAACTCTCGGTAAACAAAACACCACTCCTAATTGAAAACCAAATGTAACTCACACAATGAGTCCATACTCACATCCATTATGATTCTCATATTATAAGCAAAAAAAACGACCCGTAGGCCGTTTTTGACTAGCATCAAAAATTATTTATCATTCGCTTGGTCACGCAGTAAAAATTTCTGAATTTTACCGGTTGAAGTTTTTGGTAGATCGCCAAAGACAATCTTTTTAGGTGCTTTAAAGCGCGCCATATTATCACGACAAAAAGCAATCACTTCTTCGGCCGTAATCTCTTCGCCTTCTTTAACTTTGACAAAAGCACACGGTACTTCACCCCACTTCTCATCCTGCTGAGCAACAACAGCAGCTTCCATAATTGAGCGATGGCGATAAAGCACATCTTCTACTTCAACACTGGAGATGTTCTCCCCACCAGAAATAATGATATCTTTAGAGCGGTCTTTAATATCAATGTATCCATCAGCATGCCATACCGCCAGGTCACCTGAATGCAACCAACCACCGTCAAAAGCCTCATCAGTTGTCGTTGGGTTTTTCAAATACCCCTTCATCACCAAGTTACCACGCATGAAGATCTCACCGATGGTCGTGCCATCTTGCGGTACTGGTTCAAGAGTTTCAGGATGAGCAACCATTAGCCCTTCCTGCATAGGCACCTTAACGCCTTGACGAGACTTCAAACGAGATTTCTCTTCGATGGTTTTCTCATCCCATTCATCATGCCATGCGCACACAACTGAAGGGCCATAAGTTTCAGTAAGACCATATACATGAGTCACGTTAAAGCCCATCTCTTCCATGCCCTGAATAACAGAGGCTGGAGGTGGAGCGCCCGCCGTCATTACTTTTACTTCATGGTTAATGCCTTCTTTTAATTCATCCGGCGCATTGTTTAGCATATTCAATACAATTGGCGCACCGCAAAAATGGTTTACGTTGTCATCACGTATCGCATTATAAATATCATCAGCTCGAACATGACGCAGACACACATTCACACCAGCACAAGAAGCAAGGCTCCACGGGAAACACCAACCATTACAATGGAACATTGGCAGTGTCCATAAGTATGAAGGGTGTGAGCCCATATTCCAGGAAATAAGATTACTGACGGCATTCAAGTAAGCCCCTCGGTGATGATAAACAACACCTTTAGGATTACCTGTTGTTCCTGATGTGTAATTTAAAGTGATTGCGTCCCACTCATCTTCAGGTAACGACCAGTTAAAGTTTTCATCGCCTTGTGCGATAAACGCTTCATAATCCATTGTACCGATAAGCTCACCACCTTCGTAGTACAAGTCATCAATATCAATAACTACTGGCTTGTGCTGAATCATTTTAACGGCACGTGAAATCACTTCTGAAAATTCACGATCAACAAAAACAATTTTTGCTTCACCATGCTGAAGAATAAAAGCAAGCGCCTCTGCATCTAAGCGTGTATTTAATGCATTTAGAACGGCACCGGCCATAGGAACGCCAAAATGCGCTTCAAATAATTCAGGAATATTCGGCGCCATAAAAGCAACAGTGTCGCCTTTATTAATTCCATTTTTTGTCAGTGCGCTAGCAAGTTGAACTGTACGCTTGTAAGTTTGAGACCACGTACGACGCGTATCTTGATGCACAACAGCCAAGTGATTTGGATACACGCTGGCAGAGCGCTGAATAAAAGACAAAGGACTTAATGCAGAATAATTAGCTTCATTCTTATCAAGACCCATAATATAAGGATTGTGATTATTGTGTGACATTATATTCCCTTTACTCACTATGAGTTATAAACACCTAAAGGTTTAGCGCTATACCAATGCATTAAAAACGCCTGAAAATAAGCAAAAACCCCTACTTCCGCACAATGATACGCAATTTCCCTTATTACACAACCTAGCCTAAAGTCATACTATATTCAGGATAATACGCAGCATATACGAACCAAGAGACAAATATGCACGAAAGCATCGCAGATGACCTTAGAAAATATCGTGAAGAAGCAGATAGATATCGCCTACTCGCAGAACAATCTACTGATATGATTTCACGCCATTCGGCCACATCTGAATGGGTATATATCGATGTAAACCCAGCAGTAGAGAGGGTTTTAGGGTATACCGTGAATGAAATTATCGGCATGAATGGTTATGATCTTTTCCACCCTGACGATGCTGATAACTTACTAAAAAGAGCTAAAACTGTTCATTATCGGCGTGGTATGTATACCAATACTTACCGATACCGACATAAAGATGGTCATTACATTTGGCTAGAAACCACCAGCCGTACAATAAGGGATGATGAAGGAGTACCCGTAGAGATCATCTGCGTCTCTCGTGATGTAACTGAACGTGAAATGGCACAAAAAGCTATCCGTCGTCTTGCCCGTGTTGTTGAGGCATCAAGTGATTTAATCATGTTTTGCAATCACGAGTCGATGCAGCTGACCTACTTGAATGAATCAGCCTATCGCACCTTAGGCAGCGAAAAAGAAAACCTAGTCGTGTTTTATCTTGATCAGCTTTTTGACAATAATATTTTTAAAACACTCGTACAGGATGCACTCAATCACGCCGCACAACATGGCACCTGGTACGGTAGCGTCCCTATTAAAATGCCTGAAAACCACAATAGAATTGCAGAAATTCGAGAAGTCATTGCCCACCGCAACCATACAGAAAATATGCAGGTTGAGTATTACTCCATTATTGGCCGTGATATCACTCTTAAACACCGAGCAGAAGAAAACGCAAAACGACAGCAACTAGAAATGGCTCATATGTCTCGCTTGCTGTCTGTTGGTGAAATGGCCACAGGGCTCGCGCATGAGATCAACCAGCCATTAGCTGCTATCTTGAATTACTGTCGAGGCAGCTTAAGGCGTCTGGAAGAAGGCTCTCCTGAGTCAAATCTTCCTCAAATTTCACACTCAATGCAGCTCATCACCAAACAGGCCAAACGTGCAGCTGAGATTGTTAAACGCATGCGCAGCTTTGTGAAACGAACTGATTTCCAGCGAGTTGAGTTCTTCATTAATGATTCTTGCGTTGATGTTATCGGCTTTTTAAATCAAGAAGCTACCGATCATAATATTACCTTTAATTTTGAATTAGATCCCTGTGATCCTCAGCTACTAGCTGACAAGATCCAGATTGAACAGGTATTATTAAACTTGGTGCGTAACGCTATTGAGGCTTATAGCGAATGTGAAAAAACGTACCGTCCCGTCATTATTACCACGAGACTCGCAAGCGGATATATTTGCATCTCGGTTCAAGATGAAGGAAATGGGATTTCAGCCGAAGGACTCGATACACTTTTTGAGCCTTTCATTACCTCTAAATCAACAGGTTTAGGGATGGGCTTAGCAATTTCACAAACGATAATTGAAACCCATGGCGGACAGCTATGGGCTGAGAGCGATGGCAAGAATGGCACTCAATTTCATTTTAAAGTTCCGGTAAGGACAAGTTAATGACACAACGAGCAAGCGGTACTGTATTTATTGTCGACGATGATAATGATTTCAGAGATTCAATGAAGTGGTTACTTGAATCAGATAACTTCCATGTAATTGGTTTTGATTCTGCTCAAGATTTTTTGAATCGCTACAACGGTGATATGGGTTGTATGCTGCTTGATGTACGCATGCCCGAAATAAACGGCTTAGCCCTCCAACAGATCATGATTGAAAGAGATATTAAACTTCCCATTATCGTTATCAGTGGGCATGGCGATATACCGATGGCAGTCAATGCCATGAAGAATGGCGCTCTGGACTTTATTGAAAAGCCATTTGATGACGAGGTTTTATTAAGGTTAGTAGAGCTTGGCCTACAACGCGCCACTGAAATGTTCAAAAGCAACAACGCCCGTGCTCAATCACGTAATAACTATGACTCTTTGAGTAAGCGTGAAAAAGAGGTAATGTCACTGGTTGTTAGTGGAAAATCGAACCGCGAAATTGCCGAATCCTTAGGCATCAGCCCAAAAACTGTTGAAGTACATCGGGCGCGTGTCATGAGCAAGATGCGAGCCGCTAGCTTGCCTGATCTCGTTCAGCAAGCTAACCGTCTTAATATCACTTAACTGTTAATATCAACAAATTTAACGACGGCTGAAATCAAACTTTCTCTTGCCTCAAAGTGTGGAACATGACCACACTTAGGTAAGAAAAGAGGTTCTGCTCGCGCACCAATCCCTGTACAAATATCGGTGACCTGCTCCCTTACTCCGTAACAGTCATCCTGCCCTTGAATAATCAATGCCGGACACTCTATACGAGGCAACCAAGGCCGTAGATTCATAGGGGACTTGCGTTCACGTAACCATGTTTCATGCCAAGCGCGAAACAGCAGGTCGGTTCGTTCGCCATGATACCTTGCCAGCTTATCTTTCAAATTAGTGTCTTGATAGCGTTCAACCGCCTCTTTGATACCTGCTGTCGTTAGGTGATCAATATATATGTGCGCCGCTTCTGTAATGACACCGACCACTTTACTCGCAGACGTAGCTGCACCAATTAAAGCGACTGACCCTCCATCACTATGACCAATAAGAATTACTCTGTTTAGTCCAAGCTTATCTATTAGCCGAGGTAACCATATTTCCCCCTCCTCAACTAGATAATCATCATCTCTGGGTAACGTTATCTCAGAAGACAAGCCATACCCTTGACGCTCATATACCACAACATCACAACCAGTTTCAGCAGCTAGTTGCTCGGGTATATCCTTCCACATAGCAATACAACCCAGCGCCTCATGCAGGAGCACAAGCACAGGCCGTTGAATGTTTTGCTGTGCATGCTTACCTATGCGTATAGAAAGCATCATTCCATGCCCCATATCCAGCAGCTGATTGCTCCAAAAGACGGTCATATTATTGCTCCGGAATCGAATAAGTAAGCGTGACATGGGCAACAGGGTCGGTTTCTCCACGAGAAGTAATATATACCTCCCCAACACCTAGACGCTTACCCACTTTCAATGTTTCAGCCCGCGCAATGATATCCATATCAGCTTTAGGACGACGTAAAAAATTAATATTCAAGTTAATCGTTACCGCTAATGCAACAGGGCCTATTTTGCTGAGTAGCGCGGCATACATAGCCACATCTGCCAATGCCATCATGGCCGGTCCAGAGACGGTACCGCCGGGCCTTAAGTGTTGATCATCAATTGGCAAGCGCATTTCTGCCCATCCATCTCCTAAACTCTCAAGCACACCATATTGATTACCCTGCGGAAACTGCTCAGCTAAGAATGCTTGCATTTCCTCAAAATTCATTACTTGTGCCATATAAGCTCTCCGCTGTTTATTTTACTTATTGGTTACAGCTAACGTGACTGTTGCTTTTGCTACTAAAACAAGAGAACAGTCATCCGCGCTTCCTACTTGTTTGGTGTATATTTCAGATTCCGCAATAATTAACATTCTGCCGGGTTTTAAAACACTACTACGGCAGATCAATAGTTCACCTGTTGCTGCACGCAATAAATTAATTTTAAACTCAGCAGTAAGCACACGCTGCCCCTCTTCGATCAAGGTGACAGCGGCTGTCCCTGCGGTATGGTCTGCTAACGTTGCTTGCACACCGGCATGCACATAGCCATCTTGTTGCTGGTGCTTTTCTGCCAACACAATATGGCTATGACAAACCCCACTGCCTAATGTATCGAGATGACAACCCAAGGATGCGATAAAAGGGGCGCTATCAAAAACGCGCTTTGCTTCAACAAGAGAGGCGCTCATATTGGTCTCCAAGTCAGGCAATCGATTAATACTAAACTTCGTCACGTGCTTGATGGCGTAAAATAAAGCGTTGAATTTTTCCGCTGGTAGTTTTGGGAAGCTCGTTAATGAACTCAATTTCACAGGGAGAATCGTGAGAGGATAAACGCTCACATATTCGGTGTTTTAAATCATCTTCAAGCTCTAGTGAGGCACCAAAGCTAGGCTTAAGCACGACATAAGCTTTAATAATAGCGCCATAAGAAGTGTTAGGTTTACCTACAACACCCGATTCAGCAACCGCCTCATGCTCAAGCAATGAACTTTCTATGTTGGTAGGACCAACACGGTAGCCCGCCGTCGTGATGATGTCATCATCACGGCCAATAAACGAATAGCTCCCATCGCCGTGACTAACGGCCACATCGCCTGTTAGATAATAACGTCCCTTAAACGGTTCTTTTTCATCCCACGTATATCCATGAAAAAAGAACAGCGGAGAGTTTTCTACATCAACTGCAAGCTGACCAAATTCATCCTTATTAACTTCTTCATACTGAGTATTTAAAACAACAACACGATGGCCTGGAAGAGAAAAACCCATGGAGCCCATTCGTACGCAGGGTTGCTCAAGATCACTATAATTACAGCATGTCATTCCCGTTTCAGTCTGCCCGTAGTGATCCATAACAAGACACCCCAATCGGCGTTTAGCCCAACTGATAATGGCAGGATTTAAAGGCTCGCCCGCACTGCTCGCAACTCTAAGTCCTAATGAACTACACTCCGTTAACTCATTATCATTGGCCATCAACATACGATAAGCAGTAGGAGACGCCGCTATGTTAGTAATACCGTATTTGCGAACCATCTGATAAGTGGATTCAGAGGTAAACTCGTTTTCATTAAAGTGCGTACCATTGCCAAGCAACAAAGGCCCAATAACCGCATAGTACAAACCGTAGGCCCAGCCAGGATCGGCCACATTCCAATACACATCATCAGAGCGCAAACCTATGGCATACTTCATATACACATAAAAAGACAAAATAGCGCGCACAGGTACAGCGACGCCTTTAGCTTTGCCTACAGTGCCGGAGGTAAACATTTGCAAAAAAGGTTCATTTGCTCCAATCCGCACAGGCTCAAATTGATCTGATTGCCGAGCGAGCTCATCAGTTAATGATAAATCATCACTGCCCGTCCTAGCACTTTGACCTGATATCAAATCAGCTATCACAATCGTCGGACACGCTTTAACGGCGTCTAATTTATGACGATTATACTCATCCGTAACAATCAGTTTTGTATTAGCCATATCCATACGATAGGCGATGGCGCCTGAAGCAAAGGCAGTAAAAAGCGGTTGATAAACCGCACCCACGCGTAATGCACCAAGAATAACAATCATTAAATCCGGTGTGCGCGGCAATAATGCAGCTACACGATCACCTTTACCTATACCGTTTGAATGTAAGAAATTGGCAAATCTAGCTGACTTTTCTTGTAACTCTGCATAAGTATACTGGCTAGCAGGCCGCTTCAGTCCTTCATAGAACAAGCCAACACGGTCTGTCGTTGCCCAGCGATCACATATTTCTTCACATACATTAAAACCATCCTTGAAGCTACCAGTAAGCTGCTCTTCAATTAATGCAGGTGTAAAGTTTTCATAAAATGACTGATATTCCTTTCTGCTCATTTTATTTTCTCTTTTTATCATTCATCTGAAAGCCTGCTGCTATAGCTCATAACGTTTATATAAATAAACCCTCAGCACCAAAAGCCTCAATCTGCTCACTCGTATAGCCTAAGCTGAGAAGAGTTTCTTGATTGTTTTGACCGCACAAAGGAGCTGATTCAACTGAACGATTACTCATACCTGCTAACGAAGGCGTCGGTTTAACCTGCTTAACACCAGAGGGGCTTTCACTCATTAGTTCGCGAGCCACTGCATGAGGATGAACTAGCGCTTCGTCCATAGCTAAGACGGGCTCAACACAGGCGTCTAGGTCTGCAAAACGTTCACTCCAACATGCTTGAGTTTCTTGAGCAAAAGCTTCGCTAAGGTGTTCTTTAAGAAAAACATCATCACTGTCCATCCACTCGGGATGCCCCAACGCTTGAACAAGTACTTTACGAAACTGAGGTTCTAAACTGCCGACTGCCATATAACGATTATCGGCTGTCGCGTAGTAATCATATAAACCAGCACCGTTAAGAAAGTGTTCTTCTGCATTGATTGGGGCTTGCCCGTTAATAACACTGGGCATCATTAGGGGCTGTAACGCCATACACTGATCACTCATAGCAATATCAATATGCTGCCCTTTACCCGTTCTAGAGCGCTGAATCACAGCAGCAAGAATAGCCATTACTGCCGGCTGTGACCCTGCTGCCACATCGGCTATTTGAACACCCGATAACAATGGACCAATTGACTTTTTACCCGATGATGCAGCGATACCACTCAATGCAAGGTAGTTAATATCGTGACCCGCGCGGTCTCGATAAGGTCCGGACTGTCCATACCCAGTAATTGAACAGTAAATAATGCGAGGGTTTATTTTGCAGAGCTGCTCATACCCTAAGCCTAAGCGAGACATTACACCGGGGCGAAATTGTTCAACAACAATATCGTGATCAGCTAGCAATGCATGAATAACCTCAAGACTTTGAGGTTTTTTAAGATTCATTGCTAAGGAACGTTTACCACGATTTAAATACTCAAACGCGGCGGACTGTCCACCGATTTGAGGCTCCATTAACCGCACTAAATCTGGGCGCGATGGAGATTCAATACGCAAAACATCTGCACCCATGTCAGCGATTAACATGGTTGCGTATGGCCCCGGTAACAAGGTTGAAAAATCGAGTACTTTTAGCCCTTCTAATGGTCGAGTCAAACCGAATACCTATCCTAAACAGTGAACGCCTCACGAGTAACTACCGCGGGTATTCGTTATTATTGTTATCACTGGTATTAACACGACTGGAGATGAAATGAGTATCTTCCTTTAAGTGTTAACCCGTAATTTTATATCGCCTATTGCTATAAACGTAAAGAACTATTCACACTTTCCCTTACCTTTACGTAAAGATAAATATAAAAATTGATAAAAATCAAATAGATAACAAAACTCAATTTTGTAATACTAAAGAATAGAGATAATCTAACTTTTCTTTGATAAAGAGCAGTTTTATATGCTTATAACATTGAACTATTAGCTAGAGTCGTTAAAATGCGCGCAGACAAACTCGAGAACTTTATAAGAATGAAAAAAATACTCGTGAGTGCCTGCTTTTTAGGTCAAAAAGTTAGATATGATGGCCAACACAGCTTGCTCGAACACACTCAGATTAAACAGTGGCAAGAAGAAGGACGCATTGTTCATTTTTGTCCAGAGATGGCAGGCGGTTTACCGACCCCTCGTTTACCTGCAGAAATAACGTCTCGACACCCAGTAATGGTTGTAAACATTGAAGGAGAAGATGTAACTCCTCAGTTTTTACATGGTGCAGAACTAGCCGTAGAAAAGGTAAAAGAAGCAGGGGCATGTTGTGCCCTACTCAAAAGCCGAAGCCCTTCTTGTGGTAACCGCGAAACCTACAATGGTAAATTTAATGACACATTAACACCGGGCAGCGGTGTCACTGCGTCGGAACTTCAGCGCCATGGGATCCCTGTTTTCAATGAAAGAGAAATTGGTCAATTGATCGAGTTCATTGCGATGCAAGAAACACCTGAAGTGCTTCATCCGGAAGAACGATAAACAGCATAAAAAAGGCCAATAATAATATTATTGGCCTTTTTAATCACAGCTCAGGAGCGACTTAGCACAGCAGCTAGTTAGTCACGGTAAATTGTTTCTATCAAGTGAAATCCAAACTTGGTTTTCACTGGTCCATGTACGGTTAGCAAGGCTTTCTTAAAAACTACATTATCAAATGCTTTTAGCATCGTGCCAGGAGAAAATTCTCCAAGATCTCCGCCCTTCTTTGCAGAATTACATGTGGAATGCTTTTTAGCGAGGGCTGCAAAGTCGGCCCCTTTAGCCAACTGCTGTTTTAGCGCATCAGCTTGAGCCTTGGTTTTCACTAATATATGTCGCGCGCCTGCTCTGGCCATTATAGAGCCTCCTACCACCAATCATTCTATAGAAACGTATTTAACGGCTTAATAACACGTCATCAACTATTTACTGTTCACTAAGTTTTGCCAAGTGAGAGACATTAACGCGACATCCCGGCTTCTCTTGCCTTATGGAGTTTCTTATAGCTCTCGATCAACCTTAAGTGCTTATCAAGCCCTTCAAGCTTCATACTGGTCTTGGTTAAGCCATAAAATTTAACTTCACCTGAAACAGACCCTACGACATTTGCCATCGTATCGGCGCCATACATTCTTACCAAGTTTGGCAAATAGTCATCAAGATCTAACTCTTCATCCAAAACAATATCCAGAACAACATTGATCGCTTGATAGAATAAGCCGCGAGTCGCCGTGTTATTGTTGAAATTCATGTAATCTTGAACAAGCTCACTGGCCTCTTCATACTGTTCAAGCGCTAAATAAATAAGAATTTTAAGCTCACCGATATCGAGCTGGCCCCAAACAGTGTTTTCATCGAACTCAATTCCAATGAGCGTTTTAATGTCAGTGTAGTTATCAAGCTCACTCTCTTCTAAGCGTTCAACTAAATCCGTCAGTTCGTCATCATCTAGTGAGTGAATGTTTAAGATATCTTCTCTGAAATACAGTGCTTTGTTGGTGTTATCCCAGATAAGATCTTCAACAGGGTAGATCTCTGAATATGCAGGTACTAAAATTCTGCAGGCTGCAGCGCCTAAATCATCATGCACCGCTATATAAACCTCTTTGCCTAGATCAGCTAAGATGTTCATGAGGTTACTTGTTTCTTCCTCTGTCGTGCCTGAAAAATCCCACTCGCAGAAATCATAATCATGCTTAGCGCTAAAGAACTTCCAAGAGATGATGCCTGTTGAATCAATAAAGTGTTCAACGAAATTATTCGGTTCAGTGACTGCCATGCTATTAAAAGTAGGCGGTGGCACATCATTTAGTCCTTCAAAGCTGCGACCTTGCAGAAGCTCGGTTAAGCTACGCTCTAAAGCCACTTCAAAGCTTGGATGAGCACCAAACGAGGCAAAAACACCGCCCGTTTTAGGGTTCATTAAGGTGACACACATCACAGGGAAGACGCCACCTAAAGACGCATCTTTCACGACAACGGGGAAACCGTTTGCCTCTAACCCTTTTATGCCTTCAAGAATATGTGGGTATTGCTCTAGTACCTCTTGCGGAACATCAGGCAAGACAATTTCTTCTTCGATGATTTGCCTTTTTACAGCACGTTCAAATATTTCTGAAAGGCACTGAACCTTGGCTTCGTGAATATTATTGCCTGCACTCATGCCGTTACTAAGAAATAAATTCTCGATCAGGTTAGAGGGAAAATAGACGGTTTGTTGGTCAGACTGGCGAACATAAGGTAGCGCACAAATGCCACGCTCAATAAGACCCGAGTTTGTATCAATTAGATTAGACGCTCTCAGCTCATCATCGGGATTGTAGATTTCAAGACATGCTTCATCCATCAAGCCCTCAGGTAAAGCATCGTCTGGACCTGCTTTGAACCATTTCTCATCAGGATAATGAACGAACTTGCTGTTACAAATATCTTCGCCAAAGAATTGGTCGTTATAAAAGAAGTTAAAACTAGCACGCTCAATATACTCACCAAGTGCTGAACATAGTGCGCTGTCTTTGCTTGCGCCTTTACCGTTGGTAAAACACATCGGTGAAGCCGCCTCACGAATATGTAGCGACCAAACATTCGGGACAATATTTCTCCACGAAGCAATTTCAATCTTAATTCCAAGATCAGCCAAAATCGCTGTCATGTTGGCAATGGTTTTTTCTAGCGGAAGATCTTTGCCAATAATCGTTGTATTAGTATCGCCATCAGGCCGCCCAAGGCTCATTAGCGTTGCATCTTCATCTAGACTATCCACGGGCTCAATTTTAAACTCAGGGCCTTCTTGAACCACTTTTTTAACCGTACAACGGTCAATGGACCGCAGAATTCCTTCACGGTCTCGATCAGAAATGCTCTCAGGGAGTTCAACCTGTATTTGAAATACTTGGTTGTATCTATTTTCAGGATCAACAATGTTGTTTTGTGAGAGCTTAATATCATCTGTTGGAATATCTCGCGCTAAACAATAAACTCGCACAAAATATGCCGCACAAAGCGCCGACGAAGCTAAAAAGTAATCAAACGGACTCGGTGCAGAGCCATCACCTTTATAGCGGATAGGCTGATCTGCGGTGACAGTGAAATCATCAAACTTTGCTTCGAGTCTAAGATTTTCTAAAAAATTTACTTTGATTTCCATTTAATATTCTTTCCGGGATCGTGTGGCGCATAAGGAGTATTGAAGACGGGTATTTTAGCACTAACAAAGGAGTTAAAACGAAGACATTCTAAAAGCTCCGCATTACAGAGGCATCAAGTATTAACAAAATAGCTAGCAACGCAGTAAAAAGGCCCAACTTATGCAAAGACTAGACAACAACGCACTATTTGTTTTCATTCATTACATAACAGTTTTTCCCAACCGCCTTCGCCTTTAGCAAAGCCTGATCAGCTTGCTGGATCATCTCTTCACAAGAGTTAACCTGATGGGGGCTGGCAACTACAATACCAATACTGAAAGTGACTAATAAATTATGCTTGGTTATTTTTTTCCTATGGACCGTATTTAACAAGCGATTTGCCACAGCTTTAGCCGCTTCAATATTAGTATCATGTAACAATACCAAAAACTCCTCCCCTCCCCAGCGTGCGACATAGTCGTTATTAGTTCGTAACTCTGCGCTTAATGCATTAGCTACAGCAATAATACATTTATCGCCAATATCATGGCCGTAGTTATCGTTGATATCTTTGAAATTATCAATATCGATCATCATCACACCCAGCGCTTTGTGGGTTTCTTTATGATGATTAAATTGCTGGTTGATCTGTTCGTTAATAGAAATTCTATTCGGTATTTTTGTTAAGGGGTCCGTACGCCCAGCTATTTCACTTAACAGCCACTCCTGATTCTTCTTGAGATACAAGGCAACACAAAATAAAGACAGAAAACTGATAAACCCAAAGATGAACCACAGAGAGAACTTTTGCTCGTACTTCAGACTAGAGACTGTTGCTAGTACCGCTCTGGTATCACCGATCTTCCAAGAAACTTTTACGCTGTCAGGGTGATTATTATGACAATCAACACAGCTGGCATCGTTCATGACAATGGCTTTGGCATAAAAAAACTTTTTCTCTGGCCCTTCATTCAAAATGCGGATGTAAGGTTCTTTCGGGCTAGCGGTTAACTGAGCAAGCGCTTCTGTTTCATGATCGTTTTTTGGAACTGCGGTATCCTTGCGCCACGGAAAAGGATGGTAGCTATACATCCATACTCGTTGCTTGACACTACTAACACTTTTCGCAAGTTCAATACTAAAGGTGGCAGGGTTGGGAATTACACCGTCATTTATCGCATGATCATGCGCCGTGACTAAACGTGTCTGCGACTTTAACTCACTCAACACTTTACTGTAGGCACGGCGTGCATTATCAACCAAGCTGGTAACAGTTTCTGCATTCATCCTGGCTTGATCAACAGCCACCTGTTGGTAGTGCCTGTCGATAAGAACAAAACCTACCACACTGGTAAGCATGGCAATACCAACAAGTAAATAAACCAAATATATCCGTCGGTTCTGATTTTTCATTAGCAATTACTGGCAACCCTTAATAATTGATTATAGTTCACTGCATTAAAATCAATAAATGCTTAGCTTTTATTCTCTACAAGCGATAAGTAAGACTAAACCAGTACAGGCCAATAACTCCGTTCAACTTTGGTTAAATAGCCTTCGCTTTGCGGCTTTGGGCAACCCCGCTGATAAACCATGCAGAATAATTAATTGGTATCAAACACGTTAACGATGAAGAACAGTTATTCAGAAGCAGCCGGAGTGATCATAATTATCAATGCTATAAACCTGTCAATACTCGCCATAGAGGCTGTTTGTAGACCATACTTTTTTGCCTTAGCACTCATTAAATGCATATACCCGTGGTTATAATAACCAACGATGCCAATAGCAATCACTGCTTAAATCAGTGGTTGTTTGAACGAAAAAAAATTTATACACTAGTAAACTTAAAAAAAACTCATTGAGTAGGCTCATGAAAACCATATCAGACGGACTAAGAAAAATTCTTGTTTTTACTGCAACAACCTTAGTACTGTCGGCTGGGTACTATATTTATATAAGTTTGCATTACCCATCCATTCCTGAGCATGAAACATTTTTATCCGAACTTGGAGAGGGCATAGGCGAGATTGGCTTGTGGCTTCTCTTGTTTATTTATGCTCGAACTGCGCTTAAATTGGCACTTGGAAAAGGAGCCTTATCAAAACGCATTCTGCCTGAGTACTCATCCCCTATCGATGCAAATTTATTTCAGAAGTTGATTCATTATCTGGACCGCACTCATATATATTTTGGCATCGCAGCTGTAGCGGTTATCCTTTTACACATCGCCCTTATGGGCATACCCATGCACATTCTCTTTTTTCCGGCAGTATTATTTCTTGTTGTTTGGCAGGGAGCATTTGGTTTATTCATAAGCTGGAAATACACACCAAAAGAGGTCAAGAAATTATCTTATCTTGTTCATGCCCAGCTGTTTACCGGCATAATGATGGGCGTATTTTCATATTTAGGTCACGTATTCATTGATTAGTAGCTGTGTAACCCTGTAACACGTAATCAAAGGAAGCATGTAAGCAACACTATGAAAACATCACTGATTCAGTACAGTTAGCCACATGAACCTTATTAAATACTCGCCAGATAAAGCTAAAGACATAGCAGATCTATTTTATGCGTCGGTACATGCGATTGACTCTTCAATTTACTCTAACGAACAAAAAGATGCTTGGGCTTCCACGCCTATTAACTACAGTGAATGGGCAAAGAGACTTGAACGCAAAAAACCCTACCTGCTTGTCATTAAAGGTGAAGTCGCAGGTTTTATCGAATTAGAATCAGATGGGCATATAGATTGCGCTTATGTTGCACCCAAATTCCAGAGAAAAGGCGTCGCTACAAAGCTACTCAAGCACGTAATGAGTGTTGCTAAAAATGTAGGCTTAAAGCAGCTCTATGTAGAGGCATCCATTGTTGCAAAACCCTTTTTTGAAAAGGCAGGATTTTTAATAGAAAATGAGAATCAAGTTATTAGACATAATATAGTATTGATAAATTACTCAATGCGCATGAAAATTTAGCGCTAGCAATACATTAAATCAATACAAATTTAACCTTCTCTCTAACTAAATTCTCTATATAAAAGCAGCCTTTCAGCTGCTTTTATTTCCTACTTGAATTGCCCCAGCCCCTAATACTAAAGCGGCCAAACCAACAGAATCAGCGGTACCGCCAATAGTACAATCATAACTTCTAGAGGCAAGCCCATACGCCAATAGTCACCGAACGCGTACCCTCCAGGTCCCAACACCAAGGTGTTTGATTGGTGCCCTATCGGAGTTAAAAAGGCACAGGAAGCACCAACAGCCACAGCCATAAAAAATGGATCCGGACTTACACCCAACCCCATAGCGAGTCCATAAGCTAACGGTGCCATAATCACAGCAGTAGCTGCATTATTGATGATATCTGACAGGAACATAGTAACAACCAACACCAAACCGATAACGAGATACACCGGAATACCTTCAGTCAGCGCCAAAACCTGCGTCGCTAATAATTGTGTAAGCCCTGTGCTTTGCAGAGCCGAGCCCACCGGAATCATGGCTGATAGCAGGATAATCACTGGCCAGTCAACAGCGTCGTAAAGGTTACGAACCGGAAGAATATCCAGTAACAAATAGACGACAACAGCAAGACAAAATACGATTGCTAGCGGCAATACCTTGGCAACACCCAGCCCAATAGCGATAGTAAAAATGGCCAACGCGATAGCGATTTTTTTCGGCTGTCCTAGGCTTAGGTTTCGCTCGGCCAGTGGAATCATACCCAGCTCGCTGAGTTGCTCCCCAACATCATCCGCAGCCCCCTGCAGCAACAAAATATCACCGGCTTTAAACTGTTTGCGACGCAACCGCCTACGAACCTGCTGTCCTTCACGTGCCAAACCCACCAGCGCCAAAGAACTACCACTGCGCCTACGTAAAAAAGGCACATCACGCCCTTCTAGCACCGAACCTTTCTTTATAACGCCTTCTACTAGGGTTAGATCGCCTTGTGTCAGTTCGGAGAATTTTTTATCGGCACTGGTGATCAGCTCTAGATCGTTCTTATCGAGTAAAGGCTGTACTTCAGATGGGTCGGCCTGCAAGATCAGAATATCGCCGGCATTAAGCAACTGGCCTGGACGCAACGACATCGTTTTGCCATGGCGGTGAGCCACACCCACCACCTCGATACTGCCATCATCTAGCCCATCAATATCTTCTACCGGGCGCCCCACCAAACCAGAACCAGTAGTGATGATCACTTCTGTTAGGTACTCATCAATAGCGAAGAGCTGCTCAGGTGAGCTGCTCTTAAGGCGTGCAGCCGGTATCAGACGCCAGCCCACCAGCGTGATAAAGAGCACGCCCATAATGGCGATAGCCACCCCCACAGGTGAAAAATCAAACATGTTGAATGATTCTCCACTTACTTCGGCGCGCATCATGGCAATAATAATATTGGGCGGTGTGCCTATGGCTGTTGTCATACCGCCCAAAATACTGCCAAAGGCCAGCGGCATAAGAATCAACGCTGGCGAGCGCTGGTGCTTACTGCAGGTTGCCAGTGCAACCGGTAACATTAGCGCCAGAGCCCCTACATTATTCATAAAGGCAGACGCGACTGTGACGACGGTCGTCATAATCAGGATATGGCTGAGTGGGTTTTCGGTGTAGGGCAGTATTTTTTGTACGATCATATCCACTACACCGGAGCGGCGTAGCGCATCTGAAATCACCAGCACCGCTGCCACCGTTACAACGGCAGGGTGGCTAAAACCGGTAAAGGCATCTTCGGCCGCTACTAGGCCAGCAAGCACACACAGCCCCAGTGCAATAGCGGCCACAACATCATGACGATACTTTCCCCAAACAAAGAGCACCAGCGTTAACATCAAAACGCCGCTAATCAGCCATTGATCCGTATTCAAATACAAGCTCCTATAACCATCTTTAAGTGGCAACGCCCAGCGCTGGGCAAATACTCACAATACGGATAAAATCAATAAAAAACCATAGCTTGGCCTGCCCTTAAGTGTACTGACTATCTCCTTATACAATGGCAATTACCCATTGTGAGCGAATAACGCGTCACCAAGAAAGTCGCTAGATATCCAAATGAAGTGTTCATGATATGTTTGCTGAAAGTTCACTTAACAGCCGACAAAAACAGATGAAAAGAACGGTTTTTCTGATGGTTTTATTATTGGTTATCACGCCTTAAAAGCCATATACATAAAGGAACCACACTTAACTCTATAAAAACATATAAAACCAATAATGGAGAAGGAATTCCGTCAATAACTACACTCAAAATTCGACCTGTTACAAGCCCACCGCAAAACACACAAAGTACAACAATGCCTGCATCTCTGTATTTCTCCGAAAAAGCGCAGTAAAGCCAAAATAACCCTAGCGCAATATAGAGCATCATCACCGCCCTAAGAATATGTGACTGATCAACACCCGGTGGAGGCGACTCTAATAGAAAAGAACGAAAGAACCAGCTAGGGGAAGCTCCATATAGTAACCCAATGATACAAATAGTAAAAAACGAGAAAACCAATAACCCTTTTTTAAATTCATTTTCCGTTCCCCGTTAAATATGGATAGGTATTATCCGAATATAACGCTTCAATAACGCTAAACAAAGCCTAGTTTAAAACAGAAAGCCACATATGTACCGAAACATCGCGAATGAACCGCTTCTGTGTCGTTTAAGCGCTGACGTGTAAGAATGTCTGTTTTGTTAAGAGTTTTCTACTTTGAAGCCACATTGTTTACACTCTTTAGGATTCAGGAACATATTGGTTCCTAAATAAAAGTGAATTTTTGAAACTATATTCGCGTCACATTTATTGCACTTACATTCAGATAACATGTAGTTACAAAAAAGCATAAACAAACAAATTGTGAACGGTATTAAAAAAATATAAAAAGAAAATACCCATGGGCTTAAAAATACAATTATTGAGGCTAAGATCAATAGTATTAATCCAACTTTTTGCCTTTTTTTCCATACCTTGTATTCTTCGAAACAGTTCATAGTTATTACGATACTCTTAACGCTCAGCGAACCGGTGGAGGCGCTCCTGCGCCGGAATCCGCGTTTCGCTCCTTGTTAGGCGGGGTATGACTCCTTCCCTTTGCTCGGACAGCTAGAATTCCTGCAAACACTATCAGAAACATACCAATCGCGCCAACAGCACTGGGGATCTCCTGAAACATGACCACGCCCCAAAGGACCGCAAACGCCACATAAGCAAAATCAAAGGTTGCTATTGTGGCAGGCGGTCCATTTTGGTAGGCGTATGCCGCCCCTACGCTACCAACCAGAATTGCTACCGAAAGAATACCTATCACCACCCACTCCTTATCGCTCATTTCTGACCAGGGGCCGAAAAGGAACTCCTGGCCTTCAACTACCTGCGGACTTGGCTGGAGCAACATGAGTACCAAGGTTAGTATTGCTCCGGTGAAGAGCATCATTAAATTCAGCCAGAGAGAAAGCACGATGACATTCTCCGACTTGCAACGAGATCGAGTGAGTACCATCGCCAAGGCGTATAAGATAGCGGACGATACTGGTAAGAGTGCATACCAGTTAAAATCTTCGATTCGTGGTTGAAGTACCATTAAAACCCCTACGAACCCAAGTGCTATCTCTAGCCATCCAATCTTGCCAATTGTGTCGCCAAGAAATACAGAAGCAAAGATAGTAATGAAGAGGGGCAGTGTGTAGTAAGCCGCAGCCGCTACCGATAAATTGACGTGAGGAAGTGAGGCATAGTACGTAACCCACATTAAGGTTAGCATCAAACTTCGCAACATCGTCCACCAAAAATGATTTGGTAAGATAAACGTGAGCTGTTTCCGGGTTTTGAGGACTGCAACGAGAATAGGGGCAGCGATGGCAGAGCGCAGAAAGAAGATTTGCCAGAGGGTAAAACTGGCACTGACTCCCTTAATAATAGCATCTCCAAGTGCAAGTGCGAACACAGTTAATATGATCGTAACAATTGCGGAACGAATTCTATCGGCTTCATGTTTTGTTTCAGCGGTCAAGATTTTCTCCGAATTTGTCTGTGTATGCTGGCACAGTAATGTCCATAATCACTACGTAACGCACTGCAAATTCCCAGTACAAAGTACTGCCTAACGCCTAAGATTGGGGCACGCGGTAGCGTGTCCCAAACCCTTACTTGTTACATTTTATTGATGGTAATGATTCCAAAAATAGACCAATAACTAGTCGCAATTACAGATGTCTTCAACCTCCTCCTCGCTAAATCCTTGGATAATTTTGGATGCATAACTTTCCATTTTCTCCGCTGCGCCTGCTTTTACATGAATGCCAATCTTTGAAGCAATAATTAGTTCCTTCATGCTAGCGCCATGACTTTTGGCTTTGCCTATATGAAACTCTAGACAGGGCATACAATTTGTCGCCATAGATGAGCCAATAGCTATTAACTCTTTAGTTTTATTGTCCATATATCCTCCTCAGGTCTAATTTACTCAAGGAATGTAACGCCCTAATAATGGGCAAATAATAGTTGGTTAAAATAAGCGACGCAGGAGCAAAAACCAACTGTTATTTGTCCTGTTAATTAGCTTGTTATGTTACGTTGAGCACAATACCTATTGAAATTAAAACGCCACTGAATAAACCTAAATAACGATAGGCTTTAAGAAAGTAAACATGTCTTTTAAATAAGTAACCTATATAGGTGATTAGGCTTAAAATTAAACCTAAAATACCAAAATTAATTAAAGTGGCAGGAAAACCAGTTACAAAAAATGCATCGCCTTGTCTTGTGCCATAGATAGCTTGACCTGATATAGCATTTTCAAAAGTAAGAAATAATAACAAAAACACTACAAAACCTACGACAAGTAATCCTGCTCCATAAATTATAATTTTACTCATAGTTTCCTAAGTAACATAACATTTGTATATACGGGGGTCCGTGTATCTACCCTCACCGCCATTAGTTAAAAACAGATGTAATCGTTTGAAAAGGAAGGAAAATCTTTAGAAATATAGAGGCATCTTCCGTGGCAAACCGCGCAGGCGTATTAACAATTGATATACGGGGGTCCGTATATCTACCCATGCCAGACATCCATCTGTCTGATTTACATATATTTTTAACTCAGCAGCTGAAGCAATACAAGCATTTGCCTCGTTACAGTTTATGCAAAACCAGCATAAATATAAGCCGCTCATAAATACACTGTATGTTTGAACAGCAATTACTCGATAGTTACTCTAGATTTAGGAGCACTATTTGATAACTCTATTGTCTCTACACAATCAAACAGCCTGCCCTGCCGCAAAACCGCATGCCCACGCCCATTGGAAGTTGTGGCCACCTAAGTGCCCTGTTACATCTAGGCATTCACCAATAAAAAATAGGCCAGGTGCTTTATTCGCTTCCATGGTTTTTTGCGATACTTCGGTGGTTGATATTCCACCTAAGGTTACTTCGGCCGTACGGTACCCTTCTGTACCCGAAGGTTTTACCCGCCAATGGCAAAATGCTTGTGAGATTTTCTCTAGCTCAGCGTTACCCTTGTCAGCCATATTCCCACTTAAAGAGAATAGCTCGCACAGTATTTGCGCCATTCGCTTACTCATCTTTTGTGACATTACGGTTGATATATCAGCTTTAGGTCGTTGTTCTCGTTGGTCTTTTAGCCATATCAAAAGGTCAAATTCAGGGAAGAAGTTGATCTCAACTTCGTCACTAGAATGCCAATAGGAGGATATTTGCAAGATTGCGGGGCCACTCACCCCCCTATGCGTAAACAACATATTTTCGGTAAAAGAGACCTCGCCAACGCTGGCTGTAATACGATGCGATACACCTGACAATGGTTTAAGCGGCTCTAACAAGTCAGGCTGTAAGGTAAAAGGAACGAGCCCTGCTGATGTAGGCAAAACCGTTAAGCCATACTGTGTTGCCACTTCGTAGGCAAATGGTGTGGCGCCACCATTAGGGATCGATAAGCCACCTGTTGCTATCACAACGGATTGTGCCTGTATCTTACCTTCAGTTGTGTCCAGTTGGTAACCTTGGGCCTGTTTTTGTACTTGCTTAACGGTGACTTCTTTATGGATCTCTACGCCAGCCCACTCACACTCAGTGAGCAGTACACGTAGTATTTCTTTACTGCTGTCATCACAAAACAACTGCCCTAATGTTTTCTCGTGATAGTCCACGCCGTGGCGCTCAACTAGCTCGATAAAATCACGAACAGAATAACGGCTCAATGCTGATTTACAAAAGTGCGGATTTTCTGAAACAAAGTTATCAGCCGTATTATGTAAATTAGTAAAGTTACTGCGCCCGCCTCCGGACATCAGAATTTTACGGCCTACTTTGTTGGTATGTTCGATCACCAGTACTGATTTACCACGATAGCCCGCAGTAGCAGCACACATTAAGCCGGAAGCACCGGCTCCAATAATTACAACATCGTATTTCACTAACGCAGAGTCTCTATAAAGAACGGCAGAATATTATGAGTCGGCTTGTTCGTTTTCTTTTGCTTTGGCATTTGCGCGGATTTTGTCAGCTAAACGGCCACCTTGTGGTTGTTGTAGCTTATCTGCTTTGTCTTTCTCTGCCTGCTGTTTATCTAGCTCTTTTTGATAGACAGATTTTCTTTTCTTGCTCTGCTCTAAGGCTTTCTTTTTTAGGCTTTCTTTACTGTTTGGATCAGCTAACAGCTCTTCTTTAGTCGGAATATCCGATTCTCCCGTAATAAATTGGCCTACATGGCTACGCTGCTTTTTCTTACGCGTCATACTTATTTTCTCCAGACTTTCTATAATTTTGGTTTTCCAGCGCTTTTTTTGCTGCATCGGCTTCAAGCTGCAATTGTGCTTCTTCGGCTTCTTTTTGCAAACGAATAGCTTCTTCTTGTTTAAATATCCACTCAGCTACTGTTTCAAAGGTAATAGGCCCCAGCTTACCTCCTCGCATATCATGCAATAGCACCTCTGACGCTTTATGAAGGTCAACTACCCCCCCCGGGCGCAACCCTCCACGCTTACGGCCAATCTCATCTAACAACTCATCACTGCCTACAGGTAACTCTTTCAGCTTATAGCGCTCAAGCAGTCGTTGCGGGTATTCATTTAGCATGAACTGTGCAGCAAACAGTGCAACCAGTTCATATTCAATTGCTGTATCACGAATCGCACCACTTGCTGCCAAGCGATACCCCGATTCTTGATCTTCAATTTTAGGCCAAAGAAAACCCGGTGTATCCGATAACGCCATACCATTTTTTAAGATGTAGCGTTTTTGGTTTTTAGTAACAGCAGGCTCGTTACCTACTTTAGCAATTCGCCGCCCCAGTAAGGCATTAATCAATGTCGATTTTCCAACATTTGGAATACCCATAATCATGACACGTACAGGACGGTCTTGATTCACACGAACAGGTACCATCTGTTTACACATCTCTGGGATGCTATTGATCAGCTTTTTCTGGTCTTGGTCTAAGCTAATCGCTTTAATGTTTTCTAAACCATTAAAGTAATTTAACCATTGCGCTGTTTTAGTAGGGTCTGCC
Source organism: Neptunomonas japonica JAMM 1380 (assembly GCF_016592555.1). Taxonomy (NCBI): domain Bacteria; kingdom Pseudomonadati; phylum Pseudomonadota; class Gammaproteobacteria; order Oceanospirillales; family Oceanospirillaceae; genus Neptunomonas; species Neptunomonas japonica. The sequence continues at coordinate 1,949,024 of NZ_AP014546.1, read as the reverse complement.
AAGTCGCTCTTGTTAAGGATTTTTAGTACAGGTTTTCCTTTGCGTAATGAATTAACCAATGGGTTCTCACTAGACAACGGTAAGCGCGCATCTAATACCTCTATCACGGCATCAATTTCATCCATGACCTTGGCAATTTCCTTACGGGCTTTATGCATATGTCCGGGAAACCAGTTGATCGTCATAACACTCTCCTTATCAGTAGCGCCTATTATAACGTCATGCATCAATGAAACCGTGCAATAACTGTAATAAATTTTGGCAAACTTAAAAATCACCGACTAAACTTATAGTTATATTTTATATGCAGGAAAGCTAATAAATGAATGATGCCGAAATGGGCAGCCAGGTCTTAATGGCACGCCAGCCAATTTTTGACCGACAACAACGTGTCGTTGCGTATGAAATATTGTACCGAACAGATGGCGATTCAGAAACAGCCGTTTTCCGAGGCACTGAGGCTACGAGTGAAGTACTTTTAAACGAATACACCTCTATATGTGATGCGGGTGAGGTTAGGGTTGTTCCCGCTTTTATTAACCTTACCTATGACATCGTGGTAGACGGGAATATTCCTGATCTACCCAAAAAACAGATTGTGCTCGAGTTACTCGAAGATGCCCATGTTGATGAGGCTTTTATCAATGGCGTGCGCAAACTCGCTGACCAGGGATACCGCATTGCACTGGATGATTTTATCTATAGTCCCGAGTACATTCCGCTCTTAGAAATAGCGCACATTGTTAAGATTGATGTACTTGAACATACTCACGATGAGATGGTTCAACTGATTAAAACCATTAAACCGTATAAATGCGCCTTACTTGCTGAAAAAATTGAAACGCATGAAATGCTTGATACTTGTATTTCTCTTGGATTTAAACTGTTTCAAGGCTACTTTTTATCAAGGCCTAAGCTTGTTAAGGGCAAGAAAATAAGCACAGGTCAAATAGCCCTACTACAACTAATGCAGGCATTACAGAACCCTGACGCAAAGCCAGAAGCACTTGAAAAACTGATTATCACAGACCCTGTACTCACTTATAAACTGTTGCGCATTGTTAACTCTGCCGCCTACTCTTTGATCCGCAAGGTCGAGTCAGTATCAGAAGCGATTGTTTTACTGGGTATACCGCAAGTCAAAAAGTGGACAACGCTCATAGCGATGTCTGCAAACTCAGACAAACCTGAAGAGCTGTCTCGTGCACTTCTCATTAGAGGCCGCATGTCTGAGCAAGTAGCTCAGCAGCAAAACAAGAGTAATGCGCCTAGCTATTTTATGGCAGGTATGATGTCTGGGTTACATGCTCTATTAGATATTGAACGGGATAAAATGCTTGAACAAGTCCCGTTAGGTGACGATATCAAAGAAGCTATTTGTGATGGCACAGGTGATATTGGAGTAGTACTTAACAACGTTATAAATTATGAAGCAGGTAACTGGGAATTACTGCCAACAGACTTTGACGATGTTATTTATGAAAAAGGCTACCGTGAAGCAATGGAGTGGACTCGGGAAGCCATGCAAGCCATGTCCGAGTCCATCTAACGCACCTATTACTTAGAGCTACGCACCTGGTTGTAAATCTGGGTGCGCTTTTCTAAAGGCGTCTATTTGCAAGCAGCGCTCATTAATAGCCGCAATAAGCGGATACAAAGACATATCTACTTCAAAGCGGTTTGCATTAAACACCTGAGGAACAAGGCAGATATCTGCAATGGATGGTTGATCGCCACAGCAAAAGTCAGTTTGTGCTGCCCTATTTTCTAACTTCATCTCAAGCGCTTTAAACGTTGTGTGAATCCAGTGGTGATACCATTGCATTTTCTTTTCTGCATCAACGCCCATCTCGCCCACTAAATACTGAAGCACACGTAAGTTATTAACGGGATGGATATCACATGCAATAGCCAAGGCAAAAGCTCTTTGCTGGGCTCTTTCAATAGCAGAACCTGTGAGCAGCTGAGACGTTTGTGGATACGCTTCATCTAAGTATTCACTAATCGCCATTGATTGCGTTAGTTGCACGCCATTATCTTCAAGTACAGGGACTAATGCTTGTGCGTTGCGCTCTATATGCGACTCTTCACGATGCTCACCCGTTACCAAGTTTACGGCGACTTGCTCATAAGCAAGGCCTTTTAGGTTCAAGGCAATACGAACACGGTATGCAGCTGATGATCTGCAGTAATCATATAAAATCATGTTTCTATCCCTACGTGAAATCTATCAATTTCATTCTACGATAAACATCAAAACCCGGCACTAGGCCGGGCTCTCTAAATAACATCACATACTGCTTCTTAACTATCAGCTAATATGCTCACGAGCAATTGTCATCGCTTCTTCTAATACGCCTTGATCACCAATGTGGTTGCTCAATAATAATATTAGGCGAGCATTCACATCAGCACTTTGCTCATCGGTTAGGTCTCTATGCATATCCGTGAGTACTTGATAAAAATCATCTGGACGTGGCAGGTTTGCTTCGGTAATTAATGTGCTCATTATTCATTATCTCCTGATTACTTGCCCAGTGCTTTATTCAATGCCGCGCCAACGGCTTGCTGATCAAACTGGCGCATACGTGCGGTTACTAGCTGGTCAGGACGCATCAAATAAAATGTTCCTGATGTAGCATCTAAGCGCTCATTTACTGCGCCTACTTTATCGACTAACAGCTCAACCCCTTTTGGAAGCTCAATATCCATTTCATGGCGTGCTACGATAAAGGTTTTAACGGGAACTTCTTGAGTAGCCAACACGGCAAGCTGCTCCAAAACATCTTGGCTCAGGTCTTTTTGTTGTTCAATAAATAGCAATCCATTAAACGTATTGCCTAAACATGTGAGCAGATAGTCTTCTGCACCATTACGCATTACCGGCCCGTCGGTACAAGGCGCACCAGGAACAACTTTACAAGCGAACTTGCTACTATCGGCTGTGTTCAATGATGATTCTGTCAAGATTGGTGGCACCGATAAACGGCCACTATTCACCAATGGGCGGGCAAAATTGTAGTTCTTAGCCAACTTTAGAACAGCATCACGGAAGACACGGCTAATGGCATTCTTTGGCGATATAAAGTCAGTGCTTCGTGTAGAGTTAAGGATGTTTTCATCTGCCGCAAAGACACGCTCCGGCGAGTAGCTATCGAGTAAAGACTCGGGGGCCCGGTGTTCCATAACTAGCTTTAGTTTCCACACTAGATTGTCTATATCTTCAATACCTGAGTTAGCACCACGTGCTCCAAACGGAGAAACCTGATGTGCAGCATCGCCTGCAAAGAAGATACGCCCCTTGCGGAACGCCTCCATACGACGGCATGTGAAGGTGTAAACCGATGCCCACTCTAGTTCAAACTCAACATCTTCACCTAAGAAAGCTCGCACGCGTGGAATAATGTTTTCAGGCTTCTTCTCTTCTTCAGGATCAGCATCCCAACCTAAGTCAAAATCAATACGCCATACATTATCAGCCTGACGGTGCAATAATGTTGATTGGCCTTCATGGAACGGAGGGTTAAACCAAAACCAACGCTCAGGCGGGAAGTTTTTAGGATCCATCACTACATCAGCAATTAAGAAACGATCCTGGAAAACTTGCCCTTTAGACTCTAACCCACACATAGCGCGAACTTTAGAGTTAGCACCGTCACAGGCGATCACATATTGTGCTTGGATCTGATACTCGCCTTCTGGCGTACCCACTGTTAACGTGACATGGTCATTTTCTTCAACAACGTTGATGACTTTGTTTTTCCAACGCAAATCTGCATTGTCTAGCTGACTAATGCGATCAACGTAATACTCTTCCATATAATACTGCTGAAGGTTTATAAAGCCTGGTCGACGATGATGCTCTTCTGGAAGCATGTTAAAGCTATAGACTTGCTCTTCATCCAGAAACACTCTTCCGATATTCCACGTCACACCTTTATCAACTAAGCGTTGACCTACACCCAGCCTGTCAGAAATATCCAGAAAGCGTTTGGCATAACATACTGCACGTGAGCCAACACTCACCGTATTGTTATCATCAAGAATAACAACGGGTACATCATTAAGCGCTAAATCGACAGCAGCGGCGAGCCCCATGGGTCCAGCGCCAACAACGACGACGGGATGCTTAACTGTTTTCTGGGAATCTTGATCAGCTGACCGAGCATAATGAAACTCGGGGAAAGTATAGGTATTTAACATTACAGGGGCTCTCGTTTTATGTTCTCAGGTTACATAGCGAACAGCGCTTTCATGTACTAAAGATACCGGAAACCCGCGCATTGATAATCAGGCTTAAACGAATAAGATTCTTTCTTAATAAGAAACAAAAGAGCGAACAAGCAGAATAAATACGCATTAATCATGCTAAAGACGTACTCATTATTCATTAATTTACATTAATGGACCACTTCAGCCCAAAGATCTTCTTTATGATTGATTTCCAACCATTCACGGAAAAAATCTATAAAAGCACTCACTTTTGGCGAGGTGTATTTACGATCAGGATATACGGCAAAAATTGATAATAGTTCCGGTTGATGGTCTGGAAAAACCTGCACTAGGTCACCAGACTTAACAAAGCGAGAAATAACAAAACCCGCCAAATTGGCGATACCTCGGTGATGCAAAACAGACTCTCTGACCACTAAGCTATTGTTAGCTTTTAAATCACCGCTGACAGGAACAGTACAACGCTTGCCATTTCTCTCTAGGGTCCACTGGTTTGCATTAGCCGCATACACAAACACCAAGCAATTATGTTCTTTGAGTTGTTCTGCACACTCAGGGTAGCCGTGTGTCTCAAGGTAAGTGGGTGTTGCGCAGATATACATGGGAATTTTAGAGATCTCACGCGCGATCATACTTGAATCCGGCAATTGCGGGTCAGCAATACGAATCGCCATATCAAAGCCATCACGTATGAGGTCTGGCGCCCTGTCATCTAGGGTTATATCGACCTGTACATCAGGGTGTTTATCCATAAATTCAGGAATTGCTTTTGATAGCTGCATCTGACCAAAGGTCATATTACAAGTGATACGCAGTATGCCGCGTGGCTTGCCTTGTAACTGAGAGACTAGATTTTCTGCGTCTTCTACTTCTTCCAGAATTGTTTGGCATTTTTCATAATACGCAGCACCGACGTCGGTAACGAACAAACGCCGCGTTGTTCTTTGCAATAGCTTAGCGCCGACATGCTGCTCTAGCTGTGAAACCTGCTTACTCACGGAAGAGCTGGAGATACCCATTTCTGCTGCCGCTAACGAAAAGCTTTTAAGATCAACGACACGAACAAAGACACCCATTGCAGAAAGAACATCCATCCAAACACCCCACATATTATTAGTCTGCTTAGAAGCAAGCTAACAACTGTCCGGAGAAGTTACAAGTCTTTGATTTAATGATGAGAAACGAAAAAGGCACCCTATAAGAGGGTGCCTTTGAAGAGCGAGTCATTAGTCTTGGAGTTTAGCCCATACTTCTTGATCACGCTCATCAGTCCAGATGCGCGGCCAGTCAATACCGTCAAACTCATCCCACAGACGCTGAACGTCAAATGGCAGGCAATGTTCAAAGATTGGCCACATACCGAACTGAGGGCCTAAATGGTCACGTGTAGACTCAAACGCTTTTTTAACGCTACCGCCACGTTTATGAACTTCACCGACCTTCTCGATCATACCCGTTAAGAAACCGCGTGTTTGCTCAATTGCCGCATCAACATCAGCACGACCACGAACAACAGCACCACGGCCACCAACTAATACTTCAGCTTCATATTTTTTAACTTTGTCTAGAGTCTCTGTAGACCAGTCAAAATGGAAAGCATCGCCTGTATAAAGCGCTGCAGCAGCTTCTACTAAATCACCAGCAAACAAAACTTTTTGCTTTGGAATCCAAGCAACAATGTCACCTGCCGTATGACCACGTCCACAGTACTCAAGTACTAGGTTGCCGCGGTCACCACCGAGTGGAATTTCCATACGATCATTGAAAACAATATCAGGATGCGTCAAACCAGGAATACCGTCTGGCTCGCGGAACAAACGAGGCATACGGCCAAATTCACTTGCCCAGTCCTGCATTCCACGCTCTTCAATCAAAAACTTAGTGTTTTCGTGCGCAATGATAGATTCTGCATTGTAGGCAGAAGCACCTAAGACACGAACAGCATGGTAATGAGACAGTACAAGGTATTTTACTGGCTTGTCTGTATGTTCACGTAGTTTTTCTAACCAGTCATTGGCAGCTTTTGGTGTTGCACGCGCTTCAAAAGCAACAATGAAGTCTTCACCTTCAACCGCACATATATTTGGATCGCCTTCAGCGGTTAGTGCATAAATACCATCACCTAGGATTTCCAATGTTTCGGTTTTTACGCCGAGGTCCGCAGAGGACGCAAAAGACTTCTTCGTCATATTTTTTACCTATATTTGTACTACAGTTTTTGTATTACAGTAAATTCTGATTGTTTCGATGGGTCATACGATACCGAATTCATTCTTTCTAAATAAGTAGCTAAACAGAACAATATTATTTCCTTACTAGAAACAAATAGACTACTTAAGCGGAATAATCAGCACCGGTATTTCGGTATGGTGCATAATGCGGTTTGCTGTTGAGCCCAACAAAAACTGCCCTACAGAAGAATGCGTACGCGTCCCCATCACAATAAGGTCTGCACCAATCTCTTTTGCCACTTTGAGAATGACGCGGTCAGAAGCACCCTCTTCTACTCGCGGGATAACCTGCCCTTCTTGCATGATCTCGCTTGCATCAAGCTCTGTTTCGCAAAAGCGCTCAATACGTGAAACCAGCTTATTTTTAAGATTAACGATGCTTGAGTCATGCATCTCATTCAATGCTGCATCGTTCATCATTGTTTTCATGATATTTCGTGCTGATGCACTCAATGGCTCAATCACATGTAGAAAGGTGATCTTGGCATTATAATGCCCTGCCATGCTGACTGCCGCTCTGAAAGCAGGACGAGAACCTTCTTCAATATCGGATGCATAAAGAATAGTTTTAACATCAGGTAACATTGTGACACCTCGTTTTATAGATACCCCTTAATAGATAAATAGGTATCTTGCACAGAGTAAAAAGGGTGCAAAAAGCACCCTTATATTTTCTTCGATATTATCTATAAAGTAATTCGGGCAAGAACAGCGATATAGGTGCGATCAGTGTTATCAAAATCAAACGAATGATATCAACACACCAAAATGGTGTTACACCTTTAAAGATAGTACTGGCTTTAACATCACGCAGTACCGCACTCAACACGAAAACGTTCATACCGACAGGTGGTGTAATTAAACTGATTTCAGTTACCACCACCACCACAATACCAAACCATACAAGATCAAAACCCAACTCTTGAACAAGAGGGAAAAAGATCGGGATAGTCAGTAGTAGCATTGATAGACTTTCAAATACCATTCCCAGAACAACATAAATCAGCAAAATGGCAAAGATGATCATCATCGGAGAAACATCTAGCCCTGAGACAAGCGTTAGCAAATCAGCAGGCAAACCAGCACGGTTGATAAAGTTTGAAAATATCAGTGCGCCAATAAGTACGGTAAACAGCATTGCTGATGTGCGAGCTGTATCCGTTAAAATATCGAACAAACTACCAAAGTTGAGTGATTTTCTGAAAAGCGCGATAGCAAATGCACCACCTGCACCAATCCCAGCCGCTTCAGTCGGTGTAAATATACCCAGATAAATACCACCCATAACGATACTAAAGAGTATTAATACTCCCCACACACCGTTAAGAGCCTCTAGCCGCTCTGCCCATGTGAACTTTTCACCACAAGGGCCATCTTCAGGGTTTCGCCAAACTACGTAGCGCACAGCAACCAAGTATAGCAAAATCCCCATTATTCCTGGTATAAAGCCTGCAGCAAACAACTCACGAATACTGGTCTCGGTTAAAAGACCGTAGATAACAAGAATAACGCTTGGCGGAATAAGAATGCCCAGCGTTCCACCTGCTGCTATAGAAGCAGTAGCCAATGAGTCAGCATAGCCATATTTGCGCATAGGAGGCATCGCCACCTTAGCCATTGTTGCAGATGTTGCCAAACTAGAGCCACAGATAGCTGAAAAACCACCGCATGCCACCACAGTCGCCATCGACAGACCACCTTTACGGTGACCTAAGAAAGCATAAGATGCACGGTACAACTCTTGGGATAGTCCAGATTTAGTAACAAAGTTACCCATTAGAATAAATAAAGGAATAACAGAAAGGCTGTATTCCTGTGCTGTATCAACAATTCTTTTAGCCGCCATACTAATAGAAGGCGTCCAATTAAAGTCTGTAAAATTATCGAAATTCAAACCTTGCACAGCCGCAAAGCCAAAGAACCCTACAATACCCATAGAGAATGCAATGGGGATACGTACGACAACAATCAGCAGCAGCAAAATCGCGAAACCGATTAACGCAGTTTCCATAAGGAGATACCTATAACGTTAAAGGTGAAATGAAAAGATTATTTAGTCACGATCCTGTGTGAGCATATGGTAAACACCATAAGTCATCATCAACGCCGCTGTTGCCCAACTCATAAAGGCGATATATTGCACAATTATGCCAACGGGAATCTCTAGCAACTCGGTGATCTCTTCTCTTCTGAAAGAGCGATCTGCAAATTGAAAGATTCTTACACCTAAATAGTACAGTGAACCCGACATTAACAAAGCAGAGAGTAGCCCCAGTGCTTTAAGCACAGTATTGCTCCACATCTTGTCAAGAATATCGACGACAATATGCCCACCACGCCATGTAACAATCGGCATTTCAGCAAATACAAGGATAGCAATCCCTATCTCTGTTAACTCTGTTGTGCCATCAACCGAATTACCGAAAAAATAACGACCAAAAACATCAGCACAGGTTAGTATCATCAGTAAAAACAGCGTAATGGCAGCCACCAATTCAAGAGCAAAGGCCAGCCATTGGACTGGCCCTTTCTCTTCATAGTGCGCTGTTAACCAGGCACTAAATCCCATAGCCTACTCCTTATTTACCGTAGTTTCTGGCGATAGAGCGCATCTCTTCAAGCGCTGCTTTTGCATCGACTTTGCGAGAAGCCACACTTTCGATCCATTCTTCATCCATACCTTCTACGATACCTTGGAATTCCTTAGCCATGGGACCATCGACTGCAACTTCAGTCACATTTACACCTTCATCACGTGCAGCAATTAAACCTTCAGCATCAGCTGCATCCCATGCAGCACCCGCCATTGCCGCTAGTTTTTCGCCAGAAACAGCACGAATAGCTGCACGGTCTTTTTCACTCAAACCTGCCATAAAGTCAGGGTTGATGAACATAGCAAAACTACCCAAGTACATACCACCTGGCAGAGCAACGACATTTTTAGCTACTTCTTTCAAACGTAAAGACTTCTGTTCACCCATTGGGATAAACACACCATCGATTACGCCCTGCTGCATCATTTCATAAACTTTAGGTGCTGGTGCACCTACAGCAGTCACGCCTAAACGCTTACCTAGTTCACCCTGTACACCACCGCCTAAACGAACTTTTTTCGACTTCAAGTCTGCCAAGCTAGTAATTGGATCAGCCATATGAATCTGGCCAGGCCCATGGGTGAATAATGTTAATACTTCAAGTCCATCATGCTCTTGGGCTTTAGCAAAATATTTGTTATGTACACGCCAATGAGCAACAGAGGCTGCTTCAGCACTGACACCCAATAATGGTTGCTCAATACCTTGAGTCAACTTAAAGCGACCAGGAACATAACCGTGATAACTGAAACTAGCGTCAATAGCGCCATCTTCAACCAAATCAAACATTGTCTTAGGGTGACCCAAGCCATATTCCATTTGCACTTTTACACGCCCTTCTGTCGCTTCTTCTACCCATTTAGACCATGTAGGCCATACAACGGCATTCTGCGCATGCGTGGGCGGCAACCAGCTTCCTACACGCAATACAGTATCCGACATTGCTGTTGTAGAAAGTGACATACCTAGTGTTAAGGCACCTGCAACTTTTAGGAAGTTTCTTCTTATCATTGACTTGCTCTCCTGGCTTAAGTACTCGCTTATTTTTGAGTCAGCGAAAAATCTATTATTATTAGTATCTTTTTAAAAACCTTAGGCTGCTAACGCATTGTTGCAACTCTTTTATTGCTACAAATACACTAACATCAGGCAATTTTTTGTATCATATATTCACAGTAACAACACCATAAAATTGACATCTATCAAAAGATACCTGATTTCACCTAGTGAATAACCTAGTGCATTTGCAGAAGATTATTTCCTATTTGGAAATTGTTATTTCAGCTCTTACCTCATTTAGTGATTAGCAACTCACTTTTGCACAATTAAAGGCCTATCCTATAAAAGGGCTGAATCACACCAACAAAATGACACAAGAAATCATCATAAGAAAGAAAATAATGTATCACATAGTCAATGTCAATTCCCTTATTTGCTAAGACAACTAAAGAACAGTGTGACCTCCCAGCATTATACTTAATATATTAAGTATAATACTGGGCTATTTCAATACCTATTTTTCATACGGGTATTTGTTGAACTGTTTATCAAAAGTATATGCATCCTAGGCTACCAACACCGGAGCCCAATCCTTAGCGGTAAAGTAGACGCTCTCAAATTTTTAAAGCTTCCGTGATATAATATTTTTATGAACAAACTCAAATGCATAGATGAACTCGTTGAAGAGTTTAAAAACCAACGCCCTATTCGTGGAGGCTCTCTGATCATCACTATTTATGGTGATGCAATAGCACCTCGTGGTGGATCAGTATGGCTAGGTAGCCTAATTCGCTTACTTGAACCTTTAGGTCTTAATCAACGTCTTGTTCGCACCTCTATCTTCCGTTTAACAAAAGAAGGATGGCTAACCTCTAATCAAGTCGGCAGACGTAGCTATTACAGCCTGACTGATACAGGACGCCGCCGCTTTGAAAGTGCTTTTAAGAGAATCTATGCTGAGCTCTACCCTGAATGGGAGGGAAAATGGGATATGCTCATTACCACCCAGCTGGATAATGAGTTAAGGAAAGTACTAAAGAAAGAGTTTGAGTGGCAAGGTTTTGGCAACATTGCTCCAGGGGTAATGGCACACCCAATGGCTGATTTAGTCGAAATCAATAACACGTTACAAGAGTTATGTGTTACCAACGAAATCATCCATATGAAATCAGAGTTATTTGGTAGCCATACATCAGCTTCTCTCAAGCAGCTAGTCCATGAGTGCTGGAATTTAGACCAGCTTTCAAAAGACTACCAAGCATTTCTTGATCGGTTCCGCCCTATCCTACGAGCTTTAGATAACCAAACTGATTTAGACCCAGAGCAATGCTTCTTATTAAGAACATTACTCATTCAGCATTACCGTCGATTATTACTTAGGGATCCTCGCCTGCCTGAAAAGCTATTACCGGCAGACTGGGTTGGAACATCTGCACGTGTATTATGCAGGAATATTTATAGAAAAATTTTCATGCCCGCGGAAGAGTTTTTATCTGCCACACAAGAAACAGCGGATGGCCCTTTACCAGAACCTGCCCCTCATTTTTTCAAACGCTTCGGTGGTCTTTAATTCAAAGGACCTGAGTAACTTATGATTCACATCGCCATTATTGGTAGCGGCCCATCTGGTTGTTACATCACTGACATGCTTGCAAAAAAATTACCTGAGTCTCAAGTTGATCTATTTGAAAGATTGCCCACACCTTTCGGTTTAGTCAGAGCCGGTGTTGCTCCAGACCACCAACATACAAAAAATATAACTCGACAGTTTGAGCGTACTCTTTCCCGTGAGAACGTTCGCTTTGTTGGTAATGTGCATATAGGAACAGATGTTTCTTATGCAGAGCTAAAAAAACATTACCATATTATCGTCTTTGCCAGCGGAGCCCCCATTGACCGAAAACTAGGCATTCCTGGCGAGTCTCTGGAAGGTGTTTATGGTTCTGGTGAATTTAGTCGCTGGTATAACGGACACCCTGACAACGCAAACTTAAATCCGTTGATTTCAGAAAATATTGCGGTTATCGGCAATGGCAATGTCGCTTTAGATATTCTTCGTGTGCTTTCTAAAGATGTAGAACAACTTCGTAAGAGCGATATTAGTCAAAATGCTCTAGATAAGATCAGCAACGCTAACATTAAAAACATCTATATCATTGGTCGTCGTGGGGCTGAAGATGTCAATTTCACACCGATGGAGCTTCAAGAGGTTATGTCACAATCCAATCTGACATTTCATATTGATACCTCTAACATCCCTGAACTCCCTCCCGAATATATTCAAGAGGAACGATTAAGAAACACTGCAAAGAACCTAGAGATATTTCACAATACAAAAACTCAAGTATCCACTGCAGATACGCGAAGCATCAATATACATTTTTTATTCAATCGCCCAATCAGCACTATACAAGGTGATACATCTCAAGTTTCTAGCATCGAGTTTACGCGAAATAACGCGACTAGCAGCCTATCAGCAAATTCAAAAAACCTGATTTCTCTTAATGTTGGAACTGTTATATCTGCTATAGGATACACATCCACACCGATACCCAATGTTCCATTTAACAATAACAACGGTATGTTTGAGCATCAGAATAGCTGCATAGAGTCTGACGTTTATGCTGTCGGCTGGTGCAAAAGAGGTGCAAACGGTGTCATACCCTCCAACCGAACTGATGCCGTAACATTAAGCAAAGACATTATTGCAGACTTGGAAAATACTGTTCCTCTGCCACATAAAGAGGGGTTTTCCTGTATATCTACACTATTAGATGAACGTAATATTAAATCTGTTAGTTATAATGACTGGCAAGTCATTAATAAAGCCGAAATTGATAGGGCAATAACGGGCAAGCCCCGTGAAAAGATCACTACAGTTTCCAAAATGTTGAACCTACTTAATTGACTTGATTATCAGTACCTTCAACTTTTCGACAACCCTAATATAGAAGATCAGTATCATGCCTTTATCCCCTCCTGCTAACAGAACACCGCAACATACGCGAACCGTTATCTGCAAAGGCTTTCGTCGTGAAGATGGCTTATGGGATATTGAAGGACATCTTGTAGACATTAAAGATCACGACATCATGTCTAAAGAGCGAAATGATGGAAAGATACCAGCCGGTGAAGCCATCCATGATATGGCATTGCGTATTACTATCGATCTTGACCTTAATATTGTCGATGCAGAAGCCAGTATGGATTTTACTCCTTTTGAGTACTGTAAAGGGATTAGTGAAGCTTATAAAAAATTGATTGGCCTGCAGATTAAGCCTGGCTTTACCAAGATAACAAAGACGCTCTTTAGCGGAGACAGTGGCTGCACTCACTTACTTGAGCTACTTGGCCCTATTGCGACGTCTGCCTACCAGTCTACTTACCAAGATCGTGAAAAAGAAAGCAACTGGACAGCAGGAAACGCACTGCCCGATGTAATGAATACTTGCCATAGCTGGAGCCAAAAAAGCCCGGTTGTTCAAAAGCACTGGCCTCATTTTGCCATCTTTAATGAGTAACTAAACCCATCAACGAGGAGAAGGCTATGGATCGGTATTTTGATGATTTCTCTGTAGGGGATACCTTCACTGCTCAAGGATTCACACTAAGTGAAGGCCAGATATTAGATTACGCTCTCACTTATGACCCTCAGCCTTTTCATATTGATACTCAAGCAGCATCAGAAAGCGTTTATGGTGGCTTAATTGCCAGTGGTTTTCAGACTACTTCACTGTGCTTTAGAATGGTGGTCCAAACACGCATTTTTGAAACCGTCAGCATGGGAGGCCCTGGTATCGATGAGCTACGCTTCAATGCTCCGGTTCGGCCCGGAGACACCATCCGCCCTGAAATAGAAATTGTTGATATGATTCCTTCAAAATCCAAGCCTGACAGAGGCATTTTAAGAATCAAATGCAGAGGCTACAACCAACACCGCAATGAAGTTATAAGCTTTATTGTTATTATGATGGGCAGAAGAAAACTAGCTTCGCCATTCACCCACAAGCACGTTGGCTAAGCTAGTATTTCTAGTGGTGCTTGTGTAATAAAACGCTCTGTAAATTCCTCAGCCATTATAGGCTTTGAGTAATAATAGCCTTGGCCATAATCACAACCAGCTTCTAACAACAACTCATGCTGTTTAGCCGTTTCAATACCTTCAGCGATTACTTTAAGCCCTATGCGATGAGCCATTACGATAACTGCTTCACACAGGGCTAAACTATCGTTACCACTCTCAATGCCTTTCACAAATGACTGATCTATTTTCAGTACATCTATATCTAATTCTTGAAGATAAGAAAGTGATGAATACCCCACACCAAAGTCATCAATAGACACTTCTACGCCATGATCCCTAAGCGTAATTAATTGGCTCTTAATTGAATCATTGCTCTCCATCAAAAGGCTTTCAGTAATCTCAATTGTAATCATATTCCCTGGAATGTGATTAGCCTTGAGCTGCTGCAACCAATTTTCTATCCACGCCGGATCACCCTTATACAACAAGGGTGATGTATTGATAGAGATTGGTCTTTCTTTTCCTGACATTGAGCGCCATAGAATAGATTGCTTAAGTGCATTCTCTGCAACCCAGCTACTAATTTCGCTGATTAATCCCATCTCCTCAGCTAAAGGAATAAACTGGCTAGGCCAAATAATACCCTTAGACGGATGGTTCCAGCGTACCAGTGCTTCTGCTTTAGCGACCTCTTCCGTCTTTAACTCAATGATGGGCTGATAACATAAAATAAATTCATTCTCATAAGTGGCTCGCCTTAAATCATCAGATAACATCTTCTTATTCTGTGCGTTTACTTGCAGCTCATTTGTAAAGAAACGATAGCAGTTACGTCCAGCATGCTTTGATTCATACATAGCTTGGTCTGCATGTTTTACGAGCGATTCAACATTATCACCATCATCAGGATAAACCGTTACACCGATACTCCCTGAAACAAATACTCGCTCATCTTTTAATTGGAAAGACTTAGCTAAGCACTTCAAAATATTCTCAGCAACGGCGTTTATTCTTTCTTTAGAACTTAGGTCCTGAATGATGAGAGTAAACTCATCGCCACCAAGGCGTGCGACCGTGTCTGTTCCACGCACGCACTCAACTAGCCGCTTAGAGGCCTCTGTTAGTAACAAGTCACCATAATCATGCCCTAATGTGTCGTTAATCTCTTTAAAATTATCAAGGTCTATAAAAATGAGTGAGAACTTCAAATTGTAACGATTTGAGTAGTCGATTGTTCTTTGTAGCTTTTCATAAAAAAAGTGCCGATTGGGTAACCCAGTCAAACTATCATTATATGCTTGAAGCCTAAGGTTCTTGTTTGCCAGTTCGATTTCTTTCGTTCGATCAAACACCTGAGATTCTAAGTATTGATCACGCTCCTCAATGGTACTCAACATCTGATTAAAATAACCCGTAAGGTCGGCAATTTCATCATCAGTTATTTTTTTAGCACGTAATGAATAGTCACGATTAGAGGATACTTTTTTAGCAAGTGACGCCAACTGGATAATCGGAGCAACGAACCGCTTTCTCAGACTCAACGAAATAATCAAACAAATAACAAAATTAGCTAGAATCAAAACAATAAGAAAATATAAGTAGAACTGACTTCTGTTTTCTACATAAGATTTGTCAGCCATAATCAAAAGCTTACCAAAATTCTGCTTATCAAAAACGAGGGTGTTTTTTATAATAATGTAATCACTTAAATTCTCGCCTACTGTTAGGTAAGCTTTCCTATCACCGATACTCGTAATGATAGAACCATCCGGACGACTAACGCTTGAATAGATAATCTCTTGTCTTTTATTTAGCGGATTAATAAGTTCATTAACTGTCTGATTATCATCAAAAATCACAGCAGTAATCAAATTAGGCTCTAGTATTTCAGCAATAGAGACCAGATTTTTTCGCTGCTCATTTGTCGCTGAGAACCATTCATTAACAAATAAAACACTTGCCGTAATCATCGCTGATAATGTTGATATACCTACTAACATCAGTAAAAGCTTATTTGCAATAGAGCCAGTTTTTTTGATTTTACTCATGAATTCTACCTAATCTTAAAACCTTAGAACTAAGTAGTAATCCAGATTTTTTTAAATTACTAACGCTAACCTCAAACCTTATCTTCCCTGACAAAATAAAGAAATTTATATGACCTCCTGATCTAATAAACCCTTTATTTTCGCCAATCAGCATTACTTGCTCGTTACCTAATTGGCTCAGTCTATTTTTCCAATCCAAATAATATTTTTTTGTAACAAAAACCACACTACATTTATTTATGTCACTAATAATACCTATTTCATTTACAACAATAGGTAATCGTTTAACTTTTTTGTGATCGAGCGTAATTTTAGCTACTCGAGTGAATGTCTTATCTGGACTGCAAATAGTAAAGCTATCTTGATTTAAAAAATCTGATTCCCACTTCCCAAATCTAGAGAAGTTATAAATAAAACCAGATTTAAGAATCATTTCTCGATCAAGGTTAGCGCTGAAAACAGGCGCTGAAGAAATTATCAGCACTAAAAAAAGAGCAATATAATTGTGTATTTTAAGCGTAAACCTAAAATATTTATGTAGCGTTAAAGCTAACATGTGGTTATCAAAAACCGACATACAAGCTAGCGGTTACCGATTTTTCAACCTTGGTGGGTGATGTATGTAGCTCATTTGAATTCAAATACTCATAGCTGTCACTACTCAACAGGTTCCATGCATTCACTGACAGCATTACATTAGGCTTAACTTTCCAGCGCCAACCAAAATCTGCAGTAAAGATATCCCCTGTTTCATATGTATCCCCTGATTCAGATTTCACATTAATGTTTAGCGATTGATTATGAGGCAACATGATATTGAATTTTGCCATCGCCTGAATCAGAGTTGAATTACGGCTAATAGCAACGATATGACCTGAAGGTAGGTCATAATTTAGTTTTGTAATACTATATGAAAGTTCAGTATTCAGCTTAGGGGATATATCCCAACTTAGCACTGCATCAACACCCGTAACATCCAAAGCAGCCAAAGAAGCAAGATCAAAGTTAACAGGAGTACTTTGTAATACAGATACGGCTAAAGGCGTATTACCTGCAAGCAAGGCAGCCATCACAGAATTTAAAGCATGCGGGTCCACTGTTGGGCTGATAGTTAGCGTGTTATCTGAAGAGGTATGATAAGCAGAAAGATCAAAAGAATAATTTTCTTGCGCTAAACGATAACCCACTTCATATGAAACAGTTTTTTCTGCTTCTACAGTAGGATTCCCTCTTAGATAAGTTGCTAATACATAGTTGTCTATTAATGGGTTTCCAGTATTTACAAAGTCGTTAACCTTGCTCCCGCTGACTTGTAGTTTGATATTATGCTCTAGATAGGAAGGAACTCTGGCCGCTTTTGAAGCATTAAACCATAACGTTTGCTTCGGTGAAAATTTATATATCGCTCTTAAACTTGGTTGGTTCTCCCAACCTGTAAAATCGTTATAGGCAGACATATTTCCTAAAACAATGTGAAAAGTATCTGGTACAATATTTAACTGCGCCTGAAAAAAACCACCGTAGTGTTCGAGCTTATTACTTCCTCCAAAATCCATTATATATTCAGCACTATCAAGCTTAATATCGTTATAGCGATAATAACCTCCCATATCTATCTGGTGCTCACCTACTAATGTATTAATTTGATATTCAAAATCAACAGCCGTGAATTCTTCATCTAAGTATGCCTGATCACCCGTTTCTTTATTTGCGGATAACTGAACCATGTGGTTAGAATTTTTTGAGAGGCGTTCCTCAACACGAACTAGAAAATCTATTTTATTTCGCTCAACACTTTCATTGTAAGAATTATTTATGCGAGTAGCAGTGTTAACTCGACGAGTGGTCTGGCCCATTCGGGAGTTCAGTAAATTCCACTTTGTAAAGAGCGTCACATCATCATCAAAAGCATAATCAGCACGCATACCCACACTATTAAGTTGAGCAGTATCATTTGTTGGGAAAAAACCTTGGGACGCCTTGTTCCCTTTCAAATGATGGGAATACACTCGATAACTGCCTTGGTCACCAATGCTGTCCCCATACCTAAAGTTCAAATTATATTCTTGCTCTGCTCCCCCCGTTACATTGACGTATCCCGTACGAGTATCTATCGAATTTTTAGTAATAATATTAACGACACCATTGGATGCATTAACACCCCACAGCGTTCCTGTTTGACCTCGTATTACTTCTATACGCTCAATATCCTGTATTGGCACATCAATATTTTCCCAATAGACACCCGCAAAGCTAGGATTGTAAACACTTTGCCCATCAATCAGTACCAATAAGCTACTTGAGTAACGGCCACCCGCAAAGCGTGTAGTAATCGCCCACTGATTGTTATCTATTTGTCGAACTTGCATTCCTGGGACGAGACTTAACGCTTGAGGAATCGATTGCACCCCAGCATTCAGTAAGTCTTTATTTGATAGCACGTATATCGAAGATGCCGTGTTACTTATCGGCTGAGAGCGCTTCATCGCAGATGTAACCTGTACATCTGCGTTCATCAGAGACTCAAGTTCAAGGTCAACATCACTTGCTTCAACCACTCTTACCAATGTAAGCAGACCAATAATAAAACTAACGCCCCAGCGGTGATAACGTTGTGTTTGAAGCATATTTATTTAATACCTACATCTATTTAGTGGCTTTTCATGATAAAAATCTAATCTAAAACAAAGTGTTAATACCATTATTGATACTAGCAACAGACTATTAACGGACAACATGAATCAAGACAGTCTCTTTTCGGAGACAAATTATACATGCATGATACATACATGTCTTCTTAGATATCTGTTATTGAGCCGCATACCGAGTAGCTCAGGCACAAAAAAGCCATTGACCTTTAAATCAATGGCTTATCGCTTTTGAAATCAATGAATAGTCCGTAACTTTTAAGAGCCTACCCCTCTTCTTTAACCTGATATAAAGGCTTTACATTCACATCTATCTCTAGACGCTTACGGTCTGGTTCAACTGAGGTGAGCGCTTCAACCTCGCGCATAGTACTTAAGCTCCGCACTGCCAAGTCTTGGTATTGTGCTGTTCCTTGCGATTTCCATTGAATCTCTTTATCAGACAATTCACGAATAATTTTGACTGGCGATCCTGCAACCAAGGTGCGATCGGGTACTTCAAATTTCGCTTTCACAAAACCCATTGCTGCAACAATAGCCGACTCACCAACTACGGCACCGTCCATCACAACTGCATTCATACCCACCAATGCATTTTTCTTAATGACACAACCATGCAGTACTGCACCGTGCCCGATATGCCCATCTTCCTCAACAACAGTGTCACTATTAGGAAAACCATGCATCACACAGGTATCTTGTATATTAGCGCCCTCTTTCAATACTAGTCGCCCAAAATCTCCACGCAAACATGCCGCAGGACCTACATAGCATCGCGGCCCAATAATTACATCACCAATGAGCACTGCTGTTGGATGTACATAAGCTGTTGGGTCAATGACCGGTGTAACACCATCAATTTCGTATACTTTCATTCTGCTCTCCAAATCAGATAACCAAGAATAATTCCCCGATTATAAAAAAGAGGGTTATAAAAAAGGGGGACTGCTCATATGACTGTGCATCCCCCTTTATAACGGAAACAAATACATGATTACCAGTATTTATTAGCCATACCTAATTTTTCTAAATCTATTATTGCTGTCTCTATTACGCGTGGCGACGGCTCTGCACTACACGAAAACGATTCGCGACATACGCTAAATCTGACAAACACGCATTCGCTGCCGGGTTACAACCCGTGGCATGAAAATCACTATACGCTGCGCTCTGGTTTACGAATACGCCACCAGTGAGGTTGCTGCTCAACGCTACGCCCCCATCAATTGCCGCTTCTTCTACCTGTTCTTGAATATGCTCATTATGCGTATAGCAACCTAAAGTAATCGCACCGTGCTGTTTAACTGCATCGGTCGCCAAGGCAATCGAGTGTGCGGTGCTGTCCGTTTTTACGACAAAGCTAATCGGACCAAACAGTTCTTGCATGTACGTGTCCGCTTTATCTGCATCAATGCTCATCAACAGCGGTGAACGTACGCGTGCATTCGGGAAGTGTGGATGTACTAAGGTTTCTGATTCACGCAAGACCGTGCCCAAGGTCACGCTGTTTTCAATGCGCTCTGCCGTGACGGGGGCTTGGATAGCACCCAGCACCATCGCAGCACGCTCAGGATCTGATAAGAACTTGCTCACCGCGGTCGCGAGATCGCCTGCCACGTCATCAAACGTTTTGTGACCGAGGTCTGTTTCAATGCCATCTTTGCTTACAAAGATGTCTTGTGGGGTGGTACACATCTGGCCTGAATAGAGACTCAAGGTAAAAGCAAGGTTACGCAGCATGCCTTTGTAGTCGTCAGTGGAGTCAATAACAATGGTATTAACGCCGGCTTTTTCGGTATACACCTGTGCTTGTGTGCAGTTGCTTTCTAACCAGTTACCAAACGGCGTGTTGCCGGTGAAGTCGATCAGTTTGATCTCTTCCCGTGTGGCCAATTCTGCTGTGGCAGGTTTGCTGCCATCTTCGTCGATGACCATCGATACGATATGCGCTGGCAAACCGTTTTCTGTTAGTACGTCTTGTGCAATTTTCACACTGATCGCCGCCGGCAAGATAGCCGCAGGGTGTGGCTTAACCACCACCGGGTTACCGGTGATGAGGTCGGCAAACATGCCAGGATAGGTATTCCACGTAGGGAAGGTTGAACAACCAATCACTAAACCGATACCCCGCCCAACGGTTGTGAAGGTTTTATTTAGAACTAATGGGTCGTGCTTTCCTTGTGGTTTTGTCCACACAGCACTTTGCGGTGTATGCATCATCGCTGTGTAGCCGTAAGCCACCGCTTCAAGACCACGGTCTTGTGCGTGAGGGCCACCCGCCTGAAAAGCCATCATAAAACCCTGTCCTGAGGTGTGCATCACCGCGTAGCCAATTTCAAAGCTGCGCTTATTGATACGCTCCAGTATTTCTAAACAGATGGCTGCACGCCCTTGAGGGCCCACATCACGCCAGGCTTTACGTGCATCCTGCATGGCCGGTAGTAATTGGCCCAAATCGACCAGCGGGTATTTAACGTTCAGATCAATACCATACGGGGAGACTTCAGCACCGGCTTCACCAACAATACCCGGCATCTCCAATGCAAAGCTCTGGTTTAGGTAGCTTTTAAAGGCGGCTTCACCGTCCGCATTGGCGGTTTCGCCATACGCACGTGGGCTCGGATTTTCTGGGTAAGGCGTCCAGTAATCGCGGGTTTTAATGGCATTCAGGGCAGCGTTTAGTGTGCTTTCGTGCTTGGTGACTAATGCAGCAAGCTGGGGCGTCATCGCATGGCTCATGAGGATTCTCTGTCGTTATTCGGTGAAGGTGCTGTTCTTTATTAATAGAGAGACCATACACCAAAGTTTATGATACATAAAGCATGTCTTTAGTTATAAATATTGTATCCCTTTGATGTTTTCGTTAACCTAAGACAATAACAGTACGAGAGATAACGATAATAAAGGCGCCTTTGAATGCACAATTATCAAGATATAGATGTTGGTGAAGCCCAGTCAGGTGTACTCACCATCAAACTTAACAGACCTGAAGCATATAATGCGCTACGAACCCAATTACTAAAAGAGTTGGCCCACGCGCTCGATCAAGCCAATGATGATGACGCCATTAAAGCCGTTGTTATTACAGGAAGCGATACGGTCTTTGCGGCGGGTGCTGATATTAAAGAGATGGCATCACTGGATGCTGTTGGCGTAATGAACGACCCACGCCCTTCTTACTGGCGCCGCATCACTCTATTCCCTAAGCCGATTGTTGCTGCGGTTAATGGCTTTGCTTTAGGTGGCGGCTGCGAGCTAGTAATGCACTGCGATATTGTTATTGCGGGTGATAATGCGTTATTCGGCCAACCAGAAATTAATCTCGGCATTATTCCTGGCGCAGGCGGTACACAACGTTTAATTCGAACTATCGGCAAATCAATGGCCATGCAATTAGTGCTATCTGGCGAATTCATCACTGCTGAAAAGGCACAAGCATTAGGCCTAATCAGTGAAGTAACTATTCCTGAACGCTCACTTGAGCGTGCAATGGAGCTGGCACGAAAAATTGCTACCAAGCCCCCTATTGCCGTTAGACTTGCAAAAGAATCTCTATTAAAAGCTTATGAAACAACGCTAGAAAGTGGCCTTAATCTGGAACGTAAATCCTTTACTTTGTTAGCGGCAACACAAGACCGTAACGAAGGGATCGCCGCCTTTATGGAAAAACGCAAACCGAACTTCACAGGAAAATAATAAAATGTCATATGAAACTATTGAATTTGCAATTTCTGAAGGTGTTGCGGTACTGACTTTAAATCGCCCGGATAGCCTAAACAGCTTCAATGCGCAAATGCACTCAGAAGTACGCAGCGCATTAAAAGAAGTTAAAAAAGACTCTTCCGTACGCTGCTTGTTATTAACAGGTAATGGTCGTGGTTTCTGCGCTGGGCAAGATCTTGGCGATAGAAATGTAGCACCCGGCAGTGAAGCCCCTAACCTTGGTGAGTCTATCGAGAAAAACTATAGCCCTATGCTGCGTACTATCCGCAGTCTAGAAATGCCTGTTATCTGTGCCGTCAATGGGGTTGCTGCCGGTGCTGGTGCCAATATAGCTTTTGCATGCGACATCGTGTTAGCTGCGAAGTCAGCCTCTTTTATCCAAGCGTTTTGTAAAATCGGCTTGATTCCAGACTGTGGCGGTACTTGGACATTACCGCGCTTAGTTGGGCCGGCTCGCGCGATGGCCCTTTCTCTTCTTGGCGATAAGATATCTGCAGAGCAAGCTGAACAATGGGGCATGATCTGGAAGTCAGTTGAAAACGAATCACTAAAATCTGAAGCCATGGCGATGGCTCAACACTTTGCTACCCAACCTACCAAAGGCCTTGCGCTTATTAAGCGTGCTATCCAAGCATCAGCTACCAATACTTTTGATGAGCAGCTGGACCTTGAGCGTGACTTGCAAACATTAGCAGGACGAACTGAAGATTACCGCGAAGGTGTTTCAGCCTTTATTGCAAAACGTAAACCAGATTTCAAAGGACAGTAATCATGAGCACAATAAATTCTGATGCTGTTATTGGTGTTATTGGTGCCGGAACAATGGGAGCTGGCATCGCACAGGTAGCGGCAAAGTCAGGGCACAGCGTACTGCTTTACGATGCATTTGAAGGTGCTGCACAACGAGGACTTGACGGTGTATCAAAAGGCCTGAATAAGCTGGTGCAGCGCGGAAAAATGCAACAAACCGATGTAGATGCACTCTTAGCACGTATCACATTGACTGACTCGCTTGAAGACTTTACTCCTGCACGTGTCGTTATAGAAGTGATTGTAGAGCGCCTTGATATTAAACAGTCTGTTTTTGCCCAACTCGAAGAGATCTGTGCAGAAGACACTATTCTGGCAACCAACACCTCTTCAATATCTGTTACCGCGATTGGCAGTAAACTCAAACGCCCGCACAACCTAGTGGGCATGCATTTCTTTAATCCAGCCCCCATCATGAAGCTTGTAGAAGTAATTAGTGGGTTAGATACAGCTCCCACTGTTGCTGACGCAATCTATGACTTATCTTCACGCTGGGGCAAAAAACCGGTTCACGCTAAGTCAACGCCTGGATTTATAGTTAACCGTGTGGCACGCCCGTTCTATGCTGAAGGCCTAAGGGTACTTCAAGAAGGCGGGGCTGACGCAGCTACCATTGATGCTATCGTTCGTGAAGCTGGCGGCTTTAGAATGGGACCGTTTGAGTTGATGGACCTGATTGGCCATGATGTTAACTTTGCTGTGACCTCATCAGTCTTCGCTGCCTTCTTTAACGATCAACGCTTCTTACCTTCTTTAATTCAGCAAGAGCTGGTCAGTGCTGGGCACTTAGGACGAAAATCAGGAAAGGGCTTTTACGACTACAGCGAGCAGGCTGAAAAACCTACGGCAACCACTGCTGCGCCCGCTAAAGCACCTCATCATGTAACCATTGAAGGCTACCTTGGTGTGGCTGAACCTTTGGTTGCATTAATTGAAGAGGCAGGCATTAAAGTAACCCGTGTCCAAGAGGGCTTTGGCTCCATACTTATCGGTGATACCACTCTTCAGCTGACGAACGGCCAGATGACCACTGAGCGAGCCTATAATGCACGTAATAGCAACCTTATACACTTTGATCTTGCTCTCGATTACAACAAAGCAACACGCATCGCTTTAGCACCTGCTGTCCAAACCGAGCCTGAGGCCATATTACAAGCAACTGGGCTTTTCCAAGCGATTGGTAAGCATGTCACGATTATTGACGATGTCGCAGGCATGGTTGTTATGCGCACGATTGCGATGCTTGCCAATGAAGGTTTTGATGCGGTTAACCAACAAGTTTGCTCTGAAGCCGACGTTGATGTAGCTATGAAAGGCGGCGTTAACTACCCATTTGGACCGATTGAGTGGTCAAAAGTTGTCGGCCTAAGCAGCATCATGAACGTACTCGATAACCTTGCTAGTAGCTATGGGGAAGACCGCTACCGCACATCACCTCTTATTCGTCGAAAAGTCGCTGGGGGAAAGCATGACAGCTGATCAACTAGCCAAGGCATGCAGTACCGCTATGCATGCAAATGACCATGCAGCCCAAACACTCGGCATGGACATTATTGAAATACGTTCTGGCTATGCACACCTTGAAATGACCGTGCGAAAAGACATGCTTAATGGCCATGCAATCTGTCATGGAGGCATTATCTTTACTCTCGCAGACACGGCCTTTGCGCACGCCTGTAACAGCTACAATAAAGTAACCGTAGCCAGTGGATGCAGCATTGACTTTGCAGCACCAGGACGTGAAGGTGATCGCCTAAAAGCCATTGCTCAAGAGCGTCATCGAAAAGGCCGCACCGGCATCTACGACATTACTGTTTATAACCAAAAGGACGAAACTCTCGCCTTTTTCCGTGGTAAGTCTCATCAAATTAATGGCGTCCTCATCGACGAGCCAGAAGATCTAGCCCCACCATCGGCACAACAGGAGAACAATTCATGAAAGATGCTTTTATATGCGACGCAGTCCGTACACCGTTCGGACGCTATGCTGGCGGCTTAGCTTCTGTTCGCGCAGATGACCTTGGTGCTATTCCAATCAAAGCGCTAATGGAACGTAACCCCGAAGTTGACTGGGCAACGGTTGAAGATGTTATCTACGGAAATGCTAACCAAGCGGGTGAAGACAACCGCAACGTAGCGCGCATGTCAACTTTGCTGGCCGGTATGCCCGTTGTCATACCAGGCACTACGATTAATCGTTTATGTGGTTCCGGCATGGACGCTATTGGCATGGCAGCACGTGCGATTAAGTCCGGCGAAACAGAGTTAATGATTGCCGGTGGTTGTGAATCAATGTCTCGCGCACCTTTTGTTATGGGCAAAGCAGAGTCTGCTTTTAGCCGTAACCCAAATGGCCTTTATGACACAACAATCGGCTGGCGCTTCATCAATAA
This sequence comes from Neptunomonas japonica JAMM 1380, assembly GCF_016592555.1. Classification (NCBI taxonomy): domain Bacteria; kingdom Pseudomonadati; phylum Pseudomonadota; class Gammaproteobacteria; order Oceanospirillales; family Oceanospirillaceae; genus Neptunomonas; species Neptunomonas japonica. Next base: position 1,923,321 of record NZ_AP014546.1, on the reverse strand, counting down.
GAAGATGAAAGAGCAATATGGTGTTGATTCTATGCCAGAAACCGCTGAAAACGTTGCTGAAGAATTTAACATTTCGCGTGAAGACCAAGATCTTTTCGCATTTCGCAGTCAACAAAAAACGGCTGCCGCTATGGAAAAAGGTCTCTTTAAAGAAGAGATCGTACCTGTCGTCATCCCACAACGAAAAGGTGATCCCATCGTTGTCGATACCGATGAACATCCCCGCGCTTCCACCACATTAGCTGACCTTGCGAAGCTAAAAACACCGTTCCGTGCGGGTGGTTCTGTTACAGCGGGTAATGCATCAGGTGTAAATGATGGCGCCTGCGCACTATTAATCGCCTCAGCTGAGGCCGCTAAAGCAAACGGCCTTACACCAAAAGCTCGTATTGTTGCGATGGCAGCAGCGGGTCTTGAGCCTCGTATTATGGGTTTTGGCCCAGCACCCGCTACGCGTAATGTGCTGAAAAAAGCAGGACTCACACTAGAGCAGATGGATGTCATAGAGCTTAACGAAGCATTTGCGTCACAAGGCCTCGCTGTTATGCGTGATTTAGGCTTGCCTGATGATGCTGCCAACGTTAACCCTAACGGCGGAGCTATCTCTCTAGGCCACCCTCTTGGCGCAAGTGGAGCACGATTAGTGACAACCGCTATGTACCAACTTCATCGTACTGGTGGTCGCTATGCTCTATGCACTATGTGCATCGGCGTTGGTCAAGGAATAGCGATGATTATTGAGCGCGTTTGATCTGCCAAAAACAATATAAGAGAGCGCTAAAGCTCATTACATACTGAGCTTTAGCCCCCAAGATTGTCGAAGAACAACAGGATTATAAAAATATGTCTATTGAAAAAACCCGCAGCGGTTCGCTAGATGATATCGAAATGGCGAGCATTGACGAACTACGTGCATTACAGCTCAAACGTATGCGCTGGAGTATTGCTCACTGTTATAACAATGTTCCGGCTTATCGTCAGATGTGTAAAGACAAAGGGGTTCACCCTTTCGATCTGAAAAAACTAGAAGACCTAAAATTATTCCCGTTTACTCAAAAAGATTACCTGCGTAACAATTACCCATTTGGAACATTTGCTGTACCCAACCGTGATGTGGTTCGTATCCATGCATCCAGTGGTACAACAGGTAAGCCTACCGTTGTTGGCTACACACAAAACGATATTGATACCTGGGCAAATGTTGTAGCTCGTTCAATTCGTGCAGCTGGCGGCCACCATGGAGATAAAGTTCATATCTCATACGGTTACGGCTTATTTACGGGTGGTATGGGCGCACATTATGGTGCAGAACGTTTGGGTTGTACTGTTATCCCAATGTCAGGTGGCCAGACTGAGAAACAGGTCCAACTGATGAAGGACTTTGATCCAGACATCATCATGGTGACACCCTCTTATATGCTCAACTTGATTGATGAAATGGATCGCCAAGGCGTAGATCCACTTAAACTTTCACTGCGTCTTGGCATCTTCGGTGCAGAGCCATGGACAGAAGAGATGCGTAAGAATATTGAATCACGCCTAGGTATAGACGCGCTTGATATATACGGTCTTTCTGAAGTTATGGGCCCTGGTGTTGCTCAGGAATGCCTTGAAAGCAAAGATGGTCCAACCATTTGGGAAGATCACTTCTACCCAGAAATTATTGATCCAAATACAGGCGAAGTTCTACCTGATGGCGAATATGGCGAGTTAGTTTTCACCTCTTTAACAAAAGAAGCGCTGCCTATTATTCGTTATCGTACCCGTGATCTGACTCGTTTATTACCAGGTACCGCACGTCCAATGCGTCGTATCGATAAAATCACTGGCCGCTCAGATGACATGATGATTATTCGTGGTGTTAACGTTTTTCCAACACAAATCGAAGAGCAGATTCTTAAAGTTTCTACCTTGGCTCCGCATTATGAAATCATTGTGACCAAAGACGGCAACCTGGATAAAGTCGAAGTAAAAGTTGAAATGACACCGGATGCTCGTGATGCAGACCAGCAAGCGGCAACCAAGGAGCTTCAGCATCATATTAAAGCCGTGGTAGGTATTAGTACGCGTATTACGGTTGTAGATGGTGGCGCTATTCCTCGCTCAGAAGGTAAAGCAAAACGCGTTTTTGATAAGCGTAAAGACAACTAATCTACACTGACGACACGTGCTCTTTAAAGGCCGCTTATATTAGCGGCCTTTTAATCCAACGCCACCTTGTTAATACCCTACTTTATAAAGTATATTAGATTAACATCTTTAAAGACTGAATCTATATGCAACTCAGCCGCTTTACCGACTATACATTACGCGTACTTTTCTACGCGGCCATCAATAATGATCGCCTGACTACGCTCTCTGAAATTGCCCAATTCTATGACATTTCCATTGAACATCTACGCAAAGTTGTTCATGCGCTCTCAAAGTCCGGCTATTTAAAGACCTTTCGTGGTAAAAATGGCGGTATCCAATTAGGCATGGATCCTGCTGACATCAATATTGGTGAAGTCGTGCAGCAAGCAGAGGGCATTCGCCCTATTATCGATTGCGAACACCATGGGTGCCGACTCACGCATTTTTGTACTTTACAACCAATTCTGAACAAAGCAAAACACGCTTTCATGGCAGTACTCAAAGAACACACATTAGCTGATTTAATTACCAGCAAACCTATGCAACGCGGTCTTATTGGTTCTGACTTGGCAAATTCCGTAGCTGATTCTTAACAGCTACGTTCGATTCACCTAATAAGTTCGGCTTAATTAAAGACACTGTCATTTCTGATTTAAGGTGTACTAATAACTTAAAAGGTTTTACATTAGCTGTTTTTTTGAGATAGCTAGTATTCTTGTTCTAGCTATACATAGAGTACATAACCACGGCAGTTTTAGCTTTTAATAAAAAAACCTCGTAATCATTTTTTTGCAGTTTAACTAGTATTGCTTGCGACTATTAACCAAGAACTTAAACTCCCTAAAGGTAAACACGCTAATTCAAACTTCAGTTATCATCAAATAATAGAGTTATTATCCCAAGCCTTGTATAAGCTTGGCATTAAATCAATTTGTTATAAAAGAATTTGAGCATTAACTATTCATCCTCTGTGAATATCCCTCTATTTTCATTGTAAACAGTTTCAACGGTCTTCATAGACATATTTAGGTGCTGAGTCATGGCCTTTTGAGCAGCAAGAGAATCCCCTTTCCTAAGTGCATCAAATATTAATTCATGCTCTTTAAGTGCTCTTTCTGTACTTCCGGCTATCGGCGCCATTAATCGACGAGTACGGTCTAGTTGGGTTTTAGCATTTTCTATAACAAGCCCAACTCGCTTATACCCTGTAAAGCTGCATAAAAGTTCATGAAATTCGTTGTCATATTTGTAAAATGACTCAAAATCAGCTGAAGAAACTATAAGCCGTTGGATACGCAGATTACTTTGCAAGCGCTCCAATTGCTCAGGGGTAATATTTTCAGCAACAGATTTAACTATGGCAACTTCAAGAGCATTTCTAACAAATGCACCTTCATAGACTCTTTCACGGCTTATTTTTGACACAAATGTTCCGTGCTGAGGGTAAATATCTACAAGACCGCTTTCGGCTAACTTCGCTAGAGCATCAGATATAGGTGTTCTAGAAACACCAAAGAGCTCACTAAGCTGCTCTTTGCTTATAGGCTCTCCAGGCATAAGCTCATTTAAAATAATGGCATTTTTTAAAATATTGTAGATTTGCTGTGCTCGGGGTAGGCCTCGATCAAGCTTTGTTTTTTTCAACATAACAGTTCTTTTGTCCATAGATTAAGCACTAATTAGAACTCAACTTGTCATAACAGTTTTCGGGATATTATCATATTTAGCGTCTTTAAATCATATCTGATAACAATCACTTGTCGGTCCAACTAAGCATAATATTGATTTAATAAACCGGACGATTCTCTTACTATTATGAGAAACGCCCGACGCCCAAAAGTAGTTAATTAAAACGAACTACTTGGCGTTGAACGCCAAGGCCACTGATTGATAATTCTAGTTCATCACCAGGTTTCAGATATTTCGGTGGAATATAGCCTAACCCTACCCCTCCTGGAGTACCTGTTGCGATAATATCGCCTGTTTCCAAGGTCATATATTTACTAATGTAGCTGACGAGTTGCGCTACGTTAAAGATAAGGTGCTTTGTATTGCTGTCTTGCATTCGCTCACCATTTCGGTTTAGTGCGATAGGAAGTGAGTCAGGTTTAATTTCATCAGTCGTTACAAGCCACGGACCAATTGGTGCGAAAGTGTCAGCCGACTTACCTTTACACCATTGGCCACCATGCTCTAATTGGAATGCTCGTTCACATACATCGTTTACAATACAGTAACCTGCAATATATTTATCCGCACTGCACTCTTCTACGTTAGTTGCCTTAGAGCCGATAACAATACCAAGCTCAACTTCCCAGTCTCCTTTTTCAGATCCTTTTGGAAATACAATATCGTCGAAAGGGCCTGAAATTGAGCTTGCTGCTTTCATAAACAGTAATGGTTCTTCGGGAATATCTAGTTTGCACTCCTCGGCATGATCTCTGTAATTTAGCCCTACACAAACGATCTTACGAACCCCTGTAACCGGAGGCCCTAAACGAACGTCTGAAGGCGCTAGTGCTAACTTTTCTATATCTATAGCTTTAAGTTTCTCGAGACTTTCTGGCGAAAGGTTATCTCCTTCTAGGTCTGATATGACGCTAGAAAGATCTCGAATTTTTCCTTTAGAATCGACAACACCAGGTCTTTCATTATTCTCTAAACCGAATCGAACTAATTTCATGTTAAACCTCACTACAATGATTGCTGCCTACAAACTTAGGCTTACTAAAATATTTTGAATTAATTAGGTAGTTACCTGAATAACGGACTAACGTTTTTATTTAAACCACTGCACCAATATTCCAAGGTACAAACTCTTCGTTTCCGAATCCGTATTTCTCACTCTTTGTTTTTTCTCCAGACGCAATTCGGATAATTTCTTCAAAAATAATGAGGCCCATATCGGATATAGTTAATTCACCGTCGATAACCTTTCCGCAGTTAATATCAATATCATCAGAAAGACGTTTATAAAGGTCACTATTACTGGATATTTTTATAGTCGGAGATGGTTTACTGCCAAAAACACTACCGCGGCCTGTTGTGAAGCAGATAAGGTTAGCTCCTGCGGCAATCTGCCCTGTTACGGCACAAGGATCAAATCCTGGGCTATCCATAAAAACTAATCCAGGCTCAGTTATTTTTTCTGCATAGCTGTATACAGCGGTTAAAGGAGTACTTCCTGATTTGCTAACGGCCCCTAATGACTTTTCAAGAATAGTCGTCAACCCACCTGCCTTATTTCCAGGTGATGGGTTGTTATCAATTTCATTTCCAGTTTTGACCGTATATTTTTCCCACCAATCAATTAGATTTCGTATTTGATCAGCGACATCTTTATTACGTGCTCTTTCAATAAGCAGGTGCTCAGCCCCATATATTTCGGTCGTTTCGGAGAGAATAGCCGTCGCTCCATGCTCCACTAGTAAGTCGGCGGCTTTACCTAATGCTGGGTTGGCACTTATTCCCGAGTAGCCATCAGAAGCCCCGCATTGAAGCCCAACTTTCAACTTGCTAAGTGGGACCTTTTCTCGCGTAAACTGATTGGCATGCTCTAAAAGCGATATCAGCAGTTCTATGCCTAACTTAATAGACTTTTCTGTACCCCCAGAATTTTGGATACCAAGCTGCTTTATTAAGGTTGAACTACTATCGGGGGCAGTAGATGCTTCCTCATTGAGGAGGTTCTTAGATTGATAAACTTCGCAACCTAAGCTTAAGAGAAGGATTCCAGAAAAGTTTGGGTTTGTTGAATAACCCTGGATAGTGCGATTTAGAATGTTAAAACCGTCACCAGTGGATCCCATGCCGCAACCAGTATTATGAACACAGACAACGACACCATCAACATTAGGGTATTTATCTAGTAGTCCCTTTTTATTAACTTCACTATCGATCATCCGAGCAACGGATCCTGCGCAGTTAACCGTTGTCAGTATTCCTATGTAATTTCTAGTACCAACCTGATTATCAGTACGAACAAAACCATTAAAAGAACGTACTTTCGTAGCCTCTTTCTCTTGTGCGCTTAACTTTTTGGAGTGAGATTTTTGCTCTACTTTAAAGGCCTTAAATTCACAATTATTTGTATGGACTAAGTCTCCGGCACGTATTGACTGGCTGGCGATTCCTATTGGAGTTCCGTACTTTACTATCTGGGAGTTTTTAGGGATTGCGTGCGTGGCAATCTTATGACCTGCAGAGACATCAGAATTTAAAGTTACCCCTTCTGATAACAATACCTTACCTTCTCTTAAAGATGATTTAGCAACAACTACATTATCTAGCTCACTTAATCTGAAAACTTCTTGATCTTTTATACCCGACATGGTGACTCCAAATTTATAGTGAAAGAGAAAATAGAGATATCATCCCTATTGACATGCTAGCATGCTAGCACTTTAAAGAAAGGCTTTGCAACACCATTTGTAAGTCTCTTACAAGCTTTGCTTTATCTGTGTTTCTCTTTAATTTTGCCTAAGAGGATTTAAAGACGAGTATTTAGCTACACGTTAAAAAACATGCATTAACTACTAAATTACTGTCTATAAAGAATTTTTATTCTTAAACGGTGAAGTGGTAATTCATTTTATAGAATATTTTTCTTGACTGGCATGCTAGCATGCCAGTAGGATGAATTTGAGATTGAGTTGCTAGTCCCTTGATCGATGAGTTTATCTAGCTCATGTTTAACTAAAGTTTTTTTTAGGATTAGTTCAATTTTTTAGAGGCGTAGATAACCTGCGCTTTCGTATAAATAGTATTTACTGCAAACAAAAAAAGAGTGTCCACAATGAAAAAAATAATAAAATCAAAAGCACTATTATCATTTGCGATGTTAGCAGCAACATCAATTGGAGGGCAGGCTAGCGCAGCCAATAAAGTACTGCTGAAGATGCCTACCGCATATGGAACTCACCTCCCTGTTCTGGGTGAAACGCAGACGTGGCTTGTGGATCAAGTTGCTACTATTTCAAGTAAGCGCGTAAAAATCAAACTATACGAGCCTGGAAAATTAGTTGCGCCTTTTGAAATACTAGATGTTGTATCAAAAGGAAAAGCCAATGCTGGTTTTGGCTCACCCGGCTACTGGGCCGGAAAAATGCCAGCTTCACCGCTCTTTAACTCTGTTCCTTTCGGCCCCGATGCAGGGGAATACCTTGCGTGGATCTATTTTGGCAATGGCGGAAAGCTGTGGCAACAAATGTATGATGATGCGGGTTATAACGTAAAACCTATGCTGTGTGGCATGCTGCCTCCAGAAACGTCCGGTTGGTTTAGTAAAGAGATTAATTCACCAGATGATTTAAAAGGCCTAAAAATGCGATTCGCAGGGCTTGGTGGGAAAGTGATGCAAAAACTAGGCGTCTCTGTCACGCTTTTGCCAGGCGGTGAAATTTTCCCTTCATTGGAAAAAGGAGCTATTGATGCTACAGAGTTTTCTATGCCTTCAATTGATTCGAAACTTGGGTTTCATAAGCTAGTTAAATATAACTACTTTCCTGGCTGGCATCAGCAAGCAAGCACAATGGAGCTTTTGATCAACAAAGATACCTGGAACAGCATGGATGAAACACAACAAGCCGCTCTCGAAGTTAGCTGTCGCGCAGCTGTTACCTACTCTTTGGCTATTGGTGAAGCTTCTCAATTCAAAACGATGAACGATAACGTTGAGAATAAAGGCGTTACAAATGTCCGTTGGTCGGATGAGATGCTAGAAACCTTCAAAAACACATGGGATGAAGTTGCAGAAGAGCAGTCTAGTAACGATCCGTTCTTTAAAGTGGTCTTAGATGACCTGAACTCCTTTAGAGATCAGTATTCTATCTGGGGTAAAAACGCATTCCTCCCTAAATAAGCTGTAAATGTAACCGTTCAGAGGTGATTCCCATTGTGGCATTACCTCTGAACTGTACTTAAATAAGCTAAATTAAGTGTCTCAAGTTTGTAGTACTTGGAGCTGAAAAATGAGCAAACAAGATAATAATGAGCTGGATGATCTTCGGCTGCTTGAAACGATGGAAGGCATAGAAAAGCAACAGGATGTTGCTCATGTTTGGATCTCAGATCAATTAGACAAGTTCATACGTTGGTTTTGTCATATCTTCTGTTGGTGTAATGCTGTACTGATTGGCTGCATTATCCTTCAAGTAGTTTTGAGATATGGCTTTAATAATAGTCTGATCGTTTTAGAAGAGCTGCAATGGCACCTTTATGCCATTGGGGTGATGTTTGGCGTATCATACGCTCAAATCAATAATGCGCACATCCGAGTTGATATTTTACATGCAAGATTTTCTGATACGACTAAGCGCTGTATAGATATCTTTGGCATTATGTTTTTTATCCTACCTTTTTGCTTTGTCGTTATCGATCAGAGCCTTGATTTTGTAGCTGATTCGTGGCGCGTGAATGAAAGCTCAGACGCCCCACTTGGGCTTCCTGCCCGCTGGCTTATTAAGTCTGTTATACCTCTCAGTTTTATTCTCTTAACGTTAGCATCAGTATCCCGCCTGATTCGCGATGTTGTTGTAATTTATCGAGGATTAAAAAGTGGAAATTAATGAAATTTTAGTCATATGCATGTTTGCTAGCTTCGTCTTGTTTTTGTTCTCTGGTATACCTGTTGCGTTTGTTTTAGCTGGTATTGGAGTCATTTTTGCTGGTATTGGTTATTTTGCAGATATGTATTTAGATGCAACGACAGGGCTTGATTACTTAACACTTGGGATTGTCGTTAATCGTATCTATAAAATTATGGATAATTGGGTGCTTGTTGCCCTTCCCATGTTCATCTTTATGGGGCTTATGCTTGATAAATCCGGTGTAGCAGAACGACTAATGCTTTCTATGCAGCGAGTTTTTGGCAAACTTCATGGAGGACTAGCAATAACTGTTACTTTACTTGGGATGATTCTAGCAGCAGCTACAGGAATAATTGGTGCGTCCGTTGTTCTATTGGGGTTAATGTCTCTACCTATTATGCTTAAACAGGGTTATAACAAGCCTCTAGCTTTAGGAACTATATGTGGCGCTGGCACACTTGGCATCTTAATACCGCCTAGTATTATGCTCGTTATAATGGCCGACCAGCTTAGCCTGTCCGTTGGTGATTTATTTATGGGAGCAGTGTTTCCTGGCCTTCTATTAGGGTCACTTTATGTTATTTACATCGTTTTGATTGGTTTCTTTAAGCCCACATTAGTTCCATTAAGCTCTAACCAGCCTCCAATGGAGTGGGCATTAGTTTGGGATTTAGTTAAAGCAATAATACCGCCATTGACTCTTGTTTTTGCTGTATTAGGATCAGTTTTTTCAGGTATTGCGACTCCTACTGAAGCTTCAGGGGTGGGCGCATTAGGTGCGCTAGCTTTGGCCGCTGTTAATAAAAAGCTAAACACTTCTGTTTTTATCGAAGTACTCCGATCTACTTTCAACAATACGGCTTATATTTTTGCAATTATCTTGGGAGCCACCTGTTTTGCTTTGGTTATGAGGGAACTAGGGGGTGATGAGCTAATCGAGTCTGCTTTCTCTTCTTTGAATGTAGGTGACTATGAAACCATTTTTATTATTTTAGCGGTCGTTTTTTTATTAGGTTTTGTCTTAGATTGGATAGAAATTACTTTAATCATCCTTCCACTATTGGCTCCAATTATTTCAGGACTCAGCTTAGATGTTAATGGTTATGGTTCTGTGGATAATCCTCAGCTGGTTTGGTTTGTTATGCTTGTTGCGGTGACCCTACAGACCTCGTTCCTAACCCCTCCTGTTGGCTTTGCATTGTTCTACTTAAAAGGTGTTTGTCCTCCAGACGTAACGCTTATGGATTTATATAAAGGCGTAATCCCCTTTATTATTATTCAGGTTGTGGCTCTGCTGATCATTTTATTCAATCCATCATTGGTAACCTGGCTACCCGCAATGGCATATTAGTGGAGGCCTGAGAGTACGGTACAGGGCTTGTTTAGATAGCGGCTTGAATCATTTCTTTGACGAGCCGCTTTGAAAAACTTAGTGATATGACATCTCCATTGAACATCTACGCAAAGTTGTTCATGTACTTTACAACCAGTCCTGAACAAAGCAAAACGCGCTTCATGGCAGTACTCAAATAACATACATTAGCTGATTTAATTTCCAACAAACCTATGCAGCGCGGTCTTATTGGTTCTGACTTGGCAAATTCCGTAGCTGATTCTTAACAGCTACGTTCAGTTCAACTAATAAGTTCGGCCTAATTAAAGCCCCTCCTTCCTCTTCTTTATTAAGACTCCCTTTATAGCCATCTGCCCGATGAAGTGCCTTTACGGCACTACCTGTTACCTCCATCCACACACGGTGTAATTCATCTCTTTCACTTTTATTCATGATCGTATTCCATAAAATGTATTTACAATATATTTTATATATGAATAATAGGTATATATCAAATACATTTTAAGAGATGGGAATAATGAGCATTTTTGATTCTGAAATATTTGTAATAATTTGCGTGACAGGAATGATCTTATTTAAATTTTGGTCTGTCTGGACAGTGTCTAATGACTCGAAAGCATCACGTGAAGGTAAACTAATTTTTCTTGGGTTGATTAGTGGTGCAAGTGTATTTGGAATCATGGCCAAGCTTTATATCAGCATGGCCATGGGGCTTTCTTAATAATCAAGCAATGTTAATCAGCGAGCTCTAGTTTAACCGCTGAAATCAGAACACCATTATTATCAGCATAAACGTAGTGACCTGGCTTGAAAGTAACGCCACCAAAAGTAACATCTACATTTAAGTCACCTAAACCACGCTTATCCGTTTTCATTGGATGTGAACCTAGCGCTTGTACACCCAAGTCTAATCCGCTAATAGCATTTACATCACGGATGCAGCCATAAATAATAATGCCTTCCCATCCATTTTTTTCTGCTTTCTCAGCCAGCATATCGCCTAACATCGCACGGCGCATAGAACCACCGCCATCAACCACGAGAACCTTACCTTCACCAGGTAACGCAACTTGTTCACGAACCAAGGAATTATCCTCAAATGCTTTTAGTGTGACAATTTCACCACCAAAAGCTTCACGGCCGCCGAAATTGCCGAACATGGGCTCAACCACTTGAACCTGCTCAGGGAACTGGTCACACAACTCTGGTAATAAATCTTCCACACTCATCTCCTTTAACCATTTTCATGATCCAACTAATAATGACTCTATTTTAAGCTGCTATGCGCTATTTACACTACTACTATGATAAATAGAGTGATTTTATGATATTGAAAATAAAACATTCTATTTTTCACGGCCAGCAACGTAAAACTTATTCAATTCACCCACTATTTTCTAAAGTTCTACTAAAATAAGTCGATATAAATAGCTATAACCGACTAATAACCGGAGGCCCAACATGATTGGCACTCTGTACTCTCATTCTTCATTTACACAGCAAAGCTCACAAACAAGCTTTCAACACGCCACCTCTAATGGAAAGACTTCGGAAGCGGCTAGCCAAGATACCGTATTAAACCGGCTGGCTAGCAATATACCAGGCATGAGTGGTGGCGATCTTAAAAGCATGAGTGCGGATGATTTCTCTCCGGAGAAAGTCGCCAGTCGTATTGGCGATTTTGTCGCTCAGGGTTTGGAAGCAGCACGCCGTAATGGTCGCTCAGAAGAAGATATACAAAAGATGTATAACGCTGCCGTAGACGGCGTTAAGAAAGGTTTTTCTGAAGCACGCGAAATTCTCGATGGTTTAGGCGCATTGAGTGACTCTGTCACAGCAAATATTGATCTCACCGAAGAGAAAACACTGGATGCGCTTAGTGCGATAGAATCAGGACAAAAAACACCTGAAGATGCACAAGTATCTCGCTTAATAGCTGCTGAGCGCTATCAGGAAGCAGAAACATTATCACTGAAAGTAAAAACCCAAGATGGCGATGAAGTCACCATCAACTTCGCTAAAAACAGCGAATATGAAAGTTCCTTTGGGATTGAAAAGGATCAACAGGGTAATACGCAGTCACTTTTCAATATTAGTCGTAGCGAAAGCAGCGCGTATCAGTTCTCTGTTGAAGGCGACCTCGATAACGATGAGATTGATGCTCTGCAAGACTTAATAAAAGATGTGAATGAAATTTCAAATGAGTTTTTTGATGGCGACGTGCAAAAAGCCTTTGATATGGCTAGCGAGTTTCGTATGGATAAAACAGAACTCGCGTCCATGAACCTTCGTTTAACGCAATCAGAACAACATACTGCTGTCGCTAAGTATTCTGAAGTCGAGAACCTTGATAGCCCTGGCATGAACCCAGGAAAACGCCTAGGGCATATGATGCAAAACATGCACGGCGCTGCTGATAGACCAGGACTGGGCTTTATACAGGATGCATCAAGTTTTAGTCGAGAAATGCTCTCAACTCTAGTGACACAAGACATTAGATATAAAGATTCAAACGAGCCAGAAAAAGCAAGATATGACGCCAACCTAGATAGCATGAACAACCTGCTGGCCAGCCAACAAACGGCAGCAGTACAAGATAATTAGCTTAGATTGTCATCACTGAAAGATACCTATCCATCTTTCAATTTTCGGGGCCCTTTCTAAGGGCCCTTTTTTTATATAAACGGCTTCGCTTACCATATCGCCTAACCTAAAAAAACCGACAGTACTCAGCTAGCGATTTGCACGCACCAAATCTAGCAAAGCCTGTGCTGGATGAGGAATTTTCTGATCATCCATACGCTTCACCTGACTACGGCATGAGTATCCACTAGCAACCAACTTCCCTTTGTTTTCATCCGCATTAACAACATCGCGCCAGCTCAAGTCATAAATTGTTTTTGATGTTTCTAAATTTTCAGCTTCATGGCCATAAGTCCCTGACATACCACAACAACCAACAGCCTGAACCTCTAGACTTTGGCCAAGAGCGGCATAGATCTGCTGCCACAGTTTGATTGAAGCCGCTGCAGAGGTTTTTTCAGTGCAATGAGCCAGCAACTTATAAGAGTGGGCTGGTAACTTAGAGGCTTTAGTTGCGACAGCCTCTTGCTGAGTCGCTAACCACTCTTGGATTAGGTTTACCGTTGGCAAGCGATCAGCAACTTGTGCGTACTCCTGCCTATACGTAAGGGTCATTGATGGATCGATTCCAACCAAAGGCACACCGGTCTGTCCTAATGCACGTAACATTGATATGTTTTTACTTGCTGCCTTTTCAAAGGATTTCATAAAGCCATGCACATGCAATGGTTTGCCGTTAGGCATAAACGGCGCAACCATCACCGTGAAGCCTAGCTCATTGAGCAGGTCGATTATGTCCAACACTAACTGCGTCTCGAAAAAGCTAGTGAAGGCATCTTGCACAATAATGACCGATTTTTCTCGCTGCTTAGTTGCCATACCACTGATGATCTCAACGCTGGCAAATTCTACCCCCCTTTCTTTAAGACCTTTCACTAATGTATGTTTACAAATGGTAGGACTATCGACCATGCCCACGTATTGCTTGAACACGCGTTTCATGACTTTATTTTGCATCGCCCAATTATAAGGAGCAGGAAACTTAGATAATGCGGGCACCATAAACTCAAGACTACCGACCATATAATCTTTAGCTGGGCGTAAATAACGGCTGTAGTAAACTTCTAAGAAGCGTGCTCTAAAGTCAGGAACATTAACCTTAATGGGGCACTGACCAACACAAGATTTACACGCCAAACAGCCCATCATTGCTTCGTGGACTTCATGTGAATAGTCGTATTCACCCTTTTGTTTTTTGAGAGTATTTTTAATTTTCCCAGGCAAGGATTTGATATAGCTTGTGGATTTAATACGGCTACTTTCTTCTGTTAAATCGACCCCCTGTGAAGACATTAAACGTAACCATTCTCTAATGAGTGATGCGCGCCCTTTAGGTGAGTGTATACGTTCACGAGTGCCTTTCCACGAAGGGCACATCGCATCTTTAGGATCGTAGTTGTAACACGCACCATTACCGTTGCAGAACATTGCTGAATTGTAAGTATCGCGTGTTTTAGCAGAGATCTGACGGTCCAATTGGCCGCGCGTCTGCACAGCATCAATTTTTAGAAGCTCAGCACCACCAACAACAGGAGTAGCAATCTTCCCAGGATTTAGCTGGTTATGCGGATCAAATACGCCTTTAATTCGCTGCAGTTCAACATACAGTTCACCAAAAAATGCAGGTGAGTATTCAGAACGTACTCCTTTACCATGCTCTCCCCATAACAAACCATTATATTTTTGAGTAAGAGCAACCACCTGATCAGTGATTTCTCTAATCATTGATTCCTGCGCTTCATCTTTCATATCAATGGCTGGGCGTACATGTAAAACACCTGCGTCAACATGTCCAAACATACCATAAGCTAAGCCATGGCTATCCAGTACTGCCCGAAACTCCATAATAAAGTCAGCAAGGTTCTCAGGAGGTACAGCGGTATCTTCTACAAAAGGAATCGGGCGTTCTTGCCCTTGCGCATTCCCCAGCAAGCCAACAGCTTTCTTACGCATTCCCCATACTTTGTTAATTTCAGCGCCACCGTATACCACGCTAAAACCAAAACTTTTACCTGGCTCTCCTGCAACCTTCTCTAAATGCTGGGTCAGCTTGTTAACACGCGCTTGTAGAACAGACTCATCATCTGCAGTGTACTCAACAAGGTTTATTCCGAGCGTATCCGGATCGCCCTCTTTTTCTGGGAAATAGTCTTTAACCGTATCCCAAACAATGTCACCCATTGCCAGATTGAGTACTTTAGAGTCAATTGTTTCTATGGACGTAGGCTCCCAATCCATTAACGCTTTTGCATCGCGCAGCGAACTCTCAAAACTATCGTATTTAACATTCACTAGAGCGGCAAATTTTGGGATAGGCAAAACATTAAGTTTAGCTTCAGCAATAAATGCCAGCGAGCCTTCACCACCGCATAACACAGAGTTAAGATTAAAACGCCCTGACTCATTACGGATATGAGCAAGATCATAACCTGTAAGGCAGCGGTTTAATGTTGGAAATTTAGCATCAATTAACTCTTTTTTAGTGCTATGAATATCATCCACCAGCCGATGAATCTCACCGACTCTATCTTCACGAAGTTTTAGCTTTTCAAGCTCATCTTCGTCAAGTGGCGCTGAATTCCAAACAGTACCATCGAGCAATACACTTTTTAATTCTAAAACATGATCACGCGTTTTACCGTAGAGGCAGCTACCCTGGCCACTCGCATCAGTATTGATCATCCCGCCAACGGTTGCACGGTTACTGGTTGACAGTTCAGGAGCAAAAAACAACCCGTAGGGTTTAAGCGCTGCATTTAGCTGATCCTTAACCACGCCTCCCTGAACACGAACCCAACGCTCTTGCTCGTTAATTTCTAAAATACCGTTCATATGCTTAGAAACATCAACAATCAAGCCGTCGGTCAATGACTGGCCATTCGTACCTGTACCACCACCGCGAGGTGTTAGCGTTACTTGGGAGAATGCTGCTTGCGCACTCAGCTCAGCAATAAGTACCAAATCATCCAGTGTTTTTGGGTACAACACACCTTGAGGTAACAATTGGTAAATACTGTTATCCGTCGATAATGCGATACGGTTGGCATAATCCTGATTAAGCTCCCCCGCAAAACCTTTTGCCTGCAAGGCCTCTATAAAAGATACGTAGTGCGCTTGTGTTGTCTCTACAGTAGAAATGCGTGGGATCATGTCTAATCATCTAATTTGTTATTAAAGGCGCTATGATGCAGAATCATGATTAATCATTCAAACGATAAAATTTAATTAATTAATCGAAAATTATGAATAATATCTCTTATCGACATCTTAATGCCTTCATAGAGGTATCTCGACACGGTAGTTTTACACATGCCGCAGAACACCTGCATGTGACTCAATCAACACTTACTGCGACAATCAAGCAGCTAGAAGCACAAGTCGCTCTTCAGTTATTTGATCGCACCACACGACGCGTTAACCTAACCCGTGATGGTGAACGTTTTTATCCGGTTGCTGAACGCCTTATTTCTGATTTTGATACAGCGATTAATGATTTAAGAGCCAGTGCACAACAACAGCGGGGACATATTGGTATTGCCGCATCTCCCTCTGTACTCAACAGCCTTCTGCCACCCGTCATAAAAACGTATAGACAAGCATTCCCTAACATTGGAATATCCTTGAAAGAAGAAGGCGCCAGCGGTATTGAAGAGAATGTGATTAACAATATTGTGGATTTTGGTATAGGCGGGAATAGATCCGCACATCCAGAGCTACTCTACCAGCCCATCCTACAGGACCGCTACGGTGTGGTCATGACCCATGACGACCCACTCATCATGGCTGATACATTGTGCTGGAATGACCTTAAGCAACGCTCACTAAGCATGCTCTCTGTTGAAAACGGTATTCGTATTCAACTGGAGAAATGCATAAGTGAAAAGAAAATCCCTTTTATATTAGAAAACTCTCTCATTGAAGCCTCCACACCTGCAACTCTGGCATCACTCATCCAAAATGGTATTGGTATTAGTATTCTTCCAGCATTAGCAGCCAGCACACCGGCTTTTCACTCGCTCGTATTTAAACCGTTAAGTGAGCCCGTATTACGTAGAGAATTATGCTTGATTACACGAAAGGGACGCTCAATCGGGCCCGCAGGAGAAGAGTTACTTAAGAGAGCCACCCAATACTTTCAGGAAGCCCCCTTACCAGCTTATGTTGAAGCGCTTAGTATTTCTGTTAAACAGACAGCCCTTCGAGCATGATGGTGATTATCTAATTAGACTTTGGTTATTCCGTCCTTAGCAATAGATATCAGCCCTTTTTTCATCAAGGTGCCAATCGCCATTTTATACGCTTTTTTGCTAATGCCGTATGCCTGATAGATATCTTCAGGCTGGCTTTTATCACTTAACGGACTAAATCCATCGTTATTATCTAGGTTATCTAAGATGCGCTGCGATAGCTCATCTACTTTAGCGTAGCCTGGCTTATCTAACATGACATCGACTTTACCCTCAGCCAATACACGCTTGATATACCCGGTTAATGTTTGGCCAAGTCTGACTGTACGAAACAAGTCTTTTTGATGAAGGACAGCACCATAACTATTATCGACAATAACGCTAAAGCCCAAATCATTATGACGAAAAGCAAATAAGCTCACTTTATCGCCTACGGTTAGCCCTTTAGGATCTTTATCAAGAAATTTTTCTAACTTAGCAGAGGCCGCCAAACGATCACTGTTATCAAGATAGACCCTGACCATAACACGCTGACCTACTTCAACTGCGCGCTGCTGCTCACCATAAGGCAATAGCAAGTCTTTAGGCATACCCCAGTCTAGAAACGCGCCAATACGATTCACTTCTACAACTTTAAGTGATGCAAACTCGCCCACTTGTGCTATCGGCGGATTAATGCCCGCTACTACAAAGTCATCCGTATCAAGATAGATAAAAACATCTAATTGGTCGCCGAGTTTACAGCCCTGCGGAACTTCTTTTTTGGGCAGTAAAATACCACCAAATTCACCACCATCTAGATAGACACCGAAATCCGCTTCGCGCATTACAGTGAGAGTATTCATTCGGCCTATATCAACCACGGTGATTATCCTGTTCTAAGTCTTTAGAAGAAATGAGGTTATAAAAAAAGCGATACTAGCAGAAACGCCCTCTCCACCCAATCAGTTTACAATACTAATGTCATATCCATTCAACGTCTGTGGTGAGGATGTAACCCACACCATAAACCGTTTTAATTAATGTAGGCTGTTTTGGGTTACTCTCTATTTTTTTACGTACTCGTGACATACGAACATCAATGCTTCTATCAAATGGAGAGACTCGCTCACCCAATAACTGATCACGAGATAATATTTTTTTCGGTGAATGCAGTAATAGCATCAGTAACTCATGCTCTGCAGAGCTGAGCTCAGATCCTTGTCCTATCTCTTCACCCCCGCTTTCCTTTACATTGCATGACAACACACCGGATAAAGTAAGTGTGGAGGGGTCATAACGCCACCCAGCAAACTGAGCTATTTTAGAAACAGAGGTTTCTTGTTCATGATGATTCTTCTTAAAACGGCGAAACAAACTATTGACTCTAGCCACGAGCTCTCGAGGTATAAACGGTTTAACAATGTAATCATCAGCCCCTAGCTCAAGACCTAAAATGCGGTCAGTAACACCATCTCGTCCAGAGAGGATCATCACCCCCATATTGGCTTGCTCACATAGTGATTTAACTAATTCTATACCATCTATATCAGGCAGCCCCAGATCAACAATACACAGATCTGGCGATTTAACCTGTAGGGCTTGTTTTACTTGGGCGCCAGTTAGAAATGTTTCAACATCAAAATTATAAGCACTTAGCTCTCGACTAACGATGTCACAAATATCGCGTTCATCATCAATGATATAAATTAGCTTTCGACTAGTCATTGCTACTACTCTCCTTTACCAAGCTGATCTTCAACCTCAAAAGACTCTTTTAATTCTTTGATATCAAAAGGTTTTTGAATAATGCGGTGGGCATTTTTTCCTTCTCGCCCACTATTTTCGTCAAAAGCGTAACCTGTCATTAGTACAATTTTGCTACAGGGATGCATAGCCTGAAAATTATCAGCAAGGTCAAAACCATTCACTTCACCGTTCAAGCGTATATCTGAAACCAAAGCAAAAACACCCTCCAATACGCCCATCAACTCCAATGCCTCTTGTGCTGTAGAAGCTTCAATAACATTAAAACCCATCTTAACGAGTAACTCACGAACCACTTGGCGTACATCATCATCGTCTTCAACCAGTAGCACTAACTTACCTTTCCACTCCTTACTTTGTGATAACACTAAGTCAGTAGAATCTTGTAATGCTCCTGCAAGAATCGACGGTAATAACAACGTAATTTCAGCACCGCTACCAGGTATACTTTTCACGCCGATATAACCATTAGATTGCTTAACAAAGCCATACACCATACTGAGCCCGAGTCCTGCACCCGTTCCACCCGAGTTAGTAGTAAAGAATGGTTCAAACGCCATCCTGATAGCCTCGTCACTAAACCCATGTCCCGTATCAGAAACACAAATTTGTATGTACTGGCCTGGTACTACGCTTTCATCAAGCCTCATTCCTTCTTCAATAATACTGACTTCTGATACAACAAAGTGGACCGAGCCACCGTGAGGCATTGCTTGTTTTGCATTCAATACCAAATTAACCAGAGCATCCTCAAGACGCCCAGGATCAACAAAGGGTAAATTTTTTGTTACTACGGGGCTAAAAATTAACTCAATATCACTCGGTAACGAACCTCTAAGTAACTCAATGCTTTCATGTAGTAAAAGATTGATATCACAAGGCAGTGGAGCCAATGGCTGTCTGCGAGAAAATGCTAGCAAACGATTAGTAATATCAGCCCCTCTTTTCGCCGCGCGAATCGAAGGTTTAAGATAACGCTGCAATACAGCGTCAGCTTGATAATGTTCTGCTGCTGACACCAGATTCCCTAAAATAATTGATAGTAAATTATTAAAATCATGCGCTAAGCCACCGGCCAAATGTCCTACTGCACTCATTCGCTGAGCTTCTAATAGTTTCTTCTCTACCTCTTTTTCTGATGTGACATCCAAAACTACCAATAAGACGCCAACAACCTGTCCAACCTCATCATAACAAGGGGTAGTTAAGCGCTTAATGATCACTTCGCGATCATGCAGCCAATTACTATATTCTTGGCCAAATCCATTTCCAGATAAGGCCGCTTTTAATTGCACAAGTGTTGCCTGGTATTGCTTTTGGCTCACCGACTCTAAGGCCTTGCCTGTAATCTCACTTTTGACTTTGCTTAACGCATCAGCATAGCGCTGATTTACAAATTGAAAGGTTAACGTCGTATCAAAATATGCTACTTCGGCCGGCAACAAATCCAGAATAATTCGTTGTCGCTCTTCTATTTGTTCTAAAGCTAAGGTACGGCTGGCCACTTTATCATCAAGGTTTTGAATATTATCGCGTACTCTTTCAACCATCTCATCAAATGTCTTAGCAAGAATCCCTAACTCATCATCACGCCTAAAACCGACTGTCGCAGTTAGCTCGCCTTTAGAAACCCGAAGCGCTGTATCTGCTAACTGCTTGATAGGGTTAGTAACCCAATAGATAAAGAAAAAAGCCATCGCAATAGCGACCAATAAAGACAATAAAGCAATCATTAAAATACGCTCACTCAATTGCTCAGAGCTGCTTTTAAGCTCATCAACATACACAGATGAACAGATATACCAGTCAAAACCTTTCACGTGTCGTACCAGTGATAACTTCTCATAAATGTAATTACCAGGGTCTCCTGGCTTATCCCACTTGTAATAAAGTTCATTACCCGTATCAGCGACGTTAATTAAGTCTTTCGCTATCGATTTCTTCGTCACTGGGTTAAGTAAGTTCTGTATATTGGTTCCATCAATATTAGGGTTGGGATGGATCAACATGTTGGTTCTTGCATCGAAAATGAATAAATAGCCTGTTTTGGCTACGCGCAACTGCTTAAAGCTCTCTCGTAGATCTTCAAGAGCTCGATTACGCTTTGCTTCTAGTTCGGCTTGTACATCCTCTAGATAGATACCAGACCCCATGACAAAGCCCCATTCAGGAAAGTCTTTAACATAGGAAAGCTTATCTAACTGCTTGTTGCCTGATAACCGATTCCATTTGTATTGGGAGTAGCCTTCTCCTTGACGAGTAGCCACATTGATAATTTCTGGTAAAACAACCACACCATCATCGCTCTTTAGTGTTGATACATCTTTACCGTGAAACCTGTCATCAGGGTGTGACAAAAAGCGATAGTCGTAACTGGACACCCATATATAATCGCCATCGATACTTTGAAAATGACGAAGCATCTCAAAAATAATATTTCTGGCTTCTTCAATACCAATATCACCAGCCTTAACTTGTCGGTAGACTTGATCTATATAAGATTCAGCCATCGAAACAACAATTTTTAACCGCTGCTTGTGTGATTCAAGTACTTGCTTCTGATAGCTTTCAGTATCCGCATACATCCTATCAGCCATAGTAAAAACATTATCTAATGCAATACGACTAGAATTACGTTCAATTTCATATACTTTGCTTTTAATAAAAGGAACAGAATAAAAATAAACCGCACTGAAAATGACTAACATCAATATCAGTACAATTGGAAAGAAACGCTGAACTAACCGAGAAGGAAACAACATCTAAAAACCCTACTACAGACTCATATATCAAGAGTTTATCGTAAAAACCAAACAATCCACCCCACTGTTACAATTCGTAAGATTTCAGACAAACTCCTGCAAGTTTTTTACGTTCTACTGTGAGTATGGAACATTAAATGTGTTCATAATAACAAGAGAACAGCTCATGAAAATTATCATCGTTGTTAAGCGACCAGAATTCAGCAACTCTCATGATACTTCACTACAAGCAGCCTTAACGGAAGCATTTTCCGCGAAAACTGATTCAACAAATTCTATTATTGTCGTATCTATCGGCTCTTCACACAGCACAGAACAGTTAGAGACGGCTATTGAAATAGGTGCAAACAAGGGTATTCATGTTGTCACTTCCGATAGCCTGAGTGCTTATACCGTCGCTGAACACTTAATAGGTATTGTAAAACGAGAAAAGCCTGAGCTGTTGATTATTAGCGAGCAATTAACCAGTGAAGAATGTCCAACAGGACGAGTGCTATCTTCCATGATAAATGAGTCATTAACGATTAAGTCTTCAGGACTAGATAGAAACCAATACCGTTTACTGGTGATTCGTGAAATGCTAAGCGGTGCTCACACCGTATTATTGCCGATATTAGCCGACATCAGTAACAAAAAACCCTGGCTTTCCCTGCAACAGTACCAAGAGTTCCTTCCATTTCAAAGTGCACTGCAGCCAGTATAGTAGTCAAACCACAAACGTTTAGTTGAACTCCTCGCCATAAAAAAACCCTCAAAAAGAGGGCTTTTTATTTACATTGTATTTAATGCAGATCCTGATACTTTTTCTTGATTTCTATCAACTGCGGCTGAATATCAAGAGGGGCGTAGTTCATCGCTTGTTCAAATAAGTCTTTATTTGATTCTGATAAACGGTCTTCCTCAGACATTTCTTTCAGCTTACGCATGGCTTCTACAAACTTGGGATGTAATGAGTCATTCTCAGACATAGCATCGCCCTCCACTGTCCGGCTTCGAAAACCGTGTATTAATATTGAAAACCGAATTTTGCCATATAAGGCTACTAATTACATAAGAAACTATCGTTACGTGAGGTTATTTAGTTTTGTTGTAGTTTTCTTTGGCTTTTTTGTAAGTCTTTTTTATATCGGCCGCTCGTTTAGCTGGAGTGGATGATGATTTATCCTTCTGATTAAGGCGTGCCGGTACTGAACTACCATCTGACGAAGAACTATCATCCTTAACTTTTAGACGTTTAGTTTTCTTGTTATTTTTTTTGTCACTTTTATCCGCCGAAAGTTCCTCATTATTACTTTTCGCTGCGCTAGGACTCTCTACTGAATCAGACTGCTCGTTTTGTACTCCTTCTTCACTAGGTACTTCTGGTTTAGGTATTTTTCGCCAAGGCGTAGCTACATTAACATAGGTCTTCTTCTCAGCTTTAACACCAACTGGCGCCTTATCACTGTAATGAATCTTACCGTTTTCATCTGTCCAACGATAAATTTCAGCACTCGCAAGGAGTGGCATTAAACAGATGAGCAATACCCCTATTTTTAATCGAAAAGTAAACACAGTCTTCTCCATCTATTCAACTAACGTGTTATTCTCTTTAATAGCTATAGATTGATTTAAGCATATGTCAGTTCAAACTGTTAATTCTTAACAAAACAAGTGGCTTATTGCTGGGTTTTAAGAACATCAACACCTGACGATTGTATAGCACTACTTGCAGCGTAAGCCTTTAAATACAACAGACTCTCCATACGCCAGTACCAGCGCGTCTTTTTTCATCTTTACAAGCCCCTTGACCACCAACGCATACGAGCAATCAATTTGACGTTGGATCTCTCCTTCTGGAACTGCGCCATCAACAAACACTGTATTCCAATGCCGCTTATTCATGTGATAACCAGGGATGACATCATTAAAAACATCTCTAAGCTCAATAGCATCTTGAGGGTCACTTTTTAGATTAATACTTAACCTCCCTTGATAGTTGGACACCAGGGCAAACATTTTATCTTTCACTTTAAAAACATCTACCTCAGGACCAAAAGGGAAATCTTCAACGGCTTGTGGTTTTTCGCGCAAGTAGGTGATTAACGCCTGTTTATCCATTACATATCCTCTCTTGTTGCTAACCGCTTAAACATAAAAGCTACAAACATCAAAATAATAAGCCGATCAAGTATTTATAGCATTCCTCCATTTGTGTTTTAGTAAATCAATCAGGCATAATACGCCCCACAAAAATGAGGGCTTATTGATATGACTATTGAAAAAGAATTAATGCAGCGTAGTAACTCAGCATGTGAGCTTTGCTCATCAACTGACAATCTTTCTGTTTTTGAAGTCAGCCCGTCTAATGGTTCTGCAGAGCAAGCCATCTTGACTTGTGAAGCATGCAATAGTCAGATCAATAAGCCAGATTCAATTAATGTAAACCATTGGCGCTGCTTAAACGATAGCATGTGGAGCCAAATACCTGCGGTTCAAGTCATGGCTTGGCGCCAACTTAAGCAGCTCTCATCAATGGGTGAAATTTGGGCACAAGATCTTTTAGATATGCTCTACCTCGATGAAGAAACCCAAACCTGGGCTCAAGCCAGCGATGCTGATGATGACGCATACCCACCAGCAAAAGATAGTAACGGCGCAACGTTAAATGCTGGTGATAACGTGACACTCATTAAAGATTTAGATGTTAAAGGCGCAGGCTTTACTGCTAAACGCGGTACAGCCGTGCGTGGAATCTCGCTTACATCGAATCCAGATCAAATTGAAGGTCGCGTCAACGGCACGCGAATCGTTCTTCTGACAAAATTCCTCAAAAAGCAAAACTAATTATTAACCTTAGACAAGCTTACAACCGCACTGCCCTTTTCTATTTATTGGCAGTGCTGATCTTATCGATTAGACCACACGGCAAGCTCGTTTCCATTAGGGTCAGTAAAATGAAATCTACGCCCACCTGGAAACTCAAATATAGGCTTGATGATCTGGCCACCAGAAGATTCTATTTTTTCTAGAGTAATGTCTAAATGGTCACTATACAAAACAATCAATGCGGCGCCTTGATCGCTGGACGAGCACAACTCAGACTTAAAAAAACCACCTTCTAACCCGGCATTAGAAAAAGCCACGTATTCGGAACCATAATCGGTAAATACCCATTCAAAAGCTTGCGAATAAAAACGCTTCACTTCTTCAAGGTTTTTAGCCGGAAACTCCACATAGTTTATTTTTTCATGTTCACTCATATACCCTCCACAATAAATATTTGATCATTTTTTAGCATTCCCTCAATAACCGTCTAAACTAAAATAAAAATATGTCAATAGGAAAAATTCCTATTAATGACACACTTTAAAGTTTTCAACGTTCTATGTGAGAATTCTATGCTTCTAAATAATTTCAGCATTCGCAATCAGTTAATCTTTCTATCAGCACTACCGATGCTGGCTATCATCCTGATCATCAGCGAGTCGCTAAGCTCTCTCAAAGAAGCAGATCTTGGTGTAGCCAGTATTTATGATGACCGAGTAGTCCCATTAAAAGAGTTGAAAATTATAGCTGATGATTATGGAGTCTACGTAATTGAGGCGGTCAACAAAGCCAACGCTGGTATAATGACTGCATCCGAAGCCTTATTAGGCATCAGAAGCGCCAGGAAGGAAATTAAGAAAACATGGAGTGAGTATATGAAAACTCACCACACTGCAGAAGAAGACCGCTTAGCCAAAGAGGCCAGCGTGCTCTTTGTAGCCGCCGATAATGCACTTGATACACTAGAACAAGCCTTGCAGAGCTTAAACGGATACATACCAAACCAACTAAATGAATTTGATGGGCCTCTTTATAAAACAATGGATCCCATCAACGATAAAATAGCTGAGCTAATAGATTTACAGCTAAGGGTCGCAGGAGAGGAACGCGCACATATACATGAAACTTACCTAAACCAAGTCTTTTTGGTGATAGCCCAAGGGGCAGCCGTTCTGCTTATCCTTATAATAGTCGGATACTTAATTTACAAATCGATTAATAAACCTTTAACAGCACTCAACCAGGCAATGAGCAAAGTCGCCACTGAATCAGATTTAACTATTGAACTGGACACCAGCGGCACAAACGAACTCGCTGCCATGACTGAGAACTTCAATACCATGCTGAACCAGCAGCGTTCACTCATAAGCGAAATAAGCAACGCGACTACCCAGCTTGCAGTCGCCTCTGAGCAAATGACCTCTGTCAGCAACACTGCAAACCAAAGCATAGACAGCCAACGCCTCGAAATTGAGCAAGTAGCAAGCGCCATGAATGAAATGGTATCCAGCTCCCAAGAGATTGCGGGTAACGCAGAACAAGCCGATCACAGAGCACAGGAAACGCGTGAGCAAGCCGATATAGGTAACAATGTTGTTGGCATTGCGGTGTCTGCAACTAACTCCCTAGTCAGCAATGTTGCTGATATATCAGAACGCATCAAAATACTCGGCGTTGATAGCGATAACATAGGCTCTATTGTTGATGTTATTAATGACATTGCCGATCAAACCAACTTACTCGCTCTCAATGCAGCTATTGAAGCTGCTCGTGCGGGAGATCAAGGTAGAGGCTTTGCTGTTGTCGCCGATGAAGTGAGAACGTTAGCACAACGCACTCAAACATCGACCACTGAGATCAGGGAAACTATTGAGCGACTGCAGAACGGCACCCGTACAGCAGTGTCTGCTATGACCAAAAGCCAAGAAGAAGCAGCAGAGGCCGGTAATAAAGCAGCCGAAGTCAGTAAAGCATTTGAAGAAATCACACTATCCGTTACTGCTATCAATGAAATGAATACTCATATAGCCTCAGCTAGTGAGGAGCAAACCAGCGTATGCGAAGAGATAAACCGATCACTTGTCTCAATTCATGATTCGTCTCAAGTGTCTTCTGATGGCGCCTCTCAAATTTCAACAGCCAGTTTAGAGTTAGCATCGCTCGCTTCTGAGCTAAGCCGACAAGTAGCCAAGTTTAAAACTTAAAAGAAAACGCCAGCCTCCTACCAATAAGCGCTTTGTGCCCGCCCGAGCCAAGCGCTTATTATTTAATACACCATACCCATTAACAGCCTCAAATAAACATCGTTTAAGCCGCTTAACACACGCCTACTTTATAAAAAATATATGTCTCCATTAAGAAACAAAATGCTAAGATTATTGACAATATTAAAATACCGATCAGATAAGACTACTCATGGGTAGTCATTATTTATACTTTTACTAAAAATTATTGGCACTGAATAATTAAAAATGAGATTTTATAAAGAAACGTCAGTTTTATTTACACATTACAAATATAAATCCACAAAAAACAACAGTTTAAAGTCTCTCATTTGAGACACTCCTTATAATATTAAGTATTGATTAAGTCTAAAGACTTCTATAGGAATAATAAAATCTAGATATATTTACAAGTGATCATTAAACAATCAGTAACGTCGTATTTTTTTACATTAAATAGTTCGCAAGCAAAAAAATGAACCGAATATTAATATACAGCCACA
Source organism: Neptunomonas japonica JAMM 1380 (assembly GCF_016592555.1). Taxonomy (NCBI): domain Bacteria; kingdom Pseudomonadati; phylum Pseudomonadota; class Gammaproteobacteria; order Oceanospirillales; family Oceanospirillaceae; genus Neptunomonas; species Neptunomonas japonica. The sequence continues at coordinate 1,896,376 of NZ_AP014546.1, read as the reverse complement.
ATACCCATTAATAATAAGTGGTTTAATTCTTTTACTTATATTTTAAAAATTAACAACTCATTAACACGCTTTAAAATGTAGCCAAGCAGAGTCAGTAATATAGCGAAATAATAAAATAAAAATATTTTTACTAAAACTACAACTCTTGGTCCACATTTTGCTTTAAGGGGGATAGCTTTCACATAAAATGTAGTTGGAAGCGATTTTTATAAATAATGGAGATATTAAATGTCAGCTTTCACAAAAATTTCAGCAGCCGCAGTTCTTACTTTAGCAGCGAGCACAGCTTCTGCAGCGCTAATTACTGAAACAGGTTCTTTTGGTACGCAAGGCAGCTCAACTGATGTTGCAATGGGCGCTTTAAACGAAAAAATCACTATTGCTGGCTTTGATGCTGCTCTAGGTAACCTAACAGGCGTTAACGTAACTGTTTATGGTCAACTAGATAGCTCTGGTACTTCTCAAAACACTAGTGCTGCTAATGGCCGTGCTGATGTATCTATCAATATTTTCCAAGACTGGAAAGTTTCAACAGCAGCAGCTGATGACCACATTTTCCAAGGCTTCATGCTTTCTTACTTGACTGATGAAAGCTCTACAGCTGGTACTTTTGACCTAGCAACAAATGATACTTTCTCATACGGCGTTTCTAGTGGCGAGCTGAGCACATCACTAACGGGTGTTGACTTGTCTGCATTCTCTGCTGGTCCAGTAGAATTTGATTTTACAGGTTTCGCTCAAACTAATATCAACAACTCTGTAGATTCAGGTACAGGCGCATTCATTAACTCATTCGCAACAGGCTCATGGGGTCAGGTTGACGTTGCATACACTTATGATGCTGCCCTACCACCAAGCACTGTACCTGTTCCAGGAACTGTTGCTCTACTAGGTCTTGGCCTACTAGCTATGCGTGCTCGTAAAAGCGCATAAGCCCTTTTAAGCACTAACAAAAGCCTCATCTGATAAGATGGGGCTTTTTTGTTTGCTTGAATATAGATGTATCTTATTTAGGCCATAAAAAAAGGCGCCCTAAGGCACCTTCTTTCATAACGCAAATACCTATTTGTAATAGATCTCTACACCAGCCCTCTCTCTTTCAAGATATCTTCAATCTCTGGCAAGATAGTCTCATCATCAATTGTAGAAGGCATTTTATAGGTTTCATTAGCAGCAATTTTACGCAGTATTGCACGCAAAATTTTACCTGAACGCGTTTTTGGCAAGCGCTCAACAACAACGGCTTTTCTGAAACAGGCCAAAGCACCGACTTCACCACGCACACGCTCGACTAGTTCTTTTTCAAGCTGCACCTCATCAATGTCCTCGCCCGCTTTCAGAACAATAAGGCCGACTGGCACTTGCCCTTTAAGTGAGTCGTTAGCACCAATGACAGCACACTCTGCCACAGCTGGATGAGCTGAAACAACCTCTTCCATCTCACCTGTTGAAAGCCTGTGCCCAGAGACGTTTATAACATCATCTGTACGCCCGGTGATGTAGATATAGCCATCATCATCTTTAAAGCCACCATCGCCTGTATGGTAATAACCGGGAAAGGCTTCTAAATAGGAGTCGATATAACGTTGCGGTTGGTTCCAAATACTCCAAGCAACACCCGGAGGAAGCGGTAACTTAACACAGATATTTCCTGTCTCATTCGCCTCCATCTCGCCACCATCACCATCCAGCACACGAATATCATATCCAGGAATAGGCTTGTTAGTTGAGCCAAGGCGCGCCTCAGATGGATTATCCCATCCCATCATCGGTGATGTCATTGGCCAGCCCGTCTCGGTTTGCCACCAGTGATCAATAACCGGAACCTGTAATAACTCGTTAAGCCAATGGAAAGTTGAAGAATCCAGCTTCTCTCCTGCAACAAATACCCAGCGCAAACTGCTTAAATCATAATCTTTTGAAAGCGCACCTGTCGGATCTTCTTTACGAATTGCACGGTACGCTGTCGGCGCACAGAACATCGAGTTAACTTTGTACTCTTCAATAACACGCCAAAAAGCACCCGCATCAGGCGAGCGAATCGGCTTACCTTCATAGAAGATAGCAGAACCACCGCCCATCAATGGGCCATAGACAATAAAAGAATGCCCAACAACCCAACCAATATCGGAGGCTCCCCACCAAACATCACCGGCTTTCATTCCATAGACATTATTAAAAGCATAACGCAGGGCAACAGCATGCCCTCCATTATCCCGAACGATACCCTTTGGCTGTCCTGTCGTACCCGATGTATATAACACGTAAAGCGGGTCAGACCCTTTCACGGCAACACAATCAGCCGGCTCTGCATCTTTTTGAAACTCATGCCAATCAAGATCACGCGCAGGATTCATTTCTGCCGTCAAGACAGACCTCTGACAAACCACAGTATGTGAAGGCTTATGAGCGGCTAGCTCCACAGCTTTATCTACCAAGGGCTTGTAAGCTATTTTTTTATCAAACTCGATACCACAAGAAGCCGTAAGAATAAGCTTAGGTGTTGCATCATCGATACGAATAGCGAGCTCATTCGCAGCAAAACCACCAAACACAACTGAGTGAATCGCACCCAATCGAGCACAAGCCAACATAGCGACAGCCGCTTCAGGAATCATCGGCATGTAAATAACAACTCGGTCGCCTTTTTCAACGCCTAAGCCTTTCATTGCACCCGCAAAGCGACTAACCCGTTGCTGCAAATCATTATAGGTAATAGCTTCTTTAGTTTGTGTTGATGGCGAATCGTAATACAAGGCAACTTGTTCACCACGGCCTTCTTCAACCTGCTTATCAACCGCTAGATAACAGCTATTCAGCTCACCGTCCGGATACCAGCAAAAAGTACCTTGTTCGGTTTCTTGTAGAATTGTTTGAGGATCTTTGTACCAGCTTATTGCTTTGGCTTGCTCTGCCCAATATGACTCAGGATTCTCAAGCGCGTGACGATATTCTTCTGTGTAACCCATCGTAGGACCTCATGTTTTTTTTATTAAAGGCGCTCTTATTAAAGGCTATGAAGCAGGCACCCTATTAAAAATAGGATGCCCTTATTCGGTAGTCATGAAGACCAGAGATTACTGATCTTGATACAGCTTCAATACGCTTGAGAAATCCAAGCCACCGTTGCCATTAACCTTGTGTAGATTAAATAAAGCGCGTGCTTGCGAACCCATCGGTGTTGGAGAAGCACTTTGCTGGCTCATTTCCATCGCAAGACCAAGGTCCTTAAACATTAGATCAACCTGGAAACCACCCTGATAGTCATTTGAGGAAGGCACCCCCTCCATAACACCTGGGAACGGGTTATAGACCTGCAGCGCCCAGTTGTTACCTGAGCTCTGCTTCATGATTTCAGACAAAACAGCTGGATCTAGACCATTTTTAACACCCATATTGAGTGCCTCACTGGTACCGGTCATCAGTACTGCCAACAGCATGTTATTACACGCCTTTGCAACCTGACCTGCGCCATGAGTACCTGCGTGGAAAATATTTTTACCCATAACATCTAAGATAGGTTTAGCTTTAGCAAACTGCGCTTCGCTAGCGCCAACCATAAAGGCTAACGTCCCTGCTATAGCACCACCCACACCACCAGACACTGGCGCATCAATAAAGTCGATATCGCGTGCTTCAGCGGCTGCCGCTACACTTTGTACTGTTGCAGCATCAATAGTAGATGAGTCAATAATCAGTACATCTTTTTTTACATGCTCGAATAAAGGGTCATCACCGGTAACAAACAAACCCTGAACATGCTTACCTGCTGGCAACATTGATACAACAAAATCTGCATCCGTTACGGCATCTTTGGCAGATTGAGCAGATACACCACCTTCAGATACTACTTTTGCTACAGCTTCAGCTGATAAATCAAAAGCCTTAACTGTATGACCAGCCTTAACGAGATTAATCGCCATTGGACCGCCCATGTTCCCTAAACCAATAAAGCCTATAGTAGCCATTTTATAATCCTTGTTCTTATCGTTATTCTTAATATAAAAAATTCTTAACTGAGAATCCTTGATTGAGAAAACCAGCTTACATATTCGCCAGTGGATTAGTTTCCCACGGGGAGACAAAAAGCTCGTCTAAGAAGGCTGGATCAACATCATTAATAGAGCTGAATGTCCAATTAGGTTTACCGTCTTTATCAACCAATAAAGCACGAACTCCTTCTGGAAATTCACGATGACGACAGCACTGCACAGATAGCACCAACTCAGACTCAAATACTTCTTTCAATGACATTTGCAACGTACTTTGCAACTGCTTATAAATCATATGAATTGCAAGAGGACTGCCATGACTGATCGCTTTTTGAGCACGCTGCATCCATTTATCTTCTGTTTCAACTGCAAGCAATGTCTCAATAATTTCTTCGACGGTATCTTGATCCGTAATATCTTGAATCAGATCAAAATGAGTACGTACTGGTGACTCGATGGCCTGACGCATATCCCAGGCATCATCTTCAAGGTCACGCAGAACACGATTAACAACAGCATTCAGGTCACCACCCCAAGACTCTTGTGATAGCCGATCAAGAATGTCGCCACGCTGTGATGTTTTCAGGAAGCGATCTCCTAAATTGAGAAATAACGCATCAGCAGCATTCATTCTATTCCCAGTCAAACCGAGAAAAAGACCGGTTCGTCCTGGAGTTCGGTGTAAAAACCACGTACCACCTACATCAGGATACAAACCAATCGTGACTTCAGGCATCGCCATATGTGTTGTTTCAGTCACGATACGATGACTACAACCACTCATTAGACCCATGCCACCACCCATCACAATACCGCTGCCCCAACAGATAATTGGCTTAGGGTATGTATGGATGGTGTAATCCAATAAATATTCTCGCGTGAAAAACTCTTCAGGAAAATCAGGCTCAGCGCCACCTGTCATGGATTTATACAGGCTAACAACGTCACCACCTGCACAGAATGCTTTTTCACCCATACCGTCAAGCAGAATGGCAACAACAGAATCATCTTCTTTGCACGCATCTAGCTTAGGCTGAATCAGATCTATCATATCCAACGTTAACGCATTAAGAGATTTCTCTGCATTAAGGCAGATCTCAATAATTTTCTTACCATCTTGCGTTAGGTGCTCTGTAAAAAGTACACAACTCATCCGTTTTTCTCCTTTTGAGCTCGTTGTATTATCGGTTTTTCCATTCAGCTTTACGCTTGCCTAAAAACGCATTCACGCCTTCTTTTTGGTCTTCAGAGTGGAACAAATCCACAAACAGTTCACGCTCAAGAATATAACCCTGATCCCAAGCGCGAGTACGGTTTGACTGGATCAACTGTTTGCATGCAGCAACAGCCATTGGGCTTTGTTCAGCAACCTGCTCAGCCATTTCCATTGCGCGGTTAACGCATTCCCCTTTGGCGACGACTTCTTCGACTAAACCAATTTCCAATGCCTTCGCAGCTTTAACTCGCTCACCACATAGAATCATTTTTTTAGTCCAACCTTCACCCACCAACATTGTGAGATTTTGCGTACCACCCGCACAAGGCAACAAACCAACCTTGGCTTCTGGTAACGCCATTTGAACCTGCTCTTCAGCTATACGAATATCACACGCCAGCGCAACTTCTAAACCGCCGCCCATTGCCCAGCCATTCATTGCTGCAATTGAAACACCACGAAATTGAGAAAGCGTCTCGAATGCTTCACCAAAGTAGCGCGCCATGTCTCTTGCGACAGAACGATCACTATCAGCAAAAAGGTTCAAATCAGCGCCCGCTGAGAAAAATTTCTCACTGCTACTTTTAAGCACCAAGCTGAAAATATCCATATCATCATTCAGTTCTTTAACAATGACTGCTAACTCTTTTAAGGTCGCTTCAGTCCAAGTATTCGCTGGCGGGTTATTCATTGTAATAACCGCGATATGGCCCTGCTTTTCTACTATAAGTTGGTCGCTCATTGGATCCTTTACCTCTACTCTTTTATCTGGCCTATTTATAAACAATAAGAGCTAGGTCACAGTCACTAGCAAACTTGCTTAGTAAAGCTTATTTAACAAAAATACATTACAGAATATCAGCTGCATCTTTTAACAATAGACGACGTGCAATAATGACATTCATTATTTCATTGGTACCTTCAAGAATACGATGCACACGATTATCACGCACATAACGTTCCATCGGATATTCTTTAATGTAGCCATACCCACCAAAAATCTGCAGCGCCTCATCACAGACCTTAAAACCTACATCCGTAGCAAAGCGCTTTGCCATTGCACAGTAAGTAGAACGGTCGGGATGCTTATCATCAAGCTTGCTAGCAGCAAGGCGCACCATCTGGCGGGCAGCGACTAGCTCTGTGTTCATAGTCGCGATTTTGAACTGTAACGCCTGAAAGTTTTCAAGGGTACGACCAAACTGCTTTCGCTCGCCCATATATTGAATAGCGTGATTAAGTGCCGCCTGAGCAGTACCGATTGAACATGTCGCAATGTTGATGCGTCCTCCATCCAACCCTTTCATGGCAATTTTAAAGCCATCACCCTCGTTACCCATTAGGCATGAAGCAGGAATTCTGGCATCTTCAAAAGTAATCAGTCGCGTAGGCTGGCTATTCCAACCCATTTTTTCTTCTTTACGGCCATAGGTTATACCTGCCGCTTTGGCATCAACCGCAAAAGCTGAGATACCTTTTGGACCATCTTCACCCGTACGCGCCATCACTACTAATACATCGGTAGCTCCGGCACCCGAAATAAAGATTTTACTGCCATTAAGAACGTATTCATCACCGTCTTTACGTGCCGTTGTTTTTAATGAAGCAGCATCAGAACCTGCATTAGGCTCAGTTAAGCAATAAGAAGCGAGTTTTTGACCTGCCGTTAATTCGGGGCACCAAAACTGTCGTGTCTCTTCATTGCCAAAATCAGCAATCATCCACGTCGCCATATTATGAATAGTGATAAAAGCTGTCGTGGAAGTACAACCCATCGCGAGTTGTTCAAAAATAATACTTGAATCAAGACGACCAAGGCCCAAACCGCCTACATCGTCGGGGGAATACAATCCGCAAAAACCAAGCTCACCCGCCTTTTGCAAAACATCCACTGGGAAAATTTGTTCTTGATCCCATTTTGCCGCATGGGGTTCCATCTCATTTTGAGCGAATGCTCGCGCCATATCGGAAAATGCGATCTGATCTTCGTTAAGTTCAAAATCCATTAGCCTCTCCCTGTTTAGCGAAGCCCGCTAGCCTTCGCGAAATTTATTATTATATAAAACAAGGCCTTGAGCGATATTAATTACAACATCTCTCAAGACCTTTTTATTACTAGAAAATATTACTTCAAGTTGATACTAGTGTTAACACCGGTATCGATATCATCTTCAAACCAGCGCGCTGTCACTGTTTTAGTTTCAGTGTAAAAACGCACTGCCTGCTTACCATAGGCATGTTGATCACCGTAGAAAGATTTTCTCCAACCGGTGAACGAGAACATTGGAAGAGGCACAGGTACAGGTACATTAATACCCACCTGACCTACCTTGATCTCGTGCTGATATTTACGAGCAGCCGCACCAGAAGATGTGAACATTGACGTACCGTTACCGTACGGGTTGTCATTAATCAAAGCAATCGCTTCATCTAGCGTATCGACTTCTAAAGCAATCAATACAGGTCCGAAGATCTCTTCCTGATAGATTGACATATTAGTAGACACATTGCGGAACATCGTTGGCCCAACCCAGTTACCATCAGGATAACCTTCAACTACGCACTCTGAACCATCCAGAATACAATCAGCACCGGCATCTTTACCTTCTTGGATAAAGCGCAAAACACGCTCTTTGGCTTGAGGGTTGATCAACGGGCCGTATCCAGCACCTTCATCATCCCATACACCAGGGCGAACTTTTGCCAATGCATCACGTACTTCAGGGATCCACTCACGTGCACTACCCACAAATACAGCAACAGAGATAGCCATACAACGCTGACCACCGGCACCTACAGAAGCACCCGCAATGCTATTAACTACCTGGTTTTTAGCCGCATCAGGCATGATCACCATATGGTTTTTAGCACCGGCAAATGCCTGTACACGCTTCATTTTGTCCGTACCTGTACGGTAGATATGTTCACCTACAGCAACCGAACCAACAAACGAGATAGCCGGTGTATCTTTATGTGTTAGTAGTTGGTTAACAGCATCTTTTGTACCGTGAACCACTTGTAACAAACCAGCAGGAGCACCCGCATCTTGGAACAACTTAGCCAAGAACATCGGTGTTAGAGGATCTTGCTCAGAAGGCTTAAGAACAAAAGTGTTACCGCAAGCAATGGCCATTGGGAACATCCACAGAGGAATCATCGCTGGGAAGTTAAATGGTGTAATACCAACACACACACCCAAAGGCTGAGTAATGCTGTAGCAATCAATTTTACGAGCAACGTTTTCAACGGTTTCACCCATGCTCAGTGAAGCGATGTTACAGGCATGTTCAACGACCTCAATACCACGCCAAACATCCCCTTTAGCATCTTCAAAAGTTTTGCCTGTTTCTAGTGCGAGTATTTTAGCAATCTCATCATGGTTATCTTTAAGCAACGCCTGGTAACGCAGCATTAAGCGTGCACGCTCTCCTACTGGCGTTTCTTTCCACGTTTCAAAAGCAACCTTTGCCGCATCAACAGCTTGCTCTACTTCATCAGCAGTTGCACAAGGTACTTGTGCAATAACTTCCTGCGTAGCTGGGTTTGTTACAGGAATCCAGTTATCAGATTTACTACTTACGAGTTCGCCGTTGATTAGAAGTTGTACTTGTTGAGTCATGATAAATACCTTGCCTCTTGTTTTATTGTAGTTTTACGGTCAGCGCCTAATGGCGTGCTTTGCAATTACGTTGATGATAATTTAAGCACATGTCATGTGGAGCAGGGATTGATAATCTTGTCAGATTAATGGACTATATTGCGAATTAATAGTGGTTTTCCCTAGTCTAAAGGTCTAACGATATGAGCCAACCATCAGAATGGCCACTCCCCCCCGAGAGCTCAAGATTCGTTGTGCCCCGCAAAACCGTGGCTCACCTCAGCACTCATACATTAACAAAAGGGCTATACCCCATAGGCCTTGGGTACTATAAACAAGCGTTTAACCATACTATGTTGCGGCGCACACATGATGACTATTTAATGATCTATTGTCTTGATGGCGAAGGCGAGTTAACACTGGATCATGAGTCTTATGATATTAAAGCTGGCGATATCATATTCCTACCAAGAGGAGTACCACATGCCTATAGAGCATCCGAACTAACGCCATGGACTATCTACTGGATTCATTTTTCAGGCGAGCAAAGTGAGGATTTCATTGACTATCTTGCTGTTCGTGAAAATAATTTTGTATTGCCGCTGGGAATCCATGCACGACTTACAAGCGACCTAGAGTCCCTACTGGAGTGCCGTCAATCAAGTTATAACCTCAGTGCATTTGTACATGCAGCCAACCTTCTTCGCCAGATACTAACGCACATAGCGCAGCTACAACCATTGGCCAAGCAACAAAAAGCCGCCCACAACTTTGACTTAGAGCTCATTCACAGCCTTATGCAAGCCAGGGCCCACGAGCAATTAGACTTAGATACGTTGGCAGAAACAGCCAACCTATCAAAATTTCATTTTATCAAAAAATATAAAGAACTCACGGGCACCACACCGATTAACCATTTCATACATCTAAAAATTGAACGTGCCTGCCATTTGCTTGATGTAACAACGAAATCAATTAATGAAATAAGCTTTGCCGTGGGTTATGAAGATGCCTACTATTTTTCTCGAATCTTCAAAAAAATCATGGGCATTTCACCCAGCCAGTATCGACGCATGCGAATGGGAACCTACCCTTATTCCTATTAATGCGCTAAAACAGGCATATTCATGCTTTATCAGGCCAATACCAGGGCGGCTCATCAAGCATACTTAAACCTTTGACCTCTGATTGCCCCAACACTTTTTCTAGTTCAATTGCATGACAGCCGGGGTCGCGATTAAGCGCGGCTATTAAACGGTTTGAATGCGAAACCACCCATACCTGAGTAACTTTTGAGATACGTATAATTAAGCGGGCGAGTGCAGGTAACAGATCAGGATGCAGACTGGTCTCCGGCTCATTTAACACCATTAGAGAGGGTGGCCTTGGTGTCAATAATGCTGCGATCAACAATAGATAGCGCAATGTTCCATCTGATAATTCGGCACCCGTTAATGGACGTAACAACCCATGTTGAAAAAACTCAATAGAAAACCGGCCATCCTCATGCGGCATTACGGATACTCGTGCTCCGGGAAATGCATCTGCTATTGCATGATCAAGCACATCAGGATCACCAATTTCACGTATGGTTTGTAAAGCAGCGGCTAGATCACGACCGTCATGGTGCAACACCGGTGTTCGAGTCCCTAGTTGAGGCTTGCGTGCAGGCGCATCGGCATCTGTCCGAAAATGATCATAAAAGCGCCAACGCCTTATTAGCTCACGCATATGAAATACTTCTGGCGCTACACCTGGGTCTGCGATCTGGTCAAACAAACTATCAAAACTATTTAGGTGCTGTGCCACAACCTCCCAGCGTCTTCCTTTACGTAGCTTTACTGCGGAGCCATTTCGATCCACTAAAGAAGATGCAGGCCGGTAAAAACCTCCCGCCCAAATTACTTCACGCTTAATCTCTGGGTCCAAGCTAAATTTCGAGCGAGACGGCGTGGGTAGCCCAAGTGAGATTGAGTAGCCATAGTCTTGTGTAGCGAAACCTAAACGCAAACGCTTAACCGCTTGTAACGGACTTCCTTGAACGGGAACGACACCCTTTTTCATCCGATTTGATATTTTTTCAGGCCCTGCCCAATAGGTAGAGCTTAAACCACCCTCTCGCGCCAATGAATTAACAACACCACCTTGAGCCGTATCAGATAACAGGCGTAATGCCTTATACAGGTTAGACTTACCCGTGCCATTAGGGCCGGTAATCACATTAAGTGGGCCCAGCGGAATAATTAAGTTAAGAATTGACCGGTAATTATTAATCGCTAAGGAAGTGATCATAATGCATCCTGCTTTTCACTTTAGAACCGTAATAAACGCTTAACATGAAGATAGGTTTCTTTTGGCCTTTCTTGCATAAAGCAATGTCCACCCTCAACTTCTGTGAGTTGAATATGTGCATTGGCTTTTTCTGCTCTCCTTACTGCTGGCGGAACAAAAGGATATGTCTTGGTGCTGTGTAAAATATGCGTATATTCAGGTAACTGCGCGATAGCCGGCCATAGTTTTTTAGGATAACCAGAAAATATGCGAGCCTCCAACCAAGGAGGACAACGCAATTGCCATTCACCTTTTTCATTAGGCCGTATAGCATGATCGATATAACTATCTAACGATGCAGGCGTCCAACTCTTAAAAACGCCACGACCCTTAAGGTTATTTTGCACATCATCTCTACTGGCCCATGTTTGGCGTCTTTTTTTTGCTTGCTTCACATGGGGCAAACGCCCAGCGACACCGACCAGGTGCAAAAAACGCATCAGTGCAATCATAGACTGAGGGTAAATAACGGGGTCCAGCAATATATACTGATCAAACAAGCGATGCTGTTTATGTAACATCAACGTTGTGGCGATAGCGCCGAAGCTATGTGCCAGCCCAATAATGGGTAGTTGTGGATCCCAGCTCTTGCTGAAGTCTTCATAACACAGCAGCGCACGAGCTGTTAATGCCTGCCAATCCGAATACGACTCTCGTGGAGCATGATCACTATCCCCGTGCCCCTCAAATGAGCCAAGAAATAGATCGTACTCTCCATGAAATAATTCGAGAAAGGGCCAGTAAGTTAAATTCGACAATCCTGTCCCATGCAGAAAATGGATAATTGGGCGGCCATTATTTCCACAATTGGGTGTCATCCACCCCCGCAGTATTAATACACCATCATCATGTTCCCACGGAATTAGCGTTTCTTGTGCTTGCTTCATATTAAGCAATACTAGTCGTGTTGATGACCGCCAGCGCCATGAGCATGACCATGCTGAATTTCTTCAGCGGTTGCTTCACGAATGTCTTTTATTTCAATATCAAACGTAACTACTTTGCCAGCAAGCGGGTGATTAGTATCAACCGTCGCCATAAATTTACCCATCTTAACGATAGTAACCTGGCGATTTCCCTGTTCTGTTTGCACAGTAGCCGTCATACCTGGCTTCCACTTTTTAGCACCTTGTAAATGCTTAACAGGTACTCGTTGCGTAGAGTCTTCTGTTCTCTCTCCGTAAGCGTCTGCTGGCTGCAATGTTTCAGATACACTTTCCCCTACACTTTTGCCTTCCATGATCTTCTCAAGCCCAGGAAGCATACTGTTATGGCCGTGCAAATAAGCAACAGGCGAATCTTCATCTGTTGCTTCAACAATGTCACCATTTACGTCTTTCAGCGTGTAGGTAAATTGAACCACTGAATCTTTTGCAATCTGCATAAAATATCCTTAACACTATATAAAAAGAGAGATATTAACAGTAAACCATAGGTGACTCACAACATTAAATACACAAAATAAAGATGGTATTAAAGCGGGCCTAAAACGCTAAGTGGTCGCAAAAAGTGAAACGCTATCTTAAAAAACTTTAATGAAAAAAAGCAAAAGAGGGACACTCCCCCTTTCACGTAATATCTAATCAATCCAAAACAAAAGTGATTTTCATCGTCACTCGATATTCATCAATTTTGCCATTCACAACGGTGGCATTCTGATCTTTAACCCAAACAGAACTAATGTTCTTGATTGTTTTAGATGCACGCTTAACACCTTTCTGGAGCGCGTCATCAAAGCTTTTTTTAGAAGACGATGTAACTTCAGTAATTTTTGCAATAGACATTAGGTCTCTCCAAGTTGAGCAAAAAATAGTTATTTACTCTGATAAAAACTTAATCAACTCAATAGGGCTGATTAAGAATCTATCAGTCTTGGTATAGGTTTAGCTCTCTTATCATTAATAAGGCATGAACTAAAAGATCCATAGCAATATTACTGCAACCAGCTCATCCAAAGCGTTACGCTTAATAAAGAAAACACCGTCGTGACGACGACAATTTGAGAAGTTTCTTTTTCGAACACGTCATACTTAAGTGCCACTACATGCGCTAACGCCCCTGTAGGCAGTGCTGTAAGTAATACGGTGGTTGCTAACCAGATTGGGGCTTCTACATCCAGTAACCAAAATGCTGCTAATGTAAGCGCAGGGTGAATACACAGCTTAATTAGGACCAGCCAGCCCAACTCTGCTAGCACAATTGTTGTTTTAGCAAACTGCAAGCTGGCACCTAAACAAAATAAAGCCACAGGTATAGCAGCAGGAGCCAACATATCTAATAGTGTATGGATGGCGGCAGGCATACTCACTTGATTAGCAGAAAACAATAACCCCAACAGCGTTGATATAAAGATAGGGTTTCGCAATAAAGAACGGTCCAAAATGGCTAGAATAGGCCTAAGGCCTAGCTCTTTTTGGCGTATGGACTCTATCAATAATTGGGCACCGCCAATGAGAAAAATATTCCCCGCAAGAATAATGCTGACCGTCGCAGCGTAAGCTTCATTGCCAAATATCGCGAATGTCAGTGGAATCCCCATATAGGCATAATTGGCAAAGGTACCATTTAAAGCGCGAAGCACTAACTGCTCAGTACTGTCTGCTTTAAAAAACATACGGCTACCGAAAACAACAATAATGGCCGTAACAATAGCACCCAAAAAGAAAGCGGCCAATGCAGGCCCATTTATCAAATTATCTATAGACGCCTTACTAGCAGCATTAAACAGTAAAGCGGGAACTGCTAAGTAATAAACAAACTGATTTAACCCGGGTAACATATTGATATTAAATATGGTTCTCTTAGCTACATACCCCAGCGCAATCATTAAAAACAACGGCAATATTGACTGAAAGCTCAACAACATAAGGGCTAGCTCCACTTCTCTTGCGGGGCTGCATAGTTGCAAAGCATCTCTAATAATTCAGCGGGTTCGGCGCTCACCTGCATCATATCGGCATATTCTGATCTCATAAACTCTTGGTCAACTACTGTATTCATAAAACCTAATAACTGATCGTAATAGCCAGCTACGTTCAGGAACCCACAGGCTTTTTGATGATAACCAAGCTGCCCCCAAGTCCAGATTTCAAATATCTCTTCCAGTGTTCCTATACCACCAGGCATAGCAATAAATGCATCGGCTAACTCAGCCATCTTGGCTTTTCGCTCGTGCATGTCAGCAACAATAAATAACTCTGTCACTCCTCTGTGCTGTACTTCTCTATCTTTTAGGGCCATAGGCATTACACCATAAACCTTGCCACCTTCTTGTAAAACCGTGTCAGCAATAACGCCCATTAAACCGGTTTTTCCCCCTCCGTATACAAGTTCATGACCATCCTCGACTAATAACCGCCCCAAGCGTTGCGCTTCTGTCGCAAAGATAGGATTCGCACCAGTGCCTGACCCACAAAAAACTGCTATTTTCATTTCCGATTCACTTATTTAGTGCAACAATATATTCCAGCTTAACAAAAACCATTACCTAAAGTAGGTACAGTTTATTAGCTATTTTCATGAGGTTAACATGTTCAAGTCTACATACCTTCTTCCCTTCTTTTTAATAGCACCTCTTCTTTCTGGCTGTTCAGATAATGAGGTAGGAAATGTAAGTTTGGGCGTATTTACGACAAAAGACATTAAGCTGGTAATCGTCAAAGATCCAGTCGTCACAGGTGTTAGTTGTCATATTGCACATGTTGAAGCCAACTTAAATTTTTCAGACCCTTCTGATATGTCCATCGCGTGCCGTCAAACAGGCCCTATCACCCTTCCTATGATATCGGCAATAGATAAAAGTAAATCAGGTGAAGTTGTTTTCAAAACATCCAAAAGCATTCTTTTTAAAAGCTTAAAAGTAAGACGAATTTATGATGCACAGAACAAAACTCTCATCTATGTCAGTTATTCCACAAAGGAAATACAAGGGAGTCATAAGCATTCGTTATCTACGGTTCCACTATGGGGGAACCCTGTTTGGGATCAGGTTGAAAGCACAGAAGCCAACAACGAACACAACCAGCCTCAGTAAGTAGTTAGCAAAACATCAACTAAGCCTTTAGCGGCGGCAGAAAGTGGGTAACGGCGTCGTGTTATAACGCCAACGGGCCTGGTAATTATTGGCGACTCTAATGCACAGCATACAGCACCTAACTCAGTCATTTGTCCTAAGCATAACGATGGCACCACACTCACTCCTAGCCCCGTAGCAACCATACGCCCAATGGTTGCTAACTGATGAGTTTCAAACTGTGGAGTTAACGACAACCCTTCTTCTTCGAGCATGGCCTCTACTAGTAAACGAATACTTGAAGGGCGCTGCAATATAATAAAATCACTTTCTAACAAATGCTGCCATTTAATAGCCTTGTACTGGGCTAAAGGATGACCTTTAGGTAGTACCGCGATAAACCGGTCATCAAATAATGGATTAAAAAGTAAATCTTCGGTATTACCTGGGTCAAAAGATACACCAACCTCAACCCGTCCATCCCTAACCATATCAACGACATCTTCCGCAATGACGTCATGTACTGTCATATTAATATGTGGGTATTTATCACGAAAGTTTCGAAGCGCAATTGGTAACTGGTTTGATGCAAAAGAAGGCATACTTGCGATAGCCACTTTACCTCTAAACAATGAAAAGCGATTGTGCATCTCTTCATAAGCTTCATCTAGATCAGCTAATAAACGCTGGGCTGTTGGATAAAAAGCTTCGCCTTCTGGCGTTAGAGATAATGTTCGGGTGGTGCGTGAAAAAAGTGGCCCGCCTAAGCCTTCTTCTAAATTTTTAATCGCCACACTTAACGCAGGTTGTGAAAGATGCACAACAGCACAAGCCTCAGTAAAGCTTTGCGTATTAGCAACAGCAACAAATGCACGTAATTGTTTAACTGTTATATTCATAAATATAATCTATTAATTCTTCTATTAAATTCATTGGATAAATATAAGCCAGTGATAGACACTTAACAAACTTAAATTCTGCTTTCACCCTAGGGCGATGTATTAGGCAGGCCGAATAACAATAAGCTACAAGGCATGGAGATGTTCAATGTCGGGTTTTAACAAAGTAGTCAATAGCTACGATGAAGCAATGGCGGGACTTGAGGATGGCATGACTGTCATCGCTGGAGGTTTTGGTCTTTGTGGTATTCCAGAAAACTTAATTGCCCAAGTTAAAAAAATGGGCACAAAAGATCTCACTATTGTTTCCAACAACTGCGGTGTTGACGGATTCGGTCTGGGCGTTTTATTAGAAGATCGCCAAGTAAAGAAAATGGTCTCATCCTATGTCGGTGAGAATGCATTATTTATGCAACAGTTGCTGGCGGGCGAATTAGAAGTTGAGCTTACTCCACAAGGCACCCTCGCTGAAAAAATGCGTGCTGGCGGTGCTGGAATTCCTGCATTTTATACTGCAACAGGCTACGGAACGCCCGTCGCTGAAGGTAAAGATGTACGCGAATTCAATGGTCGCAACTATATTCTTGAAGAGTCCATCACTGGCGATTTTGCTATCGTTAAAGGTTGGAAAGCCGATAAATTCGGTAACGTAATATACCGCCATACTGCACAAAACTTTAATCCAATGGCCGCAACCGCCGGAAAAATTACGGTTGTTGAAGTGGAAGAGATTGTAGAGCCTGGTGAATTAGACCCAGCTCATATTCACACCCCGGGTATCTACGTTGATCGCCTCATTGTAGGCACTTTCGAAAAACGCATTGAACAACGCACTGTCCGTACGTAAGAGGGTTTTAAAGATGGCACTAACACGTGAACAAATTGCAATCCGTGTCGCTCGCGAACTGCAGGACGGCTTCTATGTAAACTTAGGTATAGGCATTCCTACTCTTGTAGCAAACTACGTTCCTGAAGGAATGGAAGTTATGCTGCAATCAGAGAACGGACTGCTAGGCATGGGACAGTTCCCAACAGAAGATGAAATTGATGCCGATATGATTAATGCTGGCAAGCAAACAGTGACCACTGTTACTGGCGCATCGATTTTCTCATCAGCTGAATCTTTTGCCATGATCCGTGGCGGACATGTAGATTTAACCGTACTAGGTGCGTTTGAAGTTGATATTTCAGGCAATATTGCATCTTACATGATCCCAGGAAAACTCATCAAAGGCATGGGTGGAGCAATGGACTTGGTCGCGGGCGCTGACAACATTATTGTCACCATGACTCATGCATCAAAACACGGCGAGTCCAAACTTTTAACTAAATGCTCGCTACCGTTAACCGGTGCAGGATGCATTAAAAAAGTATTAACCGATCTTGCTTATATAGAAATTGAAGATGGTGCTTTCATATTGAAAGAAAGAGCACCGGGCGTTTCTGTAGAAGAGATTGTGTCAAAGACAGAAGGAAAAATGATTGTACCTGATCATGTACCTGAAATGGTTTTCTAAGAGCGTTGCCCTAAAGCACTGATATAGCGCTTTGCCCGAACTTTGCTTATGCTGCGTTCGGGCTTTTTTATTTATAGAGACCGACTTCTTTCTTTAATTATTTTCCAACCATCTCCATCTTTAACAAGCTCCATTTTCTTAAAGCTCACATCACTATAGTTGTGCGATTGATACTTCTGTTTAAAGCTTACTTTCGCATAAGCTGGAGAATTGACAGTAATATTCACATCTTCAAGCACTATCTGTATGCCTTTTGCTTTTTTGATGCGCCGTGTTCTTTGCTCCACCCACTGCTTATGGCTGTTATATTTAGATTTATAATCTGACATATAGTGATGCAAGTAACGGCCAACATCTTGGCTCACCCACGCTGAGGCCCAAGCATTTATACTAGCCTCTATTTCTGCCTCTTCCGTTACTTCGGCTACTTCGGCTACTTCGGCTACTGCGGCTACTTCGGCTACTTCGGCCACTTCGGCTACTTCGGCTACTTCGGCTACTTCGGCTACTTCGGCTACTTCGGCTACTTCGGCTACTTCGGCTACTTCGGCTACTTCGGCTACTTCGGCTACTTCAGCTACTTCGGCTACTTCATTTACGGTCTTTAGCTCAGCAACATTTTGTGGAAGAGAAGATAGAAGGTCTTCATTTTTCAATCCCAAATCAATAAGTCCGTATGGAGCGGAAGGCATAGCCGCTTCTATTTGCGTCGATTGTTTTTCCTGATCGTCTAAATTCGTTGGTTTTACCAGTGAATCCAGCACATTATTTTGGCTAGTTAACTCGGCCTTTGACTCTTCGCTATCAACAGGCATTCCTTTTCCAGATAAGTAAACGAGTTGTTCAGTATAGTTGCGGGCAGTCATAAAGGATGCGGAATCATTTTCAGCAACAATAGTCATAAGCTTGTCTTCATTGCCTGCAATATAAGCATTATCAATAGCCGCTTTTTGTGCTGCTGATATTGCATCTATAGCTTCAGAACGCTTACCAAGATAGAACATCACAATAGACAAGTTATTGTAGGCTTCCGCCTTTGAAGGGTATTTAGCGACAACGCTTTTCAGTACAGATTCAGATTCTTGAAAGCGCTTATGTTCAAATAATAGCTGGCTACGCAGCATAGCGGCATCGTAATCATTCAACACCCTTTCTCTCTCACCTTCCTTAATAAGATCAAGGGAACGAAGAAGATCACCTTTTCGGGAGTGCTCAACTATCCTTTGTCTCCACTTATCATACATCTCTGGCGTATAGGAAAGCACTTCAGGTTGACGATCTTTTTTTGTTCCATTTCCTATAAATAAATACACAATTGCAATAGCTATAAATACAGCAATGGTCCATTTACCCGCCCTGACAGCCGAAACTGTATCCATTCTTGAAGTCCAAATTAAATTAATAGTGACTTAACATTATCTCAAATGAAAATGAACACTCACTTAGTATTTAGTAACTTTCTCATTAAAATGGACATTCATTTTAATGCTTCATCGCTACTTAATAAAACGCTATCACTCATCACTAATAACAACAAGATCCATACCTTTGAAATCACATCACATATTTGGCGCCTATCTTTTATTAATCTAAACGTTATAATCCAAGCCAATTTACTAATTAAGTAAGTTCCTAAGGGGTGGCACAGAAAAAGAGAGCCGTTTTAAGCTCTCTGCGCCTGAGACGCATATGGAATGCGGACCCTTTGAACCTGATCCGGATGATACCGGCGTAGGAATAGGAAAGTTATACTTCTTCTTTATTTTCCCGCTTC
The DNA here is from genome assembly GCF_016592555.1 of Neptunomonas japonica JAMM 1380. Lineage (NCBI taxonomy): Bacteria > Pseudomonadati > Pseudomonadota > Gammaproteobacteria > Oceanospirillales > Oceanospirillaceae > Neptunomonas > Neptunomonas japonica. The sequence goes on along the minus strand of NZ_AP014546.1, from coordinate 1,877,037 downwards.
TCAACCGGGTCTCTGAGCTTTTTTCCGGAGACTTGTATGAATTTAAAACCTTCATTGTTTGTTAAATCTACGCTTGCCGTTGCTATCTTGTCAGCTAACCATTCTTTTGCAGCTGATGGAAATAACTTCTCGCTACCCTCAATTGTTGTCACCTCCGGCTTTCGCGGGGCTGCCCTTCAAGACGTACCTACAAGCTTAACTGTGGTTGATGACCAGGTCATTCAAGAACGTAACGCAGACCATTTAGAAGACCTTATAACCCTTGCACCTAACGTAAATTCATCCAGCGGTGCATCACATGCGAAATACTTCCAGATTCGCGGTATAGGTGAGCGTAGCCAGTTTATCGGGCCGATCAACCCGTCAGTCGGCGTCATCATGGATGGCATAGATATGAGTAATATTGGTGGTGCCGCAAATATGTTAGATGCACAGCAAGTCGAAGTGCTTCGTGGCCCTCAAGGAACACTTTATGGTGCAAATGCCCTCGCCGGTCTGATTAATATCCGCTCTAACGACCCAACCACCACAACCACAGGCCACATAGAAACAACATTAGGCACGTACAACACTAAACGCCTATCAGCCGCTGTAGGTGGCCCCATCAATGATAGCGTCGGTTACCGCGTTGCATTTCAAAGTAACAAAAGTGATGGATTTACCGAGAACGACCACCTGCATAAAGATAATACCAACAATATTGATGAAACCCTGTTCCGCGGCAAGCTACGTATTGAAGCAAGCGACGACCTAATGGTAGATTTAACAGCATTCTATGCCAATATCGATAACGGTTATGATGCATTTTCATTAGATAATAACCGCACAACATTATCTGACGAGCCAGGGCATGATCGTCAAGAGACATCAGCCCTAGCCGCTAAAACTACCTGGACAGGACATGATGCGTTCACATTAGAAACATCATTGAGCTACTCAGATTCAAACCTAGAATATGGTTATGATGAAGACTGGGTATACGATGGTTTTCATGTTGCGGGTTACAATGCATTTGATAATTATAAACGCGACAACAAAACAGCAACCGCTGAAGTCAGATTTATATCAGCTCCTGGCTCTGAACTATTCAACGGCTCTACATCATGGGCAACCGGCTTATACTATTATGATAGATCATCTGACTTAGCTCGCACATATACATACCTTGGCAACGACTTTATCAGCGAGTTTGATACTTCTCGTCTTTCAGTCTACGGGCAGCTTGAGTCATCATTATCTGAGAACTATGTGCTAACAACAGGTTTACGCATTGAGCATTCAGAATCTAAATACAGTGATAACGACGGTGCCTCTTCTAGCTCTGATGAGCTGCTAGTAGGTGGGCGAGTGGCTCTAGAATACCTAGCTAACCAAAACACGACTTATTATGGCTTGATCTCACGAGGGTACAAGGTAGGCGGCTTTAATGCGGACAGCTCACTACCAGCAAACCTAAAAGAGTTTGATACTGAATACCTTTGGAACTATGAAGTTGGTAGCAAAAAAAGCTGGCTAGAGAACAGCTTACAAACACAAATTGCTTTATTTTTCCAACAACGCGATGATGCTCAAATAAAAGGAAATCGGGTTGTTAGCAACCCCGGCGGAGGAAGCAGCTTTTTTGATTACGTCGATAATACTGACGAAGCATATAGCTACGGTTTAGAAGCAGAAGCTCGTTGGAAGTTAAACCCAACAGTATCGCTTTTTGGCTCACTTGGCTTACTTAATACCAAGTTAAAAGACAGCAGTGCCGCTTTTGACGGACGCGATGCAGCACAGTCACCAAACTATCAATATACGATAGGCGCCAATTTCAATCATGGAAAAGGCTGGTTTTCAGGGGTCGATGTTGAAGGCAAAGATATCTACTACTTTTCTGACAGTCACGACCAAAAGTCTGAAGCTTATGCCTTGTTAAATGCTCGCGTTGGTTACAAAACCAAAGACTGGGATCTAACACTCTGGGGACGCAACCTCACAGACCAAGACACATTTGTTCGCGGCTTCTATTTTGGTAATGACCCTCGTAACGGATATGCCGCTACAAAGTACACTCAACTAGGTGCACCACGCCAAATAGGCATCACGGCAAAACTGAACTTCTAATTCAAATGAAGCAAACTAAAACGCCGCTAAAAAGCGGCGTTTTTTTGTAATCAGTTAAACGACTAAAGCATCTCAACCGCAACAGCTGTCGCTTCACCACCACCAATACACAGCGATGCAACACCTTTTGACTTACCCGCATTTTTTAGCGCATACAGTAAAGTAACCAAGATGCGTGAACCACTCGATCCAATTGGATGACCTAGTGCACAAGCCCCTCCATTTACGTTTACTTTATCTGCATCCAACCCAAGCTCTGAAATAGCTAGCATAGAGACGACTGCAAATGCTTCATTGATTTCATAAAGATCAACATCACCTTTACTCCAACCAGCTTTTTTAAGTACTTTTTCAACAGCACCGATAGGCGCAATCGTAAACTCTGCAGGCAGCTGTGCATGTGTTGAATGTGCAGCTATGCGAGCTAATGGCTTTAAACCACGCGCGATAGCATCAGATTCTTTCATCAAGACTAACGCCGAACCACCATCAGAAATTGAACTTGAGTTTGCCGCTGTAATTGTGCCGCCTTTTTTAAAGGCAGGGTTTAATGAGCGAATTTTATCTATTCGCGCATTACCCGGCTGTTCATCAGTATCGACTACAACCTCTCCTTTACGGGACTTAATCGTTACTGCCGTAATTTCATCTTTAAATGCACCTGACTCAATAGCTGCCAGCGCTTTATTTAACGAACCTATAGCAAAGTCATCCATTGCTTCACGGGTCACATTAAAGTCATCAGCACTCTTTTGTGCAAAAGCACCCATTAGGCCGCCTTCATAAGCATCTTCAAGTCCATCAAAGAACATATGATCAATAACTTGAGAATGCCCCATACGCATACCCGCGCGCGCTTTAGGCAACAAGTAAGGTGATTGGCTCATGTTCTCCATACCACCGGCTATCATTACATCAACCTGACCTGCCATGATCTGGTCATGCGCCAACATAACAGCCTTCATACCAGAACCACACATTTTATTAATAGTGGTAGCACCTGCAGCATCCGGGATACCGGCTGCACGCGATGCCTGTCGAGCAGGAGCTTGCCCTAAGCCTGCGGGTAGTACACACCCCATGATAACTTCATCAATGTCTGCTCCACTAATACCGGCTCTCTCTACCGCCGCTTTAATAGCCGCAGCACAAAGATCTGGGGAGCGAACATCACTCAGCGCGCCCATCATACCGCCCATTGGTGTTCTTGCCGCACTTACAATGACTACTGAATCCTGACTCATAACTAAACCTCAGTTTACGTAAACGTTAACTACATAAAACAAAAAAACCCCGCTATAAAGCGGGGCTACGATTGATTAGCTAAAGTTGCGCTTAACAACCTTTTGAATCTCACCAACAATACCGCTACGAAACGCTAGTACACAAACAATAAAGATCAGCCCCATGATGATGTGAACATAATTTCCAAGCTCACCACCTGATAGGAAGTTTTGTATACCAACAACAACTGCAGCACCGACCACCGGGCCAAAAATAGTACCCATGCCACCTAATAGTGTCATTAATACCACTTCACCCGACATGTGCCAATGCACATCTGTTAACGAAGCTAGCTGGAATACTAATGTTTTTGTAGAGCCAGCCAACCCTGCCAAAGCTGCAGAGATTACGAAAGCAGCCCACTTATAATCGTTAACATTATAACCTAGTGATGTGGCACGTGGCTCGTTATCGCGAATAGCCTTTAGAATCTGACCAAACGGCGAATGCACCGTACGATTAATTAGCCAAAAACCGAATAAGAAAATCGCAAGCACGAAGTAGTACATATTAAGGTTATCAGACAGATCAATAAGACCGAGCAAATATCCACGAGGAATTCCCTGCAAACCATCTTCCCCGCCAGTGAATGGCGCTTGCAAGAAGACGAAGAACATTAGCTGTGCCAATGCCAGCGTTACCATCGCAAAGTATATACCTTCACGTTTGACAGATAACTTCCCATAAATAGCGCCTAATAATCCTGAGGCAACAGTACCGGCAAGAATCCCAAGCTCAGGAGTAAGCCCTGTATTCATCATGAGATACCCCGTCACATAGCCACCTGTTCCTAAAAAAACAGCATGACCAAAAGACAGCAAACCGACAAAACCAAGTAGTAAATTGAATGCACAAGCAAACAAAGCAAAACACAACACCTTCATCAAAAGAACAGGATAGAAGACGAATGGCGCAACCAGAGCGAGCCCCAGCAAAACAATATTGAACTTAGATATTTTCATAACTGGATCCTCCTCAGGCTTCTTTACCAAATAAGCCAGCAGGCTTGATTAACAATACAATCACCATGACAAGGAAAATCACTGTATTAGAAGCTTCTGGGTAAAAGTATTTTGTTAAACCTTCAACAATACCCATGCCTAAACCTGTAATGATGGCACCACCAATTGACCCCATGCCGCCAATAACTACAATGGCAAATACTACAATCAGGATATTCGACCCCATATCTGGCGATACCGAATAAACAGGAGCAGCCATTACACCAGCGAAGCCTGCTAGCGCTACACCAAAACCGAATGTTAATGTAACCATTAATGGTACGTTTATTCCAAACGCTTGCATCAGTGCCGGGTTTTCAGTTCCTGCACGCAAGTATGCACCTAGCTTGGTTTTCTCAATCATCCACCATGTACCGACACATACGATCAAAGAAGCAACAATGATCCAAGCACGGTAGTTAGGCAGGTACATAAACGGCAGCTTATTACCACCTTTCAAAGCATCAGGAATTGCATAAGAAAGACCTGAAGATCCAAACATATGTGTAAACATACCCTGCAGCACAAGTGCTACACCAAAGGTAAGTAATAAAGAGTATAGATGATCTTCATTTGCGATAGGTCGAATTAAGAAGCGCTCCATGAGAACACCTAAGAGGCCGACCACTAGCGGCACAACAATGAGAGCGGCCCAATAACCAATGCCGAAGTACTGCAGTGCCAAATATGCAGCAAAAGCGCCGAGCATATAAATAGCACCTTGTGCGAAGTTGATGATCTTCAACAACCCAAAGATAATCGCCAGCCCCAAACTCAGTAGAGCGTAAAAAGATCCATTGATTAAGCCAACCAAAAGCTGACCAAATAAGCCAAACAGGTTGATTCCCATAAACGTCGCCATATATCTACCTCTAAAATTCGACCTGAATTACGAACAGATGCGAACACGCGCCCATCCCCCGCCTTAACTTCTCAGTTATGACGGGGCCCAGTGGTATCACTGAAGGGCTATTTTTTTATTATTTAAAGTCACATGCAGGTAATACAGGGGCAAATGCCTTATCACCTGGAATAACACTTTCGATCTTGAAGATATCATCTTCAGATTTACGCTCAGATCCTTTAGTAATTCTCACTAAGTACATATCGTGAACCATACGACCATCAGAACGCAGTGTTGCATTTTTAGCGAAGAAATCATCTGGTTTAGTCGACTTCATAAGCTTCATTACCGTATCTGAATCATCGGTACCTGCTGCCTTAACTGCATTTAGGTAATGCATTGTTGCAGAGTAAGCACCCGCGTGTGGCATTGCAGGAATGACGCCCTGACGTTCTTTAAAACGCGCGCTCCATTCACGAGATTCTTCATCACGATCCCAGTAGAAACCAGTTGTAGTCAACATGCCACCAGCAATAGCAGGGTCTAATGACTTAGCATTTGGCGTAAATACCAACAAGCCAGCAACGTCCATCATTTCAGTTAGACCAAATTCAGCAGCGGTCTTAAGTGAGTTTACAAAGTCAGCACCCGCGTTTGCTAAACCAACAACTTCAGCACCAGACGCCTGAGCCTGTAGAATATAAGAAGAGAAATCTGTTGTTCCTAGTGGTGCACGAACCGCACCTACAACTTCACCACCCTCTGCTTTGATTACTTTACTTGCAATACCCTCTAGAGCATGACCAAATGCATAATCAGCTGTAATGAAGAACCATTTTTTCTTACCCTGCTGAACGATTGGTTTAACTGTACCATTTGCCAATGCCACTACGTTATATGTCCAGTGAGCATTGTAAGGAGAGCAGGCTTTTGTCGTAAAAGCGTTACTTGCAGACGCTGCAATCAAAGCGATCTTTTTGTTATCTGTAGTCACTTTAGTAACAGCACCGGTCACACTTGATGCAACCAAACCAGTAACCACATCAACTTCTTTGCTTTCGATCCATTCACGGACAATCGCAGAACCCACATCCGGCTTATTCTGATCATCGGCAGAAACGATTTCGATTTTCTTACCTAATACAGAACCACCGAAGTCTTCAACTGCCATTTCAACAGCAGTTAAACAACCTTTACCGCAGACATCTGCATAAACACCACCCATGTCTGCCAACACACCAATTTTAACTTTGTCATCTGACAAGTCAGCATGGGCGGCAGTTGAGGTCAATGCTACTGCCATGGCAGCAGAAAGAAGTGTTTTATTCATTAATTTCATCGTTACTCTCCTGGTTAGAGCGTTTTTTATTGTTATAGCTTCAAGTAGACATCTGACAAATATCAGACACCCAAATAGGTATTCAACAATTCCGTTTTAGCTTCAAGCTCATGCGCATGAACCTCTTCGACAATATGACCATGTTCCATAACATAGTGACGATCCGCGATAGGCGCCGCAAAACGGAAATTTTGTTCAACAAGCAAGATGGTTAAGCCTCGTTCTTTTAGCTGCATTAATACTTCTGCTAATTTTTGGACGATAACGGGAGCTAAACCTTCAGTAATTTCATCAAGTAACAAAATGTTTGCACCCGTGCGTAAAATTCTCGCAAGAGCCAACATCTGTTGCTCCCCACCCGACAAACGCGTTCCTTGACTGTAGCGACGCTCTGCAAGGTTAGGAAACATCTCATAAATTTCTTCAACACTGACGCCATCAGAGCGAACTGCTGGCGGCAACATTAGGTTTTCTTCTACATTTAAGCTGGAGAAAATCCCGCGCTCTTCAGGACAAAAACCCATACCTAGATGCGCAATTTTATGCGCAGGCATATTGATTGTTTCTGTACCATTAATCACGATTGATCCCGTACGGCGGCCCACCATACTCATAATGGCTTTTAGTGTTGTTGAGCGACCCGCACCATTTCTTCCCAACAAGGTAACAAGTTCACCTTGCCCGACAGACATGTCAATTCCGTGAAGAATATGAGACTCGCCATAAAAGGCATGTAAATCATTTATACGAATTTTTTCAGGACGGGTAGTACTCATGCGTGTACCTCATCTGCAGCCACACCTAGATACGCTTCTTGCACTCGTGGATCAGCAGATACTGTCTCATAGTTACCTTCGGTCAAAATAGCACCGCGTTGTAACACCGTGATCTGATCAGCAAGCTTGGAGACAACATGTAGGTTATGCTCAACCATCAAGATAGTACGATCTTTAGAAACGCGCTTAATCAGGTTTGCAACAACGTCTACATCCTCATGCCCCATCCCCTGTGTTGGCTCATCCAGTAACATAAGCTCAGGCTCAAGAGCCAAGGTAGTAGCGATCTCTAAAGCACGTTTACGCCCATAAGACAGATCGACAGTTTTTGCATCTGCAAAATCCCCTAAACCTACTGATTCAAGTAGCTCTACAGCCCTATCATCAAGCTTGTCTAGGATCTTGTCTGATTTCCAAAAATGAAAGCTATTACCTTCTTTACGCTGCAATGCAACACGTACGTTTTCGAGTACGCTTAGATGCGGAAATACAGCTGAAATCTGAAATGAACGCACGACACCTTTACGTGCAATCGCCGCGGACTGCATTGAGGTGATATCATTTCCGTTGAACAAAATTGTACCTGACGTTGGTGTCAAAAATTTTGTTAATAGGTTAAAGACGGTCGTCTTACCAGCTCCATTGGGGCCGATCAGCGCATGTATATTACCGCGCTGAATCTTAAGACTCACATCATCTACGGCCGTAAAGCCTTTAAATTCTTTTATGAGATTCTGGGTCTCCAGAACGTAATCTGCACTCATTGCGGTACTATGCCTCTTGTTCTTATTGTGCATCTTTCGCTGCGCTGTAAGCTTACTTGTACGTAAGCGCTGTATAGAAATTAGCAATTTCCCCTACTGGAAGCCAAGTAGTACTTTGGTCTAACAGATGCCTTGCACCCCCCATTAAAAAAGACTATTTCTTTTTAAAACAAAGACTTAACAAATAAAAAAATAATCATGTATACTTCGTCTACAACCTTTTCCTGCTTTACGTTTACGTAAACTTCCGCTACATTAACTCTAAATACGGCGCGGCATAAGAAACATGGATAAAAAATCGACTTACTCAATAAGCGAATTGGCAACCGAATTTGATATCACCACTCGAAGCATTCGGTTTTATGAAGATCAAGGCTTGCTCTCACCTCGCCGTCGAGGGCAAACCCGCATCTATAGCCGACAAGACAGAGTACGTCTTAAATTGATTTTACGCGGCAAGCGATTAGGTTTTTCGCTGGCTGAAACGCGAGAGCTATTTGACCTTTGGGATGAAACCTTATCAGGCAGTGAGAAACAACTAACACTTCTGCGCGATAAGATCCTTGAGCGTAAAGCAGCCCTTGAACAACAACTCAACGATATCGCAATGGTTCGTCTAGAACTCGAAAGTGCTGAAACCCGTTGTACTGATGCACTGAAGGAACTAGCGAGCAAAAAAAACAAAAAGCGAACCTGGACTGAGCAACTTCAGACAGGGATAAGCTATCACTAAGGATGTCACTGATGATTTCACAATACACAGAGCTGAACTTCGGACTTGGCGAAACAATTGATATGCTACGTGAGCAGATTAATAGCTTTGCAGCTAAAGAAATCGCGCCTCGTGCAGAACAGATTGATGTAGATAATGAGTTCCCCAATGATTTATGGCGCAAGTTTGGCGACATGGGCCTACTCGGTATCACAGTCGACGAAGAATACGGCGGTGTTGGCATGGGTTACCTGTCCCATATCATCGCTATGGAAGAGATCAGCCGCGCTTCTGCATCTGTAGGCCTTTCCTACGGCGCGCACTCTAACCTCTGTGTAAACCAGATTCATCGCAACGGTACAGAAGAACAAAAGCACAAATACCTACCTAAGCTTGTGAGCGGCGAACATATCGGTGCTTTAGCAATGTCAGAACCCAATGCGGGCTCTGATGTAGTTTCGATGAAGCTAAGTGCGCGTGACAATGGTGACCACTACCTGCTAAACGGTAACAAAATGTGGATCACGAATGGTCCAGATGCTAACACTTATGTCATTTACGCTAAAACCGATACTAAAGCGGGCCCTCGCGGCATCACTGCTTTCATCGTAGAACGCGACTACCCTGGCTTTTCTCGTCATCAGAAACTCGACAAGCTAGGCATGCGCGGATCCAACACTTGCGAACTTGTTTTCCAAGACTGCCCTGTTCCTAAAGAAAATATTCTTGGTGAACTAAACGGCGGCGTTAAAGTACTGATGAGTGGCCTAGACTATGAACGTTTAGTTCTGTCTGGCGGCCCGCTGGGTATTATGCAAGCGGCTATGGATATCTGTGTTCCTTACATCCGTGATCGTCAACAGTTTGGCCAACCTATTGGTGAATTTGAACTGGTACAGGGCAAGATTGCCGATATGTACACACTGATGAACGCATCTAAGTCTTATGTCTATCTTAATGGCATGGCTGCTGAACGTGGTGAAACATCACGTAAAGATGCGGCGGGTTGTATTTTATTTACGGCAGAAATGGCCACTAAAATCGCACTGGATGCTATCCAGCTATTAGGCGGTAACGGCTACATCAACGAATTCCCAACGGGTCGCCTGTTGCGTGATGCTAAGCTTTATGAAATCGGCGCGGGTACTTCAGAAATCCGCCGCATGCTAATTGGCCGCGAACTTTACCTAAATAAGTAAGCCTTCAATTTTTAGCAGCACTCCATCAAATCAGAACTAATACAGATTCAGGTGATCATGCATCCCTGAATCTGGTGAGGACAGGATATGTCGATAATCCAATCCAAAGTAAATACCCGCGCGGAAGATTTCGTATCTCGTGAAAAGTCGATGCACACAGCTGTATCAGATCTTCGCGACAAAGTAAGTACAATAGAACAAGGTGGCGGCCCATCATATCAAGAACGCCATACTGCCCGTGGAAAACTACTGCCAAGAGACCGTATCAATACATTAATTGATTCAGGCTCTGCTTTTCTTGAGCTGTCACAAATGGCCGCTTATAAAGTATATGAAGATAATATTCCAGCTGCAGGTATTATCACCGGCATTGGCCGTGTATCTGGCCAAGAATGCATGATCATCGCAAACGATGCGACCGTTAAAGGCGGGACTTATTTCCCTCTAACTGTCAAAAAACATCTGAGAGCACAAGAGATTGCTGAACAAAACCACTTGCCATGTATCTATCTTGTAGATTCAGGTGGTGCAAACCTTCCACAACAAGATGATGTTTTCCCTGACCGTGACCATTTTGGTCGCATCTTTTTCAACCAAGCTCGCATGTCATCTAAAGGCATTCCTCAGATCGCTGTCGTTATGGGTTTATGTACTGCAGGTGGTGCTTATGTACCGGCTATGGCGGATGAATCTATTATCGTTCGTGATCAAGGTACGATCTTCTTAGCAGGCCCACCACTCGTTAAAGCAGCGACGGGTGAAGTCGTTAGTGCGGAAGACCTGGGTGGCGCTGATGTGCATTGTAAAGTTTCGGGCGTTGCCGATCACTACGCAGAGAATGACCAACATGCGCTACAGATAGCACGCACGTGCGTTGCTAACCTGAACCGTAAAAAAGAGATCAATATAAACATCAAACCTTCGGTAGAGCCTCTCTACCCTGCTGAAGAGCTATACGGCATTGTTGGTACTGATCTTAAAAAACCATTTGATGTGCGTGACGTGATTGCGCGTATTGCTGATGGTTCTGAATTTGATGAGTTCAAAAAGAACTACGGCACCACACTCGTCACAGGTTTTGCTCACATCTATGGCTACCCAGTCGGTATCATTGCCAATAATGGTATTTTGTTCAGTGAGTCAGCACAAAAAGGCGCTCACTTTATTGAATTATGCTGCCAACGCAAAATCCCGCTACTGTTCTTGCAAAACATTACCGGCTTCATGGTTGGACAAAAATATGAAGCGGAAGGTATTGCTAAGCATGGCGCTAAGCTAGTTACTGCTGTTGCTTGTGCTGAGGTACCTAAGCTAACTGTTTTGATCGGCGGCTCATTCGGTGCAGGTAACTACGGCATGTGTGGCCGTGCTTATAGCCCTAACTTCCTGTGGATGTGGCCAAATGCACGTATTTCGGTCATGGGTGGCGAACAAGCGGCTGGCGTAATGGCAACCGTAACGCGCGATGGTAAAGAGCGTAAAGGTGAGAACTGGTCAGCCGAACAAGAAGCTGATTTCAAGCAACCTATTATCGACACGTACGAACATCAAGGGCATCCCTATTATGCATCGGCTCGCCTTTGGGATGACGGTGTCATTGATCCTGCGCAAACCCGAGCAGTTATCGGCATGGGACTTTCCGCCGCTCTGAATAAGCCTGTAGGCGAAACCCGCTTTGGCATATTCAGAATGTAATGGAGTGATTCATATGTCTGATAATAATAGTCGCGTCATCCTGAGTATTAGCTCAGATGGCATAGCGCAACTCACATTAAATCGCCCTGAAGTGCATAACGCTTTTGATGACGATGTTATAGAGCAGCTCATTTCTCAACTTGAGAGCGTTGCGAATAATGATGATGTTCGTGCGCTAGTATTGCGCTCAAACGGCAAAAACTTCTCTGCCGGTGCCGATCTTGCGTGGATGAAACGCATGGCTAAGAACTCTCACCAAGAGAACTTAGAAGACGCTGGGCGTTTAGCAAAGCTGATGGAACTTCTGAATGACCTGAACAAGCCGACAATCGGTTTGGTTCAAGGTGCCGCTTACGGTGGCGCCGTCGGTCTTGCAGCGTGCTGCGATATCGTTATTGCCTCTGAAGAAGCACAGTTTTGCCTTAGCGAAGTCAAAATTGGCCTGATACCTGCTGTGATTAGCCCTTACGTTGTGCGAGCAATAGGCGAGCGCCAATCACGCCGCTACTTTCTGACGGCAGAAGCATTTTCTGCAACCACCGCCCAAAGTTTGGGGTTGGTTCATGAAGTCGTTGCATCACCAGAGCTATTTGATGATGCCTGTGCACGTATTACTCGCACACTCAGCAAGAACAGCCCTCAAGGAATGCGGGCAGCCAAAGAGCTTATCTTTGCTGTCAGCCATAAAGTTATTGAACAAACAGTAATCCAGGATACGGCAAACCGTATTGCAGACATTCGTGTTAGCAGTGAAGGACAGGAAGGCTTAAGCGCTTTTCTAGAAAAACGTAAACCTAACTGGATTCAGGAGTAAGTCACTATGTTCAGCAAGATTTTGATTGCAAACCGTGGCGAGATCGCCTGTCGTGTTATTCAGACAGCACATCGCCTTGGTATTCGCTGCGTTGCCGTTTATTCAGAAGCCGACCGTAATGCGCGCCATGTAGCCATGGCCGATGAAGCCTTTTTATTAGGCCCTGCCCCAAGTAGCGAAAGTTATTTACGTGCCGATAAGATTTTAGATATCGCCTTAAAGTCAGGTGCTCAAGCCATACATCCGGGCTACGGTTTTTTGTCGGAGAACACAGAGTTTGCCGATGCATGTGAAGCTAATAATATTGCTTTTATTGGCCCACCCGCTTCTGCTATTGCTTCTATGGGATCTAAATCCGCTGCCAAAGAGATCATGCTTAAAGCGGATGTTCCTTTAGTACCGGGTTATCACGGTGACGACCAAGATCCAGCACTATTGAAAGCCGAAGCTGAAAAATGCGGTTTCCCTCTTTTACTTAAAGCCATTGCCGGTGGTGGTGGTAAAGGGATGCGTGTTGTTAATCACATTGGTGAATTTGAAGAGGCCTTAGCGGCCGCTCAGCGCGAGTCTCAAAATGCATTCGGTAACCCCGATATGCTCATCGAGCGCTATTTGACTCAACCGCGCCATGTTGAGATTCAGGTGTTTTGTGACAAACAAGGTAACGGTGTTTACTTAGCTGAACGTGATTGCTCTGTTCAACGCCGCCACCAAAAAGTTATTGAAGAAGCCCCAGCACCGGGTCTATCAGAAGAAACCCGCAAAGCAATGGGGGAAACCGCGGTTGCTGCTGCAAAAGCTATCGATTATGTTGGCGCAGGTACGGTTGAGTTCTTATATGACGTAGATGGTTCTTTCTATTTTATGGAAATGAACACCCGCCTACAGGTAGAGCACCCTGTTACTGAGATGATTACCGGCCAAGATTTGGTTGAATGGCAGTTACGCATCGCGGATGGCGAACCCCTACCATTACAGCAGGATGACATCCAAATTCGCGGCCATGCATTAGAAGCACGTATCTATGCAGAAGATCCTGATAATGACTTTTTACCCGTAACCGGCACATTGCATTACCTGCGAACACCCGATGAAAACGCTCATATTCGCGTAGACACCGGCGTTATCGAAGGCGATGACGTTAGCGTTTATTATGATCCAATGATTGCCAAGCTTATCGTGTGGGATGAAGATCGCGAACAAGCGATCAACCGCATGGTTCATGCGCTTGAGTCTTATCGCATCGGAGGAATGAAAACAAACATCCGTTTTCTTCGCCAGCTAGCTGACAGCAAGCCTTTCCGTGACGAAGAGCTGGATACAGGCTTTATTGAAAAGCACAATGATTTGCTTTTTCAAACATCTAAAAGCGATATTCAAAGCCAATTAGCACTTGCGACTAGCTATGTTCTTGAAACAGAGAGGCAAGCACACCCGGTAAAAGGTGACCCCGACTCTCCTTTCAACCTGCAAACTAGCTGGCGCCTGAACGCTAACTACTCCCGCCCAATGGAGTGGGTTGTTGGAGAAGAGCATCATAAGGTGAGCATTATTGAGCAGCCAAACGGTTATGAAATCACCGTTGATAACGTCTCTTTTAAAGTGTCTGCAAGCCTGCGTGACGACCATTTACGTGCCGTCATTAACGGACACCGCCTGAGTATTCATGGCCACCTTTCTGGCGATGATATGACGTTGTTCCGTGAAGGCAATCAATTCCAGTGCAAACTGTTCCGCCACACGTTTGAAGAGAGCGATCAATCCGGTGGAGGCTCTCTTACGGCACCCATGAACGGCGCTATCGTGGCTGTTTTAGCAGAACCTGGACAAACCGTTGCTGAAGGCGACACCTTGGTCATTATGGAAGCGATGAAGATGGAACACAGCATTCGCGCACCTCATGATGGTGTTGTCAGCGAGATATTCTTTGCTGTTGGCGACCTCGTATCGGACGGCGCGGCATTAGTCGCCGTTACGCCTGCTGAGGAGGCGTAACATGGGGCTTCCTAGCAAAGCGCGCATCGTTGAGGTAGGCCCGCGTGATGGCCTACAAAACGAATCAGGTCCGGTGATTGAAACATCGATTAAGGTCGAACTGATTAATCGTCTTGCACAAGCTGGCATTAACCATATAGAAGCAGCCAGTTTTGTCTCCCCAAAATGGGTGCCGCAAATGGGCGATGCTGCCCAGGTTATGGCAGGTATTACCCGCAAAGCAGGAGTGGCTTATGCCGCTCTTACTCCCAACATGAGAGGAGCTGAAGGAGCCATTGTTGCACGCGCAGATGAGGTCGCTATTTTTAGTGCGGCCTCTGAATCATTTACGCGTAAAAACATAAACTGCTCTATTGCTGAGAGTATCGAGCGCTTTATTCCCGTTGTTGAAGCGGCTAAGAAAAACAATGTTCGTATACGTGGTTACGTTTCAACAGTGCTTGGCTGCCCATATGAAGGGGAAATTGATCCCGCTCAAGTAGCAGCGGTTGCGCGTGAGCTTCTTGATATGGGGTGTTATGAAATATCCCTTGGTGACACGATAGGCGTAGGCACGCCTGTCAAAGCCAGAAAAATGCTTGCTCGCGTTGCTAACGAAGTTCCGGTTAACCAGCTTGCAGCGCATTTTCATGATACATATGGCCAGGCTTTAGCCAACCTATATGCTGTAATGCAAGACGGCGTCAGCGTCATTGATACATCGGTTGCAGGCTTGGGTGGTTGTCCTTATGCCAAAGGAGCATCCGGTAATGTTGCCACAGAAGATGTGGTATACATGCTCAACGGTCTAGGGATAGAAACCGGTATTGATCTAGATAAGCTAGTTCCTATTGGGAACTGGATCACCCAACAAATCGGACGCACTAACGGCTCTAAAGTCGGTCTCGCCATGGCGTGTGGTGAATAAATAACAATAAAAATGAGGCATAGCAACATGAGTCAACCTAAGCAGATTACCGCACTTGACCTGCCAATTCCGGAGAAAGATCAACTACCGGAAGAGTTTCAGAAGTACTTCAATAAATGTGAAGAAAAACTAGGCATGGTTCCAAACGTTCTGACAGCTTATAGTCAGAACATTGCTCAACTAGATGTATTCGCCCGTTTTTATAACGAGTTAATGTTTGGTGAAAGCGAACTCACCCCGTTGGAAAAAGAGATGATAGCGGTTGTTGTCTCTGCTCAGAACCACTGTTACTACTGCCTTACTGCACATGGTGCCGCTGTTCGCGAATACTCAGAGGATCCTGTATTAGGTGAACTTATGGTAATGAATTACCGTGCTGCACAGCTGAGTCCTCGCCAACGCGCCATGCTCGATTTTGCAGACAAATTAACGCATCAACCTGATCAGATTCTTGAAGCAGACCGACAAGCATTACGAGATGTTGGTTTCAGTGACCAAGGGATCTGGGACATATCCAACATTACAGGTTTCTACAACATGACTAACCGTGTTGCCAGTGCCGTGGAGATGCAGCCTAACCTGCAATACCACGCTAGCCATCGCGGCATTTAGACTTTATGGACTACCTGATAAAAACAAGATTGCAGGGATTTTATTATGACTATTAAATTGCCAAGCTACACCAGCGGCACTTCCAACAAACCACTTTTGGGCATGACCATTGGTGACAAGTTTGACGAAATAGCAGCAACCTTCCCAGACAACGATGCACTCATCGTTCGCCACCAAGGGCTGCGTTACACCTATAGCCAACTTAAAGAAGTCGTTGACCAAGCAGCACGGGCTTTTCTTGCCATCGGTGTAAAGCGTGGCGACCGTATTGCGATGTGGGCACCTAACTGCGCGGAGTGGACTATTACTCAGTTTGCTACCGCCAAAGTGGGCGCTATTCTGGTTAACATTAATCCAGCATATCGCTTGCATGAGCTTGAATACGCTCTTAACCAGTCAGAAGCCCGCTTCATCGTAACGGCTGATACCTTTAAAAGCTCCAACTATACTCAGATGCTATTTGAACTAGCTCCAGAGCTTAAGGCATCTGCTGAAGGTAAGCTTAAATCGATGAAGCTTCCCTCTCTTGAAGGCGTCATTAACCTGTCTGATGAAAACTTCTCTGGCATGTGGAGCTGGGCTAATTTCACCGCCATGGCAGAAAACACTAGCGCAGAACAAGTTCAAGACGTGCAAAACCAATTACAGTTTGACGACGCTATCAATATTCAATACACGTCTGGTACAACAGGCTTTCCAAAAGGTGCGGCACTGACTCATCACAATATTCTGAACAATGGGTATTTTGTGGGGGAAAGCATGAACCTAACTGAGAATGACCGGATGGTTATTCCTGTGCCGCTTTATCACTGTTTCGGCATGGTAATGGGTAACTTAGGTTGCATGACTCATGGTTCTACCATGATTTATCCAGATGAAGCCTTTGATCCAAAAACCGTTCTTGAAACAGTAACAGAAGAAAAAGCGACAGCTTTGTATGGCGTGCCTACTATGTTTATCTCTGAGTTGGATCACCCAGAATTTGAGAGCTTTGACCTTAGTACGTTACGTACAGGCATCATGGCAGGCTCAATCTGCCCTGCTGAAGTGATGAAAGCCGTTAATACAAAAATGAACATGAAGGAAGTTCAGATCGCTTATGGCATGACAGAAACTAGTCCAGTTTCTACTCAGACCGCTGCTAATGATCCATTTGATAAGCAGGTAACGACCGTAGGCCGCACTCAACCTCACCTTGAAACAAAACTTATTGATCCTGCTACAGGTAACATCGTAGGTCGTGGTGAAATTGGCGAGCTTTGCACACGTGGTTACAGTGTTATGCTCAAGTACTGGAATAACCAAGACGCAACCCAAAAAGCTATCGATGCTGGCGGCTGGATGCACACTGAAGATTTGGCAACAATGGATGAAGAAGGTTACATTCAAATTGTTGGTCGAATTAAAGACATGGTTATCCGCGGTGGTGAAAATGTTTATCCAAAAGAGATTGAAGAGTTTCTTTATACCCACCCTGATATTTCAGACATTCAGGTAACCGGTGTTCCAGATAAAAAATATGGTGAAGAACTGATCGCCTGGATCAAGCTACACCCAAGTGCAGATACTGATACCGTAACAGAAGATCAGTTACGTGCATTTTGTAAAGGAAAGATCACTCACTTCAAAATTCCACGGTACTTTAAATTTGTTGATGAATTCCCTATGACAGTCACAGGGAAAATTCAGAAATTTAAAATGCGTGAAATCTCTATTGCTGAGTTAGGTTTAGACGATATCTAAACAAGTTCACAAAAAAGGCCAGCTACATAGGTAGCTGGCCTTTTTATAGGTTTTCACTATCGCTACGACGAACTTAGAGAACTCCAGCAATGCGGCACATGAGTTAAACGTACAACTGACTCACACGTAATGCATTTATAGAGCGTATCATTATAATTATGATGCTCTTCTATCAGATCTAGATGTGCACTCGTTTGCTGGGTTTGTATCAACTTTTCACACTGCTCACACTTCTGCACTTTGCTACTCACTCACATGCCTTTTCTAAAATTAATAGTGTTAAAAACACTCCTATTTTGCAGCGTGCAACACAGCGACCATCACGTTAAATGATTGCCTGTTGTAGAACGTCCTTTGCAATGAAACTTGTTCATTTAAAACAAGATAAGCAATCATACCCTGCTTGCCATAAAAATGAATATAAACTGAATAGAAATTCAATAAGAGTATTTTTAGCATAAAATTGTTTTTAGTTGATGCAGGTCAACAACCTACAGACCGTGATGCCTTATATCATCACAACAAATATGCTTATTCTCAACGATGGAAGTAACAGGCACTGTCATTTAATAAATGCTCTTATATCTAGACCCACGTATCTATAGATGCTTATTAAATGCATTTTGTATTTAGAATCTGACGTCAATTATGCTGGCTTACGATAAACTTGAACGATCAATAGTGCTTATACTGCTGCAGAGGTTGCAGTTAAAAATTAAGCTTATTGGGGGATTAAAGCTTCCACTATATGCATCAAAAAAAGTTATTAAAAGACGTCAGAAAATGAAGCCTCTCTCCTTCCATTGCTCAAAGAGAGCAAGTCACAAATAAATTACTCCGAAAATTTGCTGGGTTTGGAATTATTTAACAAGCACATCAAAAAACGCCCACGCTATTGAGCTCACCGTCACTGAATCATCTTATATTCTTATCTACATAGGTTCTAGGCGTGTAGCCTGTCCAAGTTTTAAATGCGCGTGTGAAAGAACGTGGTTCGCTAAAGCCTAATAAGCGTGCTATTTCAGAAACAGGAAGCTTCTGTGAGCAAAGCTTTTCAATAGCCAAATCACGACGAATATCGTCTTTGATCAATGGATAAGATGTCCCTTCAGTTTTTAATTTGCGCCTCAGAGTTTGACCACTAATATTGAACTTAACCGCTAACTCTTCAAATGAAGGACACACCAGAACTTCTGTTTTTTGGTAGAGAAGTACTGAACGGATACGTGCTTCATAACTTTTCTCTTCACCCGGTATTGTGATGAGATCTGCAGGGGAGTTTTTAAGAAAGCGAGATAAATCCCGTTGCGTTCGTACCGGTGTGCCTGTTAAATAATCAGCACTGAAACAGAATTTTAATTCCGCGCGATTAAATTGATGTCGACAAGGAAAAAGATACTTTAACTCTCTAAAGTTATCCGGTTTCTCATAGGGAAAATCAACATAAAGCAAAGGGATCTTTTTACCAATAACCCAGCTGGCAAAACGATGCCAGATAACCAGCCAAAACTCCTGGTAAAAATGGTCAGGATCTAAGTCTGGTCGTGAGAAACGCGCTTTAAACTCAACGATATCGCCTCTATTCGTCAGTTGCATCTGAATATCGTCAGTAAACAGATTATATAAATTGATTCCTTGCTCTAAAACTGCCTGCAATGACTCATAGTGCAAAGCATGACAAGCCATTAAAGCAAACACCCCTTGCTTACAAGGGCTCTGGGTACAGCCCAAAAATTCATCATTAAGCTGATCCCAAGTAAGCTTCACTAACTGAGTGACTTGCTCACCATATGCCCTCGCCTCAGGCTTATCCAACAACTCTGGTGCGATACCAATCTCTTCAATAAGGGCCTCAATGGAGTACCCTTTCCTCTTACTACAATTAAGCAACGCTTTTACATAATGTATATCTACAGTAGCCATGCTTGCTCTCTAGGGCCAAAAACTTGTTTCTCACCACGGATAAACCATCGAGCCTTAAACTTAAGGATTACACACGAGCCAAATGTAACATAATGTGATTTTTATAGTAATCTAATGTCATTTTATGTCTACGGGTTTTTCTCTATATTGACTGTTTGTTTGTGCTATTTATGGATACACTCAAGCATTGAGCAGCGCCAAACGAATAACACTTTCCAGATAAAATAATTAAGAAAGTGAGGCCTGGTTTAAGGGCTTCCTTTTATATAAAGAGAGAGAAGTGATGGATCTTAACCTAACTGAAGACCAGGCCATGATTCAGGATATGGCGCGCAAGTTTGCTCAAAGTGAACTCGCCCCTGTTGCTGAAAAACTCGATCAAGAAGGTGACCGTGAGCTGTTCTTAAAAAACCTTAAGCAGCTAGCTGAACTTGGCTTCATGGGCCTTAATATTGACGCTAAGTACGGTGGCACGGAAGCAGGCACTGTTGTATTTAGCCTAGCGATCACCGAAATCGCCAGAGCCTGCGCATCCACAGCCGCGACCATGTCTGTTAACAATATGGTCGCTGAAGTAATCCAAGCAGTAGCATCTGAAGAACAGAAAAACACATACTTACCCAAGCTTTGCAGCGGCGAGTATCCAGCAGGCGGTTTTTGTTTAACAGAAACAACGGCAGGGTCAGACCCTTCAAACATGAAGGCTACGGCCGTTCTTGATGGCGATGAATGGGTCATCAACGGTGCTAAACAGTTTATTACTAGTGGGGAGATTGCCGGTGTCTTTGTTGTATGGGCCGTCACCGATAGCAGCCTACCTAAAGGCAAAGGCATCTCCTGCTTCCTAGTAGAAAGCACTGCGCCAGGCCTTGAAATATCTAAAGCAGAAAAGAAATTGGGGCAGCACGCATCCCCTACCAACGAAGTTCTCTTTACTGACTGCCGCATTCCTAAAAATGCACTGATGGGCCAACTCAACCAAGGTTTTAAAATTGCTGTTGGAGAGCTCGCCGGTGGACGTATCGGTATTGGTTCTGTTGCATTAGGCATTGGCTTAGCCGCTATGGATTATGCGCGTGCTTACACAACAGAGCGCCAGCAGTTCGGGCAGCCTATATCTAACTTCCAAGGCCTGCAGTGGATGATGGCTGATGCTTATACTGAACTCGAAGCAGCCCGTCTGTTATTAATGAACGCTGCTGACAAAAAAGCTAAAGGTTTGCCATTTTCAAAAGAAGCCTCAATGGCTAAATTGTTTGCTTCTGAAAAAGCTAACAAAGCCTGCTACACCGGTTTACAGCTGTTAGGCGGTTACGGCTTTATCAAAGATTACCCGCTAGAGCGCTACTCACGTGATGTTCGTATCACGTCACTTTATGAAGGTACCAGCGAAATCCAGCGCGTTATCATCTCGCGCGAATTGTTGCGCGAAATTAGCTAAAACATATTGAACATATAGCAGAGGGAGCTATTCACTTTAGTGGCTCCCTTAACCGATTTTCTGTATTGGCCATGAGTGCCAACACAAGCATAGAGAACAAATATGGATCTTAATAATAAAGTTGTTGTTGTTACTGGTGGTGCATCTGGTCTTGGTTTGATTACATGCCAGCAACTCGTAAAACAAGGCGCAAAAGTTGTTGCATTTGACCTAAATGAAGAAGCAGGCAAGGCGCTGGAAGTACAGTTTGAAGGCAAAGCAGTTTTTGCTAAAGTTGATGTGACTGATGTGGCATCAACTGAAACAGGTATCGCAGCAGCTGTTGAAGCGTTTGGTAGCATTGATGCATGCATCAATTGCGCTGGCATTGCACCCGGCGGGAAAACAGTCGGTCGTAAGGGTGCCCTTCCTCTTGAGAAGTTTTCTCAGGTAATCAATATCAACCTAATCGGTACATTTAATGTTTTGCGCCTTGCTGCCGAACAGATGGCAAAAAATGAACCTAATGCTGACGGTGAACGCGGTGTCATTATTAATACCGCATCAGTAGCAGCCTTTGACGGACAAGTCGGCCAATCTGCTTACAGCGCAAGTAAAGCCGGTGTTGTTGGCATGACATTGCCATTAGCCCGAGATTTAGCACCATTGGGCATTCGCGTAATGACAATTGCCCCAGGTATTTTTGATACCCCAATGATGAAAGCCATGACTGATGAAGTACGCGAACCACTTATCCAAATGGTTCAAAGCCCTAAACGCTTTGGCGAGCCGGAAGAGTATGCTTCTTTGGCGATTCATATCATCAATAACGGGTACCTAAACGGTGAAGTGATTCGTTTAGATGGTTCAATTCGTATGGAACCAAAGTAACAGAATAAAATAACCTCTTAGGCCAGGAAAGGCCTGCGTTGTAACACGCATAAAGATAAAAATATAAATACAAAACGAGGTACAGTGATGCAAAAACCAACTTATGAAGAATTGGTCAAACAATTCTCCGCGACCGACATTGATAATCAATTTTCAGGAAGCTTAGAAACTGGTATTAACGTTTGTGTTGAGATCTGTGATCGTTATGCTGACACAGATAAAATCGCTTTGCGCTATGAGCGAGCAGATGGATCAAGTGGCGAGCTTAGCTTTAAAGAGCTTAAACGCCGCTCCTCACAATTTGCTAACTACCTCACGTCGCAGGGAATAGGTAAAGGCGACCGTGTTGCCTGCCTACTACCACGCACACCAGAACTACTGATCACTGTACTGGGCACATTAAAAGCCGGTGGTGTGTACCAGCCATTATTTACAGCATTTGGTTCTGGTGCTATTGAGTATCGCCTTACCAAAGCTGACACAAAACTGATTGTAACCAACACTGAGCAATGGCCAAAACTAACCGACGTTAGTATTTTACCTAAAACATTAATCGTTGCAGATGCAGGCAGCCAGTTTGCTTCAGATGCTGATGCATTGTTTAGCGATGCACAAGATGCCCAATCTGACACCTTCGAAGCGGTGCTAATTACCAAAGAAGAACCCTTCCTACAGATGTTCACATCAGGAACAACAGGTAAATCCAAAGGTGTTACAGTGCCTGCTAAAGCGCTGATCTCTTTCTGGAACTACATGAGCTACGCGATAGAAGTACTACCAGAAGACAGATACTGGAATGTAGCTGATCCGGGTTGGGCTTACGGATTATATTATGCCGTTGTCGGACCACTTCTGCTGGGCTGTACAACACACTTTAATGAACAGGGCTTCACTGCAGATAATACATTTGAGTTTTTACAAAACTATAAAATCACCAACTTAGCTGCAGCACCAACAGCCTATCGTTTATTAATGGCCAATACAGAATTACGCGCTAACTACGATATCAATCTTAGAGCAGCCAGCAGTGCTGGTGAACCATTGAATCCAGAAGTAGTTTCGTGGATGGATGAGATCTTCAATTGCAAAGTATGCGATCAATATGGCCAAACAGAAACGGGGATGGTTTCTGCTAACTTTCATGCGGTCACACATGAATATCGCACAGCTTGCATGGGCTATCCTCTTCCAGGATACCGTATGGTTGCGTTGGATTCAGACCTAAACGAAGTTGGCGCAGGTCAAACCGGTGAACTTGCTATTGATGTTGAGCAATCACCACAGTTTTTCTTCCAGGGATATACATGGGAAGAGAAAAACCCCTTTAAAGGCAAGTACTATCTAACCGGTGATATTGTTATTAGCAATGGAGATGGTTCTCACTCATATACAGGTCGTGATGACGATATTATCGCGTCTGCTGGATACCGTATCGGGCCTGCCGATGTAGAGAGTACTCTACTAGAGCACCCTGCTGTTACTGAGAGCGCCGTTGTTGGTAAACCAGACGAAAAAAGAGGCAGCATAGTGAAGGCTTATGTTGTTGTTCGCCCTGAGTATGAAGAAGGCACGGCGCTCATCGAAGAACTTCAACAGTTTGTTCGTAAACGCTTATCTACACATTCGTTCCCACGTGAGATCGAATTTGTAGAAGACCTGCCAAAAACGCCAAGTGGAAAACTTCAACGCTTCCTACTTCGCCAACGTGCTGTTGATGAAGTAGCTTAGTCGTAGATTGCCTAGAGAGTCTGCAACTGCAGACTCTCTATTTTCAACACTTTATCTTTTAAGCCTGTAATAACAACCAGAAACTAACTTTCTTGCCACTTAGTTAACTGCAAACACGGCCCCTGATAAACAATTTCCCCGCCTAAGCTGATCTGCAATTCGGCGCTGTTTTTTATTTTCAACCATGCTTCTTTGGTTAGTACGTTATCCGCAGTTAGCGAAGATAAACGCCCTATTTCAGAACGATTACCAGTATCACGTTCAATAGACCAAAGCCGCAATTCATCCGGATTAAACCGTGCGCGTGCTTGCTCAGATTGCGTCTGCTCCCACTGTAACTTCAAAACAGACTGACCCGGTTTTTCACCTTGGTAAGCGGTTAACACAAAAGCCGTTGTTTGAGGCTTTTCAGGTGTACTCATAACAGCGAGATAACCCGGCATATTCTGATGCGACACTACAGGCTTTTGTAACTGCTGCAACAACAATAAACTAACAGCACAAAGCATCACAAAAGACATCACACCTGCATAACGCCATAATGACGCTAACCCATTAAAAGGCGCTGAAGTACGCCCTGATTGTCGTTCTAGCGCCTTCCATACGCGTTTCGGTGGCTTTTCATCGGCTACTGAGTGCATTAGCGTAGCCAGATGTGCTTGCCATTTATATACGACTTTTTCAAACGCTTGGTCATGCTTAATTAAAACCTCCACTCGTCTTTTAACACGGCTAGATAAGTGCCCTAGAACGTACTGTTGTGCTAAGTATTCCTGAATATCTTTACGTCGATATCTCATGCATCCAGACATGTTTCAAGCTCCTTCATACCACGCCTGATCCACGATTTTAGTGTCCCTAACGGCTGCTTAAACTGTTCTGCTAACTCTTTATGAGTCAAACCATAAATGTACGAAAAGATAATGGCCTGACGTGGCTCTTGCTTTAACTTTCCTAAACAACGACGCATGTCATAACTACTTTGCCAAAGATGATTACTCTCTTGAATTTCTTCAACCCAGTCGACATCTTCAAGGCTCAGCGGATAACGCTTTATTTGACGAAGCTTATCCAACGCCGTATTTCGAGTTACTTGGCACAACCAAGGCCACGCCTCTCCCATGGATGAATTATGCTGAGCTGCATTTTGCCAAATTTTTGTATAAGCATCTTGAAGCACATCAGCCGCTAACTCTTTATCACCTAGCATTTTAATCAGTAAGCCATAAAGCTTACTGCTGGTATGCTCATATAGCTTTTTAAAAGCGGGTGAATGCTTGAGCTTCACCTGAGCCATCAGAATATCTACTTCGTGGTTCCAGCTCACACTGTTTCCTTCGTGTTAAAAATGGCGAGTGCCTATGCTCACTCGCCTATAGAGTTACTTTACTACCGGTACAATATGCCAAACACCTTTAATACCATTACCTGTGGTATCTCCCGGCTTTTTGTCACCAACCCATAAATAGAGAGGCTGACCTTTATAACGTAGCTGTAATGACCCATCCTTACGAGATACAGTTGAGAAGTCCATTTCATCAATCTCAACCTTGCTCTTTAAAGGTGGCCATTTTTGCTCACACGGCCCGTAACATTTCGAAATACCCTGAGAGTCTTTATCAAAAGTATACAAGGTCATGCCCTGCGCATCTGCCAAGATATTGCCTGCGGCTGTTTGCTGTGTAATAGCTCCCACTTTAGAGGAAGAATAACTCTGGCTTCCTTCACTACTTTGATACGCATTGGCGCACCCTACGACCAACAAACTCATGGATATAATTGCAGCACCAGCCAATTGTTGCTTAATCATTAGTTAACTCCTTCGTATATTAAATATGATCTTCAATATAGAAACGAAAGAAGACGTGCTTTTGGATGCAAAATATTTATTTTTATATTTTTGTAAGCCATAAAGCTGCATTAACCCTGATGCTTAGCCAGCACAACAAGCCTTTAGCTTGTACAAAAAACTCATTCTATGAAGTGGAGCCTTATAAAAAATGCTAAAACCGTAAAGCTAAGTACATCTCTTCGCTGGCAAACAGCGATTAAGAACTACAAAACCAACAATGCCAGAAATAAGAGAACCTAAAATGATACCAATACGTTGATCAAACAACTGATTCATTACTGTTTCATCAAATGCGAGCGAACCAATAAACAAACTCATCGTAAAACCCACACCACAAAGAACGGCCGTTCCATATAAACCACCCCATGACATCCCCTTTGGTAAACGGCTCCAGTTAAGCTTAATAGCTAGCCAACAAAGCCCGAAAACGCCCACCTGTTTACCAAGGAATAGACCCAACGCTATTCCCAGTGGAACAGAGTGCATGATTTGTGCTGAACCCATACCGGTAAAACTTATACCCGCATTAGCAAATGCAAAGATAGGCAAAATAAAGAACGCGACAGCAAAGTGTAAATCATGCTCCATACTTTTTAGTGGGGAATAATCACTATCGGGGCGAGACTTCATGGGAACAAACATCGCGACAATAACGCCAGCCAAGGTAGCATGAATACCTGATTTCAACATGGCGATCCACATAATAATACCAACTAGAATAAAAGCTGTTTTGGATTCAACACCCTTTTTGTTAAAAAAAACTAATAACGGTAAGCATGCGGTGACGATCAATAGCGCCGTTACTGAAATATTTTCAGTATAAAAAACAGCGATAATAAGAATCGCCCCCATATCATCAAAAATGGCTAATGACGTAAGAAACATCTTAATACTAATAGGTACTCTAGCACCCAGTAACATCAAAATACCCAGCGCGAACGCAATATCTGTTGCTGCGGGAATAGCCCAGCCTTTCATGGCCGTTGTGTCGCCTATATTAAAAAAAGTATAAATAAGAGCTGGTGCTGCCATCCCACCGATTGCACCCACGCCCGGCAATATAATATTACATTTATCGGCGAGTTCACCTTCAATGAGTTCACGCTTGAGTTCTAAGCCAACCAGAAAAAAGAAAATGGCCATGAGGCCATCATTAATCCATAACAGTAATGGTTTTGCTATATGCAAAGCGCCAACTCTGATTTCAACAGGGGTAGATATCAAAAGGTCGTAGTAGTGTTGGTAGGGACTATTAGCCAATATCATGGCGAGCACAGCAGCGAGCATCAAGGTAATGCCGCCTGCTGATTCTAATTTAAAAAAACTAGATAAAGATGAACCATGCGTCCATAAATCTGGATAATTCGGCATAACTTCCTTTACTTTCAAACGCTTAACATCACTAACAATAATAGCCTTTTAGAAAAGCTATGCGTATCATCTGTTAGATATGTATAACCGAATGAGGGTAGTTATAATCTACCACCCTCATTTAGCTGTTCGCATTAGATAAAGAAAATTACCTTTAGTTCAGTCGTTGGCTATGGCTAGCCTGTAACTCCGGTGCTCTTAGAGGCGTCTTGCACGGTATGAACGGCCTTTCATTTTCCCTTCACTGATCTTTTTCAAGGCCGCTTTAGCAACACCCTGCGTCACCGCAACATACGATTTATTATCCATAATCTGGATTTTACCAACCTGCTTGCCATCAATACCATTTTCACCGGTTAGTGCACCCAGAATATCGCCCGCTCTAATTTTCTGCTTTTTGCCTCCATCAATCTGTATGGTCGACATTTCTGGTTTGAAAACAGGTTTGTCCAACGCACTATCAGAAGGCAAAGACTCAACGGTAATCCGTTGGCCTATGTAATCTTCTAAACGAGCAACCCTGTGGGTTTCTTTATCACTAAACAAAGTACATGCTAAGCCCTTACGACCAGCACGGCCAGTACGGCCAATCCTGTGGACATACACTTCGATATCACGAGCAATTTGATAATTGATAACGGCATCTAGAGCCTCAATGTCCAAACCTCGTGATGCCACATCTGTGGCCACCAATATCGAAACACTTTTGTTGGCAAAACGAACTAATGTTTGATCCCGGTCTCGCTGCTCTAAGTCGCCATGAAGCGCAACAGCACTGAAGCCATAATTACAGAGCTCATTTGCAACCTCTTGTGTTTCAATACGAGTATTACAAAAGACCACGGTCGATTCAGGACGGTTCTTCAATAAAAGTAAGCGCAAAGCAAGCATACGCTCAGCATCATCTTTCACTTTAAACAGATGCTGCTGGATGCTTGAATCATCATGAGTTGACGTTACTTGAACCATCTCCGGTTCAGTCATTATGCGTTTAGCAATCGATTCAATCTTTTTCGGGAATGTCGCACTAAATAATAAAGTCTGGCGGTCCAGAGGAATCTGATCAATCACGGCATCAAGCGCATCCTGAAACCCCATTTCAAGCATACGGTCCGCTTCATCCAAGACTAATGTTTCGACATACTCAAGGTTAAGAGTTTTACGATTGATATGATCTTCAATGCGCCCTGGTGTACCCACTATGATATGAGCACCGTGCTCTAGTGAGCCTATCTGTGGGCCCAATGGAGTACCGCCGCACAGCGTCAGCACTTTGATATTGTGGATAGTACGCGCCAGCGTACGCACTTCCTTAGCCACTTGGTCAGCCAACTCACGTGTTGGGCAAAGCACCAACGCCTGAATTCTGAAACGCTTCACATTCAGCTTTTCTAGCATCCCTAAAACAAATGCAGCGGTTTTACCTGAACCTGTTTTCCCCTGAGCAATAACATCCTTGCCCGCCAAGATATGTGGCAAGCTTTGCTCTTGTATGGGTGTCATTGATGTATAACCAATGGAATCCAAGTTTTGAAGTAGTGCAGGTTTTAATTTTAGGGTCGAAAAATCTAGAGAGCTCAATGTGTTGTCCTGTGCGTGGTCGGTTTCAAAGTAAAGATGACCAAAAAGGCGCATATAATAGCAGATGTACGACTTTTACGCTGATTTATAAGCACGGCTTACGCCAAGTAATTTCATTCATTTAACACAGAGAACAACACCCCGTGCACTAGCCTTCACGTGTGAATAAATACTCATCCATAAAATCACCCTCGCGCTCTAATGAACGGTAATATTCAACACGAAAATTGGATGTCACTTCTAGGTATTCACCTTGCAGTAAACAAAAACGTTCTGAGAAGCCTTTTTCTTGGTGCTGTCGTAGATTAAAACTATTGAGCATTAACTTACCTTCTAAGGTAAGCAAATCAGGCAAGCAAGCAAACAACAGCGGAGACGGCCTAAAACGGTTGATGACAATATTGTCATACCGGCCTAACTGTTTTAATCCCTGCACATCATCGAGGTCACATTGCAATGTACGTATTGATAATTGATGCTCTTTCGCACTGAGTGCTAAGCGTTTTAGACCTTCCTCAGCGATATCTACAGCAGTGACTGCAAAACCCTGCTGCGCTAAATACAAAGAAGATCCTCCATCACCTGACGCCAAGTCTAATACTGAACCGGGTTTTAGCTGTTGCCACCCTTGTGTTATTGCTGCAGGTACGGATGCAAGTGATCCAGTTTTTTCTGCGTAACGGCGATTCCATTTTTCACGTACTGATGACATATCAAGCCTTATTGTATTGACGAGTTTGCGGATGCATATGCTTGTTTTACTTTCTGATTAATCAAATCACCTAGCTGCAGGGTAGCAGGACCAGCATAACTTCCCTCACGGTAGATAAGATATAGCTCAACTGAGCGCTCTGAACCGGAGGTTAGAGGGAGCGCCTTTAACTGCCCACTATCCAGCTCACTTTTGATCTTTAATTCAGGATACCAAGCATAACCTAGCCCCATCACCGCACTGCGTATAGAGGTACCAATATGGCTGAACGTCAAACGCTGCTGCGCGCCAAGCCAGCCAGAATCAGCCCCACGACTCCCCGAGTCTTTCACCACCAGCTGCCTATGCAAACGCAAATCTTGATAATCTAATGCACGCTTTAACTGATGTAGAGGATGATCTGGGGCTGCAACCGCACGAAAAGTCACCTGCATTAAGGGATCACCTAAAAACCCTGAAGGCACTGAGCCGCTAATAACAATATCCGCTTCTTTTTTACTTAACGCTTCATCAGACCCACTTAATACCGTTTCTTTAAGCTCAATCCTTATCATTGGGTTTTCAGTCACGAATTCTTGAATTGCTTCCAATAAAACCCATTCAGGAAACAAGGTATCAACCACTATTTTTACCTCTGCCTCTATACCTGAAGAAAACTGCTGAGCCATCGACTCCATCTGCTGCGCTTCTTCAAGCAGTACTTTGGCACGCCGATATAGTGTTTTCCCAGCGGGTGTTAATACTGCTTTGCGCCCTTCAATCTTAAAGGCTTGGATGCTTAAACTCGTCTCAAGTTTCTGGATAGCATAACTAATAGATGATTGGCTTTTCTCCAGTGATTCAGCTGCCATCGCATATCCACCACTATCAACTACAGCCACTAAAGCTTGCCACTGCTCTAAAGTAACGAGTGTATTCATCTCATTCACATCTAATTTTTAGATAATAATGCACTAATTATACCTATTTATAATCTTTTTAATGAATATAAAATCGACTCCATCCAATAAAACACTTTAAACATATCAAGTAGTAAGCATAAGCAGCTGAAGGCTTTTTTAGATCACATTGCACGCGAGGAGTTATCTGATGGGACTGTTAATTAATGGCCAATGGCACGATCAGTGGTATGACACTAAAACGAATGATGGCGAGTTTATTCGCCATGAGTCGCAGTTCCGACATTGGATTGCCAAGCCAAGCTCAGAAAAAAATACAAATAATTCAAATGCAGATATCCCTTTTATAGCACAAGCGGGACGGTATCACTTGTATGCTTCTTTGGCATGCCCTTGGGCCCACCGCACATTAATTATGCGAGCATTAAAAGGATTAGAGAATATTATTAGCGTTGATATTGTCCATCCATTAATGCAAGAGAACGGCTGGACTTTTGTAAATGACACAGCGACAACGACAGGAGACTCACAACACTCATCTGATTTCCTTTATCAGCTTTATACCCATGAGCAACCCAATTATAGCGGTCGAGTAACGGTACCTGTTCTCTGGGATAAGCAACAACAGCGCATCGTCAATAATGAATCATCTGAAATAATACGTATGCTCAACAATGCATTTGATGGCTTGGGCGCAACACAGGCGGACTACTACCCTTCTGCCCTTCGCCCTGAAATTGATCAGCTAAACAGCTGGATATATGAGACTGTTAACAACGGCGTTTATCGCGCAGGTTTTGCCACTAGCCAACAAGCTTATGATAAAGCAGCAACCCTGTTATTTTCAGCTCTTGATGATTTAGAGGAACGCCTTAGCACACAACGATATTTAGTAGGCGAGCAGCTAACAGAAGCAGACATTCGTCTATTCACAACGCTCATACGGTTTGACCCTGTCTATGTCAGCCATTTTAAATGCGACCGTAAGCGTATTGCCGACTACCCAGCACTCTCTGGCTACGTAAGAGACATTTATCAAATAAATGGCATTGCTGAAACCGTCTGCTTTGATCATATCAAACAGCACTATTTCACCAGCCACAAAATGATTAATCCAACCGGCATCATTCCTGTTGGACCAGCGTTTGACCTCAACGCACCCCACAGGAGAGATATCCTATGAGCACCTCTACACAACAAAGAACAATTACTCGCATCGTGGCGGCCGTTGATAGCCAAGATGGCGCAGGTGTAAAGCTTAAGCGCAGTATAGGTAAAAACCCAGCATCGCGTATTGATCCTTTTTTAATGCTTGATGCTTTTTCTTCAACTAATCCGGATGATTATATTGCCGGTTTCCCTCCTCACCCACACCGTGGCTTTGAAACCGTCACCTACATGTTAGATGGCCACATGATCCATAAAGATCACATGGGCAATGAAGGAGACCTGCGTGCAGGTGGTGTGCAATGGATGACGGCTGGCCGAGGCGTTATTCACGAAGAGCGCCCTCAAATGACACAAGGCTTAATTCGTGGCTTTCAATTATGGATTAACTTACCGGCTAGTGAGAAAATGAAACCAGCCGCTTACCAAAATATAGAACCCGAAGAAATACCAGTCATAACACTGGATAATGGCTGCACCATTAAAGTCATTGCGGGTGAATATCAGTTAGAAGATAAACTCGCCAGTGGGCCTATTGCTGCGGGCAGCACACAAGTTACCTACCTTGATATTCATATACCAAAAGGCGAGCACCTTAGCCTACCGGTTAGCGATAGCTTAAGTGCCTTCATTTATCTGTTTGAGGGGCAAGCAGAAATCAACAAACAAGCGCTAAGCAACGATAATACAGCCGTTTTAGGCTCAGGAGACAGCGTTACTATTCACGCACCTGATATGGGCGCAAGAATGTTGTTAATAGCTGGCAAGGCAATAGGTGAACCTATCGCACAATATGGCCCATTTGTCATGAACTCTATGAAGGAAGTGGATCAAGCGATTGAGGATTATCAAAACAATACACTAACAAATTAGCGGTTAAGCCAATAATGGCAAGCTCTCAACTAATCCGTTTGCCACTCGTCATAGGCTGGAACATCTTTATATTCCAGCCATGATTTATCATGCGATAACCAAATATGAGACTGCGGCTTAACACCAGGGCCATCATCTAATGTGGCAACACGAAGAATCACATGAGGTGCTGCTTCGCGCTCAGCCATAAGGTGAGATCCACACTGAGAACAAAAATGGCGTAGTTTCCCTTGAGATGACTCAAAAGAGGCTATCACCTCTTCCCCTTTAAGCCACCTAAAATGCTCTCTCATTACACCTGCCGTGGCTACAAATGCTGCGGCATGCGCTTTTTGACACGTAGCACAATGGCAATGACTTATAGGCATATCCAGCGAATCAACTTCGTATACTACCGCCTTACACAAACAGCTTCCTTGCATTGCCATGGTTTTACTCCTTATTAATGTGTGGCTTTATCACCCCAAATTGTTTTCAAACGCTTATCACGACCGCAATTCCAGCGGTACGCTTTATATCGCAGAGGATTATTTTTGTAGTAATCCTGATGATAGCTCTCTCGCCCTTGAATGGGATAGAAGGTGGATGCATCTAAAATGGGAGTCACTACAGTTTGCTCTGGAAACTGCGCTACCACTTCTTTTCTTGAAGCTTCGGCCAGTGCTCTTTCAGTGCTATTAGCGACAAAAACAGCACTCAAATAGCTAGGCCCTTTATCGCAAAACTGCCCACGCGAGTCAAATGGGTCAACATTAATCCAGTAATGCGCCAGCAACTCTTTATAAGTCACTTTCTTGGGATCGTAGGTAATTTCTACGGCCTCATAATGGCCTTTATGGTTACCGTTATAAGTTGGGTTTTTAAGTACACCGCCAGTAAAGCCAGAAACAACACCAGATACACCATCTAACTTTTCAAAATCTGACTCCATACACCAAAAGCAGCCGCCTGCTAAAACAGCTTTATCTGCATACGCATTTGCGCCATAAGAAAGCAGGCCCGTAACAACAGCAAGTAACATCAATTTATTCTTCATGTAACATCTCTCAGCAAAAAAACCTACAAAAACCGCAACACCTAACGGTATCGATATAGTGGTTCGGACAACAGTTTGCTTGAATTGTTACAACCCCAGCAACAAAAGTAATAACTATGAGTTAATAAACACTATTTCTTTTACACAGATTCAACTTCTTGAGTTTTAAAACCTGCAGGCATAACAATCTCCAGCATTTCAACATCTTCGCTATGCCCAACTTCTCGGTGTCGAATACCTGGTGGTTGATGCACAGAAGAGCCAGCAACAAGGCGCACTATCCCTTGCCCTTCGTATTCAAACTCAATCCACCCTTTAAGTATGTATACAAATTGAAAGTGAGTCTCATGGTAATGAGGCTGGCTAGAAAAATCAGTGCCGGCAGCAGCACGAATAACATGGGCAACCACCTGTCCCTTCGTTGCATGCTCAATGCCAAGATCTCGGTATTCAAAGAACGAACGCAGGCCACGCTCAAAAGTCGCATCAACAGCGTGAGACACTACAAAATCAGAATTTCTCATAATAACCTCCCGTAACCT
The DNA here is from genome assembly GCF_016592555.1 of Neptunomonas japonica JAMM 1380. Lineage (NCBI taxonomy): Bacteria > Pseudomonadati > Pseudomonadota > Gammaproteobacteria > Oceanospirillales > Oceanospirillaceae > Neptunomonas > Neptunomonas japonica. The sequence continues at coordinate 1,843,248 of NZ_AP014546.1, read as the reverse complement.
TTGCGTTAAATAGCTTTCAATATCAGATCAATTTAGCCATCGCTGACTGCAACGAAAATTTTATTTCTTCATTATTAATACATGAATTTTCCATATCAAAGTTTTCATAGAAACTCGGCACTGAGTAACTCGCTTTTACTTCACCTGCAAAAAATGGAGCTGAATTCACCGCCTGAGCTAACACGCCCGCTCCCCCTCTTGCGCCTGGAGAGGTAGATAAAAGGACCATCGATTTATTTTGAAAAACCTTTGGATTAATACGAGAGCACCAATCAAACAAATTTTTATATGCAGCACTGTAAGAACCATTGTGCTCGGCAAAAGAGATGACCAATGCATCACAATCCGCTATTTTTTGTAAAAAATCCTGAGCTAAAGCTGGCTTGCCCAATTCACTTTCTTTATCTTCACTAAATAAAGGGAGTTCATAATCGTTCAAATCTAAAATATCAACACAGCTTGATTCAAGCAGGCTGCTCGCATAAGTGACCAATTTTTTATTAATAGATTTTTTACTACTACTGGCGGCAAAAGCTACTATTTTCATAATGTACTCATATTTATCTAAAGGGCAGAAATACTAGTGATTACATAAAGTGCAATACACGACCTAGATATCACTCATAAGATTAATCCCACTCATCTATCATTGATCGTATATTATATAAGTATAATGAGTTAACCAACCTCACATAATTTTTCAGCATAGGTGTCAGATTGGCTTATATGAGAAAACACATTATCAATGATTTCAATGCTACCCCATATCTCTGTATATGATGATTTTCCTGTCTCTGTAATTTGTTTATGAATGTGTATTTCCCGTTGCATCGCACTATCCGCCCATTGTTTACTGCCACAGAACCTATGATGCCAGTCATGTGACGGTACCGTACCTTGAAAAACAGCAATACGTATAGGTAACTCAATAAGTAAATTTCGCAATACCCATAAAAAACAATCGCAAGCATAAAGCCAAACACTGGAACCTGCCTCAGGAAATGGCGTTCCACAATAGCGACCATTTGTCAGTTGAATATGGCATTGTTTTGAAGAGAGAGTCGTTGAAATCCAGATATGCTCGCATATTAATTGAATTAATGCTGCTACCTGACAAAGCAACAATACAGGGACTATATAGATCCAAAATACTAACCAGCCTCCCGCATTCACAGCCACTAAGCATAAAATCAGAACCCATAAAATACTCATCATTTTTCTCATATTCGTACAGTGAAAAAAATTATCTAAAAATCTGCTTTTCAATGACTGGTAATGATAAAGCGGACTAATACACAATAATAAAAGATGAGACCACAGCTGAGCTTTACTCTTTCCTGGATCAAAACCTAAATCGATCACTTTCTGAGCATCACCATCTTGCAAAGAACCAAAATGTTTTCCGTGGTGTCTTAAATGATCAACCCTATAAAACTGACAACTCTGCACAAAAAACACCGTTGTCAAAAACTCTCCCAGCACAAAATCTAGTTTTCTATTTTTAAAAAAAACACCGTGAGACATCATATGAATATTTGTTGTCATCATATAACGTGAACCTGCCACAACAAATAATAATGAAATAAGCAAAAGTGCTACATTATTATTAGCAGTAAAGGCTGCGACGCCTAAACCACCGATAAATAAATACAAAAATGCCATAACCAAATGAGTATAGCTATTAGGAACAAATAAACGTTTTCTATTTATTATTTCTTTTCCCGAAAAAAGAACCCATAAGCATTGAAAGGGGTAGTTATAAAACTTATGTATATTGGTTGAAAAATCTCCACCTATATTTTTATACTCATCCATAATAATTCTCCAGAAACATTTATAAACTCTTATTATTTAATTAAAAGATTGAAATTATATACATTAATTAATATATAGTTCTATATAAAACACATTTAAATCTTGTGACAAATAGTAAAAACTTACGAAAAATAAAAAGAGATACCAATAATATTATTTTTAACGCCGCAAGTAAGCTACAAGCGGCGTTCATTAAACGCTTTTAAATACTAACTATACAATTATCAAGAGTCATTTATTTACTAATAAGCGTTCCTGTTCCATCTGCATGCCACTGATAAACACCAAAATCAAAACCATTAAGGTCACCTTTATCGTCCCAACTGACAGGACCAATGACAGTATCAATTATTTTTGATCGTAAGGCGGCAGCCACTTTCTGAGTATTTTTCATCCCAACACGACTCACAGCATCAGCAAATGCCTGAACAGCAGCATAGCTTGTCCAGATAAAAGGACCTTTAGGGTCAATGCCTTTGTTCTTTAGAGACTCAGCAATCGTGAGGTTCTTTTTAATCAAGTCATAACGTTCCGGCAAAGTAACCAGTAAGCCTTCAACTGCATCACCAGCAAGATAGGCTATATCTTTATTACCCAGACCTTCTGGTCCCATATAAACGGGGTTAAAACCAACATCCTTTGCTTGGCGCATAATAAGTGCTAACTCCGGGTGATAACCACCATAATAGACAAAATCAATATTGTGCCGTTTTAGCTTACCTATTAACGCAAAAAAATCTTTTTCGCCATGGTTTACACCATCTGTACTCACTACATTAATGCCATTAGTCAGTAACTGGGCTCGCACTATTGACGCAACACCTTTTCCGTACTGTAGCTTATCGTGAATAATAGCAACACGCTGGGGCTTAACTATCTTAGAGATATAATCAGCAGCAGTTTTCCCCTGCTCCGAGTCTAAGCCGATGGTGCGAAATACATTTTGATAACCACGTCGGGTGATACCTGGATTAGTAGAACCTGTTATGACTAATACATCTTCATCCTGATAAACATCTGTCGCTGGCTGGGTCGAGCTAGAGCAAAGATGACCAACAACATACTTAACCCCATCTTTAATAACACGATGTGCAACAGAAACCGCTTGCTTGGGCTCGCACGCATCATCGTACTCTATCACTTCAATCAAATGTCCATTTACACCACCTTCTTTATTCAGCATTTCGATTGCGGCATATGCACCCTGTAATTGCATCTGTCCATAGGGTGAAACCGGACCAGAGAACGGCCCAGCAATACCTATTTTAAGTACATTATTCGCCTGTGAAGACAGGCTCATTGCTGCAAGTAGTAAAGTTATAAAAAGATTTTTTATTAGCTTCATGATGGTTTCCTAAAGCGCCGTAAGCAGACGGATAGTATCCGCTTACATGCTTAAGTAGGATGCTTGTGGCTTCCCAGTTAAATGATTCAATCAACGCAAAGGATAATGTACTTTTAACGTGTAAAAAGCACTGATTTAACGCAATTTTCTTTGATTATTAAAGCCTGATAGCATCGCCAGTGTTCATTGTAAACGGCGCACAATAGCATCGCTTAGCTGCATGACTCTTTTTCGATTAACGCCAAAATCACTATAACCAGCCCGTGAAGCCGAGCGAAAATGTAGTAGATTATTTTTTGGATCAAAGCGCACTTCAAGATCGTCAATAAAGCCAAATAAAGAGGAGTGAAAGGTAGCGGCGAAGTACAATGCCTCCGAATGAAGCGCCTGATTTTCTTGAAGCTTACCCCCCGCATCGGTGATCGCTTCTTTGATTGTTAAAATAACATCCATTGAAGATAAATGTGAACGCAGACCTTGCACATTCAAATCAACTGGCTCTATAAAATGTGACGTATCTTCAGGGTATTCACTACACACACAATTTGGTTTTTGTATGCACACAGTCAACTTGGCATCAACCAGTCCGAGTGGGCTGCTTTGTTTGGAAAGGTAACTTAAAACAAAAAAATAGATAATAATTGCAGAGATAACGACAACGGCCAGCGTTAATAAAAGCTTCATCGTTTAGCACCCTTATCATTGACATATAATTGCTGATTTAAAGGATGCTGATGGCTTTCCACCAGCACACTGAGCTACTTTTCAAACTTATAATATTCACGGTTCAGATACGCAGCGACATCACTAACATCTTCTGGAAACCAGCCAACATCAAGGTTGGTATTGCACCCTTCAACTCTACTTTCAAGTTTTGCATAGGTAGTAGCTTTACGATCTTCACGCTGATAAATCTCAGCGCTATGACAGGTTTCACAGTTAGCTTCTGTATAATGCTCACCGCTGATAGTTCGTTCTATCTCTACTTCTTGATACAACTCCAGTCCGTTATCTGCATCACCCGCAAAGGCTGTCGTTGAACTCAATATTAGAGCAGTAATCAAAGCACTGACTTTCATATTTCCTCCCTGTGGCCCGTAGCCATTCTTATTTTTATGTTGCTGTTAGCCTTGTTAAATGACTAACGAAGTCAGATGGATCTATAACACCAATTAATGTCAGTTCCGAGCGTAACACACCCGATTGATTATAAAAAATGAGCGCCGGTGGGCCAATGACCTTATAGGCTTGATTGAGTGATTTGGAGTCGGCATCATTCGCTGTCACATCAACCTTAATACGTACAAAACTAGCCAGTGCTTGCTGTACTTTTGCATCGGCAAACGTGACATGCTCCAGCTCAATACAGGAAATACACCAATCAGCGTAAAAGTCCAACATGACAGGCTTACCGTTTTTTTTCGCTTGCTTTAAAAGCGGTTCTAGTTGGTTTATTGATGTCACCGTCACAAAACTTAATTTATTAGCTTGAGAATCAACTGAATAATTAGAAGCGAAGCCTTTTAGCGGATAAATTAGACTATTACTTCCTGAAAACACTCCTATCAGTAAAGCTGCCCCATAGAGTAGTAGCATGACTCCTACACCTTTCCATAGCTTTAGCCAGCCCTTAGCATCATGAGGGATGCCATCGATAGCACGCATGTATATGGCAGTAATAATAAGGATGACCGCTGTCAAGATCATGGTGACAGACGCTGGTACTACACGATCGAGCATCCACACAGCCATCAATAACAAAGCCACCCCAAACCCAGCTTTAATAGAGTCCATCCAACGCCCAGCTTTAGGTAATAACTTCCCTGCCGAGGCACCTATCAACAAAATAGGAACGCCCATCCCCATACTTAATGTAAACAAGGCAAGACCACCCATAACAGGGTCTCCAGTCTGGCCTATATAAATAAGCGCACCCGCTAAAGGAGCGGCCATGCATGGACCAACAATCAGCGCTGATAGCAGCCCCATAACGGCGACGCCGGTTACCGTTCCACCCTGCTGATGATGGCTAGTTTTATTCAATTTGCTTTGCCAAGCATTTGGTAACTGAAGCTCATAAAACCCAAACATAGACAATGAAAGCATGACAAATATCAGGCTGAAAAAAGCAATGATCCACGCGTTCTGAAAGGCCGCTTGTAAATTTTCACCAAACAAACCAGCAAGAACTCCAGCAACAGTATAAGTAGCAGATACTGCCAGAACATATACCATCGACAAAAACATCGCTCTTTGTGTCGTTATTCTATGGCCATGCCCTGCAATAATGCTGGAAATAATAGGAATCATGGGAAAAACACATGGCGTTAGCGATAGTGCTAAACCCGCCAGAAAAAAAGCGCCTAGTGTGAGTAACACATTATCGCCCGATATAAGGCTAGCAAATTGATCCTGCTCACTCAGAAACCCAGCCTGACTACTATTAAGTGCGACTTGAGAAGCACCGTTACTAGCTTGCTCCAAGGAACGGCTATTATCAGGCACTGTTTTAGAAGAAGCATCAGCGGGTATAGCCACTATTTTAAAAATATCGGCCGGAATATCAGTAAGCACTAAGTCTGTTGTCACTGGTGGATAACAGATACCTCCTTCCCAACACCCCTGATAGGTGATTTTCAAGCTCCCATCAGCTGGAGCTCCTGTTAGGCTGCGAACTTGTAAGGTGACATCTGCACTATTATGAAACACCTCAACAGTACCAAACAAAGGGTCATTTTTTGTATCTGTAGCACCGTTAATATGACTGACAATTTCTAGTGTTTTAGAGGAAGTAACCTGTATACGGTCACGATATAAATAATACTCATCGGGGATATCCCAACGTAAAAAAACTTGTCCGTTATCACCTATTTCAGGCGCAAAGATATATGCTTTTTCAACGGGTAAAGGACCATCTGCTGACTGCCCTGCTGAACTTTTCTTATCGAAAAAACCGGCATTGGCAAATGAAACGCTCATCGCCAGAACACAAATAATTGTGATGGTTTTAATTGCTATTTTAATTGCACTCGGCACCCTGAGGCACTCCTGAATTGTCGTTTAATAAGCTATGGACTACAGGTGATCTGTTGAGTTCGCTTTAAGAGGATGATTTAGAAACTAAATTATTCCAAGCCAAAAAACATACGACAACATTTAATTAACATTGTAACACTACTCTTTGGTCATATCCTTTTAGGTTTTGAGACAAGTAGCCTGTAAAAACCCTTATATAAGTCATGACTTTATGGTAAAAAGATGCGTACTTATGATTATGCTGTATGGCCAAGATATCGGCTTGTACTGAACTGCTTCAGGAAAAATGTACCATGACTGATAACCGTGTAGAAAACCTTAATGTCGAATCCCATTCGGTCCTGATCACGCCCGAAGATCTTAAAAACAAATTACCGATCAGTGAAGCGGCAGCCGCGGCTGTAATGAATGGCCGTAAAGTCATCCGCGATATTTTAGACGGAACAGACAAACGCCTTTTCGTTGTGATCGGCCCGTGCTCTATTCATGATGTTGATGCTGCCATTGAATACGGCAAACGACTTAAAGAGTTAGCCGAACAAGTCAAAGATTCTATATATATCGTCATGCGTGTTTATTTTGAAAAACCACGTACAACAGTTGGCTGGAAAGGCTTAATCAATGACCCGCACCTAAATGACTCTTTCGATATCGAAGAAGGGCTGCATATTGCGCGTAAGTTAATGCTAGATCTATCAGAAATGGGACTTCCGCTCGCTACCGAAGCGCTAGATCCAATCTCTCCACAGTATATGCAAGATTTGATTTCGTGGTCTGCTATTGGCGCTCGTACAACTGAGTCTCAAACGCACCGTGAAATGTCTTCAGGTCTTTCGTGTGCTGTAGGCTTCAAAAATGGTACTGATGGCGGTCTAACTGTTGCGACCAACGCACTAAACTCTGTCCAACATCCTCATAATTTTTTAGGTATTAACCCTGACGGCCAGGTATCAATTATTCGTACTAAAGGTAACCAATACGGTCATATTGTTCTTCGTGGCGGTGACGGTAAGCCTAACTATGATTCAGTTAATGTTGCTATTTGTGAACAGGCACTAGAGAAATCAGGCCTTAAGAAAAATATTATGATTGATTGCAGTCATGCTAATTCAAGTAAAGATGCTGCATTGCAACCATTGGTTGCTGAAAATGCGGCCAATCAGATTCTTGAAGGTAATAAATCAATTGTAGGCCTGATGATTGAATCCAACCTTGAATGGGGCAACCAATCTATTCCTGAAAACCTGGACGATCTGAAATACGGTGTATCTGTCACTGATGCTTGTATCGACTGGCCAGCAACTGAAAAATGCTTACTAGATATGAATAAAAAGCTCAAAGATGTACTAGCAAAACGATAGCACTTACTCGCACCTAAAGTGCTCTGTTTACCTAACAGAGCACTTTTTAGTTTATACGCTCATCAATTAACGCGACAATGGCAGCGCAACACCTATTGCTACAAACATCCCACCACAACATTGATTAAAACGTCTTCCCGACTTTACTAACCACGGCTTCACTCGATATGAAATCCGTGCCAGTAAATATTCAACCATAAACTCTATCACTGAAAAAGTTAGCGCCATCACTATAAACTGCTCTATTAAGCTACGAGCAGGATCAATAAACTGTGGTAAAAAAGCGCCGAAAAACAGTAAAACTTTAGGGTTAGAAACAGCCGACAAAGCACCTTCCTGAAACAGTTTCCAACCACTTTTATCTGCCGATGCAGAAGCGACAGATAAGTGCAGTGCTGGCGAGCGCCATAGCTGAATACCCAGCCAAATAAGATAAGCACCACCGCACCATTTTAAAACCACCAGTGCATTTGACGATGCTTGCAGTAATGCCCCAATACCAAACATTGAAAGCGCGATGAGCACAATAAACCCCAATGTACCTCCACTGATCGTATATAAAACTTTCTTATGTCCATACATAGCACCATGTGTTAGCGCCAATAATCCATTCGGCCCTGGCGAAAGAGACAAACCGATGACCGCTAATAAGTAAACCAGCCATATATGAAGTTCCATTACCAAACTTTCCTTTTTTAAAACGAATATTCACGTGAAATATGTGCGACTTGCACAGTATATGACTCATACCAACGCTCACGGCCCAACTGCTGTGCTACTTTATGCTCGGCATGTGATTTCCAAGCGCGAATACTTTCCTCATTTGGCCAGTAGGATAGCGCGATCTCATTGGCACCTTCTGTTACTGCTGTAAATTCTATACAACCAAATTGCTCTATTGCAATCTCTCGCATTTTATTTGCAACGGAAAAATACTCGCTATCTAACGCTCGTGTTTTTGCACGAAATATGACTACATACACAATCAAAATACTCCGATGTAATTATCGAACCCAACTGCTAATAGGCCATTCCAGCATCTAACACATATAAAACTTTGAGTTATTAACTATATAGGCCTCAACTTTCACCTATTCTGTCGTATCTGTTAAACTTTTTTTATATTAAGTCGTCTTATTATTACCTCTGCTTCCTAGAAGGATCTAATTTTCATGCTCTCTGTTTTTCGATGTATTAACCGTTCAGCCCTATTCTGGCTAGCAATGATTGTTCTTTGTATTAGCATGGAGTCTATCGCTCTTTATTACCAATACGTACTGGATTATGGCCCCTGCGTACTTTGTGTACATATTCGTGCGTGGGTGTTCGCGTTATTAATTATCTCTATTCTTGGTTTTATACTACGTAAAACACGCTTGGGACTCATTATATCCAACCTAGTCGCGCTTGCATTTTCTATAGGTATGCTAGAGCGAGCTTATACAACACTAGGAATTGAACGAGGCTTTGTTGATGGGAGCTGCACGCTAAGCTCGGGCTTTCCTTCGTGGCTAGCGCTAGACAAGTGGATACCTTATGCATTTGAGCCTTGGGAAGCCTGTGGCTACACTCCTGAGCTACTATTTGGCATCACTATGGCCGAAGGCTTAATTGTTCTATCCGCTGGACTAGTGATTGTGATGTTAATAATGATACTAACGAGTCTATCAAAACGCTAATTACCACTTTCACATCCCCCTTCCATCAACCACGCTGCGAAAGGGGGTGTCGCTAATTTTATGGCAAAACGAATACTTCGGTATCAGGGTGGAAGGTATACCAAGCAAACCAAAATGCATTCACAGCAGGCTGAGGCACACCTCCCGCTTGCAAACGAATTTCTCCTGTACGTGAAAACGCATCAAACTGAACCTCCAAATCAACACCATTAAATTTATCTGCAATACGATTACCACCATGTTTTGCCAGTTCAGCAAAAGGATACGCTTTAAATTTCCCAGCTACTTCCACTCCTAATACGCGTTCTTTGGGGTGATAAGCGCGGCTTAAGAAGTCAATTGGGAAATAGATGATAGGGGTATCATCATACTGAGCATATGGGCTTCTCGAATAGTCACGAACATGACCAGTATCACGACTCAAAACGTGTCCACTCTTATAACGATTTTGCCAAGCTGCCCACGTCATTTGGTGCAATGCAAGCATCTCCAACTTACTTCCTCGCATCGGCCCACTTACGGATTCGCTCATTAACTGCGACCACAAAGATTGTGTTTGTCGGTCATACAGCAGTACATCGCTGTTATATAAAAGGCCAGACACACCAAACTCTAACACGTTTGCATCAACCCTCGCAGAAAACGCCATACCAGTTCCGCACAGAGGGCAGTAACTAACCACCACAGGCAAGCCAGAGATATTATCATTCACAATCTCATGCCAATTTAAAATCGCAATGGGGTAAGCTCGTGTCACCCCATTGATACTCAGACTCAGCACTTGGTCATCTCCCTTTAACCAACTGACCTGATCAACAGGAATAAACCGGGGTGAGTCAATTGAAGGGATACCGTCTTTAACAGGGCCGCCGGGTAGTATCTTTTCTGCTGGAATAGATGCGTTAGTTAAATCAAAACCATTATTTGCTAGTGCGAACGCTGAGAAAAAACTGACACACCCCACCATTAGGCACATGGAAAAAATAAAAGATACAAGGCGAATACGCATCATACTGTAGCTCCACGATGTTATTAGCCTTTTGAGTATCAGATAAAATAATAATTCAGTTTTCAAGAAATAGAGTTACTAAAAAAATCATCAATCACATAGTAGCTGATACGTTTTCCAATGTGTTTTACTTGCTAACTTGTCATAAACCGCACGTGCCCGATAATTATTCTCAGCGGTAATCCATCTAACATGCGGCCAGCTATGCTCTTTGGCTGAAGTAGTAAGCGCACTAAAAAGCTGCTCAACAACACCTTCTCCACGTACACTAGAATCAACATATAAATCATCAAGGAAGCCTACCGATGTACCACGCAAAGGCGATGGCATTTCTCGAAAATGCATCAACCCCAAAGCACGCCCCTGATCATCTTTTGCTACCAATGCGAAGAATTGGTTATTTTCATCAAAAACCCACGACCACACTGTATTTAAGATAGCTTGGTTCATCGGTACTTCATAAAAATGAGCATAGTTTTTGTATAGCGCCTCCCATTGCTCTCTATCCTCAACATTTAACGGCGCAACGGTTACTGAACTTTGCATATCATTTTTCCTTTTTTAGCAGTCTTGTAAAGAGCGCTTTTGATGCCCTTGCTCATCAAAATTCGAAGTATCTAACCAATGTTCAAAAGCGAGCTTTAACGCAGGCCATTCTTTATCCAAAATAGAAAACCAAGCAGTATCGCGGTTACGCCCTTTATAGATAGTCGCTTGACGAAAGATTCCTTCAAACTTAAAGCCTAAACGAAGCGCTGCTTTTTTTGACCCTTGATTACATGAGTCACATTTCCATTCATAACGCCTATAACCCAACTCATCAAATATATGCTTCATCATTAAATACATTACTTCAGTTGCCATCACGGTTTTTTGAAGCTTCGGTGAAAAATGTATATGTCCTACTTCGATAACACCATTCAAAGGAGCAATACGTAAATAACTAGCCAAACCAATGGCACAAGAGGATGAGTTATCAATAACAGTGAAGAAAAGAGGATCATTACCTTCACAGCTAACATCTAACCATACTTTGAAATCAGTAAATTTATTAAAAGGTCCGTATGGCAAATATGTCCAATTAGCTTCTTGCATATCTTCAATAAAAGCCTCATACAGTTGCTCTGCATGTAAAACTGGGTCCAACGGTTCAAGCCGACAATACTTACCTTTAATAACCATACGTTCAGGCAAAGCACACGACTGCCATTGGTCGAGTTCATCGCCTAATGGCTGGCCTAATTCATTCATTCGTATTTCCATATCTGATCTACCGTTTTGCGCATACACATAAGTAGTAAGCTCACCGTAAATGCTAGCTACACAAAAGATAGCCAACTCTACGCACGATGAGTTCGATTCAGACATAGGTTAGGAGGATTATTGGATCAGGAACAGACCCAATAATTAACTATACAACAGTACCACTTTTAAGAAGTGCACCCTCATTAGAAGAATAACGATGCACTTTGATAAGTAAGTAAATAGCGCTCTCATTCAGAGCGTTGTTATTTGTTATTAGTCCAACTCTGGGTTCTCATTTAATAACTGTTCAATAAAGAAAGCAGGTACTTCAAGTCGATGAGCAATCTCACGCAATACAACAATCTCAGCATGATGCGCTTTGTTTTCAGCCTTTGCCATGACACATAAATCTCTCAATACCTGCATACGTTTTGGCAAAGCATTGTATTTAACCACTTGGTCAACACGTTTAGGCAACTCTTCACGTAATTTTTCAAGATTGAAATTTTCTTTGTATTTATACTGCCCAAAGAATTGCTCAAAAATTACTATCTCCTCTTTTGAAATATCTCCATTGGCATTGGCAACCAATAAACATCCAGCAAAGAGTAAGTGCCGCATTGCCAATGAAGCATCCGTTTTAGACTCCAAATAGCTAGGTTCCATTAAAGCCATAATACCTTCAACGCCTAGCTCTAACGTCTCAACATTAACGCCCATGGGAATCATGTGTTGCGAGTGATGGAATAACTGCAAGGCTTTCACTCGAAGTGGGCTAAACGGGTGCGTCATAAACCAATCTTCCATTGGAGCACCAACCCCAGGAGCGCCATCCTCTAACTTCATATCATCCATCTGTTTAAGAAAGTCACCCAAATTAAAACGCACCACTGAGCTTGTCACCCCCGAAGACAGCTTAAATAAAGACCGAGCAACGGCGTGTAAGTTTTGAGTACAAAAAGCACCGGCGCGATCAGCTGAAATTTCAGCAAAACGCGACCAACTTGTAAGCTTTAATGCCAAATCGGGTGATATAGGCGCTCCACCTTTTAGCAAATGACCGACAGGGATATCATGATGGCCATAGATGAAATGCCCAAGCTCGTGCCCCATCACAAAGCGCAACTCTTCTTCGTCAAAGCTATCTAAAAGACTTGAAGAAAACATAATAAACAAGCGCCCTTCCTCAGGCTTTACACAGGCGGCATTAAAGTGAGGACTTGAATAAGCATAAAGTTCAACCGGTAAATCCACGCCTAGTTTAGCAATACAGTCCTTAGCTATACGTGTAAGACTGGGTGCCATAGCAGGGCTTAACCTAACCGATGTGGAAAGCAGCCGCCGCCTTACTCCATTAACTCCTTGAGCCTCTGCCTGAGCAATTTTTTTATTAATGGCGATAACTTCTGGCGCTTGCATTAAATGTGCAGCTAATGCCAAATCATGTTGTGAGCGAATCGTGTCTGCATTCATTATGATTATTCTTTTTTAGTGTGAGAACGAGTGCAACATTTTGATAAATGCTGCACTTTAATTATCTTCTATACTAAAGTAATCAAGATGAACGTAAAGCAGATGCTTGATAAAGAAGTAGTTTCTCGCTTATCGGCGGCGCAGCAAGCTGTAATATAGCAGCGGAATAACTACCAAGGTCAACAAGGTAGATACCAACAAACCAAAAATCAAACTAACTGCCAAGCCATTAAAGATAGGATCATCCAATATAAAGAATGCGCCCATCATAGCGGCCACAGCCGTTAATATGATGGGCTTAGCTCTAACGCTAGCGGCACTAACAACCGCTTCTTCTAGCGCCACTCCTCGCGCTATTAAATGATTAATAAAATCCACCAGCAGTATTGAGTTACGTACAATAATACCTGCCAATGCAATCATTCCAATCATTGATGTTGCCGTAAACTGCGAATTTAACAATGCATGTCCTGGCATAATACCTATCATGGTGAGTGGAATGGGTGCCATAATTACGAGCGGAACCATATATGAGCCAAACTGCGCCACGACTAACAAATAAATAAGAATCAAACCGACAGAATACGCTGCGCCCATATCACGGAATGTTTCATAAGTGATTTGCCACTCACCATCCCATTTTACCGAATAGTCGTATTGATGCTCAGGTTGGCTAATGAATGTTTGCTCCATTTTCTTAATCTTCCCCACCATATCAAACATGCCATACAGAGGGCTATCCTGCTGACCTGCCATATCACCCGTAATATACACAACAGGCAGCAAATCTTTATGATAGATATTTTTTTCCCATACTCTGTTCAAAACTGTCACGACTTCCGATAGAGGTATTAGTTTTCCTGAACGGCTCCTCAACTTAATATCCAATAAAGCATTGGCATCAGCCTTACCTGCAATAGGCAGTTCTAGCCGAACGGGTATAGGATATTTCGCATGCCCCGTATGAAGATAGGTAACATCCTCGCCACCCAACGCTGCGGCAATACTTGATACAACATCCGCTTGGCTAATACCTAATCGTGCAGCTTTACTACGGTCTATCTCAAATACAACTCTATCAGCGTTTGCTTCAATGCTCGTATCTATATCAACCAATCCACTGGTTTTCTTAAATAAGCTCTCAAGCTCGCGTGCCTTGGCAACTTGCCCTTTATAGTCAGGCCCATAAACTTCAGCTACGAGGGGTGCCATCACAGGCGGACCCGGCGGTACTTCAATCACTTTAACCGAGGCAGAAAACTGCTCAGCAATTCTTATTAATTGCGGACGCACAGAAAGTGCTATCTCATGACTCGAACGATCACGCTGCTTTTTATCAGCGAGATTAACTTGAAGGTCACCTTGGTTAGCCGCTTGGCGTAAATAGTATTGTCGAACTAGCCCATTGAATCCAATCGGTGAAGCGGTACCAGCATAGGCTTGAACATTCTCTACTTCATCAACATTAAGCAGTGAGCTAGTCAGCTCAAACAGCACCCTGTTGGTCTGCTCAAGTGTTGTACCTTCAGGCATATCAACAACCACCTGAAATTCACTTTTATTATCAAAGGGAAGCATTTTCAGAATAACTAGCTGCATAACACCTAAACCAATAGCGCCTGCGATTAGAGCGATCAATGAAAAGCCGAGTAAATAGCGGTTTAATCGTTTGCCCGCACCTAAAAACGGCATCATTAATCGTTTAAAAACATCATACAAACGTGATTCAGCCACATCAGCCTTATCACTAGTATTAACTGAAGTATGGTTTTGCTGTGGACTGACATTATGCTTAAGCAGTTTGTGACAAAGCCAAGGAGTAAACGTAAACGCTATAATCAAAGACAACAACATCCCCATTGATGCATTAATAGGTATAGGGCTCATATAAGGCCCCATTAAGCCGCTGACGAACGCCATTGGTAATAATGCTGCAATCACAGTAAATGTCGCCAGAATCGTCGGCCCGCCAACCTCATCTACAGCGATAGGAATCGCTTCAAGCAGCGTTTTATTATCTAACGCCATGTGGCGGTGAATGTTTTCAACAACAACAATGGCATCGTCGACCAGGATCCCTATAGAGAAGATCAGTGCAAATAACGAAACCCTGTTTAAGGTAAAGCCCCACGCCCATGACGCAAAAAGTGTCACCATTAAAGTCAGTACAACAGCGGCCCCGACAACAATGGCCTCACGTCGCCCCAGCGCTAAAAAAACCAGAGCAATCACTGACAAAGTAGCAAATATAAGCTTTTGAATTAATTTATTGGCTTTATCATTAGCCGTTTTTCCGTAGTTCCGGGTTATCGTAACCTCAACACCTTGCGGTATTACGTGACCCTTTAGATGCTCTACTCTTTCCAAAACATGATTGGCAATATCTACCGCATTCTCACCTGGTTTTTTGCTAACGGTTAACGTGACAGCTGGTTGACTTACCTTAGTGCCCTTTTCTGCAAACCACACGTACTGCTTATTTTCAGCTGCAAATTGTTTGATCGCAGCAATATCCTGCAAATAGACAGGCCTACCATCGACCATGCCGACAACCAGTTCAATTAGATCATCACGTGTCGAAAAAAAAGTGCCTGCAGTGACCGGTGTATATTTGTTATCACCCACAAAAGCACCTGCTTTTACAGCAATATTACTCAGTATTAGTGCTTCTTTAAGCTCAGTAATAGAAATATTACGTGCTGCCATTTTCTGGGGATCCAAGAGAACACGTACAGTCTGCTCTGGGCCGCCAATGGTCTCGATATCTCGCGTGCCAGGTACACGTTTAAGCTCAGCCTCTAAGGCATGAGCGACTTGCCTAAGTTCATAAGCACCGCGAGACATGTCACTGCTATGTAGGGTTAACGCAACAATAGGAACATCATCAATCCCCTTAGGTTTAACAATAATCGGGCCTACACCCAAATTTGCCGGCCGCCAATCCATATTTGAATAAACAGCATTGTATAGCCGCACTAGTGCCTCTGTTCGCTCAACTCCTACCTTATATTGTACGGTGAGAACCGCCATCCCAGGGCTTGATACAGAATACACATGCTCCATATCTTTAATTTCACCCAACACCTGCTCTAACGGTGTACTAACAAGCGCTTCTACATCAGTAACAGAAGCCCCAGGAAAGGGAACCATGACATTGGCCATGGTAACGTTAATTTGCGGCTCTTCTTCACGTGGCGTCACTAATGCAGCAAAGACCCCCATGAGTAAACCAACTAATGCAAGTAAGGGCGTAAGCTGAGAGCGCATAAACCGATTAGCTATAGCGCCAGAAAACCCTAAAGGCTTATCCATTTTTTATCTCTTCTCTTCAATCGAGGCAGTCACTGTTAAGATGCCCGCGGCTATGGGATCTATTGCAATCGCTTCGCCTACCATGAGTCCGGAAAGCACTTCAACTTGATTAGCAAAATGACTTCCTACTCGTACCTGACGTAGCTGAGGTAATACATCACCTCTCGAAGTAGCAAGCACATACACACCCGCAACCTCAGAACGATAGACAACACTGGATTCAGGCACGAGTAGTCGTGCTTTTTCACCCGTTTGCACCGCAACTTTAACTAATTTCCCTGGATATAGACCGTTTTCTGATACGGGTAATTCAAGCCTCATTCGTACAGTCCCTGTAGCGGCATCAGCAACAGGAAAGAACGAAACTTTTAAAGGGGCAATCATCACCCCACTGTCTAACAACACATTAACTAATGGCTTTTCTCTAATAATTGCAGCAATCGATTGGGGTAAATCGGCGTAAACACGCAAGTGATGTGGATCAAAACCGCTTAACAGTGGCATACCAGGCTGCACAGCTTCGCCCACTTCAACATGCCGCCCACTGACGACACCACCATAAGCAGCTTTTATTTCGGTGTATGAAACTTGCTGACGCGCACGGTTAAGAGCTGCCTGAGCACTAGTGAAACGTGCTTTAGCACTGTTATAACTAGCAACCGCACTATCATAGTTCGCCTTAGATAATAGTTTTTTTGCATAAAGTGCTTTGACACGCTCATATTGCTGGCTTTGCGCTTTACGCTGCGCATCGGCTTCACTTAAGCTTGCCTTTGCTTGGTTAAGGGTTTCTTTTTGGTCAATACCTACTAGCGTTAAGATAACACTACCTGCCGGTACATGATCACCAACATCAACCATAACTTGGTCAACCACACCACTCGTTTGAGCAGATACCGTGGCTTGCGATATAGCCTCAACGCTTCCGTCCAAGAGACGTTGCAATGGCATGATTGTTTTCACAACCTTTACCGAACTTAGCTCTTGTGCTTTTATAGCTTCAGGGGCTGAGGCAATGAAAGAAACCAGCAAAATGAAAGACGCCACTGAACGAAACATATAACACCCCATGAGTAAATTATTCTTATTTTAGCACATACTAATATAATACCAACTCCCTATTTTTACTCAATATCTAGCCTCTTCCGCCGGTCACTATTCTGCAACTGTTCAGGTTCAAGTAAGTATTCTCTTACTTTTGGCAATCAAAATGGAATGTTTGCTCAAGATTATTGACTAACTAGCTATACGGTCAGAATAAAGTAAAATCAATATTCGCCGATAAAGTACATATCGTAGTTCGGAGAAATTAAATGGCGTTGTTAATTTATGACAACGGGAACCTTGTAAAGAACCCGTCAGCAGCTCAGTTCCCACAGCGCGGCGTTGCAGCCACCTCAAGAATCACTGCGTCCAAAAATTCTTTACAGAACAATGCTGTTAGTAACCCACAAATTACGACACAAGCAACATCTGCAAGCTCTCCACTGACCAGCGGAACACGCTCCACCCTTGTATCATCACGCCTTTATGAAGAAACGGGGCGCAAATCAGATACTCTGCAAGACCGCAGACGGTTGATAGCGCTTCACATAATGAATGCACCCGTAGTTACTGTGGGGCAGTTCGACACGATTAAATTTGCTTGGGATTTGATGCAAAAAGAGAATATTAATCATCTCATCATAACCAATGCCCATGGGCACCCGTTAGGCGCTATTACAGGTGAACATCTACTTCGTTCCGGATCTGACTCCAGTGGCTTTGTTGGCAATTTACTGAGCAGCGCGTTAATTGCCGTAAGCCCAGAAACATTAGTGCGCGAAATAGCACTGATCTTCATGGAGCAAAAAGTGAGTTGCGTACCGGTAGTTGATCCAGAACATAAAGTTGTTGGTATTGTTTGTCGCAGCGACTTACTTAGCTTACTAGTAAGCGGTCCAAATCTAGAGCAGCGAGTATAACAAAAATACAGCGGCCTTATAAAAGCCGCGTAAATCCTAATGCTAACTGTTGCTCGTCTTTATTAAGATAAATCTCATTATCTGTAATCGTCATAGTGATCGACACTGTGCGCTCCAACAGATCAGGCAATTTTAAAGACTGTTCTGCATTAAACTGCCAAACCGCCACCCGAGGAAGACCTTTAAACGCTTCTTGAGCGCGATTCCACCAAATATCAACCTCTCGCCCAAAAGCATACAAAGAAACCTTTGGAGAACGACTAACAGCCTTGCGAATACGTTCAGGGGTTGCTTGCCCCACTTCAATCCAATGATTTACCTGCCCATCTAAAGAACACTCCCATACATCAGGTTCGTCAGTAGCAGACAGCCCACGGCTAAACTGAAGGTCATCATGAAAATTCACACCAAAAGCCATCAATCGAATCATCATTCGTTCTTGAGTTTCAGAGGGATGCAGTGCAAGTGTAAGCTTGCAGCTGGTGTAGATATCACGATTCATATCAACCAGCTGCAACTCAACCTTATAGATGGTTGGTTTATGTGCCATAAATTATTAAGACGTAGTGTCCAGCTGAACCGGTGTTGTTAAAATCAACATAAGGTTTTGTGAATGCTCAGCAGCATCATGACCTAAATCTGTTAGGTAACCGCCATCTTCCTGAGAAATTAGATCTTTATCAAATAAACGTTTGGCAGCGGCGACCATTTGAGGCCCTGCGCTGTGGTGCACTTTAATACCTTCTTGTGTTGTACCCAAATTAAAGTGATTTAATAAATTCAGTTCATCAACCAATTCAGCGTTGTACGGCATTGTTTATTTCCTTACATCATTTTCTATGCCAGCAGCATAGAGCTTATAAGCCTTCCCGTACAGCCCCACAGCAAAAAGATAATATCCTTAAAGGAATTATGTGATTGAAATCATGCCCCTTTTAATCAATTAAGCAAGCACCCTACTGCCTAGAGAAAGAAATAAATCCCATCAAAAACTAACCAAAAGTGTTACAACTTTGAACATCCCCACGCTTAAAACCTTCATTAAACCACTTTACACGCTGGGATGATGTACCATGCGTGAAAGAGTCCGGTACAACATACCCTTGAGTTCGTTTTTGGATAGCATCATCACCAATTTTACTCGCCGCATTCATAGCCTCATCGATATCACCGGGCTCAACGATATTCCTGACACGATTTGCATGATGCGCCCAAATACCTGCCAAACAATCGGCTTGTAATTCAAGTTTTACAGATAGCGCATTGGCTTGCGCTTTTGGCATACCTCTCTGCATTTGATGCACTTTTTGTAAAATCCCAAATTGCTGCTGCACATGATGACCCACCTCATGTGCAATTACATAAGCCTGAGCGAAATCCCCAGGCGCACTAAACGCATGTTTTAACTCTTCATAAAAACTAAGATCGATATATACCTTCTGATCACCTGGGCAATAAAACGGCCCCATGGCCGACTGAGCCATCCCACAAGCAGATTTAACAGAACCACGGAACAACACTAAACGTGGCTTCTGGTACTGCTCACCCATTTGCTGAAATAACGGACTCCACGTGTCTTCAGTGTCCGCTAATACGACAGAAACAAAATCAGCCATTTCATCAGTCGGTGCTGAGGTTTGATAATTACGCTCAGCCGTTTGGCTTTGAGACTGTGATGGAGCGCCACCACCGCCTAATAACATATTGAGAATAGTACTGGGATCCCCCCCCATCAGCATAATAACAACGGCAACAACGAGTAAGCCTATACCGCCCTTTTTACCTCCACCTCCAATGCGAAAGCCTCCGTTAGAGCGCCCGGAGCTCATCTGCTCAGTTCGCCGATCTTCTACATTTGAACTACGGCGACCACTTTTCCAGCGCATTGACCTTCTCCAAAAAATTCATTTCAAATAAGCATGATGCAAAAAATGCATGTACTACACCTTAATTAAGGTCCATCCAGCATACTACTCCAGCGCGATACCTGACTAGATGTAAGATAACCCTGACAATAGCGCTTCTTTCACATAAAATTCAATTTTGATTATAGATCTGGAAATATTTGTGGAATTAAAGCACCTAGTAATTAGAGAATTACATAAAGAAGAAGATCAGGCTACTGTCATTAGTGAGCGTGGCGGTAGCGTTAACACTCAACACCCTGTTGTACCTGATATGGTGCTCTCTTTGAATAATGCCTTGGCTCGACGCTCAACACTTACCCATGGCTCTTTTAATAAAGAAAACCCAAATAGCTACCCGTTCATTCAAGCATTTGATAACTATCTTTCACAAGAGCAATCATCATCTGATTTTCTAAAACTTTCAGATCTTGGAATCACTCAACTTGCTGCGGCAATGGATTCACCATCGTCACATTCAGCTGTCGGCGGGTATATTATTTTTGCCCATTACCAGCAAGAGCGTTATGAGTTTTTATTAGTCGCATTGGTGCGTAATCGCTCAGCGATCTCCTTAAACGACCAATTAAGCCCTACCGAGGTTAATGAAGTCGATCTGGACAAGCTACATCAAGCTGCTAAATTTAATATAACATCATATAAAAAAGGTAAAGATAGTTACTTGAGTTTTATGGGCACAAAAGAAAAAGGCGATATTACTCATTATTTTTCTAATGCTTTTGGTTGCACAGATGTTACCCCATCTAAAAAAATCTACCGGAGATCTCATTCGCGCTACACGTGATTTCTGTACTCAAAATGGCATGTATGATGAAAGAGAACAGGTAGTCGAAGATGTAGTCAGCTATTTAAGCCGTCAAAGAGCTGAAAAGAACACTGCCAACCTGCCTGAAATCGAACAGATCTTTGATCAACATATTCCTACAGAAAAAACTGAAGAGATCACTGGTAAATTTGGCCGCTTCGCAAATAGCGAGCGATACCAAGTCAGCCAAGAATTTCAACCACATACACATACATTGAATGCTCATACTAAATTGAAAGCTAAAGCAGATAATTGGCAAGTCGATTTCGCTAAACGCTCACTTGGAGTAGCAGGCTCTGGAAGTGATATTGAATTTGATGAAGAAAAACAAATTTTAGTGTTACGTCGCATGCCAAGCCGCGTTGTTGAGCAGATTAAACGCACCCTAGAAGGCGATGAGGAGGACTAGCATATACTTCTCTACTACTAAGATAGAAACCACTCCCAGCTAAGTAAACAGCCACAGCGGAGTGGCCGACACACTCAAAGACATCAACCATAATCATCTCTGATTCAAAATAACATCAGCTTTCGTAACCAGCAGCATCTTAAATCGGGTAATCCTACCCAAATTTGTTATATTGAATTAGCTGTAATTTTTCAATCATTAGTCAGCAGGCTTTCCCGCCATCCATTTTTCTAGACCTAAAACAACTGGGGCTTTACTTGCCATTGATGATATTGGAACCAACTATTCACCCTTCGCTTCGTTAAAACACCTAGATGTAGTTTTCCTTAAAATTGATAAGCACTGCATTGATAGCGTGCTAACAGGCAGGAGAGCATGTCTCCCATTGGCTCAATAATAAAGATGAGTTTCACTCTTGTGATTTTTGATTACCGAGGAAGGCACACAGAGCAGCCCCACATACTTACAACTTGGCTGCGATAGCGATCAAGACTATCTATTTGGTCAATCGGTTATTCCGCAGGTATGTTAACTTTATTGAGAAAGACGTCGTGAATCAAAAAAGCCACTCAACCTGAGGAGAGTGGCTTTATTATCAACGACACAATCAAATAAGACTCGTCACTGCTAAACCAACAATGCTACTTGTTATCTGCTGCAGCTGGTTGCTCTGGAGATTCATAAATCAAGATTGGCTCAGAAGTACCATCAATAACACCGTCATCAATAACGACCTTACTAACGTTTTCCATTGAAGGTAGTTGATACATAATATCAAGCAAAGTTCCTTCAAGAATCGAACGCAAGCCACGCGCACCAGTTTTACGTTCTAACGCGTGCTTAGCTATCGCATGAAGTGCCTCTTTACGGAAATCCACTTCAGCGCCTTCCATCTCAAATAGCTTCGTATATTGGCGCACCAAGCTATTTTTCGGTTCAGTTAGAATCTGCATCAACGCTTCTTCATCCAACTCCCCAAGTGTAGCGATCATTGGTAAACGGCCAACAAACTCAGGAATCAAACCAAACTTAACCAGGTCTTCCGCTTCTATATCCAACAATGTGTCAGTAATCGACTTGGTATCATCTTTACTTTTTACACTTGCATTGAAGCCGATAGAGCTTTTTTCAGAACGATCACGAATAATCTGCTCTAGACCAGCAAATGCACCACCGCAAATAAACAAGATATTAGATGTATCAACCTGCAAAAACTCTTGCTGAGGATGCTTACGCCCACCTTGTGGAGGTACTGAAGCAACAGTTCCTTCGATCAGCTTAAGCAATGCTTGCTGCACACCTTCACCCGAAACATCGCGGGTAATTGATGGATTATCAGATTTACGTGAGATCTTATCAATCTCATCAATGTAAACGATACCTAATTGCGCTCGCTCAATATCGTAGTCACATTTTTGCAACAATTTTTGAATAATGTTCTCTACATCTTCACCAACATAACCCGCCTCAGTCAGCGTAGTTGCATCAGCAATAGTAAAAGGCACATTCAGTAAGCGCGCTAATGTTTGGGCCAACAGTGTTTTACCACTACCGGTTGGACCAATAAGTAAAATATTACTTTTACTTAATTCAATATCTTTATTCGCCGCACTACTTTGAAAACGCAAACGCTTGTAATGATTGTAGACAGCAACAGCCAATACTTTTTTAGCTCGATCTTGACCTATTACATAAGAATCAAGCTTTGCTTTAATTTCAGCGGGAATAGGTAAGCTCTCTTGTGCTTCCTGCTCATCAATGTCCTGAATCTCTTCACGAATAATATCGTTACACAGATCAACACATTCGTCACAGATAAAAACAGACGGCCCGGCAATTAGTTTTTTTACTTCATCCTGATTTTTGCCACAGAATGAACAAAAAAGCTTGCCCTGCTCGTTGTCTTTATCGTCGATATTATCGCTCATTAAACTTACCTCAAACTCGTTCCAGCAAAGCGGTATTCAAATTAAAGTGACTAACGAGGAATTTTTAACTCATAGCCACATTAATATACTACTTGTTAACCACGCTTTATTGCCCTTGACGCCTATCCAATACTGAATCAATCAAACCATACTCAGCTGCAGCAACAGGATCCATAAAGTTATCTCGATCAGTATCACGACTGATCGTCTCTATATCTTGCCCAGTATGCTCTGCCAAAATACGGTTTAATTTTTCACGAATACTAAGAATTTCTTTGGTATGAATCTCAATATCAGTTGCCTGCCCCTGAAAACCACCTAACGGCTGGTGAATCATAACACGAGCATTAGGAAGAGCATGGCGTTTGCCAGCAGCACCAGCGGATAGTAAGAATGCACCCATGCTAGCAGCTTGGCCTGTACACATAGTACTCACATCTGGTTTGATAAACTGCATCGTATCGTAAATTGCCAAGCCCGCTGTAACAGAGCCTCCAGGCGAATTAATATACAAGTGGATGTCTTTATCTGGATTTTCAGCTTCTAAAAACAACATCTGAGCAACAATCAAGTTAGCCATATGGTCTTCAACTTGACCAACAAGAAAGATAACTCGCTCTTTTAGAAGACGTGAATAGATATCATACGCACGCTCACCGCGAGCGGACTGCTCTACTACCATCGGTACCAGACCAGAATTCTCAATGATCTTGGCATTATCCTGATGGAATACTGACATGCAACTTTCTCCTTAAACCTAATAAACAAAAAACGACAGAGGATTTGCATCAACTGTCGTTTTCCATTCAGTCAATGCATCATTCAACGACGCAAGACAATACGACCCTTCAGCATTTTATTGCTGTGCAGGCTTAATTGCTTCTTCATAAGCAACTACTGCATCAGTAACTTTGGCAGATTCGAGCAAGTGTTCAATCACAAGATCTTCCAATACCAAACTTTTAACTTGATTCAGCATATCATCATTGCTGTAGTACCAATCAATAACTTCTTTCGGCTCTTGATACGTGCTTGCCATCTCTTCGATAGTAGAACGTACACGGTCGTCATCAGCTTTGATTTCGTTAGCTTTAATAACTTCTTGAACTAACAAACCTACAGTAACACGACGTTTAGCCTGATCTTCAAACATTTCTTTAGGAAGCATGTTCGGATCAATCTCTGCACCGCCACCAAAGCGCTGTACAGCTTGCTTACGCAAGTTATCAATCTCACTATCAACCAATGAAGAAGGCACTTCAATACCGTTGATATCGACCAGCTGAGTGAAAACCTGATCTTTTAATTTCATTTTAAGAGCATTAGCCATTTCACGTTCCATGTTAGAACGCACTTCAACTTTAAATGACTCTAAATCTGCAGCTTCAATACCGAACTTCGTGAAGAACTCTTCATTTAGCTCTGGCAATTCTGATGAAGAAACAGTCTGCACTTTAACGTTAAATACAGCGTCTTTACCTTTTAGGTCTTCAGCATGATAGTCTGCTGGGAACGTTGCTTTAACTTCGACATCATCGCCAGCTTTAGCGCCAACAAGAGCATCTTCAAAACCAGGGATCATTGAGTTCGAACCCAACACCAGATCCATACCTTCTGCCGTACCACCTTCAAACGCTTCGCCATCAACGAAACCTTCAAAGTCGATTTTTAGACGATCAGCATCTACAGCAGCTGTCTCAACTTCAGACCAATTTGCTTGCTGCTTGCGCAGCGTGTCAATCATCTGCTCAAGATCTTCATCTTTCACTTCTGAGCTTTGCTTTTCAATTTCAACCGATGTGAAATCAGCAAGTGTGATTTCTGGGTAAACTTCAAACGTTGCAACGTACTGAAAGTCTTCACCATCTTTGTCGTTCTTAAATTCGATCTGTGGCCCGCCAGCAGGTAAAACATTCTCCTGCTGAACTGCTTCATAGAAGCTCTGCTGGATCACTTCACCAATAACATCCTGACGAATACCAGCACCGAAACGCTGCTTAGCAACTTTCATAGGAACTTTGCCAGGG
The DNA here is from genome assembly GCF_016592555.1 of Neptunomonas japonica JAMM 1380. Classification (NCBI taxonomy): domain Bacteria; kingdom Pseudomonadati; phylum Pseudomonadota; class Gammaproteobacteria; order Oceanospirillales; family Oceanospirillaceae; genus Neptunomonas; species Neptunomonas japonica. Next base: position 1,817,915 of record NZ_AP014546.1, on the reverse strand, counting down.
CGGAAACCGTCCAAACGCTGTGTACGAGCAGCTTGCTGAACTCGCTTATTTACATCACCTTCAATGCGCTCTGCAGGAACAGTGATTGTCATCTGACGCTCTAGAACGGAAGTCGTTTCAACAGAAACTTGCATGGAATTCCTCACCAAAAAATACTATGTACCGGTTTGTCGACCTACATGAATTAATTCATCAGATTATTTATCTGCTTAATCCACATTGTCGTTTAATTAGACTCGATTATACGTCGATGTCAAAAATTCTAAAGCGCGAAATTTTCCGGCACTTGAAGATATTAGTCAAGCAATTACGGAAAAACAGGAGCTTAAATCTATTTTAGCATTAAGAATGCTCAGAATAAGTAAATATAGTGTAAATATAAGAAATGGGGTGAACGATGGGGCTTGAACCCACGACCGCCGGAATCACAATCCGGAGCTCTACCGACTGAGCTACGCTCACCATAATGAAAAACACCATTTATCAGGACGATAAATGGTGCGGATGGAGAGACTCGAACTCTCACGCCTTTCGGCACTGGTACCTAAAACCAGCGTGTATACCAATTTCACCACATCCGCATATAACGTCTAACAATGCATTAACAACGAGGGCTGACCTGACATTGTTAAATCTATAATTCGCAGCCAAATAATCAAACTGCGCTTACTTTAATAAAGCACCATTTATCATGATAACAAATGGTGCGGATGGAGAGACTCGAACTCTCACGCCTTTCGGCACTGGTACCTAAAACCAGCGTGTATACCAATTTCACCACATCCGCATTTGATAATTTAGCATGGGGTGGACGATGGGGCTTGAACCCACGACCGCCGGAATCACAATCCGGAGCTCTACCAACTGAGCTACGCCCACCATAACTAAATATCACTTTCTTCACTAAAAGCATTGAAAGTACACTTGAATGAAACAGTCTAAACTTACTGTTTTCAGTGCTTAGGTAAGCCCCTCACTCAAGATGGGGCGTATTCTAGGGAGACACTCCCATGCTGTCAACAAGTTTATTCAGCTATTTGTAAGAAATTTTGTAACTATTTCAATAGACTAGGTTTAGTTGCCAAAATAGCTGAAATTATAAGCAATTGTTAACGCTTATTATTAAATACTGACCATAAACCCAACGCCAACACTAACACACCAGAAAACAGCGAACCCCTCAACCCTGACTTAGCTTATCTAATATTGGACAAGCCGCCTGCTCATCACCTAGGCACTTATCTACAACGCTTTCGAGCACACCCTTGATTTTTTGCATCTGTTCAATTTGATTATTTACTTTTATAAGATGCTGCTCCGCCTTTTGCTTAACAGCCGCACTGCTTCTTCCCGGGTCTTGTGAAATCAATAATAATTCATGACTATCACTTAACGAAAAACCAAGCCCTCGCGCCCTTTTAACAAAGAGCAAGCTATCTAACTGCTCCAGATCATATAAACGATAGCCATTAGCACTGCGTTTAGCGGGAGGTATAATCCCCTCCTTCTCATAGTACCTAATGGTTTTGCTACTTAAGCCTGTATACTTAGCAGCTTCTGCAATATTCATTTCATCACCTAATGCACCAGCCCTTAATATCCACTTTTTATTTGACCTTACCGTTACTGTAACCTTTACACTGATATAAATATTAACGCATTTAGCGAACACACTCGATCAACTGAAGACCTGCAGGAATAACTAATAAGCCATGAATACTACTCTAATTCTTGAAAACGTCTCATGCGCAGGCTGCGTTAAGAAAATAGAAACCTGCGTTTCCAACATTCCCAATATAGACAATGCTGAAGTCAACTTCCCGCAACGCAAGCTATACATTCAAGGCTCTGCCAGCGCTGAAGCGATTATCCAAGAGCTAAAGAACATTGGCTATCAAGCACGACCTTCACAAAGCGACGCCGATGATAGGCGCAAACAAAAAGAGGCGGACTCAGCTCAGTATCGGCTACGTCTAATTCATGCAGGCACAGCCCTTGCTCTTGGCATACCCATGATGATTGCAGGTTTTTTCATGGATGATATGAGCATTCAGACAAGCAGTGACCAGATACTATGGGGAGCAATAGGGCTTATCACTTTAGCCATCATGTATTTCTCTGGACGCCATTTCTTCACAGGAGCTCTTACTGCACTACGCAACGGCGGCTCTACTATGGACACTTTGATTTCAATCGGAACAGGTAGCGCTTGGCTCTTCTCCATGCTTGTTGTGCTCGCCCCTCACCTACTACCCATCACAGCAAGGCATATTTATTTTGAAGCGGCCGTCATGATTATTGGTTTAGTTAACCTAGGCTTAGCGATGGAGTTAAAAGCACGCACGCAGACATCAAGCGCCGTAGAACGCTTATTAGACCTGCAACCTAAAACAGCGCGCGTCATTAGAAACGACAAAGAATTAGACTTACCTCTGGAGCTTGTACTGGTTGGAGACAAAATCCGCATCCGACCAGGCGAGCAAATCCCAGTAGACGCCCGCGTAATTGAAGGTCAGAGCTACATTGATGAATCAATGCTGACCGGCGAATCCATAGCAACCAACAAAACACCCGGAGACGGCGTATCAGGAGGAACACTCAACAAGTCGGGCAGCTTATTGGTAGTAGCTGAAAAAGTAGGCGCGGACACTGCGATTCATCACATTATTGAAATGATTAAACAAGCACAAAATAGCAAACCTGCTATCGCCCGACTAGCCGACAAAATCTCAGCCGTATTTGTTCCTGCCGTTCTGGTTATAAGCCTGTTAACTGCTCTGCTTTGGTACTTTTTTGGGCCTGAACCAAAAATTGCTTATATGCTGATAACAGCCACAACCGTATTGATCATCGCGTGCCCATGCGCGTTAGGCCTTGCCACCCCCATGTCGGTAATGGTTGGTGTAGGTAAAGCTGCCGAGTATGGCGTTCTTATTCGTAACGCCCAAGCACTACAAGCCGCCTCAAGTATCGACACGCTGATTCTCGATAAAACGGGAACCATCACTGAAGGTAAGCCCAAGCTAAACAGCATCATTGCTATAAACACTTCCGAGAACCAACTCCTCACACTTGCTGCATCCCTTGAGCAGTGGTCTGAACACCCACTAGGAGAAGCTATCACTAAAGCCGCCAAAGATAAGCAGCTAACGCTTATGAAAGTAGAACAATTCAACACTATCACGGGACGCGGAGTAACAGGCCTCATTAATAAGCAAGCCCTACTCTTAGGCAATCACGCCTTCATGCAAGAAAACAAAATAAATACCCAAGCTGTTAGCGACCTAATTGACGATCTAACAAGCTCTGCGCATACACCTATCTACCTTGCTGCTGATGGAGAGCTTCAAGGACTACTCGCAGTAGCTGACTCGATAAGAGAAGATTCAACAGCGGCGATTAAACGCTTAAGTAATGCCGGAATAAAAGTCATCATGCTGACCGGCGACAACAGCAAAACAGCCGAAGCTGTAGCCAAGCAGGTTGGCATTATTGAATTTATTGCTGAAGTCATGCCTGCAGATAAAGCTGACAAAGTAAAAGCCCTACAAGCACAAGGCAGAATTGTCGCCATGGCGGGCGATGGCATTAATGACGCCCCAGCGTTAGCCCAAGCAGACGTAGGCTTCGCTATTGGCAACGGTACCGACATAGCGATAGAGAGTGCTGACATGGTACTCATACGCAACTCTATACACAGTGTTGCAGATGCTATTGAACTATCAAAAGCCACACTAAAAAACATTCGACAGAATCTTTTTGGTGCATTCATTTACAACAGCTTAGGAATACCGATCGCCGCGGGCATTCTATTTCCTTTTACCGGCTTACTACTGAGCCCAATTATTGCCGGTGCAGCAATGGCGTTTTCATCCGCGACAGTAGTTAGCAATGCCAACCGCTTAAGGTTATTTAAACCTTCACATGGAAGCAAAGCTTGAACGGCTGATAAACATTTATAAAATCACAAGCAAACATCTGAGATTTTTGCTAAAGCAACGGCTCAAAGAAAACAGAGGGAGAATTTTAAGAGGAGTTAGATAGTAACTGGTGCGCCCAGTAGGACTCGAACCTACAACCTACGCCTTAGAAGGGCGTTGCTCTATCCAGTTGAGCTATGGGCACTACAGGAATCAGGGATACCTGAACCTTTATGAGACCCTGCTGCTGAACCGAGATTCAAAGGCCTCATAAAGGAGCGCGTATCCTAAAGGAGCACTCGCATGTCGTCAATATTTATTTTAATGAGAGTACATAATTGACCTTCTTACGCCTAATAACCTATCGCCTACTTGGCCACAGAGGCTGAACATGAGAAAATCCGCGCAGTTTTGATACAATGCCAGCATCAGGAATCATCTAAAACAATGACCGCACAGATTATTGACGGAAAACAGATTGCTGCCGACGTTCGTCGACAGGTAGCAGAAAATATTCAGAACCGACTAAAAGAAGATAAGCGAGCTCCTTGTTTGGCCGTTGTTATTGTGGGTAACGACCCCGCTTCTCATGTCTATGTGCGCAATAAAAAAAATGCATGCATTGAAGTAGGCATACAATCTCTATCATACGACCTGCCTTCAGACACATCACAGCAACACTTGCTTTCTCTTGTTGATGAGCTTAACGCGAATCCTGATGTTGACGGTATACTAGTACAGCTACCACTACCTATCGAATTAAACAGTAACGAGATTCTTGAACGCATCCAGCCAGAAAAAGATGTTGATGGCTTCCATCCATTTAACCTTGGCCGTTTAGCCCAACGCTTACCAGCGCTGCGCCCCTGCACTCCAAAAGGTGTAATGAAGCTACTTGAGTCAACCAATATTGATTTGCATGGCCAAGAAGTTGTCGTTGTTGGCGCATCCAACATTGTCGGCCGCCCCATGTCACTTGAATTATTACTGGCAGGCTGCACGGTTACAACAACCCACCGCTTTACCCGCGACTTGGCGTTTCACGTTCAGCGCGCCGACATCGTCGTTGTGGGCGTTGGTAAACCCGGCATCGTCAAAGGCGAATGGATTAAAAAAGGCGCTATCGTCATTGATGTAGGTATCAATCGCCTCAGCGATGGACGCTTAGTAGGTGATGTGGACTATGATATAGCCGCGCAGAGCGCTGGCTGGATCACACCAGTTCCAGGCGGCGTTGGCCCAATGACAGTTGCCTGCCTTATGGAAAACACCTTAGAAGCCGCATCAAGAATTAGCTAAAGTAGTTTAAGCTTCTTACAGACAATAAAAAGCGAGCTATATGCTCGCTTTTTATTAACCTGGTTTTCACTCTACAAAATTCGAATGCTTAACTAGCCCTCACGAAACCAAGTAGTACCTTCTCGACTGTCTTTAAGGATAACCCCTTGCGATGCTAACTCATCACGAATTCGGTCAGATTCAGCATAGTTTTTATTTGCTTTAGCCGTTACTCGCTGCTGAATTAACACCTCGATACCCTCAGCACTCAACTCCCCTTCTTTATCATCGCCTTTCAGGAAAGCGTCTGGGCTCTGCTGCAATATACCTAGCACACCGCCTAACTCAGCTATCTTATGAGCGACTGCTGCTGCGCTTGCGTTAGACGCTTTCTTATACTTGTTAAGCTCATTAACCATTTCAAACAAAATTGAAATAGCTTTGGGCGTATTAAAGTCATCATCCATTGCATCAATAAAGCGCTGCTCAAAATCATTTATACCGGCGCTTATTGCATCTTCTGAAGAAAACTCACACGCAGCAACTCCATTTAGTGCCTGATAAAAGCGCTCAAGCATAACACGCGCTTCTTTAAGACTGTCTTCACTGTAGTCAATATAGCTACGGTAGTGAACTCGCGCTAAGAAGAAGCGCACCACTTCTGGATTGTACTTTTCTAATACATCTCTAATGGTAAAAAAATTACCCAATGACTTAGACATTTTCTCACTGTTTACACGCACAGGACCTGCATGCATCCAATAATTGGCATACGTACAGCCATTAGCTGCTTCAGATTGCGCAATTTCATTTTCATGATGTGGAAATGGCAAATCAGGGCCTCCACCATGAATATCAAAGGTGTCACCTAGGCAGCATTTTGACATTGCAGAACATTCAATATGCCAACCCGGGCGACCAGCGCCCCACGGAGACTCCCAACTAACCTCTCCCGGCTTTACCGCTTTCCATAAAACAAAATCGAGTGGGCTTTCCTTTGCCTCATCTATCTCAACACGAGAGCCTGAACGCAACTCTTCAACATTCTGATTTGTCAGCTTGCCATATTCAGCAAACTTCTCGACTCTATAATAAACATCACCATTTGATGCAGGATAGGCAAAATCTTTCTCAACCAGCGTGCTTATCAGCGCAATAATTTCATCAATATGCGCTGTCGCTTTAGGCTCTTGACTTGGCCTTAGAACTGATAACGCATCTTCATCTTCATGCATTGCATCTATCATGCGCTCAGTTAACTGCTCAACGCTTTCACTATTTTCTGAAGCCCTTTTAATAATTTTATCGTCAACATCGGTGATATTACGAATATAGTTTACATCCCAGCCACGTGAACGCAGGTAGCGAGTAATGACATCAAAACACACCATGACCCTTGCATGCCCGATATGACAATAATCGTATACCGTGATACCACAAACATACATATTAATACGGCCTTCTACCAACGGCATAAAAGGAGCTTTTTGCTTGGTGAGTGTGTTATAAATCTGAAGCATGATCTACCGATATATTCCTAGAAAAATGAATAATAAACTGCTCAACTGGCCCGAACAGAGCGCTATTATAATGGAAATTGAAAACCTATGTGACAAATGACAAACTCTTTCAAAACAACACGAGTGTATTTTAATTAGATAAACGCAACCGTCCAATTTGCTGAGCACCTAACGGGCTCTTTTCTGATGTCAGCAATAACTGATCAGCACTCTCCCAGATCACCGACTCCCACTGCCCATAAGGCAAGATTGTATGATAAACAGCGCTTTCCCACACCGGTAAGCCTGCCTCAATATCAATAATCCAAATAAACGATTGCCCAAACACACTCGCTTTTTGATAGCCCAACAACACCAACTGGTTACTCTTTTCATTATAATCAGCCGCTGTCACTAGCCCTGAAACCGGCAGCGTCATCAAAGGCTTTATCTTTTGTTGTGATTTATTCTTACTCAACGCATAAAGCCTAGTCTGCAAATCTCCTCTATTTTTTGTAAACAACCACAGATCATTATCGACAACAGTCAAGGCTTCACAATCAAAATTATGCTGCTTTCCTTCTTCTGAAGCGCCTCTATCAGCATAACTAAAGCTGATTTTTTTAGACGCCACTTTATCTTTATTCTTTGCCTCAACGAGTTTTTTCCAATCCACTTTATAAAGATCTAGTTTTTTTCGCTTTCCCTTATTATTGCCGCAGTCTGCAATAAATAAACTTTCATCATCTTGAGCTAATGATTCCCAGTCTTTGTTCTTAGCATCCTCAATTTTTATCCGCTTAACAAAGCCATAGCTTTTTTTATCAAATGCATAAACAGAATCTTTCCCACCGCTGTCATTAATTGTCCAAAGGTAACGACCGAACTCTGCCAGGCCTGACGTTTCAGATACTTTATCGGGCAAATACTTAAGGCTTTCGACCGTCAAAGTTTGTCCCAGCTGATCTCTAGAAACAGCTGAAGCAGAACAACCAACAAGAAACCCTGCCACACATGAAAGCAACACTATTTTTTTTAGACGCATCGAATAACCATCACAGACAATAAATTTCCATATAAATTAATGAGGCTAAGAAAGCCGTAATATTCAATGATATAATACACGGATTTTTTACATTACAGAGTATCGATTGCCAGCATGGCCACCTTAAACAAAACAACTTCACTTTCGTCAAGCAACGGCATCTTCTCTTGGCAAGGCGCCACTCTATTTATAGTAGCACTGACATTATATAGAATCCTCTCTATCACACAGGGTCACGTCTCACTTTTTTATGATGAGGCATATTATTATCATTGGTCTTTAAACCCTGACTGGGGCTATTACTCAAAGCCGCCAATGGTTGCCTGGATCATTGCATTCACTACCACCTTGTTTGGCGATAATGATTTTGCCGTAAAGCTAGGCGCACCACTCCTATATAGCTTGACCGCCGGTGTCATTTACCAAATAGCCAAACGCCTCTGGAACCCCAAAGCAGCAGCGTGCTCAGCCCTAGTCTTTTGCTCTGCACCCCTTGTCGGCTTTAATAGCCTATTCATCACGACAGACGCGCCTTTATTATTTTTCTGGGCATTATCTACATGGCTTTTCATTATTGCTACTGAAACTAACTCTTGGAAAGATTGGGTTTTACTCGGCTTTTCTGTTGGTTGCGGCATGATGAGCAAGTACACCATGGCTCTACTACCCCTTGGTTTGTTCATCTATATGGGCTTTGCTGAAAAACACCGCTCTCAACTTGCCACCCTAAAACCTTGGACTGCCGCCATTATTGCTGGGTTAATTTTTTCGCTGAATATCTACTGGAACTACCAGCATGACTTTGTAACGCTCAGCCACACTTCTGAAATTTCACAACTGGACAAAAAGCTTTTTAACCCAGACAAGCTAGCAGAGTTTTTACTTAGCCAAATACTGGTTCTTGGCCCTATATGGAGCTACTTCTTAATACGCCAGTGGTTGCGTCGTGAAGCACGCTCAGCTATTAGCCAATCAGGTGTACTGCTTGCTATTTTTCTGCCACTGATCATTGTCATATGCACACAAGCCTTGTTATCACGCGCTTTTATTAACTGGGCAGCCCCGTGCTTGATAGCCGCATCACTTTGGGTTGGTTTTTACCTGAGCTCTCAGACACCAAAAAAAATTCTGTTAGGCCTTGTTATCCAATTATCTATGATTAGCCTTTTCTACCACTGGCCAATCATTCTTGAGAGTGCTGGAATAGAAAGGACCCGCAAAGTAGATCCATTTCAGCGCACCCAAAGCTGGCCAGAACTTGCCAAACAACTACAACCCGCCTTGGAAGCCAACCCTGAAGCACTCATCACAAGTCCTTCAAGGAAGCTGCTCGCCTACATGAGCTTTTATGCAGAACCAGGAAAGTTACGTGTTGCTCGCTGGAACCCAAACAAGGAAAGCATTCGCGATTACTACGATTTGTTTTTTAATCTTAGAGAATATAAAAACACGGCGGATAAAAAATTCATTCTCATCAGCGAAACGCCCGCGGGTGATAAGTTTCTTGCTCAATTCGAGCAATGCAACTCACCGCAACACTATACTGAAACAGTTTTTAGCGACCTGACTCGTCACATTTACCTGTATGAATGCACTGAATTCAAAGGCTATATAAATGAGTAACATTAAGCAGTTTTTACTACGCACCGATATTAAAATTTTCATATTGTGCACACTGTTTTTCACCATTTTTTCTAGTATAGATTTACGTGTTGCGTCTTTCTTTTATACGCCTGATGAAGGCTTTTACTTGAGAGATATCTGGTTTAACCAGTTCATACACTCCACTTTTGCCCGCATCCATCTGCTATGGCTTGTCGCCTTTATAGCCGGGCTCATTTATTGCTGGAAAAAAGGGCTAAAAGCCAAACAAAAGATTTTCTTCTTTCTCATTGTCACTATGGTTGTAGGCCCAGGAATTTTAGTCAACGTGCTCATCAAAGATAACTCCATCGGGCGAGCACGCCCGGTTCATATTGAGCAGTTTGGAGGCAAAGCAAGCTTCACCCCAGCCTTTGCTTATTCAGGACAGTGCAAAAAGAACTGCTCGTTTGTCAGCGGACATGCGGCTATTGGTTTTTATGCTATTGTTTTAGGCTGGGTGTTTAGAAAAAGAGCGTGGTTTTGGGCTGGATTCTCATTAGGCGCAATCATTGGTCTAAGCCGCATAATGGAAGGCGGTCACTTCTTAAGCGACATTGTTTTTGCTTTTTGGAGTGTTTACTTCAGCACCCTATTGATCGCACGGTTTTTTAATTACCCCTCTCCTGCTATGTCATTCTTTTGCAAAGAGGATAAATAGCACAAGGACAAGTTTTCCGTTAACATCAAGATACATAGATACCCTAATGGAAGATCTGCATGCCAAGCGTTGATAACCACTACAGCCAAAGCCTTCAAGCCGACGATATCCTCAACCGGCTCGCTACAGCTTACCCCGAAGGCCCCAACACTTATCAGCTCGCGCCGATTGATCAGCTACATATAGGCGGAATTAAGGCATCGAAGAAATTAAGTCAACGCGTTGCGGATCTAAACGCCTCCACGGTACTTGATGTTGGCAGCGGTTTAGGTGGCTTACTGCGTGTATGTCAGCAACAACACAACGCACTTTATGTCAGTTTGGATATAACCCATGAACTAAGCAAGATAAACCATCAACTAAACCTGTTAAGCAAGAAGAACAGTATGGTTATCACCGGTAATGGTCAGAAACTCCCATTTCCCGACCACTCGTTTGACGTCATAATAATGCAGCACAGCTTATTGAACATGCCAGACAAAATCAGCACGCTTAAAGAATGTAAACGCGTATTATCGCCAAACGGGCATCTGATTCTCCACGAGGTACTCAAAGGGGATAATTATCAAGAAATGCAATACCCCGTCCCCTGGGCTCGACACCCTGAACTATCTCACCTTATAAGCGAAGAAGAAATAACCGCATTAATCAATACGACTCACATGCAGATACAGTCAATGGAAGACTGGACAGAAGAAGCACTCACATGGAGAGCGCGGCAAACAAGCAAACAAGAAACACCACAAGCTCCTGTGGTATCTCCCAATATGATTTTAGGTTCAGAGTTTGCGATCATGGGGAAAAACGTACAGCGTAATTTACAATGCAACGCTATACGAATAGTAGAATTGGTTATCTGTTAAAGCATTTTATGCAGCAGTCAAATAAAATTACATCTAGCCATTTACATGCTCAGTAATATCAAAATAAATCTGTTGCTGACCTCGCTTCACCTGGCCACTATTATTCATTATACGAACATCTAAAAGCATTGATTCATAGCATCTGCCGTTAGCGTCTTCTCTTTCATCAGAAAGCACACCCCAACTCAAATCTTTATGCTGCCCCAATGCCCATAACACAGCTTTTTGTACCGTACGCTTATCATGAACACCATCTCGATGGATAATAATGGCAGAATCAATCGAACGCCCATTTCCTCCCGATATAGCTGCATTAAAACCGGAGTGCTCTAAAACAAGCCCCTTCAACTCAGAAACCATCATGCTCCCTCAACAATTATTCCATTTGATTGAGCATAGCAACAGTTTAAGAAATAACAAAAAGTATCGTAAAAAACACCCCAGCTAATTACAGATATCAGATGGGGCGCTACAATTACTCTGCTTTCAATGCCTTCTTAGCGTCATCTAGTACAGACGTTGCTTCTTCTTCAGTAGCTTTTTCAGTGCTTTTTTCAGCAGAATCACTTACCGCATCAGAAACAGTCTCTTTAGCCGATGCTACAGCACTGCTGGCGACCTCTTTTGTTGACTCCATTGCTGAATTTGCAGCATCTGAAACAACAGTTTTTGCAGCTTCAACTGTATTACCAGCTGCATCAGTAGCCGCTTTAACTGCATCAGCAGACGCTTCTTTTGCACCTTCAACAGCCTTTACTGCCGCTTCTTTAGTACTTTCTACAGCCTTGCTAGCGTTCTCTTTAACAACATCCATTGCTGACTTAGAAGCCTCTGAAGCATCTTTAACTACTTCTGCAGCAGTCGTTTTAGTTTCTTCAGCTACTTTTTTAGCATCATCGCTATCACAGCCTGTTAGAGCTACTGCAGAAGCTAACATTGTTGCCATCAATACATTATTGAATTTCATTTTCTATCCCTTAATTTTTACAGATACTCACAAACATCACATAATTCAGCTTCGTAGAGTAAACCATTAAACCTTAACAAGAACTGGATTATGCCGCATCGCACAAAATATGTCGCATATTAAAAACAGATAATGCCAGACATCTCAGCACCTACTCATATAAAAAGAATTGAGTTTTTACTCTAAAGAAAATTAATCGTATGCTTTGCACATGAAGCCTTTTACTCTTAGAGATTACCAACAAGACGCTGTCGACCTAACCATTCAGCACTTTCGCAACAGCAGCAGCCCCGCCGTTATCGTTTTACCAACCGGGGCGGGGAAAAGCCTAGTCATTGCAGCCCTTGCCCAAAAAGCACGCGGAAAAGTTCTTGTGCTCGCTCATGTTAAAGAACTGGTAGAACAGAACCATCAGAAATTTTGTGCGATAGGTATTGATGCGGGCATCTACTCCGCAGGACTCAAACAGAAAGATACGACGCAACAAGTCACATTTGCCAGCATCCAATCCATATCACGCAATTTAGAAGCACTAGATACGCCCTATACATTACTAATCATCGATGAGTGCCACCGCCTCAGCGAAGACCCAGATAGCCAGTATCTAAAAACTATTACACACTTAACAACACTCAACCCCAGCCTAAAGGTACTCGGCCTCACAGCTACACCTTTCAGAATGGGCCTAGGCTGGATTTACCAATATCATCATCGCGGTTATACGCGCAGCGATACACCACGCCCTTTTAAAGAGTGCATCTTTGAACTCCCTTTACGGCATATGATTTCTAATGGCTACCTCACGCCACCTAATATTGTTGATGCAGCCATTACACAATATGACTTCTCAGCCATCACTCCCACTCATTCAGGCAACCTACCCGAGAAACCAGTCAATGATTTACTAACTCGCTGCAAACGCGTCACTCAAGCCATTATTCAGCAAGTTGAGCAATACGCGAAAAACAGACAAGGCGTGATGATTTTTGCCGCAACGGTTATGCACGCACAAGAGATCGTGTCTTACTTACCCCCACAATTAACGGCATTAATAACCGGCGATACCCCAAACATTACCAGAGATGACTATATTCAGAAATTTAAACGACAGGAACTTAAGTACATGGTTAATATTTCTGTCTTAACCACCGGCTTTGATGCCCCGCATGTCGATATGATTGCCATATTGCGTCCAACCCAGTCTGTCAGCTTATACCAACAAATCATTGGTCGTGGACTACGCCTAGCTCCTAATAAGAAAGACTGTTTAGTTATTGATTACGCTGGTAACAATTTCAATTTACACCACCCTGAAGTCGGCAAACCAAAACCCGACTCAACAGCAGAACCAGTACAAGTATTCTGCCCTCTTTGTGAGTTCGCTAATATTTTCTGGGGAAAAAAAGACAACAACGGGCATATTATTGAGCACTTTGGGCGACGCTGCCAGCAAGCCGAAAAAGATAAAAACGGCAATATCAGACGCTGCGAATACCGGTTTCGTTTTAAAAGCTGCCCTTTTTGTGCAGCTGAAAATGATATTGCAGCAAGACAATGCCACCAATGCAAAGAGGCCATTACTGACCCTGACGAGCAATTAAAGAAAGCCTTACAACTCAAAGATGCTTTTATTTTACGCTGCGCAGGTCTGAGCATTGATATTAACGAAACGAAAGTATCTGTGATTTATCATGATGAACAAGGAGAAACATTAAAAGAGAGTTTTAATTTCAGTTTTTCGACACAAAGAGGCGTTTTCAACAAACTCTATGGGCGACGCTTCCTAAATGGCACTCAGCCAATGACATTTCGCACTGCGACGCAAGTTGTTGAACACAGCACCCAACTAACACCGCCTGATTTTGTAATCGCTAGGAAAAAAGGTAAATTCTGGCGTATTCAAACGAGAATTTTTGATTATGCAGGAAACTTCAGAAAGGCAAACCAGCTTAATTAAACAATAACTTGAAATCACTGAAAACCCGTTAACTGATTTCCAGTGATCAAGGACGAAGCGCTATAATGTCAAGTTTCGTTGACTAGCTTTTAAAAACTGTTTCTTTAAGTCTTCAAAAGTATGCACGGCAGGAAACTGCGGAAATTCATCAATGACATTTTGCGGAGAATGGAACAAAATTCCAGATTCAGCTTGTGTCAGCATGGTAGTGTCATTATAAGAATCACCTGCTGCAATCACACGGTAGTTCAGCAATTGAAACGCCCTAACTGACTGACGCTTCGGATCTTTTTGACGCAAGGTGTAGTCAGTAATGCGACCATTATCATCAACTTCAAGCTTATGACACAGTAATGTAGGATGCCCAAGTTGCTTCATCAATGGCTCTGCAAAGTCATAGAAAGTATCAGACAAAATCACAACCTGAAAACGCTCACGCAACCAATCTATAAACTCACTCGCCCCCTCAAGTGGCGCCAAACGACTAATGGTTGCCTGAATCTGCGGTAGTGTCAGACCATGCTCGTCCAAGATACGCAGGCGCTGCTTCATCAGCACATCATAGTCAGGGACATCGCGTGTCGTTGCCTTTAACTCATCGATTCCGGTCTCTTCAGCAAATGCGATCCAAATTTCCGGGATTAATACACCTTCTAAATCAAGACAAGCTAATTCCACAAGCAACTCCTCCAAGAATAATTTCTAACAATAAAGTGAGCGCAATGTAACTCGTTCAAATACCGCCTGCAATCCAGACTCTAGTCGTTAGTCACGCCTAAAACTTGATCAACACCTGACAAGATACATTGGCTACAGAATTAAAGATCGGGTAATTCTTGATGAGCAAAAATCTCATCAATCTCTGCACGGCTACCACACTCAAGTACTTGCTTAATCACATCCTTTGTAAGATGCGGTGCAAATAAGTTAATAAACTCGTACATATATCCACGCAGAAAGGTCCCTTTGCGAAAGCCAATTTTGGTGGTACTTGGTTCAAACAAGTGGCTCGCATCTAGCACAACTAAATCTTTATCAACTTCTGGCTCATAAGCCATTGTAGCGACAATGCCCACACCTAGATTTAGGCGAACATAAGCTTTGATAACATCAGAGTCTACTGCAGTGAAAACCACTTTTGGGTCCAAACCTTCCTGTGCAAAAGCATCATCAAGCTTGGAACGTCCAGTAAAGCCAAATACGTATGTGACTATCGGGTAGTCAGCGATATCTTTAAGCGTTAACTTAGATACCTGAGTCAAAGGATGATCTTTGGGCACTATCACTGAACGATTCCAGCGATAACACGGCATCATAATTAAATCTGAGAAGTGCGTCATTGCCTCAGTGGCAATTGCAAAATCAACGGTGCCGTCTGCAGCCATTTCTGAAATCTGCATCGGTGTTCCTTGATGCATATGTAAAGAAACATCAGGGTAGGACTTAATAAACTCGGTAATGGTTCGAGGCAAGGCATATCTAGCTTGAGTATGAGTCGTCGCTACTGCCAAGCTACCTTTCTTTTCATCACTAAACTCTTGAGCGACTTGCTTGATCCCTTCTACCTTTTGCAGAATTTGCCCTGCCACTTCAAGAATAGCCTCACCAGCTGGCGTCACGCGTGTTAGATGCTTACCGCTACGTGCAAACACCTCAACACCCAACTCATCCTCCAATAAACGTATTTGCTTACTGATACCAGGTTGTGATGTGTATAGACTCTGAGCAGTCGCTGATACATTTAAATCATGACGCGAGACTTCCCAAATATAACGTAGCTGTTGCAACTTCATAATAGCATTCCGCTCATGTTAATCTTACCCACACTATTTACACTATTATTACTACTTTCATTTATAACTGTAAAGAATAAGGGATGGCATTTTCACGACCTACAAACGCGAATTCAAGCGACGTAGCTCTTCATCTTGAGCAATAATACGCTTTTCAAGACTCGTAAGGCGGGAGACTGTTCTTAACAGCTCATCCTCTTTATCTTTGACTTCTTTACGCAGATTATTCTCGCGGCGGCTCCAATCAGTTGCTGAGTTATATTGCTTTTGATTAAGTCTTTTTATTTCATTATCCAGATCACGACCTTTATCTTCAAAGCGCTTGGATTTATTTGTTTCAGCTAAAAGCGATGAGGTACAACGTGCTAATTCGCGGCTTTGAGATGCCACATCTTGCTTAAGTAACTTCAGCTCTGTTTCTTGACTACGCAACTGGGAGCGCTG
The DNA here is from genome assembly GCF_016592555.1 of Neptunomonas japonica JAMM 1380. Classification (NCBI taxonomy): domain Bacteria; kingdom Pseudomonadati; phylum Pseudomonadota; class Gammaproteobacteria; order Oceanospirillales; family Oceanospirillaceae; genus Neptunomonas; species Neptunomonas japonica. The sequence continues at coordinate 1,801,847 of NZ_AP014546.1, read as the reverse complement.
CGTTTCAATCTTGACATCTTTCTTCGCAAGCTCAGCTTTGATATCGTGAATCGACTTAGTTAGCGCTGATTCCTTCTTACCAACTTCATCACGCAGCTTTTCTAATGCATTCTTATAATAGCGAACATCGACATCAGCCTTACTGACTGAATCCAACATATGGCGCTGCTCATCCTTAATACGCTGATCAAAAGTACGCTTCGAATCTTCATAGGTCTTTCTTAGATGTGCAAGTTCATGCTCAACATTTGAGCGAACCTGTTCTTCTTGCTTACGCAAGGTAGTTTCTGAAGCCAGTCCCGTTTTCAATACCGACAATTCAGCTTCAATCGCTTTATTATGCCCTGCCAGCTCACCATTTTTCTGGTTTTGCTCACGTAAACGATTTTCTAAGTCCTGCTGGCGATACTGCATCTCTTTAATAGCATCATCAGAAACCCGACCTGCTTCTTCTAAATTATTTCCCGTAACTTTTTGATCATTTTGCAAACGCGAGCTTGCTTCATCCACCGCTTGCTGCCAAATACGGCCAAATGACAAGCTAAGAGATTCTGGAACATCCGGTACATAAATATTGTTTCTAGCAAAACTAATGCGATCGGAAAGGTCTTGTTTCCAACTGCTTAGATATTGCACCGCTTCATTAACATCAACCTGGCATTCAGCACTAATTTTTTCCGGAGTGGGTTGCTCTCCACTTGTTAAAATACGATCTGCACAACGATAAATTTGCTCCTTTATCATTCAGACTCTTCCTTATATGCTTTATTTTGCTGTTCTGCCAAGCGCTCTAATGCACTACTCAATGCAGGCTCCAATGGCGCTTTTACGTTTAACATTTCACCCTCTGGTAGCGCTACTTGCAACATTGCCGAATGAAGAAACAAACGACGCACACCTTGCTTTTTCATATCTTTGTTAATTGATTCAACGCCATATTTATCATCACCAATGATGGGATGGCCTGCAAATTGCGTGTGCACACGGATTTGATGCGTTCGCCCCGTTACAGGTTTAGCCTCTACCAAGGTCGTTTGGGTAAATCGACGTAATACCTTAAAACGTGTAATTGAAGCTTTACCATCTGGCTGAACTTTGACGACCCTTTCACCGGATTGCAGTTCATTCTTACGCAAAGGTGCGTCTACCACATTATTCTTAGACTCCCATTTACCAACCACCAAGGCATGATAAATCTTATTTACACGATTTTGACGTAAAGCCTCATGCAAATGACGTAACATACTGCGCTTTTTAGCAATCATGATGCAGCCCGACGTATCACGATCAAGACGGTGAACTAACTCAAGAAAACGTTCATCCGGTCTTAATTGGCGCATGGCCTCAATCAAACCAAGATTAATACCACTCCCACCATGCACAGCAAGGCCTGAAGGTTTATTAAGGACAATCAACGCTTTTGACTCATAAAGAATCGACGCATCTAATAGTTCAAGTAGCGCTTTGCCAACAATTGGGGCATCAGCAGGCTCAGATACACGAATGGGTGGTATTCGCACCCAATCGCCGCCTTGAATACGACCATCAGGTTTAATTCTTTTCTTATTAACACGTACCTCGCCTTTTCTAATAATGCGATAGATCATGCTTTTAGGTACGCCTTTTAAGGCAGTCAGTAAAAAATTATCAATACGTTGTCCTGCTTGATCATCTTCTACTTCGATATAACGAACGCTAATATTAGCGGCTGGCTTATTATCTGACATTGAGGAAGTTGTGTTCTCGATTGATGCTGTATGGGTTAGCTGCTATATTGTAGCGTCGCCGAACGCTGTTGGCTTTAGCTATTGTTAAAAAAATAGATAAATGGGCTGTTGAGAAGATGTTTTTTCACTCATGCCCACGATAGTAGAATCTACGTTACGACTAATGTCAGTTACGACTTAATAGTAGTAAAACTCATGCTAGCGCTCAGATTATTAAGCATCTGAGACGAACAAGCATGATAACTAAGACAGCACGGCAGTATTTATTAAAGTTTTTAAGAGAGTGCATTACCTCCCGAACATCTCCTGCTGGATTTGATTGGAGGTGGAGACGCATCAACAGCCTAGAACCTGCGACTTCATCTCGCAGACACAAACACTTAGAAAAACAATAGTGGCTGTTTTTTCCTCCACCGCAGATGCATTTGCGCAGTACTATCATCTATAGATACTGGCATCCTCAATACTGAACTGTATCGTATGATTGAATCGTGTAACGTTTTCACCAGACAGATCGGACAGGATGAATTGCACTCTCTGCAATAGAGAAATAATTTAAAATGAAAAGAATGTTGATCAACGCGACTCAACCTGAAGAGTTGCGTGTCGCACTCGTAGATGGCCAACGCCTTTACGACCTAGATATTGAATCAGAGAGCCGCGAACAGAAAAAAGCTAATATTTACAAAGGAAAAATCACCCGCGTAGAACCTAGCCTAGAAGCAGCATTTGTTGATTACGGCTCTGACAGACACGGTTTTTTGCCTCTAAAAGAGATCTCTCGCGAGTATTTCAGCAAGCAACCACAACGCGGTAACCGCCCTAGCATTCGTGATGTAGTTAAAGAAGGCACTGAAGTCATTGTTCAGGTCGACAAAGAGGAACGCGGCAATAAAGGCGCAGCCCTAACTACATTCATTAGCTTAGCTGGACGCTACCTAGTTCTAATGCCTAATAACCCTCGTGCTGGCGGAATTTCACGTCGTATCGAAGGCGAAGAACGCACTCAGCTTAAAGCAGCGCTTGATGGCGTCAATGTTCCAGACAAAATGGGCATCATCGTCCGTACTGCTGGTGTTGGTCGCTCATCTCAAGAACTGCAATGGGACCTTGATTACCTAAAAACACTTTGGGATGCGATCAAGGAGTCTAGCGACAAACCCTCACCGTTCCTGATTTATCAGGAAAGTAACGTAGTTATTCGCGCTATTCGTGACTACCTACGCGCGGATATCGGCGAAGTTTTGATTGATGACGAAGACGTTTATCAAAACGCTTTGCAGTTTGTTCAACAGGTCATGCCTTCTTACGAAAGCAAATTACGTTTGTATAAAGAGCAAACACCACTGTTTAATCGATTCCAGATTGAAAGCCAGATTGAAACGGCTTTCGAACGCGAAGTACAACTGCCTTCTGGTGGCTCTATTGTTATAGATCCAACAGAAGCGCTAGTGTCTGTCGATGTTAACTCAGCGAGAGCGACTCGCGGTGGAGATATTGAAGAAACAGCACTACAGACAAACCTTGAAGCTGCAGAAGAAGTATCACGCCAATTACGTTTGCGCGACATCGGCGGCTTAGTTGTTATCGACTTTATCGATATGACACCAATCAAAAACCAGCGCGCCGTTGAAGAAAAACTTCTTACCGCTCTGAAACTTGATCGTGCTCGCGTGCAAATGGGACGTATCTCTCGCTTTGGTCTATTAGAGATGTCACGTCAACGACTACGCCCTTCTCTGACCGAAAGCCGCGGCACTGTATGCCCACGCTGTAATGGCCAGGGATCTATACGCGACACTGAGTCTCTAGCACTTTCTATCATGCGCCTGATTGAAGAAGAGTCGTCTAAAGATCGCACGGCGCAAATCAGAGCAATTTTACCAGTTACTGTTGCCACCTACCTGCTTAACGAAAAGCGTCGCATCGTTCATGACATTGAACTACGCCACGACGTTCGTGTTGTTATCGTGCCAAATCCGAACATGGAAACACCTCATTATGAAGTGGTTCGCTTACGGGATGACCACACAATCACAACGATTAATGATGCGAGCTACACTCTACAACCTGAGCCAGAAACTGAGTCAGAAGAGATTGCACGCACACCACCCGTAAAACGCGAGTCAGCAGCTGTTCGAAGCGTAGCGCCAGCAGCACCGGCCCCAGCCGAAACACCAGCAGCAGCGCCAGTAGCACCCAGTAGCCAGACGTTAGCGAAGCCTACTGCAAAAGCTGCAGCTAAGCCCGTCGGTATTGGCAGCCGCATTATGGCGGTGCTGGCTTCATTATTTGGTTCTGAAGAAAAGAAAGCAGAACCAGTAACCCCAGCTAAGCCTGCTGCAAAAGAAAGCAGCAATAAGAGAAGTAATTCGCGCGACGGTTCGAGAGACAACAGCCAGCGAAATCGCAAGCCACGCCGCAATGGTCGTGACAGCTCAGAACGCGGCCGCCCAAGTAAACAGCTAGACGAAGTTATTACAGTAACACCAGAGCAAGCACCTCAAGCTGTTGGCTCTGCCAGTGCTGCGGGAGTTGCGGGGCAACCTGATGATGACAAGAACGGCAAACCGCGCCGCCGCCGCCGTACTCGCAAAAACAGTGACGATAAAACTGAAAAATCTTCTGGTAGCAATAAAAACGCAAAAGCTACTGAAGAACCTTCTGAAACCACCAGCGATCAACCTCGCAGCCGTAACCGTGGTCGTCGTCGTAGAAACAATGAACGTTCAGCTGAACGCACATTAGTTGCAGACTCCGAAGCTCTTCAACCGGATACGCAAGCAACAGCAATTACTGCCGCTACTGCCGCTACTGCCGTAATTGAAACAACAACAGCAGCCGAAGCCACTAAAGAGCCTAAACCAGCTGAAGTTGCTGAAGTTGCTGAAGTTGCTGAAGTTGCTGAAGTTGCTGAAGTTGCTGAAATTGCTGAAGTTACTGAAGTTGCTGAAGTTGCTGAAGTTGCTGAAGTTGCTGAAGTTGCTGAAGTTGCTGAAGTTGCTGAAGTTGCTGAAGTTGCTGAAGTTGCTGAAGTTGCTGAAGTTGCTGAAGTTGCTGAAGTTGCTGAGACAGTAGAAATTACTCAAGCAGATGAAGCAAGCAATAATGTGACTACTGAAGATACTACTGATGAAACACCCTCTACGGTAGTCGACAGCCCTGAAGTCACTGGAACAGCGAAAGAAACAACAATAACAGAAGAAGCTACCGCCGAAACAGCTCCTGCAGCAACGGCAGAGGCAACTCAAGAGAAGCCGCCTGAGCGAGCACCCCGAAGAGCTCGACGTACGACTCGTGCACCTAACGACCCTAGGGAAATCCGTCGCCGCCAAGCGGAAGAGGCTGCTAAGCTAAACGCTGAAGCGCCAAGCGAGTAAACCTAAAGGGCGTCACGCTTTATGCTGACGCTCTTTAATCGACATAAAAAAAACCGGCATTAGCCGGTTTTTTTATGTCGATGCAAATGCTAGACGTCAGCTAGCGCTTCAATCACATACTGTGGTAACGCAAAAGCAGCCGCGTGCATCTGAGGGTTATAATAACGAGTTTTGATTCCTGCTTGCGCAAAACGCTGCTCCAACACATCAACAGAAACATTACGCAAGGAGGCATCATCAGCTCCCCAAGCCAGCGTCATATTACCGCCAATGTAAGTTGGCACTGCAGTGCAATAAAACGTTTGATCAGAGAAATACGGACTTAAACGGCGACGCGTTGTTTGCACTTCATCTACTTGCATGAAAACAACACCATTTTGCGCAACAAAAACACCACCATCGTTCAAGCAACTTTTACAACCTTCATAAAAGCGGCTACTGAAAAGAACTTCCCCAGGCCCAACTGGGTCCGTACAGTCAGAAATAATGACATCAAATTTTTCATCAGTTTCACAAACAAACTCAATACCATCAGCAATAACAATATTTGCTCGAGGGTCGTCATACGCGCCATTAGAGTGCTTAGGCAGATAAGTCTTACACATATCAATAACAGACTGGTCAATTTCAACTTGAGTCGCGTGCTCAACTTCAGGATGCTTCAGTACCTCACGTAAAATACCACCGTCGCCACCGCCGATAATTAGTACACGTTTAGCATTGCCATGCGCAAACAAAGGAACATGCGTCAGCATTTCATGATAAATAAATTCATCGCGCTCAGTTGTCTGAATAATCCCATCCAGCGCCATAACTGTACCGAACTCTTTATTACGGAAAATGATCAAATGCCAAGAATCAGTTTGTTGCTCAAACAAAATCTCTTCAACAGTGTACGACTGCCCGTAGCCATCATAAAGTGTTTCTAGAAAGGTAGTAGTCATCAATTCAGTCCATCTTTGTACTGCATAATTTTTTCATTAACTTGCACTTATAACCATAAGAACAAGCGACCTTAAATACCACACGATTTACCCCTTCGAGCAAACCAACATTTTCTAAGTAATTACCTAACGCTCTACCAGAAAACAAAATGCCCAGCCAAAGCCGGGCACCTTACAAACAAAGCCAATCTTTTACGTTGTTTTACACGATTAACGCAAGAAAAACGACCACCATCATAACAACCAAGCTTATTCGAGCGTGCTTGCCTCGCTTTTAATTTAAAGCTAGCCTGAGATAACCGGCGTAGTGCATTCAACATCAGCATTTTGCGCACGATGTCGCAAAAAATGATCCATCAAGACAATGGCCATCATCGCTTCCGCTATCGGTGTCGCTCGAATCCCAACACAAGGATCATGCCGCCCTTTTGTAATAACTTCAATTGGCTCGCCTTTGATATTAATGCTTCGCCCCGGCAGCCTTAAGCTTGATGTAGGCTTTAGCGCTATATGTGCAACAATATCTTGCCCCGTAGAAATACCACCTAAAATGCCACCCGCATGATTTGAAAGAAACCCTTCAGGTGTCATTTCATCACGGTGCTCAGTGCCTTTTTGCTCAACCGCCGCAAAACCATCACCAATCTCGATTCCTTTCACTGCATTAATGCTCATTAACGCATGCGCAAGCTCTGCATCTAAGCGATCAAAAATCGGCTCTCCTAGCCCTACTGGAACACCTGAAGCAACAACAGAAATTTTAGCGCCTACAGAGTTTCCTTCTTTACGAAGTTCATCCATATACACTTCCATTTTTTCTGCCGCTGCAGTGTCAGGAGAGAAGAATGGGTTTTGCTCAATTTGATCCCAATCAAAATTATTTTCATCAATCGAAATGGGGCCTAACTGAGATAAGTAGCCACGAACACCTACGCCTTTACTAGCGAGATACTTCTTGGCAATACCGCCTGCAGCAACGCGCATGGCCGTTTCACGTGCAGAAGAGCGGCCACCACCTCTATAATCACGAAAACCATATTTATGCGTATACACATAGTCAGCGTGCGCTGGACGAAAGGTTTCTTCAATGTTTGAGTAGTCTTTAGAACGCTGATCGGTGTTTTGAATTAACAAACCGATAGAAGTACCCGTTGTTTTTCCTTCAAAAACACCAGAAAGAATTTGCACCTCATCCGCCTCACGACGCTGAGTTGTATGCCGGGATGTACCTGGTTTACGTCGATCCAAATCGCGCTGCAAATCAGCTTCTGATATCTCAATTCCAGGAGGGCAGCCATCAATGATACACCCCAAAGCTGGACCATGACTCTCACCGAAAGACGTTATTGTAAACAGCTTACCAAAACTATTTCCCGACATTATCTATAATTCTCTCTATTAAATCTGCTGATTCATTATAACGCCCGAATCAAAATTCGTCGCGAAAATGCTTTAACTCTTGCGCAGTAATCACAAATACGCCGTTACCACCCTCAGGTAAATCAACCCAAGTAAATGGCACATGCGCAAATTCTGTCATCAGGTGCACTTCGCTATTACCAACTTCTACAACCAAAAGCCCATCATCTGTCAGATAATCACAAGCTTCACGTAAAATAGAACGCGTAATATCTAAGCCGTCATTTCCAGAGGTTAACGCTAGCTCTGGCTCATGATGATATTCTTGCGGCATACTTTCAAAGTCTTGCTGATCAACATAAGGCGGATTTGAAACAATCAAATCATACTTCTGACCGCCGACTGCTTCAAAAAGGTCACTCTGAATAGCCGTGACTTGCTCTTCTAGCTCATGCTGCTCGATATTTTTCTGCGCAACAACTAGCGCCTCAATAGAGATATCAATCAAGTCTACTTGCGCTTCTTCAAAGGCATAAGCACACGCAATACCAATACAACCACTGCCGGTGCACAAGTCCAACACGCGTTCAACTCGCCCCTCTCGTAAAAATGGAGAGAACTCTGTTTCTATTAATTGCGCAATGGGTGAACGTGGAATGAGCACTCGCTCATCTACGTAGAAAGGCATACCCATAAACCATGCTTCATTAGTAATGTAAGGCAACGGCTTACGTGTTTCGACACGCTGGTGAACAAAGTCGATAACCCGGGCCTTTTCAGAGGCCATCAAACGCGCATCTAGCACCGCTTTATCACTATTCCAGGAAAGGTAAACGCCAGCCATAACCAACTGCAGGGCCTCATCCCACGTATTAGTATTACCATGCCCTAAATAAACCTTATGCTCATTCAGTAAACTACACGTCCAACGAATAAAATCGCGCACTGTTTGTAATTCAGTTGCAACCTGCTCTTGATCAATCATCATAACTATCGGGATAATACCTGGATCTGATTTGGTTTAAGCCAGACAGTTTAATGAATTCACGTGTTCGGTGCTATGTCTGACAAAATAAACTCCAACAAGACTGACCCAGAAATCTCTTTTAGTGAGGTAATGGGAGATGTTTCACCTATAAAGCACGACAAAACTGTCTTGCGAACCAATGGGCCTATACGCAAGGACAAACAACGGGCGTATCATCGCGCTATGGCCCAAGCAGAAACAGAACAAGTTATTGATGGTCTTTCTAGCGAAGTCGTCGAAATAGTAGAATCTGATGAAGAACTCATTTTTGCAGCCCCTGGCATACAAATCAGTGTAATGAAACGCCTTCGCAAAGGGCATATCCCCTGGGAAGCAGGCATTGACTTGCATGGCATGACAGTAGATACCGCTAGAGACGAGCTCAGCGCTTTCGTTAGAGACTCACAACGCCAAAGTATGCGCTCAGTCATGGTTATTCATGGAAAAGCATTTAGCCAATCAGGCCAGCAGCCTGTGCTAAAGTCCTATGTAAATGATTGGTTAAGGCAACTCTCTCAAGTACTCGCATTTTGTTCCGCCCAGCCTAAGGACGGTGGCTCTGGGGCACTTTACATACTGTTAAAACAAAACAGACAATAAATTAATACAGCCTACTTTACGAAACTGTCATGTTCGCGTAACTTAGCATTTTTTTTGACTTATATTACAGAGGGTATTCATCAGTGATGGAAAAAGCATACGCTACCATTATCGAACAAGTAGGCGAAGATCTTAGCCGCGAAGGCTTAGTCGATACTCCTGCTCGCGCGGCAAAAGCAATGGCCTACCTGACACGCGGATATCAGCAAAATCTTGAAGAAGTGGTAAACAATGCCCTTTTCCCATCTGATAATAGCGAAATGGTTCTTGTTAAAGATATTGAACTTTACTCTCTGTGCGAACACCACTTGCTGCCTTTTATTGGCAAAGCACATGTCGCTTATATCCCAGACGGCAAAGTGATTGGACTATCAAAAATTGCACGCATAGTTGACATGTACGCTCGCCGGCTACAAATCCAAGAAAACATGACAAAAGAGATCGCCGAGGCAATTATGTCAATGACAGGCGCCAAAGGCGTTGGTGTAGTGATCGAAGCAAAACATATGTGCATGATGATGCGCGGCGTTGAAAAACAGAACGGCTCTATGAAAACATCCATGATGCTAGGTACTTTTAGATCAAAACCTGAAACTCGTTCAGAGTTCCTCTCTCTACTTTCTTAGCGGCTAAACAACCCACTTAAAGCTACTATTTTAACCAGTAGCTTTAAGTATCAAGCTTCATAATCGCATCTATCAAGAACACCTTTCAATTTTATCTAAACATTCAGTTGCAACGCGCCGACCTTCGTCAATAACTTCACTGGCTCGATGAAAATCGTGAAAACGACAAATCTCAGTCGGTATGTTCATCAATAAATCTGGACGATAGCCTGCAACTTTATACTGCGTTAGTGCTCCTTGCATCACTTCAAGCGAACTCATGATGACATCCAAGTTACTATCAAGCTTAATCTTGCCCTCTGCCTCACCATGAAGCAATTGAACCACGCGCCCATCATCTGATATCTTTTCATCAACAGAGCTTTGAGCAAACAAATCACCCTCAACCGGCTCATCACCTTTAGGCAACTCTATATCAGGCATAACTGGACTGCCGTTCAAATCAACAGCAATAATCAAATCTGAGCGTGTCGCAACTGTTGGAATAATCGGCAAAGGATTCAATACACCGCCGTCAACTAACACCCTATGCGCATCAACAACCGGGGTAAATACACCCGGAACAGCAGCAGACGCTCTAATAGCTGCCTGTAACGAGCCGCGCTGAAACCACACTTCTTTTTGGTGAACTATATCGGTCGCAACGGCGGTAAAAGGGATTGGCAAAGATTCGATGTCCGGATCACCCGCCATCTCTCTTATTCTTTGAAATAACTTATCACCGCGAATAGCCCCTATTCCAAACGTTAAGTCCAGCAGACGCAAAATCTGCAATCGAGACAAACCCTCAACCCACTCTGTATATTCTTTAAGTGCGCCAGCGGCATATAAACCACCGACCAAGGCCCCCATCGAACTACCCGCGATGCAATTAATGTGATATCCCCTTGCTTCAAGGACTTCAATCACACCAATATGCGCATATCCACGAGCTCCCCCGCTACCCAACACCAAAGAAACACTTGTCATAATTAGGGTGCGCCAGAGACAAGAACAACCACCATCTGGTTTTGTTTTAACACAGAAGGCGCAAGCGCACCCACTGACTGAACAGACACACTCGTCATATTGCGCCCGGCAAGCGCCTGACGCAGCTGCAACGCCTTAGCAGCACCAAGCTCACTACCAAGCGCTAGCGTATCTCCTTTGTGGTGGACAACTAACGTAATGTCTTTTGTATGCGCCTCTAACTGGCTCACTAACTTTTCAAGCAAGTCCATATCAGGCAACTGACTAACCGAAAGGCCGACATACCCTTCTCTTTTGATGGTGGCAGTTATACGCGCAACGGCATCTGTTTCAATAACATCAATATGCGCATACAACTTGCGATTTCCACGCTCGACCGTATACATCAACACAGTCACTCCTGGTAATCGCGCTGCTAAGTAGTACTGTGTACGCTCAACACCATAAAGTTTAGAGAAATCAAAAACATCATTAGCCCAATAATTACTACTTCCGCATTCTCGCCCCTGACACTTAAAAAGCACTTCTGCTTTTTTCATTTCGAGCTGAGTTTTAAAAAAATCAAACACTTTACGTGTCTTATTTCCTTCAGGAATACGGTAACTGATACGTGTAAGACGACCAGTAATGCGCTCTTCACGCTCCAATCGCTCAACACCATTAACTTGCTCAACACCACCTAAAGGTAGCGCATAATCTGTTAGAGGTGCCGTGCTGTAATTTACTATCCAAGACCCTCTAAACCGCTCTAAAACACCATCATCCGCGGACCCTGCAAGATCATCTGTTGCATAAGCAATTGACGAACCTAATAGCAATATAAGTGAGCAAATCCTTGTTAACCACATCAGCAAACAACCCTTATGACTATTTGAAAGTTAGAACGCTATTTACCTAAAACATTCACTCAATACTAATTTTGATATCTTCTGCAATCAGCTTAGCTGCCAAAGGCTCAAGGTGCAGATGATGATTACCTTTTAAATCTATAACATTTACTGCTTTAATTTGCGCGATTCTTGGCATCCATGATTCATCATGGATGCCCGTATCCCCTAAGTAAATACGAACAGGGGCAGCCACCCCTTGCAAAAATGCGCTAACCTGACCTTCGCTCATGCGCAATAACGACGGCAGCATCAAGCTAGGGTCACTACGCCAAATATAACCTTCCTCGACATGCTTTAAACCCCGTTCTATCAACCATTCTGCTGCTTGGCGATTCACCGGCCAACGCCCCTGCATACGAACATTAATAGCAGCCTCTTTATCGGGATAAGGCCTGAGACTTTTTGATTTCATCCTACGCCGCTTAAGTATTGCATCCCCCATTAATACCGGCAGTTCAGACGCTTCATAAACCAGCGGAGCCAACCCTTCTATCAAATAAAGACGCTCTACGCGGTCAGGGAAAGCACCCGCAAATAATGTTGCAATACTGGCTCCCATTGAATGCCCAAGCAAGGTGACTCTATCTAGCCCCAGCTGGTTTAACACCAACAGCAGATCGCCGACATTATCCCAAATATAGTACGGCATTGAGGCAGGGCGATGATCTGTCATCCCATGCCCCATTAAGTCCAGCGCAATAAAGTGGTAATCACTAAAATGTTTTCGGATTTCATTAAAAGTAGCCGCATTATCTAGCCACCCATGAAGCGCCACAATGACCTTTTTCTGGCCTTTACCAGACTCCAATGCATGTAGCGTTAACTCGTCGAGTCGAAATTGTCTTTCATTCATACTAATAAATTAGCAGAGCTTTACACAGAAAGCTTCAGAATTATAAAGATAAACGGATAGCGGAAGCTGAGGCAGGCCAAAGAAGATCAAGAACCACTAATTGCCCAGGAAGCAATGGTTCAGGAGTATGCACAACCCCTTCAGCCAAAAAAGGAACGGCATAACCAATAAGCGGCTGATGCGTAACAACAAGCAAGTTATCAACCCAGTGCTCTTCTAGTGCTGCTATCGCATCGCTGAGCGGCGCATCAGGCGACCAACGATCATCAATTACCCATTGCGCCTCAGGTATAATGCTATGCACCTGAGAAGCCGTTTGCTTAGCTCGAGCGTAAGAACTACTGATAATTTTTTCTATGGATAAAAGAGATTGCTGATAATGCGTTATTTGCCGATCAATATAAGCAATCCCTGCCTCCGTCAAGACACGCTCTCGATCACTTGAAGCATCCCAACCGGCCTCTCCATGGCGCATCAGGATCAACATTAGTTCGCTTCCCTAGGGAGTACAAATTCAACATCTGAGCTTTGCTCATTCATCATCAAGGCTTTTACAACTTCTTGAACATGTGCTCCGTTAAATACCACCTCATACAAGCCAGAGACTAACGGCATATATATTTCTAGCTCATCAGCCTTAGCTTTAATGATACGAATGGTGTTCACGCCTTCAGCAACCTCCCCTAGAGATTCAACGGCTTCTTCTAAGTTCTCTCCGCTGCCTAGCGCATAACCCACGCGATAATTTCTACTCAAAGGAGACATACAAGTCACTATTAAATCACCCACACCAGCAAGTCCAAGAAACGTCATAGGGTTTGCCCCCATACTGACTGCAAAGCGACTCATCTCAGCAAGACTGCGTGTTAACAACATGCTCTTAGTATTTTCGCCCATGCCTAACGCAGCACTTAAGCCTGCTGCAATAGCGTAAATATTTTTGAGCGTTCCACCCAGTTCAACACCATACATATCAGAGCTGGCATAGACTCGAAAGTAAGACTGATGTAGCGCCGCTTGAACATCCGTACGCAACGCCTCATCATCACTTGAAATAACAGTCGCCGTTAGCTGATGCTTAGCGACTTCTTTAGCTAGGTTCGGGCCACTCAAAACACCTACTTTAGCGGCTGGCAACTCATCCTTAAGAATCTCGCTCATTAAGCTGAAAGTTTCGCCTTCAATTCCTTTAGTGGTACTAATCACCATCTGCCCAGCCTTTAAAAAAGGCTTGGCTAGCTGTACCACCGAGCGAAAGCTCTGGCTTGGTATAGACACAAAAATAAGCGTAGCTTCTTTTAACGCCAGCTCAATATCTGACGTTGCCCACAAGTCCTCTGATAAAGGGTAATCTGGCAAGTAGCGCGTATTCATATGCTGCTGGTTAATTTCTTCAGCTCTACTGGAATCACGCATCCACTGAGAAACTTTAATTCCTTTTTCTGCCATTATATTGGCGATGACAGTTCCAAAACTACCACCCCCTAACACAGCAACTTTCTGCTGCACTGCATTCATGTGCTCGCCCTTATTACAGATTGTTCATTGCTACTGATCACCAATGCTATCTAACAGCTTATCGATACCTTTAAAGATAAAGATCACAACACCGTAAGCAATAACCGAAATCACTAAAAACACTAATAACTGCGTGATATCACCCGTATGCTGATAGCCTGCCACTGCAAAAACAGCAAAAAGTGCACTGACTACGATAGCTAGTATGCGCGCAATTAAGCGCGTTTTATGTCGATCTTCAGACATCGGAACGATTCGTCTCCTCACCTTGGCTTGCTACAACACTAGCCGGCTCTGCAACCTCAGGTGATGCTAAAGACAGCTCCACTTGCTCTGGTGCCGTATCAAGCTTGGCCTCTGGCACTTGCTCTGGTGCCGTATCAAGCTTGGCCTCTGGCACTTGCTCAACGACAGCTTCCTGGGCAACATCTTTTTCAGGTAGCTCCTTGGTTGTAGCAACAGAAGTTTCAGCCACCTCTTTCAGGCCTTGCTGAGTATTTTCTTCAATGCCAGCAACCGCTTCGACACTACTCTCAACCTTGCCTGTCGTTTCAATTACCGGCTCAACTGCAACCACAGCTACCGGCACTGCTGTTTTATAAGCATTAGGGTCTGCTAACAATTCTTCGCTGGGGTGAATACATTCTAATTTGACACCTGTTTCTTCTTCTATGTCTGGAATCATAAAAGAGTCATTCTCACAGGCGAAGCAGATCGAAGTTCCCGTCGCCCCCGCTCGACCGGTACGTCCGATACGATGCACATAATCTTCTGCATCTTCAGGCAACTGGTAATTAACAACATGAGTAACACCATCAATATGAATTCCACGCCCAGCAACATCCGTTGCTACCAACACTTCAATTTTACCGTTCCTGAAGTCCTCAAGCGTTTTAACCCTTTTGTGCTGAGGAATTTCCCCAGACATCAAAGCAGCTCTTACACCATCTCTTTTAAGTTTCTCTGCAAGATCACGGGTTTCATGTCGACGGTTCCCGAAAACGATAACACGCTCAATATTATTCAAACGGATATAGTTGCGTAATAATTTGTATTTCTCATGACTAGAAACAAGAAAGACTTTTTGGCTAATATTTTCTGTTGAACGACGCTCAGCCTCGATCTCGATTTGAACCGGATCATCAGTCCACTGACGCGCTAAACTCATAATATCATCGGTAAAAGTAGCACTATAAAGTAGGGTCTGACGCTCATCACCTTTACGTGGCGTATTCCGGATAATCGTTCTGACATCAGGAATGAAGCCCATGCTCAACATACGATCTGCTTCATCTAAGACAAGCACTTCAACGTTATGTAGATCAACTTCTTTAGAGCGTACAAAGTCAATTAAGCGACCCGGCGTAGCAACCAAAATACCTACAGGACCTGCTTTTAGCTCTTTACGTTGCTTCTCATAGTCCATACCACCCACAATAGAAACTACGTTGATGTCTGTGTACTTACACAGTAGCACTGCATCATCAGCAATTTGCAAAGCAAGTTCACGTGTTGGCGCAATAATGAGCGCACGAGGCTCTCCCTGGCGCTGTTTATCTTCAAGCTGAAAATCTAATAGATCGGTAATTATTCCTACCAAAAAAGCAGCAGTTTTCCCCGTGCCTGTTTGCGCCTTTCCGATAATATCTTTACCCGCCAAAGCCGGCTTAATGGTATCAGCTTGGATAGGCGTGCAATATTCAAATCCTAGATCATGGATCGCATGCATAAGCTGATCTGGAAGTGAAAAATCATGAAAACGCTTTTTGCCGTCAACAACAGCAACCTTAGAATCATTTGGAGTCCAAGCGCTCTTTTTTGCCGACTTACGACTACGACCAGATGAGCGACGCTTATCTTTACGCTCACCTTTTATTTTTCCATTCTCTTTTACGGTAGTCGACTCTTTCGTGTTACCTGGGTTTAATTCTTCCAATGTATTACTCACTTTTAACTGATTTCACGACGAAAAGGAGGCAACGCATCCAGCAATTGCCGGCCATAACGGCGCGTCACTACACGTCTATCTAATAAAATAACCCGACCACTGTCCTGCTCGGTACGTAAGAGTCGACCTGTAGCCTGCGTCAAGCGCATTGACGCCTCAGGTACAGTCCACTCCATAAATGCATTACCACCTCGCTGCTCTATCCACTCAGCCATCGTGGCATCAACAGGATCGTCTGGCACACCAAACGGCAATTTAGTAATAATAACCTCTGTCAGGTACTTACCTGGCAGATCCACTCCTTCTGCAAACGACGCCAGGCCAAAAATGATACTAGGCTTCTCTGCATTAATGATCTCTTTATGCTTTCTAATAATTTCGTTCTTAGTTAAATCGCCTTGAGCCAACACCTTACTACGAATCGTACTCTCAAGCTTTTCCAACACAGTAAACATTTGTCGCCATGAGCTAAATAATACCAGTGTTGCCGCTGCACTCGCCAAACCCTTATTAAGGATACTGATAACTTCTTTCGTATGCTCTTCTGGTTTACCAGGATCCGACTCCATACGCGGAACCGACAATACTGCTGCTTGAGGGTAATTAAATGGACTTGGCAACCGCTCACACAATACATCTTGTGGCAATCCCAACTCATGAATCACACGATTAAAATGCCCTAGCGCTGTCATCGTTGCTGACGTTAACACAGCACCAAAGCAACTGGACCAAAGGTGCTCTTGTAATGTATCTGCTGCTGACACGGGGCTACTTCTACACTCAAAATCAACGCCATCGCTAGCATCGACTAAATTAATCCAACGTGCCGTTGGCGCAACACCTTCAGGGTCAGCCACCGCATAGCTTTTGTTTAGCCAATACAAGGACTGAGCCCGCATCCAAAGTAGGCCCATACGAGGATACCAACGCTCTGCTACGTCCCTATTAATCTCAGGAACACCTCCGTCCAGTGCCTCTTTAAGCACATCAACGATTTGCTCCGCTTTTAACATCCAGCGCTCTGCCGCTGAGGCAATATCTTTTGCGCTATGCATCATTGTTTCGGGAAGCACACCCTTTGGAAAACGAAAACGCTCTGATGCAGGGCGCTGAACACCATCCATCAACATTATTCGCAAATCACTATGCAATTGATCAAGCGCAATATCGATATCTTGGCGTGCAGGCGCCATACGCTCAACATACTGCGCCAAAACGGCGTTGTTATCACATTCATCCAGCATAGCATCTAACTGCTTTACGGATGACTTCAGCCAACGTTGCGTGCCTTTAACACGCATTGTATAAGCAAAGTGCCCCGTTGCCTTAGACGAAAGATGGTGAGCCTCATCAAATATATAAACAGTATTAGCCGGTTCGGGTAAAATCGCACCGCCACCTAATGACAAATCAGCCAAGACTAAATCATGGTTAGCCACAACAATGTCGGCCTTATCCATAGAGTCTCTAGACTTATAAAAAGGACATACAGAAAAATTACTACAGCGCCTATTGGTACAACGCGTATGATCGCTCGTTAGAGGGGCCCAGTTTGCAGCCTCTATTTCTTGAGCAAGACTGTCTCGATCACCATCCCACTCACCTGCAGCAAACTTACCCAACAGCTCTTGATAAAAAACCAGCAATGAAGGGTCGATACTATGCTCTATCTCATCTTCATATAGAGCAATTTGTCCCGTTTGATTTTGAGAGTCTAAAAGTTTTTCCGCCTGCGAAATACAAAAATAACGCCCCCTACCTTTAGCCAGCACATAATTAACTGACTCTCCTAGGAGACGAGCCACTTCAGGTAGGTCTTTATTTAACAGCTGCTCTTGCAATGCAACGGTCGCAGTCGAAATAACTAAAGACTTAGAATGCGACTGCGCAATAGGAATTGCACTTAACAGATAGGCCATGGTTTTACCCGTACCGGTCCCTGCCTCAATCACACAAAGATGATTTTCGTTAACCCGTTCTCCTTTCTCGTCCACCTCTATAGCACCGAGTGTTCGCGCTACGTGCGCAATCATCATTTTTTGGCCGTAACGCGGCTTCATCTCATGGTCCGCTAAAAAGCGTCGATAAGAAGCCTGTATAGAGTTTTTAAGAGCATCACTAAGCAAGACAAACTACCCGAATAACATTTGGCGTGGATCATACCAAGATACTGGATATATAAACAGAAAATTACTTTACATCACTTACTTGCTGTATATAATCACAGATACTGTATAAATAAACAGGCAACATTATGAAACTAACCAAACGTCAAGAAGAAGTACTGGAATGCATCCGCGGGCACATTGAAGCAACCGGGTATCCACCGACACGTGCAGAAATCGCAAAAACACTTGGTTTCAAATCCGCTAATGCTGCCGAAGAACACCTTAAAGCATTAGCGAGAAAAGGCGCGATTGAGATTATTCCGGGAACCTCTCGCGGTATACGCCTACCTGAACTGGAAGCAGCAGAAGACGGGATACCCGTAATAGGGCGTGTCGCTGCTGGATCTCCTATTTTGGCACAAGAACATATCGAAGAGCACTGCACTATCTCTGCTGACTTCTTTCATCCACCAGCTAACTATTTACTGAGAGTCCATGGCACTAGCATGAAAGACATTGGCATTATGGACGGTGACTTGCTCGCTGTACATCAATGTACAGAAGCACGTAACGGCCAAATTGTTGTCGCCCGCATTGATGACGAAGTCACTGTAAAACGCTTCAAAAAAGAAGGTCACATGGTCTATCTGATTGCAGAAAACACAGAGTTTTCACCAATTCAAGTTGACCTTCGACAGCAAGAATTGTCTATCGAAGGGTTAGGCGTAGGCGTCATTAGGCAAGGAGGTGATTTGTGATTCAATTACATAACCATCGCAACAGACCCGGCATGGCGCTGTTACGCAAACACGAACAAAACCAGATCCACCAAAAACCGCCAGCCACAAAAAAAGAGTTCGGAAAAATAACTGAAATAGTCACACGTAGCGGCGAACTCAACGATATGCCTCTGCTCATGCCTTTACTGGCACAGCTCAGCCATGAAGACCGCTGGTTTGCATGGGTAGCGCCGCCGACCAACTTACCTCGTTCGCTCTTACAGGATGCAGGTATTGACTTAAACAAGGTAATTTTACTCTACCCAGATGAGCATCATTCAGTACTGCAGCTTGCAAAAAAAGCATTAAGTACGGGCACCTGTCACGCAGTCATTAGCTGGGCCGAAGAGATATCAGAACATGAGATTAAAAATTTAGAGCACTCAGCTCAACAAGGATGTAGTAACGGCATCCTCATAAGAAGACGCCACCACTAAAACAGCAGACAAAAGGGAAGAACTAGTGGATTACCGGTTTAGGAGTCTTGGGTGCTTCCGCAGACTCCATTGATAACTCAGACATCATCTTTGCACCAGCTACAAGAATCATACGCGCTAACTCTTCAGACTGACCATTTAGACCATCTCTAACTTTTTGCGACAAGTTCACTGTGATCAGTGGCTCATCCTCACCCGCCTTACGCATAGCGTATTCGCCTGATGGAAGCTTGATAATCTCAAGTACTGTTTGTTCCACTGTATTTTTACTCACTACCACTCTTGCATATCTGAACGTAAACGCTCGACTAGCGAACGAAACTCATTAAGCCACTGTTTGTATTCGGCCAGAATATCGCTATCTTCTGCATGATTTGGGTTAATCTGCACAACATGAATTTCTGAAACGCTTACTTTATCACTCGCAGCTTCACTATGATTATCAAGGGCTTTCCAACAAGCTCCATAAGCAGCTAGCATTTTATGCAACCAACTTACTTCACTCTTCTCCAAGCCTACCAGCTCAATCCTTTCTGGTGACTCTTGCCCCGATGCCTCAAACATAACTTCTAAATCAGCCAAGGTGTTTACCTTGCTGGTATCAAAACTATATTTTTCAGCAACTTCTCGTAAAAATGAACCGTATGCCGACGCTAAATGAAACAAAATAGATTCATTATACGATTCAATTTCGTTGTGCTTACTCCACTTCGTAGAGTCTTGCGCGACCGTCAAAGCATCTAAATGAATACGTGCAAAATTAATTTTCTGATTCGTCCTGACCAGATATACATTACTCATACACTACCTCTATAACATGACCATTAAAGGTTACTTCTTCTTCGCTTTAGCCTTTGGCTCTTCTATCACCCAGGCATTACCCTGATAGAATGCACGCCATCCGGTTGCTTTGCCATTGACCTCAGTCATCACATACTGCTCCTTTGTCTTACGACTGTATCGTACAATAGTCTCATTCCCCTCATTATCACGCTTTGGCGCGCTAAACAGGAATGTGTACTTAGGGTCAATCTCAGATTCGTGAGGCAGTAACTCAATAATTTTGGGTGCTCGTGTTTCACGGTTACGTGGAAACTGGCTTGCGGCTAAAAACAACCCAGAAGCACCATCACGAAGAATGTAGGTATCTTCAACCTTTTCACAGGCCAGCTCAGGCATAGGCACCGGATCCATTTTAGGCGGCGCAGCTTCACCACTTTTCAGCAGCTTACGAGTGTTTTTACATTCTTCATTCATACAACCAAAGAACTTACCAAAACGGCCCGTTTTTAATTGCATTTCAGCACCACATTTATCGCACTTAAGCGAAGGGCCTTCATAACCCTTAATACGATAACTACCCTCTTCGACTTCGTACCCTGGGCAATCCGGGTTATTTCCGCATACGTGCAACTTACGCTGCTTGTC
The DNA here is from genome assembly GCF_016592555.1 of Neptunomonas japonica JAMM 1380. Classification (NCBI taxonomy): domain Bacteria; kingdom Pseudomonadati; phylum Pseudomonadota; class Gammaproteobacteria; order Oceanospirillales; family Oceanospirillaceae; genus Neptunomonas; species Neptunomonas japonica. The sequence goes on along the minus strand of NZ_AP014546.1, from coordinate 1,781,254 downwards.
GACCAAATAACTATCCATCGCACTATCACAAAGATTGCAACGATGCTTGTTACGCAAGATGCGAGATTCTTCTTCCTCATCTCCATCAACACTAACAACCTCATCACCAGGGGTTAGGTTGATTGTTGCTTTACAACGTTCTTTCGGCGGCAAGTTGTAACCCGAACAGCCTAAAAACACACCTGTGCTACCGGTACGAATCATCATATGACGATTACATTCAGGGCATGGAATATCTGTTTCTGTTGGCGAGTTAGGGCGCATGCCTGTTTCAGGATCAAGCGCTTCTTCTAGCTTACGCGTTAAACCACCATAAAAACGATCGAGCAGCACTTTCCACTCAGCTTCACCTTGGGCTATCTCATCCAAGGCGTCTTCCATACGCGCGGTAAAACTGTAATCCATTAGGTCAGTAAAGTTTTCGGTAAGGCGCTCAACCACAATATCGCCCATTTTACAGGCATAAAAACGCTTATTCTGAATCTCGACGTAGCCACGATCCTGAATAGTAGAGATAATTGATGCATATGTGGATGGACGACCAATCCCTTGTTTTTCTAACTCTTTAACCAAGCTAGCTTCTGTAAAACGAGCCGTTGGCTTAGTAAAGTGCTGCTTAGGATCAATCGCTGTCATCGTCAGCAACTCACCCTTCTTCACATCCGGCAAAATGAGATCTTCATCACCTTTACCTTTTTGCATTACCCGCGTGTAACCATCAAAACGTAAAATACGTCCTTTCGTGGTTAACTCAAACTCACCTGCCTTCACTGTAATGCGTGAACTGGTATACAGCGCTGGCATCATTTGGCAAGCCAAAAACTGGCGACGAATTAACTCATACAAACGCTCTGCATCGCGCTCCATCGCCTTTAAAGCAGTAGCTTCGATATTCACATCACTTGGACGAATCGCCTCATGCGCTTCTTGAGCACCGTCTTTACTTGAATAGCGAATAGCCTCTTCAGGTAAATACTTGCTACCAAAGTGATCACCGATATATTCACGGCAACTTTCTACAGCTTCTGAGCTCAAGTTGGTTGAATCTGTACGCATGTATGTGATGTAACCCGCTTCATATAACCGCTGGGCCATCATCATGGTTTTCTTCACACCAAAGCCCAAGCGTGTACTGGCTGCCTGCTGAAGCGTTGATGTTATAAATGGAGCCGATGGCTTGCTGCTTGTCGCACGATCTTCGCGACTAAGAACTGTATACTCAGCATCTTTAAGCGCGGCTAAATGTGCATTAGTTTCAGCTTCAGATGAAGGCCGGAACGCACTGCCACTAACGCGAGCAACTTGCAGTCTTAAAGCCTCAGCAGTAGCCGTCTTAGTGTCCGCATGTACTTCCCAATACTCATCAGGAATAAAGGCGCGAATTTCCTTCTCTCGCTCAACAACTAAACGCACAGCAACCGATTGCACTCGCCCTGCAGAAAGCCCACGAGCAACTTTCTCCCACAATAAAGGAGACAGCATATAACCCACAACACGGTCTAGAAAACGGCGCGCCTGCTGCGCATTGACATGATTCATGTCGAGCTTACCAGGTGATTCAAATGCACTGCTGATAGCTTTTTTCGTTATCTCGTTAAATACAACACGACGGTAACGCTCATCTTCACCACCAATAGCCTCTCTCAAATGCCAAGCAATCGCTTCTCCCTCGCGATCCAAATCGGTCGCGAGATAGATAGTATCGGCATCTTTAGCTAAACGTCGCAATTCTTCGACAACTTTCTCTTTCCCAGGAAGGATTTCGTAATGCGCCTCCCAATCTTTTTCGGGGTTGACGCCCATCCTTGCAACTAACTGGTCTTTAGCTTTTTTCGCTTTGTAAATGGCTTTTTCTTCAGGCGCCATTTTACGTGTCAGCGCAGCCTGCTTAGCGCGGGCCTTAGGATCTGACTTTGTGGCGCTACCGCTCGTAGGCAGATCACGGATATGACCTACGCTCGATTTAACGACATATTCATTACCAAGATACTTATTAATTGTCTTGGCTTTTGCGGGTGACTCAACAATAACGAGCGACTTTCCCATAGGGGTAACTATCCTCGGGCAGATACGACACAATAAAAATAGCGAGCATATATAAGTGCTTATACAACTGGGGTCAAGCAAGACTCATAAAAAAGTCCATAAGTACTATAATCAGCTAATAGCAAATAACTTCAATACTCCCTTTAACAACAGTACATCCTAACTATATAATTCAGAGACTTAGCGAGGCAGTTTCATACCATGTTGCAAGATAATCTGATTTATATCGTCATAATAGCTGTTATTGGTGCAATTGCGCTGGCTATCAACTATTTCATTTCTCAAAGAGAATACAATACAACGGCTAAACATGAGCGCCTAGACTGGCTGCGCAAGCAAACTTTTAATACATTAGACGCCATTGCAACACTCAAAGCAGCTGGCTGTAAACCAGAAATCTTAGAAAAGCTTAATAACCATGCCATGGTGCAAATAGAAGAGATCAGCCAATTAGCACCTGATTCTGATCTAATGACACAAGTAAATAATCAAAAAGAAACAGCTGATAGAACCGCGCCTGGGCAAGGTGTGTTCAACAGCGACAAAGATTTAAAGCGCTTCCAAATTTACATCAACTTTACTGAAAAACTACTTAATCAAATGCTAAAAAAGGGCAAGTTATCGCCATTGCTAGCTGAAAACTATGGTCAAGAGCTTTACTGGCTAAATATCTCAATAGTTGCTGATGCACACATACACCAAGCACAGCAGTTTATTACACAAGATGAAAAACCGCTTGCTCTTTCCCACCTTAAACACGCCAAAGCAGTCATTGTGCGTGCGATGGTCCCACAACAGAAGAAACAACCAAAACTAGACTTAATTCAACCTCAGATAACCGCTATACAACCGCGCAAAACAAATCATCGCGGAGCGCTTGAGGACTCTATTGATAACTTTTTGAAATAATAACCCTTCTCACTAATGACTTTCGCACATCAAACTCATAAAACCGGCAATAGCCGCTTTTTTAATACGCAACTTTAGCTACCAAAGAAGCCAATACTTTGCTCAGCGCCTGACATAAGAACATTATAAAATTCTGTTTTCCCACAGTAGTTGCATACAATAGCGTGGTATTTGTTTCTTTCCCAACCTATATAGCTTTCAAAAAAACCACCTGAAACACGAATTTCTTTTTCATGAAATTTTTTCTTTCCGCAACGCAGGCAACACCAGTTAATACGAGGATCTCTTCGATCAAGCTCATCTTGAGCTCTTGTTTGAAGCTCCTCTAAACCATTCGCCCAACGCTTGTTTCTTATTCGTTGCAGTTCTTTTAGAGGGAGGGATTCTAGCTGCTCATCAGTGAGCTTTTTTAAATCCCAATCACGGTCTTGTTTAGCTTTCCAAAACATTCTTACTCCTTGTGCAAGAAGATAAGCCCTGAAATCAGGCTTGCTATCTTGCGATACCAGCTAAGATCTTCGCGTGTTTATTTTCGAATAGTTTACATTGCCAATGTTTAGCAGCCTATATTTCTGCAACATTTCCCTAAGTGCTATCATCGAGAATATTTCTGGAGAACTCTGAATTACCATGGCGCTTATACAAGCAAAAAACCTACACTTCTACTTCTTTTCGCGAAACAGAACCCTTAATTATCACTCGCCTTACTCATACATTGACTTATGAGATCACTATTATTCTATACCCGAACATGTATCTTCGCTGACGGGCAAAATATTGAATACAAACACTGCTCGACGAATAAATTATTTTGCTAGTTTTAAGATAGTCACTTTAGAATGGGCACTCACACCGTCCCTTAACCCTCTCACCTGTTATGGGATGATCAAAATCCAAGGTTAAAGCGTGCAATAAAAGTCGACTAGACATAGATTGGGTTTGCGGTGTTCCATACAGATCGCAACCTATAATCGGGAAGCCCATCTCACGACTATGAATACGCAATTGATGGGTTCGACCCGTCTCTGGCGTAAATAATACCCGGCTTATGTCCGGGTTACTCGATGTAGATAACACCTTGAAACGACTAAGTGCTTGCTTACCTTTTTCATAACAGATTTTTTGATAAGGAAAGTTGGGAGGGTCTTTCGCTATAGGTGCATCAATACTGCCGTGCTCACAATCTAAATGGCCACTCAAAACACTAATATAGGTTTTTTGTACCGTTCTATTTTGAAACTGTTTAGTAAGGTTTGCATTAACCGTTTTATTAAAAGCCAGCACCATAATACCCGACGTTCCAAAATCAAGACGATGCACCATAGTAATACCCGGAAACATTTGCGATAAACGAAAATGTACCGAATCCTTATTCAAAGGATTTTTACCCGACAAGCTTAACAGGCCACTTGGCTTATTGATCAATAGAATATGTTCATCTTGAAAAAGTATGCCTACCTGCTCTTCACACAAAGGCGCAATAAAGTTATCTCCAGGAGCACTCATGATGCTTTCTTTCTCCTGCGCTTTTTAGCCGGAGCCTTCCCCTGCCCTCGTAGGCCTTGAAATTGAACCAAACGAACCTCTTCAATCAACTGCTGCAAACTGTTGGTCATCGGCTCCATAAAATGAGCGTACTTCATTTCACGCTGGCTTATCGCTTCTAATTGAGATTCCCAATGCGCAGTCATATCGGGATGTGCCATATTGTCAGGCAAGCTAGTAATTAATTGAATGCCCACTTCTGTTGCGCGAATATCTTTGCCAATTCTTGTTAAGAACTGCCGTGCAAATAACAACTCAATAATCCCTGCCCGCGTTGCCTCTGTTCCTAAACCATCCGTTTCTCTTAACACTTTTTTAATAGTGGGGTCTTGTACGTAACGCGCGATACCTGTCATAGCAGATAATAACGTGGCATCAGTAAAATGCTTAGGCGGGCTCGTTTGCTTTTCAGATAAGTCCGCTTCTAAACACAAGACTGTATCACCCTGTTTTACGTCAGGAAAGTTTACGCTTGAAAATCCATCTCCAGAATCACCTCCAGTAGCCAGGGCGCTCGCCTGCTTTACGGCGGGGAACAAGCTTTTCCAGCCTTGCACCAATACATCTTTTTGCTTGGCGACAAACAATCCTCCTGCCACTTCAGTATCAATCTGTTTGTCTAAATACTCAAAAGGCGGATAAAACTGTATTAAATATTGCCGAGCAATCAGTTCGTAAACATTGACCTCCCCAGACGACAAACGACTCGTCACCATTGCTTTCGCCGTAGGGATAATCGCATGATGGGCACTAATTTTAGTGTCATTCCATGCCTTACTTTTTAATTTCAGATCAGCGCTAGCAACCGCTTTTTCTAATTCAGGACAAGTTTTTGCAATAGCACTAACAACATATCCAGCACCACTAAAGTGCTCCAATGGTAAATAACGACAATCAGAACGGGGGTAGGTAATGAGCTTATGTTTTTCATACAGCTGCTGACATATATCAAGCACTTGCTTAGCACTTAAACCATATCGTTTGGCGGCATCAATTTGTAAAGAAGATAAATTATAAGGCAGTGGTGCGGCCTGTTTTTTCTTGTTCTGCAGTACTTTTACAACAGCGCCACTGTGACCTGAAACTCGTGTCACAACGTTCTCAGCTAATTTTTTAGAGAGAACTCGCCCCCCCTCATCCATATAGGGCTCACAAGCTTCGCTAGGTTTCCATTTAGCTTTATAGCATTCACATTTCGTTGTTTTTAAAGTAACAAATACTTCATAAAAAGGCTTAGACACAAAATCCTTAATCTCTAAGTCTCTATGCACTACCAAGCCTAATAGAGGAGTTTGTACCCTCCCTATCGACAATACGCCGTTAAAACCCGCTTTCTGGCCTTGCAGAGTACATAAACGTGTCATATTAATGCCATATAGCCAATCTGCACGCGCTCTTGCCAATGCAGATGTCGCCAAAGGAACAAATTCAGCATTACTACGTAAGTTACTCAAAGATTTTTTAACCGAGTTTATATTTAAATCACTGATTAAGCAGCGTTTTACTGACTCTCGTTTTGCTTTAGAAACACCACTAAAACTAATAACCTCATCAACCAGTATCTGCCCTTCGCGATCGGGGTCCCCGGCATTTACAAGCAGATCTGCTTGTTTGATCAGCCTTTTTAGTACCGTAAACTGTTTGCGGGTTTTTGATTTAATTTCGAGCTTCCACTCGCTGGGCACAATAGGAAGGTGCTGAATGGTCCATTTTTTAAAGGCAGGATTATAAGCTTCAGGTTGGGCTTGTTCTAATAAATGGCCAATGCACCAGCTCACTACATCCCCATTACCTACATGGATGCAACCATCCGCTTTTTTATGTGGCTTTGGTAATGCATCAGCGATAGCACGCCCAAGGCTGGGCTTTTCCGCTATGTATAAAATCATGGAAGGACTTACTCTAGGTTACTTAACCTGTTTGGTAGGAATAATACTAACCGCGGCAGGCTGCTTAGCAGCCGAGACTTTTGTGCTAGCGGCCTTATACGCCATCACACAGTTTCGACCACGCTTTTTAGCCGCATACAATGCCAAATCTGCCGATTTAATCAATGCTTCTTCACTATTTTTATCCTGCGGACAGGTCGCAATACCTGCAGATAACGTGATTGCACGCTTACAATCCGGGCTAATTTCAGAATCTTTAGCCACTGTCGCAATCAGCATTTTAAGCTTTTTATAAGCGATTATTTTACTGGTATTAGGTAGCACAAGAATGAATTCTTCTCCGCCATATCTTGCAACAACATCTCGGGCTCTCATATTTTTAGCCAGCGTTTCTGCAACAAACTTTAATGCCTTATCGCCTTCTTGATGGCCGAATGAGTCATTATAACTTTTGAAATGATCAATATCGATCATAGCGACGGTAACTTCATATCCCTGCTGACCAGAAGTAGTTACTTCTCGTTTTAAGGTATTACCCAAACCTCTACGGTTTAACAGCCCCGTTAGCTCATCACGGTTAGAAGCCATACTCAGTTCGGTTCGCAGCTGCGCGTTATTAAAATGCAAACCGATAGTGTTACAGACCGCTATAATTCGTTGTTCATCCTCTTTGGATAATAACGACTCTGTTAGCCGCTCTGAGCGAATATGCAAAACACCAAACTGCATTTCGTGACAAGTAATAGGGTAACAAGCCACACTTTTTATTGTGGTTAAATTAGCATTATCACACAGCATTTTTTGCGTATTTGAAGAGTCAATATAAGGCCTCCCCTGCTGTAAAACCTGACACTCTTCTAGCTTAACATTAGGATAGACTTTATCTTTATGCTCGCCCCAAGCGCCTGCCAAGGCCCAGTTCTCAAAGGCCTTATTAGCAAACAGCACAGCAACCGTATGATCAGGTATCAGGTTTTTTAAATACTTAACTGATATTTCCTGCAGCTCATCTAATGTACTGGCAGCAGCTAATGCATCACTCATCATACGAACCTGCTGCAACTTTTTACTACGTAGATACTCGTATTCCAGCATCTCATTTTTAGTCTCAGAGAGTACTTGTGCCTGTTCCACAGCAAGCTTTCTTTCTTCCACTTGCTCACTCAGCTGCTCTACTATTTTAGACAATTCCTGATGACTAGCATTAGCATCTTGCAGGCGTCGCCAAGCATACCAAGCCAAGGCCAAAGATAGAAACGCTAACGCTACTGGTAACTCATTAAGCCCAACCGCAGAGTAATCCGAAGTCCATAAAACCCAATGCTCATTAAACCCTGATAAAACAGCAACGAAATTAGCGACAAGAAAAACACCAATAGCGATCAAAAAGTCAGAAACACTTTTCTTCATGCATTCATCCTGAAGAGACGGGCAATCATCCTAAAGACACCCAAGAGGCTATAAACAATGCTTTTAGCATAGATCATTACAAGTAATTTACATTTTATTTGAGAGGTTTATAGATAAAAAGGCAAGATAACCTGCCTTTTTACTTTTCTAAACAGACAACACTGACAACGCTAATTCCTCGGTGTTTGCTTTAATTTTTTGAAGATCACTTTAAGGCTTTTCTGCATACGACCAATCGCATCGGCAAGCTCACCTATTTCGTCTTTTGAGTTGACCGTAATGACAGTATCCATTTTACCCAAACTCATTTGGCGGGCACTTTCTGCCAATTCACGAATAGGCTGGACCAGCGCGCGGTTTGAAAACCACAAGTTAACAATAATAATCAAGATCAAAATTGCCAGCCCCACTGAAAGCGATAAGATCATCATCATTTGAATTTTCTCATCTACTTCTTGCTGCTTTAACAAAACAGCATCATCTATATCATCGATATAAAAACCTGTCCCAAGCATCCAACCAAACTCTTTAAGCGCAATAGCATAACTAAGCTTAGGAACCTCGCGCCCTTTCGAAGGCTTATCCCATAAATAGCTTACATAACCACCACCGTTTCGTGCAGCACTTACAAGGTCTTCGATTAACCGCACACCATTCACATCAACTAGATTAATCAAGTTCTTACCTTCCAACTCAGGCTTTGCAGGATGGACCTTAGTGACACCCTCATAATCAAAAGCAAAAACGTAACCATCATCATCACCATAGGAGATTGATCGTAATGCAGTTTTTACTTTTTCGCGTGCCGTAAAAATATCACTTTCTGTTTCAAGAATAGGACGAATCGAGGTGGCGGTGATTTCCATATAATTTCGTAACGATTCTTGCTTGGAAGCCATCATGGTATAGCGAATTTGTTCAACCTCCTGCATGCCCAAAGTGCGCATCTGGTAGGTCGATACCGTCATAATAGCGGCAACGGTTAAGATCAACGGAATGGCCGTTAGAATTAGGATCTTTTGCTTTATTTTAAAGTTTTTCACTTTGGCGCTCCAAGGCTGACGGCCGCACAAACCGCCTATTTTTATTATTTTTAGACATGCCACTTTTTATAACGGCCTTGGGACTATAGTAGACAAATTGAAGAATTAACAAATTATACGAAGGGAAAAAGCTGAGGCTCCATTTCCAATTCTACGCTGAAAGTAGCTAGTACAGATGCTTGAATATCAGACGCTAATGCGAGTAATTCGGTTCGATCACCGCCGCCAAAATGTACTAACACTAACGCTTGTTTTTCATACACGCCAACATGCCCTACACGCTTACCTTTCCAGTCGCACTGATCAATCAACCAGCCCGCAGCAAGCTTCATAAAGCCCTTGTTTTCTGGGTAAGCAACGAGGCCCGGCCATTGTAGCTTCAGCTGATCAAACTGAGTCTGAGTAATCACTGGGTTTTTAAAAAAACTCCCTGCATTACCTAACAATTCTGGATCAGGCAACTTACTACGGCGTACAGCGCAAACCGCATTAAAAATTTGCTTTATATCAGGCTGACTAATGCCCTGATCCCTAAAATAGCTCTGTAATGCTGCATATCGAATGCTCTCGTCTTGATGGCAAGAAAGCCTAAGTACCACTTCGGTTATAATGAATTGCCCTGGGGACTGCTTAAATACGCTATCGCGATATGCAAAACCACAATCATCATTGAATAACTCAACAAAGCGCCCCGTCTCTAACTGATATGCGCGCACCTTGAAGACAATATCTTTCATCTCTTGCCCGTAAGCGCCAATATTCTGCACAGGAGCAGCCCCAACACGACCAGGGATAAGAGCCATTGTCTCCATGCCAGACAAGCTTTGAGCAACACTCCACTCAACAGTTTCGTGCCAATTCTCGCCTCCCCCTACAACAATATCGACAACCTCTGTTGCAAGAGCGCGATTCGCAACGCCTTCATGAAGAACTTTTTTACCCATAATATCAATACGGATAACAAGACCATCAATCTGCGGTGCCATTAATACATTGCTCCCGCCGCCAAGTACTCGCACGGCAAGATCATTTTGCTGAGCATAATCTATAGCGGCGACTAGCTCAGCCTCACTCCTCACTGCTAAAAAGTATTCAGCAAAAGCAGAAAAGCCTAATGTGTTACTCGTTTGAAGCGAATAGTTTTTCTGTAATTTTTGCTCGATACTCATCAACGCGGTACTTGCTGAAGTTTTAACAACAGCCCCATGGAGGCATTCTCAACCAGATCTAAAACATGACCAAAACCTGCTTCACCACCGTAATAAGGGTCAGGGACTTCACGCTCAACACACTGAGCAAAATCCAAAAACAGGCCTAAATGCCCTGCATAATTAGCAGGAGCTATCGCCTTAAGCTCGCGTAAGTTCTCCTCATCCATCGCAAGGATATGCGTAAACTCAGAAAAATCTTGAGAGACCGCCTGACGAGCACGAAGGTGATCTAGCTGATAACCACGCTCTGCTGCAGCACTGGTAGCGCGTGAATCAGGCGGATTGCCAACGTGGTACGCAGCCGTACCAGCTGAGTCAACATCAACCACACTCGCTAAGCCATGCTGGGCAACCAGTGTTTCAAATACACCATGCGCTGTTGGTGAGCGGCAAATATTACCCAAGCAGACAAAAAGAACACGAGCTTTTTTCATTTAAAACAACCAATTAAATAAACATTCTGGAACAGAAAACAACGATCGACACTATCAACGGCAGATATTATAAATCAATTAGTTATCAAATGGTTTTACAAATACGGTTAGCGAGTAAATACAACTGGCTTTTCAATTTCATAGATAGCATCAGCTATGCTTTCAAGTTGCTTTTCAATCATTGCTTGTGCGTCATGTAGTCCTTGGTTGTAATAATACGCGCCCACCTCTTTGGAAAAGAAATCCATTAAAAATTCAGCATCAAACTGGCCCAGTTCTTGATCCAGCTCTTCTTGAAAGTAACGCTGGATCTTTTGAACAATCACATTTTTTTGCGAACTCGAGAACTCAATTTTAGACATGAATGACAATTTCCTTTTGAATTAGCCATGATCTAAAGGGAAACTAATAATAACCTGCAGGGCATTCTCTTTTCCATTACATGTCATTAGTTAGGGACATAAGAAATTTTTATAGCAGGTTTTACAAAGCCATTAGTATTTACGTACTCACATGAGTTTTCGCCACAGGAAGAAATGAGAGCCAACATTTTCACACGATGAAATGCGACTGGTTAAATTATATTAGCTAGCAGTCACTCTAGCGCTTGTGTGTTCGCGACCCCAAACGGAATATGTACCATAGGGATATTTCCTGCACTTGAATCAAGGTGAGTACGCTGATCATCAAAAAACATGTGTGGCTTAAAACACGACAAAATTCGATCTTTCGACATACCTCCAAGGAAAAAAGTCTCGTTTGCACTTACCCCCCAAGACTCAAGCGTTGTTATAACACGCTCATGCGATGGTGCATTACGAGCCGTGACAATAGCCGTTCTTATTACGCGTTTGTAATGGCGGTTTTTCTCTATCTCCTCATCCTCTAATTGCTGTAGAAAGGAGAGCTTTTTAAACAAATCCGCCAATAACCCCGGATTATGAGGGATATGAGAGTTCATCACTTCATAAGCCTGAAAAACTGAAAGGCCGCCTTCCTTAAAAATAGCTTCAGCCTCATCATCAGCGATAACACCATCAAAATCGAAGGCAATTCTCAGCTCCTCACTACCTTCATCATTTACAGACTTGCCCGGCATTACCACGCCTGCTGGAAAGCCGGCACCAATAGCATTATGTACATCGTTCTCATTAGCAGAAAGAAACAGCGATGCATTAAAGGCCGGCACATACTCAAAAGGAGACTTCCCTTCAACAAACGCAGCACGCGTAATATCTAGCCCATACGCCTGTATCGAGCGAAAAACACGTTTACCCGTTGCTGCTGAGTTGCGCGAAAGTAAGATAACCTCAACAGGTTTTTGTTCGGAAAAGCGGCTGTTAATATTTAAGAAACGCTTGATAAAAGGAAAGACGACGCCCTTGCCTAAAGGTTTATCAAGATTATCTTCCTGAAACTGCTTATAAGATTTAGGTCCATACTCTTCAAAAATTGAATTCGATTCACGAAGATCAAATAAAGCACTAGATGATACGGCGATCACCAGCTTTTTATCAATTGGGTAAGACATAAAATCCCTTTAACTACTCATCGAGGGTTCATAGTAATAGCAAAGGTATAGAAGATATAAAACAGTTGGTTGTTGCTGTAATGAAAATAGCAACAAAAATGGAATATATAACGCGCCTACTTTAACAAGCTGACGCGCTTTATAGGGATAAAACCAAAATCGTAAAAGCGAACTCCACTAAACAGTAAGAGGAGCATCTTTAGCGGCATTTTTCTGCTCTAGAGCAGCAGATGCCATGTTACGTGCAAACAGCTCCATTACATCGATGCCGGCATCGGGGTTTTCGCTTGCTTCATCCATTGCATCAACCATGGCTTTTACAGTAGGTAAAGTTTTTTCAACAAGCTCAGTAATATAAAACTCAGGCGAAGTGCCAGTATATTTGTGATAACGATCAAACAGATCAAGTGTTTCTGGTTGTAGTTCAATCTGTACCTGAGTTTTAGTCGCCATTGCGTATCTCCTGCTCGATTTTTATCATTATGCTTTAACTATAGATGCCTGTAACGTGCTTAATTAGTGCCAGAATTTTTTGTTTTTTAGGACCAGAGTATTTATAGCAAACATATCTGGACATATCAGACCTCACAAACTGGCCCTACTGCTTCCTTGCATGTTCTTTATGCTTGAAGATAGCCTACAGGCGCTTACGAATGATAAGAACTTATATAAGAATAAACAGGTAAAGCTATGTCTGAATACAGCACACTTAAAACAATGGGATTGATTGACCCTCACGCTATCAGCCACTACAAACTCAGCCAAAAAGATGATCAGGAAGTGCTGAAAATCTACTTTAAAAACTCTGAGACTTCAGCTCTGCCTGAAAGTAGTTCTTTCTATTTTGAATGCAATAAAGTGGTTGCCGCCGACGCACAAGCACAAGAAAAAAGTAAAGATAATGGGGGAAGCGACCCTGTTCTGATGGCCGCCATCACAGAATTGAATACGCTTTCAAAAAAGCACAGTAACAGCGACCGCCGCGCAGTATTAATGGAAGAGCTGGATAAAATGGAACAAGTAATGGCTGCTAAAATCCAAGAGCTACGCAACGATCTAAGCAGAATGGCTTAACCGTTTGGATAGAAAGCTAGCCGTTTTACCTGCATAAAAAAACGGATGAACAAGTCATCCGTTTTTTTTATATCTGCCCAATACCTAAGCAAGCTTATAGCCTAAGCAACCCACAAAGACTTAGCGTTGCAGAACTCTCGAATACCGCTGATCCCTAGCTCACGACCAATACCTGAAGCTTTAACGCCACCAAATGGCATACGAACATCGCTGGCAACTTGAGCATTAACAAAACCACAACCCACATCGATCTGACGCAGAATGGCCTCGCCTTTCTCAAGGTCTTCTGTCCAAATGCTTGCACCCAAACCAAAGCGAGTAGCATTTGCCTGCGCAATTGCATCTGCTTCATCACGAACAGCAACAATGGCCGCAACGGGGCCAAAGATCTCTTCATTAAAAGCAGTCATGCCTAACTTCACATTATCCAGGACGGACGGCTCATAAAAGTAACCAGCACCGTCAATGGGCTTACAACCCGTCAATGCTCGTGCACCTTCAGAAATAGACGCCATTACCTGCTGATGAACCTTGTCCCGTATATCTAATCGCGACATGGGAGCCAGTGTCGTATCAGCGCTGAATGGATCACCATGTTTCAGATCATTAACTCGCGACACCATAAGCTCGGTAAACTCTTGTATACGGCTAGGCACAACAAGAAAACGCTTAGAAGCGATGCAAATCTGCCCTGCATTACCGAACCTAGCGCGCATTGCCACATCCATCGCTTTATTAAGATCGGCATCATCTAACACGATAAACGAGTCTGATCCGCCTAACTCTAAAACAACTTTCTTAAGGTTTTGGCCAGCTAACGCTGCAATTTGTCGCCCTGCCATTTCGCTACCGGTAAAGGCAACGCCATGCACACGATGATCAGCAATGACTAACCCCGCCTGCTCAACAGAGATAGTTAAGTCAGTTACAAGACCTTCAGGTGCACCTGCATCGCGTATCAGTTTTTCAATTGCTTTTGCGCAGCGCGGCACATTAGGTGCGTGCTTTAGCAACAAACCATTACCCGCCATTAACGCAGGTACAAGACAACGAAAGACCTGCCACAAAGGGAAGTTCCACGGCATAATGGCAAAGATAATGCCAAGCGGCTGATAAGTCACCAGACTTCTACGCGCCGGTGTTTCGATCAGATCATCTTGCAACATCTGCTCGGCATTATCAGCGTAAAAACTACACGCTCCCGCACACTTATCAACTTCTCCTAACGCTTCCGGCAACAACTTACCCATCTCAAGAGAAATGGTTTCAGCTAACGTTTGGCGGTTATTGGTTAGTTGCTGAGCAATAGCATGCAACAACGCTGAACGATCAGTATAAACCGAACAACTCCAAGCATCTGCTGCTTGCTCTGCAACGCTAAGCTTTTGCTCTAACTGCTCATTAGTCAGCATATCAAATGCTTCTAACAACTCACCATTTGCCGGATTACGCGTTTCAAAATTCATGACAGTTCTCTCTACTTCGTTGTCTCATTACGCATTTATTTAGCGGAACACTTCAGCTTACGTACGCTGATCACCATGAAATAGGCGAACAACATGACGCGCTTCAGCGAAGAACAACCAACGCTCAACCAACAAACCTGCGATAACTAACAAAGCCGCAATAACGGTTAACGCACTGCTCGCTGCCAGCAGTAATAGAAACGGCATGACAAAAGCGAGTGCCAGCATCAACAGACGTAAGCGCACTAATTTGTTAGCTTCAACCGTGTAACCAAACTCATTATTCAAAAAACCGTTTGATGTATGCCCCTGGTCCAGCAAACGAACGCTTGCCTGTGTAAAACCAGTTGCCGTATTAATCGTGCTACCAGCGGGCTTGCCAATCCAAAAGAGGTAAACCACTTTTACCACTGCTCCCAACACCAACAAGCCCATTGCCATTTGCAATTGAATAGCCGCTAGTTCACCAGCAAAGAGCGCTTGAACAGCCGCCAGCAATAACGACCCGGACATCAAACCTAAAGCTATATAGTTAACGGGTGTTAGTGATGAGTTCCACTGACGAATAGTTTTCAAGCTAGCGTAGATCATGCTCGTACAGAACAATGTCACCATCGCAAGCACTGCTGACACCAATCCGCACAGCGCTACAAAAGTGCCTACTTCTGCACCTTGAAACCAAACACCAGCTAGGTAAATCAAGGTGAACGGGTAAAACAATACCGCAAACACGGCCTCACGTGACAACCACGATGTTTTAAAACGACTGAACGAGCGCCATGCGTTTTTCGGGTTTGCCAAATGTAATGTAGATGAAAGAAGACCCACGGTAATCATCACTAGCGCTAACACACCGCCGCCGATCAGTACGCTATCTTCTTGAGGCGCAAAACCACTCATGTGACCCAGCACCATTAATGTGATCAGACCATAACCGGCACCTGACATCACGGTAAATACTAGAACTGAAAAAGCCGGATGCATATTACAATCTCCGTTTTTCTCGACCAATACGCTGGCCGTTTTATTATTATGCGCCTGCTCCCTGAACTAGGGAGCAGGCTCTATCTATTTCACTACTTTCAAGCACCACGACTTTAGGAAACATGACAACTAACTACTGTCATATTTCCAAACGCAGCCGCTTGAAAAATTAGCGGGAAATAACCTTATTAACCCAACCTTTAACCGTATTTTTCAACGATGCTGGCTGATACTGCTCTACAACCGGTTTGTTACGCGGTGGTAAGTAAGTATTTACAGGGTTATAACCCAACTCAGGCAGCAGCTGTTTGCCGGCACGATCACGCACCAATTTGCTGACTTCTGAATTAGGGTCATCGAAGTCACCAAACACTCGCGACTTAGTTGGACAGGTCATCACGCACGCAGGTTTACGCTCGTCTTCCGGCAATTTTTCATCGTAAATACGATCCACACACAAGGTACATTTTTTCATTGTTCCTTCTTGCGGATCCAATTCACGCGCACCATATGGGCAAGCCCATGAGCACAAGTTACAACCCATGCATTTATCTTGATCGACCAACACAATGCCATCTTCAGAGCGCTTATACGAAGCACCCGTTGGGCACACAGTGACACAGGCAGCGTCGTCACAATGCATACATGACATCGGCATATGCACCGTTTTACTGTTCGGAGAATCATCCACCTCATAAGTACGGATACGGTTTAACCAAGCCCCATTAGGATTACGACCATAAGGGTCTTTATCCGACAAAGGACCAATGGTGCCCGACGTATTCCATTGCTTACAGGCTGTTGCACAGCCATGACAACCAACACAGGAATCCAGATCAACTACCAGACCTAATTTCATCTTATTATTCTCCGTCTGCAGTTACTTCTCACCCCGTGTCAGAATGTCTGACAGCGAGCGCAAAATATTGACATTTTTATGGCTGGTATAGCTCAGCATATCCGGAGATGGCTTCGCATTAGGCTGCGGTTTCAACGGCCCAAACTGCGGCCAGCTACCAGTCTCGCCTTGCGCGGCGGGTGTGATTTTCACTCGCAAATCATACCAAGCGGCCTGCCCTGTAATAGGGTCAGAGTTAGTCACACGATCTGTTTCGTCGCCTTTTTGTGGAAGCAGCTCGGAAATCAGGTGGTTCATCAAGAAACCATCCGTCGACTCATTTGCATCTTCCGATAAGCCCCAAGCACCGCCACGCTTACCGATAGCGTTCCAAGTCCACACCGTTTGCTCGTTAGTACCTTCCATCAACTTAACTTGCGCACGAATCTTGCCGTTGTGTGACTCTACCCATACCCAGGACATATCTTTAATGCCATCACGTTCTGCCGCTACGCGATTCATGTACAGATAGTTCTGGTTCATGATTTGGCGCAACCAAGCATTTTGGCTGTCCCAGCTGTGGTACATAAACATGGGGCGCTGATTCACTGCATGATAGGGATATTCATCACGATCAATACGTTGCTCTTCCAACGGCATGTAATAGATAGGAAGCGGATCAAAATACTTTACTAAACGTTCTTTGTGGTGCGCTTCAGTTGGCATTGGACCGTCATATAAGCCCTGCCCTGCTAAACGGAACGTTTGTAGTTTTTCAGAGTAAAGCTCAATAACGATCTGATCAGTATTACCAATCCAGCCTGCTTCTTTTGCTAGCTCAAGATAGTCACGGTTAGCATGGCGCATATAACGCTGATTCATACCTAACTCAAATTCAAAGAAACCTTCGTTTTCTTCATACGCTTCCCACTGACGAGGGTTTGGCTCACCACGAAGCGACTTATCACCATTCTCACCACGGTAACCTGCCAAGAAACCAATACCTGGCTCTTTCTCGAAGTTAACGATGAAATCTTTATAATCATCGTATTTACGCTCACCTTCTCCTGTTGTAAAAGCAGGAAAACCTAGTCGTCCGGCCATCTCAACCATCACTTCCTGCCAAGAAACCACATTACGATCAGGCTCAATCACAGGAATACGAACAGAGTCACATGCAGCATGTGGTTCTGAGATTGGACGGTCGAGCATAGAAATTGTGTCGTAACGCTCTAAGTAGGTGGTATCTGGCAATACAAGGTCAGAATACGCCACCATTTCAGAGTTAAATGCATCTGAGCAAACAATAAATGGAATCTTATATTCGCCATCATCTTCTTTGGCGCATAACATTTCCAAAGTTTGCTCAGTATTCATGCTGGAGTTCCACGCCATATTGGCCATGAATAACATCAAGGTATCAATTTTGTACGGATCACCTTTTACCGCATTACTAATCACCATATGCATCAAACCATGACACGATATAGGCGCATCCCAGCTGTAAGCTTTATCGATACGTAACGGCTTACCGTCAGCATCAATCGCCAAGTCTTCTGGGCATGTCGGGAAGCCAAGGGGTGGTGATTTCAACGGCGTATTGGGCGCCATCTCTTTTGCTGGCTTAATTCCAGGCGGAATATGCTTAGGGAATGGCGGTTTAGCCAGATGGCCACCCGGACAGTCAATCGTTCCCAGTAGTACTTGCAACATATGGATAGCACGGCATGTTTGGAAGCCGTTAGAGTGAGCAGATATACCACGCATCGCATGCATCGATACCGGGCGCCCAATAAACTTATCTTGCTTACGCCCAGCCCAGTCAGTCCACTCTACATCAACCGTGATGGTCTCTTTGAAAGCAACATGCGCCATCTCAAGTGCAATTCGCTCAATATCTTCAGCCGCGACGCCACACTCTTTTGCTGCCACTTCAGGAGAGTACTCATCACCCATATACTTTTCTAACATGATACTCATTGCTGTGCGCAATGGTGTTCCGTCAGGCGCTGTGTATTCACCAAATAATGCAGGCGATACATCAGGGCGGTTCGCATCCGCGTAAGCTTCTGTTACCTGATCCCATACTTGCGGAGTCTCACCACCGGCACGGTAGAACAGACCATCACCTTTCTGTCCCGGTGTATTAACTACCAGTTGAGCTGAGTTGGTATAGCGAATCAAAAACTCTTCATCAACCAACTGATTTTTTAGCAGAACATGAACCATCGACAACGCAAGAATGCCGTCAGTGCCTGGGCGAATAGCAACCCACTCATCAGCAATGGCTTGGTAACCCGTACGAACTGGGTTTACCGATACAAACTTAGCACCACGCTCTTTGAGCCTTTTTAGACCGAGCTTAATCGGGTTAGATGCGTGATCTTCTGCCACTCCCCACATAAGGAAATACTTCGTATTTTCCCAGTCAGGATCACCAAACTCCCAGAAGGCATGCCCCATCGTATAGAGACCACCGGCCGCCATATTCACGGAACAAAACCCGCCGTGAGCAGCCCAGTTGATGGTACCAAACTGGCTAGCCCACATACCTGTGAGTGCCTGCATTTGGTCACGACCTGTAAAATATGCCAGCTTTTTAGGGTCAGTAGCGCGGATGTGCGATAAGCGCTTTTCCAGCATATCTAACGCTTGTTCCCAAGAAATCTCTTCAAACTCACCCGCACCACGCTCAGTACCAGGCTTACGTAACAAAGGTGAGCTTAGCTTTGCAGGTGAGTACTGTTTCATAATGCCGGAGTTACCCTTAGCACACAGCACACCCTTGTTGACAGGATGGTTGGGATTACCTTGTATAAAGCGGACCTTGTTATCTTCTACCGTTACTTTTATACCGCAACGACAGGCACACATGTAGCAGGTAGTGTATTTAGTTTCCTGCTTATCTCTATTTTCAAATTCTGGAAGACCGGAATTAACCGGTATCAAATTGGCTTGGCTTGTCATATTTATTATCCACCGTAGCGTTTAGCGCGTAACGCGATGCCCACAAATTCGGATCTATCAAAAGTTACTGAGCCCGTCACCTTCCCCCTAAAAAGATAGGTAAACGAACTCGACTCTGACAGTTATGCTAGAAACTAGATAACCATCCGACAATGACCAGTAAGAACTCAACGATGGGGCCAGCTCAAAAAAATACCGCATAAAAATAAGACTGGACCAATCAAACAGTGACTCTGATCACTATCAGCACCACTATCAAGAAAGCTGCAAGCAAGCACATTTGATTCAACTACAGACGGCATTAAGCAGTCGTTTCTAGCCAAAAAATTTGTATTACTTCACACCTTCCTAGATAAGTGTTTTTTCGTTTTAAATATCATTCATGAGTTAGGAAGTCGTACAGCAGTTGGTTAAATAGCTGTGGGTTTTCCAAATGCGCATTGTGTGAACACAGTGGCATTACCGCCAGACTCGAGTTTTGTATCTCCTGCCACAGAGCGTAAGGCTGCTGCCATATATAGCTGCGGTCTATATCTCCCCATATCACCAAGGTGTGGGACTGGATCTGATCTAGCCGCCCAACGGCACTCCAGCCCGCCATCGCATTCAATCCATTAATATAGGTTTGCAGTGACACATCTTTGGCCAGCTCCATTCCGGGTTCAAAGTTCGCGTCTTTATCCCCTTGCTTAAACCAGCTAGCGACCGTGTAGTGCTTGGCTTCTTCAGTGCCATCCTTTTCCACTTTTTCCATGCTGACTTTTAGCGGCTCGAAACGACCAGGCAGCTCACCCATAGGCCCGGTTCCATACAGTACCAACCTATTAACTCTTTCTGGCGCCTGAAGGGCTATTTCTTGAGCAATCATGCCGCCCATCGAATGCCCGACCAGGTGGAAGTTTTTTACGCCCAACTTATCCAGCTGTTCGAGTATCGTGCGGGCAAAGCCTGCGACGGTATCAAGACCGGTTTGTTGTGTTTCTCCGCCATAACCGGGCAGGTCCATGGCGATAACTTCAAAGCGTGTACTTAAGCTTTCAATCTGTTTATCCCAGTAAGAAAGTCCGCTTAAGAACCCATGAACTAAGACCAACACGGGTCCCTTCCCGACTCTAATGCATCCCATAATCACTCTCCTAATCCATGATGCTCGGTAACCACAGTGCTATATCGGGAATCATGACCATTAAGCCCAATAAAACGATCAGTGCACCAATGAAAGGCAGACAGCCAATAATGACGTCGATGATGGTGATTTCCTTTCGGGCCAGGGCTTGTATGACGTACAAGTTGAGCCCTACGGGGGGGGTGAGCACCGCCAACTCCATGGTGATGGTATAGATCACGCCAAACCAGATCAGATCGAAACCGGATGCGGCCACGAGCGGGTACATCGTTGGCAGAGTAATGAAGGTCATGGAGACCGGTTCAAGGAACATGCCGAGGATGACGTAAAACACGATGATGATCGCCAACACTAAGTAGGGAGACAGCTCCATGGCACTGAATATTTCAGTGAACTGTTGTGGCACGCGATAGTAAGTCATCACAAAACCGAACAACACACCGGCCGATAACAGTAGACCGAGGTAGCCCATGGTTTGCATGGTGGCGCGTATCGCCCCAAGAAAACCATCCCAACGTAAACCCCCAACCGTAAAGGCCATAATCATAGTAGCGACACAGGAGATGCCCGCCGCTTCAGTGGGTGTTGCTATACCGGTATAGATCGATACCGTGATAATCAGACCGATAAAGATAACCGGCAACACGGCACTCAGTGCCAATCCCCAAGGGATCGGGTTGGTGTTATCACGTTCAGGTACATCGCTAGGGCGTAACCAGCCCCAGATAGCGACAATAATGATAAAGAACGAGACTAAAATAATGCCCGGAATAACGCCGGCAATAAATAGATCACCAATCGATTGGTCCGTCACGATACCGTAAAACAGCAGTATCAGGCTCGGTGGAATCAATACGCTGAGCGTACCACCGGCCGCTAACACACCGCTGGATAAGCGCTTGCCATAACCCAGTTTCAGCATTTCAGGAAGAGCAACGCCTCCAATGGTGAGTGACCCCACCATGCTGGAACCGCAGACCGCACCAAAACCTGCACAAGCACCAATACTGCCGTAGGCGGCAGAGCCTCTGACAGGAACTTTACTGTGCATAAACCAGTAGAGATTGGGGCCAATCGACGACCGCCCAATGAGCTCTCCTAAGAGTACAAAGAGGGGTACCGCCAGCAGTATGTAATCAACCCATACTCCCCAGAGTTTTAGCTCTGCCGTTATCAGTGATGTCGAGAGCGACTGAATACTGAGAAGAAACGGCACCGAAGCCGCTGCTAGCGCGAATGGGATTGGAAGACCAATCGAGATAAATAGAATGAGCAGACCCAGTAAACCTAGACCAACAGTGTACCATTCCATTAGGGAGCCTCCTGTACAGCATCTACCCGGCGCGATGGATGTTCGTAGTTAAGTAAACGAACAATCGCTAGCAGGGTAAAAATTAACAATGAAATAGCAACGGGAACCCAGAAATAGAACCGCGGCCAGAGTAAAATCTCTGAAGCGGCCCCCGAATGAAAGGCGCGATAAGCAGCCTCACACGCGGAGACACTGAAAAACATGCCAGTAAGCGTCATGATTAGCAGGTTGATTCTATCGATGATTCCTTGCACCTTGATAGGCAGTAAATCCCGCAGCAATGTGACCTTTGGATAGGCGTCGTTGCTAAGTGCATACGCCAGCCCAAAGAATGCAACAGGCACTAGCATCAATGCTGTTGCCTCAGTCACCATGCCGTCAGGGCTATCCAGTACATAGCGCATGAATACGCCATAACTGATCCAAACCGCCTGAATGAGGACGATTACACCACCGCAATACAGCAGCACCAGTGCTAATCGTTCTAGTAGTCGAGCCAATGCCTGTCGCATATTGACACCCTCTTATTGCAAAAAATTACTTAGTTAGCGTGCTTAGCAAATAAAGCCCTAACCTTGTTAGCAAGAGGTTTGCCGCAGGCTGCATCCACTTCACTATCCCATGAAGATTGTGCCTTTTCGATCATTGAGTGACGGGCTTCTTGAGAGACCGTGACAGCGGCACCGCCGCCTTTCATAACCGCGTTACCGACACGTTGATCGACCCAGTCTTCATAGCGAGGCTTTAACCAAGTCTCTGCTTCTGTTGCTGCTTCCAATAGTGCGGTTTGGTTGCTTTCGCTGAGTGACTCGAACTTGTTTTTATTCATCATGTACATGATGTTGCCGTAGAAAAGGTTGGCATTGACCATGTAGGGCATCACGCTCCACAGCTTCCATGAGCTGTAGGTTGCCACTCCCATATTGATGCCATCGACCACACCACGTTCCGCTGACTGGAAGACTTCTTTGGGCGCAACAAACACAGGCTTACCACCCCATGATTCAATCATGCTACTGACCAATGGGCCGATAGATCGAACCAGTTTTCCATCCAAGTTATTCAGATCTTTAATAGGCTCTTCGAACCACCACTCTTGGTCGTAGGAGTAGTTAGAATTGATCAGCGGCACCAAGCCGACTTTGGCCGATTCGCTACGCATTAGCTCAGCATATTCAGCATCCAGCTCGACTTGGTTTTCAAGGCTTACGGCAGCAGGGTATAAGGATGTCACGCGATAACAGGCAAGACGTTTATCGGCTGGAATCCAGCTAACATCAGACACACCGCCCTGTACGGCATCAACACCTTCACTCCAACCATGTAACGTAGACGATGGAAAAATCTGTATGTCTAAATCGCCATTGGATTTTTGGCTGGCCAACTCAGCAAACTTTTTGAAACCGTCATAACGAATATCTGACTCGTTAACGTAGGTAGATACACGAATCGTTTCTTTTGCCTGAACAGCGCTTGCCGTCATGCCCAGTACAACGGCGCTGGCTAAAACTGTTCGTAAGAATGTAGTTTTCATCATTTGAATCACCATTATTTTTATTGTCGTCATAGTCATATGAGTTGGGTTTATGTTCTTACTCATGCTTTTAGTATTTCCATTTTTTTACATTATTGGCTAATGCTTATTCAGACTGACCCCATGCTAAAAATGACAAGCCCGCATGTTTACACGTCTTGCAACGCAGTTGTTCAGCAGAAGATGTATTTGATGTTGTATGACGAAAGAGGCTTTGGAAGCAGAAAAATGGCTCTTGAAGGTATTCTGCTTGGGAACATACGATGAAGTCCGGCACTATGAAAAATACAGGCCATATATTTTCACAGATAAGTCACTGGATGACCCATTCACCTTTGCCGACAATGAATTCAATCATAAGCATCGTCAGACGCGTAAAAAGAAGTTTATGTTCGTATAGAAAACAGATTCTCTGGCAAGGTTTAGTAACCACCATCGAACTTCGATGAAGTCGTGAATAGGCCTCTCTAAGAATAGAAGCGAACTTAAAAGCCACAACAATAGCGCCAAACACGGTGGAAGAGCCACGAGGCCTACCGATAGCTGGCGAGAGTGAGCTTACCTTTTTATATTTTTGAAATAATACCGAATATGCCCCATAAGCCGCATTATATCTAGAGTATGCCAAAAAGTACCAAGCTGTACAGAAAACAGCATTGGTCAGTTGTTGTTGAGAAATTCTATGATAAATCACAGTTCAATAGCGTCACTTGAACAAAGCCTATGAGCTGCACAAGTATAATAACAGGAGCATTACGATGCATTTATCTCGCTTTCCCCGCTTACAATTTGCACATTTGGCAACACCACTTGAGCCCATGGAAAATCTTAGCAAGCTTCTTGGTGGGCCTAATCTTTGGATTAAACGGGATGACTGCACCGGCTTAGCTGGCGGCGGTAACAAGACCCGCAAGCTAGAGTTCCTGATGGGCGATGCCATTGCTCAGGGTGCTGATACCATTATTACTCAAGGTGCAACACAGTCTAACCATGCTCGCCAGACGGCGGCAATCGCGACCAAAATGGGTATGGAGTGTCATGTACTATTAGAAGACCGTACGGGCAGTAAAGATGTTGACTATAACTACAATGGTAACGTGCTACTGGACCAGCTGTTTGGTGCATCTTTAAGCAAGTACCCCGCTGATACTGACATGAATCAAGCGATGGAAGAGGTTGCCGAAAAGCTACGTGCGCAAGGTAAAACGCCTTATATTATTCCCGGTGGTGGATCTAACCCTATCGGTGCTTTGGGTTATGTGAATGCAGCTTTAGAGCTTCTCACACAGGCAAATGATATGGGTCTTAAGATCGATAGAGTCGTTCATGCTACCGGTAGTGCAGGTACACAGGCGGGCTTGGTCACAGGTTTAGTGGCTTCTAATAGCCTGATCCCTGTTTTAGGTATTGGTGTGCGTGCTCCCCGTGATCTGCAAGAGGGTAACGTATTTCGTCTCGCAGAAAAAACCGCTGAACATCTGGGTATTCCTGGTGTGGTTAAGCGTGAAGATGTTGTGGCTAACTGTGACTACGTGGGTGAAGGCTACGGAATACCAACAGAAAGTGGTATCGAAGCGATCGAACTTTTTGCTCGCCAAGAATCCATCATGCTAGACCCTGTCTACTCTGCTAAAGGTGCAGCAGGCTTTATCGACCTGATCCGTAAAGGTCACTTTGATAAAGATGACAATATCGTCTTCTTGCATACCGGTGGTGCTCAGGCTCTATTTGGCTATCGCCAAGCCTTAGACTTTGAAGATTACTGCTAGTTACATCTAGCAACTACATAAGGTTGCTAGTGTTATATCACCTTCAGTCATGGGCAGCGCTATAAACGAATTGCCTGTCATTACTGAGGGAGTGTTTGTTTTTTGGTGTCCTCCAGCCATATTTTAGCGGCTGACCAACGGCTAAGGTCGTTGGGAGCCGCTTTTTTTCTTTGTAAATCTAATAATCACAGCACTGAATAAACCTTTGATATGTCGAGTTTATCAGCACTGCGCATTTGGGAACCTTAAAAATGATTAACCGATACAACAAGAACGAACGCATGAGTCAGGCTGTCGAGTACAACGGTACTATTATACTCGCAGGCCAACTGGCAACAGATACCTCCGTGGATATCAAAGGACAAACTCAAGAAATCCTTTCCAGAGTAGACGACCTTCTCGCTCAAGCCGGTACTAATAAGTCACGCCTACTGAGTGCCACTATCTGGGTTAGTGATATGAACGATTTTGCAGCCATGAATGATGTATGGGTTGGCTGGATCGATGCGGAGAACCCGCCAGTTCGCGCCTGTGTAAGAGCAGATCTAATAACCCCTGATTACAAGGTTGAGATTCAAGTTACCGCCGTTAAGTAATCTTAGGCTCTCTCACTCCGCCGTGCTGTTGGCTCTAGAATTCCTCAGGATTGGCTCAATTAAGTACAAAGATTCAGCATTACCAGTTTTATACTGCCTGCGGCTACGTTAAAGGAACTTAGCTGCGGACCCTTCCACTGTAGCATGGTCTTAAAAACGCTGATAATCTGGATCTATGCTCTGGCACCAAGAGCATATAACTTGATAGTCATAATAAAAAAGTTAAAAAAATCAATCACTAGGATCAGCCTTATGCAGAACCAACCAAACAAGCAGAAATTTAACTGGGCCCGCTTGTTTCCCTTTCTGGTATGGTCTCGCCTTATTACGATGGACAAAGCTCGTGATGATCTTTTTGCTGGTATCACCAATGCGGTCATCGTACTTCCCCAAGGTGTAGCTTACGCTTTGATCGCCGGCATGCCTCCTGAATATGGCTTATACGCAGCGATTATTCCCGCCATCATTGCCGCCTTGTTTGGATCTTCATGGCATCTTATTTCTGGCCCAACCGCTGCGTTATCAATTGTTGTCTTTACCACAGTGAGCCCACTGGCGTCTCCTGGCTCCCCTGAATTCATCAATCTTGTGTTAGCACTCACACTCATGGCGGGTCTGTTTCAGCTACTATTAGCATTCTTTCGCTTTGGCACTTTAGTTAATTTTGTTTCACACTCTGTTGTTGTCGGCTTCACAACAGGGGCTGCCATTGTTATTGCATCCAGCCAGGTTAAAAATATTCTAGGCATTTCTATTGAGAGCAATGGATCCTTCCTATCCACATGGTCTGGGGTATTTTCAGCAGCCCACAACACCAACTTTTACGCACTCTCTGTCGCGGCTGTTACCGTTGTTACATGCCTATTCTTTAAACGTATATTACCCCGCTGGCCAAACATGCTTATCGCTATGATCATCAGCAGTGTCTTTGCATGGTGGCTAGGTGCAGATGAGAACAGCATCGCATTAGTTGGTGAAATCCCTGGAAGCTTACCGCCCTTCATGTTTCCAAGCGTCGACTCTAGTGTATTTTATGACTTAGCACCTGGCGCCATTGCTATCGGCTTATTAGGCTTAGTTGAGGCGGTTTCAATAGCCCGCTCAGTAGCAACACGTTCACACCAATCCATTAACGGCAATCAAGAATTTTATGGGCAGGCACTTTCAAACATTGTTGGCTCTGTATTCTCTTCTTACGCCTCTTCAGGCTCTTTTACTCGTACCGGCGTCAACTTCACATCTGGGGCTAGAACACCATTAGCGGCCATTATCGCAGCCATTTCACTGGCAGTTATTGTTCTGCTGTTTTCTGAAATGACACGCTTTATTCCCATTCCAAGCATGGCAGGCTTACTGCTTGTTGTTGCCTATAACCTTATTGATTTTCATCATATAAAATTGATCTTTCGTGCAGGAAAATCGGAATTTGCTGTATTAATTGTTACCTTCGCTGCGACCCTTGTTATGGCGTTAGAGTTTGCTATCTACCTAGGCGTTATTTTGTCACTGGTGTTTTATCTAAAGCGTACGTCCCAACCTAATATTGTGGAAGTGCTGCCAGACCAGCACAGCGCCACACCGTTTTTCATCAACGCTCTTGGTACTAGCCAGCCTCGCTGCCCGCAGCTAAAAGTAATTCGCATCGAAGGCTCTTTATTTTTCGGTTCAGTTAACTACGTAAAAGATTATCTTGAAAATATAAGTTCACCCAACGTGCTCATTATCGGTAACGGTATGAACCATATCGATATCGCTGGAGCCGAGATGTTGATGCAAGAAGCAAAACGTAGACGCAGCATCGGACAAGCACTATTTCTAAGCAATCTTAAAACACAAGTTGATGAGTACCTACGACGTGACGAGTACTTTGAGAGCTTAGGTGAGCAGTCATTTTTTCAGTCAAAAGGGGAAGCCATTCATAAAATATACGACCAGCTTGATCGTGACATCTGCCATAATTGCAGCAGCCGTATTTTTAAAGAATGCAAAACCATCATCCCTAAAGAGTAAATCCTACACATCATGGGCCTAGAAACACTTATTCCCTTCATCGCTATCATTGCCTTTGCAACCTATGTACAAACCATCACAGGGTTTGCTTTAGGCATGATAGTGATGGGCGCCGTTACTGCATTTAGCCTAGTACCCATTGCATTCACTTCTGTCGTTATTAGCGCAGTCACCTTGATCAACGGTCTTATTGCTATCAAAGGTAACTTCCATGCGCTAGACATTAAACGTGTCATGATTACCTGTGCTGGTATTTTTCCTGCATTACTCGCCGGTCTAATCCTACTGGATTACCTGAGTGAGTCATTTAATAATCTATTACAGCTATTATTGGGCATCACTATTTTTACCGGCGGTATGTTAATTATGCTTCGCCCGGAACCCTTAAAAGAACCTTCCCCTAATGCTGTTTTTGCAGTATCTGGTGCAACAGCTGGTTTTTTAGCAGGGATGTTTAGTATGGCCGGCCCACCTCTTGTTTACCTTTTTTATCGCCAACCCTTTGAGTTGAAAACGATAAGGTTATGCTTGGTTAGCATATTCCTTGTTTGCTCAACAGCCCGGATTATTATGGTTGGTTTTCAGGGCGGATTAACACTGGATATGCTGACCTTTTCACTTCTGTGTATTCCTATGGTGATGTTCTTTACGTGGGTCGGCAAACGCTACCCACCACCCCTGAGCACTACCAATATGCGCCGCTTTGCATTTTCCTTGCTGATTATCATTGGCATCAGCCTAATGGTGGGCGCACTATAACTGGCCATACTAAAAGATAATAACTGGCCCACCCCCTATCCCCCCCATTCACCTAGACTGTGGCAAACACTTATGCAGCACATTTCTTAATAAAATCTATAGATTACAGGTATAACTATGTCTGATATTAAAATTGACCAGCCGGATACGACGGTTTCTGTTCGCGAGGCTTTTGGCATAGATACAGACCTTAGAGTCCCTGCGTTTAGTGAGCGGGATGACCATGTTCCAGAAATAGATACTGCGTACCAGTTTAACCCTGAAGTAACGTTAGCCATCTTGGCAGGGTTTAGCCGCGACCGCCGCGTTATGGTTCAAGGCTTACACGGCACAGGTAAATCTACTCATATAGAGCAAGTCGCTGCTCGTCTTAACTGGCCATGTGTACGCATCAACCTTGATGGACATATCAGCCGTCTTGATTTAGTCGGTAAAGACACCATCATTTTACGCGATGGCAAGCAGGTAACTGAGTTTCAGGAAGGTATCGTACCGTGGGCATTACGTCGCCCAACGGCATTGATTTTTGATGAATTCGACGCAGGCCGCCCTGACGTCATGTTTGTTATCCAGCGCATATTAGAGCGTGATGGTAAATTTACACTACTGGATCAGAACGAAGTGATCCACCCGCATAAGCAGTTCCGCTTATTTGCAACATCCAACACGATTGGTTTAGGTAATAGCACTGGCTTGTACCATGGTACTCAGATGATTAACCAAGCCCAGATGGATCGCTGGAATATCGTTACAACGCTTAACTACTTACCAACCGATGATGAAGTTAAAATTATACAAGCCCGAGTACCTAACTTTGATAATGACGCAGGCCTAACGTTAGTAAAATCCATGATTGCTGTTGCAGATATGACACGTAACAGCTTTGCTGCCGGCGATATTTCTACGCTAATGTCTCCGCGTACGGTTATTTCGTGGGCAGAAAACATCGAGATCTTCCGTGATCCTGCTGTTGCCTTTCGTTTATCATTCTTAAACAAGTGTGATGAAGCTGAACGGCCAATGATCGCTGAATTTTTCCAACGCTGTTTCGACCAAGAATTAACGGAATCTTGGGCTCATAAGGCGTCTGGAGTAATGAGCAGTGAGCAACACTAATAGCGGTTACGAAGCAAAACGAACCGCGCAGCAGCAACCGCGCCATGAAAAACTTCAGCAAATGGTTGAAGAGCTGTGCGGTGTCAGTGTGCGTGGTTACTCTGGTGTCAGTGGTTTTAAGTTTAGAGGCCACCGACCAGAGTTAAACGGCCGCCCCTCAGGCATCCGCGCATCACATCTGCGTACCAGTTTAGAAAAAGACGATTTTCAATCTTTTCGCGGTGCAGCCGACGGTATCGCTCTGCGCTTAAAGCATTGTGACATTGACCTTCATCGCAGCCTTATGCCTGAAAGTGATGTGGGCCAAATGATCTTTGAACTGCTCGAGCAGTTGCGTGTAGAAGCACTGGTTGATTCAGCTCACCCCGGCGCTAAACGTAACATCGAGCATCGTTTCGAGTCATGGTGTTTGCAGCTACACGCAGCCAATATGACTGAAAACAATGTGGGTCTAATGATCTACACGGTAGCCCAGATGGTGTGGACACGCCTCTCAGGAAAGCCTGTCATTGAAGTTACAGAAGACCTTATCGAACCGCACCGCATGATGCTTGCACCTCATGTTGGTGCTTACCTTGTTGGTATGCGTCGCAACGTCCACGACCAAAAAGTATTCGCCGATAACGCCTTAGGCGTAGCCCAAGTGGTTGATGAGTTGGTCGGTTTTTTGGATGAGAATGAAAAAGACAGCGAAGAGGAAGACGATGCAATTAATAACAGCTTCGGCCTACTGCTTGAAGCAGAAAGTGAATCTGAAAGTGAAATGCCTGCCGGTAATGGTCGCACAACACATTCACAATACCGCGAATTACTGGTTCAACTAAACAGCTATAAAATATGGTCGCGCGATAATGACCGAACTATACATGCTGAAAAACTTGTCGCATCCTTTATCAGAACAAAACTGCGTGCCCAACTGGATGAACGCATACGCGGCCAAGGAGTTAACGTTCCACGCTTAGCTCGACAATTACAGATGATATTATCTGCACCCGAACTAGATGGCTGGAACTTTGGTGAAGAAGAGGGTTATTTAGATGCTCGACGCTTAACGCGCCTAGTTACTTCTCCTGAATATCGCCAGCTATTTCGCAAAGAACGCTACCAACCCCATAGCAATTGCTTGGTTACTTTTTTATTAGATAACTCAGGCTCCATGAAGCAGCACATCGGCTCCATCGCTATGCTGATAGAGATTATGAGTAAAGCACTTGAGCTTGCAGGTGCTAGCACTGAAATTCTTGGCTTTACCACCCGCAGTATTCAAGGCGGGAAAACCTTTAAACGCTGGCGTTCATCTGCTAACAAGGAAGCAAACCCGGGTCGCTTGGCTGAGACAGAGCACATTATCTATAAAGATGCCGACACGCCATTTAAACGCGCGCGGCAAAATATAGCCGCCATGATGAAGCCGGATATCTTTAAAGAAGGTGTTGATGGAGAAGCGCTGCTTTGGGCCGCTGAGCGGATGGCTGCACGCCCAGAAGAGCGACGTATTCTCATTGTGCTATCAGATGGTTCGCCAATGGAATCAGCCACCGCGCAAAATAACGTGCCAGACTTTATGGACAACCACTTACGCCAAGTGGCTACTATGCTAGAAGCACGTGGTGATATGGAGTTATATGCACTGGGGTTTGGATTAGACCTAAGTACCTACTATCGCAACAGTTTGGAGCTAGATCTACCAGAGGTTTTAGAGAACTCGGTGTTTAAAGACATCATCAAGATGCTAGAACGTCGCCACCGCTAAGCAGTGGCTAAAAGAAGTTAAGCTAAAATAGGTTACAAACCTTACTTAAGCACCATACATAGCAAAGACTTCTGCTTCCGTCATATCAGCCGTTTTATTAGAGAAACTATAATAAGACGGCTTCTTATCAATAAAGATCTGATGGTCAAATAGCAACTCATCCGTATTTTCTAACAGTCCAACTGGCATGATATATTGGTTGTTCGCATTGAGGTGATAAAACAGATGAGTACCGCACTGCTTACAAAAACCTCGTGTAGCCCATTCGGAAGAACTAAAGGTAGAAATATTCTCTTCCCCTGTAAAGCTCACCTCAGTACCGCAATCAACCGCAAGCAAAGGTCCACCGCCCCATTTTCGGCACATGCCACAGTGACAAGCACCAATCTTCTCCGCTACTTTAACTACCTGAACATGCACACCCCCACATAAGCAGCTACCCTCTACCCCATTAAATTCTGACATAGCAACCTCCTGGTATTTCACGCTAATTAAGTGAACCAAGTATTCAACTTACCCTACCTGATTAACTTCGCAAAATTGACACTGTATGACTTAGCATAACGTTTTTTTATGAGTCAGCTAAATCTAGCAACGCCTGTCCGGTTAGCCGGTAGCCAATCCATTCATTTTGTGGCTGAGCACCTAAGGACTCATAAAACTTGATCGCAGGTTCATTCCAATCAAGCACACTCCATTCAAACCGGCCGCAATTCTTGCGTACCGCTATTTGTGCAAGATGTTTCAGAAGCGCCTTACCTGCGCCGGTACCACGAGCAGCAGGCGTAACGTACAGGTCTTCCAAATATAAACCGTGTTTAGCCAGCCATGTGGAGTAATTCAAAAAATAAACTGCCAGCCCGACCGGTTTATTATTGGTTTCGCAGATAAGTGCTTTCGTTGCGGAGTCTTGTGAAAAAATCGACTCCCTGATAGACGTCTCAGTAGCCAATACTTGATG
Organism: Neptunomonas japonica JAMM 1380; assembly: GCF_016592555.1. NCBI lineage: Bacteria > Pseudomonadati > Pseudomonadota > Gammaproteobacteria > Oceanospirillales > Oceanospirillaceae > Neptunomonas > Neptunomonas japonica. Next base: position 1,748,971 of record NZ_AP014546.1, on the reverse strand, counting down.
TTCTGCTTTTTCATAAGCCGCTAACTCCTTAACAAACTGAAGAATAACACCTGCATCATCAAGAGTAGCGTTTCTAATCGATAAAACTGACATAGCGTTCCTTTTATATTAAAGATCTCTCAATACTGCTTAAAATATTAGCTCTCTATTTAGTCTTTCTTTTCGATAGTTATCTCAAGCGACTTGGTGCTACCTGCAAACCATTTCTGCACATACAAAGACCCCATAATAGGCGCTTTACCCTCTTCAGGTACTTCTTGATAACGCACGCTGTTTTTAGTTTCTTTTTCATACTCAAAAGTAACGGTAACTTTAGACATAATTGCTCTCTTCACAAAATACCAAAATGAAAATATACAAAGAAGAAAAGCACGAAACAAGGACTCTTTATACAAGCCATTTTTATAGGCACTATCACGTTTTTGTAATGCACAGGTTATACTTAGCGCATTCCATATCAAGGTAATAAGAATGAGTCGGCAAGCCAAGAGCACAGCCTCTGATGAAACCAAAGCAGAAGCACTGAAGATCACCCGCGCCACCCAAAAACAGGGACAAACCAAAGAGCAGAGCAAACTCATTGCCCTAGGTATTCAAAAAGGTATTGACCAGTACAAAAAACAGCAAAAATCTAAGGCACGAGATCTAGACCGTCAAAAGAAAAAGATAAAATCGATTAACTCATCCTCTAACATTGATGCGCCATCAGAGAATGACACTCTACAACAAGCGCAGCCAACAGCACACACAAGCAAACTACCCTGGATACTATTACTAATATCTTGGACAATATTTGCTGCTTATTTTTGGTACTAAAATACCGTAAAGGACTCGTTAGACATCATATATATAAGGCGAGTTCTTCTTAACCTTCCCCAATACGCGATACTCTATAATCAAGCCAATAACATCATGATCACTGGCAACATCAAGTAACGACTCGTCGATTGAACGGCGTTGCGGCAATGAAATACTAAACTTGTCACGTAAAACATCTACGACCTGCTCATCTGAATCAGGGTCAAACTCTATTCCAGCAAATATACAAATCCGCTGTAAGATAAATGCTTTATTAGCCATTCGCTGTATATCCAGTAAGGTTATTTAAATGAATGTTTCCAAATAATATTTTTAGCCGCGATGTTAAATATCGAGTATCACTTGCCAGATTAAATGAATCAGGGATAATTTGCGTTCTTTGTTAGGAAAATGGAACACTACATTGCAATTATTACGAATAGACTGTCTGGGTCGAGAGTTAAGATTAGAAGGCTCCATGGCTGGCTGGCAAGCATTATATTGGGATAACCAGCTTGTTTCTCAGCACAATGCCAGTGCTGACCCTACATCAAAACCTACTCATCATTTTTCCTTACAAGCAGATCAAACACAAATCCATTGCAAGCTCAGTGTCGATCTCAACTGGCAACCATTTACACTGCAATACCAGTTACATATTAATGATGACTTGATTAGCCAATCAGCACTTAATGAAAAAGATATTGAGCGCCAAGAAGTACTGCAACGCCCTAAAGCCCCTAACAAAATTAGCTTAATTGGCTTAGGTTCGCTAGCGCTTAAACTATTCAAAAGCGCGAAAGTAATAAAAGTACTCTTTGCAGCCGGTAGCTTAGCAGCCTATGCATGGCTCTTTTCAATTCAGTTTGCTATCGCATTAATTCTTTGTCTAGTCTTTCATGAATATGGCCATATTCGGGCTATGAAGCACTTTGGCCTGAAAACCAAAGGGATTTATCTCATTCCATTCGTGGGGGGATTAGCACTCTCCGATGATAAGATTAATACACGCTGGCAAGATGTTTACATCTCAATTATGGGGCCATTTTTTGGTTTCATCTTATCGTGCGCATGCCTACTTATCTTTTGGATTACTGGTATCGAACTGTTTGCAGGTCTTGCGGTTTTCAACGCGCTGCTCAATTTATTCAACCTCCTACCAGTATTACCGTTAGACGGAGGGCATATTTTAAAAAGCATTGCCTTCTCTATGAACTCGGTTGTCGGTTTAGTCGCTTGTGTATTAGGGGCAATAGGAGGCATCTTGGCCAGCTACTATTTTGGTATGGCACTACTGGGCTTCTTACTTGCTATCGGTAGTATCGAGATAATGTTTGAATGGAAGCGACGCCACCACAGTGAGCTCCTTCCATTAGACCGTTACGGACAGCTTGTCTCTGGTGTTTGGTATTTTTTAACCTTAGGTGGTTTAAGTGCCATTATCTGGATTGTAGGGCAAGGTGAAAACCAGGCGTTAGCAATACCACTTAAAATCTTAGGCAGCTGATGCGCCTAACACAGTTTTTAGTACACGCTGGTGTTTGCTCACGGCGTGCTGCTATCAAAATGATTGCTGATGGCCATGTCAGTATTGACGGCCAAGTAGCCGTACACCCCTCAACCGTAACCGGTGATGAGGAGATTATCGCGGGTGGGGAAAAAGCCACACTACCTACGCAGTGCTGTTATGTGATTTATAATAAACCGGTGGGTATCGACTGTAACTGTGTCGCTGACAACCCCCACAGTATCATTAATCATGTAACACTACCCACACGCCTATTCCCGGTAGGGCGAATCGATAAAGACTCTCACGGTTTAATGCTACTCACTAATGATGGCGTTTTATGCCAACGTTTGTTGTCACCTGATTACTCACACCCTAAAACCTACCTAGTGACCGTTGAACCGCACTACCAACAACCCGATATTGGTGATGATTTTCAACAAAAGATGAGCCAAGGTATTCAACTTGATAACGTTTTAACACGGCCTTGCAAGCTAACACTACTCAGTAAGAATCGATTTAAAATCACACTAACACAAGGGCTAAACCGTCAAATCAGACGTATGACTCGCTCGCTCGGATACAAGGTTGTTGATTTGCAACGCGTCTCGATTATGAATCTATCACTGCAAGGCTTACCTCTTAATCAGCTTCGCGAGCTCACAAATGAAGAAGCTCATGAACTTAAAACACGCCTAGCAAGCCCTCAATAATCAATGACCATCACCATTGGGGTTCAGGCTGATACCTGCTAGTATGAGCGGCATTATTCAACCTCTTTATTTAACTAATTAAGACACGGCCTCCCAATGAAAGTATTAATACGTAACCTTGCACGTTCCACCACTGAAGCAGAAGTTTTAGCACTATTTGAGGTTCATGGCGCTGTTCAGTCCTGCACTCTTGTCATGGACGAGCATAACGGAAAATCAAAGGGGTTTGGTTTTGTTGAAATGCCAAACCCTGGGGATGCAAAAGCCGCCATTAAAACTCTCAATGGCACAAAAGTAGATAACAATATTATTCGTGTAAAAAAAGCTGAAGCTAAATAATCATCCCAACATAGACATTATAACCACCTTCACAAAAAGCCTGCTTGAGCATAGCAAAGTAACGCTTTAACAGCTCAAGCAGTCATCATATACACTGTGTATTATGCTTTTGGTGACTCAGCAGCATCTGTCTTATTATCGCGATACTTAAGCTGTATGCCGGATAAAAAGTTACGCAGCACCTGATCCTGACACTCTCTATAGTTTTGGTGATCGGGCTTACGGAAAAAAGCACTTAACTCGTGCTTACTCAGTCTAAATTCAGCTACTGCCATCACTTCCATAACATCTTCTGATGTCATGTTCAGCGCAATTTTTAGCTTCCTAAAAATAATATTATTGTTTAATACACGCTCAGGAGCGGGTGCAGCACCTTCTTTTTTACCGCGCATCTCATTGATTAAGCCGTTCAAGAAAATTGCAAACTCACGATCACTACAACGTAAGTATTGAGGGTCTTCTTCTTTTTTTAACCAATCAGTAACTTGTGAACGGGTCACCTCATGATCTGCCAAACGAAAAATGGCAACCATTTTGGAATCATTAAAATCGAAGGTATAGCGAAGTCGACGTAAAACATCATTATTGGTCACAGGCAGACTCTTACTTAGCATAAAGTGGCGTCATTATGACCCACTAAAAAACGCCTAACTCTAACAGATATCGCCTTTTCTTAACTCAATCATTATGGATTTTTCTAAAAAAAGCACTGAATAAGTGCACTAAAATTAGAAAATAACAACTTGGCACCAAAATAGTTCATAATGTGGCCCTAACTGGTCCTAAGGTATAAGCCTTACTATTCTTTTGAAAGCTGCCATAGATGCTTATTCACTAATATAAGCATCCTTACTAAAGCCGTTTTCAGGGCCTTGTCAATTTCTGAAACTAAACACATTGTTTCAGCTCAAAATAAAAATAATTTGAAGCCGTATAATAGGCTATTGCCTGTTTAATGCTTCTCAAGATCGTTCCAAGTGCCACGATCTAATACGAGATATTGCTTTAACGATAATCAACACGCTAAAGCATAAACAACCTATTTTTTGAGCCCAGTACTTGAAAACGCAAGTGCTATTGAATGAGAACCTGAACACCATGTCTGACTACCCTACATTAGAAAAAATGGGCATCAAATCTGTCGATAATGTAGACAAATACACCTTACGTCATCAAGGCGATACAGATGTACTGAAAATTTATTACAAACGTCCTAAAGGCTCTTTCTTATCACGTAGTAAGAAATTTACTTTTGTACGTGGACGTCGCGGCATCCCTCTTGAGGCGCGTAACTCCCATGCATTTGATGATATGGCGAAAATCAGCCCGCAGCTGGTCATGGCTTTAGAAGAGTTGAAAGCACTTGATGCTCGTCGTAAAGAAGTTGATCCAATCGACCCTAAGCAGAAATTCCTCTCTGACTTAGATCATATGGAAAAAGTAATGACGACCAAGATGGATGAAATCCGTCGCCAAATTAATGAGATGAACTAAATTACATTAGTACCAACACCTCAGCCATTTATAAAAATACCGGCTCTGCTTGAGCCGGTAATGAGTGTTGACTAAGCCTTAGTGATCTACTCCTAACGCTACACCGATGAATACATCCTTGCCTTATTATTAAATAATACTACGAACTTTTAGCTGCTCGACTAACTTCAAACGCTGCACCTTACCCGATGGCCCTTTTGGTAAATCTTCAAAGAAATAAATACTTTTCGGGGTTTTAATTTTTCCTAGCTTTTCAAAACAAAAATCTAGCAACTCTTTTTCTGATACCTCAGCATTATTTTTAATCACCACACACGCTATCACCTCTTGCCCGTAATGCTGATCATCAATGCCTACGGCCCCAGCCTCGACAACGCTTGGGTGGGAATATAAAGCATCATCAATTTCACGTGGAGCGATGTTCTCTCCTCCTTTAATAATAAGTTCTTTCAAACGCCCCGTGACAAATACAAACCCTTCTTCATCTTGTTTTGCTAAATCTCCTGTATGCAACCAACCATCCGGCTCCAGAGCTTCGTTGGTTGCTTCACTATTCTTATAATAGCCGCGCATGACACAGTCACCACGTACCATTAACTCTCCTTCGATATTTGCTGGTTGAGTATTTCCCTGCTCATCGATCACTTTGATTTGAGTACCAAAGGCAATGCCTGGTGAGCCGTATTTGTTTTTCTTAGGCGGCATAGGATTAGAAAGAATTTGCGCCGATGTTTCCGTCAAACCCATCGTTTCCACAATAGGAATACCAAATTTCTGTTCAAATCCAGCATGCAGTGAAGGCGGTAATGCTGCAGACGCTGAGCGTCCAAAACGGACTTTATTGAGTGCTATTTTCAACGCAGTACCGCTGAGCTTTCCCTCGTTATGCATCAAGTATGAAATGATCGTTGGCACAACGCTAAACCAGGTTACATTATGTTCGATTACCCAATTCCAAAACGCTGACACACTAAAACTATGGGGCAGAACTAGACTACCACCACTGACTAGCGGTGCCATTATCGTGACACACTGAGCATTGATATGACATAAAGGCAACACACACAGAGTTCTGTCCTGAGCGGTTAGTTCATGCGCTTGAGCTGTATTCATACCACCGGCCAACAGGTTAGTATTCGTCAGAATCACACCCTTAGGGCGCCCTGTCGTGCCTGATGTATACATCAGCAAGCCATCATCACCTCCAACAACCTCAGCCTGAATACCTTCATCCGCAGGTGCCACCGGCCATTTTGCTCCTTGATCTATATCCGTTTCGATAATAATGATGACACGATCTAAGGTCACCGCAGCTTTTTCAACTTGCTCGCGATACTGCGGCGATACAAACACCACTGTCGTATCTGAGTGTTCCAACACATAACTGATCTGATCTTGCCCCGCTGCCGGGTTTAAAGGCGAAGAAATACAACCGCTGTATAGCGTCGCTAAAAATAACTCCAGACTTGTCTGGCCGTTTTCCATCATGAATGAAATCGTGTCCCCCTTGCTCAACCCAAGAGATCTGAAGTAACGGCTGTGCTGTTGAACAGTTTTCTGTAGTTGACCGTAATTTAATTGCGCATCTGTTTCTGGAAAAACAACAAACGTTTGCTCTGCTCGCTCCCCGGCAAAACGATCAATAACAGCACGAATTGAATCTGCAGGGGGTATGTAAGAGATAGGTTTCATGACAGATACTTCCTCTTATAATCAGAAAATATATCCTCTGCAGCCACTTCTTGGGGTGCAATAGTTCGCACCACACGTGTGATATTCATGTACTGCTTATAGTGCACATTCTCATCTGTGATATTCCCTCCCCATGTACCGCAGCCCATGGATAGAGAGAACGGCAAGCCATTTTCAAAACTCCCCCCCGTGGCAAAACAGTGCGGCTGGTTGACAATAATTCGGCACACTGACATCTCTAGCCCGAGCTCTTGTGGGCGATTACTGTCCTGCGTGTGGATACCCAGCGAATGTCCTTTACCCTGGTGTTCGAGTATTCGGCTAGCCAGCTGCTTGGCTTCACTAAAATTACGAGCGCGATAAACAGTAAGCACTAATGACATTTTTTCTCCGCAAAATGGAGCATCAGCGCCAATTTCAGTTTCTGTCACCATCAGAAAATCACTCTCAGCTAACCCTGCACGCGTCAGCCCAGCAACAGCACACACACTCTTAACAGGCTTTGCAAGCACCTCACGGTTAAGATGGCCCTCATGCCACATAGCGTTTTGTAGCTGTAGTTTTTCCTCTGCATTTAATAGTGCAGCATTAACATTACTAAGCTGCTCCATCATGGCATCGTAAACCTCATCAACAATGACCAGGCTGTTTTCAGAGGAGCAACTAGTCGAGTTATCAAAGGTTTTAGAAGCTTTAATTTTATTGGCTGCTTCTACAAGATTTGCCGTTTCATCAACAATCACTGTGACGTTACCAGCACCCACTCCATAAGCAGGCGTGCCACTGGTATAAGCTGCTCGTACATTATTTTGCGAACCCGTACATACCACTAGATCCACTTGCTTAAGCATTTCAGCACTGAGTGCTTTGCTGACAGGTGAAGGGAGCTGCTGAACTAAGTCACGAGGAGCGCCAACACGATCAAGCTCTGCGTGTATTAACGCCAGTAGCCGTGTACAAGATGGCTGCCCTTTTGGCGATGGTGCTAAAATAATTGCATTACCGCACTTAAGTGCATTTAACGTGTTATTCATTGGCGTGGCGATTGGATTTGTCGAAGGAACAATCACTCCAACAACACCTGCGGGGCGGCCAATTTCTACTAAACCTTTCTCCGGAATTTCGCGTATAACACCAACGGTTTTGGCTTCTTGTAGATCTCTCAAAAGACCCAGAGTTTTTCGATGGTTCTTAATCACCTTGTCTTTCACGTTTCCGAGTCCGGTTTCTTCTACTGCCAGTATTGAAAGTCTCTCGTTATTATCTGGATTAATAATCGCCCATGCCGCCGCAATAACGACCTCATCAACCTGAGATTGAGAATAGCCCGCCAATATGAGCTGAGCCTTACGCGCGCGATCAACTAGCTCCGCTACCTGAGCCTTTTCATTTATTGCTGTCATAACTGGTCTCCAAAGATCCAGACCATTTACATATAAATGATATAGATCTAACAACTCATATACATGATTAGAATAGATATACGAACGGCGTGTCTTGATAGATATAACTTCATTTACACCAAGGAACCGCCCGTAGCTTACGAACAGGAAATAGCGGGCCTACTTCTTAAGGTCAGCCAATAGCTCTTTCAGATAGATTTCGCGTTCTTTCCACATCTTAATAACTTCTTCACGGCTCAACACACGCACAGGAGAACCTGCTGCTGACATTTTCTTCGTTGTTTTATTATCATCAAACATCAAAGGAACACGCTGAGACAAGTAACTTAGCACTTCAGGAGGAGTACCTTTTCTTGCCATAATCCCGCGAAAGTTAACACTTGAGTCATCAACATTGACGCCTTTTTCCATAAACGTAGGCACATCTGGCAAAAACTCGGTGTTGCGCTGCAAGTCAGCGACAGCAAGAATTTTTACGCTATCTCTATTCCTAAAAGCATCTGAAAGATTATTAAAACCAGCCTTAACCTGACCACCCATCACACTTTTCATTGCAGGCGTTCCACCTTTATGTGGGATATACGTCATCTTGAGGCCGCTTTCCTTAGCAAATTGCAAGAAAGCGATATGATGACCCACATACAAACCCGCTCCGGAGAAGGTTACTTTTTTAGGATTCTCCTTAGCAAAACTCATTAAGTCTTCCAGTGTATTAAAAGGGCTGTCTTTACCTACCACCAGTACTGCTGGATCTGCTCCCCAATTGGCAATCGGTTCAAGATTATCGATGTTATATTTAGTCTTGAATACAATCGACTGAGCGATAAAATGTGGCACGTTATACGCCGCTAATTCATAGCCATTTTTCTTCGCTTTAGATGCATAAAAGTCCCAACCAATTTTACCACCCGCACCTGGCTTATTAAGGATGACCATGGGCTGCCCCAAGTAGCTCTCATTACCAGCAAGCATAGTTACAATACGGGCCTGAAAATCAGTTGCTCCACCGGGTGAATATGAAACCACCATACTGACGGGTCTTTCAGGAAAGGTATCAGCCTGTACCATTTGAGGTAGGGATAATACGCTCACAACACCAAGTGCTGTTAAGGTTTTAGTGGCCAGTTTCCTGGACATTTTAGAACTAAACATAGCTAACTCCTCGTCAAGATTGACGTTAATTATTTTTATTGACGCTAGTGGGTAATTCCATTTTCCTCCTGCTATATAAGCCAGGCTGTAGGGGCTTGTAACTGCAATAGAACTGAAAAGATAAGGTAGATAACTCCCGTGAACATTAAAGCGATTAAAGTGCTTTTAAATAAGGTGCGGCTTCTTGGCCTATGCGGTGTATAGATAACCGTAATTAGCAGAAAAGTGATGAACGATGTTGTATACAAGCCCACGATATCTGCAAAATATAAATAACAGAAGATAGTGATAAACATCGGTATCAGACGCACTGTGTCAGGCCAGCGCGACGGGTTACCCTCACCGACAATGCCAAACATCCAGCGCCATAAGAAGCTTGCTATCTCCTTCAACCAATTCCACAAATCTCCATCAGAAACCAATAAAACACAGGCAAAAGCGAGCAGGAAATACGCCAATAAGTTAGGGAAGAAATAGGCCTCTTCTCCATATTCAACATTACTTCCTAGTACAAGAAGAATCAGCGCAAGCAATACGCCACCAATAGCCGTTAAACGTTTTGATAACATCATCAGACTCCTTCTTGTTCTGCACGGTAGTCAGCATCATTTTGCTGGGCTGTGCGCTGTTGTTTCTTTTGCTTAAGCTCACTGTAAGCGCTATACACAATAGACATAGCAACAACACCAACAAGAACAATATTTAGCGGGCCACCAAAGAAGTAATTAAACGATCCGTCTCCTACCTCTGCGATCATTTGTCCTTGAAGGAAGTTACTTTCTGCAATGGGTCCTAAGATAATGCCAAGCACTACTGGTGATGGGCTAAAACCAATTTTAGAAGCAAAGTACATCACAATACCCAGCGTCATCATGACAAAAACATCTGAAAAACTATTCTGTACACTAAAGGTACCAAACACTGCCAATACGGTAATCGCCGCAGCCATGTAGAACTCAGGAATATCCATAACAAAGCGGCTATAACGTGCGATCATAATACCGAACACACACATCAGCAGTTGACCAACCAACAAAGAGTTGATGAAGGTCCAAACGACGGGCGCATGTTCTGTAAACAATGCAGGTCCTGGAAATAGACCATGAATCAATAAACCACCCAACAACACGGCGGCAGTAGGCGAACCGGGAACACTTAATGTAAGCAACGGAACTAAAGAAGGGCCAACCATGGCGTTATTAGCCGACTCTGCAGCAATCACACCCGCCGGCTCACCTTTACCGAACATATCTTTATTACGGCTCAATTTTTTAGTTTGGTCATACGCAACCAGACCCGCTATCTGCCCACCAGCACCAGGAATCAGCCCGACCAAAACACCAATGAAACTACCGACAACCAAGGCTTTCCAACGCTGTAGAGTTTCTTTAACAGATGTCATAACACTTTGCGTTTCCATCGCAAATTTCTGAACACCACCTGGCATCATTTGCGGGGTCAACATAGAAAGAACTTGTGGAATAGCAAACAGCCCGACCAGCGCTGCAATAATATTAATCCCACCACCTAAGTGTTCACTGTAATTAAAACGCTCTACACCTAGCACAGGGTCATAACCAATCGTGGAGATCCACAGGCCGACAAAGCCAGAAAACAAGCCTTTCACAACAGAGCCGCTGCCTAACGTACCGATCACTGTAACACCCAATATAGCAACCCAGAACAAGTGTGAAGGACCAAAACCAAGTGCCCATTGAGACAGCGTAGGAGTAAAGAAGATCAGCACGAATACTCCGATCACACCACCAACAAAAGAAGAGATAAAACAGTAATGCAGTGCGGAAGTCGCCTTACCTTGTTTGGCAAGTGGGTTACCATCCAGTGTTGTGGCTATATTAGCCGGAGCTCCCGGAATACTTAACAGAATGGCACTAACCGCTCCCCCTGCTACTGTAGACGTATATGCAGCGCCAAGCAGAATCAAGCCTGTAGCAGGCTCCATATGAAAGGTAAAAGGGATCAACAAAGCGACCGCCATTGTTGGACTTAGGCCTGGTGTAGCGCCTAATATCAGGCCACCTACGGTGCCTAATACAAGAATCATGAAGTTCCAGGGAGTAAATACTTCCGGGAGGTATTGCAGAAACTCTAACATCGTTGATCACCCTTGCGCTTAACATCTACTCAATATGAATAGGTTATCGCTGCTATTGTTATTTTCATTTATGGGCATAGGTGATGAGTATTTTTTACATGGGTAGCAAAAACTCACACTATTAAAATCAGCTTATTTAAAACTCCCCTGTAAAATAATTAACAATCCTCACTGTTAGCTCTGATTATCCTACTTCACTATCAATAAACTAATTTCAGAGATATCCGTCACCTTACGTGAAATGCTGCCTATCAATGCTCCCTCGAATTTGCCGAGTCCTCTCGTACCTAATACGATCAGATCTACCGACTGCCTTTTTGACTCTTTCACTATTGAGCTTGCCGGATCACCATTTAAGATCACCGTATTCAGGCTTTCTACATCAAATTTTTTAGCAATCTTGACCGCATTAGCAATAATCTCCTGACCAACACCTTCAAGCGCGGCATACCTTACTTTAGCGAGGTCGTCTTCTTTAATATAGCGCTGCAGCTCTTCGGGTATTTTCATTGGCCGAATAACATGCAGCACCAGTAATTTTGCACCTAACCTCCTCACTAATTCAGCGGCAACTTTCACTGCCGCCAGAGAAGATTCAGATCCATCCACAGCAACACATATCTTTTTATACATTGGTTCAGCCCTGCCGTTGTGAAGTGATATAGCATTAAATAATCTAACTCATATATATGTGTTAGATGACATGAATGATATTAAATAATTTCCCCGCCCTGTCAAGTATAAATATTGAGCAACGGACGCATAGACGACACAATTAAAAACGCGGACACATGTAAACACGCGTTTTTTTTCGAAAAAAAATCACTTGAAAAACTAAAGCTACAGAATTGATTATTAAGAAATTATCTTAGTAATATGAGCTGTGAATAATTGATAAATACATTCTGAAAATCATGCCATAAAATGTATTTTTGGAGAGGCTATTTATTAACAAAAGACATACAGAATGAGGAAGCTTTTACTAATAAAGTTACTTTTAGAAGGGTTAACAGCTTAGAATATTAACTTAAGTTGTAAGAGCAAAGCTTTTAAAAAAGTATAAAAAAGAAACTGCATATTCTTAAAAATCATCAAAACTAAGAATATGCAGGTTAGATCTATGACTAACGTATTTCTGCTTTATAACTAAACTTATCTGCTCGACCTACAGTTTTGCGGTACTCAATCATCTTGTTATGTCGACTATAAGTATGTCTTATCAAAACAATAACAGGAGACTTTTCTGGAATACCTAACAGTTGGGCTGTTTGCTTATCTGCTATATCAGCAGTCAACGTCTCCTCAGCGCGCACCACTGGAACGGCATACTTCTCAACAACAAGGGCATACATCAAGTCAGGAATATGAACATCTTCACTTTCCATACCGGGTACCACCTCAGGACACCACCAGCAGTGTTCTATTAAAATAGGGAGCTCAAGAACATAACCACAACGCTGAATATAGAGCAGCTCAGAATTAGGCTCATAACCCAATTGCTGGCAGATATTTTTAGGGCCTATTTTCAATTCACGCTCACTAACCTCTTTGTGTATACGCACTCCCTTACCAGAAGCATCACCATAAGAGAAAAAGCGAAATAAGCTGTTATTGAAGTTGATCGTCGAGACATAAGTACCTTTACCTTGATGGCGGTAAAGGCGATTTTCATTTACTAGGTTTTCAATCGCTTTTTTTACCGTACCTTGGCTGACTCCAAGTAATAAAGCCAATTGGGGCTCTGATGGTATTAAGTCACCAGGTATTAACCGGCCTTCATCAATATCATTAAGAATATGACTTTCAACACGTTTGTATAACGGGATATGTCTATTATCAAACTGATTCATTGGAATATTTTTCACTCATATCAATGATACATAGGTTAAAAACTATAAATGTACACATGAATTCCCGCCCTTTACTCCGGATTAACGCTGAGATCATAAGGCGTTAACTGATACACATAGTAATTTAACCAGTTGGAGAAAAGTAGATTACCGTGGCTGCGCCATGTATTCGCAGGTTTATTATCCGGATCGTTCCCAGGAAAATAATTAACAGGAATTATCGTATTAACCCCTGCATCAATATCCCGCCAATATTCCTGAGCTAAGGTTTCAGCTTCATACTCAGGATGCCCGGTCACATAGACTTGGCGACGACATGAACTCGCCATTAAATATGCACCTGCTTTATCCGAAGATGCTAGCAAGTTCAAATCTGTATGATTAGCGATGAAATTAACTGGAAAGTCTGCATTACGAGAATGCGGCGCTACAAATTGATCATCAAAACCACGCGTTAATGGCTCATGTGCCGACAGAATATTATGCTGATACACACCCGACAATTTTTCGGAACGTGTTTGTTTTGGCAAATCATAAAGCACTTTAAGTGCAGCTTGAGCGGCCCAACACAAAAATAACGTTGAGGTTACATGTTGTTGTGACCATTTAATGACTTCCTGAATCTGCTCCCAGTAATGAATATCTTCAAAACTAACCAAACCTAGAGGAGCACCAGTAATAATCAATCCATCGTAATTTTTATCTTGAACATCTTCAAAATCACGATAAAAACTATCTAAATGCTGACGCGGGGTATTTTTACTTTCGTGGTTATCAATGCGTAACAATTCAACATCAACTTGCAACGGCGTATTAGACAATAAACGGATGAGTTGATTCTCCGTCTCGATCTTCTTAGGCATCAAGTTAAGAATCATTACTTTAAGCGGTCTTACATGCTGATGTGTTGCCCGTGTTTCGGTCATCACAAAGATGTTTTCGGCCCCCAATACATCGACTGCGGGTAACAGATCGGGGATTTTTATGGGCATTACACATTACCTCACAAACTCATCTGACATTAGAAGTATTCTTGTCGACAGATACTTAATTTTTTCATAGCGCTGAAAGTAACAATTATAACCCTAAATTGATACATATGAGTTATTTGACACATATCTTCTTTAACATTAATATCCGCCCCAAATCTCCACCAAATAAAAACAAGAAACAGTGGTAACAACAACCGCAGAAGCGGTAACACACTTTTTTTAACGTTTATTTATGAGGAGATTGCATATGCAGAACTCACCAGTACACCTAATTGCCGATGGTATGCGCCAAGACGCTAGCTACAAACTATTCAATACAATAGTGAACCTTACCTTTTCCCTATCAATAAAATTTACTCGTGCTTTATGCCGTAATAAGTCCAAAGCTTAGAGCATGTGGCTGCATAAAAAAAACCGGCTCTTATAGCCGGTTTTGATGTGAAAATAGCAACCTCTATTTAAGAGGCACGACCAACACAGGAATAGTAGAGTCCTGTAACACTTTTTGTGCAGTAGACCCCATGAGCAACTTCCCTATGGAAGAATGCGTTCGTGTACCCATCACAATAAGGTCAGCGTTGATTTCTTTTGCCACTTTTAAGATAACTTTAGAAGGCTTACCTGGCTCAATTTTATGTAGTAGCTCACCTTGCGGGAGCGTAATACCTACGAGTCCCTCACGAACGACATCCTCAATTCGCTTTGTCATTTTTTCTTTAAGTGATTCAACCCCTTTGTCACGCAATGACGCCAAAACATCCTCAGAAAGATAACTCTCAATCATCGTTTCTGTTGACTGATTCATTGGCTCCATCACATGCAAGTATGTGATCTGTGCATCATGTTGAAGCGCCTCACTTACTGCTCTGAAGAACGCTGGCCGAGAGGCCTTTCCCATATCAGATGCATACAAAATATTGTTAATTTCTGGCAGCATATTCTCACCTGTCTTTAATCAATAAAATAACTATCTCAAACTTTAATTATTACGCTATGCACCTAAGAAACGGGTACCGAATATCTTCGGCACCCAATCGCTTTAGAAAGAAAGCATGAATAAACTTAACTGCGGAATGAATGCAACCAGAGCCCATGTTGCCATCAAGGCGTATAAGTAAGGCAGTACCGCTTTCACTATCTGAAGATAAGGTATGCCGGTCATACTGCTGGCGACATAGAGATTCAAACCGTATGGCGGAGTAATAAATCCAATAGCATCACCAATCAGGAATAGCACAGCGAAGTGAATTGGATCTACACCAATACTCATGGCTATTGGCGCTAAAATGGGTGCCAGTATTATTGTATTCGGTAAGCTTTCTAAAACAGTACCTGCAAGCAATACAATAAGTAGACAAGCAAACAATATTGGATAGTAACCGCCTAGCAGTCCAAGCAGTTCTGTTAGAAACTCTTTAGCACCCAGTAATGACAATACCTGCTGCATAACAACAGATACCGCAATAAGTGGAGCTAACATTCCTGTGATTTGCCCAGAACGCATCAAAATAGTAGGGAGCTGAGAGAACTTAAGTTCTCGCGTCACCAACACGCCTGCCAGTAAACAGAACCCTGTTGTCATACCCGCCGCTTCAGTAGGCGAAAATGCCCCTGAATAGATACCCCACAGTACGATACCAATGGCCAGAAAACCTAACCAAGCACGCATACCCATTTTAACCGCATGCTTAAAGCGAAACGCCTTAAGAACTCCGTAGCCATTTTTACGGGCAATGAAATAGCAAACGAGCTGCATGGCAACCACCATCAAAATGCCGGGAATAAGACCCGCCATAAATAGGTCACCAATCGGCAGATTCATCATAAAGCCATATACAATAAAGATGATACTGGGTGGGATGATAATCCCTACCGTACCACCCGCAGCCACCGTTGCAGCGGCAAATTTAGAATCATAGTTACCTTTTGTCATTTCAGGATGCATGATGCCACCAATGGTGGCTGTTGTGGCTGAGTTAGACCCAGATATTGCAGCAAACAGACCACACGCGCCCAAAGAAGCCATCCCTAAACCGCCATGAAGCCAGCTTAAGCAAGAATAAGCAAAATCCGATAGCCGCTTAGCAATACCCGCAGCATTGATCAAATCACCTGTCAGGATAAACAGCGGTAACGCCAACAAACCGTAGAAATTAAGCCCTTCATAAAGCGTCACTCCCACATTAGCCAATGTAAAATCAATGACTAAGCTAACACCGATAACCCATAAAGAAATCACTAGAAAAATAGGTATTCCCAGTATAAAAAGTCCCGTTACGCCGAGGCTGATCAGGGTAATTAATATTCCATCCATCTCAACTCTCCTCAATCAAACATTTTGGCTTGGGTAGTCAAAGGACGCCCAGCAATAAAGGAACGAATATCTTGTCGTAGATTCTGTATGACACGAAAAAGTAACAAGACCCAGGCCAGTGGCGTAGCCATATAGAACCACCACTGCATCACATTATCGGTGCCTTGTACGATGGCAAAGTTGTCATAGGCAATATAAACCTGCTCAACAGAGTAATAGATAACAACAACACCCATAACGAACCAACATAAAGCGTCCAGTAACAAGCAATAGAATTGTCCTTTATACGGAAGGCGCTCCCTCACCTCCGTAAAACGCAAGTGAGAACGACGCATAGTGTTGTAAGAAGCACCCATCCAAGCAAGCCATAAAAACATGTAAATTGGGATAGTCGTACTCCAAGGAGCTTGCTCATTGAAGAAAAAACGACGAATAACTTCGACAAAAATAATGCCCGCCATCGAGGCATACGAAACCAGAATAACGCTCTTCTCTATATTGCGTTCAATCGCACCAAACACAGATCCAATAGTCATCTTGTTAGCCCTCTAACCGAGCGGACGAACGCTGCCCAGTCTATTCTTGGCTGAATATCATCAACCAAAATTGTATTTGAAGTATCTACACCAGCGTTCACAGCAACGCTCCATTCTTATTATTTAATGTGTCGGGTTCTCTTATTAGCCTGCTTAATAAAAGCTAACGAGTTTTTTGAGTAGAAAAAGCCCGATCAACACACAGTCTGAACGGGCTTGTTAAGTGCAAACTTAACCTTTCCACCAGCGGCGAGGTGCAACATTTTCTGCCAACATATCGCGTGGGATTTCACGAGCAATCTTATGGATAGAACCATAAGTGTCTTGACCACCAGACCATTTATCCAAACGCTCACGCCATTGTGTCCATGGTTCAGGGTTGAACTCCGGTGCACAAATACGCTCTGCTTTAGCACGTTCTTCGTCGGACAAGCTTGCCATACGAACACCATGTTTATGAAATAAAGTCCCAGGTAAAGAAGGTGTTGAAGCGCCCACAGTGTTAACCAATGCCGCTTCTTGAGCCGCCTGAATTTTTACCTGTGTTAAGTATGAAGATTCCATAACGGCATCTTGCAAATCGCCGCTAAAGCTATCAAACATGCTCGCACTCATCATTGTTGCTTCAGTACCACAGAAGAAGCGCAGATCAACAGATTGTGAAACAACAGGAGACATATTGGCGTAACCTACCGCACCCGCCCATGTTTCAGCACCATCAATCAAGCCTTGTTTCAGGCCGTCAAGCGTTTCAGACCACGCAATAGGCACTGGGTTTAACTCCAGTAACTGCATTGCAATACGTCCTAATTGTGTACCTGTCACACGGTTTTTCGTGCCGCGTAGCTGCTCAATAGAAGTAATTAGAGGCTTATCTTTCCAGCCCAACCCCATCTGCAAACCACGTAATTCGCAATGCGAGAACAAGAACTGCAAGCCATGCTTTTTACGTAGAGGATCACGTAATAGCTTTTGGCTGTCAGGGTGATACAAAAAATGATATTGAGAAGCGCGCGTAGGAAACATATACGCATAATCAAGTACGTTTAAGTACGGTGCGCCGCCTGCGGAGTTCTGCGTCGAGGCGGTAAACATGTCAACAATACCCTGCTGGGTTTTCTTCACACAGTTCAGCTGCCCACAGATTTGGTTATCACCAATAAATTCGACACGAATTTCGCCATCAGTACGCTCTTCGATGTCATTTAAGAAATCGATGCAACCTGCCCGTTCAATCAACAGATTGTTTTCGTTGAAGCCTGATGCACCAAATTTCAGTACATGCTTAGCTTCTTTTTTGTAACGGCGTTTTGCATTGCCTTCAGCAGCCTGAGCTAACTGCGGAAGCGTAAAACTCCCCAATGCAGTCGCTGCAAGCATAGTTGAACTCATGCCATAGGTGGCAGCAACACGAAAAAAGTCGCGACGTGAGACGCTTCCTTGTTCCGGTTTTGAGGAGGTAATTATTTTAGCCATTTTTAAACACCCTTATTTATTTTTATACAGTTAGGGATTTGATGATCCGTTTGACACAAGTCAATAACTGATCGTCTGTTCAATAAAACACATAAAAATACTTATTACAAACTTTTTCGATAAATTAAGTCTCGTTTTTAATATAAAATGTAATAAATAATTCATGTTTTTTACTTAATCTTAAATAGGAAACTAATAAACAAAATATATTTACAACAAAAACAACTATTAATGAGACTTTTACAATCGTATTATCATTTTAAATTACTCATAATCAAACAGGACAATACCGATGCCAGGCTCCCCTTCTAAGGAAAAAGGCTCATCAATACTACGTGCCCTACAAATTCTCGAGATCGTTGCTAATGCAACGCAGCCAATGACACCGACTGAAATCAATCGAACGCTTAAACTGCCTAAGCCCAGCATTCACAGGCTATGTAGCCAACTGGAAGAGGAGGGTTTTCTACAGCCTCGCTTAGATGGACGCGGGCTATTACCGGGTCTTAAGCTCAACAAACTTGCAATTGCCATACTCAGTAACAATGACTTTTTACGCACTCAACGCCACATCATCCTTCAGCGTTTATCTGATACTCTCGGTGAAACCTGTAACATCTCTATCCCGAATGGCGGAGAAATGGTGTACTTCGACCGTGTTGAAACGCATTGGCCTTTACGCGTACAGTTGCAAATTAACGACCGCGTACCTCTGCACTGTACTGCCAGTGGAAAACTCTTCTTAAGTGAGCTCAGCAGCATTCAACGCTCCCGGCTGCTCGCCAAGATCCCACTCAATAGCTACACACCCAACACGCTTACCAGCGCTGCAGCGCTTAAGCCCGAACTCAGTAAAATCAGTAAACAAGGTGTCGGCCTTGATAACGAAGAGTTCTTCCAAGGCATGATTGCTGTGTCTGTTCCCATCCGTGATAAAGAAGGCCGAATGTACGCAGCGCTTGCCATGCATGCCCCAACAGCCAGGCTATCAATTGAACAAGCTCTTGAGAGCGTCCCTGATATGCATAAAGCCGCCGCTGAACTATCAGCCTTGATGGAAGACGATATGGCAGACTTTCAAATAGAGCCAAGTGAAAGTGAGCAGCCATAATTTTTATGGCTCCACCCTCGCCCGTTACTCTACTTCTGCTCATCTTCTTTCATCATGTCAGATGCTTTTTCTGCAATCATGATTGTCGGTGCATTGGTATTTCCCGATACGATAATGGGCATAATCGATGCATCCACCACGCGCAAACCGTCAACGCCATAAACCTGTAAACGGTCATTAACAACAGCCATTTCATCACTGCCCATTTTGCATGTACCTGTTGGGTGATAAATAGTTGTGGCGCGATTGCGAGCATATTCAAGTAGCTCTTCATCTGTTTGGTACTGCAACCCTGGCTCATGCTCTTCTTTAATCAACGGTGCTAAAGCGGGCGCATAAATAATACGGCGCGTAGTCTTAATGGCTTCAATGGCTGTTTTTTGATCTTCTTCTGTTGCTAAATAGTTTGGATGAATCGCTGGGTATTCTTCAGGGTTTGCACTCTTAAGCGCAATAGTCCCAGTACTGGTTGGGCGCAACTGACATACAGAGGCGGTAAATGCAGAGAACCGATGCGTACCATCAGCCGGCTTATCAGCGCTGAGCGGCTGCAAATGATATTGAATATCAGGGCGCTCCATCTGTTCATCTGTTTTAGTGAAGATACAAACTTGGCTGGCCGCCATGGTCAAGGGGCCAGTACGGAACAAAGCGTATTCCATGCCCATCAACATTTTGCGAATGGGATTGTTAACTTCATCGTTTAAAGTAATTGGTTTATTAACCTTATAGATCGTTCGAATCTGCAGGTGATCTTGTAGGTTTTTGCCTACGCCAGGAAGATGTTGAACTAAAGGGATATTATGTTTAGCGAGCTCTTCTTTCTCACCAATACCTGACAGCATCAGGATTTGTGGAGAGTTAATAGCACCTGCCGACAATACCACTTCCTTATGACAGCGAATGGTTTGCTTTTCACCTTTAATAGAAACAGTGACACCCACAGCACGATTACCCTCAAACTCTATACGGTGTACTAAGGCATTAGTGGCAGCATCAAGGTTGGGTCGCTTTAAAGCAGGGCGCAAAAAGCCCACCGCAGTACTACAACGAGTACCATTTTGATTAATGGTCAGCTGGAAGTAACCCACACCTTCTTGTGTTTCACCATTGCTATCATCGTTACGAGGAATACCTACTTGCTCGGCTGCATCAATAAATTTGTCACAAATCTCACGGTGTATACGGATATTAGAAACGGCGAGAGGGCCGCCCTCTCCATGGTATTTACTAGCGCCACGTTCCTGATTTTCTGACTTTTTGAAGTAGGGCAATATTTCATCATAAGACCAGCCCCTGTTACCCAGAGCCGCCCAGTCATCGTAATCTTCTTTTTGGCCGCGTACGTATAGCAACCCGTTCAATGAACTCGACCCACCTAATACCTTTCCACGAGGCCATTGTAGCTGGCGATTATTAATACCTGGATCTGGTTCAGTCACGTAACACCAATCGGTCTTGGGGTTATGCATAATCTTAAAATAGCCGATGGGGACATGTATCCAAGGGTTACGATCCTTGTTACCTGCTTCCAAAATTAGTACGCGGTGATTTGGATTTTCAGATAAACGGTTTGCCATCACACACCCGGCAGAACCCGCACCAATCACGATATAGTCGTAGGCATTCTCTAAAGACATAACTGACACCATCTCTTTTTATTTTTATTTGCTCGTTCAACAACGACATAACAAACTCAAAACGAAAGTTTCTATCCTTGCCAAACACAGTCACAAACGAACAAAGCAACATTTACAGCAACATTCGATTCCAAAAGTATCGTTTTTATGAAAACATAAATCAACAAAAATTAAATATTTTGATATCTAAAGTCTCAATATTATTAAAAATGGTAATAATAATGAGTTTTCTCAAGTGACATTTATAGAAAATAAAGGTATTACTTAAATAAAGAATGAGAGAAGAGCGGTTCTAGAAAGCTAGCAACCACTAAAGTATGCGCTCTAAAACGATAACAATAAGAAGGCGACCCACATTATGTCTACGCTGTTCCACTTAAAAAGAGACGAGAACGCAGCGACCTTACAAAGCCAGATTCGCCAGCAGCTAGTCAATGCTATTCTGGGAGGCTTCCTTCCGATCGATAAGCCATTACCTTCGAGCCGCAGCTTAGCCAAAACCCTCAATGTCGCCCGCAATACCATTGTGCTGGTCTATGATGAACTCGCTGCAGACGGCTACCTGACATCAGTAGAACGTAGCGGCTATTTTGTCGACCATCACTTCTTACCCGATCACCTTAAAAAGAATTTGGCAAAAGCACCGCAAGAAAACAAAGACACGGTTGATTGGACACTAAAACTAAAAGTAACAGCAGGTAGCCAATCCAACCCAAGCTTGGCGTATTCATGGCAATCCTACCCCTATCCATTTGTGTATGGACAACTCGACTCAAAACTCTTTCCTATCGATAACTGGCGAAAATGCTGGCGTGATGCCGTCAGTGTTCAGGCGATCCGAGATTGGACCTCAGACCGCTACGACAGTGATGACCCAATGTTGATAGAGCAGATACAAAAACGCATTTTGCCTAGCCGTGGTATCCAGGCTAATGCGGATGAAATTCTCATCACCGTGGGCTCACAGCAAGCGCTTTACCTGCTAGCACAGTTACTACTAGACAAAACATCAAATTTTGGCATCGAAGACCCAGGCTATGTGAGTGCAGCACATATCGCCGATGTGTTTGGTGCTAATGTGATAAGCCTCCCTGTCGACCAAGATGGCTTGGTACTTGATGAGCGTTTAACAGATTGCGATGCGATCTATATCACGCCCAGCTACCAATGCCCGACAACAGTAACGATGCCATTAGAAAGACGCCAAGCGTTACTGGATAAAGCACGTAACGACGACTTCATCATCTTTGAAGATGATTACGAAATGGAGATGAATTACGACTCCAACCCTATACCAGCCCTAAAAAGCCTCGATAAGCACGACCGCGTACTTTATATAGGCAGCCTCTCCAAAACCTTAGCGCCCGGTTTAAGAATGGGTTTTATGGTGGGCCCCAAAGCACTCATACAAGAGGCCAGAAACCTTCGCCAGCTGATGGTGCGCCACCCACCCCTTAACAACCAGCGAGCCGTTGCTTTGTTTCTAGCGCAGGGCTATCACGATGCACTTTTGCGCAAACTTGCCCGCAGTTTTCAGCAGCGCAGTGAAATTATGGCCGCCGCTTTAGACCAGTACATGCCTGGCAGTTATACGCTCCCCTCTGGCGGATCCTCTTTTTGGTGCCGCGTTCCTATGCACATAGACACCGCCGAGCTAAAAGGCATAGCCGCAGAAAAAGGCTTACTTATTATCTCTGGAGACAGCTATCACTACGGTGATAATTTACCCCATAATTACATTAAACTTGGCTTTTCTGCTATTTCACCGGAAGCAATTGAGTCTGGCATAAAGATACTCTCAGAGCTCATACAAGAAATGTCTTGAACTTAAAGCACTGTAACTATGACAAAGTAGATAGGAAGTAACCTACAAAACAGCGCCTATAAAAAGGACTTTTGGCGAGTGTATTTACCACACGCAATGTTCAGTATTAAAGCTGACTTGGATAATAAAGTGAAAAGTGTAATCGGTAGCGAATTACTAGAACAGTATGGGATAGAGTATTTCAGAGGAGCCTCCACATTAGGGGCACTCAGTCCTGATGCCATCCACTATCTATTAGATAATGGCCATGTGTTCGAACTCAATAAGGGTGAAACCCTATTTTCGTACAATGAGCCTGGCAATAGTTTCTTTGTGATTTTAAAAGGCTGCATCCAATTTTTTAAAATTCGAGAAAACAAAGCCAAACATATCCGTGATTATCAGTTTGGCCAAGAGATCGGTTCAGTCGCGATGATCGGTCTTCACAATCGCGTAGGTGATAGCGTTGCTAGTGAAAACTGCATCATCTTGCAGGTCTCATGTAGCGTATTCTATGGGCTACATGAGACACTCCCTACTGACTTTGGAATATTGCTACTCAACCTATCCAGAGAGATGGCAAGACGCCTGCGCGAATCAGACGACAAGCTAGCGGACCACAAAGCAACGGACACATGCGAGCATTACTAAGCTCTGCATCTACCATCTGCATATTGTTATCCCTCTAGCTTATTGCCCAGCCAACTCTCGGCCAACCAACTCGCACTGATCTAACAACACAGATATATGCTCTCGAGTGACCTCACCATTGGCCAATATTAAGCGGATACCGTAGCGTCCTTTGTACTGCGCATAATCGACATACGGACCGCCGTTGCGCATCATAGTTTTACAGATCTCGATGTTCAGTTTGCGGATCTCCTGCTCATCCGTCATATGCTCAGGGCGATAGCGGAACAACACATTAAGGTATACAGAAGGCGCCAGCATTTCTAAGGACTCACTCTGCTCAACCATCTCAACGCATTCCGCTTTAATAGATTGCAGATGATCAATCTTAGCAGCAAAGCCTTGGTTACCGATGGCTTTCCAGCTTAGCCACACTTTTAATGCATCAGCACGGCGGCCACATTGGATAGAACGCTCACCTAAGTTATAAGCGGCGTTTTCATCAGCATGGAACAGGTATTCACCGCCACCACCAGAACAACAGGCTCTTAATGCGCCTTCATGTTTGACCAAAATAACCGCAGCCGTTATCGGCACATTCATCAGCTTGTGGGCATCCCACGTGAAGGAGTCTGCCAGATGGCTATCGGCCAACAGGTGACGATACTGCTCTGAGAACAGAATAGGCCCGCCCCACGCACCATCAATGTGCAACCAAATGTTGTGCGCACGCGCAATCTTGCTACACGCGGCTACCGGATCATAAGCACCAATGACCGTAGTACCGGCAGTTATGCCAATATAGAAAGGGATATGGCCCTGCGCCACGCTTTTATCAATCTCTTGTTGTAACGCCACAGGGCAGATACGCCCGTTGTCATCACTGGCAACCGCAATTAAGTTATCCGTACCTATGCCAAGCACGTTAGCGGCTTTTTGCCCGGAGTAATGCGCTTGGTCCGAAACATAAGCGACCAATGTACGCCCGCCCGCACCCTTTGTTTTGTAGTCGGGGCACACATGGTGACGCGCTAGCATCATTCCTATTAAATTAGCTTGGCTGCCACCGGCAACCATGACACCCTCGCCCTCATTCTTGCCATCATTAAAGCCCACCAGCTTATTCCACTGGCGAATCAACTCTAGCTCCATCAAGGTAGCGACAGGCCCTACTTGGTAGGTATGCATAGTGGCGTTGCTTAGGCTGGTAATCCAATCACCAAGCAAGGCATGCTTGTTGCGCCCTGAATAGAGCAGCTTAAAGAAATCGACCTGTGATGCATCAGGGTTGTAATGTAAATACGCTTTGATCGCGTCTTCTAAAGATTGCTGATCACACCCTTGTTCGCCTAAAGAAACATCCAGAATCTTTTCAAGCTCTGGCGCGCTAGGGTTCTGAGATACCGGTCTGTTCTTAGGCATCCACTCATTGATCGCGCGGGATAGTAGTTCGAGGCTTTCTTGCATTTGTAGATCTCCGGTAGCATCGCGAGGTGCTTTTTCAAATCCACACTCGCCATTAATGCTAATCAGTATAGATTTGGCGTTAACGCCCCGACCAATGCTGATTTACTTTAATGCGATTACTTTTCGGCATGGCGACTAAAACCCGCTGTGCTCAGTAGAGCTAATCGCCACCGCTAGTTTGCTTATATAGCTCCTGTAAATACTGCCAAAACTGCTCTGCTGCTGCGCTACGGGATTGGCGAAGTCTAAAGAGTTTAATGCTCAGATCAACCGTATGCAGCGGCTCTTCTAGCCGCTGTAATTGGCCAGAGGCAAGCTCACTGCTGATCAAGCTTCTTGGCAGCCAAGCCATGCCATAACCTTTTAAAACCAATGCTTTAAGTGCTTCTGACAAACCATTTTCACACGCCAAATTAATACTTAAATCCGCAGGCAAACGCGACAGGCATTCGCGCTGTAACAAACGCCCAAAGAAGGACTCCGCAGGATGGCTTAATAGCTTGAGAGGCTTACCCTCTTCTAAAGCAAAAAGCGCCTTTCCTGTTGCATCAACCGCCGTCACGGGTACGAGTTCATCAACACCCACTTGTAGGCTCTCTACATCATCGCGCTGTAACTGGCAGAAGATATCGGTAGAGGAGTAACACAATAAAAAGTCGCCATTGCCTGATAAAAAAGCCTCAACGTTATCGTGCAGGTTACCTGTTTCTACTTTAATTAACGCACCATCGGCCAAGGCTTCTAGGGTTTGCATCCAAGAAGGGAAAAAAGATACCGCCAAGGCATGCTGGGACATTATCAATAACTGCTCGCGTGCCGCGCTAATATCGCGCATTTGATTACGCACCGCATAGGTTTGGCCAATGAGCTGCCGCGCTTGTTCTGCAAACGCTTCACCTGCGGGTGTGAACGTTGTGGGGTATTGATTACGGTCGACCAAGCTGACACCGAGCCAGTTTTCAAGCGAGCGAATACGCCGGCTAAAAGCGGGCTGTGTCACAAAACGAGACTCAGCTGCCTTTGAAAAGCTACCTTGTTCTAGCAAGGCAACGTAGTCTTTTAACCACTTAAGTTCCATCAATAAGCCCTTGTAATTATTATAAATAGTGCGTAACTAACCTTACAGAAAACCAACCTATACCGAAAAGTAACCGCCCACTTTAAAAATAGCATTGGTCAGCCCAAGCCTACTACTCCTACTATCTAACCATCACGGTAGCGTATGCGCTAGGTCCAGTTATAACAACCTAGCGACCCATACGAGCCACAACAATAAAAAACGTACGTAACGTACAAAACACATATAGGTGCACCAATGGAATATCTGAAAAAGTCCAATGCTCCGGTTGCTGAGAACGATGAGCGCATTCATGCCACTGTTAAAACGATGCTGGCACGTATCGATTCTGAAGGCGAAACGGCAGTACGCGAATACGCCGCACAGTTTGATAACTGGCAGGGAGACTTTATTCTTTCTGACGAAAAGCGTGCCGCTCTCATTGCACAAGTGCCTGAGCAAACTCGAAAGGATATTCAATTTGCTTACCAGCAGGTTAAAACATTTGCACAAGCACAACGCGCCAGCTTAACCGAGTTTGAAATTGAATCAGCACCGGGTGTTAAGCTTGGCCAGAAAGTTATCCCTGTTAACTGTGCGGGCTGCTACGTACCAGGTGGCCGCTACTCACATGCCGCGTCGGCACTGATGAGTATTGCGACCGCTAAAGTCGCTGGTGTAGAAACCATTATTGCCTGCTCTCCCCCTAAAGATGGCAACATGCACCCTGCCATTGTGTACGCCATGGATTTAGCCGGTGCCGATATCATTCTTGAGATGGGTGGCGTACACGCCATTGCAACCATGGCAAAAGGCCTGTTCACCGGTGTAAGTGCAGACATTCTCGTAGGCCCGGGTAACGGCTATGTAGCCGAAGCAAAACGCCTATTGTTTGGCGAAGTGGGTATTGATGTATTTGCAGGCCCAACTGAGTCAGCCATCATCGCAGATGACAGTGCCGACCCGATGACCATTGCAGTAGATCTAGTCTCACAGGCTGAACACGGTTACGACTCCCCGGTATGGCTATTTACAACGAGCCGCCGTATCGGTGAGAAAGTGGCTGAGCTCATGCCAAAAGTAGCGGCCGATATGCCAAACCATGACGTGGTGCAATCGGCGTGGGATCTGCATGGCGAGATTATCTACTGCGAAACACGTGAAGAGTGCGCAAAAGTCAGTGACGAATACGCATCTGAGCATCTTCAGATACTCACAACAGACACCGACTGGTGGCGCGATAACCTTAAAAACTACGGCTCTCTGTTTTTAGGTGAAGGCGCAACCGTGACGCACGGTGATAAATGCTCGGGCACTAACCACATACTACCGACCAAAAGAGTGGCCCGTTATAGCGGCGGTTTGAACGTCCATAAATTCCTTAAGATTCTGACTTACCAAGAGATCAGTGAAGCAGCGAATCTGGACTTTAGTGCTGTCGGCTCTCGTATCTCCCGTGTTGAAGGAATGGAAGGCCACGCGCGTGCTTGTGACTGGCGCTTACGTAAGTACTTCCCAGAAAATGAATGGGACTTCCACGTATACGACCAGAAGCGTTACGACTAAGCCTTGGGATTAAGGGCTACTATTATGGAGTGCAGGAATGAAGCAATTTACTAAATCGTTTACGCAGCAAGAATCAATCCCAGAAAGCGGTATTGATGCCGCCGTAGCGGTCATGCGCACCGGGCGCTTACATCGCTACAACACACTGCCAGATGAAAAAAGCGAAACCGACCTGTTAGAGATCGAGTTTGCAGAATATATGGGCGTGCCCTTTGCCTTGGCATGCTCCTCGGGTGGCTATGCACTGCATATTGCCATGCGAGCTGCCGGTGTAGAGCCTGGCGAAAAAGTACTGTGTAATGCGTTTACACTAGCACCGGTACCTGGCGCAATTCACAACAGTGGCGCTATTCCCGTGCTGGTAGATGTAGCAGAAGATTACTGCATCGACCTAGACGACCTAGATGCCAAAGCCGCTGCCAGTGGTGCCAAGTACTTTATGCTCTCTCATATGCGCGGCCACTTGGCTGATATGGATCGCATTATGGAGATATGCGAGCGCTACGGCCTATTCCTGATTGAAGATTGCGCACATACCATGGGCGCAAGCTGGAACGGCGTAAAGAGCGGCACCTATGGTGATATCGCCTGCTTTAGCACCCAGACGTACAAACACATAAACTCTGGCGAAGGTGGCTTTTTAACCACGCATCACCCAGATATGATGGCCCGCGCCATTATGCATAGCGGCTCATACATGTTGTATGAACGCCACTTTGCAGCACCGGCTAAAGAGACCTTTGCCGACATCCGCTTTGATACGCCCAACTATAGCGGGCGAATGGACAACCTACGTGCGGCCATACTGCGCCCACAACTGGCTGACCTAGAAAAGCAATGCAACCGCTGGAATGCCCGTTACCGTATCTTGGAACAGGCCTTTAACCAATGTGCAGCGATTAACATCCCGGCGCGCCCAGCAGCAGAGCACTTTGTTGCCAGCTCGATTCAGTTCTCATTACCGCAGTTCAGCACCGAGCAGATACTCAAAGTAGTAGAGCAATGCGGGCACCAAGGCGTAGTACTTAAATGGTTTGGCGATGCCGACCCTAAAGACTACACCAGCCGCTACGACAGCTGGCGCTATATCGAAGAGCTGCCACAGCTACCCAAAACCGAAAAGATACTCTCTAAGCTGTTAGATATGCGCATTCCCCTCACCTTCAGTGAGGACGACTGCCAGCTCATAGGAGAAGTGATTAACGAAGTGGTTACGGCGGTTCAAGGGTAAAACAACCTCATTCACCTCTAACAATTTCACTCAACAAAAAGCAGCCATAAGTGATGATGTGACTGCTTTTTTATGCCGAATCGACAAGCACTTGCCCTAGCGCAATAGATAAACCTTGCCCATATACGGGTATATAGTTATGTTTAAGCGACTATATAGTCACGCAATACGACACGCATCGCACCTAACAAGCAGTTGGGCAGACAAACCTAAGGAATGGGGAGTACAACATTGAATAATCACCTCTTAAGAGCTGTGTACTCGCACAGCAACATTTTTCTAGTACAAGGCCACTCTACTTCTGCTACACCCTTCCTGTTTGATTTTCTGAGACAACGCCATGCTTCTATTATTTATTAGTAAAATTCAAGCAGTTACAAAACACGAAAATCTAGCGGTGGAGTTATAAGGGTTCCTGATAAACAGACTGTTATGCGCCTTAGTTTGGTTTAACCATTCGGAGTTTTATGAGTAATCAGGCAAGTTTGTATCCAGACATTCTATTTCACTTCAGTAAAGACAAAGACACTCTTTTTGACATTTTGAACAGTACCTTTCGTGTTTCATATGCTCGTGAAAAAGTAGAGGGGATAGATACGATAAGAGAGTTTGGTGTACCAATGGTCTCTTTTTGCGATTTAAAACTCTCTGAGTTGAAGGTACATATGGGAAAGTATGGAAATTTTGGTATTGGTTTAACTAAAAATTGGGCAAATAGAAATGGGTTAAACCCTGTAATGTACGTTAGTAAGCATTGCCCTTTTACTGATAATTTCAATAACTCACTGAATAGTGTATTTAAGAAAATAGGTGCGTTAACAGATAATTACGAATTTGAAGGTATTTCAGACAATAATATAAAAATACTTGATGCTTATCGATACATTAAAACTATGAAGGCACACTTACTTGTAATGAAGAAACTATAGAAAACTTCCGCTTTGCTGACGAAAGAGAGTGGCGTTATGTTCCTTTGATTACCAAAGCAGGTATACCTCCTTTTGTAGCAAAATCAAATATTGACACTCCAACTAAAAAAGAAAAGTACAATAACATTGCTCACGATGTGCGCCTACAGTTTAAACCAAACGATATTAAGTACCTTATTGTGGAATCTGACAATGATATTAACGATTTAATTCATCATTTAAGAAATGCAAAGGCGCATTTCGATCCATCTACGATAGATAGGCTATCCAGTAGAATATTAACCGCTGACCAAATACGTAGTGATATGTAACAGCGTATAACGAGGCGTTATGCAGCTATCAAATAGTGGAGTGTCAAATGGATATATGTGAAATTATCATAAAAGGAATAGTCACTTTTTGTGTAACGGCAGGGGCTGCAAAAGTTGGTATTTATTTCTTTTTCAAACAAAAAGAATATGAACTAGTCAAAGATAGATACCTTAATGGTTCAATCGACTTGCTTTTATCTGAACTTGAAAGTGGGCTAAGTATAACAAGCCATAATTTTTGTCGAGCATTAAACATTATAAAAGCATATAGAGATCAAGGGGATAATTTTAACCTTGACGAATTAAATAAAGGCTTCATGGAAATAAAGCCCCCCCAATTTCACCAAGTAGCAAATCATCGCCTGCAACTATTGAGTGGTAGCGATATTTTTTGGAGCACTTATCAATTAGCCTTATCCTATATTTCTAATGCAAATGGTATGTTAACAGCTGAAATCATAGATGTTATTAGAATGAAAGAGACAACGGATAGGATCCGCCTTGATAGAGATGCTTTAATAGAGCCTATGTTTCAAGAAGCTAGGAATCAACATGAGTTAGGTTTTAAGTACAGCAAAATGATTCATCAATTTCAAATCATAGCGGATCTATTAGAAAGAAACGAAATGTCTTTCAAAAAAATTGAATACTTTCGTACTAAACCTGAAGTTATTCAGGTAATAAATATGCTTCAAAAAGATTTTTCTGATGAACTAATTGACTTAGAAAAAGCGGCATAACACGCATATGTTATTGTCATGCTTACAGACCAGCCAACTGCATTTAACAGATTCGATTAAATCTACTCGCTAAGGCAATATAGACTCATCACAATACACGCCACATCCATTTAGAGAACCAAAACGTATGTCCTTTCCTCCCTGCCCACAATGCAACTCTGAGTTTGTTTATCAAGACCAAAACAATCTGGTTTGCCCAGAATGTGCACATGAGTGGAACCTCTCACAAGCCTCTAGTGAAGATGATACCTTGAGCATCAAGGATGCCAACGGCACACTGCTGGCTGAAGGCGATAAGGTCACACTCATTAAGGATCTTAAAGTAAAAAGCAGTTCTCAGGTGCTTAAGATTGGTACTAAAGCGCTGATAAAACGAATAGTCGAAGGTAAAGATCACCAATTAGACTGCAAAGTGGATGGTGCAGGCGCAATGATGGTAACCGCAAAGTTTGTGAAGAAAGCCTGAGATACCAAACAGTGATTGAAATCAAACACCCTAAAGACCTAACTCGCTTGCGCCGCCTTGCCCTCTCCTCGCAAGGTTTATTGCAAGCACAACCCTTTGGGCATGGCTTGGCGGGGGCACGTGAAGCGGTCAGTCACTTAGGGTATGTGCAGCTTGATACCATATCGGTGGTAGAACGTGCGCACCATCATGTGCTTTATTCTAGGGTGCCCAAATTTGAGCCAGCCATGACCAACCAATTGCTGCTCGATAAAGATGTGTTTGAGTATTGGTCGCATGCAGCGGCTCTTTTGCCTATCACCGATTTTCGTTTCTCTTTACCTTATAAGCACACCATTAAAAGCGGCAAAACCCATTGGTATAAAAACCCTGATAAAAAGCTGATGGGTGAGCTGTTGGCACGCATAAGTTCAGATGGCCCATTACGCTCACGCGATTTAGAAACCAACACCACAAAACCTGTTGGCTGGTGGGATTGGAAACCTGCAAAAAAGGCGCTTGAGCAGCTGTATATGCAAGGCGACCTGATGGTTAGCAACCGCGAGGGTTTCCAAAAAACCTACGACCTGACCGAGCGAGTCCTGCCATCTAACATAGATTCACGCATGCCCAGCATAGAAGAGTTTGCAGCGCATATGCTTGATCAACAATTACGCTGCCATGGGTTTGCTTCCCTCAAAGGGCTCACTTACCTGCGCCGTAACACCGAGCTTCGCAAAGCAGTAAAAGCGTTAGTCAATGAAAGGTTAGCGCAAGGTACGTTAGAGCAAGTACAAGTAAACAGTGGCGAAGTGTTTATAATAGAGGCCGGTGCACTAGAGCGCCCACTAACGCGTTTAAACAACCGCCTGTTGATTCTTTCACCCTTCGACAACAGCGTTATTCAACGCGACCGGCTCAGAGCAATATTTGATTATGACTACCAAATAGAATGTTATGTACCCGCCGCTAAACGCCAGTACGGCTACTTTTGCCTGCCGCTACTTTATCGTGGTGAGTTTATTGGGCGGATGGATTGTAAGGCGCATCGTAAAACCCGCCTTCTAGAAATCAAATCGCTACATTTTGAACAACGCCTTTTTGAGCAAGCTACTTTTAAACCTTCTATTAATAAATCAGGCTTTGATGAGGATTCACTCATTACGGCCTTTATAAACGCTATTAGAGAATTTAGTCATTTTCAAAAATGTGATTCGGTATCGTTAACTCAAGTCTACCCAAAACATCTGGCGCAACACTTGCACAGCGCACTAAAACCTTTAGAGTGACGCCCTAATAAATAGATATGTTGCTATCTAGAGGAAAAGCGATGACAGATTCAACGGATACAAAATCAGATTCAATTGATGGTGACCAGATCCCTTGGTATCGATGGAGATGGTTCTTCTTAACCACCTTCGTTGTGTTTTACCCCCTATCTCTTATTGTTGGCTTAACAGGCGATGTTTATTGCAACACTAAAGGTGAGGTTAGTAAGCTAAGCACCGGCATTAAGTTAGCTATTTTAGCAGCAGGCGCACTGGTGCTCGCCAAGAATTTTTTTCTTCCTGATCTTTGGTCAATCTAACGCAGTGTGCTGCCCGCGAACATGTCACGCTACATTCTTGTAAATTAAGGCTATTTGTACCAAGGAAGGCTCTATGAATAAGTATTTGCTCTTACTTATCTGGTTATATTCTACAGCCGTTTTTAGTGATGATTTTGACTGCGACAATGCCATGACAACCATTGAAATTAACCATTGTGTAGGCCTTGTATTAGACAGCGCAGAAAAAGAGATGAACACTTATTTATTGAAGAGCAAAGAGCATCATCACTATGACCCTGAATTGACTGAATCAATTGAGAGCGCTCAAAAAACATGGGCGGTGTACGCACAAGCACATTGCGATTCTATTTACACAATGTGGCGTGAAGGCTCTATTCGGGGAGTAATGTATTTAAGCTGTAAAACAAACATCACCAAGCAACGCACCCATGATATTTGGTCAAGCTTTCTTACCTACATGGATAGTACGCCCCCAGTTTTGCCAGAACCCAAGGTAAAGTAAATTACAAGATACTAACGCGGTAGCCACACTATCATGATGATGCAGAACACCACCAAGGCTATAAAATAGCGAATAAACTTTTTTTGTGCGGCGTTAATTTGCCGCTCTTTTTGGGCGGCCGTTGGTGTTCTGCAGTGTGGGCAATAGTTCAGCTCATCAGAAAAGTTTTTACCACAATGGCTACAGCTAATTTCGCTCATGATGTTTGTATGCTCATCTACTTATTTAACCAACGTCTAAAGAACGACTAAAGCACTAATATTCAAGCGCATAGTCCATACTAGGTGTTTCATTTACAATTGTGAATTTTAGCTCATGTATTACGCTTTATGTAACCATTACTGCACGATTACAATGTTACCTGTACACAGGTCGATGTCATTTAAACGCTAGGAAGCACCACCTTATGAGTGATTTATACACGCAAATGATCACCGTCTTTTTAGGCTTTTTTGCTATCATGAACCCTATCGCCAATACGGCAGCTTTCGCTGGCCTTGTTGGCGATAAAAGCAAAGCAGAACAGATAAAAATCGCGGCTAAAGCCCTTATTGTTACCTTTTTTGTCATCCTTGCTTTCTCTTTGCTGGGCAAAGCGATCTTTCATCTATTTGGCATTACTATTTCGGCATTAAGAATAACAGGAGGTATTTTGGTGTTCCTTGTCGGATATCATATGCTCAACGGACATACCTCTAAGATGCACTCAAGTGAAGGCAATGACGAATCCGATATCGCTATATCACCTTTAGCCGTGCCTCTGCTTGCAGGCCCGGGCACTATTGCTACCGCTATGAACTTCTCATCTTCAGGCGGAACAAGCGGGATAATAATTACCGTGTCTGTATTTGCTATTTTGTGCCTGATAACTTTTATCTGCTTTATTTTTAGCTCGAACATTATCGCGCTTATCGGTAAAAGTGGTATCAGTATTGTAACGCGCTTAATGGGCCTAATTTTGGCTGTTATAGGTACACAAATGGTGATTACCGGAGTAACAGCCGTTGTCCGCAGTATGGGCTAAGCCCAAGGGGATGTATGAATATTTCAATCACTAGCGCAACACTCAATGATGTAATAGCTATAACTGCACTCACTCATGAGTTGGGTTACGCAGCCAATGAAACTAAAACCCAAGAGTGGCTAACTTATATTTTAAACTCGGCTACCCATGCAGTATTGATTGCGGTATCGGGTGAAGCGTTGTGTGGTTGGATTGTTGTCGAAAAACGCATTTCACTAGAAGCTGGCTTTAAAGCTGAGATAACCGGTCTAGTTGTTAGTACTCAACACCGCCGTGCAGGTGTGGGCAACAAACTCGTCCAAGCCGCACAAGTGTGGGCAACGGATTTAGGATTAACACGTTTGGCTGTGCATTCAAACACCACAAGAGATGCCTCGCATAGTTTTTATCAGTCCCTTGGTTTTGCTCTGAAAAAAACATCACATAATTATGAAAAAACGATTTAAAGCCGTAAATTGATTTATGCGCATTTACGCTCATAACATTTGTGTTAGTGTTCTGCGCCTTACTACAATGTAGTCTCTCAAACACATAAAGGAAGCACCTAAAGCATGTACGGTTTTCTATTGGCTATCCACATCTTGTCAGCCACTATTTGGACAGGTGGTCACATTGTTTTATCGCTGGTGATTCTGCCTCGGGTACTCAAAAACCGTTCTCCTGAGGAGTTACTTAATTTTGAGTCCGGCTTTGAAAAAATAGGTATGCCGGCACTTATTATTCAGGTAATAAGTGGTTTGATGTTGGCCTACCAGTTGATCCCCGATGTTTCATTATGGTTTGATTTCAGCAATCCTTTAGCGCATGGCATTGTGGCAAAACTCACTTTATTAGCGTTAACCGTTCTGTTCGCGATTGATGCACGTTTTCGTGTTATCCCTAAATTATCACAAGCGAGCCTTGTCGATATGGCGTGGCATATTATCCCTGTTACACTCTTTTCGATCCTGTTTGTTTTAGTGGGCGTGTCGTTTCGCGCGGGATGGTTATTGTAATTAGGGAGCGATAATGGAATTTTCACTTACCTTTATTCAGCTGTTTTTTTGGGGCATCTATTTAGCCTCTCCTCTGCTGTTAATGCTATGCAGTGTATTTTTATTATTAGGGCTTATCGTCGGGCATCTAGAATCTTGGAAGAAGTTTGATTCGCTCTACTGGGCGTTTATTACTGCCTTTACAGTGGGTTATGGGGATATTAGGCCATTAAAGAGACGCTCTAAAGTGTTGTCTATTATGATTGCGGGCGTTGGTATTATGTTTACCGGATTGATCGTTGCTATCACTATAGAAACATCATCTAAAGCATTTAGCATGCATACCGACCCCGTCATTTTCCAACAGATTGAGCAGTCATTAAAGTAAATGAAAAAAACCGATAAGAAAACTGAGAACGCAATCAGGATAGCACTGACCAACGTTTGTGACGTAGCGCTAGATGAAGTCCCTGGCTTTCAATGGATAACCCATTTTGTCAATTACGATAATTTGCCGGGTTCTCTTATTGTTGTTTGTGTCTTTGCTACAAAGAGTGAATTATCCAGCGCCCTTAGTGCTCATCACGATGATTTTTTACGAACACTAATAACAAGCAAGCTGCGTGCAGCTAATATTCAATGTAAAAATAGCCAACAGTTTGTACGTTTTGATTCAGAAGAAACCTGGGAGCCCGAAAAGTATCGTCTACACTAAACGCTATGATTAAGCCCAAAGCAGAGATATACCAGTAGTGCTGTTTGGCGTACCGCAAAAACATTTATTCTCAGGTTCTGCGCCACTGTACCAAGAGCTGGCTAAGTCGATCTACGAGCTACTAAGTGACAACGGCGCTCTACTTTAAAAATGATTTAAAACTAAATCACTTCTGTGCACTAACACCCATAAGGTGGTCGATTTTTTCTATTTTCTTAAAACCAGCAGCCTTGAGCCTACGGATAACGCCATCAACAAAGCCACTGCCCTTCCGTAATAAGTGCGGGTTACCGGTGTAGTGAAAAAGCCGTCCATTACGGCGCAACACCCGAAAGATTTGGCTATAAAATTCTTCACTGTACAGCTCACCAGCAAGGGAAAAACGTGGTGGATCATGAATCACCGCATCAAAGGAGTTACTTGGCATTGTGTCTATTAGCTCATAGCTACTACCCTTGAGCTGAGTAATGCCTTCATTGCCTAAGTCATTTGACCAAGGGTTCTGCGCCCTCAATCCCATGACTTCAGGGCTAAGCTCAATACTTATCACTTCTCTTGCACCTAATCGATGGGCCGCAATCGCGGCATAACCTAGCCCACTACAGCAATCCAGCACTTTGTCACCGCTGTGAACAGCTTGCTGTGCCATCTCGGAGGCACTTTTAAAAGGGTCGGTGCCCTTAGAGATATGCATTTTAACGCCGCTAATTTCTAGCAGCGGTGACCCGGCCGTAGGAACCAGCTTGTAGTAGCCCGAACTGCGGTCTTCTAGAGGGTCAAACTCACCATCACAACACAGAAATATCTTCTGTTTTTTCTTAGCGATATATTTGAGCTCATCGATAGATAGCTGATTATCTTCATCGAGTATCAGGCCTTGCTCATTCAAAGAGAAACGCTGTTGTGAAAGATTCAGATCAGTTGAGAGCTCAACGCTGGCAAGCCCTTTCGCTAACGCCGCGAGCGCCTGTTTGGCGTTTTCAGCATGAAGATAGTAGTTGAGCATGTGGATCGCTTATCTTGTTGGATTTTATGGTCTGCACTATACCCTGTTTATACCCGCTAGTTGCCGATTAAAAATGGCTACTGTAAAAAAAGCAGTAACAGGGCCTAGTCATCTAGGCTGCACCAAGCATAGATTTGTTACGACCGCCGACCTAACAGGGAGATCAGCGTTCCTTTGTTTACTTCACTAATTAAAAATGCTTCGTCAGAAGATAACGGTATAAATAATAGTGGAGTACGCTTAATAGCGACTATTTAAAAGGAGTTCTCAAATACCACTTCACTTAGCGGAAGCTGCCCTGCTTTAGGCCAAGGATCTTTTATGCCTTTACCAATAGCTATCATCGGTCCCATAACATGATCATCTGGTAAATTAACCAGCTTCGCCACTTCATCAATGTCGTAACCAATGAGCGGACAAGTCTGATAACCCAGCTCTTGTGCTGCTAGCATCATGGTTTGCATTGCCATACCAATTGAGCGGTGTGCTTCATCGCGTTGTAGCCAGTCACGGCCCTCATGAAACGGCCCCATCCAGCTCACTAGCATTTCTCCTACCTCTTGTGGCGCATTAGCCCAATAACGCTCTGGTGTTTTGCTCCATGCTTTTACATCAGCGGTAAATAACACCAGCATAGATGCATCAGTAATCTGTGCTTGGTCATTCGCGTACTGCTTACATATCTGTGCACGTAATGCCGGGTCACGCAATATGATAAAACGCCAATGTTGGCAGTTATAGCTAGTGGGCGCCTGTATCGCGGCTTCTAGCAATGTGTTTTCTTCTTCTGCGGTTAAGCGATGCTGCGCGTCAAAGTGCTTAACGGCGCGACGATTATAGATGGCATCAAGCGTATTCATGCGTGTTTCTCCACGTTTGTTAAAGGTGTAGCTGATGAGTTAGGTAACGGTGTTGTATGTTCTTTCGCACCACGCTGGAATAGCACAATGCCAATGGCGACGAGAACACCGGCCAAACCAAGATTCGGCGGTGCAACTTCACCTAATACGAAAACGGCCAATAGCGTGCCACTGAGCGCTGCAACCGTTCCAATTTGGCTGAGGTACACAGGCCCTGCAAGTTGCTGAAGCAAGAAGTAAAACAGGTAAAGAATCGTGAAAACGGCAACCTCTAAGGCGAGTAAACCCATTGCTTGACTTGAAATGAATAACCCCTCTACTTGGCCTGCTTCAAGAAAAAGTACAAACGGGAGCAGTGTAATAGCACCTCCCAGCATCATGAGTGCTGCCAGAAACACAGGGGATGCCGCTGTAGGCCAGCGCAGTGTTCGGTAAATATTTCCGCAGGCAATGACAATAGGCATCGATAACACTAAAAGAATCCATGCCTGTGCATCGCCCGTACCGCCACTCTTAGCAGCCGCAAGCACTATGCCACCGCTGAGCCCTAATAGAACGCCCACAAGACGCAATGCTCGCAGTCGCTCCATGCGTAACACAACCGCTAACAACCATGTAATGAGTATGGGAAAGGCAAAACTTAATGAGATAAAC
The DNA here is from genome assembly GCF_016592555.1 of Neptunomonas japonica JAMM 1380. Classification (NCBI taxonomy): domain Bacteria; kingdom Pseudomonadati; phylum Pseudomonadota; class Gammaproteobacteria; order Oceanospirillales; family Oceanospirillaceae; genus Neptunomonas; species Neptunomonas japonica. The sequence goes on along the minus strand of NZ_AP014546.1, from coordinate 1,710,353 downwards.
CCTGCGCCAACATGACGTATTGCTAAAAATCCCAGCGCATTGGGTAGCGCAAACAACACTCCAGACACTAGCCCGTACTCAAGCATGCGTTTGTTTAATGCCATGGGGTGGCGTTTAAGTACGGATATGAAGCAAAGCATAATACTCGCGCCCAGCATTGCCACCATAAGAAAAGTTAATAACGGTGCCCCTGCGGTAGAAGCAAGCTTACCCACCACTAATGATAACGATAAAAAAACACCCACCAGCAACAAACACGAAAAAGCATAAAAGCCAGTTCTGTTAGTGGGTTTTGGTGAACGGTGGTTATCCGATTTTCTGCTAACCGACATCGCCCTACTCCTATTGCGTGTTACTATATCTATTAACGACAAGCTTCTTAGCAAAGAGTTTCTTTATAAAAAGCTTCTTGATTAAAAGTATCTTAACGTAGAGATAAATTTATAACAATGAATAAAATCAAATTAGTCACGTCTCAATGGCAGCGTGAGATGCCCCAACTCGACCTTTTACCAATGAAAGTGATTGGTAATCTTGGAAAAGCGACCCGCTTAGTCACTCGAAATTACTTAGACCCGTTCTTTAAAAGCCACGGTTTACAGCTAGGTGAGTTTGATGTGCTAGCCACTTTACGCCGCTCAGGTGCCCCATATGAATTAGCGCCCACACAGTTATTTGAAGCCTTACTTATTTCATCTGGTGGAATGACTAACCGATTAGATCGGCTTGAAAAAGCAGGATTGATTGCACGCGCTCCCAATCCAGAAGATCGCCGCGGTACGCTGGTATTATTAACCGAAGAAGGACTAACGTTAATGAACCAGATCGTCCCACTGCATGTTGAAAACGAAGCAAACTCGCTATCGAACCTGAGTAGAGAAGAGCAAGAAACACTAGAAAGGTTGTTAGAAAAACTGATCGATGGGCTGGAAGAAGAATAGCCACCCAAAAGGCACTGTGAAGTTTAGCAGGCCCTTTTAGGGCCTTGCCACTCAGATAAGATCCGCCTTAGCTGGCCGTTGGAATGCCCAACTGCGAAGCGATGTCATCATACATACTTTATTATTTCATATTTGGAATTTAAAGTTTGATATATCAGCATATATTCCATAGTTGAAAACATCTAGGATACGTTTACTGTTTGTAAAATATTGCCAACGTGAGAGTAAAATGAAGCAAAGAGTCATATTTGCCCTGTTAATGTCCTTCTTATTATCGCTATTAATGACCTGTTGGGTTACCTGGATTAACTTAGGATGGGTTGAGAGCTTTTTCACCCAATGGTTACATGCCTTCTCACTTGCATGGCCTGTGGCAGGGTTTATTTCATTTTTTATTGGCCCTGAAATTTATAAAATGTCGGAGAAACTCTCTCACTAAAGGTATAAACATAATGCTGTTAAGATTTAACGACGGTTAAAGCCGATCTTTGCAGCATCACGGCTCTAAATAACGATTTAGGCCTAAGCTGTTAATACAGAAAGCATTTTACGAATATTTATTATGGTAATGTCACCCATCAGCTCAGGGTTTGCCAATGCATAAATATAACCTTCATTTTTATCGCAATTGATATCGCCTCTACACTCAATAAAATTCGCCCACTCCTCAAGATCATCTGCAGAGATACCGCCAGAAATAAATTTTTGTAATACGCCCGCTAATATTGAGTCTGAGAGTTCGATCAAATCATCGTTGTCATCCGTTAATAAAAAACCAAATTTGGCTAACACTGTAAACGCCTGCTCCCGGTCCTTACCAAATGTAAGGATTTGCGTTAATGACTCAGCTCTATTCATTTTCTATATCTCTAATGTTATAAGGCTCACCGTACAGCCAAGGCAAGTAGTAGATCATAGTAAAAACAACATCATGTTAATCAATATTAAAAACTCAAGACAAGCAGATATACCAAGGTAATATTAACCTTTCATTACCCATGGTTTTTCTTTTAAAAACATACACATATATCAAAAAAATCTAACAGAAAACCATCAATTCTAAAATTGACTGCTATGCTAATTATGTCGTCACTCAATAGTAAAACCGTTATCTCATTAAAAACACGGACTTATATCAGTGCACATAACTAAAATAACAACCATTTGCATTGCAATATTTCTACTCGTTTCAAGCTTAGGAGCCTATTGGAGCCAAATAGGGCAATCTCTTGACCGAAATGAGCAACGCTTTTATATGAGCGAGCTGGTCAATTCACAAGCGTCCGCAATCGAACGCCGCCTAGCACGCTCACTATCTTCCACACGGATATTAGCTCAAGGTGTACGCCAACATAATGGCGTCATTGATCAATTTGAAATATATGCTGATGAAGTGCTAAAAGCGGTTGGCGGCGTCTCTAATTTACAGTTAGCACCTAATGGTGTTATTAGCCACATACATCCAATAGCAGGTAATGAAAAAGCTATTGGTCATAATATTTTAAAAGATGACCATCGCCTTAAAGAAGCAATGCTCGCTATCAATGAGCGTCGCCTCACACTCGCTGGGCCTTTCACATTAATTCAAGGCGGTGTTGCCGTTATTGGGCGAAACCCTGTGTACTTACCAAGCGATAAGGGTGATAAATTTTGGGGCTTTACGTCGGCTCTTATTTACCTAGAAGACCTACTCAAAGTCACTGATCTAGACTCATTACAAGAGCGCGGTTATAGCTATCAACTACGCCGACCAGCCCCTGACACAGGCATAACAGAAACCTTTGCCCGCTCTGTTAGCCCACTGACCGAGGACTCCTACTCGGTATCTATTAATGTACCTAATGCTACTTGGCAACTTATTATTAGTCGCGCTGAAAACGTATCTAAATGGTATTCATATAATGGTTACATCATTAGTGTTTTTACTGCCTTACTCGTTGCCTGGATCACACGTTTTGTACTGCTACAACCAGAAAAGCTGAGAAAAGAAGTAAAAGAAAAAACTCAAGAGTTACAACAGCTTGCATACTACGATCATCTCACAGGGCTCGCTAATCGTCGATATTTACATGAACAGCTTAATATAGTGTTTAAAGAGTACAGTCGAAATCAAAAACCAGCTGTATTGATATATCTTGATCTAGATGATTTTAAAAAAATTAATGACTCCATGGGTCACGGTGCTGGTGATACGTTACTGCAAAAAATTGCCATACGTTTAAAGGAGTGTGTGCGCTCCAACGACCTCGTCACAAGACTAGGAGGTGACGAGTTCAGTATTTTACTTTTAAACACACACTCAACAAGAGACGTAAGCCGGATTGCCAAGAAGCTTATAGCGGCCGTTGAAAGACCCGTCACTTTAGAAAGTAAATCTTTTACCGTCTCTGCTTCTGTCGGTATCACCATGATCCCTGCCGATGGACATGATGCAAACTCTATTCTTAGAAATGCAGACATGGCTATGTATGCAGCGAAAACAGCAGGTAAGAAAAGATTCAGCTTTTATGATCAATCGCTACAAAGCATCGCAATGGCTAAACTACAATTAGAAGATGATTTAGCTATTGCCATTAAAGACAAACAGTTTGTCCTGCACTACCAACCTATTCTCACGCAATTAACGGATGAGGTGACCGGGTATGAAGCGCTCATACGCTGGAAACATCCTGATCAAGGGTTGATTTACCCTGATAAGTTTATAGGTGTAGCAGAAGAAACTGGGAAAATTATTGATATTGGTTATTGGGTCATTAAAGAAGTGTGTAACCAAATAATGCTACGCACATCAAACCTACAGCCTCCTCTTAGGTTTTCAATCAACTTGTCTCCAAAACAATTTAAAGATACTAACTTGCTCGAAAACATCCGCCATATTATGCAAGAGACCGGTGTAGATGGACGGTCCCTAGAATTTGAAGTAACCGAGTCGTCCATCATGGAAGATATCGAACATACTAACAGCACTCTCTTACAGCTAAAAAAAATGGGAGCATCGATAGCCATTGATGACTTCGGTACGGGATATTCATCTTTCGCTTTATTAAAGCACCTTCCCGTGGATAAGCTTAAAATTGATAAAAGCTTCATTACGGATTTAGAAACAGACCTAAGTGACCAGAAAATAGTGCATGGGTTAATTTCAATGGCGCATAAGCTACATTTAGAAGTAGTCGCTGAAGGCATAGAAACAAAAGAGCAGCACCGACTACTCAAACAATACAAGTGCGACCTCGGGCAGGGCTACTTATTTAGGAAGCCAGTCCCTATGGATCACCTACAAAATTTCATATACAAACCCTTGTAAGCTCTGCTCTAAAATACCTTTCTATCAGGGTTTATAAAACAGAAACTAGCATCTTAATACTCAAAATAAAGAGCAACAGCCCAAAGATCTTCTTTAAGTTAGCGACAGGGATGCGGTAAGCCAACTTAACACCCAGCGGGGCTGTAAAAAAGCTGACTACTGAAATAAGCAGGACAGCAGGCCAATAGATATAACCCATCACAAAGGCCTCTTCATGGGTGCTTTGCCAACCACTGATTAAATACCCCATAGTACCGGCCATCGAAATGAAAAAACCGACGGCTGAAGAGGAGCCGATCGCTTGCTTGATATCGACATTACGCCATACAAAATAAGGCACCATGAGTGAGCCACCACCAATAGAAACCAATGATGATATACTCCCTATGCCTCCTCCGACCAAAAATAAACGCGCTTTACTCGGTAAACCTTTATCAGATTTTGGTTTTTTATTTGAAAACATCTGGATCGAAACAAACAACATAAAAGCGGCGAAAAACACAGCAAGAAACACAGTACTAAGCAAAGATGCTATAAAGGCTGCTGCAAATGCACCGAGTAGTACACCAGGCAGCATAGCTTTAACTACACGCCACAATACACCTCGTTTGGCATGATGTGAGCGTAAACTCGAAAAAGCCGTAACCACCATGGACGCCATCGATGTGCCTAGCGCCAAGTGCACTACCATGTCGTTATCAACGCCTTGATAGATAAAAAGCGACGTGAGTACTGGCACCATAATCCCACCACCGCCAATCCCTAATAAGCCAGCCATCACACCAACAAACCCACCCAGCAATAGAAAAGCTACTATCATTTCGTACGCTAACATCATGATTCCATGTGTAATCAAAAAAACCATTGTAGATACTTAATGAGAGTCTTATTATCTACAAACTGACAACTTAACAATAAAATATGACATGTTAAAAACGATTCCCCCTTCATCACTCGGACAGCAAGCATTACAGCGCCCCATTACTGTCTTAAATCGAAGTCTTTTAGGTAAGCGTGCTGTTAAAAAGCATCAACACGATTGGGGGCAACTAATTTATGCCACTAAGGGTATCTTGTCAGTTATTACTGCAACAGGGCGCTTTATTGTTCCGCCCGAACAGGCCGTTTGGGTGCCTCCGCATACCGACCATGAAATCATCACGGTGAGCGATGTCACACTGGCCAGTTTTTACATCAGTGTCGATGAGATTCGGCAACTACCACAACACTGCACGGTGCTCAATATTTCACATCTGCTTCAAACACTGATCACCGAAGCGACGACACTTTCAGCTACGTACGACTGGTCAGGAAAAGATGGGCGCTTATTACGGCTTATCAGGGATTACCTTATCGAGGCTGATGATATTGCTTTACAACTCCCGTACCCTAAGGACCCACGCTTAATTCAAATAACGATGACCCTGCAAGACGAACCTTTTAATAACAATACGCTAGAAGACTGGGGAAAGCAGATTGGGGCATCCTCTCGAACGCTCACACGGCTTTTTATTAAAGAAACAGGTTTATCGTACCGAGAGTGGAAACAACGCTTAAAACTTCAAATTGCGATAAGTATGTTAAGTGAGCAACACGCAATCAGTGCTATTTCTGATCACTTGGGTTACGAGTCTGTTTCGGCTTTTACTTATATGTTTCGTAAAGAGCTTGGCCTTTCACCCAGCTTTTATGTAGCCCAATACCCGTAGTAATACTGCCAATTAAGAGAGTACTTCAAGACTTTTAATCGAGGTATCATCAGCGTCATTTTGGCTGATAAAGCTTATTAAGTCAGGCTTTTTCAAAGGGTATGAGAGCAGATAACCTTGTATCCAGTCACAATTAATCTCTTGTAAATATTCTAACTGCCTCTGGTTTTCTACACCTTTTGCGGCGATTCTAAGGTCGTAAAGTTTTCCAAGATTATTAAAAATTTTTACCATCTTAGTTTTATCAGCATCTTCTGAGAAAAGCTCTCTTACAAAAGAGCTATCAATTTTTAAGCTATCAAGCGGGTAGTGATTTAGTTGCCCAAACGCCGTACTCCCTGTACCGAAGTCATCTAGGGCAATGGACACACCTAGTGCTTTTATTTTCTCAAACGCTAATGCAATGATTTCATCACTCAATAAAAGAGCCGTTTCGGAAATTTCTAACTCGACTGTAGAAGGAGCCACTTGGTGCTTCTCTAATAACTCTTCAACTGCCCGTGAAAACGAATCATTTTTAAGTTCAGCTCCAGATATATTGATACATACTTTACCCGTAAAACCTTGTTGCTGTTGCAACTCAGCTAGGTTGGCTAAGCTATTATCAATAACCCACAAATCTAACTCTTTAATTAAATTTGTTTTCTCAGCAACCGCAATAAATTGCTCAGGAGTAATCCCCTCTTCCGCTAAATTCTGGCATCGTAAAAGTGCCTCTATACCCACAACTTTAAGGGTATGGCAGCTAAACACCGGCATATAAACGAGTGAAAGCCGGTTTTGCTCAAGTGCAATCTTTAATTGCTCTTCTATGTAGTTTCGTTCTCGCAATAACTCTGCAATATCTTTTGTGTAATATTCAAATCGATTTCGACCATTACGTTTGGCTTCATACATCGCCAAATCAGCATGGTGCAGTAGTTCATCGGGAGTGGCGGCATCATCTGGGAAAGTAGCGATGCCAATGCTGGCAAATACTGAATGGGTATTCTCGACCGTTTCAAAGCCATTTTCGAACAATTTAAGTATACGCTCAGCAACGACTGCACTGCTTATGGGGCTACTTAAATCGTTTAATATCACAACAAATTCGTCTCCCCCTAAACGAGCAAGCTCATCAAACTTATCATCCATAACTATATCGGTTGGGCGTACTGTTTCTTTTAGTAAATCGCTGAAGCTACGCAACAAGATATCGCCGACTTCATGACCATAGTTATCATTTACTTGTTTAAAATTATCAAGATCAATATACAGTAGACCTACACGCTTATCTTCTTTGCCAGCACGGCGTAATAAACGCGTCAGATTAGATTTAAAGTTCCTACGGTTGGGTAAACCTGTAAGCGCATCATAATAGGCCAGCTTACGTATATCTTCATCATGTAATTGTATGATCATCTCATCGGCACGCTCTTTGGAATGCAAAACAGCCAAACAGATAAGACATAACACAAATAGTGTTACTTCAAACCGCACAGATTCAACGAAAGAGTAACTTGTCACTAACAAGCCAGATAAAGGGGTAAAAAGAATTAGACTACTAATGAGTATAAAACTACCGTAAAGCGTTACAGCAGTCCAAAAACGGTTAACAAACAGTGTTATCGCCAAAAGCGGATAGATCCAAAAAACACCCGTGTTTTCATGCCCACCTGTTATCAAAAGCGCCAATGGCAACACAAACAAATTAACATTCAACAAGTGAATAGCTAGTCCAACTCGTCTAGTCCAATACAACAAGTAAAGAATGAAAGATCCACTGACTGCACAGCTAAAAAGGATGGTGGCGAGTAAAAAAGACTGGTTATTATAGCTAATCAAGCTGAAAACCAATAACAATACAAAACCAATCAATGCCTGAATTTTGCACAGCCGTAATCGCGTTGCAAACTGTACATCAAGCATTTCTTGTCTGCTTTTATTATGGTAATTCACTGATAAGCTTCCCCGATTTCAGCATTTACATGAGTGGTATCTATCATAATTTAAGTAAAAACAAGACATAACTCCAAAAGACCGCTAACGACATTCACGAAAAACCTATAACAAAAGCATTAAAAAATAGTAACGAACGTCGTTTTCGTCAAATTATGATTACAATAACCACATGGCATATAGTGTAGTCTAAAAAAAATATTTTCTTACTCCCCCTAGCAGAATAACGCTACCTACACTGTAATCTCATTACCGACTGTCATCTTTTGTTAACAAATGACGTTTAGCCTTCCGCTCATTAGATTTCGCCAACGCCATTTTGGCATTACCTTTAAAAAGTAACTGGATATCTGTAATGAACAAAATCAAACTTCAAAATGATGCTAACCGACTTAATGATGACTCTGATTTCTCCAAAATAGTGGATAGTGGATTAAGCCGCCGCCGTTTCATGCAAGGTGGCGCCGCTGCAATGGGTCTTTTTCTAGCCGCCAATCCATTAGCACAGGCAATTGCAGCCGCCGCACAGCCAGCTAGCCAATTGTTAGGTTTCACTGCATTACCAGTCAGCACATCTGATGAGTTTATTGTTCCTAAGGGCTACATTGCTAAACCGCTGATATCTTGGGGTGACCCAATTTTAAAAGGCGCTCCTGCTTTTGATGAATCAGGTACACAAACCAGCGCTGCACAAGCCGGACAGTTTGGCGACAACACCGATGGCATGAGCCTTTTTCCTCTTTCTGCTAACCGTGCTCTGTTGGCTGTGAATAACGAATACACTAATTACCTACTGCTATTTGCTCATCAGGGAAAAGAGCTGACTGCAGATGATGTGAAAAAGGCCCAAGCAGCACATGGCGTATCTGTCTTTGAAGTAGAGCGTAAAGCCGACGGCCATTGGCATTATTTGAAAGACTCCACCTATAACCGCCGTATTACCGCTAATACTGAGATGCAAATCACAGGTGTGGCTGCTGGCCACCCTCTGCTACAAACTAAAGCTGATCCGAGCGGTAAAAAAGTATTAGGTACATTTAACAATTGCGCTAACGGCGAAACGCCTTGGGGCACATACCTTACTTGTGAAGAAAACTTTAACGGCTACTTTGCAGCGCCGGGTACGGAGATGGATAAGCACCAAAAACGTTACGGTCTAAAAGCCGATAAGAATAAGTACCAGTGGTACAAGTTCGATCAGCGTTTTGATATGTCTCAAGAGCCTAACGAGCCGCATCGCCATGGTTGGGTAGTAGAAATAGATCCAATGGACCCTACTTCTACACCGAAAAAACGCACTGCTTTAGGGCGTTTCAAGCATGAGAATGCTGCCGTAACTCTAGCTGACAATGGCCACGTTGTTGTTTATCTTGGTGATGATGAGCGTGGTGAGCACCTTTATAAGTTTGTTTCTAAAAACCGTTACAACCCAGACAACAAAGCCGCTAACCGTGATCTATTAGAAGAAGGCACTCTTTTTGTGGCTCGCTTTGATGCACAAGAAGGTGAATTGAAGGGTAATGGCGAGTGGCTAGAGCTAACACACGGCAAAAATGGTCTTACCGCCGAAAACGGCTTTGCGGATCAAGCTACCATTCAAATCTACGCACGTGAAGCCGCCACCATTGTTGGCGCAACAACAATGGACCGACCTGAGTGGGTTGCCGTTCACCCAAATAACCAGACGGTATGTTGTACGTTAACTAACAACAAGAACCGTGGTAAAAAAGACAATCAGCCAGTTACAGGCCCTAACCCACGTGCTGAAAATAAATACGGTCAAATTGTTCGCTGGAAGCCTGCAAACGCTGACCACACAAGCAACACATTCGACTGGGATCTGTTTTTAGTTGCAGGTAATCCAACCGTGCATAGCGACTTGTATGCAGGCAGTGCGAACATCACAGATGAAAACATGTTTAACAGCCCAGACGGCTTAGGCTTTGATAAAGCAGGCCGCTTATGGGTTCTTACTGATGGCAAGTACTCAAATGAAGGGGATTATGCAGGCATGGGTAATAACCAAATGCTATGTGCTGATCCTGACACCGGTGAAATACGTCGCTTTGCTACGGGCCCTATCGCCTGTGAGATTACTGGCCTGACATTCTCGCCAGACCAACGCAGCATGTTTGTTGGCATACAGCACCCTGGTGAGAAAAACGCTCCTTCACACTTCCCAGCGGGTGGCAACAGCAAGCCTCGCTCAACGATTATGGTAGTACAGCGCGAAGATGGTGGAATCATCGGCGCTTAAATAACTCTCAGTTACAGGTCTTGAGCCCCTCTTTGAGGGGCTTTTTTTTCTCTATACTCTGTCTATTTTTTGTTTGACGATGAGCGTTCAAGTAGTCGACGAACTGCGCTTTTTGGTGTTTTGGCAAGTGTTTGTAATAATTTGAAAGGCGCGTTAGATATTGCATATTGCTCATGCATAACACCGAGCATAGAAAGCCACAGTTTAGTTGTCATTTCTGAGTCATATAAGGCTCTATGAAAAGTACCTTCACTAGGGATATTGGCGTGGTTAATTAATGTACCTAACTTATGATCGGGCGAATTCTGGTACAACCTACGTGCCACCAGCATCGAACACGCAAACTGCCCAGTATACCCCCTTGAAATCATCCCTAGCTCTGCATCTAAAAAACGTTTATCAAATGACGCATTATGAGCAACCAAATTATAGCCATTGATAAAGTCAGCAAACTGATGCATCACTTCACCACATGAAGGAGCATCTTTTAGCATGCTATTTGTGATGCCCGTATAGTCTTCAATAAAACTACTGACCCGTACACCGGGATTCATTAATGCCTGAAAACGCCCTGTTATCTCACCTTGCTCAATACGCACAGCACCAATTTCAATCGCTCTATCTCCCATATCAGGCGACAAACCTGTGGTCTCAAAATCTAATACCACAACCGTATCGGCATTAGGAATAATTGCCCTTTCCAATATCCACTCCTTTATAAAGAGGCTTTATTTAAGCCATCTAGTTCAAATAAAAATGAGCCTTCGATAAGCATATTCGCAACATTATACGTTGTATGCATAAGACTGGAATAATTGAGGCATCTAAGACATTTATTCAAATTTAATTAAGAAAAACCTAATAAACCCACACTATTTAGAATCTATCTACTACTCTTTTAAACAATCTGTTTTCTTGAATAAAAACAAACAGATAGAAAAGTATTCGCTATATGAATGTTAGCTTAACAAAAGTGTTGCGTACCATATTTTATAAAATATAACGATACACATACGACATGATTTATCTGGTCTGAATACTTAAAAACTTAGCGATGGATGGTAAGTAAACTATCAATTTAAAAGGTACTCCATGTTCAAAAGAATGAAGCTTACAACCCAGCTCTCCAGCTCTTTCGGTGCGATGCTAGTGCTCATGTCCGTACTAGCGGGGATTGCTTATATTGGTTTAAATACTGCTTATAGCAACTTTGTTGAATACAGAGGCTTAGCAAGAGACAGCAACCTAGCGGGCCGCGTCCAAGCAAACTTATTAATAGTTCGCTTGGATGCCCTTAAATATTTAAAACAACAAAGTCCTGAAAATGTTAACGACTTCAATAAGCGTTTGGCACTACTCAAGACGTTATTAAATGAAGCGAGCCTGGAGATTGAACAACCAACCCGAGCACCACTCATTAAAAGCGCAATAATTAGCATTAGGGAATACGAAGAAGGTTTCAACAAGGTTCAGGAGTACTTTCAACACCGTAATGAGATTGTGAAAGATTCATTAGACCCCAATGGCCTACAGATGCGTAAGAATGTTACCGACATTATTACTTCAGCCTATAAAGATAATGATACACAAGCCACCTATTATGCTTCTCGTGCACAAGAACAATTACTCTTAGGTCGACTCTATGTGACTAAGTTCTTAGTCACTAACTTGGATTCAGATTATCAGCGTGCCAAACAAGAATTTACTGCTTTGGCTGAGGACCTACATAAACTCGACACTGTTCTAGAAAACCGCAGCCGTCGTAACCTACTGAATGATACTCAGGCAAGAATGAAAACTTACACCCTCAGCGTTGACGATGTGTACACAACGATTAAAGAGCGAAACAAAATCATTGATGGCACGCTGAACCGTATTGGGCCTCAGGTTGCCGACCAGTTAGAGCAAGTCAAACTATCCGTCAAAAAGGATCAAGACGAACTCGGCCCACTGGCACAAAGCTCTAGTGAGTCGACTATCACAACAGTCATTTCTATCTCCCTTATTGTTCTGATAGCGGGCCTATTTCTAAGCTGGTATATCGCTCGTGTTATTCGAGAGCCCATTGGCGGTGAACCAAAAGAAATCGAGCGACTAGCACGTCAGATTGCTAGTGGTGATTTAACCATGGAGTTCAGCCAGACAGGGAATGAAACGGGTATTTATGGCGCTATGCAAGAGATGGTTAAGACGCTAAAACAGATGCTAGGCCAAATTTCACAGTCATCCCAACAAATGAACACATCGGCAGCCAACTTAACATTGATTACTGAACAGGCGACCCAAGGCGCAGAAAGCCAAATGGAGCACTTACAACATACCTCACAGTCAATGGTTGAAATGTCAGCCACAGTGCAAGATATCGCGGAAAGCGCTCAGCTGGCATCAAATGCAGCAAATCACTCCGATAGTGAATCCAGTACAGGTAAAACGGTAGTCGCCCAAACTTGTGATTCAATGGTCGGCCTAGTTACACGCATACACGATGTCAGTTTAAACTTAGAAAACCTGAAACAAGAAACCAATCAAGTCGGATCAATTCTAGATGTTATTAGGGGTATTGCTGGACAAACCAATTTACTCGCCCTCAATGCAGCTATTGAAGCGGCTCGTGCGGGCGAACATGGACGAGGTTTTGCCGTTGTAGCCGATGAAGTCAGAAGCCTTGCCAGCCGAACCCAAGAAAGCACCGAAGAGATCCAAGCAATGATTTCTAAACTGCAATCCGAAGCGCAACGTTCAGTAAATGCAATGCAGCTCAATATTGAAGATGCAGAATCAACCGCGGGTAAAACACAAGAAGCAGGAGTGGCTCTTGACTCAATCTCTTCATCTGTAGGAACGATTCTAGACATGAACGTGAAAATTGCTAGCGCTTCAGAAGAACAAAGCATGGTGGCACAACAGATCTCAGATAATATAGGAACAGTTTATCAAACCGCTGTCGATACCGTTAAAGGTTCTGAAGAAACTCTTAATAGCGCCCGAGAATTATCTGCTTTAGCAAATGACTTAAGTAACATAATGAAACAGTTCAAAGTATAAAAGACACCTATTCAGCAACGCCTAAACCAGCCCGCTACTTGCGGGCTGATCTCTCTATAAAGCCTCATAACTCACTTTATATTTTCTATAGGGCTTATCAGGCGCTCTATCATCCGATTAATTGCCTGCATTTGCGGCGCCTTTTTGTAGGCATAATTAAATGGCGGTAAATTGTTACTGGTGTATCCCCAAAAATCCCAACAACCACGTGGGTTAACCGGGTTAACATGCGACGCTTTCACCTGCGGGTACAAGACAATTATATTATTACTATCCGCCACTTCCATATATCCGGTTTGCTCAATATAAGTAGTATTTATAACCGATATTCCCTGTCGGCACCCATGTAATGCCACATGTAAACGACATTGCTGCGTTTTACATGACTGTGGAATATACACGTAAGCATCATCATCCATACTCGTTATATCTGACTCAAAAAAAGCTCTCTGGTTGAACCGTAGCAAATCGCCCCCAGGAGTGGCGGCAGGCTCATTGAGCTCACCATAGAAATGCGTCAGCATTCTCAGGGCTTGTGGAATATTGCAATTATTTATATACGGCGATTGAGTGACATCACAGGCTGAATCTTCTGCATCATTGGTAATAAAAGCATGGCCCGCATTAACAGATTTATTATAAAAAATTTGATTATCGCTAAGGCCAATCGATTGATAAAAATCAAATGTTGAATCCACTACTTTTGTTACAACGGTTTTATCGTTTTGGCCAGAAAAGATATAGACCTTGTCATCCAAAAGGTTAGTAGGAGCATCAATCAATGCGGCTTCCGCTGATTCCTTTGCGAAATTAGCCAGCTCATCCCCATCAGGAAAAAATGCCGAGGGGCAAATAAACCAGGAGTATTTACAAGGATCCATGCAGGTAGTAAGTGCGTTAGTCAGGGGCGACATAAAAGAGAAAGTCGACGCACAGTTCCATGGCCCTCCGGCTACGATACCTGCTCCCACCAGTTTCTCAGAATAAGCCACATGAAACTGAGCCGCCATATAAGCGCCCGAAGACAAACCCGAAACCGAGGTTTGTTCAGCCTGCGCATTCATAGCAGGCAATCTCGTTTCTATGGCATGAGCATAGCTTGTTACTAGGATTATGAAACCGGCAAGAATGAGCGGCATACGCGATCGCATGAGGGGTAAACTCCAGCATCAGATAGTTGCGCTAAAGTTTACCTCAGCTCTGCGATAATAAATATTACAGAGAAGCCAGTTGGGCGGCTTTAAGTGTCTGACTGATAAGTGCATTAATCGTCATAGGACCCACGCCCCCTGGTACGGGCGTCATGGCTGAAACACGTGTTTCTAAACCTTGTTTTTCAATATCACCTACACCGCCGACATGATAACCCGCATCGATGACCACAGCACCATCGTTGATCCATTGCGCCTTTATCAGCTCTGGTTTCCCTACCGCACCAATAACAATATCAGCCTTCTGAACTTGCTGCGCTAAATCAACTGTGCGGGAATGGCATACAGTGACCGTAGCATTTGCATTTAACAGCATCGCAGCCATCGGCTTACCTAAAATAGGACTGCGCCCAACCACGACGGCATGTTTACCTTCCATCTGCACATCATAATGCTTTAACAAGGTCATGATTCCTGCTGGAGTGGCTGATCCAAAAGCTTTCTCTCCCATTGCCATACGACCAAACCCTTGCGTGGTGACGCCATCAACATCTTTTTCAAGTGAAATAGCATCAAAACAAGCACGCTCATCGATCTGTTCAGGCACAGGATGCTGAAGTAAAATACCATTGATCTCTGGATCATTATTTAAGCGCGTAATTTCTGTTAGTAACTCTTCAGTCGTGGTCTTTGCTGGCAATATAATACTTTTTGAGCCCATGCCCACTCGCTCACAAGCATTGATCTTCATTTGTACATACGTTGCTGAAGAAGGATCATCTCCCACAAGAATAGTGGCTAGCGCAGGTTTACGACCTCCTTGAGCTATCAGCTGATCCACTGCTACTTTTAACAACTGCTCGCGGTTTTTAGCTAATAGTTTTCCATCCAACACCTGTGCAGACATCTAAAAACGCTCCTAAATTAAAAACTGATATAGAACTAATAATGGCCTAATTCAAAAATGGTAAGTAGCTAGCACTTAATAGCTTGTACCTACGAGGGTCCAGATAACCACAGCCTCTTCATCAGAAGAGGCATTCAACACCCAATGCGGCTCATCTCCTGTTAAAGAAAAGCTATCACCCGCCTTTAACAGGAAAACTTTATTACCAATGCCTAGCTCAAGTGACCCTGACTGAATAAAACCAGCTTCTTCACCCTTTCGCTTTCTAGACTCTCGACTACCTGCACCCGGAGAAAAAGTAGTTAGGATCATCTGTAACTGCCCGCTCAAACGAGGAGAAAGCAACTCTTCACGTATTCCTGTTCCTGAAAAATTAAGGCTACGGCGAGCATTATGACGAACAATATGATTTCGTTCATCAAGGGGTGGATGCTGGTCGGTATAAAAAAACCAGCTTATCTGTACATCTAAGGCTTCGCTAATCGCTTGCAGCACAGGAATGGGTAAAGAAGAAACCCCACGCTCAACCTGGCTGACATAGCCAACTGAGCGTTTAATTTTTTCCGCCATAGCGACCAGTGTAATGCCCTTAGCTTTGCGTAAATCGCGTATCTGACTTCCAATACGCAGATTTTCACTTTCAGCAGTATCTTTGCTTGGCTGATGTGGCTGGTTCATTCGTTACCTATTGAGTGACATAACTACGGTGCATAATAACAAATAACCGTGTTGCACAGTATCGCTCCACATTAACAATTCAAATCCATACGGTACGAAGACACTCAAAAGACAAACTTCAATCGAAGGTATTAGATTACATCCATAATTTTGTCAAACATTCAGATTATTGAATAAAATTACAAACTTAGCATCTCGCCACAGCCCCCATAATTGCTGAACATCAAGACTGGATCTACTATGTACGATGAGCTGGCCCTAAAAAATATCACCGTATAAGTTAACTATTGGGTTATTGTCACTTTAGGATTATGGAACTTATTAGTTGAGTCACCAGGTTCAAAAAAATGCTTTTAAAGCGTGATAATAACTGCTTAGCACTAATAATACAGGGTCCATCAAAGACCACTACTATTAAAGCTGAGAAGTTAGCTTGAGTTTTTCAGGCGACCAAAACTCCCAGCTTATCTTGCAAGGTGGGAGAACATAAAAATCCAGGAGATACTTATGAAACATAAGAATAAGATCGTTAAAGTACTTTCCCTGACAGCTGGTATGGTGTTTTCTGCTAGCTCAATCGCCGCCAGCTGGAACATTGCTGTAGGTGACGGTGGCGGAAGTGCTCAGGAAGCCCTTGGTTTAAAGTTCATTGAAACTTTACAAGAAAAAACTGGCGGCAAGCACACAGCAAAATTATTCCTGAACGGTCAGTTAGGTTCTGAGCAGGACACAGTCAATGATGCGGCACTAGGCACACTAGACTTTTCCATTTTAGCAAGTAACAACCTCGCACCTTTCTCTCCTACTTTGGGTGTTCTTTCGCTTCCTTACATTTTCGAAAACCTTGAGCAAGCGCAGCAAACTGTCGAAGGCCCTATCGCAAAAGAATTGATCGCAAATACAATTCGTGATTCTGGTGTTCGCATTGTAGGTTGGACTTACTCTGGTTTCCGCGTTCTTAGTAACTCTAAAAAGCCAATTCAAAAATTGGCTGATCTAGATGGCGTAATTGTTCGTGTTCCTAAAAACGAAATCATGATCGATACTTATAAGTCTTGGGGTAATAACCCAACACCTATGGCTTGGTCAGAAACATTCACTGCATTACAGCAGGGCGTAGTTGATGGGCAAGACACGCCATACACTACAATCTATGCGATGAAGTTTGGTGAAGTTCAGAAGTACATCACTGATTTACATTACTTATTCTTGCTTGAGCCACTGATTGTTTCTGAATCTCTATACCAAGATCAGAATGCAGACACTAAGAAAGCAATCGATGAGTCAGGTCTTGCAGCAACAGCTTATAGCTTGCAGTGGCTGAAAGATCAGGAAGCGACAATCAAAGATGAGCTAGTGAACAAGTACAAAATGCAAATCGATACGCTAGCTGATGAAGCTGAGTGGGCTAAAAAAGCTCAGATGGCTGTATGGCCTAAGTATTATGAAAGTGTAGGTGGCAAAGACAAAGTGAATGCTCTACTACGCTCTTTGGGACGTGATGAAATCTAATTAAGTTGTAAGATTTCTTTATCACAATAAGCACATGCACCGCGCTTGGTGTATGTGCTTTATACCGGAGGTCATATCATGGGCAGTAAGATTGTTCATTTTCTTGATAATATTGAAAGTTACATCTGCCGTACGCTGTTGGTATTATTTGTAACATTACTATTTGCACAGATTGTATCCCGCCAGCTTTTTGGCTATTCATTCTCGTGGAGTGAAGAGCTATCCGTTTACATGTTTGTCTGGTTTGTATTCTTCGGTGCTAGCTATGCCGCCAAATTGGCTGCACACAACCGAGTGACTTTTCAATACAAATTAATGCCTGCAAAGGTACCACCTGTTTTAGAGTTCATCTCCGATCTCATCTGGATTGGTTTTAACTGTTACTTCGTATATCTATCATATGATTTCGTATTCAACAAAATGAACTTGTTCTGGAAGTCTCAGACACTTGGCATTCCAATGAAATACATCTATATGATTCTACCCATCGCGTTCTCACTTATGACCATTCGTATCATTCAGGTGAATTACTACAAGTTAGTGAAGGGTGTTGATATTCGGGATCCAGAATCCCAGGAGCTGGATGAGCTAATCGATGACGCTCATCACATCGACGAAAACAACAATAAATAATTCGATTAATTCGGGAGTCGGCTCATGACCGAAACATCAATTGTCCTTATCTTGTTCGGGTCGTTTCTGGGCTTGCTGATATTAGGAGCACCTGTGACTGTCTCACTAGGTGTGGCAGCACTAGCATCGTTCCTTTATCTTGACCAGAACCCAATAAAATTTGTCCAAATTGCTTTTACATCAGTAGGATCGTTCCCACTGATGGCCCTACCTGCTTTTATCTTGGCAGGTGCGCTCATGGAGGCCGCTGGAATATCCAAAAGGCTTGTCCATCTAGCGGAAAGTTTCGCAGGCCCTGTTACTGGTGGTATGTCTGCTGCTGCCGTGCTTGCGTGTATGTTCTTTGGTGCCATTTCTGGTTCAGGCCCGGCTACTACAGCTGCTGTAGGCATGTTGATGATTCCTGCCATGGTAAAGCGTGGCTATGATAAAGGCTATGCATCTGCTGTTACCGCATCATCTGGTGGTCTAGGTATCGTCATTCCACCTTCTATCCCTATGGTTATCTTCGGTATTTCAGCCATTGGTATGCAAGTACCCGCTGAAGCGATTGCTAAACATGGCGAGTTTCAAAGCGTATCCATCACCAAGCTATTTGTAGCGGGTTTCATTCCCGGCATGGTACTGGCCGGCGCATTAATGACACTCAACTATTTCCGTTGTAAAAAGCTAGGCTATAAAGGCACCGATGAAGGCTGGTCTCTTTCGCAGATAACAGGCGCTTTCCGCACTGGTTTTTGGTCTGTCATGGCTCCTCTGGTTATTTTGGGGGGCATCTACTCAGGCTTCTTCACGCCGACTGAGTCAGCAATTGTTGCTATTTTTTACACCCTCTTTGTCGGTTTCTTTATCCATAAAGAGTTGAAATGGAAAGACTTAGCTCGCTGCCTAGAAACCACCACATGGTTGTCAGGTCGTGTCCTCCTGATTCTATTCACTGCAACTGTCTTTGGTCGCTTACTGGTAGAGAATCAGATTCCAGCAATGGTTGCTGAGTCTATGCTAAGTGTGACGGAGAACCTCTATTTAATCTGGATACTGATCATTGCGTTTTTATTGTTTGTTGGCATGTTTATGGAAACACTGGCAGCCATTATGATTCTAACGCCTGTACTGCTGCCTGTTACCTATAACCTAGGGATTGACCCAGTACATTTCGGCATTGTTATGGTATGTAGCTTATCTATCGGCTTTTCCACGCCCCCCTTGGGAGAGAATTTATTTGTTGCCTCGGGTATTTCAAATATTTCACTTGAAGAAGTCACCGCCAAAGCGCTTCCCTTTGCGCTGGTTTCGGCTATGGCTGTGATACTGATCGCTTTTGTACCAGACATATCACTCTTCTTACCCAGAATGTTTGGTTACTGATATATCCGCCCTCTCACACGAGAGGGCTTTCATTTATTAGAGGGATATCATAATGCTACCTGAAATCCGAAAAATCCTTTATAGCACTGACCTTTCCGCAGGTTCCACGGCGGCATTTGAACACGCGACCTACATTGCTAAAAAAACGGGTGCTGAAATTCATATATTGCATATTGTTGAAAAACTATCGAGCGAAGCCAAAATCACGCTGCAAACTTATGTAATGGATTCATCAAGCCGACATGAGCTTTTGCAAGAACGTGTTCAGAACGCCAGAAAAAAACTAGACGAACGCCAAAGCAATTTTTGGGATAATCTTCATAAAGATGATGCAGACGTTCAAAAACAGATTAAATCGATCAATGTGATAGAAGCTTATCCTGAAGAAACGATTTTAAAGATGGCAAAAGACTTAGATATTGATCTCATCGTTATGGGAACGCACGAAAAAGGTTTGCTCCATACCTTTTTAGGTAGTGTGGCAAAAAATGTATTAAGCCATACTCGTACACCTGTGATGATTGTTCCTTTATCCAAAAGGTAGGTCGTTTAGAGAACGAAAGTATATTTAACGCCACCACCTGCAATAAAAAAAAGCCCTAGCACTTTCATGCCAGGGCTTCATCACATAAGGGGGAACATCTGCGATAAACCAATTATGGTTTCATTATTTCCTTATCAGAAACCGCTCTTTAAAATTGAAATATTAGTATAAACAGAACAACACCCCATACGTAAACAAACTTTAAAAACAATACTTATAACCGGAAAGAATATAAATTATAAGCCTTTAATAAAAATAGAAAAATCATAGAAAATAACACCGTAAATACTATTACCACCTTGGTATTATTTATAAAATAATACCACCCACTCTCCTCAAAGCCCCTCTCTATAAATAAATATAGCGTCTATCAGCCACATTAAAATTTAAATTAACCCCTCAATCTAGTTGACGACTACAAACTAAACAAGCTATAGGTTAAAGGCGATTTCAAAGTTCGCAGTGTTAAAAACTGCCTGCTAAAAACTGTTCGTTTAATAAGATGAGGACGTAGCTATGATCAACAAAGAACATATGCAACAAATAAACATCCGAACTAGTATTAATATCCAAGTTGAAGAACTGTTACGCTGGAGAGACCCGCACTGCCCTGATAGCTTATTACTACAGGAAGAATTCAGCCACGTTGATAATGAAAATGATTTTTGGATGGAATCAGAAGAAGAACTAACCCGCCACTAACAACAGGCCAACTGAGCAGCTAGCGCACGCAATGCGCTAGCCCGGTTTTACCCATTAAATAACACAAACCCTAGTGTTTTAAGCTGCGATCTCTTTGCACATTAAGATATGTGCATTCTTAGCCAGCATTACGTCGTCAAGCCCATATAGGGTATCCAACAAATGCATATGTAAGCTACCAGGGCCCTGCGACTGTTGTGCAGCGATTTCTCCTGCGACAGACAGCGTTAGCATTGCCTGAACACTTGCATCAAATGCACGCCGATTAACAGCTAAGAACGTAGCGATGAAAGCAGTTGCTGCACACCCCATTGCCGATACCCGGGTTTGCATTAAGTCGCCATTAGCGATCATGAGGGCTTTTTTTCCATCGGTGATAATGTCAGCTTCACCTGTTTGAACAACAACCGAGCCTGTTTGTTCGGCTAATAACCAAGCAGCTTCAGCCGTGTCTTTACCAACAAGCGCTTTAATCTCAGCACTATTGCCGCGAATAACGGTTGGCTTAAACGTAAGTAGTTCGTGAGCATAATCACAACGCTTTTGCGAAGCATGTACCGATACAGGGTCAAGTACCCAGGGACGATGATAATCAAGAGCGGTTTCAATTGCCAAGGGTATGGCAGCTTTACGTGCTCCATCCAAGGTTCCTATATTGATACTCAGGCTATCAGAACTGGCAACAAACTCCTGGATCTCTTCAACCCCCATTGTTAATGAAGGTCTTGCCCCTACAGCAAGTAATATATCAGAGGTAAAATCCATGGCGACAGTATTAGTAATACATTGCACCCGAGGTTTTTGACGAGCTATGGTAGACAACATAACAGCACTAGAAGATGCATAATCTGTGCTACTTTGCGATTCGATATCAAATACATTAAATACAGAAGACATAGCTTACCTCCAAAAATCATTCAATCAGGAACGTATATTAGGCCACTGATCCACTTTTATAGCCTGCATCGCAACGACGAGTTGCGTGCGGTTCTCAATTTCAAGCTTGCGTAGAATGTTAGACATATGTGTTTTAATAGTGTGCTCAGTCAAAGACATTTGATGCGCTATTTGTTTATTCCTTAAGCCACAGCGAACCCATTTCAGAACATGATTTTCTTGACCCGACAATCGGCAAAGGGCATGCCCTAAACGTGTTTTTTGACTATCCATAAGTTCATTTGGAACTTCATCATCATAACGCCAAATACAACCATCAAGTACCGTTTTGATTGCCTCTCCGAACTCTTTAAGTGAAGCTGTTTTAGCAATAACACCGCTTACGCCACAAAATAATACTCGGCGCATCCAAGTAATATCTTTGTTATCAGTCAACATAAGAATTTGAGTATCAGGGCGGCGTAAAACACGCTTAACATGCTCCAACTCTTCCAGCCCATTAAGACGTGCATCAAGAATTACGATGACAGCTTCCTGACGCTTAGATAACAAACGAGTCAATTCACAAAAACTATCAACACAAGATATCTTGGCCACTATGCCAGCGTGATCAAGCGCAACCTGAACGCCTAAACGGTATAATGGAGATGCATCAGCAATGATGATTTTCATAGTGACACCTTTTAGCTCAACTCACTTTTAAGGCGTGCTCGTTCATCATCTGTATATTGAACATACCCTACTGGAATATGGTCATTGATTGCATCACGTATTTGTTGTGCATCTTCTGCGGAAAAAGCACCACAAAGCTCAATAAGCTGCACATCTTTAGTGATCATCTCTTGTGCAACCATTTCTGCCTGAGCTACATCAGAAACACCTGACACCATCATGCTAAAGTTCTCACTATTCAAACGTGCATGGTGCTTAAACATCTCTAGGTCATTACTTTTAACAATAAAACCATATCGTTGTAGTGCCATCCCACCCTCCTGAAAATATATTATTATGATTGTAAGAGCATTAGCTCTACTTTCTGAAGCCTATTCAATAAAAGCACTCTGCTAAAAATATGCCTTTACCTTTGAGTTCCCTCATTTAAGACTGCTTTCAGAAAACCCCTTAGTGCCAGAGCTTTTTGAAATGTGGAACCAGTCATAATTAAATACAGGTTTACCCAAAAAAGTCGTAGCCAATATTCCTTTCACATGCAAACAAAAAAAAACCGTTTCATGCACACCATGAAACGGCCAATTCAGCAGCAAGCTGATAGGGACGAGCGTAAACAACTAATGCATTACAAACGAAAATAAAACAAATAATCCTTTTAGAAACAGCTAAATAAAAATATTTTACACGTGCGCTTGCACAACAGTAATTGCGATAACGTTAACGACATCTTTCGCGCTACAACCTCTTGAAAGATCATTGGCGGGTTTATTTAAGCCTTGCAAAATGGGCCCAATTGCGTCGGCTTTACCAATCCTCTCTGCCAGCTTGTAGCCAATATTTCCCGCCTCTAGATTAGGAAAAATCAGTACATTGGCACGTCCATGGGTCGCTGAATCGGTTACCTTTCGATCAGATATTTCTGCAACAATCGCAGCATCTAACTGCACATCACCATCAATCGCTAAATCTGGCATTTTCTCTTTTACCAAACTGGTCGCTTCTACCACCTTATCCACGGCAGCATGTTTAGCACTACCACTTGTAGAGAAAGACAACATGGCAACACGTGGTTCCTCTTCCAGTAAGGTTTTAGCGCTATTCGACGCTGACATCGCAATCTGTGCGAGCTGTGAAGCATCAGGGTCAATAACTAGACCACAATCGGCAAAAAGCACTCCGCCTTTAAGCTCATGAAAAGGCTCACATAGCATCATAAGGAAAAAGCTCGATATCATCGTACTAGAAGGTGCCATACCAATAATTTGAATCGCAGAGCGAACAGTATCACCCGTCGTATAAACAGCACCTGCTACTGAACCATCAGCATCACCTAAACGCACCATCATCTGTGCATAATGCAGAGGGTCTTTCATACTGATAGAGGCCTGCTCATTTGTCATTCCTTTAGCTTGGCGCAATTCAAACAATGCTTTGGCATATCGCTCTGATGAATCTGATGTCGCGGGGTCAATCAGCGCGATAGAATTCAGATCAAAGCCTAATTCAGCCGCTTTACTGTTAATTGAGGCGGTATTTCCCAATAGCGTGATATCAGCAATACCTTTTTGAGTTGCTATCACTGCCGCTTCAATAATGCGAGGATCTTCCCCTTCTGCAAGTACTACCCTTTTAGGGTCTTCACTTGCACGTTTAAAAATATTATTCAGGGCTTTCATAACGTCTTATCCTCAAGGATTGATCAGAGGCAGCCTCTAAGCAACTCACTATTAAAAATGAGCTATTCACAGGAGCCTAAAAAGAATCAATATAAAATTGCCTAACAATATCGAGTCTACTTACAGACATATGTGAAGTTTAAAAGAACCGAAGGCCGGCTAGCCTTCGGTTAGATAGGTCTTAGTCAGTCTACAAAGGCTTACTGGAAGTCTTTGTACTTATCTAAGTGACGAACAGGCTTAGACAGTGCATCACGACGGAACGGATCGCCTAACTCACGAGTACACATGATCTCGATAACTGTAGTCTTACGATTTTCCATCTGATCATTAAGAGCGGCTTTCAAAGCGGCACCAACGTCTTCTAGCTTATCAACTACAACACCTTGAGCACCCATAGAGCGAGCAATGTCAGCAAAGCTTGGGTTTTCTAGCTCACCAGCAACAAAGCGGCGGTTATAGAAATCTACCTGATTCTTCTTCTCTGCACCCCATTGACGGTTATGGAAAACGATTGCAGTGACAGGAATATCTTCACGTACGCATGTCATGATTTCCATCATAGACATACCCCATGCGCCGTCCCCAGCATAAGAGATACCTGGACGATCAGGCGCTGCAACTTTAGCACCAATCATTGTAGGCAATGCGTAACCACAGTTACCGAAAGCCATTGCTGCAAAGAATGAACGTGGGCGTTCAAAGCGCAAATAGCTGTTAGAAACAGAGTTAATGTTACCGATATCTGTTGATACCATTACATCAGCAGGCATTGCTTTTTCAAGTTCACGTAGAACCTGACGTGGGTGTAAGTAAGAACCTTCTTCACCACTTTGCTGTTCGATCATCTCCATAGAGTAATCGTCACGCTCATGGATCCACTCGTCCAGTTCCTTCTCCCAAGCTGCTTTCTCAGCGGCAACTTCAGCTTCACGAGCAGCTCGGTTCTCAAGACACTTAGCAGGCTTGCCTTCCATCAGAGCCATAATAGATTTAGCGGCTGCTTTAGCATCACCACAAATAGCTACATCAACTTTCTTAACCAAACCTAGCATTTTAGGATTGCAATCAATTTGGATGATTTTAGCGTTCTTCGGCCAGTAATCTAGGCCATGTTGTGGCAAGGTACCGAATGGACCTAGACGAGTACCAAGGGCTAGTACAACATCCGCTTTAGCAATCAACTTCATCGCTGCTTTAGAACCCTGGTAACCCAGAGGGCCACACCAGTTAGGGTGAGATGCAGGGAAAGAGTCATTGTGCAAGTAGCTGTTTACAACAGGCAGGCCAAGCTGCTCAGAGATAGCGATAGCTTCATTGAAAGCATCACCGATAACAACACCACCACCAGAAATCATTACTGGGAATTCAGCATTGGCTAGTAATTCAGCAGCCTCTTTAAGTGACTCTTCGCCACCAGCAGCACGTTCGATACGGATAGGCTTAGGAATTTCACAGTCAATATCTCCGTAGAACAAGTCACGTGGAATGTTCAACTGAGTAGGACCGTTTTCTAGCATAGCGCGGTCAAAACAACGTGCAGTATATTCAGCCATACGTGCGTTGTTAGTTACTGTTACCTGAAACTTAGTAATAGTTTCGAAGAACGGTAGCTGTTGAGCTTCCTGGAAGCCACCCAACCACTGAGTGTTAGTACCCGTTTCTGGCGTGATACATACAACAGGAGAGTGAGCCCAATAAGCAGCAGCAATTGCTGTAACAAAGTTTGTAATACCCGGACCATTCTGAGCAATACATACACCGTGACGGCCTGAAACACGAGAGTAACCGTCAGCCATATGACCACCGCCCTGCTCGTGCACTACAGGAATTAAACGAATACCTGCAGGAGTGAAGATATCCATTGCGTCCATAAAAGCTGAACCCATGATACCGAAACAATCAGTTACACCATTTGCAACAAGTGTTTCCACCATTGCTTCACTAGGAGTCATACGAGCCATAGTCATAATTCCTTATTATTAATATTGACAACAATGTCTGCTGTCGGTAGAAAAAGTTAAATAATCAAGCACAGTAAGAGATGTATTCACGTCCTAGTGCATCAGCTACTTCTTTGCTGGTAATCTGCCCGTTATGGACATTCAGACCATTCGCTAGATGCTTGTCACGGCGAATTGCTTCCTGCCAGCCAAGATCAGCTAATGAAACGATAAATGGCAGCGTCGCATTATTTAGAGCCAATGTTGAGGTGCGCGCAACCGCCCCCGGCATATTGGCAACACAGTAATGAACAACACCATCCACAATATAAGTAGGGTCTTGGTGTGTGGTTGCATGAGACGTTGCAAAGCAACCTCCCTGATCAATTGCAACATCTACGATTGCTGAACCAGGCTTCATACGAGAAACCATATCGGCAGTCACCAGTTTAGGAGCTGCAGCGCCAGGAATTAACACACCACCAATCACTAGATCAGCTGAGAGAACGTGCTCTTCCAACGTTGCTTTACTTGAATAGACAGTTTGAATAGCCGTTCCGAATTCAGATACCAAGCGGCGCAACACATCGACAGAGCGATCTAAGATAACCACTTGTGCGCCCATCCCAATAGCCATACGAGCGGCGTTTGAGCCAACTACACCGCCACCAATAATAGTTACTTTTGCTGGTTCAACACCTGGCACACCGCCAAGAAGCATACCGCGGCCTTCTTTGGATTTTTCCAAACAAGCGGCACCTGCTTGAATTGACATACGGCCAGCGACTTCAGACATTGGCGCTAATAAAGGCAAACCGCCTCTCTCTGATGTGACCGTTTCATAAGCGATACATGTTGCACCACTCGCTTGAAGGTCATCTGTTTGATCAGGGTCAGGTGCGAGGTGAAGATAGGTAAATAGCAACTGGCCAGGACGCAGCATTTTACGCTCAACAGCTTGCGGCTCTTTTACTTTAACGATCATATCTGCAGCAGCAAATATCTCTTTTGCTGTCTCAATAATCGTCGCGCCTGCCGCAAGGTAGTCTGCATCGGTAAAACCAATACCAACACCGCCATTAGCTTGGACCATCACTTGATGACCACGACTGGTTAGTTCCTCAACACTAGCGGGAACCATGCCAATCCGGTACTCATGATTTTTGATCTCTTTAGGAACGCCTATCAACATAATACCACTCCCATTTACTATTATTATCATTCAAGGTAGTAGAGTTTTTTTCTGAGTTGGTCTGTTAGAAAAACATCATTACCAACGCAAGTTGCATGGTTAGAAGATTAGGAGTGTGGCCCTAAAGTCAGTAGAACCAGATTAAAAGAATGGGTTGAGCCAGAGAGAGGGAAGCCAAACAAATATTTAAAAACGCTTTAAATACAAACAATTACAATAATATAAAAATAAAAAAAACCACTTATCAAAGTGGTTTTTTTTGGACCCATCTACACGAAATCAAACCATTGCGTGAATCAATTCTGCCAACTTCTTGATTCCTGGTTCAATCCGATCAGTAGAAATAGAGGAATATCCTAGCCTGAAGTAGTTCTTAGGTGGCGCATCATCAAGAAAATGAATTGCACCTGCCTCAATCAAAATACTCTCCTCTTTTGCACGCTCTTGTAAAACAGAGGCATCCAAACCTTCAGGGCCTTTGACCCAGTAACAAGAGCCCCCAAATGTCGGCTGATCATGCGACTCTGGTAGGTGGGCAGTTAGGGCCTCATCCATTGCTCTCCAGCGTGTTTGATAATTTCGCATAATATTCATGATCAACGAATCGTGATAGCCACGCTCTAAAAACAACGCAACTGAGCGCTGATTATTAGCTGCTGGATGTCGTACCATTAAGCGCCGTAAAGCTCTAGCTTCATGAATAAGCTCCGCAGGCCCTACTAAATAACCAACCCGCAAGCCCGGAGCAAGCGTCTTTGATAAGCTGCCGATATAAAGCACTCGATCGTTTTTATCCAAGCTTTTCAGGGCCGGTATAGGGTTGGTTTTAAAGTTGGTTTCGCTCTCATAGTCATCTTCGATGATGATGAAATCATCTTCATTAGCGCGACGTAACAGCTCGTATCTACGCTCTATTGGCATAGTAACTGTCGTCGGACACTGATGACTAGGTGTGGTATACACAAGATCACAGCCTTTAAGGCGATCATCAACAATCATTCCATCCTTATCGACTGGAATAGTGCGCACCTGAGCAGGGTTGAGTTTGGCTATATTGCGAATATCTACATAACCCGGATTCTCCAATCCCATCACACTCGTGTTATCAAGGAGAAGCTTTGCTAGCATGTATAGCGACTGCTGTGCACCAACTGTGACCAAAATCTGATCAGCAGAAGCCCACACGCCGCGCCGTGGCAATAAACGCGTGCGGATCTGCTCGACCAACAAAGGGTCATCATTATCAAAACGATCCGCCGCCCAATCACTAATCGACGGGCCACTTACCGCATCACGACAACACTCACGCCAATTGACCGTCGGAAATAGCGAGGCATCAAACTGCCCATAAATGAAAGGATACGTATACTTTTGCCAGTCACGCGGCTTGATAATATTGGTTTGTTGAGAAGGCTTTAATTTAAAGCGCCCTTCCCAATATGGACAATAAGTACCTGTCGGCTCATCCTCTTTTGAGTCACTCGGAGGAAGCGCTTTTACTTGTCCTTGTAAAATATCAGGGTTCACGTAATACCCACTTCGCTCTCTTGCTATTAAATATCCATCATCTAGCAAGTGCTCATAAGTCAAAACGACTGTATTACGTGCAACATGAAGCTGCTGAGCCAATTTTCGACTTGAAGGTAGTGGGGAATCAACGGGAATGTTGCCATTCAATATAGCCGCTGCTATCTGCTCTCTCAACTGCTGCTGCAGACTGCCGCCCTTACCAGGAGTTAAGTGAAAGAGATGAAACATTCATTTAGCCTTTTACAATAATTTCTTGTTTTAATTTTTGCACACTGAAATCTGGCCATCAAACAAACGTTAGTAGACAACCCCAAGTAGCAAACCTATAAGTGATGCATGAAATAAAGCACCATTACACGCAGTATAGTGTATGGCAGCCGATTACTCAGCAGACTTGTATCAAGGACAGAGAAATATTAATTTTTGGTAAATTTTTCAACGAGGGAAGCAATTTAGCATCAAAAAAACAGCCACCCAAGAATGGGTAGCTGCCTTTTTCATAGACAACGACTGAGAGAGTCGTGCCTTATGCTTTATGCATTAGGAGCGAGTTCAGCCAATGCATTATCGATAGCATCTACGATTTTATCGATATCTGCTTGTGTAGCAATTAACGCAGGGCTCAAGCAAATAGTATTGTTATACTCTTTGAATGAACGGTTAGTACGACCAATAATGACACCATTTTTCATGCAATGTGCACCAATAGCCATCGCTACACTTTCATCAACAGGCTCTTTAGTAGCACGG
This sequence comes from Neptunomonas japonica JAMM 1380, assembly GCF_016592555.1. NCBI lineage: Bacteria > Pseudomonadati > Pseudomonadota > Gammaproteobacteria > Oceanospirillales > Oceanospirillaceae > Neptunomonas > Neptunomonas japonica. Next base: position 1,681,001 of record NZ_AP014546.1, on the reverse strand, counting down.
TCTTTAACCATCTCAAAACCAGCAAATAAGCCTTTACCACGCACATCACCAATGACGTCGTATTTTTCCATTAGCTGATTTAAACGCCCTTTTAGGTACTCACCTTGCTGATTTACATTATCAAGCAAATTCTCATCTTCGATGATTTGCATGTTAACTAATGCAGCAGCAGGGCCTGCAGTACAACCACCAAATGTTGAGATATCACGGAAGTAATCCATACGTGGATCTTCAGGGTCTTTAAACTGATTAAATAGCTCTTCAGTCATAACGGTGCATGAGATAGCTGCATATCCCGATGCAACACCTTTAGCCATAGTCACCATATCTGGTTTAATACCGTAATGCTGGTAACCAAACCATGTTCCAGTACGACCTAAGCCACAAACAACTTCATCAATATGTAGCAGGATATCGTATTGTTTACAGATTTCCTGAACACGCTCCCAGTAACCATGAGGCGGCTCAATAACACCACCACCTGCTGTGATTGGCTCTAAGCACAATGCACCAACAGTTTCAGGACCTTCTGCAAGAATGACTTTTTCAATCTGGTTCGCAGCCCAAACACCATAGTTTTCTTTATCTGATTCTTCTTGAGCACGATATTCACAGCAGTGTGGTACTTCAACAAAACCCGGAGTAAACGGGCCGTATTGGTTTTTACGTTCATACTGACCAGTCGCACTCAGCGCTGTAATAGTCGTTCCATGATAATCACGCTCACGGAATAAAATTTTATGCTTCTGACCGCCATTTTTCTTAGCAGCTAGCTGGCGAACAATTTTAAATGCTTTCTCATTTGCTTCTGAACCCGAGTTTGAATAATAAACACGGCTCATGCCTGGCATTTTGCTAATTAGTTTTTCTGCAAACTGTGCGGCAGGTACGTTACCCGCCGTTTGAGCAAAGTAGTTAAGGGTAACCAACTGGTCACGCACAGCATCAGCAATTTCAGTACGACCATAGCCAACATTGACTGTCCATACTGCGCCTGATACGGCATCCAGATACTCATTACCTTTCGCATCCCAAACACGCATGCCTTCGCCTTTAACAATAACCATCGGATCAGCTTCTTCAAATGGTTTATGCTGCGTTAGATGATGCCAAATATGTTTACGGTCGTTACCAACCACTTCTTTTGCATCAAATTCGTTAGCGTTGTAAGTCATACTCACTTCCTCTGAAATACTGTTATTTTTATACTGAGGCAGGAGCTCTTGCTCCTAACTTCTGTCGTTTTTATAGAGACTGAAGCGCGTTAACGTACTTACACTTAAGGTTTAACACCTATAAAAAGCACCCCGCCCGGCCTAGCAATGACGTTTAAATTACTGTCCAAGCATGAAAGTGAGTTAGAACCAGATGTTTCACAATAATGATACCAGCGTATTAAATTTGCTTTTAAACCCACATCAAAACTCATACTCAAAGCTCTGGACTCACAATTCAAAACACTTTGGCTCTTCTAGATACACAGTAGTTTTCCGACTATTGCAGCATAAAAATAATTGAACATATCTATTGTTCTGGTGTGAATTAGAAGGAAAATAAAATGATTCGGCTCACGGTTAACGGCGAAACAATGCAGCTTTACAACACAGATAATTTAAAACAATTACTAGAATCTCTTCACCTAGGCCAGAAGCGAATTGCTGTTGAAGTTAATCATGAAATCATCCCTAAAAGTTTGCACCAAAGCACGCGCATCCGTGAAGGTGATCAGGTAGAAATTGTACGAGCAATTGGCGGCGGCTAACAAAAATTCATCTCTAATTCATTAGCTTAGCAATTCACAGGAAGCAAATATGACACCTGATATTATTTTGAATGATCCGTTTATTATTGCTGACCGCACCTTCACGTCTCGACTGATGATAGGTACAGGAAAGTACAAAGATATGGAGGAAACACGTCAGGCGATAGAAACGAGTGGCGCCGAAATAGTCACTCTAGCTTTGCGTCGAACCAATATTGGCCAAAACCCAAACGAGCCCAATTTACTGGATGTTATCTCGCCAGAAAAATATTGCATACTGCCAAACACCGCATTTTGTTATACGGCGGAAGAAGCTGTACGCACCTGCCGTTTAGCAAGAGAACTTCTCGGTGGACACGACCTTGTTAAACTTGAAGTGCTCGGTGATGAAAAAACTTTATACCCCAACGTCACAGAAACACTCAAAGCCGCTGAAGTATTAATAAATGATGGCTTTAACGTCATGGTTTACACAAGTGATGACCCGCTAATAGCTAAACGCTTAGAAGATATGGGTTGTGTTGCCGTTATGCCACTCGGTGCGCCCATTGGCTCTGGACTTGGTATTAGCAACCCTCACAATATTAAGCTAATTCTTGAAAATGCTAAGGTACCCATTATTGTAGATGCTGGTGTAGGAACACCTTCTGATGCAACGCTCGCTATGGAGTTAGGGTGCGCGGGAGTGCTAATGAACAGCGCAGTAGCACATGCCCAACAACCTGTATTGATGGCCCAAGCTATGCGTAAAGCTGTTGAGTGTGGCCGTGAAGGTTACTTGGCTGGGCGGATGCCTCGTAAAGCGTATGCCAGCGCCTCCTCACCGATTGAAGGTACTATTTCATAACTAAAAATCTATAAAATGACAGCAGTAACAGATGTTAATAGTCTGATGCTGGCTGTCATTTTCTTCGCTATACCTCCCTGTTCACACGCATAAGCGCGCTCTTGTAATAACTTACTTTTTAGCCTCTGTTATAGCTGCTGAAACATTACGGTAACGACGACCTAATAGCCACAACATCATTGCTGCCCCCATACCGCTTGTTCCCAAAATCATCGTCATAATCATAATCTGATAACGCACAGCTATCAGCGGCGATACACCCGACAAAATTTGCCCTGTCATCATTCCCGGTAACGCGACTAACCCTACTGCAAGCAGACCATTAACTTGAGGTATCATCGCGGCATGAAAAGCATTTAACCTTGCTTGCTTTTCATCTTTTCCTTCGTGCAGCTCAGCATGGTAGCGCTCTGCTGCCAAACTAATTGCGTTCATGGTATTGGCAAAGTACATACCCGCTAGCGGTATCATTACACGGGGTTCATACCAAACATCGACATCTAACACTAACTTCAATGTTATTAACAGATGTAAAGTAACGGCTAATCCCAAAGCAATAAAAGCCGGTTTTAAAAAGCCTTTGTGGTGTCTAACCGGGCGAATAGCTATCCAAGAGGCTGCGCTAATCATCACCACTAATACCACTAAGGTAAGCCAAATAGATGGGTTACCAAATAGAGCGACTAAAATGTAGCCCACACCGATCAACTGTAATGTCATTCTTGCACTAGATAACAATATTTCAGACGGTTTACCTTGCCAATACAGATAAATACCGCAAATCATCAATACGGGAAGAGCACACCATGACAGTGACAACCAAGATATAGTAGGCATATTTACAGGGCTCCATTCCTTGAAAAGCAGCAATTTGAGAAAAGTTTGTCGAGGTATTATGCGACATAACGTGTCACGTTAAGAGGAATATACTAGGTGTTAGAAGTAGAGGAGATGTTACAGCAAAACATGAAGTGATAATGATCACCCGCTCAGCAGAGCACTGAGCGAGTGTTATATTTTACTTATTCAGGCTATTAGAAAAATCTAACATGCGCTGTAACGGGCGACGAGCATCCTCAATCAATGACTCATCGACCAATACTTCTCCTTCACCTGTTTCAAGTGCAGAGATAATATTTTCAAGACCATTCATGGCCATCCAAGGGCAATGAGCACAACTACGACACATTGCACCACTTCCGCCAGTAGGCGCTTCTATGAAAGTTTTGCCAGGGGCTGCTTGGCGCATTTTATAAAAAATACCGCGATCAGTTGCCACAATAAATGTTTCATTAGGCAGCTCAGATGCCGCCTTAATTAACTGTGTTGTAGAACCGACTACATCGGCAATTTCCACAACAGCATCGGGTGATTCTGGGTGAACTAGCACTGCCGCTTCTGGATAAACGCTTTTCAGCTCAAGAATACCTTTAGCTTTAAACTCTTCATGAACAATACATGAGCCATCCCACATCAACATCTCAATGCCGGTTTGCTTTTGTACATATTCACCAAGATGCTTATCAGGCGCCCAGATAATCTTTTTACCTTGCTCTTCCAGGTGCTCAGCAACATTAACAGCAATACTCGATGTCACCACCCAATCAGCACGCGCTTTCACCGCTGCGGAGGTATTAGCATAGACAACTACTTCGTGGTCTGGATGCTGATCACAAAATGCCGAGAACTCTTCAATTGGACAGCCAATATCCAATGAACAAGTCGCTTCAAGCGTTGGCATCAAAACACGTTTTTCTGGATTAAGAATTTTCGCTGTCTCACCCATAAAACGAACACCAGCTACCACTAATGTTTGCTCAGGGCGCTGTGTGCCAAAACGTGCCATTTCAAGTGAATCAGAGATACAACCACCGGTTTCTTCGGTGATTTCCTGAACGATAGCATCAGTATAGTAATGAGCTACCAAGCAGGCATTTTTCTCTTTAAGCAATGTTTTAATACGTGATTTGTAGCGGTCGATTTCAGCCAGCTCCATCTCACTAGGCAGGTGTTCCTGCGCAAAGTGTTCCTGAACCAGAATACGATCCGAAATGTCCTTCTTACTCAACATAGTCAGATATCGCCAGTAAAAAATAAATGGGAAGGATAGATTACACTATGGCGCAATTTTTTTCACGCCACAGTGGCCCCTAGAAGACTCTCATTGCGATGAGAGAATGCCTAAATTAGACACTAATATAACGTGTAGGGTCGATAATACCTGCATCTTCAAAGCCCTTAGCACGCAAACGACAGCTATCACAAACACCGCAGGCAAACCCATTATCATCAGCTTGATAACAAGAAATAGTATCTGCATAGTTAATACCGAGCGCCAAGCCTTCGCGAATAATATCCGACTTAGACATATTCATTAGCGGCGTCTTAATTGTTATACCCTGGCCTGAAACACCTGTTTTTGTTGCCAAGTTGGCCATTTTTTCAAATGCATCAATAAACTCTGGACGACAATCTGGGTAGCCTGAGTAGTCAACCGCATTGACACCGATGAAGATCGAATCGGCTTCCAGCACTTCAGCCCAACCTAACGCCAGCGACAAGAAAACCGTATTACGTGCAGGTACATAAGTAACAGGGATCCCGCCGGTTTCATGATCCGGCACATCGATATCATGGTCAGTTAACGCCGAACCGCCAAAGTCTTCTAAGTGAAGGCGAATAATACGATGTTCCGAAATTGCTAACTGCTCAACAATACGACGAGCCGCATTTAATTCGGTTAGCGAACGCTGCCCATAGTCAAAGCTCAAAACATAACACTGGAAACCTTGGCTCTTTGCCATGGCTAACGCCGTGGCCGAATCTAGACCTCCGGATAACAGCACAACAGCCTTAGGTGCAGGCGTACTCATAACAATTCTATTCCTAGTTTTATTGATTTAACGCACTTTCAGCCAACTGTGCAGCTGAAGTTTCAGGATACTCTGTCACTACTCGGGACATAAACGTCATAGATTTTTTGAGATCACCCTGCTGTTTGTAAAGAATCCCTAATTTGTATAAAGCATCAGGCGCTTTACGAGATTGGCTATACTGATCAGCCACGCGTAAAAAGGCCTCTTCTGAGAGAGGATGCTTACCTTGAGCTAGGTAGATCTCACCCAACCAATAATGAGCATTCGGCACACGAGGGCTATCAGGATAGTCGGTCAAAAAGCGAGAGAAGCTTTGTGCTGCACCGTTAAAATTGCGCTCACGAACCAACTTAAAAGCCGCCTGATAATCACCCTGATCCTTCAAGTTTGGAGCGTCTTCTAATGGTTTAGACTGATCTTTAGCAGCAGGCTTGGCCAGCGTTGCTGCAGACTTACCTGCATTAGCTGTTGCATTAATGGGTGCTGTGGGCACTTTTTCAGAGCTACTATCCTCTGGCACGCCACCGGTAGACATGCCAGAAGCATCTTCGTCTTGCATCTGGCTTTGTAAAATAAGACTTAGTCTGCGATCAAGATCTCTATAACGCTCTTTTTGAGATGCTTCCAGACGCTTGAAACGGTACTCTTGAGACTCTAGCTTGCCTCGTAGTTCACGCACTTCATCTTGTAACTGCTGAATAGTAATAATCAGCTGGCTATTTTGTGACAAAGCATAATTACTAGAAGATCCACCAGCCTGATTAATTTCAATAACAGGGACTACCTGTGCAGCCTGCGTAGCCACCGTAAAAACAGTGGCTAACAAACCAACAGATATTCTTTTTGAGAATATCAATTTCATTAGCGCGCTTCGTATTTCAGTTCAACACGACGATTCTGTGACAACGAGCCTTCAGAAGAACCCATGACAGCCGGTTTCTCTTCACCATAGCTGATCGATTCAACTTGCACGCCACTCACTCCATTAATTGCTAAAAAACGCTCAACAGATTTAGCACGACGTTCAGCAAGCGCCATATTGTATTCACGTGTTCCGCGCTCATCCGCATGGCCTTCTAAGCGTACAGAAGCGGAGGGATGCGTTGCTAAATACTGAGCATGCGCTTCTAAATCAGCAATACTATCACTACGTACCGATGAAGCATCAAAGTCAAAATAGAAAACAGTTTGCAGGTTGGCTACATCAACTGAGCCACCAACACCGGAACCATTTACACCAGAACCTGATCCAGAGCCATAAGTAGTCGCAGAACCATTATCCGTTGAAGATGAGCCGCTATCATCAGTTAGGGTACTTGGCGAACTACAACCCACAACCCAGGCAACAGATAACGCTAAAGATATTGCTTTTGCAGCATTGGAAACGCGCATAGTAACTCCTAAAAAATTTTAATAACCTTGATCTACACCAAGGCCGTAGTTTAATCACTACTAATTTATGGGTAACAAAAAATTATTGCAAATAAGGAGACCAAGCAGGCTCTCTCACATCACCACGCGTATTAGGCATGGTAAAACGAACACGTCCATCTAACGAAACACCGGCTAATACACCCCGTCCACCTTTTTTCGTGGCATAAAGAATAATACTTCCGTTAGGTGCAATCGTTGGAGATTCGTCCAACCCTGTACTGGTTAAAATATCTAACCGGCCTGTTTTTAAGTCTTGGACTGCAATATGAAAACCTGATGAATCCTGATGTACCATGGTTAAAAAGCGACCATCCTGTGTTAAGCGACCACGGCTATTATACCTACCCTCAAACGTTAAGCGCTTTAGGTCTCTTGTAGGTAAATGCAGAGAATAGATTTGAGGCATTCCACCGCGGTCGGAAGTAAATAATAAAGACTCTCCATCGGGTGCCCACGTAGGCTCTGTATCAATACCATAATGGCGTGTAATACGATCTAATTGCCCCGTTGCTAATGTCAGCACATAGATTTCAGGGTTACCGTCTTTAGAAAGCACTAGTGCAAGCTTATCGCCATTAGGCGACCAAGCAGGTGCTCCATTTAAGCCTTTGAATGACTGAATTCGCTGGCGCTGCCCCGTAGCTAGATGCTGTACATAAATAGAAGGACGTGTACTTTCAAACGACACATACGCTAACTTGCTACCATCTTTAGACCAGGTCGGCGATAGAATAGGCTCTTTAGATTCAAGTATAGTACGCGGCCGAGCACCGTCAGAGTCCGCCATCTGTAAACGATAGCGATAGTTATTCTTGCCCAACATTTCTGCGGTGACATAAACAACACGTGTTGAAAATGCGCCTTTAATACCGGTTAATTGCTGGAAAATTTGATCCGAAATATAGTGAGCTACATCTCGAAGATTAGCTGAATTACCGTTTACTGTTTCAGACCACACCAGCTGCTCTTTAAGCACATCATAAAGCTCAACCGTTGCTGTAATTTGTCCATTAGCTGCAGGTAAAAGGCGGCCAACAACAAGGTAATCGCTTCCTGAAACACGCCAATCACGGAAGAATATTTGCTCTTTACTATGAGGCGTACTCAGCATGTTTTCGCGCTTCATCATCTTGAAAAAGCCACTTCGACCTAAGTCTTCAGATACGATTGTTGCGATGTCATCACTTAACAGCTCACCATCCCAACCAAAAGGGACAACGGCGACGGGTGTGGGTGCGTCAACACCTTGAGTCACTTGAATGAGCAATTCTGCACGAACAACTATTGACGATAGCAGTAAGACAACACCTAGCAGTACTTGTTTAACCATGTTTACCACCTTAATCCTTCTGGTCGGAATTCAATAATAACGCGACGTAATTCTCTTTCAAAAAAGAGCGGGTCGACTTCTCTAACACGAGGAAACTTACCAACTCTTAATACTGCTTTTTCGGCCGACTTATCAAAAGCTGCATCACCGCTGCTTTGGATCACTTCCACACTATCGACCTCACCTGAGGGAAACAAGCGTATTAGCACTTTAGCCTTCATGCCATTACGAGTATTACTCGGGTATCTCCAGTTTCGCTCTATCAGTGCTTGAATATACCCACTAATCTCGGCTCGCATTTTATTGGCGCGCTCTGCTGCAGCCGCTTTACGATTAGCCGCGTTTTCAGCTGCCAAGCGCTCTGCTTCTTGTTGTTTTTTCTCTTCTTGGGCTTTGCGCTTTGCTTCTTCACGTTTTAACTTATCTGCTTTTCGCTTCTTCTCAGCATCGGCTTTCTTCTTGGCCTCTGCTGCTTTGCGCTTTTTCTCTGCATCACGTTTTTTCTTTGCGTCAGCACGCTTTTTAGCTTCTAATTTTTTCTTCTCTTCTTTCTTTTTTAGCTCTTTTTTCTGTTCTTTCTCAGCAGCAATTTTACGCGCAAGCTCATTGGCCTTCTGTTCTTTCAGTTTAGCTAGCTTCTTGGCTTGCGTTTCTTTACGCTGCTGCTCAGCGATTGCTTTTTGTTTTATTTCTTTCTCTTGCTGTAGCTTTTTAGCCTGCTGCTCAAGCTTTTGTTGCCTTTTCTGTTCTAGTTCACGTTGCTGTTGTTTAAGCTCTTCTTGGCGCTCTTGCTCGACTTTTTCGCGCTTTTTTTCTTGCTCAGCTTTTTTTAGCTGATCTTGCTGAAACTTCTTTTGTAAATTTTCCTGATTACTTAACGCTTTTAAGTCAATCATTTGTGCCTGAATGTGACGAGGCGTTCGATGGTAAGGGTCCTCTTGCTGAAACCAATGAGGGATCAATAGCAGCAGCAACCCGCCATGCAAAATCAGCGCAAATAGTATTGGAATAATATAACTGGCTATACCCACGCGATAATCTACTCAGTGACCAAGCCAACACTACTCGCACCTGATTGCTGCATCAGGGACATCAAGGTCACGACCTTATCGTAGTAGACATTTTTGTCTCCCCGAACCAGCAACAGCTGTTTTGGATTAACACTCATAATTTTTTGAACACGTGACGATACTTCTTCGCTACTGATGGCTTCGGTTTCAGAGCCGCCAATATTAATATAATACAGGCCCTCTTTATCAACAGTAACAATGACAGGTTCTTGATCCTGAGCATCAACAGGTTCAGCTGTTGCTTGAGGGAGCTCAACACTGACACCTTGCGTTAACATCGGCGCTGTCACCATAAAAATCACTAACAGCACCATCATGACATCAATATAAGGAACCACATTGATGTCGGCATTGAGCTTTCGCTTATTCTTGTTCCGTCTAATCATCGTATTGAACCATTAAATAGGCGAATGAATACGACGGTGTAAAATACTAGAAAACTCATCTGCAAAGTTTTCGTAGTTATTCATTAACCATTCTGATTTAGCCGAGAAGCGGTTATAAGCAATAACGGCGGGTATCGCCGCAAATAAACCAATCGCGGTTGCTACAAGGGCTTCTGATATACCTGGCGCTACCGAGGCAAGCGTTGCTTGATGCACGTTAGCAAGACCACGAAAGGAATTCATAATGCCCCAAACCGTACCAAATAGGCCAATGTATGGACTCGTGGAGCCGACTGTAGCCAAAAAAGGTAAGTTTTGATCTAGCTTTTCCTCTTCTCGCGCTAAGGCAACACGCATACTCCGTTGAACACCGTCCATCACAGCATCCGGATCATAATTCTTTTGCTGTGTCATTCTTGTGTATTCTTTAATGCCCGCACAAAAAATAGTTTCTGCACCACTGATTTTAGTGCCTGAATCCGTTATCTCTCGATAGAGTTGCCCTAAATCTATACCAGACCAAAAGCGGTCTTCAAAACTACGTAGCGCTGAAGTCGTTTTACGAATGACGGCAAAACGCTGAAAAATCATCACCCAAGATATAAAAGAGGCAAGGACTAGAATAGCCATAACTACCTGCACTACTGTGCTGGCATTAACAACAAGACTCCAGATCGACAACTGTTCGCCCACTACATATTCTCCGAGACAAGCCTAATAATCCTTAGTCGATTAATAGGAATAATAAATGATAATTGAATGTTCAAAACAAAGCCTGATGGGAACTTGTCCATGCTCTGATAGCGGCACGTTTGAAAAGTTCACCCTAACAACCCAACAGATGTATATTAATACAACAACATCGGTATTTATCGCAAAAACGCAACAATAGCAGGCACGCAGATTTATACAAGAAGAGCATTCAAAATGATGGAGGTATTTTCTTTAATTACGCTATTGCCTCAAAAAGCATCACACATACAGCCATTCGCGCTTACAATGAAGCACGGTGCCCTTCACGATGAACACGCTCTTCTTTTGACTGGCAAGACAAGCACCGAGCCGATACAGGATTCGCTTTTAAACGATTTAATTCTATCTCTTCTCCACAACCTAGGCATAACCCATAACTACCATTCATTAAACGCTGCAGAGCATCCTGACACTCTTTGATTTCTCCAAGGTGGCGAGACATGTTGGTAATATTAATAGTAGCGTCCAATTCTGCTGAGGCTTCATCCCCTCTGTCATGGGCTTCTTTCATCGCCTCATGCACTCTTTCCCCTTCCTGGTCCTGTAATTCATGACCAACATCTTCTCGCAGGTGTTTCAATAGCGTTAGCAGTTCAGATTTAATCGCATCGACTTGAAAGGAGTTTAATGGGGAAGTCATAACTCTTACTCTCTAAATGTGAGTGCTAACACAGTGATAAACACTGCTTATACACTTATCTAATTATAGAGAGAGTAAAACACACTCTTTTTGTAAGGGTTATTGATCTTCGTCAGGCTTATCAATACCAAAGTGTAAATAGGCATGATCAGTGACCACACGTCCTCGTGATGTTCTCATGATGTAACCTTGCTGAATAAGATAAGGCTCAAGTACATCTTCGATCGTATCTCGCTCCTCACTAATCGCCGCCGCTAGACTATCAATTCCAACAGGACCACCAGCAAATTTTTCAATCATCACCAACAACAAACGCCGGTCCATATGATCAAAACCACGTTCATCAACACTCAACATGTTTAGTGCAAGGTTAGCCACATCCTCTGTAATAACCCCATCACCTTTTACTTCAGCATAATCGCGGGCACGACGAAGCAAACGGTTAGCAATACGCGGGGTTCCCCTACTACGCTTGGCAACTTCTTTAGCGCCTTGCTCATCAATTTTTGATCCGGACAATTGCGCAGAACGAAGAATAATTTGCGTCAAGTCTTCAATATTATAAAATTCTAAACGTTGCACAATACCAAAGCGATCCCGTAGTGGAGAGGTTAAAGAACCTGCTCGAGTAGTCGCTCCGACTAACGTGAACGGAGGTAAATCCAGCTTAATCGATCGTGCAGACGGGCCTTCACCAATCATGATATCTAACTGGTAATCTTCCATTGCAGGGTAGAGAATCTCTTCAACATTGGAACTAAGGCGATGAATCTCATCAATAAAAAGAATATCGCCTGCTTCAAGATTTGTAAGTAAAGCAGCCAAATCACCGGCTTTCTCAATAATAGGGCCAGAAGTCGTTTTAATATCGCCGCCCATTTCATGCGCAATGATATTCGCTAGAGTTGTTTTACCGAGCCCTGGTGGGCCAAAGATCAGGGTATGATCAAGAGCCTCTTCACGCTGCCTGGCTGCATGGATAAAAATCTCCATCTGCTCTTTTACAACGGGCTGCCCTGTGTAGTCAGCTAACGTTTTAGGGCGGATTGCTCGATCATGCTGCTCTTCAACCGGAGCACTTACCGCGGAGATAAAACGATCTGCTTCGATCACTACAAATGCCTCATAGGTAGGACAAATAAAGAACAGTACATATCAATTAACTATTACTCATCTAATAAAACTAAGAATACTAGCCTGATATCATCGACTTAAGCGCCAAACGAATAAGCTCTTCACTGCTAACATCGGCCCCCAACTTCTGCTCAGCTTGCGCAACGGCTTTCGTTGCTTGTACAGGCTTATACCCCAGAGAAACTAAAGCACTTTCAGCCTCCTCTCTGTAACCTGCCATATGCTGTGCCATATCAGGCAAATCACTACCCGTAAGCTGAAAGTCCGCAGGCTCAGTTTGCTGAAGGTTTTGAAGTTTATCTTTTAACTCTACAATTAGGCGTTCGGCAGTTTTCTTACCTACGCCAGGGATACGCGTTAGCGCGGCAGCGTCTTCACGCTGTAGGCAACCTATAAATTCTTGTGTCGTCATCCCTGAAAGAATAGAGATCGCCATTTTTGGCCCAACACCATTCGCCTTTATTAAAGAGCGAAACAAACTACGCTCTTGTTTATCAATAAACCCATACAGCAGCTGTGCATCTTCTCGCACAACAAAATGCGTATAAAGCACAACCTGATGCCCCATTTCCGGTAAACGGAAAAAAGTATTCATCGAAGCTTCTACTTCGTAACCAACGCCCTGCACATCAACGAGCAGTTGTGGTGGTTGCTTTTCGAGTATTTCACCCTTGAGTCGCCCTATCAAAGCTATTTTCTCATCCAGTTAAAAACATGGATAAATATACAGTACAACTATATAAATACCAATACCGTTAGTCATAGTTTAATAATGAGCGACCCTACAGGAAAAGCCTCTGCTTATTCTTCAAATAACGCAGCAACAAACTCTTCCGCAACAAAAGGACGTAAATCGTCTATCTGCTCGCCAACCCCGATAAAACGAATAGGCAACTCCAACTGCTTGGCAATAGCGAAAATGATTCCGCCTTTTGCCGTCCCATCCAGTTTAGTTAACGTAATACTCGTAACACCCACGGCATCTTTGAATATGCGAGCCTGGCTCATAGCATTTTGCCCAGTCCCTGCATCAAGCACTAGCATAACTTCATGCGGAGCCGTTGCGTCTTTTTTACGCATAACACGCACAACCTTCTCAAGTTCTTGCATGAGATGGTCTTTATTTTGTAAGCGACCCGCTGTATCAGCAATCAATACATCAATATTCTTTGTTTGGGCAGATTCTAACGCATCAAATAAGACTGAAGCAGAATCTGCACCAGTGTGCTGGGCAACAACAGGTACATTGTTACGATCACCCCACACCTGTAACTGTTCAACAGCGGCTGCACGGAACGTATCACCGGCCGCTAACATGACAGATTTTCCTTGTGCCTGAAAACGCTTAGTCAACTTTCCTATTGTCGTTGTTTTACCTACACCATTAACGCCAACCATCAAGATGACATAAGGCTTTTTATCTGTATCTACTATCAACGGTTGCTCAACTTGCCCCAACAAACCGGCTAGCTCTTGTTTCAATGATTCATGCAACGCTTGTGCATCTGCTAGCTGGTTACGTGCGACACGCTCGGTTAGGCGACCTATAATTTCTGTGGTTGCTTCAACGCCAACATCTGCCGTTAAAAGTAATGTTTCAATATCTTCTAATAGCTCATCATCAATCTCTTTTTTACCAAGAAACAAATTACCTAGCTTTACTGATAGGTTTGCTTTTGTACGGCTTAACCCCGCCTTCATCCGAGCAAACATACCCTTTTTAACGGGTTCTGGTTCTGGTTCTGGTTCTGGTTCTGGTTCTGGTTCTGGTTCTGGTTCTGGTTCTGGTTCTGGTTCTGGTTCTGGTTCTGGTTCTGGTTCTGGTTCTGGTTCTGGTTCTACAACCACGCTGCTATCTTCAGCAACTGGCGCAACGACTTGCTTATCTTCTTGAGCATCTTTTTCTACTGCCTCTTGTGCAGCAATATCAGACGCTACTTCCATGTCATTACTGGCAACCGAATCTTGTTGACTATCAACTGTTTCAGCTGCTTCTTTTTGAACCTCTTCGCTGGATGAAAATATAGATCTCAGCTTCTTAAACATGCTTGTTCCTCAAAACACTGGATATGCCAAAAACTAGTGAAAAAATGCAATAATAATATGGCAGTTACGACTATGATTTAAAAAGGAATATCTTATCATAGTGCGGCGCTCCACAAACCCATTGATCAAAAAATGTAGGGAACTATGGATTTTATCTGGATTTTATTTGCTTTTGTTTGCGGTTTGACGGTTAAAGTAATCTCCCTCCCTCCCCTTATTGGCTTCCTATTTGCCGGCTTCGTACTGCATTTTATAGGCGTTGAGCCTACCGATTCGCTTAAGACCCTCGCCGACCTGGGCATTACACTGATGCTTTTTACCATAGGTCTTAAACTGCATGTATCTGATTTATTAAAACGAGAAATATGGGCCAGCACACTCTCCCACATGGGTATTTGGACACTGCTATTTACTTCCTCCTCTCTGCTGCTCGCCATTATCTCATTTCCATATTTTTCAAATATGGATCTACAAACAGCGGCAATACTCGGTTTTGCTTTAAGCTTCAGTAGCACTGTTTGCATTATTAAGCTTTTAGAAGAAAGCGGAGAAATGAAAACGAGGCATGGTCAAATCGCTATCGGCGTACTCGTTATGCAAGATATAGCAGCCGTAATATTCTTGGTTTTCGCTACAGGAAAAGTCCCTTCAATTTGGGCTTTTGGCTTGTTTGGCTTGGTATTCATTCGCCCTTTCTTGGATGCATTACTCAATAGAGCCGGCCATGGAGAAATGCTTCCCCTAACAGGCTTCTTTCTCGCACTTGGTGGGTATGAGCTATTCACACTAGTCGGTGTGAAAGGTGACTTGGGCGCCCTATTATTCGGTGTTTTATTAAGTCACCACCCTAAAGCCAGCGAGCTCACAAAGTCATTACTAAGCTTCAAAGATCTCTTTTTAATTGGTTTCTTTCTTTCGATTGGCTTCACGGCACTACCAAACTGGTCAATGCTTGGCATGGCGGCACTTATTTCGAGTTTAATCCTGATAAAGTTTCTTATGTTTTTCTTTATCTTCTCTCGCCTGCAATTACGCGGTCGCACTTCATTTTTATCGGCATTGGCATTGAGCAACTTTAGTGAATTTGGCCTCATAGTAGCAGCCCTCAGTGTTGAATCAGGATGGTTAAATAAAGAGTGGCTCGTTATTCTTGCACTAGCGGTCTCTCTATCATTTATCCTAACCAGTCTGTTTTATCGTCATGCTCATCAGATTTACCGATTATACAAAGAAACAATTAAGCGCTATGAAAGCAAAACCCGCTTACAAGAAGACCTTTTCATCCAACCTCCAAACGCAGAAATTCTAGTGATAGGTTTAGGGCGTGTAGGTAAAAGTGCATTTAAAGCCTTGCAGAATATGGTCGATCAACGCGTAGTAGGCATGGATGCCGACCGCAATCGTGTCAAAGAGTATCAACTACGTGGAATGAACGTTTTCTTTGGTGATGGTGAAGATGCTGACCTATGGGAAAGTTTTGACACATCAGCTATTAAGCTCGTGTTATTGGCTTTGCCTTCTATTGAAGATGACCGCAATATCACTATCCAGTTACGTAACGCCCATTATAAAGGGCAAATCGCAGCAATAGCACGCTATCAAGATGAGCGCGAGCAACTCATTAAAGCGGGCATTAATAACGTTTTCAACTTCTATACTGAAGCCGGTATCGGCTTTGCTGAGGAGAGCTTAATGCTCATTGGAGAGCAGCCTACCGATAGAGAAGCTATCACCAAGCTTTTGCCTGGACCTTCAAGGGTAAGTAAAGCTAAACCTTGATCCATAAAAAAGCCCCGTATGGAAACCATACGGGGTCAAAGAAGCAGAAGCAGACCCTTCCTGATAGGCAGTCAGATCTACCACATCCCTACTTCAAACGGTAAATCATCACATATAACTTCACATACATTAAAACGCGCCGTAGAGTATATGCATCTCTAGGTACAAACAACGCTTAGAAGGAATCTCCAGGAATACGCACCCAGCCTTCCATTAACACACGAGCACTTCGGCTCATAATAGCTTTAGTAGCCGTCCATTCACCATCAACTTGTGCGGCTTCAGCCCCTACTTTTAGAGTACCCGATGGGTGACCAAAGGTAACCGCATTACGCTCGCCACCACCTGCAGCCATATTCACCAGGGTTCCAGGAATAGCAGCAGCGGTACCGATAGCAACCGCTGCGGTTCCCATCATCGCATGGTGCAACTTACCCATAGAAAGCGCACGCACAGCCACATCAATATCATCCGTGGTTACTTGCTTACCACTAGAAGAAACATAGTTTTGAGCCGGTGCGCAAAAAGCAACTTTTGGCGTATGCTGGCGAGCTACAGCTTCTGAAATATCCTTAATAAGCCCCATACGAACTGCACCGTATGCTCGGATAGTTTCAAAACGCTCTAGCGCAACAGAGTCTCCATTAATCGCTTCTTGAAGCTCAGTTCCATTGTAGCCAATTTCTTCAGCGTTAAGGAAAATAGTAGGGATACCTGCATTAATCATTGTTGCTTTGAACGTACCGACGCCAGGAACATCAAGATCATCAACGAGGTTACCTGTAGGAAACATAGCACCAGCACCATCGGCGGGGTCCATAAACTCAACTTGGACCTCAGCTGCAGGGAAAGTCACACCGTCTAACTCAAAGTCACCTGTCTCTTGGACTTCTCCGTTAGTAATAGGCACATGAGCAATAATTGTTTTCTTAATATTGGCCTGCCAGATTCGAACGACACATACACCATTCTGAGGAATACGGCCTGCATCAACCAAACCACCACTGATAGCAAAAGCACCAACAGCTGCTGTGAGGTTACCGCAGTTACCACTCCAGTCCACAAAAGCTCTATCGATTGCAACTTGACCAAATAGATAATCAACATCATGGTCGGGCTGGCTGCTCTTATCCAAAATAACGGTTTTACTTGTACTTGAGGTAGCACCACCCATACCATCGGTTTGCTTGCCGTATGGATCTGGGCTACCTATGACGCGCATAAGAATATTATCGCGAGCAGCACCGGCTACTTGTGCACTTTCTGGAAGGTCTTGGCGACGAAAAAAGACGCCTTTACTGGTTCCACCGCGTATGTAAGTAGCAGGAATTTTGATCTGAGGTACTTGCGACATAGTATAATTATCCTATCTTATCGGGTGCTGATAATCACTCAACACTACGGTTCAGAAAAATTTTAATAACGTCAGCTACGGCCTAACGGCTATTGCCGCCAACCTATTCAGCAGAGGTGATTAAAAATTTTCTCACGGTTATTTGAAATAGCCTTACTTAAGTAGACCGATATGCGCTGCCCTTCATAGAGTTCGCAGCAATAGCCACGAACTGTATAGGTATAACAGTACATACCGATCATATGTATGCTTAAGCGTTAGCTTCTAAGAAGTCCTGAGCAAAACGCTGCAATACACCACCAGCGTTATAAACATTAACTTCAGCAGCAGTATCTAAACGGCACGTCATAGGTACTTTAAGCGTTTCGCCATTGGCACGATTAATAATGACAGTAAGATTAGAACGCGGTGAAATATCACCTTCTACATCAAAGGTTTCAGTTCCATCAATCGCGTATGTTTTACGTGTTTCGCCATCTTTAAACTGAAGCGGTAATACACCCATACCAACAAGGTTCGTACGGTGAATACGCTCAAAACCTTCAGCCATAATCGCTTCAACACCTGCAAGACGTACACCTTTCGCAGCCCAGTCACGTGATGAGCCCTGACCATAGTCAGCACCCGCAACGATAATTAACGGCTGCTTACGCTCCATGTAAGTTTCAATCGCTTCCCACATGCGGCTTTCTTGGCCTTCTGGTTCAATACGCGCAAGCGAACCCTGCTTCACTTCGCCTTTATCATCAAGGCACATTTCGTTTAGCAGTTTAGGGTTAGCAAAGGTTGCACGCTGTGCCGTTAGGTGATCACCACGGTGCGTTGCGTAAGAGTTGTAATCTTCTTCTGGCAAGCCCATTTTGGCGCAATATTCACCGGCAGCACTAGACGCCTGAATTGCATTTGATGGAGACAAGTGATCCGTTGTGATGTTATCGCCAAGCACAGCCAATGGGCGCATACCTTTCATCGTACGCTCACCTGCCAAAGCACCTTCCCAATAAGGAGGGCGACGGATGTAGGTAGTCTGTGGACGCCAGTTGTACAACGGGCTTTCAGACTTTTCTACTGCACCTAAGTCAAACATTGGGATGTAAACTTGGCTAAATTGCTCAGGTTTAACAGCTTTAGCAACGATCGCATCGATCTCTTCATCGCTAGGCCAAATATCCTTCAGCGTGATTGGGTTACCGTCTTTATCATTACCTAACACATCTTTTTCGATATCAAAGCGTATCGTACCAGCAATCGCATAAGCAACAACGAGCGGAGGCGATGCCAAGAACGCTTGTTTAGCATACGGGTGGATACGCCCGTCAAAGTTACGGTTACCAGAAAGCACTGCTGTAGAGTAAAGATCACGATCAATGATCTCTTGCTGAATCGCAGGATCCAACGCGCCACTCATGCCATTACACGTAGTACAAGCATAACCAACAATACCGAAACCTAGCTGCTCCATCTCAGGTAACAAGCCCGCTTCTTCCAGATACAACTTGGCAACTTTAGAGCCTGGTGCAAATGACGACTTAACCCAAGGCTTACGCTCAAGGCCTAACTCATTGGCCTTCTTAGCGACTAAACCTGCAGCCACTACGTTACGTGGATTTGAAGTATTAGTACACGAGGTGATTGCTGCAATAATTACCGCACCATCAGGCATCAAACCTTCAGACTCTTCAGCCTTGGCTGCAGCCAACATCTCGTCGCCAGCGATACCGCGCTCGTTTAGCGCGGATGTTGGTAGACGACGATGCGGGTTAGATGGGCCAGCCATATTGCGCACAACAGTGGATAGATCAAACTCAAGAACACGTTCATATTCAACGTTCTCTAAATCATCTGCCCATAGGCCTGTTAACTTGGCATATTGCTCTACAAGGGCGACTTGTTCAGGCTCACGACCCGTCAACTTTAGATAATCAATTGTCTGCTCATCGATGTAGAACATACCTGCAGACGCGCCAAACTCAGGCGTCATGTTAGAGATAGTTGCACGGTCACCGATCGTTAGGTTTTTAGCACCTTCACCGAAGAACTCTAGATAAGAAGAAACCACTTTCTCATTACGCAAGAATTCAGTGATCGCCAGAACGATATCCGTAGCAGTAATACCCGGTTGACGCTTACCAACAAGTTTCACACCAATGATGTCCGGTAGGCGCATCATAGATGGCAAACCGAGCATAACCGTTTCAGCTTCAAGACCACCGACACCAATCGCAACAACGCCTAGCGCATCAACGTGCGGTGTGTGTGAATCAGTACCGACACACGTATCTGGGAAAGCAACACCATCACGCGCCTGGATAACTGGAGACATTTTTTCCAAGTTAATCTGATGCATGATGCCGTTACCAGCAGGGATCACATCAACGTTGTCAAATGCCGTCTTACACCACTCGATAAAGTGAAAACGATCATCGTTACGGCGATCTTCAATTGCACGGTTCTTTTCAAAGGCATCAGGATCAAAACCTGGCGCTTCTACAGCCAGAGAATGGTCAACGATCAGCTGCGTAGGTACAACAGGGTTTACCTTAGATGGGTCTCCACCCTGATCAGCGATAGCATCACGTAGGCCTGCTAAATCTACTAGGGCTGTCTGACCTAAAATATCATGACAAACAACACGCGCCGGGTACCAAGGAAAGTCGAGCTCACGTTTAAATTCAATAAGCTGCTTCAATGAGTCGGTCAGCGCTTCTGGCTCACAACGACGCACAAGCTGCTCAGCTAACACGCGAGATGTATAAGGTAGTTTTGCATAAGAACCAGGCTGGATCGCCTCAATAGCTGCACGCGTATCGAAGTAATCAAGGTCTGTGCCTGGTAAAGATTTGCGGTATTCAGTATTCATTGCGCCTGAACTCCATTGAGTATGGTTCAGAGAGACGAGGCAGGCGTATGAGCGAATCGAAGCCTACTCCACCTATTCTAAAGCAGAATTAATTATGGCCAAGCAGATATCTGTTAGCACATCAAAACTGTAAGGGCTGAAGAATCAGCCCTTACTCGATTAATCAACCACGATTTTCGATAGCAACCCACTGTGCAGATTCAGGACCTGTATAGTCAGCACTTGGACGAATAATACGGTTATTTTCACGCTGTTCCATTACATGAGCAGTCCAACCTGCGGCACGCGAACAGACAAAAATCGGCGTGAATAGTTTGGTAGGAATACCCATGAAGTTATAAGCAGATGCATGAAAGAAATCAGCATTACAGAAAAGCTTTTTCTCACGCCACATCACTGCTTCAACACGTTCAGAAACAGCATATAAGCTAGAGTCGCCCACTTGCTCAGACAACTTCTTAGACCATTCTTTAATAATGGCATTACGTGGATCAGACTCGCTGTAAATAGCGTGTCCAAAGCCCATAATTTTGTCTTTACGCTCGAGCATACCCATGATTTCAGCTTCCGCTTCATCAGGAGTTTTCCAGTTCTCGATCATATCCATAGCAGCTTCGTTAGCACCGCCATGTAGCGGCCCACGCAAGGAACCGATCGCAGCCGTTACACAGCTGTGAATATCCGACAACGTAGAAGCACACACACGTGCAGTAAACGTCGATGCATTAAACTCATGCTCAGCATACAAAATCAGAGATGCATGCATTACATCTACATGCAAAGGCTCTGGTTTTTTATCATGCAGCGTCCACAAGAACTGCTCAGCAATAGAGTCAGCATCGGTATTCTCGTCAATACGTTTGCCGTTATGACTAAAGTTATACCAATAGTTGATTAAGCCTGGGAATACAGCCAGCATACGATCAATGTGATCAAGCTGATCAGCAAAACTCTGCTCAGTTTCAAGATTACCCAGCATAGAGCAACCCGTACGCATGACATCCATTGGGTGTGCATCAGCGGGTATCTGTTCCAAAACAGTTTT
This sequence comes from Neptunomonas japonica JAMM 1380, assembly GCF_016592555.1. Lineage (NCBI taxonomy): Bacteria > Pseudomonadati > Pseudomonadota > Gammaproteobacteria > Oceanospirillales > Oceanospirillaceae > Neptunomonas > Neptunomonas japonica. The sequence goes on along the minus strand of NZ_AP014546.1, from coordinate 1,659,685 downwards.
CAGCGCTGCAGGCAATGTACGCATTTCTTTTAGGCGAGCTTTGTATGCACTAAGCTCTGCCTGTGTTGGCAAAGTCCCATACAATAACAGATATGCAACTTCTTCAAACTGTGCTTTATCAGCCAATTCTTTAATGTCATAACCACGGTAAGTCAGTCCTGCACCGGTTTGACCCACGGTACAGAGCGCAGTTTCACCAGCAGATTGGCCACGCAGACCCGCACCACTTAGTTTTTTCGCTTCTGCCATACGGTTTCTCCTTCTGTCTTTGGGAGGCGAGCCTCCCGTACCAGTTTTTCTAATTATTTGATTTAAATCTTGCGGTAAAAGCGCTCAACAAGTCTTCTTTGCTAATTACTTATTTTTGCCTTCGGCAAAAAGCGCATCTAGCTTTTGCTCAAAATCATGGTAGTTAAGGAAATCATACAGTTCCATACGTGTTTGCATCGTATCAACAACTGCTTTCTGATCACCATCACGCAATAGCGCTTCGTATACATTCAATGCAGCTTTATTTGCAGCACGGAAAGCTGAAAGTGGGTACAGCACCATAGAAGCACCATTTGCTACAAGTTCCTCTGTATTAAACAGCGGCGTAGCACCAAACTCAGTAATGTTCGCTAGCAAATGTGCACCGTTAATACCATCTGCAAACGCTTTATAGTCTTCTAGTGTATGAACAGCTTCTGCAAAGATACCATCTGCACCAGCTTCAAGGCAGGCTTGAGCACGATCCACAGCAGAGTTTAACCCTTCCATTTGGAAAGCATCAGTACGTGCGATAATGAAAAAATCATCATCTGTTTTAGCATCAACAGCAGCTTTAACACGATCAACCATTTCCTGAGAAGAAACGATCTCTTTGTTAGGACGGTGCCCACAACGCTTTTGAGCAATCTGATCTTCGATATGAACTGCGGCAGCACCTGCTTTAGTCATCTCTTTGATTGTACGAGAAATATTAAACGCACCACCCCAGCCTGTATCGATATCAACCAACAAAGGAGTTTCTACAGCACTACTAATACGACGAACATCTTCTAATACATCGTTCATAGAAGTCATACCAAGATCAGGCAAACCATAAGACGTATTGGCAACACCACCACCAGATAGGTAGATAGCTTTATGGCCAACGCGTTCAGCCATCATGGCATGATAAGCATTAGTTGTACCTACGATCTGTAGTGGTTTTGCTTCTAGTAGCGCTTTGCGGAATCGACCGCCTGCAGTTAGTTTAGCCATGTTTTTCCCCTTTGAGGTCAGTTGCTATGTTCAGCTTCTCTTCAATGTTCCTGCGTGCTGCACTGATATGCCGACGCATTAGAATTTCTGCTAACTCGGGGTCCCTCGCCTCAATAGCATCGACGATCTGGCGATGCTCCTTGAGTGCACGCTTAGGACGGGAACTCGATATACTGAATTGATAGCGGTACATACGTACCAGGTGGTACAAGTCACTGCCGAGCAGTTCTAACAATGTTTCGTTTTTGCTGCCCTGCACTATTCGGTAATGAAAATCCAAGTCGCCTTCTTTCTGAAAGTAAGACTGGCCATCCAGTTGAGTTATAGAACGATCATGCTCATCTAACAAAATTCGTAGACTAGATATTTCTTCATCTGACATAAACTCTGCCGCCATACGACAGGCCATGCCTTCCAATGCTTCGCGTACCCGATAGATTTCGATCAGTTCTTTCTCGTTAAGCTTTACGACTCTGGCACCAATATGAGGCTTTCGCTCGATCAAGCGTAGCGCTTCAAGCCGGCGCATTGCTTCACGTAGCGGCCCCCGACTAATACCGTAGGTACGTGCCAATTCAGGCTCACTGATCTTCTGCCCTGGCGGAATATCACCCACCACAATGGCATTAATAATTTGCTCGCAAACTTTATCAGCTAGCGTTCGACTTTCTACCGGAGCTTCATTCATTATTTTTATATCTGCCATTAACAATCTGTTTTTGGGATTGTCGACAATCTTCAATTAAACCAACGATACCGCGCGTTTTTAAGCACGTCAACCGTACAAAAGGATAAAGGTGTCAACACAATACAAAAGTTTAAGAGTTTACCCCTACTTACATATTTCTATAACGTAAGGTTTCTTCATTCATTACCTTGGCAATCTGCCGAGGCTTCTGAAATGGCAAAGAATGATCCGTACCCGGCACCATGAAATAATGCCAACTCGGCAAACCTTCAGCCATATCTCGATGATATTGGTGCATTAAGTCGACACTTAAGCCACCAATAAGGCTTGTCACATCACCTTGAGCAGCGACTAAGCTTTCTCTATCTATATTATTAATAGCATCCGTCACACAGTCTAAAGCATATGCAAAGCCCAGCGGGCGCCGCCCTAGACGAGAGGCGGTTAAGTCATCAATTTGTACGGACGTTCTACGATTAGGAGAGATCGTATCCATAAAGTTACGAATACCGACATCACGATTATCGCTGCGCAAATACTCTGCAGCTTCACTATAACGTTGTCGTAGCTGCACTGTTGAGTCCCAGCACGGCCTATCTAATAAAGCAGATTCAAGTAAAAACTGTTTACAGACTCTATCTGGATGCTGCTGTTTAAATAGCATACTCACCATTCCACCCAGAGAATAACCACCTAGATCAAACACCCACCAGCCTAGGTGGTCAACCAGCGCATTCAAATCAGCCACTAACATTTGCGCACTAAAAGGATAATCACTCCGGTCTGGATAATGTGTATCACCCATCCCCCTCTGATCAGGTATTAACACTTCCTCCCACTGCGTCAACATTGAAGCAATTAACACCCAAGTATCTTTACCCGCCACGCCGGCACCATGAAGCAGCACCAGTTTTTTCCCATTATTAACATTGGCGTTTTTTACGACCCGATAACTAATAACCTGATCAGGTAAATGCAGCTCTCTTTGACTCATATCTTGGCCGCTTCGCATAAATCACTTCATCCCCTCATAAATTGTCTACAATCCAGTATACGTTATTCACCCTCCAGATAAAGATTGGAAAAGAGCAACCCTCGCTATCCATAAGTAGGATGCGTAAAATACTCTTCTTTTGCATAACAGCTATTTAGCCGCCATTATTTAATAGCTATCTAACTACAAGGTTTGATCGATTGCTTAAACGCATTACACTGCCGTACCAAGTCAGCACTAGCGACTACTTTGAACGCATCAGAAGCTTAGGCAACGCCATATTGCTTGATAGCGGTAAACCCAGCAGCGAGCGTGGCCGTTTTGATATTTTAGTTGCTGCCCCACTGTGCCAACTCAGCTACCAACAAGGCATACTTTCTGGTGTTAATTTGCCTATTAACATATTGCCTGATACTGACCCATTTGATGCACTTGAAAAACTCTATCAATATTCCTATATTGAGCAAGCTCAACTACCCGAAGACATTCCTTTTAACGGCGGCTTAGTAGGGCATTTTTGTTATGACTTGGGGCGGGCAATAGAAACTCTGCCCCAGCAAGCGGTTAATGATACCTCACTACCTGAAATGCTAGTCGGACTATATGGTTGGGCTATCATCATTGACCATGAAAAAAAATCAGCTAACCTTCATGGTTCTCATCTTACTAATCAGTCAACTCTAAAAGAGATAGCACAACAGGCTTCAGCACCTGTCGAACCGTCACAGCATTCTTTTCAGTTGACCAGCGAGTTTTGCAGCAACCTAGACGAACAGGCTTACCATACTCAGCTTTCGACTATTGACGATTACATACACGCCGGCGACTGCTACCAAGTCAATTTAGCACAGCGATTCAGTGCTAACTGTAAGGGAGATCCGTGGGAAGCTTACAAGCACCTTCGTAGCGCAGCACCGACTCACTATGCAGCCTACTTTGACACTGAGCATGGCGCTGTTTTGTCATTATCACCAGAGCGGTTCCTATCATCAGATACGCAAGGTCACGTTATTACCCAACCAATAAAAGGGACTCGCCCAAGAGGACACGATGCTAAAGCTGACCAACAACTAGCTGATGAATTAAAGGACTCAAGTAAAGACCGAGCGGAGAATGTCATGATTGTAGACTTACTACGCAACGATCTTAGCAAAGTATGCCAACACCACAGCGTTAAAGTCCCTTCACTTTTTGCTATAGAAAGTTATAAAAATGTTCATCATTTAGTCAGCACAGTTACCGGCACTCTTGAGCCATGTGCCTCACCTGTTAGCTTACTCAAAGAGTGCTTTCCAGGCGGGTCGATCACGGGCGCTCCGAAAATAAGAGCAATGGAAATCATCGAAGAACTGGAACCCCATCGCCGCAGTATCTACTGCGGAAGCATTGGCTATATAGGCGTCTCTGGCCAGATAGACACCAGCATTACTATTCGCACTCTGTTAGTTGAAAACAACAAAATACATTGTTGGGCAGGAGGAGGAATCGTTGCCGATTCAATCAGCGAAATGGAGTATCAAGAGACCTACGACAAGGTCAACAACTTGCTGTCGACACTAACAGCACTTTAAAAACAGAATACCTAGATATGAAAGTAATACTTGAACACTGGACTGTGCTAAAACCGACCCAAACAACACAGCTAAATAATACCTCTGGTGTTATTTAGCGCCCCCTTTTACGTACTAATTAAAACGCTATACGCAGTGAATCAGGCCTTAGACTTATGAATTCATGCCTTCTGAACTTTGCGTCTCCGAGGTTTCAGCTTTAGCCCGTTCTTCTTTTGAGATATAACGCGGTTTGTTACTAGGGTTGATCTTACTATTGGCTTTTTTCATTCTCTTAATAAGAATGCTATTAATCTTTTTCTTTCGATTCATGATGTCAGTGCAACTTTATAAATATATGTATGGAGACTATTGTAAAGCTAACGGCACGAATATGATAATTCTCTTCTATCAATGCGATGAGCCAACAAATGACTGCCATGATAATAGCGCCTGCTTAAAGTCAGGCAAGCCACAACCGGCATAAGACTCCACGTCATACAAGTTAGTGTCTTCAGGTAGTTCTTCATCAACATCAAGCCCCAACACCAAAGCAACAACTTCAATTTCATTACGATTTAACCGTAATTGAAACTCTTTACCCGATTGCTGATAATTACTTATCTCATCGCGCTCCAGTGTTTCAACAAGCTCAACTAGTTGGTTAATTTGCTGCAAGTCATCAGATAACTCTTCAGTAAACCAACGACCTACCGCCTCGGCTCCCATCGAAAACTTGGCCCGAGGACGCCCCAATTCATCAATGCTAAATTCGTAATCCATCGCGTTCTCTGATTATTTCTTAACGGAGGCGCATTCTACATGACTTTACGTATAAAGCGCGCCATCTAGCTCTAAGTACGTCAAATATAAACGCATCTCAAACTCTAGCTGATGATAATCTGGAAGCATATATTGGCATAATTGGTAAAACGCCTTGTTATGTTCTTTCTCTTTCAAGTGCGCCAACTCATGCACCACAATCATATTTAAAAACACCTCAGGTGCTTTTTTGAATATTGCGCTGATACGAATCTCATTTTTACTCTTTAACTTAGCCCCTTGCACTCTCGACACATAGCTATGTAGCCCCAACGCATTATTAACCACATGAATTTTACTGTCATATGCGACCTTGCTCAGCGGCGCAGACTTTTTTATATAGCGGTTTTTTAACGTCATGACATACTCACGTAAATATTTATCATTACTGACATCATGCACATGAGGGTATTTTTTCAATAAAAAATCTGCCAGTTGGCGCTTATCAATCATTTGTTGCACTTGTTGCTGCAACTCAGGTGCGTAAGCAGTTAAATACTTTAACGTGGACATCAAACTTCTCTTTTATATTCCATCAGTCTTACCAACCTATCTGGTCGCTTATCAAGCTGCTTGCATGCCTGCTTATAATTACTTTTCAAATGCTTCTTTAGGCAAGAAAAAGCATGTGAGTCCTCTATACCTTTCAAGCGGCAATACAGTGCTAGCGCAAATATAATCTCATTCTCAGACAAGCTCGCCGTACGGTTTGCTTGGGCGTTATAACAACTGCCACAACCTCCGCGAAACGTATAAGCGGAGTTAGCAAACATGACACCGAATCCCATAAAAACAGCTAATATCTCACTACCCTCACTAAGGTAATCCTCACCACCTGGAGGAAGCTGATGGGACTGAAGCAACATGTGTTGTGCCATTACATGAGCAAAGCTGGATGATAGATCTTCTGGCTTCAACGTTTGTTGAGGGTTATAACTAAGCGTCAAAGGGCGCTGGTACGTAACAGGTAACATGCTCACCGTTGAATTACGCTCTACTCTTACCAACTCAATCTGGTGAGCAGGTAAACTTTCAAACAATTCAGGTAATTGAAGCTGAAAAGGCCAATGCGCGAGTCCCGTATACATCAGCGTATGCTTAAATATATTTTCTGCTTTAGTATGAACACTATCAACATTACCTGGGAAAAACTCATTGGTTGGTAGCACTAACCGACTACGTTTAAAAAACTCTTCATTATCAAAATTTTGCATCGCCCACTCAAAGGTATCGCATATCCAGTCAGCACTGGATAGATCAATTAGCGGACGAAATTTAAAAATGGATAGCATCAGAAACATTCTTATTGAGAGGACATTGAATTTAAACAGCGAGCTATTAACATTAACTTTATAGAAACAAGCACATAATTAACACACTCTTCACAGTATAGGCATTTGGAAGTCATTCCGTAAAACTAATCGTTTGATAAGTAGTAAACTTTAATGAGCTACTCCAGTAATCATCTGCCAAGCCCGCTTTGCGCTTTAAGTGCAGCAGAAAATCTTGCGATTTGGGCAGTGTATTCCAAACCGAAGGTAAAAATGTCGCTCGATGAATCCCCTCTTCTAATATTAAACCGTCAACTCCTGGGCGGATTTTATTCAACAAATCTTGTTCGTTATCTGCAGCTAACAATAATGCAGGCGTGAGTATCGAAATGGCTATTTGAACATCACCTAACTCTTCTTGATCTAATGGAGGAAATCGCGAATCTCTAAATGCCGCATTAAAGGCATTTTGCCAAACATTGACTATCAACGACTGCCTTACTTCAAGCGACCCAACGCACCCCCGTAAGCGTCCTTGCAAGGTCAGTGTAACAAAACTAGCACCTGGTTCATCTTTATCTAAGCTTGGAGGTTCTCGCTGCCAGCCTCCCTGCAACCCTTGCGTAATGGATGCTCTAGCACAGCTCAACAACCTCTTTTGCTTTTTCTGCAACACGCTAAAACACACCATAACAAGCATAGCCAACCACACGTTCTTTCGCCCCAGCTGTATCACCACTATTGCACTGCGCAAGTTTTTTAATTGTTAGACTCTGATGCTTAATTGCCAGTAGTAAACCATTTAGTGCATGACAGCCACACGCCTCTGTTGGCTTGAGGTCATGGTCAGCACTCATGATTTTCAGGTCAGTATGGGCATCTGTTTTTTTAGCATTTTCGTAACTATGAAAATGACTTAAATCAGTACTCACAATGACCAGCTTATTAGGATCCAACAACAAAGGTTCTATAATATCTGCAACATCAGCAGCGGCACACTCACCAATGATAAGAGGAACGATGGGCACGTTAAGTTGTAGGTACTGAAGAAAAGGCAATTGCACCTCTAAACAATGTTCCTGAGCATGGACCTTATCCGCCTCAATCACCACATCATTCTTCAGTAAGGTATTAATAGCCTTATGATCAACTTGAATATCACCCAATGGCGTAGAAAAATAATCGCTTGTAGGAACAGCGCAGCCTTCTAAAGGCTCACGGTGATTTGGACCAAGCAGGTAGATAGTATCGAAACCACTATAGTCTCTTAGCAGGTCATATCCAAGACCGGCAATAGCGCCTGAATACATGTACCCCGCATGCGGCACAATCAGCGCCCTTGGCTTTTCAGTCAGCTTATTGAGAGCATTTTCAGAAACCCTTTCAGGTAATAAGTCGGTAAGCACACCGTATAAATCGGCTTTATCTTCGGGATAAAACAGTCCAGCGACAGCGGCAGGTCGAATGCTCATACACTACCCTCCCCGGCCAATATGTTTTATATTGGCATTTATAAGTACTCTTCAAATACTAAACCTGCAGCACTTATGAATCCAGATCAAAGAGAAATTCTTTTCTGGCATCCGCTGGCTGACAACCGTATCCAGTGTGATTTATGCCCCCACTATTGCTCATTAAAAGAAGGGCAACGAGGGGTTTGTTATGTCCGAGGAAATACCAATGGACAGATGCAACTACACACTTATGGTCGCTCCAGCGGCTTTTGTATAGACCCCATCGAAAAGAAACCTTTAAACCATTACTTACCGGGCACACCTGTCTTATCTTTTGGTACGGCAGGATGCAACCTGACATGCAAATTTTGCCAAAACTGGGATATCAGCAAAGCAAGAAATATGGACCACCTGTGTAATGCCGCAACGCCTGAACAACTCGCTATAACAGCCAAAAAACACGCTTGTCGCGCCATCGCTTTTACTTACAATGATCCTGTTATCTTTTTTGAATACGCAGAAGATGTTGCTGCCGCATGCAAAGCAACTAATATGAAAAGTATTGCGGTAACGGCAGGGTACATAAGCGATGCAGCACGCGCCCGTTTCTTTTCATCTTTTGATGCGGTTAACATTGATTTAAAGGCATTTACCGATCATTTCTACCGACATATTTGCGGCGCGAAGCTAACCACTGTATTAGACACATTGATATACCTTAAACACGAAACCACTGTCTGGTTTGAAATTACCACGCTATTAATACCAGAAAAAAACGATTCTGATGCAGAAATTGAAGCACTCTCTCGCTGGATAAGTAAGAATTTAGGGCAAAATGTACCATTACATTTTTCAGCATTTCACCCAGACTGGAAAATGCAAGACATTCCAAAAACGCCGCTGACAACGTTACTAAGGGCTCGCGATATCGCACTCAAGAATGGAGTGCGATATGTCTACATTGGAAATGCACATCACCCACAAGCAAGTTCGACTTTTTGTCATAACTGCAAAGCATTGCTGATTGAACGTGATGGGTACCAACTAGGCCACTGGAATATCCATGATGGTAGATGCGGACAGTGCAATACCTTAACCCCAGGCTATTTTGAAAACACACCTGGAAACTGGGGACCTAAGCGCCAACTTGTAAAGATCAACTCGCGCTAAAGCTCACGCTCCAAGCAAGCACGTAAATCACTAAGGTCATTGATCGTTTTCACACTAAAGAAGAGTTTTTCAGCTTCTTCACGCTGAGGTCGCATCATATGTAGCCACTGCTTTATGCGACCATGAACATATTTTGGTGGTAGTTTTTGCTCAACAAAAGAAAAATATTCTAACAACAGCAAAACAACCTGCGGCCATGCTGCACCATCACCACTTTGGCCGAGTTGATAGCTCTTAATCATTAACCCTAGTTCTGGACGGGCAATAAGACCGCGCCCAATCATCACATCGTCACATCCACTAAGCTCTTTACAACGTTGATAGTCTTCGCAGTTCCACACCTCACCATTAGCAACGACGTGTAAATCCACACTCTCTTTTATCCGACCTATCCATTCCCAATGAGCCGGTGGCTTATACCCCTCTACCTTAGTGCGTGCATGAACAGCCAAACTATTAGCGCCTGCCTCTTGGATAGCCACAGCGTTATCAACGGCCAACGACTTATCTAAATTCCCAAGTCGCATTTTAGCGGTAACTGGAATATTATCTGGCACCGCTTCGCGGACCGCTTTTACTATCTGATGAATCAATGCGGGTTCATCAAGTAACACAGCACCACCACGGTGTTTATTAACCGTTTTTGAAGGGCAACCAAAGTTAAGATCAATAGCTGGCGCCCCCATTTTTGCAGCACTTATCGCATTCATGGCCAGCAACTCAGGTTCGCTCCCTAGCAACTGCACGACCACCGGAATGCCTGCAGGCGTCTTGCCTTGACGAGCTAACTCAGGGGCTGATTTCAAAAACTCTTTTTCAGGTAGAACATAGCCAGTAATACGTATAAATTCTGTAACACACAGATCAACCCCCCCCAATTTTGTAATTAGGTGGCGCATAGTGGCATCTACAACACCCTCCATTGGAGCAAGTATGATTTTACCGGCCTGTGTATTCACTTTCTCAGCGTTCATGTTTATGCTTTATTCACTATCGTAGTTTAGGAATCTCGGATGCGCCTCTTTATTGCTATAGACATACCCGACACGGTGCAACAGAAAATCTCGCAGCTGTATTGTAACTTTCACGGCATTCAATGGACGCCACCAGAAAGGTTGCATATTACCTTGGCATTCTTAGGTAAAGTAAAAAAGAGAAAGCTCCCCGCCCTAGACCAACAACTCGAAAAAATAACATTTACACCCTTCACATTACATTGTGATCGGTTTGGTAGTTTTTGCAGCGGAGATATTTGGCTAGGAGTTACCCCTGAAGCCCCAGTAGTGCAACTTCATCAAAAAATCACTGATGTGTTACATGAAATAAATATGGGGTTTAAAGGCAGACCTTTTAAGCCTCACATTACTTTGGCTTATACTCAAAAAAATGATGAGCATCTAGTTTTGAACCTACTTGAAAGCCGCAGGATGTTTGACACACTTAGCTTTACAGTAGATCACTTCAATTTAAAAAGCAGCTGGTCAAAACCAGCAGGCTCTTTACATCGCATTGAAGCAATCTACAACGCTAAAACTCAACAATTAAAGCGCATCTAAACCAAGCTGCATATCAGCCTGAATGTCTTTTATGTCTTCAAGGCCTACTGATAAACGAATCAAGTTCTTTTTAATACCAGCATCAGCCTTAGCTTCGTCGGTCATTCGTCCATGAGTTGTTGTTGATGGGTGCGTAATGGTTGACTTTACATCGCCCAAATTACCTGTAATTGACACCATTTTGGTTGAATCAATGAAACGCCATGCAGCCTCTTGGCCACCAGCCACTTCAAATGATAATACACCGCCAAAGCCGGTTTGCTGCTTAATGGCCAACGTATGCTGAGCATGGCTCTCTAGCCCTGTATAGTAAACTTTTTCTATACCCGGCTGCTGTTGTAACCAAGTCGCAAGTTCAAGTGCATTTTTTGCATGCGCTTCTAAGCGAATTTTTAAAGTTTCCAAGCCTTTATGAAATACCCACGCATTAAACGGGCTCATACATGCCCCGCCCGTGCGGATAAAACCAAAAACCTCTTCCATCAGGGCATCCGACCCTACAACAACGCCACCTACACATCGCCCTTGGCCATCTAAATACTTAGTGGCCGAGTGAATAACAAGGTCAGCACCTAGCTTTAACGGCTGCTGGAAAACCGGTGTTAAAAAGCAATTATCCACGGCGAGCATTGCATCATTCTTATGTGCAATATCAGCTACTGCCCTGACGTCTGTTAACTCACCAAGCGGGTTTGAAGGCGTTTCCAAAAACAGCAAACGCGTATTGGGTTGTATTGCAGCTTCCCACGCGTTTAGGTCTTTAGGGTCGACAAAGCTAGTAGTAATACCGGCACGAACTAGATACTTTTCGAACAACGAAATCGTCGAACCAAAAACACTTTGAGAACAAACGACATGATCGCCTTGCTGTAAAAGTGACAAACCAATACTCAAAATAGCGGCCATACCTGATGAGGTAGCCACTGCACGCTCTGCGCCTTCCAAAGCCGCCATACGCTTTTCAAAAGCATTCACAGTAGGGTTTGTAAAACGTGAGTATATATTACCTTCTTCATCTCCACTAAAACGAGCAGCAGCCTCGCGGGCACTCGAATAAACAAAACTAGACGTTGGGAAAATAGCATCGCTATGCTCCCCCTCAGACGTCCGTGTTTGTCCAGCTCTAATAGCTAGCGTTGAAAGACCTGCATCAGCTTGTGTAAACTGAATGCGCTCTTCTCGCTCAAAACCTAGTTTAGCCATTGTAGAAACCGCTCTTATGAAATTTCAGTGTGAAGATCAGCCGGCGCCTCATCTTCATGATCAATAGTCTCAGGCACAACTTTAGCAGCATCTTTACGCTTCTCATCCAAGCGATCCAGGTAAGCTGTATCGATATCACCTGTTACATAATAACCATCAAATACTGATGAGTCGAAATCACAGATAGTATCTGTATTACCTTCTGATACTGAATCTTTAAGGTCATCTAGTTCCTGAAAGATCATCCAGTCCGCACCAATAGCTTCACCGATCTCATCAACAGAGCGGTTATATGCGATAAATTCTTCAGGAGAAGGCATATCAATGCCATACACATTTGGAAAACGCACTGGTGGCGCAGCGGATGCAAAATATACTTTACGCGCACCGACATCTCTTGCCATCTGTACAATTTGTTTAGACGTCGTACCACGCACAATGGAGTCGTCTACTAACATGACAACCTTATCTTTGAACTCAAGTTCAATAGGGTTCAGCTTACGACGAACCGAGTTTTGACGCTGTGTTTGTCCAGGCATTATAAAGGTACGGCCAATATAACGGTTCTTGATGAAGCCTTCGCGAAAAGTAACATTCAAATGCTTAGCCATCTCCAGTGCAGACGTACGGCTAGTATCTGGTATTGGCATAATCACATCGATATCGTGATCAGGACGTAAACCTTTTACTTTTTCAGCCAGTTTAATGCCCATACGCATGCGTGCTTGATGAACATTAACATTGTCAATAATAGAGTCTGGACGTGCTAGGTACACAAATTCAAATAAGCAGGGCGTTATCTTAGTATCTTCTGCGCACTGCTTAGTGAAAACGTTACCATCCATATCAATGAAGATCGCCTCACCGGGTTCAATATCGCGGACACGTGTAAAGCCTGCAATATCCAATGCAACACTTTCAGAAGCAACCATGCACTCTTCACCTTCAGGCGTTGAACGCGTCCCATAAATAAGAGGACGAATACCATTAGGGTCACGAAAAGCAACGACACCGTAGCCAGTAATAACGGCAACAACCGCATAACCACCTTTAACACGTTTATGGACTTTAGATACAGCTTCAAAAATATCTTCAGGTTCAGGCTTTAACTTTCTCTGGTGTTGCAATTCATGTGCGAAAACATTCAGCAACACTTCTGAATCAGAAGTGGTGTTAATATGGCGCAAATCTTCACGGAACATTTGCTCAACAAGTTCTTCAGCATTAGTTAAATTACCATTATGTGCTAACGCAATACCGTATGGTGAATTCACATAAAATGGCTGTGCCTCAGCAGCACTAGAGCTACCAGCAGTTGGGTAGCGAACATGCCCGATACCCACATTACCCATTAAACGTTTCATATGACGTGTACGAAACACCTCATTAACTAAGCCGTTATCTTTACGTAGGAAAAACCGATTACCCTCACAGGTCACCATGCCAGCGGCATCCTGTCCGCGGTGTTGAAGCACAGTCAGCGCATCAAAGATTGTCTGATTAACAAGGGATTTGGCTACTAGCCCAACAATACCGCACATTTAAACTACCTCAAGAGGAATCAGAAAAAGCTGTCTGGTCTAAAATCAGACCACTGTCTTACTTAACGTCCCGCGTTCCAAATCAATTGCCCTACTTCAGATGCAACTTCTCTGGACCATGTTTCCATTAAAACAAAATGAGGAATCAATTCAGATTCCTTCCACCAAGCATCAAGCACTGCAGGAGTTCCCCCCAGCAAAGCCACTAACACGACTACCACCAAGGCACCACGCGCTAAGCCGAAGCCCATGCCTAGAATTCTATCAGTACCGCTCAACCCAGTCGCCTCTACTAACAAACTAACTAGGTTACTTACCAATGCGCCAACGATAAGTGTTAATACGAACAATATGCCAAACGCTGACGCGATACGAAATGAAGGGGTCTGAATATAGTCAGACAGCACCGTAGCCAAAGCATCTGTAAAAAGACGCGCTATTACAAAAGCAGTAACCCACGTCAATAACGACAGCGCTTCTTTTACAAAACCACGCTTGATACTAAAAAGTCCTGATATCCCAACAATCCCAAGAATTGTCCAGTCGGCCCAGTTCATTTTTTCTACCACCTATCCAATTTGCGCGCATTCTAACAGAGCGTTAAGATGAACCCAATCACTGAGTCGTGAATCTGAAAATTATTCCATCCAAACCAAAATCACTTTGCAGTGCCGCTTTTAATTTTTCAAGACGCTGGCGCTTCATATCTGGCCCTACATAGACTTTAAACAGGTTCGCATTTTTGCGTGTATACACTTTATGCCCGGCTTCAACTAACTGCTTGCGTAATGCCCGAGCATTAGATTCATCTTTAAAGCTGGCCAGTTGTAATGTCCATGCCACCGGCACATTCTGCTCATCTAGCTGGGGCTTATCTGTACGAGTACTTACAACCGGCCTTTTTTCTTGAGTGACTGCTTTTTTCTCAGGCTTTTTTTCAACCAACACTACAACTTCTTCAGGTGCTTTTTGAATAGGCGCATACTCAGACGTATCTGGTAGCAATTTTGTTTGTGGCTCAAAGCTTACGACATCAGGCATTGACGGTGCCGGTGGAATACGACTTTCCAAATGCCTCTCGCGATATCCCTCCCCCGTCAAAAATAAAGGAAATAAAACAACAGCAGCGACCACAATCACGGACAGACCTAATAGCCGTCTTTTCACACTCTCTTCCATTAAAGCAGCTCCCTGTGAAGAACAGGGTAAGCACCACCCACTGTAAAGAATGAACCTGCCACGACTATCGTGCCGGTTGTAGCAGCATCAGTTGCAACAAGGGTGTTAACAGCGTCGGCTACCGTGTCATGACAAACAAGATTCTGTTTATTAATACCTGACTCAAACAGATGAGAACTCAATTGTTCCGCCGTCTGCCCCCTAGGTACATCTAAAGTTGCAAGATGCCAACACGTAACTACTGGCGACAATGCTTTTATAACAGCTGAGCAATCTTTATCTGCCAACATACCAAGAATTAACTGCACACCATTAGGGTCAGTTTTCTTTAACTGCTGGGCCAGATAAGCAGCTGATTGCGGGTTATGTGCGACATCAAGAATAAAATGGTGCCCTTGATACTCGACAGCTTCCATACGGCCAGACACCTGCGCATCACGCAGGCCCTGTGCAATATTAGCAGGAGAGCACACTAAATTTGAAAGTAAAATTGTCTGAAGCGCAGTCGCTGCATTTTGCAAAGGCAAACGAGGCAATGGAAGATCAGCCAAAGTTACAGGGTCATCATTGATATCACGACCCTGCCAAAGCCAGCGGGTATTATTTTGTAATCGATACTCAAAAGACGTATTTACCTGTCGTAAATGACTACCGAGTTCTTGTGAATAGTTTTCAATGGAAACAGGAGGGTCTAGCTCACCGCATATTGCAGGCTTGCCTTTTCTGAAAATTCCGGCCTTCTCCCAGCCAATTTTCTCCCGGTCATCACCAAGCCAGTCAACATGGTCAATATCAATCGTGGTTACCACCGCCACATCAGCATCAACGACATTTATAGCATCTAAGCGTCCACCAAGACCCACTTCTAAAAGCGCGACTTCAGGCTGCTGGTCAGCGACAAGCCACAGCGCAGCAAGCGTCCCCATCTCAAAATAAGTTAACGATATACCTTCACGCGCCTGATCAACTGCATTAAAAGCAGCAACTAAGGAGGCATCATCAACTAACCCACCGTTAATACGAACGCGCTCATTATAAACTTGTAAATGTGGGGAGGTATAACAGACTGTTCTATAACCAGACCGGCGATAGATAGCATCTAAAATAGCAACGGTAGAACCTTTACCATTCGTTCCAGCCACCGTAATGACATGCACATTGGTGAAATCTAATGACAACCTGCTGAATACAGTTTGTACCCGTTCAAGACCAAGATCAATGGCCACAGAATGGCTTTTCTCCATCCAACTAAGCCATTGTTCAAGCGTAAATTCTGATCTATTCATTAATACAGTTTACCAAAAGAAAGGCCGGCAATAACCGGCCTCAAACCATCTAATTTACGAGTCTGAGCTTTTTTCAGTTTGCTGCTCATCAGAGAGTTCTACTTGCTCTTCTGAAGGATCAACGGCATCAGCAGCCAGCGCCTCTTCAACTATAGGCTCTGCAAAGCGGTGCATGAACATTGAAAGGACTGAGTGCAAACGCTCACGCATTTCTAAACGCGAAACGATCATATCAACCTGACCATGCTCTAATAAAAATTCAGCCCGCTGAAAGCCTTCTGGCAGCTTTTCACGTACTGTTTGCTCAATAACACGAGGACCGGCAAATCCAACTAATGCTTTTGGCTCAGCAATGTTCAGGTCACCTAGCATTGCTAAGCTCGCTGATACGCCACCATAAACAGGATCAGTCAACACAGAGATATAAGGAATCCCTGCTTGGCGCATTTTCTCAAGCGCCGCACTGGTTTTTGCCATCTGCATCAACGAGATCAATGCTTCTTGCATGCGCGCACCACCTGATGCGGAAAAGCAAATCAGAGGAATGTTCTCTTCTAATGAAATGTTTACAGCGCGGACAAAGCGCTCACCAACGACAGCACCCATTGACCCGCCCATAAAACGAAAATCAAAAGCCACTGCCGCAACAGGCATGTTTAATAACGTTCCACGCATGGCAACAAGCGCATCTTTTTCGCCCGTAGCTTTCTGTGCGGCTGATAAGCGGTCTTTATATTTTTTCGTATCACGAAATTTCAGACGATCTACTGGCTCTACTTCTGCTGCCAGTTCTGTGAAGGAATCTTTATCTAAAAAAGACTCCAAACGCTGGCGTGCAGCTAAGCGCATGTGATGATCACATTTTGTGCAAACGTTAAGGTTTTTTTCTAACTCTGGAAGATACAGCACTGCCTCACATTTAGGGCATTTTTTCCAGAGACCTTCAGGAACGCTCGCTCTTTTATTTTCAGAACGTACAAGCGAGGGGACAATTTTGTCTAACCAGTTACTCATTCTTATCTAAATCCAGTATGATAATTCGTTATTCTCAGGCGTCCATAGCACTGCGCATTTGTGCAATAATAGCAGCGACATCAGTAGAAATCTGTTCTGGTTGAGATACTTTTTCAGCTATCGCATTAACCAAGACACTTCCTACAATAACGCCATCTGCTACTTTAGAAACAGAGGCGGCCGTTTCTCCATCGCGAATACCAAAGCCAACACCCACCGGCATATCGGTATGACGACGTATAATCTCAAGCTTTTCAGCAACTTCACCAACATCTAATGCTGCAGAGCCTGTTACACCTTTAACAGAGAC
Organism: Neptunomonas japonica JAMM 1380; assembly: GCF_016592555.1. Taxonomy (NCBI): domain Bacteria; kingdom Pseudomonadati; phylum Pseudomonadota; class Gammaproteobacteria; order Oceanospirillales; family Oceanospirillaceae; genus Neptunomonas; species Neptunomonas japonica. Next base: position 1,642,402 of record NZ_AP014546.1, on the reverse strand, counting down.
GTAGTAAACATAGCCTGAACCAAACTCACAAACTTGCTGAATACGGCTTTCTTCAGTTGTTGGCGCTAACAGATAGATCACATCCAAAGCATACTCTTTCATGATGGCAGCAAACTCAACAGACTCATCTGGTGGAAGGTCTACTGTCAACACTCCATCAACGCCAGCATCACTGGCTTGTTTTGCAAAGCTCTCATAGCCAAGCGTTTCAATGGGGTTAAGGTAGCCCATCAAAACAACAGGTGTTTGCTTATCTAGTGCACGAAACTCTTTAACCATCTCCAAGATATCCAGAAGACGCGTACCGTGACGCAGAGCTCGCTCGCATGCCAACTGAATCACCGGCCCATCTGCCATTGGATCCGAAAACGGCACGCCTAGCTCGATAATATCAGCGCCAGCATCAACCATCGCATGCAATAGCGGCACAGTAACTGACGGCTGAGGATCACCCGCAGTCACATACGGAATAAGCGCTTTTCGGCCATCCGCTTTAAGAGATTCGAAACATTGATTAATACGACCCATTCTCAAAATCTCCTTAACAACTAAATTTCAATACCATCAATACCGGCGACGGTATGAATATCTTTATCACCACGACCAGACAGGTTGACCACAACAATCTGCTCTTTATCCATCTCTTTGGCAACTTTAATAGCGTGAGCAACCGCATGACTAGACTCCAGGGCAGGCATAATACCTTCCACTTTTGTCAGCATACGAAATGCATCTAACGCTTCTTCGTCAGTGATCGCTGCATATTCAGCACGACCTGAATCTTTTAACCATGCATGCTCCGGACCTACGCCTGGATAATCTAAGCCCGCCGATACAGAGTGCGTACCTAGAATTTGCCCTGCATCATCAGACATCAAGTAACTTCTGTTTCCATGCAAGACTCCTGGACGCCCTGCACATAGAGGCGCTGCATGCTGCCCAGTTTCAACACCGTAGCCACCGGCCTCAACGCCAATCATACGAACATCAGCATCTTCGATAAATGGATAGAACAGACCAATCGCGTTAGAGCCGCCCCCGACACAAGCAACCAAAGCATCCGGCAGACGCCCTTCATGCTCAAGACATTGCTGGCGTGCTTCACGACCAATGACACACTGAAAGTCTCGTACCAGTTTAGGATAAGGGTGCGGGCCCGCTGCCGTGCCTATAATATAGAAAGTATCATCCACATTCGTGACCCAATCACGCATTGCTTCATTCATTGCATCTTTAAGCGTGCGAGTCCCTGACTTAACAGCAACCACTTCAGCACCTAACAATTTCATGCGATACACGTTTAATGATTGGCGATGAACATCATCAACGCCCATATAAACCTTACACTCAAGCCCCAAACGCGCTGCAACGGTGGCAGAAGCAACACCATGCTGCCCAGCACCCGTTTCTGCAATAATGCGCGGCTTACCCATAAACTTAGCCAATAGTGCCTGACCAATAGTGTTGTTAATTTTATGGGCACCGGTGTGGTTTAAATCTTCACGCTTCAAGTAAATCTTTGCACCGCCAACTTCTTTAGTTAGGCGCTCTGCAAAATACAATGGCGATGGACGACCAACATAATGTGCTAAATCATGATCAAATTCTTTTTGGAAGTCCGCGTCAGCTGAAAGTCGCTCATAAACCTTTTCAAGGTCCTTAAGAGCGCCCATTAGCGTTTCAGATACAAAACGACCACCGTAAGGACCAAAGTGCCCTCGCTCATCAGGCAGCTGCATGAGAGCAGCCAGATCAGTTGTTGTTGGCACGTGCCACCTCTTTAAAAAAACAATTAATTTTATTCGCGTCTTTAAGACCCGCAGATTCTTCCACCCCGCCGCTAACATCAACAGCGAAGGGTTTTACTTGTTCAATTGCCTGTGCAACATTCTCTGCACACAAGCCACCAGCCAGAATGATACTAGAGCGCATAGACTGTGGTATTCGATTCCACTCGAAGGATTCGCCAGTCCCCCCCGGCACCCCCGCCTTATATGCATCGAGCAACACAGCACGTGACGAAGAGTAACTGCTAGCTTGCTGCACTAAATCAAGACCAGGCTTCATTCGTAACGCTTTAATATAAGGTCGCTCAAACTGTACACAATATTCTGGAGATTCTTTACCGTGAAACTGTAGGAGATCGACCTTTGTCAGAGCTACTATCTCTTTAACAACATCGGGGGATTCATCTACGAACAACGCAGTCGTCGTGATAAAAGGCGGAAGTACTGAGATGATATCCGCAGCGATAGAAGGCTCAACGTATCGAGGGCTTGGTTTATAAAAGACAAAGCCAAGAGAGTGTGCTCCAGCTGCTATAGCTGTCAGCGCATCTTCTGCACGAGTGATACCACAAATTTTTACGCGTACTGCCATGATTAAGTCGATATATTTTTAGGCAAAGAGGGAATTCTAACAGAACTAGCGACTCAACGTTAGCCAGTAATATTAAGGAAATAAGGACCCAGTTCAGATTTTGGTAAAGCGTAACTCTGTGGATACTTCACATCAACAAAATATAAGCCTGAAGGTGGTGCTGTTATCCCTCCAGCGCAGCGATTTCTAGCGTCTAATACTTGTTTAGCCCAAATAGGCTCAGCTTCACCGGCACCAATACTCATTAGCACACCGGCGATATTTCTAATCATATGGTGTAAAAAAGCATTGGCTTGCACATCAATAACTATTAACTCACCTGAACGATAAATATTCAGTGCTTTTACATCCCTGATTGGGCTTTTGGCCTGACACGCTACCGCTCGATATGAAGAGAAGTCATGTACTCCAACCAAGTGAGCACCCGCCTCACGCATCCGTTCAATATCCAGAGGCTTATAAGTCCAAGTAACCCCTTTCGATAGCAAGGCAGGTTTAATTCTAGTGCTATATATCAAATAACGGTAACGACGTTCCTGAGCACTGAAGCGCGCATGAAATGTATCATCAACAGGAGTAGCCCAACGTATAGCAATATCATCAGGCAAATTACTATTACCCCCCAAAACCCATGCACGATTTTCACGCTTTGCATGCGTATCGAAATGAATTATTTGATAAGTACCATTAACGCCAGTATCTGTTCTACCCGCACATACAACTGTTACAGGTTCATTCGCTACAACTGAGAGTGCTTTGTGCATATGCCCTTGAACAGTAGGGACTTCATCATTCTTCTGAATCTGCCAACCGTTATAAGCAGCACCAGCATACTCCACACAAAGCGCATAACGATAAGAAGGGGCGACCGTAGTCGCCCCTTCTTCACTGCCTAACTGAGTTATTTCTTGCGTCAAACAAGACCTCCTAACAACTCTGTCGCTTCATCTTTTTGAGAATCATTACCTTCTTGGGCGATCTCTTCAAGAATATCTCTAGCACCTTCAACATCATCCATATCAATATAAGCTCGAGCAAGGTCAAGTTTAGTTTCAACTTCATCAGCCCCATCCAAGAAACCCAAAGCATCAAGAGAATGCTCCTCTTCTGAAGAAGATTCCTCTAATGCTATATCGTTATCAGTGCTGTTGAGCAGCGCTTCTAACTCATCATCAAGCTCAGCATCTAAATCGTGCTCAATATTAGATGTCAGCTCGCGAGTGACCTCTTCATCCGTAGGTGTTCCCGGCAACTCATCATCGGATTCATCAAAACTCAGGTCATCCAGATCAAAGCCTGCCACATCTATTGGTGCTTCTTGCTCAGTCACACCAAGACCAAGCTCTTCAGGATCATCCAAAAGTTCAGCTGCATCAGAGAGGCTCGCACTTTGCTCAGAAAGAGCTGCGTCTTCAGCCGTTTCTTCATCATCAAGACCCAAAACATCGTCTAGATCGCCAAAGTCATTTAAGTCACTGTTATTATCTAGCGTTTCTTCATCCAAAGAAGCAAGTTCGCCATCACCAAGGTCTTCAAGCTCTGGCACTTCCTCTTGCACATCTTGATTCTCTAGAAGTGAATCTAGATCAGCCATCAAGTCCGTTTCAAAATCTAGATCATTCTCATTAGAAGTAGGCTCAACCTCTACTTCAGGTGCAGAATCAGCCATATCAAGGTCATCTAATTCAAAATCAAGCTCATCTAGCTCGTCTTCTAAATCTTTCATCGCTGATTCTGATTCAACAGACTCAGGTTCTGCGTCACTCAAATTAAACTCGAGCTCTTCCTCATTACTGACAACCTCATCATCAGCAATAGTGACAGGCTCCTCATCTAACTGATCAAGGCCCAAGGATGCCAACGACTCTAATGAATCATCTACGTCATCAGTATCAGAAATCGGGTCGACTGCATCCATGCCAGAGCGTACATTACTTTGACGAGATTGCTCTAGAGCATCTAACTCATCGTCATCATCTGCCAGCAACTCATCTAAGGCCGTATCGGCGGCTAATGCACTACCAGGAAGATCTCCTAACTCAAACTCATCCTCTAAATCTGGCGACTCTGCTGACTTAGGCTCAACCGAATCTAATTCAGTTGCACTGTCCATATCAGCCAATTCATCCAAGCCCAAGTCAAACTCATCATCAGACTCATTATCATCTAGAATCGACCCAAGTAGGTCATCGTCATCAAGGCCATCTGTAGTCTCAGGCTCTGGCTGCTCAGACGCTGTAACAGCATCATCAATAGCCATCACATCCAGGTCTTCCTCGAACGAATCATCCAGATCTAAGTCCATATCTAAATTCAGATCATCTAGGTCATCATCAAGATCAAATTCGCTAGAAGCAACGTTTTCGCTTCTCTCTTCTAATGCCTCTTCTGCAGCAGCCTCAGCCAGGTCATCTGAAACCTCTTCTAATTCCGCAAGCGAATCTTCCTCATCAATAGCACTATCGTCTTGAACATCTACTGCATTAAAAAACTCTTCTTCCTCGACGGCTTCTTCAGCTTTTTTCTTGCGACGCAGCATTAACCACAAGCCCACCAACACTGCGATAAGCCCGCCGCCAATGCCTGCCAAATATTCAGGTGCTTGAAGAATCTTATCAATTAAGCTTTTTTCAGGTGGCGGGGGTGGAGCCACAACAGGAGCAGGAGGCTTATTCACTTCAGTTTGTAACGCGGCCAACTGCTGATCCTTAAGCTCAATAAGGCGTTGCAATGAATCTAGCTGCTGCTGAATAGCATCTAATTTATCATTAAGGTCTACATTATCTCTTTCCAGACGATCTAATGACTCCATCGAAACAGCTAACTGGTTTTCTAATGATTCATTTTTTTCAATAAGCTGCTGCTTTTCGAGATCTTCTGTTTGCACACTTTGGTCATCTACAGCCGCTTCATCTTTACTCACTGCTTCTGCAGGCGTGACAACTTTTAGCTGCCCACTATTTGCCTCATCAGGCTCTTGAGAATCCGCGGCTTCACTCTTTAAACTTTTTTTTGATCCGTCAATTGGTGCTTTATCCGGTGCAGGTGCTTTACCCTGCTTCCATAGCGCTGTTTGTCTATGAACTTCTGCAGCGGCTTGCTTAGAGCTTATAGCCCTCGCCTCCGCTTCAGTTGGAAGATTAAGAACGACACCCGCTTTCAGGTTGTTAATATTCCCATCAGGAAATGCCAGCGGGTTTTTCTTATGCATAGCGACCATCATTTGATAAGACGATATATCAGGCGCAATGCGGTTATCCAGAGCCAATCCCCACAAGGTGTCTTTCACATCAACATACGCTTGTGTCTTTTTATCCATCCGCGTACGAATATTAGAAGAATTTGCCTTAGCACGTCTAGGCACAGGTGTTTTAGCTTGAATACTTGAGCGAGTATCTACTGACGAAGAGACTGCAGGCTCAACAAATTTTTGCGTCGGTGATGGATCAAAAACAGGGGGATCAAGTAACAGTGTATACTCGCGAACGAGCCGACCACTTGGCCAATTAACTTCAACTAAGAAATTGATAAAAGGTTCTTTAACGGGTTCTCTGGAGGTCAGTAAAATAACACCACTACCGTTGGGGCTAACTTTTACTTGAAAACGGATATCAGACAGCGCTCTTTGCTGACTTAAGCCTGCCAGTGCAAACTCGTCCTGGTCTGCCATTCGAGGCCGAATCTGTAAAGGGTTTAAATCCCGTATCTGGTGCAGCTGAATTTCTGCACTCAGAGGCTCATTTAAAGCCGATTTAATCTTAATATCACCAAGCCCTAACGCGTTCGCCTGTGTTGATACAAGAGCACCTGCAACAGCCAGACTTAAAGCAAGTTTGCGCAGCATTTTATTTTCCTTAAGTTACTTACTGATTATTTCTTGCATAATCAGCAAGTTGCCGATCCGATATGTGATCAAAGTATTGTTAATAAGTGCCAATCGGTCAAGAAACTGAGTAAATAAGAGTGTAATTTCTCCAATTACACACATTTTTATCAATCAAGCGGCAGATCTGACACTTTACAGGTAGTCATTTATAACTAATTCAGCCACCTGTACTGCACTCAAAGCAGAACCTTTTTTTACGTTATCGGCCGTTATCCATAAACTTATACCTTGATGTCCATGCAAATCTTCACGAACACGACTTACATACACAACATCACTACCGGCAGCATCTGTAACTGGGGTTGTAAAGTCCATTTCATGATCTTTACCAATGACATCAACACCTTCGACGGCCTGTAATATTTCCGTCACTTCATCAGCACTAATATATGCTTGGGTCTCGATAGAGACTGACTCACTGTGACCAAAAAATACCGGCACTCGAACACAGGTAGGATTAACACGCACAGAGGGATCATCCAAAATTTTCTGCGTACCTAACACTAAGTTCATCTCTTCCTGAGTATAGCCATTTTCAAGAAAGTTACCGGCATGAGGAACAACATTGAAAGCAATTTGCTTACTAAATACGTGAGACTCAATCTCTTTTGCATTGAGTAGCTGTGTAGTCTGTTTAGCAAGCTCTCCGACACCTTTTCTGCCAACACCTGATACAGCCTGATACGTTGATACATTAATGCTATCAATACCAACAGAGCGATGAATTGGCGCTAGCGCCAACAACAACTGCGTCAGTGGAGCATCAGGAATACTGATCATATTTCTAATAGAAAAGTCTGCAATTCTATATGCATTAACTTCTGGAATTACCAAGGGTACATCAGGGTCATTACAAAACGCTGAACTCGTATCAATAACTACGCATCCGGCGTCGGCTGCGATTGGCGCATACTGAATTGCAACTTCCTCAGATGCAGAGAAGAAAGCAATCTGTGCTTGACTAAAGTCAAAATCAACGACACTTTGCACCGTTAACGTCTGGCCTTTAAAAGTAATTTTTGTACCTGTACTGCGCTCACTAGCCAGCAGATATACATTCCCTATCGGAAAAGCTCTTTCCTCAAGAACACTTAAGATATTTTCACCAACCAAACCCGTGGCGCCCACAACAACAACATCAAACACTCTATCCATTACACCCTCAAAACAAAACAGCCCGAACAATGTCGGGCTATTGAAAACTAAATATGAATTTTATCAGGCTTGTTCAAGCAAGATTCGTAGCATACGACGCAACGGCTCAGCCGCACCCCATAACAACTGATCACCAACACTGAAAGCATTTAAGTATTGACCACCCATATTCATCTTACGCAAACGACCAACAGGAACACTCAAGGTACCAGTAACTTTTGCAGGGGTTAGTTCTGCTGCCGTAATATCACGTGAATTAGGAACAACCTTAACCCAATCATTTGCTTCACCGATCATCGCTTCAATTTCGTCAATCGGAAGATTTTGCTTGAGCTTAATAGTAAATGCTTGGCTATGACAACGCATAGCGCCGATACGCACGCAAGTTCCATCAATTGGAATAGGGCTTTCAGAACGGCCAAGAATTTTGTTAGTTTCAACAAAGCCTTTCCATTCCTCTTTGCTTTGTCCATTCTCTAGGGCGACATCGATCCAAGGAATCAGACTGCCAGCTAATGGCACACCAAAATTGTCTACAGGCATGTTTGCACCACGAATGGTTTCCGCAACACGCTTATCAATATCTAAAATAGCGCCATTAACGTCTACTTTATCTGCAACAGAGTTATGAATAACACCCATCTGACTGATCAATTCACGCATGTGGCGCGCTCCGCCACCGGAAGCGGCTTGATAGGTCATTGATGTTAGCCATTCAATCTGACCAGACTTAAACAGCCCCCCCAAACCCATCAGCATTAAAGAAACCGTACAGTTACCACCGATAAAGTTTTTAACACCTGCGGCTAAACCTTTATCAATTACCTGACGGTTTACTGGATCCAATACAATGATACTGTCATCAGCCATACGCAACGAAGATGCTGCATCAATCCAGTACCCCTGCCAACCAGACTCACGTAGTTTAGAGAACACCTCTTTCGTGTAGTCTCCGCCCTGACAGGAAATAATAGCGTCCATCGTTTTTAATTCTTCAATATTGGTGGCATCTTTAAGTGCCGGAATCGACTTCCCAATATCCGGGCCAGCTCCGCCAACCTGTGAAGTAGTAAAAAAGACAGGCTCATCGATAAAATCGAAGTCGCGCTCTTCCATCATGCGTTGCATCAGCACAGAACCCACCATTCCGCGCCAACCGACAAAACCTACACGTTTCATTGGTATCCCCAATTAAATAAATTACAAAGTACATAAAAACAAAAGCCGGCTTCCTAAAAAGCCGACCAATAACACATTATGCTCTAATTTAAGCTCGATTAAAATTAGCCTTTAAGTGCAGCAACGACAGCATCGCCCATCTGAGCGGTAGTAACCACTGTCATTCCATCAGACATAATATCTACGGTACGTAAATTCTGGTCCAGAACCTGGCTCACAGCCGCTTCAATTTTATCTGCTGTATCACCTTCATTCAGCGAGTAACGTAACATCATAGCGACTGAAAGAATGGTTGCCAACGGATTTGCCTTACCCTGACCTGCTATATCGGGAGCAGAACCATGACACGGCTCATACATCCCTTTACCGTTAACATCCAAAGATGCAGAAGGAAGCATGCCAATCGATCCCGTCAGCATTGCTGCGGCATCTGATAATATATCACCAAACATATTGCCAGTAACCATAACATCAAACTGTTTTGGCGCACGCACCAGCTGCATTGCAGCATTATCAACGTACATATGACTTAGTTCTACGTCGGGATATTCCTTAGCAAGGTCGTCCATAATTTCACGCCATAATACTGTCACTTCTAGTACGTTAGCTTTATCAACTGAGCACAGTTTTTTACCGCGCTGGCGTGCCGCTTCAAATGCAACTCGACCAATACGGCGAATCTCATTCTCATCATACACATACGTGTTGTAACCTTCGCGAACACCACCCTCTTTGACACGCACACCACGAGGCTGACCAAAATAGATACCGCCTGTCAGCTCACGAACAATCAAAATATCTAAACCTGAAACAATTTCAGGCTTCAACGAAGAGGCATGCGCCAATTGAGGATAAAGAATAGCTGGGCGTAGATTACCGAATAAACCCAGGTTCGAACGAATACCCAATAAGCCTTTCTCAGGACGAATCTGAAAATCAGGAATAGCATCCCACTTAGGCCCACCAACAGCACCAAGAAGAATAGCATCCGCTTTTTTAGCCGCGTCCAGCGTGGCTTCAGGCAACGGTATACCGTCTGCATCAATAGCGGCACCACCAACTAGTGCTTCTGTAAACTCAAGCCCTAGTGAATACTGCTCATTCACTAGCTCTAAAACACGCTTAGCTTGTTCTACAATTTCGGGACCAATACCATCACCTGGCAAAATCAGAACATTTTTACTCATTTCAAAATCCTTAACTTATCTACTTCTATTACTTGATGGCATCAAACAACCATGGAGCTTCTTGGCGACGGCGTGTTTCATAGTCTTTGATATCTGCGGCATTTTGAAGCGTCAAACCAATATCATCCAAGCCATTTAACAAGCAATGCTTACGAAAAGAATCTACTTCAAATTCCATTTCAACACCACTTGGCGTAACAACGACTTGTTTTTCTAGGTCAATTGTTAACTGATAACCTACAGCGGTTTCAACTTCACAAAATAATTGATCGACCTGCTCATCATTCAGAATGATGGGCAACAAGCCATTTTTAAAACAGTTGTTATAAAAAATATCAGCAAAACTAGGTGCTATCACACAACGAATACCAAAATCATCTAATGCCCATGGAGCGTGTTCACGGCTTGAACCGCAACCAAAATTCTTGCGCGCTAACAATACTGCAGCACCTTGATAACGCTCTTTATTCAAGACAAACTCAGTATTTAATGGACGGCCAGCACAATCCTGATCAGGCTGACCTTCATCTAAGTAACGTAACTCATCAAATAAATTGGGACCAAAACCAGAGCGCTTAATAGACTTCAAAAACTGCTTTGGGATGATCATATCAGTATCAACATTGGCACGATCTAACGGCGCAGCAATACCCGTTACTTTAGTAAAATTTTTCATTATATTTTTCCTTCTCAATAAGCCACGGCGGCCTTAACTGCCCATCAATTCACGAACATCAACAAAGTGTCCGGTAACAGCTGCCGCTGCGGCCATTGCAGGACTAACAAGGTGCGTACGCCCACCAAAACCTTGACGACCTTCAAAATTACGGTTGCTGGTAGAAGCGCAATGCTCACCACTTCCCAACTTATCAGGGTTCATTGCTAAACACATAGAACAACCCGGCTCACGCCATTCAAGACCCGCTTCAACAAATATTTTATCTAGGCCTTCTTTTTCTGCTTGTGCTTTAACTAATCCAGAACCTGGGACGACTAATGCCTGTTTAATTGTAGAAGCAACTTGACGCCCTTGAACTACAGCAGCAGCGGCTCGCAAATCCTCGATACGTGAGTTAGTACAAGAACCAATAAATACACGATCCAATTGAATGTCAGTAATCTTTTGATCAGCATTCAATCCCATATACTGCAAGGCACGACGAATACCATCGGCTTTAGTCGGATCAGATTCATTCTCAGGGTTAGGCACTGTAGCCGTTACATCTACTACCATTTCAGGAGATGTTCCCCATGTAACTTGAGGAATAATATCTTCAGCTTTAATAACAACAACCGTATCAAACTCAGCATCATCATCTGATACTAGATCTTTCCAAGCAGCCGCTGCAGCATCCCATTGAGCATCTGTTGGTGAGAATGGACGTCCTTTAAAGTAATCGATGGTTGTTTGATCAACAGCAACAAGCCCTACTCTAGCACCTGCTTCAATGGCCATATTACAGATTGTCATACGGCCTTCCATTGATATGCTACGAATGGCTTCGCCACCAAACTCAATAGCACACCCATTACCGCCGGCTGTACCAATCACGCCAATGATATGCAATACAACATCTTTTGCAGTAACGCCAATACCTAGCTGGCCATCGACACGCACTAACATATTTTTCATTTTCTTAGCGATCAAACACTGAGTTGCCATCACATGCTCAACTTCAGAAGTTCCGATACCATGCGCTAAGGCACCAAACGCACCGTGCGTAGAAGTATGAGAGTCACCGCAAACAACAGTCGACCCAGGAAGCGTCATGCCCTGCTCCGGGCCGACCACATGAACAATACCCTGGCGTGTATCATTCATTTTGAATTCAACAACACCGAAATCATCACAGTTATCATCTAAGGTTTGTACCTGAATGCGCGATACCGGATCGACGATAAGGTCTACACCGCCTGCACGTTCGGTTGTGGGCACATTGTGGTCCGGCGTCGCCAAATTGGCATCTATACGCCATAATTTTCGACCGGCAAGGCGCAGCCCTTCAAAGGCCTGAGGCGATGTAACTTCGTGAAGAATCTGACGATCGATATAGATTAATGCACTGCCATCTTCATTTTGACGAACAAGGTGCTGATCCCATAATTTGTCATATAATGTCTTACTCGCCATCAGAACCTTCTCCTGTATCTGGCTAAAAACGCGTCTAAGAAGCTACGCAAGCTAGCTTAGAATCCTATTTGCACGCTATTTACGAGCATGCAATCTTTAATATGTCGCCATCCTAATCGAGCTCTACGAATTATACAAATTCATAATTTTTATAGTTTCAATTCCAAATAGGAATATATCAACAGGCTCATTCCCAAAACTGTCATATATCAATGCTAACTCGCTTAAACACTTTAAAATAAGAGATCACTCTAGCAGCTAAACAAACAGGAGGAGCCAGTGAAACCCAACGCCACAACAGCCATGGAGCAACTGATTGAGGAAGTACGTTTTACCATCCCTTTTGAACTTCCTGTGAGTGACCTCTGTTCTGGCATCTGCAATGGTTGCTCAAAAAAGCTGATTGATTTTCTTGATATTGAAATAGGCGATTGGGAACAGCGGCTGCAACAAGGGGAAAAGCCAGGCTTGGGGGACATTGAAAAATTAGCCAAGACCAGCCGAAAAATCTACCGCGTCCTGCAGAAAAACAAACTGGTCTGAAGCTAACCTTATTACTTTACGATGCTATATTTTTATTCCAATCAATACATGCATCGAGTGTCACACCAGAGCCACCGAAAACATCCAGCGCACTACCGATGGTTAAATCAACTTTGCCCCCCGATAAAAGACTTACCTGCTGCAAATCTTCAAGCGAGCGGGCACCACCTGCATATGTAACAGGAATAGTAACTATCTCCCCCAGCAACTTAACTAAGTTTTTATCAATACCAGCTTGCAAACCTTCAACGTCAGCTGCGTGAATTAAAAACTCAGCGCAATGCTTTTCTAGCTCACGCAATGTATCAAGATCAATACTGGTTTCAGTCACGGTTTGCCAACGATTCGTTGCAATATTCCAACCAGAACCTGTACGTCGACAGCTAAGATCCAAAACCAAACGCTGCGCACCTACTTCAGCTTTAATCTGCTCAAGGCGCTCCCATGAAAAGCGACCATTTTCAAAAAGATAGGAGGTAACAATTACGTGTGAAGCGCCGGCTTGAAGAAACCCAACAGCATTTTCATGATTAACTCCACCACCAAACTGCAAACCGTCAGGCCAGGTATTCAAGGCCAGTAATGCCTGCTCCTTATTCCCAGGACCAAGCGCGATAACATGCCCCCCCGTAAGGTTATGCTTATGGTACAAGCGCGCATAATAAGCCGCATCATAGGCGCTAACAAAATTGGTTTTTGCACCGCCATCGTTAAGACTACCGCCAACAATTTGTTTGACTTGGCCTTGATGTAAATCGATACAAGGTCGAAACTGAGTCACCCTTATCTCCCATGTAAAAACGACTTATTTAGCAGCATTAAGAACATTACTACCAAACCGCCAAGCCGCTCATCCATACTTATTTAGCTACGTCTTATTCACGCAGCAGTTATTCCGGCAATGTGATGTTCAGTTCCAATACCGAGCAGTCATCATTGTTATCTAGCTGCACCGACACTTGGTCATTTTCAATGCTCACGTATTTACGAATCACATCGATAATTTCCTGCTGCATTAACGGCAGATAATCTGGTTGCTGCCGCTTATTACGCTCATGAGCAACAATAATCTGCAAGCGTTCTTTAGCTACTGATGCTGATGTCTTTTTTTCTTTTTTCAAAAAGTAGTTAAAAATACTCACTTCTTACCTCCTAACAGGCGCTTCAAGAAACCTACTTTCTGCACCTCAAGAAAACGGTGCTCTGCTTCTTCGCCTAACAGTCTAGAGACAGCATCAAGGTATGCTTGGCCTGCTTCCGAGTCTTGATCCAAAATAACTGGCGCACCTTGGTTAGATGCCTTAAGTACAGCCTCAGATTCTGGAATTACTCCCAACAAAGGAACGGCCAAAATATCTTCGACATCGGCAACACTTAACATCTCTGCAGCAGCGACACGCTCTGGATTATAACGAGTCAGTAACAAATGCTCCTTAACCGAACCACCCTGCTCAGATTTTAATGATTTGCTCTGTAGAATGCCCAAAATGCGATCAGAATCACGCACAGAAGACACTTCTGGGTTAGTCACTACAATCGCCTCATCTGCAAAATAAAGTGCCATCTGCGCACCCTGCTCAATGCCTGCCGGTGAATCACAGATGATATACTCAAAATCTTTCGCTAAGTCATTCAATACTGTCTGTACACCCTCCATCGACAAAGCATCTTTATCGCGAGTTTGTGAAGCCGGTAAAATAAATAAACCTGGAGTACGCTTATCTTTAATCAGCGCTTGATTTAAGCTCGCTTCTTTATTAATAACGTTAACAAAGTCATATACGACACGTCGCTCACAGCCCATGATCAAATCAAGGTTGCGCAGACCTACATCAAAATCTATCACGACTGTTTTAAAGCCGCGTAGCGCCAAGCCTGTTGCGATTGCAGCACTCGTCGTTGTTTTACCTACACCACCTTTACCGGAGGTCACTACTATAATTTTAGACACTTTGATTCCTCATAACCCGATTTAGGTAACCCATACTGCAGCATTATATTAAATAGCCGCAACCTGAATGGATTCACCCTCTAAAAACGCATGTGCTGGTTGCTTCCAGCACTGCTCTCGCAACGTATCATTTAATATAAAATAGCCAGCAATAGACACTAACTCAGCTTCCATTTGGCGACAGAAAATACGTGCATCAGTATCACCTTTTACCCCCGCTAAAGCCCTGCCTCGCAGCGGGCCGTAAACATGTATATGCCCATCAGCCAATACTTCAGCGCCTTCACTAACAGCTGCCATCAAAATCAAATCTGAGCCTTCAGCATAAATCTGCTGCCCTGAACGGACCGGTTTAGTAATAACCTTACTCGGCCGTAATTTTGCCTGCACTACAGATTCCACAATTTGCGCAACTGGTTCAGCTTGTATTTCAGTAGCCCGAGTATTTGATGCGGGTAATGATGCCATCCCAAGCTGTCGAACCGTACTGAGCAAATCATCAGTAACCGCTTTACATGCCATAGGCTGCAAACCCAACTCACGGCACGATGCAACTACTTGGATAAGCTGATCTGGCAGTAAGACACCATTATACTGAGATAAATTAAGTACTAGAGGAGATGCATTAAAAAACTGCGGCGCTGAATCAATTTTATCCTTTAATTGCTGAAAAAAAGCAGCACAAGAATAATCATACAGATCCATAACAACCGCTGTTACAGCGGTACCTTTCATCTGAAAACAAACATCCGCCATTCAGCAATCCTAACTTACAAAAAACCGGCACATAACTAACCCCCAACAGCGCTTGCCGTCAATCTCAACTGCGGGGCAATTAATCAACACGTGAATAATTCTGGGCGACTACTTTACCAAATTGCTATGACAGCAGGAAACCAATCCAAGCATTGATTATAAAATATATTACGCACCTGCGTGAAATTCGTTGTATTGTAAAGTAAAGAGAAACTATTGAGGTATAAAAGTTCCATTTTTAAGGCATACATAACCATTACTGCGTTTGTAATGCCACTTGGCGAAGTGCTTCATCTCGGTACGCTTCAAGGAAAAACATGCATCTATTTCTTCCTTCTTTTTTAGCTCGGTATAACGCCAGGTCTGCATTTTTAATAACATCCTCAGAATTATCACCATCCAAAGGAAATAAACTAATCCCCAAACTACAGGTCACCTTAAGTTTTTGGTTCCCGATCAGTAACGGTTTACTAACAACCTCCAAAATATTTTCGGCAATTTTTTGAGCATCGTCACGTCCGTTAACGCTCTGCAATAAAAGTGTAAACTCATCTCCACCAATACGCGCAACCGTGTCTGACTTTCGTACGCATAAAAGAAGCCGCTCAGCAATAATCTTCAATAATTCATCACCCGCATCATGACCAAGCGTATCATTGATCAGCTTAAATCGATCTAAATCGAGCATAATTAAAGCCAGTTCAGATGATGTGGAGCGCAAGCAAATTGCCGCAGCCTGGTTTAGTCGGTCATTAAATAATCGGCGATTTGCCAACCCCGTTAAAGGATCGTATAACGCTAACTTTTCTAGTTGATTCTGTGCTTTCTTTTGTTCAGTAATATCCTCACTAACACTTACAAAGTGAGTTATATTTCCATTCTCATCGCTAATCGGTGATATCGACATAAAGGACCAATAAAAAGCACCCGTTTTAGTCCTATTATAGGTTTCTCCTCGCCAATCACTGCCCGATAGAATCGTTTGCCACAAATCTGTATGAGTTTGCTCTGTTGTATGCCCGGTACTGACAATGGAAGGAGTTTGCCCTATTACTTCACTGGAGAGGTAACCCGTAATATTGCAAAAGCTAGGGTTCACATATTCAATAACACCTTGCTTATTGGTAATCATAATAGAACTACCGGCATGCTCAACAGCCAAAGATAGTTTTTTCAACTCCATTTGCGAACGCTTTTGAATTGATATATCTGTTATAAAAGCAAAAATACCCGAACCATTCTCAATAGGACCACCTGAAAGCTGAGCATAAATTAGTTCTCCGCTCTCTTTTTTAAGTACCGTTTCCACGCTCCAGTTTTTTTGATTCTTCAATGTTCTAAGAAGTGTGCTAATAAAAATCTCATCGGGTGAAGATAAAAAGGAATAAACCGATCTTCCCAATACCTTCTCCCTAGCAGAAGAGAGCATCTCGCAAAAAGGGACATTACAATGCGTGATATTTAACGATTGATCTAATGTAATAAAACCATCAGTTGTAGTTGAAATAAAGGAGCGAAGCATTGCCTCACTTCTTTCAAGTTCACGCTTGGCGCTTTTTTGCGCTGTAACGTCATTAATAATTGAGTATAAGATCTCTTTACCATTGGCATTAAAAGGACCAGATACTACTGCTACATCACGTATGTCACCATTTTTTAGCTTATGTTGAAAGTTAAAAAAGCTTCTCTCTTCCAGCTGTGCTCTCTCCATTTCAATCTGTGTCTGTTCTGACGGCAAGATGTTCAAATCAGAAATACTTAAACTTTTGAGTTCTTCAATGCTATAACCATAATAAGTTTGTGCAGCAGCATTGGCATCTACAATAGCCTGAGTTTCAGGATCAATAAGAAGCTGTATTGCCTTACCGCGCTGAAAGAGTTGGCTATACATATCTTTCGCTTTATTGCGCTGTATATCAGATACCTTGCGTTCCGTAATATCTATGACATAACCGTAAGCATGTTCTGAACTACCAGCACAAGACTGGGGAATCAAGGTCCTATCAACGACCCACCTATACTCACCTGACTTATTTCTAACTCTATACTCTTGCTCAAAACTTTGACTACCAAACTGAAGATGAAGATCAAGCTCCCCTCTTATCTTAGGAAAATCATCTGGGTGTATTAAGTCCGAATAATTAACTACTCCACTAATAAAGTCTTTCGAGTAATAACCTAGCTGTTGAATATTGTCCGAGACATAGTTGACTGACCAGTTTTCACTCGGCTTCCAAGTAAAGAAGATCACTGGTCCATTGATATGAAAGAAGGCATCTTGAGGGTTCATTGTATTTACCCCGACTTCACGATATAAGCCCGTTAAGAACAAGGAGCTAATCCTTTAAAATCTAACTATCCAAAGATAGTTGCTAAGATAATAATTACACAATGACGTACTCATTGAATTGATTTATAACAACATTATTTCCTAATCCCGTCTGAAATTTGCTTTTGTTAATGTGCTTCCTTTCATAAGCCTTAAGCAATAGTTACTCACAAAGTTTTCTTTCAGGCATAAAAAAACCCTGATCACGAAGTGATCAGGGTTCTCTATTAAAAGCTTGGCGATGACCTACTCTCACATGGGGAGACCCCACACTACCATCGGCGCTAAAACGTTTCACTTCTGAGTTCGGGATGGGATCAGGTGGTTCCATTTCGCTATGGTCGCCAAGCATAAACTGTCACAACATGGATTTGATGAAGGCTTTTCTTTGTCTTGGTCTATTCACAAGCACTACTCTGTAATCTTATCTTTACTACATGCTTCCCACACGCCTTTGGCGTTATATGGTCAAGCCTCACGAGCAATTAGTACTGGTTAGCTCAACGCCTCGCAGCGCTTCCACACCCAGCCTATCAACGTCTTAGTCTTAAACGGCTCTTTAGGGGAATCAAGTTCCCAGCGAGATCTCATCTTGAAGGGGGCTTCCCGCTTAGATGCTTTCAGCGGTTATCCCGTCCGAACGTAGCTACCCGGCAATGCCACTGGCGTGACAACCGGAACACCAGAGGTTCGTTCACTCCGGTCCTCTCGTACTAGGAGCAACTCTTCTCAAATCTCAAACGCCCACGGCAGATAGGGACCGAACTGTCTCACGACGTTCTAAACCCAGCTCGCGTACCACTTTAAATGGCGAACAGCCATACCCTTGGGACCGGCTTCAGCCCCAGGATGTGATGAGCCGACATCGAGGTGCCAAACTCCCCCGTCGATGTGAACTCTTGGGAGGAATCAGCCTGTTATCCCCGGAGTACCTTTTATCCGTTGAGCGATGGCCCTTCCATACAGAACCACCGGATCACTAGCACCTACTTTCGTACCTGCTCGACGTGTCTGTCTCGCAGTTAAGCACCCTTATGCGCTTGCACTCAATGCATGATTTCCGACCATGCTGAGGGTACCTTCGTGCTCCTCCGTTACTCTTTGGGAGGAGACCGCCCCAGTCAAACTACCCACCACACAATGTCCTCGATCCCGATTAGGGAACAGAGTTAGAACCTCAACAGTACCAGGCTGGTATTTCAAGATTGGCTCCACACGATCTAGCGACCATGCTTCAAAGCCTCCCAGCTATCCTACACAAGTAATGTCAAAGTCCACTGTGAAGCTATAGTAAAGGTTCACGGGGTCTTTCCGTCTAGCCGCGGGTACGCTGCATCTTCACAGCGATTTCAATTTCACTGAGTCTCGGGTGGAGACAGTGTGGCCATCGTTACGCCATTCGTGCAGGTCGGAACTTACCCGACAAGGAATTTCGCTACCTTAGGACCGTTATAGTTACGGCCGCCGTTTACCGGGGCTTCGATCAAGAGCTTCGCCGAAGCTAACCCCATCAATTAACCTTCCGGCACCGGGCAGGCGTCACACCCTATACGTCCACTTTCGTGTTTGCAGAGTGCTATGTTTTTAATAAACAGTCGCAGCCACCTGGTATCTTCGACTGCCAGCAGCTTAGAGCGTAAAGCTCATCACCGCCAGCAGCGTGCCTTCTCCCGAAGTTACGGCACCATTTTGCCTAGTTCCTTCACCCGAGTTCTCTCATGCGCCTTAGTATTCTCTACCTGACCACCTGTGTCGGTTTGGGGTACGGTTCGTTATAACCTGAAGCTTAGAAGCTTTTCCTGGAAGCATGGCATCAACAACTTCAGTCCTCAAGGGACCTCGTCATCGGTTCTCAGTCTTATAAGAGCCCGGATTTACCTAAGCTCTAAACCTACTACCTTAAACGCGGACAACCAACGCCGCGCTTGCCTAGCCTTCTCCGTCCCTCCATCGCAGTTATAACCAGTACGGGAATATTAACCCGTTTCCCATCGACTACGCATCTCTGCCTCGCCTTAGGGGCCGACTCACCCTGCCTCGAATAGCGTTGGACAGGAACCCTTGGTCTTCCGGCGGGGAGGTTTTTCACCTCCCTTATCGTTACTCATGTCAGCATTCGCACTTCTGATACCTCCACGGTGCCTCCCGGCTTCCGCTTCAACGGCTTACAGAACGCTCCTCTACCATGCCATAAATGGCATCCGCAGCTTCGGTGTCTAGTTTTAGCCCCGTTATATCTTCCGCGCAGGCCGACTCGACTAGTGAGCTATTACGCTTTCTTTAAAGGGTGGCTGCTTCTAAGCCAACCTCCTAGCTGTCTAAGCCTTCCCACATCGTTTCCCACTTAACTAGAACTTTGGGACCTTAGCTGGCGGTCTGGGTTGTTTCCCTTTTCACGACGGACGT